>CAVZZO010000001.1:0-2365665 GCA_963779755.1 uncultured Gemmatimonadales bacterium
TCGCCGCTTTTCGCTGGAGGCCAGCGATTAACAGCCGCGTCGAACCAATCCCCAGACAGCGAAGCGGCACACCGTTCTCGGCATGAAGCGCGATGGTCCCACCACTGAACGAGACGGAATGAACATCGAGCATGGCCCTAATGTTCTCGCCGACGGGAATGCCAAGTTCCTTCGCCGTCTCCGCCACGATGCCCAACGCCCCCCCCAGTTGACCCTGCGCTTCCTGGCCGAACGCGGTCCGGGCATCGCGGGCGGCCTTGGCCAAGGCCGCCGACGCATCCGCACGTTCCTCCGAGACGCGATTCAATACGGAGCCGCGGCGCCAGCCCAGATGATATTCGGCCATCACCCCAATACGTGTTGGAGCCAGCCGCAAGCGGTCACCCCAGTGCAGGTTGCGCGTCAAGTCCTGCGCTTCCGCTCGCTCAGACGCCAGAGTCCATTCCGGCTCCAAGTCACTCGCGACGTTAAGTCTCACCGTCAGCACAGTTTCCAACGTCTTCTCGGGTTCGTCCTCAAGCGCTCCGGTGTCGGGGTCAAAGCCCCTCACGTACATGCCGTAAGAATCGAGGTTCTTCAGTGCCTCGTCGAGCTCCCCGAGCGTGACCTCGATGGATATTGGTTTTTCCACATCGAGCAAATGAAAGTCCGCATCAGTGAACTGGACGTTCCGGCGCGCTCCGAGACACAGGTCGATGGCGTCAAGAATCGATGATTTACCGTTATCTCCTGGACCAAGCAGGCAGTTGATCCCAGAAGAGGGATACCATTCCAAGTGGCGAATTCCCCTGAAATGAGTGATCTCCACTTTGCGGATTCTTGGCATCAAAGCGACCTTTCGACGAAGTTCTCTGCTGCTCCTTCACCCGAAGCTCGCCGGAGACGAGCTTCGGTAGCAATAGGTCGCGTACAGTCGCGAGCGTCCGCGATTCGACCCCGTGCTTCCAGAGACTCTCGACGATCAGGGAGAACTGAGCATTCATCGAACCAAGAATGGGAGTCGGCGGAACGGCGAGTATCTCGCACGCGACAGGTGGTGTCGCTGAATGTGGCCCATCGTCGTCGCCTTGCCGGCTGCAATCTGGCGAAAATCATCAAGATGGTGCCAATGCACTCCCAGATAGCAGAGCCACTTTGGGAACGTCTCTCGACGTTACTTTGAATAAGTGCTGGTTGAGTGCGCCCCTCGACCACCTGCCCAAAGGACGCACTCCAGAGACCCGGACCAAGAGAACAGGACGTCCCCGTCTTCAACGACATAGTCAGGGTCGAGATCAGCAGTTGCACGATCGGCTCCGTTCGGTATTGCCCGCGCGCAGTTGGGCGATCTTGATAACCGGCAGCCATCGCGCCGTTCGCACGGGAATTTTTGCAGCGCAAGACCATTGAGGAAGTGCGCGATTTGCCGAGGCCTTCAGCTCCCACCCCTCCGGCATCTCCCCGAGCTCGGAGTCGACCAGCCGGTCGGGGAAGAGGTCGGCGAGGGGCGGGGGGAGGCCGGGGTCGCGGCCTTCGGCCTTGGCGCGGACGGGGTCGAAGTCGACGAACCAGGACTTGAAGAGCGCCCGCGCCATCGCCTCCAGCGTCTCGCTCATCCGCCGGTTCAGCTCGATCTTGTCGTCCAGCGTGCCGAGGATATGGGCGATGGCGCGTTGTTCGGCGAGCGGCGGGAGGGGAAGTCGAAGCTTCAACGAGTCTCCGAGGTTGACATGCGGCTGCCGGTCGTGTCGCGACGCCGACGAGTTCGACTGATGCTCGCAGCTCGACGCCTGCAGGAGAGCAGTAGAAGCAGACGCGTCGATCTACGCTCGTCTGGATCGACGGCAGCCGCATCAGCGCTGGTCCACATAGCACCGCAGGCTCGCGCCGGGAACAAAGCTGACTTCGCCAGCAGTTCCCGCGATGCGTGATCAATAGGTCGCCGGCTGGAAGGCGTGTCGCCGAGCGTCGCGCCTGATCTCGGCGAGAACGCGAACGCGCCTCGATACGTCGATCCGTCCATGCGCATGTCGCTGACCCGCACGACCGGCACGCCACTCAGTGTACGCGAGTGCCGCGCTGCACGATGTCGAGCCCGAATGGAGATCGACCGCGCTTCGGCTGCGATCCTGACTGCTCGAGGGTAACGCTCGCGCCACTCACCCGCCATACCCAAGCTCCCTCAGGTTCGCGGCGATCGCGGCGTCGAGCTTCGCGGCCTCGGCCTGCTGCTCGCGCAGGTCGCGACCAGCCGCCCCATCTTCTCGTCGAACGGCTCGCCGTCGTCCTCCGCCGCCTCGGCGCCGACATAGCGGCCGGGGGTGAGCACGTGGCCGTGCTTGCGGATCTCCTCCAGCGTGGCGCCTTGCAGAAGCCGGGCATGTCCGTCGTACGTCGCCCGCAGTCCTTCTCGCCGCGCCAGGCGTGGTAGGTGCCGGCGATCGCGCGATGTCCTCGTCGGTCAGCTCGCGGTGGGTGCGGTCCACCATCGGCCGAGCTTGCGGGCGTCGATGAAGAGCACCTCGCCGCGGCGGTCGCGGAACCTGTGCCGTTCTCGCTTGTCGCGGGCGAGGAACCAGAGGCAGGCCGGGATCTGCGTCGAGTAGAAGAGCTGGCCCGGCAGCGCGACCATGCAGTCGACGAGGTCGGCCTCGATGAGGTTCTTGCGGATCTCGCCCTCGCCGGACTGGTTCGAGGACATCGAGCCGTTGGCGAGGACGAAGCCCGCGACGCCCGTCGGCGCGAGGTGGTGGACGATGTGCTGCACCCAGGCGAAGTTGGCGTTGCCCGCCGGCGGCGCGCCGTACTGCCAGCGCTTGTCGTCCGCGCAGCCGCTCGCCGCCCCAGTCGGAGATGTTGAAGGGCGGGTTGGCGAGGATGTAGTCGGCCTTCAGGTCGGGGTGGCGGTCGTTGTGGAAGGTGTCGCCGTGGGCGATCTGGCCGTCGATGCCGCGGATGGCGAGGTTCATCTTGGCCAGCCGCCAGGTGGTGTGGTTCGACTCCTGCCCGTAGATCGAGATGTCGGCCTTCGCCTGCCACTGCCGCCGTTGCCGTTGCCGTTCGCGTGGGCGCGGATGAACTCCATCGACTGCACGAACATGCCCGCCGGAGCCGCAGCAGGGGTCGTAGACCCGGCCCTGGTAGGGCTCGAGCATCTCGACCAGCAGCTTGACGACGCAGCGGGGCGTGTAGAACTCGCCGCCCTTCTTGCCCTCGGCGCTGGCGAACTGGGAGAGGAAGTACTCGTAGACGCGGCCGAGCACGTCCTTGGCGCGCGGCCTCGGCGTCGCCGACCTTGATGTTGGAGATCAGGTCGATGAGCTGGCCGAGGCGCGTCTTGTCGAGCGCGGGGCGGGCGTAGTCCTTGGGCAGCACGCCCTTGAGCGCGGGGTTGTCGCGCTCGATGCCGGCCATGGCGTCGTCGACGAGCTGGCCGATGGTGGGCTGGCTGGGCCTGCGCCTTGAGGTGCGCCCAGCGCGCCTCGGGCGGCACCCAGAAGATGTTCTCGGCGCGGTACTCGTCGGGGTCCTCCGGGTCGGCGCCCTTCGCTTGCTCGGCGTCGAGCTTGGCGTGCTGCTCCTCGAAGGCGTCGGAGATGTACTTGAGGAAGATCAGGCCGAGGACGACGTGCTTGTACTCGGCGGCGTCCATGCTGCCGCGCAGGGCGTCGGCCATCTGCCAGAGCTCGGCCTCGTAGCCGAGGGGGGCGGTTGATTTGCGGGCTTGGTGCGTTTCTTTGCTCGCTTGGGCAACGATCATCTCCTGACAGATTCCACGCCGGAATATTCGCCACAGGGTTGAGCAGGTCTCTGATGGGCTTTCGGGGTATTCTGCAGCCGATTCTCAAACCCGCAAGGGGCTCGGGCTGGCCCGTCCCGTCCTACACCACTCTCCACCACGGCACGGCGAGAACATACAGCGCCAGCCACTCCAGCGTGGTTCCCGTGTGCAGCAGCAGGCGGGCCCGGGCGCGTGCCCGAAGGGATAGGTCGCCTGCCCGGTTTCACCGGGATCTGCTGCCGCTAGCAGCCGTCGACGACTCGAGCCGACCTGGCAGTTCGTAGCGCGGGCTTTCAAGGAGGCTCTCCCCCCCGGGGGGAGGGTGGGGCGTTGCCACGGCCCTTCCGATCATCTGCCCCCCCTACTGAAGCACAAGGTTCACGACGGCGGTGTCACTGGTGCTGCCGTCGAATCAAAATGCACAGTCACCCCGATGACGCTGTCGGACGAGAGCGTCGAGCCGGGCCCTGGGATTGCTTTGACGTCTACGATTCCGTCAAAAGGAACCATGGCAACGGTGGGGGTTGGCGCATAGGTGCCGTTGGAATCAGTGATGTCCACGTCAGTACCGAGAAATATGCGACCGCCAGCGCGAGCATCATAGTGAGTTTCCCGAACAGTGGCCCCAGCAACTGGTGATCCCGCACCATCTCTGACCGTCCCCTCAACCCTTACCCGCACTGATGTAAGGTCTATCGTAGTGCTCTGGCCACACGCACTCATTGGAATCATGCTGATGAGCAGGCAGACCAGCGAAATTCATCTATTCTCCATAGCCTGGGCCCCCCTTTGATGATCATTGACCGTAAAGATCATTGAGCCACTGAGCCCGGATAAGCGACTGGCTCCAAGTGCCGGGCTCTGCTGCACCTTCATAGAAGGACGATGGATCAGGGAAACGGGTCACGAAATAGATGCTGGAATTCTCGACTCCTGGTCTATCTGGCGCTCGAAACAGTACACGAGGTGGTCAATTCCATTTGCTCTCACTGATCCGTCCACCTTACACGTCTTGACAATATCAGAGACATACTTCCCGGAATACTGGATCGCATCATCGTCACCATCGGCCTGATTCGAGGCGCCGTCTGGCTCGTTCGGACCGTCAACGAGATCGTAGAAGAAGGCAGCGACGGCACCCTCTATAATGGAACCATCAGAAGACTGGTTGACCGGCTGATGCTGGCTATTGTAGATCCAACCTGGATAATAGGAGTTGTGTTCAATGCTATAATCGGAGCCGAATGATGACGTTAAGATTGGCCCGGCGGTGTATGCGGCATGAAAATCCGCGAAGCCCTCTGAGTAAGCACACTTGAGATTGATGGCAGCATTCAGCGTGTGCCATGAGCAGGTACCAGACGCCGCGTTTCCCCCGAGTGCCTTTTCGTGTCCGGCGTGGCCATACTCGTGAGGCACAACGAATGTGCCATACGAGCCTGGGACATCTGAAGCACCCAAATAGATCCTGTCCTCACCAGATGTATAGTACGAGCCACTGCCACTTGGAATGTGCACGCCAATGGCCCCTCGACTGTACTGCAGCAGTGCACGAGAACGGGACCGTATAGTTCAAAACATTGTAGACTTTGGCCGCCTTGTTGTTCACAAATATGTCGTAGTGAGATCCGTCAGATTCTCCGCCACCGAAGTAGCCGACGGCACTAGGATTCTGAATATTGACTACTGCATTTGCAAGTGACACAGTGCCGTAGTAGCCAAGGCCATATCCAGTACATACGGCGAATTCGCCATTTGCGTCAGATGTTGTGTTAATGCTACCAACCACGTTCCCTGTCCAATCCTCTGTGATGTCACCCTGCACGACTGCCCCCGGGATAATCCGAAAGACCGAGGTTGTGTCGAGATCTTGATACATTACTCGCCAGACGTCGCATTCCCCTGTAAGCACAGCTGAACTTGGAGACCCCTGTAGTCCACGCCTAGGCTGCTGGCGCCCGAGAACTATTATGGAGGCGTCGTCGAATACCGCAGGATAAAATCAACCGATTCGTGCCCACCTCCCCTGTCTACCAGTATCCAAAGATCCTGCCTAACAACACTCTGGATGGCATTTGGCTGGAAGCTGCTAGTTGATCGATCGACCTCCGGACTTGGACGTACCTCTGCAACAACATGGTAGTAGCCAGGGAATGAAAATCGTGTTTCCCCCGTCGCCGTGAAGACTTCGCCTGAATCCAGCTCAACCCTTTGAGAAAGGACTGGGGATATGACATTGCTGCCCACAGCAATGGGTCTCGTGCCCTTGGCGGTAGCCTCCCATTCCGGCATGTAAAGCAAGACGTCTGCCTCGGAATGGTCCAAATTGGCTATGACAGTAATGTCGAAGAAGATGTCTGAATCTGGTGAGTAAGGACCTCGGGTTCCAGTCTGGACCGAATAGCGTTGAATGGGATGAAGGTCAGGGTACTCCCCAAGCTGGTGTTCGGTAGCTCGTGGCGTCTTCTGACCCGTTGTTGGACCAACAGACGAGTCATGGTGGCAGCTCGTGGTGAGTAGGGCAGTAGCAGTCACGAGTGCAAGCACCGAAAGAAAATCTTTCATAAACCCTCCATCAGAGGAACAACGAGAGACCCTAAAATTGCCTGCTGACGGAGGCTGTACCGAGACCCTTCTTGCGACAGAGAGGCACTGAAATGCGACACGGTTTTGCCGATATTTCTGGTCGGCTTTGTCCAACCGCGACAGACAATCGAGAAGCGATTGTACGGGGCGGGCATTCTACTGCACGCTAGTGTTTCAGTGAGGGCGGATATATGTAACAGGTGGCGGGGATGGTGGGAGAGTGGGCAAACCCAAGCTGAGAGGGATATCGGAAGCCGGCTACACCACTCTCCACCATGGCACGGCGAGCACATTCGGCGCCAGCCATTCGAGCATGGTTCCCATGTGCAGCAGTCCGCACCGGGGGGCGTGCCGTATTCCGCCCGGAACGACCGCGGCGAAGCGGAGGCGCTGCATTCCCCCTAGCACCTCAGCCGCCTCGATCCGATCACCCAGAGCCTGGACTGCTGAAGGACGCGCTCCACGAATCCCCGGGTTCGCTGTCGCCGATTGAACTCCTTGACCCCGTAGATGGTCGGATTCACCGCCCGGCCGAGCGTCGTTTCGGCCGGCTGCAGCGCCTGGTAGAGCGCGGCATAGTCCAGGTCATCCCCGATGATCATCAGGTCCACGTCGCTACCGGCAGTCTCGCTGCCCCTGGCGACCGATCCATACACGAAGGCGCCGGTGATCCGGTCGGCGAACGGCGCCAGCGCGGCCTGGAGCGGCGCGGCCAGCCCCACCGTCTTGGCGATCAGCCCCCGCAATTCCGGGAAGATCGGCGACGAGGCATTGGCCCGATAGTGTTTCTGGTTACCAATCCGGGTGACGGTCACCAGACCCGCCGCCGCCAGCCGAGTCAGCACGCGATGCACCGCGCCGGCTCCGGATCGCGCCATGCGGATCAACTCGGCGCTCTGGAAGCTTCGATCGGGCTGGCCGAACAGAAGCCCCAGGACACGAAGTTCCACGGTCGAGAACAGCGCCTCTGCGAGGGCGGAGCGGGCACCAGCCTCAATTCCCATATTGGGAATAATCATTCCCAAATTGGGAATGCGCAAGAGCCGCGGTAAGGCGGTAGCGGCGGTACGAGCGGGAACCCCGATCCATGCTATCGCCGGCCTGCAATACAGATCTCAGACGGCCCCATATTACAGCCAGGCTGAGACACGCCCCTCCCATCCTCCAATCCCCAATCCTGAATCCTGAATCTCACTCTCTGGCATTGCCACCTCCCTTACTTCGGCATATATTCGGTTCCTGTGAAGCCGAATACACACCGAAGCAAGGCAGGTGCCCATATTTTCCTGGGTCCTTCCGTTACCCCTTTCCGTCCTGCACCGGCTCCCCTGCCTCCAGCGCTTCCAGCAGTTCCAGCAAGCCACTCGCTTCCCAGGATTGATTCTTCTTCGAGGTCGCAAGCGGGATCAACACTCCGGCCGTCTGTAACTGATCCAGCGCCTGATATATCGGTACCCTGGACCGTCCGGTCGCCGCCGCCGCGACCGGGGCCGTGATGACCGGGTGCGCCGGGAGCACGTCGATCACCGCCCACGCCGCGGCGTCCGCCCGCGGGGCGCACCGTCGCGAGCCGCGTCACGCCAGGACGCCAGCAGCGCTCTCGACTCGGCGAGGTACGCGCCGGCGAGGTGCGCCGAGCGCGCCGCCGCGGCCGCAAAGTGCTCCAGCCAGCCCGACCACGCCGCCTCCCCGGTAGCGCGTCAGCCCCGCGATGTACTCGATCCCGCGAGACGCCAGCACCACGCTGATCGGCGGCACGTACGCCGGTGCCAGGCCGCGCCGGCGCAGGACCACGTGGATGAGCGCCCGGCCGGTGCGGCCGTTGCCGTCGTCGAAGGGGTGGATCGTCTCGAACTGCGCGTGAACCAGCGCCGCCGAGACCAGCGGCGGGAGACGACTCGCTCGACGACCGCCTGCACAGATCCGTCCAGGAGCCTCGGCCACGTCCTCCGGCGGGCGGCGGCACAAAGTCGGCCCCGCACGGATTGTAGTCGTTCCCGCCGATCCAGTTCTGGTCGGCACGGAAGCGGCCGGCAATTGCTTTTCTTGTATCCTGCTCCATAAGGCGGCGATGGATAGCGAGAACTTCCGGTTCACCGAAGTGGGGTACCGCGGCAGCCTCACTGATTGCGGTTTCCATGGCGGACATGTTGGCCAGGATTTCGGCCGCGGTCTGGCTCCTCCTCCCGCCTGTCTCCATTCGGGCCTCGGCCCGGGCAAGTTCCCGAACACCCATCTGCATGCCCTCGACCTTCGAGGACGCAATGGACTCCGTCCTGAGGAGGAGCCGTGCCAAAGGAACGAGAGCCGGCTGTGCCGTAGTATTGAGCGCCCTGATGGCAGCTTCCGCCTCCGAAACGAGACCGGCCGCCTCAGCGGGAAGGCTCACGTTGAGCAAGCGAAGCTCATCCGGTACGAATGCTTCGTACCGGCAGGCCCGTTTGTACCTCGCCGGAGCGTCAATCGTTGGGTTGTATTCCCACGTTCTCGGGACGAGGCGACCTGGCATGTCGAACTCCGGACAGGCTGAAAATATGGCTTAACCGCTAAACCATACTTTGGCGATATTAGTAGTATGGTTTATTGTCTAAGCCATACTTTGACCGGCTTCATAGTAGGGCTTCCTGCCATCCATCGGAAGGGCCTTTTTCCCCAATCCTGAATCTTCCTCCCCCGCATTGACGCCCGTCTCGTCTTCGGCATATATTCGGTTCCCGGAAGCCGAATATCCACCGAAGCAAGGCAGGTGCCCATGCCCCCCGCTCCCTCCCCCTCCCCCCGCCAGCCCGCTGAGAGCAATCCGCTAACCTACTACCGGATAAAGGTTTGTCCCGAGTGCTCCGGGCCGGTGGTGCGGAACTCCGGGTGCATGCACTGCCTGCAGTGCGGGTGGGGGAGATGCGAATGAAGGCGGTACGGCGGTACGGCGGTACGGCGGTAGGGGAGCCGAAGGAAGACTCCCGGGTCGCGGTACGGCGGTACGGCGGTACGGCGGTAGGGGAGCCGAAGGAAGACTCCCGGGCCGCCAGCCAGCCGGACCTGGACCCGGAAAGCTCGATGGGGCGCTCCCGGAAGGCGGGAGGGTGGGAGGGCGGGAAGGCGGGAAGCGAGGCGCCAGTCGAGCGCCGAGGTCATCCTTCGCTCCGGGCCGCCAGCCAGCCTGAACCTACTCCGGGCCTCCGCGCAGGGCGCTCCCTGCCGGTCCTGGAAGATGGGAAAGGCGCGCTGGCGGTTCGGGGCGAAGCGCCTCCCGCCTTCCCGCCTTCCCGCCCTCCCGCCGCTGTTCCTACCGCCGTACCGCCCTACCGCCGTACCGCCGTTGTTCCTCCCGCCTTCCCGCGGGGTACGGTGCCGCGCGGCCCCCGGGTTGTGCCCACGGGCCCTAATCACGTCTGGGCCATGGACTTTGTGCACGATACCCTGGCCGACGGCCGCGCCATCCGGGTGCTCACGCTGATCGACAGCTGCACCCGAGAGTGCCTGACCCTCACTGTCGCCCCGCGGTTCACGGGGGCGGACGTCGCGCGGATCGTGGGGGCCGTCGGGGCGGCCTGCGGTCTGCCGCAGCGCATCGCGGTCGATAACGGGACGGAGTTTACGTCGAAGGCGTTCGACGCGTGGGCCTACTGGAACCACGTGCAGCTCGATTTCAGCCGCCCCGGCAAACCGGTGGACAACTGTCTGATCGAGGCGTTCAACGGATCCCTGCGGCGCGAGTGCCTCTCGCAACACTGGTTTGCGTCCCCGCACGAAGCCCAACAGATTCTCTCCCAGTGGCGGGAGGACTACAACAACGTTCGGCCGCACACGAGCTTTGCCCACCGCTCGCCGGCCATGCTGACCCAGGGTGGGCACTACATCCCAGGCCCCAACCGCCTGCCGAACTGCGACTTCTAGTGGTCCTACTTTGGGGAGACCCGCCATCCTGACGAGGAGTCCAACAATAACTGGAGCAGGTTTCGGGGGTCAGCTCAAGTTCGCGCGTGATCAACGAACCTTAGCTAGTATATGAACTCAAGAAGACGAAATTCTTGTCGAATACCACATTTATGCCCCATTCCCCTGCCAGCTCCAGTGGATCGCGCACTACGTATACAGTGTTAACTTTGATTACGTAGACATGACGCCCACCAGGTGGTGGCGCGGTGCCTACTGCTTGTTGGTAGGCAGCCGCGGCCTGGACACATACCGCCTCATCGGTCACGTAAGAGATCTTGTTGGCTTGGGTGGAGGGGATTCCATACCTCTGACGCCGCGCAACGTACTCGGAGTCCGAGCTCGTAGCCACCAGAGTGAGCCACGCGATATCATTAGCGCTCACGTCGTCCGCTGGGAGACAAGTCTGAGCATGTAGGGGGACCGCAAGTCCACTCAGCACGGCGCACATGATTACGCCGATGAGTCCTTTTGCCATACCACCTCCAGAAGTAGTTACCACGTGCAGCTCGAAGTGGCGTGATCCCAGACGTTAGGGTTGGCAAGTTGCTCGCTGAGCGGGGTGCCGGGATCAAGCCGCCAAACGCGCGTTTTATCAAAGGTGTACATGGGGAAGAGCGGATTACCGAGAGCCCCCAGGTCGTTGTTCAAACGGCTCAAAGCGACCCAATCGTTCCCGCTCCCACCCCCATTCGGAAGGGGCTCAAAGTCTGTAGGAATGATTGGCCTCGTGCCACACACCGTGATCGAATCACCATCGAAATACGGATGAGTATGGTACACAGCTATCAGGATCTCTCCAGGGTTACCGGCCGGCCGTAAGTATTCTCGACCGCAGTTATCGGCTGTAATCAGACCGCCGCTGGGATCAAACCGGATATTGCCGGTTACGGTATCTCGCCATACATTGCCACCCTGTTCGATGCGATTCCCGATGTTCGGATCACCTGGGTTAGAGTTTGCCATAGCCTGCTGTAAGAGGCTCCGGAAGGCGGGGTTGTCGAGGAGGGAGTCCCCTGTGATACAGTCAGATGTAACGCTCAAGTCATCGTAGGCAACGTAGTCATTGTCAGCGGGAACAAGTTGAATCCGGACGATTCCTACCCCACTCACTGTTACCAAATCAGCCGTATTTACACCTGGTTTACGGTCATAGGGGACGTTCACCGATCCCACGACCGAGCCCGCCGCATTATAGGCAACAACCTGATTGCCTCTAAAATCAGAATCATAGACGGTGATCGTAACACTCCTCAGGGGAGCGGAAGACAGAATGTCAATCGGGTGCGACGGTCCGGTAAATGAGTCACTTTGAAAGCCGCCAAATGGTCCGCCGGTAACATAGGGAGAAATGTCGATCGTAATATTGCACCACGTTCCGGGCGCAGGAATAGCACAACTCCCGGGTTGCGCTGACGACATCTGCACCCTTGGAGTCTTGATCCATGGGGTGTTGGCACTAACGATCTCGCCACCGAAAAGGTGTTGTGATAGCCGAAACGCACCGTCAGGTACGGTCGTCAGCGGCCGATTCATCTCATACCTTAGCGTAACTGATTCAGTGGTCGCGAATCGGAACACCGTCTCACCATTTAGCAATGAGCCAATGGAATATTCGTGCTCCCCAAGAGCGGAACTGACGTAGATGCGCAATGATGCGACCGCCTGCTGGAATGGCGGGTCAGCCTGCATTTGAAGAACAACGCTGTCCCCCCTCCTTCCGGCGATGGTAAACTCGGCTAGTGCCGTTAACGCAGTTGCCGAGTCCCCATTGATACCAACCCTGAATGGCCCACCGTCCTCAGCAATCAAACAGACCATTGAACATGAGGGTCCCGCTGCCTCAGGCGAACCGGAGGTTGGTCCTGAGACAGTCTCGGTGTCTGAAAGGCACGCGGCCAGAGTAAGGGTCGTTAGCATTGCCAATGAGGCTGTTGAAACACTCCATTGAGCCAAGGGGAATGCTTTCATTTGGCCTATCCCTATCCCTTGTCAAGAGACGTGCCATGTGCGAGGAACAGCCACCAGGCAGTGGCGCGGCAGTGGCTGCTGCTACCTGTCCTTCATCGGATTACGAGGCGCGGAAGTCGCTGACCCAGACAGTCTGATATCAAGTTTGTAGTGCAACACTGAGCCTCATCGTGCATAGCATTCCTCCGGGGTGCGGTAGAGGAGGCGCTTCCGGGGTCGGCGGTTGAGTTTGCGGGCGAGGCGATCACACGCGGCCTGGGTGAGGTGCGCCATAGAGTGGCCTTTCGGGAGGTACTGCCGCAGCAGGCCGTTGGTGTTCTCGTTGGTTCCGCGCTCCCAGCTGTGGTGCGGCGTGGCGAAGTAGAAGCGCGTGGCGGTCTCCCGTTCGATCGCCGCGTAGTCATGGAACTCGGTGCCGTTGTCCACGGTGATGGTGCGCACCGGGCGAGCTTCCCGATGAATCAGCTGCGTCGCCCGGCGCGTGACGGCGGTGGTCGTCCGCTGGTGGAGTTGGCCGAGCATCAGATAGCCGGTCTTCCGTTCCACCAGCGTCAGCACGCAGGGGCCGGCCTGTCCCGCGCCGAGGACGGTGTCGCCTTCCCAGTGACCGACCTGGCTGCGGCCTTCGATGATCGCAGGCCGCTCCGTGATCATCCGCTTCCCGGCCAGGCGGCCCCGGCTGTCGTAGCGCCCGTACCGTTTGCGGCGCTGCTTGCGGGCGCCGCGGAGGTGCTGGTAGAGCGTGCCGCCGTCCGCGCGGTCCGCCCAGACGTACCGATAGATCGTCTCGTGACTGATGGCGAGGTGTCCGTCCGCGGCGAGGCGGCCGGCGATCTGTTCGGGGCTCCAGTCCTCGCGCACCAGGCGTTCCACCTCCGCCCAATCCGTGGCGGTGAACCGGGTGTTGCGGCGCGAGTGGCTCCGCCGGCCCCGCGCGTACCAGTCGGCGAGCTGGGGGCGGTAGCCCCCGTCGTGGTGGGTGCGGTTGCGCCGGACCTCGCGGCCGATGGTGCTGCGGTGGCGACCGAGGAGGCGCGCGATGGCTGCCGCCGTCAGCCCCTGTCGGCGAAGCAGGCCGAGGGTGTACCGTTCAGCGGCGGTGATCTGGCGGTAGTTCATGGTCGGCTTCCTTGTCTTGGCGGACAGAGAAGTCTACTAGCTGTCAGATCACCGCTTTCGTCGCCTTCCGTTGTTGCACTTAGTATATGAATCCGCGCAGCCTAAGAAGGCAGGGGTTGGCACTCAAGGGCTGGTTTGCGACACCGAAGGACCGATTTGCGACATAATGAGAACCGGAGTTAATAATGCCGCAGAAAGCTCTCCTAGTGTCCGTGCCGCGACACATTAAGCGACCAACATGACTCAGTTGACTGTATTCGGAGGAGAACTGCGGATTCCGCCGTAAACCGTCCTCAAGAGAAAGGTCTCAATGTTCGGGGGACTAGTCATGAGGTCGCAACCACAGAGAACTGTGGCTCCTCTGCTAAGCGAAGCCCGTCATTCATTACCCAGCTCGCCCACTGGGATTCGCCGAGGCGAGAGCGACCCTAGTCAAGACTCCAAGGGTACTTGATGGTGGCCGTCGGCCGGATTTCAAGATGCGGTCAATCTGCCGCCGGCTTACCGGCCGCTGCGGCTACCCGTACCGCCCCCAGCGCTCGCAGCGTCGGGAGTATCTCGATCTCCCACTCTCCTTGCCCCCGCTGTTCGTAGCGTTCTTGGACCTCATCCCACTCTGCCACGTCCTGCCGCTCCACGTCTTCCAACCGGTTGGCCTCTTTCCCGATGTGCTGAATCCACGAGGGGCTGACGTGACGACGGCCAAGGAGCCCAGTCGTCTTGGCGTCGCAGGGTCGTCCATTGGGGCCCAGGCTCTTGGACTCCGGGTGTCTGGCATACTCACGTACAACCTCCCCTCCCCCGCATTGACGCCCGTCTCTACTTCGGCATATATTCGGTTCTCGAAGCCGAATATCAACCGAAGCAAGGCAGGTGCCCATGCCCCCCGCTCCCTCCCCCTCCCCCCGCCAGCCCGCTGACCGCCCGAGTGGGCGGAATGGGCAGAGTGGGCAGAATGGGCTGACGAAAGCCCACCAGATCCGTCACAGGTCGCCGGCGGAGACCAACCACCTAACCTACCACCTGATAAGAGTTTGTCCCGAGTGCTCCGGGCCGGTGGTGCGGAACTCCGGCTGCATGCACTGCCTGCAGTGTGGATGGGGGAGATGCGAATGAAGGCGGTACGGCGGTACGGCGGTACGGCGGTAGGGGAGCCGAAGGAAGACTCCCGGGTCGCGGTACGGCGGTACGGCGGTACGGCGGTAGGGGAGCCGAAGGAAGACTCCCGGGCCGCCAGCCAGCCTGAACCCGATCCGGGTCTCCGCGCAGGGCGCTCCCTGCCGGTCCTGGAAGACGGGAAAGGCGCGCTGGCGGTTCGGAGCGCTTCCTCGACCCTCTCGACCCCCTCGACCCCCTCGACCCGCCGAAGGGCACTGGGCGAGCAGCTCATGCTCCAACCCGAGTGGACCCCATCAGCCCGCGCCCCCTGGATCACCCTGGACACGCGCCAGAGAGGCACCCGCTTCCACCAGCTGCCGGTCAGGTCGGTGCTGAACCCGCCCTCCACTACCGGCATGGGCTTCTGGTCGCTCAATCCCTATGTGGGGTGTGAGTTCGGGTGCTCGTATTGCTATGCGCGGGATACGCATCGGTGGACTGTCGAACGGGCGCATGAGAAGATGCGGCCGGTCGCAACTGGGGTCGAGGGGGTCGAGGGGGTCGAGGGAGTCGAGCGGATTGCAGCCGAAGGCTCCGAAATGGTCGAGAAGCTCGAGGGGTGCTCGACCTCGACCCCCTTGACACCCTTGACCCCCTCGACCGAGCTCTTCGAGCACGAGATCCTCGTAAAGACAGGAGCCCCTGAAGCACTACGCCGCTCGCTCGACCCAGCGAAGCTGGGCGAGGCGAGCCTCGTCATCGGCACCGCCACCGATGCCTATCAGCCCGCCGAACGAAAGTTCCGCATCACTCGGCAAATTTTGGAGGCGCTGACGCATTACCGCGGGCTCTCCATCGGGCTCATCACCAAGTCGCCCCTGATCACGAGAGACCTGGATCTGCTGCAGCAGCTGTCGCAGATCCATGAGGTGAGCGTCAATATCTCGATCGCCACGCTGGACGCGAAGCTGGCCCGCCGTCTGGAGCGCCGCTCGCCGGTGCCGCGGGCCCGGCTCAAAGCACTCAAGAAGCTCACCGACGGCGGCATCCACGCCGGCGTCCTCATCGCGCCCATCCTCCCCGGCATCACCGACAGCACCCCCGCCCTGCGCGCCCTGATGCGCTCGGCGAAGGCGGCCGGCGCGTGCTACGTAGCGGGCTCGCCACTCCGGCTGGGGGAATCGATCCGGCAGATGTTCTTCCCCATGCTGGAACGGGAGTTCCCCCACCTGGTGGAGCGCTACCGGCGCCACTTCGCGGGGAGAGACTACGTGGCGAAGTCGTACCAGCAGGCGCTGATGGAAAGGCTGCGGGGGCTGCAGGAGGAACTGGGCTTCCCCGTGGCGGAGAGCCGACGCAGGCGGGAACAACTCGAGGGCCGCCGCCGGCGGGAAACCAGAGATCACCAACACAGCATGATCTAGTCAACTGCAAACCGCGAAGACGCAAAGAACCGCAAAGAGCGCGAAGAAAGACTTTTTTTGAAAACAGCAAAAAGAAATCGCAGTTCTTCGCGTGCCTTCGCGTCTTCGCGGTTAGCAGTTCCGATCGCATAGAATGCTCCGATCTGTCCTTAACCGGGACTACGTAACACCGTCATATCAGCAGGCGCTGATGGAAAAGGCTGCGGGCGCTGCAGGAAGAACTGGGCTTCCCCGTGGCGGAGAGCCGACGCCGCCGGGAGCAGCTGGAAGGCCGCCGGCGACGAGAAACCAGAGATCACCAGACCTGTATGATTTAGTAACTGCTTAACCGCGAAGACGCGAAGGACGCTAAGGAACGCGAAGAAAGGCCTTTGTAAACTGCAAACCGCGAAGACGCGAAGGACGCAAAGAGCCGCGAAGAAAAAGCTTTGTGAAAAAAACACCAAAAAACAGCTGTTCTTTGCGACCTTCGCGCCCCTTCGCGTCTTCGCGGTTAGGCAGTTCCGATCTTATTGAATGCTCAGATCTGTTCTCTTTATCGACCCGCCCGCGTTCTGCACCACCGTCGAGGAACTGGTGGCGCCGGCGCTGCGCGCCCGGCCCATCGTGGTCGCGCCGCCGGGGGCCGACCGCGCCCTCGTCCTGGCGCTCTCCGCCGAGGCGGAACGGGCGGGGATCACGCGGGGGATGGCGCTCAGGCAGGCCCGGAAACGCTGCCCCGACCTGGTGATCCTCCCGCCCAATCCCCGCCTCTACGCCCGCGCGTCCCGCGCGCTGCACCAGGTGCTGGCCCGCTATGCGCCCATCATCGAGCCGCGCTGGTACGGCCACGCCTTCCTCGACCTCACCGGCACCGGCCGGCTCTTCGGCCCGGCGGTGGATGTGGCGGAGAGGATCCGGAGGGAGGCGGGCGAGAAGCTGCGGCTGCCGCTTTATGTAGGAGTTGCCGGGAATAAGCTCGTCAGTGAAGCATCGGTACGGGCGGTACGGCGGTACGGCGGTATGGCGGTAGCCGAGCGAACCTCGAGCTCCGGTTCCCCCTTCCCAACAGGGAAGGGGGACAGGGGGTTAGGTCGAGGAGGACGGCAGGACGGCAAGACGGCAGGACGGCAGGAGCTGTTTGCGGTACCGAGTGGCGACGAGGCGCAGTTCCTCGCGCCGCACCCGACGCCGGTGCTTCCCGACGTGCCGGAAAAGCTCCGCATCCGCCTGGAGGAATACCAGCTCGACCTGATCGGCGAGATCGCATCACTCACCGAGCCGCAGATCGGGTCGGTGCTGGGAACGCCCGGCATCCGGCTGCTCTACCACGCGCGCGGCATCGACCCTCGGCCGGTGCTGCCGCCGGCGGTCAAAGCCGAATTCCAGATCCAGCACACCCTGGCGACGGACACCAACGACCTGGGACACCTGCACACGCTGCTCCGCCGGATGACCGAGCGGCTGGGCCGCCGGCTGCGCCGGCGCGGGCTCTCCGCCGGCCGGCTCAGTGTCACCGTCACCTGGAGCGACTACAAGGACGCGAGCCGGGGGGTCCCGCTGGCGCCCGCGATGCTGGATGTGGAACTGTGGAACGCCGCGCGACGCGCGTTCACCCTGGCCTGCGTGCGGCCCGTGTCGGTGCGGATGCTGGGGGTGAGGGTGGATCGGCTGACGGAGTCTGATGTGCAACTCGACCTCTGGCGCGATCGGGAAGAGGTCGAGGGGGTCGAGAAGGTCGAGAGGGTCGAGGTCGAAAAAACCCGGAGCCTCCAGCGCGCGGTGGACCGGATCCACCGCCGCTGGGGCGAGCGGAGCCTCCTGAGCCGGGTTTAACTCCGAACTGCTAACCGCGAAGGCGCGAAGGGCGCCAAGAGCCGCGAAGAAAAAGCTTTGTGAAAAAACAAAAAACAGCTGTTCTTTGCGTACTTCGCGCCCCTTCCGTCTTCGCGGTGAAGCTGTTGCCCGATAACCGCGAAAACCCGAAGAGTGCGAAGGACGCCAAGAAATACATTTGTGAAAAACAACAAAACAGCAGTTCTTCGCGTATCTTTGCGTCCCTTGGCGCCTTCGCGGTTAGCTGTTGCAGTTACCAGACCAGGACGATCTTGCCGAACCCCTCGTTCTTCTCCATGGCCTCATGAGCTCTTCGCAACTCCGTCATCGGAAAGACCGACCCCACCACTGGATGCAGCTTCCCGGCGACGAACAACGGGATCATCTCGTCCGCGAAGGTGATGCACAGGGGAATCCGCTCCTCCAGCCCCCGCGAGCGCATGACGGTGCCGATGATCTCCAGCCGCTTCTGCAGCACGGGCGCCAGGTCCAGCCCGTCCGCCTTCGCCCCCTGGAGGAACCCCAGCAGCACCAGCCGGCCCCGGGGCGCCAGGACAGCGAGGTTGTCGGCCAGCGCGGGGCCGCCCAGGGCGTCCACGATGACATCGACCGGGTCGCCCACGGCCTCGCGGAAGCTGCCCCCGACCCGGCTGGTATCAATGCCCACGTCGAGCCCCAGTTCGCGGCAGCGCTCCAGCTTGGAGGCGGTGCGCGAGGTGCCCAGCACCGTGGCGCCCTGGTGCTTCGCGATCTGGATGGCGGCGGTGCCGACCCCGCCGGTCACCGCATGCCAGAGGAGCCGCTCGCCCGATTGCAGCCGGGCACGGGTGACCAGCGCGTCGTACGCGGTGAGAAAGGCCTCGGGGATGGCGGCGGCCTCGGTGGCGTCGAGGCTCCGGGGCACGACGATGGTTTCATCTTCGTGGACCACGACATATTCGGCGTGGCCCCCGCCGCCCACCAGGCCCATGACCCGCTCGCCCTTCCGGCGGCGGATGGCGCCCCGGCCCACGGCATCCACTACCCCGGCGTATTCCAGCCCGGGGACGTCGGCTGGCCAGCCGGGAGGCGCCGGGTAATGGCCCTTCCGCTGGAGGATATCGGCCCGGTTCAGGCCGGCGGCCTGCACCCGCACCCGGATCTGCCCCGGCCCGGGTTCGGGGGTGGGGACTTCCTTGATCTCGATGACCTCCGGCCCACCCGGAGCGGTATAGATCGCGGCACGCATAAGGAACAAGCTAACCGCGAAGACGCGAAGGGCGCCAAGGAACGCGAAGAAGAGAATCTTTCGTAACTGCGACCGCGAAGACGCGAAGAGCGCGAAGGAACGCGAAGAAGAGAATCTTTCGCAACTGCGACCGCGAAGGCGCGAAGGGCGCCAAGGAACGCGAAGAAGAGAATCTCATTGTAACTGCGACCGTGAAGACGCGAAGAGCGTGAAGATCGCGAAGAACAACTTTGTGAAAAACAAAAAGAAATAGCAGTTCTTTGCGTGTCTTCGCGTCCTTTGCGTCTTCGCGGTTGCTGTTAACTGACGAGCCTTAGCCATGATGACATACTGTGCAATCGCGCCGGGGCATCCCTATCACGGCCCCTATCACGATACCGAGTACGGCTTCCCGCTCACCGGCGACGCGGAGCTGTTCGAGCGGCTCATGCTGGAGGTGAACCAGGCAGGGCTATCCTGGCTCACCATTCTCAAGAAGCGCGACGCCTTCCGCCGCGCCTACAGGAAGTTCGACCCAGCGGCGGTGGCCCGCTTCGGCGCGAAGGACCGGCGCCGGCTGCTGATGGATGCCGGGATCATCCGCAACCGGCTCAAGATCGACGCCGCGATCCACAACGCGCAGGTGATCCTCGACCTGCGCGAGATCCACGGGACCTTCAAGGGCTGGCTCGACGCGCACCACCCGCGGCCGAAGGAGGAGTGGGTGAAACTGTTCAAGAAGACCTTTCGCTTCACCGGCGGGGAGATCGTGGGGGAGTTCCTGCTCAGCACCGGCTATCTCCCCGGAGCGCACGAGGAGTCGTGCCCGGTGTACCGCCGCGTGCTGCGTTCGAGGCCGCCCTGGACTCGTAAGTGAAACCGCGAAGACGCTAAAAGACGCTAAGAAAATCAAGAAGTCGTTTACCGCGAAGACGCGAAGGGGCGCGAAGGGGCGCGAAGGGGCGCGAAGAAATACTTTGTTGAAAACAAGAAAAGAAGAAGCAGTTCTTTGCGTATCTTCGCATCCTTCGCGTCTTCGCGGTTGATAGAGATCCATGTTTGTACACCTGCATTGTCACTCCCACTTCTCCTTCGGGGCAGGGACGTCCAGCCCCGAGGCGCTGGTGGCGGCCGCCGCCGAGCGCGGGTTCACCGCCCTCGCCTGCACCGACACCAACGGCGTCTACGGCGCGGTGGAGTTCCAGCAAGCCGCCCTGGAGGCGGGGGTACGGCCGATCCTGGGCGCGCACCTGGAGCATGAGGGGCAGGAGTGTGTGGTGCTCGCGCTCGACGAGATCGGATGGGGGGCGTTGTGTCGTGCCGTTACGGGGATCCAGTGGGCCCAGGCAGGACGGCAGGTGGAACAGCAGGATCGAACCTTGGCGTCCGGTCCCCCCTTCCCAATAGGGAAGGGGGACAGGGGGTTAGGTCGGCGGGAAGGCGGGAAGGCTGGCAGGCGGGAGGTGGAACAGCCGGCTCCCTTCGCTCTTTCGGCCCAGATGGCGACCGATCGCGCCGGCTTGGCCGTGCTGTCGAGAGATATCTCCTTCCTCGAGCGGGTGGTGAAACTCTCGGGTCCCGACGGCATTTACGCCGAGCTGGTGCCGGGCAAGGAGCGCCACGCCGTGCTCGCCGCCGCTCGGCGGCTGGGGATTCCGGTGGTCGCCACCAATGCCGTGATGATGGCGCATCCGGAGGAGTGGTCGAGGCATCGCCTTCTCCGCGCCATCTCATCCAATACCGCCGTTACCGCCGTTACCGCCGCTACCGCCCCGCGCGACGCCTGGTTGAGGCCCGAGCCCGACCTTGCACGATTCTTTCCTGACGCACCGGAAGCGCTGACGAATGCCGCGCGGATCGCCGACCGCTGCCGCTACCGCATCCCCATCGGCCGGATCGTGCCGCCCAGGCTGGCGGCGGACCAGGACGCGCACGCCCAGTTGCGCTCGCTCACCTACGAGGGAGCCCTCCGGCGTTACGGCACCGTCGCCCCGCTGGTGCGCGACCGGATCGAGCACGAGCTGCGCATCATCGGCATGAAAGGCTTCGCCGATTACTTCCTGGTGGTGCGCGACATCATCCAGCACGGCCCCACCCACTGCGGCCGCGGCTCGGTGGCCAATTCGGTGGTCAGCTACTGCCTGGGCATCACCCATGTGGAGCCGCTGGGAGCGGGGCTCCTGTTCGAGCGGTTTCTCAATCCGGAACGCAAAGATCCGCCCGATATCGACCTCGATTTTCCCTGGGACGAGCGCGACAAGGTGCTGGCCTACGTGTTCCAGCGCTACCCCCGTCCCCGCGCGGCCATGGTGGCGAACCACAACTGCTTCCGGCTACGCGGCGCGCTGCGCGAGGTGGCCAAGGTGCACGGCCGGCCTCCGGGCGAGATCCGCGAGGTGACCCGCCGCATCCCCTGGTACAGCGACGACGAGTCGCTGGGCGACCTGCTCATGAAGCATCCCAACTACCGGGGGCTGGATCTGCCCGAGGTCTGGCGCGATCTGGCCAGGATGGCCGAGCCTCTGGTGGGGATCCCCCGGCACCTCTCACTCCATCCCGGCGGGGTGGTGATCGTCCCCGGCACGCTCACCGATTACGTGCCGCTGGAGCCGGCGGTGAAGACGCTGGACGGGTTTCCTGACGTGACCGTGCCGGTGATCCAGTTCGAGAAGGATGGGGCGGAAGACGCCGGGCTGGTGAAGATCGATCTCCTGGGGAACCGCTCGCTGGCGGTGATCCGTGACGCGATCGCCATGGTGAAGGAGAACACCGGCAAGGAGATCGACTACACCCGGGGTGACGCGGGCGACGATCCCGCCACCCGGGCGCTGTTCCGTCAGGGGAAGACCATGGGGGTGTTCTACACCGAGTCGCCGGCCTCGCGCCTGCTCTGCCAGAAGAGCAAGGCGGAGACGTTCGACCTCCTGGTGCTCAACACCAGCATCATCCGGCCGGCGTCCAACCGGTTCATCCGGGTCTATCTCGAGCGGCTGCACGGCTCTCCCTGGGAGCCGCTGGATCTCTGCCTGCGCGACGTGCTGAGCGACACCTTCGGCGTCATGGTCTATCAGGAGGACGTGGTGAACGTCTGCGCCGTTTTCGCCGGCATGCCGCTCGCCACCGGCGACGGGCTGCGCAAGGCGCTCAGCAAGAAACGGCCGGTGAAGCAGCTCGCCGCCTATGCCGGGGAGTTCTTCGCCGGAGCGGAGGCGCTGGGCCGGAACCCGGAAACGGCGGCGAAGGTGTGGGAGATGATCATGTCCTTCGCCGGTTACAGCTTCTGCAAGGGGCACTCCTGTTCCTATATCCAGGTGGCGCAGCAGTCGTGCTATCTCCGGGCCAACCATCCCGCCGAGTTCTTCGCCGCCGTGCTGTCGAACGGGGGCGGGTTCTATCACCCCTTTGCCTATATCGCCGAGGCAATGCGGGAAGGAATCACCATCCTGCCGCCGGATGTGAATGAGAGCCAGGAGCGGTGCACCGGGCGGGGGCGTGAATTGCGGGTAGGGCTCCAGTTCGTGAAGGGGCTCGGTGCGGAGGCGAGGGAGCGGATTGTCGGAGGACGGCAGGACGGCCCTAAAGGACTTCCTCGCGGCCTCATTCGTGGGCCGCTCGGTCGCCAGACGGCAGGACGGCAGGTAGGACGGCAAGACGGCAGGACGGTAAGACGGCAGGAGGAGCATCCCTATGCATCGCTTGCGGATTTCCGATCACGCACCAGGATAGCGGACGATGATCTCCGGATTCTGATCAAGGTGGGAGCGCTGGATTCCATCGCGAATGGGCTTACCCGCCCGATGATGCTCTGGGCGGTGGATTCTATCGGTGCAAAGAGTGACCAGGATGGGCAACTGTCGCTCGGCTCCGACCACTTGCCGCCCTGCCGTCCTGCCGCCTTGCCGCCTTTGAAAGAGTACACGGAGCCCCGCAAGCGCCGGGAACAATACGAGCTCCTGGAATTCAATACAGATGTACACCCCATGTCCCTCCACTCCGACACTATCCGTCGGCTGCGGCTGGTGAAGAGCAGCGACCTCTGCCGGCATGTGGGAGAGAGTGTCCTGGTGGCGGGGATGCTCACCACGTCCAAGCCGGTCCATACCGTCAAGGACGAGCCGATGGAGTTTGCTACCTTCGACGACGGCCACGGGCTCATCGAGACGGTGCTCTTTCCCGGTGTCTATCGCGCCCGCGGCCACGTACTGTTCGACCAGGGTCCGTTTCTGCTGCGGGGGAAGGTGGAGGAGGAGTTCGGGGCGGTGACGCTCACCGTGACGCACCTGGAGCGGCTGGAGCGAGTTACCTAACCCCCTGTCCCCCTTCCCAATTGGGAAGGGGGAATCGAGACCCGAGCCTCACTCAAAACCGGCGGCAGCTACTCGCGTAAGATGCCACGATGACAGCCTGACACAGCAAAGCCGAACCCCCAGTGCCCCCTTCCCCTTGGGGGAAGGGGGACGGGGGTTAGGTCCCCGATTCCCGATTCCAGATTCCTTCACAAAGGAGGCACCGATGCCGTCACCCAAGGAGCAGTTCCTCACCGCCTACGAGAAGGAACACGCCACCACCATGAAGGTCCTGCGGGCATATCCCACGGACAAGCTCGATCTGCAGCCGCACAAGATGTGCAAGACGGCGCGTGATCTGGCGTGGGTCTTCGTGATGGAGCGAAAGCTGGGAACCGCGGTATGGCAGGATGCCTTTGCCGCCGCGCCGCCCTCGGGCAGCCCGTCGCCGGTGCCGCAGAACTGGGACGAGCTGCTGGCAGCCCTGGAGCAGGCGCACCAGGAATTCGCCGAGCTGGTGCGCTCCACCCCGGACGAGAAGCTGGATCAGACGGTGCGGTTCTTTACCGGAGCCAAGACCATGGGCGATATCCCGCGCATCCAGTGGGCCTGGTTCCTGCTCTGCGACCAGATTCACCACCGGGGGCAGTTCTCGATCTATCTGCGAATGGCGGACGGCAAGGTGCCGTCCATCTACGGGCCGAGCGCGGACGAGCCGTGGAGGTAAAAACGGGGATCAGGGATCGGGAACCAGGGATCAGGATACTCGCGCCCTGATTCCAGATTCCTGATCCCTGATCCTGATCCCATCGACTATCTTCCTGCTCTCCACCGCTCACGCCCGCACCGGAGCCCCACATGCGCATCCTGATCCTGATCGGAATCCTGCTGGCCGGCCTGGGGGCCTGGATTGTCTTTCGCGGCCTGAGCTACAGCAGCAGCCACAGCGAAGTGAAGGTGGGAACCTTCGAAGCCACCATCAAGGAAAAGCGGGACGTCCCCACCTGGGTGGGCGGCGTGGCCATCGTGGGAGGGCTGGTGTTGATCGCCGCCGGGGCCGGCGCGGCCCGCCGGAACTGACGGGCTACACCGTCCACCGGAATAGCGCTAACTCTCTTCCCGCACCAGCGTGCCGTTGGCCACGTCGAACACCCGGACGTGAACGATGATGCCCGCGCGGCTGGGGTGCACTTCCCGCACATATACAACCTTCTTGTCGCGGCCGGGGCGGTACAGCACCAGGCTGCCGGCGGGGGCCGAGCCGTCAATGTTGTGGCAGGACCGGGAGTGCGCCTGGTGGCCCGGCGGCACGCCCGGCAGCCAGATACGACACTGTCCCGGAGGCGGCAGATGCCCCGGAGGAATGCCCAGGGTTGCGGCGGTGGAGCGCCGGCCATGCTCGCGCTCGACAGGTCGAGCATGGTCGGTATGCTCGTCGTGGCCCGTTACCACCGTCCGCCGCGGCGGCGGGGAGGCTCCGGGATCGGAAGTGGTGATCGTGCAACCGATAGCACCTCCCAGAATCAGGGATAGCGCGATAATCTTGGCTGAACGCATGGGGGCCTCCCGGCCGAAAGGGGGTTGGGAGGCAGGGTGGCAGATAGTGTGCCCCGGACCCCCCTTTCCCCGCCAGCCCGTGAATGGACTCGCCTGTTCCCGGGCCGCGCCGTCAAGGACGCAGAGCACCTCCTTCCGCCGGCCGGGGGGAAATCTTTGACACCGGGACCGGAGTGGACTCGTCTGTTTGGGGCGGTGAGGCGGTTGAGGGGAAAGGGGAAGGGGGAAGGGGGCGTAAGTCCATCGGGCGACACCGCCTTCGTGCTGGTGGACCCGCGTAACGGGGTGGTGCGCGGGCCCATGGGGGTGCTCAACGTCGCGCTGCCGGCAGGCATGAAGCTGATGCCACCGGCCCAGGGCTGGGCTCGATCGAAGCGAAAGACGTGTCCGGGCATCCCTTGCGTCCGGGCCGCCAACAGCACATCCTGACACCCTTGGGGTCGGCTCCCCGCCCACCCCTCCATGGCCGCTGGAGGGTCCCGATGGCGCTTCCCGATCTGCGTACCGCCACCATACCCGCCGCTCCGGGTCCGCGGCCGCGCGACCATGAACTCGATCTCTTCGGGATCACGCATCGGGGCAAGGTCCGGCGCGAGAACCAGGACCACTTCCTGCTCAGCACCGTCCACCCTCACATGGTGGTGCACGCCACCAGCCTGCCGGAACCGGACAAGCTCCCCCTGCTGGGCGAGCGGCTGGCGACCGTCATGCTGGTGGCCGACGGCGTGGGCAGCGGCGCGGGGGGTGGGGAGGCCAGCAAGCTGGCCACCGAGGCGGTTACCCGTTACCTCGCCTCCACCATGCGCTGCTACCACACCGCGGGCGGCAAGGACGAACAGGAATTCCAGGAAGAGTTGCGCACGGCGGCGCTGGAGGCGCACAACGCCGTCCGGGCACAGGCGATAGAGCGCGCGCGCGAAGAGGGCCGCAGCGATCCCCGGGGCATGGCCACCACGCTGACGGTGGCCATCGCCGTCTGGCCCTGGACCTACGTGGTGCAGGTGGGAGACAGCCGCTGCTATCACTACCAGGACGGCACCCTGCTCCAGATCACCAAGGACCAGACGCTGGCCCAGGACCTGGTCGACCGCGGGGTGCTGCCGCGGGAGCGGATGAGCGCTTCCCCCCTGAGCCACGTGCTGGCGAGCGCCATCGGGGGCGGCGAGGCGACGCCCATCGTGAGCCGGTTCGATATCAGCCGGCGCGGCTGCGTCCTGCTGCTCTGCAGCGACGGGCTCACCAAGCACGTGTCGGACGAAGAAATCGGCCAGCACCTGGCGGAGATGAGCTCCTCCGAGCAGGTGTGCCGGGAGCTGCTGGATCTGGCGCTGGAGCGGGGCGGGAGCGACAATATCACCATTATTGCGGGCCGCGCGCTGCCCGCACCACCATCCCCATCGTAGCCTCTACCCGGAGACCCCATGGCCCCGCACGACGTCCTTGCCGAGCTGGACCGCCGGATCAAGGCCCGTTCCATTCTGCGGCACCCGTTTTATACCGCCTGGCGGAATGGTACCCTGACCCGGGAACAGCTCTCGGCCTACGCCGCGGCGTACTATCCCCACGTGGCCGCCTTCCCTG
Source organism: uncultured Gemmatimonadales bacterium (assembly GCA_963779755.1). Lineage (GTDB taxonomy): Bacteria > Gemmatimonadota > Gemmatimonadetes > Gemmatimonadales > GWC2-71-9 > CAVZZO01. The sequence continues at coordinate 26,341 of CAVZZO010000001.1, forward strand.
AATACATCCGTACCGCCATCGCCCAGAGCGCCGACCCCGCGGTGACCGAAGAGCTGGCGCGGAACCTGGACGATGAGCTGACCAATCCCCGGCCTCACCCCGAGCTCTGGCTCGATTTCGCCGAAGGGCTGTCCCTCAGCCGGCGCGAGGTGACCGCCACCCTGCCCCGGCCCGCGGCCGCCGGCATGATGGCCACTTTTACCCGGCTCTGCGGCCAGTCCAGCGCCGCCGCCCTGGCGGCGCTCTACGCTTATGAGTCGCAGCAGCCTGAGGTCTCGCGGGAGAAGATCGACGGCCTGCAGCAGCACTACGGGGTGGCCGACAGCCGCACGCTGGCCTACTTCGAGGTGCACGCCGAGGCCGACCTGGTACACCGCTCAGGCGAGCGGCGCATGCTGTCCCGCTGCCTCACCACCGGCGGCGCCAGCCCGGAAGAGGTCTTCGAGGCGGCCGACCAGGCACTGGACGCCTACTGGGGACTGCTGGACGGCATCGCGCAGGACGCGGGCATCCCGATGAACTGACGGGCATCAACTGCGACACGGAGACACGGAGGCACGGAGAAAACAGCTTTGTGGGTATGTACGCCGGCAGCGCCGCTGGGCGTAGGCATCGAGGTGCTGCTCGTCTGAGACCACAAGAGCAGTCTCCGTGCCTCCGTGTCGCAGTTTTCCGGCCTATCGAGTCTGGAACACCCAGAGATCAGCCCGGTGGTTCGTCGCCGTATAGTCCGACTGCGGCCCGGGGTGCACCGGCGCCCAGGGCTGGACTTCCACCACCAGGTATTGCCCGTCGGGTGAGATCTGCGGGTGGCGGAAGAGCACTGTGTCGCTCGCTTCGACGTGCAGCGCGCCCGTGGCCAGCGTCACGAGGTACAGGTCTCCTCCCTCATCCCGCTGCACCCATCCGTGACTGGGCTCGTTCTGCCACAGCACGCTCCCACCCACCACGGCCACCAGCACCCCGTTCCGCACCTGGGCGTCGCGCACGATATTGCCGCTGCCGAAGTTGTACACCGGCACCACCCCACCTCCACCCATCGATCGGGCGTAGACCACCGAGTCCCCGCCCAGGGTGTAGTAGATGGTGTCGGGATCGGCCGCCACCGCCACCGAGGAGGCGTAGTCGGTGCCCGGGACCGGCGTCAGGACCGGGGTGGGGCCGGTCAGATCCGCATGCATCACATCCTCCCCGGTGAAGAAGGTGTCGGGGTAGAAGGTGGAGCCCTCATACCAGAGCATCTCCGCCAGGTAGACCAGGTGTCCCGGCGCGGTCCAGGCCGGCAGGCGGATGCTGGAATGGATCCGGCCATTGGACGCGGTGTAGGGCAGGCGCTGGATCAGCCGGGCATAGACCGGATTGGCCGCGCTCCCCAGCATCAGCGCCGACTCTCCCAGCTTCTGCTGCCCGATCCAGGAGGTAACCAGGTGATAGAAGATCTGGCCGTCCGGAGCGACGGCGGGCGATTCCAGCAGATTGGTACTGTCGTCCTCGACCGGCGCGCTGGGGCAGTACTCGGCCAGCCTGGTCCCGCCGGAGGGCGCAATGACCGCCAGGCAGCGATCGTGGTCCCGCCGGTCTTCCCGCTCGGAGGAGTAGATGATGGCCGACCCGTCCGGCAGCCAGGAGGGCGTGCGGTCGTCACCCGGGTTATACGTGAGCCGGCGGGGAAAGCCGCTCTGGAAGGGCTGGTTGGTTCCGGTGTCGGCCGGAACCAGCGGCTGCTGATGGCAGGCGACCAGAAGCGCCGCCGCGAAAACGGCGATACGTTTCATACGATCTGAGAGACGGCCATCCGCAGGTTCAAGACACAAGGAGTCTCCCCTGCCCCCCCTGCCCCCCCTGTCCACTCTGCTGGCCGGCGCCCTGCTGCTCGCCCCGGCCGCCCTGCCCGCACAGCAGGTTCATGCTCCCCGGCAACTCGAGCGTCTCGCCGACTCCCTGCTGGCGCCGTTCGCGGCGCCCGGCGCTCCCGGCGCCAGCCTGCTCATCCTCAAGGGCGATTCGGTCCTGCTGCGCAAATCGTACGGCCTGGCCGACCTCGAGACGGGAGCGCAGGCCACGCCCGCCACCGACTATCGCCTGGCGTCGCTCACCAAGCAGTTCACCGCGGCCGCGGTGCTGCTCCTGGTGCAGGACGGCAAACTGGGCCTGGACGACAGCATCCGCACCTGGTTCCCGGCCCTGCCGCCGGCCACCGGCTCCATTACGGTGCGCAACCTGCTGAACCACACCTCCGGGCTCCTGGATTATGAGGACCTGCTGCGGCCGGACCTCCAGATTCCGGTGCACGACCCCGATGTCTATGCCCTGGTAGCCGGCCGGGACTCGGTGCTCTTCCCCGCGGGCAGCCGGTTCCTCTACAGCAACACCGGCTACACCATGCTGGCCCTGCTGGTCGAGCGGGTTTCCGGCCGGCGGTTCCCCGACTTTCTGCGGGAACGCATCTTCCAGCCGCTGGGCATGGGCGGTACGGTTGCATACGAGAAGGGGATCTCCACGGTGCCACGCCGTGCCTACGGCTACTCCAGGGACTCCACCGGCCGCTGGACCCGCACCGACGAGAGCCTCACCAGCGCCGTGCTGGGCGACGGCGGGATCTACACCTCCATCAACGACATGGAGCGCTGGTACCGGGGGTTGGACGCCGGCAAGGTGCTGCAACCCGCCATGCTGACGCAGGCCTACACCGCGCCCGGCATTTCCGGCGCCGACTCGGCCTACGGGTTCGGCTGGTTCCTGGATCCCTTCGACGGCCATCCCTCCCATTATCACACCGGCACGACGGTCGGCTTCCGCAACGCGGTGCGCCGGCTTCCGGTGGAGGGGATCACCGTGGTGCTGCTGACCAACCGGAGCGAGGCGGTGCCGATCGGGATCGTGGACGAGATCGTGGCCTACCTGCTGAACCAGTGAGGTAAGGGGTAAGACGTGAGGCGTGATCACAACACGCCTTACTCCTTACGCCTCACCTCCAGACGCACCCCGGGACCCGACTTCGACCCTCGACCTATGGCATTGGCCGTTGAACCGTTGACCTACCGGCGATAACTCCGCTCCCCGCTCCGTGCCCCCTCGACTCCACCGGAAACCGTCGTGAGATAGTAGTAATACCGCAGGCCCTGCTTGGCGGTCCGATCGAGATAGCCCAGGTCGCCGGCCGGCACCTCGCCCAGGCGGGCGGTCTTTCCTCCACGCTGATAACGGTAGATCCGCACCCGCGCACTGGAATCGGCCAGGGGATCCCAGGCCAGCAGCACGGCACCGCTGTCTTCCTGGATCCGGAACCCGGCGGGCGCCGGCGGCGGCGCGGGCGCCCGGCTCAGGGTGACGGGGATGGAGGGCTCGCTCCTGGACCCGGCGACATCCACCGACACCACGGCGTACTGCCAGGTACCACGTTCCGCGGTGGTATCCCGGTAGCGGTTTTCCTCCCGGCCCAGCGGATGAGCAGGAAGCGTATCCCAGGCGCCGCGCGCGCCGGTACGGCGCAGCACCAGGTACCCGCTGACCAGGGGATCGCTGCGGGTCATGTCGTCCCAGGACAGCACGATGCCGCCGGGGGCGGCATAGCCCGTGAGGCCCGCCGGCACCGGCGCCGGCTGCACCGCAAACCGCGCGGCCATTGCCGGATTGGAGTACTCGCTCATCCGGTTTCCCGCCCCGACTGCCCGCACCGCCCAGGTGTACTGCCGCCCGGAACCCAGCGCGGACGAGCTGTCCCTGAAGCTCGAGTCCTCCGCCGGCAGGAGCGGGCTCACCAGCTGCATGGCGGTGGAATCGGTCAGCGAATCCAGCGGCGCATCGGTGCGGTAGACCCGGTACCCGGTCAGATGGGGGTCGTCGCCCGGCGTCCAGTGGATCCGGAAACCGCCGGCGGCCGTGTCGGCCTGGACAGCGAGCGGCGGCGAGGGGGGCAGGGCCGGCTCGAAGTAGCCGAAGACCGCCGCCGTCCGGGGCGATTCCGTCCCCCGCAGCCCGGTCATGCCCAGCCGGTAGTAGTACATCCGCATGGGCTCGACCTGGAGATCCACGAACGAGGTCTCGCTGGAGGGGACCTCGGCGATCTGGACATACTCGCCGTTCTGGGCAGTGGACCGGAACACCTGCAGCGTGCGGACGCCGGGCGGTCGGCGCAGGCGCCAGGTCAGGACGATCCCCAGCGTGTCCACTCCGCGCGCCCGGATCGAGTCCGGCAGCACCACCCCTGCCAGCGGGACGGTGTAGATGGTCACGGTATCGCCGGGGGCGCCGCGGTTGAAGAACAAGTCGCGCGGGACGGCGTAGTACTGGTACATGTGTCCCGGCTGCACCCGGCGGTCCTCGCTGCGCGCCAGCAACGAGTCGCCCGAACGGATGGAGACGGCCACGGAATCGATCAGGCCGAAGTCGCCGGTGCGGCCTTCCCGCCGCCAGATCTCCACCGCCTTGGCCCGCGTTCCCCGCTTCCCTACGTACCACCAGGCAATGGCGATGGAATCGTCTCCCTCACTCCGCGCCACCGCGACCGAATCGAACTGGACGCCGGGCGGGAAGTGCAGCGAATTGGTCACCACCGCGTTGCCGACCTTCCCGGCGGTATCCACGTCGCTCACCCGGTATTGCCAGGTCTCGCCGTCCCGCGGTTCGGGGTCGAGCCCGTAGATGCCCAGCGCCAGGCGCACCTCGTCGTTGCCGATGATGCCGGCCAGGGAATCGGCGTAGGGGAAGCGGACGATGTGGTCCCAGGCCGCGGCCTCGCTCTTCGCACCCAGGGCGCGCACCACCGCCGCGCGGGTCAGGGAATCGAGCCGGCTGAAGAAGCTGGGCGCATCGGGCGCGGCGCTGACGTCCGCCACCGTCTCCCATTTGCCACCGGGATGAGAGCGTTCCAGCCGGTGCGCCGCCACCCCGTTCACCGGGTGAGCCGGCGAAACGGCCGTGCCCTTCATCCAGACGTAGGCCCCGCGCGGGCTGGCAAAGGCGATGCTGTCGCGGGCCTGGGCGTGGAGCGCCGCAGGCGCGGCCGCCAGGGCGAGCAGAGGCAGGAGTTTCATCGGTAGTAGACCTTCACATGCGGGCCGGTGTTGGTGCCCCAGTCGTAGCCGATCTGCGCTTCGGCGCCGAGCCCGATACGCACGCTCTTGGAATAGTCGAGACACACATCGTCCAGGCCGACGCCGTAGGAGGCGCTGCCGGTGACATCGAAGGTGGCGGTCCCGCGGGCGAACCAGGCGCCGTCGCTGCGATAGGCGCCGTCGCCTTCCAGCGATGCCTTGACGCCGGCGGAAACGTGCACACAGAGCCCTATCCCCACCCCCGCCTTCACCCCGGCGTCGATGCCGGCGCCGACCCCGATGTAATAGGTGTTGGCCTGCTGGAAGTTCGCGCCGAACCGCATGTCGCCCCAGATGTTGCACCAGATCTCTACGTCGGCCACGCCGATGTCGAAGCTCCCATTGGGGCAGACCGGTACCGGGATCGAGATCTCCCCCTCCATGAAGAAGCCGTTGATGACGTGGAACTGCGCCGGCACATCGCGCTTGCCGTAGCTCTTGAACCGGGCGAGCAGGTCGGCGTCCAGGGTGGCGTCGCCGATGAGCAGCGCCGCCGACCCGGAGACATGCGGCGTCTTGAGCGAGAACCCGGCGCCGGTGAAGAAGTACCAGTAGCGGTGGGACGGGTTGCCGCTGATGATCATCTCGCTGGTGCCGCTCACGTGGGCGCCGGGCGCGATGTCCTTGTCGGTCTGAACCGACCCCTCCAGCCGCTGCTCCGGGAAATTCATGGTGATGGCCATGTTCCCGAACGGCGTGGGGATGTTCGTCACCGCCAGGCCGCCGGTGCCGGCGTTCACATTGGTGCCCTGCACACCGATGGACAGGTCGCCCGATACCTGGCTGCTCACATCGAGGTGGCCCTGGTAGTTCGTGCCCCACTGCCCGCCGGCCACCTTCGCCCCGCCCTTGAGCTGGCTGATCCCGATCTGGCCCACGTCCAGCGTCGCCTTGGGCAGCGGGAGCGCCTCGATCTTCTCACCCGGCCCCATGGGCGTGCGCCGGAACGAAGAGGCGACGGAGAATTTCTTCGGCACCGTCACGGCGCCGTCGCCGTGGAAACCGGTCTGGTCCAGCACACCCTGCTGCACCGACACCAGCGGCCCCCCGATATCGAAGGGCGCGATGTCGATGGGATTGAACTTGAAAATCGGCGGCTGGCTGGCCACCGGTCGGGTGTAGTCGATCACCACCGGCTGGGGCTGCAGCCCCGGCACGTGCAGATCGAGCGCCCCCGCAAAGCTCACCGATGACTGGGTAATCCCCAGGTTGGAGACGGTCAGGTCGCCGGTATTGTAGAGCCGCACGCTGCTGCCGGACTCCAGCGAGAAAAGCTTGGAGCCGTTGGAGAGGAAGTTCCAGCTCTGGATTCTGATCTCATCGCCCGCCGCCATGCCGGGCAGGGCGGCAATCCGGCCCCCGTCGCCGAAGAGCTTCCAGGGGCCGGTCGGCGTATCGCGGCCGAAGGTGATCCCTCCCTCCACTTCCAGGGGCAGGAACCCGCCCAGCAGGATCGGCCCGCCGCCGAAGGTACCGCCCTCGAGGGTGGTGGGCGTCACCTGCAATCCGGTGAACGGGAAATGGATGGTGCTGGCGGGCTGGTTGGGCGCCATGGGGACGGTGATCGCTCCCTGAACCAGATGCAGATGTCCCTGCTGCAGCGACCAGCTGGGCGCGTCCAGGGTCCAGCTGCCCAGCCCAAAGGAAAGCGCCTGATCGCCCTTGGCCGGCTGCAACCCGGCGCCCGCGCCGGTGCCCGGCTTCACCGTCAGATCGGGGACGGCGATCTTGAGATCGCCGACGCCGGGGATGGCGGTGTGCAGGGTGGCGGCCAGCGTCATGGCGCTCGCCGCCAGATGCGACGAATCCGCGGCCGCGCCGGCATCGAATCCGTACACGGTCAGCTTGAGATCGCCGCCCTGCTCGGTCCCCACGTCGTAGCCGCCGGCCGGAGCGGCCGAGGCGCCGCCCGCCTGGAGCGTGGCGATATGCATCCGCTGTGCTCCCGTGGCGCCGGGCAGCAGCAGGTGCAACGGCTGGCCGAAGGTCAGCTCCGCCGTATTGAGCGGGAAGGAGCCCGGCAACACCTCGACGGCGCCGGTCACCGCGCCCGTCCCGCCGCCCTGATCGGCCACCGTCAGCCCGCCGTCCTGGTGCTGCCGTACCAGGTACTTGCCATAGAGCGTGAGCGGCAGGTCGCTCTCCGCGACATGCACGGTGCCCCCCTGCGGTGCCGGCTGGGCGGCGCCGGTAACCGTCACGCTGTCGAACTGCAGCGTCTGCCCGCTGTTCCGGGGGGCAAAGGCCGGGTTCGACGGGACACCGGTAAAGCGGCCGCTCAGCAGCGCACCCTGTGCCGTCTTCTGGTAGCTCTGCACCTCGATGGTCAGCCCCAGCAGCTCGGTGGGCAGGTTATGGACGGACGTGAGGTGAAAGTCCTGTGTCGCCGGCGAACCCGGCTGCGCCGCCACCTGGGCCGAGTCGCCCGTATAGTGGGATCCGGCCTTCCCCGCCCGGACCAGGTGCGTGCCCACCGGCGCGCCGTGCAGCGCATAATGCCCCGCCGCGTCGGTGGTGTCTTCCAGGTCGGTGCCGCCCACCCCCGCGCCGGCGATGAAGACGCGCGCGCCCGCCAGCGCCGAGTCGGTTCCACTGCCGCCGTACACGGTGCCCCGCACCGTGGCGCCCGCCGCCAGGCCCAGCACCGACATCACCGGTGTCCGGCTCTCCGGCACCGGCACCTGCGGTGAGGCGGTCAGGTAGTCGGAACCGGGCGGTGGGGTGATCTGTACCGTCACCTGCGCGATCGAATCCGGCGAGGTCGTCTTCCAGGAGAATTCCGCGAACCCGCCCGCGTCGGTGGTGGCGCTGGGCTGCCCGTTCTCCTGTGGCAGCGCCACCAACGCGCCCTTGATGGGCGGCGGCGACTGCCCGCCGGTCAGGCGCATCACCCGCGGCCGGCCGCGAACCCGCATCTGCCGGCCGGCCGGCGGCTGGTCCTTGAGCGCCACCACCTTCACCCGCAGCCGACGCATCCGGAGGTACACCACCGCCTTTCCCAGGTCCGACCTCCCCTGGGGAATTGTCATGGTGGTGTCGCTGGGGAAGTACTGGGGGCCGGCATCCACGTGTATGGTCTGTCGGCCCGAATTGGCCGGCATGGTGACCTGCCAGGCGCGCACCTGCAGCTGGGTGGCGTTCACCCGCACCAGGCCGCCCGCCTGCTGCCGCTGCTGCCCCACCCGCAACTGGCGCTGCGCCCGCTGCTGATTGCCTCCCCCCGGCGGCTGGCTGCTCCAGGTGACCTGCCCCCCCATGGGCATCAGGTACTGGCCCTGCTGGTTTCCGTATACCGGCTGGGCGTCGTAGCCGCCCCCCTGCCCCACCCAGACCTTCCCCGGCACCGGCGTTCCCTGCTCGTCCACCAGCGCCAGGGTGATGGTCGCGTCGGGCTGGAGGACGTGATCGTGGTGGGTGCGCACGCCGGAGTCGGGAATGAACGAAAAGGAATCGGGCCGGAACCCGGGCGCATGCACGTAGACCTTGTAGTTCTTCTTCACCTCGAACCCGCCGACCACGAACTTGCCGTTATCCGACGGTTTTACCGCATGCAGGATCAGCGTGCCGCCCACGCCCGGCTGCACCAGCACCATCAGGGCCTCGGGAATGGGCTTCTTGCCGCTGTCCGACCGCAGCACCATCCCGAAATATTCCGGCGGCTTCGCCACCACCGGGATCCGCGCCTGATAGGTACGGCCCGCATCGTACTGCTCGTTGAAGACCGCATCGTCCCAGCCCAGGGAATCGTCCAGCAGCATGGGATGGCTGACCGACAGCGAGGCGGCAAAGTACGACTTGTTGGGATTGTTGGGATCACTGGACACCCGCACCGAATAGCGATCCGACGCGCCCACATTCTTCACCAGATGGTAGAAGAGCACGTTACCCTTGTCGTCGGTGCTGCCCTCGCCGATGATCTCGAACAGCCCGTACTTCCCCCGGGGCGCCTTGGCCGTGCCTTCGTTGGCCGGGGCGCCGGGGGGACGGTACGGGCGCAGCAGCTGTACCCGCATGCCGGTGAGGCTCGCCTTGGTGCCGGCGCGCAACACCGTAACCCGGAGCCGGTAGGAACGGACCAGCGACACCAGCGTACCCACATCGCCGTTGCCCTTGCGCTCCAGTTCGTCCGCGGGGTTGGCGTAGTGGGGGTCTCCCACTTCCACGGTGTAGAACCGGGCCAGGTTGGCGCCGCTCTCGTGATAGGCGAACTCGCCGCTGCCGCTCGCGATATCGGCGTGCAGGGCGATGAGGCCGGTGGGCAGGTCGTCATGGAAGAGGAAGATGAACCGCCCGTCGCTGCCCGTGGCGGCGCTCGCCACCACCTTGCGGTTGTCGCTGTACTGCTTCGAGCCGGCGTAGAGCGTCTGGAAGGGAATCCACTGCTTGCCGGTGCGATAGTGCACGACCAGCCGGACGGTAACGCCGGCCAGCGGATCGGTCCGGGGAGCGTCGCTGAGGTGGACCGGACCGCCCGACGACGGCGGCGGAGGCGTGGTCTTCCCCCCTGCCGTGGAGTGCTGCCCCGGCTGCCCCTGCATTTCCATGGTCATGCCGCCGGGCGGCGGCCCCAGGTAGGTCGCCACCTGCCGCGGCTTGGGCACGGCATTGGGCTGGAAGGTGTACAGCAACCGTCCGCTCAGCGCCGCATTGTACAGCACGTTGGGCTGCGCGGGTTCCTGGACCCCCGGCTTCTGCTGCGCGGCCTGGGCCGCCCGGCTGAAGGTGTAGATCTCGCTCAGCCCCTGATTCAGTCCCAGCGGCCGGACGCCGCCCGCTTCGCCCCTCGGCATCGCCAGCGATTGCACCTGCCAGGCATAGGTCTTCCCCGGCTGCAGCGGCGGCGCCGAGGCCGGCCAGGGGAAGGTGGTAAGACCGATCAGCTCGCGGTCCAGCAGCGGATGGCTTCCCGCCAGAGCCTGGCGCGGCGTCTGGCCCCGCAGCACCTCGGCCACGCGCAGCACATAAGCGGGCCGCGGGGTGGTCGCAGACACCACCGGGGTCCACTGGAAGGTGGGATAGGGCGTCTGCACCTGGGTATGGTTGGCCGGCGCGATCAGATGGGGTGGCGGGGGCTGGATCACCATCTTGCGCTGCACTACCACGGCCGGCTGTTGCGGTGCCGCCAGGCTGAAGCTGGCGCAGCGGTGGATGAGCATCAGCTTCACGGCCATATCCGCGCTGGGAGGCGGCGGCTGAACATCCACACAGAGCTGATAGGACCCGGGTGGCAGTGTGCCGCTCTGGGCCACCTGGCTCCCCGCTCCGCTCCAGTTCATGCGGCTCCAGGCCGCCAGCTGAGGCGTGCGCAGAATCCGGGTGCCGGACGGCAGCTGGGAGAGGTTCCCGGGGACTTTGCCGATGAGCTGCCCGTCCTTCAGCAGCGTCATGGTGGAGGTGACCGCGACCGGCTGGGCCAGCGTGGTCTGGACCACCACCATGGCAATCCCCGGACTGCTGCTCCAGGCCTTCCAGTCCGACGAAGGCTGGGGCACGCTCACCGTCACGTTGACCACCGGCTGCTGGGCCTCGGCCCCACGCGCGCCCAGCGCGGCGATGGCCAGTGCGGCGGCGGAGAAGAGTTTCGCGCGCATCAGAAGGAGTACCGGTATTCCAGGCTGCCCACCGTCTCGTTGAAGGCGCTGCCCGGCATGGCGGTGCCGTAGGCGTAATGCCGGTGTGTTACTACCAGCGTCACCTGCTGGCGCGGCGTCACCGCGAAACTGGCGTTGAGCTGCGGGTACAGCTCCGTGTCCAGGTCGGTGCCGGCGATACCGCTCCAGGTCCATTGCAGGCCCAGCATGGTGTTGAGCCGGCCCTGGAAGAAGGGCAGGGCCAGCGCCGGATACAGCGTGCTGAGATTGGTCTCCAGCGAGTCCACCTTCACCTGGGTGAAGGTGCCGGTCGTGGTGAGCGAAATGCCCGAAGGAAAGGCCAGGGTATAGGAAAACATGGCGCTCCCCGTGCGGGTATCCTGCAGCCCGGTAATGCCGGGAGAGGAATTATCGGCGGTCTGCCAGGTGCCCGATGCCGCCAGGACGTGCTGCTCGGCCCCGGTCTGCCAGGTCAGCCGGGGCGTCAGGGTATAGGACTGGTTCACGTTCCGCAGCGCCAGCATGGGATCGTTGCTTTCCACATTGTTTACGATGTTGCTCGCGCTGCCGTCCAGGCCGAACGCCGTCGTCGCCTGCCAGCTGGCGGTGAGGCTGTAGATCCCCCGCATGGTGGTGGTGCTCTGCAGCGTGTTATCCAGGTTGTTCTGCTGCAAACCCGCCTGCAGGCCCAGCGAAAGCGTCCCCCGGTGCAGCTGGCCCGTGGCTTCGTAGCGGATCTGGTCCGACTGCAGCTGCGTATTCCCCAATGCGTGATAGTCGGGGCCGACATAGGTCACCCGGCCGCCGAGGGACCATGCCGGCGCCTGCCAGCTGAGTCCCACCGCCCCGGCGTAATCCCGCACCGCGTCGAACGCCGCCCGTTTGTCCGCCTTGTAGCTGGAGCGGGTGCCTTCCAGCTCGAGCCAGAGCCGCCGGGCAGAGAAAGGCACCTTGCCGTGCAGGCCGAGCACCAGGTCCTGCTGGGGCGACGCGGCGGCGGTGGTGTCGCCGAACATGCCCAGCGATCCGGCATCGTCGCTGGCGCTCACCAGCGTCAGCTCCGCCAGCATGCCGCTGGGCGCTTCATAACCCAGCCGGCCAATGCCCATCCAGCGGGTGAATTCCGGCTGCACGAACTGCCCCATGGTCGGATGGATCGCGCGGCGCGCGCGGCCGTATCCGCCATCGAAGCGCCAGCGACCCGGGTGGCCCTCGATGCCGCCGCCCAGCAGCGTCGCGTCGGACAGGGTGAGGTCGGTAAAGCGGGGCGTGTAGTAGCCCGCATGCAGGACGTAATCGCGCCAGGTGGGGCTGACTCCCAGCTGGTTGATCTCCTGGCGGAAACTCACCTGGTCGGTGGAGATGATCGCCTGGACGGGCACCTGCACCAGCCCGTTGGCCATCGACAACGTGGTGTTTACCTGCAGGCGGCCGGTCTGGTCCGGCCGGGCGGCCGTGCCGGCGCTGCCGGAGAGATCATACAGCTCGCCGTAGGCGCTGATGCTGCCGCTGGCCGTCAGGGGGGGCGCCGGCGTGGGCGAGGACAGCAGTCCGTAGGCGCCGGCGGCGGGAACCCCCAGGGCGATGCCCGCCCCAGCCGAGGAGTCGGCGGGAAGGGTATCGGGCAGCAGCGCGGTGCGGGGGGGCTGATAGCAGAAGGTGTAGATCTGGCTCCGGCCCTGGTTGGTGCCCACCGGCGCCAGCACCGGCTGGACGTCGCTGCCCTGCAGGGTCACCGACTGCACCTGCCAGGCGTAGCAGGAGCCCGCGCGCAGCGGGTAGGCTGCCGGCGGGTAGAGCAGCGCGGTGCGCTGGCTCAGGAAGGTCTCGAACACCGGCCGGTCGGCTTCCAGCGCCTCGCGCGAGGTCTGCCCGCCCAGCATCTCCACCAGCCGGAAGCGGTAGGTCACCCCCGGCACGCCGGTGACCGGCGTCCACTGAAAAACGGGATTCGGCAGCGTCACCGCCATCCGGTCCACCGGCAGCAGCAGCCGCGGCGCCTCGGGAAAGCGGATAATGAAGGTCGAGCAGGAAATGATGTCGGGATAGGATCGCTGCGTCTGCACACCGGTGACACCAGTCAGGGTGACGCAGAGGGTCCAGTCGCCGTCGGGCAGCCGGCCGGTATCGTGCACCTGGCTGCCGGCGGAGCCGATGTAGGAGAAGAGGCTCCAGGGGGCAATACGCGGCGCCGGAATCATCGAGACCTGGGGCGTCGTGGTGCCGGGAATGGTCAGGAACGGCGGCGTAGCCGGCCCCAGCTGCGCCACCAGCACATCGCCCCCGTTGCGGCTCAGCGAGGCACTGACCTGGACCTGCAGGTCTTCTCCCGTGCTGTTGGTGAGCGTCAGGAAGGCCCAGCTCGGCCGGGTCTGCAGATCGGCGATGGATGCGGTCGGATTCGGGGTGACCAGAGTGCCGGTAACGGTCCCCTGTGCCCAGGCGGGCGTGGTCGCCAGTACGAGCAGGGCGCCGACTCGCAACGCACAACGCGAGAGCCACCCTGGCTTCTGCGGTGCACTTTCAGGCATGCACGGCCTCCGGAATGGTCCGAAACCAGGTCACCGGAGAGACGCGAAGCGCCCACCCGGAAGACCATGCCGCTCTCGCAGATGCGCGTGAGAGCGGGAGTTACCCCTTGCAGGGCCTGCGGCAAACGATGGAACGATGCTGCGGACGGGCCGGAGACAGGAGCAGCGGTTCCGGACACCGGCCGCAGGCCAACGCAAGATTCACTCCGCCGCTGGCGCAACCGGCTGCAGGCTAGTACGGTTCGGTGCCGTTCCACCTCCGCCCATAACCGTCCTGGAGCTTCCCCATGCCCCTCCCCCGCCGCTCGTTTCTCGGCTGGCTCGGCGCCGGCCTGCTGGTCCCTGCAAGCCACCGTGGTACCTGGGCCGGCAGCGCCGCCGGCCGGGAATACCCCGCCCCGGTGAGCCCGGAGTGGGACATGAGCTGGGTGGACCGGGTCACCGGCGACTCCCGGGCCGCCTTCGACGCCCCCGCGGTGGACGAGGGCTCCGGCCTGTTCCGCGCCTGCATGTGGCGCGACCAGCACCAGGAGGTCTACGGCACCGACAAGTCGAAGCTCACCGCGGTCCTGGTGATCCGGCACAAGGGCATTCCGCTTGTGATGGACGACTGGTACTGGGAGCACTTCAAGGTGGGCAAGGAGGAAAAGTTCAAGAGCCCGGACAACGGCAAGTGGTACACGGCCAATCCCATTCGCGTGGCGCCGCCCGACACGCCGCCGAAGTATGCGGACTACAGTCTGGAGCGGTTCATGGCCACCGGCGGCATCGTGCTCGGCTGTCACATGGCGTTTCAGCTGGTGGTCGCAAAATTCCGCAAGGAATACAAGCTGAAACCCGACGAGGCGGAGCAGAAAGCGAAGGAGCACCTTGTTCCCGGCATCATCCTGCAGCCCAGCGGCATCTTTGCCATCCTCCGGGCACAGGAGGCGGGGTGCAATTACGTGATGGCCACGTGACCGGCAGGGGAGGTCAGAAGCGAGGAGGTAAGAGGTAAGAGGTAAGGCGTGAGGCGTGAGGCGTCAGAGCCCGGGCAGTCCCACGCCTTACCCCTTACGCCTTGCCTCATAGTTCTTGTTTCTTACCTGGGCCGTACCGTCCGCTCGATTCGTGTATCCGGCACCAGCCAGACGAGCGCCACCAGTACGTAGATCGCATCGGCAATCCACTGGTGCAGGAAGGCCAGTGGGATGGCCAGGGCGTACAGCAGGGGCGACAGCCTGCCTTTCTTGTCCGATCCTACCGCCCGTTTCAGGATGGAATCCGGCCCCTGGCTCGCGATGATCCGGCTCTGCAGGATGTAATAGGCGATGGCGGCCGCCAGGAGGATGCAGCCGTAGAGCGCCGTGGGCACCGCTGCGAAGTGATTCTCCCCCATCCACGCGGTGGTGAACGGCACCAGGGACAGCCAGAACAGCAGGTGCAGATTGGCCCAGAGAATCCCGCCGGTCACCCGGTCCGTAAGGTAGAGCATGTGGTGATGATTGTTCCAGTAAATGCCGAGGTAGATGAAGCTCAGCAGATAGACCAGAAGAGAGGGCAGCACTTCGCGTAGCGAGCCCCAGTCGGTACCGTGCGGCACCCGCAGCTCCAGCACCATGATGGTGATCAGAATAGCGACGACACCGTCACTGAACGCTTCGAGTCGTCCGGTGGTCATGGGGCTCTCAGACAGGTTAGCAGTGGTATGTTTTCCGGAGGACAAGATTGATGACACGGCCATCCCGCGCAATTATCCGGCTCCCCGCCGTCGTCCTGGGGCTCACCGCCCTGTCGGCGCTCCCCCTCCGCGCTCCGGCTCGCCCGGTGGCCACGGCGATCTTCGCCGGGGGCTGCTACTGGGGCATGGAATCGGTCTTTCAGCACGTGCGCGGGGTGGACTCGGTGGTTTCAGGCTTCGCCACGCCGGCGGCCCCGGCCGACTCCGGAGTCACCCTGCCGCCGGGCCATCTGAGCTTCGCCGAAGCCGTGAAGATCACGTACGATCCCGCGGTGGTGAGCTACGACCAGTTGCTCGGGGTCCTCTTTACCGTGGCGCACGATCCGACCCAGCTCGACCGCCAGGGGCCGGATGTCGGCACCCGGTACCGGTCGGCCATCTTCGTGCAGAACGAGGCCCAGCACCGGGCGGCCCACCGCTACCTCGACCGGCTGAAGCACTCCGGCGCCTCCCAGCGCCCCATCGTGACGGAGCTGGTCACGCTCAAGCAGTTCCGCGCGGCCCCGCCCGACCAGCAGGACTTCGCCGAGAAGCATCCGGATCTTCCCTACATCCGGGTGAACGACGTTCCCAAGGTCAGAGCCCTGCACGAGCGGTTTCCGGATCTCTACCGTGAGCCCTGAACCTCGACCGGCGGGAGATGGGAAATGCGCGGTTTCTTCGAGAGCTACTGGTGGGTGCTGGCGGTGGTGGCCATCCTGGTGATCATGCTCCTGCGCCGCTCCTGGCCCGGGGGCGGCCGGCCGGCCTGATCAGTCCGACCGGACTGCGGCCCGCGCCAGATCGAGCAATCCCCAGTACGGCACGGGATAGCCCCGCGCCCGCGCCAGGCTGTCGGCCTCGACGCCGACCCGCGCGGCCAGCCGGCGCTCCCGCTCCGAGAACGCGCTGTTCCTGAGTGCCGCGGTGGCGCTCATCCCCTCCGGTACCGGGCCGGTCCGGCCAAACCGCTCCCTGATCCAGCTGTACCCCTTCGCCAGCCGGGCCGGCGGCAGCTGGTACCACGGGTAGGCCAGTTGGTCTCCCCGTTCGGCACCTTCCAGCATGGCATCGATCACCGCATTGTCGATATGGTCCTGCCGCAGGGTGGCCGGATCGCGCCACTCCGCCACCACCACCAGCTGGGGATCGTACTCCAGATCGCTGGGTTCCTGGGTCTCGAAATGACGCACGCCGAAGGACGCCAGCCAGCGGCGGAGCCCCGGCCTGGAGATGGTGGAGATGCCGGTCCACAGGGTAATGCCCAGCTCGCGATACGCCGCCGATGCCACCTCGGAGCAGAACAGCTTCGCGGGATCGGTGTAGTCCATGGCGAAGTCGTAGGGGATATGCTCCGCCCGGGCGCGCCGGATGGCCAGCGCCGCGGCACGGTGCGGTAACAGCGGGTCGCGCACCAGAGCCGGGAGATCGGCCCGGGGACGCAGCACCATGATGCGGAGCTTCTTGTCGGCCAGGTACTGGTCCGCGGTGGATACGGCGACCCCGCGCTCGATGTGCGCTTCGATCGTGAACGGCTGGAGGGTGGCGCTGTCCACATACACCAGCGCCACATGGGAAAAGTTGCCGGGATAGTCGTTGCCTCGCGCGATCAGTGCCGAGGTGGGATATCCCCCCCGGGAGACCAGCATGTCGCCCGAATGAATCTCCACGCCAGCGATGGTGGCAGCCGGGGTGCGCGACGGTTCCGCCCGCCCCGCCAGCAGGACCGGCGCCTGCTCGGGATGCTGCAGCATGGCCTCTTCCACCGCCGCACGGAATCCATACAGCGATCGATACAGCCGCTCCCGGACCGCCGGGGACTGCACATCCCACCGGCGCGACTGCCACTTGATGTCCTGCCGCAGCCGGCCGGAGAGCGCGACATATTGACGCAACCCATCGGGACAGGCCGCGGCGTACGGCCCCAGCTCGAAGAACTCCTGTTCGACCGAGTCGAGCACCGGTGCGCTCACCGCCACCGGCACGCTGTCGAGCCGGCTCGCCAGCCGATCCAGCATCGCGGCGAGTTGCCGGCCAGTGGTGTCGGGGCCGGCGCATCCGCGGGCGCGCAGCCGCGCGTAGGTCTGCTCCAGCGACCGCCAGTAGGCGTCGCGGTTCCACGCGAACCCCGTGGCTCCGGCCTCCGCCACCGGCAGGCGGGGCTCGCGGTCGGGCAGCGACAGGAGCGCCCCGGCGATCACAAGGCCGGAAAGAACACCGGCCACAATTCTGGCGGACATCGGGAGGGAAATATACCGCGCGCCCGGCCGCCCGGCCCAATGGCTCGGCACCCTGCCGCCACCGCGGTAGTCCCGGCTCTGGCGTCGGGGTTCCGACCTCGCCACCTTCCTGAAGGCAGGTTCCGGGAGGGGCACGGCCCCTCCTTCCTGATTCCTGATTCCCGATCCTCATCATGAACGGCAAGTCTCTTATCGCGGCCGCGCTGGTCGGCGCCGGTGTCGCACTCGGCGGCTGGTTCATCGGCCACGGCTTTGTCAGCGCCCGCTCGGGCGACCGCTATGTCACGGTCAAGGGGGTCTCCGAACGGGAAGTGCAGGCCGATCTGGCCCTCTGGCCTCTGCGGGTGATCGCCACCGACGACGACCTCACCCGGGCGCAGTCCCGGGTGGCGCAGCAGATCGGCCAGATCCGGGACTTCCTGGTGCGCCAGGGGGTGGACACCTCGGGCACCGAGATGCAGAACCTCGAGGTGACCGACGTACGGGCCAATCCCTATCGTGATGCGCCGGTTACCAGCCGCTACATCGTCGCCCAGACGCTGATGGTCCGCTCCAGCGATCCGGGCAAGGTGGCGGCGGCGAGCCAGCACGTGGGCGACCTGGTGCAGGCGGGCGTAGTGCTCTCCTCCGAGGGGGGCATGAACGCCAACGGCCCCACCTTCCTCTTTACCCGCCTCAACGACTTCAAGCCCGCCATGATCGCCGAGGCCACGGCCGCCGCCCGCGAGGCCGCGGCCAAGTTCGCCGCCGACTCGAAGAGCCGCCTGGGGGGTATTCGTCAGGCCAACCAGGGGGTGTTCGTGATTCTGCCGCGGGACCAGGCCCCCGGCATCCAGGAGGAGAGTCAGCTGCACAAGATCGTGCGGGTGGTGTCCACGGTGGACTATTACCTGAGGGATTGAGAGCGGAGAAATCAGGAATCAGGGGCCCCCTTCCCACCGGGCGTACCACGCTGCATACTCTCCGCATGAGACCCCGGTTCTTACCGTTTCATCTGGTCCTGTCGGTCTGCCTGGCGTCCGCGGCGGCGGCGGCGCAGGACGCCGCGGAACTCGGCCCCCACAAGTATCTTGCACCGGACAGCGCGCAACTTGCCGCTTCCGCCACCCGTTCGTCGCTTTCCTTCTGGCATGTGAGCACCAACGGGAGCAGCGAGACCACCGTCTTTGTCCGGAACAACGCCGCCCGTCCCATCCGCATCCTCTGGTACGAGATCAGAGACTGCATCAACATCCCCCGTAAGGCCTGCGGCCGTCACGCTCCCGGTCCCCTGATCAAACCGGGGAAGACCGCGAAGCTGGTGGTGGTGCATCAGGAGCGGAATACGGAAGGATGGAGTTACACCTATCAGTTCCAGTCCGATTGGGCCGACAGGCCCGCCGCCCGGCCGTCACCCGGCGATCTCCCACTGCTGCTCGATGACCCCGCCTGCAACGGCCGTCCGGTGGACACGGCTACCATTTACGACCCCGGCGAGCTGGACGCCCCGCTGCGCCTGCTGACGGTGAAAGAGGTGGATGCGCTCGCGGTCCCCGATCCTGGCCGGCAGGCGAGCGCCCTGCTGGTGTTTGTGGTCGGAAAGGACGGCAGGGTAGAACCGTGCTCCGTGCGGGTGCTGGACCAGACCTCACCCGCGTGGGGACAGGCCAGCGTCCGGGCGCTGGGCGGCGAGCAGTTCAGCATCCCCGAACGCAAGGGTCAGCCGGTGCGGACCCAGCGCTCGCAGCGGTTCAGTTATCGCCAGGCAAAACCGTGAGCCGTCCGGCTGTGTGATCTCCGTCATACTCGGCCGGCGCGGGAACCCGGACTTTTCGTTACACGCACAGTCGCGGGACCGGGCCCCGACGCGTTGGAGGCTGCTCCCGGTCAACCTCTTGCACTGAGGCAGAGACATGCCGGCGAAAAAGTCCAGCTCCGGGCGGAAGTACGGTAAGGCGGCAAAGAAGAGCGTCAAGCGCGCGATGACCAAGCGCAAGCACGGCACACTGCGGTCGGGGAAAGGCGGAAAGGGCGGAAAGGTAAAAAGCAGGAAGCAGGCGGTGGCGATCGGCCTGAGCGAGGCCCGCAAGAAGGGCGCAAAGGTCCCACGGAAGAAGAAGTAGCCCTAGCGGTTCTTCTCGGCCGCGCGGCGCACCGCCAGCTCCAGATGGCTCATATCGGCGGGCTTGATGAGAAAATTCTCCGCCCCGCGCTGCATCGCCTTGAGCGCGGTTCCGAAATCGCCGTGAGCGGTCAGGATGATGACCACGGCAGAGCGCCGGCGCAGCTCCTCCAGGACTTCCATGCCCGTCATGCCCGGCAGCTGCATGTCCAGCACCACCACGTCCGGCTTGGTCTCGTCGTAACGGGTCAGCCCGTCCGTCCCCGATTCGGCCTGTCCGGTTTCGTAGCCCAGCACGCCGAAATGCGCGCTCATGAGCTTGAGCATGTCGGGATCATCATCGATGAACAGGACCCGGTAATCGACGGACTCGGAATCTGGCGCCATGGCTCGGTTCAGGTCGGGGAACTCCCTAATATTGCCCGGAATGGCGGCCCTTGGCGAGGCCGGTGGGCTTTCTCGTTGGTCAGGGGGGTAGATTGCGAGGGTCCGCACCGCCTCCCTGCCGGCGGCGACCCGCAGACACCCGGGACGGTCGACTGCCGGGTGTTCATCTCGCCGTACATTCATGGTAGCCAGCACCGGACCTATGAGTTCAACTCGCATCCGTCGTCATATCAAGGCCCCGCGTAGCACCGTATACGGAGCCCTCCTCGATCCCACCGCTGTGGCGCGGTGGAAGGTCCCCGACGGCATGACGGCCCGGATCCACGAATTCGACGCCCGCGAGGGTGGCAAAATCCGCATCTCGCTGACTTACGACGACAGGACGCGAACCGGCAAGACCGGCGCCCAGACGGACACTTACTACGGCCGCTTTGTCAGGCTCATCCCCAACCAGCAGGTGGTAGAGATAGATGAGTTCGAGACGGCGGAGCCGTCCTTGCGCGGTGAGATGCGCATTACCATCAGCCTCTCCGACGCCGAAGGTGGCACCGATCTGGTCGCAGTCCACGAGGGTCTGCCCGACGGGGTATCGGGCGCGGATAACGAAACGGGTTGGAAGATGGCTTTGGCCAAACTGGCCACTCTGGTCGAAACGGGTGCCGCCTGACGCGCACTTTCGTCAGACCGCCTCCGGGACCGCAGGAGCGCACACGTAGCCGGCTGAGCCCGGATGACATGGACGCCATTGCGACGTTGGATACCGGGACCAGTAGCTTCTTTGACCATCGTGACACTGCCCTGACGGCACCGGCTTTCCCTCTATCCCGGACTCTCATGCGCTGCGCCACCGCCCTGCTTGCCCTGTCTCTCAGCCTGGCTCCCGCCATGATGCATGCCCAGCAGCACCAGTGGCCGGTTCACTCCATGGACCGGCCCCGCCCCCCCGTGGTCGATCCCGGACCACCGCACCCTCCGGCACCCGCCCCCGGCGACGCCACTGTGCTGTTCAATGGTTCCGGTCTCTCGCGCTGGGAATCTGCCGACAGCAACGGCGGCCCGGCGCGCTGGACCGTCAGAGACGGGTACCTCGAGATCGCGCCCGGCACCGGAGCCATCCGGACGAAACAGGCCTTTCGCGACGTGCAGCTCCACCTCGAGTGGGCCGCCCCGACGCCGCCCCGCGGAGAAAGTCAGGAACGGGGCAACAGCGGCGTCTTCCTCATGACCCACTATGAAGTCCAGGTGCTCGATTCCTGGCACAACGATACCTACCCCGATGGGCAGGCCGCGGCGATCTACGGCCAGTACCCGCCGCTGGTGAACGCCAGCCGCCCGCCCGGCGAATGGCAGACCTACGACATCATCTTTCACGCGCCGACCTTCGACGCATCCGGCAACGTCGTGGACTCCACCCGGATGACCGTGTTCCACAACGGGATCCTGGTGCAGGACAACCGGAGGCTGGAGGGCTGGACCGTGCACGGCCGCCGCGCGACCTACCAGCCCCACCCCGACCGGCTGCCGCTGCTGCTGCAGGACCACGGGAACAAGGTGCGGTACCGGAATATCTGGATCAGAGAGCTGACAAGGAGTGAGGACTGAGGACTGAGGACTGAGGACTGAGGACTGAGGACTGAGGACTGAGGACTGAGGACTGAGCGGAAGCTACGCTACCCGCCGAAGCCGATGGGTCCCGCGGCGCGCGTCGGTGCCGACGCAGCACGGGGGGCCCTCGATGCACAAGCACCGTCAGGGCGCGAAGGGACCCTCGGCCAGGGCGGCCGCCGTGAGAAGGAATGAGCAAAGCCGGTGCAGCCGCCCGGAGCGCGCCGCTGAGAGTACCTCGCCGCTACCTCCCCTGATTCCTCCAGGCGCCGTCCGGATGGATTAGTCTTCAGCCCATGCGTGCGCTCGTCGCCGGAGGAACCGGACTGGTCGGCACCGAGCTGCTCCGGCAGCTGGCCGGACACGACCACTTCTCTCACATCACCGCACTGACCCGGAGACCCTTCGACCCTCCGGTTGCAACGGAAAAGCTCCGGCGGGAGCTGGTGGACTTCGAGCGCCTGCGGGAGCACGCCGAGGCTTTCGAGACCGATTGTATCTACTGTGCCCTGGGCACCACTATCAAACAGGCCGGCTCCCAGGCAGCGTTCCGCCGGGTGGATCATGACTATCCGGTCATCCTGGCCACGATGGGAGCGGGGCACGGTGCCCGCCATTTCCTGCTGGTCTCCGCGCTGGGCGCAGATCCCCGCTCGCGCATCTTCTACAACCGCGTGAAGGGCGAGATCGAAGCCGCCATTGCGAAGCTCCCCTATCGCAGCATCTCCATCTTCCGGCCCTCCCTGCTTCTGGGAACGCGCCGGGAATTCCGCCTGGGTGAAGCCATCGCCACGCGACTGGGCTTCCTCATGCCGGGCAGGTACCGGCCGATCCACGCACGGGATGTTGCCGCGGCGATGATCCGCGCCGCGGTCGAGGACCGGCCCGGGGTGCGGATCATCGACCGCGCCTCGATGCGGCCGTAAATTCCTGATGCGCCCTCTCCTGTTCGTCCCGCTGATCGGGCTGGCCGCCTGCCATGGCTCCGAGCCGCCGCCGGCGGGCCTGGCACGCTCGGCGCTCTCCCAGCCCGGCGTCAACTGGGAACATACCCGGCGGCCCGGCCTGCGCATCTACTGGCGGCACAGCTCCTGGGCGGCACGCCTCTCCGACAGCCTGGCGGTCCGTGCCCGCGAGGCCCGCAGCCACGACCTCGCGCTGCTGGGCGCCAAAGAGTACCACCCGCCCATCGATGTGTTCTACCTCGACAGCCGCGCCGAGCTGGAGGCGCTGGTGGGCATGCGGGCGACCGGTTTCAGCGACCGCGCCAACCGCACCGTGCTGCTGGTCGCCAACAACGGCTGGCGGCCGTTCGAGCGGCACGAGATCATGCACGTGCTCAGCTATCAGCTCTGGGGGCCGCCGGCCGACCCGCCGGACTGGATCTCCGAAGGGCTGGCCGTCTTCGCCGACGGCGATTGCGCCGGCCACCCCATCGATGCCCTGGTGAGCCAGTGGCGGCGTAAAGGAGAACTGTTCCCGCTCGACAGCCTGACCGGCGGGTTCCGCGCCCTGGGCGATCTCCGCGCCTATCTCCAGGCCGGAAGCTTCATCGGCTGGATCTACAATACCCGGGGGCGCGACGCCGTACGCCAGCTCTGGCAACGCGGCCCCGCCGTCGCTGCCGACTCGCTGGGGATCTCGCTCGACAGCCTGGACGCTGCCTGGCGACGCGATCTCGCCTCGGAAGGTGTCCAGCCAGGCATCCCATCCGTCGAGCTGACGCGAATTCAGGAGCGCGGCTGCGGGATAGAAGCGAGAGGAAAGGAGCAAGGGTAAGGGGTAAGGGGGAGGAAGCTACTCCCCGGAGCAGGCATCCGTGAGCAGAAGGAATCCGGAGTTGATCCGCAGATTACGCAGATTACGCAGACTGTTCCGTCACGCCATAGCGCTCCGAGCTCGACCCGGTCTCCCACAACACAAGAAGGAGAGGCCTTTCCTGGTGGGAGCCGGCAAACGCTCCATGGAGGGCCGCCCGCATCGGAGCGCTTCTGCGTAATCTGTGTAATCTGTGGATCACATCAGCCGACCCGTAGTAACGCCCCCAGGTTCGCAACAGGATCCACGGCCCGCACGCGCGGGAGTCTCCGTGCCCAGAGGACTGAGGCCGCGACCCGGGAGTCCGCTCAAATCGGCGTGACCAGCTCCTGCCTTACTTCGTCTGCCCCGGCGATCTCCCGCTCGATCCGCTCGCCGATGGAACGCACCGCTTCGAGATCACGGGTGAGGTCGCCGGGAGAGGCCTGGCCGGCCTGCAGCCGCAGCAGGTCGATCCGGAGCGTCTCCAGCGCGGTAACCGCGGCGGCCTCGCGTTTCGGCTCGCCCCGGGCTCGCGCCTCCATCGCGTCGGCTTGCAGGCGCGCCAGCACCGGCGGCAGATCGAGCAGCTTGCGGCGATGTTCCTCGGGCAGTCGCTCGAACACCGTTTCCGCCGCCTCCCCGATGGCCAGCACCGTCGGCTCGCCGCCCGCACCGATGGCCAAGGGCCGGCCTATGCCGATCCCGGCCACTCGGAAGACCCACCGGCCCAGCCGGCCGGCCACCATCCTGTTCCAGAAAGAGCGACCCCGGCGGAAGTGCATCCAGAGCCACCGGACCGTGGTGGTCGGGATAATGACCGCTCCTACCGCGCCCGTGACCGCCAGCCAGCCGGGTACGTCGCTGGCCGCCAGCCAGAGGGCGGCAGCCGTCTTGGCCGCGCCCAGTCCGGCGCCCACGAGCAGTTCGCGCCGCTCCACGCGGCGGGCGGCCGGATCGGGGCTGGCTTCTTCCTCCTGCTGGCGGGCGTCGCGGAGCAGAGCCGGCCGTACGCTGCGATACCCGAACCCCTCGCGCCGCAGTTCCCGGGCCTTGAGCATCATCTGCCCGAAGCGCACCACGCCCAGAGCCGTCATGCACCCGGCGGCGGTAACGAAGACATAGCTGGCGATGAAGTCGTTGAACCCGAAGGCCACCCCCCAGACGCCGATGGAGCTCGCCGCCGCGGTCAGGGCCGTGGCGATTTCGTTGCCCGCGCCGTCGGCCTCTCGAACGAAAGCGCGCACCGGCGCGGGCAACTGGGCCGCGCCACCCTGCGCGGCGCGGATCTCTTCGGCCAGCGCGTCGGCTGAGGCATACCGGGCGGCCGGGTCCTTGGCCAGGCAGCGGTCAATCGCCCGGGCAAAACGCGGGGGGAGCCGCGGGCTCTGCTCCCCCAGCGGCGGGGCCGGTTGTACCATGTGCCGCGCCAGCATCCCCCCGACGCTGTCGGAATGGAGGGGAAGTCGTCCGGTGGCGGCATAGAAGGCCGTCACACCCAGCGAGTAGAGATCGCTGCGCCCGTCCAGCGGCTCGCCCGCCGCCTGTTCGGGACTCATGTACTGGGGGGTACCCATGACCCGCCCGGTAGGGGCGCCGCCGGCCACCTCCTGCCAGGCAATGCCAAAGTCGGTCACCATGGCGCGGCCGGTCGCGCTGTCGAGCAGGATGTTGTCGGGCTTCACATCGCGGTGCACCACGCCGCTGGCGTGGGCATGGCCCAGCGCCCAGGCGGTCTCCTGCACGATCCGCATCAGGTCGCCCGCCGGGAGCGGGCCACCCCGGCGCACCCGCTGTCCCAGCGTCTCGCCGTCCACCAGCCCCATGACGAAAAAAACCAGCTCTCCCTGCTCCTCCACCGCGTGGATCGGCACGATGTTGGGGTGGGAGAGCCGCGCCGCCGTCCGGGCCTCGCGCAGGAACCGCTGTCGCAGCTCGGCCTGCTCCGCCAGCACCGGCGGGAGCAGTTTGATCGCCACCAGGCGGTCGAGCGCCACATCCCGGGCCAGGAAGACTATGCCCATCCCTCCGCGCCCCAGCTCGCGCTCCAGCGAGTAGCGGCCGGCCACGGCCCGTTGCAAGGCCAGGAATTCGGGCGTCAGCGGTGCGTGCATGGCTCTACATTGAAGACTAGGCCCGCCGGGGACAAGTCGCCGCCCGCGGGCCGGCTGGTGCAGCCTACGCATCCAGACGATCAGCGGTTTCCCTTTGTTCCGCTCTCGCAGGTTTGGAAGGAGCGGCCCCCAGCCGGCCCGCACCGCGGCCGGGGCAACCGGGCTGGCGCTGGGCGCGCGGGTGGAGATCGAGTGCGTAGCAGCACGGTGAGCGAGAAGCGGGTACCCGTCTGTCCCGCTTACTGCTCACCGCTCACCGCTTACCGCTCACCGCTCACCGCGGCAGCACCTCCGGCATGTCCGCCACCACATACGCTATCACCGCCATGGTGGCGACACAGCGCGCTACGTCCTGGGGATCGAGTTTGTCCATCGTATCGCCCTGGCTGTGGTGGAACCAGAAGTAGCGTGTGCCGTCCACCCGCAGTCCCAGCCCGGGGACGCCTTGCTCCATGAGTGGCCCGATATCGGCCTCGCCGCCGCCCCGGGCGATGGAGTCGGAACCCACCGGCCGGAGCAGGGTGGCGATGCTGCGCAGGATAGCCAGGGTGGAGTCGTTGCCGCCGCCCAGCCCGAAGCCGATCGGGCGGAACACCCCACCGTCGGATTCCATGGCCAGCACGTGCTGCTCGGAGGCATGGGCGTCGCGGTAGGCCTCGCCGCCGCGGCCGCCGTTCTCTTCGTTCACCCAGCCGACCACCCGGATGGTGCGCCGCGGCCGGAGGCCCAGGGCTTTCATGATCCGCACCGCCTCCCAGGCCGCAACGACCCCGCCGCCGTCATCCATGGCGCCCTGGCCCACGTCCCACGAATCGATATGGCCGCCCAGGACCACCACCTGCTCCGGATGCTCACTCCCGGTGATCTCGGCCAGCACGTTCCGGGAATGGGCATCCGGGAGCTGGTGCGCCTGCATCCGGAGCCGCACCACCACCGGCTGCCCCCGGTCCTGCATCCGGTGCAGCATCATGGCATCTTCTACCGACAGCGCGGCCGCGGGGATCCTGGGGGCGCTGTCGTCGTAGTCCAGGGTGCCGGTGTGCGGGCTGCGGATCGAGTAGGAGGCGATCGAACGGATCAGGCAACCGACCGCCCCCGCCTTGGCGGCGGCGCTGGGCCCGCGGACCCGATACTGCACCGTCCGTCCGTAGGTCACGAAGGGCGCGTCGAAGAGGACGATCTTTCCCTTCGCCTCCGCCGCACGCCGGTTCAATTCGGCAAAGTCCGAGACCACCAGCACCGGCGCCGTGATTCCGCTGTCGGGCGTGCCCACGCTCATGCCCAGGCCGAGCATGGGCAGGTTCATGCGGCGCGGCTGGATCAGCTCGGCCGACTCCTCCCCGCGGACCCAGTGCGGAACCATGACCGGCTCGCCCCGGACACGCTCCAGGCCGTCCTGCTTCATCTGCCCCAGCATCCAGTCGATCGCCTGCTCCAGGCTGGGCGACCCGCTGAGCCGGTGGCCGTACGTATCCACCATCAGGGCCAGCCGCTGCCACGCCGCGCTGTCCCGGGTAGCCGAGGCGATGATCCGCTCGGCCACCGGCCGGTAGCGGGCGATCAGCGCCGAATCGGTCCGGGATTGGGCGCTCAGAGATCCAGCGGCCAGAGAGGCACAAACGGCGTAACTCGCAACACGGAGCACTCGGTGCATGGCGCCTATCGCTCGTCAGGGGAATAATCCGCAGATTACGCAGATTCTGGCCGATTAGCGCTGCAATGTATGTTTGTTCTGACAGGATAGGAATGTGTCCGGGGCGTAACCGTCCGGATCTCGATCATACTGCGGATCACCTCCTCCGTCCCTCTGTGAGCATGAAACGCCACTTCTTCCCTGTCGCAATACTGGTATCGCTGACCGGGTGCGGCGGCCAGTCCGCGCCCGAGCCTCCTCCCGGCGACAACAGCGTGACGCTGGCTCCCGTGGTATCCGGCGTCGCGTTTCCGGTCGATCTCACCAGCCCGCCCGGCGACACGGCCCGTCTCTTTGTGGTGCAGAAGGATGGCCGGATACGCATTGTGCGCCACGACAGCCTGCTGCCCCGGCCGTTTCTGGATCTCGGGGACAGGGTGTCGTCGGGCAGTGAACAGGGGTTGCTGGGGCTCGCCTTCCACCCCGAATACGCCACCAACGGCCGCTTCTTCGTGGACTATACCGACCGGGACGGGAACACCCATGTCGCCGAGTTCCATGCCGGTCCTGCGTCCGACGTAGCGGATTCGGCGAGCGAGGCCACCATTCTCACAGTGACCCAGCCCTACAGCAACCACAACGGCGGCCAGATCCGTTTCGGGCCCGACGGCTATCTCTACATCGGGCTGGGCGACGGCGGCTCCGGCGGCGATCCTGAGGGCCACGGGCAGGACCGCAGCGAGCTGCTCGCCTCGATGCTCCGGCTCGACGTGGACCACGGCGCGCCCTACACTATTCCGGCGGACAATCCCTGGCCCTCCACCGTCGGGATCCGTCCCGAGTTGTGGAATTACGGGCTGCGTAATCCCTGGCGCTTCAGCTGGGACCGTCAGACCGGCGATCTCTACATCGCCGATGTCGGCCAGAACGCTCACGAGGAAGTGGACGTGGCGCCCCACGGCAGCGGCAGTGCACAGAATTACGGCTGGAACATCATGGAGGGTCTCTCCTGCTACGGCCAGTCGTCCTGCGACCCGACCGGCCTTACGCTGCCCGTGCTGGATTACGGCCACGACGCGGGCTGCTCCATCACCGGCGGATACGTCTATCGCGGACAGGATCTGCCGGCCCTGCAGGGTACCTACTTCTATGCCGACTACTGCGAGGGCTGGATCCGCAGCTTCGTCTACCGGGGAGGCAAGGCCCAGGATCAGCGCTCGTGGCCCGGGCTCCAGGCCTCGGGCCAGATCACCAGCTTCGGAGAGGACGCCGGGGGGGAGCTCTATGTGCTGGTGGCGGGTGGCCAGGTCTATCGACTCTCCCCCTCGCCCTGATCAACCCGTCCTGTGCGAGAGCGAATAGACATACGCGGCCACCGCCCGGATCTGCAGCGGGGACAGCACCGCCCCGCCCATGGGCGGCATCGGCGCCGGGTACTTCTTGGGCGGCGCCACCCCGGTGCGGACGGTATTCATGATGAACGTATAGCTGCCGTCGCCGTGCAGCCATTCGCCGTCCGTCAGGTTGGGGCAGGTCTGGGTACCCTTCGCGTCGGGGCCATGGCAGGTGAAGCAGGTGCCGCCCGCCACCTGGCCGTGAAAGACGCTGTCGCCCAGGGCGATCAGCGCCGGGGTGATGGTCGTATCCATGGTGGCGCTGGGCGGCTCTTCCGGCGGCTGGGTTTCCGCCTGGGTCGCTTCGCCGGCCGCGGGTTTCTTCTCGCTGCCGCAGCCGGCCGCCAGCGCCGCCAGGGCCAGGGTGGCCGTCAGCCTCCAGTACAACGCGCGTGTCATCTCACCTCCGGGTGGTTGTCCCCAGAGCCAGTATAGGATTCAAGCCGGCTTCCCATGAGTGAGAACCATCACACCTGTCCCTCCGACACGCTGACCGCCGAACGCGCCGCCCGGCTGGCTCTAGCGGTGCCGCCTCTGGTGCGCTTCGGGACATCCTCCTGGAACTACCCCGGCTGGGCCGGCCTGGTCTACCACCGGAAGTATCCCAGATCGGGCGCCGCCGGCCGGATGCTCGAGGAATACGCCCGGTTTCCCCTCTTCCGGACCGTGGGCATGGACTCGAGCTTCTATGCGCCGCCCGATCCGAAGCAGCTCACCCGCTATAACGACGCCCTGCCACCCGGCTTCCCCTGCGTCAGCAAGGTGTGGGAACGGATCACCGTGCACACCCATTCCGGCCGGCGCGGCACCGGGCCCGCGGGCCAGCCCAACCCCGACTTCCTGAACGCCGGGCTCTTTCTCGATGAGGTGGCCACTCCCTGGCAGAAGTACTTCAGCAGCCATCAGGGGCCGTTCGTCTTCGAATTCCAGACTATCGCGAAACGCGCGGGGCTCTCGCCACAGGAGTTCGCCGACCGGCTCGACGGGTTCTTCTCCGCCCTCCCGCGGGAGCTGCCCTACGCGGTCGAGGTGCGGAACGAGGAGTTCCTGGCGCCGCCGTACTTTGCCGTGCTGCGCGAGCACGGGGTGGCGCACGTCTTCAACAGCTGGACCCGGATGCCGCCGATCGGCGACCAGCTGGCCATTCCCGAATCGATCACCGGAACCGCGATCGTGGTGCGCGCCCTGCTGCGCCCCGGCCGTACCTATCAGCAGGCGGTGGACCGGCTCGCGCCCTACGACCGGATCCGCGAGCCGAATCAATATCTGCGCAGTGACCTGGTGCGGGTAGTGCGGCGGGCGCAGGCGCTCAGAATCCCGGCTTATGTGCTGGTGAACAACCGCACGGAGGGTTCGGCGCCGCATACCATCGCGGCCGTGGCGGAGATGCTGGAAAGCGGTGAGCAGTGAGCGGAATGCCGCTCCCCGCTCACCGCTCACCGCTCACCGCTTACCGCTTACCGCTTACCGCTTACCGCTTACCGCTTACCGCTTACCCACCAGTGTCTCGAGTTCGCCCCCCACTCCGGCAACCTCGCAGATCCGGGCGATCGTCTCACCGATCTTGTTGTTCGGCGTGGAGGCGCCGGCGGTGATCCCGATCGTCCGCACGCCCTCCAGCCAGCCGCTCGCATCGGTCTGCTCGCGCGACCCGACCGGCTGGTGCCGGGCGGTACCGGTGGCCGGATCGATACTGTGGGAATCTTCGATGTGCAGCGTCCGCACTCCGCGGGCGGAGGCCAGGGCGGCCAGGTGGCAGGTATTGCTCGAGTTATAGCCGCCGACCACCACCATCAGATCGGGCGGCTCACGCAGCAGCTCCTCCACGGCATCCTGCCGTTCCTGCGTGGCGGAGCAGATGGTATCGAAGCTGCGGAAATGCTGCTCCAGCGCCGCGTCGCCGTAGCGCGCCGCCATGGTGCGGCGGAATTCCTCGGCGATCGCCAGCGATTCGCTGGACAGCATGGTGGTCTGGTTGGCGAGCCCCACCCGCTGCAGGTCGCGCGCGAAGTCGAACCCCGGCGATACGGCATGGGCAAACCGGGACTGCAGCCCCGCGGGATCGCCACCCTGTTCGATAAACTCGCAGACCAGCCGGGCCTCGGCCATGTTGCGCACCACCAGATACCCGCCGCCGGGATATTTGGTCACCTGGCTCGCGGTGGCCTTGGTCTCCTCGTGGAAATACTTGCCGTGGATGATGGCGGTGAAACCCTCGCGGGCGTACCGCTCCACCCGCTTCCAGACGTTGAGCACCGACCCGCAGGTGGTGTCCACCATCACGCATCCCAGCTCACGCAACCGCGCGAAATCCTCCACCGTGATGCCGAAGGCCGGGAGGATTACTACATCGCCGGAGGTGATGCCGGAGAAATCGAACACTCCGGCATCGTCCCGCCACAGGAACTCCACGCCCATCTCCTGCAGCCGCCGGTTGACATGCGGATTGTGAATGATCTCGCCCACCAGGAAGAGCCGCTTGCCGGGGAACTTGGTCCGGGTCTCGTAGGCGTATTCGACTGCCCGGTCAACCCCGTAGCAGAAGCCGAACTCCTTGGCCAGGCGGAAGCCGAGCGGCCCCACCGCCAGCCGGTGCCCACCGGCCCGCAGCAGCTCCACCAGGCCACTGAAATAATCGGCCTGGAGCTGCCCCTTGATCTCGTCCTTGAGGCCGAATCCCTTGCGAAAGTAGGTCGCTTCCATGTCCTCAACGTAATGACGTGTCGGGAGAAGCGGGGGCCGGGGCCGGACCCGGCACCGCCCCGGGGGGGCAGCCCGCGGAGTCCGCTGTCACGGCCAGGCGCCGGAACTCACCCTCCAGCTCGATCGTCCCGCCGGAAAGCTCCTGGAGCCGCGCCTCCAGATTGCCGGAGACGACGCCGTCCGCCTCCCGGATCCGGACAGACCCCGAGGTGCCGTAATAGCCATGGATCAGGTTGAGGCCGAGCAACCGGAGCGCGAGCGTGGCGCGGGGCCGCGTCAGCGAGTCCAGCGGCGGGCGAACGGGATACTCGCCGGCGGAGAGTTTCCCCTGCGGGTAGATCGCGATCGCCACGCCGGTATCGTTGCCCAGCGCGATCACTTCCATCATCCCGGGGCCCTCGCACCAGTGCGCCAGGCCGCGAGCGAGCAGCCGGGCGCGCTGGCCACTGTCGCTTCCGCGGCTCCAATGCACCAGCAGATCGCCCTCGCCGCCGCCGCGCTGGCATCCGCCCAGGGCCAGCAGTCCCAGCCCCAGCAGCCAGAGTCTCATGGCGCCACCCCGAGCTGCCGCCGGGCCTCGTCCCTTCCCAGCGCCCAGGGTTGCAGTCGCTCCACCAGCTCCGCCGGTAGCGGACGCGACCGCAGCGCGCTGCGGTCGGTGCACACCAGCACCAGGTGCCCCTCGGCGCCCAGCTTACCCGTGGGCTGGTGCAACACGTCGAAACTGATGGTGATCGACTTGGTCCCGATCCGGCTCACGTATGCGGCCACCAGCAGCCGGTCGTCCAGCCTGACGGGATGGTGGAACTCGGTGTGTACCTGCACCCGCGGGAGGTAGATGTCATAGCGGTCGAATAAAGTTCCAAAGGGCATGCCCGCCTCGCGGAACAGCTCCATCTCGGCCAGCTCGAAGAGCCGGACATAGGAGCCATAGAAGATGATACCGGCGGCATCCACGTCCGACCAGCGAACGCGCTCTTCGACCACGAAGGGAGTGGGCATGCCCAAAGATAGGCGAATGGCAGAAAAGGACTGGGAGAAAAGGACTGAGGAGTGAGTGGGGTCTAGCGCGGCGCCAGAAACACCAGGTCGAACCTGAGCCCCTGGCCCGGCCCCACCAGCGGGAAGCTGAAATCGAGACGCGAGAGGCCCCGGAGGAACGACAGCCCGATGCCGCCACCCACCAGGGGATCGCTCTTGAAGAGCTTCGAAGGCTGCGCCGCCTGGCCCGCATCGGCAAAGAAGACCGGGCGCACCCCCCAGCTCTTCCACGGGGTATAGTCGGCCTGTACCGCCCAGAACGCCTGGCCCGCCCGGGTGCCGTAATCAAACCCCCGGACGCTGCGGAGCCCGCCGGCGCGGAAGGCGCGCTGCGGCAGCACGGGACTGGTGGCGATACCGGCGCGGAGGCCGAGGGAAAGGCCCCGGTCGCCGCCGACGGCCTGGCGCCACTGACCCTCCACCCGGCCCATGGTGCGGCCCGCCCCCGTTAGGACATCGGTCATGAGCGTCCAACGGGCCCGCCGCAACTCGCCATCCAGACGGAGCCCGCCGCCCAGAAAATCGCCGGTGACGATGGGCGGGTTGGGCGGGAACCACCCGTCGCCACCCAGCAGATCGTTCAGGCCCGACCGGGCTTCGGCCCGGACGCTCGACTGGTGCTCGGCCAGGGCGGAGAGCGTCAGCTCCAGGCCGCGCCGCGGCGAGGTCTGATACTCCAGCGAGCCGCCCTGTGCCAGGTAGTAATCGGCGTTGTCATGGGCCACGAAGAGCGCGTTCATGGTGTTGCCCACGGCGGACCCGGCGAAGAGCGCATCCACCGGATTCCCCGGTGCCAGCCCGTGCCGCACATCCTCCACCTCGGCCAGGTCGCGGTATCCGCTCAGGATCCAGCGCCCCCCGGGCGCTTCCCGGATCGCGGAGAGCCGCCCCAGAATCCGGCTGTCGCTCAGGCCGTAGCGGAGCGTGCCGCGGAGGGTAGTGAAGTCGATGCCGGGAACCGCCCACTGATACCCCAGTCCGAAGGACAGCCCCTGCACCCGGTTGTAGCGGAAGACATCGGCCAGCCGCCGGTAGCTGAGGCCAAACCGCCGTCGACCCGTGAGCTCGTCGGGCAACGACTCCGACAGATCCGCCAACTGGGTCACCATCTCCCGGATGCCCCGATCCTCCGCCGGCGAGAGTTCCAGCGCCAGTGAATCGTCCCAGCGGCTGAAGGAAGCGAGCGAATCCTTCGGCGCGGTGTGAATCTCATAGCGGCCGCCATGCCAGCTGCCGGCCACATCCCGGGCCCCGGCGCTATCCCGGCCGGGCCGCCGGCTCCGCCGCCCACTCTGCCCACTCTGCCCACTCTGCCCACTCTGCTCACTCTGCCCACTCTGCCCACTCTGCCCACTCTGCCCACTCAGACTATCCTGCGGCAACCGGAATGCCACCGGCTTGCCGGTATTCACCCGATAGTCGTCGAAGGTGGTCATGATCCGGAAGGGCACCACGGCATTCACGACCGGCACCTGGACTTCTCCCGCCAGGACCTGGCGCCATGGCATCCAGTAGCGGCCGTCCTGCAGCGAATACTCGAGATCGGCATCGACCTGCAGAATGCGGTTGACCAGCGAGTTCATCCGGCGGGCGCTGGTCGAATCCTGGCCGTCATCCGGCACCACCCAGAGCTGCGTTCCGACATAGCGGAAGGTGAACCGGACGACCTCGGCCGTTTCGGCATCGAGCCCGATCCGGCCCGCCACCAGCGACGGCCCGACCCGCCTGGGCGTCACGGCCACCGAGTAGATCTTGACCGGCCCGTGGTCCGGATCGTACACCGTCACACTGTCGGTCAGGTCGTAGTGGTACCAGTCGGGCCCGTCGGCCGCCAGCGGGTGCAACGCCGCGCGGGTGGGGAAGTCGCTGCCGAAGATCCGGACCGAATCGCCCAGCCCCCGCGGAATGAACCAGGGGCGGTCGAACATGCTGGAGAGGTTGAAGTCGTCCGACCGCGCCTTGGCCCGGCGGCCTTCGATCTCGACCCGGATGTCATTGGGTTCCTGCCACTGGACCCGCCCCCGCTGCTCCTCCACCGCCATGGTGGGCAGGCGGGCCCACTGCCGCTTGCCCATGGAAAAGGACAGCCGGTAGGTCAGCCGGGCCTGATAGTCATGGACCAGCGTATCCTGGCTCCGGTGGCGCGCCATGGCGCGCTCGACCAGAGCCCGGGTCGCCGGAGTCTGAAAGGGTGGGACAGTATCGGGAGCCTGCGTGCCGAGGAGAACCGCCAGCGTCAGGCAGAGTGGGCCCATCGGCTGCGACCGTCGCGGTGAAGGCCATAGGCCTTGAGCCGCCGCCACAGGGTGGTGCGGCTGATCCCCAGGTGCCGGGCGGTCTCCGCCAGCTTCCAGTTATTGGCGTCGAGCGTGCGGACGATGGTTTCCTTCTCCCGCTCCGCCAGCGTGGTGGGACCCGCCGTCCCCGGCAGGAACATGGCCTCGCCCAGCTCCAGCGAGCCGACCCGCAGCGGCCGGAGCCTGCCACCCATGGCGGCGAGGCGCGGCAGCAGATCGCGCGAAGGTTCGCTCAGGTCTACCGTATCGCCCAGTGCTTCCCGGGCGGGCTGATTGGCATAGATCACCCGGCCTTCCCGGTCGAAGACCAGGACACCCTCGCTGAACCCGTCCAGCAGGGACTTGGCAAGCGGCGAAAAGACCGACGGCATCGGCGTGGTACCGCTCGAACTCGAGAGGTCTGGCATAGGCTCTCCTACGAATGGCCCGGCAGCGAGGTTTCAGGTCGAGACACGCCTAAAGTTCAGGTGCCGATCCGGTTTGTCAACCTAATACGTTGAAAAGTAACAGCTTATGCATCTGAAAAGCCATGAGGGTCCCTCCCGGGCCGTCCAGATGGTCTCATATCCAGTAGGACGTCCGGACCGCCTCATTCCCCCACCAGGCTGGCGGCCGGCAGCTCCCGGCGCTGGCTCCGCTCCCCCATGATGACCAGCGCCAGCCCGGCGAAGATGGTGAGGCCGGCCAGCACGGCCCGCCCGGTCAGCCGTTCCCCGCTCAGGACCATGGGCGCGATCACAGCGGCCACCAGCGGCTGGAGATAGAGATAGGCAGCGACGAGGTTGGAGGAGGCCCGCTTGAGGGTCCAGATGGTCAGGAAGTATGCCAGAATGGTGGGGCCGAGGATGATATATCCCAGCCATGCCCAGGTGGCGGGCGAGACCCGTCCCAGGGAGACACTCCCCGCGGCGTGGAGGCCCCAGGGCAACACACCGAGAAAGCCGCAGGTCATCACCCAGGTGATGACCGTGATGGGGTGATAGCGCTGCAGGAGGGGTTTGGAATAGACCAGGTAGGCTGCGTAGGCCACCATGCCGATGACGATCAGGGCATTGCCCAGGGCAAGGTCGGGCGCCAGGGAGATGCGGTCAGGGCCGATCAGGTAGACGGCACCCACCGCGGCCAGCGCGATACCGCCGAACTTGAACCCGGAGGAGGGCTCCTGCCGGGTAAGCACCGCCAGCAGCACGGCGAAGACCGGCGCCGTGGTCACCAGGATGGTAGCGTTGATGGCCGTCGAGTGGCTCAGCCCGGTGAGATACAGCGTCTGGTTGGCGGTGATGCCCAGCAGCCCCAGAACGGCAAGCCGCAGGCGATCGCGCGGCAGCACCCGCTCCCGCGGGCCCAGCGCCCGGAGAAGCGATAACCCCAGCGTGGCGCCGCCCACCCGAAAGAGCACCACCACGGGCGGCGGCAACTCGCGGAACACCACCTTGCCGGCGATCGACAGACTCGCCAGCAGCACCTGAACCAGGACGAGGACCACATGGACCACCAGGGACACGCCGGCTCCGGGGCTTGGGTACAGGGCCCGACCAGTGTTAGGAATTAGAAGGCATGATAACGAACGCTGAGCGCCCCACCCCCGGCGCCATGAAGAGCGCCATCCTCGCGGCCGCCCGGACCGTCCTGATCCGGGAAGGCTACGACGCCTGGACCATCGAAGCCGTGGCCCGGGAAGCCGGCTGCGCCAAGGGCCTGGTGAATTATCACTTCCGCAGCAAGACTCTGCTGCTGGCGGAAGTCGCCCGGGTGCTGCGGGAAGACCGGCAGCAGACGCGGCTCGCGCCCCTGCACCAGCGCGGCACCGAGGCGCTGGATGCGCTGTGGCTGGCGATCGACGAGGAAGTCGGCAGCGGCGTCTTTGGCGCCTGGCTGGCCCTGCTGCCCAGGCGGGAACCGGAAATCGCCGCCGCCCTGCGGCTGCCGGAGGACGAAGAAGCGGCGCTGGGCCGGGCGGCTACCACCGCGCTGGAATCTCCTCAGCCGGTTAGCGGCGCCCTGCTCGAGTCCATTCTCTCGGGCTTCCAGCTGGGGCTCTACCGGGGGCAGGAATCCGCGGTGCTACGCGAGGCGTATCACCGCTTCTGGATCAGCCTGCTCTGAGCAAAGTCAGTCGCGGCGGCGGCGCGATGGCCCCTTCCGGCCGCGGCGCCGGGGGCCGCCCGAGCGCTCCGCCGGCGCCCGCCGCAGCAGCGCCTTGAGCTCGGGCAGGGTATCCGCCCGCAGCGCCGCCTTGCGGCCCCGCACCACGGTAAACCGTACCGGCCGGTCCAGCTCGGGGATGTCACGGGGCTGCATTCGCTGCGCCTGGCCTTCTTTCATGCGCAAGCGCACCACGCCGGCACCGTTCTCCACCTCATAATCCAGCGCCACGGCGTCGCCGTGCAGCCGCACCATGGAGGGCAGCTGCTGCAGCGCCTCCCGCACATCCTCCTGGGCCAGCACCGCCGGGTCGAGCCGGAGCCGGGTGTCCAGAAAGTGCTCCCAGCTGGTGACGCCCGCCAGCTGGTCTCGCAGGAAGTCCCGCAGCGCGGGGGCGCTGAGGGCGGTAAGGCTGCCGCCGGAGCGCCGCCAGAGCTCGCCCAGCTCCTCCAGGGCGCGACGGATACGTCCCTGGTCGGGGTGGACGGTCTCGCCGGCCATGAGCGCGTCCACCAGGGCGTCCCGCGCCTGCTCCAGGAGGTCCGGCGGAATGGCTCCCCGCAGCTCTTCCGTCTCGGTTTCGAGATCAAATCCGAAATACGTGCGGGTCCGGCGCAGCAGCAGCACCTGATGCCGCCGCCGGGGTGAGAGCCCCACCTGCGGACGGCTCCAGGCGGCATAGCGGCCGACGAGATCATAGGGCAGGGTGGTGCCTTCGATCACGGCCCGGGGAATGCCCATGCGGTCGGCGAAGTACCGCAGCGTTCCGGCCACCGCACCCCAGCTTCCGGCCACCGAGGTCCTGGAAACCCGCGCTTCCTGGCCGTCGGCAGTGTGCTCATCGATGACCAGGTCGAAGGGCATGATGCGCGCGAGGAGATCGCGGAACCGCCGGGCCAGATCTCGGCTGGCCCACGGGAGGCGCCGCGGCAGCTCCAGATCGAGCGAGCGGTACACCGAGGCGGTCCCCAGTGCCGCGTCCTCGATAGCCTTGACCAGCACCCCGCGCCGCTCGGCCCACTCGGCCAGCTCCTCTTCAAAGACATGCCGGGGCAGCCCGTATACCTGGCCCATGTTGCCGTGATGTTCCAGCGCCTCGCAGTAGAGGTTGTAGGCGGTCAGGTGGTCGCTGCCGCTCACGGTGACCCCGTGAAGGTCCCGCTCATCGCGGGTCATCCGGTGCAGCGAGTCGATGCTCGAGGCCACGGCAACCAGCGGCACCAGGTCGGGCTCGGCGTGCACCAGCAACTCCGCCCAGGGCCGCTCGACCGGCAAGGCTTCCACCTGCCGCCCATATGGGGTAAGCCTGCCGTTCTCCACCAGCGCCCGCGCAGTGAGGCGCTGCACCGCCCGCCGGTAGGCGATCCGGTCCAGCGGCACCGGCAGGTCGAGGTCGGCCGCATCTACGCCCATGGCCGCACAGGTGAGCGCCACCCGTTCGGCATCGCCGGCCAGCTGGAATTCGGGCGGGGTGGGCCGCAACTCCTCGAATACCATGCGCCGGTCGCTCAGGATGACCACCTCGCCGTTGGGCACCCGCCCGTGCACCCGGCCCGCCATCTGGAGAATTTCGTTGGCGCCCAGGTGCAGGCGATGCAGCACGTTGCGCCCGCGGTCTACCACGTTGCCGTAGCGCGCGTCGTAGATCACCACCGTGTCCAGTCCGCGTACGTTGAGCGCCGACTGGCCGGCGGCGGTCATAGCCAGCAGGAACGGGTGGGAAACCTCGCCCTCGAGAAAGGGCCGGATGACGCGGATCGGTTCGCCCCCGTGGTAGAACGCCGCGGTGAGCCGCGGCCACCGCTCGCCCAGCCGGAGCGCCAGCTGTTCCACCTCGGCCCGGGTGGGCACAAACACCGCTACGCCCCGCTTCTCCTTGATGACATGGCGGATGAACCGGTCGTCCAGAAACTCGTCCGGCTTCTGGGCCGCGACCCGCACTCGGGCCCGCAGCGCCGGATCGAAAGCGCTGGTCTCCAGCACCTCGCTGCTGTCGAGATAGCGGGTATAGAAGGAGGGGTCGACCGTGGCGCTGAGCCAGATGAAGCGGCAACCCACCCGCTTCCCCAGGGCCAGGCACAGCTCCAGCTCGGCCGAGGTCTGATGGATCTCGTCCGCCACCAGCGTATCCCGGCCGGTGATGAGATCATCCTGGAACCAGCGGCGGGCGATCCCGGTGGTGACGATTACCACGTTCCATTCCGGGGTCTCCGGCGTCGCCTCCCGTTCCCGGTTTACCACGCCGACCCGAAGCGGCGCCTGCAGGATGGCCTCGGCGATGGGACGGATGCCCAGGGTCTTGCCGGTTCCCGTGCCCGCCACGATGCCGAACCCCTTGCCCTCGGCGGCCCAGCGCCGCAGTTCCTCCCCGTGCTGCCGCTCCAGCACGGTTTCCAGGTGGAGGTGCATCGCCAGCTCGATGGTCTCGCACGCCGCCCGGGTGGGGGCGATCACGATCACCCGCCCGTGGGGATGGCGGGCGTGGCGGTAGGCCTGGGGATCGGGCGGGAGGGCGTGATCGCGGGCGGGGCGCATCAATGGAACCTAAGCGAACCGAAGACACAGGGGAGAAGGGACAAGGGACAGGGGACAAGGGGTGGAGTTCGTGGCTCCTGTCCCTTGTCCCCTGTCCCCTGCCTTCCAGTCCTAGGGCGTCGCTTCCGGCGCCTTCTTCTTGAAGTCACCCGCCTTCACGACCGTGAGTCGCGCCGGATCGAGGTACTTCTGCAACGCCTGCTGGATGTCCGCCGGCGTGAGCGCCTTGACCTTCCGTTCCATCGCGGCGTCCCAGGCCATGGTCCGGTCAAGGAAGAGCTGGTTGGCGAGACTGCCCGCCAGCTCGCGGTCCTGCGAACGGCTCACCTCGCGCGACTGCAGGTAGCCCTCCTTGGCCCTGGTCACCTCCTCCGGCGTGAACCCGTTCTTCACGGCCCGGGCGATCTCCTCGCGCATGGCCGTTTCCACCTTGTCCACGTTCTGCGGGGCAAAGATGGCATAGGCCTGGAAAATCCCGGTGGTGTCGATGGAGTTGGCGCCCAGTCCGGAGCCGACGCCGTAACTCAACCCTTCCTTCTGGCGAATGCGCACCGCCAGCCGGGAATTGAGGAACCCGCCGCCCAGCATGTAGTTGCCCAGCACCAGGGCGGGATACTCCGGATTGTCGTCCCGGACGTGGAGGTTCTCGCCCACCAGCATGAAGGCGTTGGCCTTGTCGGGCGTGTCGATGCTGAGGGTCGTGGGCGGCGCGTCGTAGAACTCCGACGGCACCCGATCATACGACTTGGGGCTCTTCCAGCCCTGGAAAGCGTCGGCGACAATCTGCCGCACCGCGGTGCTGTCGAAGTCGCCCACCACGGCGATCTCGCCGGCGCCCAGGCCGTAGAAATCCTGATAGAACTGCTTGACGTCATCCAGCCGCGCGTCGGTAATGGACTGGACCTGCTCCTCGGTGGTTTCCGCGTAGCGCGGATCGCCCTTGGGATAGTCCTGCAGATGCCGCCGGAACGCCTCGAACCCGCGGGCAACCGGCTCGCTCTTCTGGGATTCGAGCTGCGAGAGGCGCTCCTGCTTCAGCTCGTCGAATTCCTTGGCGTCGAAGGCGGGCTCCTTCAGCACCTCGGCCATGAGCCGCACGGCGGCCGGGAGATTCTCGCGCGTCGTCTCGATGGTCGCGGTGGCGCCGCTGACGCTGCCGCTGATCAACGCGCGCGCCTTCAGGCGGTCGAACTCGTCCTTGATCTGCTGGCGGGTGTGATGCTGCGTCCCCCGCATCAACATGTCGCCGGCCAGGTCGCCCGCCGTCTCCCGGTTCATCAGGGCTGGCAGGCTGCCGAAGTGCAGCGACATCCGCAACTGCACCGAGTTGCCCCGGGTCTGCTTGGGCAGGAACGCGACCTTCAGGCCGCTCGCCAGGGTATCCCGGCGGGTGCGCCGGTCGATGTTCTGCG
The DNA here is from genome assembly GCA_963779755.1 of uncultured Gemmatimonadales bacterium. Classification (GTDB taxonomy): domain Bacteria; phylum Gemmatimonadota; class Gemmatimonadetes; order Gemmatimonadales; family GWC2-71-9; genus CAVZZO01. The sequence goes on from CAVZZO010000001.1 coordinate 66,662, forward strand.
GAGACGGATCGAACGCCTCACCCTGGGCGAGAGTCGTATCGCCCTTGTAGTCCTTCACCAGGGCGGCGACATCCGGCACCGGCGGGATCACCGCGCGGTCGGGCTTGGGCGTCGGGATGAACATGCCCAGCGTGCGGTTGGACGGTTTGAGGTAGGCCCGCGCCACCCGGAGCACATCGTCCGGCGTCACCTTCCGGATGCGGTCCCGGTTGATGAAGATGAGCCGCCAGTCGCCCATGGACCCCCACTCCGACAGATCCAGCCCCACCCGGTCGGAGGCGTTGAGCTCGAGGTCGACGTTCTTGAGCAGCGTTGCCTTGGCCCGGTCCACTTCCTCCGCCGTGGGCGGATTGGTCACCACGTCGTTCAGCGCCTGCTCCATGGCGACCCGGGCCGAGTCCAGCGACTGCTCCTGCCGGACCTGGGCATAGGCCAGCAGCACCCCCGGCTCCTTCAACTGGAAATCGAACGCGCCCGTCTCGGCGGCCAGTTTGGGCTCCACCAGCGCCTTGTAGAGGCGGCCTGAGGGGGCGTTCCCCAGCACCTGAGACAGCACGTCCACCGCGGCAAAGTCCGAGTCGGACCCGGCCGGCACATGGTATACCGCCATCGCGACCTGGACATCACCCACCCGGCGCAGCGTGACCGAACGCTCCCCGTCCTGGGTCGGCTCGGCGGTATAGGTGGGGTAGATCTTGTTGGCGCCGGTCCGGTCGGGACGGGGAATGGCCCCGAATTTCTTGACGATGAGCGCCAGCGTCCGGGCCGGGTCGAACTTGCCGGCCACCACCAGCTGCGCGTTATCCGGCTGGTAGTACTTGTGGTAGAAGGCCTGCAGCCGCTCGATGGGTACGTCCTCGATGTCCGAGCGGGCGCCGATGGTGGACTTGCCGTAGTTGTGCCACAGGAAGGCGGTGGAGAGGGTACGCTCCATGAGCACGCCGAACGGGTCATTCTCGCCCGACTCGTACTCGTTCCGCACCACCGTCATTTCCGATTCGAGGTCCTTCTTGGCCACATAGCTGTGGGTCATGCGGTCGGCCTCGAGATCCAGCGCCCAGGCCAGGTTGCTGTCGGTGGCGGCGAAGGTCTCGAAGTAGTTGGTCCGGTCAAACCAGGTGCTCCCGTTGGGCCGGGCCCCATGCTCGGTCAGTTCCTGGGGGATGTCGGGATGATTCGGCGTCCCCTTGAACACCATGTGCTCCAGCAGGTGGGCCATGCCCGTCTCGCCGTATCCCTCGTTCCGGGAGCCGACGAAATAGGTGATGTTCACCGTGGCGGTCTGCTTGGACTGGTCGGGAAACAGCAGCACGATGAGCCCGTTGGGCAGCGTGTACTGGGTAATACCTTCGACGGTCGGGCCCTTGACTGCGCCGTTCTGCGACCGGGCCGCCGGGCGCGCCTTGGCAGCCGGTTGCTGGGCGGCGGCGGGCAGAGACGCCGCCACGACCAGTGACAGAACCAGCGCCGCGCGAACGCGGAATGAGCCGGACGTCCCTCTGAATATGGACATAGGTGCTCCTGGTGAGGCTCGTAACCTGTTACGGAATACAGTCAAGAAAGGGTCCCGGACCGGATGCCGCAAGCACAAACAAATAGCCCCGCTTGCGCGGGGCTACTCGAACCTCGGGCGGGGAGCCCGGGTTTGTTGAGCCGGCCGGTACAGCTTGGCCGCAACAGGAGGGATAAATGGCCGGCTCATTTGTGTCGCCGGCGCCCGAAGGCGCCGGAACCAACTGAATTGATCTATCTGCCAACTGCGTGCCAGATCGCCATCTCGTTCCTCCGGCAGCAGATACGTGTGAGGGGGCTGGCCGGGACCCGTCCGCCGGTCTGGACATTTGAGGCGTCCGTCCGTCCACTACAGGACGGTGGATCCGGCCTGAACTCCTGCAGCCGCCCCTACACCCTGTTTGATGCCTGTCCGGCGGACAGGGTTGCATGTGCTATCCTCCGTAAGATTGCGGACTTGCACCCCGCTATATTGCCGGGAAGAACACCGCGCGGGACTACTCCTCTCTTGGCATGAGGCACGGCGTGGATACGGCCTTCAGCGTCACCGTCAGCAAGGACTACCTGGCATTCTCGTCGGCGCATTTCATCACCTTCGCCGGCCATCAGTGCGAGTCCCTCCACGGGCACAATTACCGGGTAGGCGTCACCGTCGGCGGGGCAGTCGACCCGGAGTGCGCGTTCGTGGTGGACTTCAGCATCCTGAAACAGATCGTCCGGCAGCTGGTCCATCCCTGGGATCACCGGGTACTTCTCCCCACCGGAAGCGCCAAGCTCGTGTTCCAGGAGGAGGGCGAGCACCTGGTGGTGGACTACCTGGGACGGCGCCGGTTTCTCTTTCCCCGTGGCGACTGCGCCCTCATCCCCATCAGCAATACCACCGCCGAGATGCTGGCCGAGCTTCTGGCACGCCAGGTCCGCGAGGCCTTCATCGAGCGGGGAGTGACCAACCTCACCTCCATCGAGATCGAGGTCGAGGAGAGCCCGGGCCAGGCGGCCGTCTACCGCATCGCGGCGGGACCGGCATGAGCCCCAAGGAGAGCCCATGACAGCAAAAGAGCGGGTCTACGGCAGGGAGGAGATCGCCGCCGAACTGAAACCCCTGAGCGGCTGGCAGGTGGAGGACGGAGCGCTGGCCCGGCATTACACCACTCGCGGCTGGCCTGCCACGCTCATGCTGGTCAACGCCATCGGGTGGATCTGCGAGTCGGCCGACCATCATCCCGACCTGGCGGTCGGCTACAACTCGGTAGGTGTGCGCCTCTCGACCCACAGCGCCGGCGGCATCACCGCCAAGGATCTGGAGGTGGCGCGCCTGATCGAGCAGACCGCCCTCTGGCGCCCACCGGAGGGAAGCGCGCTCCGGGGCGCTCCCGAACCGTTGATCAGAGAAGAGGCCTGAGCTGGAACCGGCGGCCCGTTTCTCTCAGTCCTTTTCCCTCGGTCCTGCTTCATACACTTCCGACTCGGTCAGCACGGTCGTCATGCGGATATCCCCGGGCCCCACCGGTACTTCGGAGAACACCTGGCTCCGGTAAGCCAACGCGATGAACGGCGTGCCCGGACGGGCCCTGGCCAGCAGCCGGTCGTAGTACCCTTTCCCGTAGCCTACCCGTCCACCCGCGGGATCGAACGCCAGCCCCGGCACCACGTAGAGATCCACCGCCTCCGGAGGGCATTGCCGCGCCGGATCCGCCAGCACCGCCGCCACCGGCTCCAGCAGCCCGAACGCGGCCGGCGCAAGCTCCTCAAGGCCGGTGATCCGGTACAGCGCCAGGTCGCCGCCGTGGGTACGCGGCACCGCCACGGCAGTGCCCTGACGCAGGGTCTGTTCGATGAGGGGCTGCGTCGGCACTTCATCGCCCACGCCCACGTAGAAGGACACCACCCGGGCCCGGCGGAATTCGGCGCGCTCCAGCAGCCGCTCCCCGATGCGCCGGTTCTTGTCGTCCCTGTCCCGCTCGGCGCTACGTGCGGCCAGCGCGGCCTGGCGCACGGCGGCTTTGCCGGTCATGGCTGAAGACCCAGTTCCTGGAAGAGGAAGGACCAGACGTCGGTCAGTTCGTCCAGCACCTTGGCCAGCGGCTTGCCGGCACCGTGCCCCGCCTGGGTTTCCAGACGGAGCAGCACCGGATGCGCCGAGCCGGTGGCGGCCTGCAGCCGGGCGGTCATCTTGCGAGCGTGCATCGGGTCCACCCGGGTATCGCTCTCGGCGGTGGCCAGCAGCACCGCCGGATACGGGGTCCCTTCCCGGACGTGATGATAAGGCGAATAGGCCCGGAGCCAGGCGAACTGCGCCGGGTCGTCGGGCGAACCGTATTCCGGGATCCAGAGGCGGGCAATGAGGAACCGGTGGAACCGCAGCATGTCCAGCAGCGGCACCTGGATGACGACGGCGCGGAAGAGATCGGGCCGCTGCGTCAGCGCCGCGCCCATCAGCAAGCCGCCGTTGGACCCGCCCGCGATCGCCAGGTGCCGGGCCGTGGTATAACCCTCGGAGACGAGATACTCCGCGGCCGCGATGAAATCGTCGAAGCTGTTCTGCTTCTGCCCCAGCATGCCGCCCTGGTGCCAGGCCTCGCCGTACTCGCCGCCGCCCCGCAGGTTGGGTACCGCCAGCACGCCCTCGTGCTCCAGCCAGAGAAAGAGCGACCGGCTGAAGGCCGGCGTCATGCTGATATTGAACCCGCCGTATCCGGTCAGATAGACCGGGCGGCGGCCGTCCCGCTCCAGGCCTTTCCGGTGTACCAGGAACATGGTGACCGGCGTCCCGTCGTGCGAGCGAAAACGCACCTGCCGGGTTTCGTAGCGCTCGCTGGCGATATCGGTCTCGACCCGGCGCCAGAGCCCCAGCTCGCCGCTCGCCAGATCCAGCCGGTAGATGGTAGGGGGCACGATATACGACGAAAAGCCGAGGAATGCCTCCGTCCCCTCCGGCTCCGCGCCGATTCCGCCCAGGCTGCCGTGGGCCGGCAGGGGGATTTCCTGCTGGTCTCCGCCGTCCAGCCCGCACACCCGCAGCCGGGACACCGCGCGCTCGAGATAGCTCAGCACCAGGTGGTCGCGGGCCACCACCACACCCTCCAGCACCGCCTCGGGGCGCGCGGGAACGATTTCCCGCCAGTGTTCCCGGCCCGGCATGGTGGGAAGCGTCTGGTACAGCCGGTAGGTGGCGGCGTCGAGATTGGTGCGGATAAAGAGCCGGTCGTGCGCCACCTGGGCCTCGAACAGCGCGGGCAGATCCTGCACCACCGGGCTGAGGGCCTGCTCGCCGGCGGTATCGGCCAGGTAGATGTCGGTCTGATCGAAGGTCCGTGCCACGATGACTACCAGCCAGCGCCCGTCGGGCGAGAGCCCGACGCCGGGCCAGTGTTCCTTTTCCGCCGGCCGGAATACCAGACGGTCGTGCGCCGGATCGTCCCCCAGCCGGTGCAGCCACACCGAGCGGTGATAATGCTCGTCGCCCTCGGGCACGGTCCCCGGCGCGGGGTAACGGGTGTAGTAGAAGGCCGACGCGTCGGGCAGCCACGCCAGATCGGCGGCGCGGGTATGCGGAATCCTGTCGGCGAGCGCGCGGCCGGAGCCCACTTCCAGCAGGTGGAGCACGCTCGCCTCGCTGCCGTCCTCCGACAGGCCGTAGGCCAGGAAGCGCCCGTCGTCGCTGGGATAGTACCAGTCGAGCGCCGTGGTTCCGGCCGGGTTCAGCCGGTTCGGGTCCACCAGCACGCGGTCGTCGCCCTGCACTCCCTCCCGAACGTAGAGTACCGGCTGATTCTGGGCGCCCTCCCGCAGCAGATAGAAATACCGCCCCCGCGCGGGCGTGGGCGTCCCGATGGTCCCGATACTGAGCAGCGACTCGAGCCGGGCGCGGAGCCGTGCCCGGCCCGGGAATGCATCCAGCCGGCTGCGGGTGAAGGCGTTCTGGGCGGCGGTCCAGCGGCGGGTCTCTTCGCTGTCGCCCGCCTCCAGCCAGCGGTAGGGATCGACCACCGCGGTGCCATGCAGCACCTCGCTGACCGGCCGGACCTCGGTGGGAGGGAAGGCGGGGCGGGCGGGCCTGTCAGTCACCCAGACTGATTCCCAGATCGCGGGCCGTCTGGATGGTATCGCAATCCAGGGGGACGCTCTTGCAGCGCCCGACCACCCGTTCCAGCGGCACCCGTTCGATGCCCGGCGGGTTCAACGCCACCATGCAGCCGAAGGCGCCGTCGGCCACCGCGCGCACCGCCGCCGCGCCGAACCGGAGCCCCAGCAGACGATCGAACGTGGTGGGTGATCCGCCCCGCTGCAGGTGACCCAGCACCAGGCTGCGTACCTCCTTGCCGGTCCCCTCCTGGATCTCGCGCGCGACCAGGCTGCCGATGCCGCCCAGCCGGTCGGCGGCGCCGATCCGGCGCCGCTCCTGGAACACCGCCGAGCCTCCCTTGGGCGTGGCGCCCTCGGCCACGACCACGATAGAGAAGTGGCGGCCCTCTTCCTCCCGCTGGCGGATCTTCTGGCAGACGCGCTCGATATCGAAGGGGATCTCCGGCAGCAGGATCACGTCGGCGGTGGCGGAGACCCCGCTGTTGAGGGCGATCCAGCCGGCATCGCGCCCCATCAGTTCCACCACCATCACCCGCTCGTGGCTCTCGGCCGTGGAATGCAGCTTGTCGATGGCCTCGGTGGCCGTGCTCACCGCGGTATCGAACCCGAAGGTCGCCAGCGTCTCGACCACGTCGTTGTCGATGGTCTTGGGCACCCCCACCACCGGCAAGCCCTTGCGATAGAGGTCGTGGGCGATGGCCAGGCTGCCGTCGCCGCCGATGGAAATCAGCGCGTCGAAACCGCTGGCGCTGAAGGCGGCGATGAGATCGTCGGAACGATCGACTTCCGTCTCGTTCCCCTGTTCGTCCCGGTGGACCCAGCGGAAGGGATTGCCCCGGCTGGTGGTTCCCAGGATGGTCCCGCCCAGGTGGGTGATTCCCCGGACCTCCCGGGGGCCCAGTTTCATGACGCCTTCGTGGCCCAGCAGTCCGTCGTACCCCCGGCGGATCCCGTAACACTGCCACCCGCGGTGGTGGGCGGAGAGGACGATGGCCCGGATGACGGCGTTGAGGCCGGGTGCGTCTCCCCCGCCGGTCGAGATGGCAATGCGCATGACGGCCGAGTCTTATCCTTTCGCGCGCTCGCGGACCAGCTTCAGGACCTCACCAGGCGCCGCATGCCGGCCCTGGGCTTTCTTGGAAAAGACCAGATCGCCGTCCATGCTGACCTCGAATACCCCGCCGGAGGATTCCACCATGCGAACCTCGGCCTCGGGGAAGGCCTGCTTCAGCTCGGCCGCCAGACCGGCGGCCCGGGGCTGATAGTTTCAGACGACGCAGAATTCGATAGTGAATCGCATAGGTAGCTCCGGAGATCAGGTGCCCGCGAATCGTAAGTTGCCGCCACCCGTCATGCCAAGACCACCGGAGCCTCCTTGGCTTGCCCCGTGGCGCCGGACGGCTCCATCTTACCCCATCGTGCCGACCCGACCCCGAGGTTTCGCCCTTCCGGCCGCTCTCGCGCTGATGGCGGCGCTGCTCCTGGCGGCGCCGCTGCAGGCACAGCGGCGCTACCGGCTCGAGGCCACCGCCGCCGGAGCGTACGAGACCTTCGATCAGGCTACCGAGCTGCAGAACGCCTTCGGCGGGAACCTGCGGCTGGGCTACTGGCTGTTCCGCTTTCTCACCATCGAGGCCGAGGGCACCCTGGTGCAGCCCAAGGCGCGGAACGGCAACACCGTAACCGTCACCTCCCTGGGGGGAGCGGGCCTGCTCAATCTGGGAGTCGGCCGCTACAGCACGGCCTATCTCAAGGCCGGCTATGCCACGGTCTCCTACGGCGGCAGCTGCCCGCCGGTCTCGGTGGTCGGGTCGGGCCCCTGCGGCAGCGATAACGAACTCCGGGCCGGCGTCGGCCTGCGGCTGGCCCTCTCTCCCACCGTGATGTTGCGCACCGAGGGGGGGCTCTCCCGCAGCAGTTCCTCGAATTTCTCCAACTACGGGGTAACGGCCGGGCTCAGCTGGATGATCGGCAGCCAGCGGCTGGTCGACAGCGACGGCGACGGGGTATACGACCGCTCCGATCGCTGCCCCGACACCCCGATCGGCGCCCTGGTGGACAGCCGCGGCTGCTCCACCGACAGCGACGGCGACGGCGTCTACGATGGGGTGGATCGCTGCCCCCAGTCGCCGCCGGGCGCTACCGTCGACCAGGTCGGCTGCCCCCGCGACAGCGATCGTGACGGCGTGCTCGATGGCGTCGACCGCTGCGAGGACACCCCGGTGGGCGCCGCCGTGGATGAGCACGGCTGCCCGGTGGACAGCGACAGCGACGGCGTCTTCGACGGACTGGACCGCTGCCCCGATACGCCCGCCGGAGCAAAGGTCGACGGCCTCGGATGCCCCAACGACAGCGACGGCGACGGGGTATTCGACGGCATCGATCAGTGCCCCGCCACGCCGCCCGGGACGGCGGTCAACCTGTATGGGTGCGCCCCGAACCTGGACAGCGACCACGACGGCGTGCCCGACGACCAGGACCGCTGCCCCCGGACCACCGAGGGCCTCCAGGTGGATGCCACCGGCTGTCCGGTGCGGGCCGCACCGCCCGCCGCCGAGCCGGAGCGGGCCGCGGCGCCCCTGCCCGCCCGCGGCTGGGTGATTCCAGGCAACGCTTTCGCCCTGGGCAGGGCCGATCTGCGGGAGGCCGTCTACCCCACACTCGACACCATCGCCCGGACGCTGGTGGCCCATCCGGCGGTCCGGGTGGAGATCCAGGGCAACGCCATGGACCGGCTTCCCCCGAAGGGAAACCGGGAATTGTCCACCAACCGGGCTCAGGCGATTCGCCTGTACCTCTTGCGCAAGGGCGTGCCCGACACCCAGCTCACCATCCGGGGCAACGGCGCCAACAACCTGGTCATCCGCGATACCACCGCCGCCGCCCGGGTATTGAACCGCCGGACCGAGCTGCACGTCGTCCCCGCGGGCCCGTAACGAGGGTCACGGTGGCGGGGCATAGGGCTTGCTAGTCTAAGGGCACCTATGCGCCGCACCTTTCCGCTCAGTCTGCTCCTTGCCGCCCTGCTGGCCGCTCCGCTTGCGGCCCAGCAGCCCGCCCTCGCGCCGCCGCTGGGGGAGGCGCCGGACGGCGTGGTCTCCCCGGAGCGGCTGCGTGCTATCACCGACCGGCTGCTGGAACCGCTGCAATGGCCGGCGCCGCCCCTGTCCGATCCGCCCAGGGGCATCCGGGCGATCTACCTCAACGCCTGGGTCTTCGGCTCGCAGCGGTTCTATGACCTGGTGCGGATGGCGGACACCACCGAAATCAACGCCTTTATCATCGATGTGAAGGACGGCACCGGGTACCTCACCTACCCGTCGAGCGTACCCACGGCCATCGAGATCGGTGCCAATCACCAGATCCGGGCCCCCGATTTCCGGGAGCGGCTGGAGGTCCTGCGGCGCCACGGTATCTATCCCATTGCCCGCATCGTCGTCGCCAAGGACCCGCTGCTGGCCAGGGGAAAACCGGGCTGGTCGATTCAGGACAAACGGGGGGGGCTGTGGCACGACCGGCTGGGGTTCGCCTGGGTGGATGCCTTCAACGATTCGGTCTGGGTCTACGCCTCGCAGCTCGGGGCCGAGGCCGTCCGGATGGGGTTCTCGGAGCTGCAGTTCGATTACGTGCGGTTCCCCGACGAGCCGCGCTCACGCATGGCGACGGCGATCTTCTCCGCCCGCCAGCCGGGCGAGACCACCCGCGAGGGCGTGCGGCGCAATCTCGAGTTCCTGAAGCGCCGGGTCAAGCCGCTGGGCGTCCCGTTTACCGTCGATGTCTTCGGGATGACGGCCAGCGCCCAGAACGATATGGGCATCGGCCAGGTGTGGGAGGATCTGGTCAGGACGGCGGATGTGGTTCTGCCGATGGTCTATCCCAGCCACTACTACGGCGGGTTCTACAACATCAGCCATCCCAACAGCGAACCGTACGACGTCGTCCACCGGGCCATCCAGGATGGGCTGCGCCGCTCGGCGGACGTCGACAAACCGGGGAAGATCCGGCCGTTCCTCCAGGCGTTCACACTGGGACGCCCCCGCTACACTCCGTGGTACGTGCGGGAGCAGATCCGGGCAGTAGAGGATCTGGGGATCGAGAGCTGGGCCCTGTGGAACGCCCGCGGAGTGTATGACCCGGCGATCTTCCGGCCGGCGGTGTCGCGGCCCCGCGGTGTGGCTCAGCAGCCCGATACCAGCTTGGATCAGGGAGAACTCTGACCATCCGTTGGCGGTGCGATATCGTAAACGTATACGTTCACGTTGCTGTCGTGGTATAGCGGCTCGCGGCGCACGAAGCGGCACCCCCGGTTCCGATACATCCGATTCGCGCTTTCATTGCTCACGTCGGTCGCAATCTTGAGCGCCGTCACCCGTCGGAGGCGCAGTTCGCGCACCAATTCCTCCCAGATCGCCGCCCCAACCCCCTTCCCCTGGGCGGCGCGCTCAACCACGATGCTGACCAACTCGGCTTCGGGATCATCGTAAGTCACCCCGCGAAAATAGGTCAGGCCGGTGAAGGCGGTGCGCAGGTTGGCAGGGCTCAGCGCCCGGGGAAGGGCCAGGAGCGCGCACCACAAGCCCCGGTGTAGAAGAAACTCCCGATAGAACCGCTTCCCCGACAGCAGCACGGCCGCGTAGCCGACCACCCTCCCGTCCCGTTCCCCGACCAGACAGAGACAGTGCCGTGATGTGGCCATATGACGATGGAGCTGGGTGACTACCCCGCGGCCCAGCCGGGCGAACCGCGTCCGAAGCTCCGCAATCATGAGAGAGGCAAGACGGGCCGCGTCATCCGGGCGCGCCGGCCGGATGCCGGATCCGGAGGGGATGGAAGGAGCAGACATGGGTCACCCACCTCGAGCGGCCGGGTCGGCTTCCGGGTCAGCGCTCGAACGCCCCGCTCTGGTAGAGGCCGTCATATTCCTTTCGCAGGCTGTCGCTCAATCCCCGGAAGCGCTCCAGGTCGCCCTGGTACGCCGAATCCCTGCTGAGGTCCTGCAGGGCCAGAGGATCGGAGCGCATATCGTAGAACCCCCCCGAGTCCTTCCGGCTCAACGGGCTGATGAACTGGAAATCGTCGGTGATGATGGCGTGGGGGTCGAGATGCATGCCGTGGCCCTGTGCTACCTCGGCGAAGACCAGGGACGGAGCCGCCGGCGTTGCGCTGGTCCAGAATCGGCTCAGCGAACGGCCCGGAAGAGAATCCGCGCTCTCGACCCGGGCGAGCGCCAGCACGGTCCGGGGGATGTCCCGCAGGCTGACGACGTGGTTGACCGTCACCGCGGCAGGCACGCCGGCCGGATACCGGATGACGAGTGGCACGTGCAGCAATTGGGGATAGACGCTGTTGCCGTGCCCGGGAAGGCCGTGCTCACCAAACTGCTCCCCATGATCCGCGGTGATGATGACGATCGTGCTGTCCGCCAGGCCGCGGCGGCGCAGTTCACGCAGCAGCCTGCCGGTGGCGCGGTCAATCTCCGCAATCGAGGCATCGTAATTGTCACGCAGCCAGGCGATTTTCTCGTCGGGGTCGTCGTTCGCCGGCTCGTGCAGCATACGGTAAGCCCCGGTGGTGGGGCGGACGAACCGTCTCGCCACGGAGTCGTCCGGGAGATAGGGGAAGTGAGCGTCGAAATAGTTCAGGAAGACGAAGAACGGCCGGTGCCGGTCCTGCCGATCCAGCCAGCCGAGAAATTCCCGGTTCACGCTCCCGGCATGTTTGCGCCCGAACTTGTTGTAGAATCCGATGAGGTTCCGCACCCAGTTCTGGGTCAGCAGAACTTCCGTCAGCCGGGCATAATCGATCGCGGTCCCCAGCGAAGGAGGGTAATCCTCATAGTGCTCGAACCCCAGGTCGAATCCGTGCTGGGCATCCGCATAGCCGACATTCGCGGTGAAAGCGCCGGTGGCGTACCCGGCCTGGTGCAGCACCGAGGCCAGCGGGGACGTCGGACTCCGGATCGGCCGGTCATGGGCCCGATAGACCACATAGGGCCATTGTCCGGTGAACAAGGTCGCATGCGACGGCAGGGTCCATGACGCGGCGCTCATGGCCCGGGCAAAGCGTACCCCTTGCGCACTCAACCGTTCGAGCTCCGGAGTGGTCGGGCGATCGTAGCCGTAGGCGCTGAGGTCGAGCTCCCGGACCGTATCCCAGACGATCAACAGCACATTCGGGTGCTTGCCCTCGACCGGAGGACGGTCGGCTACCAGGCGGTGTTCCCGGAGAAGCCGTCCACCGGCGAGCAAGGCCGATTCCAGCATCACCAGGCCAAGCAGCCAGGGGAGGGAGCGCCCCACGAACGCCTGCACTCGCGCGCGTCCGGCGACACGCCCGGCCTGAACGCCCACACCTGCGGCCAGCAACAGGGCCACTCCCCGCTGCATGTTGGGAAAGATGAGCCACAGGAGCGGCACGACGGCAACGGCGGTGAGGATTCCGGCCCCGGCGGCGGGAGCCATCAGTCCTCTCCAGGCCCGGTGTACAGCCAGGAGAAGCAACGCGACAAATGCCAGGCAGGCCACGTCGATCACGGGAGCCATCCATATGATATCCAGCGGGAGTCGCAGCACGCGTCCCTGACCGAAATGCTGGAAGAGGCGGACCCATCCTTCGACCAGGCCGGCGGCAAGTCCCAGCCAGAGGGTGAGGACGCCGGCCTGAAGCCACCGCCGGGAAGGATGTGCGTTCATGCCCGGACCTCGTCAGTGGGTGAGAACGGCGCGCCGGAGAAGCCCACGCAATTCCTCAAGGGTGACCCGGCTGGAATCCGCCCCGGACAGATCGAATCGCTCAGCGGGATCGTGCCGGGCGCTGAACAACTCTTCGCCACCCCCGGAGTTCCGGATATAGCGGTAACCCAGGGCGACCAGCGCTTGCATGTTACCCCGGCTTACGGGATACCAGGCGGGCGTGCGGATGCCGCGACTCACTTCCGAGAGCACCGGGGACGCCGAATCACCCAGGCCGCCTTGCCAGAACCGGGCCAGGGAGTTCCCCGGAATGGGGTTGTCTCCTCCGAATCCGGCCAGATCCACGAGTGTCGCCGCCACGTCGCGCAGGCTCACCGCCCGGTTCACCGTCACTGCCGCCGGGACGCGGGGCGGGTACACGATCAGCAGCGGCACTTCGACGGAGGGCCGGTAGAGTGAATTTCCATGATCGAACACTCCGTGCTCGCCGAACTCCTCGCCGTGGTCGGCGGTGATGACCACCACCGTGTTCTGCAGCAGGCCGTGCCGGCCCAGCTCCGCGAAGAGCCGTCCCAGTTCATGATCCAGGTAGGCGAGCGCGCCGTCGTACTGGTCAATTTCCGCTGCGACGGTGGCCGGTGAGGGCAGCACCTTGCTGGGGTGCGCGAGATACCGGTGCAGCGGGCTCAGATTGTTGGGGCGCGGGACGCCGCCAAAGCGCCGGTCGTAAGGTGCCGGGGACAGATACGGATCGTGCGCGTCATAATAGTTGAGAAAGGCAAAGAAGGGCCGCTCAGGCGACCGGCCTGCCCAGCGGAGAAACGAGCGGGAGATTTCCGGCGCCCCGATGCGCACGAGGTGCTGATCGCTGCCAATCAGCCGTCGCAGCCGGAGGCTTCGGTCCAATTGACGGCCGATGGAGGTGCAGGCGAGGATCACGCGCGGCGAGACGGGGAAGTCGCGATAATGTGCGAAACCGCGCTCCAGGCCAAACTCCCAGCTCAGGTACCCGACATTGGCCACGAAGGCGCCGGTGCGATAACCCCGGCTGGCGAATACTTCCGCCAGCGTAGGCACCCGGCCGTCCAGCGGTGTGAGCCAGTCGGCCGACAGGTCATGAGGATACCGCCCGGTGAGTAGACTGGCATGGGACGGGAGGGTCCACGGGGCAGTGGAGAAGGGATGCGCGAAGCGGGTCCCGTGCAGAGCGAACCTCTCCAGCTCCGGGGTGGTCTCTCGATCGTACCCGTAGAGACTCAGGTGGTCGGCCCGGACCGTGTCCAGAATCAACAGCAGAATATTGGGGTGCCCCGGAAGAGGCGCCGGGAGCCGGGCCGAGGCCCGCTGCTCCCGCCACCATCCCAGCCCGAGGCTGGCGCCCGCGATCAGAAGCACCAGCACCGCCAGGGATGTCAGCACCGGCAGGGCCCGCCGCTCGATCGCCGCACCGCGCTTGTCGAGCAGCCGCCCTCCCTGCCACCCGATACCGGCCGCCAGCAGCACGGCCGCAGGACGGGAAAACCAGGGAACCATGAACAGGAGCGCGCTGGCGCCGAGCCAGATGAAGATCCCCAGCCCGAAGCGAAGCGGCATGAGTCCGGGCCGGAACCGGGCAAGGGCCGCGATGAGCACGGCCGGCGGAAGAAATAGGACCAGATCGCCCACGGGGGCCATCCAGCCGAACTGCATGCTCACATGAATCAGCTCGCCGAAGCCCAACCGGCGCAGCAGCAGCACGCCGGCCTCCAGCAGGCCGGTGGCCAGCCCGATGGCAAGCCCGGTCAGCAACCAGGTTCGCGGCCGGAGGGCCGGGGAGGGAGCGTTCACCGGATGCTGGTGGGCAGGAGCTCGCGGGCTCGCTGCTGGAACCGGGCCATCACGGCCGTGGAATCGGCCGCAAGATTACGGCGCTCTTCCGGATCGACCTGAGTGTCGTATAACTCGACCTGACCCGATTGTTCCACGATATACTGCCAATGCCGGCTCACCAGCGATGCTACCCAGCCGCGTGAGGCGGGCCAGTTGGCCGGGACAGTGGACCGCTGCGCCAGTTCGGCGATTCCGAGGCTGGTCGAATCCGGCGGGGCCAGCAGCGATCGCCCGGGAAAGAGCGTATCCGGCAATCCAGCGGCCTCCGCCAGAGTCGTCGTCAGCCGTTCCAGGCTCACGGCGTCCTGACGGCGGACTCCGGCCGCGAGGTGACCGGGCCAGAACAGGATCAGCGGGATGTCGACCTGGTCGCGATACAGGCTGTGCCCATGGAAGTAGAGCCCGTGTTCCCCGAAGCTCTCGCCGTGATCGCTGGTGACGATGACGAGGGTATTCCGTAACCGGCCCCGGCGCTTCAACCCCTGGAACAGGGAATCGATCTGGGCGTCGAGATAGAGAATGGACTCATCGTAGGCATCGAGATCGGCACGGATCTTCTCGGGCGGAATCCTGGGGATGTTTCCGGCGATCGCCCCCAGCTGAATTCCGGGTTCACCCGGCGGGCGCCGGCTGGGGTCGGAAAAGCGGCCGGCGTAGGGAGCGGGCGGGAAGAGCGGGCCGTGCACATCGAGGTAATTCACGAATGCGAAGAATGGCCGCCGGGGATGATGATCGAGCCATCGCAGCAGGTCCCGGTTGATGTCGGCGGCGGACTTGCGCCCGGGAATGTCGCGGGGACCGAATCGGGGCCAGACGTCATACGCAAGCTGCCGGCCCAGGACGGTCCGGACCAGGGCATCGCCGAGGTTACCGAAGTAATCCTCGTAATGCGCAAAGCCCCGCGCGAGTCCGGTTTCCCGGCCACACCAGTAGATGTTGGCGATAAACCCGCCGGTGGCATAACCCGCCGCGGCGAGCGCTTCGGCCAGGACCGGAAATCGGCCATCGAGATAGGGTCGCCGCAACACCCCGGCACGGTGCTCGTGCTGCTGCCGGCCGGTCATGATGGTGGCATGGCTGGGCAGGGTCCAGGACGAACTCGCGGTAGTATGTTCGAACATCCATCCCCGGCTTGCGAGCGTGTCGAGGAATGGGGACGTCGGCCGGGAATATCCGTAGAGGGACAGGTGGTCCGCCCGCTGAGTATCCATGACCAGCAACAGGATATTGGGGCGGCCCTCGGGCGCCGGCGGGAGGGCCGCAAACACGCGCGCCTCCTTGAAGCGCGTACCGAGGGTGACGGCGAGGGCGATCAGACCGACCAGGCCCAGCGTCCAGGGGAGAGCACGGCGGGAGGTGGCGAGCCACCAGTCACGGCGCCGGCGGTAGGCCCGGGTGAGCACCACGGCAAAGCCCAGCCCGAGTAGCAGCGAAGCCACCTGGTTCAGCACGACGCGCTCCAGCGACGCGGCCAGGTAGCCGCCCAACCCCACCAGAAGGAAGACCAGTCCCACATCCCAGCGCACCCGCGGGGCCGTGAGGGCAAGTCCGCCGGCCACCAATCCAACCACCCCGAATATGGCCCCGTACACGAGCGGCGTCACCCAGAGGATGGGGGCGGCCGTCCCGTTGAGCCAGGAGAGGGCGCCGGGGATGAAGGTCCAGGCCATGGCCTCCAGCCCTTCGATCAGGCCGTAGATCAGCCCCAGCCAGATCCCGAGCAATAACATGTCACGGAGCCGGACCGTTACCGGTCCAGGTGAGGTAGTCATGGCGTACTCCTGATGGCACCGGTGGCGCGCAACACCGCCTCCAGCCGCGCCATCTCTGCCTTCCCCTCGGCGGTATCGGCCAGGTTGTTCATTTCGGCGGTATCATGGTCGAAATCATACAGTTCCAACCCACCCTTCCCATCCCGGATCAGGCGCCACCCATCGAGCACCACCGCCCGCATGTCGCCCCGGCTCACCGGCGTGTTGGGCGGAAGACGAGGCGCCCAGTCGACCTCGCTTACCAGGGTATCCTGACCGGCGTCCGGGCCCAGGTGATTCCAGAGGCGCGCCAGCGAGCGGCCCGGGAACGGGGCGTCGCCGAGGCCGGTGAGATCGGCCAACGTGGCAGCGATATCGCGGGTCGAGACCGGCTGATCCACTACCCGCCCGGCCGGAATCGACCGGGGCCAGCGGATCAGGAGGGGGACCTCCACGGAGGCCCGGTACAGCGAATTCCCGTGAAAGAAGACGCCGTGTTCGCCAAACTCCTCCCCATGATCCGACGTCACGACAACCACCGTGCTGTCCAGAATCCCCCGCTGCCGCAATGCCTCGAACAGCTCGCCCAGACGGGCATCGAGCGCGAGGATGGACTCGTCATACGCGGCGCGGGCCGCGTGGATGACGGCCGGCGACCACTCCCGCCCGGGCGTGTCCTCCTCCAGCGCGTGGATCCGGGCCAGATCCTCCGGCCCTGAAAACCTCCCGGCAAACGGAGCCGCAGGCTGATAGGGGTCGTGCGCATCCATGTAGTTCAGGAATGCGAAAAATGGCCTCCCGCCCCGGGATCGGGCCAGCCAGCGCAGAAAGGCACTATTGATGTCCGCGGCGTGCACCCGGAGCATGGACCGCTCCCGGTAGCGGCTGTGGAGGATAAAGCGATTGAAGGCCGAGGAGAGAAGAACCTGGGCTGGCGTCACGGGATAGTCGCGGTAGTAACCGAAGCCGCGAGCCAGCCCTGTCTGGCGGCTGGCATACTGTGTATTGGCAGCGAAGCCCACGGTGACCCACCCGTGTCGGCCCAGTGTTTCGGCGAGCGTCGGAAAGGTGGCATCCAGCGGCGACAGCCAGCCGGTGGACAACTCATGCGGCCAGTGGCCGGTGAAGATGCTGGCGTGAGCCGGTAGCGTCCAGGGAGCGGGAGATATGGCCCGCCGGAAAAGCACGCCGTCACGGGCGAAACGTTCCAGCGTCGGCGTGGTCGCCCGCTCATAGCCATAGGCGCTCAAGTCGAGAGCCCGAACCGTGTCGAGAATGATCAGGAGTACGTTGGGCGCGCCGGTGGCCACCGCCTCACGCGAATGCCGGCGTACCGTCGCCTGCCGCTGCACTTCCAATCCGCCGGCCAGGAGGAGTACCAGCCCTCCCAGGGGAATCAGCGTGGCGGAGACGACCCGCCGGAGGATCGCCGGCCACCGGCGGGCCAGGCGCGCCGCCTGCACACCGGCGCCAACCGCCAGGAGCACTGCCGCGACCCGGGCAAGCGGCCCGTACTGCAGGGTCAAGGTGAAAACGCCCAGTGCCGTGTAGCAGCCCAGAGCGAAGGGGAGACCGATTCGGCCCCGGCTCGCCCGCGCGGCCAGGGCGATGATCAGACCCAGGACCAGGAAGGTCCCCAGGTCTGCAAGGGGAGCCATCCAGACCACGTCCGTCGGCAGGAAGACGAGCCGTCCCAGCAGAAAACGACGGACCCCGAAGAGCGTCGCTTCGCCGAGACCCGTCAGGATGCCGGCCCAGGCAGCGAGCCGCACGTGATCGCGAACCGGGGGAGCCGGGGACTTCGCCTGCCGGGCCGGAATGCCTGTCATGCCACCGCGCACAGATGGGCCGGGGCCGGCGAGCAAGTCGTCACCGGCCGGCCGGGAAATCCCTTGTACCCGTCAGGCTGAAGCATGTTGTCAACAGTCAACATTCTGTTGTGTGGAAACAACACATGGAGGCTTGGCACTGCTTGCCGTTCGCGGATGGCGCACCTGATCCCGGGGCGCAAAGATCCGAATGGGAGGGTTGACCGACGGATAGTCCAGCCGAGGCCGATGCACCCAGGGGAGCAGCGGCGGGGTCTGGAAGGTCGCTGCCGGCACGTAGGAGAGGGAGCCGGCCACCAGCCGCCGGTACAGCGCCGGAGGAAACGAGGCATCGAAAGGTGCACCGGGGCGGCTGGTGTGGTCGGGCATGATGATGAGAAAACGGGGCCGGCGTTCCTGCCATCCGGCGATGATCTCCGCCACCTTGGCGGCACTGGTGTCATGCTGGAAGAAGAGACCGTGGTATTCGGTGCTGCGGTCGGTCTGCACCCCGGCCGGTAGCGGTGGAAGCTTCTGGCTGGCCCCGAAGTATTCCACGTGGTCGCCTGGCTCGAGTCGCTCCGCCAGCCAGGCCGCGGCGCTCCATCGGGCATCCCGCAGCATGGCGTAGGTCAGATCGATTCCGCGCAGCAGGTTGAGGCCCACCGCCGCAGTCAGCAGGAGCAGGCTGGCCAGCCGGAGGTCAACACGCGATCGGGCCAGACCCAGTGCCGCGGCGTGACCGGCGAAGATCGCCAGCAATGCCGCCGCCGGGAGGACGTAACGCAGCTGGCCCGACCGGAGCGTGAGAAAGATGAATGCCAGATAGGACACGGCCGGGAGCACCATCCAGGCCTGTCTTCCCCCCCCGCGGACGATCGCCCACAGGCCGGCCGCAGCGAGCGCGATGCCGGGCCAGGTGAGGCTCTGGACCAGGTAGCCGGACATGTCGCGTAGGTACCTGAGGTTGCCATCCAGAGTATACGGGAAGGCTATCGGAATGGTCTTCCCCGCGACCGGGGCGGCTTCCAGCCGACCGGTCGTGAAGGCGAGATGTGCCAGGTAACGTCCGGGTTCAATGAAGAACCCGCTTCCCAGACCCAGCGCAATGAACGCGGCAAGCAGTCCGCAGGCCCAGGGCGCCCACCAGAGCGGGCGGTGCCAGTCTCGCGGGCCGAGGCCATCGGCGCGAGGGGCAAACAGCGCCGCGGGCACGAAACCCACGACGGCGCCCAGCGCCGACTCCTTGGTGGCCATGGCGAGACCCAGGGCCACACCCAGCAGAATTGCCCGTCGCCGGGTAACACCGTACTTGACCATCCGCGCAAGCGCGGCATACCCCAGCATCACGAAGCACAGCATGGGGACATCCACGTTGCCCGTCCGGGCATAATAGAACATGGGATAGAGGGTCATCACGCTGATCGCGGCCAGGACCCCCGATCGTGGGCCCCAGATCATTCGGGCGGCGGAGTAGGCTCCAAACACGGCACCCAGCGCCAGCACGACAGTGACCAGGTGAGCCAGAACGGTGAGGACGCGCAGCGTGGAGACCGGATCGGCCAAACCGAACGGGTAGTTGGGACTGGGCGCCCGGAGCTTTCCCGTCAGATACAGGTAGCCGAGATAGGGGCTGTAGGCGGCATCGGCCAGATAGCTGTACAGCAGGGGATACCCGAAGTTCCGGTCGGGCCTCGGGTGGAGCATGTTACCGATCTCGGCGATCGGGCCAAGCGGCGATTCGTCGTCTACCGCCCAGGCCTTGACCCGATCGGGCGCGGTGGCCACCGGCGCGCCCCACCACACAGCAGGGAGATACAGAACCAGCGCCGCCAGCACCAGCCAGGCACCGGGAGACAACCTGCCGCGGGACATCACTGACCGGCCGCGCCCACGGGTCGGTTTTCGGGCGCGCCGGTGATCTCCGGACTCAGCATCGAACGCTGCACCGCCCAGAGCTCACGCTGAATCATGAAGCCTTGCTGCAGCACGACGGCCATGAGAAAGAATACGATGCCCAGGATCACGAGCGAGATGCTGAGCAGCGCCATGTACACCGAGACCTCATGCAGCACATAGTAGATCACCGCGGCTACAAAGGACGCGATCCCGAGCGCCAGGGTAACCATGCTCAGGGCCAGGACATAACGCACGGGATGCGCGAAGAGGCTGAACAGGCTGTGGGAGACGATCAGACGCCGGATGCGCGAGGAGCTCTTGCGCTTCACCCGCTGTCCCTGGTGCTTGTACTCCTTCCACTCCAGCAGGGCCGGTATCTCCCGGATCCGGGCGCCAAAGGCGCTGCTCTTGAGAATGACCTCCAGATGGAACTCCTTGCCGTCCTCCGAGAGCGGCAGTGACTGGATCAGCCGCCGCCGGTAGGCCCGCGTCATGCCGGTGTTCATGGTCACCGCGTTGGACATCGCGGCCCGGATCACCAGGTTCCCCAGCCGGCTGAGCCAGACCCGTTTGAAGGGGACGTGCCGATAGCCACCCCCCGGCAGATGCGGACTGGCCACCACGATATCCGTTTCCGGCCAGCGCTGCATGGCGCCAACCAGCTCGTGCACGATCCGGTCTCCCCAGGACAGGTCGATTTCCGTCGTCACGATGATCTCGCCGCGCGCCCGGATGATGCCCGTGCGGAGGGCATACCCCCGCCCACGGTTGTGGGGGTAGCCCAGCACCCGCAGGCGGGGTTCGATGGCTTCCAGTCGCCGGGCGATGGCCTCGGACCCGTCGGTGGAGCCGTCGTTCACCACGATCAGTTCCCAGTTACCCTCGAGGGTCTGCAGCTGTTCCAGGAGCTGCGTGATGGCATGCTCCAGGATTCCGGCTTCGTTATAGAACGGACAAACTACCGAGATGTCCATAACGCCTCCCCCGCGAAGAGCAGGTCAGAGCTGCCCCCGTCGATCCAGCGCCGTTCGGAACCACAACTCCAGCATGACCAGACTGAACACCTGCTTGGCGACCAGGAACTCGCCCTGGGCCAGCGCGTTCCGGAGCCGGGCGACGGCCTCCGGACGGAACAGGCCGCGTTCGCGAACCACGCGATCCGACAGCGTGTCTTCCATGATGTCCCGGAACCTCGGATGACCCAGGAAATGCTCCAGCGGCACATAAAACGGCATCTTGCGCCGCTCCACTGCTTCGGTTGGAAGCAGCCGGCGGGCATAGGCCCGTAGCAGATACTTGGTCGCGCCGCCGCGAAGTTTGAGGCGGGGCGGCACCCGTAGCACGTATTCCACCAGGCGATGATCCAGAAAGGGCACGCGAGCCTCGATGCCGCTGGCCATCGACATCTTGTCCTGCTTCGTCAGAATATCCTCCGGCAGCCAGTCCCGGAACTGCAGGTCGATCACCCGGTTGAGGATCGGCGCGCGGGCGGTGAGAGCCCGGGGCGACGGATTCTCCAGGGTATGTCCATTCAGCCGGGCGCGGAATTCATCCTGGTACAACCCGGCGGTATCGCGTGGGTCGAAGAGCGAAATCAGATGGTGGTACGCCTCCGCCAGCTGCGGCGGATCCAGCAGCCGCAGGAAGTCCATCACCTTTCGCTTCCCCCGCTGGCCCAGCGCGGCCGGATAGTCGAACGCCAGATTGAGCACCCCCGCCGGCGTGAGCGCCACCGCCGGCTCCAGGAGACCGCGTCGGATCAGGGCCGGCATGAACCGGGCCAACTGCTCCCCCCGGACCAGGGCACGGTGGAAGAGATAGCCGCCCAGGGTCTCGTCGGCTCCCTCGCCCGCGAGGATGACCGTCACCTGGCGCTTGGCCTCACGGGCCAGCTGAAACATGGGGATGACGATGGGGTCTCCCAGCGGCTCGTCCAGGTGCCAGGCGATCCGGGGCAGAAGGTCTACATCCTCGGCCCGGCAGGCGATCTCGGTGTGCCGGCACCCCAGGCGGCGCGCCGTTTCCGCCGCCGCCGCCAGCTCATCATGCTGGTAGTCAAAGCCGACGGTGAAGGTGCGCACCGGATCGGCCAGCTGCTGCGCCATGACCGCGACGATGGTGCTGGAGTCGATGCCCCCGCTGAGGTAGGCGCCCAGCGGGACCTCCGAAACAAGGCGCATCCGGACGCTGCGCTCGAACTGCTCGGCGAATCCCTCGAGATACTCCTCGTCGCTCGCGGGGAAGGGGCCGGAATAGAGCTCCGGCTCCCAATAGCGCTCCAGCACCACCCGGCCATCTTCGACCGTGAGATAGTGCGCCGCCGGCAGCTTGCGAAGCTCCCGGAGCATGCCCCCGGGCCCCGGCACGAAGCGAAGCGCCAGATAGGCGTCCACCCCCGCCGGATCGAGCGTAGGCTGCCAGCCACGGTAGCGTAGAATGGCCTTGAACTCGGAGCCGAACAGAAACCGCTCGCCCAACTGCGCGTAATACATCGGCTTGATGCCCAGACGGTCGCGAGCGAGGAAGAGACGACGGCGCTGCTTGTCCCAGATCGCCAGGCCCCACATACCGTTCAGACGCTCCAGACATCTCGGCCCCATGTCCTCGTACAGATGGAGCACCACCTCGGTATCGCCCTGGGTACGGAAGCGATGGCCTCGTGACAGCAACTCCTCCCGGAGCTCGCGGTAGTTGTAGATCTCGCCGTTGAAGACGATCACCAGGGAGCCGTTCTCGTTTTCGATCGGCTGCCGGCTGCCGGCAACATCGATGATACTGAGCCGCCGCATGCCGAGCCCAATCCCGTCGGCTTCGTAGGCTCCGCAGTCGTCCGGGCCCCGATGCACCAGGGTCGCGGTCATCTCCGCCAGCAGCCCTTCCTGGTGGACGCCCAGATACCCGCAGATCCCGCACATTCAGCCGACCGCCTCGGTGGCAGGGACCCGGATCTCCCGGGTCAACGTCAGCGGCTGAAGCATCTGCGCGGGTGCGATCGGTATTTCGGCGCCGGGCGGCGGGGCGGCCCGGAGCTCGCTCTCGATGAAGTAGCGGGACGAGCCCATGTGGATGGTGGTGAAAAGCGGGCTCCATGTGCAGTCGGCCAGCCGGCGGGCGTCCGGCCCGCCCAGGCGGTCTTCGACCGTCACACCGTCATCCCGGAACAGGATCCGGCGGCGAAAACTTATGTCCAGGGGCCGGCGCCGGTAGATCAGGACCCGGACCAGGTAGCGCTTGAGCCAGCGCGCTATTCCCGCCACCCGGCCGACCGAGAGCGTGAAGAGCCGGAAGGCGACGAACCGCAGCGGGGCCATTACGGGGCGGGCGAAGCCAACCATGCCGCCCCCAACGACGACCTCCCCCTCTCCGATGCTGACCTCGCGACCGTGATCCAGGTACTGGGTGGAACACTGTCCTCCAGCGCGGAGCCGGCCGAGATAGCCGCAGTCGCTGTACACCAGCCTGCGCTGCCCGCGGTCATAGACCTTGAGGACGCCGCCCTTGGCAGTGCCCACCCACGCATCGTAGCCCGGCCGGCGCAGCCGCAACAACCCGGCGCCGGGAAACCAGGAGAGCCCCGTAGCGGCCGTCGGGTCGCGGACGGGCCGGCACTGATCGCTCCGGTATGCGCGGCAGGCGAAGATCAGATTATTCAGAAACGGGAAGTAGTTGTACGGATCCACGCCGCGCAGGCCGGCCGACTGCGCCCCTCCGACCGACGGCCGGAGAGTGTTGGCGATCCAGCGGGCCGCAGGAGAGTGGGCCGCCAGGATCTCGAAACCCGCAGGATAATAGGTCTGGGTATTGCGGCTGGCGTACTCACCGCCGACGCTGCCGTCGGGATGGATGAAATGAGCCAGAAATGCCGCCGAGCGATCCAGTGAGCCGAGCAGGGTCTGGTCGCCGGTCAGCTGCCATATGCGCGCCAGATAGAAGGTCCCATGCGTCTGATAGCCGGGATCGGCACCGCCATATTCGTCGTACCACCCTTCAGCGGACTGGTGGGACAGAATCCGGTCCAGAAAGTACCGGCTCCGGCTGCTGAAGCGTGCCTCGCCCGTGAGGCGCGCAATGTGTTCCAGCGCGGCGGCCGCCGCGGCAAGATGGTTGGAAAGAAATCCATGTCCCTCGTCGTTCCGGCAGAGCCAGTCGCCGGCGCGGGCGAGCACGCCAGCCACGGCGTCGCGCGTCGCGGCCGGCACGGCGCTGCCGGCCAGATCGAGCGCTTCGGCCACGTAAAAGCCGGTAAAGCTCGTCGCCGCGAGAGAGCGCTCGAAGGGGTAGGCTTCGTCAAAGCTCCCATCCCGATGCTGCAGGCGGCACCAGTAGCGCAGGCCCAGATCGAGCCAGCGTGCCAACTCGGGAGACTGGTGATACGGATTGTCCGGGTGCGCCGTGCGGTGCAGAAAGGCCAGCACGCTCACCGCCTCCTGGAACCGCGGCCCGGGGAAGTCGGTGAATTTCCAGGCCCAGAAGGTCCGGTCGCAACAGCCCGCGGTGGGGCTGTGGACATCGCGATCCATCTGGCTCAGCGTTCGAGGTCCCTGGTCCAGAATCAGAGACCAGTACGGCTCGCTGGGAGCTTGCGTCAGGGAAGGAGGAACGCTGCTCACGATGCCGGAACGTCGATGGGCATGCCGGTCCGGAGACTTTCCTCAATCAGAAACGTGGTGCGGGTAACCGCCACCAGCGTCTCCAGCTCGATCGGCATCGGCTCGCCCCGCGCAACCGCGCGGACAAAGGCGGCCACCTCTTCCGCGTGGCCTTTAGCCTGGTTCAGTAGCCGACGGCGCCGACGCCGATTCCCGGCGTGGAGCGTCAGGGTCCGGTAGTTGTCCATGATCGCGCTGCGGCCGCCGCTGGACACCTCGAAGTATTCCTTGGGCACGCTGCTATCGCCGTTGGCCAGATAGTGGATCGTCGCAACCGAACCCCCGGCCAGGCGCAGGCTGATCGCCACCGCGTCCCTGTCGGCTGCACCCTCCCGGCCCTCGAAGGTCTCCTCAGCAAAAACCCGTTCCGGGAGCGCTCCTGCCAGAAAGCAGGCCAGGTCAACAAAATGACAGGCCTCGCCCACCATGCGTCCACCGCCCGACACCGGATCGAGCACCCAGCTGTCGGGCGGCAGCTGGCCCGCGTTGACCCGGTAGATCAGGTGCATCGGGCCGGGACGCTCACGCAGGAAGTCGCGGCATGCCACCGCCAGCGGCGAAAACCGCCGGTTGAACCCCACCATGAGCCTGGCGCCACCGGCCTCCCGGGTCGCGTCTTCCACCAGGTCCAGATCCGCGGGACTTATGGCCAGCGGTTTTTCCACGAAGACAGCCTTCCCCGCCCTGATCGCATCCCGCACCAGCGTCCCGTGCTGGTCATGCCTCGTCGCGATGACGACAGCATTGATCGCGGCATCGTTCAGGATGTCGGCCGCGTCGCTGGTACAGTAGCGGGCGCCGTAGCGCTCCCCGGCGTGCCGGCTGGTGAGCCCCGAGACGGTGCAGACCGCTTCGAACCGCACCCCGGGGTGCCTGAGAAACTGAGGCAGGAGAATCCCCTTGGCGAATTGGCCTGCCCCGATGACCCCGAGGCGCACGGTATCCCCCGCCTTCGCCGGCCGCGGCCGCGGCAGGGGCACCCGGGTGGCCGCCGGCTCCGCCTCGGGATAATCCAGCACGATCGCGATGGCGGGGGCCCGGTGCCGGCCGGTGACGATTTCGTAGGCCTGTTCCGCCCCGGTAATAGGGAAGCGCTGGGTGATCAGGGGATCCACGGTGATGGCCCCGCGTGACAGCAGGTCCAGGAAGGCGCTCATGTTGCGCCGCTCCGTCCAGCGCACGTAGGGCAGTGGGTAGTCCACCCCGCGGACCTCGTAGGCGGGATCGTATCGCCCGGGCCCGTAGGACCGGCTGACCACCACCCGGACCTCTTTCTCAAAGAGAGGCCGCCGCTCCAGTTGTAGCCCCACGTCCCCCACCACCACGATGCGGCCCCGCAACCGGGAGATGTCCGCCGCCTGACGCATGGGGCCGTCCGACTTGGTGGCCGCGCATACCAGCACGGCGTCCGCGCCGTGGCCTCCGGTCAGGCCCTGGACCAGCGCCGCGAGCTCTCCCGGGTTGCGGGCCGTATGGTGGGCGCCCACCCCGCGCGCCAACTCGATCTTGGCGGGATCGGGATCGTACGCAACGACGCGGGCCCCCGCCGCCCGGGCCAACTGCAGCGCGACCTGACCCACCAGGCCCAGGCCGAGCACGACAACGATTTCCCCCAACTCGAGCTCGGCCAGGCGGACGCCCTGCATCGCGATGGCGCCGATCGCGACGAAACTCGCGCCATCGTGACTCACCCCGTCCGGAATGCGGACCGCGAGATTCCTCGGGACGTAATCCACCTCGGCATGATTGGCAAAGTTCAGTCCGGCGCAGGCCACCTGGTCGCCCACCCGGAATTCCCCAGCATCCCGGCCCACGTCCACTACCTCGCCGGCACAGGAATAACCCAGCGGGATCGGTGAACTGATAAGGTTCCGGACGACTTGATAGGTGTTCCACAGGCCTTCCTGTTTCGCCCGGTTCATCACCTTGCGCGCCAGATCGGGCCGGTCCCTGGCCTTGCCCAGAGGTCCCTTCTGGGCCAGCGCGATGATGGCGCGTTCGGTGCCCAGGCTGATCAGGGATCGTTTGACCCGGACCAGAATGCCGCCCGGCTGGAGAGCCGGAGGGGGTACCTCGCCCACCACCAGGCGTCCGGATTGCATATCCTGCAGCACAGCCCTCACGATGGCGCTCCTTCCAGCGCCCCGGCGGGCCGGATCGGCTGCGCCATGAGCGTTGCGGTATCGGTCCAGCGGTAGTGCCGGGCTACTTCATCGAGCATGATGCCGACGCGCGAGCGCTTGGCCGCGGCGCTGAGGAAAGACAGGGTGTAGATCCTTCCCTGCCAGTGAGGCAGCTCCCCGACGGGCAACGGGTCGGCCAGATCGGTCAGGTGCAGGAGCATGACAAACGGGGTTGGGCTCGACCGGAGCCGGCGAAGACCCCGCCGGAAATACCAGGTACCGAACACCAGGCTGTACGAGGGATGAAATGGTGTCGGCAGGCCATCATAACGCGGCAGGGGCAATTCCCGCAGCGAGGAGCCTGCCAGCGGGAGGTGCGGGCCGGCCGCGCCGGCCGGCATTGCCCCGCGGGGCCGGCGCCGGCCGGCAAAACAGGAGGAGTCCCATGCGTACCCTGCCTCCGCCACCTGCTGGAGGGTGGGGCGATCCAGGGCGAACCCCGGCGCCCGGAAACCGGCCACCGCTACCCCGCTGAACCGGGAAAGACGCTCGCGGCTCTCCACCAGCTCGCGCCGGCGCTCGGCCGGCGGCAAGCCGACCAGATGCCGATGACTGACGGTGTGCGAGCCGATCTCGTGGCCCCGGCGAACGGCTTCCCGCAGGAGCTCACGCTTCGCGTCGTCCTCCAGATCTTCAGCAATAACGAACAACGTCGCACGGAGGCTCCGCTCAGCCAGTAGCTCGAGGGTGCGCTCCAACCCGGAGGCAAACAGCCGATCCGCACCGGTCGGCACGGGCCAGCCGTGTGCCCGGAAGATATGTCGCCCCCCGTCGAGGTCGACGTGCAGGACGGCAGGAGGTGGGTCAAGTGTCATGATGATCAGCAGAACCAGCGGCTGAGCAGTCCGCCGCCCAGAGCCGTGACCCGGAGCGGAAGACGGCGCCAGAGTCGCCGTTCCAGCCCGCTGTCGTCGTAATAGCGCGCGAGCGACGGCGGCGCACGGCGAACGGCATGTGCATAGAGAGCAGCCAGCCGGTCGCTCGCTCCCCAGCGCCGTTTGAAGTCGATAAGCCCCGTCTGCTGCGTGGCGGACGTACCCCAACTCAACCGGACAGCGCCCTCGGCCAGGGCAAGATCAATGGCCGCTCCATACAACGCGGCGTAGGCGCGGAGCGGCACGGCCTCGGCCAGGCAGGCGGCAAATTTGCTGATAATGTTCCGGCCGAGACAATACAGCACCAATCCCCCGACCACTCTGCCGTCCACCTCGGCAAGCAGCAGACGCACGCCGCCCGTCGCGGCAAGCTCCTGCCACACTGCCGGGAAGTAACCCGGGCCGTACGGCGGCGTCCCGAATGCGCGGAAGGCCCGCAGGTACACCTCGTAGAAGGCCCGGCAGTCGCCCAGAGAGCGGGCTTCGCGAATAGTCACCCCTCGACTCCTCGCCTTGCGGATGGATTGCCGGTTGTCGGCGCTCACCCGGGACCAGACCTGGTCCCGATCGGTGAGGTCCATATCGGAGATGAACACAGGCTCGTTGCGAACCAGACCGAGAGCCTCCAGCGGTTCGCTTGGACCGCTCAGCCGGAATTCCAGATACCCCACGCGCTCACGCTCAGACAGTGACACGGCCTCCCGCGCCAGCGCTGTCGCCGCCACCGGATCCGAGGCCAGCGGCCCTCCCGAGCCGATGTCGTAGGGAAGCGATAGCAGCTTCGACCCAAGCACGGGGAATCGAACCAGGAAGAGGGGGAGGACACCCGCTACCCGGCCGCTGCGCTCGGCTAGCAGATACAGCGGTCGATGCCCGAAGACCCGGGTGATGACGCTACGCCACGCCAAGGTGTGGTAGAGTGTCGCATCCGGATGCTCGGCCAGGTAGGCGGACCAGCGCGCCTCATCCGAAGCCAGCAGGGGACGAACAATCACCCCGGGATCCCCGGAGCCGGCCCGACGCTGGCCCACCGATTCGGCGCGGACGCTCATGGGGTCCAAGTGATTATCATCCTTCGGGATACGTTGAATCAGGATGCACGATTTGACACCCGGGAACCTGAGTACCGGGCGGGGTGCCATCGTGCAAGATCTCTGCCATTCCTTGCACGATATTCGGGTTTTCCGGGGTTCTGGCAGTCTACCCCGAAGGCCCGACGGCACGCCAGTGGGAAAGGAACTCCAGCAGCCGATCTCGCTCCACCGGTGTCATCCCGAGGTGGGTCGGCAAGCCCACTAGCCTGGCGGCGACCCATTCCGCCTGAGGGCAGGAGCCCGACACGTATCCCAGTTGGGAAAGCTCACTGCTCGACTGCAGCGGGTAGATCACCGTGTCTCCCGGCCAGGGAATGATCTCCTGACGCGCCGCCCTGGCCGAAGCGAGCAGATCCCGCTTGGCATCGGCCAGCAAGGGGAAGTAGAGCAGCGGCAGGCCGGAGGCTCCGGCCCGGGTTCGGAGAACCGGATGCGCACCCAGCACCCGCTGGTAATGCTCGGTCATTGCCCGGCGGTGCATGACGAGCTGATCTGCCCGCTGCAACCATCGAAGGCCGCGACGCTCCTGGTAGGCACTGGGCGCATGGGCCGTCGCCAGGATTTCAGCTGCGATCCG
Organism: uncultured Gemmatimonadales bacterium; assembly: GCA_963779755.1. Taxonomy (GTDB): domain Bacteria; phylum Gemmatimonadota; class Gemmatimonadetes; order Gemmatimonadales; family GWC2-71-9; genus CAVZZO01. Next base: position 95,657 of record CAVZZO010000001.1, read on the forward strand.
ATCCTCCAGCGATCGCGATTGATATGCCGATGCCACCCGCCGGTACAGGGTGAGCATCGGCCAGTACCGTCGGGGAGTCAGGACCGCGGCATGCAGGGCGGCTTCGAGAGCAAGCCGGAGATCGGTGCCGGGGCCGTTCCGTGGCAGGGCGTCCCGCCGGGCCCGGAGATGAGCGGCCAAAGGGCTGTCATCGGTAAGGGCGAGGCCGCCGCTCCCGGCGGGAAGCGGTTTCAGAAAGTTATTGCTGTAGAGCGCCGCCACACCCAGGACCGGCATGCGGAGTGGCATGCATTGAGCGCGGTCCTCGATCAGGGGGATCCCGCGCGAGCGGGCCACGTCGAGCACGCCGGAGGCTCCGCCCGGAAGGCCGTAAGTGTGCTGGAACAGGATCGCGCGCGTTCCGCTGGTGCACGCCTCCCGGGCCGCTGCGGGGCTCAGGTTGAGCGTCCCGGGGTCAATATCCGCCCACCGCGGGCGCACTCCCCGGCTGAGCAGAGCGAGCGGCACGACCTGGCAGGTGAGGGGCGAGAGGACCACCTCATCACCGGCACCGATATTGAGCACCTCGAGCAGGGCAGCCAGGGCATGGCGGGCATAGCCGAAGGCTACGGCATGGACCGCACCGACTCGCTCTGCCATCCCCGATTCATGCCGGGATTCCGCCCCTCCCGGCACTCGGGCCCCCGGTGCACTCATCCTGCGTCGCCCTTCCGTCCTGGGGCCCGGCCTGGACTTGAGCGGAACCCGTAGACCAGCGCACCGACGGCCGCGGCGGGGAGCATCCCCACTCGCCACGCCAGCAGCAGCCTGGCGCCTCCCTGAAAGCCGGCCAGCCGGAATAAGCCGGCGAAGACCGCCTCCCCCACACCCAGACCGCCGGGGGTCAGGGGTATCCAGTTGGCGACCAGGCCGAGGAGAGCGAGAAATGGGGTCAGCAGCGGCGGGGAGCCGGGGACCAGAACGGTACCGGCGGCGGCAAATGCCAGAGCCAGCGCTATCTGACCAACGCAGGAGAGCAGGAGCGCCTGCAGGACCGCACGCCGGTGGTGTCGCAGCGCGTGCAGCGCATCGAGGCCTCGCGCCAGCACCCGGTGAAACGGTGCGCGGGTAACAAGCCAGCGATACAGTGGGACGGCTCGAATGGACGATGACCATGCCACGGCCGTCACCGCCAGGAGGAGCAGGATGCCGCCGAAGGCTGCTGCCCCCAGCACGGCAACGGGCCCCGGCTGGGTGAGCTGCCGCCAGTGGACCACTCCCAGGGCCAGCACCAGCAGCAGCATCGAGAACAACCCGATCGCCCGGTCCACCAGGACCAGCGCGGCCAGCTCCACGCCACGCGAGCGGTTATGCTGTGCCAGGTAATACAGCTTGACCAGGTCTCCGCCGGTCCCGCCGGGGACACAGAGACTGAAGAACACGCTCATGACGACCAGGGAGAGGCTGGCACGGAACTCCAGCACCAGGTCCTGGGACCGAACCAGCAGGCATAGTCGCTTCGCCTCCACCGCGACACCGATCACGGTGAAGGCGACGAAACCGGGCAGCAGCCAGGGGGTGGAGAAGAACATCGTCACGCTGCGCCACCCTCCGGTCCGGCTCAGCACATAGGCCAGCAGGCCGAAGCCCAGCAGGATCCGGAGGGTCATCCAGGCCCAGCCCCAGCGGCGGTGTCGGCCGGGCCCCGCGGCAGCGGGCGACTCGATCGTCGTCATCGCCTAGAGCCGGAGTTCCGGGCGAAGGCCCGGCCGGAAGCGGAGCCCGCCGACCAGCAGCAGGGTCGTCCCGTACACGGCCATACCCACCGGGACCAGCAGAAGAACCGAGGCAGGCCGGAGGCTCAGGAGAACCGCTGCCATGACGCCGCTGGAGACCGCCACCCGCCAGAAGCGGATGGGACCCGGACCGGGGTACCCCACTCTGCCGGCAAGCAGCAGCATCCCGGCGGTGCGCACCGCTTCCGTGGCCAGGGTAGCGGCGGCCGCCCCCAGCATACCCCAGCGCGGGACCATGGCGAAATTGAGGCCGAGATTGAACAACGCCGCCGCCAGGGTAACCCGGAACACCCATTCCTGTCGGCCTGCGACGATGAGAGCCGTCTGCGGGACGTTCCGGAAGAATGCGACGGGAATAGACCAGAGCAGGATGATCAGTGCCGTTCCGGCGGCCAGATACTGGGACCCGAACACCAGGCCAAGCAGCCCCCCGGCCAACAGCGTGCCGCCCACCGCGACCGGCAGGGCGCCGGCGAACACCTGAACCAGGGCAGAGTGATAGAGGCGGCCGCGCTCTTCCGGCGTGGGATGCAGACGGGTCAGGGTGGGAAGCAGGCTTTGCCCGTAGGTGACCCCCAGATTGAGCAGAAAGCTGATCAGCGTATACGCTGCGGCGTACTGGCCCACTTCCCGGGCAGAGCGGAAGACCCGCAGAAAGATCAGGTCGGAGTTATAGATGACCAGGCCGACTACGGCATTCCCGGCCAGCCACACCGCCGGCCGCACCACCCGGGCCGCTTCCCGCGGTGCCCAGCGGAGCCGGAGGCGATAGCCGGCCCGGGCCAGTCCCCAGGCCAGCAACAGAGCCCCCGCCATATCGCCCGAGAACTGCGCCAGCGGGACCCGCCCGAGGTCGCCGGGTCCGCGCAAGAGCGCCAGCACCAGGAGCAGCATGGTGGCTTCTCCCACGGCCCGTGCCAGGGCGGCGTAGCCGGCCTGCTCCAGACCGAGGTGGACCCAGCGGGTATTTCCTCCGACGGCCAGCAGGGTGAGGGAGTAGACGGCGAGAATGGCACCGTCGGGCTGGGGCATGAATCCCAGCCCGACGGTGATGCACACCAGGGCGAGCGCCGCGCCGAAAGCCAGACGCAGTGCCAGGATGGGGGGCACGAACCGGTCGACGGTTTCCGGGTGCGCCGCGACCTCCCGGACCCCCAAGACCTCGACCCCGCAATCCGCCAGGTAGTTGAGGTAGAGCAGCACCGCCACGGCCACCGCGACGACGCCGTATCCCCCCGCCCCCAGCAGGCGGGCCAGCACGATGGTGGCCCCAAAGGAGATCAGGCGCGCCGCGACTTCACCCCCGCCCAGCGTGGCGAAATTCCGCGCAACCGCCGAATCAGCGCGGGAAATAGATCACCCAGAAGCAGTAGAGAAACCAGAGCACCACCGACCCAAGCAGCGAGCGGTCCGCAAACAGCACTTCGTTGGGATTGCCTGCGTCGCGCTGATGGACCAGATAGAGGTACCGGAAGACGCCGTACAGCACGAAGACGGTGCTGTAGGTCAGCCGATATCCCGTCTCAGCCACTTTTTCCGGTGAAAGCGTGTACATGATGTAGGCGACGATCGTCACCGACAGAAGCACGCCGGACATCTGATCGAGGAAGGCGGGACTGTAATGCGCCAGTACGCTCCGATGCTGCGCCGAATCGGCGCCCAGGAGCTGCAGCTCATGCCGCCGCTTGGCGAAACCGAGGTACAGCGCCAGGAGGCCGCCGCAGAGGAGCAGCCAGATGGAAGGAACGACATCGATCGCGCGCGAGCCCGCGAGCAGCCGCAGAATGAAGAACCCGGCGATACAGAAGACGTCCAGCACCACCACGTGTTTGAGCCGGAAGGAATACAGAACATTCAGCACCAGGTAGCTGGCACCGATTGCCGCCACATCCAGTCCCAAAGCCACGCTGACCGCGAGACCGGCCCCCGCCAGCCCGGCACCGAACCAGGCGGCGGCCCGGACGCTGAGACGGCCGGATGCCACCGGCCGGAGGCGCTTGAGCGGATGCTGCCGGTCCGCCTCCCGGTCCAACACGTCGTTCCAGGTATAGACGGCGCTGGCCAGCAGACAGAAGCCCAGAAAGGCTACAGCAGCGCGCAGGTCGGCACTGCGCAGCAGGAAGCGCCCGGAGAAGAGAAGCGGCGTCAGGACGAAGGCGTTCTTCACCCACTGCCGGGGCCGCATCAGCCGGACCCAGTCACCCGGGGAGGCGTGCGTTACTGAAACGCCGGTCACCGCCATTTCATCCTCATCGGTTTGACCTCCACATCCCTGCCGCGGTAGACTTCAGGCACCACTAAAGAGCAGAGTACTGCAATGGTCTGCATCAAAAATCTGGCACTGCGTTCGTGCCTATTGCCGGTCCTCGCGCTCGCCGCTTGTGCCGGAAAATCCGACGGTGGCAACGGGCCCCAGGGCGGCACCCTGGCCCGGATCGTTCTGGTTCCGGGCAATCTGAATCTCGCTCCCGGCAGCCAGCAGTCGATCGTGGCTACCTGTCAGGATGCCCTGGGAGAGCCTTTCCCCTGCCCGAACCTCACCTGGGTCGTCACCGGCGGAACGCGCTCAGCATCCAGCTCGGCGGTCGATACGGCGGGCGTCTACGAGGCCGGACAGACCACGGGCACCTACAGCATCAAGGCCACGGCGGACACGCTCTCTGGCAGCGCGGCGGTAGTGATTGCCACCCCGGGCACCGGCGCCGCGGCCAATGTCACGCTGGATCCAAACCAGACTTTCCAGACGATCCATGGATGGGAAGCGACCCTCGCCAGCGATGCCGAGCAGTTGCTGGCTCCTGCCCGGGCCAAGGTGATCGCGTTCGCGGTCGACAGTCTGGGGCTGACACGCGTCCGCCTTCAGGCCCAGGGCAACATCATCGAGACCCGCGATTCCACCACTTATCCGCCCGAGAAGCGCCAGGCCACGAACGACAACAATGATCCCAGTGTGACCGATCTGTCACACTTCTATTTCGGACTGCTGGACAAGCAGGTGACGGACTGGGTCCTGCCCATCAGGGCCCGGGTGGAGAGTCACGGCGAGCCCTTCCTTCTGAACGTGTGTTATGTCGGCTTCCAGCCCAGCACCCAGTTCCAGCAGAAGGATCCGGCAGAATATATCGAGTTCATGCTGACCGTCCTGCGGCACCTCAAGAACAGATTTGGCCTGGAACCCGACACCTGGGAGATCCGCCTCGAGCCCGATAACGGTTCCGGCGTTGGGCTGGTTCCGGCAGATCTGGCAGCGATCGTGGCTGCAGCGGGCCCCGCGGCCCGGGCCGCCGGCTTCAACAAGGTGAAATTCTCCGTGCCTTCAGTCGCTCGGCCGTCGCAGGCGCTGACCTGGCTCAATCCCATTCTCGCGACACCCGGGAATCTCCAGTACCTGAGCGAGGTGATCTACCACCGTTACGAATCGGGCATCACGACCGCCGAACTGAATGCCATTCGGACCGCCGCCGAGAACAACGGGCTCACCACCGGCATGCTGGAACACATCGGCGCCGACTACAACGAGCTGCACCAGGACCTCAAGGTCGCCGACAACTCGGTCTGGGCACAGTACGTTCTCCAAGGTCCCTACGGCACGGACGACGGCGGCAAGCTGCTCAGATCCGACACCGTTGCCCAGACCTTCACCGTCGGCTCCCGCACGGGCGCCATTGCCCAGTATTGGCACTTCGTCCGGCCTGGGGCGGTCCGGATCGGAGCGACCTCCACTGCAACCGCCATCGATCCGCTGGCGTTCAAGCGGCCCGACGGCAAATTCGTGGTAGTGGCCAGAACCACGGGGTCGGCGACCCTGACTGTCGGCGGCCTGGCCGCCGGGAGTTATCTCGTCACCTACACCACGTCCGCAGTCCGGAACCACGTGGCGGGGGTCGTATCGGTAAGCGGCGGCCTCAACCTCCCAGCGTCCATACCGGCAGCCGGCGTGATCACCATCTCCCCCTATCCCTGAGGTCGGCAGACTCCCGCCCAGAGGCAGATCCCGCAGGTTTCAGACCAGGGCGGCGGCTACACCGCCGCCCCTTCCGGCTCCCAGGCGGTGATGTACCCCGCCAGCGCGCTCGCCGCCGTAGTGTAGGGGCTCGCCAGATACAGCTGCCCCGGCCCCGAGCGGCCCGGGAAGTTGCGGTTGATGGCGCTCACCGTCACCGTTTCGCGGTCGTAGGACACGCCGGGGCCGGCATTGATGCAGGCGCCGCACGAGGGCTCGATGATCTCCGCCCCCACCGCACGGAAGATGTCCACATAGCCCTGGCGCTCGGCATAGCGCTTCACATCCTGGCTGCCGAACTGGATATAAAATCGTACGCCCCCGTGCACCCGCTCGCCTCGTTCGGCCGCCTCGCGCAACACCCGGGCGTACATGTCCATGTCTTCCTTCTTGCCTGCCGTACAGCTGCCGGCATAGGCGATATCGACCTTCACCTCGCTGCCCAGCTCGGTAATGAAGAGCCCGTTGCCCGGATCGCCGGGCAGCGCGATCATCGGCTGCAGCCCCGCGGCATCGATGTCGATCACCGTCTCGTACCCGGCGCCCGGGTCGGATACCAGGCCCTCCATGGCGCGCCGCACCTCGGACTCGTCGATGCCCCGCTCGCGCACCAGGAATTCCACGTTCTTGTCGTCCGGCTGAATGATGCCGGTAAAAGCGCCCACTTCCGCCGCCATGTTGGTCATGGTGGCGCGCTCGTCGATAGAGAGCGCCTGCACCGCCTCGCCGGCGTATTCCACGATCTGGCCGATGGCCTGCCCGCTCTTCACATAGGGGTGGCGCAGGATCTGGAGCATGAAATCCTTGGCCGTCACGTTGGCGGGTTTGCGCCCGTTGACCCGGATGAGCACCGAGCGCGGAACGGTGATCCGCACGTCCCGGGTGAGCCAGGAGTTGAAGATGGCCGTGGTCCCCACGCCGAACGCGAACGCGCCCATGGCGCCGCTGTGCGGTGTATGGCTGTCGCTGCCGATGATGACCTGCCCCGGCAGCGCGTGTTGCTCCAGCATCTTCGAGTGGCAGATGGCCTCGCTGCCGGTGGCCAGCATGTTGGGCCCCAGGCGGGGCAGCTCGCCGTAGAGCCTGATGCCCTGCTCGGCGGCGAATTCTTCCTGCTTCTTCTTGAGCTCGAGCGCGACATCGAGCAGGCCCTCGGCCTTGCGCGCATCCGTCATGGCCAGCTCGAGGAACGTCAGATGGTCGCGGAAGAAGAAAATCGAGGCGGGATCCACGACCTTCTCGTGCTCGCCCACATGATCGCGCCAGAAAATGGCGGACATGGGGGTCACATACTCGTGGCTGAAGCGGATGTCGGTGCGGATGAAGCCCTCGTCGCCGGGTTTGACCGCCGGCACGCCGACTTTTTCTTCCGCCAGGCTGGTAACCCAATGGCGCGCGATGATCTTCTCCGCCAGGGTCATGGGCCGCGCAGGCGTGCCGGGCAGGGGCACCCGGATCTTCCCCTGCAGGCGGGCCACATTGTACTGGAACAGGCCGCCGTGCTCGATGATGCCCCGGGTGATTTCGCCTTCGCCGCGGGTGAAGGTGTCGAGCGGAATGTCCTCCCCCGCCCGGATCCGGTCGATCAGGGAAAAATCGGTGCTGGTGAAGATGCCCAGGTTCTGGCAGTTCTCCCGGTAGATCCGCTCGATATTCTCGGCGATCACCAGGCGGATCCCCGCCATCATCTCCGCATAGGGCGATTGCTCGCGGCTCGACCCCTTGCCCCGCCGCTTGCCGCTGACCGACACCGCGAAGCCGCCCTGCCTGACCGAGCCGCGGGTGATGGGAAACTCGTCGCCCGCCTTGAGGCCCAGATAGGGGAATTCGCCCAGCGTCTCGTCGTAGTAGTAGCAGATGTAGGCGGGAGTGATCTCGTCCGTGCTGATGTTGTCGCGCAGCTTCATCGCCGGATCGCGGGGCAGGTCTTCACCCGCCAGCTGGCGGCGAAGCAACTCCGGATCCTCGGTGAGAAACAGCACCCGGCCCTCGAACCGGAGCCGGTCGGGAAGTCGGGGCGTTGGTCTGGTCTTGAGGCTGTCCGGCATGGCTCCCTCGCTCCTGGATTTCGAATAATGGACGGGAAGGCGCGCGAGGGGCAAGCATTGGTGCGCCCACCGCCTCCCGCTAGCATTCCACCATGCTGCGTGCCATTCCGCTTACGCTCGCCGGCCTGCTTCCGTCCCTGCTGGCCGCCCAGACCAGCGCGCCCGCCCGCCAGACCGGCACCTTCCAGGATCCCCGCCTGACCGAGAGCTCGGCCGCCGTGGCGGGGAGCCGGCCCGGCACCTTCTGGACGCTGAACGACAGCGGCAATGATCCCATCATCTACCTGAGCGACACCACTGGGGCCGCGCTGGGCGCGTGGCGGGTGACCGGCGCCGGCAATACCGACTGGGAGGCCCTGGGAGCCGGCCGCTGTGGTCCCCGGCGCTGTCTCTATATCGGCGACACGGGCGACAACCGGGAACGGCGGAGCACGGTGCGGATCTATCGGGTCCCCGAGCCCTCCGGGGGGCCGGCTGGCCGCACCGGCCGGACCGCGCGAGCCGACAGCCTCCGATTCCGCTATGCCGACGGCCCGCACGATGTCGAAGCCCTGGCGGTTCCGGCGCCCGATACCATCCTGCTCATCACCAAGGGCCGGAGCGGGGGTGTGTGGCTCTTTCGCCTGACGGGCTTCCACTGGAACGGCAGGGCAGCGGCCGTGGCACAGCCGGTGGAGCAGCTGCCCATCGCCGGCGGCCCGGGCTACGTCAACCAGGTGACCGATGCGTCGCTGGATTCCACCGGCACCCGCCTGGCGGTGCGGACCTACGGCTACCTCTACTTCTTTATACGGGGGACGCAGGGCCTCCAGCCCGACCCGGCCCACCCGGTCTGCGACATCCGCGGGCTGGAGCCGCAGGGCGAAGGCCTCGCCTGGTGGCACCCCGGCAACCGGCTGCTGCTCACCAGTGAACAGGCAGGCCCCCTGGGCCGGACGATCTATCTCGTGTCCTGCTCCGCGCCATGATGCGTACCCGACGCCAGACCCTGGTGCTGCTGGGCCTGGGCATGCTGGTCCTGTTGCTGCTGGACCGTCCCCACCTCCACGAGCCCGCCCATGAGGCATCCTGGCTCCGGGCGGGAGACTCCTGGGTGCGCACCATCCAGGGCGGCTGGAGCGAGCATCCAACCGTCGTGCTGCTGCACGGCTACGGCGAGAGCCTGGTGGCCTGGCGCGGCGTGTTCGACCAGCTCACCGGCCGCTATCATGTCGTGGCGCTCGACCTCCCGGGGTCGGGAGAGAGCGAAAAGCCGGACTCGGGCTATTCCCTGCCGGACATGACCGGCCGGCTGAAAGACTTTCTCACCCGCAATACCGAAGGGCCGCTCTTCCTGGTGGGACACTCGATGGGCGGGGAGCTGGCCGCGTCGCTGGCCCTGGCCATGCCACGCCGGGTGCGCGCGCTGGTGCTGATCGCCCCCGCCGGGTACGATCTGGCGGGAGGGCTGGCCGACGGCGGCGTCAGTCCCGCACAGCAGACCTTGGCGGGGTGGGCCCTGACCGCGCGATCGCATCTCATCCCCGACCGCGATCCCGCGTGGGTGCGCGATCCGGCTGAAATCAGCGAGCGCGACCGCTCCGACACGGCCTATCGGCGGGCCATGGAAGCGACGCTGCGCGAATTCGATTTCCGGGCATTGCGCGGCCGGCTGGCGGAGATCCGGCAGCCGACTCTGCTCATCTGGGGCCGGCTGGATCCGCTCATTCCCTACCGGGTGGGCGGCGAGATCCGGCGGCAGATTCCCTGCGCCGGGATGGTCACCCTCGACAACGCCTGGCACCGCCCGCACGTGGAGCAGCCGGACGAGGTCGCGGCCGCCGTGCTGCGCTTTCTCCGGGCACCGCGCCGCGTCTGCACTCACGCCAATCCATCCTGAACCCGAGGTACCCGATATGCTTCGCCGCTGGAGTGTTCTGGCGCTCGCGCTCCTCCCCGCCATCCTGCAGGCGCAGGGGCCTGCGGCCGCCACCCGGCTGGCCAACGCGGCGGACAGCAACGTCATGTGGGCCCACCTGCGTTTCCTCTCCAGCGACCTGCTGGAGGGGCGCGCCCCGGGCACGCGCGGCGGGGAAATTGCCGCGCACTATATCGCCGCCCAGTTCGAGCGGCTGGGCCTGGAGCCCGCCGGCGACAGCGGCACGTATTATCACCGGGTCCCGGTCATCTCCCTGACACCCACGCCGACCCTCGTGGCCGGCGGCGATACGCTGGGCTATCGCCACGATTATGTGCTCTGGTCCATGCGCAATGACCCCCGGGTCCAGGTGTCGGGCAACATGGTGTTCGTCGGCTACGGCATCGTGGCGCCGGAGTACGGGTGGAACGACTACCAGGGAGTGGACGTGAAGGGAAAGATCGTTCTCATGCTGGTGAACGATCCCGGTCTGCGCGACTCCTCTATTTTCCGGGGGAAGATCCTCACCTATTACGGCCGCTGGACTTACAAGATCGAAGAAGCGGCGCGGCAGGGCGCCGCCGGCATCCTGCTGGTCCACACCACCGAGAGCGCCACCTACCCCTGGAGCACCGTGACATCTTCCTGGACCGGGGCGCAGGTCCGCCTGGAGGAACCCGCCACCTCGCTGGTAGCAGCCGGGTGGCTTACCCGGGACGCGGCGGCCGCGCTGCTGCGGGGCGACGGCAAGGACCTGGACCAGCTGATGGACCAGGCCGGCCACCAAGGGTTCCGCCCCGTGCCGGTCAACGTGCAGGTGAGCGCAACGGTGCGCAGCGCCATCACCCGCACGGCCACCGAGAACGTGGTGGCGCGGTACCCCGGGCGCGGGCGGCATGCCGGCGATGCCGTCCTGATCGGCGGGCATTACGATCACCTGGGCATCCGTGGGCCCGTCAACGGCGATTCGATCTACAACGGAGCGGAAGACAATGCCTCCGGCACTGCGGCAGTGCTCACGGCCGCCGAGGCCGCGGTTCGCAGCGGGGTGCGGCTCCCCCGGTCGCTGGTCTTCATCGCGTTCGCGGCCGAGGAGTCGGGCCTGCTGGGCAGTGAGGCCTACGCCGCCCGGCCCACGATTGCCCCCGCGCATCTCGCCGCCGCACTCAACGTGGACGTGATGAACCTCTACGGCCAGACCCGCGACATCTCGGCGCTGGGCCTGGACCAGAGCTCCCTGGGCGGCCTCTTCCGCCGGGCGGCGCGAGAGGAAGGCCTGCGAGTTACCGTAAACCAGAAAGCCCTGCTGCAGGGATCCTTCTTCCGTTCGGATCACTTCTCACTGGTCAAGATCGGCGTGCCGGCGCTTTCACTGGAAAGCGGACTGGACTATGTGGGCCGCCCCCGGGGCTGGGGCGAGGAACAGCACGAGAAGTACACGGCGGAGCGCTATCACCAGCCCGGCGATGAAATTCTGCCCTGGTTCACCACGGCCGGCGCGATGCAGCAGATCCGGGTGATTCTGCGGACGGCCGCCCTGGTCGCCCAGCAACCCGGCCAGCCCAGCTGGAACGCGGGCTCGGAATTCCGCGCGGCCGGCGAGGCGCGGGTCCACTGACGGGCACCGTCCCGGGGCGCGACCATCCCCGCCCCATCGTGGTGGTGAGCGAATGCCTCGAGTTGGCCGCCTGCCGCTATAACGCGCAGCGCATCCGGGCACCGCTCATCACGGCCCTGGCCCGTTGGGCCGAGCTGCGACCCATCTGCCCTGAGGTGGGGGTCGGCCTCGGCGTACCGCGCGATCCCGTCCGGCTGGTTCGCCGGGAAGAGCGGATGTACTTGATCCAGCCCAGCACGGGCCGGGACCTGACCACCGATATGGAGCGGTTCAGCTCCACATTTCTCGCCCGACAGGTGGATGCCGACGGTTTCATCCTGAAGAGCCGCTCGCCATCCTGCGGCATCAAAGACACCAAAGTCTATGCCGGCCCCGACGCCGAGCAGCCCGGGGGCCGGGGCACGGGCCTGTTTGGGGAAGCCGTCCTGACGCGCTTCCCTCATGCCGCGGTAGAGGATGAGGGGCGACTCACCAATTTCCAGCTGCGCCACCACTTCCTGGTAAAGTTGTTCACCCGGGCGCGCTTTCGTGCGCTCCGCGCCGAGGGCGACGCCCGGCGACTGACCGAATTTCAGGCTCGCCACAAGCTGCAGTTCATGGCGCTGAACCAGGAGACCATGCGCGCCCTGGGCCGGGTGGCCGCCCGCGCGGGCTCCCGTCCTCCAGACGAACTGTTCCCGGAATACGAGGCCGCCCTGGCCCGCGCCCTGGCTGCCCCGGCCCGGCGCGGAGGGATCATCAACGTGCTGCAGCACGCATTCGGGTACTTCTCGGATGACCTGGGCGCGGCGGAGAAGCGCCACTTCCTGCACCTCTTGGAGCAATTCAGGGAGCGACAAATCACGCTGGCCGCCCCCCTCGCCCTGCTCCAGTCCTGGACCCATCGCTTTGGCCAGACCTATCTGGCCGCCCAGACCTTCCTTGAGCCCTACCCTCAACCCCTCATGGATCTTCACGATACAGGAAAGGACTGACAGAAGGTTCCATTGTGCAACAAAAAGGGCAGGTTCAATATGAAAAGTGTCTGAAACAGGCGCTTTCCTCTGGTTGGCGCGCCCCGCCCGGTGTATGTTTGCCGCCATTCAAGCTGCCACAAATCCGGACACCTTCCAGGAGCGATTCTGGACCTCCCCAACGCTCACCGGATTCCCCTGACTTGGCTGTTGCAGCATACAGGGGCCTCCATCCGGTATCGGACGCTGGCAGAACTGGCGCCACCGGGCTATGTCGGGCCGGAGGATGTCGAGGCCGCCCATGCGGCAGTGGTGGAGTTCAAACCGGCAGCAACGGTGGCCAAGAAGCAGAGAGACAACGGTGTGTGGTCGGGCAATCTGCTCGGCTTGGCCCCAGCAGCTGCACAGGGTATCAAAGATGTCGGGACGGTGGCGCAATACCGGCGCCTTCTCCAGTTAGGCTATCCGCACGAGTCCCGGCCCTTCAAGCTTAGTGACCGTCTCCTGTTCCGGCTGCTCAGCCGGGATGAGAGCCCCGAGTTGCTGTTCGAGTATCAGAAGCTGGTCAAGGGGGAGCCCCTGGCGGGCGAATGGGTGCGGAGTCTGACGCGCGAGGCGGCGACCGCCGCGCTGGCCGAGTCGGGGCACCTGGAAGACCCGCGGGTGCGGGGCTCCGCGCACCGGGTCGCCAGCACGGTATCCCATTTCCTGCGCAGCCCCATGGCGGAGAAGCCGTTCATCCGCTCCGGCAGCCAGACCGTACTGCACCCGGAGGCAACCCCGCCGAGCTGGTATTCGGTGGCGATGATCGCGGCAATGCCTAACCTGCAGCGGGAGCGGGCAGGATTCACCGAGCGGCTGGGGCACTACCTGGCCCAACCGGCGCCCAAAAAGACCTACGCCGTGAAGCTGGGGAAGCGCTCGGTCAAACCGCAGTACCTGCTGCTGGGCGACCCCATCGAGGCCGATTCCAGGGGCCAGGCGAAGGACATTCCCCTGGCCCTGCTTTTCATCGAGCTGCTCGCCCGGCTGGGTGCCCTGCACACTGCTCCGGTCGCGACCCGGGTCCTCGCGCGGCTGCTCAAGGATTGCGACGACCAGGGCGTCTGGCATCCGAAGAACCTGCGCTCCCAGCCCAAGGTCACCAACAAGGCCGCCTATCATTACTGGCCGCTGGAGCCAGACAGCAAACAGGTCGAGTCCAAGCAGGCCGATGTCACCTTCCGGCTGGCCCTGATCGCGAAGCTGCTGGGCTGGGAAGTGAGCTATAGCTAGGGCGGCGAGCGGCAGGGCTTTACCATCTGATTGCCCAGTCTCTGACCTGACCACCCTCTTGCGGCAGCGCAGGTAGTTTCCAATACTACTACGTGCCTTCCCCAGACCTTACGCCGTTCGGGTTCACCCCCACGGAAAGCCGGATGTACGAGGTGCTCCTGCTGCAGGGGCCCGGGACAGGCTATGCCGTGGCCCGGCGGGCGAATCTGGCGCGAGCCAATGCCTACGCAGCGCTGGAGGGGCTGGTCACCAAGGGAGCGGCCAGGCGGGACGAGGGCCGAGCGGCGCAGTACCGGGCCGAGCCGCCCGGCGTGCTGCTGGCTCGGGTGACCCAGCGGCAGAGCAGCGCATTGGAGCAGTTGCGGGACGCGCTGGCGGACGCGGGCACCCGGGAATCGCCGGCGGTAGTAGAGGTCAGATCGCCCCGGGGGGCGCTGCAGCTTCTTTCCCATGACATCGCGCGGGCCGGCCGCAGCGTCCATCTGCTGGCGCCGGCGGATGCTTTTCCGCTGCTGGCCCCGGTCCTCCGTCGGGCGGTTGCCCAGTCGCTGGAGCTGCGGCTCCTCGCTCCGTCGCCGGTGGCAATCGATTTCGTTTCTGTGGCGGTGCCGGCCGTCTCGCCCGGCTGGCCTGGCGAGCCGCTCCTGTCCATCGTGGATGACGCCATCGCCCTGATAGCGGCCCGCCAGGAGGCCCGGGTCGCGGGACACTGGACCACCGCGCCGGTTCTGGTGGCGGCGGCCCGCCGCGCGTTCGACCAATGGGGGGCCCATCCATGAACTCCGAACTGGACCAGGCGCTGGAGACGCTCCGGCGCGAATACCTGGCGGAGGCGCCCGCCCGGCTGGGCGAGCTACGCAAGGACATTTCGGCCTTTCTCGCCGGCGAGCAGGATGCCTCTGCGTCGCTGCTCACCCGCTTCCACCGGCTGGCCGGCTCGGGCGGCAGCTACGGGTTTCCCGAGGTCAGCAGGATGGCGCGCGAGGCGGAGCAATGGCTCCGCGCAGGCCAGACGCCCGGTCTCGAGGCGTCGCGCCATCTGGATGAGATCGTCGCCCGGATTGCGGAGGCCTTTGATCGCGCCGGCACGCGGCTCGACCCGGCGCAGGAGCCGCTGCCGCCCACTGAGTTCGGCTGGTGCGCCCGTGTGGTTGCCGGTACCAACGAGTTGCGCAGCGCCATGGCGGACGCCCTGCGCAGCGTGGGCTATGAGGTGCAGGCCGGCTCGGATCAGGAAGAGGCGAGCGTGGTCCCGGTATCGGAGACGCCCGATTTCGTGGTGATCTCGGCCGACGAGCGTACCGCCGACCCCTATGCGCTGGCCGCCGCCTGGTCGGGTCGGCGGACGCTGCGGCCCCGGAGCATCGTGATGGTGGACCCGCAGGGCGGCCTCGATCCCTACCGGTTGGTGGCGGCGGGGGTGGACGCGGTGATCCGGGCGGACCGGATCGCGCAGGAGCTGCCCGAATACGCCAAGATGCTGGCGCGCGTGGGCACGCCACCCCCCAGCGTGCTGCTGGTGGGACCGGAGCGGGGAGGCGAGAATATCGTGGGCTGGCTTCGGCATGCCAACTTCCGGGTTACGCACACCACGCAATCGCTGGAAGTCCCCGAGCTGCTGGCGCGCTATCTACCCGACCTGGTGCTGCTCGACGGCCCCGGCCTGGAACCCGATCCGCTCACGCTCACCCGCATGATCCGGCAGGATCCCCGCTTCAGCCTGCTGCCCATCATTCTCCTCTCGGAGCGCGACACTCCCCAGGACCGGGTGCGGGCGTTGCGCGCGGGGGCGGACCATTTTGTCGGCCGCCCGCCGGATCGCGCGCTGCTGATCCAGCTGGTGACCACGCGGGCCAGCCGGGGGCGGCAGATCCGCGAGCTGGTGCATCGCGACGGCTTGACCGGCCTGCTGAACCATGCCACCCTGCGAGCGGAGCTGGACCACGCCCTGGAGTACGCCCGCCGGCACCAGGAGCAGGTGGCGTTTCTCATGATCGACGTGGACCACTTCAAGCGGGTGAACGACACCCACGGTCATCTGGCCGGCGACCAGGTCCTGCGGCACATTGCCCGGGTCTTCCAGGCCACCGTCCGCGCCAGCGACATCGTCGGCCGGTACGGCGGCGAGGAGTTCGGCATGATCCTGCGCCGGACCACGGCGGAGGGGGCAGCCATTCTGGGACGCAAGCTACTCGAGGCGCTGGCCTCCTCGCCGGCAACGACCGGCGACGGGCTCATCATTCCCGTGCGGGTGAGCGTGGGGGTGTCGGCCTTTCCCGATGACGGCGACACGGCGAACGCGCTCACCGCCGCCGCCGACCGGGCGCTCTACGGCGCCAAATCGAGCGGCCGCGACCGCGTAAGCCTGGCACATGGCATCGACACCAGGGAGCTGACCTCATGACTGATCACGTTTACAAGACCGTCGAGCTGGTAGGCTCGTCGCGCGCGGGGCTGCAGGACGCCATTACCAACGCCATCAACCGGGCCTCCCAGACCGTACGCAACATGCGCTGGTTTGAAGTGAAGGATACCCGGGGGCACATCGAGGACGGCTCCGTCTCCCACTGGCAGGTGACGGTGAAGATCGGGTTTACGCTGGAAGACTGAACGGCAGGAATGGAGGATTCAGGATTCGGGAGTGAGAGGCCCTGAATCCTGAATCCTCATTCCTGAGTCCTAGTGGTACCCTACGCTCAACGGCGCCACGTCCCGGGGATTTTCGTCGCCGAAGAGCAGCCGGCCTTCGCGGAAGGAGGCGCCGGTGAGGGCCAGGGCCAGGACTTCGCCCAGTTCCTGCACCAGGTGGACCTCAAGAGTCTGGCGCACTTCCTTGGGCAGGTCGTCCAGATCGGCCTCGTTCTCCTTCGGGAGGATGACCCGGCGGATGCCGGCGCGCACCGCTCCCAGGACCTTTTCCTTGACCCCGCCGATCGGCATGACCCGGCCCCGGAGCGTGATCTCGCCGGTCATGGCGATATCGTGGCGCACCGGCCGGCCCGACAGGGCCGAGACCAGCGCGGTGGCCATGCCCACCCCGGCGGACGGCCCTTCCTTGGGGATGGAGCCCGCCGGCACATGGATGTGCAGGTCGCGTTCGAAGGCCTCTTCCTTGATGTGCAAGGCCGCGGCATGGGAGCGGGCGTAGGTCCAGGCCGCCCGGGCCGACTCCTTCATGACGTCGCCCAACTGGCCGGTGAGAACCAACTCGCCCTTGCCCCGCATGGTACTGGCTTCAACGAACATGATGTCGCCGCCGGTGGGCGTGTAGTACATGCCGGTGGCGACCCCTACCTGATCTTCCCGGGCCGCCTGCTCCGGGTGCACCCGCGGGCGCCCCAGCAGCTCGCCCACCATGGCGCGGTCTACCGTCACCTGCTGGATCTCCTTGGCCGCGATACGCCGGGCGACCTTGCGGGCCAGCTTGCCCAGCTGGCGCTCCAGCTGCCGCACACCCGATTCCCGGGTATAGCGCTGGATCACCTCGAGCATCGCTTCGTCGCGGATGGCGAGCTGCTCGGTGGTGAGCCCGTTCTCCACCAGCTGCCGGGGCAGCAGATAGGTGCGGGCGATCGCCAGCTTCTCCTGTTCGGTGTAGCCCGAGAACTCCACCACTTCCATCCGGTCCAGCAGCGGGCCGGGGATGTTCTGGATGAAGTTGGCGGTACAGACGAACAGCACTTCGCTCAGGTCGAACGGCACACCGAGGTAATGGTCGGTGAAGCTGTCGTTCTGCGCCGGGTCGAGCACCTCGAGCAGGGCCGACGCGGGATCGCCCTGAAAGGAGACGCCGAGCTTATCGACCTCGTCCAGCAGAAACACGGGGTTCTTGGTGCCGGCCTGTTTCATCCCCTGGATGATGCGACCCGGCATGGCACCCACGTAGGTGCGGCGGTGGCCCCGGATATCGGCCTCGTCGCGGGCGCCACCCAGCGAAATTCGAACGTACTTGCGGCCCATCGCCCGGGCCACGCTCTTGGCGATCGAGGTCTTGCCGACACCGGGCGGCCCGACGAAGAGCAGGATCGGCCCCTTGGCAACCTTGTCGTCTTCATTGCCCCGGACCTGCGACGGATCGGGCGGCAGGTTGCTGGCGGGCACCTCGGCGGTCGCGACCGCGGGCGTCTCCGGCTGTGCCGCGTTCTGATCGGCCGCGCCGGCGGCTTCCCGGTGGTCCTTTGCCGCCTGCTCCCGCAGCTGCCGCACGGCCAGGAACTCCAGCACCCGGTCTTTCACGTCCTGCAGGCCGTAATGGTCTTCCTCGAGGATCTGCTGCGCCTGCGGGATGTCGAGGTGATCCTCGCTCCGGATGTTCCAGGGCAGTTCCGCGATGTTTTCCAGGTAGGTCCGGATGACCTGCGATTCCATGGACTCGCGCCCGATCCGGGACAGCCGGTTCAGCTCGCGATCGACCTCCTTCCGGGCGTCGGCCGGCAGCTCCAGGCCCTCGAGCTTCTGCCGCAGCTCCTCCAGATCGTCGTTCTCCTCATCCTCGCCCAGCTCGCGCCGAATGGTCTTGAGTTGCTCGCGCAGGACCATCTCCCGCTGTCGCTCGCCCAGCTCCTCCTGCACCTGCGACTTGATGTCCTCCTGGGCATCGAGCACGCTGATCTGCCGCTGCACGTGCACCAGCACCCGCCGCAGCCGGTCTTCCACCGAGACCGTCTCCAGCAGCGTCTGGCGCTGCGACGGGCTGATGTCGATATAACCGGCAATGAGATCGGCGAAGCGGCCCGGCTCGGTTACCCCGGAGAGAACCTGCTGGACGACCTCCTCCGGCAGCCCGGACTTCTGGCCCAGCTCGGCGGCCCGGGTCCGCACCTCGCGATAGAGCGCCACGAAGCTGGGGTCCTCGGGATTAAGGGGCAGCAACTCTTCGGCATCGCGCACGATGGTCTGGAGATAGCCGTCCTTTTCGCTGTAGTGCATGGCCACGCCGCGCCGCTCGCCGTGAATGAGCAGCTGCATGCCGGCCAGGCCCCGCTGCATCTGGCCGATGCGCGCGATGGTCCCCATGGTGTAGAGCACGTCCGGCGTAACCGTCTCCACGTTCTGCCGCTGCGACACCGCGAAAATCAGCTTGTCGGGTGTGGCCAGCGCGGCCTCAATGGCCCGGAGGGTCCCCGGCCTCCCCGCCCCGATCGGTGCGGTCACTCCGGGAAACAGCACTACTTCCCTGAGCGGCAGCACCGGCAATGTCATACGTTCACTCATCTATGTTCCTCCCCCTGCAGGGGAAAAATGACAGCCTGAACTCCTGAGGACCCCAAGTAAAGCAGCCATCGTGCCACCCAGTGTCATCGCCGTAACGTGTTGTGCAATAAACAGTTGCAGTATAACGCCCGGGTCAGGACCCACCGCCGTCAGCATCCGGACGGGAACTGGTCCGGCCGAATCCGCCGGTCCGGAGAATACGTCTGCCAATATGGCCCCTGATGCCGGAGCGGAAGTGTGACGGACGTCCGATTGTACGGTATTTTGGAGCACCGGCCGGGTGCGACGGGACGGTGAGCGGCGCTCCCTGAGGGGAAAGGGGACGTGGTTGCCGTAGGGTGCGCAAGCTGCTAAATCTATACCCGTGACCCGGATACCGCGATGACAGACACGGCTGAAAAACCCCTCGCCGCGCGGCTGAACCAGGTGCTCGGCGATGCCTACACGATCGAGGGGGAAATCGGTCGTGGGGGTATGGGCGTCGTGTACCGTGCCCGGGACGAGCGGCTGCAGCGCCGGGTCGCCATCAAGGTCCTCCCGCCGGAACTCGCCTTCCAGGCCGATATCCGCGAGCGCTTCACCCGTGAAGCGCAGACCGCGGCGCGCCTCTCGCACCCGCACGTGGTGCCGATCTACACCGTCGGCGAGGGCAACTCGCTGGTCTATTTCATCATGAACTATGTCGAGGGCGAATCGCTCTCGGCGCGGCTCAAGCGGCGGGGGCAGCTGCCGGCAGAGGAAGTCCGCCGGATCATGAAGGAAACGGCCGACGCGCTGGGGGCCGCCCATGCCCTCGGCATCATTCACCGCGATATCAAACCGGACAACATCCTGCTGGAAGGGACCCGGGGCCGGGTCATGGTGACCGACTTCGGTATCGCCAAGGCGTTGTCCTCCGTCTCCGGCGCCACCCTGACCAGCGCCGGTGTGGCCATCGGGACGCCCTCCTACATGAGCCCGGAGCAGGCCGCGGGGGAGAAGCAGATCGACGGCCGCTCCGATCTCTACAGCCTGGGCGTGGTCGGCTTCCAGATGTCCACCGCCGACCTGCCGTTCAAGGCGCCCACGGTGGCCGGCATCCTGATGAAGCAGATCACCGAGGTGGCGCCGCCGGTCAGCACGCGTCGTAGCGATTTCCCCGGCGACCTGGATCTGGCCATCAGCCGCTGCCTGGAGAAAGACCCGGAGAATCGCTGGCCCACGGCCGACGCGCTGCGCCGGGCACTGGAGAGCCGGACCGTTACGGGCTATCGGCCCACCGGCACCACCCGGGCGGCCCAGCGCAGCGCGCGCCGGTCATCCGGCTATGCGCCGGCCGGCCCGCCCCTGCCCGCGCCCCGGGCGCCCCGGTCCCCCCGGGCCCGGCCCGGCTCCCCGCCCGACCGTCCCTCGCGGCACCGTTCGCTCCGGGACCGGGAACGCGAGGAAAAGCTCCCGGAAACGGGCGAGCCGCCGATTGTGCGGCGGGTGCGCGACCGGTTCGCCAAGTGGGCGGCGGTGACGGGCGGCTGCCTCATGATCAACCTCGCCACTGATATCAGCCACCCCTGGTTTCTGCTGGTGGCGGGCGGCATGGGCATCGGCCTGCTCAAGGAGTATGCCCAGCTCTGGCAGGCGGGCTACAGTTGGCGGGATGTGCTGAACCGGCCGCCGGCGCACGACTCCATCGACCGCACGCTGCTGGGAAAAGGGGGCAAGCTGCCGCGGCAGTTGCCGGTGCCCACCGCGGCCGATGTGGGCCTCTATGCCGGGGCGCTGCGCCAGGCGCGGGGCGACCGGGAGGCCATCCTCAAGCTCATCGAGCGGCTCTCGGAATCCGAGCGCAAGATGCTCCCGGACGACGTGGTACAGACGGTCGATTCGCTGTACCAGCGCGCGCTGGAGCTGGCCAAGACGCTGCACGCGATGGACCTGAACCTGGACACCCAGGAGATCACCAACATCGACGATCGCATCGCGGCCATCCAGCGCGAACCGGAAGACGAAGAAAAAGAGCGCCGGCTGGCTCTGCTGGAGAGCAAGAAGCGCAAGATGCTGGAGCTGCAGCAGCGGCGCGAGCAGGTTTCCCGCCACATGGACTCCTGCATGCTGGCCATGCAGAACGTGCGGTTCGATCTCCTGCGCCTGCGCTCCGCCGACGCCGGCTCGGCGCTGGGCGATCTCACCCAGGCCACGCAGCAGGCCCGCGCGCTGGGACGGGACGTGGACGTGGCGATCGCCGCGGCGGCGGAGATCCGGGAGGCGCTGGAAGGGTAGGGATCGGGGATCGGGAATCGGGAAAGCAGAAACCCTCCGGGGCCATTACCGGAGGGTTTCGATTACCGCCCTGATCCCTGGTGCCTGATTCCTGATCCCTTAGTAGGCCGCCATCTGCTCGATCGCTTCCCTCAGGTCGGACGTCTGCGGCAGGATCACGTCCTCCAGCTCCGGCGCGTAGGCTACGAAGGTATCGGCCGCGGCTACCCGGCGCACGGGCGCGTCGAGCCAGGGGAAGGCCTCGTCGGCGATGCGGGCAGCGATCTCCGCCCCGTACCCCCACGACAGCGAATCTTCGTAGGCCACGATGACCTTGCTGGTCTTGCGGACGGACTCGTAGATCGTCTCCCAGTCCACCGGGCTCAGCGAGCGCAGGTCGATGACCTCGGTCCGGATCCCCCGGCTTTCCTCCAGCTCCTTGGCGGCGGTCACGGCGCGCTGCACCACGGCCCCGTAGGTCACCACCGTCAGGTCGGCTCCCTCCCGCACGACCTTGGCCTTGCCGAACGGGATCATGAAGTTGGGTCCCGGATACGGCGCCTTGTTGTAGGTCTGCCGGTAGAGGTGCTTGTGCTCCAGGAAGAGCACCGGATCGTCGCAGCGGATGGCGGTGCGCAGCAGACCGTTGGCGTCGAGCGCGGTGGCGGGGCAGATCACCCGGAGCCCGGGAATACTGGTGAAGACGACGGCTCCGGTCTGCGAATGGTAGATCGCGCCGCCCTTCAGGTACCCGCCGTAGGTTACCCGCACCACCGCCGGCGCGCTGAAGGCGTTGTTGCTGCGCCAGCGCATGAGCGCCAGTTCGTTGCGCATCTGCATGTAGGCCGGCCAGATGTAGTCGAAGAACTGGATCTCGACCACCGGCCGGAGCCCCCGGGTGGCCAGGCCGATCGCGCGCCCTACGATATTGGCTTCGGCCAGGGGCGAGTTGTACACCCGGTTGCTGCCGAACTGCTTCTGCAGCCCCCAGGTAACCTTGAAGACGCCGCCCTTGCCCTTCACATCCTTGAGATGCTCTTCCCGGCTGGCGTCGGCCACGTCCTCGCCGAAAACGAGGATGGCCGGATCGCGGGCCATCTCGTCCTTCAGACAGGCATTGAGCAGATCCACCATGGTGGTGGGATCGCCGGTGAACTTCGGGTCGTCCTCGGTGTCGAACTGCTCGGAGGTAGGATCAACGTCGGGCGAATAGATGTACTGGTAGATGGTCTCCGGGCCGGGCTGCGGGGCCGCCAGCGCAACCTCGGTGGCCGCCTGGATCTCTTCTTCCACCGCCGCCCTGATGCTCTCGAGCTCCGCCTCGGTGGCCAGCCCCTCGTCGATCAGCCGGCGGGGGTAGGTCACCACCGGATCGCGCGCCGCGTCCCGCTCCCGCTCGCTGGGCGGCCGGTACTGGACCTCGTCATCGGACAGCGAATGGCTGTAGGGCCGGATGACGTGAGCATGCACCAGAGCCGGGCCCTTGCGCTGGCGCGCGTACTCGAAGGCGCGGGAGAGGGCTTCATAGGACGCGATGGGATCGCAGCCGTCCACCTCTTCCACGTGGAGGGATGGAAACCCCGATACCAGCTTCGAGATCGACCCGCCGGCGGTGTTTACCTCCACCGGCACCGAAATGGCATAGCCGTTGTCTTCCACCAGGTAGACGATCGGCAGCTTCAGGTTGCAGGCGCTGTTGAGCGACTCCCAGAATTCGCCCTCGCTGGTGGTGCCGTCGCCGGTGGAGCAGAGCACGACCTCGTCCTTCTTCATGAGCTCGTCGCGCCCGGGAATGTCTTCGTTCCGGGAATAGCGCAGCCAGGCCTCCGCGGCGCCCACCGCCTGGAGGAACTGGGTCCCGGTGGGGCTGGAGGCGCTCACGATGTTGAGGTCTTTCCGGCCCCAGTGGGAGGGCATCTGGCGCCCGCCGCTGTTGGGATCGTCGGCCGCCGCCACCGCCGAGAGGAGCTGTTCCGCGGCGGTCATCCCCAGGCCGATGCAGAGGGCCCGGTCACGGTAGTAGGTGTAGAACCAGTCGTAGCCGGGCCGGAAGACCCTCGCGGCCGCCGCCAGCACCGCTTCATGCCCCGCCCCGGAGATCTGGAAGAAGATCTTGTTCTGCCGCTTGAGCTGGATCTCCTTGTCGTCCAGCCTCCGGGAAAGGAGGATGATCCGGTAGAGCTCCAGCAGCTCCTGCTTCTCGAGCTTGCCGGCGGCCTGGGGCCGCGGAGAGGTTCTGGTAGCCATAGAAGGAAAATAGGCCGGGAGTGGGGAACGGGGAACAGCCCCCGTTCCCCGCCGGGGCTACCTCCCGAGGAGAGCGTCGCTGTGCCATCGGCTGCGCACCCGGTCGAAGGGCGGCTTGCCAGCGGTCCGGCGAGCGGATCCAGCTTTCCAGGGCCGCAGGTGGAGAGGGGAACCGGCCAGGTCATTCCTTCACTTGGTATACCACCTTCCCGCCTACGATCGTGGCTTTCACCCTGGTATCCCCGATGGTGGCGGGGGGGATGGCGGTGAGATCGCGGTCCAGCAGAACCAGATCGGCCAAGGCGCCCGGACGCAGCATGCCGCGGTCCTGCTCGGCGAAAGCGGCGTAGGCCGGTTCGTAGGTGTAGCCGTGGAGGGCTTCCTCCACCGTAATCTTCTGCTCCGGCACCCAGCCTTCGGGGTTCTTGCCGTCCAGGGTCCGGCGGGTCACCGCGGCATAGATGCCCTGGATCGGATCGAGCGTGGCGACCGTCCAGTCGGAGCCGAACGCCACATGGGCGCCCTGGTCCAGCAGCGAGCGGAAGGCGTAGGTGGTCTTGATCAGGTCGGGCCCGATGCGCTTGGCCGCCCAGCGGCCGTCGTCGATGGCGTGATAGGGCTGCATGGAGGCGATGTAGCCGTGCTCCGCCAGACGGGTGATGTCCTCGGGGCGCAAGTGCTGGGCGTGCTCGATGCGGAACCGGCGGTCGCGGGGGCCGTGGGCCTCCGCCAGGCTGTCGTAGATGTCCAGCAACAGCTCGTTCGCCGAATCGCCGATAGCGTGCACGGCGATCTGCAGGCCGGCGGAATCCGCCGAGCCGATCCAGCGCTTGAGCGAGTCCAGCGGGGTGACCATCAGCCCCCGCGTCGAGGGCTCATCCAGATAGGGACGGGTGAGCAGCGCCGTGGCCGACCCGAGCGAGCCGTCCACGTACCCTTTCACGCCGGCCAGCCGGAGCCACCTGTCGCCCGGGCCGTCGGCGGCGACCGAATCGGCCACCCTGTGCCAGTCCTCCAGCGCCGGGTAGAGCGACACGCGGAGCGTGAGCCGGCCCTGATCGTGGGCCCGGCGCCAGGCCGCCACCTGGCCCCAGGGAACACTGACGGCGCTGACGCCGGTGATGCCCTTGCTGGCGGCGAATCGCATGGCCCGGGCAAGGGCGGAATCCTGCTGCTCCGGCGACGGCGCCGGCATGGCGGCGTACACCGGGTCCATGGCGTCATCCTTGAGGATCCCGGTGGGGCTGCCGTTCCGGTCCCGCACGATGGTTCCGCCGGGGATATCGGGCGTGCTGCGGTCGAGGTGGGCGGCCTTCAGGGCCAGGCTGTTGGCCAGCGCCATGTGGCCGTCGAGGCGGTTGACGAACACCGGATTGGCCGGCGTCACCGAGTCGATCCAGTCGCGCCGCGGCAGGGGCGAGCCGGGCCAGCGCTCGTGGTCCCAGTCGCCGCCCAGGATCCACTCGCCCGGCGGGATGGTTCGGACGTATTCCCTGAGCCGGCGGATGAACTCGGCCGGGCTGTCGGCGGTGCGGAGATCCACGTTGGTCAGCTGGAATCCGCCGTCGATGAAGTGGGTATGGCTGTCGTTCAGGCCGGGGACCACCATGCCGCCGCCGTTGTCCATCCGCCGGGTGGCACTGCCGGCGTAGGCTTCCAGGTCGGCGCTGTCGCCGACCGCCAGGATGGTATCGCCGGCAAGGGCCACGGCCTGGGCCCAGGGGCGCTGATTGTCGCCGGTCCAGACCCGCCCGTAGACGATGGTATCGGCGCTCGGGCGGCTGGAGCCGCAGTCACTCAGCGTCATGCTGCCCAGCAGAGTCAGGGCGACGGCAGCGGTGCGGAAAGCAGGCATGCGAAAGCGGCCTCAACGGAGTTTGGTGAGCCGCCGGAGCGCCTCCAGGCGTTCCAGCGCGTTGGTGGTCTGCGCGGCCGGCGCGGGGCCGCCGGCAAGCAGATCGCGGACATCGAGCAGAACTTCCATCATCAGCTGGTCGCGGAGAAACCCCCAGTCCAGCTCTTCCATCCGTTTCTGCGACTCCTCGGCCCGGGCGCGCTCGTACGCCTCGCGGTAGGCGGTTTCCAGGTTCGCCAGGATGCGGTCGCGGGAGCGCATAGCAGGTCCGGGAGTTGGGGTCGGAACGGCCCGTCCGGCGGGAGATGTGCAGACCGGGGTCGGGGTATAGCTTACATCATCCGGTGGCCCGGTGCTACCGACCACGGCCGCTCCGGCCCCAACCCATCCCGTCCATGCGACTCACCGGCAAGCAGATCCTGATCTTTGCGGGACCGCTCTATGAAGAGCTGGAGCTCTGGTATCCCCGGCTGCGGCTGGAGGAGGAAGGGGCGCGGGTCACGGTGGCCGGCACGGGCGAAAGCGAGTACCGGGGCCAGCACGGTTATCCCGTGCGGGTGGACGGCGATATCTCCCACCTGCGGCCGGCCGATTACGACGGCCTGGTCATTCCGGGCGGCTACGCGCCCGACGTGCTCCGCCGCTCGGAGCGGGTGCTGCAGATGACCCGGGAGCTGTTCCATACCGGCAAACCGGTGGGCATCATCTGCCATGCCGGCTGGGTGGCCATCTCGGCCGGCATCGTGCGGGGGCGGCGGGGCACCAGCTTCGCTTCACTCAAGGACGACCTGGTCAACGCCGGGCTCATCTGGGAGAACAGTCCCGTGGTGGTGGACGGCAACCTGATCTCCTCCCGCAGCCCGCTCGATCTGCCCCAGTTCATGCGGGCGATGATCGAGGCCCTGTCCGGCAACCGGTCCGGCGTGTCCCTGATGGGGCCGGCGGTGAGCCGGCGAAGCTAGGAAAAGGGCCGGAACCGGGAGAAACCTACGGAGTCCCTACTCCCGTTTCCGGGTCCAGCGCCCGGCGTCGCGCGTTTCCACTTTCTCCATCATCCGGTCGAAGGCCGCCTGCAGGTCGATCCCTTCACGGTTGGCCATGCAGATAAGCACGAAGACAATATCGGCCATCTCCATGCCGAGGTCCGCGTCCGCCTCCCCGGGTTTCTTGGTTTTCTGCCCGAAGCGGTGATTCACCTCCCGCGCCAGCTCTCCCACCTCTTCCGCCAGCCGGGCCATGTTGGTAAGCGGATCGAAGTAGCCTTCCTCGAATTGGCGGATCCACTGATCGACGCGCTGCTGAACGACATTCAGAGACATAGAGGTCGGAGGTCGAAGGTCGAAGGTCAAACCGGCCGCCGCTCGCTGTTACTCCCATTCCCTCGGGGCGCTCTCCAGCTCCAGCAGCAGCTGGAGATAGCTGCCGTAGCGGCCTTCGGCGATGCGGCCCTCTTCCACCGCCGCCTGAACGGCGCAGCCGGGTTCGCCCCGGTGCAGGCAGTCGGGGAAGCGGCACCGGTCCAGCCAGGGCACCAGATCGGGAAAGCAGCGGGCCAGCTCGCGCGGCGGCACGCCCCAGATGCCGACCTCACTGAAGCCGGGGGTATCTACCAGGAAGCCGCCCGCGTCGAGCGGGACCATGACGGCGCTGACGGTGGTCTGCCGCCCCCGCCCGACCCGCTCGCTCACCGCGCCCACCCGCAGGTCGAACCCCGGCTGGATGGCGTTGACCAGGCGGCTCTTGCCCGCGCCGCTGGGCCCGGTGATCACGCTGGCACGACCCGCCAACTGGGCCCGGAGCCGGTCCAGGCCCTCTCCGGTTTCCACGCTGGTGAGGAAGACCGTGTAGCCCGCGTTTTCGAACCGGGTGGCCAGCGCCGCGGCGGGAGCCAAGTCGGTCTTGTTGAGCACCACGGCGGCGGGCAGCTCATTCACCTCGGCGATCACCAGGAGCCGGTCGATCAGATGGGGCAGCGGCTCCGGATTGGCCGTCGCGGAGACGACGAGTACCAGATCCACGTTGGCGACGATGGGGCGTTCGCCCCGTCCCAGCGGGTCGCGCCGCTCCAGCAGGCTGTGGCGGGGCTCGACCGCCACGATACCGTGGGTTTGGCCCTCGGCCTCGGGATCGAGCTGCACCCGGTCGCCCACCACCACCCGCGGCATGTCCCGCTTCATCCGGCCACGCAGGATGGCCCGGACCGTCCCGGCCGGCGTGGCGACCAGGTAGCTGGAGCCTTCGCGCGCGAGCACCACGCCCTCGATCCGGCTCACCATTCGGGGCTGCCCCGGCCGATCAGCTCGTCCAGCGCCGCCTTGACGTCGTAAAGCGACAGCAGCTTGAGCCGCTCCTCGGCTTCCTCGGGCGTCCCACCCCAGACCAGATACTCGGTCTCCAGATGGCCGGCGGGACGGTCGCCCTCGGGGGACCAGCGGACAAAGAGCAGGGCCGCCCCGTAACGGCCGCGCTCGTCCGGCGCCTCGGGCACGTAGACCCCGACGGAGTAGGCCGCCCCATCGCTGCCGCCGAACGCCGCAGCCCGGCCATGCAGCTGCATATAGCCGCCAAGGGTAATCTCGCTCACCTGCCCCGCAGCTGCTCCTTCAGGATGTTGCCCAGCATGAACGCGACATTGGCGGGCCGCTCCGCCAGCCGGCGCATGAGATAGGGATACCACTGCGTACCGAAGGGGATGTAGACGCGCAGGTTGAAACCCTCGCTCCGGAGCGCGTCCTGCAGGTCGCGCCGCACCCCATAGAGCATCTGGAACTCGAACCGGTCGGCCGCGATGTTCCGGCTCCGGACGAATTCGCGGGCCCGGGAGATGATGGCCTCGTCGTGGGTGGCGATGGCCGGATAGTTGCCCCGCTCCAGCAGGCGCTCCATGAGCTGAACGTAGTTGCGATCGACGTCGGCCTTGGCGGGAAAGGCCACCTCGGGCGGTTCCAGGTAGGCTCCCTTGCACAGGCGGACGCGCACCCGGCGCTCGATCAGCCGTTCGACGTCCTGGCCGCTGCGCCGGAGGGACGACTGGATGACCACGCCGGTCACCTCGCGATAGGCCTCATAGAGCCGGTCGTGGAAGAGATGCAGTGTGCGCTCCGTATAGTCGGAGCTTTCCATGTCGATCCGGACGAAGTTGCCGTCCGCGCGGGCCCGGTCGAGAATGGCCGTGATGTTACGGTAGGCCACCTCCTCGCCGATATCCAGCCCCATCTGCGTCAGCTTGACCGAAACATTGGAGGCGACGCCGGTTTCCCGGATGGCGTCGAGGATCCGGAGATACTCGCCGCAGGCGGCATCGGCTTCTTCCGCCCGGGTCACGCTCTCGCCCAGCAGATCGAGCGAGGTGGTGATGTCCCGGCGGTTCAACTCCCGGACCGCGGCCACGGCGGTGTCGATGGTCTCGCCGGCAACGAACCGGGAGGCGAAGCGACGTGCCAGGCCGTTGCGGCGCAGGAAATTGAATATGCCCTGCTGCTCGGAGAGCCAGAGAAAGGCCTTGCGCATATCCACCCTTGTTGGACGGTCGCCCTGGGAGAACCGCGACGCCGGACAGGCACGAAACTAGTCGGCGGCGGTACCCGGCGGGAGCCGGGAAGCCGATGTCAGGGAAGCACAGGCAGGGGCGCATCGTCGGCGGGGGCCCGGCCGGCGCCGGTGTAGCGGAGGAAATAGGAGCGGGCGCACTCCAGATCGGCCGGCAGCACGGCCGGCGCACCCAGCGCCGCTGCCCCTTCCAGACCCAGCTCGAACAATTGTCCGGCCCTCTCGCGCAGGCCCGCCGACACTCCGTCGCGGGCCGCCGGGGCGAGCTGTCCGGGATCGGGCGCCCCCAGCAACTGCTCCGCGGCCGCGAAGGTGGGCGGATGAAAGAGCAAGCCGGCCAGCAGCACCACGGGCACGCCCAGCCATTCGAGCGGCAGGGCGTCGATGGCGCGTACCTCCAGGTAGCCCCCCCGCGGCCGGATTTCCGGGAAGAGGGTGCTGAGGTGCGCGTGCCAGTCGGCCAGGGAGGCCACTCCCGAGTCCCACCAGGAAAGGAAGGGGATGAAATCGGGGCCTTCGGCCAGCAGGAAGTCGGGAGCCTCGGCGGCAAAGACGAAATACTCGCCGACCGGGTCTTCCCCGCAGGGAAAGAGGCCGGTCCGCAGCGGGTCGACTTCCAGCCAGTTGGCCGCGCGGTAGCTGCGATAGCCGGTGGGCGCGCCCGCATAGACGCTGGAGTTCGCGAAGATTGCGGTCAGGTAGGGCGCGGCGGCGTTGAGCAGCCGCCAGCGATGAAAACCCGCGGCCTCGCAGTCCACGTTCACCTGCACCGAGGCGCTCTGCCGCATCATGCGCGCGCCGGCCGGCCCCAAGGTGTCGAAGTAGGCGGCCATGCGCCGGTAGCGGCGGCCCTCGAGCTGCTGGGGGACGGCCTCCAGGCCCAGCGCCGGATCCATCCCCATTGCCAGGAGTCCGATCCCCTCCGCAGCGGCCCGCGCCTGCATCGGGCCGGCCACCGCCCGCATGGCGTCAACGGCGCCGGAGGCACTCTGCCGCGGCTGCCCGCTCAATTCCACCTGGCCGCCGGGCTCCAGGGTGACCTCGCCAAAGTCCGGCACGGTAAACCGCGGCACGCCGCTGCCGGTCCGGCTCTCGGTCCAGCCCAGCGCCGACCCGTAGTCCGCCAGCCACTGGCGCATGGTCTCCAGGGAAACCGCGCCCCCTTCGGGTGTCCGGGGCAGCAGCTCGTATTCGATGCCGATGCGCGGTGGTGAGGCCGGGCCGCCCGGCCCGGCGAAGGCCCGCTGGTGCAGGTCGTCCAGCAGGTCGGAGCGGGACGGGAATTCGGTCACGACCGCAGGGCGGCCAGCAGGAGCGCGTAGTCGCCGCCGGGGTCGGTCACCCAGCGGTCCAGACGGAGCCCGGCGGCATCGAACAGCCGCTCGAGCGAGGCCTGGCCGTACTTCCGGCTGATCTCGGTCCGGATGGACTCCCCGGCCCGGAAGGGGAATTCGCCGCCTTCGGGGATGGTCACCGTCTGCGGCCGGCGGCTCACCAGATGCATCTCCACGTGATGGGCCACCGGATGGAAGAAGGCGTAGTGTTCGAAACCCTCCGGATCGAAGTCGGCGCCAAGCTCGGCGTTGAGGACCCGGAGCAGGTTGCGGTTGAACTCCGCGGTCACCCCGGCAGCATCGTTGTAGGCCGCGTGCAGCCGGGCGGGCGACTTGACCAGATCGGCGCCGAGCAGCACCCGTCCACCGGCGGTCAGGTGTGCCGCCATGCTGCGCAGCAGCGCCACGGAATGGTCGGGGGTGAAGTTCCCGATGGTGCTGCCCAGCAGCGCGAACCAGGCCGGCCTCGGGATCGCCGGAAGCTCCAGCCCCTCGCTGAAATCGGCCGCCACGGGGGTGATGCGCAGCCCGGGATATTCCCGCCGCAGCCGTTCGGCCGTCTCCCGCAGAAAGGCGGCGCTTACATCCACCGGCAGGTAGAGCGCCTCCCCTCCCTGGGCCCGCATGGCATCGAGCACCACCCGGCTCTTCTCCGCGCTCCCGGCGCCCAGCTCGACCAGGCTGCGCGGCATCAGCTCTTCCACCCAGGCGGGCACCCACTGTTCCAGGAGCCCGCGCTCGGCGCGGGTGAGATAGTACTCGGGCAGGCGGGTGATCTCCTCGAACAGGCGCGAGCCGGTTTCGTCGTAGAAGAACTTGGGGCTCAGCTCCTTCTCGCCGCGCGAGAGTCCCGCTACGACTTCGGCGAGCATGGCGGTGGCGGAGCGGCGGGAGGCGGGCTCAGTCATCGCGCGCGCACCGGAATCCGGCGAAAATCTGCCGGCGAACGGGATAGTCCCAGTTGCGGAAGGTGGTGCGAGCGGCCCCCGGCCGCGTGGCCCAGGATCCCCCGCGCAGCACCTTGTACTCCGGCCCGAAAAACACTTCCGAGTACTCCCGGTAGGGGAATGCGCTGAAACCGGGATACGCCCCGAAATCGCTCGCGGTCCATTCCCACACGTCGCCGATCATGCCCGCGCAGCCGATGGGCGAGAGGTTGCGGGGATAGGCTCCCACCGGCGCGGGCTGGAAAGCGAGCTGGTCCAGGTTGGCATCGGCCAGGGTTACCCCGGACCCCCAGGGATAGCTGCGCTTCTCTCCGGACGCAGGATCCCAGCTGGCCGCCGCCTCCCATTCCGCCTCGGCCGGCAGGCGTTTACCGGCCCAGCGGGCAAACGCCTCGGCCTCATGGTAGCAGACGTGACAGACCGGCTGCCGCGGATCGACCGGCAGGATCCGGTCCATATGGCGTACCAGCCACGTCTCGCCTTCCCGGCGCCAGTATCCCGGGTGCCGGGCCCCGCTCTCCTCCAGCCAGCGCCAGCCCGCCGTGCTCCACCATTCGCGCCGGGTGTAGCCTCCCGCCTCCATGAAGGCGAGATACTCCCCGCAGGTGACCGGGTCCACATCGATCCAGAAGGGCGGGAGCACCACCGTGTGGCTGTCGCGCTCGTTGTCATAGGCGGCGCTCCGGTCCTCGGTGCCGATCACCACGGGACCGCCGGGGAAGCGCACCATGGCCGGCTCGCGCCGGGGCGCCTCGGGCAGCCGGATCCCGCGCGGCGCGCGGTAGGGCTGCCCCTGTTTCAACTGCAGCGTCTGAAGGATGGTCTCGTTATGCTGATACTCGTGCTGCAACACCATGCGGAAGACGTAGCCGTCGGCCAGCATCGGCGCGTCGGATTCCAGGTCCACCCGCTCCAGCCGGTCGAGGACGCGGCGGCGCACGTCGGCCATGCGGGCCAGCGTCTCCGCCAGCCCGGGGAGGGTCATGCGGCCGCGGGTGGCTCGCGGATTGGTGAAGGGGTCGTAGAGGCCGCGCAGTCCCTCCGACCCATCGCCCCCGCGCTCCAGATTTTCCAGCAGCCAGACCTCCTCGAAGTGCGCGATATGGCCGAGGTCCCAGACGATGGGGCTCATCAGCGGATCGTGCTGGCGGCGGAGATCGTCTTCCGGCAGCGGGGCAACCAGCAGCAGCGTCCGGGCGCGTGCCTCGGTCAGCAGGTCGATGACTTGTGCCCGGCTCAGGCCGGCGTCGGTCCGGATCATGTATGACGACTCGGGATCGGAGGATGGAGGTATGAACCCTCACGGTGTCTTCTGGAATCCCGCTCCCACCCGGGAGGTTCCACCGGATTTGACGATCTGGAGGCGCGGCCATTTCCCCTGCAACATATTACGGTCCCCATTCCGGGGCGATGCGCAGAGGGTAAGTCCATGCATTTCAATACGATCGTAGTCGGATCCGGGCAGGCGGGCGTCCCCTTCGCCGTGCGAGTTGCGGAGCGGGGAGAATCGGTGTTGCTGGTGGAGCAGGGGCCGCTGGGCGGCACTTGCGTCAACACCGGCTGCACGCCTACCAAGACGATGGTCGCCAGCGCGCGTGCGGCGCACGCGGCCCGTACCGCCGGACGCCTGGGAATCCACACCGGACGGGTGCGGGTGGATCTGGACGCGATTGTGGACCGCAAGAACGGCATCGTGGACGAATGGCGCAGCGGAGTCCAGCGCCGCCTCGAGAAGGCCGGCGAGAGGCTCACGCTGGCGCGGGGCAGCGGCCGGCTGGAGGACGGACACACCCTGGCGGTGAACGGGGAGCGCCACACCGCCGACCGGCTCCTGCTCAATACCGGCTGCCGCACCCTGGTGCCGGACATCCCGGGCCTCTCCGACGTGCCCTGGCTGGACAATGCCCGGATCATGGACCTGCGCGCTCTTCCCACCCACCTGGTCATTCTGGGCGGCGGCTACATCGGCTGTGAGTTCGGCCAGATGTTTCGCCGCTTCGGCAGCCGGGTGACGATTATCGATCATCACGACCGGCTGCTCGCGCGCGAGGATGAGGGTGCCTCGGCCACCGTGGAGGGCGTCTTTCGCGAGGAAGGCATCGAGCTGCGCCTGGGCGTCACCGCGCGTCGGGTCCTGGCGCGCCCCAGCGGCGTCGGGGTTCGCCTGAGCGCCGGCCGCCAGGTGACCGGATCGCACCTGCTGATTGCCACGGGGCGCCGGCCCAATACCGACGATCTGGGTTGCGAGGCCGCGGGCATCGCGCTGGACCGGCGGGGTTTCATCCAGGTGGATGAGCGCTACCGGACCAGCGTGCCGGACATTTACGCCGTCGGTGACGTGGCCGGAGGACCCCAGTTCACCCACAGCTCGTGGGATGATCATCGTATTCTCTACAACCTGCTGTATGCGCAGGGCACCCGGACCCGGTCCGACCGCATCATCCCGTCCACCGTCTTCACCGACCCGCAGGTGGCGCGGGTGGGGGCCTCGGAGCGGGAGTTGAAAATGGAGGGTATCCCCTGCGAGACCGCCTCCATGCCCTTCAGCGCCATTGCCCGGGCCGCCGAAACCGGCCGCCGGGCAGGGCTGCTCAAGGTCAGCATCGATCCGGCGAGCGAGCGGATCCTGGGAGCCTGCATCGTCGGAGCGGAGGCGGGCGAGCTGATCCATGTATTCGTAGCGCTGATGGAAGCGGGCGCTCCGGCCCGGGCGATTGTCGACGCTGAAATGGTGCACCCCACCTTTGCCGAAGGCCTGCAGAGCGTGCTGCTCAGGCTCCCCCGCTATGCCCTGCGCTGATCACTCCTCCCCGGATTTCGCCGCGGGCCGGTCGGAACTGGTGTGGCGCCGCGTCTTGCCGTGGCGGTGGAGCGTCTCGTTGCGCGCCTGGTCCTCACTTTCGGCTGCGTCGAAGTTCCCCTCCGCCCCAGCCTGCCGGGGCACCTCCGAGCGTTGCTGCCGGGTGAGCTCTTCGCGGCTCTTCCCGCCCAGCGTGTTGCGGTCGCTGTTTGCCATCGTCGCTCTCCTGTACCGGGGTACCGCTGAAGTTATCCCTGGAATGGCCTGCGCCGCGACGACCTGCGTCACAGGCACTTGTCGCCCGGCCGCGCGGTGAGCACCGGCACTCTGCTGCTGGAAGCCGACGGGGTGACCCGGCGCTTCGGGGCAGTCCAGGCCCTGGACGGCGTGAGCCTGCGGGTGGAGGCGAATCAGTGCCTGGCGCTGGTAGGCGAGAGCGGTTCGGGCAAGACCACGCTGTTGCGCTGCTTCAACCGGCTGGTCGATCCCGACCAGGGGCGCATCCGGCTGGAGGGCCGCGACATCTCCGGCCTGGACCCGGTCCGGCTACGGCGCCATACCGGCTATGTGCCCCAGAACGGGGGGCTGCTGCCGCACTGGCAGGTCCGCCGCAACGTCGAGCTGGTGCCCCGGCTGCTGGGAATGCCGGATGCCACCCGCAGAGCCGATGAGGCCCTGGCGCTGGTCGGGCTGACCCCGGACACCTTTGCCGCGCGCTGGCCCCGGCAACTCTCCGGCGGTGAACGGCAGCGGGTGGCGCTGGCTCGCGCCCTGGCGGCGGAGCCCACGCTCCTGCTGCTGGACGAGCCCTTCGGGGCGCTCGACGCCATTACCCGTTCCGGGCTGCAGCAGGCTTTTCAGGATCTGCGGCGCCGGCTTCCGCTGGCCACGGTCCTGGTGACCCATGATCTGCGCGAGGCGTTTCTGCTGGCCGACCGCATTGCGGTATTGCGACGGGGGGTGCTGGAACAGGCGGCCGAGCCCGCCGCCCTCCGCCGCGAGCCGGCGACCGACTACGTGCGTGCGCTGCTGGACCACGCCGGGATCGAGGAGGGCCAGCCATGAGGTACCGGCTGATGCTGTGCCTGGCGGCGGCCGCGCTGGCGTCGCCGGCGGCGGCACAGGCGCCGGAGCCGGCGCGGGTGGTGGTGGCCTCCAAGCCCTTCGCCGAATCGTACCTCCTGGCCGAAATGTTTTCGCAGCTGCTGGAGCGGGCAGGCTACCGGGTGGAGCGGCGGCCCGGCCTGGGGGCCACCGAAATTGCCTTCCGGGCACTGGAGAACGGCGCCATCGACGTCTACCCGGAATACACCGGCACCGGCCTGACCGCCATCCTGCACCGGCAGCCGACCGGCAGCGCGCGGGAGGCCTACCAGACGGTATACCGGGCGTTTCTGGCCCGCTACGGCATTCGCTGGCTGCCGCCGCTGGGATTCCAGAACACCTATGCCATCGCGGTACGGCAGGAGACGGCGCAGCGGTATCATCTGCGCATGCTGAGCGATCTGGCACGGGCCGCCCCCCGGCTTACCGCGGGGCTGACGCCGGATTTCATCGGCCGGCCCGACGGGCTTCCCGGGCTGCGGCAGGCCTACGGCCTCGAGTTCAAGGCGGTGCGCTCGCTGCTGCAGGCGGTGAAATACCAGGCCCTCGCCTCGGGCAGCGTGGACGTCATCGACGGCTACTCCACCGATGGCGAGTTGGCGCGCTACCATCTGGTGGTACTCGAGGACGACCGCAACTTCTTCCCGCCCTATGAGGCGGCGGCGCTGGTCGGCGATCGTCTCCGGCGCTCGGAACCGGGTGCCATCGCGGCCCTCACCCGTCTCTCGGGACTGCTCAGCGAATCACGCATGCGCGAGCTCAATCGGGAGGTTGAAGTTGACGGCAAACCGGTAGCCCAGGTCGCCACCACCGCCCTGCGGCAGCTGGGCCTTACCGACAGTGCCGCCGCCGGGGACTCTGCTCCGGCAGTGTCCCGCCCGGGGCTCGCGGCCTATCTGTGGAACCGGCGTGGAGAACTGTGGCGGCTGACTCTGCGACACCTGCTCCTGGTGGGCGTCTCCCTGCTGGCGGCGGTGGCGATCGCGCTGCCCACGGCGCTGCTGCTGGAGCGGCTGCGAAGTGGAGCGGAGACAGTGATCCGGGCTATCGGCGTGCTGCAGACGATTCCCAGCATCGCCCTGCTGGCCTTCATGATCCCCCTGCTCGGCATCGGCGTCATCCCCGCACTGGTGGCGCTGTTTCTCTACGCCATCTTCCCCATCGTCCGCAACGCCTACTCCGGCGTACGGGACGCGGACCCCGAGGCGGTGGATGCCGCCCGGGCTCTGGGGATGACGCCCTGGCAGATCCTGTGGCAGGTCCGGCTCCCTCTGGCCGCGCCCACGATCATGGCGGGCATCCGCACCGCCGCGGTCATCACCGTCGGCACGGCGACGCTGGCGGCCTTCATCGGCGCGGGTGGCCTGGGCGATCCCATCGTCGCGGGTCTGGCCCTGTCCGACACCCGCATGATTCTTTCCGGCGCCATTCCGGCGGCGTTGCTGGCCCTGGTGGTGGATGGCGTACTGGCGGGGGCAGAGCGGGTGGTGAGACCACGGGGGCTGTGAGAATGTCCCTGCTGTCAGCGCAGCGCCGGTACTCCTCCCAACGACATCAGGGCGGCCGGCTCGCGCAGCACCGGAGGCCGCTGGGCCGGGAAACCGGCGAGATAGCGATCGGCCGCCCGGGCGCGGGCCCGCTGATAGACCAGATGCGCGGTGGTCAGCGGCAGGGAGAACACCGAGAGGTAGTGCGCCACCGCCTCTTCAATATCGGTTGAGCCCTCTACCAGGCCGGCGATGTGCAGCGCATTCCGGACGTGCGACTCGGCTACGGCCTCTTCCGCCCGTGCGCCGGCCAGGCCCATGAGCCGCCGGGTTTCTTCATCCAGCCGCCGGGGAACATGGAACAGCTCGCGCAGGCGTTCCATCCCGGACGCGCCGGGCCGAGCCGGCGGGGCTCCCAGCTGCCGGTCGTCGAGCGAGGTCAGGACCCGGGTACGCACGAAGTCCTGCATGAGCGGCGGGACCGCAACGAATTCGAAGTAAAAGTCGAGCGCCTCCAGCGGCGGCACAGCCGACGCGAAGTCTCCCAGGAAGCGGAGCACTTGCTCGGCGTGGGTCACCACCAGCGTTTCCCAGGCCAGGGCATAGGCCACCTGAAGACGGGGCCGCAAGGACTCGGGGAACTGCCGCAGGGCCTTCGCACTGAGCATTGTCATAGTCCTTCCCTTTCCCGACACGAACGGTCTGCCGCCAGGTAGCGTGCATCAGGCGATGCACCCGGTATGCCAGTCGAGACTAGACGGACAGTTTACTCCCGGCGGTGCGCGGAATCACACGTGCGCGTACCGCAAACCACTGCATGTTGTCGTGGCGCCGCCACACCCACGCGCGACGCAGGAAGGGACGGGGCCCGGGAAGCCGGAAGTGTCAACGGGCGGTCCGCACACGCCGGCCCGGGGTGACGTCTCTCACAGGTGGGCGTGCGGGTGGCGAGCTATGCTCGGAGTGCGACCGCCGGGTCGCACCACGAGGAGACCGATGTGACCACCAGACGGCGGCCTTCGCGCCGTTTCACGAAATCGCCGGCCAGTCCGGCAACGTCAGCCCGCCATGCCGGGCTGCGCTACATGCGCGACGATCGTCCCGGCATCAGCCGGCGCCGGGCCGGCAGAGGCTTTACCTACCGCGACCGGGAAGGCGCCACGATCAGGGACCACGAGACGCTGGCGCGCATTCGCTCCCTGGCCGTGCCGCCCGCGTGGACTGATGTCTGGATCTGTCCCGATCCGCGCGGACATCTCCAGGCCACCGGCCGTGACGCGCGCGGTCGCAAACAGTATCGCTATCATCCGCGCTGGCGGGAGGTTCGCGAAGAGCACAAGTTCGACCGGCTGCTCGCCTTCGGCGAGGCGCTACCGTCCATCCGCCGCCAGGTGGACCGGGACCTGCGCCGCCACACGCTCGACCGGCGCAAGGTCCTCGCCGCTGTAGTCAGCCTGCTGGAACGCACCGGCATCCGCATCGGCAACGACGAATATGCCCGGGAGAATCATTCCTTCGGCCTGACCACGCTACGCGACCGCCACGTGTCCATTCACGGCGCGGAGATACGATTCGAATTCCGGGGCAAGCGGGGCAAGCCGCACCAGGTCGGGCTGCGCAACCGGCGGCTGGCACGCATCGTTCAGGCCTGTCAGGCCATCCCCGGCCAGGAGCTTTTTCAGTACCTGGACGAGAACGACGAGCGGCAGGCCGTCAGCTCGGAAGACGTCAACGAGTACCTGCGCGATGCTGCCGGCGGCGAATTCACCGCCAAGGACTTCCGGACCTGGGCCGGCACCATGCTGGGCGCGGCCGCGCTGTACGAGCTGGGCGGGGCCCGCACCAGGGGCGGCGCCAGGGCCCGGATCCTGGAAGCGATTGACCGCGTCGCCGACCGGCTCAACAATACCCGCGCCGTCTGCCGCCGGTATTACGTCCATCCCGACCTGCTCCGCGCCTACGAAGAGGGGCGGCTCTGTCCCGCGCTGGATGCCGCCGGCCGCCGGAACGGAGCCCGGCACGGCCTGCTTCCGCTCGAGTCGACCGTCTGCGAGCTGCTGCGGGGCCGCGCCAGCAAGGCGGCCTGAAACCGCCGGCAATTCCCCCGGGGCCCCAATGCCTCCACATTAGGAGTCTCCGCATGCCGACCGCGTTCCCGGCAATATTCCCGTCACTCGCTTCGCATTTGCCTGTGGCCGCCCCTGACAGCACCCGCTCGCGCCGTCTCTCCCGCGTCTTTCTCCTCTCGCCCGCCAGCTGCAGTGGGCGCCGTGCGGGGTGGCTCCTGAACGGCACGGGCACCTTCGATCTGGCCCGGCAGCTGGCGGCCGGCCGCAGCGCCATGCTGGGGGAAGTCTTCAGTTTCCTGAGCGGCCTCTACTTCCGGGGCAAGCTCGCCTACGCTCGCCGCTTCGCAGTCCCGCCCGCCGCCTCGGCGGTCCTGGTCATTACCCCCACCCGCGGGCTGCTTCCGCCGGACACTCCGGTGGGGCTGGACGATCTCCGGGAGTTCGCCGGGGTGGATATCGCCGCCGGCGACCCGCGCTATCGGGTACCGCTGCTGCGCGACGCGCAACGGCTGGCGCGCCGGCTCACCGCGCGCGGCGAGGCGGTCCTGCTGGGCAGCATCGCCACCGGCAAGTATCTCGACGTGCTGGCGGCGACCCTGGAGCGGCGGCTGCTGTTTCCCGCCGCCTTCGTAGGCCGGGGTGACATGAGCCGCGGCGGCCTCATGCTGCGTGCCGCGGCGGAGGGGGCCGAGCTGGAATACACTGCAGCGGCGGGGGCCATCCGGCGCGGCGCCCGTCCCCCCCGGCTGGCACCGCCGCGGTGACCCGGTCGCGGACCGGCGGCGGCCGCCATCCCTCGCGGGTGGGACGCACTCGCACGCCCCCGGCGCCGGCGAGGGCGGAGGCGGAGATCCCCGCCGGCCGCTCGCAGGCAACTCTGCATCTGGACGGGCGGGAGGTCCGGCTCACCAACCTGGACAAGGTCTTCTTCGCCGACCACGGCCTCACCAAACGTGATCTCCTGCAGTACTACGCCGATGTCGCTCCTGTACTGCTGCCTCATTTGCGCGACCGTCCCATGGTGATGAAGCGCTACCCCAACGGGATCGCCGGCAAGTTCTTTTTCATGAAGCGTGCCCCCAGCCCCCGCCCCGCGTGGATCGAGACCTGCAGCATCAAGCACGCGTCAGGCAATATCATCGACTTTCCGCTGGTGCAGGATCTCCCGTCGCTGCTCTGGTGCGTCAACCTGGGCTGCATCGACCTCAATCAGTGGTACGCCCGCTGCGATGACGTCGACCGGCCCGATTATCTCCACTTCGACCTGGACCCGACCCCCGGC
This sequence comes from uncultured Gemmatimonadales bacterium, assembly GCA_963779755.1. GTDB lineage: Bacteria > Gemmatimonadota > Gemmatimonadetes > Gemmatimonadales > GWC2-71-9 > CAVZZO01. Next base: position 135,349 of record CAVZZO010000001.1, read on the forward strand.
GCCGGCTTCGCCCAGGTGCGGGAGACCGCCCTGCTGGTCCGGGCCACGCTGGCGGAGCTGGAGATGCCGGTCTACGCCAAGACCACCGGCAGCCGCGGCATGCACGTGTACGTTCCCATCGTCCGCGGACCAACCCAGAAACAGGTCTGGACCTTCGCCAAGGCCTTCGCCCGGGCGCTGGCGGAGGGCCACCCCGACCTGGTGACCGCCGTCTACCGGGTGGAGGACCGGCCGGCCTCGCACGTCCTGGTAGACTACAACCAGAACGCCTGGGGCCGCACGCTGGCATCGGTCTATTCGGTGCGGCCGCGGCCGGGAGCCCCGGTGTCCACGCCGGTCACCTGGGAAGAAGTGGAGCGCGGCTTCCGTCTGGAGGATTTTCACCTGGGTAACGTGCGCGACCGCCTGAAACGGCGGGGCGATCTCTGGGCGCCGCTCCTGGCGCCGGCGAACCGCGTCCGGCTGGATCGCTGGCTCTGATGCCGGTGGTTGCGTGGCCCCTGGACCCGATGGAAGCCGCCACCGCGGAGGAGCCGCCTCGGGGACCGGGCTGGGAGTACGAGCCCAAGTGGGACGGCTTTCGTTGCCTGATCTTCAGGGACGGGGAGCGCATCCGGCTGCAGTCCAAAGCAAAACGGCCGCTGGGACGTTATTTTCCGGATGTGGTGGATCGCCTCCGGGTATTGCCGGCCCGGCGATTCGTGCTGGATGGAGAGCTGGTGATCCCGGTAGGCAACACCCTCTCCTTCGACGAACTCCTGCTTCGCATCCACCCCGCCGCCAGCCGCGTGGCTGCGCTGGCCGCCGAGCACCCGGCGACGTTCATTGCGTTCGATCTTCTGGCCGACCCGGAACGCGGCTCTCTGCTGGACCAGCCGCTGAGAGAACGGCGCCGCCGGCTGGAGGCCTTTGCCCGCCGGCAGTTCCGCGCCACGCGCGGCCTCCGGCTCTCGCCGGCCACCACGCGCCTGGCTACCGCCCGGCGCTGGCTGCAGGGCGGCCGGGGTGGCCTGGACGGCATCATCGCGAAACGGCTGGATGCGCCCTATCGCCCCGGAAGCCGGGACGCGATGATCAAGGTGAAGCGCCTGCGGACGGCCGACTGTGTGGTGGGCGGCTTCCGCTATGCGTCCTCCGGGCATGCGGTGGGTTCGCTGCTCCTGGGCCTCTATGACGAAACGGGCGTCCTGCACCACGTCGGGTTCACCTCCGGCCTGGCGGCCGCCGAGCGGACCTCTCTGGTAGCGCGCCTGGAGGCGCTGCAATCGCCCCCCGGGTTTACGGGCCGCGCGCCGGGCGGCCCCAGCCGCTGGAGCCGCGGACGCTCCGCCGAATGGACGCCGCTCGCACCGGAACTGGTGTGCGAGGTCGAATACGACCACGTGAGCGGCGGCCGCTTCCGCCACGGCACCCGGTTTCTCCGCTGGCGCCCGGACAAGGCGCCGCACCAGTGTACGCTCGAGCAGATCCGGCAGAGCGGCGCTTCGGCGCTCCGGCTCCTGCGATCCTCGCGTTCCCGTCTCAAGGGCAAGGCATGACGACACCGCCGCCATTTCATCTCGCATTTCCGGTCCACGACCTGGCGGAAGCCCGGGCGTTCTACGGCGGGATGCTGGGCTGCCGTGAGGGCCGAAGCAGCGAGCACTGGGTAGACTTTGACCTGTGGGGGCATCAGATCGTGGCGCATCTCGCGCCGGAGGCCGCCGGCCGGCGGGCCGGCAATCCGGTGGATGGCGACGACGTCCCCGTCCCCCACTTCGGGCTCATCCTCCCCTGGGAGGAGTGGGAAGCGCTGGCCGGGCGGCTGCGCCAGGCCGGCGCCCGGTTCGTGATCGAGCCGCGCATCCGTTTTCGCGGCCTGCCGGGCGAGCAGGGCACCCTGTTCGTGCTCGACCCGTCGGGCAATGCACTCGAATTCAAATCCTTCCGAGACATGACTCAGGTATTCGCACAATGAGACGGCGCCCACGTGGACGTCCCGGCCGGCGGCCGGGTGGCGGCAGGGGCGGGAATCAGGGCGGCAACAGCAGCAGCGGCGGCGGGGGGAGCGGCGGCCGGGGAAATGGCCGGCCGCCGCGCGAGCGGCGCCACCGGCCCTCCGGCGAAAGCGGGCCCCCGCGCGGCGAGCCGGTCGAGGCGATCGGCGTGCTGGACTACGCCGAACGGGAAGGCGGCTTCCTGCGCCGGCGGGAAGTGAGCTATCTGCCCGAAAGCAACGACGTCCGGGTCGACCAGGGGTTGATTCAGCGCCTCCGCCTGCGGCCGGGCGACGAGATCGTCGGCCGGGCGGTGCAGCCGCAGGGCCGCGGCCGGGCGGCGGTGCTCACCGAGGTGGAGACCGTCAACGGGCAGGAGCCCGAGGCGATGGCCCGCCGTCCCGATTTCAACCGCCTGGCCGCGGTCCATCCCACCGAGCAGCTGATCCTGGATTTCGGGCTGACCCGCAACGGGCAGCGGGACTTCACCAACCGGGTGATCGACCTGCTGGCGCCGCTGGGCAAGGGTCAGCGGGCCCTGATCGTCGCGCCGGCCAAGGCGGGCAAGACCATGGTCCTCCAGGCCATGGCCCAGGGGCTGGGTCGTAACCATCCGGAGACCCGGGTCATGATTCTGCTGGTGGATGAGCGACCGGAGGAAGTGACCGAGATGGAAGCCTGCGGCTACGGCGAAGTGGTCGCCTCCAGTTTCGATCACCCGGCGGAGCGGCACGTGGCGGTGGCGGAAATCGTCCTGGAACGCGCCCGGCGGCGGGTGGAACAGGGAGAGGACGTCGTGGTGATCCTCGACTCCATCACCCGGCTGGCCCGGGCCTACAACACGGTCGAGCGCGGCACCGGGCGCACCCTGACGGGCGGCCTGGACGCGTCGTCGCTGGAAAAGCCCAAGCGGTTCCTGGGCAGCGCCCGCTGCATCGACCCGGCGCAAGGCGGCGGCTCGCTCACCATCATCGGCACGGCGCTGGTGGATACCGGGTCCAAGATGGACCAGGTGATCTTCGAGGAGTTCAAGGGCACCGGCAACAGCGAGCTGGTGCTGAGCCGCGAGCTGGCCGACCGGCGGATCTTCCCGGCCATCGATCTCAACGCCAGCGCCACGCGCCGCGAAGAGCTGCTGCTCTCGCCCGAGGCGCTGGAAGATTCCCGCGCCGTGCGACACACCCTTTCGGGCCTCTCTCCGGTGGAGGCGATGTCCACGCTCATGACGCTCATGCGCCGGACGGAATCCAACGCCGAGCTGGCCAAGGCGCTGCGGCCCTCCGGGGGCTCGCGCTCCTCGCGATGACCCGGCGGCTTCTGCTGCTCAGCAATTCGGTCAACGAAGGCGCCGGCTACCTGGAGCACGCGCTCCCCCAGGTGGCGGAATTGCTGCGCGGCGTGTCCCGCCTGACCTTCGTGCCCTGGGCGGCCGTCACGATCAGCAACGACGAATACACCGATCGGGTGCGCTCGGCGCTCGCGCCGCTGGGCGTCACGGTCGAGCCGTTGCATCAGGCGGACGACCCGGCCCGGGCCATCGCCGATGCCGAGGCGATCGCGGTGGGCGGCGGCAACACCTTCCACCTGCTGGCCGCGCTGCAGCAGCGGAGCCTGCTGGAGCCGGTGCGCCGGCGCGTGGCCGGGGGGGTGCCCTATGTCGGCTGGAGCGCCGGTTCTAACATGGCATGCCCCACCATCCGGACCACCAACGACATGCCGGTGGTGGAGGTGGACGGATTCGGCGCGCTGGACCTGGTGCCGTTTCAGATCAATCCGCACTACACCGACGCCCGGCTACCCAACCATCATGGAGAAACCCGGCCGCAGCGCCTGCTGGAGTTTCTGGCGGCGAACCCCGGCACCACGGTGATCGGGCTGCGCGAAGGCAGCATGCTCAAGGTGGAAGGCCAGGCCATGTGGCTCCTGGGCCCCCGTCCCGCCACCATCTTCCGCGCCGGCATGCCCCCGGCCGACCAGGCGCCCGGCGCACGGCTGGACGCGCTGCTCAACGCCGCCCGCGCCGACTGACCAACCCGGAGGACCAACCGCGGCATCATGACCGAACGGACTCTGCACAGCGTTTGTGTGTTCTGCGGATCGCAGGCGGGCGGACGGCCCGCCTACGTCGAAGGCGCCCGGCGGCTGGGCGAGTTGCTGGCCCGGGAAGGCATCCGGATCGTCTACGGCGGCTCCAGCCTGGGGCTCATGGGGGCGCTGGCGAACGCGGCGCTGGACCAGGGGGGCACGGTGACCGGGATCATTCCCACCGGGCTGGTTCAGCGGGAGGTGGCGAACGACCGGGTGTCCGATCTGATCGTGGTCGGCTCGATGCACGAGAGGAAGACCCAGATGTCGGAACTGGCCGACGGGTTCATCGCCCTGCCGGGCGGCCTGGGCACGCTGGAGGAATTCTTCGAGATCCTGACGTGGGCGCAGCTTGGCATTCACGACAAACCCTGCGGGCTGCTCAATCTGGAGGGATACTTCGAACCGCTGATTGCGTTCCTCGATCGGGCCATGGCGGAGAAGTTTCTTCTCCCCAGGTACCGCGCGCTGCTGCTGCAGGAGAGCGACCCGGGAGCCCTGCTCGGGCGGATGCGCAGCTACGAGCCGCCCGAGGTGGAGAAGTGGCAGAGCCGGACCTGAGCACGGCCGTCAAACGGAAGGTATACGGCAGCGCCCCGCACCGCTCACGCGTTACGTGGCACCGTTCCATCGGTTGTTCCGTCCCAGCCTTCGAGTTCCTCTCTCGCCGGTAATACCTCCCGTGTGTACTGCGCCGCCAGCTGCTCGCCCGCCACCAGCGCCTGCACCCGCCGGTAGACCGCGTGGCCCACGGCCAGCGGGAGAGTGAACTCGCGGATGTAATAGGCCGCGACCTTCTCCGCCGGCATGGTGCCGTGCAACAGGCGCACCAGGCGCATCGCGTTGCTCACGTGGGTCTGCAGAATGGCTTCCTCGGCCCGAGCGCCTACCAGCCGGGCCAGCTGCAGGGTCGTCTCCCGGTGCTCCCGGCGCCGGCGTCCCACGGTGTAGATCCGGTGGGGGAGCAGGAAATCGAACCCGCTCAGCACCGGCTGGGGAATCCGCGCCGGCAGGCAGGCGAGGTCAATACCCAGCAAGGTCCGGCTCCGCACGACCTCGCGCATGGTATCGGGCACCGCACCCACCCGGAGGTACAACTCCAGGGCCTCCAGCACGGTGATCCGGCTGGCAAATTCCTGGATGAAGGGCACCGCCTGAGAGCTGTGGGTGTCCACCAGCGCCTCCCAGGCGCTGGCCAGAGCAATCCTGGCCTGCGTCCGCAGGATGCGCGGAACTTCCCGCACCGACATGCGGCTGGGAAACGGAGCCATGAGTGATGTCCTGCGAGTGCAGAGTATTGCTCTTGGACTTCGATTTATACACGCCTTCAACATTAGAGCGGCGTGACCACTCCTAAACTATGTGTCGGCCACGGCAACGCAACACTAAAGAATTCGTACAGATGTTGATAAAAACTGCGGGGTGGCCGCAGCCGCTTGCCGCGACGGGGTTTAGGGAGATGGAAAATGACCGATAATTTGACACTTCAGGAACTGCCATCCCGTCTCCGCGCCGGCCCAGGGGGCCCGGAGGGTCGCGCTCGGGCGAGGCGCGCTAGGCCGCGGCAGCGCTTGAGGGATAGTACCGCTCGCCCCGATCGGCCATTTCCACCAGCACCGGCGCCGGGGTGAAGCGAGCGCCATAGCTCGCGGCCAGCTCGCGCAGGGTTCGCACCACATTGGCGGCGCCCAGCTCGTCGATCAGCCGCAGCGGCCCGCCGCGGAAGGGGGGGAAGCCGATGCCGAAAATCGCGCCTATGTCGCCGTCGCGGGGGGAGCGTACCACGCCTTCGCCCACGGCCCTGGCCGCTTCGTTCAGCATGCTGTAGACCAGGCGCTGCTCGATGGTGGCGGGGCTGTTCCGCTGTTGCGGCTCCACCCCGATCACCCGATAGACGCTCTGGTCCACCCCTTCCTTGTGGCCGCCCCTGTAGGTGTAGAAGCCCCGGCCGTTCTTGCGGCCCAGGCGATTGTCGGCCAGCAGGCGCTGGACCACCGGATTGGGCTGCAGCCGTTCCCCGAACGCCTGGTGCATCACCTTGCCGGCTTTTTCGGCGACGTCCAGTCCGACTTCGTCCAGGAGCGCGATGGGCCCGACCGGAAAGCCCCACCGGGTCAGGGTGCGATCGATCAGGTCGATGGGCGTGCCTTCGGACAGGAGTAGCCCCGCTTCGTTCATGTAGGGCGACAGGATCCGGTTCACCCAGAAGCCCGGGCGGTCCTGCACCACGATCACCGTTTTCCCCAGCTTCTTGCCGAAATCGACGGCGGTGGCAATGGTCGCGGGCGCGGTCCGGTCGGTCGCGATGACCTCCAGCAGGGGCATCTTTTCCACCGGGGAAAAGAAGTGCATGCCCAGCACCTGCTCCGGCCGGACGGAGCGCTGGGCGATCTGGCCGATGGGAATGGTCGAGGTATTGGTGGCGAAGATGGCGCCCGGGCGCAGCACACTTTCCACCTCGCTCAGTACCTGCTGCTTCAGATTGAGATCTTCGAAGACCGCCTCGATGACCAGGTCGGCGGAGCGCACCGTATGCCAGTCCACCGCGCCGCTCAGCAGCGCCGCCAGCCGCTGGTACTCCCAGCGGGTGATCCGGCGCCGCTTCAGCCGGCCGCGCAGAATCCCCAGCGCCGCGTTCATGCCCTTCCCCACCCGCGACAGCTCGGTATCCTTGAGGCCGACCTGGACTCGCGCGGTGCTGATCGCCACCCCGGCGATGGCGGCGCCCATGAACCCCGCGCCGATCACGCCCAGCCGGTCGATCTGGCGCGGCTCGGCGCTGCCGGGCGGCACCCCCGCGTCCTTCTTGAGTGCCGTGGTAGCGAAGAAGAGTTGCACCAGCCGGCGCGAAACCTCGGTCATCGCCAGCTGCCCGAACTTCTGGTGTTCCACCACCAGTCCGCGGCGCATGCCTTCTTCCATGCCGGTGCGAACGGCCTCCAGCGCCGCCAGCGGAGCGGGATAGTGCCCGCCGGTCTTCTTGAGTACCTGCTTCCTGGCCTGGCGATACACCAGCCGCCGTCCCAGAGGCGTCCGGTCCAGCAGCGTGCCGACCAGCCCCCCCTTGGGCTTCCGCCGGACGCGCTCGCCTCCCGCCAGCCGTTCCGCCGCGCGCACGGCGATCTCCCGCAAGATGGGCGGCGGCACCAGCTCATCCACCATGCCCAGCCGGTAGGCCCGGGCCGCGGACACACTCTTCCCCGCCAGGATGATGTCCAGCGCGGCGCTGACGCCGATGAGTCGGGGGAGGCGCTGGCAGCCGCCGGCGCCGGGGAGAATACCCAGCTGGATTTCCGGCAGGCCCAGGGACGTCCTGGGGTGATCGGTGGCCACCCGGTAGTCGCAGGCCAGCGCCAACTCGAGGCCGCCGCCCAGGCAGGTGCCGTGGATCGCGGCGACCACCGGCTTGGGAAACTCGTCCAGCCGGTTGAGCATCTCCTGCCCTTCGCGGCTCAGCCGTTCCGCTTCCGCCGCGCTGGCGAGGGCCACGAACTCTTCAATGTCAGCGCCCGCAATGAACATGTCCGGCTTGCCGGAGATGATCACCAGCGCCCGCACGGTGCCGTCGTCGCGCAGGCGGGCCAGCGCATGCTCGAATTCTTCCTTGACGGCGGCATTGATCTTGTTCACCGGCTCGCCGGGCAGGTCCAGGGTAAGAAAGGCGAGGCCGTTTTCGTTGCTGACGGTGAGCGCTGCCACGGGTCCTCCAGAAACTCCGGCATCCGCACGCGAGGTCAAGCGCCGCTCAGAGGAGGCGTGAGAGGTCAGGCGTGATGCCGGGACGCCTGACGCCTCACGCCTCAGGAACCAACCTGCCGGGAGCCGTCACGACTCAGCTCCGTTCCAGCACCATCGCAAAGCCCATCCCCCCCTGGGCGCAGATGGAGATGAGCCCGAACTGGACGTCCTTCCGGACCATCTGATTGGCCAGCGTGGTCACCAGCCGGCCCCCGGTGGCGCCGAAGGGGTGCCCGATGGCGATAGAGCCGCCCATGAGGTTGGTGCGGTCCCAGTCCACCTCGCCCACGGGCTCGCTACGGCCCAGTTTGCGAGCCCAGTCCCGGGAGGCCCAGGCCTGCTCGTTGGACAGCACCTGGGCGGCGAACGCCTCGTGGATTTCCACCAGTCCCAGCTCGCCCCAGGTAATGCCCGCGCGGTCCAGCGCCGTGGGAACGGCATAGGCGGGGCCCATCAACAGCTGCCAGCCGGGATCGACCGCCGCCACGGCGTAGCTGCGGATATAGGCCAGCGGCCGGAGCCCCAGCGCCTGCGCTTTTTCTTCCGCCATCAGCAACACGGCCGAGGCCCCGTCGGTGAGCGGCGAAGAGTTCCCGGCGGTGACGGTGCCGTATTTCCGGTCGAACACCGGCCGCAGCCGGGCCAGCTGCTCCAACGAAGTGTCGGCCCGGATACCGTTGTCGCTGGTGGTCACCTCGGTCATGTCGCGGCCCCCGAACCAGGGCGCGATCTCGGCGGTGAGCCGCCCGTCGGCGGTGGCGGCCGCGGCCCGCTGGTGGCTCATCAGCGCGTAGCGATCCTGCGCTTCGCGCGAGATGTGGTTTTCCTTAGCCATCTTCTCGGCCGATTGCCCCATGGTCTCGCCGGTAGACGGCTCGGCGATGGCGGGTGTCACCGGCACCAGATGGCGGGGGCGGATCTTGCCGAAGGCCGAGAGCCGCGCGCCCAGGGTCTTGGCCTTGCCCGCTTCCATCAGGACGCGGCTCATCGCCCGCGAATGAAGAATGGGAATATCGGAGAGCGATTCGACACCGCCCGCGAGGATGACATCGGCGTTGCCCAGCACGATCTGGTCGTGGCCGTTGGTGACCGCGCTCGCGCCCGACGCGCAGGCCCGGTTGAGGGTGTAGGCCGGCACCGATGGAGGTAGCTGGGGCAGCAGGCTCACCTCGCGGGCCACGTTGGGCGTCAGCACGGAGGGAACCACCTGGCCCCAGATGACCTCGTCGATTTCGGCGCCGTCCACGCCGGTGCGCAACAGCAGCTCGCGCGCGGCATAGCGCGCCAGCTCGACGCCGGGGGCGTCCTGCAAGACCGTCCCGCTCCTGGCAAAGGGAGTACGAACGCCCGCGATAATGGCGGCGCGGCGTCCGGGAGGAGGCTTGAGCATGCTGTTAAGTTCTCACAGCGTGGGAGCCGGGCGCGGCACCGGGATCGGCGCGTTCCGCTACCACGGCCGCGACCGCGCGCCATCGCTCCGCATCCACCGGCTCGAACACTTCCCGCCCGTGGAAGATCTCCAGCGGTGCGACCAGCGAAGCGAGTTCGCCCGGGTGCAGCAGGTGATCGTCGCTGACCGGCCCCCAGCCGAAGTCGCGCTGGGTAACCAGGAAGGTCTCCATCATGAGCAGCCCTCCCGGCGCAACGCAGTCGATGATCTGCGGCATGCGCGCACGGTCAAGATAATTGAACACCAGAACCGCATCAAAAATCCCGAGCTCCGGCCACGGCTTTGCGAGGTCTGCCTGGCGCCAGTCGATCTCAAACCCGGCGGCGGTGGCATGCGACCGCCCCAGCTCCAGCCGGGACGGGTCGCTGTCGACCGCGACCACGCGGGCTCCCCGCTGCGCCGCCGCCAGCGCGTGGCGGCCTTCGCCGCAGGCAAGATCCAGCAGCCGCATGCCCGGCTGGATCAGAAACTCGTGCCAGGCATACCAGGTGCTGGGGCGCGGCAGGGGAGGAGGGAGCACGGGACAGTGACCTCGCTACGAGCGACGCTGAAGGACCTGAAAGGGCGCCCCGCCGACCTTCTGGTGATCGGGGGCGGCGCCACGGGCGCGGGCATCGCCCGCGATGCGGCCATGCGCGGCCTGCGTACGGTGCTGGTGGAGCAGAACGATCTCGCCTTCGGCACCAGCTCGCGCTCCAGCAGGCTGATCCACGGGGGACTGCGCTATCTGGAACAAGGCGACCTCCGGCTGGTGTTCGAGGCCAGCCATGAGCGCCGTATTCTGCTCGATACGGCGCCGCACCTGGTGCGGCCCATGGGGTTCCTCTTCCCGGTCCACCGCCAGGGCCGCGGGTTTTTCCTGCGGCTGGCCGCGGGCATGTGGCTGTATGACGCGCTGGCGCTGTTCCGGAATGTGCGGGGGCACCGGATGTTGGGCAAGCGTGCGGCACTGCAGGCCGAGCCGGCCCTGCGCGCGCGGGATCTCATCGGTGCCGCGCGCTACTACGACGCGCAGTGCGACGATGCCCGCCTGGTCGTGGCCACCGCGCGCAGCGCCCAGATGCACGGCGCCCTGATCGCCACCTACACCCGGGTGGAACAGCTGGAAGTGGTGGACGCGCGCGTCCGCGGCGCCCGGGTGGAGGACCGCCTGAGCGGCGAACGCGGGCTGGTCCGGGCCCTCACGGTGGTGAACGCCACCGGCCCCTGGACGGATTACGTCCGGCGGCTCGAGTTTCCCCATGCCGAGCCCCTGCTCCGGCCCACCAAGGGCGCCCACGTGGTGGTCCCCCGCGAGCGCCTGGGCAACCGTGAGGCCCTCACCATCACCAGCCCGATCGACGGCCGGATCATGTTCGTGCTCCCTTGGGGCGGCCTGTCCATCATCGGGACCACCGACACCGACAGCGGGGTGAGCCCCGACAGCGTGGCCGTCGATATCTCCGACACGGTATACCTGCTGCGGTCCGCCAATGCCTATTTCCCCAACGCCCGGCTCACCGAGAGCGACATCCTGGCCACCTGGGCCGGCCTGCGGCCTCTCCTGGCCGGAGGCAGCAAGCCGGCGTCGCAAGTCTCGCGGGAGCACCGCATTCTCCAGGGTCCCTCGGGCATGTGGACCATCGCCGGCGGGAAGCTCACGACTTATCGCCGCATGGCCCAGGAGATGGTCGACCGGGTGGCGCACGAACTGCGGCACACGTTCGGGATGAAAACGCCGCTGGGGCCCTGCCGCACCGACCGCGAACCGCTGCCGGGCGGTGAGGCCCGCGACCTCGGACCCTTCCGCCAGACGGGGCTCGAACTGGGGCTCGACCCGCGAACGGTCGACCACATCGTGGCGCACTTCGGCACCGAAGCCGCCGCGGTGTACAACCTGATCCGGGAGGATCGCGCCCTGCGGGCGCCGGTGCACCCCGACCACCCCGCCCTGGGCGCCGAGATCGTCCACAGCGTCCGGCGGGAGCTGCCCCAGACCGTAGCCGACATGCTGGTCCGCCGCCTCCACCTGTATTACGAGACGCCGGATCACGGAGCCGCCGCCGCGGAACCGGCGGCGGCCCTCATGGCCGCCGACCTGGGCTGGAGCCCGGAAGAGACCCGCGCGCATGCGGAGCGATACCGGGCGTTTCTCCAGCAGGGACACCCCTGATGCTGGCGCTGAGCTGGCTGTTTCTCGTCGGCGCGGCGCTGGGCGCCTACGGCACGCTCATCGGGGCGGGCGGCGCGTTCGTGCTGGTGCCCTTTCTCCTGCTGGTCTATCCCCACGAACCGCCGGAGGTCATCGCCAGCATCTCGCTGGCGGTGGTCTTCGCCAATGCCGGCAGCGGCACCGTCGCGTATGCCAGGATGGGCCGGGTGGACTACCGCTCCGGACTGATGTTCGCGGCCGCGACTATCCCCGGCGCCATCGTGGGCGCCCTGCTCACCGCCTCCATTCCGCGCCACCTGTTCGACGCGGTGCTGGGCGCACTGATGGGCGGCATCGGCGGCTGGCTGCTGATCCGCCCCGAGGGCAACCGGAACGGCGCCCCCCGGCATCCCGGCTCGATGGTCCGGGTCGTCACCGAACGCGACGGCACCACTCACCGCTACGCCTTCCGGCCCTGGGTCGGCATCAGCTTGAGCCTGCTGGTGGGACTGGTCTCCAGCAGCCTCGGCATTGGCGGCGGGATCATTCACGTCGCGGTACTCACCCAGTTGCTCGATTTCCCGGTGCATATCGCCACCGCCACCTCACACTTCACCATCGCCATCATGGCGCTGACCGGTACCATCGTGCACATCGCCACCGGCAGCTTCCATCAGGGGTGGCACCGCACGGTATGGCTCGCGGCGGGAGCCCTGGTGGGAGCCCAGGCCGGCGCGCGTCTCTCCGCCCGCATCCACGGCGCCTGGATCATCCGCGGGCTGGCGCTGGCGCTGCTGGTGGTGGGAGTGCGACTGGTGTGGGGGGCGTTCTGAGAGAGAAAAGAGGAAAGGACTGAGGACTGAGGATCGAGGGCAGAACGGAAGGTTCCGGCCGCGGGAGACCGGCCGGGTTCCCTACAGCACCGTCAACGTAAAGTCCACCGTGCCGTTGAGTCCCGCGCCCGGGAGGGTGGCCCGGACCACCACCGTTCCCGGGGTCGGGCCCAGGGTGACCTGGCAACTGATTCGGCCGTTGCTCCCCGAGATCGGAGAATCGATCGTGAGGCTGGCCTCGCCGCTCTCGACCGACCAGTTCACCACGGCGCCGGGAAAAGGGTTGTTGAACTCGTCGCCCACGAGCACCGTCAGCGTCTGCGGCAGCGTGGAGCCAGGCTGCCCGGACTGCCCGTCACCCGAGACATAGGAAAGCTGAAAGGCAAAATTGGGATAGGCATTGGCCCGATAGGTCACCGGTGAACCTTGCGCCCCGTCCAGTGCGGCCTGGGCCGTCCAGTCGCCGGACACCCTGCCCAGGGTCCAGCGGCTGACTGCGATGCCTGAATCGTCCGTGACGCTGCTGGCCGGGCTCATCACTCCCTGGCCGACGGCCTGCCATTGCACCTCGAGTCCCGGGGCGGGCCGGCCGTCCTCCAGTACCGCCACCCGGAGTAGTTGGGGCAGGGTGTGCCCCACCGACCAGCTCTGACTGTCGCCGCTGGCGGCCGGCTTCATCATGGTCAGGACACCCCGGGGCGCCGTTCCTCCCCCCGGGCCGCCACATCCGGCAAGCACCGCCGCCGCCAGTACCATGGAAGACCATCGCATGCCGTCGCTCCTGGAGCCGTTTACCCCGGGGCCCATTCGTTCCGCCATCCTACAGGACGCCTGAGGGCCACCCGGTTTCACCGCCAACCCGCTGGCTGGCATGCCATTATCTTCCCACCGTGTGCGGTTTATCACCCTGCTGCGAGGTGGAGTAGTCTGTGGACCCGAATGTGTTCGACACGGCGAACGCCGGCTTTGCCCAGGCGCTGTACGAGGAATTTCTCCGCGACCCGCAGGCGGTCAGCCCCGAATGGCGCCGCCTGTTCGAAAGCGGGGTCGTAGGCGAACGTCCCCCCGCGCCCTCCAGTGGCAACGGCGCCGGCCGGCCGGTGTCGGGAGACGGTGCCGGCCCCGGTATGCCCGAAACGACCCCCGGGCCGGAGCCCATCAAGGGACCGGCGGCCCGCCTGGCCGCCAACATGAACGAGAGCCTGGGAATCCCGACCGCCACCACCTTCCGCCGGCTTCCGGTAGCGGTGCTGGAGCGGCGGCGGCGGGAATTGAACGACGCCCTCCGCGCCGCCGGCCGCCCGGAAAAGATCTCCTTCACGCATCTCATCGGATTCGCCCTGGTCCAGGCCGGGCGGCGGCACCCGGTCATGGGAACGTCGTTCCGGGATATTGACGGCGCGCCGCACCGGATGGTTCCAGACGGCGTGCACCTGGGCCTGGCGGTGGATGTGGAGCGGAAGGACGGCAGCCGGGGCCTGGTGGTGCCGGTGATCCGGGATGCCGGTAACCTCGATTTCGCCGCTTTCCATGCGGCCTACGAATCGCTGGTAGAGAAGGCGCGGAACAACCGGCTGATGCCGGATGCATTCGTGGGGGCCAATATCACGCTGACCAACCCGGGCGGGCTCGGCACGGTGGCCTCGGTGCCGCGGCTCATGCCGGGGCAGGGCACCATCGTCGCCGTCGGCTCGATCGCCTGGCCGCCGGAGTTTGCCGATACGCCGCCCGAAACGCGGCGGCAGCTGGGCCTCGCCAAGGTAATGACGATGACCAGCACCTACGACCACCGCGTCATTCAGGGCGCGGAGTCGGGCGAATTCCTGCGCACGCTGGACGGGCTGCTCCAGGGCGGGGAAGGGTTCTACGAGGAGATCTTCGAGAGCCTGGGGCTGCCGGCCCCGGGGCCGCAGATCCGGACTTCCTACGTTGAACAGCCGGCCCCGGGCACCGCGCCCGCGCAGCCGGTGCCGGCCGACCGGCTGACGCAGGTGGCGGCGGCCATGGCCCTGGTGAAGGCCTACCGCACCCATGGGCACCTGGCGGCCCGGCTCGACCCGCTCGACAGCGAACCGCCGGGCGACCCGGCGCTCGATCCCGCCATCCTGGGGCTGACGCCGGAGATCATGGCGGCAATCCCGGCCGACGTGCTGCGGGTGGCGGTCCCCGGCCGGACCCTGGCGGAGGTGCTGCCGCATCTGCAGGCCACCTACTGCGGCACCATCGCTTATGAGATCGAGCACATCTCCAACCACGAAGAGCGGGTCTGGCTGCGGCAGATGATCGAGTCGGGCGCGTTCCGCCAGCCGCTGCCGCCCGAGGAGCAGGAGCGCCTGCTGGGCCGTCTCACCGTGGTGGAGGCGTTCGAGCGCTTTCTGCACAAGGCCTACCTGGGGCAGAAGCGCTTTTCGATCGAAGGCGTGGACATGATGGTTCCCATGCTGGACCGCATGATCGAGCGTTCGGCCGAGGCGGGGGCGCGGCATGTGGTGATCGGCATGGCGCACCGCGGACGCCTCAATGTCCTCGCCCATACCGTCGGCCGGCCCTACCAGACCATCTTCGCCGAGTTCGAGGGGGGCCACGCCTCGGAGGCCACCTGGGACGACGGGACCGGCGACGTCAAGTACCATCTGGGTGCTGAAGGCGCCTACCCCACCGCCACCGGGCGGGCGGTGACGGTCACGTTGTCGCCCAACCCCAGCCACCTGGAGTACGTGGCGCCGGTGGTGGACGGCCGCGCCCGGGCAGAGCAGACGCAGCGGCGGGGGAACGAGGCGCTGCACGATCCGTCGGTCTCGCTCCCGGTGGTGATCCACGGCGACGCCGCCTTCGCGGCCCAGGGCGTGGTGGCCGAGACGCTCAACCTGGGCTGCCTCCAGGCATACGCCACCGGCGGAACGGTACACCTGATCGCCAACAACCAGATCGGGTTCACCACCGACATGAAAGACGCCCGCTCCACCCGCTATGCCAGCGATCTGGCCAAAGGGTTCGACATTCCGATCGTCCACGTGAACGGCGACGATCCCGAGGCCTGCCTCAGCGCCGTCCGTTTTGCCATGGCCTACCGCGAGCGCTGGCGGCAGGACGTGCTGATCGACCTGGTCGGCTACCGGCGGCACGGACACAACGAGGGCGACGAGCCGAGCTATACCCAGCCGCTCATGTACGCCGTCATCCGCGAGCATCCCACGGTGCGGGAGCGCTACGCGGCGGTGCTGGCCGAGCGCGGCGTGCGTTCGATCGAGGAAGCGCAAGCGCAGTACGACGCCGCCTACCAGCGCCTCTCGGAACTGCAGCAGTCGTACAAGTCGGGCCGGACGAGCGGCGCCCAGGAACAACCCAAGCCGCGGCCGACGGCGATGGATACCGAGACGGCGGTGGAGGCCGGTGCTCTGGATTCGCTCAACCAGCAGTTGCTGACCTGGCCGGAGGACTTTGCTCCGCACCCGAAGCTCAAGCGGCAGCTGGAACGGCGGCGCGGCGCGCTGGGGCCGGACGGCGGCATCGACTGGGGCCATGCCGAGGCGCTGGCGCTGGGATCCCTGCTGCTGGAGGGTGTGCCGATCCGATTCACCGGCCAGGATACGGAGCGGGGGACGTTCAGCCAGCGCCACCTGGTGCTGCACGACGTGAACACCGGCGCCGTCTACACCCCCCTGAAGCACCTCTCGGGGGCACTGGCCCCGCTGGAACTGCACAACAGCCCGCTCTCCGAGCTGGCCGCGCTGGGTTTCGAGTACGGCTACAGCGCCGCGGCGCCGGAGGCGCTGGTGCTCTGGGAGGCGCAGTTCGGCGATTTCATCAACGGCGCCCAGGTCGTGGTCGACCAGTTCATCAGCTCCGGCCTGTCCAAGTGGGGGACCACCACCCGGCTCACGCTGCTGCTGCCGCACGGATACGAGGGACAGGGGCCGGAACACTCGAGTGCCCGGCTGGAACGCTTCCTCCAGTTGGCGGCCGAGGGAAACATCCGGGTGGCCAACTGCACCACGCCGGCCCAGTACTTCCACCTGCTGCGCCGCCAGGGCCGCGCCACCCGCTACCGGCCGCTGATCGTCATGACCCCCAAGAGCCTGTTACGTCTGCCGCAGGCGGCCTCGCGGCTGGAAGACCTGACCCAGGGCGCCTTCCGGCCGGTGCTGGACGATCCGCACTATCAGACAGACCCCGCCGGGGTTTCCCGTGTGGTACTCTGCAGCGGCAAGATCTACTACGATCTCCTGGCGCAGGCCGAGAAGCTGGAGCAGCGGCCGGCCCTCGTTCGCCTGGAACAGCTCTACACCTTCCCCGCGCCCGAATTGCGTCATATCCTCGAGCGCTACACCGGGCTGACCCAGCTGGTCTGGGCCCAGGAGGAGCCCCGGAACATGGGCGCCTGGAATTATCTCCAGGATAAGCTGCGGGATGTCATGCCGAAGGATGTCACGCTGCAATTCGTGGGGCGGCCCGAGCGGGCCAGTCCGGCCGAGGGGTATCCGGCCGCCCATGCGGCCGAGCAGCGGAGGATTGTGGAGGGGGCCCTGACCGCGGCGGCGGCCGCACCGCGCCGCAGCCGGAAGGTCAGGGCCTGATCGGCTGCGAGCCTCAGGACTCGAGCAGCGGACGTTCCGACGCCTGGCGGGCCAGAGTCTTCAACGGCTCTGAAAGATGCTCGCCATAATGCAGCAGAAATACCCCGCGGGAGCGGGCCTGCAGCAGAAACGCCAGCAGGGGCGAATCGGCCTTGGCCGCGTTACAGGGCGTGCAGGCCAGCACCAGATTGTCCGGCCGGTCGTAGGCGCTCTGGCCTCGACGGGGACGCACATGATCGAGCGTGATGAATTCGGGACTGGTGCGTTTGCCGCAATACGCGCAAACAGGGCCATGCAACTGAAGTAGCCACTCGCGGTGGGACTGCAGGGAACGTCCGGGAGATCGGTGGAAGGAAGTTGATTTTACTGCGTGTCCGTTGGTGCGCGACCGTTTGCCGCGCGGTGTTCGTCTTTGCACTACAAGCTCTTATAAGAGTTGAACTTATGGCCCAGGCGCCCGCTGGCGTCCTGGCCGTGGATACTGCAATCTAAGCTGCCGGGGCCCCCGAATGGAAGCAGATCACCCAGAGGACGCTCCCCGCTACCCCCTGACCGTCCCTCTCGAACCTGCCCAGCGGACGGCCCTGACTGAACGCTGGAATCAGTTGCTGCCCATGCGGCACCTGGGTGCCCGGGGCGATTTCAGCGATCCCGAGGCCGTCCGGGTGTTCATTGATCCGGTCCAGGATTTTCATCGCGGGGGGCTGGGCACCAGCGCCGTGAACGGCGCCGTGATCGCCGGGTTGTGCGATGCCGCCGTCGGCATGGTGGGGCACGTACACACGCAGGGGCGCCGGGGAGGAACGGTCCAGCTCAACGTGGTGTTTCTCCGCCCCGTGATGGGCAACCGGGTGACGGCGATCGGACGGCTCATCCGGGCCGGCGCCAACCTGATCTTCGTGGCCGTCGAGGTGGAGGACGAACGCGGGGTGGTTTGCGCCCGCTGCGACGGCATCCTGGCCATCTCCCCTCGTCCGGCCCGGGAGGCCGAGGTGGCCCTGTAGTCCGCAGCCTGCACGGAGTTCGCGGCCCGGCTCGGGTATTTCTCCTGACCCGGATTTCTCCCTGTGCAGCATTCCTCTGAAGGGAGGGAACGTATGTGGAAGGACTTCAAGACCTTCATCATGCGGGGAAACGTGCTGGATCTGGCCGTGGGCGTCATCATCGGCGCCGCGTTCGGTAGCATCGTGACCTCGCTGGTCAACGATGTGATCATGCCCCCCATCGGGCTGGTCCTGGGTAATGTGAAGTTCGACGACATGTTCGCGGTGCTGAAGTCCGGGACACCGCTGGGACCGTATCAGACCCTGGAGGACGCCAAGGCGGCAGGCGCCGTCACTGTGAATTACGGGGCGTTCATCACCCACCTGGTGAGTTTTCTCATCCTCGCCTTCGTGGTCTTCCTGCTGGTCCGCTGGTTCCAGAACCTGCACCGGAAAGAGGAGGCTCCGCCGCCGCCCAAGACCCGGGAATGTCCCTTCTGCATGACCGCCATCTCGCTCAAGGCAACCCGGTGCCCGGCGTGCACCTCGGAGGTGAAGGCAGCCTGAACGCGGGGAAGAGGAAAACGGGAAAGGGGAAACGGCAAAGGGCTGATCCTTTCCCGTTTCCCCTTTCGCTTTTCCCGTAGTTCCAGCTCAGCGTCTTCCCTTCCCGCCCTTCCCTTCCGGCTTCCGCTCCCTGCCCCGCTTCTCGGCCATCTTGGCGGCCTGTCGCACCATCTGCTCCGGTGTCAGCACCTTGCCGATGGGCCGGGCGGTGCCGGGCGTGAGGGTCGTGCGGCCCTGCTCCGTGCCCGCTTCCAGCGGCCGGGCACTGGCCACATCATAGCAGCCCAGCACCTTGTCGCCGAAACCGCTCGCCGCCTCGATCCTGGTCACCAGTGCCTCCTGGGAGGCGACACCCTCCAGCAGTACCGGGGCTTTCTGGTCGTAGGTCTTGGGCTGATAGAGAAACGCATACCTGGCGCCCTCGAGGTTGGGCGCGATCGATACGCCCGGGCCCGCCACTTCGCGCGCCCAGCGTGTGGCTTCCATTTCGGCAGGGCTCAGCTTCCCCGCGGTCCGGCCTTCCCGGCCGCCCTTTGACCTCTGCTGCCGCTCCTGGGAGCGGCGCAAGGCCTTCAGATATCCTGGCTCGTCGTGTCCCACATCGTCCTCGCAATCGCAATCGCATGTCCGCATCGGTTCGCAGGGGGAAGATAAGCGGCCGACCCGGGCCTTCCACCCCCCCGCCTCCCCGCGTCGCGGTCCGGAGTGGCCGCGTGTCAGACCGCTCCGGAAGGACGCAGGATGTGCGCGGGAGGGAAGGCTTCCATGCCCCAGCGAAGCCCCATCCGCTCTAGCGCGGGCCGGTGCGGCTCGGTGCCGCAGCCACCCAGCACCACCACCTGACCCGGCGGCAGCCGGGAGGCAAGACGGGCCAGGCCCGGCAGGGCCCGGGCGACCGTGTCGACGAGACATCCGGTGAGCGCGATCCGGTCGGGACGCAGCCGCCAGGCGGTTTCGGCTACGTCGTCGAGCGGGAGATCGGGGCCGAGGTACTCCACATTCCAGCCGCGACCCTGAATTTCGGCCAGCGCGCAGAGAAATCCCCACTCGTGCCGCTCTCCCGGGAGACCGGCCCCCACCACCCGCGGACCGGCCTGGCGGGCCACCCGCAATCCGCTCTTCAGGGTATGCACGATGACTTCGCTGACCAGGTGCTCCGAGGCGACCGGCAGGCGCCCCAAGGCCCAGAGATCCCCTACCTCCACCGCCAGCGGCAGGACGATCTGGCGGCCCAAGCCTTCCAGGCCGTGCAGCGCCAGCAGCTGGGCAACCAGATGCTCCAACCCCTCCCGGTCCAGCGCCTGAATGGCCCGAAGCAGGGCACTGAGCGGCGAGCCGCTGCCGGTGGCGCGCTCCTCGATCAGGCGGGCGAGTTCGTCCGGGGTGCGGCCGGCCAGGTCGCCGATGCGGCCTCCCTCCGACACCAGGCGGCCAAAGACCCGCAGCAGGGCGACCTGGTCGGCGGAGTAGGCGCGATAGCCGTTGGGCTGCCGCCGGGGGCGGACCAGCTCGTAGCGGCGCTCCCAGGCGCGGAGCCGGGTGGGGGAGAGCCCGGTCAGCCGGGCGACCTCGCCGATTTCATAGGCCTGGGCCAGCGCCTCGGAGGGGACGTGGGGCAGCGTCATGCGCAGTAATACCGGCCTGGAAAGGGGAGGTTCCCGGATGTGACCACCGCCCTTTCGGCTGGCGGGCCGGCCCCTGTTAGTTTCCCTGAGAGCCCCGACCCCGGCTATCCAGGAAGCGCAGGAGCGACAGTGTCCGTAACCACCAGCCAGCAGACCCCCCTCGAGCTCAACGCAGATACTACCCTCGCCTGGCGCTGCATCAATATGGTCCGCACCCTGGCGATGGATGCGGTGCAGCGCGCCGATTCCGGCCACCCGGGAACGCCGATGGCCCTGGCGCCCGCCGCCTGGGTCCTGTGGACCCGCTTTCTCAAGTTCAACCCGCGCAACCCGGACTGGCCCGACCGCGACCGGTTTATCCTGTCCAACGGGCACGCGTCGATGTTGTTGTACGCCATGCTCCATCTGACCGGCTACGATCTCTCCATGGACGAGATCCGCAACTTCCGGCAGTGGGGTTCGCGCACACCGGGGCATCCGGAACGGGGGCATACGCCCGGGGTGGAAGTGACCACCGGGCCCCTGGGCCAGGGGATCGCCAATGCGGTGGGCCTGGCCATCGCCGAACGCATCCTGGCCGACCGCTTCAACCGGCCGGACCAGACGGTAGTGGATCACCGGGTCTGGGGCTTTGTCAGCGACGGCGATCTCATGGAAGGCATCGGCAGCGAAGCCGGCTCGGTCGCCGGGTTTCTGCGGCTTGGCAATCTGAATCTGATCTACGACGACAACCACATCACCATCGACGGCCATACCGAGATCACCTTTCGGGAGGATGTGGGTGAGCGGTTCGAAGCCTACGGCTGGCAGGTGCTGCACGTGGACGATGGCAACGATCTGGAGGCCATTACTCGCGCGCTCGAGGTGGCACGCGATGAGACCGACCGCCCCACGCTGATCGTGCTGCGCACGATCATCGGCGACCCCGCCCCCACGAAACGCGATACCCCGAGCGCGCACGGCTCTCCCCTCGGCGAAGAGGAAATCCGCCGCACCAAGGAAATCATGGGCTGGACCGACCCGCCCTTCACCGTTCCGGACGATGTGGCGCGGTTCATGGGCGAGGCGGTGGGCCGGGGGCGGGCGTTGGAAGACCAGTGGCAGGCGGGTTTCGAGCGTTACCGCGCCCGGTTCCCCCAGCAGGCGGCCGAGTTCGAAAGCTGGATGGAGGGCGGCCTGCCCCGGGGCTGGGATACCAGCCTGCCTTCGTTCGCTCCCGGCGACGGGCCCCTGGCCACGCGGCAGGCGTCCCAGAAGGTGCTGGATGCCCTGATGCCGGCTATCCCCAATCTGGTGGGCGGCTCGGCCGACCTGGCCGGCAGCACGGGAACCGTGCTCAAGGACTTTGGCGAGATGGGGCCGGAGTCCACCGGCCGGATCATCCACTGGGGCGTGCGGGAGCACGTCATGGGTGCGGCATCCAACGGGATCGCCGCGCACGGCGGGCTGCGTCCCTTCGCGGCCACCTTCTTCATCTTCTTCGACTACATGAAGCCGGCAGTACGACTCGCGGCCCTGAGCCGGCTGCCGGTCGTCTTCATCGGAACCCACGATTCCATCGGTCTGGGCGAGGATGGGCCCACCCACCAGCCCATCGAACAGCTGGCCATGCTGCGAGCCACGCCCAATATCGTGGTCTTCCGGCCGGCCGATGCCGTGGAAACGGTTGAAGGCTGGCGCGCGGCACTGCAGCGGACCGACGGCCCCACGGCTCTGGTCCTCACCCGCCAGAAGCTGCCAGTGCTGCCGCGGAGCGGTGCGGAGCCGGCCGAGGGCGCGCGCCGCGGCGGCTATATCCTCTACGAACCATCCTCCCCTCCCCGGGCGGTAGTGATCGCCACCGGATCGGAAGTGCACGTGGCGCTGGAGGCGGCGGAAGGACTGGCCCGGGAAGACATCCCCGTTCGAGTGGTGTCTTTGCCGAGCTGGGAGCTGTTCGAGGCCCAGGATCAGGCCTATCGCGACCGGGTCCTGCCGCCGGGGCTGACGGCACGAGTCACCATCGAGGCCGCCAGCCCGTTCGGCTGGGAGCGCTACGCCGGCGAGCGCGGAGTCATCATCGCCATGCACCGCTTCGGGGCGTCCGCCCCGGCCAAGCGGCTGTTTCAGGAATTCGGCTTCACCGCCGGAGCGGTCAGCGAGGCCGTCCGGCGCGTGCTGAAGGGGGATCACCATGCATAACAACCCGCTCGTCCGACTGAGCGAGCTGGGCCAGGCGCCCTGGTACGACTACGTCACCCGCGATCTCATCACCAGCGGCAAGCTGGAGCAGTTGATTCGCGAGGACGGGCTCAAGGGCATGACCACCAACCCCACCATCTTCGAGAAGGCGGTGGCGGGGAGCGATCTGTACGACGAAGACATCCGGCGCCTGCACGGCGAGGGCCGCACCCCCGCGGAGATCTTCGAGGCACTGGCCGTGGAAGACGTCCGCTCGGCCTGCGACGTATTCCGCCCGACCTATGACAGCAGCGGCGGTATTCACGGCCTGGTATCGCTGGAAGTCTCGCCCCAGCTGGCGAACGATACCGACGGGACCATCGCCGAGGCCCGGCGGCTGTGGAACCGGGTGGACCGGCCCAACCTGATGATCAAGATCCCGGGCACCCGGGCGGGCCTGCCGGCCATCGAACAGTGTCTGGCCGATGGCATCAATATCAATATCACGCTGCTGTTCTCGGTGGACCGCTACCGCCAGGTCATGAGCGCCTATTTTCGCGCGCTGCGGGCCCGGCAGGACGCGGGGCAGCCGCTGGACCGGATCGCCTCGGTGGCGAGTTTCTTCGTGAGCCGGGTCGACACCAAGGTCGACGGCCTGCTGGACACGATGGGCGAAGGGAAAGCCATCCGCGGCAAGATTGGCATCGCCAACGCCGCCACCGCCTATGCCGCCTTCGAGCGGTCGCTCCTGGCGAAGGAGTGGACCTCCCTCAAGGGAGCCCGTCCCCAACGGCCGCTGTGGGCCTCGACCAGTACGAAGGATCCGTCGCTGCCGGACATTTACTACATCGAGGCCCTGGTGGCGCCCATGACGGTCAACACCATGCCGCCCGACACGTTCGAGGCCTACCGGGATCACGGCCACCCCGAGCTCCGCATCCACACCATCGAGGCCCACGAACAGCTCAAGACGCTGGAGCGCACCGGCATCTCGCTCGACCGCGTCACCGAAGAGCTGGAAAAGGAAGGTGTGGAGAAGTTCAGCGCGTCCTACAACTCGCTGCTGGAAAAGATCGGCCAGAAAGCGGAGGCGCTGGTCGGGCGGTAGGGGGCAGGACGGCAGGACGGCAGGACGGCAGGACGGCAGGACGGCAGGACGGCAGGACGGCAGGACGGCAGGACGGAATGTATGCTCCCGTACCGTCGTCCTTGCCGGCGTTCTGCCCTAGTCGATTTCCGGTCCCGGCTCGTGGATCGGTTTGAATTCCATCCCTTCGCTCTTCGCCACCACCATCGAAGTCAGCAGGTCGCCCATCACGTTGGGGACGGTCCGCGCCATATCCATGATCCGGTCCACTCCCAGGATCAGCGCGATTCCCTCCCCCGGCACTCCCACCATCTGAAGCACCAGGACGATCAGCGGGATCGACCCGCTGGGTACGCCGGCGACGCCCACCGCCGTAATGACCGACATGATGACGACCAGGATCTGCGTGCCCAGCGTGAGATGTATGCCGAACACCTGGGCCAGGAAGATGACCGTCATGCCCTCGAACAGGGCGGTGCCGTTCATGTTCATGGTGGCACCCAGCGGCAGCACGAAGCCGGCCACCTCCCGGGGCACCCCGAAGTGCTCCTCGGCCGTGCGGATGGTGGTCGGCAGCGTGGCGTTGGAGCTCGAGGTCGAAAAGGCAGTGATCATGAGCGCCCGGCTCCGGCCGAAGAACTCGCGCGGCCCCACATTGACCAGCAGCCTGGCCAGCGCCGCCAGCGAGATCAGCAGATGGATGGCAAGCCCGGCCAGCACCATGAGCACGAAGGCGCCGAGCGAGCGCAGCACGTCGAACCCGAACCGGGCGGTCACGGCGAAAATCAGCCCGAAGACCCCGATGGGCGCCAGCCGCATGGCAAAGCCGATGATCACCATGACCGCCTGGCCGATGCCTTCGATCACCTTGATGACCGGCTCCGAGACGGCCTTCGGCAGCGTGGTCAGCGCGATCCCGAAGATCAGGGTGAAGAAGATGAGGCCCAGCATGTCGCCCCCGGCGGCGGCGGCCACCGGGTTCTTGGGGACGATGCCCACGAAGGTATTGATCCCGAACCCGTTCTGCTTCGCCGCGGCAACCTTCTCCGCCCCCTGCGCGCTGTATTGCGCCAGCAGCTCGGTGCGCACCTGGGGTGAAACCAGGAGGCCGGGCTTGACCAGGTTCACCATGATAAGGCCGAGTACCACCGCCAGCGCCGTGGTAGCCAGGAAGAAGAGCAGCGTCTTCCCCCCGATCCGCCCCACCCGGCCGATATCGCCGATGGACGCCACGCCCAGCGCGATGGACGTGAAGACCAGCGGGACGACCACCATGAACAGCATCCGCAGGAAAATCTGCCCCGCCGGCTCCGCGATGTTGTTGACGATCCAGAGCAGCCGCGGGTTCTCGTTCCAGAAGTGGTTGGCCGCGATACCACAGACCGCCCCCAGCGCCAGGCCGAGGAGGATTTTGGTATGCAGGGGGACACGGCGCTGGGCGACAGCGGACATGGGAGGATTGGGGAATCGGGAGTGGGGAGTGAAGGGGCGTACTAACATCACCGGAGCGGGCCGATCCGGCAAGCGCCGCCGCGTTGTCAGGTGGTAATGCCGGGGCTAGGCTTCCGGGATCGCTCCTCCAGACCGGACCGGATCATGCGCTGGTATCGTAAACTCCACTGGCAGATCATCATCGGCCTGCTGCTCGGCGTCGCCTACGGCGTGCTGGCGGCGGCCAGCGGCTGGGGCCGCTTCACCCGCGACTGGATTACTCCGTTCGGGACCATATTCATCAATGCCCTGAAGCTGATCGCCGTGCCGCTGGTCCTGGCCTCGCTCATCACCGGAGTGGCTTCGCTGAGCGACCTGCGGAAGCTCTCCCGCATCGGCGGCAAGACCATCGCCATCTACCTCGGCACCACCGTAGTGGCCGTGACCATCGGCCTGGTGATGGTGAACCTGCTGCAGCCGGGCCACCAGGTGCCCGAGGCCATGCGGGCCCAGCTGCAGGAGACCTATGCCGGCGCCGCCAGCAGCGGCGAACAGGCGGCCGAGTCAGCCCAGCAACGCGGCCCCCTGCAGATCCTGGTGGATATCGTCCCCGATAACGCCGTGGGGGCCGCGGGCGACAACCAGCACATGCTGCAGGTGGTCTTTCTCGCCATTCTGATCGGGGTCGGCCTGGTCCAGGTACCCGCCGAGAAGGGGAAACCGGTTCTGGATTTCTTCGAGAGCGCCAGCGCCATCATCATCCGGCTGGTGGACCTCATCATGCTGATGGCGCCCGTCGGCGTGTTCGCCCTCATCGCCGGCACCATTACCAGCGTGGCGGGCGACAACCTGGCCCAGATCGTGAACCTCCTGGGAGCCCTGGGGTACTACAGCCTGGCGGTGGTGGCGGGGCTGCTGATCCACACCCTGGTGACCTACCCCATCCTGCTCCGGACGCTGAGCCCGATGAAACTGAAGACCTTCTTCAGCGGGCTGGCACCGGCCCAGCTGGTGGCGTTCTCCACCAGCTCGAGCGGGGCGACGCTGCCGGTCACCATGGAGCGCTGCGAAGAGAAGCTGGGCGTATCGGAGGAGGTCTCATCCTTCGTGCTGCCGCTCGGCGCTACCATCAACATGGACGGCACGGCCCTCTACCAGGCGGTGGCGGCGGTGTTCATCGCCCAGGCGCTCGGCATGCAGCTGGGCATCGGCGCCCAGCTTACGATCATCCTCACGGCCGTGCTGGCCAGCATCGGCACGGCGGCGGTGCCGGGAGCCGGCATCATCATGCTGGTCATCATCCTGGAGGCGATCGGCGTCCCCAGCGCCGGCATCGCGCTCATCCTGGGGGTGGACCGGATCCTGGATATGCTCCGGACCGTCACCAACGTGACCGGCGATGCTACTGTGGCTACCATTGTCGCAGCGTCGGAGGGGCAGTTGCGGGTGCCGGACCTGTCGCCAGATGCCGATCGGATCCGGGTGCGGGGTGGCGCTGGTCGCTAGTCGCTAGTCGCTAGTCGTTGGTCGTTGTCGCTAATCGCTGGTCGCTGGATGCTCAGTCCTCAGTTACCAGCCCTCAGTCCTCAATCCTTGGCCGGAGGCGCAGTTCTATGCTCAGGAAGCCATACATCCTTCTCGGCTGTGCCATCCTCGCCGGTTCCCGTCTCGCCGCCCAGGATGCTCCCCCCGATCCGCTCAAGGCGTCGATCGCGGTGGGGTTCGTGAACACGGCCGGCAATACCGAGATTACCACGCTCAACGTAGAGCAGAAGCTGGATTACCAGCCGGTGGGCTCGCCCTGGCAGGCGAGCCAGTTTTTCAACATCGTCTATGGCAAGCAATCAGGAACGGAGAACGCCAACCTGCTCAAGACCGGCGCGCGCATCGATTACGGCCTGACCCCACGCCTGTCGGTGTTTGCCGGCGGCAGCTACGAGCGGAACAAATTTGCCGGCATTTCCCGCCGGTTCGAGGAGCCGGTCGGCCTGGCATTCGCCGTCATCAAGACCGACAAACAGGACCTGAGCTTCGAGGGCGGCCTGAACTTCACCCAGCAACGCGACCTGGCGGGCGTGAACAACAACTACACCGCTGCCCGGGCGGCGGGGAAATACCAGTACTCCTTCAGTGAAAAGTCCAACATCAGCCAGAACGTGGAATTTCTCCCCAACCTGGACACCGGCAAGGACTACCGCATCAACTCGGAAACGGCCCTCACCGCACCCATCTCCAGCCGCATCTCCATGAAGCTCTCCTACGTCATTCACTTCGACAATCTGCCGGAGCCGGGGTTCAAGAAGACCGACCGGATCTTCACATCGGGGTTGCAGGTGGCGCTATAAGACGGCAGGACGGCAGGACGGCAGGACGGCAGGACGGCAGGACGGCAGGACGGCAGGACGGCAGGACGGCAGGACCAGAATGTAGGATCCAGTTCCCCCTTCCCAACAGGGAAGGGGGACAGGGGGTTAGGTCAGAAGGGAGAACCGTGGTCAAATCCCGCCAGGCCCGCCGCGCGACCCAGCACCTGCTCCGGCGTGGCTCCCGCGGCACGCAGATCGCGGATGCCGGTGTCGCGGTCGGCCTTGCTCAGCTTCTCGCCCGAGGGCTTGAAGATGAGCGGGTGGTGGAGGTAGCGGGGCGGCTCCTGACGGCCCAGCAGCCGGGCCAGGCGGATTTGCCGGCCGGTCGAGGAGAGCAGGTCCTCGCCCCGGATCACCAGATCGATCTCCTGCAGCCAGTCGTCCACCGCCACCGCAAACTGGTAGGTCCAGTTCCCCAGGCGGTCGCGGATCAGCAGGTCGCCGCATTGCAACGCGGGGTCCTGCTCCTGCGGGCCGAGTCGCAGATCCTCAAAGCGTTCCAGTCCGGGCTCCATTCGGACCCGCAAGCTGCGGCTTGGCGCATCGTCCAGGTTCCGGTCCCGGCAAGTGCCGGGATAGCGCTGCTCCAGGCCGGACGCATCCCCCGCTTCGCGCGAAATGTCCCTGCGTGAGCAGTCGCAGACATACACCAGCCCCCGTCCGGCCAGCCGGTCGGCCTGCGCCTGGTAGAGCGCGCCCCGCTCGCTCTGCCGCACCGGGCCCTCGTCCGGCGCGAAGCCGAGCCACGCGAGATCCTCCAGCAATGCCTGCTCGAACTCCGGACGGCAGCGCTGGCGATCATGATCCTCGATCCGCAACAGCACCATCGCCCCCCGCGCGCGCGCATACCCCCACACGTAGATCGCGTTCACCACGTGGCCGAGGTGGAGATACCCCGTGGGCGCGGGGGCGAAGCGGGTGCGGGGAGGCATGATGGAAGATAGGAGCCTTGGCAGAAGTCTCTGGATCTCTTTGGATCTTCCGACCACTCTGGCAGGTCGAGGGTCGAGCAGCGATACGTGCCGTGCTCAGCCGGGGGCCCGCGGGCTTCCGAGCTGCCGCGTACTCCAGGCAGGTCGAGGGAGTCGAGGGCTAGCAGCGATGCGCGCCGTGCTCAGCCGGGGTCCCGCAACCTTCAGGTCGAGAGGGTCGAGCGTCGAGGGGTCGAGGGAAGTGGTCGAGAGAGTCGGGGGGCCGAGAGGGGGCGAGGGACGCTTGACAGGATTTCCGACCTATCTTACGATATATCGTACGATATGTCCCACGATATAACTGGAGATAAGTCTATGTGCAGCAAGAATAATGACTGGGGGTTCGGGCCCGGGTTCCCCTTTGGAAACGCCTGGCGGGGAGCCTGGGAGGGCCGCGGCCGGGGAAGCCGGCGGCGGCGGACCCAGATGTTCGAGTCGGGCGAGGTGAAGTTTGTCCTCCTGCGACTCATCCGGGAAAAACCGCGGCACGGCTACGAGCTCATCCGCGCTCTGGAGGAAAAGATGGGCGGATACTACACGCCCTCGGCCGGCACGGTCTACCCCACGTTGCAGCTGCTGGAGGACGAAGGCTACGTCCGGGTGGTGGAGACGGAGGGGAAGAAGGTCTATTACATTACGCCCGAAGGCGAAGCCTATCTGGACGAGCATCGCGACCTGCTGGATGAAATTCTCGACCGGGTGAAGGAAACGGTTCGCGAGTTCACCGGCGGAGGCATCGGCGAGGTGCAGGGCGCGTTCGCCCGCCTGGCGGCGGTCACCTTCAAGAAGGCCTGGCGGCGCGGCCCGGACGATCCCGCGTTGCAGAAAGTCGCCGAGGTTCTCCGGCGGGCCACGGAAGAGGTTGAAGCCGTTTGGGCCGTGAGAGACCAGGCGCAGGAAGGCGGTTCGTAATGTTCTTCTGGAACGGTCCCTGGCTGGTGGTAGCGGTCATCCTCGTCTGGGTGCTCTTCGGCAGGCGGCGGGGGCGGGGGTACCGCCCCGGGCGCCTCGAGGGTGGCATCGATGACCGCGAGGCCGCCGCGTTGCGCGGGGAACTGAATGAGCAGCGCGAATATATTTCCTCGCTGGAAGCGCGAGTGGCGGAGCTGGAGAACCGCCAGGATTTCACCGAGCGGCTGCTGGCGGCTCCGCGGGAGAAGGATCAGCACCAGGTCATGTAGGGCGGCCCTAAAGGACTTCCTCGCGGCTTTCTATTCGAGGCCGCTCGGTCGCAGGACGGCAGGACGGCAGGACGGCAGGACGGCAGGACGGCAGGACGGCAGGACGGCAGGACGGCAGGACGGCAGGACGGCAGGAAAATATTGCTGTCATTGCGCGCCCTCGCAGTGACAGCCAGCGGCAGGCATCCTGCATCGGCGCTCCACGCCGTCGCAGCGATAGCCGGGCAAGACGCCGTTCCTCCACCTGAACATCCCCTCCGTACCCTGATGAACGACGATCTACGTTACCCCATCGGCAGGTTCACCCGTCCCGGGCCGCTTACGCCGGCCGATCGGGCGCGATTGATCGACGAGATCGCCCATGCACCCGGGGCGCTGCGCCAGGCGGTGGATGGTCTGGATGACCGCCGGCTGGATACGCCGTACCGGCCCGGCGGCTGGACAGTACGCCAGGTGGTGCATCACCTGCCGGACAGCCACCTCAACGCCTATACCCGGTTCAAGCTCGGGCTTACCGAGGACGCGCCGACCATCCGTCCCTACGACGAGAGCGCCTGGGCGGAGCTTCCGGAGGCACGGGCCGCGCCTATCGGGATCTCGCTGGACCTCCTCGATGCACTCCACATCCGCTGGGTGATGATGCTCCGCGGCCTGCACCAGACCGCGTTCGCCCGCAGGATTCTCCATCCCGAGAGCGGCGAGATGTCGCTCGACGTCCTGCTCGCCCTCTATGCCTGGCACGGCAGGCACCACGTCGCCCATGTGACCGCCCTGCGGGCGCGGGAGGGCTGGCGCTGACGGAGTGCCGACCGGGGGGCGCGGCACCCCGGCAATGAATCAGCCTGTCCGAGGGTTGATCGCGCTCGCCACCAGCGCCGACTACCCGGCGCTCACCAGCGACGACCGGGCGCTGCGCGACGCCCTGGCCGGCGCAGGGTACGAGCCGGCGGTGCGCCGGTGGGACGATACGGCCGCGGACTGGGCCGGCTACCGGGCAATCATCATCCGCTCCTGCTGGGATTATCACCGCCGGATCGCGGAGTTTCAGGGCTGGCTCGACCGGCTGGAGCGCGCCGGTATGCAGGTTTTCAATTCCGTGCCGGTGCTTCGCTGGAACGCCCGCAAGACCTATCTGAAGGATCTCTCGGCCCGCGGAGTGGCCGTGGTGCCCACCGCCTGGGTTCCCCGGGGGACCAGAGCGGCGCTGAGTGCCATAGGCGCGGAGCAGGGGTGGGGCCGGATGGTGGTCAAGCCGGTGGTGTCCGCGTCCGCCTTCCACACCTGGCGGACCGGGACGGAAATCACGGACGAGGATGAATCGGCATTCCGCAGCATGGTGGCCGAGCGCGATCTGATGGTCCAGCCCTTTCAGCCCGAGATCGAAACCGCCGGCGAGCTGTCGCTCATCTTCTTCGGCACCCGCTTCTCTCACGCGGTCCGCAAGCGTCCCAGGCCCGGAGATTTCCGGGTGCAGGCGGAGTTCGGCGGGACGGCGGAACCGGTCGCGGTGGGTGAGGACATCATCGGGCAGGCGGCTGCCGCGGTGCGGTGCGCGCCGGAACCGACACTCTACGCGCGGGTGGACGGCTGCGAACTCGGCGGCACCTTCCGCGTCATGGAGCTGGAGCTGATCGAGCCATGGCTGTTCTTTCTGGAGGAACCCAGGGCGGCGGGGCGGTGCGTCGAGGCGTTGGGGGGGGGATCAGTCTTGTCTAGCGCGATATAGCTGGCTATAATAGCCAGATGAGAGCCTATTCTATTTCCGAGGCCAAGAACCGCCTGAGTGCCCTGCTCGCCCGGGTGC
This sequence comes from uncultured Gemmatimonadales bacterium, assembly GCA_963779755.1. Classification (GTDB taxonomy): domain Bacteria; phylum Gemmatimonadota; class Gemmatimonadetes; order Gemmatimonadales; family GWC2-71-9; genus CAVZZO01. The sequence goes on from CAVZZO010000001.1 coordinate 166,314, forward strand.
GCAAGGGCAACCGTATCGTCATTACCGACCGGGGGGTTCCGGTCGCGGCTCTCGTTCCCCTGGACGACAGCGGCGCCCCGGCTGCTACCGAAGGCAGGCTGCTCCGGCTGGAGCGGGCGGGTCTCATCGCCCGGCGCGCGCGGCCGCTCGCTCCCGAGCTCTATCAGACCCCGCCGCCCCGGGCCCAAGGTCTCGCGAGCGCGGCATTGCTGGCCGAGCGATTGGACGGCCGGTGAGGTTCTGGGACAGCTCCGCGCTGCTGCCCCTCCTGGTGCGGGAGCCTGCCACCTCCGCCCTTCAGAAGCTGCTTCGGGCTGATGCGGAAGTCTTCGCCTGGTGGGGGACGCCGGTCGAGGCCGCGTCCGCGCTGGCGCGCCTGGCCCGGGAGGGAGCACTGGAGCCCGGGGATCACCAGGCCAGCCTGGCCCGTCTGACGCGGCTCACCCAGGGGATGGGCCGAGGTCATTCCGACCGATGCGGTGCGGGACCAGGCGGGCAGGCTGCTGCGGCTGCATCCGCTGCGGGCGGCGGACGCCCTGCAGCTCGCCGCCGCGATCATCGCGTGCGAGCATCAGCCGGAGAGCCTCCCGTTGGTGACACTGGATCAGCGCCTGGCGGAGGCCGCCAGGCGGGAGGGGTTTGCAGTCCTGCCGCAGTCGGTGGGCGGTGAGTGATGGGGAAGGGCGACCGGGCATGGCGCGCGGGCGAGAGCGCCAACCATTCTTCCAGCACGAGCCACTATCCGCTTCCGCACCATCCCGGTTCTAGAAACCCCGACCTACTCAGCAGGCACTCCCGCGGCCTTCCTAATGCTATCGACTACCACCTTGTCCGCGGCCCCGGACAGCAAGAGATCAGCCGACAGAAGAATAGCTTCCGCAATACCTGCGCTTGTCAATGGTCTTGCCGAGACTCGGACGCGCTCGATATCCGATCAGGATGGCGCCGGCATCACATGCATAACCGAGCACGAGCCTCCGGTCCTCTGCTGAAAGCGGAGGGTCAATTGCATCAAGAACCAAGCCTCGGCGGTAGTCATCGTTATTGGTTTCACTCATCTGTAACACGGGGCCAGCTTCTCCCCCAAACTCGCGCAAGTACGTACCCTTCGCCCTGAAGGCCACATCGTTGCCAACATCGACCGTATTCGAGATGAGATCTGCAAGAACCCATTCCAGAACCTTCGGTCTCGTCGTCCGTATTGAATCCAGCATACTCTGCAAATGGGTTGTCCAACCCGACCTCGACATGCGTCTTCAATCCGCAATCTGACCTCCCGCGAGATCTCAGGAAGCTTCGCAAACACCCGAGTCGTCGTTCTAAGATTACAGGCCGCGGGCAGCGATAGGCCCCCCTCTCTCGGACAGCCCTAAGGCGACAACTCCGAAGAGACACAGCAAGGCGGCGGTGTAGTTGCTCCCTACCATATGGGTTCCTTTCAGCACCCAGGTGGCCTTCCCCCGTGATTGAGCCACGATAGGATCTGAGGGTCCCGACCGGCCTGACGGCCCGGAGGACCCATGAACGCGCTGCTGGGGTCGGGGAAAAGGGACGGGCCGAGGCCGGTGAGCGGTGAGCGGGTGGGGCGGGCGAGTCTGGACCAGTACCGTTCTCGGAGCAGAACCTGCCGTCCTGCCGTCTTGCCGTCCTGCACAGAGGCGCCGAGCGGATTCGAACCGCTGAATGGAGGTTTTGCAGACCTCTGCCTTACCACTTGGCTACGGCGCCGGGAGGGGGAAATCTATAAGGGCACCGGACAGGCGCCACCTTCGACCTTCGACCGCCCAGGATACCACTGCCAGCCCTCCGCATCCTCATCGTCTGGCCCGACCAGTGGCCCCGGGCCCTGCTCCGCGCCGAGCTGGTGGAACGCGGCTACGACGCCATTGGCGCCACCAGCCTGCTCACCGCCATGCGCTATCCCGAGCGCGATCCCGACCGGGGACCGGTACGGTTGCTGATCCTGGATCAGTCCGCGCTGGACTCTCCCGTGCTGCTGGAGCGCTTGCGGGCCCATCACCCGGGCTGCCGGACGCTTCTCATTGCCCCGGGCGGGTCACCAACCCCTCCGGGCCACTGGGACCTGCTTCTTCACCGCCCCATCAGTGTGGGAGATGTGGCGACCGCGGCGGAGAGCTTGCTGAAGCAGGACTAAGCTGGGGAGAACTTCCTTCTTACTCCCCTGCCGTCTTGCCGTCCTCCTGGCACATCTCCGACCAGTCCACCGGCGCCGTGTTCCCGCAACGGCTGCAGCGCAAGGTCTCGGGCCGTTCGGTGAAGTCCTGGCGCTCCCGGCAGCGCGGGCATACGGCGTAGAGCGGCGTGACCGGTGTGCCCCCCCAGGCGGGGCGCAGGACGCCGACCCGGCGGACCACCGACCAGCAGGACGGGGCCTTGTCACGCAACCGCACCAGGCCGGCGGCGATGGACACTTCCCGCCGGTCCACCAGGAGCACCAGCTCACCCGATGGCGCGTGCCGCACCACCGGATACCAGGCGCCGCGCCGAAGCAGGTCGGCGCCGGGTTGGTCCAATCGGGCCCACTGGGGGGAGGTCATGACGAATATTCAACAATAACGCAGACCCGAGAATTCGCTCCGTCTTGCTCAGGCCAGGTGAGCCGCTCCCGAGCGGGTGGCCCGCCGACATTCATGCCTGCTCGGGGTACAAACCGGGCGGGAACAGGGTCGCCCTCGGCGACCGGGCGTTCAGCGCGGAACCGGCAGGCCGCTGGGGACACGCTCCGGGATCAGAGACGTGAGGTCGCGCGCGGCGGGGTCGGTGAGTGCCTGCAGGTAGGCGGTGAGCGCATCGACCACCTCGGGCGCGAGCACCACACCATCAATGATCGTATCACGCGTGGCGAGGACGGCCCCGGCATTGTCCACCAGGGTGGGCCGCAGCGCCGGTTCCAGCTGCGAGACGTCGTAATGCCGGAGCTTCTCGTCCGACTCGCTGTAGTGATCAATGAAATCGTGCAGGCTCACGAATTCACCCGCGTGGCCATAGGGACCCGGTGAGCTCCACGTTGCGGAGCGGCGTAGTGCGGAAGGCATAGCGCTGCGCGGGATCTCCGGTAATGCGTTCCCGGCCGAAATCGTCGTTCCCGAGGGGCCCGTCGCCCCGGCCGGGGCCGAATTGCGCCAGGGCGACGTTATGGAATGCGCCGTCGCTGAACGCCGGCCCGTTGTGGCAGATGGAGCAGCGGATCTGCATGAAGATGCGCGCGCCTTCGAGTTGCTCCTGGTCGAGCGCATTGTCATCGCCGGCGAGGAAGCGGTCCCAGGGCGAGTGATTAAAGGCCAGCTCCGCCGTCATGAAACCGGCCATGGCATTGGAGGCATAGGCGAAGTTCATCCGCTCGAACGGCGTCCCGGGATATGCAGCCTCGAAGAGCTCGCGGTACTCGGGCACTGCCCCGAGCCTGTCCATGAGGGCGCGCCAAACGCGTCCACTCTGGTTATCGGGGATACTCGCCAGCTCGTTCCCGGAGTCGCCGCGCATTTCGGCCCGGGAGAGCACCGGCAGCAGGCCCACGGCAGACAGGGCCCCGAATTCGAACGCACGTGACATATCCTCGGTGACCTGCGGACCGAGCGAGCCGCGGAAATGCCCCCGAGCGTCGAGCTCGACCCGGCCGTCCCAGAAAAACCTGCTGAGGACGTGCAGGTTGAAGAGCGGCGGTGCGTTGCGGGGAATGAACTGCCCGTCCGGGTGCACCCGCGCCGGGCCCAGTCCGGTGCCGCCCTGGCCGATGGCGAGATGCCGGGCATCGCCCAGGGCGAACCTCGGCGCGTGGCAGGTCATGCACGCGATGTCCCGGTTTCCACTCAGGATGGGATCGAACAGCAGGGCCTGGCCCAGCCGGACCAGCGCCGGCCGTACGGCCGGCGGAGTCGGCAACGGGCCGATGCCTCGCTCGGCGGCGAGTTGTCGCACCTCACCGGCAATGCTGCCCATCTCCGCCGACATTCATCGTGACTGTCGGCCCTGCGGGATCCAGCGTGCCGCGGTCTCCGCAGCCGGCGGCAGCCAGCTGCCGCGAACAGCATTAGCGGACCGATCGGGGACTTCGGCTGGCCTCTGGACATGGCTGGCATCCGTGCCTGCGCCGGAGTATCAGCGGAGACCCGCCGCGGGCGGGCCTCCGTCGATCAGCCGGGTTACGGCGTGCAGAGATGGAGCGGTCGGGACTGATCTGACACTCACAGAGCGGCACGTTCCGGTTGAAGTTCTCGAACATGCCATCGGGGTTGTGCATCCAGGGCCAGATATGCGCGATCCATCCGGCATGTGCGTCGTTCCAGGTCAGCGGCGTGCCGATGCCCTCGAGAATCGGCGGCTGTCCGGGATAGCCCGACGACGCGGGAGAAGGATAGAGGGTCCCCGGAATGAAGTAATCGAAACCGGCGTACTGGAGCTTCCCACTCGCGGGGTCGAGAGCATAAACGATAAGTTCCGGCTGGAGCAGGGTCGTCCGATCATCCAGCAGCGCCGGATTGAGGGTGTGGTAGCCCATACCCCGCGCCTCGGCGGCGGACAGCCCTTCCGTACGCTCGTCCGAACATCCCACATCCACCGTATAACCCGCGGCTTCCGCCAAGGTACGGTTGTGCCAGCTGGCGGTCTGCTTGCGCAGCGCCGCCAGGGCCTGTTCGAGGTCCGCCGGCAAAGCCGCCGAGGCCAGGGGCGTGGTTGCGGAGGGCGAAGCGGTGGCCTCGGAAGGGATCCTGCTGTCCGGGTTGCAGCCTGCCAACGCCAGACAGGCAGCTACCGCCGCGAGACTTGATGCGAAGGAAGTCGAGTGCATGGTGGCCTCCAGGGTGCGGGGGTTCGAGATCTGGTCCGGAGGGAGCAATCTTGCCCCTCCCGGTATCTTGGAATACGTTGGCAAGAAGCGGTCAACTACCGGTCAGCGGCCGGTCAACGGCGGCTAACCCGTTGGCTGACCCCGCATCGTGGCTCGATCCGCCGCGACTGCGGCTGGACCGTGCTCCGGTATCCCTTGATATGATCTCCCTCAGGCTCTTGGGCGGCGCATCCCTCGAGAGCGACGGCGCGGCATTACGTGGCCCGGCTGCCCAGCGACATCGCCTGGCGCTGTTGTCGCTGCTGTGCGTTTCCCATCCTCGCGCGCTCAGCCGCGACAAGCTGGTAGGCTACCTCTGGCCCGGGCGCGACGCCGAGCCTGCCCGCAACCTGCTGAAGCAGGCGGTGCATGTGTTGCGGAAGACGCTGGGCGACGCCGCCATCCTCTCCGCGGGGGACGATCTGCACCTCGGTTCCCCACCGTTGGACTGCGATGTCTTTGCGTTCCAGAGTGCACTGGCCGCGGGGGACCGGGAAGGGGCAATCGGGCTCTACGCCGGCCCGCTGCTGGACGGCTTCTTCCTGAGTGAGGCGCCGGAATTCGAGAGCTGGCTCGACCAGGAGCGCGAGCGGTTTCGCCAGTCCTGGCGCACGGCCCTGGGAGAGCTGGCAACGGAGAAGAGTACCGTGGGCGAGGTCGGCCGCGCCGTGCAATGCTGGCGGCGTCTCCTCCTTGACGATCCCTACGATGCGCGAGTCACGCTCCGGTTGATGGAGGCGCTGGAGGCGGCGGGCGACCGCGCCGGCGCCCTGCGCCAGGCGCGCCTGCATGAGATCCTGCTGGAGCAGGACTTCGGAGCCGGGCCGGACCCGGCGGTGCATGCGCTGGCCGAGCGTATCCGGGGGGGATATACCGGAGATGACCCGGCGTCGTCAGCGGACCGTCAGTCGGCGGGGGCGGCCGACGAGGTGATCGCTCCCGATGGTTCGCCAATGGCCGCGGTGCCCGTGGAGGGCACGGCGGCCGGTGAGAAGCCCGGCCGACCCAGCTGGGGAGGCAAGCGGGCGGCGGGGCTGATTGCCGCGCTGCTCGTGCTGGGGTCCCTGGCCTGGGTGTCGGCGCGCTCGTTCCATCACCCGCCCAGCAGGGTCAGGAGCATCGCCGTTCTTCCTCTGGCAAACCAGACCGGCGATCCGGGGCAGGATCACTTCGTCGCCGGGATGCACGACGCCCTGATCTCGGAGCTGGCCCAGGTCGAGTCCTTGACGGTCTACTCCCGCCAGTCGGTTCTCCGCTACGAGGGCAGCGACCTGCCACTGCCGGTGATCGCGGAGCAACTGGGGGTGGATGCCCTGGTGGAAGGCATGGTCTTCATGAGCGGCGACACGGTGCGCGTCAGCGTCCAGGTCGTTCGGGCACACCCGGAAGAGCACCTGGCGTCGTTCATGCTCACGAACTCGCGGGACCGCGCCCTCTCGCTGCAGGGAAGCGTGGCGCGTGCCGTCGCCGACAGTGTGCGGGTGAAGGTCACGCCGGAGGTCCGCGCCCGACTGGCGCGCAACCGGTCGGTCAATCCAGCCGCCCAGGAGGCGTTCCTCGCGGGCCTGTATCATCTCGAATATGCCTCCTACGGGCCCCGGCTCCCCGCGACTCGGCGAACGGCAGAACTCCGACTGGCTATCGCCAAGCTGGAGGAGGCGGTGGCGCTGGATTCCACCTGGGCCAGAGCGTACGCGAAGTTGGCGCTGGCCGATCATTGGCTGGCGAGCACTCAGGAGAGCGTGGCAGGAGTGGCAGATGAGTACTACCCGAAGGCGAAGGCGGCGGCGTTGCGGGCGCTCGAGCTCGACAATACGGAATCGTGGGCCTATGCCTCGCTCGGTTTTGTCCTGTTCCGGTATGAACACGACTGGGCAGGCGCGGAGCAGGCGATCCGGCGGGCGGTCGAGCTGGACCCGAACTCACACCACTGGATCTACGCCATCTACCTCATGGGCCTGGGTCGGTACGACGAGGCGATCGGGCAATACCAGATGGCCACGGAGCGAGACCCGCTTTCGGATCTCCTGAAGACCCAGATTGCAGGCGCGTACGCCTGCGCCAATCGCCATCAGGAGGCCATCGCACAAGTCAACCAGCTGCAGGCCCGCGCGGCGCCGGGAGGAGGGCGGGTGGTTACGCCGGAGTTGCTGAAGTTCCTCGTGGACGAGTATTCCCTCATCGGGGCACACGCCCAGGCCATCGAGCTGGCGCAGCGGTTGGTCGCGACGACCGACACCCTTTCCTCCGGACCCGAACTTGCATTCGCCCTGGCGATGGCCGGCCGGCATGACCAGGCCCGGTCGGTACTCGCGCGGGTAGCCGCGAAGAGTCCCACCGGCCACTTCTCACCGTATCCCCGGATCTATGTGGCCCTGGGTGACACCGACCGTGCCATCGCTGCAATGAGGGCGTCGATCGACTCAGACTACGCCATAGCAACCTCCATACGGTGCTGGACCGCGTATCAATTGCTGCGCGATGACCCGCGGATGCAGGCGCTGGTGAGCACGCTGGATCTTCCCAACTGAAGCGATTCCGCGCGATGCCCCCGCCTAGACCGACTGCTCTTCTCCGGCCGTCAGGGCCAGGCGCTTACCCTCCCGCAGAAATCCCTGGAACACATCCGCCGGAACCGGCCGGCTGAAGAGGTACCCCTGCAGCTGGTCGCAGCGGTGCCGCCGCAGGAAGGCCAGCTGGTCCGGCGTCTCCACCCCTTCGGCCACGATGGTCAGCTCCAGGCTGCGTCCCATGGCAAGAATGGCGCCGGTGATCAGGGCGTCCTCCGGGTCGGTGGAGAGATCGCGCACGAAGCTGCGATCGATCTTCAGCGTATCCAGGGGGAAGTGCTTCAGGTAACTCAGGGACGAATACCCGGTCCCGAAATCGTCGATCGAGAGGCAGAGCCCGAGTGAACGCAGCGCATTGAGGGTGGCGACGTTCTCCGATTCGTGCTGCATCAGGATGCTTTCCGTCAACTCGAGCGAGATATACCCCGCCTCCACGCCGGTCTCCTGCAGAATGGCATGGACCCGCTCCACCAGGTTGATCTGGCGCAGCTGCCGGCTCGAGAGATTGGTGGAAATCCGCACGTTCCCCAGCCCCGCTTCACGCCAGGCCGCCTGCTGGGCACAGGCACTCCGGAAGATCCACTCGCCCAGCGGTACGATGAGCCCGTTCTCTTCCGCGATGGGAATGAACTCCGCCGGCGGCATGAGCCCCATCTCGGGGTGGCGCCACCGCACCAGCGCCTCGGCGCCCACGATCGAGCCGTCGGACAGTTCCACCAGCGGCTGGTAATGCACCTCGAATTCTTCCCGCTCCAGCGCCCGCCGCAGGCTGTTCTCCACCGTCAGCCGGTGCAGCGCCGTGGCGTTCATCGCCTTGGAATACATCTGGAAGCCGTTCCGCCCCTGCTCCTTGGCATGGTACATGGCGGTGTCGGCGCTCTTCAGCAGCCCCTGCATGTCCTCGGCGTCGAAGGGATAAATCGCAATGCCGATACTGGCGGTCACGTAGACCTCATGCCCCGCCAGCCGGAAGGGCTGGCCGAAGCTCCCCAGCAGACGCCGCGCGATGCCGGCCGCCTCCTGCGGATCCTCCAGGTCGGGAATGAGGATGGTGAACTCGTCGCCGCCCAGGCGCGCCACATTGGGGCGTGCCGCTTCTCCGCCCGGCCGGGCGAGGCTGTCCGACTCCCGGCAGGAAGCCAGCAGCCGCGCGCCCACTTCGCGCACCAGCTGGTCGCCCTGTTCGTGGCCCAGAGTATCGTTGATTCGCCCGAAGTGATCGAGATCGAGGAAGAAGACCGCCACCATGTGCTGGCCCCGGCGGGCCGCGGCGAGGGCGTGCTGCAGCCGTTCCTTGAAGAGGATCCGGTTGGGCAGGCTGGTCAGACTGTCGTAGTAGGCCAGAAAGCGGACCCGGTCGATCATCTGGACGTTGGCCAGGGCCACCGCCACCTGGTCGGCGAGGCGGCGCATCTGCACCAGGTCGTCCTCGTGGCCCACCGGCGTCTGGCTGTTGGCCAGCACGATGATACCCGCCAGATCCTGCTTGAAGAGCAGCGGCAGGACCACGTACGAGCGGGCGCCGCGTTGGACCAGCGGGGTGGTGTACGACGGCAGCGCCAGGCCCGACTCCAGCTGGAGGATCGGCGGCGAGGCCAGCAGCCGCTCCCGCTCCTCCGCCGGCAGCTCTACCGGCTCCCGCTCCCAGTCCTCCCCCGGCCCGGGCGAAACGTAGGCCAGGTACCGCTGGTCGTCAGGCAGCACCACGCAGACCATGTCGCAAGGGCAGACATCCCGGGCGCGGACCAGCACCGTCTCCACGATCTGGGTCACGTCCAGCGCCGACAATACCGCGCGGTCGATCTCCGACGCGGTCTCGAGCGCGGTGAATTGCCGGCCCAGACGGGAGGCCATGGAATTGAATGACCCGGCCAACTCCTGGAACTCGTCGCCGCTGGTGACCAGCACCCGGCTCTCGAACTGGCGGTCGGCGATGCGCCGGGTTCCCGCCTGCAACGCCTCCAGCGGTACCAGGCTGCGGCGGATCTGATTCACGCTGAGCAGCAGCACCACCCAGAGGCAGAGCAGCGCCACGCAGATGAACGTGTAACGGAACTCGGCCATGCTGGCGAAGATGTCGGCCCGCGATTCGCTCAGGACCAGGGTCCAGACACCGCTGGAGAACTGGCGCTTGAGGAAGATGGACCAGTAGGAGGCGAGATAGGGCTCCTCGTTGATGCTGAGCGGGAACTCCCCCACCGCGTTGTGGTCGATCTGCCAGCGCACCTGGGGCGGGAGAATCAGCGAATCCGGCAGCGTACTGAACAGCGCATGATCATATTCGTCCAGCACGGTCAGCTGCATACGGGGCGAGAGCGTGTTCTGTTCCGAGTCGCCCCACAGAAGGGAATGACGAACCCGCGCCACCAGGTAACGGGTGGGATCCCCCGCCAGCGGGTGCACCAGGAAGATCTGCGCCGAGCCGTCGGTCACCATCCGGGTCGTCACCACGGTGCGGCCGCCGCGCAGGTCTTCCAGTTGCGACGCGCTGAGGGGGGGCCCGCCGCCCACCGCCTCACCCAGCAATGTGGCCAGCAGGGCGTCCGGCGCCCGGCGGGAGTAGAGGCCCAGCCACTCCAGCTTGGCGGCCAGCTGATCCACCAGCACCCGGGACAGCTGCGGCAGCCCGCCTTGCGGGCCGGGGTGGACACTCTCCAGCTCGGCATCCAGGAACAGCAGGCGCTCCAGCACCGACATACCCAGCGCCTTGTTCGTGGCGGCGAGCTGGTCTTCCGCCTGGCTCTTGAGCTGACTGGTGACGTAGCGGAACGACAGGGTGGCGACCGCAACGATCGGCACCAGGGCGCAGACCGTGAACAGCAGCAGCAGGCGACGGCCGAACCGCGTGCGGAGAAAGGCGTGACGCAGCGGCATCAGGTCAGGACTCCGATGCGAGGCCGGCAAAGGCCCCGTCGTTGCGGAGGTCGTAATCGGAGTTGAGCGGCACCACTGCCTCCGTCCTCGCACTGCGGGTCGAGCTCGATTCGGGGCCAGGAAAGCCAAGCAATAGCCGTGCCCCCTGACCTGATGCTATATATCTTGATACAACAAGGACTTACACGAAGACATCAAGGCAGGACGGACCCGGTGTAGAGGGATTTTGCGGTGACGCAGAAATGCCGTGGTGGGAGACGCTCCCGACAGCGCCTATCGGGGCTGGTCCGGGGCCGGGACCACCGGCAACGGGGAGGGCGGCTCGAAGGGGAGGCTGATGCTGATCCGCAGGCCACCGAGCTCGCTTCGCCCGGCGGTCACTTCGCCGCCATGGAGGCGCACCGCCGACGCGACCAGCGTGAGGCCCAGCCCCGCCCCCGCTCCCCGCCCGCGAGCCGGGTCACCCCGGTAGAGTGGCTCGAACAGGTTGGGCAGATCGCGGGCGGCGACGCCGGGTCCCGCGTCTTCCACCGTCAGAACGGCCGAGTGGTCTTCCCGCCGGGCGGAGAGACGGACCGGGGTGCCGGGCGGTGTGTGGCGGTCCAGATTGTCGAGCAACTGATCCAGGACCGAATCGAGTATGGCGCGGTCGCCCCGCAGCGGCACGGGGTCGGAGGCGTGCAACTCCACGGGACGGCCATCGCGCAGCATGCCCCGCCGTTCCAGGGCAGCTGTGGCCAGAGCGCCCAGGTCCAGGGGCTCCAACCGGGGGAGGACACCGCCCCCTTCCAGCTTCATGAGCAGGCCGCTCGCGCGCTCGATCGCGATCAGCCGGTCGATCTCCTCCAGCAGGCTGTGCAGGACCTGGCGATAGCGCTCCGGAGTGCGATCGCCCCGCAGCGCGACTTCCACCTCCCCCTGCATGGCCGTGAGCGGGGTGCGCAGCTCATGTCCCACGTCGGCCACCATGCGGCGCTGCTGCTGTACCGCGCGCTCCAGCCGGGCGACCATCTCGTTCAGCACTTCGCGCAGTCCCTGGTACTCCGCGATATCGGCATGCGCCGTGATCCGCTGGCCGGTGCGGCCGCCCTGGACCGTCCGCGCCTGCCGCGCGATCTCCTCGACCGGCCGGGTGATGCGCCGCGCCAGCCAGCGCGATCCGACGGCCGTGGCCAGGGTGCCCAGGGCCATGGTGGCCAGCATGCGCCAGAGCACGCTGGCCGCTTCCTGCTCGAAGGGCCGGGTGGAGGCCACGACCTGCAGCACGGCGTAATCCGCCCGGGAGCCCGGAGGCACCGGCCGGTACTGGGCCCGGACGGTCTGTTTTCCCCACCGTTCGGTGAGGCGGGTTTCCTGGCCGGCACGCGCGCGGGTGAACGCCTGGGGGGAATAGGGAAGGCTGCGGGCCAGCTCGGTATTCAGCGCCACGATACGGCCCGAAGAGTCGCGCACCACCACGAAGCGGTTGACGTGCTGGATGAACCCGATCAGCGCCGAAGGCTCGCCGCTGGTGGGCAGCAGCGCACCGGTGGCGAGAATCGCGTTCTCCAGCTGCGCGCCGCTCTCCAGGCTCTGGTCCAGTTGCGCCGCCAGGCGCTCGCGCAGGCCCAGATACACCCAGGCCGTGATCAGCGCGAGCGCGGCAAACATGGTCAGCGTGAATCGGACCTGAAGCGTCCGGCTCAGCGACCGCACAGAAGATGGCATGAAGCGAGGTGGGTCAGGCGGGCAGCAGGCGGTCCAGGTGGTCCAGCAGCTCGGCAAACCGGAACGGCTTCGCCAGGAAGTCGGTCACACCCGCCTCGAGGCAGTGGCGCCGGTCCTGTTCCGAGTCGCGGGCGGTGAGCATGAGAATGGGAAGCTCCCGCCCCTGCCGGCGCAGCTCCCGGGCCAGGTCCACACCGCTCATCCCGGGCAGCATGAAGTCGAGCAGGATCACATCCCACTGCTCCTGCAGCGCCCGGCTGAGAGCGAGGGCCCCGTCACTCTCGACCACAACCCGGTGCCCCTCCTCGCCCAGTCCCTGGGCGAGAAAGCCGGACACCTTGGGGTCGTCTTCGACGAGCAATATTCGCATTACTGTCGAAGCTAAGGACCTTCCAGTAAGATCCGTTAAAGGCAGTGTGAAGATCGCTATTCCCGGCGTTCCAGCTGACCCCGGAACAGCGGCGAAGTCGAAAACGTGAGGCCTTTCCCGACAACCAGGACCCAACCGGCCCCCTCGGCAGCGTTGGCAAAGCGGCGGGCCAGATCGATCCGGAGCGACTCGACCGCCGAGGACCGGCTGGCGCCGAGCCGGAGGCCGAGCCCGACATCGGTACCGGTTCGCCGGGGCGAGCCGGCATACCAGGCACCGCCGTAGTCCACGAACGCGGCCAGCCCCACGCCCACCAGGTCCAGCAGGTCCCGGAAGACGGTCAGCCGGTACTCGGCGGTGGCGTAGAAGGTCCGGTCGCCGGTCAGGGCATGAGCCCGGAAGGCTCGCGGCCCGAGCCCCAGTCCCAGATCGAACTCCTCGCCCGGCAGGGGCCGGTGGGCCCAGCCGGCATCGGCGTGGAGGAGAATGGTATGACCCCCGCCCGGCTGAAGCACCAGCGTTCCCGCGGTGAGCACCCGCCCCGAATCCAGGCCCGCCGAGGTCATCAGACCGTTGGCGGCGGCGTCGAGGAACCCGAAGCCGCCGGGGAAACTCAGGCCGGTCCGGGCGCCCAGCCGGGCGCCCAGGCCGTCCTCCCCGTAACCGAAGGCGCGGGGCGCCCCCAGCAGGCTGAACCGGAGGGTGGTGCTGAGATCCACATCCTCCTGCCGGCCGAACCCGGTAAAGCCCCGGGTGACCACATACCGGGCGCGACGCCACTCCAGCCAGGGGCCGAAGCTGCCCGTCACATGATCGGGAAAGCTGCCGCTGAATCCTTCGGGAACGAAATCATCCCGGCGGACCTGCAGGGTAAACCCGGCGCGCAGGTACCCTTCGGGACCGGAGCGGAGCGCCAGGCCACCGTCGCCACGCAGCAGGGTATAGCGCCGCTCCAGCGTGTCGCTGGCGACCTCTTCCCCGTTGAAGAAGCGGAGGACACGCTCCCTGCGCGTATCGAGGACGGTCCCCAGGCTGGTGCGCGACTCGAGATTGAAAAACGGCTGCGACAACTCGGCGACCACCACCGATCCGTCGGAGCGGTCCTCCCAGCTCATTCCCGCCCGGACGCGGTTGGCGATGAGCCGTGGCTGCAGAAAGCCGACCTCGTAGCTGGTACGATCGACCAGGTGGCGGTACTTCACTCCCACCTGCGTGGCGGTGCCCACCAGGTTGTCCTCGAAGAACGCCAGCGTGTATTCCACCTGCCCGCCCGTCGAGCGGAATCGGAAATCGGGGCGGGTACTCCAGCCGTCGCGGGTCACCACCCGTGCCACCAGGCCGCTGTCGGTCCGCACCGAATCCACCGTGACCTGGGTGAAGATACCCAGCCCGCGGAGGTTGCGCTCCGTCTCCGCCGCCCGGGCCGAATCCCACGCAGCACCCGGCTGCAGCAGTACCTCGCGCCGCACCACGTAGCCGCGGGTGACCACATGCAGCGCGTTGGCGGTGCGGAACAGCCAGTTGTCGGCCTCGGCCGGGCTGAAGATGTTCTGTCGCTCGATCTGCACGTCCCGCAGCACCGGGGCCGCGGAGTCGCCGCGCGCGGGCGCCTCCTGGGCGCCCACGAGGGCCGGCGGCGCCAGCCAGAACAGCAGCGTGAGAAGGCGGAACGACACGGGATCCTTGCGAGAGTCCGGGGAGCGGAGAAGCAAGATAACCGGCGGGAGCCGTGCTGACTGCAGGTGCGATCACCGGCCGCCCGGTTTACAGCCGGGCAATGCTCTCCAGCAAGGCGTCGGGCGTCACCTCCGAGCCGGCAAGCACCTCCGGGCGGAACTTGCCGGTCCGGACCAGGTATCCCCGGAGCCCGGCCCGCTGGGCTCCCTGGACGTCGGTATAGAGGTCATCGCCCACCATGACGATCTCCTGCCGGGGCACCTCCGGCGGCAGCTCCAGGCTCGCCACGGCCGCCTGGAAGAACTCCGGGCTGGGCTTTCCCGCCACCCGGGCAGGGCGCCCGGCGGCGTGCTCCAGCGCCGCGACAAAGGGGCCGGCATCCAGCACCAGCTTGCCGCCCTGCCGCCAGTAGCGGTCCCGCGAGAGGGCAATGAACTCCGCCCCGGCCTGCAGCAACTCGAACGCCTCCTGGAGAAGAGGGTAGGTCCAGCCCGCACCCAGATCGCCCACAATCAGGGCGGTCGGGAGGCCGGTGGGGGCGAGGGGTGAGGGAGCGGTGCCGCCCGACAGCGCGAACTGGTCCAGATCCTCCAGCGCCTCCGGGGCGAGATAGGGCGCCAGCCGGGCATGGCCCTCCGCCCGCGCCAGCAGGGCGCCCGCCCGGACGGCGGTGAAGATCTCCCCCGGCTGCACCTCGAATCCACAGGAGCCGAGCCGGTCCAGCAGCAGCCGCCGCGACCGGCTCGTGGTATTGGTCAGCAGGCGGAAGGGAGTCCCGGCCCGGCGGAGCCGGTGCAGCAGCTCCACCGCGCCCGGGATGGCCACGCCCTCCTGGTAGAGGGTTCCGTCCAGGTCCAGGAGGTACGCGGCTGGCATGACGGCTCGCGTCCGGGGGCTAGTACCGCCCCAGGTAGCTGTCGATCTCCCAGCGGCTCACCTGGAGATTGTACTGCATCACTTCGGCGCGCTTGGCTTCGAGGAAGCGTTCGGTCAGATGCTCGCCCAGTGCTTCCCGGATGACGCTGTCCTTCTGGAACTTCTCCAGCGCCTCGTGCAGGTCGCGCGGCAGTTCGTCGATGCGGTACTTGCGCCGGTCGCGGTGGCTCATGGTGAAGATGTTGCGATTGACCGGTTCGCGGGCCTTGAGCTTCCGGGTGACGCCGTCGAGCCCGGCCGCCAGCTGCACCGTGAGCGCCAGATAGGGGTTGGCCGAAGGGTCCGGCATGCGCAGCTCGCACCGGGTGCCCAGGCCCCGCCGGTCGGGGATGCGCACCAGAGGCGAGCGGTTGCGCATGGACCAGGCAACGTTCACCGGCGCCTCATAGCCCGGCACCAGCCGCTTGTAGCTGTTCACCAGGGGGTTGGTGATGGCGCAGAATCCGGCGGCATGCTGCAGCAGCCCCTCGATGTAGCTCAGGGCGACTTTCGAAAGCTGGTGATCGCCCTTCTGATCGAAGAACGCGTTGTCCTTGCCCTTGAACAGCGACTGGTGGGTGTGCATGCCGCTGCCGTTCTGTCCCTGGATCGGCTTGGGCATGAAGGAAGCGACGAAGCCGTGGCGCTGGGCCACGTTGCGGACCACGAAGCGGAAGGTGGCCAGGTTGTCGGCGGTGGTGAGGGCATCGGCGTACTTGAAGTCGATCTCGTGCTGCCCCGGCGCCACCTCATGATGCGCCGCCTCCACCTCGAACCCCATGTCCTCGAGCTGCTCCACGATGATCCGGCGGATCTCCTCGCCCCGGTCCACCGGGGTCAGATCGAAATACGCACCGGAATCGTGGGTGTTGGTCGTGATGCCCCCCTCGGGCGTGGTTTCGAAGAGGAAAAACTCCGCCTCGCAACCCGCCATCATGGTGTAGCCCACCTTGCGGGCCTTCTCCAGCTGGCGCTTGAGCGTCATCCGGGGGCAGCCGGCGAAGGCGGTGCCGTCGGGGGTGTAGATGTCGCACAGCAGCCGGGCCACCCGGCCGCCCTGGTCTTCGTAGGGCAGTAGCCGGAAGGTGTCGAGCTCCGGGCGCAGCAGCATGTCGCTTTCCTCGATCCGCACGAACCCTTCGATCGAGGATCCATCGAACATGATCTCCCCCTCCAGCGCCTTCTCGAACTGGCTGCGGGGCACTTCCACGTTCTTGTTGATGCCGAGGATGTCGGTAAACTGCAGACGCAGGAAATCCACCTGAAATTCATTCACCAGTTTCAGGATATCGGACTTCCTGCTGCCGTTGAGCTGGCGGGGAAAGGCCTTGAGCTGGGGCCGGGAGCCGGGCGCGGGCATGAGGACCTTCAGGGATAAGGGGGAACCGGTGGCGGACGGGCGGGAATGTACCACTGCACACCGGGGAATGCAAAAAGTGCTGGAAAATGGGAACGTCTCTGCCGGGAATACGGGGAAAGGCTCCCGTCGACATAGAATTTGTGCAGAATGGGCACAAATTGATGGAAAAGGAAAGCGGGGAAGGGCGGCCAATCCCCTTCCCGCTTCCCTTTCCCCCACCTGCCGCCTTGCCGTCCTGCCGCCTTGCCGTCCTGCCGTCCTGCCGCCTTGCCGTCCTACGACAGGCTCTCCAGCAGCTTCCACAGCTCGGCCGCGCTGAATTCGCCGAAGCGGTTCAGCACGTCCTGATCCGACCATTCCAGGAAGATCCAGGCGGTACTGCGGCGGCGGGTTCCCTGCGCGAAGAGCAGTCGTCCGGCGACGAGGTCGCCGTCGGGGCGAGTTTCCAGATAAACGCTCCAGCGCACGTCGCTGCGAGCGAGATCGCCCAGGTGGTGGGCGGCGGGTGCGTCGGGCAGGCGGGCGGGCGGTGCGATGGCGTCCGGCTGTCCCATGGCGGCCTCCGGGGTTGCCTTTCACGGTAACGGGAGAGCCGTGCGGGCGCCAGCCGCCGCGGTGTACCGCCGCCCGCCGCCCCCTTAGATTCCGCCGCCATGCTCCCCACCTTCTGCTCCGCCTGCGGCGCCACCGCGCAGGGCGGCAACTTCTGCAGCGCCTGCGGCGCCCCACTGGCCACCGGGTCCTGCCCGTCCTGCGGGACCACGCTGAGCCCGGGCGCGCGGTTTTGCCATCTCTGCGGAGAGACTGTCGGCGGGCGGGTGGCCCCCAGCCGCGAGCGTACCGCCTGGACCGCGGCGGCCACCGCCTGCGTCGCGCTGCTGGCGGTCATCATCTGGTGGGTGATCCGCGATGCCCCGGCCCCGGAGGTGCCCGACATGGCCAATCCGGGTACGGCGGCCGCAGCGGCGAACGCCCCGGGCGGCCTCAGCACCACGGCCTCGGACATCAGCAGCATGAGCCGCCGGGAGCAGTTCGACCGGCTCTACAGCCGGGTCTCGGCCGCCGCTGCCGCGGGAGACTCCGCCCAGGTGGTAATGTTCCTGCCCATGGCCCTGGGTGCGTATGCCCGGCTCGATACCATCAATGCGTCGGCGCGATTTCAGGCGGCGATCCTGTATCTGGGCGCCGGCCAGGACGCCGCCGCCCGCGCGCTGGCGGACACCATCGCCGCCAACGGGCAAGGCACTCTCTACGCCGACGCGATTCGCGCCACGGTGGAGGACATCCAGGGCGACAGCGCCGCCACCCGGCGCAGTTATCGCGATTTTCTCAGCCGCTACGATGCCGAGCTGCGCAGCAACGCCAACGTCTACGCCAGCCACCTGAACGAACTCTCCGACTTCCGCATCCGGGCGCAGGCCACCTTGAAGTCCGGGTCCTGATTCCCGTTTCCCCTTTTCCCGTTTCCCCGCTGCTCATGCCTCGCACCATCCACGTCGCCCACAGCCCCGATTCCGACGATGCGTTCATGTTCTACGCACTCGCGGAAGGGAAGCTCGATACCGGCAGCCTCCGCTACGAACATGAGCTCTCTGATATCGAATCGCTCAACCAGCGGGCCTTGCGCGGCGAGCTCGAAGTCACCGCCGTTTCCATTCACGCCTATGCCCATCTGCACCGGCAGTACGCCCTGCTGGGTAGCGGGTCCTCCATGGGCGACGGCTACGGCCCCCGGCTGGTCTCCCGTGCCGAGCGTCCCGGCGATCCCCGCTCGGCCCTGCGGGGGCAGCGGGTTGCCATCCCGGGCCGGCTGACCACCGCCTGGCTGGCGCTGCAGCTCTACCAGCCCGAGGTGGAGGCGGTCGTGGTCCCGTTCGACCAGATCGAGGATGCCGTGGCGCGGGGCGAGGTTGAGGTGGGGCTTCTGATCCACGAGGGCCAGCTCACCTATGGCGACGCCGGGTTCCACCTGTGGGAAGACCTCGGCGCCTGGTGGCTGGGCGACACCGGCTTGCCCCTCCCGCTGGGCGGCAACGTGGTTCGCCGCGATCTGGGCCGGGACGTGGTCCACCAGATCGCCCGCGACCTCCGGGCCAGCATCCAGTACGGCCTGGCGCACCGGGCCTCGGCCCTGGCCCACGCGCGGCAGTACAGCCGCGGCCTTACGGAGGAGCGGACCGACGCCTTTGTGGGGATGTATGTCAACGAGTGGACCCTGGACTACGGTCCCCGCGGGCGCGCCGCGGTACAGGCGCTGCTCGACCGGGCCTGGGACGCGGGCCTGATTCCCGGGCAGGTGACCGCCGAGTTCGTCGACGGGGAGCCGATTTCTTGACGGTCTTCGAAGCCCCCGGTACCTTCTCTGCAATACGGCGGCCTGCCCGGTGGCCTCTTCCGGCAGCCGCCGTTCACCTCTCAGCACCCGAGTAGAATGACCCAGGGCCCCACCACGGTACTCGTCGTCGACGACGAAGAGCCGATTCGCACCGCGCTCCGCAAGTACCTCACACAGCAGGGGTACGAGGTCAGCACGGCCGCGAACGGCGAGGAGGCCCTCGCGGTGCTGCAGCGGCAGAAGATCGCCTGTATGCTGCTCGACGTCCGCATGCCCGGCATCAGCGGGGTCGACCTGGTCCCGCGGGTGATGGAAATCGAGCCCAACATCGCACTCCTCATGCTGACCGCGGTGAACGACGCCACCAGCGCCGCCCTGTGCATGCAGCGGGGCGCCCTGGACTATCTCACCAAGCCGGTCGAACTCTTCGAGCTGGAGCGCGCGGTCCAACGGGCCCTGAAGCGGCGCGGCACCGCGCTGGAGCAGCAGAATCTCAACCATTGGCTCAAGGAGGAGGTCGCCCTGCGCACCGCCGAGGTGCGCAGCGAGCGGGCCAAGCTGGAGCGCCTCTCCGTCGCCACCCTGGAAACGCTGGTCAATGCGCTCGAGGCCAAGGATCCCTACCTCCGCGGCCACTCCGCCCGTATCGCCGACCTGTCGGCCAGCATCGCCGCCGAGATGGGACTGCCGGATGAAACGGTCGAATCCATCCGCACCGCCGGCCGGCTGCACGACATCGGCAAGATCGGCATCCGGGAGGAGATCCTCAACAAGGAAGGGCCGCTGACCGCCGCGGAGTACGAGCAAGTCAAGCAGCACGTGCTGGTGGGCTCGCAGATCCTGGCTCCCCTGGCGCACCTGCGCGACATCCTGGGGTACGTCCGCAGCCATCACGAGCGCTGGGACGGCAAGGGCTATCCCGACGGGCTGCGGGATGCCGCGATCCCGGTCGGCGCCCGGATCATCGGCACGGCCGAGATCTACGATGCCCTTACCACCAGCCGGCCCTACCAGGAAAAAATGCTCCCCGAGATGGCCGTCGAGCGCATGCGCGATCTGACCGGCACCGTGCTCGATCCCGACGTGCATACCGCGCTCGAGGCCGTGGTGAAGCGCCGCCAGGCGCTGGTCTTTCTCGACGAAGAAAAGACCTGATCCCGGCCCCAATGGCCGCCGCCGGACCACGAGGCCTCCCCGCGGGACGGCCTCGTTCCGTTCACGCGCCGGAAGAGGTAGGTTTCCGGATTCTCTCTCCTCCCGCATGGAGCGCCCATGCCGAAGGTGATCCTCGTCATAGAAGACGATCCCGCGCAGCGGCGATTGATCGAGGGAATGCTGGGCGCCTCGGGCTACCGTACCGCGAGTGCTTCCGACGGCGACAGCGGGCTGGCCGCGGCCCGCGCCCGCACTCCAGATTTGATCATCCTCGATGTCATGATGCCCGGGCGTAATGGATACCAGACGTGCCGCGCCCTCCGGGCCGAGGAAGCCACCCGGCAGGTCCCGATCCTGATCCTGACCGCCAAGGAACAGGAGACCGACCGGTTCTGGGCCGCCCAGGTGGGCTCGTCCGGCTTCCTGCGGAAGCCGGTCGAACCAGCCGAATTGCTGGATGCCGTCGCCGGGCTGCTGGGCCGGCCGTGAGCTTTCTCGACGTCATTCTGGTCGCCGCGGCCGCTATCGCGGCGATCGCCATCATCGCCGTACTTACCTGGCTGCTCTACACCAGCTATCTCAACCGGCTGGAGCACCGGCTCGCGGTCCGCAAGGGATTCTACCGGGACACCGTGGCCGGCATGGCCGCGCGCGACCGCGCGCTGCTGGAACCCGTGCTGCACCAGATTTCCACCTATCGGGATTTCGAAGCGCTGGAGGCGGTGCTGGAGGAGCAGGCGCGGGGCGCCACCGAACGGCCCGCCTGGCTGCTCGACACCTACGACCGGCTCGGGCTGGTGGACAAGTACATCCGCCAGGTGCGGGAAGGCCGGCGCTGGCGCGAACGGGCGTTCGCGGCGGAGTTGCTGGGCCGGGTCGGGAATGCCAAGGCGGTGGGACCGCTGCTGGAGACGGTCCAGGCAACCCGGGCGGAGGACGCCGATGTGCGGGAGATCGCCTTGCGCGCCCTGGCCCGCATCGCCGATCCCCGCGCGGTGCCGCCGCTGGCTGAGGCGCTCCGGCGCGCGGAGGTCTGGCTCGCCCCGCGGATCGCGGATATCCTGGCCCGCCACGGCGAAGTCGTGGTAGACCCGATGATCGCCTTCCTGGAGGAACGAAGCCAGCATCCCGCCCGTGCCTGGGCGGCGAATATCCTGGGCGAAGTCAGGGCGGTGCGCGCCTTTCCCACCCTGGTCCGTGCGCTGGACGACCTGGACGACGAGGTGCGGGCCAAGTCCGCCACCGCCCTCGGCAAGCTGCACGATCAGCGTGCGATCACCTATCTGCTCGATCACCTGCTGACCGACCCCGCGCCCTTTGTCCGGGCGCGCATCGCCAGCGCGCTGGGCCGGTTCAACGACCCCGAGGTCATCGATACCCTGGTGCGCGCCCTGGGCGATCCCGCCTGGTGGGTCCGCATGCGCAGCGTCGAAGCCCTGGAGCAGATCGGGGCGGTCGCCGAGGCGCCGCTCATGCTGGCCCTGGATGACACCGATCCGGAAATCCGCATCCGTGCCGCCGTGGCGCTGGAACGTCTGGGCGTCCCCAACCGGCTGATCGGGCAGATCGAAAGTGGCACCGCCTCGCCCGAGGTCGGCGAAATCCTTACCAAATTCGGCCTGGCGGGCGCGCGGGAGCTGCTGGCCGAGCAGCTGCAGCACCCCTCTCCGCTGGTGCGGCGGGCGGTCATTGAAGCCATTCAGCGCGCCGGACGCCGCGACCTCGCTCCGGAGCTCACCCAGGTCGCGCGGCACGACGACGATCCCTCCCTCCGTGCCTTTGCCTTCGAGACCTTGCGGCACCTGGGGGCCAGCGAAGCCGTGCCCACGGCGCTGGAAGGGCTGGGTGATCCTCATCGGGACGTCCGCACGGCGGCGATGCGGCTGGTCGGCGATCTGGGCGAGGCGGAGGTGGCCGACATGATCCGCCCTCGCACCACCGACAAGGAACCGGTGGTGCGCGCCGCGGCCGCCCGCGCACTGGGGCAGCTGCATGCGCGCGATGCCCAGCCCGAGTTGGCGCGGCTGCTGAAAGATCCGGTCCCCGAAGTACGCGCCGCCGCCACCGACGGCGTGGCGGACAGCAACGGCACCTGGGGCGTCCCCGAGCTGGGGCACCTGCTGGGCGATGCCGATCCCGCCGTGCGAAGCGGCGCGGCCCGGGCGCTCGGCCGGGTGGGGGACGCTTCCGTGCTGCCCGCCCTGCTGCGCAGCTTTCAGACCGGAACACCCGAGCTGCGCGAAGTCATCGCCGATGCCGTCGCCCGCCTCGACCCGGCCGCACTGCCGGGCCTGCTCGACGTGCTCATCGCCGCCGGCGACCGGGACTCCCGTCTGGGCGTGGTACGGATTCTCACCGGTATCGACACCCCCGCCAGCCTCGACCTGCTGGAGGTCGTCTGGCACGACCACAGCCCGGAGGTACGGGCGCTGACGGTGGATGCCCTTGCCCGGCTGGGGAGCGATCGCGCCGCCGGTCTTCTGGGCCAGGGGCTGCAGGATCCCGATGCCACGGTACGGGCCCGCACGGCCGACGCCCTGGCCCGGCTGGGCCGCGCCGAGTTCGGGCCTGCCCTGCGTTCCCTGCTGGCCGACGACCCCGCCCCACGCGTGCGGGAGCGGGCCGCCCTGGCGGTGGGCGCCCTGCAGGTCCCCGGCGGCGAGGCAGCCCTGCTCCACGCCTGCCGGGCGGACGAGCCGCTCTCGGTGCGGGCCGCCGCGGCGCTGGCCGTCGGCGCCTACGATCAGGAGAGCATCGTGGCCCAGGTGGTCGGCATGGTAGACGAGGAGCCGGTACGGGAACACCTGCGCGACTGCCTTCGCGATGATCCGGGTTACCGGGTCATTCGCGAGCGGCTGCGCGAGGCGCGGCAGGTCGAGCTGCGCGCGCTGGGCAGCCTCAACCGCGACCAGATGGAAGCCTCCCTGGTGGAAGGCATGCGCTCGGTGCTCGAGGCCGGTGAGCGGGTGCGCCTGATCGGGGCGCTCCACGCCTTCCAGGGCGAGCGCAGCCGGCGCGCCCTGCTGTATTCCGTTCGGAACGACCCCGACCCCGAGGTGCGCGCCGCCGCGCTGAGCGCGGTGGGCGGGATGCTCGAGGCAGGAGAGCTGGTGCTCACGGCGCGGCGCGCCGTGTCCGACCCCCACCCCGCCGTGCGCCGGGTGGCGGTCACCCTCTTCTCCCGGGTGCCGCCCGAGGAGGCGCTGCCGGTCCTGATCCGCGTGGTGCGCCCCGGCGACGAGGACCCCGCGCTGCTGCAGACCATCGCCGCGCATGCCGAGCAGGCGTTCGATACCTTCGTGGACCTGACCCTGGGATTGGCCCAGTCCGGCCGGGAGGGACTCGTCGTCACCCGCGTGGCGCGCTATATCCATCATGCCGGGCTGCGCAATCTGCTGCCGCCGCTGGCCCGGAGTGCGGTGCCGGAAGTGCGGGAAGGACTGGCGCGCCTCTGGTGGCAGCGGCCGGAGCTGGCGCAACCCGACGCATTGCGCAACCTGGTCGCCGATCCGGTCACTGCCGTCCGGCGCGAGGCCGTCCGGGCGCTGGCCCTCAATCCCGGCGCCGCCGATCTGGCGGCCCTGGCAGAGGACCCGGTGGCGGAGATCCGCACCGAGCTGGCGCGGGTGCTCCCGGCGGCATCCGCGGCGCTGGCAGAACTGCGGCGGGATCCGGTGGAGGCGGTACGCGCCGCCGCCTGGTACAGCGAATTGGGCCGGGGCGGGAGCACGGAGGTCCCGGCGGACGTGTCGCGGGAGGCCCTGGTGGCCGAGGTCCGCGCCATCGCCGTGCTGGCCGATCTGGTGCGCATCGCCCGGTCGGATCCTGACACGGACCGGCGGCGCGCCGCCGGAGTCGGGCTGGCCCTGCTCCAGGATCCGGCCGCGCGGCAGGTAGCCTCCGAAGACCCGGCGCCCACGGTGCGGGATGCCGTGCGGCGGTGGCTCGAGGCGGGCCCGGCCTGATGACGCGCGAGGGACTGATCACGGCACTGGCGATTCTGGGGCTCGTCCTCCAGCCGTTCTTTCTTGTCTACTTCCTGCTCTACAATACCTACACCTTGTCGCTGATCGTGCTGTCCGCGCGCCAGGTGCGGCGGCGCGTCGCGGGTCACTTTATCGAAGACCTCGACCTCATCGACGAGCACGACTCCACTAAGCCGCTTACCATGGTCGTCCCCGCCTACAACGAGGAAGTGACCATCGTGGATACGGTCACCAACCTGATCCACTGTGACTACCCCCGCTTCGAAGTGGTGGTAGTGAACGACGGATCGGGGGATCGTACCCTGGACATGCTCAAGCAGGCGTTCCGTCTGCGGCGGACCGACCTGGCCTACCGTGAGGCCATCGGGACCGCCCGGGTGCGCGCCACCTACGAGGCGACCATCCCGCTGCCGGCCAGCGTCACCAAGGTCGTGGTCATCGACAAGGAAAACGCGGGCAAGGCCGATGCCCTGAACGCCGGCATCAATGCCTCCACCGCGCCCTACTTCGTGTCCCTCGATGCCGACTCCATCCTGGACCAGCGGGCGCTCAAGGAGCTCATGCGGGTCATCCAGGAGGATCCCCGGGTGGTGGCGGTGGGAGGCCAGGTCGCCATCGCCAACGGCTGCGCCATCCGCAACGGCCGGGTCGTGAGCGTGGGGCTACCCACCAGCCCGCTCGCCCGCTTCCAGATGGTGGAGTACCTCCGGTCCTTTACCACCGGGCGCACCGGGCTCGACCGGCTCGACGCCATCCTGATCCTCTCCGGCGTGTTTGCCGTCTTCGAGAAGGAGACCGTCATCCGGGCCGGCGGCTATCTCACCCCGTTCGTCACGCATCGCATCGTGGAGGAGTACGTCGGCGGGCGCACCGGTACGGTGTGCGAGGACATGGAAATCATCGTGCGGCTGCACCGGTTCGTACGCGACAAGCTGCGCGACAAGCGGGTAGCGTTTCTGCCCCATCCCGTGGCCTGGACCGAGGTCCCCGAACGCCGCGACTCCCTGCGCAAGCAGCGCGGCCGCTGGTATCGGGGCCTGCGCGAGTCGCTGCTCTACCACCGCCGGATGCTGTTCAACCGGAACTTCGGCCGCATCGGTTTCTTTGCCCTGCCCACCTTCTGGCTCTTCGAATACTGGGGCCCGGTGATCGAGCTGACGGGCTATTGTTTCGTCGCGCTCTTTCTGCTGGCCGAATTGGTACTGCACCGCAACTTTCTCAACGAAGCCTATGCGGTGGCCTTCTTCCTGGCCTCGCTGGGCTACGGCATTCTGGTGAATCTGCTGGCGGTGCTGGTGGGCGCCTGGCGCTTCCGTTTCGGCCTGGCCGATCGCATGCAGCGGGGCCTCCTGCCCTTCAGCCGCCGCCGCGATGTGATGATCCTGCTGCTCTACGCCGTGCTGGAGAACATCCCGTTCTCCTACCGCCACTGGACTCTGTACTGGCGCATGCGCGGCCTGTGGGACGCCTGGCGGGGCAAGACCACCTGGGAAAAATTCGCCCGCGTCGGGTTCCGCACCGCCCCCGGCGCGGCGCCGGGCAGCGTCCATGGCTGAAGCGGGAAAGCCGCACGTCCTGATCGTCGACGACGATCCGGCCATGGCCAACCTGCTGCGCCAGATCCTCGCCGCGGAAGGATACGACTCGCCGGAATGGGCCGATACCGGCCGCGCGGCGCTGGCCCTGGACTCCTCCGCCGATATCGTCCTGCTCGATCATCAGCTCCCCGACACCACCGGCCTCGAGCTGCTGGAAACTCTGCGGCACGGGCCGGGACACCCTTCGATCATCATGGTGACCGGACACGGCGATGAAATGCTGGCCTCGCTCGCCCTCCGTCGCGGCGCCGACGACTATCTGATCAAGGACGCCTCACTCCCCCGGCTGCTGCCCCAGATCCTCGAACGGGTTCGCCGCATGCGGGCCTTGCGCGACGCGCTGGCGGCCGCCGAGCGCGACCTGGTCAACGCCGAACGGCTCGCCGCCATCGGCCAGATGACGGTCACCCTGCATCATGAGCTCAACAACCCGCTCATGGCGGCGGGAGCAGCGGTCGATCTTCTGCTGCGCCAGGCCGGCGGTCTGTCGGCGATACAGCGCGAGTCGCTGGAGACGCTGCGCGACGCCTTGCACCGTATCGGTGCGACCCTGCGCAGGGCCGGGGAGCTGCACGCCGCCGAGCCGGTGGAATACATCGACGGCATTCAGATGATCGCTCTGGGGGAGACTCCCGCTCCCCGGCGGCCAGAGCAGCGGGGCGAGGCAGTGTTATGGATTCCCGATCGCGACCTGCAGCGGGTCGTGGCTCTCCTGTTGCGCCACGGCGGGTTCACCATCCGGGAGGTATCCCGGCCCGAGGAGATTCTCCCCACGGCCGGCCGGCTGGGGGTCACTCTGGTGCTGGCGGCGCCGCCCGCCGGCGCCGGCATCGGCTTCAGCCCGCCCCGCGGCCGCCTCTGGCGGCTGGTGCTGCTCACCGGCCAGGACGATGCCGCCGGCCTCCGCGCCGCCGGCGCCGATGCGGTCATGCCCCTGCCGATCGATCCCGGCTCCTTCACCGGGGAGATCCTGCGGGTACTCGATGATTGATCAGTCGGGGCCGGTCGGGGCCGGGCGAGCGGGAGGTTCCGGGGTGCCGATATCCAGCTCCTCCCGGGTGGCGAGGCGGGGCAGCGTCCGGTCCGGCTCGTGGGCCGGCGAAAATGCGACCACCGCCTCCGCCGGCAGCAGGTGGCGGATGCCATTGGCGTAATACTCCAGCAGAGGTCGCTGCTCCGGCAGCACCAGCAGGGTCTCCCCCTCGGCCACGACCAGCCGGCGGAGATGGAACATCCGCCAGGCCCGGTCCCAGACGTCCGCGATGGGAATGTCTCCCCGAACCAGCCGCGCGTTGAGTGAGCGCAGGGTATCGCGCAGGTCGTCCATCCGCTCCAGCAGCCGGGAACGGCTGACGGCGCTGGAGCCGAACGAGAGTAGCGCCGCGGCGGCCAGCGGCACCGGGGTTACCGGCACGACCGCGCCGATTTCCCGCATCAGCAGTTCGCCCAGCCGTTGCACCCAGGGCAACCGCTCGGCGCGGGGCAGCGCCAGCACTCCGGCCGGTTGCCGTCCCACCCAGTCCCGGGCGGAGACGGGTGTTCCAAAAGTCACGGCCGCGCGCCCGTAGCGGCGCAGCCGCCCGGTGAGCAGGCGCGCGAGATTGGTCAGGAGATAGGCCGTGACCGTGGCAAGCTGCCGCGCCCGGCCCGGGAGACGCCCCCCCACGATCCGTTCCCGGATAAGGACACGGTCCTCCAGCACGCGGTCGTAGTTGATGCCGACGGGAATGAACCAGAGCCCGCGCTGAAAGGCCGGGTCGCGCAGACTGCCCAGCAGATAGTCCAGCAGCCCCAGCTTGGGCGGCCGCAGCGCGCCGTCGCGCGTGAGGCCGCCCTCCAGGAAGATCCCCTGTGTCACCCCGTTGCGGGTGATGAGCTGGACATACCGCTCCAGCACCGTGTGGTAGAGCGGTTCGCGGTAGCGCCGCCGCACGAAATAGCTGCCGAAGCTCTTGAAGACATACTCCAGCGGCCACACCCGCGCCCATTCTCCCACCGCATAGCTGATGCTCACCACCCGTGCCAGCACATAGGCCACGACTACGTAGTCGGCATTACTGCGGTGGTTCATGACGTAGACCACCACGTCCTCGCGGGGGATCCGCTCCAGCGCCTCGCGGTCTTCGTAGGCAATGGACGAGCGATACAGCAGGTTCAGGACCAGCCGGCTCAGGTTATAGCCCAGCCGGTAGTAGGAGAGCACGTTGAAGAAGGGGACGATCTCGTCGATATAGCGCACCACCCGGCGGCGAACCGCTTCCGGGGAGGTGCCGCTGGCCCGGGCACGTGCCGCGATGGCCTCGAGCACGGCGGAGTCGGCCAGCAGCTCGGCCTGGATATGCCGCCGGGCCACCAGCTTGTAGCGGTCCAGCCGGGCCCGGAACTGGCGCACCGCGCGGCGGCCCATGCGCCGCAGCCTCCGCCGGAGCAGGCCGAGCGCCAGCAGACCCAGCACCAGGACCGCGCCGCCGGCCGCCAGCCAGCGCCAGGAACCGGTCACCCCATGGCGCCCGCGGACGAGTTGAGCGCATTGCGCTTGGCTTCCTGGTAGGCCATGCCGCGCAGCCGCGCGATGCGCACCCGGGTCGGCGGGTGGGAGGCGAGAATATCGCCCAACCGGCCCTCACGGTCGGCGATGTGCCGGTCGCCCGGGTCCACGATGCAGAGGTGGGCCGCGCCCCGCTTGATTGTCCGGGTGGGATCCGCCGCCGCCTCGAGCTTGTCCAGCGCCGATGCCAGCGCCATCGGGTTCCGGGTAAACTGCGCGCCGGTGGCATCGGCCAGAAACTCGCGCTTGCGGCTCACCGCCATGGCCAGGATGCGGGAGATGAGCGGCGCCAGGATCAGCGTGACCAGCCAGAGCGCCAGCACCAGGAGGCCCAGGGGGTTATTGCCGCCGCGCCGCCCGCCGGAGCTGCGGCCGCCACTCACCCGGACACCCCCGCGCAACACCCGGCCCAGCCCGTCGTGCATCAGCACGATGGCGCCCACCATCGCCGCCAGCAGCGTCATCAGGCGGATGTCCAGATTGCCGATGTGCGCCATCTCATGCGCGATGACGCCCTGCAGCTCATCTCGATTGAGCGTGCGCAGCAACCCCTCGGTCACCGCGATATTCGCGTGCCCCGCGTCGAGGCCGGTAGCGAAGGCGTTGGGATCGGGATCGGGCACGATCCAGATGCGCGGCCGCGGCGTGCCCGAGGCGATGGCCATCTCCTCCACTACGTTCACCAGCTGTTGCTGCTCCGGGGTATCGGGAGTGATCAGCTCCCAGGCACCGGTGGACCAGAGTACCCGGCTGGCGCCCCGCTGCCAGGAATAGAGGCAGACCACGGCGGCCGCCGCGCTCAGTACCAGGCCGATGAAGGGAACGACATGGTGGTACGCACCGGGGGGCGCGTCGCGAGTCAGCAGATAGGCGGCGAGATCGCCACCAAATCCGACCCAGGCAAAAAAGAGGATAAAGCCGGCGACCAGCCAGACCGACCGGCGGCGATTGGACTCCTGTTGCGCGAAGAGATTGGGCGCCGTCACGCCTGCGGCTTGTTCATGGAGAGATCGACCTGCGGCACCGCCCGCTCGGCCGGCTCGTCGATTTCCCACAGCTCCGCCGGCGTCGCCCGGGCCATGCCCGCCACCAGATTGGTGGGGAACTGCATCTGCCGGGTGTTGTACTCGGTGGCGACGTCGTTGTAGAGCTGGCGCGCAAACCCCACCTTGTTCTCCGTGCTGGTGAGCTCTTCCTGCAGCTGCGCGATGTTCCCGGTGGCCTTGAGATCGGGGTAATTCTCTACCAGGGCAAAGAGCCGCCCCAGCGCCTGGGTCAGCTCACCCTCGGCCCGCGCCGTTTCCTTCACGCCGCTCGCCGCTACCGCCCGGTTCCGGGCGGCGATAACCGCTTCCATCGTGTTGCGCTCGAACTGCATGGCGCCCTTCACCGTATTCACCAGGTTGGGAATCAGATCGTGCCGCCGCTTGAGCTGCACGTCGATCTGCTTCCAGGCGTTCAGCACCCGGTTCTTCAGCGCGACGAGGACATTGTAGGTACGGATCAGCCAGACCACCAGCAGCGCGAAGGCGGCGAGGAGAATGAAGCCGAGCATGTCGATCTCCCGGACTGAGGAAAGGAGTACTGTACCGCAACGGCGCACGCCGGGGGGCGTGGCCGGTCAGGCGTCCTCTCCTTCCACCGCGCGCGCGATCGCGTCCCGAATGGCCTCGGCCAGCGCCTGCTCGCCGGCGGGGCGGTGGAAGAGCGGATGGCGCTCGTCGATCAGCAGCTCGAGTCCGGCGTCCAGCGGCAGCCGCCGGCAGGTGCTGGGCCGGGCAGGGCTCCCGGTCGCTTCGGCCGGCCGGGCCCAGCCGGCCATCACCCGCCCCACCTTGCCGCGGGGCACCTCCTGTGGCGGCAGCAGCAGACGGTCCGGCGGGGGGAGGCCTGCGCCCAGCGCGGCAGCCACCCGGCGCTCGACCACATCGCCGCCCTGGTCCTGGAGGTCGCGGGTAATGGCGCCCAGCGTGGCTCCCTCCATTTGGCGGAGCTTGATCGCCAGCACCTGGAGCAGGTGGCGGTAGGTGTAAATCGCGGCGGTACCGCGGCCCTCGGGCGGGCTCACCAGCCCCTGGGCTACGTAGAACCGGATGGTTCGTTCGGTGGGCCGGGCACGCGCGGCGGCATTGAGAGGAAACACCCCGGAGGCACCGAGGATAGCCCCCGCGAGCGCACTCAGATCGCGCAGGCTCCAGGGCGCCAGCGCCCGGTATTCGCGCAGCACCGTAATGGGATCGGGCGATGCCGGATTGGGGCGGGCGGCGGTCATGCCGACCCGTTGCTCTGCCGCGGCAGAGACTCGGTCTGCGCCGACAGTACCGTGGCGATCAGCGATTCCAGTTCCTTGAGGGCAAACGGTTTGGCCAGCATGGGCCGGCGGCGCAGCTCCTCCGGCCATTCATCGCGGCAGTGTTCCGGGTCGCCGCTCATGAATACCACCCGGCCCCGCAGCCGGGGCCAGCGCCGCACCAGGGCAAGGTACAAGGTATCGCCCGTCATCTGGGGCATGCGGACGTCCAGCAGCACCAGATCCACGTCCGTCTCCGACAGCAGCTCGTAGGCGGAATCGGCGCCCGAGGCCAGCAGCACTTCGTACCCGCACCACCGGAGCGCCCGGTCCAGGGCGTGCCGGATGCTGGGCTCGTCATCGATCACCAGCAGCCGCGTGCTCACGATACCGCCTCCCGGGCCTGCTCGAAATAGCGCGACGTCACGATGGCCAGCGCATCCTCGGCCGACAGGGAGAGGCGCAACTCCCCGGCGGTCAGCCCGAAGACTTCCTTGAGATGCATCTGCAGGCTCCTCGCCTTGCTGTAACCCAGCTTCATCGCCACGTCCTCTACCGTATAGCCCGGATCCAGCAGCAGCCGGTGCGCGTACAACAGCCGCGCCAGCATCAGTACCACCTTGGGCGACGGCAACCCGCTGCGGGCAAACCAGCGCTCGCAGGTGCGCCGCTGCAGGCTGGCCCGGTCCGCCAGCGCCGACACGGTGGCGGCATCGGTGGGCGTGTGCAGCATTGCCTCCAGTGCCCAGCGCAGCTGCGGCGGTAGCCCCTTCAGCAGCCCGACGATGGCCTGAATCACCTTGCGGGAAGCGGTCTGCTCCAGCTCCTCCCGCAGTGCCACCCGCAGGGCCGGCGGGGAGTCGTCGAACCGGGTGAACACCGCCCGGCGGATCCCGATCCGCCCCAACTCCAGCAGCACCCCCGCCGTATCGGGCGACAGGGTGGTGTAGACCAGCAGCGGCAGCGAGGGGAAGAGAACCCGAAGCCGTTCGATCTCATGCGTACGGGGCTGCCCGCTGAGCAGCGGGTCGGCCACGACCATCTCGATCGGCTGGCGCCGGATGATCTCGATCACCTCGGCCCAGGCGGGCACCGTGACGAACGCATAGCGATCGGGCTCCGCAGAGCGCAACCGCTGGACACGATCGTCGGGAACCGCGGCCAGGAGCAGCATCGTGTCGCAAAAACGTCCCTTGCTGTCGCGAAACAGGCCTAACAGGAAGTCGGCGTCGCCGCAATTTTGCGGCACCCCTGACGCCCTCCCTGCCGTTAAAGGAGTCGAGTCATGCTTCTCAGCAAGCGCCTGGTCCTCGCCCTGCTCGTCGTCGCGATGTTCGGCGTGTCCGCCTGCTCCGACGCTACCGGCCCTCGTCCCGATAGCCAGCCGTGCGAGCAGCAGGGCACGGGTGGCAGAACCTGCCAGTGATCTAGACGCCTACCTGGGCAAGTTCCCGGATCCCCTCGGAAATCTGCACGACGGCCGGAGCCTGGACCGCTTCGGCCGTCTCGTTTCTGGTATGCCAGCTGTCGGGGCAGGGTTCGAGCCCGCGCAGCACCCGGTCGATCCGGAAATACCACTCGTTGAGGCCGTGCGTCTCGGCCAGGGTCAGCGCCTCGCGCATGACGGAGCGGGCGCGCTGTTCGCGCCCGAAGCGGGCCAGGCCCACCCCCATCTTGTAACGGTAGTCGATGGCCATGCTGGGCGGCATGCGATTTTCCACCAGGCGCGCCTCCTGCCGGAACCGCTCGTACGCCACCCGGTTCCCCACCGCCGACTCCAGATCCATCAGCTCAAGATAGACGTTGGCCCGGATAAGGAAGCCGGCATCACCCCGCAGCACCATTTCGAAGCAGTGCCGCGCCGCATCATAGGCCCCGACGGCCCGCAACGCGATGCCCAGGTCGCCCAGGACACGGCTGCGCTGGATGGGATCGCGCAGGCGCTTGAGGGCTTCGTACTTGGCGACCAGATCGCCGAAGATATCCCCCTGCACCGCCAGCACCACCGAGAGGTCGAACCAGGCACGGCCCTGCACCTCGAGCAGCGGCTTGCTGTCGCAGTCCTGGATGATCCGCTTCAGCGCCGCCTGGGCCGACGACAGGTTCCCCCGGCCCCGGAGCACGTTGGCCTGGCCGATCCGGGCCAGCATCACCTCGTTCAGTTCGCCGCAGCGCTGCCCGGCCTGCTCCGCCATCCCGTAGGCTCGTCCGGCGGCATCCCAATGGGCCAGCGCCCGATGTATCCGCCCGATGAACAGGGCCAGGGTGGGCAGCTCACCCACGGGAATCCCGGACCCATACGTATGCGCGGCCAGCCCCAGCATGTCCAGCGCCTCTTCCAGGCGGCCCTCATGCTCGAGGTAGTAGGCGAAGGCCAGGGCCGCCATCCGCATGATGGTGGCGCGGTGCCGTTCTTCGATGCAGACCGATTCGACGATGCCGAGCAGGTGGGCCGCTTCCGGCTGATCGGAGGGAAGCTCGCGGAGAAAGCGCTGGGTGCTCTGCAGCTGCCAGTTGAAGCCTTCGACCTCATCCGGCTCGCTGCTCAGCCGCAGCCGGCGGTCGAACAGGCGGGCGACAAGATAGGCTCCCAGCGCGGTGCGGGACCCCAGCTCATTGCCCTGTTCGCGCTCGGCGCGGGCGCGATCCAGAAAAGAGGAGAAGCCGACAAGATCCGCCGAAGGCGGTCTCACCGCAAAGAGATCGTCGGGACAGAACACCCGGGCACTCCCGGAGTAGGCGTGGCTCAGCACAGTCTGGCTAGTATGCCCTAACCCGCAGTGCGCGGCAAGCCCCGTTGGGGGAAGGGAGCCCGCCAGCCATCGCAACCGCTCTCTACGGTTGGCCCCTGCAAAACGCACGAAGTATGCCTCCTGCGACAGGGCTCCGCCATTAACAGCCAGCTGCTTGCCCCGGCGCGAGATAAGCCGGGAATCCCTGCGGCGGCACCCTGGCCCTGCTCGCGTTTCAGCGCCGCCTCCTGCAACAACCGGATGACGGACCGTCGCTCGCCGCCAGCGACATTGTCCCCATGCGCCGTGGCACTACGCTGACCGAGCTTCTGCTGGCCCTCGTCGTCCTGGCGGTTACGGCGGCCCTGGTCGTGCCGAAAGTTGCACCCTGGGTCGACCGTGCCGCGGTCGAACGCAGCGCCAGAGCCATCGCCAGCGCCCAGACCAGAGCTCGGCTGGAGGCCGCCGCGCGCGGAACCGTTCTCATCATGACGATCGGCACCGACAGTCTCCGACTCGAGGACCGGCTGGGCGCCAGGCTGTGGCAGGCGCCCGGTCCGGGGGCGGCGAACGTCGCGCTGGCACCGGCCGGTCACCAGGTCACCTACGCTCCCTCGGGACTGGCCCTCGGTTTTTCGAATGTTACCCTGCGACTCTCCCGCGGATCGGCTCAGCGCCGGGTGGTCATCTCCCGGATGGGAAGAGTCCGGGTGCTGCCGTGAGCCGGCCGCCCTGTCCCCGGTTATCGCACCGATTCAAGCCCATAGCGGCGGATCTTCGCCAGCAGAGTAGAGCGGGCGACCCCCAGCTGGAGTGCCGCCTGCCGGCGATTGCCCCCCGTGTACCGCAGCATGTCAGCGATGTGCCGGCGTTCCGCCTCTTCCAGCGACAGAGGCGCGGCGGGAAGGCGCGGCGCGAGTGCGGCTCGCAGTGCGGCAAGATCGACGTCGGGCAGGCCCGGGTCCAGGAGCACGAGGCGGAATGCGCCGCCGGCCACCGCCTGAGCGGCTTCGGCGCCGTCGTGGACGAGCATCGTCCGGTATCCGGCAGCCTCGAACATGGCTCGCAGTTGTTCCTGCCGGAGGGGGTCGCGCTCCAGCACCAGCACGGTCGCCTCGCTCATGGCACTTAGTATATCTTTGGGCGGGAGTCCCGCAACGCCGCCTCAGCCCACCGACACCGTCATGGATATCATCGACCTCACCCGCCTCGAAGTCGGGCACCGGCTGCAGGATCCGCTGCTGGTCCTGGAGATCGACCAGCGCGGTAGCGGGGAGGGCTCCTTTACCGTGCTCACCTTCGGCAACAGCACGGGGCGAATCGCCAGCGCGCCCTTCTGGTTTGAAGAACAGCCGCGGGTCGCGGGCGTCGGCCGGGGCGATGTGGTCCAGGTCATCGGCGAGGTAACCACCTACCGCGACCGGCGCCAGCTGAAAGTCACCTCGCTCCGCGTATTGCCGCGGGGCAACGTGGATTGGCGGTCCCTGCTCCCCTCGGTGGGCGATACCACCCGCTACTGGGAGGTGCTCGATCAGTGGCGCCGGGATATCGCCGGCGGCCGCCTGCGGGATACGCTCGCTCTCTTCTACGAGGACGACGACTTCCGCCGCCGGTACGGCGAATGCCCCGCCAGCCTGAGCGGGCATCACGCCATGCTGGGCGGTCTGCTCAAGCACACCGCCGAGGTCGCCACCATCGGGCGGGCCATCGCCCGCACCATCCCGCGCGCCGATCCCGACCTGGTACTGGCCGGCGTGCTGCTGCACGATATCGGCAAGCTGGAATCCTACCGCTGGGAAGGGGTCTTCGAGATGACCGACCGCGGCGCCCTCTATGGCCACGTCGTGCTGGGCACCCTGATGCTCGAGCGCCGCATCCGGGACTGTCCCGCTCCCCCCTGTGAGCCCGCCGAACTCGATCTGCTGCACCACCTCATCCTGAGCCACCATGGGAAGCTGGAATTCGGGGCGCCGGTCTCCCCCATGACGCTCGAGGCGGAGATCCTCCATTTTGCCGACAACGCCAGCGCCAAGACCACCAGCATGGCCGACGCCCTGGCCGACGGCGAGAATTTCACCGGCGACGGCCTGGTCAGCGCCCGGACCATCTGGCAGCTGGACCGCCGGAGAGCCTATCGCGGGACGAGCGACTGGGGCCGGTAGCGAATGCGCAAATGTGGATTCACATTCTCCACACGGGTGTGGACAGGGGGCCAAGCTGGCTTTCCGATCAGCACTTAGCGATCCACATTTCTTCCACTTCAAAGCAGCGTAACCCGAATAAATACAGGCACTTGCGCGTTTCCAGCGAGGCCCTATCTTAGGCTCACGCCGGACGAGATCGCGAGAAATGCCTCCGCGCATGATCGAATGAGCTTCTGGCGGGTCTGGGCGGGATATCGGAGGAGATTGCCGACGCAACCAAGGGCTCAGGCAATCGGTGATCCCGGTGGCCACTCCAGTCCAGACCGATAAGGCCAGTCGCGTGCCTTATCCACCCCGATTCAGCGCCTCGGGGTGCAGTGCGGAAAGTCGGTCCGCGACCCGATTGATCCGCAGCGCCCGCAGTGATGAACCAGGTGGGATGGCCATCCGGCCTGGGGATCGAAGCCGAGGCCTCTGCAGACCTTACCGCGAGCGTATCAGTTCACGGCGGCAGCAGAGAGAAGAACGGCAGCAAACGCTCCGACCTCGGGTAATCACTGTGCGGGACGGCCGCCTAGTCTGAGGGCTAGGCGGCCGTTCCATTTCCCCCTCCCCAGGCCTCGCCGCCGCGAGGCTATGGCCTTCCGGAATCCTCGCGGGTGGACCTGCGCTTCGGAGAGTCGAGACCTCCCGCCAGCGGATTGGGCCCGGCGCCGAGCGGCCGCAGGCGGATGTTGATCGCCCGTAATACGTCGTTGGCCGAGGCATCGTACCGGTGAATCGCGTCCGCCGTCTTGAGCGCGGTGGACACTCCGTAGCCCCGAAGCTCCTCCGACTTGTCCCGATCGGTCCAGGCCGTAAACTTCTGCTGGCACGCCTTGAGGGAAGTTTCCAGCGCATCCATGTGCCGCCGCAGCATCAGGCGCTGCGGTTCCGGCACGCTGTCCATCAGCGGGGAGCGCAGGAACGATTCCCGCGTGGAGGGGAGCGTGCGGGAAGCGGCTCCGCACCGCTCCTGCAGTATCCGCGCGCGGGAGGACAGCACGTAGGATGAACTCTGGGAAAGATCGCGCTGCAGCCGGGCGATCGAGGCGGTGACACCGGCCAGGCTGTCGCGCAGGATCAGGTAGCCGTCCCGGACCGCCGCATGCGGCGGATCGAGCGGCTTCTCCGGCAGCGCAATGGCCTGGGCGGACAGTGGAACGGGAAGGGCCAGCAGACCCAGCAACAGCAGACGGCGGATCACGATTCCAGTCCCACCTCGATATAGCGGAACGAAGTCTCTTCACTGCTGGAGGAAAACAGGCACCCCGCCGCACTGGCGGCAAACCAGCCCGCCATCAGGGGGCGCGGACCGTCCAGTTCCTGAACCACCGGCCCCAGCCACCGCCGGATATGGCGGATCTCCGGAGCCCGCCGGCCCAGCAGCGAAATCAGCGCGCCCGTGCCCGAGGTGGCCCGGAGGAAATGCGCCAGGCTGTGCGCACGCTGGCTGAACTCCACGACCTTTACGCCCGGCTCGTCGAAGATCACCGCGCCGTCCATGGCATCCATGGGCGGCGCATCCAGCCGCGGCCCGAGATAGAGGAAGCGGCGGCCGTCTTCTCCTTTGCGCTCGATGACGGCGGCAGCGGTTTCGCTGGTCAGCCGCGCGGCATGCAGCAGGTCGTCATCGAACAGGGCTCCGACCGCGTTGGTCCATTCGAGGGCCGCCAGCGCAGTTTCGACCGGGCAGCCCAGTGCCTCGTCGAACGCAAGCAGCCGGGGCGCTTCGCCGGCACGGAGCAGAAAATGGCTCAGGGCCTCCGCACGGTCGAGCAGCGTCCGGACCACCAGGCTGTTGGGCTGGGTCATAGGAAGGAACAATAAGGTCTCCGGTCCCCAGTCTCCAGTCTCCCCCTGCCCCCGTTCCATTCTGGAGCCCCACCCTCCCGCGTCCGGCGAGGGCGCTAACCTCTTAGATTCCACCAGGCTTCACGAGGCTCGCCATGAAGGTCGAATGGAACAGTTACCAGTCACCGCTGGGCCCGCTGGTGCTGGTGGAATCTCCCGCCGGACCGCTG
The DNA here is from genome assembly GCA_963779755.1 of uncultured Gemmatimonadales bacterium. Lineage (GTDB taxonomy): Bacteria > Gemmatimonadota > Gemmatimonadetes > Gemmatimonadales > GWC2-71-9 > CAVZZO01. Next base: position 203,487 of record CAVZZO010000001.1, read on the forward strand.
GTGGTGGAGTATGCCCAGCGCGCCGCGCTGCCTGAAACGGATGACCTGTTACGGCGGCGCTTCCCCGGCCTGGAGCCGGCGCTGGGACCCTGCCGGGCCACCAGCGGCTGGCTCGATGCCTACTTCGGTGGTCAGCCGCTTGGCTTTCCCTACCCGGAATACCTGGAGCGCTATCTGCGGGTCACCCCCGCCGCCGCGGCGGTCTGGCGGGCCATGTGCGATATCCCCTTCGGCGAAACCCGCACCTATCAGGCGTTGGGGCGCGCCACCGGACTGCATGCCCGCCTGGTGGGGAGGATGGCGGGGGCCAATCACCTGGCCATCCTGATCCCCTGCCACCGGGTAGTCGGCAGCCGGGGCGATCTGGTGGGATATGGCGGTGGTATCGGTCGCAAGCGGCGGCTGCTGGCGCATGAGCTTCGCAGCAGTGGCGTTCTGCTTCGCTGAGATTTTCAACGACCATCATGCTTCGATCACTCTGGGCGGCGCTCTCTCTCCGCCGGACGGCCCGGCTGCCCGGCCGCCGCTCGCTCCTGCCGACGGCGCTGGCCATACTCCTCGGTCCTCCCCTGCTGGCGGCGCAGGCCCCCGCCCGAGCGCCCCTCGGCATCTTTGGCTTTGCGCCGGGAGACAGCCTGCGGCAGATCCGGGCCGCCCTGTCGGCCCGCCACGGATCGGGCTGGGTCTGCCGCGGCTCGCGGGCAGACGCCTCCGTCGTCGAATGCCGGGGCAGCTTTCCCGATCCGCTGCATCGGAATCCGGTCACATTGTGGCTGTCGGCGATCGACGGGCGGGCGGGCATCCTGACGCTGCAGGCGATGCTGACGCCCGCGGGGCTGGCGGAGTGGCAGGACGGCTTGTCGGCCAGCTACGGCCCGGCCCCCGCCGAACGGCGGGGCCCGCTCCGTATGATGCAGTGGATCCGCAGCGGACGGATGCTGCGCCTCACCTGGCACGCCGGCGCCCGGGGGATCGAAGCGTCGATCAGCCTGGTTGACGGCGGCATCCTCGACCGATGGGGACGGCCGCGGAGCGGGGGCTAACCCGCGAGCCGCACCAGAAAGCTTCCTTCGGTGTCTTCCAGCTGATAGTCCCGCACCACCTTCCCTTCCTCGGCCAGCCGGCGCAGCAGGGTCCGTACCCGGCTGCGGACCGGGGCCCGACCGCCCGAGCGCCCGCGGCCCGTAATGAGGCGCACGATGGCTCCCGGGCGCACCCGGGCCTGGCTGCGGAGAAACTGCTCGGCGGAATGCGCGGCTTCGAGCACTCTCTGGCCGTGCAGATCGAATACCATGGCGGGCGGCCGGTCGGTCCAGTCGAGCATCGTGTCGCTCCGGGGATCCATGGGGCGTCAGTAGTCGCCCCGATTGCGCGTGTCAGGAGAAACTACTAACCTAGGGGGCCCTGGGTCAGTATCGACAATCCGACACCGCGCTCGATACGCAAGCGGCTGCATGCGCCTGCGCGGCGAACACCGGATCTCGATTATTCTGCTTCCCGACCTCAATTCCGTTCCGATGCCACGCCGTCTCTTTCCGCTGGCGGTCCTGCTGGCTCTTGCTGCCTGCGGTCGCAGCCACAGGCCGATACAAATCGGCATTGCGGGGACGTTCAGCGATTCGCTGACGGTCTCCATGCGGCATGCCGCGGAGCTCGCCGCCGAGGAGATCAACGCGACCGGCGGGATCGGCGGCCGCCGGCTCGAGCTGGTGCTGCGCGATGACTACGGCAGCGTGGACTCGGCGGTCCGGGTGGCAACCGAGTTGTACCGGAGCGACGTGGTCGCCGTCATCGGTCACAGCTTTTCCGCGCCGACGCTGGCAGCCGCCCCGGTCTATAACGGCGGCGCGCATCCCCTGGTACAGATCTCTCCCTCCGCCTCCTCGCCCGACATCAGCAACGCCGGCCGGTATACCTTCCGCGTCTGCCCCAGCGACCTGGCGCACGGCAGCGTCCTGGCGCGCTGGGCACGCCAGCACCTGGGCTACGAGCGCGGTGCCATTCTGTATCTGAACAACGGCTACGGCCGCGGCATCCGGCAGACCTTCTCCGGCGAATTTACCCGGCTGGGCGGGCAGGTCCTCTCGATGGATCCGTATCTCGGCGATACGCCCGAAGTGGATCCCTATCTCGACCGTATCGCGGCCCGGCAGCAGGCCCAGTTCATCCTCCTCGCCGGCTACCAGCCGGACGCCACCGTGGCCATTCGCGATGCGCGGGCGCGGGGCATCACGGTTCCGTTCCTGGGCGGCGACGGGCTGGAACAGATCTATCAGCTGGGTCCGCTGGCCGAAGGCACTTACGTAACCAACGCCTACTTCGAGAGCATCGCCACACCCGGCAACCGACAGTTTCTCCAGCGATACCACCGGCGCTTCCCGCGGGGAGCGACGCCCAACCAGTCGGCCATCGGGACCTGGGACGCATTAATGCTGCTGCGCGAGGTCATCGCCCGAACCGGTACCGACCGTGCCGCCATCCGCGCCGGGGTCGCGGCCGTCGGCTCCACCCAGCCGGCCTACCAGGGGCTGACCCGCCGGATTGCGTTCGACCAGCACGGCGATCTGGCCGATCAGAATGTGTTCATCGGGATGGTGCGCGGAGGTCGTGTCATTCCGGTGAGCACGCAATGAGGCTCCGCGAGCGCGCCGCCGCCGCGGGGCTCCTCCTTCTCGGCATTGCGGCGTGCCGGGGCGGCGACCGGACCGCCATTACCATCGGCTGGGCGGGGCCGGCCACCGACTCGATCGGCGCGGGCTCGCTCCGGGCGGCACGGCTCGCGGTCGATGAAATCAACGCCGCCGGCGGCGTCGGTGGCCGGCAGTTCGTGCTGCTCGCCGCCGACGACGCGGGAGACGCCGACTCCGCGGTGCGGGTAGCGCAGATGCTGGCCGCCAGCCCGGCGGTGGCGGTCATCGGCCATATCTACTCCAGCGCGACGCTGGCCGCGGCGCCGGTCTACAACGGGGCAAAGGATCCGGTGGTCGAGATCTCGCCCTCGTCTTCTTCCCCCGAGGTGAGTCTGGCGGGGCCTTACACGTTCCGGGTCTGTCCCAGCGACGATCAATACGGCGCGGCCCTGGCCCGCTGGACTTTCCAGCATCTGGGGCTGCTGCAGGGAGCGGTGGTCTACGTCAACGACGACTACGGCCGCGGCTTCCGCCAGACCTTTACCGGCGAATTCGAGCGCCTGGGAGGGACCGTGACCGAGATCGACCCGTTTCTGGCGGCATCGCCCGAAGCCGGGCCCTACCTCGACCGGATCGCCCAGTCGGGGGCGCAGTTTCTGGTCCTGGCCGCCAATATTGAGGAAGGAGAGAAGGTCCTGCGCCAGGTGCGCACCAGCGACGTGTCGCTGCCGCTCTTGGCGGGTGACGGGTTCGACGGCATCGAGGACGCGGGGGCCGTGGCCGAAGGGATCTTCGTGACCACCGGATATCTCGCCAGTGAGCCGTCGGCGGCCAACCGGCGGCTGGTGGAGGCCTACCACGCGCGATATCCCGACGCGGGGCCGCTGGATCAGCCCTCCGCCGCCACGTACGACATTGTTTATCTCCTGCGCCGGGTGCTGGCTCAGGCGGGCAGCGACCGCCAGGCCGTGCGCGACGCGCTGGCGCGGGTGGGGAGCGCCGATCCGGCCTTCGCCGGCGTCACCGGCAGGATCGCGTTCGACTCCCTGGGAGACGTTCCCTCCCTGGAGGTGCGCATGGGGGTGGTGCAGAACGGAGTTCTCCGGCCTGCGGAGGAGCAGTGAAACTGTTCAAGGGTCTGACCGAGCGTATCTGGCTGCTGACCGCCGTGCTGCTGCTCCCCTTTTTCCTGATCACGGGGCTTGGCATCTGGGCGCTGCGCTCGGTGGGCCGGACGGCGAGTACCGAGCTGTCGGGGCTGGCCGTCGAAGCCGACGTGGGCAGCGGACTGGTCGGCTGGGTCATCGGAGAGATCCGGGCCGCCCAGCAGTATCTGCTCGCGCCCTCGTACCAACTGCGATTCCAGTTTATCGCGGCGGGCGATTCGGCCTATGCCTACCAGCGCCGCTTCCGCGACCTGCCCTCTCTCACCAACGAAGAGCGGCTGGTGCTGAACCGCATCGCGGTGAAGCAATCCGAAATCGAAGTCGCCTACAGCCTGGCGCACGCGGAGGCCGATCTCGGCCGCACCGAGCAGGCCATGGCGCAGGCCGCCGCGGCCCAGGCCCCCGCCGATTCCCTGATCGCCATGGTGCGGGGCCTCACCGCCTCGCAGGCCCGCGCGGCCCTGGCCCGGGCCGCCGTGCTGCGGCGGGAAGCCACCCGCAGCCAGTCCGTCATGGGCGTGGTATTCCTCGTGGTGCTGATCTTCGGGCTTATCATTGCCGTCTGGACCATTACCGCGATCGCCGAGCATCTCCGGCGGCTGGTGGGAGCCGCCGAACGCTTCGGCTCCGGCGACCTCCGACCGGTCCAGCTGGGCCAGATGCCCACCGAACTGCAGCTGCTGGCCAGCACACTGGACAGTACCGGCGCCCGGCTCCGTACCGTCGTCGTCGAGGTCATCCGGGAAGCGGACCAGATCAGCACCAGTGCCGGCGAGTTCTCTGCCATGAGTCAGGAGCTGGCCGCAAGCGGACACGAGATCTCCACCGCCATGGTCAAGGTGTCCACCAGCGCCGAAGGACAGGTGCAGGGAATGCGCCGGGCCGACGGCATGCTGGAACAGCTGCGCCAGGCCACCACCACCAACGTCGAGGCGGCCAATCGGGTGGTCGGCCTGGGCGAGAACATCCGCGGGATCGCCGCGCAGCACCAGGCGGATGTCGATGCGGCCCGGCGGACCCTGCTGGATGTGCGGGAGGTGGTCCGGACATCCTCGCAGCAGATCCGCCAGTTGGCGCAGCTGTCCGCTTCGATCACGGCATTCATCGATCTGATCAAGCAGATCTCCAGCCAGACCAACCTGTTGGCGCTCAACGCCGCCATCGAAGCGGCCCGGGCGGGCGAGCAGGGCCGCGGGTTTGCCGTGGTGGCCGAGGAGGTCCGCAATCTGGCCGACTCCAGCGCCCGGGCAGCCGAAGACGTCACCAAGACTGTCCAGCTCCTGCTGACGCAGGTGCGTGATGCCTCGAGCACCATGGAGGCCGGTAGCGGGAAAGTGGAGGGTATCGAGCACGTAGCGCACGCCGCAGCCCGGGGGCTGGAAGAGATCGCCCAGGCGGTCGCCGAGATTCAGGAGGCCGCTGCCCGGGTAAAGAGCGAAGCAGAGAAAAACCAGGCGGTAGTGGACAGCCTCGGGGATGTCACCGGCCAGGCGGCAGGGGCCGCCGCCGAACACGCCACCTCAAGCGAAGCCGTGACCGCCGCGGCCGAAGAACAGAACGCTGCCACCGAGGAGATGGCGGCGGCGGCGAGCGAATTGCTTCATGGCGCCAACCGGCTGACCGGGCTGGTCTCCGACTTCAAGACCTGACGCCCGGCCTAGCGCCGCTTGGACTTGGGCGCGGCCTTCTTGTGGGCGGCCCGGGCCTTGGGCTTCGCGGCGGCTTTGGGCTTGGGTTTCGCCTTGGGCTTGGCCTTGGGCTTGGCGGCGGCTTTGGCCTTGGGTTTCGGCTTGGCGGCCGCCTTGGCCTGGGTCGCGGGACGTGGCGGGGCCTTGCTCGTCTTGGTGCGCCGCTCTGCTGCCCGGTCGGCGCGCCGCTGGGCGGCGGCCTGGACCTCCTCCAGCAACCGCTCACCTTCCTCCGCCCCCAGCAGACTCCGCCGGACCGAGTAGCGGATAAGCTCTTCGGCATCGGCGGCATCGAAATCGGTCAGGCGGGCAGCGGCACGAATGACATTCACGAGCGCATCGGCCACCGGACTCCGCAGCACCGTCGCAATCCCCGGGAGGGTCTCGAGCAGCGTTGAGATCTGAGAACCACCGAGATCAGTCACCAACGCTAACCCTCCTTTCGGGCCCCCCCAGTGAGCCCTGGTCAGTTGCCAAAAAACTTGACGGCAACGTAGCCGGGATGCACCAGACACGTCAAGGAGATGGCCCGAACATGCGAAAGCGTTGCGGCTACTGGTTTTGCTGCATTGGCTGTATGGCCAGTCTAACAACACATACCAAAACAGCCCGCCTGCGAGCAGCGGAAACTTGATCGGGGCAGACTGCCTGACTGACCAGTCGCGCGCTTGGCCGATCTCGCGTCGAGTCGGACCCCTGGAACAAGCATCCAGCGCATGCACCTGCATGCAGCTTGGTCATAACACCTTGGTCTGGGGGATGGACCTGCCAATGTACGGGCGGATTTGCGGTCGGGCAACCACGAGCGGTCTTCGGCTACCGCCCTCTTTTGACCGTCAGGTCGATATGAGAATGCTGGTAGGCACGGTGGGTGGTGCAGAAGAGCTGGTAGGTCCCGTCCGGTACTTTGGGCACCACCAGAGAGTACTGATCGCCCGCCTGCAGAAGGAGCGGACCCCGGAGTTCGCCTACCCGGTCGGGAAAGGCCCGGTTCCACGCGGCCGCCACCCGCGCATCGAGCCCGGCTGCCAGCATCCCGACGGCGTGCGGCGCGCCGCCCATCACCCGGAAGCGGAGGACATCGCCGGGACGAACCGTGAGCCGGGCGGGTTCCATGCGAGGGGAGCCGTCTGCGCCGGCATTGAGCGTCACCACCACCGGCCGCTGCGCTGCCAGTGGGGCGGCCAGCGCCAGCAGCAGGCCGGTAGCCAGAACGGACAAGCGAAGTCTTCGGGCGATATTCGCGAGAGGTTTGCCGGTGTTCCTGACCGGACCTAGATTCGAAGAACGCGGCCAGCTGGCGACCGCGCCGGCCGCCAGGCCGCGGGAAGGAACTACCGTGGGACGACGAGGCATCAAGGAATACCGGGCCTCCGAGGCGCTGAACTTGATCGCGGCCGACCGCGACCGGGAAGCGCTCGTTTGCCCCAGTTGCGGGTCGACCGATATCGAACGTATCCCCAGGCGTCCCGCAAAACCAGGGCAGCGCGAAGCCGGCCGGGTCACCCTCCATTGCCAGAAGTGTGGCCGCTCGGCGGTATATCTTGCCGGGGCGGCCAGCCCCGAGCGCCCCCGGCCCGGGCACAACCAGCCGACCTCCTGACGCCCGGCAGCCGCCGGGCGTTTCTGCTGCGCGCCGCTGAACACTCTCGCCGCACTGGCCCTTGCGCCCTGACGCACTATATATCTCGGCCGCGTGCCGTCCAGGCGCGCGGTACCCGTTCCACCGGAGTAACGCATGTCCGCACCGACGGAGCCCGCCGTCAGCCGTCGTCCCGCCATGGCGATTCTGTTTATCACGGTCGTCATCGATCTCATTGGATTCGGCATCGTCCTGCCCCTGCTGCCCTCCTATGCCGCCGGGTTCCACGCGGGCGACATGGCCATCGGCCTGCTGGTGGCCAGCTTCTCACTGATGCAGTTCATTTTCGCTCCGCGCTGGGGTCGGCTGAGCGACCGCATCGGCCGGCGTCCCGTCCTGCTGATCGGCCTCTGCGGCAGCGCGGGGTCGTATCTGCTCTTCGCGCTGGCCGGTAACTACTGGGTCCTGTTACTCTCCCGGGTGCTGGCGGGCGGCATGGGGGCCACCGTCAACGTAGCCCAGGCCTATCTCGCCGACATCACCCCGCCCGAGCGCCGGTCGCATGCCATGGGCCTCATCGGTGCCGCGTTTGGCCTGGGCTTTGTGCTGGGGCCGGCCATCGCGGGCCTCACCGTCCGTTTCGGACAGGGCGTTCCCGGCTTCGTGGCGGCGGGTATCTCTGCCGGCGCTTTCCTGCTGGCGCTCATGCGCCTCCCCGAGACCCGGGTCCACCGCCCCAGCGAAGCCGCCGCCGGCCCGCTCCACTGGCGGTCGCTGGCCCCCAGCTACGGGGTCCTCTTCTTTGCCGTGCTGGCCTTTGCCGTCATCAGCGTGGCGCTGCCGCTCTATACCACCCGCGATCTGGGCTATTCCGAAATGCAGACGGCCCATCTCTTCGTGCTCATGGGGCTGGCATCCGCGCTGGTACAGGGCTGGCTGGTGGGCAAGTTGTCGCGGCGGTTTCCCGAGCGCAGTCTCATCCGGGCGGGCACCACGCTGCTGGCGCTCGGCCTGGCGGGCATTCCGGTGAGCCACCTCTCCAGCGTTCCGTCCCCCTGGCATCTGCCGCTGATGCTCGTCTCCATCGTGGTCCTGGCAGCCGGCGTGGGGCTCAACGGCCCCAGCGTGACCGGCTACCTCAGCCGCACGGTGGGACGGCATGAGCAGGGACGCGCCCTGGGCACGCTCCAGAGCGTGAATTCAATGGCGCGCATCCTGGGGCCGCCGGGGGCGGGGCTGGTGATGGCAACGGCGGGGACGGCGATAACGTTTTTCGCCGCCGCCGCCATGGCCCTCATGGCCCTGCTGGTGAGCGTGGTCGGGATGGGTCCCGATGCGCTGTAACGCGCCTCAGCGGGGCGTGCTGAACAGCCGGTGCCAGCGGACGGCGGAAAAGAAGGGCAGCGGCTTGTAACTGCTCGGGTCGTAGCTGAAGTAGATGACGATCGGACGCCCCCGCACGTTTTCCCGCGGCAGAAACCCCCAGTACCGGCTGTCGTAGGAACTGTCCCGGTTGTCCCCCATCACGAAGAACGAATCGGGCGGGACCACGATGGGCCCCCAGTCGTGCAGGTCCGGCTCGTAGGTATCCGGATCACGGCCCACCAGATGTTTCAACTGCCAGTCCCGCATCCGGGCCCGCTGGAAGGGATCTTCGCCCCGGGTGGGATCGGTATGGATGGCCCAGGGTTCCTCCAGCCGCCGTCCGTTGCGGTAGAGATCGCCCCCTTCCATCCAGAGGGTATCGCCCGGTACGCCCACCAGCCGCTTCACCACCTTGAGGTCGGGGGTTTCCGGCTCCACCGAGTCGAAGACAATCACGTCTCCCCGCTTGGGCTCGCGGATCACCGGCAGGTGGTAATGGGTAAACGGCACTTCGGCCCCGTAGAGGGCCTTGTTCACGAAGAGAAAGTCTCCGATCAGCAGCGTGTTTTCCATGCTGCCGGAAGGAATGCGGAAGGCTTCGATCAGAAAGGTCCGCAGCAGCAGCCAGATGACCAGAGCAACGCCGATGGACTTGGTCCAGTCCCAGAGCCAGGCGGAGAAGGTCCGTTCGGGGAGTGCAGGGGCGGGCTCGGGCTTTTCGGACGCGGGACGGGATTGAGAAGATCGGCTCATCGGCTCATCGGGCTGGGAAAGGGTCGCCCCGCGACGCGGGGGCGCCCGGAAACATAATCGCCGGGTGCCCGCTGTCGCGGGACGCGTACCCTCGGAGGCGGCGCTAGTTCACCCAGTCGGCGATGAACAGGTTGGTTTCGCCCGGATTGTCGGCGTGCCGGTTGCTGGCCCAGACCAGCTTCGACCCGTCGGGGCTCCACATGGGAAATCCGTCGAAATCGGGCGCCGTGGTGATCCGCTCCAGACCGGTGCCGTCCATGTTGATGACGTAGAGGTCGAAATGCCCGCTGTGCGGATCGGGGAAGTTGCTGGAGAAGATGATCCGCTTGCCGTCCGGATGCCAGAAGGGCGCGAAGTTGGCCCCGCCCAGATGCGTGATCTGACGGGGATTGCTCCCATCGGCATTGGCCACCCAGAGCTCGACCCTGGCCGGCCGCACCAGACGCTGGTGCAGCAGGGTGAGGTAGTCGGCGGAATCGGCCGCCGTCTGAGGATAGCCCGCGCGCCACACGATGTACTTGCCGTCGGGAGAAAAGAACGCGCCGCCGTCGTAGCCCACCCGGTGCGTGAGCCGCCGGAGGTTGCTCCCGTCGATGTTCATGGTGTAGAGCTCGAGGTCGCCGTCCATGGTGCTGGTGAAGATGATCTTCGTACCATCCTCCGACACCGTGGCCTCGGCGTTGTACGCGCCGTTGGAGGTCAGCGGCCTGAGCTCGCTGCCGTCGTCCCTGGCGGTGTAGATCTCCAGATGCGACAACGGCCACACGTACCCGTGGCTGCGGTCCGGCACCGGCGGACAAGCGGGAGAATACTGGAAGGTCGAGCTGTAGAGAATCCGGTGATCGTTATCGTAGAAATACCCGCAGGTCGTGCGGCCCTCGCCATTGGAAATGCGATGCAGGTTGGAGCCATCGGTGTTGATGATGTATTCCTGGTCGCATCCCTGGTCCAGCACCGGCTGGCGCTGGAAGATCAGCCGGGTGCCGTCCCGGGAGAAATACGCCTCGGCATTGTTACCGCTGAAGGTGAGCTGCCGGATCTGGCGCAGGTGCGTCTCCCCCGGCTCCGGCTGGACGTAGACGGTCGAGGGACCGTTCCCGGCGGCGCCGTCCGACGGGGTCTGGGCGGCGGCGCCCGCCACCAGGAGGGCCGGCAGCAGCCCGGCAGTCGCGGCGGCAAACAGGTGTCTGGTCATAGCGCTGAAAAATAGTGAAGGGGGTCGAGGCACCATCCGTAGTAGTACGGACCGACCTCAGGAGGCAGCGGAGTCCCGCAGCGCCGCGAGAACCTGGGCGGCGTGGCCCCGCGGCTTCACTCTTTCGAAAATGCGAACGATTCGCCCGTCCGGGCCGATCAGCAAGGTGGTCCGCAGCACCCCCTGGTACTTGCGGCCATACATCGACTTCTCACCCCAGGCCCCATACCGCTCGGCCACGGCGTGATCCCGATCGCTCAGCAGGGGGAACGGCAGATCATGCTTGGCCCGGAACTTCTCGTGCGAACCGGTGGAATCGGGCGACACGCCGAGCACCACGGCGCCGGTGGCCTGGACGTCGACCCAGGAATCGCGGAACTCGCAGGCCTCGATCGTGCATCCGCTGGTATCGTCCTTGGGATAGAAGTAGAGTACCACGGATCGTCCCGCAAAATCCTTGAGCGATACCCGGCCTTCGTCGCTGTCGAGGGTGAAGGCGGGCGCCTTATCGCCCGGCGCCAGGGATGTAGTCATCAGTCGTGCTCCGGATGGGGGGGAGAATACGGGTGGCGGCCACCCGCACGGCGCCGTCCTCGATGGTGAATTCGATCTCCGGAATCAGCACATGCCGCTCGCGCTTCGGCAGCACCAGATCGGCCGATCGGCTCCGGGGCCAGCGCCGGCTCACCGCGGCATCGCCTGCCAGCGCGTCAGGATCCGCGCCCTGCGCAATCAGCCGCGCCAGGACCGCGCGCGGGCTGCCCAGAGACCGTGCCAGCACCCGGATCAGGTGATACCCCAGCACATGGGGATTGTTCGCGGCCAGGCTGGCCCGCTTCTCCGCCTCACCCAGCAGCAGCAGCGGCAGCCGCCGGGCCGCGGGCTGCAGCAGGCGCTCCGTTTCCCATTCTGCCAGGCCCTCGGCCAGAAAGGGATCCAGTTCCGGCAGAAGAAGCCAGCCGCTGCGCTCCAGCGGACGGCCGGGACCGGCGCGCCAGCGGCGCTCGTGTTCGATGTGCAGCCACTCGTGGATCAGGGTGCCCACCGCGAACACCGGCTCATAGGACGGGTCCAGCAGAATCAGATCGTGCGGTTCCAGGAACCCGTTGAACGCTTCATCCGCATACCGTCCCGGGGAGAGGACGCGCCAGCTGCCCGCACGACTGTCCAGCGTCGTGGCTTCGCCGAAATCGGAGCTCAGCGCGTGCACCGAGACCAGCAGCGCGGCAACACCATGGCGATCCAGCCACTGGCGGGCGGGAGCGTTTATCGGCGCCACCAGTTGCAGCGCCGAGCTGTCCGGCAGGCCGAAGCGGGCCGATCCCTCGGGATAGCCGAAGATCCTGATCGCCAGTTCGGGAGTGCGCGCCCCCGGCTCCGGCCACTGCACCTGCCGCATCAATCCGGCAACGCTCCTCGGGCCGTCGGACCCCGGTATCCAGTCGTCCTGGAGAAAGAACTCCATCACCCGCCGGTACCAGCCTTCGGCCGCCACATAGCCCCCGAGGAGGGACAGCGCCGCGGCTCCGGAGGCTGAATCGGCCCCGAGCAGGGTCGCGCGGTCTTCCTGCGATGCGACACTGTCCCGGGCCCAGCGGGCCAGCATGCGGTAAAGCGCGCCCGGGACATCACTCTCGCCGGCGTTAGCCGGCAGCAACTGCGCCGATTGCAGCGCGGGCAGCGCGGCCGCCCAGGTGATGCCGGGCGACCGGACCCGGGCGGCAACCAGTGCCGCATCGTGGAGATCCACCTGCCAGCCGGAATCGGGGCGAAAGAGATAGTCGAACCGTGCCCGGGTGGAATCGCCGCGCAGCCCCGCGCGGATGGAAGCCAGAGCGTCAATCATGCGGGGGCGCAAGCGATCGCGCTGATACAGACCCATGGCACGATTCAGGACTTCGGCCCCCAGACTGTCCCGCGGGAGGGGCTCGAGTCCGGCCGCCCCCGCCAATCGGGCGTAGGCGCGATACAAACTGTCCGCGGTCTCACCGTCGCGCGCGGCGGCGGCCAGCCAGGCGCCGGGGATGTGATAGGAGGAATCGTCCTGGCCGATCAGGATTTCGCGCAGCAGAAAGCGCGGCGGGGCGGCATAGTACTCCTGCCCGGGGGATAACCGGAAGGCACGCCAGCGAGAGGAGGCTCCGCCGCTCAGCACCTCGCCCTCGAGCTGGTCGCCGGTTGCAGTTCCGTGGAACCGCCGGGGAGGAAGGGAGGCCGTCCGGAACCGGACCTCGTCTCCGCTCCAGGAGAGATCTTCCAGCGGCAGCCATGAGCTGTCGCGGTTCTCCAGCAGAAGCCGGCCGGTGAGGCCGGCGGTGCCGGAATCGATCCGCAGCTCGCCATGCAGATCGGCCGCACCCTGGCGGATGGTCAGGGCCCAGCGGGACGGTTGCTGGGCCCGTATTCCCTGCGGACAGAAAGTGAGCAGCAGGGCGAGCGCGATGCCGCCCCGGCCCCGGCTCGATGATGCGCCGGCAATCATGCCCCGCAATCTAGACCTGCCCCTGCGGAGGTGCCGCGGTGCCGCAGCCCGCGGCACAATGCCGCCCGGGGACTGGGGGCTCCGGCCGCTCTCCCTCAGGATCCGGCTCAGGCTGCGGTAGCACAACGGGATAGGATGCCTAAGCATGGGCAGGCGGGCGCAGGAAGAAGGAGGCCTGATTCTGGCTGCCATTGCGATTGCCTGCCCCGCTTGTGGCAGGGCGGCGCGCTCCGGACTGTACTAGGGCTGAGAACCGGCCGCTTCCTCGCTCCGCTGCACGGGCCGGCGATCGACCGGTTTCGCATTGACCGGCATGCCGTCCTGCAGCCGCTCCAGTCCCCCGGTAACCACCTGCTCCCCGCCATCCAGCCCGCTCCGGATCTCGACGAAGCCCGGGGTCCGGACACCGAGCCCCACCTGCCGCCGTACCGCTTTGCCCGAGTCCACCACCCAGACGAAGTTCGCGCCCCGAACCGGGAGAATCGCCTCCTCCGGCACCACGACGGCATCGGGACGCACGTCCGTCGCGAGGCGCGCTTCGATGAACATGCCCGCCTGCAGGCTCCGTCCCGGATTCGGCACCACCGCTTTCACCAGAATGGTCCGGGCGGGCAGCTGGACTACCGGGTCGACGAAGTCCACCCGCCCGGTGAACTCCCGCGCCGGCAGGGCGGCGACCGTGAACCGCACCGTTTGTCCCACCTTCAGCTGTCCGGCATAGCGCTCGGGCACCCGCAGGACGGCTCGTTGGGGATTCACCGTCTGCAGCATGATGAGCGGCGTGCTCGACGTGACGTAATCGCCCAGGCTGGCGAAGCGCTGCCCGGCGATCCCGGCAAAGGGGGCGCGCACCACGGTCCGGGAGAGCCGCACCTGGGTCAGCTCCAGCTGGGCGCGGGCGCTGCGGGCGGCGGCTTGCGCCTGCTCCAGATCGGCCTGGGAGGCGGCCTTCTGCTCCAGCAGCGACCGGGTGCGGGTCAGAGCCTGTTCGGCCAGGTCGCGCTCGGCTTCGAGCCGCGCCACCTGGGCCTTCAGCTCGGCATCATCCACCTTGAAGAGCGCATCGCCCCTGGCCACCATCTGCCCTTCGCGCGCGTAGATCTCCACGAGGCGGCCGTCGATATCAGGGCGCAGCTCGGTGGACTGGAACGGCTCGATCTGGCCGGTGGCGCCGATGGCATCGACCACCGTGTCGCGGAAGGCCGCCGAAACCTCGACCGGCATGGCGAACCCGCCGCCCTCGCCGGCCGCGGGGGCGGCATCGCCCTTGCCGCAGCCGGCGAGAGCAGCCAGCAGGAGCAGCGGGGCGGCGGGGCGGCGGATCATGGCATTCATCGGTAACCGCTCGTGCATAAGGTGAAGCCTCGTCGTCGTTCTCATCCTGTTACGGCGCGGGCGGCGCCGCAAACAGCCGCCGGCCCACGATTGCCTCGAGGCCGGCCAGCGCCAGCCGGGCGCTGAACCGCCCCTGCACCAGATCCGTTTCCGCCTGAGTGAGGCTGAACTGGGCGTTGAGCAGGTCCAGAATCGTGCTGGCCCCCGCCCGATAGCGCGCATCCTGGACCCGGTAGTTCTCCCGGGCTACGGTAATCGAGGCTTCGGAGGCCCGGATCGCCTCCCGGGCGTTGCTGTAGGCCAGATACGCCTGGGTCACATCGACCCGGGCCGCCCGCTCCAGGTCGCCCCGGATGGCGCGGGCGACGTCGCGGTTGACCCGGGCCTGGCTCACCGCCAGCTCCCGCTGGGCATTGTTCCAGATGGGGATGGTAACGTTCAGCGCCACCGACGACACCACTCGGGCGTTGGGGAAGAACTGGGTGTCGAAGCGGGAGTGGCTGCCGGTCAGCGTCACCGTGGGCAGATAGTCGCCGTAGCGCCCCCGCAGTGTCGCCTGCGCCGCCCGCTCATTGGCCCGCGCCGCCCGGTACTGGGGCCCCTGATCCAACGCCTCCCTTACCGCGGCCCCGAGACCCAGGGGCAGCTCGGGCGCGGCGACGGCGGCCAGGGGGACGGCATCCACCGGACCGGCAGCGCCCACCCGGCGCCCCAGTTCCAGCCGGGAGACATCCAGCGCCGCCCGCTGCCGCAGCAGCTGGAGGTCGGCTTGGGTCAGCTCCAGCTGCAGCTGGAGCGAGTCGCTCTGCACCGCCGCGCCCGAGGTCACCCGGGCGCGGGCCACCGTCAGCGCTTCCCGGGCGCGTTGCACCCGCTCTTCCGCCAGCCGCACCAGCTCCTGATCGGCCAGCACGGCGTAGAAATCGGATTCCGTGAGCAGCGCCGCGGCGTAGCGGGCCTGCACCTCGGTCGCCTGGGCGCTTTCCAGCTCGGCGCCGGTGCGCGACAGATCGGTGAACTTTCGCAGGCTGAAGAGCTCGTACCGCGCGTCGGCCCGGCCGATCACCGAGGTCTTCTGCAGCTGCCCGGTGCCGATGTTGAAGAAGGCCTCGGAGTAGCGGGTCACGTCCAGACTCACGCTGAGCGACGGCGCCACGAAGGCGAGGATGGATGCGCGGCGGCCCCACTCGGCGCTGGCCACCTGGCCCAGGGCGCGCACATAATCGGGGTTGAGCCGGGATGCCTGCTGCAGGGCCTCCGGCAGGGTGACCGCGGGCAGACTGTCGGGCGGCGCCGCCAATTGCAGCGCCGCCAGCAGCGCGAGCATCATGGCGCCTCCGCCGGCCGGCGTTCGGCGGCGGGAGCCCGGCGCCGGGTCCGCTCCAGGGCAAGCTCGAAGAGCACCCAGACCACCGGCACCAGGAACAGCGTCAGCGCCGTGGAGAAGAACACGCCGCCTACGATTCCGTAGCCCAGCGGCCGCCTGCTGGTGGAGCCGGCGCCCAGCCCCAGGGCGATAGGCAGCCCGCCCATGATGGTCGCAAAGGAGGTCATCAGGATGGGACGGAGGCGGATGCGGCCCGACTCGCGCATGGCGGCCAGCGTGTCCAGGCCTCGGGCCTTGAGCTGGTTGGCGTATTCCACCAGCAGAATGGAGTTCTTGGTGACGATGCCGATCAGCAGGATCATGCCGATCTGGCTGTAGAGGTTCAGCGTGCTGCCCGTCAGCTTGAGCGTCAGCAGCGCTCCGGTGACGGCGAGCGGCACGGCCAGCAGCACGGTGAACGGGTGGATCAGCGACTCGAACTGCGAGGCCAGCACCATGAACACCACCACCAGCGCCAGCACGAAGGCGAAGTAGAGCGAGGAGCCGCTTTCTTCCAGCTCGCGTGACTCGCCCGCCAGCGCCGTGCTACTTCCGGTGGGCAGAACCTCCTGGGCGATGGCATGCAGCGAATCCAGCGCCACTCCCAGAGGGAAGCCCGGGGCCAGGCTGGCGGTGAGCGTGAAGGAGCGCACCCGGTTGAAGTGGTTGAGCGACTGGGGAGCGACGCCCTCTTCGAGCCGGGTGACGGCGCTGAGCTGGACCAGCTCGCCCCCGCGGCCACGGACGTAGAGGCCGGAGACGTCGGAGGGCGTCAGCCGCTCTTCCGGGTTCAGCTGCACGATCACGTCGTAGAGCTTGTTGTTACGGGTGAACGTGCTGGTGCGCCGGCCGCCCAGCATGGTCTGCAGGGTCGCGGCCACGTCGCCGACCGGCACGCCCAGATCTTCGGCCCGGTCGCGGTCGAAGCTCACGGTAAGTTGCGGCTTGTTGATGCGGAGATCGGTGTCCACGTTGAGCAGTCCCGGGATGGCACGGGCCCGCGCCGTCATGGTGTCCATGGCGGACGCCAGGCGGTCAAAATCGGGCTGCTGCACCACGAACTGTACCGGGCTGCCGAAGCCGAAGGCCGGAGGGTTCTGGGCAAAGGCCAGCACCCCGGGCACCGCAAAGAACTTCGGCTGAATCTCGCTCAGCACTTCCTGGACGCTCCGGTTCCGGTCGTGCCAGTCCTTGAGCCGGGTGAAGAGCATACCCCGGTTCACCCGGCCGCCGAAGCCGACCGCGCTGAAATAGCTGACGACCTCGGGCGTGTGAGCCAGCACTTCCTCGATCTGCTTCTGGTACTGGTCGGTATACGCCACCGTGGAGCCCTCGGGCGCCAGCACGATGGTGAAGAACCAGCCGCGGTCTTCCGGCGGCACGAATTCGCGCTTGAGCGAGGTGAAGACCAGCACCGCCAGCGCCAGGGTGCCCGCGGCCCCCAGCAGCACGGTGCCGCGGTGCCGCATCGCCCAGTCGAGGCTGCGGGCGTAGAGGTCCGAGAGCCGGTTGAAGCCGCGCTCCAGCGCCTTGAAGACCGGCCCGTGTTCCTTCGGCACCCGCAGGACCTGGGCGCACAGCATGGGCGTCAGCGTGAGCGCCACGAAGCCGGAGAGCACCACCGCGCCCGCCAGCGCAAGCCCGAACTCGCTGAAGAGCCGCCCGGTGGTGCCGCGGAGAAAGGCCAGCGGCGTGAACACCGCCGCCAGGGAGATGGTCGTGGCGATGACCGCGAAGGCGATCTCGCGCGTCCCGTTGGTGGCGGCGTCCACCGGGGTTTCGCCCAGCTCCTCCTGGTGGCGGTAGGCATTTTCCAGCACGATGATGGCGTCGTCCACCACGATGCCGATGGCCAGCGTGAGCGCCAGCAGCGTCAGATTGTTGATGGAAAAGCCGAACGCATACATCAACGCGAAGGTGGCGACGATGCTGGCGGGAATGGCGAGGCCGGGAATGATGGTGGCCCGGAGGTTCCGCAGAAAGAGGAAGATGATCACCACCACCAGAGCGGCGGCGATCAGCAGGGTCTCCTCGGCCTCCTGGATCGAACGTCGCACGAAGATCGACTGGTCGAAGGCCACATCGATGGACACACCCGGCGGCAGCTGCTGGCGGATGGCGGGCAGCTCCCGGTAGATGGCATCCGCGACCTGGATCAGGTTGGCCTTACTCTGCCGGATCACCCCGACCGCCACCGCCGGCGTCTGGTTGTACCGGATGGCGCTGCGCTCGTCCTCCGGGCCCAGCTCGACGCGGCCCACGTCCCGGAGCCGCACCAGCTGCCCGTTGCGGCTGTCCACCACCAGGTTGCCGAACTCCTGCGGGGTCTTGAGCTCGCCCAGCGACCGCACCGTGAACTCACGCTGCACCGACTCGATCCGCCCGCTGGGAATCTCCACGTTGCGCGAGCGGATGGCGCTCTCCACGTCCTGCACCGTCAGGTTCCGCGCCGCCAGTTCCGGCGCCGACAGCCAGACCCGCATGGAGTAGCGGCGCTCCCCGAACACCTGCGCGCGCCCCACGCCGGGGAGCGTCTGCAGGCGGGTCTTCACGATCCGGTCGCCGATATCGGAGAGCTGGAGCAGATCGTAGCTGGTGCCCGAGAGCGCCAGCCAGAAGAAGGGGTTGGCATCCGCCTCCTGCTTGGCCACGACCGGCTCCAGCACCTCTTCCGGCAGGCGTCCGCGCACCCGGGCGACCTTGTCGCGCACATCCTGCGCGGCCGCTTCGACGTCCCGGTCGAGATTGAATTCCAGGGTGATATTGCTGAACTGCTCCGCACTCGAACTGGTAAGCGTGCGTACCCCCGCGATGGTACTGAGCTCTTCCTCCAGGATGTCGGTGACGGCCGATTCCACCACCTGGGGGTTTGCCCCCGGCAGGGTGGTGGACACCGAGATCACCGGCGGGTCGATATCGGGGAACTCGCGCACCGACAGGCGGGTGTAGCCCAGCACCCCGAACAGCACCAGGGCGACGCTGATCATACTGGCGAGGACCGGCCGCCGGATTGCGGTATCGGACAGCTTCATGTCTGTGTGCGGCTGGAGGATAGGGAACGGCCGTGCCAGAGCCTACGACCACCAGGGGGCGCAGGTTTCCGCCACGGCGAGCCCGTATGATACCGGGATGCGCCCCGGGAGCAAGGCAGCCGCCGGCTATGGCTGCGGGGGAGTCCGGCGCTTAGCTTGAGCGCATGGGACTCAAGCTCAACAACCGGCAGCAGGTGCAGCTGGGATTTCTCGACGCGCAGGAGCCGAAGCTCCAGCGAGTCTATGCCCTGATCGAAAAACTGGGCACACCCTCCGAGGCCGAATCGGCCGCCCGGGCCGCCGCCCGGTCGTTCGACGACATCAAGGCCAACGCCACCGTGTCAGGGCTGCCCAAGCTGGCCGATGCCGCCGCCAGCATGGCCATGACCGCGCGGCGGGGGGTCAGCCCCCAGATCAAGCAACGGGCATTGCGGGAAGGATTCGTGATGCTGAAGCATCACTTCGAGGCGGCCCGGAAGGCCGCGACGACCCCGGAACCGGGGCCGGCGCCGGAGAGCTAGGCGGTGGTGCGGGAGCGGCGGGCCAGCAGCGCGTCGATGGCGGTGCCCGAGATCAGAACGATCATCCCGTTGACCAGGGCGCCGATGAGCAGCGAAACGGTCAGCAGCGCACCCAGAATCAGGGCGACGCCAATGCCCGCGAAGATCCCACCCAGTACGTAGAGCAGCACACGCCTCTCCCGGAAAAAATTCGATCCGCCGGTAGCTTAGCCCGCCCCGGGACGCGCCGCAAGGCGGAGCCGCCCGTCAGCCCTTGCGGCGCAGTGCCTCGATGGCCGCCGCCTTCACCACCCCGTCGGAGCGGCGCACCAGCGTGTCCAGCATGCGGCGGGCCGCCCGCGTTTCCGAGCCCGCCAGCGCCTCGACGATCGCCAGGCGGTCGGCCAGCGACCGGCGCCCGCGCAGCAGCACCGGGCGCTGCAGTACCAGCCCCAGCAGGACGCGGCCCGACTCATCGGAATCGACCTGCGCCAGCCCCTGGACCAGCGCGCGCCACACCCGGGGGTCGGATTCTTCATCCAGCGCTGCCGCCAGGGGCATCACCAGAGAGCCACTGTTGTACGCGGCCAGCGCCGCCGCCGCCGCGATCCGCACCTCGGGCGACGCCGACCGCAGCGCGCGGCGCAGCGGATCGACCCCTTCGGGCGCACCGAGCCGGCCCAGGGCCTCGACCGCCGCCAGCACCACCCGTTCCTCGGGATGCGTGACGCAGACCCGGAGCGGGCCCACGCCTTCCGCCAGCCCCAGCCGGCCAAGCAGCTCGGCGCCATGCCGCGCTTCGTGCCAGAAGGCGCTGGTGGTCAGATGCGCCAGCAGTGGGAAGGCCTCGGGGATGCGCGCCAGCGCATCGTGGAGGAACCGGCGTATCCCCACGCTTTCCGATTGCCGGACATACTCCACCATTCGCTCCGCCGCCGGGGCGCCCAGCCACTGCAGCACCTCGGCCGCCCGGTACTGCTCCTCGGTGACGCGCAACGCGTGCTCGATACACCCGTCCACGACCGGCGGCGGAAATTCCCGCCGCACCGTGATGCCGAAGGAGCGCCGGTCGGCGTCGGGAATGCGCGGCGCCATCCGGACCAGCGCCTGCCCGGCCTGCAGCACCGCGCCCCAGTCGCCGGCCGCCGCCGCCTGCTGCAGCGCCGTTACCAGCGTCGTCAGATCGCGATCCAGACCCTGCGGCAGCCGCGCCGGCCGGGGTTCGGCCGGATCGCGCAGCAGCAGAAGATAGGAAGGGGGCTGGGTGCCCTCCGACGGCCGGACGGCACCAGTGTCCGGCCGGGCGTTGCGGATTGGAGTAGGCACCAGCGTCAGCCGGATATCGTCCGAGGCCGGGAAGTCACCCCCATCCGCCGCCAGCGACCGGGCCAGCGCCAGAAGGTCCGCCGCGGCCGCACCGGGCAGGAGGTCCACCGTATCCACCCGCCGGGCCAGCAGCCGGGCCTTGAGGCTCCGCTCGTCGGTTACCTCCGACGACTCCACCCCGGCCTCCAGCCGGACCGCCCCCCGGCGCAGCGCCCGCAATGCCGAGCGCAGCGCGTCCTTCTGCCCCGGAATCTGCTCCGGCTCGTAGCGCAGCAACTCGACCAGCCGGCCGAATGGAGCAGCGAAGCCGCTGGACGAGTTGGATACAGGCTGTTGCAGGGACACGTGACCGGGAGAGTCGGGAAGATCCGTGGATGTCATGCTCGTCACCGTGCGGACTGTCCCGGGGCCGCAGATTCAGGCCACGCAACGCCGGGAATCGGACCGAACATTGTAACCCGGCAATATCATGCGACGCCAGACGCCCGTGAGGTGCCAATGATTGCACGACGTACGATTCTTTCCACCCTTGTAGCGGTTCTGCTGCTGCTCCTGTCTGCGCACGGGCTGGGCGCGCAGATGGCCGCCGGCGCGGACGTGGCGCTGCAGAGCCAGAATATCTGGCGGGGGCTCACCTTCACCAATCGGCCGGTGCTGCAGCCCGATGCCTTTCTGGCCTATACCACGGGAAAGACCACCCTCAGCGCCGGCACCTGGGGCAGCATCGAGCTGGGCCGATATGACGGATCCAGCGACCTGAGCCAGGGTGGAGGACGGTCGGCACTCGACCTGACCGAACTCAACTGGTGGCTGGAGGGCCGCTATCGGCTGACGCTGTCGGACGTCACCTTCGGCATCACCGGCTATCAGTACCCCAATCCGGCGGGGATGACCAGTGCCGACAACTCGGTCGCACTCTATGCCCGGGTCGAGGCGGTGGATCCCCTCAATCCCCGGTTCGCTCTCTTCTATGACGTGGATGCCTACAATGGCCTCTACGGCGAGGTGGGAATCGGCCACCGGTTTGCGGTCTCCGGCGCCATCGGCATCAACCTGAACGCCCGTGTGGGCCTGGCGACCGGGCTCGATCCGTCCCCGGGCGATCTCTCGCGCTATGACGAGAACGGCATCACCCATCTCGACTTTTCCGCCTCGACCACCATTCCGGCGGCCGGCATCACCTGGATGCCCATCGTGCATCTCATCGTCGCCAGCGACCCGCGGGTCCGGATCACCGGCCCCGGCGAGACCAAGCACAACAAGATTCTGGTCGGGCTCCGGGGCAGCTGGTTCCACGTCTTCCGGCCGGCAGGCCGCTGACGCCGCTCAGGCGGCCTTGATCTCGGTCCAGATCCGGTCCCACACCTCGGTGGCCGCACCGAGGTCCTTCTCCCATTCCAGCCGCGCCATCTCCTCGGGCGTGGGCAGCGCGACGGGGTTCCGGATCAGCGGCTGCGCCGCCGCATTGGGTGAGCCGAAGCGCGTAGCCTCGGCGATCCGTGCTGCGACTTCGGGCCGCAGGACATAATCGATGAAGGCGTGCGCCGCCCGCTTGTGAGGAGCGGAGGCCAGCACCACCAGGTTGTCGGTCCCGACGATGGCCCCTTCCCGCGGCAACGTCCACTGGATGGCGGGCTGCTGGTCGGCGGCCTGCGCGGTGTCGCCGTTCCAGAGCTGCGCGATCCACACATCCCCCGCCACCAGCTGGTCCTTGACCGGCGCCGAGACGAAGGCCTTCAGGTTCCGCTTCGCCGCAATGGCGTCCCGCCGTGCCTGGGCCAGTTCCGCGGGATCGGTGCTGTTGATGGAGTGGCCCCGGTAGCGCAGCATGGCGCCGATCACCTCCCGAACATCGTCCAGCAGGGTGAGCTTTCCCGCCAGGGCCCCATCGAAGAAGACCTTCAGGCTGTGGGGCGGCGCGGGCACCAGGTCGCGCCGCCAGGCCAGCCCGCTCATGGCCCAGAGCCAGGGCACGGTGTAGCGCTGCCGGGGATCGTAGGGCGGGGCGGAGAAGACCGGCGAGAGGTTCTTCCGATTGGGCAGGAGATCCTTCCGCAGCGGCAAGAGCAGATTGCTGTCGGCCAGCACCGGGACGATATACCCGGTGGGGACCACCAGATCATACCCGGACGCGCCAGCCTGCAGCTTGGCCAGCATCTCCTCATTGCTCTCGTAGGTATCGTAAGTCACCCGCACACCGAATTCCCGCTCGAAATCCGGAATGGTGCTGTCGGCGATATAGTCCGACCAGTTATAAATCGAGAGCCGGTCTTCCATCTGGCCGACGCCCTGCTCCCGCCGCCTGCCGCAGGCCTGGAGCAGCCCACCCGGTCCCAGCAGGGCCGCCGCGGCCAGCCGGCGCAGCGCCGCGCGGCGGTTCATGCGGCCTTGATCTCGGTCCAGAGGCGGTCGTAGACCGCCGTGGCGGCGCCCACGTCGGCGAAGTACTCCAGCCGGGCCCGCTCTTCGGCGGTGGGAAGCGGCGCCGGGTGCTGCAGCAGCGGCCGGGCGGCGCGGTTGGGACTGCCATAGTAGGTGTGGTCGGCGATGGCAGCGGCGACCGGCGGCCGGAGCATGTAGTCGAGGAACGCGCGGGCCGCCCGGGGGTGCGGCGCCCCGGACAGCAGCACCAGCGAATCCATCCAGATGGCGCTTCCCTCCCGCGGAATGGCATAGCGCAGCGATGGCCGGGCCTGGCGGCTGGGCGGGTCGACAAAGCCGCTCCACACCTGGGCGACGGCCACGTCGCCACTCACCAGCTGCGACTGCACCGGGATGTTGAGATAGCCCTTGAGATTGCGCCGGGCGGCAATGGCGTCCTGCCTGGCCTGGTGAAGCACATTGGGCGCGATGCTGTTGAGGGAATGCCCCCGGTACTTCAGCATGGCACCCAGTACTTCCCGGCCTACGTTCAGCATCGTCATGGCCCCGCGGTGAGCGGGATCGAGAAACACCCCCCAGGTGTCGACCGCCGGCGCCACCGCGCTGTCGTAGGCGATCCCGGTGGTGCCGAAGAGATAGGGAACCGAATAGGTATTGCCCGGATCGAACGGCGGGTCGAGGTAGGCGGGGTCGAGGTTGCTCCAGTTCTCCAGGCTGTCGTGATCGACCGGCGCCAGCTTCCCCAGCTTCTGGAGGACCGTCACGGTAGAATTGCTGGGCACCACGATGTCATAACCCGAGGCGCCGCCCTGCAATTTCCCCAGCAGCTCCTCGTTGCTCTGGTAGATGTCGTAGTTGACCTTGACCCCGAACTCCCGCTCGAAATTCGGGATGGTATCGTCCGCGACGTAGTCCCACCAGTTGAACACGTTGAGCTCGCCCTCGAGCCGCCCGGCCTTGCCGGCGCGGTCCGGCCGGCCGCAGCCCGTCGACAGGCCTGCCACCGCCGCCCCCAGGGCGGAAGCCTGGCGCAGAAATTCCCGGCGCCTCATGCCCGCCGGTCGGCCGCCGCCGGCCGCCGCCGGACCAGCCGGTCGGCGGCCAGAATGGTCAGCGTGGTGATCACCAGGATGATCGTGCTGATGGCATTGATGCTGGGCTCGATGCTCTTCCGGACCATGGAATAGACCAGCAGCGGAAGGGTGGTGGAACCGACGCCGGCCACGAAAAAAGTGATGACAAAATCGTCGAAGCTGAGCGTGAAGGCGAGGAGCGCGGCCGCCAGAATGCCGGGCCAGAGCTGCGGTAGCGTCACCCGGCGGAAGGTGGTGAGCTCGTCGGCGCCGAGGTTCAGGGCCGCCTCCTCCAGCGTGCGGTCCATCCCCTGCAGGCGGGCCCGGACCACCACGATCACGAACGACAGATTGAACGCCACATGCGCCACGATGATGGTGCCCAGGCCCAGCACCACGCCGGCGGCGGCGAAAAACACCAGCAGCGAGATCCCCACCACGATCTCCGGCGTGACCATGGGAAGATAGAGCAGGCCCTCCAGCAGGGTACGGCCCCGGAAACGGAACCGGCCCAGCGCGACGGCGACCAGCGTTCCCAGCACCGTGGCAGTGATGGTGGACACCACCGCCACGATGAGACTGGCCTGCAGCGCGCGCAGAATGTCGGGGCGCTCCAGCAGCCGCCGGTACCACCCCAGGGTGAAACCGGTCCAGCTCGAGGTGAAGCGCGAGGCGTTGAACGAGAACACCACCAGCACCAGCACCGGCAGGTGCAGCAGCAGGTAGCAGACGGCGACGAACGCCACCAGGGGCCGCGGCAGGCGCATCAGGCCTCCTCCGCCAGGGGGCCGCCCCGCCGGCGCAGATAGACCAGCACCACCAGCAGCACGCACGCCATCAGCACGAACGACGCCGCGGAGCCGAACGGCCAGTTGCGCGCGGCAGTGAACTGATTCTGCACCAGGTTGCCGATCATCACCTGCTTGGCGCCGCCCAGCAGATCCGGCGTGAGAAACGCCCCCAGCGCCGGGATGAACACCAGCAGGCAGCCCGCAACGACGCCCGGGAGCGACAAGGGCAGCGTCACCCGGAGGAAGCGCGCTGCCGGCCGCGCCCCCAGCCCCGCCGCCGCCTCCAGCAGGGCGGGATCCAGCTTCTCCAGCGAGGCGTAGACCGGCAGCACCATGAACGGCAGATAACCGTAAACCAGCCCCGCCAGCACCGCGCCCGGAGTGTAGAGCAGCGTCAGGGGCTCGGCAATGAAATGCAGGCGGAGCAGCCAGGCATTGATGAGGCCGGAGTCGCGCAGCAGGAAGATCAGGGCGTAGGTCCGCACCAGGAAGCTGGTCCAGAAGGGGAGCACCACCAGAAAGAGCAGCAGATGCTTCCAGCGCGGGCTCCGGGCGATGACATACGCCATGGGATACCCCACCAGCAGGCACAGCAGGGTGCAGGAGATGGCCAGCAGCGCGGTCTGGAGCAGGATTCTGAGGTAGAGCGGTTCGAAAAACCGGCGATAATGCTGCAGGGTGAAGCCGGGTTCCACTCCGCCGTAGATACCCCGTTGCATCATGCTGTAGGCGAACATGATGAGCATGGGCACGGCGAAGAATACCAGCAGCCAGAATACGCCGGGGCCCAGCAGGGCCGTGGCCGATGCCCCCGGGCGGCGGGCGAGCCAGCCCAGCAGCCGGCGGCGGACGCTCACGCCCGGGCCTCCGCCACAGGCAGCACCCGCCCATCCTCGGGACGCCAGATCACCTCTACCGGCTGGCCCGCCGTCCAGACGACGGGCGGGCGGCTGCCGTCGTTCCGCAGCGCCACAGTGACCTCGCCGCCCGCCCCGAGCCGCACCTGCACCTGGACCGTGCTGCCGTGGTAGAACACCTCCGACACCACGCCCGCCAGCCGGTTCGCGCCGGTGCCCGCCTCCCCCGCCCCCAGTTCCATCCGCTCGGGGCGCACCACCACCTCCACCGCCGTCCCCGGCGGAATCGGCTTAGCCGAGCCGACCTCGAAACTGTGCCCGTCCGCCAGCGCGACCGTGAGCCGGCCCCCCGAGGCCGCGGAGACCCGGCCCGTCAGCAGGTTGGACGCGCCGATGAACGAGGCGACGAAGGACGACCGCGGACGCTCGTAGATCTCGGCCGGCGTACCGATCTGGGCTACCCGCGATCGTTCCATGACGGCAATGCGATCCGACATGGCCAGCGCTTCGTCCTGATCGTGCGTGACATAGATGAATGTGATGCCCAGCTCGCGGTTCAGCGCCCGTAGCTCCCCTTGCATGTCCTTCCGCAACCGGAGGTCGAGGGCTCCCAGCGGCTCGTCCAGCAGGAGGATGGCCGGCTCCAGCACCAGGGCCCGGGCCAGCGCCACCCGCTGCCGCTGCCCGCCGGAGAGCCGGAGCGGCATCCGGCGGGCAAAATCCGCCGGATTCAGCCGGACCGTGACCAGCGCCTGCTCGACCCGGTCACGGATTGCCGGTCGGGGCACCCGGCGCTGCTCCAGCCCGAAGGCGATGTTCCGCTCCACCGAGAGGTGGGGGAAGAGGGCATAGCTCTGAAAGACCATGGCGACGTCGCGCTCGTAGGGGCGCCGCCCGTTTACCACCTCGCCGCCGATCAGGACCCGGCCCCCGTCCGGATCGGGGTCCTCAAAGCCCGCCAGCAGGCGCAGCGTCGTGGTCTTGCCGCAGCCGGAAGGGCCCAGGATGGAGAAAAACTCGCCGCGCCGCACCGCGAAGGAGACCCCCTCCACCGCCTTGCCGCCGCCGAAGGTCTTGCTCACCCGCCGGAACTCGGCGACGATATCGGGATCTTGAGGGGGAGGGAGTGACAAACCGGCTCCTCCGGAGCTTGAGCGGCAGCGCGACGGGGCGGGGGACGGGCGCGACGGCGAAACGTAGGCCGCTCCCCGCGCCGCTGTCGAGGGATCCCCGCTTGACAGACCGGGGCGATGACCACAGCCTATTCCATCGTTTGCGGCGGCCGGCGGAGCGGCCGCCGCCTGGAGCAGGGTCGGGCCGGCCGTCGCCGTCCCCAGACACGCGTACAACAGCCGGAGCACGGAACGATGGTATACATCTACAACTCCACCACCGGCGACGAGATCGCCGAGATCACCGAAACGCAGCTGCAGGACCTGGTGGCGGAGCTGGAACTGGATCCCCTGGAAGAGGAAGAATACTCGCTGGACCCCGAGGCGCTGTCCGTCCTGGAGGACGACGGCCTCGACCCCGAGTTGGTGGAGGCACTGCGGCACGCCATGGGCGAGCAGGAAGAGCTGGAGATTCGCTGGTCCCGCCTCTAAGTAAAACGGCGGTGAGCGGGGCGCCCGCCCCGCTCACCGCCGCCCGGCCGGAACCAGACCGGATTACTTCACGTTCACGGGAATCTCCCGCGGACGGGCGCGCTCCGACTTGGGAAGCGTCACGGTCAGCAGACCGTTGTCGTAGCCGGCCTGGATGTTCTCGGCATCCACCGTGCTGGGCAGCGTAAAGCGCCGTTCGAAGTTGCCGTACGAACGCTCATAGCGATGCACCCGCTCCGTCTTCTCCTCCGCCTCCTGCCGCTTCTCGCCCCGGATCGTCAGCGTGTTGTTCTCCAGGGAAATCTTCACGTCCTTCGGATTCACGCCGGGTAGCTCCAGTACCAGCTTGAGCTGGTTCTGATCCTCGAAGATGTCGCACGCCGGCGTCCAGCCGCTGGTCAGCTCGCCCTCCTGGAAGGGCTGCCACGCATCCTCCAGCATCCGGTTCAGTCTGCGCAGCCCCCACAGCTCGGGAGCCCGCCGGGTCAGGCCGTTCATGAGTTTTTCCTCCTTCTGAATACGGTACACATCGGGCCAAGGCTCGCCTGCCCACCCGGCGGCCTTACAGGCACCCGGCGTGCCACCGTAGCGGCCCGTCCGTCGGCCACTCTGACATCCGGCTTGCCACTTTTGCCGAAGATCTGCCCGCCCGGCAACCCCGGTCAGGAGCGGCCCGCCACTTCGGCCTCGGGGAATTCGACCGGGTAGCCGTTCCGTTCCCAGGCGGCGAAACCGCCCAGCAGATTCACCACGTTGCGATAGCCCCGGGCCTGGAGCAGGCTGGCGGCGATATGTGACCGGCTCCCGCTCTGGCACTGCAGGACCACCGTCCCCTCCCGGGGAATCTCCGTGAGCCGGTCGGTCAGGTAGCCCAGCGGGATGTGGCGGGCCCCGGGAAGGTGGCCACTCCGCCATTCCGTTTCGCCCCGGACATCGACGATGGTGACCGCCTCCCGCGGCTGTTCTCTGAGCTCCGCCGGGCCAGTCTGATGCAGCGTATCGAAAGCCCGACCCTGTTCCTGCCATACGCCCAGCGCTCCGCTGCCGAAGTAGCCGGCAATGCGGTCGAGCCCGATCAGGGCCAGATCACGGATGGCCCCGTCCAGCGCGTCGTGTCGCCGGCTGTCGACCAGGAGATAGACGTCACGGTCGTAGGCCAGGAGCCATCCGGCCCAAGTGGTGAAGCTCCGGTCGAAGGGAATGCTGATGGTGCCCGGAACATGAGCGGCCGCGTAATCCGCCCCGTCCCGGGTGTCGACGACCACCGCCCCTTCCGCGATGAGCCGGTCCAGCCGGTCGTCGGGCATGCGGGGCGGCGGATGGATCCCGCCCAGCGGCCGCGGGCCGTCGCGGTTGATGCGCTTCATCGTGGCGAAGTAGCGCGGCGGCTCGGGCTGGCCTTCCAGCACCCGGCGAACGAAGGTCTCCTCGTCCATCGGCTGGAGCGCCCAGTTGAAGAGCCGCTCGTACCCCAGGGTCGACTGGGGCATGGTGCTCATGCCCTTGCCGCAGGCGGATCCGGCGCCGTGGCCGGGCCAGACCTGCAGATAGTCCGGCAATTCCTTCAGCCGCCCCAGGCTGTGAAAGAGAAGCCGGGCCGCCACGTCGGCGGAGCCGGCTATTCTGGCGGCCTTCTCCAGCAGATCCGGCCGGCCCACGTCCCGCGCGAAGAGAAAATCTCCGGACAGGAGGCCCATGGGGCGGTCGCCGGCCGCCCGGTCGGTCACCAGAAAGACGACATGCTCCGGTGTATGCCCGGGCGTGTGGAGCGCCTGGAACGCCACGTTGCCGATGCGGAAGCCGAAGCCGTCGCTCAGCAGGATAGCGCCGGATTCGGCGGCAAAGCCGTATTCCCAGCCGGGGCCGCCCAGCCCCGACAGGTAGAGCGTTGCACCGGTGCGCTGGGCCAGCTCCCGACTGCCGGACACGAAGTCCGCGTGGATGTGGGTCTCCGTCACCGCGGTGATCTTGAGTCCCCGGGCCTCGGCCGCTTCCAGGTACTGGTCGATATCCCGGTTGGGATCCACCACGACCGCCTCCCCGCAGGCCGCGCATCCGACCAGGTAGCTCGCCTGCGCCAGGCTCTCGTCGTAGATGCGGTCGAAAATCATGCGCTCATTCTCCCGTTTCCGCCGCCGGCGCCGGGCCGGCATGGCGTTCTGGTTTGACCCTGCCCTTGACCAGCACAAAGATGCCCATGACGATCAGGAAGACGGCAAATCCGCGCCGGAGCTGGTCCTGGGAGATGTATCGCACCATCCAGGTACCCAGTGCCACGCCGACAAAGGCTACCAGGCTGAACTCGCCCAGGAGCATCCAGTCCATTGGCACCCGGCCCAGATAGCCCGCCACCCCCGACGCGCAGTTCAGCGCGATCACGATGAGCGAAGTGCCGACCGCCTGCTTCATGGGGAGCGCCGCCAGCAGCACCAGCGCCGGCACGATCAGAAAACCGCCGCCCACTCCGAGCAGGCCGGTGAGGACGCCCACCCCGGCACCCACCAGCGCCACCGTGGCCGCGCCCTTCCCCCGTTCACCCTCCCCGGCCATTCGGGCGGCAATCGAGCGGGCGCCGGTAAACATGAAGACCGCCGCCGCCAGCATGATGATGGCGAACAGGGCCAGCTGGAGGGACTCGCCCACATGAAGCGCCAGGCGCGCACCGAAGAAAGTGCCGATCATGGCGACCGGGGTAAAGACCACCGCCGCGCGGAGATTGGTGTTGCCCGCTCTCCAGTGCCCCACCGCCCCCACCGCGCTGGTGAGGCCCACTACCACCAGGCTCATGGCGATGGACTCCCTCACCCCGTAGCGCAGGACATAGACGAAGATCGGCACCGTCAGGATGGAGCCGCCGCCTCCCAGAATGCCGAGCGAGAGGCCGATAAGCACGGCGAGCGCGAGTCCGAGCAGGAGCATGGCGGCCGGGGGAAAGGGGATGCCTGAAGGGAAGCAGGAGAGGCCCGCGGGGACAACTGCCCGCTTGTCAACCAATCAACCATGTAGTTATATTTACGAGGTACCCCCGGGGAGCCGGCATGCGACAGTTCAATGACGATACCGCCGATCTGGTCGCCGAGCGCTTTCAGGCGCTGGCCGAGCCCATGCGGCTCCGCCTGCTGAACGCGCTGCGGGGCGGCGAACGCACGGTGGGCGAGCTGGTCGAACGGGTGGAAGCCGGCCAGGCAAACGTCTCCAAACACCTGCAACTCCTCTTCCGCCACGGATTTGTAGAGCGCAGGAAAGAAGGCGTCAACACGTTCTATCGTATCGCCGATCCCAAGGTGTTCGAGCTGTGCGACCTGGTCTGCGGCGGGCTGCAGAAGGAGCTGGACCAGAAGCGGAAACTGTTCCGGTAGGACCGTGAGGCGTAAGGGGTCAGGCGTGATCGGCCCGCTCACGCCTCACGCCTCACGCCTCACGCCTCACGCCTCACGCCTCACGCCTCACGCCTCACGCCTCACGCCTCACCAAGCTAAATCGTCCTGATTACGGCTTCCCCGCCGCCGGCTCGCACCCGAATATTTTTCCTGCCCCCAGCAGCCGCTCCAGCAGGCACCAGTGGGTGAAGCTGGACTGCAGCAGATTCAGGCCGACGAACGCGGTAAACAAGAGCCACCAGGGGCTTACCCACCAGGCCAGCGCGAGCGACACCAGGACGAACGTTCCGGCGAACCGGCGAATGATCTTGTCTGGACACATCGGGCATTCTCCTCAGTAGAACTGTTCGATAGGCAGAACGGCCGCATGCAGGCGCTCACCGGCCGGCATCGCCTCCGCCTGATTCCTGAGCCGTGCCATCAGCGGGTCCACCCGGTCCTGGGGGACGATGCTGAAGAACACGGCGCTTTCGCCCGGCCAGGCCCGGCTGCCTTCGCGCCGGCCGGTGGTGCCGACTCCGTGGGCCCGGTCCAACTCGGTATAGCCCACCGCCGCGGCGGCATCGAGCAGATCGCGCACCAGGCCGGGGTTCGACCCGCTGTAGGTAATGACCACCATGCGCATCAGGCCACCGTCCTTTCACGCCGCCGCAACTCCCAGTAGAGCAGCGGGACCACGACCATGGTGAGCAGCGTCGCCACCACGGCGCCGCTGATGAGCGCCACCGCCAGTCCCTGGAAGATCGGGTCGAGCACCATCACCAGCCCGCCCACCACCACCGCCGCCGCCGTGAGGGCGATGGGCCGGAACCGCACGGCGCCGGCCTCGAGCACCGCCTCGCTCAGCGTGCGGCCGCGCGCCAGCGCCAGCTCGATGAAATCCACCAGCAGGATCGAGTTGCGGACGATGATGCCGGCCAGCGCGATCATGCCGATCATGCTGGTCGCGGTGAAGAAGGCCCCGGTGAGGGCATGGCCGGGCAGAATGCCGATCAGGGTGAGCGGAATCGGCGCCATGATTACCAGCGGGATCTTGAACGACTGGAACCAGCCGACCACCAGGACATAGATGAGGACCAGCACCGCGGCGAAGGCCAGCCCCAGATCCCGGAAGACCTCGATGGTGATCTGCCACTCGCCGTCCCATTTCATGGCCGTTTCGTCCAGCCGGTCCGGCTGCACGGCGTTGTAACGGTGGATCGAGGCTCCCCGCACCCGCACGGTGTCGAGCGCGCGGTTCATCGCCAGGATCGCATACACCGGCGATTCGATCGTCCCGGCGACATCGCCCGTCACGTAGATCACCGGCCGCAGGTTCTTGCGATAGCGGCTGGGGGCCTGGGAGGTGGAGTCCATCCGTACGAACCGGCCCAGGGGCGCCGGGCCGCTGGCGGTCGCCACCGGAAGCGCCAGCAGCGCCTCGACGCTGCTCCGCTGGTCCAGGGGCAGCCGCGGCACCAGGGCCACGCCTTCCCGGGCGGTGGGCTGGCTCACCAGCCCGGCGCCTCCGCCGGACAGCGCCAGCGCGACCGTCTGGCTGATCTGCTCCACATCGGCCCCGGCGCGGGCGGCCAGCACCCGGTCCACCTCGAGCGACTCCTTGGGCTGGGGCGCCTCGACCGTCCAGTCGACGTCCACCACGCCGGGTGTCTGCTCGAAGACCGCCTTCACCCGGCGCGCGGCCTCCAGCCGGGTCGAGTCGTCCGCGGCGTAGACCTCCGCCACCAGCGTGGACAGCACCGGCGGGCCGGGAGGGATCTCGGCGATCTTGGCGCTGGCGCGGTAGCGACGGGCGATGGAATCCACCCCGGGCCGCACCGCGAGCGCGATCGCGTGGCTCTGGCGGCGGCGGTCGCCCTTGGCCAGCAGATTCACCTGCAGATCGGCGACCGCGGGGCCCCGGCGGAGGAAATAGTGCCGCACCAGACCGTTGAAGTTGAACGGCGCCGCGGTGCCGGCGTAGGTCTGTACGCTCTGCACCTCGGGCACGGTGCGCAGGTAGGTGGCGATTTCCCGGGCGGCGGCATTGCCCATCTCCAGGGTAGTGCCTTCGGGGAAATCCAGCACCACCTGGAACTCGCTCTTGTTGTCGAAGGGCAGCATCTTCACCTGGACGATGCGGAGCCCCAGGAGGCCCACCGACAGCAGGAGCAATACACCGACGCCCGCATAGAACCCGTAGCGCCGCCGCGGCCGTTCCATGAGCGGCTGCATGACCCCGGCATACAGACGGGCAAACCGTCCCTGCTCTTCGGGCTCATGCACACGGTCGGGCCGGGGATGCGATTTGCGTACATGTCCCCGGAGCAGGCGCAGGGCCAGATACGGAGTGATGATGAACGCCACGGCCAGCGAGGCCAGCATCGCCGCCGAGGCTCCGATGGGAATGGGCCGCATGTAGGGGCCCATCAGTCCCGAGACGAACGCCATCGGCAGGATGGCCGCAATGACCGTAAAGGTGGCCAGGATGGTGGGATTCCCCACCTCGTCCACCCCTTCGACCGCGGCTTCTTCCGGGGTACGGTCCCCCATCTGGAGATGGCGATAGATGTTCTCCACCACCACGATGGCGTCGTCCACCAGGATGCCTATCGAGAAGATCAGCGCAAAGAGCGTGATCCGGTTGAGCGTGTACCCCAGGGCATAGTAGACGAACAGCGTGAGTGCCAGCGTGACCGGGACCGCCACCAGCACCACCAGCGCCTCCCGCCACCCCAGGAAGATCCCGATCAGCAGCGTCACCGAAAGGGTTGCGATCAGCAGGTGCAGGATCAGCTCGTTGGCCTTGTCGCTCGCCGTCTCGCCGTAGTCGCGCGTGACCTCCATGTGCACATCGGCCGGCAGCAGCCTGGTCCGGGCCTGCTCGACCCGCCCCAGCACCGCGTGTGCGACGACCGTCGCGTTGGCCCCGTGGCGCTTGGAGACGGCGATTACCACTGCGTTGTCGTGCCCCGCCCCGGTGCCCTGGTGCGTCACATAGCTGGTCCGGTCGCCGAAACCGTCGCTGATGCGCGCCACGTCGCGCAGGTATACCGGGGCGCCGGAGCGGGTGCTGACCACCACCTCACCGACGTCGCCGGCGGTCTGGAGCGGCGCGCCCACGCTCACCAGCACGACATGGTTGGCCTCCGCCACATCCCCTGCCGGCAGCCGGGCGTTCGCTCCCTTGAGCGCCATGACCACCTCGCCCGGGGTGACGCCGCTGGCCGCCAGGCGGGCCGGCTCCAGATCCACCCGCATCACCCGCGGCTCGCCCCCGACCACGAAGGTCTGCGCCACATCGGGAATGGTACGGATCTCGTCTTCCAGGTGGGCAGCCACCTGCCGGAGTTCGTTCGAGCCGTAGTCGGACGAGTGCAGTGTCAGCGTGAGGATGGGCACGTCGTCGATGGAATGCGGCTTCACCAGCGGCGGCGTGGCGCCGGGCGGCGCCTGATCCATGGCGGCGAACAGCTTGGCGTGTACCTTGGTGACGCTCACTTCCTGGTCCTCGCCCACCTTGAAACGGACGGTGACCAGCGTCATGCCCTCCCCCGCCATGCTGTACACGTACTCCACCCCGGGGATCTCCCACATCCGGCGCTCGATAGGCCGGGTGAGCAGATTTTCCACCTCCGTGGGTGAGGCGCCCGGCAGGGCCACGATCACGTCGATCATGGGCACCGAAATCTGCGGCTCCTCCTCCCGCGGCGTCGCGATGATCGCCAGGGCGCCGGCCGCGAGCGACGCGAGCGTCACCAGCGGCGTCAGCTTGGAGCGCAGAAAGGCGTGGGCGACGCGTCCCGCAATACCCATGATTACCGCCCTCCCCCCAGATCGGCCTGCGGGATGATCACCCGGTCGCCTGCGGCCAG
Source organism: uncultured Gemmatimonadales bacterium (assembly GCA_963779755.1). Taxonomy (GTDB): domain Bacteria; phylum Gemmatimonadota; class Gemmatimonadetes; order Gemmatimonadales; family GWC2-71-9; genus CAVZZO01. The sequence continues at coordinate 237,848 of CAVZZO010000001.1, forward strand.
TCCGGCGGCCACCTCCACCAGATTCCCCGCCGGCTGCCCCAGCCGGACCCATCGGAGCTCATTGCCCGCCGGGGTGACGAGATACACGCCGGTGAGGTCGCCCTGCCGGACAATGGCATCCTGGGGAACCAGCACCGCCGCGCGCCGGCCCCGCACCAGCAGGAGCGTCGCCGCGGCGCCGCTCGGCAGGCCCCGCCCCGGGTTGGGGACCAGGGCGTTCACCTGCACCAGGTTGCCCCGGCCGGCCGGAACGATGCCTTCGATGGTGGCCGCCACGGCGGAGTCCTCGACCGTTGCCCGGATGGAGTCGCCCGCGTGATACCCGCGCACCGCCTCCGGGGCGGCCCAGGCGGAGAGACGAAGCCGGGAGGCGTCCTCGACCGTCACCAGGGGCGCGCCGGGGGCGGCGAAGGCGCCCGCATCTACAAACCGGCGGGTCAGGCGGCCGCTGAAGGGCGCGCGCACTTCGGAGTAGCCGGCCACCGCTTCCAGTTCCTGTCCTGCCGCCCGCGCCGCCTCCATACCCGCCTCCGCCCGGGCGAGCCCGGTCTCGGCCGCGTCGAGCTGCGCCTTGGGCGCGGCGCTGTCGGCGTACAGCGATCGCAGGCGCGCTGCCTGCACCCGGGCGTCCTGTAACACCGCCTCGGCGGCGGCCTGGGAGGCCTGTACCTGGGCACGCTTGGCGTTCAGCTCGCGGGCATCGATCCGCACCAGCACCTGCCCCGCCTGCACCGGCGCCCCTTCCACTGCCGTCACCGCCACCACGGTCCCCATGATCTTGGTGCTGAGCGTCGACTGCTGCACCGCCTGGGCGACGCCGGAGACCGGGAGCACCTGGTCGATCATCGTATCGGGCACCACGAACACCGAGCCCGTGACCCGGGCGCCCGCCTCGGTGTGGCGCACGTCCTCGCCCCGGCCGCAGGCCGCCGGTCCCGCCACCAGCAGCAACACCCCGAGCCCTCTTATGAAAAGCGATCGCATCCTTGCCTCATTCCGAAAGAACGGTACGCGCCGGATCGGGCCGACCCTGCGCCTGACGCAGCGCCACCGCGGCGACCAGCACCTGATAGCGTGCGTCCGCCAGCCGCAGCTGCTGCTGGGTGGTGGTGGCGTCGGCGCCCAGCAGCTCTACCACCGTCGCCAGGCCGCCGGCGTACTTTTTCGCCACGATGCGCGCCGCTTCGGCACTCTGGCTCACTGCGCCGCTGGCGATGTCGAGACGGGCCAGCGCGACATCGAGATCGCTCCGGCGCTGCGCCAGCTCCAGCTCCGCCTGTGCCCGCGCCCCTTCGGCTTGCGCCCGGGCGACATCCAGCTGTCCACCCGCACGCTGCACCTCCGAAAGCTGCCGGCCCCCGCTCCAGAGTGACCAACTGGCCATCAGGCCCACCGTCCAGCTCCGGCTGCCCTGGAAGGGACCGCCGGCGGCGTTCCAGTCGTACCGGGCGAACGAGTTGAGACGGGGCAGGTAGGCCGCGCGAGCGCGCGCCACGTTCCGGCTCGCGGCCGCGGCACCGAGCTCGGCGGCCCGTACATCGCTCCGGTCCTGCAGCGCGGACGAGTCGTCCTCGCCGGCCAGCGCCCGGAGCCGGGCGGCCGGCGGCAGATCGGCGGGAAGGGTGAATGCGGTGTCCGCGGGGGAACCCAGCAGGACCGCCAGCTGCCGCCGGGCAATCCGCGCATTACTCCGTGCCGCGATGAGGCTGGCCTCGACGTCACCGGCCCGGACCTGGGCCTGGAGCACATCGGAGTGCGTGACCAGTCCGTTCCGCGCCAAGGATTCGGCTTGGCGCGCGTGCTCCTGCGCGGCGCGCAGACCCGCTTCCAGAGTCTGGACCTGCAGACCGGCCAGCACCGCCCCGTAATAGGCGCGCACCACCTCCACCTGCACCGACCCGTGGGTCCAGTCCCGAGCGGCATCCTCGGCTCCGGCCGCGCGCGCCGCCGCCGACCGCCCCAACCAGGCATCCACATTGATGAGCGGCTGCTCCACGACCAGGCCGCCGCCGTAATTGTCGATGGCGGCCGGGTCGTTGAGGCGGCTGGGATCGAAGGCGGCCTGGGTGACGGCCCGCTGCTTCAGCAACAGTCCGAAGGCGGTCAGCGGTTCGGTGCTGCGGACGTACCCCGCCTCGGCATGCACCGACGGCAGGAACCCCGCCAGGGCGGCGGTACGGTCGGCGGCGCGCACCCGGACGGCCCCGTCGGCCATGCGGTTGGCATAGGCCGACTGCTCGGCTCGACGCAACGCCTCCCGCAGCGTGAGCTGCCCCTCCTGCGCCGAGAGCGGCACCAGCGGGGGCAGCACCAGCGCGAGGACCAGCCATCGGACTGCGGAAACCCGTCTCACGTGCGCTCCAGGGGCATGCGAATTATGACATAACTATATAACTATATGTTAATATGTCAACGGCCCGTATGGAACGCAAGGAGGGGCGGCCGCCGGCCGCCCCCGCTTGGTTGGTGCCGAGGTGCGCCGGGTCGCTACGGCACGCGCCAGAACTCCACGGTGTTGCCGGTAAAGATGGGCACGCCCAGCAGCCCGGTCTCCCTGTCCAGACCAATATCGGCCGGAGAGGCGACGCCATGGATGAGGGGCACGACCCGGCCGCTGTCCACTACGTCCACCGTACTGTCCGCCCAGCTGGAGACCAGGATACGGCCGTTCTTCTCCAGCGCGACGCCGTCGAAGGTGCCCGGGCCGCTGGCCAGCACCGTCGGCGCCTGTCCCGGGGTCCAGGACAGGATGCGGGAGCCGGTGAGCTGCACCACGAGAAAGCGGTCCTGCCCCGCGTCCCAGGCAATACCGTTGGGCCCCCCCAGGGAATCGCCTTCCACCGCGACCCGCACCGAATGATCCGGGGCGATGGCATAGATCCGGTCCGGTCCAGGATGCGACATCTGGCCCAGGCTGTCGAATTCGATGCCGGTGTCGGTCACGTAGAGGGTATCGCCGGGGCCGGCCACGACATCATTGAGAAATTGGGCGCCCGGCAGCGGGATGGACGCCACCGCCGCGGCCGACCGGCGGTTGAAGCCGCGCAGGGCGTCAATGTCGGCGACCCAGAGCGTATCGCCGATCAGGGCCATGCCCTTGGGTGCGTTCAGGGTGATACCGCCGCGCCCGCCTTCGATGTACTTCAGCGAATCCACCTGGCCGGCACGATTCAGGACGCTGATGAACCCGTTGTTGTCTTTCGCGCTGGGGTTGCCGTTGATATTGCTGACGTACCACACGCCTTCCCCCGGCGCCCACATCACCGATTCGGGCGTCTGAAAGCCCTCGATCGTGGCGGCGCGCGCGGGAGTACTGGCGCTGTCGCTCTGCGCCTGGTGGTTGGGTTCGCGTCCCTGGCCGCACGCGGCCAGAGTGAGCAGTACCGTGCCGAGCAGGAGTCTCTGGTGCTGCATCCGTCCGCCTCCTTGGGAAAAGGGTCCAGGAGATTCTGCGTTCGGCGCCGCGCGACTCAACCCACCGGCGCCACCTGATACTGCTCCAGCTTGCCATCGGGCATCTGGAAGGTCCAGGCGCGCAGGAGCTTGCCGTCCGGAAAACCGATCCGGAAGACGCGAAGGACCATGCCGCCCCGGAGGCCCTGGGAGGCCTGAACGAACGAACTCGGCGCGCCCAGAGGCCCGAGGCTCGAGGCAAAGTCGCTCAGGGCCTGCTGGTTGAAATAGAAGTTGGCATCCTCGGTAAGGAGTGACCGGTCGATGCGGCCCTGCTGGAGCCCCTCGAAGATCCGGCGCGCCTGGGCCGTACGCATCTCGGTGGCAGAGTCCTGGACCGCAAAAAGAGCCCGGGCCACCGCTCCACCGATCGCGCCGGCGGCCGGAGCCGCGTCCTGGTTGGTCAGAACAATGACGGCAGTACTGTCATCCGGGAATACCAGGTTCTCGGCGGTGAAGCCGGAAACCTCGCCGCTGTGCTCGATCAGCCGCCGTCCCCCCTGCATCTGCACGAAGACGCCGAGGCCGTATCCGCTCCCCACGCCGCTGTTGAGGCGCACCTCCGTTTCCATCGCCCGGTAGGAGGCCGGCTCCAGCAGGCTCTGCTTGATCATCGCGATATCCCACTTGGCCAGGTCGCTCGGGGTCATCGCCAGCTCACCGGCCGCGAAGAGCCACCCCTTCCCTTCCTTGGGGGCGGGGTGCAGCGGGCCGAGGGCATATCGCATGTACCCGGTGGGATCGGACTGGGTGAGCCGCCCGGTATTGATGTCGAGCACGCTATGCATCGCGAGCGGCGCCAGGATGTGCTGCCGCACGAACTCCATGAACGGCGTGCCGCTCACCTTTTCCACGATGGCACCGGCGATCACGAAATTGGTATTGCTGTACTGCCACTTGCTGCCCGGCTCGAAATCGAGCGGCTTTCCGGCCCACCGGTCCATGATCTGCCGTGCGGTGGTCGGCTGCAGCATGTCGGGCGGCACGTAATCCTGCGGCCAGTAGTCCTGATAGCCCGAGGTATGCGAGAGCAGCTGGCGGATGGTGACCGCGTCGGCGCGCGTGAGGTCGGGGAAATACTTGGCGACCTTGTCGTCCAGCGACAACTTGCCCTGCTGCTGCAGCAGCAGGATGGACGCGGCCGCGAACTGCTTGCTGATCGACCCGATGCTGTAGCGCATGCCGGGCGTGGCGGGGGTCTTTGGCTCCAGCGTGGCGTCACCGTAGGCCTGGGCGTAGACCAGCTGGCCGTGGCGGACGACAGCCACCGAGGCACTGGGGACGCCGGTCTTCTGCAGCACTTCGCGGGATACCGAATCGATCCGGGCGTTGAGGCCGGTGTCGGCCGCCTGCGCTGCGGCCCCGCTTGCAGCACCGGTGACCAGCCCGAGCACCAGCAGAAAACAACGGCGCACAGGAATTCTCCTTGGTTGAAGTGTCGCCGGCGGACCACTCGCATGCAGGGTCCGGAATGCGGCAAGGGGGTGACGGGGTCTGGTAGCGGCTACCATACCATATACTCGAACGGAGCTGAGCCTGGCACCCTGAGCGCAGCGAAAAGGTCGCCTTGGGCATGGCCAGGCCGGGCCCGATGACCGGGGCCGAGGCTACGCGTATATCTCGCCCCCCCGCTCCCGGAACTCCTGCGCCTTCTCCGCCATGCCCTGCTCCGCCTCCGCCGCGGCGCGGATGTCCTGGCTGATCTTCATGGAACAGAATTTCGGTCCGCACATGGAGCAGAAGTGGGCCACCTTGGCCCCCTCCGCCGGCAGCGTCTCGTCGTGGTAGGCCCGGGCGGTGACCGGATCGAGCGCCAGGTTGAACTGGTCCTCCCAGCGGAACTCGAACCGCGCCTTGCTCAGCGCGTCGTCCCACCGGCGGGCGCGGGGGTGCCCCTTGGCCAGATCGGCGGCATGGGCCGCGATCTTGTAGGCTATGACCCCCGCCTTCACGTCCTCCCGGTCGGGCAGACCCAGGTGCTCCTTGGGGGTGACGTAACAGAGCATGGCGGTGCCGTACCAGCCGATCATGGCCGCCCCGATGGCGCTGGTAATGTGATCGTACCCGGGGGCGATGTCGGTGGTGAGCGGACCCAGGGTGTAGAACGGCGCCTCCTGGCACCACTCCAGCTGCTTCTCCATGTTTTCCTTGATGAGGTGCATCGGGATGTGGCCCGGCCCCTCGTTCATCACCTGCACGTCGTGCTCCCAGGCGATCCGGTTCAACTGGCCCTGCGTCTCGAGTTCGGCGAACTGGGCTTCGTCATTGGCGTCGGCGATGCTGCCGGGCCGCAGCCCGTCGCCCAGCGAAAACGACACGTCGTACGCCGCCATGATCTCGCAGATTTCGCGGAAGCGGGTATAGAGGAAGTTCTCCTGGTGGTGCGCCAGGCACCACTTGGCCATGATGCTGCCGCCGCGGGAGACGATCCCGGTCACCCGCTTCGCTGTCAGCGGCACGTAGCGCAGCAGGACGCCCGCGTGCACCGTGAAATAATCCACGCCCTGCTCGCACTGCTCGATCAGCGTATCGCGATACACCTCCCAGGTAAGATCCTCCGCCACCCCGCCCACCTTCTCCAGCGCCTGGTAGATCGGCACAGTGCCGATGGGGACCGGCGAGTTGCGGAGAATCCACTCGCGGGTCTCGTGGATGTTCTTTCCGGTCGAGAGATCCATCACCGTGTCTGCGCCCCAGAGCGTGGCCCAGCGGAGCTTCTCGACTTCCTCCTCGATGGAGCTGGTCACCGCCGAGTTGCCGATGTTGGCGTTGATCTTGACCAGGAAGTTCCGCCCGATCGCCATCGGCTCCAGCTCGGGATGATTGATATTCGCCGGAATGATGGCCCGCCCGCGCGCTACCTCGGCGCGCACGAATTCGGCCGGCAGCCCCTCCCGCAGCGCGACGAATGTCATCTCCGGCGTGATCTCGCCCCGCCGGGCATAGTGCAGCTGGGTAACGCAGCCGGTTCCCCGGGCTGCCGGGCGCCGCAGCGAGGCGGGAACCAAGCCCGAACCACCCTGGTCGAAGGTCGAAGGTCGAAGGTCGACTCCTCGCGCGGCGATCCATTCTCCGCGCACCGGCGGCAGGCCCCCACGCACGTCGTATCCGGCAGGGCCGCTGGGGTCGTAGACCCGGACCGGAGGCTCTCCGCCCGACAGGGTGATCTCGCGCATGGGCACCCGCAGGCCGGCCGGTCCCTCCACATACACCTTTCTGGACCCCGGAAAGCAGCCGCGATACGCCTCCGGCCCGGAGCCGGTATCCGCCTCTGAGCCCGCCGGCCTGGCGGCCTTGACAGTGGTTGCCATTGACTGGTCCTCCCGAAAAAACGAACCGGCCGCGCGGAGGGGAACAGCGGCGGCCGGGATCGAGGATTACCTGCTCGGTCGTCGCCGCGCTCCCTCCGCCGGTGTGAGCCGGATCAGGTTCCAAGGGTACATTCTCAATCCAGCCTGCGGAGGCGGGAATCTCCCGACCCTCGGCGTGGATGCCCCTGGCGGCATCCGCGAATAGTAAAGATGGCCGCGAAGCGGGGTCAATAGTGATATTCCAGCGTCTCTTCGCGGATGCGCCTTTCATGGCACGAGATACCGCCGCTCCCGGCGCCCGGCTGCTCCGGCTCTGGCGCCGACTGGCTCCCCTGCCGGGGGGCAACCGGCTCTTCGGCCTGCTGCTCGGGTGGATGGTGCCCTATACCGGGTCTATCCGGCCCCTCGTCCTCTCGCTCGAGCCGGGCCGCACCCGGGTCGCGCTGCGCGACCGCCGCGCCGTCCGCAACCACCTTGGCTCCATCCACGCCATAGCCCTGGCCAATCTGGGCGAGGTTACCAGCGGGCTGGCGCTGCTCACCGCCCTGCCACCGGGAGTCCGCGGCATCGTCACCGGCATTTCCATTCAGTACCTCAAGAAAGCGCGCGGCCTGCTGGTGGCGGAATGTTCCGCCGAGGCTCCAGCGCTGGCGGAGCCGGGGGAACACACGGTAGAGGCCCGGATCATCGACGCCACCGGAGATCCGGTTGCCGTGCTCATGGCGCGCTGGCGGCTCAGCCCGCCGTGAGCCTGCTGCTGACGCCGCTGGCGCGGCAGGCAGGGATCGACGTGCCCCTCATCTGCGGGGCGATGTACCCCTGCAGCAATCCCGAACTGGTGGCGGCCGTCTCCGAGGCCGGCGGGATCGGTATCGTCCAGCCCATCTCGCTCACCTACGTTCACGGCCACGAATTCCGCGCCGGACTGCAGTATATCCGCCGTCTCACCGCCCGGCCCGTCGGGATGAACGCGCTGATCGAGCAGTCCTCGCGCGCCTATCGCCGCCGGATGGAACGATGGATCGACCTGGCCCTGGAGGAGGGCATCCGCTTCTTTGTGACCTCGCTGGGGAACCCCCGCTGGGTGGTCGAGCGGGTGCGGCCCCTCGGCGGCATCGTCTACCACGACGTGACGGAACTGAAATGGGGGCGCAAGGGGGCCGATGCCGGCGTGGACGGGCTCATCGCGGTAAACCGGCGCGCCGGCGGACATGCCGGCGACCGTTCGCCGCAGGCGCTTTTCGAAGAGCTCCAGCCGCTGGGGCTCCCGCTGGTGTGCGCCGGAGGCATCGGAACCGCCGCCGAGTTCGTCGCCGCCCTCCAGACCGGCTACGCCGGCGCCCAGCTCGGCACCCGGTTCATCGCCACACCGGAGTGCCGGGCCAGCGACGCCTACAAGACGGCGATCGTTCAGGCGCGCGAAGCTGATATCGTCCTCACCGAGCGGATCACCGGCGTACCGGTCTCGGTCATCCGGACTCCCTACATCGAGCGTATGGGCCTGCGCGCGGGCCCTCTGGCGCGCCGGCTGCTGCGGGGGCGCCGGACCAAGCACCTCATGCGGACCGTTTACGCCCTGCGCTCGCTCTGGCAACTCAAACGGGCATCGCTGGATGAGAGCGGGACGCGTGACTACTGGCAGGCGGGCCGCAGCGTCGAAGGCATCACCGCCATCGAGCCGGCTGCCGATATTGTACGGCGCTATGCCGGGGCGGCCCAGGCGGCCCCGGGTTGATGCCGCGGCTCACCCGCTGGTTCCTGCGCGCCGGGCTGCTGTATCTGGTGGCCGCACTGGCGCTGGGTGTGGCGCAGAGGTGGCCCGGCCGCGGGCCGGCGATTCTGGCCGCGACCTGGCCGGTCTACATCCATGCGCTGGTGGTCGGCTGGCTCACCCAGCTGGTCTTCGGCGTCGCCTGGTGGATGTTCCCCCGGGCGCCCGGTCCCCGGCCCCGGGGCAGCGCCCGGGCAGGCTGGATCGTCTTCGTCGCACTGAACGCAGGGCTGCTCCTGCGCCTGGGTGCGGAACCGGCCGCGGCGGTGCACTCCAGCACCGCAATCCGCTGGGCCCTGGCCGCCGCCGCCGTCCTTCAGCTGCTGGCCGGCTGGCTGTTTGTCGTCAGCATCTGGCCGCGGGTCAGGGGCCGCTGAGATGCCCCAGTGGTCTATCCGCCTGGTACGCACCGGGCTGCTCTACCTGGCCGCGGGATTTCTCTTCGGCGCCCTACTCCTGGTGCAGAAAGCAGGGTGGAACATCACGGGCGGCCTGGCCCTGCTGCCGCTGCATACCGAGTGCGTCCTCATCGGCTGGTTCGTACAAACCACCATGGGGGTGGCCTACTGGATCCTCCCCCGCTATCCCACCCATCCGGAACGGGGCCCCGACTGGCACATGGCCGGAGCCTTCGTGCTCATCAATGTGGGCATCCTGACGACGGCAGCCGGCCTGGCCTGGTCACCTGCCACCGCCGTGCCGCTCGCCGGACGACTGGCCCAGAGCGGCGCGATACTGCTCTTCGGACTCCATGCCTGGCCCAGGGTACGGCCATTTCTTGCGCCCGGGCCATCACGTCCCTGAACCGTCCCACTTCTTGGCAGCCTCGGCGCAATGACCAACCGGCTGCACCTCCGTATTCTTCCCCTTTTTCGCATCCCACCTATAACGGAGTGTGCGGGCTGTAACGTTACATGCCATTCAGGGTAGAGTGTGACCAGGATCACACGCGCCAACTCGTTTGTGCACATGGCATTCCGTTATACGATAGATGATTTGTAAGGGCGTAGTTCTTGCGAATCCAGGTGACCGGGTCCAGCGGTCCCGAGTTGACCAATGGGAAAGGCAGCCCGGAACAAGTCCCGTTGCCCTGCCAGAAAACTGCCGGAAACACCAGCCAGACTCTCCGATTTGTACATAGTTGTGCATGCAATTGCGCGTCTCCTTGCGTGCCAAAGTCTATTCATTAAAGGAGCAGGTTGGATGGCACGATCGAGTGCTGCGCTGCGGGCGACGGCCCCGGCCCAAGCCCCAATCACAACCCCACCGGCCACCCCAGGCCGGACCCCGCCGCGCCCCAGGCCGGCCCGCGCTGCCCCTTCATCGCGCCAGACGCCGAGTCAGCTGCCGTTGATCGTGGTGTTGTCGTCTCTGGCGGTGCTCAACCTGCTGGGTGTGCCGTACTACCTGCTGCCGATGAGCGACCGGGTTCGCAGCCCGTTGCATGCCTGGTTCAAACCTTCCGGCTATATCGGCCAGCCGGCAGGTATCCTGGCCTTCACCATCTTCGGGTTCCTCTGGCTCTACCCGCTGCGCAAGAAGTTCCGCTGGCTGGCCTTCACCGGTTCGGTCGGCCGCTGGCTCGACGTGCACGTCCTCTCGGCCCTGGCGCTGCCGATGCTGTTGGCGATTCATGCCAGCTGGCGGTTCGACGGGCTGATCGGCCTGGGCTATGCCGCCATTCTCGTGGTCTGCCTGAGCGGGATCATCGGCCGCTATGTGTACGTGCGCATTCCGCGCAGCCGCTCCGGCCTCGAGCTGTCCCTGGAGGAAATCGCGGGCCAGCGCAAGGCGCTGCTGCAGACCATCGCCGAGGCCATCGGGCAGGATCCGGACACCGTCGAGCGCATTCTCCAGACCGACCCTGCCTCGTGTGAGGGGCTGGGTGTGGCACACACCGTCGGACGCATGTTCACCGACGACATCCGCCGCTGGCGGGCTGCGGCCGAACTGCGGCGGCGCTGGCGGAATTCCGCCAACGGTGCCCGGCTGGACCGGCAGACGCTGCGCCAGGTCCTGGGGCTGGCTAATCGGGAAATGAAGCTCACCCAGCAGGTCCGGATGCTCTCGGCCACTCACCGGGTTTTCCGCTACTGGCATGTGGCCCACCGCCCGGTGGCGCTCACGGCGCTGGTTGCGGTGATCGTCCATGTCGCGGTGGTCGTGGCGCTGGGCGCCACCTGGTTCTGGTAGCCAGCCATGGAAGCGCTCTACACCACCCTGGGCTTCTTCGCTCTGACCGCCGTGTCCATCTGGCTGCACCTGCGGCGGAGCGGGGGGAGCGCCAAGCCGGCCGCGGCCCGGCCGGCCGCCCCGGGACGCCCCTGCCCCCGCTGCAGGGCCGGGGTGCCTTCGGGGGCAACCTTCTGCCCCGCCTGCGGCGTGCCGCAGCAGATCTACGAGGTCGTCGCGGCCCCCACCGTCACCCGCACCGAATCGGACGGGGAGGAGCGGGTGCATGCCGTTGTGCGGGCGGACATGTGCGTCGGCTGCGGCACCTGTGTCGCGGCCTGCCCGGAACCCGGTGCCATCGCCCTGCAGGGCAAGCTGGCGGTGGTGGAGCAGGCCGTCTGTGCCGGCCATGGCCAATGCGCCTCGGCCTGCCCCGTGGGCGCCATCCTGCTGACCACCGGAGCGGCGGTACACCGGGTCGAAGTGCCTGAGGTCGGCGCCGATTTCCAGACCAACATTCCCGGCATCTACATCGTGGGGGAGCTGGGCGGCCGCGGCCTGATCAAGAACGCGATCAACGAAGGGAAGATTGCCATCGAGCATATCGCGCTGGAGTTGCCGCCGGGTGAGACGCGGCTGGACGGCGAAGCCGAAGCGTTTGATGTGGTGATCGTCGGCTCGGGCCCCGCGGGGCTGAGTGCCGGCCTCGAAGCACACCGCCGCGGGTTGCGCTATGTGGTGGTGGAACAGGGCTCCCTCTCCGACACCGTGCGTAAGTACCCCCGTCACAAGATTCTCTTCGCCGAGCCGCTGTCGATCCCGCTGTACGGCGATCTCTGGATAGCGGACGCCTCCAAGGAGACACTGCTCCAGGTCTGGGAAACGATCGTCGCCAACACCGGGCTCGAGGTACGAACCAACCAGCGCATTCAGCAGGTGGCACGCGTGGACGGCCTGTTCGAGGTCGCCTCCGAAGCCGAGCGATTCCGGACCCGCCGGGTCGTTCTGGCGATGGGGCGCCGGGGCACGCCCCGGCGTCTGGGCGTTCCCGGAGAAGAGCTGGCGAAGGTGGTCTATGACATCGCCGAGATGGAGGATTTTCGGGGCCGGAAGGTCCTGGTGGTGGGCGGCGGCGACAGCGCCATCGAGTCGGTGCTCGGCCTGGCCAACCAGGAGGGTACCTCCGCCACCCTGAGCTACCGGGGCGAAGACTTTACCCGCGTGAAGGAACGGAACCGGGCCAAGCTGGATGCCGCCGTCGAGGCCGGCAGGGTGGGGGTGCAGCTGCGCAGCACGGTGCGGGAGATCCGGCCGGACCGCGTCGTGCTCGATGTCGCCGGCGAGAGCGCCATCCTTCTCAACGACGATGTCATTGTCCGCATCGGTGGCGACGCGCCCTACGCGTTCCTCGAGCGCCTGGGCATTCGCATCGTGCAGAAAGATGTGCCGCTCCCCTCCGAGGCCGCGCGCGCCAGTTGATGCGGGGCGCGGCGGGGGGACTCGCGCTGCTGGCGGCGCTCCTGCTGGCGGCTACTGCACCGCTGGCGGGACAGATCTCGCCGGGCAAACTGGCCCGGCCGCACGCAGCCCTGGAGGGCCCGCTCAACTGCACCAGGTGCCACGGCGGCCGCGGGACGGAAATGAAGACCCGCTGTCTGGCCTGTCACAAGGAAATCGCCTGGCTGATGGAGCGGGGACGGGGCTTCCATGCCACCGATCCCGCGGTGCCCTGCGAGAGCTGTCATCCGGATCACGCAGGCGAGGATTTCGCCCTGATCAAGTGGCCGGACGGCTCCCGCGACCGGTTTGACCACCGGAGAGCGGGCTGGGCGCTCGAGGGGGCGCATGCCGAGGTGAAGTGCGAGGACTGCCACCAGGCCAGGAACCGCAGCGGCCCAGCGGCCCGGCTTTCACCCGGCAAGAGCGGAGCCGGCTGGGTGGGCCTGGAGCAGGACTGTCTGAGCTGCCACGAAGACGCGCATAACGGGTCGCTGGGCAAGGATTGCACGGCGTGCCACGACATCGGGAAATGGACCTTCGCGGCGCGGTTCGATCACGCCAGGTCCGATTACCCACTGACCGGGAAGCACCAGGATGTGAAGTGCAACGCGTGCCACCTGCCGGAGGGGCGGCCGGTGCGCCGGAACGCCAGGGGAGAGCCGGTGCCCATCTACACGCCGCTCGCGCATGCCCAATGCTCCGACTGCCACCGCGACCCGCACCAGGGCCGTTTCGGGGCCAAGTGCGCGGACTGCCATCAGACGAGCGGCTTCAAGCTCATCCGGAAGAGCGGCTTCGACCACGACCGCACCCGCTATCCCCTGCGCGGGAAACATGCATCGGTGGCCTGCGAGAAATGCCACGATCCGAAATCGCCGAGCGGGTTCAAGGTGGCCTTTGCCACCTGCGGCGCCTGTCACCACGACGCCCACGCGGGCCAGGCCACGCTGGCGGACAAGCCGGCCGACTGCGCCGACTGTCATACGGTCGACGGGTTCGACGTGCCGGCCTTCACGGTGGCGCGGCACGCCCGCACCCGCTATCCGCTCCAGGGCAGGCACGCGCGCGCGACATGCACCGCCTGCCACCGGGAACGGCCGGCGGGGGTTCCCGCGGCCAAACTGGGCTCGGCGGGGATTCTGATGCGGCCCGCCTTTACCCGCTGCCGCGATTGTCATGAAGACGATCACGACGGCCAGCTGGCAGAGCGGCCCGGCGCCGGCGCCTGCGAAGGCTGCCACACGCCGGAGGGCTGGTCACCGAGCACCTTTACCGCGGCGCGGCACGATTCCCTGCGTCTGACGCTGGTCGGACGGCATCGCGCCATCGCCTGCGCCGCCTGCCACGGCCCCGACCGGCCGCGCCTGCCCGCCCTCCCGGCACAGGGGCTGGGGAAGGCGGGCGTGGCGTTGACCATGCTGTCCGCGACCTGCACCAGCTGCCATCAGGACCCCCATCTGGGACGATTCGAGCCGGCGGGCAAGCAGCCGGTAGCCGGCGGGTGCGAAGCGTGCCACGACTATCAGGGCTTCCGTCCCTCGGCGGTGGACGTCGAGCGCCACGGCAAGCTGGGTTTCGCGCTGGACGGCGCCCACCGGGCCATTCCCTGCGTGGCGTGCCACGACCAGATGCACTCGCGCACGGCCGGCAGCACCCTGACGGGGGCGCCCCATCTGCAGGCGGTCTCGCTGGCGGTAAAGGGCTCGAAATGCGCCGACTGCCATACCGATCCGCACGGCGGGCAGTTTGCCTCCCGCCCCGGCGGGGGCGCCTGCGAGAGCTGCCATACGACCGACGCCTTCCGGCCCGCCGGCCGGTTCGATCACGATCGCGATACGAAGTTCACGTTGCGCGGAGCGCACGAGCATGTCGCCTGCGAGGCGTGTCACCACCCCGCGGCGCCGGCCCGGGGGGCCCGGGGGCCCGCGCCGCTCCGATATCGTCCTCTATCCAGTGCCTGCGAGAGCTGTCACGCGGGAGGGAAGCCATGATGCGAATGCCGCGATGGATGCTGCCGGCCTGCGCCCTGCTGTGCCTGCTGGGCGTGCCGGCCCTCCAGGGGCAGGAGGTGACCCAGTCCCCGCACGGGCAGCTGAAAGAGGCCTGCGCCGACTGCCATTCCTCCTCCGGGTGGACGCCGGCCCACATCAGCCGGGCGTTCGATCACGGCAAGTCCGGCTTCGCCCTGACCGGGGCGCACGCCCAGACCGCCTGCCGTTCCTGCCATGCCTCGCTCACGTTCACGGGCGCGCCGAAGGACTGCGTCAACTGCCACAAGGACGTGCACGGCGGCGAGCTGGGGGTGGACTGCGCCCGCTGCCATACGCCGCGGTCGTTCGTCGACCGGGCCCGCATGGTGCAGATGCACCAGGCGACGCGCTTCCCGCTGACGGGGACGCATGCCGTGGCCGATTGCGAGGCCTGCCATGAGGCCAGGGGCCAGGGCGGCCTCACCTGGGTGAACCGCCCCACGCAGTGTCAGGACTGCCACATTTCCAGCTACCTGGCGACCACCAATCCCGATCACCAGGCCAGCGGCTTCCCGCGCACCTGCGACCAGTGCCATGCCTCCAGTGTCTGGAACCGGGCACGCTTCAATCATGATGCCTCGGGCTTCCCGTTGACCGGGGCACACCGCAGCACCGCGTGCGACCAGTGCCACGGCGACGGCGTCTACACAGGCAAGCCGACCGCCTGCGTGGCCTGCCACCAGCAGGACTACAACGGAACCACGAACCCGAACCATCAGCAGTCCGGCTTCCCGACCAGCTGCACCGACTGCCACACCACCACCAGCTGGCAGGGCGCCACCTTTGATCACAATACGACGCAGTTCCCGCTCACCGGATCGCATAAGGCAGTGCCCTGCGACCAGTGCCACGGGGACGGCGTGTACAAGGGCAAGCCGACCGCCTGCGTGGCCTGCCACCAGCAGGACTACAACGGAACCACGAACCCGAACCACCAGCAGTCCGGTTTCCCGACCAGCTGCACCGACTGCCACACCACCACCAGCTGGCAGGGCGCCACCTTTGATCACAATTCGACGCAGTTCCCGCTCACCGGATCGCATAAGGCAGTGCCCTGCGACCAGTGCCACGGCGACGGCGTCTACGCCGGCAAGCCGACTGCCTGCGTCGCCTGCCATCAGACGGACTACAACGGCACGACCAACCCGCCGCATCAGGCCTCGGGGTTCCCGACGACCTGCGCCGACTGCCATACCACCAGCGGGTGGACGGGCGCCACGTTCAACCACGACGGGCCCTACTTCCCCATCTACTCGGGGACCCACCTCGGCCGCTGGATCTCGTGTGCGGACTGCCACACCAATCCGAGCGCGTATTCGCAGTTCAGCTGCATTACCTGCCACGACCACAGCCAGTCGAATACCGACGGGCATCACACCGGCGTATCGGGCTACCAGTACAACAGCCAGGCATGCTACAGCTGCCATCCCACGGGGAGGGCCGGATGATCCGCATACCACTCGCTGTCCCGGTCCTCCTGGCGCTCATGCTGGGCCCGCTCCGCAGCGCGGCGGCGCAGGACTCTACCCGCACAGACTCTACCCGCTC
This sequence comes from uncultured Gemmatimonadales bacterium, assembly GCA_963779755.1. GTDB lineage: Bacteria > Gemmatimonadota > Gemmatimonadetes > Gemmatimonadales > GWC2-71-9 > CAVZZO01. Next base: position 253,633 of record CAVZZO010000001.1, read on the forward strand.
GGCGCGGATAACCTACCTTACCGCCGACGCCGTGTATCTCGATGCCGGTCGGGAGGAGGGCCTGGAAGAAGGCGCCAGAGTGGACCTGCTGCATGGCGGCCAGGTGACTGGGGAGCTGCGGGTACGCTATCTCTCGTCCCACCGCGCCTCCTGCGAAGTGGTCCGGGCCGACCCCACCCCGGCGGTGGGCGACTCGGTCCGCTTTATCCCTGCGGAGAAGCAGCCGGCCGCCGCCGCCGTGAAACCGGCGGGTGAGAACCGCGAGTCCTTTCGCCGGCGTCCGCGGAGCGTGCGCGGCCGGGTGGGACTGCGCTATCTCGTCATCCGCCAGAAGGACCTGGGCAGCGCGGGCGTGAGCCAGCCCGCGCTGGACGTGCGCATGGACGGCGCGGGGCTGGGGGGCTCGCCCGTCGGGGTGACCGTCGACGTGCGCGCCCGGCGGACCACGAGCACGCAAGTGGACGGCAGCCAGTCGAGCAACGATCGCTACCGGGTCTACCAGCTGGCTCTCAACTGGAATACCCCGGGTTCGCCCCTGCGGATGACGCTGGGCCGCCAGTTTTCGGCTCCGCTCGCTACGGTCAGCTTCTTCGACGGCCTGACGGCGGAGTACAACCGGCCCTCCTGGAGCTTCGGCCTCTTCGGCGGCACCCAGCCGGATGCGATCGATTTCGGCTACTCCAACGATATCCGTGAGCTGGGCGGATACCTCCAGCTTCATAACCGCCCGGCCGGATCCCGGCTCTGGACGCTGACCCTCGGCGGGGTGGGGTCGTACGGGGCCGTGGCGACCAACCGCGAGTTCGCCTTCCTCTCCGCCAGCTACAGCGACCGGCATTTCTCGTTCTACGGGACGCAGGAGGTCGACTACAACCGGCCCTGGAAAGTGGCGCAGGGCGATCCCACCGTCAGCCCGACCAGCACCTTCCTGACGGCGTCGTATCGCGTCGGGTCCGGTTTCTCTTTCCATGGCGGCTTCGACAACCGGCGCAACGTGCGGCTCTATCGTGACCTGATCAATCCGGAAACCCGGTTCGACGATTCCTACCGGCAGGGGATCTATGGGGGCCTGTCCCTGGCCTTCGGCGGCCGCTACCGCCTGGGGCTCGATGCCCGCTCCAGCCGCGGCGGCACCGCCGGGCCGGCGAATGCCTATACCGTCTCACTCGGGGCTGATCGCCTGACCTCACTGAACCTGGGTCTGCACACCCGGACCACCCGCTATACCACACCTGCGCTGACCGGCTGGCTGCATTCGGCCGACGTGGCGCTCATCGGCGGCCCCGCCCGCCTCGAGCTCAACGGCGGGCTGCGGCTGGAACACAACCCGCTCGACGATCCGCCCGACAGCCGGCTCACCTGGCTGGGGGCAGACCTGGACCTGAGCCTGAGCCGGGCCTGGTATTTCCTGCTGTCGGTGCGGCGGGAACGCGGCGGGATCGACGCGAACGACCAGTTGTACGGGGGGATCAGCTGGCGCTTCTGATCCACAGATGGCGCAGATGACACCGATGGCACCGATGGCACCGATGGCACCGATGTCTGTGCCATCGGTGTCATCTGTAGATCACAGATCTTTCCTCTCGAATCTGCGGAGCCCGAGCCACAGCGGCACCGCCGTCCAGACCAGCAGGGCCGCCACGGAAAGCAGAGTGCCCAGCGCGCTCCCGAAGAAGCGCTCGAAAACGGCGCCGGTGTAACCCATCATCGCCGCGATATCGAACCGCAGCAACAGCAGGATGCGGCCCAGATCCACCGGGTTGAGCAGCGTGAGTACCAGCAACGGCCGCTCCAGGGGATAATCCCCGAACGAGGTGACCGCCACCAGCAGGATACCGTCGTACAGCACCGTCATCGCCAGCCACAGCAGGATGGCGGCGCCCAGCCCGCGCGCCCGGTCCTCGAACAGCAGCGCCGCCAGGAAGGCCACTCCGGTAAAGACGGCAGTCAGCAGTACGCCGGTGCCGATCAGCGTCGCCAGGGTGAGCGCCACATCCGGTCCGCCATGCCAGAAAAAGGGAAGCGCCACCCCCAGCGCGAAGGCCGAGGCCAGGGGCAGGACCAGCCCGCCATAGAGCCCGGCGTAGAGCGCCCGCCGGCCTACCGGTTGGGCCAGCAGCAGCTCGATGAACTCCCGCGCGTTGTAGAGATACATCGTGCCGAACACCACGCTCACCAGCGGGACGAACACCAGCACGACATTGGACAGGCTGAGCACCGCCCGCGGGCCCCCACCTCCGAAGCGGAGCAGGGCGTCGGTGAGGAGGAGGAGCAGCAGGCCGTAGCCCAGGATCCAGCGGCTGCGCCGCACATTCTGCAGCTCATAGTGCAGCACCTTCATGGTGGCGTTCATGCGGCGCCTCCCCGCATCAGCCGGGCGATGGCCCGCTCCAGCCGGTGCTCCCCGGTGGCCTCCCGCAGCCGCCGTAACGAGCCGTGAAACCGGATCCGCCCCTCCAGGAGAAACACGACGTCTTCCACCAGGTCCTCCAGCTCGCTCAGGACATGCGAGCTAATGAGGACGGTCACGCCCCGCTTCCGGGCGGCCAGGATGTGCTCCTTCAGGATGCCGCTGGCGATGGGGTCCAGGCCCGCGGTAGGCTCATCCAGCACCAGCAGGGCGGGGCGGAAAAGGAAGGCAATGGCGGCGTTGAGCTTCTGCCGGGTCCCGCCGCTCAGCGCTCGCACCGGCTTGTCCAGGTCGCCCTCGAGATCAAACTCCCGCAGGAGCCGCCGGTCGGGCGTGTCCCGGCGCCCCCGCAGGTCCTGCAGCAGATCCAGCACCTCCCGCCCGGCCAGGTTCTCGGGAAACCGTGCCTGCTGCGGCATGTACCCGATGCGCTCCCGATAGCCGCAGCCTGCGTCCACCGACTCGCCCCCCACCACAATGCGGCCCCGGTCGGGGCGGGTCAGGCCAAGCACGCACCTGATCAGTGTGGACTTGCCGGCGCCGTTGGGGCCGAGCACCGCGGTGATTCGCCCGGCCGCCAGGGTCAGATCCACACCCTCCAGGGCGGGCCGCCGGCCGAATCGCTTTCGCAGCCCGCTGATTTCCACGGCGGCGGGCGCGCCGGGGTGGGGGGTCACCAGGTGCAGGCCCGCATCCGCCAAGGCCAGGGGCGCATTCATGAGGGCCACCGCATGAGCGGCCGGTCGTCGACCAGGGTTTCGGGCGTGAGCACGGGCAGTACCCGTTCGGCGGTATCCAGCAGGTCAATCAGAAAGCTGCGCATGAGGATGAGTGCGGGCTCGTGTTCGGCCACGACCAGCGAGAAGAGCCGGACCGGCCGGTAGGGGACGTCGCCCCGGCCGTCCCGGTCCAGGTCGTACCCGGTGTAGTGGTCCCAGTAGTTGCCGGTGAAGCTGCTGTGGCTGCTCCGGCTGTTGGTGGCGACGTCGAAACTGTTTCCCAGAAAGGCGTTGCGCCGGAAGGTGTCGTCCAGCGAGCTGGCCGTGATACGTACCGCCCAGCCGTTCTCCTCGAACCGGTTCCCGCTTACCGTCACCCGGCTCGAGGTCTCCAGCACCAGCCCCACGCTGTTGCCGCGAAAGCGGTTGTCCTCCACCCGGCTGCCGGTGATCTCCTTGAGCAGCAGTCCGTAGGCCGAGCCGCCCCGGCTCTGCGCGAAGAGATTGCCGGTCATGGTCATGTGGTGGGTGTACATGACCGCGACGCCCGCTCCGTTGCCGGTGAAGACGTTGCGATCGTAGCGGCAGCTGTCCGAAAACATGAAGTGCAGCCCGTAGCGCAGGTTGGCCGAGCTGGTGTTCCCCCGGATCAGCGCGTGGTGCACAAATTCGAAATAGAGGCCGTCGCGGTGGCCGGTGAGCACATTATTCTCGATGACGAAACCGCTGGACGACCAGAGATGAATCGCATTGCCGGAGCCGGCCTCGCTGCGCGCGCGGCCTTCCACCCGGTTGCCGCGCAGCACGCAGTCGCGCGATTTCGCGGCATAGATGCCGAAGAAGGTATTGACCAGCCGGTTGTTCTCCAGCCGGCAGCCGCGGACGCCCTCCAGCCGGATCCCGGCCCGGTCCTCCATGTAACTGGTGCCGACGTTTCGCACCAGCAGCCCCTGCAGCACCACGCTGTCCGCCCGGACCAGCAGCACGCCGTGCGTCCCGCCGCCGTCCAGCACGGGATAGTCCCGCCCGATGATAGTGACGCGCCGATCTACCAGGATGGTCGGTTCCCGGTACACGCCGGGCTCCACCAGGATGGTATCGCCGGGGTGCGCGCGGCTGATCGCCAACCCGAGCGACGGCAGCGGGCCGCCGGGCGAGACCACCAGCTGCTGCGCCTCCGCCGCGCCCGCCCCCAGCCAGGTCAGGCCCGCGAGCAGGACCGCCAGCCGGCGGATCATGGAGTTCCCCCGGCGGCCTGCATGTGCGGATCGGGGAGCCGCAGGACCGCCTGCCAGCTCAGCACCTCTCCGCCGACCAGGTGCTGCAGGCTGTCCGCCTCGGCGCCCGGGCGCACGGCGGCGAGCCCGCTCCCCATGGGCGTATGCAGCCGGTCGCTGCGGAGATAGACGGCGCTGTCCGCCGGGAGGCGCCGCTCCGGCTGGAAGAAATCGTTGACCCAGAGGCCGGCGACGGCCGCCGTGTCGACCCGCCCCCCGCGATAGAATCGCGCCAGGCAACCGGCCTCATCGAAGGCGTAGACTTTCCCCCTACGGGTCACCAGCTGCGCCGCATACCGCGGCTCGGCAATGGTCATGTGGCAGTGATCGCAGGCCTGCCGGCCGTATGCAATGGGCGCCGGTGGAGCGGCGGAGCCGCCGCATCCCTGGAGCACGGCCAGCAGCAGCAACAGGAACACCGGACGCGACCTCACACCGCCACCGTTTCGGAACGAGCCGGGCGGACGGAGGAGGCCCGCGCCGGGCCGTTCCCCGCCTTGCGCCGGCGCCCCTCCAGCAGAAAGATCCCCAGGGCAACCGCCACCACGCCAAAGGCGACCCAGGCGCCCGCCGCCGGCCAGGAGAAGGCGTGGAAGTTCAGCATCTGGCGGCCGCCGAGCAGCGGCGGCTGATACGACATTCCGGGGATCTTGATGGCGGCGTGCGGGTTGAGATTATGGCCGTAGTCGTATTCCCACTTGTAGAAGTCGGCCAGCCCGCCGGCGGCCAGGGCCAGGAACACGGCCAGCCACACCCCCAGCATCCAGCGCCGCCCGCCCGCCGCCGCGGCCAGCCCCAGCAGAATGAGCCCGCGCACGATCCAGGGCATGATACGGAGCTCGGGAATGGCGTCGGGGTCGATCGCCTTCATGCCGATGTAGTGGTTGAGGCCGTTGATGCTCTGCAGATCCTGGGGCTTCTCGCCGCGGATGTGATCCATCTCGATGTAGAGCCCCAGGCCTTCGGGATATTGCGGCGCCTTGAGCGCGATATGCCACAGCGGCAGGGCGTAGAGCAGGCCCAGCGCAAGCACGGCGACGGCAAGCAGGATTCGAGAGGACCGTTGCATCACATCTTCTCCCATCCAAGACCTGGGACTGAAGACCGGGGACTGAGCCGAGACCGTGGAAGCCTCGCTCAGTCCTCAGCCTCCAGCCCTGGTTACTGCGGAGTGTTGTAGGTGACCGCCACCTGCGAACCCCGCGGCGACACCCGGATGTAGCCCTGCATCTCCTGGTGAAGAGCGGAGCAGAAATCGGTGCAGTAGAACGGAAAGACTCCGATCTTCTGCGGCACCCAGACCAGGGTCCGGGTCTGCCCCGGCATGATGAGCAGCTCGGCGTTCTGATTCCCCAGCACCGCGAACCCGTGCGGGACATCCCAGTCCTGCTCCAGGTTGGTAACGTGGAAGTAGACGGAATCGCCCAGCTGCACGCCTTCGATATTATCGGGCATGAAGTGACTGCGGATCGCCGTCATATACACGTGCACCTTGCTGCCCTCCCGCACCACCTTCGCGTCCTTTTCGCTCCGGGTGACGAAGGGGTCCTTGCTGTCGGCCAGGGAGTAGGTCTTGACCTGCTTGTCCTTGATGATGGAGGCCGGCAGCGCCTGCGCGTAATGCGGCTCTCCGATGGTGGGGAAGTCGAGCAGCATCTTCATCTTGTCGCCGCTGATGTCGATCAGCTGGGCCGATTGGGTCAGCTCGGGCCCGGTGGGCAGGTAGCGGTCCTTGGTGATCTTGTTGAGCGCCACCAGGTACTTGCCCCAGGGCTGATGGCTGTCGCCGCCCGGAATCATCAGATGGCCGATAGAGTAGTACACCGGAATCCGGTCTACCACCTTGAAGTCCTTCAGGCTCCACTTCACCACCTCGGAGCTGATGAACATCGAGGTATAGGCGTAGCCCTTGCCGTCGAACTCGGTGTGCAACGGCCCCAGCCCGGGGTTCTGCACCTCGCCGGCCAGAACGGATTCATACTTCAGCACCGGGATGCCGTCGACCTCGCCCTCGAATTCCCGGTTCTCGATCGCCTTCAGCATCTTCGTGAAGGAATGCACCGGGATCACCGTGGAGAGCTTGCCCCCCGCCGCAATGAACTCGCCGGTGGGATCCACGTTGACGCCGTGCGGCGACTTGGGGGTGGGAAGGAAGTAAATCATCCCCGGGCAGTCCTGGACGTTGAGCACCTTCACGCTGGTGAGCATCTCGCTCCTGGCGCGCTGGTCCTCTCCGATCCAGTTATGCGCGTACCGGGCAGGCTCCGTCCGCGCCTTGCCCGCGCCGACACACTGTTCAGCCTGTTTCCAGTTCACGGCGGCGACATAATCTTTGTCCTTCTGCGAGGCATTCACCTCCAGCAGGGTGTGTGCCTGCTCCGAGTTGTAGGAGGTGAAGAAGGCCCACCCGCTGGACGGGCCCTTGCCGGCGCGGGCCAGGTCGTAATCGAAGCCCGGAACCCTGATCTGAAAGGCGATCGCCATGCGGCCGGTGGAGGAATCCACCTTCGTGAAGGTGATCAGGCCGGCGAATGCTTTGGCATAATCGGCAATGGACACGTCGCGCTGAGGCGTCGGGACGCTGAATCGGGTCGCGGCCACGGCGTATTCGGTATTCGACGTCACGAAGGGGGACGCATGGTTGCCCGCCGAGTTCGGGATCTCCAGGATTTCGTCGGTCTCGAACCGGGTCAGGTCCAGCCGGGCGATCCGGGGCGTGTTGTTGCCATTGATAAACAGCCAGCGGCCGTCGGGAACACCGCCGGTCTGAGACAGTTCGGGGTGGTGGGCATCATCCCACGGCACAAACCCGTAACTGGTCATCAGCATGTTCTTGGTGTCTTCGCTGTATCCGTAGCCGTTTTCCGCATTCTGCGCGAAGACCGGCACCAGCCGCAGCAGGCGCCCGGAAGGAAGGCCATACACGCCGACCTGGCCGTTGAACCCGCCCGACATGAACGCGTAGAACTCATCGTACTTGCCTGGGGGGACGTACACCCGCTGGGCCGCATCGCCGGCGCTGGCGACGGCCGGCGTATCGCTCGTGCCGCAACCGCTCAGCGACAGCGCGCCGGCGGTGAGGGCCAGCATCCCGAATCCCGAAAGGGGAAACCGCATCCTGCCGAACATGTGGTAACCTCCAAGAAGGCCAGGGGCCGGTTGGACGTGAGGTGTCGCGCTTACTTGCCGGCGGCCGTGGTATCCACGGACCGGAAATACTCCAGCAGATCCCGCGCTTCCTCGCGCGTGAGGTTCAGATTGGGCATCTGAGTCATGTACTCGCCCAGCAGCTGCCGGGCGGCGGGATGTTTGTTGTACATCCCGTCGGGGTTGAGGATCATGTTCATGACATAGGCGGGAGTGCGCCGCTCGGTGACCTGCCCCAGGGGCGGCCCCACATAGCGTTGATCCAGTTTGTGGCAGGCGCTGCACTTGCTCTCGAAGAGTTTCTCCCCCCGTTCCGCCATCTCATGGTCCACCGGCCCCACCTCGACCGCCTGGGTGACCGGCCCAATGCCGTTTTCCAGCTGGAAGGGCGTGAGGCCTGTATCAGCCGCCGCGGCAGGGGCCTCGGAGTCGCCGGACTGCGAGTCGCCCTTCCCACCACAGCCGGCAGCGAATACCAGGGCAGCCACCAGAGCGAATCTGTTAAATGATTGTGAAACCATAACTTCCTCGGTATGCAGGGAGAGCCATGGGCCCGTGTTCAGGCCGGATCTGGACGTCGGGCTGCCTGAGCCCTACATTGTGGGGGAGATATTATCATATTCACATGATAATATCAAGAACTACCTTTGAAGGGTCCTTCATGGTACTGCCCCAGAAGCCGGAGAATCCCGTGCTGTCGCAGACCGCCGAGTATGCCCTGCGGACCGTGCTCCACCTCGCCAGCCGCCCCCCCGGGAGCGGGCCCGCCCGGGTAGGCGAGCTGGCCCGCATCCTGGGCATTCCTCAGAACTATCTCTCCAAAACGCTGCACCTGCTGGCACGGGATGGCATCCTGTCCTCGACTCGCGGCAAGCATGGCGGCTTTCAGCTCGCCCGCCCTGCCGACCGGATCACCCTGCTCGATATCGTCGGCCCCTTCGACCGGATGGAGCAGCGCCGGCAGTGCCTGCTCGGCCGTCCCACCTGCAGTGATCTCACCCCCTGCGCGGCGCACGGGCGGTGGCGCGAAACGGCCGAGAAGGTGGCCAGTTTCTTCCGCGAAACAACGGTGGCCGATCTGCAGGACTGAGCCGGCGGATACCGCCGGGAAGCGGAATGCCACAGATTAGGGGGCGTTTACCCGTAGAATCGCACTCTTCGCCTCCTCCTGTGGATTTCGATCATGCAGGAAACCGCCCTCACGCCGGTCGAGCTGTCGGACGCCTGGTCGATACTCTCCCTGGAAGAGCGGCTCGAAGGCTTCCGGCTGCTCCAGCCGGATGACGCCGAGGAGTTCTTCGACGGCCTGAGTGCCCGCGACCAGGCCGAGCTGATTCTCGCCTTCCCGGCCTCGGAGCACCGCCGCTGGATGCGCATGCTCCCTCCGGACGACGCCGCCGACGTACTGCAGGCGGCGCCGGAAGAGGAGCGGGGGCGGCTGCTGTCGCTGATCGACGACGGCACCCGCCGCGAAGTCACCGCCCTGCTGGCCTACGCCGAAGACGAAGCCGGAGGCCTCATGAGCCCCCGGTTTGCGCGGGTGCGGCCGGACATGAGCGTGGACGAGGCGCTGCTCTATCTCCGCAAGCAGGCCGTCCAGCCCGACCAGACCCTCTATTACGCCTATGTGCTGGACGCGGAACAGCGGCTGCTCGGCGTCATTTCGGTGCGGGGCCTGTTTACCGCCCCCCCGGGCAGGCTGGTGCGGGACACCATGGCATCCCCGCCGATCGCGGTGAGCGAGGAAATGGACCAGGAGGCGGTCGCCCGGGTCTTCGCGGAGCACGACCTGCTGGCGGTACCGGTGGTAGACGGCTACGGCCGCATGAAGGGTGTCGTCACGGTAGACGACATCGTCGAGGTGGTGGAGGAGGAAGCGACCGAGGACATCCAGAAGATCGGCGGCTCGGAAGCGCTGGATGCGCCCTACCTGCAGGTGGGGCTGGGCGCGATGATCCGCAAGCGGGCCGGCTGGCTGGCGGCGCTCTTTCTGGGCGAAATGCTGACCGCCACGGCCATGGGGTTCTATCAGCGGGAGATCGCCCAGGCGGTGGTGCTGGCGCTGTTCGTGCCGCTCATCATCAGCAGCGGCGGCAATTCCGGCTCGCAGGCTACCACGCTGGTCATCCGCGCCATTGCGCTGCGGGAAGTCCGGCTGCCGGACTGGTGGCGCGTCATGCGCCGCGAGCTGGCAGCCGGCCTCAGTCTGGGGCTTATCCTCGCGGCTATCGGCCTGGTTCGCATCCTGGTCTGGCAGGGGGTCGGGGACGCCTATGGGCCGCATTACCTTGCGATTGCGCTGACGGTGGCCATCAGCCTGGTGGGCGTGGTTCTCTGGGGCACCCTCGCCGGTTCGATGCTGCCGTTCGTGCTGAGGCGCCTCGGGTTCGACCCGGCCAGCGCCTCCGCCCCGTTCGTCGCCACGGTGGTCGACGTCACCGGACTGGTGATCTACTTCTCCGTGGCCAGCATCATCCTGCACGGTACCCTGCTCTGACACCCGGGAGGGAATGACCAGAAGCCGCGCGCGATCCTACCCCTGGGCCCGCTGGCCCACCGAACGCCTGCTCCAGCTCCGGATGAAGGACCTGGGGCTCACCCTGGCGGGGACCTGGGTGGAAGACTGTCTCCATCAGCTCTCCGACGAGTTCGCGCTCCGCGGCCTCCGCATGCGGCCGCACGTCTGGCTTTCCGACGAATGGTTCAGCCCGGCCGACACGCCCGGCTTCGCGGTGCCGTTCTACCTGGCGCACCCCCGGCTGATGCGTATTGAGCGCAACCGCATGCTGGAAGTTGAGGGGGGCAGCCGGCGCGAATGCCTCCGCATCATGCGGCACGAGGCCGGCCACGCGCTGCAGCACGCCTACCAGCTGCACCGGCGGCGGCGCTGGCAGCGGCTCTTCGGCCCCAGCTCCAGGCGCTATCCCGAGTACTACCGGCCCAACCCGGCGAGCCGGCGCTATGTCCAGCACCTGCGGCTCTGGTACGCGCAGAGCCATCCGGACGAGGACTTCGCCGAGACCTTTGCGGTCTGGCTCCGGCCCCGCTCCGACTGGCGCAAGCGCTACGCCGGCTGGCCCGCGCTGCGGAAGCTGGAGTACGTGGACCAGCTGATGGGAGAGATCGCCCGCGTGCCGATGGCGGTGCGCACCCGGCGGCGCGTCGATCCGGTCTCCCGGCTCACCAAGACGCTGGGCGAACACTATGCCGAGCGCCAGGCGCGCTACGCCCGGGAGTTTCCGGAGACCTGGGATCGGGACCTGCGCCGGCTCTTCAGCGATGCGCCGCGCCACCGCCATCACGAGGCGGCCAGTGCGTTCCTGCGTCGCAACCGGGGCGAGATCCGGCGCATGGTGGCCGACTGGACGGGGGAATACCAGTTCACCCTGGATGCCGTGCTCAGCGACATGATCGGGCGCTGCCGCGAGTTGCGCCTCCGCGCCGTCGGCCCCGAGCGGCAGCTGCAGGTAGACTTCGCCATCGTCCTCACCGTCAATACCATGCACGTGCTCTACAGCCGCGGGTTCCGGGACTGGATCGCCCTGTGACACGGCGTCTCCGCGTCCTGGTCCTGACCCACCCGGATTACCTCCCCCCCGCACCGCTGGAGGACCTGGACGCCCGGGCCCGGCACCACTGCAAGACGGAAGTCGATCTGCTGACCCACCTGGGGGCGTTGGGCCACGAGGTCCGGCTGCTGGGAGTGGCCATGGAGCTGCTCCCCATCCGCGCCGCGCTGGAGGAGTGGCAGCCGCATATCGTGTTCAACCTGCTGGAGGAGTTCCACGGCGAGGCGATGTACGATCAGAACGTCGTGGCCTACCTGGAGCTGCTCCGGGCCCATTATACCGGCTGCAATCCCCGGGGCCTCACCCTCGCGCGGGGCAAGGCGCTGTCCAAGAAGCTGCTCTCCTACCACCGGATCCGGGTACCGGAGTTTGCCGTCTTTCCCATGCACCGGAAAGTGCGCCGTCCATCCCGGCTCCAGTTTCCCCTCATCGTGAAGAGCCTGGTCGAGCACGCATCGCTGGGTATCGCCCGGGCGTCGCTGGTGGAGTCCGATGAAAAGCTGGCCGAACGCGTAACCTTCGTGCACCAGCGGCTGCATACCGACGCGATCGCGGAGCAATACATCGAGGGGCGCGAGCTCTATGCCGGCGTCCTGGGCAACGAGCGGCTGCAGGTCTTCCCCACCTGGGAGCTGACCTTCGACAACCTCCCCGCCGACGCACCCCGGATCGCCACAGCGCGGGTGAAGCACGATCCGGATTACCAGGAGAAGCGCGGCATCTTCCAGCAGCCGGCGGATCTGGAGGATGAGGCGGAGGCCCACGTCGCCCGGACCAGCAAGCGGATCTACCGCATCCTGGAGCTGGACGGCTACGCCCGTATCGACTATCGGCTGACCCCGGACGGCCGGCTCTACTTCCTGGAAGCCAACCCCAATCCCGAGCTGGCGGAGCTCGAGGAGTTCAGCTCGGCGGCCCTGCACGCCGGGGTCGCCTACCCCCAACTCCTGCAGCGCATCATCAACCTCGGGTTGAGACGGTAAGCTGCGTCCTCAGCCCTCATTCCTCGGTCCCCGGTGCTTGCAACGGCTTGCCTTTCCCCCCGCGCTGGCGCAACTATTCCCTGTTCTCTGATCTGAGAGCTCTCCTTGTACCGTACCATCCTGCTGCCGCTCGACGGTTCCCGCTTTGCCGAGCAGTCCCTGCCGGCCGCCCGGGCCATCGCCCGCCGGACCGGCGCCGAGTTGCGTCTCGCCGTGGTCCACCAGCCCCTGCCCGCGTGGGCGCAGCGGGCGGTGCCCGAGGGAGCCGAGGCGCAGGCGCGGGAGTCGGAGCAGGCCTACCTGGCCGGCGTGGAGGACGACCTCCGCAAGGAGGGAATCACCCGGGTCGGAACGGTCCTGTTGCAGAGTCCCCCGGGTCATGGATTCGCCGAATCGGCCGTGCGGCAAGGCTTCACCAGCCACCTGCTGAACCGGCCCACCGGCCAGGCCCTGTCGGAATACGTGCAGTCCGCCAGAATCGACCTGGTCATCATGGCCACGCACGGCCGCGGGGCCATGAGCCGGTTCTGGCTGGGAAGCGTGGCGGACTACCTGCTGCGGCATCTGGAGATTCCGCTGCTGCTCATCCGGCCGGTCGAGGGCCGGCCCCTGCCGTCGTTCGAGCCGCATCGGGTTCTGATCCCGGTCGACCGGTCCGAATCTTCCCTGCACGCGGTGGATGCCGCCCGGCGTCTGGGCGGTGAGATATCGGTGGAGATCGTCCATGTGGTCGAATCGGTAATCCCGGTGGGCGGGGCCGGAATTTTCTATCCGGCGGGGACCGACCTGCAGCTCAACGAGCAGATCCAGCAGGACGCGCAGGTCTTCCTGGACCGAACCGTGGCCGGCTTCCGGCAGCAGGGGCTGAAGGTCGAGGGCCGTGCCGTCCCGGGGGCCGACGCGGCCCGTACCCTCCTCGACCTGCTGGAGCAGGACGGGTTCGACCTCATCGCCATGACCACCCATGGCGAGGGCGGCCTGCGCCCCTTCCTGCTGGGCAGCGTTACCGACAAGATCATTCGCGGCTCGGGCGTGCCGGTGCTGGTCTGGCGTCCGCCACCGCCGCCGGAAGCCTGAGGTTCGCCCCGACCCGTCCCCGCCCCCCTCACCGGGAGTCTGCCATGTCCAGCCGCCGTGCGTTCGTCGCGTCGCTCTCCGGAGCGATGGCGGCGCTGCCCGCGTTCCGCGGGCGCCCCATTCTCCAGCTCATCCGCGCCCGGGACATCGCCGGCGGGCGCTCTCCCCAGGCCGTGGCGGAGGACGAGACTTACTGGGCCGAGATCCAGCGCGCTTTCGACGCCGACCGCACGCTGATCAACCTGAACAACGGCGGCTGCTGCCCCGCGCCGACGCACGTGCTGGAGCAGATGATTCGCGACCTGCGCTTCAGCAACGAAATCCCGGTGGACCACATGTGGCGGGTCCTGGAGCCGCGGATCGAAAGCGTCCGCCGGGACCTGGCGGCGGAGTTCGGCTGCGATCCCGAGGAGATGGCGATCACCCGCAACGCGTCGGAATCGCTGGAGAACATGATCCTGGGGCTCGACCTCAAGCCGGGGGACGAGGTCATCACCACCAACCAGAACTACCCCCGGATGATTACCACCTGGCAGCAGCGGGTCCGGCGCGAGGGCATCGTCCTGAAGCAGGTTTCCTTCAAGGTCCCGCCGCCGTCGATGGACTACATCGTGGACCAATACCAGGCGGCGATCACCCCGCGCACCCGGGTGATCGAAGTCGTTCACATCACCAATCTGTCGGGCCAGATCATGCCGGTACGCCAGCTGATGGACCTGGCACGGCCCCGAGGCATCGAAGTCTTCGTGGACGGCGCCCACGCCTTCGCCCATTTCCCCTTCACCCGCGACCAGCTGGACTGCGATTTCTACGGCACCAGCCTGCACAAGTGGATGCTGGCGCCGATCGGGACGGGGTTCCTCTATGTCCGCAAGGAAAAGCAGAAAAAGCTCTGGCCCATGATGGCGGCGCCGGAGTCGATGGACGACAATATCCGGAAATACGAGGAGATCGGGACGCACCCGGCCGCCAACCACAACGCCGTCGCGGCGGCCATCGCCTTCCACCGCGGGATCGGCGCCGACCGGAAGATCGCCCGGCTGCGTTACCTGCGCGACCGCTGGGCCAAGCGGTTGCTGGCGGCGAGCCCGCGGGTGAAGATCCTCACGCCGCTGGACAGTCCCTACGGGGGCGGCATCGGCCTGCTTCACATCGACGGCATCGAGGCGCCCAAGCTGGGCACCTGGCTCTACAACAACGACCATATCGTCACCACGCCGATCGTCCACCCGGAGTTCGAGGGCCTGCGGGTTACCCCGAATGTCTATACCACTCTGGAGGAGGTGGACCTCTTTACCGACCGGGTCCAGAAAGCGATCAAGCAGGGGATGGCGTGACGCACGAAGGACGGGAAGAGGGAAAAGGGAAAAGGGAACGGGCCGGTTGCCGTGTCCCCTTTCCCCTTTCCCCCCATCTCCTGGCCGTCCTGCTCTTCCTGGCCGCCTGTCACCCCGTCGCCCGGCCAGCCCCCGCCACGGGCCAGGATCCGGTCCTCCAGCGCCGCCTGGAGGATGCCGTCCGCGGCTTCGACGGCGACGTGGGGGTCTACGCGCGGAACCTGCGCACCGGCCAGACCGCCGCCATCCGCGCCGACGAGCTGTTCCCCACCGCCAGCATGATCAAGCTTCCGATTCTGGTAACCCTCTTCGATTCGCTGGCTCACGGCAGCCTCGGCTACCACGACACGCTGATCTACCGGGATTCGCTGCGCTATCCCGGCGATGACATTCTGGGCTCTTTCCGCGACAGCACCCCGGTCGAGCGGAACCGGGTGGTCATGCTGATGATCACCATGAGCGACAATACCGCCGCACTCTGGCTCCAGTCCCTGGCCGGAGGCGGCATCGCCATCAATCGCTGGCTGGCCGATCACGGCTTCGATTCCACCCGGATGAACTCCCGCACGCCTGGACGGCACGGCGACTGGGAAAAGTACGGCTGGGGCCAGACCACGCCGCGCGAGATTGCCCGGTTACTGGTCATGATCCGGCAGGAGCGGGCCGTAAGCCCGGCCGCCAGCCAGCAGATGTATCGTGCCCTGACCCGCATCTACTGGAACGGCGAGGCCCTGTCGCAGCTGCCCCCCTGGGTGCAGGCCGCGTCCAAGCAGGGAGCCGTCGACCGGGCTCGCTCCGAAGTCGTGCTGGTGAACGCTCCCTCCGGCGACTATGTCTTCTCCGTTCTCACCAGGAACCAGCAGGATTCGACCTGGACCCCGGACAACGCCGGCTGGGTCCTGATCCGGAAGGTCTCCGCCCTGCTCTGGCGCTACTTCGAGCCGGACCACCCCTGGACGCCGGCGCGGGGGGCCGGGCAATACGCTCCCTAGCGGACCCGCAGAGCCGGATGTCACCTGTTCCCACTTCCCCTTTCCCCGTTCCCCGAGCCATGTCTTCATACCGCCTTGCCACCGTCGCCGCTCTGATCCTGCTGGTGCTGCCTGTGCCGCGCCGCGCCGATATCCCCGGCTTCTCTGCCGCCGCCGCTCGGGCGGAAGACCAGTGGGAGGCCCGGTTCCGCGCCATCCCCAGCCCCGATTCGTTGCGGGAGCACATGCGGGTGCTCTCGGCTCGCCCGCACCACGTGGGCTCGGTCTATGACAGCATCAATGCCGAATGGATCCTGCAGCGCTTCCGCGACTGGGGACTGGACGCCCACATCGAGACCTTCCAGGTGCTTTTCCCCACGCCGAAGGAACGGATCCTCGAGCTGGTGACGCCCAGCCGCTTCAAGGCGTCGCTGCGGGAGCCCGCGGTCGCGGGCGATCCCACTTCGGCGCAACAGGCGGAGCAGCTCCCCACCTATAACGCCTACTCGGCCGACGGCGACGTCACGGCACCGCTGGTCTTCGTCAACTACGGCATCCCGCAGGACTACGACCGGCTGGAGCGGCTGGGGATCTCGGTGAAGGGGGCGATCGTCATCGCCAAGTACGGCCGTTCCTGGCGGGGCATCAAGCCCAAGCTGGCCCAGGAGCACGGCGCGGTGGGGTGCATCATCTATTCCGATCCGCAGGACGACGGCTACCACGGCGGCGAGACTTATCCCGAGGGGCCGTGGCGGCCGGCGCAGGGCGTGCAACGCGGCAGCGTGGCCGACATGCCGCTCTTCTCCGGCGATCCGCTGACGCCCGGCGTGGGCGCCACGGCCGGCGCGAAGCGCCTGCCGCGCAGCGAGTCGCCGCTGCTCATGAAGATCCCGGTGCTGCCCATCTCCTATGCCGATGCGAAGCCCCTGCTGGCTGCCATCAGCGGCGATGTCGCGCCGCGCGACTGGCAGGGCGGGCTGCCCATTACCTATCACATCGGCCCCGGCGCCGCCCGCGTCCATCTCAAGCTGGCCTTCGACTGGAGCCTCAAGCCCATCCGCGACGTCATCGCCCGGATTCCCGGCACCGGGGCGGCCGACGAATGGATCGTGCGCGGCAACCATCATGACGCCTGGGTCAACGGCGCCGACGACCCGATCTCCGGCCAGGTGGCCCTGCTGGAGGAGGCGCGGGGACTGGCGACCCTGCTCAAGGCCGGCTGGAAGCCGAAGCGTACCATCATCTACGCCGCCTGGGACGGCGAAGAGCCCGGCCTGCTCGGCTCAACCGAATGGGTCGAGACCCATGCCGATGAGCTGCAGGCCCATGCGGTGGCCTATTTCAACACGGACGGGAACGGACGGGGCTACCTCGGGATGGGCGCTTCCCATTCCCTGCAGGCGTTCCTGAACGACGTCGCCCGCGACATTACCGATCCCGAAACCGGGCTACCGGTGTGGAAGCGCGCGCAGCTGCGCCGGATTCGGAGCGCCCGCTCCGATAAGGACCGTGCCGAGCTGCGGGCCAGCCGGGAGCTCAAAGTGGGGGCCCTGGGATCGGGGTCCGATTACACCCCCTTCCTCCAGCATCTCGGCATTGCCTCCGCCGACCTGGGCTATGGGGGTGAAGACGGCGGCGGCATCTATCACTCGATCTACGATGACTTTCACTGGTACACTACCTACAGCGACACCGCCTTCGTCTATGGCCGGGCCCTGGCCCAGACGGTCGGCACGGCCGTCATGCGCATGGCGGACGCCGACCTGCTTCCCTTCGACTTCACCGCCCAGGCCGACACCTATCGCGAGTATCTGAAGGAGCTTCAGGACCTGGCCCAGCATCAGCGGGACAGCCTGGAGGAGCAGAACCGGCAGGTCGCCGAGGGGGTATTCACCGCCACCAACGACCCCCGGCACCCGGAAGTGGCGCCGGACAGCGAGGCGGTGCCGGCCCATTTCAACTTCGCGCCGCTGGAGAATGCCATCGACCGGCTCCAGCAGAGCGCCCACCGCTATCATGCGGCGGTGCAGGCGGCACAGGCTGACAGCGTGCTGGAGCGGGGGGCCGTCGGGCAGGTCAACGACCTGCTGCGCCAGACGGAACAGGCCCTGGCCCGCGGCCCGGGCCTGCCGGGCCGCCCCTGGTTCCGGCATCTGATCTACGCCCCCGGTTTCTATACCGGCTACGGGGTCAAGACGATTCCGGGAGTCCGCGAGGCCATCGAGCAGAAGCAATGGGATCTGATCGACCCGCAGATGAAAGCCGTTTCAGATGCCATCAGCACCGAAGCGGAACTGATCGACCGGGCAGCCGCAAGGCTGGAAGCCCTGGAACAGGGGTAACCCACAGGGAGGCGATCAGCCCCTAGCGCCGGCCGCCGGATTGGCCGACCGCCAGGCCGCCCACTCCAAGGGCGGCCTGGTAGCGGCCCAGAATGTAAGTCCAGCCCTCGGGGGCCTCGAGCGCCCGGCGATAGGTCTCGCCGTCTTCGCCGTGGCGCTCGAACCCCCGGTGTTCGAATTCCACCCTGCTGGTCGTGGGTGACTCCTCCGCAAACCTGACCTCCACATCGCTCGAGCTGACCGGATTGGGGACCGGCTCGCGATGGGGCCCGATCTGCCAGGTGAAGATCAGCCGGCTGGGACGTTCCAGCACCAGCACGCGGCCCCAGTCGCAACGGAAGCCGAACGGCCCCACCTCGTGGCACATCCCGTCCACCCGGTGCTCGATGCCGATATGGACCAGCCGGTTGCCCGACCAGGTGTATTCCCTGGGCCACCAGCGGTCCAGATCCATGAACGTGTCGAACGCCTCAGACGCCGGAACCGGGAGGCTGAACGAGCGGGTGATGGCGTTCTTCATGTCGGTGATTCTCCCTGATTCGCCGGGCGCGGGAACCAGCAGGAGAATGGCGGCTGCCGTGTGCCCGCGCGGTGCGGTGCCTCACAGGACCGGCGGGCGGTCAGGCGGGCAGGCGGTCGCTGTGCTCCAGCACCTCAAAGTGCGATGAGCGGGCATCGAACCGCGCCAGCAGCTTGCGGGCTGCCTCCGGCACCACCGCCGTCTCGTAATCCGCGCCGGCAAACGCCCGCACGGCGTCCATGGAATCGAGAAACATGACGGTCACGAATTCCACCTCGCCGCCTGCCTCGCGCCGGTAGAGATGGTGGCCGCGGTAGCCTGCGATGCCGCGGGCGGCGATCCCCGGCAGGATGGTGCCCCGGAGCAGGCGCTCGTACGCATCGGCGTTCTGCGGTGTGGTCCAGCCGTGCCAGACTCTGCTGATCATGCCGTCTCCCCGTTTCGAAGATTGGTCCAGTTTCCCCCCACGCAGACCTCGCTCAGCACCTCATCGCCCGCCCCGAAAATAATCGCCTCGACCACGCCGTCGGGATCTACGCCGGCGAGCGCGGGTGCGCTGAGGTCCACCACGCTGAAGTCAGCCCAGGCGCCGGACGAAATCCGGCCGGCATCCACCCCCAGGGCGGAGGCGCCGCCCTGGGTGGCTGCCTGAAGCAGCGCGACGGCGGGCCGGCCGTCGCGGCCGCCCAGTATGCCGCGGGATTCGCGGGACAACCGCTGGCCGTATTCCAGCCAGCGCATTTCCTCCAACATGGAAATGCGGGCGTTCGAGTCGCTCCCCAGGCAGAGTCGCCCGCCCGCCCGGCGCGCGGGAGCGAGATCAGGAATGCCGTCGCCCAAATTGGCCTCGGTGAGGGGACAGATGCACACCGTCCCGCCTCCCTCGAAGAAGCGGGCCAGGTCGTCCGGCTCGCTGTGGGTGCAATGCACGGCGGTGACGTTGACGGGGGAACCCAGCACGTTGTTCAACAAGGCCAGCGGACGCTGGCCGTAGGCCTCCAGACTCTCTTCCAGTTCACGCCGCTGCTCTTCCACGTGCAGGTGCAGCACCATCCCGCGGCGCCGGGCCTCGGTCTGCAGCCCGGCGATCTCCTCCAGACTGGCCGCCCGGATACTGTGCGCCACTGCGCCGAGCTGCTCCCGCGCCGGATCCAGCCGGGAGGCCAGCCGGTCCATCTGGTCCCAGTACTGGTGGAGCGAAGTCGAGGCAAACCGGCGCTGCCCTGCCGCCAGCGGCTGCCCGATGCCGCCGGTGCGATAGTACGCCTGGAGCAGAACCAGCCGGATGCCGGCCTCCCGAGCGGCGCCGATCAGGACGTCGTCGAGCGCGTAGTCCAGCCGGTCGGCGGAGTGATGGAAGTAGTGAAATTCCCCAACGGTGGTGATGCCGGCCCGCAGCATCTGCCGGTAGGCATCGACCGTAAGGCGGCGGAACCGCTCGGCATCCAGGCTCTCGGCCAGCTGGTACATGGCGTCCCGCCAGGTCCAGAAGGAGCCGAGCCCCGCGGGGAACCGCTCGCCCCGGCCCCGGAGGCCGAGCTGAAATGCATGCGAATGGGCGTTGACGAACCCCGGGAGCAGCGCGGACCGGCGCAGCCGGCGGGTGGGCGTGAGCCCCAGCGCGCCCACCCGGCCGATTCGCCCGTCGGCCTCCACGATCACCTGGACCCCGGTCGCCAGCCCACTGCCGGTCCAGGTCAGGTCGGCCTCGAAGACCTCCCGGTCGCTCATGCCTGGCAGAAACGACGGATCAGGGAGCGGACCATGCCGTCGGCCCGTTCGAACTGGGAGGCGGGCAGGCTCTCATTGGGCTTGTGGGCAACGGCGATGTTGCCCGGGCCGAAGATCACGCATTCGAGCCCGATGGTCTGGAACCAGCCGGCGTCGGTGGCGTAAGCGACGCTGTGGGTTTCGGACGAACCGGCGACCTCACCCGCCGCCCGCAGTACGGGCGCATCGTCGCGCAGCAGCATGGGCGGACTCTCGCCGGTAAGCTGGAGCGAAAAGTCGCCGCCCGCGGCCCGGGCTATGGTGTCGCGGATCCGCTGAACCACCGCCGGAACATCGGTCCCGGGGAGGGTCCGTACCCCGATGTCCACTTCGCAATGGTCGGGGATCACGTTGGTGGCCGTCCCACCACGCACCTGCGCCACGTTCAGGGCCAGGAAGGGTACCTCCGGGAAGAGCTCGCCGTTGGCCGGGTGCTCCGCTTCCAGCTCCGCGCGCAGGTCGCGCAGTGCGGCAATGGCCACCCCGGCGGGCTCGATGGCGTTCCGGCCCAGGTGGGGATAGCCGCTGTGGGCGCCCACCCCCTCGAAGGAAAGCCGCAGCTTCAGATGCCCCTTGTGGGCCCGGACCACCCGCAGTTCGGTCGGCTCCCCGATCACCGCCTGGACCGGCATGCCGGGCAGCGGTGTCCAGCCCTGGGCCAGCCGGCGCGCCCCCAGGGTGCCGACTTCCTCGTCGTAGGTGAAAAGCAGCACCAGGGGGGCCGTGAGCGCCGCCGGATCGAACGAAGCGGCTGCATTCATGGCCAGCGCGAGGAAGCCTTTCATGTCGCAGGCGCCCCGGCCCGTGTACGCGCCCTCGGCCAGCGTCAGCGTGAACGGATCGGTCTGCCATCCGGCCTCGTCGGCCGGCACGACATCCATGTGGCCCGAGAGGACCAGGCCCTCGCCGTCTCCCCCCTCGGGCCCGACCCGAATGAGAAGATTGGCCTTTTCGCCGTCCGGCGAGGGCCGGCGGTCGACCTGGATGCCGGGGCGGTCCAGGTAGTCCGCGATGAAATCGGCGATGGGCAGATTGCTGTTGCGGCTGGTCGAATCGAAGCCGACCAGCCGGCTCAGCAGCTCGGCATTGGTGAGGAGTCCGGGCACGGGAGAAGTCTGCCTCCGATACACCCGCTCAACAAGGGGGCAGAGCCGGTGTACTATTCGGAGACCCGGACCATCCGACCACATCGCCGACGATCCATGATCCCACTGCTCCGCCGAGCGGCCCGCCCGCTCCGCCTTCTCACGCCACTGCTGCTTCTGCCGCTCCATCCCGCGGCGGGCCAGGCGCAGCTCTCGCTCATTCCTCAGCCCCGCGAAGTGACGCCGGGAGCAATCGTCCCGCTGCGCGGCGGCGTCCGCATCCTGCGCGCCGGCAGCAGCCCGGAAGACCGCTTCGCCGGCGGCGATCTGGCTGCCGCGCTCAAGGCGCGCGGCATCGCCGTTGCCACCAGCGACGGTCCCGGTGTGGTGACGGTCATGCTCTCGCGCCGCGGATCGGGCGTGGGCCGGCGCGCGCTGGCCCGCAACCACCTGGTGATCGATTCCGCCATGGGAGAGCAGGGCTACGTATTGGCGGCGTCGGGACACCGGGTCGACATCGTCGGGGGCGGAGCCGCGGGGGTCTTCTATGGGGTGCAGACGCTCAAACAGCTGATCCAGGGCAGCGGGCGTGCGGCCATGCTGCAGACCGCCCGGATACGTGATTGGCCCGCCCTGCGCTGGCGCGGCGTCCACGACGACCTCTCCCGGGGGCCGGTGCCCACGCTCGAGTTCCAGAAAAAGCAGATCCGCACGCTGGGGGCCTACAAGATCAACGTCTTCTCACCCTATTTCGAGCACACGCTGGCCTATCAGCGCTATCCGCTCCTCGCGCCGCCGGGCGGGGCCATGAGCGAGGCCGATGTCCGCGCGCTGGTGGCCTACGCCCGGGATTATCACGTGACCATCATCCCGGAGCAGGAGGCGTTCGGCCACCTGCATCACGTGCTCAAATGGGAGCTCTATTCCTCGCTGGGCGAGACGCCGCACGGGCACGTACTGGCTCCCGGCGATTCCGGCACCCTCGGGGTCATCGGAGACTGGTTCGACGAAATCGATTCGCTCTTTCCCGGCCCCTTCGTCCATATCGGGGCGGACGAGACTTTCGAGCTGGGCCGAGGCCGGACGGCGGAGCTGGTGCGGAGCGAAGGCCTGGGCGCGGTCTATCTCGACTTTCTCCGGAAGATCGAACAGCGGCTGCGGCCGCGGGGCAAGCGGCTGCTCTTCTGGGGCGATGTCGCGGGGAATTCGCCCGAGCTGGTGAAGTCGCTGCCGCACGACATGATCGCCGTCGCCTGGAATTACTGGTCTCACGACCACTTCGACCGGATGCTGCAGCCGTTCATTGATGCCGGCATGGACACCTGGGTCGCCCCGGGGGTCGCCAACTGGAGCCGGGTCTGGCCCGACTATCACATTGCCCTGCCGAACATCCAGCAGTTCGTGCTCGCCGGGCAGCGCCTGGGCTCGGAGGGTGTCCTGAACACCACCTGGGACGACGATGGTGAGGCCCTGTTCAACCAGACCTGGTACGGACTGCTGTTCGGCGCCGCGGCCTCCTGGCAGGCCGGCGAGGCGGACACCGCGCTCTTCGCGCGCAACTACGGCCCGGTCTTCCAGGGCGATGCCAGCGGCGAAGTCAACCGGGCTCAGCAACTCCTGATCCAGGCGCATGCGCTGCTCGACAGCGCCGGGGTGGGCGACGCCGGCGACTGGCTCTTCTGGCTGGACCCCTGGAGCCCGGCCGGACAGACGGTGACGCCGAAGATCCTGCCGGTGGCCTCGCAGCTGCGCCTGTTGGCGGAAGGAGCCCTGGTGGCCGCCAGCAATGCCGCCAGGACCGGCGTCCGTGAACCCGATGCCCTCGCCGCGCTGGAACTGGGAGCGCGCCGGATCGATTTCATCGGCATGAAGTTCCAGTTTGCGGACGAAATCGCCCGCGCCTACCGTCTGGCGCGGGACACCGCGGATGCCGGCACTCGCGAGCACGAGTTCAGCGACATCAACAGCATGAACGGCCGGCTGCAGGACCTGCGCGACGGCTACACTCTTCTGCGCGGGCTGTACCGCGATGCCTGGCTCCGGGAAAACCGGCCCTACTGGCTCCAGAATGTCCTGGCCCGGTACGACGCCGCCACCGCCCTGTGGCTCCGGCGCATGGACCAGTTCACCGAAGCGCGGCGGCTGGGGCGCAGCGGCGCTGAGCTCCCCGCCCCCGCGGCGCTGGGCCTCCCCGACACCTCCTCGATGGAGAAGGCTCCATGACCGTTTCCCGCCGCGACTTCGTTGCCGTATCCGGCGGGGCCATGCTGGCCCTGGCCGCGCCCGCGCTGCACCTCCCCTCCCGGCGGCGCTACGACCTGGTCCTGCGCGGCGGCACCGTCTTCGACGGCTCCGGCGCCGAGGGGGTGCGTGCCGATCTCGCCGTCAGCGGCGACCGGATCGCCGCGGTGGCGCCGGGCCTGGCGCCGGGCGCACTCGAAATCGATGCCCGCGACCTGGCGGTAGCCCCGGGCTTCATCGACATCCACTCCCATGCCGACGGAACGCTGTTCGACGATCCAAGGGCCGAATCGGTGGTGCGACAGGGAGTCACCACAGCGGTCGTGGGCCAGGACGGATCCTCCCATGTGCCCCGCGCCCGCTCGAGCGACGATAACGACGGCCCCGGCTTCGGCTCGATGGCCGACTACTTTCAGTCGGTCGATCAGGCCGGCCCTTCGATCAACCTCGCCTCCATGGTCGGCCTGGGCAGCGTGCGCGGCGCGGTCATCGGCGACGACGACCGCCCGGCGACCGATGCCGAGTTGCGGCAGATGACGGCCCTGGTGGCCGATGCCCTCGACCACGGCGCCTGCGGCGCCAGCACCGGCCTCGAGTACACTCCGGGCGCCTTTGCTTCACGCGAGGAGCTCATCGCCCTGTGCCGTCCGCTGGCCCCGCGGAAGCTCCCCTACGCCACCCACATGCGAAATGAGGACGACCGCGTGCTGGAAGCGGTGGATGAGGCCATCGCAATCGCCGCCGGTGCCGGCTGTCCGCTCGAGATCTCCCACCTCAAGGCCCAGGGGCCGCGCAACTGGGACAAACTGGACCAGATCTTCGCCCGCATTGCCGCGGCGAAGCTGCGGATGGACATCGCCTTCGATCGCTATCCCTATGTGGCCTATCAGACCACGCTGGCCAACCTGTTTCCCGCCGCCAGCCGCGACGGCGGCACCGAGGCCTTTCTGGGCCGCCTGAGCGACAGCGCCACCGCGCCCCAGCTGAAGCAGGACGCGCTCGCCAAGGTGGAATCACTGGGCGGCTGGGATCATGTCATGATCTCCAGTGTCGCCGACTCCAGCGACCGGTCCGCCGAGGGCCGGCGAATGGGAGAGTATGCCCGGGCCCGCGGCGAGGACCCCTACGCGCTGACGGTCGCGCTGCTCACCGGGAGCCGCGGCAACGTCGGCATGGTGGGGTTCGCCATGAGTGAGGACAACCTGGAGCGGATCCTGGCCCATCCGCTGAGCATGGTCTGCAGCGACGGCGGCGCCTTTGCCCTGGAGGGCCCGGCGCACCGGGGCCATCCGCATCCTCGCGGGTTGGGCAGCTTTCCCCGGGTCCTCGCGCTCTATGTCCGTCAGCGCAAGATCCTGACGCTCGCGCAGGCCATCCACAAGATGAGCGGCTTCGCCGCCGCGCGGCTCCATCTGCGCGACCGGGGCCGCCTGGCCGCCGGTGCCGCGGCAGACATCGTAGTGTTCGATCCGGATACCGTGAGCGACCAGGCCACCTTCGCCGATCCGTTCCAGTATCCCACCGGTATCAGCGCAGTGATCGTGAACGGCTCGGTCACCATCCGGGAGGGAGAGCATAGCGCGACCGGCGCCGGCCGGGCGCTCCGGCCGGGCTGAGGCGGCCACCCTCAACATTCTTTCAATACAGCTTCAGCCTGGCCTCACGGCCTTCATGGCATAGTGGCGTGGGCGGAGTGCGCTTCGCTCCCGCTGGCCAGGAGGCTGGTATGGTCGCCATTCAGTTACCCGTCGCGCGCAGAGCCACGCTTACCACCAGGACAGCGCGTACCTACGCGCCCAGGATCGTCACCCGGCCGGAGCCCCGGCCGGCGGCCCTCCCCGTACCGCGGGTGCAGGGCATGCTGGGGGCCCGCCACCGCTCCCATCCCGTTGCCTCGTTCTTTTCCTCCCTGGGCGCGCACCTGATGGTGATCAGTGTGATACTCGTGGCCACCCAGGCCTCCGTGGGCCCGCCGCTCATGGCCACCCCGGACACGACCATGGTCTTTCTGCAGGGCCTGCGTCCGGTCCCTGCCGAGCGGGTCCCCGCACGGCCGGAGCCCCCACCGGAGCGCGCGCAGGGACCGGGGGGAGGCGCGTTGCTCATCGCCAATCCGCCGCCCAAGGGGTTTCAGACGGTCATTGCCCCGACCTCCATTCCCGACGGCATCCCGCCCGTCGATCCGGATGAGAAACCCTATGATCCGCGCGATTTCACCGGCGTCGGCGTTGAAGGCGGCGTCTCCTATGGGTTAGTGGGAGGCACCGGACCGGTGAATCAGGACCTCACCGCGGGACTGGGCGAGGCGCTCTTCACGGCGACATCCCGGGAAGCGGAGTTTGCTCCCGCCGAAGTGGTCTTCCAGCCGGCTCCGGTCTATCCTCCGGCGCTGCTCCGCGCGGGCCTGGAGGGCAGCCTCCGGGTGCGGTTCATCATCGACACCACCGGAAGAGTCGAAGCCGCGTCCTTCCAGGTCCTGGAGGCCAGCCTTCCGGGGTTTGAACCGGCGGTGCGGGCAACCATCCTCGGCAGCCGCTTCCGGCCCGCCCGGCTCGGCGCAGTGGCCGTGCGGCAACTGACCGAGCAGCGGGTGAGCTTCGTCCTGGAGGACCGGCCATAGTCCGAGCCTGGGCAGGCAGGTCGGTCCGATCCGGCCCAGGTATCCCACCGCAATGGCGCTCTCTGCGAGTCTCCGCGGCGTCGGCGCCCTTCTTGTGAGCAAGCGTAATCAGGATACCAGCCCGGCCAGCAGCCGGACGCGAATGCCTCCGACGTTGGTCGTAAGGACCGTCTCCAGCGGCAGTGCCAGCTGCCGCTCGTGCTCCGGATGCGCCAGCAGCAGGGCCGCCCGCCATCCGCGGCAGCGCTCCCGCGCAAACCGCCCCAGCCCGGCATAGAGGTTCCGCAGTTTTTGCCGGTCGCCGATGCGCACGCCGTAAGGCGGGTTCGTGACCAGCCACCCGGGCCCCCGGGGCGGCTCCTGCGCCGAGAAAGCGCACCGCTCCAGCCTGATCTGCTCGGCCACACCGGCGCGCTCGGCATTGGACCGGGCGGCGGCGATGGCACCCGCATCGCGATCGGATCCCCACACCGCCTGCGGCGGCCCCGGCAGAACCTCGGCGGCTGCCGTCCGCCGGATCGCTTCCCAGCCGGCCGCATCGAAGCCGGGCCAGCGCTCGAACCCGTACCCGCGGCGCAGCCCCGGCGGCGCCCGTTGCGCCAGGAGCGCCGCTTCGATGCAGATGGTCCCCGAGCCGCAGAGTGGGTCCAGGAGCGGGCCCGACCCATCATATCGGGCCGCCAGGAGCATCGCGGCGGCGATGGTCTCCCGCAGCGGCGCCTTGGCCGTGGCCGCGCGGTAGCCCCGCCGGTGCAGCAGCGCGCCCGAGCTGTCGGCGCTGATAGTGCATTCATCCCGCCAGAACCGGACCACGAAGAGCTGGCTCCCGCCCGCTTCATCGGCGCCGGTGGTGACCTCGAGCGACGGATACACCGAATGCAGGACCCGGTGCAGTCGCTCGGCGATAGCGTCCTGGTGATAGAGGCGCGACTTGCGGCTGGTGATCCGGAAGCGGACCGGCGTGTCCGGATTCACCACGGCCGACCAGTCGAGCCGCCGGGTTCGCCGCTCCAGTTCGGCGAAGCTGGAAGCATGAAATGAGGCGAGCCGCACCAGGATGCGGTTGGCGGTGCGCAACTGGAGGTTGGCACGGTACATCCCCCTGCGGTCAGCCTGGAAGGCTACTCCGCCCGGCTCCATCTCGCCCGGGATCAGGCCCAGCGCCCGCAGCTCCGTGGCGGTGATCCCCTCGATACCGGGTGGGGTAATGGCGTAGCAGTCGAGGAGTGGGGCGGTCACCCTTTGGCGCCGCCGAGCCACTCGGCAGCCAGCGAAACCAGGGAGGAAGGATCCTGCACCAGCATCAGACCGGGAGGATGCCCCAGGGCGTCTACCCCGGGGCGGGTGAGCCCCGAAGGCACCGCCAGCACGCGCAGGCCGGCCGCCAGCGCCGACCGGATACCCGGCGCGGAATCCTCCACGGCCATGCACTGCTCCGCCGGCAGCGCGAGACGTGTCAGAGCCACCTGGTACACCTCGGGATCCGGTTTCGGGCGGGTCACGTCCTCGATGGTGAGCACCGGATCGAAGACGCCCTCGAGCTCGAGGGCCATGAGGATCTGGTCCACCTGATAGCGGTGGCTCACCGTAACCAGGCCGCGCGGCAGACCCCGCTGCCGCACATCGGCTACCAGCGCCAGCGCATCGCTCAGGCCCTCATCGCGAATGGCCTGCGGCTCCTCCAGCATGGCATCGTATTCCCGCAGCCGGAGCGCGATGTACGCCTCGGCCGGGGTTGCCGCATTCAGATCGGCCATGCGACGGCGGGCGGGCTCCTCCAGCTGGAAGCGCTGCATGAGCCGGTCCGCCACTGCCTGGCGGGCGAGCCCGACGACGTCGCCGAAGGCGCGCACCACGTCGGCCTCGCGCACCTCGGGCCGGAGCGCGGTCGCCGCGCGGGCATAGGAGATAGCCTTGAGCCGCTCGGTACGGACCAGCGTCCCGTCCAGATCGAACAGCACGGCCCGGACGGGGCGCTCGGGAATCGGGGATATGTTCACGCGGGAATGATAGTCGGGCGCCGAGCCTCCCGGCCAAGCGGAGGGTCGGTCGCACAGCCGGTGCTGGGGCCGCCCTACGGTACACAGGCCGTCGAGTGAACCGGCACGCCATCGGCCAGGCCGTCGACCAGGGTCACCGTGCCGTTGGTGCGGATCAGCACGTCGTCGCCGTCGGCGTCGGTGGCCGGGGTGCGACCCTGCTCCGCGTCGCCCTGGTCGGTGCGATAAATCCGGATGGCAGGGTTGTGGGCGCAGTAGCGCGCCAGCGTGGTGGAATCCGGCAAAAAGCTCCCATGGAACGACTTGCGGCCTGAGGACACCACCACGAAGCTGGGATCCACGGCCTGGATGAACGGGAGAGTGCTGGAGGTCTCACTGCCGTGGTGCGCAATCTTCAGCACAGTACTATGCAGTCCGGCGGCACCCACCGAATCGAGCAGGATGCGCTCCCCGTAGCGGGCGGAGTCCGGCGGGTCGTCGCGGTCCTTGCCCTCGGCATCGCCCATGAGCAGGATGCTCTGGGTCCCGTAGACCAGTCGCAGCACGATGGAGGCGTTGTTCTCCAGGGTGTTACCGCTGCCCAGGCCTTCGGGTGAGCCGGGATAGGAATACAGCACCTGAACCTGCAGTTCGCTGCCCCAGTCCAGTGTGCCGAAGCTGGCGCGCCCCATATGCATCACCGTGGGAGCACCCAAAGCCGATTCGGCCCGCACCATGGCCAGAAAGCCGGCATACCTCGCTCCCTCCTTGGGGTACCCCGGATCGTAGTAGTTGCGCACCTCGAAATGCCGGAGGATGCCCTCGGCGCCGGGATAATGATCGTCGTGCGGATGGGTGAGGATGAGCGCGTCGACCACGGCGTGCTCGTGCGCCCGCGCCAGCACATACCGGAGCAGCGCATCGCGCGCATCGGAGGCATCCGGGCCACCATCGATGATGATGTTCCGCCCCTCGTAGATGCCGTTCCCCGGGATGCCGTCGTCGTAGGTATGGATCCAGATACCGTCGCCCTGGCCCACGTCCACGACGTGCACCTCCAGCCAGGCATCCGGAATGGACGCGGGCGGACCAGCGGGCTCGCCGACCAGCTCCAGGAACTTCTTCGCCGCCCAGCCGGTGCGCCCGTCCCCCAGCCGGATCTGCCGCCAGTACGGCGCGGTGCCGATACCGTCGGCCACCGTTCCGGGTGCCAGGCAATCCTGCCGGGCAGCTCCAGCGGACGGGAGCGCCCGGAACACCAGGCAGGGCGCCGCGCTTTCCCGCACCCGGAAGACAACCGCTCCCTCCTGGCCAGCCAGCCCGGCGGGCAGCAGGACCAGTAACGCGAATGCCAGCCCCCAGAGACTCCTGCGCATAGGCCTCCCTCGACCCTCTCGACCCTCTCGACCCTCTCGACCCCTCTCGACCCCCTCGACCCCCTCGACCCAACGTCCAGCCCAAACCGCCTGTCCGCCAGCCCGGAGACGGTTATCCTCCCAGCGTGGACGCGGACGTGATCGTCATCGGCGGCGGATTGGCCGGGCTGGCCGCGGCAGCACGGCTCTGCGCCGCCGGGCGCTCGGTCCTCCTGTTCGAGGCCCGGCCCTGGCTGGGCGGCCGGGTACGCACCCACTGGCCGGAGGACTTTTCGTGGCCGGTGGAGTTGGGCGCCGAATGGATTTCCCAATCGGGCGAGGTCCGGCAACTCCTGCAGGACGACGCGGCTCCGCTGGAGCAGGCCGACGGCGTGCGCCGGGTACGGCGCGACGGCCAGCTCCGCAACATGGATGAACTACCGGAAGTCACCGGCGGACTGGAGCGGCGGCTGGCGGAGCTGGGCAACCAGGACCGCTCGCTCACCAGGGCGCTGGAGGAATGTTGCGCCGAGGAGCGGTTTCGGGAGGAACGCGACCTGCTGCTGGGATACGTCCAGGGTTTTCACGCCGCCGATCCCGCGCAGCTCAGTGTCCGCTGGCTGCTGACCGTCGAGCAGAATCAACCCGCCGATGCCGCGGAATCCCGCACCGCCGCCGGAACGGAACGGGTGGTCGAGTTGCTGCGGGCGCAGGCGGGTGAACACTGCCGCTGGCATACCGAGAGCATCGTCCGCGAGATCCGCTGGCAACCAGGCCGGGTGGAGGCCGCCGTCGATCATCAGGGTACCGAGCTCAGCTGCCGGGCGCGCGCCGCGGTGATTACCCTGCCGCTTCCGTTGCTCCAGGCCCACCCGGGCACGCCCGGCGTCGTGCGCTTCCTGCCGGCACTCGACGGGAAGACCGCTGCGCTGGGCGGCCTCGCCATGGGGCCCGCCTGTAAGCTCGTTCTGCGGTTTCGCGAGCCCTTCTGGGAAGCCGATCCAGCCTTGCGGCGGCTCCTGTTTCTCCACGCCTTCGATGCGCCCTTCCCCACCTGGTGGACGCTCGCGCCCTCGCGCGTACCCAGGCTCACCGCCTGGGTCGCGGGGCCGCAGGCCGCCGCCCTGGGCAGCCGCGACGGCGAGGCGCTGGTCCAGCCCGCGCTCGATTCGCTCGCCCACGCGAGCGGTATACCCCGGGGCGAAATCGCCGATCAGCTGGCGGGGTGGCACTATCACGACTGGAACGCCGATCCCTACTCCCGCGGGGCCTACAGCTATGTGCGGGTGGGAGGCATGGAGGCGCACCGGGAACTGGCGAAGCCGCTGGACCGGACACTCTTCTTTGCCGGCGAGGCGACTTGCGGCCAGGGCTTCAATGCCACCATGGAGGGAGCGGTGCAATCCGGGCGCCGGGCGGCGGCGGAAATCCTGCAGCTTACGGCGTAACAGCGGAAACATGGCCAGGGACGGAATCGAACCGCCGACACCGTGATTTTCAGTCACGTGCTCTACCAACTGAGCTACCTGGCCCCCGAAGGGCCGAGAATATAGTGCCGATACACCGCCCCCGCCAAGGACCCCTCCGGTGGTGGCGCGCTCCGGGTCCAGTGATCTAAGTAGAAGAGATCGAAAGGGTTGGGCTCCCAGACCATACCGGCACACAGAGCGGCCCCGAAGGGTGTTCTCTCCGGGGCCGGCCCTGCTGTCAACTCCCGGACGACCGGCGTCACAGAGGGTGCGTGGTAGAAAAGCTCTGCGCCGCCAACCGGCCAGGCACAGCGGGAGACGAGCCTGCACCGCCGCCCTGCACAGGAATGGGAGATACCGGGACCACACTCTGGTATCTGGTCCTGGTGCCTCAGGGAAACTTGGGCTTCTTGATCAGACCCTTGAGCTTGTTCTTGGCACTCTCCTTGGCCGCTTCTTTTTCCTGTTCCACCAGGTCGTTGAAGGCCTGCTTGGCGGCGTCGCTCATCATCTTGCTGAGGCTGAAGTTCTTGAGCGCGTCGCAGGCCTGCTTCCGCTGTTCTTCGGTCATCTGGGGCTGCTGGTCCTGTCCCTGTGCCTGCCCGGCGGATGCATGTTGTTCCTGCATCTTCTGCCGGGCGGCCGCGATCGAATCGCTCAGCTCCTTGCTCGCCAGGTACAGCACGAATCCGCGTGCCACGGAGTCGGGGTCCTGGGCCATGGCCTCCGGCTGGAAGGTGATGCCGGCGGGCGGGTCGAAGGCTGACGCCGGCGGCTCCCCCAGAGAGACGGCGGTAGCCGTCTGCTCGAAGTCCACGCAGAACAGATTTCCCTGGGCATGCAGCGTCACCGGCGGGGACGACATGTTGCAGACCGACCAGCTGCCGAACCGCATCTCCTCGCAGCTCTGCCCCGCGTAGGTTCGGGTGCCGACCTTCTCCTCGGCCCCCATGATCCCGGTGCCGAATGCCTGGCCCAGCATGTCGGCCATGTCTTTCATGTTCTGGTGCAGGCGCTGCTTGTCCGACTTGCTCAGGTCGTCATAGGCCCGGGCCATGTGGGGCAACATGTTGGGCTGCCGGGTGCCGGTTTTCTTGTCGAGATTGGCGGTGTAGAGGGAGTCGGGCGTGAGCAGCGTCCAGCTGTCGGTGGTGCTGGTCTTGCCGAAGAACTTGCCGGTGATGTGGCTGCGGGTGACCGACCGGTTGCCGGCCATGGCCTGTTCGCCGGTGCCGGTCATATCACCCCCGTACTGGTAGGTGACCGACACGGGTTTCAGCTTCCTGGGCGACTGAAACGGATTCTGCTGGGCCAGCAGCGGAGTGGTGCTGGCCAGGAGGCACAAGACCGGGACGAGGGCGCGCATGGAAGGCTCCAGCCAGGGAGGACCCGCGGAGCGGGCTGGCGACAATCTGCGCTCCCGTACCACGGACGGCAAGATGGGGCCCCGCATGCGCCCTGCCGCGCCGCCGCCTACCCGTCCATATTACCCGGCATGGTGCCCCCCTCCGCCTTTCCCAATCTGACGGTCATCCCGCATCCGCTCATCCAGCACAAGATGACGCTGCTGCGCGACCATCGCACCGGCACCCGCGACTTCAAGCAGCTGGTCACCGAGATCGCCATGCTGATGGCCTACGAGGTGACGCGGGATCTTCCCACCGATCCGCTTGAGGTCGAGACCCCGCTGGAACGAACCACCGGCCTGCAGGTCGAAGGCAAGCGCGTGGCTCTGGTCCCCATTCTGCGGGCCGGGCTGGGAATGGTGGACGGGATCGCGCAGCTGATCCCCGCCGCGCGCGTGGGACATATCGGCCTCTACCGCGACGAGACCACGCTGCGGCCCCACGACTATTATTTCAAGATCCCCGCCGCCGATCAGATCTTCGAATACTTCGTGCTCGATCCCATGCTTGCCACCGGCGGCTCCGCCATCGCGGCCGCCGATGCCCTGAAAGAGGCCGGCGCGGCCCGGATCCGTTTTCTCTGCCTGGTAACGGCTCCCGAAGGCGTGCAGCGCATGCTGGAGCGGCATCCCGATGTGCCCATCTTCGCGGCCGCACTCGACCGGCAACTCAACCAGAACGGCTATATTCTGCCGGGCCTCGGCGACGCCGGCGACCGCCTCTTCGGTACCGGCTGACACGTGCCCACTCTGCACCCTCTGCCCATTCTGCCCACTCTGCCCACTCTGCCCACTCCGCCATGACCCGACTCACCTTCTGGGGCGCGGCCGGGATGGTCACCGGCTCGATGCACATGCTCGAGTCCGCCGGCGCGACCATTCTCCTGGATTCCGGCCTGTTCCAGGGGCACCGGGCTCAGGCCCGATCGCTCAACGCCGATCTCCAGTTCGATCCCCGGCGCGTCGATGCGGTGGTGTTGAGCCATGCACATATCGATCATGCCGGCCGGCTCCCGCTGCTGGTGGCCCGCGGCTTCCACGGCCCCATTTATGCCACGCCGGCCACCCGGGACCTCTGCGCCGTGATGCTGCCCGATGCCGCCCACATCCAGGAAAGCGACTTCGCCTACCTGCAGAGGCACGGGCGGGCCGGCCCCGAAGCGGAGCCGCTGTACCGGATGGCCGATGCCATCGGAGTACAGGACCTCATGGTGGGGCTGCCCTGCCGGCGGGTGCATCACATCCGGAAACATCTCAGCTTCGAGTTCACCGAAGCGGGGCACATTCTCGGATCTGCCTCGGTGGATCTCCGCATCAGTGAAGGGCCCAACCACCGGCTGGTGTTCTCCGGCGATATCGGCCGCAAGGGCCTGCCCATTATCCGCGACCCGGCGCCACCCAGCGGCCCCATCGACACGCTGATCATCGAGTCCACCTACGCCAACCGGCAGCACCAGCCGATCGCCTCCACCGAGAACCAGCTGGGCGAGCTGGTTCGCCGGGTGGCGGGACGGGGCGGGAAGCTCCTGGTCCCGGCATTCGCGCTGGGACGCACCCAGGAACTGGTCTATGCTCTGCACCACCTCTTCCGTGCCGGCGCCATCCCCGGAGTCCCCATCTACATCGATACGCCGCTCGGCGTCGATGCCACGCAGGTCTTCCGCATGCACCCCGAGCTGTTCGACCGGCGGGAGAACCTGATGGACCGGGCGGAGACGCTCTTCGATTTCCCGCTGGTGCACTATGTCCGTTCCGTCGAGGACTCCAAGAAGCTGAATTCGCTGCCGGGGCCGGCCGTGATCATCGCCGCCAGCGGCATGGTCGAATCCGGCCGCATTCTGCACCACCTGCGGCAGGGCATCGGAGATCATCGCAATCTGATCCTGCTGGTTGGCTACCAGGCCGAACACACCCTGGGACGCCGCATCCAGGAGGGAGCCACCGAGGTCCGCATCTTCGGCGAGACCCTGCCCCGCCGGGCCGAGGTCGAAACTCTGGGCGGCTATTCGGCCCATGCCGACCGCGACGAGCTGCGCGCCTGGATCCGCGAGCTGGGCGGTCCCATCCGCCGGGCCTTTCCGGTTCACGGCGAGTCGGACGCGCTCGAGGCCATGGCCGCCATGCTGCGCGAGGAAGGCGTACAGGAGGTGGTGGTTCCGAAGCTGGGGCAGAGCTTCGAGCTCTGACCCCGCTTGTCAGCGGTTCCCGGGAGGCTAGGTTCACTGTCCCGATGCGGTTCTCGATTCGTCGCCTGCTGCTCGCGCTCCTGCTCCTCGGCGCCCTGGCCTATCTGGTCGCCTTCATTGCCGTGGTGGTGGTGAGCCGGCAGGACCAGCGCCGGCCCGCCGATGCCATCGTGGTCCTCGGTGCCGCCCAGTACAACGGCCACCCCTCCCCGGTCCTGCGCGCCCGGCTGGACCACGCCCGCCTGCTCTACCGGCAGGGCCTGGCCCCGCTCATTATCGTGACCGGCGGCATCGGCACCGGCGACCGCGAAAGCGAGGCGACCGTCGGCCGCCGCTATCTGGTGGGCCAGGGCGTCCCCGATTCGGCGATCGCGGTACGCCCCGAAGGGCGTTCCACCGAAGCGTCCATGCATTCGGTGGCCGCCTATCTTCGCGATCGCGACCTGAGCCCCGTCCTGCTGGTCAGCGATCCCTTCCACATGCTGCGCCTGCGGCTCGAAGCACGTAGCGAACGCCTCGACGCCTACACCTCTCCCACCCGCACCAGTCCCATTTCCGAAAGCCACCGGCTCGAGCTGGGCTACCTGGCGGCCGAAGCGCTCAAGACCCCGGTGGCCTGGATCCGGAGCTGGTAGTAACCCGGACCGCCCCATGACTCTCGTCGCTTCCCGGCGCGTCTATACCGGCCGCGTCCTCAATCTGGATCTCGACACGGTGCGCTTCCCCGACGGCTCCAGCGGAGAGTTGGAGATGATCCGGCATTCCGGCGCGGCCGCCGTGCTGCCGCTGCTCGCCGGCCTCGACAGCTCGGATCCACCGGTGGTGCTGCTGCGCCAGTTCCGCCACGCGGCCGACGGATACGTCTGGGAGATCCCCGCCGGACGCCTGGAACCCGGGGAAGCGCCCCAGGCCTGCGCCCGCCGCGAGCTGGAAGAGGAAGCCGGCTTCCAGGCCGCTACGCTCACCCCTCTGACATGGATCTACACCACACCAGGATTCACCGACGAGCGCATCCACCTCTTCGCCGCCACCGGCCTCTCCCCTACCCCGCATCGGCGCGATCCGGATGAGTTCATGGAGGTTCACACCCTGCCCTGGAGCGAGGTGCTGGAACTCGCGCGGAAGGGAGAGATCCGGGACGGCAAGACTCTGACTGCCATCCTCTTTGTAGAAAGTTTTATGCGCTAACATTGCACATTTCGGTGACTCCGATGTAGCTTGTCTATCCCGCGCTGCGGCTCCGCCCGCCCATTCTGGGTCAAGCCGAGGCGCCTGTACAAGGCTCTCACTCGTCTCTGGACGGAGGTTCGCAATGACCGGCTTTTCGACCCGCCCGGTAATGCGGCGATCCGTCCCCGGGGGCGAGGCAAGGGGTGAGGCGGAGCTCGTGGCCGCGCACCTGGCCGGCGACCCTGCTGCCTTCCCTGCCCTGGCAACCCGCTATCGCCGCCGCCTGCTTCACTTCGTGCACCGGATGATCCACGACCGCGAACGGGCGGAGGACCTGGTTCAGGAAGCCCTGGTGCGGATGCACCGGCACCTCCATCGCTTCGACCCCAGCCGCAAATTCACCACCTGGGTCTATACCATCGCCTCGAATCTCGCCAAGAATGAGCTGCGAAACCGGGCGCGTAATCCGCTGGTCTTCCCCGAGTCGGCCACCGCGGCCGGGGAGACGCCCCGCAGCCTGCAACTGGAGGATCCGTCGTCCCGACCCGATCGGGTGTATCAGCGTCGCTATCTGCGGGAAGCGGTCGAGCGGTGCATTGCGGGGCTTCCCGAACACCACCGGGAAGTATTCGTCCTGCGGGAAATGGAGGGACGGAGCTATGAGGACATTGCGGACATCACTGGTTGCCGGCTCGGTACCGTGAAGAGCCGGCTGAACCGCGCGCGTCAGGCGTTCGCGACGGCGGTGGCGCCGTATCTCGATTGATGCCGGGCGTCAGGCCACCTCGGCGACCGCCGCCATCAACCGCTCCAGCGCGCCCGGAAGCAGGGTGTCCATCCCAGCCGCGGTGGCCGGATCGAGCCCCCAGCCGAAGCCCTGCACACCCAGGGTGCGGAGGCCGCCGGCCCCGGTAAACGCCCGCAGCTCGAGCACGCCGCTGATATCGTCCCAGGTCGTGGAGATCTCCCGGCCGGTATCGGCCAGGACCTCGCCCGACATCCGCCGGCCATCCCACAACACCAGGTCCGAATACCCGCCCGGTACTCCCATGCTGCCCTGCTGCACCAGCCAGCGGGACAGTTCCGGTGCCTGCCGGAAGAAAGGATGCAGCCGCTCGAAGGTGAACCGCGCCGTCCGGAAGCACTGAAACCGCCGAGGTGACTCGCCAAAGTGACCTTCCAGATACACGCGCAGCGCCGCCAGGGCCAGAATCCATCCGGAGCGCACCCCCTCGACTTCATCCTGCCGCTGCGGCTCCACCGGCAAGCCGCCTTGAGCCAGCTGGATCCGGGTCCCCCGCCCCGCCGGGCTCAGGTGCACGTCGATCTCTCCCGGCTCCGGCGTGCTCACCCCCAGCACCAGCCGGTCGAATGGCGTAGCCTCGATGGTGTGCCAGCCGGGGCCCCCACCCGGGGGATCCATCAGCCATTGCCGCTGCAGCTCCGGCTCGGTCCAGGCGCGCCAGGCCTGTTCGATCGGAGCACGGGCAGTCACTTCCGCCTGAATGGTGCGCCGGGTCGTGACGTCGAGGCGGCCCTTCATGAGTTGTCTCCTCCGGTAGCGGGGGGCGGTCCGGGATCGGCGGGGTACAACGCCAGGATCAGGTTCCAGCGCTCCAGCACCGGACCGGAACCGGGGGCGGTCGTATGCTTCCGCACCGCAGCCACAATGGCCGCGCCCAGATCCCGCCGGAAGGCGTCACACGCTGCGGCCCTCGCAAAGGCGAGACGCGAGAGCTGCACATAGGAGGTGCGGCCCTCGGGCAGGCCGGCCAACTCGGCCTGGGCTCGCAGCATCGCGGAACTGGTCGCGGCGACGGTCGCGGAAGTCTCCCGGGCCTGCGCACCGGAGAGAGGTCCGAGCAGCGACGGGTGCAGGGCATAGCTCCGGGCGCTGGCCTGATAACGCCGCTCCACCAGGTTCCGTCTGCGCCGGGTGCCGGCGGGCCGGAGGAAGCCCGCCGCCGCCAACGCGCTCACATGATAGTTCACCTTCTGGCGGGAAAGCCCCAGTTTCCGGCCCAGCTCGCTGGCGGAGACCGGTTGGCGGGCGAGGCTCAGGATGCGGAGCCGCAGCGGCTGGAGCAGCACTACCGCCCGTCGCAGCTCGACGATGTGTTCCAGAGGAGATATCTCCATTGACAGACTATTCTGTCTGGAAAAATAATTCTGTCAATAGACGACCCCGCGCTTTCACCGCCGTCACCGACACGATAGGTTTGTCGGATGCCCGCCCATTCCTTTGATGACCTGCAGCGAGCGCTCAAAACCGGAGCTCTGAAGCCGGTCTACTACTTCCATGGGCCGGAAGAGGTGCTCAAGGGCGAGATGGTCCAGCAGATTATCGGCATCCTGCTCGACCCCTCACTGCGGGATTTCAATCTCGACCAGCGCTCCGCGGCCGGCATGGATCCCGAAGCGCTGCACTCCCTGCTCAACACCCTGCCCATGATGGCCGACCGGCGCCTGGTCATCCTGGCCGAGATAGACCAGATTCGCCGCAAGCCGAAAACCCGTGCCGTTCTCGAGCGTTATCTCCAGCAGCCGGCGCAGCAGACCGTCCTGGTACTGGTCCAGCCGGGGGACGCCAAGCCCGATGCCGACATGGTCCGCTCCGCCTGGGCGGTGGAGTTCGCCCCGCTCCCGCCGGCGCGCGCGCTCCGCTGGCTGGCGCTGCAGGCGGAGCGGCGGTCGCTCGAACTGGAGCCCGGGGCGGCGGAGCATCTGCTGGACGTCACCGGCAACGACCTCGCGGCGCTTACCTCGGAGCTGGACAAGCTGGCCGCGCTCGACCGCAGCGGGCCGCTGACGCTCGAGGACGTCGGCCGTCTGCTCGGCGTCCGTCATGGCGAGACCCTGCAGGATTGGCGTGACGCCATCTTCGACGGCCGGGCCGCCCAGGCGGCGGCCATGATCGGGGCGCTGCTGCAGCAGTCCGGCATGAGCGGCGTCAGGATGGTGAGCATGGTCGGAACCACGCTGGTGGGCGTAGGACTGGCGCGCGCGCATTTCGACCGCGGTACCCGGGGCCGGGCGCTGCAGGCGGCGCTTTTCGCCACCCTGCGCCGGCTGCGGCCGTTCGGCCTGCCCCAATGGGGGCCGGAAACTACCCGCTGGAGCAAATGGGCGGAGAGCTGGCCCGCCCTCCGGATTGCGCGCGCGGTGAGCGATGCCCTGGCCGCCGACCGCCGGCTCAAGGCCACCAGAATTTCCGACGAGCGCGGAGTACTGACGGATCTCGTCTTCCGGTTGAGCGCACGAGTGAAGGAGGCAGCATGATGCGGGACGGTCGGGTGACCTGGGCTGGTATGGTACTGGCGCTTGCATTGGTGCTGTTGTCGGCGACGGGATCACGGCTCCAGGCACAGGAGGACAGCCGCCTGGTGGCGGCGGTGCGCCTGGCGCAGGACGGCCAGGGCGATTCCGCCCGTGCCCTGGTGCGACAGCTCCTGACCACGACCCCGGCCGCCGACACGCTTTATCCTCAGATCGTCTATACCATGGGGCTGGTGGCGCGGGACGCCGATGAGCGGAACCGCGACTTCCGCCGGGTCACCGTCGAGTTCGCCAGCTCCTCCTGGGCCGACGATGCGCTGCTCGGGCTGGCCTGGAGCGAATTCGCCGCGGGCAATGCCGTGGGCGCCGCGCGCGACCTCGAGCGGCTCAGTGCTGATTACCCCCTGAGTCCATTGCTGCCTACCGCGGCCTATTGGGCGGCCCGGAGCTACTTCGAATTGAACCAGCCCGATACCGCCTGCGCCTGGCTGGCCCGGGGCCTGAGCGGGGCGGGGAATGATGTCGAGTTGAAGAACCGGCTCGACTTCTACGCCCCGCGCTGTGCGCCCGGCGCCTCGGCGGGCGGCGCCGCCGCTCCCGGTGCCCCCGCGACGGGCGGGTTCAGCGTGCAGGTCGCGGCGGTGGGTACCCAGACTGCCGCCGCCACCCTCCTGGCCTCGCTGAAACAGGCCGGCTACCAGGGGCGAATCGTCCACGAGTCCGGCCTGTACAAGGTGCGGACTACCGTCTTTCCCGATCGGGACAAGGCGCAGGCCGCCCAGGCCCGTATCCGGCAGCAGCTGGGCGGTGCGCCCTTCCTGGTCGAAGAGCCGTGACGGCTCGCGCCACCGAGCCGGCCGGCACGCCCCTGCTGCAGCAGTACCGCGAGATCAAATCGCGGCACCGCGATGCCATCCTGTTCTTCCGGATGGGCGATTTCTACGAGATGTTCTTCGACGACGCCGAAATCGCCTCTCGCGACCTCAAGATCACCCTCACCTCCAGGGGCGACGGGGTGCCGCTCGCCGGGGTACCGGTCAAGGCGGCGGCCGACTATCTGCGCCAGCTGCTGGCCCAGGGCCACCGGGTAGCCATCTGTGAACAGGTCGAGGATCCGCGTCTGGCGCGCGGCATCGTCAAACGGGAGGTCGTGGAGACTCTCACCCCCGGAGCGCTGCTGGAGGACGCCTTCCTCGCCGGCAGCAGGAACAACTACCTGGCCGCCATGGCGCCGCTGGGCGACCGCATCGGGCTCGCCGTTGCCGACCTCAGCACCGGCGAATTCGTGCTGGAGAGTCTCGATCCCGCCGACCAGGGCGAGGCCCTGACCCGGTTCGCTCCTGCCGAGCTGGTGCTGCCGCAGGGCTTCGAGCCGCCGGCCGACTGCGTGGCGTTGCGCACCCCGCGCGAGAGATGGGAGTTCGATCCAGGCCAGGCGGAAGCCGATCTGCGCGAACGCTTCGGACTTGCCAGTCTGGACGGCCTCGGGCTGGGCCCGGATGATCAGGCGGCGCTGGGGGCCGCGGGGGCGTTGCTGCGGTATCTCTCCGAATTGCAGCCGGCCGGCATTCCGCATCTCAACCGGCCGGTGCTGCGGCGGGCCGAAGGGCACCTCTGGCTGGACGAGATGACCCGCCGGAACCTCGAGCTGGTA
The DNA here is from genome assembly GCA_963779755.1 of uncultured Gemmatimonadales bacterium. Classification (GTDB taxonomy): domain Bacteria; phylum Gemmatimonadota; class Gemmatimonadetes; order Gemmatimonadales; family GWC2-71-9; genus CAVZZO01. Next base: position 294,195 of record CAVZZO010000001.1, read on the forward strand.
GAACCGTTGCGCGCCGGAACCCGGGGGGCCACGCTGCTGGAAACCCTGGATCACACCGTTACCCCCATGGGCGCCCGGCTGCTGCGCCGCTGGGTGATGTCGCCCCTGTGCGACGCGGCGGCGATCCGCTTCCGGCTCGATGCCGTGGAGGTCCTGGCGGGCGACGGCCCCGGCCGCGAGCGCCTGCGCGAAGCCCTGGCGGGTGTCCGCGATCTCGAGCGCCTGGCCGGCCGCGCGGCGGCGGGGCGGGCGAACCCCCGGGAGTTGGGCGGCCTGCGCGACTCCCTCCAGCGCCTCCCCGACGTGCTGGAGGCCCTCTCCGGCCTGCGCGTCGGCGAACGCAGCGAGGCGCTGGCCGGCGCCATCGATTCCTTTGACCTCCATGCCGAGCTGGCGAGCCTGCTCGGCGCCGCTCTCGCCGACCGGCTGCCGGCCACGCTGAGTGAGGGCGAGGTGATCCGGCCGGGCTACGACGGAGAGCTGGACGAGCTCCGCGGCCTGCGCGAGGGCGGCAAGCAGTACATTGCCGCGCTGCAGCAACGGGAGCGCGACCGCACCGGCATTCCCAGCCTCAAGGTGGGGTACAACAAGGTCTTCGGGTATTACCTCGAGGTGACTCACGCGCACAGCGCCCGGGTGCCCGCGGAGTACGAGCGGCGGCAGACCCTGGCCAACGCCGAGCGCTACGTCACGCCGGAGCTGAAGGAGTACGAGGCCAAGGTACTGGGGGCCGAAGATCGCATCGGGACCCGCGAGGCGGAGCTGTTCCAGGCGCTGCGGCAACGGGCCGGCGGCGTCGCGGCGGCCCTGCAGCAGAGCGGGCGGACGCTGGCCCGTCTGGATGTCTGGTCATCCCTGGCGGAGGTGGCGGTGGGCCAGGCCTACGTGCGGCCCGAGGTGGACGGCGAGTTCGGGCTGCGCCTGCGCGCCGGCCGGCACCCGGTGATTGAACGGCTCATGCCCCGCGAGTCGTTCATCCCCAACGACGTGCTCTTCGAGGCCGGGGCGCGTGTCCTGCTGGTAACGGGCCCCAACATGGCCGGTAAGTCCACCATCCTGCGGCAGATCGGCCTCTGCGTGGTGCTGGCCCAGATGGGCTCGTTCGTGCCCGCGGCCGAGGCCCGGATCGGCCTGGTGGATCGTCTCTTCACCCGGGTCGGGGCCAGCGACAACCTGGCGCGGGGTCAGTCCACCTTCATGGTGGAAATGAGCGAGACCAGCGCGATCCTGCACAACGCTACCGCCCGCAGCCTGGTACTGCTCGATGAGATCGGCCGGGGCACCTCCACCTATGACGGCGTGGCGATCGCCTGGGCGGTCACCGAACACCTGCACGACCGCGTAGGCTGCAAGACCATGTTCGCCACCCATTACCACGAGCTCATGCAGCTGCCCGAACGGCTGCAGCACGCGCGCAACCTGAACGTCGCGGTGCGCGAGCAGGAGGGCAGGGTGGTGTTCCTGCACCGGCTGGAACCCGGGGGGACCGATCAGTCGTATGGCATTCACGTGGCGCAGCTGGCCGGGTTGCCCGACGGCGTGCTGGCCCGGGCCCGGGAGGTGCTCCACACGCTGGAAGGCGATCACCGGGTCCTGCCGGGCCCGCCGCCGGTGATCGACCCGGCCCAGCTGCAGCTCTTCCGCCCGCCGGCCGATCCCGATCCCATGCTGGAAGAGCTGCGGGCAATCGACGTGAACTCTCTCACTCCGCTGGAGGCGCTCAACCGCCTGGCTGAGCTCACCCGGCGCGCCGGAAAGCGCCCATGACCCGACGCTGGCTCTGTCTCCTGCTCCTGCTGCCGGCCTGTGACGGCCGGGCCGATCGCGATGCGGTCTCGGCACGCCCGCCCGACGGCCCGGACAACGCGCCGCCGGTGGCCCTCAACGCCGATAACCCGGTGACCTATCCGCCCGACCTCTACGCCCGCGGCGTGGAGGGCGAAGTGAGGCTCCAGCTCTATGTCGACAGTTCGGGGACGGTGGTGCCGGACAGCACGCGCGTCGCGCAATCCAGCGGCTATCCCGCCCTTGATTCGGCCGCGGTGGCCGATGCCCCCCGGCTGCGGTTTTCGCCGGCGCTGCGGAACGGCAGGCCGGTGGCGGCCACCTTCTTGCAACCCATACGCTTTCACCACCCCCAACGGGGAGGAAGCACTCCGTGAGCCCACAGCACCTCGCACCCTATGACTCGGTGCTGGACACCATCGGGTGGACGCCGCTCATCCGCCTCAACCGGGTGACCGCCGGCCTGCGCACCCCGGTCTACGGCAAGGCGGAATACACCAATCCTGGAGCCTCGGTCAAGGACCGGATCGGGCTCCGCATCATCGAAGCCGCCGAGCGCGCGGGGGAGCTGCGGCCCGGCGGCACGGTGGTGGAGGGAACCTCGGGGAATACCGGCGTCGGCCTGGCGATTGCCGCCGCCATCAAGGGCTACCGCTGCATCTTCACCCTGCCCGACAAGATGTCGCAGGAGAAGGTCCGGCTGCTCAAGGCCTATGGCGCCGAGGTCGTCGTGGTACCCACCGCGGTGCCGCCCGATCATCCGGACAACTACGTGATGAAGGCCAAACAGATCGTCAAGGACACCCCGGGCGCGGTGTTCGCCAACCAGTTCTACAACCAGCACAACCCGGAGGCGCATTACGCCACGACCGGCCCCGAAATCTGGGAACAGACCGGCGGCCGGGTGACGCATCTGGTGGCCGGCGCCGGCACCGGCGGCACGGTGAGCGGGGCAGGGAAGTACCTGAAGGAACAGAACCCCGCCATTCGCGTCATCGCCGGCGACCCGGTCGGCAGTCTCTACACCGGATACGCGCAGACCCAGACCCTGGGCGAGGGCCATCCGTACAAGGTCGAGGGCATCGGTGGCGACAAGGTCCCCAGCACCATCTGGTTCGATCAGATCGACGAGTTCCGCCAAGTTCCCGACCGCGACGCCCTGGTGATGGCGCGCCGGCTGGCGCGCGAGGAAGGATTGCTGGTGGGGGGCAGCAGCGGCCTCAACGTGGTGCTCGCGCTGCAGTTGGCGCAGGAAGCGAACGATGCCGACGCCCTGGTCGTCACCTTCTTCTGCGACACCGGCGAGCGCTACCTCTCGAAAATCTTCAATGACGAGTGGATGCGGGAAAACCAGATGCTCGAGGCGCCCCGCACCACCGTGCTGGACCTGATCGGGGCGCGCACCAGCAAGGCCCCTGCGCTGGTGAGCGTCGCTCCCGCCTCGGCGGTGCGGCAGGCGCTCAACCTGATGCACACCTGGGAAGTCAGCCAGATCCCCGTCATGGACGGCGAGCGTTGCGTCGGCGGGCTGATCGAAGGAAACCTGATGCTCCACGCCCTGGAGCAGCCGGCCCTGCTGGAGCGCCCGGTGCGCGAGGTGATGGAACCCGCCTTCCCCGTGCTGGAAGCCGACACGCCGGCGGAACACCTGGGGCCGCTCCTCAGCCGGGAGACGCCGGCCGCTCTGGTCCGGCAGAACGGTAAAGTGGTGGGGATCGTGAGCCGGTACGACCTGCTGCAGGAACTGATCGCCAGCCGATGACCATGCGTGTAACGGTCCTGGCCGGAGGGACCTCGTCGGAACGGGATGTATCGCTCGCTTCCGCCGTCCAGGTTGTTGCGGCGCTGCGGCAGTGTGGCCATCTGGTGTCGGTTGTGGACACCGCTCGCGGTTTCATACCTGAGCGGGAGGAAGCCGGGCTCCTGCGGGCCTCTGTCGGGGTTACTCCCCCCAACCCGGCGGTCCTGCGTGACCTGGAGCGGGGGGTTCTCCTGTCCAGCCTCCAGGATCTGGCGGTGGTCCGGGAGGCCGACGTGCTGTTTCTGGCACTGCACGGGGGCCGGGGGGAGGATGGCACGCTTCAGGCTTTGCTGGAGATCGTCGGGGTGCCCTATACCGGCAGCGGGCCACTGGGTAGCGGCCTCGCCATGGACAAGGACATCTCCAAGCGGCTCTTCACGCTGGCGGGGGTTCCCACGCCGGCATGGCGCATGATCCCGGTCACAGCAACGGCCGTCGCACGGGAGCTAGAATGGCCGGTAGTGGTCAAACCGTCCCGAGAAGGATCCACGGTGGGTCTTTCGGTCGTTCCAGACGAAGACGGGCTCGAGCCGGCCATCCAGCTGGCGGCGCAGTACGATGACGAGGTCATGGTGGAAAAGTTCGTGCCCGGCAGGGAGTTGACGGTCGGTATCCTGGACGGGGAAGCCCTCCCTGCGGGGGAGATTATCCCGCGGCACGAGATTTTCGATTATGAGTGCAAGTACACGCCCGGCATGTCCCAGGAGATCTTCCCGGCCGACCTGCCGGCGGCGGTTCACCGGGAATGCGGCCGCCTTGCGCTGGCCGCGCATCAGGCTCTGAAACTCGGCAGCTATTCCCGGGTAGATTTCAGGTTGACGCCCGACGGCCACCTGTTGTGCCTGGAGGCAAACACCCTGCCCGGCCTGACATCCGCCAGCCTGTTGCCGCAGGCGGCACAGGCGGCCGGCATTTCATTTCCGGAGTTGTGTCAGCGGATCTGCCGCAGCGCGCGGCGGCCGACCCGGCACCCGCAACGTAGGGGTACGGACTGATCGCATGAACGGCTCGCTCTTCCCCCGGCCGACGCCATGGGTGACCAGGCTGATCGCCGCAAACGTGGTGATGCAGCTGCTGCTGGCCACCGTGTTTACGGCGCCCGGTGTGCTGGACGGGCTGCAGTTCGCTCCCGGCTCCGCCCTGACGCAGCCCTGGACGTTCGTGACCTACATGTTCGTTCATGCCGGCCTGCTCCACCTCGCCGGAAACATGCTGGCGCTGTATTTCTTCGGTACGCCGGTCGAGAGCCGCATGGGCGGCGGGGCCTTCGTGTTCTATTACCTGCTCTGCGGGGTAGGCGCGGCGGTATTCTCCCTCGCCCTTTCGGGCATCTGGCACGTCAGCCCCTTCCTGGGCGCCTCGGGCGCGGTCCTGGGCGTGGCGCTCGCCTTCGCCATCTACTGGCCCGATGCAGAAGTCTACATCTTCCCCATCCCCTTCCCGATCCGGGCCAAGACCCTGGTGGCGGTGCTGGCGCTGGCCTCGGCGTTCTTCGGACTGGTTCTGCGGAACACCGAAGCGGGGCACATCGCGCACCTGGCCCACCTGGGCGGCATCATCTTCGGCTATCTCTACTTCCGCTTCCACGCCCTGGCCCAGCGGGCTCCGGCGGCCTCGCCGCGCCAGGTGGAGCACGTGGTCATGGTCCAGTCGCCCGCGCGCGACGCCGAGCGGGCGCCCGCCAACCAGATCCATCGGCCAGAACCGAACGACGGTGAGCTGCTGTCGGCCGAGCTGGACCGGGTGCTGGACAAGATCAGCGAACGCGGCCTGGGCGGCTTGACGCCCGAAGAGCGCCGCTTCCTGGACGAGATGGCCCGGCGAAAGCGGCGCGGCCACTCCTGATCTCCGCTTTCCCGCTTGCGCCTGGTGCGGCCCGGTGAATATTTGGCCGCGTGCTGATCAATCTCCTGCCGGCATTCCTCTCCGTTCTCGACGCCGCCGACCCTGCCGCGGCCTACCGTCAATACCTCGATAATCACGCGCCGGTCCTGCGCGCCTACTGGCACAACTACGTGATGGACCCGGACAGCCAGCCCGCGGGAGACCTGATACGCCAGACGATCGAGGCCGACCGGTCGGATCTCTGGGCGCTCATCGCATCGAGAGATATCCCGGCACTGGCTGAAGACGCCCTGGCGCGGGCCCAGGAGACCCTCGGCATGGACCGGCCGGTCGACTGCTACCTCATGGTCGGCATGGGAGCGGCCAATGCGGGCGAGCTGGTGGTGGCAGGACAGGGTGCGCTCTTCATCGCACTGGAGCACTTCACCGGCCGGGCCAACCCCGAGACCTTCGGCCTGGGGCTCTCTCCAGAGCTGATCCCGCTCTGGATCGCTCACGAGTGCGCTCATCTCGTGCGCTACACCTCAGCCGAAAGCCGGAGCCCGCTGCGCGAGCTGATTGCCGCCATGGGCGGCTATTACGACTACTGGGAGACGGGGAGCCGCGCCTGTCTGCGCGAGCTGCTGCTCAACGAGGGCCTGGCGGTACACGCCAGCCAGGCCGTGTGCCCGGGCCTGCCGGCGCCGGAGTACTTCGGTTACGGGCGGCGGCAATATCATCGCCTGCGCGAAATGGAAGCGTTCCTCCTCCGGACCGCTGAACCGGAGCTGGACCGGGCCGCTCTGGGACTGAGACTGCGCTATCTCTCCGGGGGGATGAGCTCGCAGGCCCGGCTGGTAGGGGGGCGGGTGCTGCCGGAGCGCTCGGGCTATTACCTGGGCTACCGCATGGCGGAGGCGCTGGTGGCCGAGCGCGGCGTCCCGGCGGCGCTGCGGGCGGAGACGAATGAGTTCCAGAGGGCACAGGGGGTGATCGAAGACCCGCAGAGCGCCTGAGAGATCTTCCCGCCGAGGCTTCGGTTGCTCACGGGCCGATCTCGAAGACATCGGCGTGCGTCCACCACCGGCTTTCGGGAAATCTCCTTCCCAACTCCTTCCAGTAGCGCCGCAGATAGTCCAGGTCCGCCTTGTCCCGGTAATACCCGGCGACCCCCGCCCAGTAGAGCGCCTCGGCACTGACCGGCGCCGGCGGCTCCAGATCGGCGACCGCCCGGAAACGCTCGTGGGCCTCGGCGTTGCAGCGTCGCAGCAGTTCCACCTTCCCCAGCGCCACCTGCAGCTCGGCCAGGAAATCGCGCGGAGGCTGGTAGCCCAGGAACCGCCGGACCTCCTGTTCCCGATGATCCAGCACCACGAACCCGGGAGACCAGAGGACCCGATAACGGCGTAGCACGGGCAGCACGGCCGGGTCGCGATCGGCCAGGCTCAGCGAGACGGGCACAACCTCCCGTGAGAGGAACCGCCGGACTGCATCGTCAGGATACGTCACGGTATCCATCGCCCGGCAACCCATTCACCCGGGTGCCGTAAGGGCGATGACCATGGGGCGTTCGTCGCGCACCGCCAGCTCCCGCGCGCTCTCGAGCCGTGAATGCCAGGGGATCGTCATGGTCCGTCCTCCCTCCCGTCTTTCTCCCGCCCTTCTCTACTTCCCCACACAGAAGCTCGAAAACAACCGGTCCAGCACCTGCTCGATATCTACGGTGCCGATCAGCGCGGCCAGATGCTCGGTTGCCTCGCGCACCTGATGGGCGGCGAGCACGGCGTCCCCACCCGGCTCCAGATGCGGCGCGGCGTGGTCCAGTGCCTGAGCGGCCCGTTCCAGGCCGACCCGGTGCCGCTCCCGGGTGAGCACCGGCTCGAGATCCAGATACTGCCCCGGTTCGGCGAACAGCAGCTCCACGCAGCGCCGCCGCAGCCGGTCCAGACCGTTCCCGCTCACCACGGAGACGCCGAGCTCGCCGTCCGGAACGGCGGCGAGGTCCGTCTTGGTCCGCACCAGCAGCGTCCGCGGGCCCAGCAACGCCCTCTCCGCCTCCTCGGGAGCGCGCCCGCTCTCGACGCAGAGCAGGACCAGGTCGGCGCCACCCAGAAAGCGGCGGCTCATGGCCACCCCCATCCGGTCTACTTCCTCGCTGAACTCCGCCAGCCCGGCGGTATCCACCAGCCGGACCGGCCAGCCGGAGAAATCGGTGTCACTCTCCACGGCGTCGCGCGTGGTGCCCGGCGTGGCGGACACCAGCACCCGGTCGCTCCCCAGCAGGGCGTTGAACAGCGAGGACTTGCCGGCATTGGGCCGGCCGGCGATCACCACGACGGCGCCTTCCCGTACCCGCTGGCCCGCCGGAGCGGTCCGCAACAGCCCGGCAACGCTCCCGCGGACCTCCCGCCAGGCCGCTCGCAGGCGATCGGCGGAGACCGGCCCGTCGTCCTCTTCGGGGAAATCCACGTCGTAGCTGAGGAGTGCCTGCAACTCCACCAGTTTCAGCCGCAACTCCTCCAGGCGCCGCGAGAGTCCTCCGTCGAGCTGGTGCAGGGCCAGCCTGGCCTGGGCGGGCGCGCCGGCATCGATCAGATCCCCCACCGCCTCGGCCTGCACCAGGTCCAGCTTGCCGTTGAGAACCGCGCGGCGGGTGAACTCGCCCGGGGCGGCGGCCCGGGCACCGGCGGCCTGGAGTGCGGCCAGCACGGCTGCCGGCGCGACCGCTCCCCCATGGCAGATCAGCTCCACCATGGGCTCGCCGGTATAGCTCGCCGGGGCCCGGTAGGCCAGATAGATCCCCCGGTCGATCGCCTGGCCGGCCGGGGTGCGGAAACCGGCCAGCCGGGCCGTGCGCGGCGGGTCGGGGGAGAACCCCTCGATGACCCGCGCGGCGACGCCGAAGGCGTCGGCGCCGGAGAGGCGCACGACCGCAAGCGCAGACCGCCCCGGCGGGGTTGCCAGGGCGGTAATCGGGTCGGAGAGCATGGGTGGGCCTCTACCCCTTCGGGTTCGGCGGCTTGGGTGGCTGCTTCCGCAGCCGTTCCTGGGAGATCCACCACTGCTGGGGGATGCTCACGAGGTTGCTGACCGAATAATACAGGTTGAGTCCCGACGCGAAGTTGGCGAACAGCACGGTCATGACGACCGGCATCGCGTAGAGCATGATCTTGGTCTGCGGGTTGGGCTGCATGCCGCGCTGGGCGATCTTGTTCAGCACGTACATGGAGACGCCCATGATGACCGGGATGATGTAGTACGGATCCCGGCCCGACAGATCGTGCAGCCAGAGGAAAGGCGTGCCGCGCAGCTCGATGGTGGAGTCGAAGACGAAGAACAGCGCGAAGAGCACCGGGAGCGGGATGAACAGCGGCAGGCATCCCCCCAGCGGATTCACGTTGTGTTCCTTGTACAGCTTGAACATCTCCTGCTGCAGCTTCTGCGGATTCTCCTTGTATTTGTCCTGGATCGCCTTCAGTTCGGGCTGGATGGCCTGCATTGCCATGCTGGAACGCATGGCCTTCTGGTTGAGGGGCCAGAGGACGACCCGCACCACGATGCCGAAGATGATCAGCACGATGCCGTAGGCGATGTGCAGATGCTGGTGCATCCAGACCAGCGTCCAGCGAACCGCCAGCGCCACCGGACGGATGACCGTCCGGAACCCGGGCCAGCCGTAGGGGTTCACATCGTCGAAGTCGTGACCGATCTGGCCCAGCCGGGAATACTCCATCGGCCCCGCATAGGCGCTGTAATGGAACGCGCCGGCGGGCCCGATCGGCATGCTGAGCTCGACATCGGCCTTGGAAGGCTGCTTGCCGGCGTTGGGCGCGGGGGTGGCCGTGACGCCGGTGATCCGCGGCTGGGTGCTGTCCAGCGCGAAGATGGCGGTGACGAAGTACTTGGACTTCACCGCGACCCATTCGAACGGCCCGTCCAGGGTCTTTATTTCCCCGGCTTTGAGCTTGGAAAACGGCGTGGCCTGGGTGCCGCTGGCCTTGGTCACCACCGCGAGCGAGCGATGCAGCTGGGAGGAGTCCGCCTCGGTGTTCCGGATGCCGGGCCCGAGGCCGATCAGCAGGACGCCGCCGTTGGGGCCCAGGCCATGTACGGTGCCTTCGACATCGAAGAGGTAGCGGTCGGGCAGGAAACGGTAGGTCAGCTCGGCCGAGACGCCCTGGCGGGAGGCGGAGAGCCGCAGGGTGGCCGGCGCGGTGACGTTGAGCTGCGTCGTGGACGGCGTAAAGGTCCATCGGTCCAGCCGCAGCGTGTCCTTCCCCACCAGCAGCTTGAGCCCGAGGAGATCGCTGTCGGGGTGCAGCAACTGCACCGCCGAATCGGCCCGCCCCGGGGCCATGGAGCGGAACTGGGGCAGCACGGCACGGATCAGGCGCCCGCCCAGCGTGCTCACGTCGTACTGGTAGAGCTGGCTGCTGGCGTGGACCGTGTCGGCCGGAACGGTATCGGGCGCGCCCGGCGTGGAGACCGGAGCCGGCGCACTGACCTGCGGAGCCGGGACAGCGACCGGGACCGTCGCATTGGTGTCCGGAGCCGCCGCAGCCGGCGGCCGGACCGGACGCGACGTGGGCTTGAGCAGGAAGGTCGGTACGATCGCGATGAGCATCATCAACACGATCGCCCAGATAATACGACGGTCCATTTACCGGATCACAGATCAGGGAACAGGGTCAACACCGCCGGGGTGCCACGGATGGCAGCGCGCCAGGCGTCGCACGCCCAGCCACCCGCCCCGCAGGACTCCGTAGCGCCGCACCGCTTCCAGCGTATACTGCGAACAGGACGGCGTGAAGCGGCAGCTGGGGGGCAGGAGCGGCGACAGGACTACCTGATACGCCCGGATCAGCAGGGCCACCGCCCGACGCGGCAGCAGCACCAGTCGCCGCACGCTCAGCGGCCCGGCGATACGATCCGGCTCCATGACTCCAGCTCATTCCGCAGCGCTCCGAATCCGGCCTGGTAGGCCGGCGGACGCGCGCGGATCACGACATCCCGGGCCGGCTGCCGGCTCTGGAGATTCCGCCGCCAGATTTCCCGCAGACGCCGGCGCAAACGATTGCGGGCCACCGCGGAGGACTGATAGCGGGGAACGATCAGTCCGATCCGAGGGTGGCCCGCCGCGTTGTCCGCCCAGATCACGTCGAGGTGCTCCGTCCGGTGCCGCCGGCCGCCAGCCAGAACCCGCCGGATGTCCGAGGCCCGCGCGAGCCGCCAGGCCCGCGGAAGCCTCTCCGGCGTCAGGCGCCTCCGTGCTTCGACGGCAGCGAGATCGCGAGCCGCTTCCGGCCCTTCTTGCGGCGACGGGACAGGACCTGCCGGCCCCAGCGATCCGCCATCCGGGCTCGAAAACCATGCTTGTTGATGCGCCGCCTGTTGCGCGGCCGATACGACGGTTTCATGCGTTCCGTTATCCTCCCAAGAGCCCGGGAAGCTACCTACCAGACGCGGTTTCGGTCAAGGTTGACTTTTCCACATGGAGCCCGTACTATCGTGCGCCCTTGCGAAGCCTCCCACCGTCATCCGAGTACGATGCAGTTGTCCGCCAAAGAGGCATGGAAGCGTATTCTGGAAGACGCACATCGCGAACTTCCCGAGCATACGATCCGAACCTGGCTGGAGCCCACCGAACCGATCGCGCTGGACGACGATCGGCTGGTGCTGGGCGCCCCCGATCATTTCGCCGCCGAGTGGAATGAGTCGAAGCATGCGGGGCTGCTCGCCAAGCTCGCCGAGCCGGTCCTGGGACGGCCCACCAAGGTGGTCTTCCAGGTGCAGGAAGACCGGCAGCGCCGCCCCCAGATGGATTTTTTTGTGGCCCCCCCGCCCCCGGCGGGGGGCAGGCACGGCGCAGCGCTCCCGCACGCAGCCGCTCAACGAGCGCTACACCTTTGACACGTTCGTCATCGGCAAGTCCAACGAGTTGGCCGCCGCCGCCGCCCATGCCGTAGCCCAGGCGCCGGGCAAGACCTACAATCCCCTGTTCATCTACGGCGCCACCGGGCTGGGCAAGACCCACCTGATGCAGGCGATTGCCCATGCGGTGACCGAGCGGACACCGGGGACCCAGGTGCTCTACGTAGGCGCCGAGCAGTTCATCAACGAAGTCATCGAGAGCATCCACAGCCGGACCATGCCGGAGTTCCGGCGCCGCTACCGCACGGATGTAGACCTCTTCCTGGTGGACGACGTGCATTTCCTGGAAGGCAAGGAAATGACCCAGGAGGAGTTCTTTCATACATTTAACGCGCTGTACGAGGCCAAGAAGCAGATCGTCCTGACCTCCGACCGCCCGCCCAAGGAAATTCCCGGGCTGGAGGCGCGCCTGGTCAGCCGGTTCGAATGGGGCATGGTGGCCGATATCGGCCAGCCCGACCTGGAGCACCGGATTGCCATCCTGCGGAAGAAGCAGGAACAGGACCATCTGGAGCTGACCATTCCCGACGATGTGCTTCGCTTCATCGCGGGACACGTCCGCTCCAGCGTGCGGGAGCTCGAGGGCTGCATCATCAAGCTGCTGCTCTACGCCTCGCTGAAGCACCGGGAAGTTTCCATCGAACTGGCCCGCGAGGCGCTGGCAGATAAGATTAGAGTGGGCGAGGATGGCGCCGGCGCCGCGTCGCGGGCGTTGCCCACGATCGACAAGGTCCAGGAGGTCGTCGCCCGCCGCTGGGGCGTCACGCCCGAGGGACTGCGCTCAAAGGCGCGGATCAAGTCGCTGACGGTGCCGCGCCAGATCGCCATGTTCCTGGCGCGCGACCTCCTGCAGATGCAACTGGTGGAAATCGGGATGGCGTTCGGCGGCCGCGATCACTCCACTGTGATTCACAGTGTGGACAAAGTCCAGCGGCAGATGGCCCGGGATCGCGGCCTCCGCGAGCGAATCGAGCTTGCGCGACAGGAGTTGTCCGCGCCATAATCGCCGCGGCGTATGTGTACGGCTGGGGAGATGGGGAGAACCGCAACAACGCCCCCCGCTTTTCCAGACCCGCCCACACGCCGTCGACACGGTCGGAACGAGTCAGCCGTTGCAGGGGCCGGCAGTTGGCGCTGCCGTCCACATATCCAGAGCCTCTACTACTATTACTAGTCTTTTCTAATAGAGTATTAGTAGTTAGTTCTCGCGCCGCGCAGAGGAGCCGCATGAAGTTCACGATTACCCGTGAGCAACTCCAGGAAGGTCTCGTCGCCGTGGCAGCCAGCGTCCCGGCCAAGACCACACTGCCCGTCCTCAGCAACATCCTGGTCGAGGCCTCGGGCGACGGACTGCGCCTCTCCGGAACGGATCTCGATATCGGGGTGAGCACGACCGTGCCCGCCAGCGTGGACCAGGAGGGCGCGATCACTCTCCCGGCCCGCAAGCTGGTCGAGATCGTCCGCGAGCTCCCCAGCGCCGCCATCCGCTTCACCAGCTCGGGCGAGCAGCGTGTCACCATCGAGTGCGGCCGGACCAAGTTCCGCCTGCTGGGGCTTCCGCGGGAGGAATTCCCCGCCTTTCCCTCGGTCAAGTTCGAGAACGCCTGGCGCAGCTCGGCCGGCGACCTGCAGAAACTGATCAGCCATGTCGCTTTTGCCGCGAGCACCGAGGAAAGCCGCCCCATCCTGAACGGCGTGCTCTGGGAGCTGCGCCCGGAGCGCATGCGCATGGTTGCCACCAACGGCCACCGGCTGGCCCGGATGGACGTGCCCGCCAGGTCTTCCGGCACCGAGCAGTCGGATCTCATCGTGCCCCCCAAAGCGCTGGAGCAGATCCGGCGGCTCTTCCCGGCCGAGGACGACATCGAGATCGCCCGGAGCGAAAACCACCTCGGGTTCCGCTCCACCAGCACCCAGGTCTATACCCGGCTCATCGAAGGGCCCTATCCCAACTATGAGCAGGTCATCCCCCGGGAGAATGACAAGGCCGCGACGGGCGACAAGGCCGCGCTCTCCAGCGCCCTCCGCCGCATGAGCATCGTGGCCAGCGACCAGACCCACCGCATCCGCATGCAGTTCGCCAGCGGCAGCTGCAAGCTGTCGGTGCAGACTCCGGACCTGGGCGAGGCGCAGGAAGAGGTGAACGTCACCTATGAAGGCGATCCGCTCGAGATCGGCTTCAATGCCGCCTATATGCTGGAGATCATGAAATTCATGCCCACCGATGAGGTCCGGCTGACCTTCAAGGGGCCCGAGCGCGCCGCTACCTGCGAGCCGGTGGGCTGGGACGATCCGGCGAGCTACCTGACACTGGTGATGCCGCTCAGGCTGGTGGACTAGTCGAGGAATCAGGAACGCGGGAATCGGGAATCAGGGTGTCAGGGCGGCCTTCCGGAGATGGAGGGCCGTTTTCACTCCCCTCCATTCCCGAATCCCGATTCCCCGCCCCTTCCGGACTCGGTACGGAATCCGGAGACGGCAGAACCTCCGGAATCGCTTCAACATCCGGCACGAACTCCAGATCGGGGGCCGGCGGAATTTCCACCTGCTCCCCCCGCATCCGTCGCAGAATCAGATTCTGCCGCCAGCGCATCCGGCCGGGGTGAAAGTCGGGGTTGGATCGCAGCGGAAACGGCAGCTCTCCGGCCAGCGCCGCCGCCTGTTCCTGGGTCAGCCTCGAGGCCGGCCGGTGGAAGTAGTACCGGCTGGCGGCCTCGACGCCCCAGATGTCCGCCCCCAGCTCGGCGCTATTGAGATACAGCTCCAGGATCCGCGGCTTGTCGAGGGCCGCCTCCAGCCGGAGGGCGGTGACCGCCTCCTTCACTTTCCGCAGCGGATTACGTGAGGGCGACAGATAGAGATTCTTCGCCAGCTGCTGGGTGATGGTGCTGGCGCCCCGCAGAGCGTCGCGATGCTCCCAGGCGTGGTCCACCAGCCGGCGCAGCGTCCGGCGGTCGCGGGGAGAGTTCCAGCTGAAGCTGTCGCGCTGATAACCGATGGCGTGGAGAATGGCGAGGTAGTCGATCCCATGATGCTGCCAGAACCGGTCGTCCTCGCCCGTGGTGGCGGCCTGCCGCATTGCGGGGGCGATCGAGTCCAGCGGGATCGGCTGGTAAAGCCGCGGCCCCTCGCGGCCCATTTCGCCCCGGGCCGGCTCTTGTCCGCTCCGCATGGCCATGAACGCGGTTTCTGCCGGCCAGTGCGAACGGAACCAGACCGGGGGAGGCCAGACTGCCAGCAGCCAGAGGAGAAAAATCAGGACGGCGGCGCCGAGGCCGCGCGCGGCCAGGGACAGCGCGCGCCGCACGGGATCAGGGCAGGAGGGTCAGCCGGGCGCGGCCGCGGATCTGCGCCGGGACGGTCTGGCCCACATCGGGAAGCGTCAGCGTCAGGGAGGCGGAATCGGCCACGGATGCCTCTACCAGGCGCCCATCCAGGGCGACGGAATGGGTGCCGGCGACGTGCCCCCGGCCCTCGACCGTCATGTCCTGGCCGAACCAGTTGCCGCTACCTGTAACGGCATAGTCTCCCTGGCTTTCGATCTGCAGGGCCGGCGCGTCGGCGACCGCCAGGTACCCCTGCGCCGTGAACCGGCTCTGCCGGACCTCGGTGGCATCGAAGCGGGCCAGAGCGCGGAAGGGAATCTCCAGCGAGTCCTGCCAGGTCATCCCCGGCCGCGCGCCCTCCGGCGGCAACACCGGGAAGAGCGTATACAGCAGCGGCTCCAATTGCTCGACCATGAGGGAGGAGCGATCGGCCGTCAGCCCGGAGAGCCGGCCCCACCTGGTCATCTGGCCGGTCCAGGCCGCTCCCACGGCGCTGTCGGCCAGCGCCTGGAGGGCGCTGTCCGGTTGGGTCAGGCTGACCGAATCGAGGCTCAGCCGGAGGTTCATGGGCGCGCTGCCGGCCTCCCGCAGCGTCACATAGCTGGTCCGGACGATGGTCTGGTTCTGTGTGGTGCCGTCCGGCATGCCCAGGGAGAGACTGTCGGTGGTATCAATGCGATACCGGGCCTCGACCGGGCGATAAAGAATCACCACCCGGTCGGGCACGGAGATCTCCGGTCGGGGCGCCGGGCCGCCGGCGGGGCGCTCGCCGGTCCCCCCGCTGGAGGACGAGGCGGCACACCCAGCTACCAGGCAGAGCGCCGTGATGACCGGCGCGATACGGAAAGGCAAGGGCATCGGAGCTACTGGAGCAGCGTCACCGTGGAGCTGGTGGTGGTCTTCATGGGAATATTCTGGGGGAACTGCGGCGAGCTCAGCTGCAGGTCCGCGCTGCCGCTGGCTTCACCGCCCAGATACCGCCCGTCGCTGGCGACATAATAGGTGGCGGTGCCCTGGCCCGTGCCCGACATGGTGATGCCGCCCTGCAGCTCGCCGGTGTACGCCTGGCTCGCCGCCGTGAGCACCTTCAGAGCCTGGGTGCCCTGCACCGTCTCCCGGCCCGCCACGCTGAAGTTGGTGATGGTCCGGACCGCCAGGCTGGAGTTCTCGTCCTGGAAGGTATGGTCGGTGGTGTCGGTCCAGGTGTCGCCCGACTTGGCGCCGTTCTTCACCCGGGGGAGGAAATTCGCCACCATCTGCTGCAGCTGATCGGGAGCCCCGGAATCGCCCACCGCGGTGAGCCCGGTGGTCTTTCCGTCGGGCGTCAGCAGGCCGTGCCAGCTCGCGCCCCAGGCGCTGTCCAGCGTCTCTCTGGCCTGCGGCGGCGGCGGCGTGGTGCTGTCGAACGTGATCGAATCGATGGTGATGGTGATCGCCTTGCCGCCGGTGGTGTCTTCCTGCACCAGGGTCATGAAATAGGAGGATTTCATGCTGTTCCGCTGCTCCGGCTGGCCCACCGGAGAGAGGTCGATGACCTGCTCCACCGAGGTGTCCACCCGGTAGTGCGAGGTTGCCGGCGCGGACCGGGAAGAGCCGAACAACACCAGCCCGCCGAAGAGGGCCAGCAGGGAACGAGAAGCCATGATACCTGCCTTGAGTAGAGGGCCGACCGGGCCTCCTCAGGAGGCCTGGTGATTCCTGGTCTTGCCGAAGACGGCGACGATCTCGTCGGCGTCGCTGGTAATGCGCAGCAGCTTCCATCCGCGGCGCAGCATGTCCGTGCGCCAGCCGGCCACCTTCTGCCATTCATCGGCGCCGGCGCGGAATACCCGCAGGTGAGCTACCTGCTCCCATTCCGCGGGATACGGCTGCGCGTCTCCCTTGTCTCTGCCTTCAGTCATGGCCGGACGCCGTGAGATCGCCGGGGAAAGTTACCGGGCGGCCCGGTGGGAGCAACCCGGGCCGCCGGTATGAGGGGGAAACGGAGGGCAGGGCCGTAAGCCGAGTTCTGTTCCTCCGGGCAGGAGCCCGAAAGGATGGTCATCTCTCTGGGATGGCTGTCGCCAGCCACCTCTAGCAGCCTACCCGCGGCTGCCGCCAGGCTCGCGCCTGGCGGGGGTCGGTGCGGGCCGCACCTCGCCGCCTATTTGGCCTTGCTCCGGCTGGGGGTTACCCTGCCACCGCTGTTGCCAGCGGTGCGGTGGGCTCTTACCCCACCTTTTCACCCTTACCCCGCCCCCGTGCCTCGCGGCCCGGGTTAGAGGCGGTATGTTTTCTGTGGCCCTTTCCGTCGCCTGATCGGCGCCCAGGCGTTACCTGGCAGCCTTGCCCTGTGGAGCTCGGACTTTCCTCGAGCCCCCGCCGAAGCGGGGGCCCGCGACCATCGCACCCTGCCTTCCGTGTGGGGAAATATAGCGGCCGGGCCTATCCGGCGCCGGTGGTGCGGGCCAGGCCCAACTGAGCCTGGCGCAGATACAGCCGGTAGGCGGGATCCGCCGATTTCCACTGGGCCAGGGCGGCGCGATACTCGTCGGCGGCGGCGTTCCGGCGCCCCAGTTCCTCGTAGGCCCGGCCCCGGATCAGATGCACCCGTCCCAGCAGGCCCCAGCGGGAGTCGAACCCGCGGGTAGAGAGGGCGGCGGGCTCGAACCCCTGCAGGATATCCAGGGTGCGCTGGTAATCGCCCAGTCCCAGATAGACGAGGCCCAGCAGGGGCCGCTGGTCGCCGAGGCCCATGCCCTTGGTACTGGCGGAGTCCGCCTCCGCCAGTACCCGGCGGGCGCTGTCGCGCGCTCCCTGGCTCAGGGCCAGCAGGGCCCGGATGACCCGGGGCAGTGGCTCTCCCGACAGCGCCTGCAGCTCGCTGAGCGCGGTCGGGTCGTCGGCGCCCACCAGCAGTTCCACCGCCGCCGGGGTGCCGGCCTGCGCGATCTCCCCCCGTCTGGGCCGCGGGGCGGAACGCGCCTCCTCGGCCGCCGTCTGCCAGAGGGTCCGTAACTGGGCGGCCGGGCCGCCGGCATTGGCGTACAGTGCCGAGACCGCCAGCAGGTGATAGTGCTCCATGTCCATCCCGGCGCCCGGATGATAGAGCATCCGGCGGACCTCATCTCCCAGGTTCAGGGCGCGCCGGGCATACCGCAGGTCGCCCAGGTAGGCAAAGACATTGGCGGCCGAGTTGACGTCCACGAAGCTGGCGGGCGAGGCGCCCGCGAAATCGGCGCTCCGCACCGAATCGAGCGCCGCCCGCAGCAGCCGGGCTGCGGCATCGATATCCCCCGCCTGGAACCGGATCCGGCCCTCGACGAACTGCAGTTCGGGATGCGGGCCGGGATCCAGGGTTCGGACCCGGCTTAGCTCATTCAGCGCTGCCTCGGAGTTGCCGGTGGCCGCCAGGGCCTCCATGAGCGCCAGGTGCGCCCGCGGCGTCTCCGGCTGCCGCGCCACCCAGGTGCGGCCCCGGGCCACCGCCTCGGCCCCGGCCCGGCGGACGGCCTCGCTCAGTCGCGAGCTGTCCAGTAGCGCCCGCCCCGAGGGTTCCCGGGCGGGAACGAACGAATCGGGGGTGACCAGCGCATACGGCGAGTAGGGGCGGCCGGCGGTGGTCAACATCGTCATGATGTGATCGTACGCCAGCGAATATCCCGGATCGAGAGTCAGCGCCCGCTCGAAGGCCCGGAGCGAGTTGGTCCAATGGGTCACCGGAGCCGCCGTGCTGGTGTCGTGGAACCAGGCGTCACCCAATCCGTACCAGGCGTCGGCATCCCGGCTGTCGCGGGAGAGCAGCGCCTGGTAGAGCCCGCGCGCGGTGGTGTAGTCTCCTTCGAGGAAGGTGCGGTACGCGTCCACCATGGTGCGCTCCCGCTGGGGCAGCCGGTCGCTGAAGCGGGTCGCGGCCTGGATGGCGGCGGAGCCGGCGGAGTCGTTCTGCCCCACCATCCAGCCCCGGGTCAGTGCCAGGCGATAGTATGCCAGCGCAAAGGTGCTGTCGGCGGCGATCGCCCGGCGCAGTTCCTGGTCGGCGTCTTCCAGACTCCACTGGTTGAGGGCATCGATGCCGCGCAGGTAGGCCCGGTAAGCCTCCAGCGATGAGGTGGTCATCTGTGCCAGGCCGGCCCGCACTCCTCCGGGCGCGCCGGAGAGATCCAGCAGGCGGCCGGCCAGCCGGTCGAACAGGGGCCGGACATCCTCGCCCGGCGTGCCGCTCACCTCCGCCACGTCGATCCGGCGCCCGGTGGCCACGTCGAAGACCCGCGCCGCCAGGAAGAGCGAATCGCCGGCCGCGGTGTAATTCCCCAGCACCACCGTCGCGGCTCCCGCCTCGCGGGCCAGCTGCCGGGCGCGATCCAGCCCGATATCGTCTGCCACCCGGAGTCCCGCGTGGGACAACAGGTCATGCATGCGCTCGTGGTCCACCACGCTGAGGTCGTTCCACTGGGACATCGTGAGGGAAAGCATGTTCACGCTTCCCTCGCGCAGCCATTCGAGCGAGGGCTGCTCTCGCAGATTGTCGAACGGCAGGATGAGCAGGGAACGACGCGCGTCGCCCTTGCCGGCAGCGGCCGAGCGGAAGCGGAGCCAGCCCAATCCGCCCGCCAGCAGCAGCAGGACTACCGCCATCGCCGCCAGCAGCGCGCCGCGCCGCGGGCGCTGCGGTACCCGCGTCTGCCGCAGCGCCTCTGACATTTCCAGCCCGCTCTGCCAGCGCTTGCCGGGCGCTTTCTCCAGCGCCCGCATGATCACCGCGGCCAGAACGGGGGGTGTGCCCGGCCGGACCCGGCTCAAGGGGCGGGGCCGGTCGTTGAGCTGCATGGAGATGACCGCGGCGCTGGAGGGGCCCCGGAAAGGCGGAAATCCGGCGATGGATTCGTAGGACACCAGCCCCAGACTGTACAGGTCGCTGCGGGCATCCACCGCTTCTCCCGCCGCCTGTTCCGGACTCATGTAGGTCGGTGTGCCCACGGCCACGCCCTGGCCAGTATCGGGGGAGCCCGGATCGGCTTCCAGAAACCGGGCAATGCCGAAGTCCGCCAGCAGGGCCCGCCCGGTCGCGCTCTCCAGCAGGATGTTCTCGGGCTTGACGTCCCGGTGGACCAGGCCGGCCGTCCCGGCGGCATGGAGCGCTTCGGCGATCTGACCGGTGATCCGCGCCGCATCGCCGGGTGGCAGCCGCCCCTCCCGGTTCAGCCGCTGGCGCAGGCTCTCCCCGGGTACGTGGTCCATTACATAGTAGAGGAATCCGGTCGCCTCGCCCGCAGCATGGACGGCCACGATGTTGGGGTGGCGCAGCCGGGCGATCATCCTGGCCTCGGCCAGGAACCGGTGGGTGATCGACGGATGGACCGCCAGGTCGGGGTGCATCACCTTGACGGCGACCTGACGGTCCAGGGTCAGGTCCCGGGCCAGGAACACCAGCCCCATACCCCCGCGCCCGAGCTCGCGCTCGATCCGGTAATTCGGACCCAGCGCCGCTCCCAGTCGAGCCGCCAGTTCGCTGTGTTCCATAGACTTGGCGCCGCCGGTCACAGGCTCGTGCCCGCCCGTCGGGGGCGGGGGTGATCTTCTGATAAAATAGGGCCCGGCCGCGGGGCGGCCAGAGCCAGTACTCGATAGATGATGGATACGACCCGAAGGTTGCCCGCGCGCCGGCGCACCAGGATGCGCGTTTCGTACTGCTGGGGACGGTTGAAGGGGAGTTGACACGCACGGGCTAGCGTCGCCCAACCCTCTCACCCCCTTCGTCCCATGGGCCACTATGCCAATCCCGCAGCCGGACACCCGCCAGCCCGGTATGTCGCCGCGGTCCTGACCCCCGCCGAGCGCGCCCGGGTGGATGCCGCCGGGCAGGGGTGCTTCCGGGTGCTCCATCGCGATTCCATCCCCGAAGCCATCCGGGCCGTCCGGGAGCGCGCGGTGGCCGCTGTCCTGGTATCCGTACACCACCGGGACGGCTCCCGCCCCGATGCGCTTACCAGCCTGGTCCGGGATTTTCCCGGCCTGCCGACGCTGGCTCTGGTGAGTCGCCAGGATGCCGTCGCCTCGGAGGCGCTGCTCCGGTTCGGAGCATCCGGCTGCCGCGACGTGATCGACGTGACCTCCGCGGCCGGCTGGCAGCGGCTGCGGGAGCTGATCGCCCAGCCGGGTACCGCTTCCAGCGCCCGGATTCAGGCTCCGCTCTTCGAAGCGGCCCCGCTGACCGCCGATGGCCGGGTGTTCTTCGAAGCGATGATCCGGCTGGCTCCTTCGGTGGTCACGGTCCGGCAGCTGGCGCGGCGGGTGCACATCCGGCCCAGCACGCTCATGTCGCGCTTCGTCCGCAGCCGGCTGCCGTCGCCCAAGAGCTACCTCGCGGGCATTCGCCTGCTGCACGCCGCGCTGTTGTTCGAAACGCCGGGCCTCTCGGTGGCGGATGTCGCCTACCGGCTGGAGTACTCCTCACCCCAGAGCTTCGGACGCCATCTCCGGTCCATGCTGGGGCTCACCTCCACCGAGTTCCGGCGGCGGTTTCCCTTTCCGGTGGCGATCCAGCGGTTCCTGTCGCTGATGATCCGTCCCTATGGGGCCGTCCTGCGGGAATTCCATCCTCTGGCGGGCACCCGGCCGGCGCCGGGGCGGGAGATGCGGATCAGCGGAGGCCCAGGCTGCTCGCGGTCGTGAGGGCATGCACCGCGTAGCCGGCTTCCACCAGCCGGCGGCGTCCGCCTTCTTCCCGATCGACCACCGCGAGCACGCCCAGCACCGTTCCCCCGGCGGTTTCCAGGGTCGCGATGGCTTCCAGGGCGGAGCCGCCCGACGTGATGACATCCTCCACCACCACCACCGCGTCGCCCGGGCGGAAATTCCCCTCGATCCGGCGGCCGGTTCCGTGGTCCTTGGGAGCCTTGCGTACACTGAAGGCGTCGATGGGGGTTCCGGCGGCGGCGCTGGCGCCGGCAATGGCGTAGGCGACCGGATCGGCGCCCATGGTGAGCCCACCGATCACCCGGGGTGCCCACCTTTCCCGCGCCAGCGCCTCCAGCCCCAGCCGCCCGATCAGCTGCTGCCCCTCGGCCGACATGGTGGCGAGCCGGGCGTCGATGTAGTAGGGGCTGCGCGCCCCCGAGGCCAGCACGAAATCTCCCCGGCGGACGGAGCGTTCCAGCAGCAGAGCCTCGAGCGCCCCGGCGCTCACGGGCGGCGGCGGAACAGGCCGGAAAACAACCCGCTCTTTGCTCCCTTGTCGTCGCGGATGGCTGTGCAGAGCGCCTGGACAAACGCGTCTATCGATTTGTAGCGCCTGGACAAATCGCGTTCGAGGCCCTGCATGATGGCCGCCTCGACCTCCGGCGCGAAGCGGAGCCCTTTCGCCGCCTGGTTGAGCGGCAGGGGCGGCTGGGTGAGCAGCTGCTGAAACAGCTCACGGGGCGAGCGGCCGGTGTACGGCAGGACGCCCACCAGGAGATAATACGCGATCGTCGCCAGGCTGTAGACGTCGGCCTGCTCATTGACCAGTTCGCCGCTTAGCGCTTCGGGCGCGACGTACTGCAGCGTTCCGACGAAAAACCCGGTTCGGGTGAGCCGCTCTTCGGGGGCGGCATCGGCGTCCCGGGCGATGCCGAAATCCAGCAGCTTGGCCGTCCGGGTGGCCGGGTCGTACATGATGTTGGCCGGCTTGAGATCGCGATGAATGATCCCGCGGCCGTGCGCCGAGCTGAGCGCCGCGCCCAGTTGCTCGATGATCGACGCGACCAGCTCCGGCGCCAGCTGCCCCGAGCGGGTGGCGAAGGTGGCGAGGGGCTCGCCCGGCGCCCACTCGAGCGCCAGATAGTAGATCCCGTCCGTCTCGCCGAAATCGAAGGTGCGGACGATATTGGGGTGATCCACCCGGGCACCGTACTCGGCCTCGCGCAGAAACCGCTTGACGGCCGTCGGATCCTGGCTCAGCCGGGGGCGCAGCACCTTGACCGCCGCCACCCCGCGCTGGGGGTGCTCGGCACGATAG
Organism: uncultured Gemmatimonadales bacterium; assembly: GCA_963779755.1. Taxonomy (GTDB): domain Bacteria; phylum Gemmatimonadota; class Gemmatimonadetes; order Gemmatimonadales; family GWC2-71-9; genus CAVZZO01. The sequence goes on from CAVZZO010000001.1 coordinate 316,840, forward strand.
ACGGACGCCGTCCCTCCCTCGCCAACGTGCTCGAGAAGACGATATCCTGAGATGGTCCGGCCGACCAGATTCTCTTGCGCCATGGGAATTGGCCAAGGTACTCTCTGCCGGTGGCCGCAGCAAGGCGCCGTCGGGTTGACGCCCCCGAAGGCGGACCGCTAACGTTCCACGTGTTGCGAAAATGTGACAATCCACCCGGGGGAGCCGTGTTCCGTCGTTGGGCAGCGTGCGCCGCACTCGGCGCGGTAGTCGCGGGGTGCGGCAGCTGGCAGCGGGTCGGCAGCAATCCTCCGCCCGATGTGACCGCGTCCGTCACCCAGTTGTTCGATATGGCTTCGGTATATCACCGCCTGGGCCGTCTGGCCGTGGGCGGTGCCCTGCCGTTTGTCGGCACCGTGGTCTACGCCGCCGGCCCGGGCGATACCACCATGGCCCTGCTCGGGCTCTCGCTGGAAAACCGGGTCCTCAGTTTTACCCGCGACAGCACCGGCTTCGTCGCGCACTACCACGTCGATATCCACGCCACCGGCCGCGATTCCAGTACCGTGAGCTCGGCGCGCGACGAAACCGTCCGGGCGCCGACCTACAACGAAACGCTGCGCAACGACGAGAGCGTGGTTTTCCAGCAGGAGCTGCACCTCACGCCGGGCGACTACCACCTGAGCGTTCAGGTGCGCGATCTCACCTCGTCACAGCACAGCGAGGCCGCGCTCGACCTCACCGTCCCGGCGTACTCGTCCGGTACCACCTCCGAGCCGATCGTCGCCTACGCGGTGACCGGCCGGGAGCGCCAGTCCGATTCGCTGCAGATCATTCTCAACCCCCGCGGCACCGTCTCCTACGGCAGCGACACGCTTCTGGCCTACATCGAAGGCTACCAGATGCGGCCCAACCAGGCCGTGCCCATGGAAATCAGGGACCAGAACGACGACCTCATCTTCCGCGATTCCCTTCATTTTGCCGGCGGGCAGGAGGTCGAGGGCCAGGTGGTGCGGCTGACCCCCGACAGCGCCCCGCTGGGCGAGCTCAAGCTGGTGGTAGGCAGCGGCGACGCACGGCGGGAAACCTCGGCCATCGTCTCCCTCTCGTCGGACTGGGTGGTCACGAACTACGAGGACATGATCAGCCTGCTACGCTACTTCGGACATCAGGACGAGCTCAAGGCGCTGCGCGACGCGCCCCCGGCCGACCGGGCCCGGCTCTGGCGGGAGTTCTATCACAAGAGCGATCCCCTTCCGACCACGCCCGGCAACGAAGCGCTCGATCTCTATTTCTCCCGGCTCGCCGTGGCCGACCGGCGGTTCCGCGATGAAGGGGTGGCCGGCTGGCGCACCGACCGGGGCGAGGTCTACATCCAGCTGGGGGAGCCGGACGAAGTCTACGATGCCAGCGCCACGGTGCAGGGGTTGGGCCGGGTCATCCGCTGGGTCTACGTGGACGAGCGGCTCTCGCTCATCTTCCAGGACGAGACCGGCTTCGGACGGTTCAGGCTCTCCACCACCTCGCGCGCGGAGTTCGAGCGGGCCGTGGACCGGCAGCGGCGGCGGACGGGTTAGCCGCCCGCCATGGCGAACCACGATCCACCGCAGTTCTTCCTGATCGATGGCTACGCGCTGATCTACCGCGCGTTCTTCGCCATGATCGCCCGTCCGCTCAAGACCTCGCGGGGCGAGAACACCTCGGCGGCCTGGGGCGTGGCCAACTTCCTCCTGCGGCTGCGGGAGAAGTATCGCCCCGATTATCTCGCCTGGGTCAACGACGCGGGCGATTCGTTCCGCACCGAGGTCTACCCCGAGTACAAGTCCACCCGCGAAAAACTGGATGACGAGTTGCAGGCCGACTTCGACCGCTCGGTGGAGCACATCCGCGAGCTGCTCGAGGCCTTCCGCGTGCCCCTGGTGGCGCTGGAAGGCTATGAGGCCGACGACGTGATCGGCTGCCTGGCGCGCGAAGGCGCCGGCCGCGGCTGGCAGGTGGTCATCGTCTCCGGCGACAAGGATTTCTATCAGTTGATCGGGCCCCGCGTCGCGCTGCTCAATCCGGGCCGGGGCGGCCCGGCCGGCGTGGACGAACAATGGGTGGATGAATCCAACGCGGTCGAGCGGCTGGGCGTGCCGCCGTCCCAGGTGGCCGATTACCTGGCTCTGGTAGGCGACAGCTCGGACAACGTGCCGGGCGTGAAGGGGATCGGGGCCAAGGGCGCCGTCACCCTGCTGCGGGAATACGGCGATCTGGAACAGCTGCTGGCACACGCCGCGGAGATCAAGGGGAAACGCCCGCGCGAAGCCCTGCTGGCCCAGGGCGACGCCGCCCGCCTGTCACGGCGGCTGGTGACGATCCAGTGCGATCTGCCGGTAGGGGTCGAGCTGGATACGCTGGCGGTGCAGCCGCCGGACCAGACAGCCGCGGCACGGGTGCTGTCGGAGCTGGAGTTCTACACCCTGGTGCCTCAGGTGGGCCTCCAGGAGGCGGAGCCGGCTCCGGTGGTGGCGGGGCAGCCCGAACCCCGGGTGATCACCGACCCCGCCGAGCTGTTCGGCCTGGCCGCGCGGCTGCGGCAGGCCCCGGTGGTGGCGCTCAAGACGGAAGGATCCGCCCCCGACCCCCGCGAAGCCGACCTGCTCGGCCTGTCGCTGGCGGTCTCGCCCGGGGAGAGCTGGTATCTCCCGTTCGGGCACCGCCAGCCCGGAGAGCTGCTCGACAGCGGCGCCACCCTTCTCAACCTGCCGCCGCTGGGCACGGCGGCCTGCCGGCCGGTGGCCGAAGTGCTGCGCGACGCCGCGGTGCCGAAAGCGGGGCACGATCTCAAGTATGACTGGCAGGTCCTGCGCGGCCAGGGCGTAGAGCTGGCCGGCGCGAGCTACGATGCGCTGCTCGCCAGTTTCGTCCTCGATCCCGGCCGCCGCTCCCATACCATCGACACGCTCAGCCTGGATCATCTGGGCCGTCCGATTCGCTCGCTGAGCGATGTCATCGGGCGGGGGCGGTCGCAGGTCCCCTTCGCCGAGCTGCCGGTGACCGATGCCGCCGCCTATGGGTGCGCCTGCGCGGCGACGGTCCTGGCGCTGCGGGAGCATTTCGCCCAGCCGCTGCGGCAGCAGGAACTGCTGCCGCTGCTGGAGGAGATCGAACTGCCGCTCATCGAGGTGCTGGTCGATATGGAATGGGCCGGGATTGCCATCGACCGGGACTTCTTTCAGCGCCTCTCGGGTGAGCTGGCGGACGATCTGCGGCGCCTGGAACGCCGCATTCTCGAGGTCGCGGGAGGCGAGTGCAACCTCAATTCTCCCCGGCAGCTCGCCGCCCTGCTGTTCGAGAGGCTGCAGCTGCCCGTGGTCAAGAAGACCAAGACGGGGCCGTCCACCGACGCGGACGTCCTGCAGCAACTGGCCGGCATGGGCCATGAAATCCCCCAGCTCATTCTGGACTACCGCGAGCTGGAGAAGCTGCGCTCCACGTATGTCGATGTGCTGCCATCGCGGGTGAATCCCCGGACCGGACGGATCCATACCAGCTTCAACCAGACCGGGGCGGCGACGGGGCGCCTCTCCTCCTCCGAGCCCAACCTGCAGAACATTCCCGTGCGCTCGGAACGGGGCGGGGCGATCCGCCGCGGGTTCGTGGCGGCCCCGGGGTGCCGGTTCGTGGTCGCGGACTATTCCCAGATCGAGCTGCGGCTCATTGCGCATCTCTCGGAAGACCCGGCCTTCATCGAGGCCTTCCGGCGGGGCGGGGACATTCATGTCCAGACGGCGGCGGTGATCTTCAGTGTGCCGGCGGAGCAGGTCACACCGCAGATGCGGGCGCAGGCCAAGACTATCAACTTCGCGACCATCTATGGCCAGGGGCCGTTCGCCCTCAGCCGGCAGCTGGGGATTTCCATGGAGGAGGCGCGCGCGTTCATCGCACAGTACTTTGAACGCTTCGCGGGCGTCCATGCGTACCGCGAGCGGATGGTCCACCTGGCCCGGGAGCGGGGCTACGTCGAAACCATCTTCGGGCGGCGGCGCTACATTCCCGAGGTCAGGGACCGCAACTTCAACGTCCGGGCCTTCGGCGAGCGCACCGCCGCCAACTCTCCGGTGCAGGGTTCGGCGGCCGACCTGATCAAGATCGCCATGCGAAATATTCACCAGGCACTGAAGGGCATTCCCGGGGGCGGCCGCATGCTCCTGCAGGTGCATGACGAGCTGCTGTTCGAGTCACCCGAAGCCGAAGCCTCCGCGCTGGCCGAGCTGGTAACCCGGCATATGCAGGAAGCCGTGGCGCTGCGCGTCCCGCTGGTGGTGGAGGTCGGGATCGGCCCCAACTGGCTGGAAGCGAAGCATTGAAACGGATCGTTCCGGAGGAGGCCGCGATGAACCGGCGCACCCGTGCGGGATATACCATCATCGAAATCCTCATAGTCCTGCTGGTCGTGGGCATCCTCGCCCTGCTGGCACTGCCGCGCCTGCAGAACCAGAAGGAGAGGGCAACCTTCGCGAGTATGGAGTCGGACCTGCGGAATCTGGCCACCGCGGAGGAGAGCTACCTCTTCAGCAAGGGCACCTACACCACGGACCTCGTAGCGCTCCAGGTGACCCTGAGTCCCGGCAATGTGCTGGTGGTGAACGAGGCGACCGATGCCGGCTGGTCCGCAACGGCGACCCATGTGCCGGCAGTTACCAAGATCTGCTATCTCTTCCACGGGGCCGCCACCCCGGTTGGGTCGGCGGTCAATGAGGGGGTCATCAGCTGCAGCTAGCGGCCCCGCACGCCGGGCCACCAGTTCCACCGGCCGGCCAGATGCATGAAGGCCGGCACCAGCACCATCCGCACGATCGTCGCATCCAGCAGCACCGCCAGGGCCAGCCCGAAGCCCAGGAACTGCATCGCCAGAACCCGGGCGAAGGCAAAGACCCCGAAGACGATGATCATGATGAGCGCGGCCGAGGTGATCACCGAGGCGGTGGCGCTCAAGCCCTCCATGGTGGCCTGACTATTGCGGCCCGTTTTGTCGAACGCCTCCCTGATCCGGGTCAGCAGGAAGACTTCATAGTCCATACTGAGGCCGAACACGACGGCGAAGACCAGCACCGGCACTACCACATAGATGGCGGATGTCGGCCCCCCCAGCCCGAAGAGGCGGCTGCCCCACCCGTGCTGGAAGACCAGCACCGTTACGCCGAAGGTGGCGCTGACCGAGAGCGTGTTCATCACGACGGCCTTGAGGGGCACCAGGAGCGACTTGAACGCGAGGGCCAGCATGATGCTGGTAGTGAGCAGAATGAGCAGGACCATCATGGGGAAGCGTCCCAGCAGGTCCTTCTGCAGGTCCACGTTGGCCGCGGCGTAGCCGCCGACCAGCACGGTGGCGCCGGCCAGGCCCCTGATCTCGCTCTGGGCGACCCGCCGCGTCCGGCGCACCAGGTCCATCGAGGAGGTCAGCGAGGTGGTATCGGCCGGCACCACATCCAGCAGGGTGGCCCGGCCGTCGCGGCTGAGATACGCGTCCAGAAATCCCGGGAACTGCTCCCGGGCCGCAGGCAGGTCGCTGTAGAGCACGGAGTAGCCCAGGACCGAGCGGCTGGCGCGCAGGTCCACGATGCTTCGCACCCGGTCGACCCGGGGATCGGCCTGGAGAGAATCGGAAAGCGCCATCAGGGCGCGCAGGTGCGCGGCGCTCACCGCCCGCTGTCCCGCCGGAAACCGCACCATGACGCGGACCGGCTGGATGACGCCGGCCACGCCCATCCTGCTCAGCACTTCGGCCCCGGCCCCCGACTCGGTGCCCTGCGGCCACCAGTTGTGCGAGGGAAGGCCGATGCGGATCCAGAACAGCGGCGCGCTCATGATGGCGATGGCGGTGCCCCCCAGTGTGAGCGCCCGCCAGGGATGGCGGCTCAGGCTCCGGGCCCATTTCTCCCAGATGCGGGGAGCGTGGTACCAGGCGAGCCGCCGGGCCACGGCGCGGGGAAAGTCGATGTGCCGGCCCAGGAGTGCCAGCAGGGCGGGCAGCAGCGTCACCGACAGGGTGACCGCTACCAGGACCACGATGAGCCCGCCCACGCCCACGCTGCGCGTCTCCACCAGCGGTGTGGTGAGTAGCGCGGCAAAGCCCACCAGGACGGTGAGGCCCGAGGTGAGCACCGCGGCCCCGGCGGTGTGCAGGGTGCGGATTGCGGCGTCCCGCCGGGAGAGGCCGCGGTTCAGCTCCTCCCGGAACCGGGTAACGATGAGCAGCGAATAGTCGATGCCGACGCCCAGGCCGATCATCGTGGTCATGTTGAGCACGAAGATCGACATCGGCATCACCCGCGCGACCAGCGAAATGATGGCCAGGCTGATGGTGATCGCCAGAAAGCCCACCAGCAGGGGCAGGGTGGCGGCGACCAGGGCGCCGAAGGCGAATACCAGGACCACCAGGGTCAGCGGCAGCGAGAACAGCTCGCCCCGCACGCTGTCCTGGGCGGTCACCCGCCGGACGTCGTGGTCCAGGGGCGAGCGGCCGGTGACCAGTGCGGTATAGCGCGAGCCCGCCGGCGCGGCCGCCAGGGCCGACCGGACCGCCGCGCGTGCCGGCTCCACCAGCGCCCCCACACTGTCGGGGTTGGGAGCGCGTAGCGCCGCCAGCAGAAAGGTGGTGTGCTGGTCCCGGCTCAGAAACGTGGAATCGCCGGTGGTGTAGAACGACACGACGCCCTGGATGTAAGGCTGGCGCTCGAGCGCGGCGATGATCGAATCGGCCACCGCATGGCCGGCGGGGGCGGTGAGACTGTCCGGGCCCTGCAGGGTGACGGCAAAGAACTCGCTCAGCGGGTGGCTGAAGCCTTCCCGCAGCAGCGCCTCCGCCGCGTCCGATTCTGTGGGCCGGTGGCTGCCGCCCCGGGTGTTGAGAACCTCCTGGACGTGGCGCGCGTAGTGCAATGACGCGAGCGTCACGACCGCCCAGCAGGCGATGGTGGCCCAGCGATAACGAACGAGGATGCGGGCGAGGTAACGAAGCATGGCGAATGTGTCGGACGCCGGCGCGGGCCGGCGGCGGGCCAATCTTAGACGCGCCGGGAGCTGGATGCTAGCGGTGGCCCCCGGGCGCGGGGCATATTAGGGAGGCCTATGCGGTATCTGCTGCCCCTGCTCATCCTGCTGCTCCTGGTGCTCATTGTGCGGGACCACCTGCCGGCGGGCTCCGGCCCCCGGGTGGCTCCGCCGGGTGTGGTGCGCTCCGGCGAGGGCGCCCGGGCCGGCGCCGACCTGCGGCTTGCGCCCGACAGCTCGGGCCTCCGGCTGCGGAGCGCCATCCGTGCCAGCCTCACCATGGAAGGTACGGGGATCTACCTCGACAGCCTGCTGCTGACGGCCGATTCGGTGCTTCGCCGCTGGCCCGACCCGCTCCCCCGGCTCCTGCACGTCGCCATCGTGACCGGCGGGCCCGACCTCTACGGTCCGCGCATGCTGGACATGGTTCGCGAGGCTCTCGACGAATGGGAGCAGCTCGGCGTTGGGCTGCAATTCGATTTCGCCGCCGACAGCAGTCACGCCGACATCGTGGTCCGCTGGGTCGACCACTTCCCCATCGACCGGACGGGGCAGACCGACCTCACCTGGGACCAGAACGGCCGGATCCGGCACGCGTCCGTCTCGCTGGCCGTACGCGACATGCGGGGTCGGCCCCTGCCGGATGCCGCTCTGCGCGCGGTGGCGGTGCACGAGATCGGCCATGCCCTCGGGCTGCCGCACTCCGCCAGCGCCGGCGATGTAATGTTCCCCGAGCCGCGGACGGTCGATCTCTCCAGCCGCGACCGCCGGAGCGTCCGGCTGTTGTACCGGCTTCCCGCCGGCTCCATCCGGGACAACCCGCTGCCCTGATGCGCACCGCCCCCGGTATTCTGCTGGCCCTCCTGCTGGCCGGGCCGCTGCGCGCCCAGTCGTTCGACGCGGCCGACTCGGCCGTGCGGGCCGGCGTCCGGGCCGGGATCTATCCCGGAGCGGTGCTGGTCATCGGGCGTGGTGACACCATCCTGCACGCCCGCGGGTTTGGGCATCTGACCTGGTCGTCCCGCAGCGCCACCCCCCGTCCGGGCGCGACACTCTATGACCTTGCTTCCCTGACCAAGGTCGTCGCCGCCACCGGCGCCGCGCTGCTCCTGGTGGACCAGGGCAAGCTGCTGCTCGATGTGCCGGTCTCCCGCTATCTGCCGCGCTGGCGTGGCGGCGCCCGGGACCTGGTCACCGTTCGCATGCTGCTGAATCACACCAGCGGCCTGCGCCCCTGGGCGCCCTACTTCCGCGAGGCGCGCAGCCGGGACGGCGCGCTGGCCCTGCTTTACGACGAAACCCCGCGGTACCCGCCCGGCAGCCGCAGCGAATACAGCGATCTCAACGCCATGCTGCTCGGCCTGGTGGTCGAGAAGGCCTCCGGCATGACGCTCGACCGCTATACCGCCGAGGCGCTGTTCCGCCCGCTTGGCATGACCCGGACCACCTTCCGTCCCGGCGCCGAGTTCCGGGGCCGGATCGCCCCCACCGGGTTGTGGCACGGGCATCCGGTTTACCAGGTAAACGACCAGAACGCCGCGCGGCTGGGCGGCGTCTCCGGTCACGCCGGGCTCTTTTCGACCGGACTGGACCTGGCGCGCTACGCCCAGTGGTGGCTGCACCAGGGGATGGCGGGAAACCGCCGGCTGGTTTCCGCCGGCGTAATGCAGAGCTTCCTCGCGCCCGATCCGGAGGCCGGCACCCGGTTGCTCGGATGGGATTCCCCCGATCCGGAAGAGACCGACGTCTCCAGTTTCGGTTCGCTGCTCTCCACCGCGTCGTACGGCCATACCGGGTGGACCGGGACGGAGATGTGGATCGACCCGGCACGGAATCTCTTCGTGATCTTCCTGACCAACCGCAGTTATCATCCCCGCACCTCGCGGTCGATCAGCCGCCTGCGCGCCGTTCGGGCCTCCGTCGCCGACGCGACGGTCCGGGCCGCCGCCGGCTGCGTGGTGGCCAGCGCCACCTGCTGAGCGGCGCCGTTATCTTTCCTTCTCAGGCCGCCGCGCGGCCGGAAGGAGCGACCATGCTGAACGAGGAGTACATCCGGAAGGCACTGCGGGCGGTCAAGGATCCCGAGCTGAACCTGAACATTGTGGACCTGGGTCTGGTCTACACTGTCCAGGTCAGCGCCGAGGGCGATGTGCAGGTGGAGATGACCCTCACCTCGCCGGGGTGCCCCGCCGGTCCCGAGATCGTCACCGATGTCAACCACACCATTCGCGATCTGGACGGCGTGCGCTCGGTCGACGTGGAGATCGTCTGGGAGCCCTACTGGACCCCGGAGCGTATCGATCCGCGGGTACGGGCCTTTCTGGGCGGCTGATCGCCCTTACACGCCGGTCAGCGCCCGCAGCAGCGCGGGGCCGGTCACCGCCGCCTGCCACTGGCGCAATTCGGGAACGGCGGCCAATTCTTCCATCGAGTGCGGCTCGGCCCGGGCAATGGCCTCCAGTGTTCCGTTGGGGCAGAGCACCCCCGGCGCCAGGTCCACCTGCTGGGCCAGCGCATTCCGGGCCACCTTGAGCCGCTCCAGCCGCTCCTGCAGCGCGGGATCGGGCGCGGGCCGTCGCCCCCGTACCAGCTTCGGTACCTCCGCCTCCGGGGTCTCCAGCCCGGCGCGAACGGCCTGCAGCAACTCCTTCCCCCGCCGGGAAACCGTATCCGCACCGATCCCCTTGATGGCGCCCAGCGCGGAGGGCGTCTGCGGCTGCTCCCGCGCGAGCGCCAGGAGCGCGTCGTTGCTCAAGACCCGGAACGCAGCCCGATCCTGCCGCCGGGCCAGATCCTCCCGCCAGCGGTAGACCTCCCGCAGGACGGCGGTCTGGTGACCGCGCAGCTGCCTTGATCCCTTGACTCTCCAGAACCCCTCGGTATCGTCCGGCGGCGTCCAGCGGAGCGTCTCCAGGCGGCGGAATTCCTCCTGCGCCCAGGCCAGCCGGGTGGCCTCCCGCAGCCGCTCGCGCAGGATGTCCCGGAGCGACGGCAGATAGCTGGTATCCATGGCGGCGTAGGCCAGCATGTCCGCCGAGAGAGGTCGGCGGGACCAGTCGGCCCGCTGGAAGCGCTTGTCCAGCCGCACGCCGAGGTGTTTCTCCAGCAGCGCCGCCAGCCCAACGCCCGGCTCATTGAGCAGTTGGGCCGCAATTCTCGTATCGAAGATGTTGCTGGCACGAAAACCGTAATCGCGATGGAGCAGGCGAAGGTCGTAGTCCGCATCGTGAAAGACGAGCTCGACCGCCGGGTCGGCCAGCAGGGTCCCGAGCGGGCCGAGCTCGGTTACCGGCAGCGGGTCGATGACGGCGGTAGTGGATCGTGTGGATAGCTGGATCAGGTAGACCCGGTCGTGGAACTTGTGGAAGCTGGCGGCTTCTGTGTCGAGGGCGAGCAGCGGCAGGCCCGCGATTTCCCCGAAAAAATGGCGAACATCCTGGTCGGTCTGGATGTACCGGGGTGAGGGCGCTTCGGTGTCTGCGGAGGGCATCTTTCCCGTCATTTGCGAAACCTCGCGGGGTCGCGCGTCCCAGGCAACGGTCTCTTTAGAGTACACGGCTAAGTCAGTGGCGAGACACTAACGCGACAGTCACTGCTACCGGAAGGTTCATGGCGCCGCTACCTTAGCCACCACCGCCACCGGGAGGTTTCATGCGGGACGTGGACCTGCGGGTCTACCCCGATCAGTGCGATGCCTTTGACCATCTCAATCAGGCCGCTTCACTGGCGCTGTTCGAGCGAGCCCGCTGGGAGATGCTGGCGCGCGGCCCGGGCATGGACCTCTTTGCACGGGCCGGTACCTGGCCGGTTGTCCGGAAGACCACGATCGAATACCACGCCCCTGCGCTCGCCGGCGATGTGCTCCGCTTCTCCCAGACGCTGCTGCATCATGGCCGCACCAGCTTCACCATGAGGCAGACCGCCCGGCGCCTGGGCGATGATCTGCTGATCGCCGCCGCGGAGTTCGTGCTGGTCTGTGTGGACCGGAGCGGTCGGCCGGTGCCGGTGCCGGAGGAGCTGGGGCGGTTCATGGAAACGGCGGGCGCCGCTTCGGGGCAGCCGCAGCGGCTCACGGTGAACGGAGTCAGCCTGGCGGTGGAGTTGGCCGGCGAAGGCCCCGCCCTTCTTTACATCCACGGCTTCCCGCTGGACCGGACTATATGGCGCCATCAGCTTGCGGGGATCCCTCACTGGCGGGGGCTGGCGCCGGATCTTCGCGGCCTGGGGCAGTCCGCCGCGCCCGATCTGGGTTACAGCATGGGGACCTACGCCGCCGACCTGGCTGCCCTGCTCGATACCCTGGGTATCGAGCAGGTGGTGCTCTGCGGACTGTCCATGGGCGGTTATGTGGCGTTCGAGTTCCTGCGGCGCTACCGCGAGCGGGTGCGTGGAGTGGTGCTCATTTCCACCCGGGCGGAAGCCGATACGCCGGAAAGCCGGCGAACGCGCGATGCGAGTGCCGCGCTGGTGCGGGAGCGGGGGGCCGCAGCCCTGGCGGAGCAGATGTTACCCGGCATGCTGGCGCCGGCGAGCCTGCAGACCCGGCCGGAGATCGCCGCCGATCTCCGGCGCTTGATGGGGGCCGCGCCCGTTCCGGGCATCGTGGGCGCCCTGGCGGCCATGCGCGACCGGCCCGACAGCCGACCCCTGCTTCCCTCGCTCGAGGCCTTGCCGGCGCTGGTTCTCGCCGCGGAAGAAGACCAGATCATCGGACTGGAGAGCGCCCGGGCCATGGCCGAGGCCATTCCCCAGGCCAGCCTCCGGATCATCCCCGGGGCGGGGCACGTCTGCACCCTGGAGCAGCCGGGGGCGGTGAACGGCGCGCTGCTGGACTTCCTGAGAGGGCTGGAATGAAACCGCGCCGCAGAGAGGGCCGTACGGACTGAAGCGGTGGTGTGGCAGGCCGCCGTGGCAGTACCTCCCTTCCGGACGGCCCCGGGGTCGCGGCCACGCAGTACGACCTCGCGGGCCGCTCTCTTTTCAGCAGAAGGCAAAGAAACAAGGCAGGGAACACGGGTTCCCTGCCTTGCTCGTCTTTTCTCTTGCCGCTGTCTCTCCAGAGCGCTACTTCTGCGGCGGTCCCGGCGGATTATCCCCGGCAAAGACGTCACGGTTCCTGGCGATATAGGATTCCCACTGCGGCGGCACGTCCTCTTCGGGGAAGATGGCTGTCACCGGGCACTCCGGCTCGCAGGCCCCGCAGTCGATGCACTCGTCCGGGTGAATGTAGAGCATGTCCTCACCTTCATAGATGCAGTCGACCGGACAGACATCTACGCAGGCGCGGTCCTTGACGCCGATACAGGGTTCGGCAATTACGTACGTCATCTGACCTGCTCCTCCGAAGAAAGCGCCCGGGGGGATGCTCAGGGCGCGGGCGGAAGATTTATACGACGGCCGGGTAGGCAACGCAAGGGGGCGGCCGGGACAACAAACGGCCGCTTATCTTCTGCCCATGCGTCTCGCCGCCTCCGCGGTTCTCTGCTGCCTGCTCCTCGTGGCCGGCCCAGAGGCTCGCGCGCAGAGCTGCCCCTCGGGGCCCACCGCGCTGGTGCTCTCCGGCGGGGGCGCCAAGGGGCTGGCCCATATCGGGGTGCTCCGGGTGCTGGACAGCCTCGGCGTGCGCCCGGACCTGGTGGTCGGCACCAGCATGGGGGCCATTATCGGCGGCCTCTATGCCAGCGGGTATTCGGCCCGGGAGATCGATTCTCTGAGCCGGGCGCTCCCGCTGGGGCGGTTTTTCCGGCCCTACCAGCCCAGCGCTCCCTCGGCCCTCGGCATGCTCCAGCCATTCGTGGTCTGGGAGCGCCGGGGGGAGCATTCGTGCTGCAGCGCTCGGCGGCGGACGAGCCGGCCATCAATGCCCTGCTGAACGCCGGTCTGCTCCGCGGGAATCTGCTGGCCCGGGGATCGTTTGATTCTCTGCCGATCCGGTTCCGGGCGGTCGCCACGGACCTGCGTACCGGAGAGCCGGTGGTGTTTTCCACGGGCGATCTGGCCCGCGCCGTTCGTGCCAGTGCCGCCATCCCCCTGCTCTTCGATCCGGTGCGCCAGGATGGACGCTACCTGGGCGACGGAGGCCTTTCGGCCAATGTGCCGGTCGGCATCGCCCGCGACGCCGGCGCCGCGCGGGTGATTGTCAGCTACACCACCGAGCGCGTTCCCGATTCGTTGAACCTGCTCTCGCCCGTGGTCCTGGCCGATCAGCTGATCCGGCTGCTGTTCCGGCAGCCGCCGGATTCGCTCGGGGCCGCCGACATCGCCATCCACCCCGATGTGGAGGGCTTTCAGAGCCTCAACTTCGGGCGGCAATCGGTCGACAGCCTGATCGACCGCGGGTACCAGGCCGCTCGCGAGAGCCTTCAGGCTGCTCGTTGCCTGCCCCGTGGCCCCGTCTCCGGACGGGCCCTTCCTACCCGAGTCGGCACCGTGCAGCTGCGGGACGTGCGCATGGGAGACACGACCTATCTGCCCCGGATGGTGGGGGTGCACGATCACGGCCCATTGGAGTGGCGCGAGCTGGAACGGCGTCTGCTGCGCCTGGGCTCGAGCGAGGTGTATGATGCCGTCTGGCTCAACCCTCGCGGAAGCCGCGACACCGTGGATTTCGACCTGCAGCCCCGGTATCCGGCAAAGTGGGTCATTGCGCTCGGGCTGGTGTACGACAACGATCTGGGAGCCCGCGCCTGGATAGGGACCGTCGATCGCAGCCTGCTCGGCCGGGAAACCGAGGGAAGCGCCACGCTCATGCTGGGCGAGTTGCGGCAGGAGCTCGACGCCGGCCTGCGGTATCGCAGCCTCGGAGTGCGATATCCAGTCCCAGCGCTGACGCTGGAGCTGGGCCGCGAAGCGGTGAGACGATTCGACAGCAACGGCGACGAGCTGCCCATCCTCCGGATTCACGAGGCCCTGGGCACCGCCGGGCTGGAAGGAGATCTGGGCCGGGGGTGGCGCGCGTTTCTGGGGGCGGAAGCCCACGTGTGGGAGGAGCCCGGCCGGCATGGCCTCAGCGCCGTCGGAGCGCGGCTCCGGCTCAGCAAGACCGGCCGCAGCGCCGAGCCGCTGTTCCGGCTGGAAGGGGACGAGACCACGGCTTACGGCCGGCTGCTGGCCGAAGGAGTTCTGAGCATCCGCCTGAGCCGCCTCACCATTCGTCCGCGCCTGCGTTACGGCTACGGCCGCCAGCTTCCTCCGCAGCTGGCCTTCTCTCTTGGCGGCGACGAGGGGTTTCCCGGCCTCCATATCGGGGAGTTGCGCGGCGAGCGCGAGGCCCTGGGCGCGCTGGAGCTGAGCTATCCCATTGCCGGTCCCGTCCTCTTCCGGACCGAAGGGATGGTGGGCCGGATCACCAGCGGGGGCGGCCTCTTTCCCGGCGGCACCTGGCGCACCGGTATTCGGGTCGGATTCGGCGTCGAGACTTCACTGGGGCCGATCCGGGTGGAATATGGTATCAGCGATGGGGGCCGGGAGGCGATCTTCCTGCGGGTAGGGCGCTGGTTCTGACACATCCCGGGCCCCGGCGCTAAATTCAGCGGGGCCGTCCCGCCCCTCTCCTCGTAGCGGATGCCATGATCTCCATGCCGCGCTTTCAGCCGAGCGTCGTCCTGGCCGTTGCCCTCCTGCTGGCGGTGCCGGCTCGGGTGGCGCAGGCGCGCCAGCAGGACACGACGCAGGCCGCCGCCGATACGGTGTCGGTCCCCGCCGGCGCGCCGGTCATTTTCGAGGGCGATACCCTCTTCTTCCTCTATGGCCGCCTGGGGCCGTTCGGCCCCGCCGAACGGGCGGCGGGGGTTGCCCGGCGGCTGCGGGCCGACGCGCATACCACCGGGCTCCGCGACTCGGTGACGGTGGCCGAGCACGAAGGCGTTGTGGAGGTGCTGCTGGGAGACGAGGTGTTGATGACGGTGCTGGCGGCCGATGCCGAGGCCGCCGCAACCACACGGCTCCTGCTGGCGGACTTCTATGGCGGAAAGATCCGCAGTGCCCTCCAGTCGGCCAGTGCGCGCTGGAGTCTGAAGGCGCTCCTGCTGGGGGGCCTCCTTACCCTCCTCGCTACCGGTGCGCTCCTCCTGCTGCTCCGGCTGTTGCGGTGGTTCTTCCCCCGGGTTTACGGGAAGCTCGAATCCTGGCGCCAGACCCGGATCCCTTCCATCCGGGTGCAGCGGCTGGAGCTCATTTCGTCCAGCCGGATCACTGATTTCCTGATGGTCGGCGCGCGGGCGGTGCGGGTCGTGCTGACCGTCGTGCTCTTCTATTTCTACGTCCCGCTGGTTCTCAGCTTCTTCCCCTGGACCCAGCGGCTTGCCGGCCGGATCGTCGGCTACGTGACCGGTCCCCTGCAGCAGGTCTGGCTCAGTCTCGTCGGTTACCTGCCCAACCTGTTCTTCATCGCGGTCATCGTCCTGGTGACGCGATATGCCATCGCGGTCATTCATTTCTTCTTCCGCGCCGTCGAATCAGGAACCATCACCTTCCGGGGATTTCACCGGGACTGGGCGGAGCCCACCTTCAAGATCGTCCGGTTTCTGGTCATCGCGTTCTCCCTGGTGGTGTTGTTTCCCTATCTTCCGGGCGCCCAGTCGGATGCCTTCAAGGGCATCTCGATCTTTCTGGGCGTGCTGTTCAGCCTCGGCTCGTCGTCCGCCGTTTCCAACATCGTCTCGGGCGTGGTGCTGACCTACACCCGGGCCTTCCAGGCCGGCGACCGGGTCCAGATCGGGGAGACGATGGGCGACGTGCTGGAACGGACGCTTCTGGTCACGCGGTTGCGCACCATCAAGAATGTCGAGGTCACGATTCCCAACGGCATGGTGTTGGGGAGCCACATTCTGAACTACACCAGCGAGGCGGCGACCCGGGGGCTCATCCTGCATACCACCGTCACGATCGGCTACGACGCCGAGTGGCGGCAGGTGCACCAGCTGCTGATCGATGCCGCCCTGGCCACCGACCAGGTCCTGGCCGACCCGGCGCCCTTCGTGCTGCAGACCGCGCTGGGCGATTTCTTCGTCTCCTATGAGCTGAACGCCACCACCCGGGCGGCGGGAAAGATGATCCAGCTCTATTCCGACCTGCATCGCAACATCCAGGACCGGTTCAACGCGGCGGGGGTGGAGATCATGTCGCCGCACTACCGGTCTATCCGAGACGGCAATGCTCCGGCGATGCCAGCGGGGACCAGAGATAAGGGAGAAGGGACAAGGGCATGACCATCCCCTGTCCCTTCTGCCTTGTCCCTGGTCCCCGCTCTTGCCGCTCTACAGCAGTCCCGTAAGGGGCGTCGCATAGGTCGCGGTGCGCGGCTCCGGGACGCCATAGCGGCCGTCGGCCGCATAGAGCCGTTCCCACACGCTCCGGAAACAGAAAGGATCGAGACCGTGGGGACGGTCCACCGTGAGGACGCCGTCCAGGTGGTCGATCTCGTGCTGCAGCAACTCTGCTTCCGGCCCCTCGAAGTCGGCGGTCTGCCAGTCTCCCCGCCCGTCCTGATAGTTGACCCGGACTCGATAAGCCCGGCTCACCCGCACCAGCAGGTCGGGAATGGAGAAACAGTCGTCCCAGACGTCGAAATCCTCATTGCCCACGTCGACGATTTCGGGGTTGATCATCGCGAGCGGCCGGGCCAGCTCGAGGTAGATCATCCGCACCGGCGCCCCGATCTGCGGGGCCGCCAGACCCCGGCCGCGGCCGTGGCGGGCGCGCAGGCCGCGAAGGGTATCGCGCAGGTCGTCGAGGATGATACGAACCGCCGACGAACGGGGCCGGCTGATCGGCTCGCATCGGGACCGCAGTATGGGATCGCCCAGCAGTCGGACGGGATGCTCGCTCATGGGTACGTTCCGGAAAAGGCCTCTGCTCCTGCCCGCAATCTTGTGCCTTTCATGGAGGCGTACAATACCCCTCCACCAGGCTGAAGCGGAGCACACCATCCGCCGCCGCCGCCCCCACAACCTAAGTACATGTCCCGCTGCAGCTTGGCGAACTGCCGGAGAGGCGGCACCGGCCAATAGTAGTTGTTATAGATACTACTTATGAGACCCCGTTGACGCCGTTCTGCTGATCCATCGCCTGATAGTATCGCCACAAGTCTTTGCTTGATTACATCTTACGGATTCGCACCAAAAACACAACAATATGTTGACAAATGGGGTGCACCTCCCTTAGGCTTCTGGCCGTATGGAAGCCTCTGCACCGAAGCCTCGAGAGGGCGTGTCCCTGCCGGTCGGCCATCGCGGCCGTCGGGCCGATATCCTCCTCGAGCTGAAGCGGGCGGGTGGTCTCACCGCCAGGGACCTGGCGGGGCTGCTGGATCTGTCGCTGAATGCCGTCCGGCACCACCTGAAGGAGCTGGAAGCCAGCGGTGTGGTCGAGTACCGGCGCGAGCGGCGCGGCGTGGGTGCGCCCTCCCACACCTATGCCCTGACGGCGTCGGGAGAGGCCCTCTTCCCCCGCCGGTCGGAAGAGCTGGTCGGCCAGATTCTCGACTTCGCCGCCTCGGCCCAGGGGGTTCGAGGGGCCATCGTGGCGGCCCTGGAAGACCGCTATGTGCAGATGGCCGATCGTCTCGAGTCGGAGTTGAGCGGCGCGAATGCCAATACCCGTCTCGAAGCCGTGGCCCGCGTGCTGGAAGACGAAGGCTACATGGCGGAATGGTCGGTGGCCGACGGCCGGATCCGGCTGACGGAGCACCATTGTGCGGTGCGCACCGTCGCCGAGCGCTTCCCCGAGCTGTGCGAAGCGGAGGCGCGGTTTCTGGAGCAGGTCCTGGGTGCCGGCGTGGAGCGGCGGCTGCACATCCTGGACGGTTGCCGGGCCTGTGAATATCACATCCGGTTCGATGCCGCCGGGCCCGACGGCGATGCCGGCGGCCCGCCGGCCGATTCTCAGCAGGCGGAACCGGCATGAGCGATGCGGACGCAGGAACGGGAGAGCGCATGACCTCATCTGTGGAATCGCTGGTCGGCCGGGAATACCGGTACGGCTTCGTTACCGATATCGAATCCGATGCGCTGCCCCACGGGCTGAGCGAGGATGTCGTCCGCCTGATCTCGTCGAAGAAGGGCGAGCCGGACTGGCTCACCGAGTGGCGGCTCAAGGCCTACCGCCGCTGGCGGGAAATGGAGGAGCCGCACCACTGGGCCAACCTCACCTATCCGGCCATCGACTATCAGGACATCATCTACTACTCCGCCCCGCGCACCAAGAAGCCGCTCGGGAGCCTGGAGGATGTCGATCCGGAGCTGCTCAGGACCTACGAGAAGCTGGGCATTCCGCTCTCGGAGCAGAAGATGCTGGCCGGGGTGGCGGTCGACGCGATCTTCGACAGCGTTTCGGTGGCGACCACCTTCAAGGAAAAGCTGGCGGAGCAGGGCATCGTCTTCTGTTCCTTCTCCGAAGCGGTCAGGAACCACCCCGAGCTGGTGCGGAAGTACCTGGGCTCGGTAGTGCCTTACAACGACAACTTCTTCGCCGCGCTCAACTCGGCGGTGTTCAGCGACGGGTCCTTCGTCTACATCCCGAAGGGCGTGAAGTGCCCCATGGAACTGTCCACCTACTTCCGCATCAACACGGCGGGGGCGGGCCAGTTCGAGCGCACGCTGATTGTCGCCGATGAAGGCGCCACCGTGAGTTATCTGGAGGGTTGCACTGCCCCCATGCGCGACACCAACCAGCTGCACGCCGCGGTGGTCGAGCTGGTGGCGCTCGAGCGGGCCAGCATCAAGTACTCCACGGTGCAGAACTGGTACGCCGGCGACGAGCAGGGGAAGGGCGGCATCTACAACTTCGTGACCAAGCGAGGCAAGTGCGCCGGGGCCAACTCCAAGATCTCCTGGACCCAGGTGGAGACGGGATCGGCCATCACCTGGAAGTACCCCAGTGTCATTCTCCAGGGCGACAACTCGGTCGGCGAGTTCTACAGCGTGGCGGTGGTAACCGGGCGGCAGCAGGCCGACACCGGCACCAAGATGATCCACCTGGGGCGGAACACCCGGAGCACCATCGTCTCCAAGGGCATTTCCGCGGGTCGCGGCAATAACAGCTACCGGGGGGCGGTGCGGGTGCTGCCCAAGGCGGACAACGCGCGCAACTACACCCAGTGCGACTCCATGCTGATCGGCAACCGGTGCGGAGCGCACACCTTTCCCTACATCGAGGTGCAGAACCAGTCCGCCGAGGTGGAGCACGAAGCTTCCACCTCCAAGATCGGCGAAGACCAGATCTTCTACTGCAAGCAGCGCGGCCTCAATACCGAAAACGCGATCTCCATGATCGTGAACGGCTTCTGCAAGGAGGTATTCCTGAACCTCCCCACCGAGTTCGCGGTCGAAGCGCAGAAGCTGCTGGGCGTGAGCCTGGAAGGCAGCGTGGGATAAGACAGTAAGTGGGGGTAAGCGGTGAGCAGTACGCGGGTGCTCCCGCTCACCGCTTACTGCTCACCGTTCACCGACCAAGGAGTCAGACGAGTGCTAGAGATCAAGGGCCTTCGGGCCAAGGCAGGCGAGAAGGAAATCCTCAAGGGCATCGACCTCACGGTAAATGCCGGCGAAATACATGCGGTCATGGGCCCCAACGGCTCGGGCAAGAGCACGCTGGCACAGGTGCTCGCGGGACACCCGGCCTATGAAGTCACCGGCGGCACCGTGACCTACGAGGGGAAGGACCTGCTCGATCTCGAGCCCGAGGAACGGAGCCAGGCCGGCCTGTTCCTGGCCTTCCAGTACCCGGTGGAGATCCCCGGCGTATCCAACGCCTATTTCCTGCGCTCCGCCTACAACGCAATCCGCAAGGCCCGCGGCGAAGAAGAGCTGGACCCGCTCGACTTTGCCGATCTGGTCGACGAGAAGCTGAAACTGGTCGAGTGGGACGCGAACATCCTGTCGCGCTTCGTGAACAGCGGCTTCTCCGGCGGCGAAAAGAAGCGCAACGAGATCCTGCAGATGGCGGTCCTCGAGCCCCGGCTGGCCATTCTGGACGAGACCGACTCGGGGCTGGATATCGACGCCCTGCGCATCGTGGCCGCCGGGGTGAACCAGCTGCGACGGCCGGACAATGCGACCATCGTCGTGACCCACTATCAGCGGCTGCTGAACTACATCGTGCCCGACTACGTGCACGTGCTCTCGGCCGGGCGGATTGTGAAATCGGGCGGCAAGGAGCTGGCGCTCGAGCTGGAAGCGCGGGGCTACGAGTGGCTGGCGGGAGAGGCCGCGTGACCGGTACCTACCTCGACGACGCCGTCCGAACCTCCGAAGGCGCCGGCATCCGGTTGCCCGCCTGGGCGCAGGCCCTGCGCGAGGAGGGGCGCGAGGCGTTCGGCCGCAAGGGCTTCCCCACCACCCGCGACGAAGACTGGAAGTTCACCAGCGTGAATGCGCTGGCGCAGAGTTCCTTCCCCCGCTCCCCGGAGGCGGCCCCGGTCCTGCGGCCCGCCGGCCTGGCCCCGGCGCTGTTCGGCGAATCGGGCTGGCTCGAGTTGGTGTTCGTCAACGGGCGGCATCAGCCCCAGCTGGGCACCGGCAGCATGCCGGAGGGCCTCGAGGTGATGAGCCTGCGCCAGGCCATGGACCGGGACCATCCGGTGGTCAGGCGGTACCTGGGGCAGCTGGCTCGCGCCGCGGCCGGCGGGTTTACGGCCCTGAATGCCGCCTACCTGGAGGACGGGGCCTTCGTGCGCGTTCCGGCCGGTGTGGCACTGCCCGGGCCGGTGCACCTGGTCTTTCTCACGGATGAGGCGGGCGAGCAGGGCTCGAGTCACCCCCGCAACCTCCTGGTGCTGGAGCGGGGAGCGGAGGCCGCCGTAGTGGAGACGTATCTCTCCCTGGGCACGGAGGCCGCCTACTTCTGCAACGCCGTAACCGAAGCGGTGGTGGGAGACAACGCCCGGCTCCAGCACCTGAAGATCCAGCGGGAAAACGAGGCGGCGTTCCACGTGGGCACCGCCGAGGTGCGCCAGGGGCGGGACAGCGCCTATACCTCCTTCTCCTTCGCCACCGGTGGCCGGCTGAGCCGGACCAATATCTATACGGTCATGGAGGGTGAAGGGGCCGAGTGTGTGATGAACGGCCTCTACCTTCCGCACGGCCACCAGCATATCGACCATCAGACGCGGATCGAGCACGCGGCCCCCCGCTGCGCCAGTCGCGAGGTCTACAAGGGCATTCTCGAGGGCCGCGGGCACGCGGTATTCAACGGGAAGGTCTATGTCCGCGCGGAGGCGCAGCAGACCGACGGCAAGCAGACCAACAAGAACCTGTTGCTCTCCGAGCATGCCCGGGTCGATACCAAGCCGCAGCTCGAGATCTTCGCCGACGACGTCAAGTGCACTCATGGCGCTACGGTCGGCCGCCTGGACCCGCTCTCCGTGTTCTATCTCGAGAGCCGGGGGATCCCCTCGCCGGCGGCGCGGCGGATCCTCACCTACGGGTTTGCCGCCGAGGTGATCGAAACCGTATCACTGCCCGCCGTGCGCGACCGGCTCGAGCGGCTGGTGTTCGAGCGCCTGGAGGCAGACGCCGGCTGAGAGGAAGGCCCATTGGTCATGACTGCCACGGGTAACCCGCCCAAACCCGAATCCGCTATCCCCGGCGTCCGGGAGGATTTTCCCATCCTGGCCACCCGGGTGCACGGACACCCCCTGGTCTACCTCGATAACGCCGCGACCACCCAGAAGCCGCAGCCGGTGCTTGATGCCCTGCTGGGGTTCTACACCAGAGAGAACGCCAACATCCACCGTGGGGTGCACCAGCTGAGCGAAAAGGCCACCCTGGCGTTCGAGGCCGTCCGGGCCCGGGTCCGGCGGTTCGTC
Organism: uncultured Gemmatimonadales bacterium; assembly: GCA_963779755.1. Taxonomy (GTDB): domain Bacteria; phylum Gemmatimonadota; class Gemmatimonadetes; order Gemmatimonadales; family GWC2-71-9; genus CAVZZO01. Next base: position 338,663 of record CAVZZO010000001.1, read on the forward strand.
AACGCCCGGGACAGCCGGGAAATCGTCTTCCTGCGCGGCGCGACCGAGGCGGTGAATCTGGTGGCGTTTTCCTGGGGCCGCGCCAACGTCCATGAGGGCGATGAGCTGGTCGTTTCCGGGATGGAGCACCACTCGAACTTCGTCCCCTGGCAGATCCTGGCCCGCGACACCGGGGCCACGCTGCGGATTCTGGCGGTTCAGGAGGACGGAACGCTCGATCTGGACCAGGCGCGGCGCCTGATCGGCGAGCGGACCCGCCTGGTGGCGGTGGCGCACGTCTCCAACGTGCTGGGAACCATCAACCCGGTCCGGCAGTTGGCCGACCTGGCGCATGCGGCCGGCGCGCTGATTCTGGTGGACGGCGCGCAGGCGGCGGTGCATGTGCCTGTGGATGTGGAGGCGCTGGGCGCCGATTTCTTCGTTTGCTCCGGGCACAAGATGCTGGGGCCCACCGGCAGCGGCTTTCTCTACGGACGGGCCGGTCTGCTGGAGGCGATGCCGCCCTGGCAGACCGGCGGCGGGATGATCTCGCGGGTGGGCCTGGAGAAGACCACGTTTGCTCCCATTCCCCAGCGATTCGAGGCGGGTACGCCCGCGATCGGCGAGGTCATCGGGCTTGGCGCCGCGATAGACTATCTCGCCGGCGTCGGGTTCGAAGCCATCACGCGGCACGAGCGCGATCTCCTGGCCTACGCCCATGAGCGGCTGGCCCGGGTGCCCGGCCTGCGCATCTTCGGGACAGCCGCGGAGAAGACCGGGGTGGTATCCTTCGCCCTGGAAGGGTGCCACCCTCACGATATCGGCACCATTCTCGACCGCGAGGGCGTGGCCATCCGGGCGGGGCATCATTGTGCCCAGCCCCTGATGGAGCGCTTCGGGGTGCCGGCCATGGCCAGGGCTTCGTTCTGTCTCTACAACAACCGACAGGACGTGGACGCGCTGGTGCACGGACTGGAGCGGGTCCGGAAGGTCCTGGGCTGATGGCGGAACTCGACGAGCTGTACCAGTCGGTCATCCTCGACCATAACCGCAATCCCCGGAACTTCCGGCAGATCCCGGATGCCGCGGGTGAGGCGGAGGGCTACAATCCGCTCTGCGGCGACCAGCTCAAGGTCTGGCTGCAGACCGAGGGGGACCGCATCACCGACGTGAGCTTCGAGGGGAGCGGATGCGCCATCTCCCGGGCCTCGGCCTCGATGATGACCGCGGCGGTGAAGGGCAAGACCCGAGCCGAGGTCGAGGCGATGTTCGAGCTGTTTCACCGGCTTGTCACGGGCCGCCTGCCGCCCGACCAGCAGCGCTCGGCGCTGGGCAAGCTCGCGGTCTTCGCCGGGGTGTCGGAGTTCCCCATCCGGGTGAAGTGCGCCAGCCTGGCCTGGCATGCGCTGAAGGCCGCGCTGGCAGGCAGGCAGGCGGTCAGCACCGACACGGTGGACGAGGAGCGGTAGTCCCGGTCGTCAGTTGTGAACCTCTGGATATTGGTCGCTCAGACTGGAGTGGAAAATGCCGTACGATGAACGCTTGGTCGCGCCCATGCGCGCGGAAGTCACCGACATGGGAGTCCGCGAGCTCCGCACTCCCGAAGAGGTCGACAGGGTGTTGGGGGATGCGCCCGGCACCGTGCTGGTCTTCGTGAATTCTGTCTGCGGCTGCGCGGCCGGGAATGCCCGGCCGGCGCTGCGACAGGCCCTGAAACACGGGACGGTCCCCCAGAGCACCGTCAGCGTCTTCGCGGGGCAGGATACCCAAGCGACGCAGCGCGCCCGGCAGTACTTCGCCCAGTATCAGCCCAGCTCGCCCAGCTTTGCCCTGCTGCGCGAGGGCGAGCCGGTGGCCATGGTCCACCGGCACCAGATCGAAGGCCAGCCCCCCGAAGCAGTCGCCCGGCGGCTGACGGATATCTTCGACAAGTTCTGCGCGGCGGAGGTCGGATGAGCGGGCACGTCTTTCACCCGGGCCATGACGCCCTGCATGGCGTCACGGTCGTCCTGGAGACGACCGGCATACGCACCTACGTCGGCCGCTTCGACAAACGCGAGGCCGGCGTAGTGCACCTGTTGCAGGTCGGCATTCATGAGTCGGCCTCGGCGCCGGAACCGCGCGAGGCTTACCTGCGGCAGGCGGATGAATTCGGTGTCAGGGTGGATCGGCCGCACGTGACCGTGCCGGAGTCCGAGATCGTCCGCATCACGCCGCTGGGAGAGTTCGCGGCCGGGTAAGGGCCGGAACGGCCAGGGAAAACAGCAGGGGAATCTGGGAAGCTCACTTTCCCGGGTTCCCCTTTCTTTTTCCCGCGGTCGGCACGATCGAGAGCCCCCGGCTATCTTCTTGCCGTACTCCGGCGTAAATACACGTTTCGCCTCCGGCCAGGACGGGCCATGTCTGCCAACGTTCTCGAATTGTCGCACGTCACCAAGCGCTATTCCGGTCATGTGGCAGTCGATGACTTGGATCTCGCGGTCCCCGCGGGCGGAATCTTCGGGCTGCTGGGGCCGAACGGGGCGGGGAAGACGACCACCATCCGGATGATCATGAACATCCTGACTCCGGATGACGGAACGGTCACCCTGTTCGGGGGCGGCGGGTCGGGCCGGGACTATTCCAACCGGATCGGCTACCTGCCCGAGGAACGCGGCCTCTATCCCAGGATGAAGGTGCTGGACCAGCTCACCTTCCTGGGCGAAACCAAGGGCATCAAGCGCGCCACGGCCGCCGGGCGGGCGAAGCACTGGCTCGAGCGGCTGGGACTCGCCGAGTGGGGCCAGCGCAAGGTACAGGATCTCTCCAAGGGCATGCAGCAGAAGGTCCAGTTCATCGGCGCCCTGATGCACGAGCCGGATCTGGTCATTCTGGATGAGCCCTTCAGCGGCCTGGATCCGGTGAACAGCCAGGTCATGAAGGATATCGTGGTGGAGACCGCCCGCTCCGGGCGCACCGTCATCTTCTCCACCCACATCATGGAGCAGGCGGAGCGGATGTGCGACCGGATCGCCATCATCGCCCGCGGGCGCAAGGTGCTGGATGGCACGCTGACGGAGATCAAGCGTTCGACCGGTCATCTCAACGTGATGCTCGCCTTCAGCCGGGAACCGTCCCTGGCCCGGCCGGTCCTTCAGAATCGCAGCCTGATTGGCCGCATCGACGATTACGGCTCCAGTGCCGAGGTCGAGCTGGCCCCCGGCGCCGATGCGGAGCAGCTGCTGCGCGATCTGGTCGCGACGGGTGTCGGCCTCAGCCGCTTCGAGGTGGTGGAGCCTTCTCTCCAGTCCATCTTCATCGCCCGTGTCGGCGCCGATGCGGCGGCTGCGCCGGCAGAGGTTTCGGCATGAACAAACTCTGGGCCATCATCCGGCGGGAATTCCTTGCACGGGTGCAGAGTCGGGCGTTTGTCATCAGCACGGTCCTCGGCCCGGTGATCATGGGCGTCTTCTTCATCCTGCCGGTGGTGCTGACCAACCGGAATACCGGGGCGAAGCATATCGCGGTGGTGGATGCCAGCGCCCAGGGGGTGGGGGGGCGGGTTGCCGAGGCCTTGGGGGCGGAACGGCGGGGCAGCGATTCCGCCGGCGCGTTACGCTATTCGGTCGTGCGGGTGGATGCCCGGGGACGGCTGGAGCAGGTGCGCGATTCCCTGGTCGCGCTCACCGGCCTGCCCCGGAAGCAGGAGCGGGCAGGGCTGAACGGCATCCTGATCGTGACCGACTCCGGGCTGGCCAGCGGGCGACTGCTCTATCTGGGTGACAACGTCGGCAGTCCGCAGCAGATGCGCCAGCTGGAGCTGGCCCTCAATCCGGTGCTCCTGGCTGTCCGCCTGGAGCAGGCAGGGGTGGATCCGGCGGTCGTCCGCGAGGCGTCCGGGGGCGTGGATCTCGAAACCGCCAAGGTGGTGGACGGGAGGCTGACGGGAGTCAGCGGCGAGGCGTCCTTTGCCCTCGCCTATGGGATGCTGTTCGTGCTCTACATAGCGCTCCTGCTCTACGGCATCCAGGTCATGAACTCCATCATCGAGGAGAAGAACACCCGGGTGGTGGAGGTGCTGGTGTCGAGCGTGACCCCACTGCAGCTGATGCTGGGTAAGGTGATCGGGGTTGGCTCGGCCGGGCTGCTGCAACTGGCGATCTGGGTCGGCTCGGCCATGTACATCACCGCCAATCTTGCGGCGATCACCCGGGGGTTTGGCGCCAGTCCGGCAACCGCCGGGTCGATGTCCGTCCCGGTCATCACCCCGGAGCTCCTGATCGTCTTTCTGCTCTTCTTCGTGCTCGGCTTCTTCCTGTATTCCGCCGCCTACGCGGCGGTCGGCGCCATGTGCAACTCCACTCAGGAGGCGCAGCAGTCCTCCGTCATCGTGACCATGTTCGTGGCGGTGGGATTCCTGCTGGTGATCTCGATGCTGGGAGAACCCGACAGCGTCCTGGCGCAGGGCCTGAGCTTCGTGCCCTTCTTCGCTCCACTGCTGGTGCCGGTGCGCTACTCGATCGCGCCTATCCCTCTGGGGCAGCTGCTCGGCTCTGTCGGCTCGACCATCCTGGGGGTGCTGGCGGTGGCCTGGGTCGCCTCCCGGATCTACCGGGTGGGCATCCTGAGTTACGGCAAGCGTCCCGGCCTCAGGACGCTGGCACGCTGGATCCGGACGGGATGAGACGAGCTCCCGGTCAGGGCGCCGCGGTATCCGGAGGGGATGCGGGCATTTCCGATTCCGCGGAAAACGCTGGGTGCCCGTTCGCATCCACCCCGAAGCCCGACTGGGTCTTGCCCAGCCTGTCGGCGAACACCAGCGTGGAGGACTCGTCCGGGGCGAGCCCCAGCACGGTGCGCGTACGGCCGTTGCGGTCGGCAAACGCCATCGTTGCCGTCTCGTCGGCCAGCAGGCCAAGCACGGCGCGGGAGTGGCCGGCGCTGTCGGCGAGCACCAGGCCGGTAGAGCCGTCGGCCATCAGGGCCACGCTGATCCGGTCGCGCCCTCTGATGTCCTTGAGCAGCAGGCGGGGCTCGCCCTCGCTGGTGAGGCCAAACATTCCGCGAATCGTGCCATGCGCGTCGCGCAGTACGAAATTCTGCGCGTCCACCGATTGCCGGATGGTTCCGGGGAACCCGGCCCGCGCGTAGACGACCACCAGCGCGGCCGCGATTCCGAGAACCGCCGTGGTGCCGATCAGGGCCAGCACACTGAGGCGTCGGGAGCGGCGGCTCTCGCTTTCCGCAGTGATCAGGCGCAAGAGTAGATCCTGCGGAATATGCGAGCGCGAGGCCGTGTCCGTCATGGGCTCCTCCTGAGATCCTGTTGGGCCGGGGCGGGAGTTACCGGCTGCCAGGCCAGGCGGTCTCCCGCCATCGTCCCGCTGCGGCAAATAGTTCCGTCAGGCACCTCCAGCGCCGAGCGGGCGGTGCGGTGCCATTTCGTGCGGGAGGCAGGACCCAGGCCTTCGTAGGTGGCGACCACCGTGCCGGAAGAGTCCACGAACAGCACATCCAGCCTCGTCCGCAGTCCCAGCGTGTGCACCGCCTGGCAGGGGGTAATGAGCAATCCCCCGCCTTCCGGCAACGAGCCACGCCCGATCAAGCCCCGGAGTCGTGCCCACCATCGATCGGCCACACCGATGCGGCCTCCCAGACAGGTGGACCGGCTGACGTTGCGGACCTCCAGCCACTGCATCAGAACGACTTGAGCGAGCTGACCAGAAGGAGGACCGCCGGACCGAGCACCACCACGAACATCGCCGGAAATTCAAAAAACACGAGCGGAAAGACCAGCTTGACTGTGGTCTTGGCCCCGGCTTCCTCCGCCCGCTGCCGCCGTTTGGTACGCAGGGTGTCGGCATGTACCCGGAGGGCCTGGGCGATAGAGGTGCCGAAGCGGTCGGTCTGGATCAGCATGGTGACCAGGGAGGTAACCTCCGTCACGCCGGTGCGATCCGCCAGGTGCCGCAGGGCATCTTCCCGGGGAGTGCCCGCCCGGATCTCGAGATTCACCAGCATGAGCTGCTGGCTGGTCACCGGGCTCAGCGCGCCGATCTCCTCCGCCACCCGAAGCATCGCCTGGTTCAATCCGAGCCCGGCCTCAACGCACACGACCAGCAGATCAAAGACGTCCGGCAGTGCACGCTCGATTTCCCGCTGCCGGCTGCGTACCCGCTGGCGCAGCAGGAACACCGGCGCCACCCAACCCATGGCCACGAGCCACAACATGATTCCCAGGAGCTGGAACATGCTGCCACGGAGCGGAAGCGCCACCAGGCCCAGGAGCCCCAGGCCGAGGACCAGACCGACCCGGATTCCCCAGTAGATCGCAGGTGCGTTCGGCCCGTGATAACCGGCCTGCAGCAACAGCCGGCGCACCGCCGGCAGGTCGGCCCGTCGCTCGCTCAGTCGTTCGCCGAGCGCCAGCAGGAGGTTATTGATCCGCTCGGCCTGCTTGCGCCGCTCGCGCCGCCGCCGCACTTCCAGGGGCAGATCCGCCTCCTCCCGGAACTGGTCCAGCCGCTGGGCCAACTCGTTGGGGGGAGCGGCGAGCGTCTGGGACAGGAAGAGCACCAGAGAGAAGGCCGAAATGGCGATGCAGAAGATCGCGACATAGAGCATGGGCGCTACACCTCGATCGAAATGATCCGGCGGATCCAGAGAAATCCGCAGATCTGCATGATGACCGCCGAGGTCAGCATGAGCCGGCCCATCGGCTCGGTGAAGAGCAGCCGGATGTAGGTCGGATCCAGCAGGTAGATCACCCCGCCCACCACCGGCGGTAGCACGGCAAGGATGTACCCGCTCATCCTGCCCTGGGCGGTATACACCCGCAACTGGCGGCGGAGGGTGAAGCGCGATCGGATGGTAGCGGCGATATTGTCCAGCGTCTCGGCCAGGTTCCCGCCGACCTCGTGCTGGACCAGCATGGCGGTGGTGAGAATCCGGACGTCCACCGTGGGAACGCGGTCCACGAGGGAGAGGAGGGTGTCTTCAAAGGGAATGCCGAACCGTTGCTCCTCGGCTACCCGGCGGAATTGACCCGCGACCGGCTCCGGGGATTCATCGCCCACCATTCGCAGGCCCATGGAGAGCGGATGACCCGCCCGGACGGCGCGCGTCAGCAGGTCGATCGCTTCGGGCAGCTGCTCCTCGACGGCGGCGAGGCGGCGGGCCCGCCTCCGAAACGCGATCATGGTCGGGATGAGCCCGACGATCAGCCCGATGAGAAGGGCAACCGTCGTGGCCTGTGAGACCAGCGCTGCGGCCAGCGCGGCGCCCACGCCCAGGCCAAGAGACAAGCCGAGGAACCCCCCGAGCTCCAGCGGGAGTTCTGCCTGCTTCAACAGAGCCGCGAGGTCGGACGCCCGGGGCAGCCGGCTGAGCAGGATGTCCAGCCGGGAATAGCGCTTGCTCGGCCGGAGGATGGACGTGCCCGGATCGCCGGTTCCCAGCGGGTCGGCGAGGGTGCGAAAGCTCCGCCGGATGTCCCGCTCTCGCCGGTATTCCCCCCACCACTGGATCAGGAGGACCGCCGCCACCGCTCCCAGGGTGACGGTCAGGAACATCGCGGCGGACGACCGCCAGACCTGATTGCCGATCATCGCTCGCTGCGGGCCGCGTTGTCGAACAGGAGGGCGGGCAGGTCGATACCGTGGGCCAGGAGGCGCTCGGCGAAGCGGGGACGAACACCCGTCGCCGCGAAGCGGCCCTGTATGGTGCCGTCCTTGGCCACGCCGGTGCGCTCGAAGCGGAAGATATCCTGCATGGTGACCACGTCGCCTTCCATGCCCACTAGCTCGGCCAGGGTGATGACCTTCCGCGTGCCGTCCGGCAGGCGGGTCAACTGAATCACCACCTGGATGGCGCTGGCGATTTGCTGGCGTACGGCGCGATCGGGCAGGTTCAGGTTGGCCATGGAAACCATGGTCTCGAGGCGGCTGAGCGCCTCCCGGGTGCCGTTGGCGTGCAAGGTGGTGAGGGAGCCGTCGTGCCCCGTGTTCATTGCCTGCAGCATGTCGATGGCCTCGGACCCGCGTACCTCGCCCACGATGATGCGATCGGGCCGCATGCGGAGCGCGTTGATCACCAGCATTCGTTGGGTCACCTCTCCATGGGCTTCGATGTTGGGCGGCCGCGTTTCCAGGCGAACGACATGAGGCTGCTGCAACTGCAGTTCGGCCGAATCTTCGACGGTGATGATGCGCTCGGTCACCGGAATGAACGAGGACAGCACATTGAGCAGGGTGGTCTTCCCGCTGCCGGTCCCACCGGAAATCAGTACGTTGAGCCTCGCCTTGACGATGCTGCGCAGCAGGGTCAGCATGTTGGGAGTGAGGCTGTTGTTGCGAACGAGATCCTCGCCGCTCAGGGTGTCGCGCTTGAACCGGCGAATCGACACATGCGGTCCGTCGACGGCCAGCGGCCGGATGATGGCGTTGACGCGGGAACCGTCGGGGAGTCGCGCATCCACCATGGGCGAGGAATCGTCGATCCGGCGCCCCACGGCCGATACGATGCGATCGATCACCCTGAGCAGATGCCGATCGTCCTGGAAGCGGACGTCGGTCGGCTCCAGCATGCCCCGGCGCTCCACATACACCTGCCGGTGGGTGTTGACCAGGATATCGGAAACTTCCGGGTCCTGGAGCAGCGGCTCGATCGGTCCATACCCGAAGATTTCGTCCAGCACCTGGCTGACCAGCAGCTCGCGCTCGTCGAAGTTCAGGGGCACGGTTTCGGAGAGCAGAAGCTCCTGCACCACGCGCTGGATGACCTCGCCGGCTTCGGGGCGCTGCATCTTTTCCAGATTCGACAGATTCAGGCGTTCCAGCAGCCGCCGGTGGATCCGGGCCTTGAGGTCGAGCATGGCGGAAGGATCGGCATGCTTCCCGGGCTCGCCGTGTTCGGCGGTTTCCCAGGGGAGCTGCGGGGCTTCCCGCTCCGCGCCGGCGCCGTCGGGCGAGGGATTAGTCGGCATTGCCACGAGTGGTGTCCTTCCGTCGCATGAGCGACCCGAGTCGATGGACCAGGCTGGGGCGGTCCTGCCGCCGCTTGACCCCGTCCTGGGCGGGGGAGTCCAGCACGGCCGCCGTCATCTCCCGGAGATCGCGGCTATAGCGTGAGCTCCCGTTGAGCACCACCGGCTTGCCGGTATTCAACGCATGTGCCACCGGCTGGTATTCGTTGGCCAGACGCCAGAACACCGTGGTGCCGACGGATCGTTCGATTTCGGCAACGGAAATCGGGTCCTGTTGCGACTGCCGATTCACGACCAGGCGGAATTGTTCATCCCAGTTCCGCATACGCTGCCGGAGCAGGGGCAGAAACCGCTGGACATTCCGCAGCGAGGGCAGATCGACGGTGGTCATCATGAACAACTGGTCGGCAGACTCGAAGACCGCCAGGGCGGTCGGCGAGAACGCGGTGACATCGACCACGATCTGTTCGTAATGGTCGCGAAGAAAGAGGAGGAGCCGTCGAACCTGATCCGGTGTGACCGTCAGCGCCTTTTCGGGGTGAAAGGGGGCCGACAGGAGGTGCACCCCGGAGGAGTGGTGCTCGACGTAGGACTCGAGCAGCTCGCCGTCGAGGCGGTGAAAGTTCTGCACCACATCGAGGAAGGTGTATCGGGGCCGGAGGCCCAGGGCCAGCGCCGCCTCTCCCAGATGGGGGTCCAGATCCAGCAGCAGGGTGCTGCGGGAGGTGATCTGGTAGGCCAGAATGGCGAAATTCACGGCCGTCGTCGTGACGCCGGTACCGCCTTTGGCTCCGAAGAAGGCAAAGGAGCGCCCGGGCTGCTGCTGCAGGTCAGCCCCATGGCCGAGCTTCTGGTACACCCGCTCCAGCGTCGCTCGCACCGTCTCCACGTCATGGGGCGGGGTCAAATACTCGGAAATACCGACCCGCATCGCCTGAAGCAGGAACTCCGGAGCGGGCGCCGGGCCGAATCCGAGGAGCCGGACCTTCGGAGCCGACTCGACCAGTGTCGCCGCCAGATGCAAGCCCAGGTCGCTTTCCCGGCTCAGATCGAGCAGCACAAGGTCCGGGGCAAGCTTGCGCAGCTCCCGGACGTTCGCGTCGCTCAATCGGGAATAGGGAGCTTCGATCTCCATCTCGACGCGCACGATGTTCCCGGCGGCATGGCGCACGGTTTCGCGCAGGGCCGGGTCGCTCGAGAGGATCGCGGCGCGGAGGGGCTGGGGAGCGGGCATGGGCGAGTTCGTTTCCCTCAGCGGATGAGCCGGGGAACCTTGGCGAGGGTCGCGCTGGTGCTGCCGGAGCTCCCCGGCAGGCCAGTGGCGAAGTACATGAACCGCCCCACTACAGGCGATCCCTGCCCGGGCTGAACCCCCTCGAGAAAGAAGAGGGCAAAATTGTTGAAGCGTATCTGCAGGTTGCCGCCGCCCTGAATGCCGGCGATCTGGCTCGGATCGAAGAGCCCGATGGTGAGCACCCGGGGGCTGTTGGCCCCTGAGCCATAGGCCGAGTTGATCACCTGGCTGGTGCTGGCGTCCCAGGTGGCCCCGGGGTCCAGCGCGATCAGATCTCTGACCGCCTGCTGCGTGGGGCCCACCATGTTGCCGTTCTCGATGTCGTAGGGGACGTTCAGCTGGATCTGGGCCGGATTGCAGGTACCGAAATTGTTCCTGTAGTCCGCGGCGCCGTTACTGGTGCCGATGCGCCAGGGGTAGAAGAATCCGCTGGTCAGCGACTGGCTCGGATCCTGAGCCTTCATGATGATCGGGCGTCCCACGTCATCGCTGTACCCGGTCCCGTTGCGGAACGAGCTGCCGTATCCGGTGGCTGTGGTGCTTCCCGGAGCATAGCGGGCGTAGACATCTCCCTGGCCGGGTTCGTAGGCCCATCCCTCGGTCGCATCCCAGACCCGGTCGGAATTCGCGTCCTGCCCCCCGGGGCCGGTGCTCGATTCGTACCAGATATCGGGCACCGCCAGCGGCGCCAGGCAGGTTCCGATGCCCGCCGGCCCGGCCTCGGCTGTGGCGCTGGCCCCGATGGCCACCGACCGGATGCCGAAGATGCGGGCGAACCAGGTGGCCACGGAGGCGCGGTTGACGACGACCTGCACGGTGTCCTGCCAGACCGTCACCGTTACCTCGGTACTCGAGTCGATTGCGGTGCCCCGCATGGTGTTGCGGGCGGCGTACTCCATGGCGCGGTCGTGGGCGGCGACGAACGGGTTGGAGGGAGGAAGCACGTTGATGAACGCGGAAACGCCCGCCAGGGCCGCCGCATCGGCCGCGCGCTGGGCCTCTCCGCGCGTGTCGTACAGCATGCCCAGATCGATGGCCAGGGCAAGCATGGCAATCAGCATGGCGGAGAGAACGGCCATGAGCACCATGGTCGCACCGCGCTCATTCCTCCAGGCTGCAGGATCAGTCATTCGTCCTCCATGCCCCGGTCGCGGCCGGTCAGGGCTTGCCGCCCGGCGTTCCTTCCGCCGGCTGCTTGAGTGATCCAACCCATTTCCAGTGGTCCGTCTCGCCCGTGGGGAGCGCGGGCATCGCATCCATGGGCTGTACCAGCCGCGGAGTGACAATGACCACGAGCTCGGAGCGGTTCTGGCGGATATCGCGAGACTTGAAGAGCTCTCCCAGAATCGGGAGATCGCCCAGGATGGGAATCTTGGTGACGTTCTTCAAAGTCGAATTGTCCAGCAGACCCGCGATCGCCAGATGCTGGCCGGGCATGAGCTCGATATCGGTCTCTGCACGCCGCGTGAGCAGGCTGGGGATGGTAAAGCCGCTGATCACCAGCGCGTTCGCGAAATCGAGCGAGGACACTTCGGGCGCCAGGTGCAGCCGGATCGCTCCGCCGCGGACCAGGTTGGGCGTGAAGCGGAGCCGGACCCCGAACTCCTTGAAGACAATGATGACGGCATTGTTGTTGGTGCCGCCCTGGACACTGGGATAGGGAAACTCACCGCCGGCCAGGAAGTACGCCTCTTTGCCGGGGAGCGTGAGCAGGTTCGGCTCGGCCAGGGTGCGCAGCTCTCCCTTGCTGGAGAGGGCCCGGAACAGAGCGTGGAGCGAATCGCCGCCGCTCAGGAGCGACAGCGTGAGCTGCCCGTCGGAGAGGCTCTCGCCGAACCAGTCGCCTTTATCGTTGAGGAGATGCGGGTTCAGCGTGGCAATCTGGGTGGACAACCGGCGCATGGCGGAACGGTTGATCTCCGCGATCCGGACCTCGAGCAGGATCTGGACCGACGGCGGGGCGCTCAGGTTGTCGACGATGGTTGCGCCCGTTGCCTTGGCAATGTCGACCGCCTGAGCGGCGGCTTCGGCATTGGTGAGGCGGCCGCTCAGCGTCACGGAGTTGCCGCTCGCGCTGACGGAGATGCTTTCGCCCGGCATCTGGGTCCGGAGCGTTCGCTCGAGCGCCGCGGCGTCGGGCGTGACCTCGACGGCGTAGAGCCGGGGGTTTCCCGCCTGGTCCCAGAGGAGCAGGCTGGTGGAGCCCAGGGTCTTCCCGTTCACCACCAGCTCGGTGGGTGATACGATGACCGCTTCGGCCACGTTTGGATTGCCCACCGAAAAGCGCTGCAGCGGCGAGCCGTTAACCAGCAGCAGCGACCCGCCGGCCGAGACGGAGAGCGTGCGCTGCGGCTGGTCGATCACCTGCTGCGCACCGAGCGGCAACGGGCGCCATCCGGCCAGCAACAGGAGCGCACATGGGACGGCGAATATCCAGTTCTTCCGGCGTCGGTGTCGCTCTGGAGAGAAGATCATGAGATGGACCGGCTCCTTATTCCGGTGTCGGCCGGCCCGCGCCGAATCGTGTGATGGTACGCTGGCCTCCCATGAAGCCTTCGACCACGGTCGCCCGGGCTTCGGGCGTCGGTGTCGGGACCATCCGGACGCGTCGCGGCCCACTGGGCCGGGGTGTCGGCCGGGCGCCCAGGAGCGCCGCGAGGGTTGCGCCGGACGTCGCGACCTGGACGGTGTCGAGGGCAGGGCGCAGAGCCATCTGAATCCGGCCTTCATTGGATGCGAGGGCGAGCATCTCCGCATCGGCCGGCGTGGCGAGCAAGGTGATGACGGTGACGGTCTTGGGCTTCTCGTCCGTGCCCCGCTCGACCGACTGGCCGGCGGCCAGGACCACCATGTTCTGCAGAATGACCCGGGTGGAGACGTTCCGTTCGCCACCGCCGCCGGACAGGGTCACCATGACATCGACCCGGGTGCCGGGCAGGACGAACCCCGCGACCCCGACGATTTCATCGACCCGGACGCTCACCGCGCGCATGCCTACGGGTATGGCCACCGGCAGTCCGCCCCCGGCTCCCTGCCCCGCCAGCTTGGACGCCAGCAGCGGCTCATTGGTCTGCACCGGGGCGATGACCCCATGGCCGACCGCCTGGTCGCTTGCCGTGAGGTATCCCTCCGGGATGGCCTGCGAGGGCCACTCGACCATCCGGACGTCGTTCTTGCCCACGACCGTCCCGACCGGGAGCGGATGGGTTGCAACCACCACCCGGCCCGGGTCCGCGGTGGTATGGAGCTGATCCAGCGCCCGGGGCCGGAGGTACTGCAGCGCAATGAATGCCGCGGCCGTACCTGAGGCCAGCGCCAGCAGCAACAGAAGCCAGGGTCGAAATCCTTTCATGCGTTCCCTCGACTCTCACTCATTGCGCATAATGCTCAGGGAGGTCAGCGTGATTGACCGCTGCCCCGTGGTCCACCCGATGACCGGCCCCAGCAGAAGAAACTGATAGGGGTAATCAACTCGGACTGAGTCCGCTGTCCCCGCTCCGGCACGCCACCCGCCGATGGTCACGATGGTCGAAGCGGCGTAGCCATTCAGGCCGCCATTCTTCAGGACGTTACGAACTGCCGAGTCTACCGTCGCCGGCGTTGCGGCAGGGTTGGCGACCGCTGCCGTGCGGGCGCCTTCGCGGGCCGCGTTGGTGACCACCTGATGGTTGCGCCAGGCGCGAGCCATCTCGATCAAGCCGATCGACAGCAGCAGGATCACCGGTAGGATGATTGCCAGCTCTACGGCCGCCTGCCCTCGGTCGCGCCGTCTGTCTCGCTTCACGGCCAGGTACCTCCCAGGAACCACCACAGCACGGCTCCCAACGCGATCGGCACTCCGTAGGGAAGGGTCAGCGCCCGGTCGAGCGAGATGTGCGGCTGCAACCGTCTTCGTTCGACCGTGGTGAACAGACGCCGGACATTGAGAAGCGCGGGCACGATCACCCCCCGCCGTCCGGCCTCGAACACCGCCATCAGGCCACCGAGCAGGGCGATGAGCAGCATCGCACCCGGCAGCCGGCTCAACCCCAGAAATGCGCCCATCACCACCAGCAACTTGCCGTCTCCGGCTCCCCACACGCGCAGAGCGTAGAGCGAAAGTCCGACCGCCAGCGCGAGGCCCATTCCCTCGAGTCCTTCCAGCACTCCCCGCGTGCTCAGACCCAGGCGGAGAAGGAATGCGAGAAGTACGCCACTAACGACAAGCGCATTCGGAATCCGCCGGCTCCGGATGTCCCACAGGGCGGCCGCACCGGCAACGGCGGTCAGCGCCCCACCCTGCAGCAGTACGATCGTCTCTCTGCTCACCGACATCGTTCGCCCGATTCCGGTCGGCAAAGGGCCGGGGTGGCCGGCCCTCGTCCGACAGGATTCCGGATGACCTCAGGGCGCGGAGTTCAGCGAGTCCTTGGCCGTGCTGAACACGTTGCTGATGGAGTTGCGGAAGATGATCACGATTGCGATCAGGAACACGGCGACCAGAGCCACCATCAAGGCGTACTCGGTCATGGTCTGCCCACTCTCTTCCTGCCAGAAACTTTTGAGCAGCGCGCTCATGTTGCCCCCTCCGGCCTTCAGGCCACTATTGGTGATTAGATCCTCGACACTGTTGTACGGCTGGACGTCCACAGCTTATGCAGATTGCGTGCGTGATTCGTCGCTCCTTTTCTAAACGCTTGTACCAGAATGGGTTTAGCTAACCGTGTGCCGGCCATATCTGCTGTGGCGTGCAGGCCGGGGTGTTTCACGATGCCAACATTCGGTCCAATACCCCCTTATCGCCGCTCTGCCGGGAGTCCTTCCGGCCGTCGACCTCCGGCTAACTAGCTGCTTTGTCATGGGCTTGATCTGTTTTGGCGGCACCGCACTCGCGGATTCGTCATTTTGCAACAAGTGTTGGTGGCGTGCCTCAAGGGAGTCTGACCGCAGGGATTCGGGCAGATAGAGGCACTTCCGAGGGTCTGTTCTCCGTTGCACCCTGTCGAGTCCGGAGCCGCGGGTGGCCCGGTTCCTGCTTTGCAATGAGGATTTCCGGGTGTGCCTTGGTGTGCGCTTGCGTCTGGCTCCCTTTCATAGTTTCAGGAATACGCATCCCCGAAATCTCTCTTAATGCCTGAACCCATTCTTGTAGCCCTTCACACTCCTGTAACGGCCCCGCACCAGCGGCGACACTGGTCCGACTGGGGGGGGCTCGTTTTCTGGAGCGCGCTGGCGGCGCTGACCTGGCGCCGGTCTGGCGGGCTGGGTCTGCTGATGCTACCGGTGTTTGCGGGAGAGATCCTTCTGGCGCTGGCGTTTCTCACCCGGGCACCTTCGGTGCGACAGCTCCCCGGCTGGGCGCCCAGGCTCCGCGCCTACGCCTGTACTTTTCTCTTCCCCATAGGCCTCCTGGTGGCGGCGCACTACCGGCCGGCCTGGGTCAGCCCCACCCCATGGTTTACCGTCCGGGCGTTCGGCCTCCTGCTGTGGGCGCTTGGTCTTCTGTTCCTGCTCTGGCCTCTGTTCTATCTCCGACGCGCCTTCAGCATCATCCCGGCGGCGCGAGTGCTCATTCGTGAGGGTCCCTACCGCTTCGTGCGCCATCCGATGTATACGATTTATGTGCTCAGTTATACCGCGACCGTACTGGTGCGGCTGACGCCGGCCATGGCGCTCCTGCTCACAGCATGGGGAGTGCTGCTGGCAGCGCGCATCCGGGACGAGGAACGCGTGCTCAGTGCGGCCTTTCCGGAGTACGACGAGTACCGGCGGCGGGCGGGCGCGATTCTGCCCCGTCCGGGTGTGCTGCACTGATGTCTGCCGGCCCCTCGGCGGCTCAGCGACCCCGCGATTCGCTCCAGCCGGCGGTGTTCGATCTGGTATTCGTGCTCTGGGCGGTGGTGCTCCCCCTCGGATTTCACCGGCGACTTCTCAATAGCGACGGCGATCTGGCCCGGCACCTTCGCGTGGGCCAGTGGATGCTGGGCCATGGGTCGGTGCTGCGCACCGACATCTTCTCCTATCCCATGGCGGGGCGCCCGCTGGTTCCTTTCGAATGGCTGAGCGAGATCGCTTTCACGCTTGCCTGGCGGCTGGGCGGGCTTCCCGGGGTGGCGATTTTCTCCGGGCTCCTGATCGGACTGATCTATGCCCTCCTGGCCCGGTTTCTACTCCGGCGCGGGGTGGATCCGCTGCTGGCCTATCTCGTTACCATGGCGGCAGCGGTCGGCGGTGCGGCGCACTGGCTCGCGCGGCCCCATCTGTTCACCCTCCTGGGCACGGTCCTCCTGCTGCACCTGCTCGAACCGCGAGGACGGGCGCGGCTCTGGCCCTTCGCTCTCCTTTTCCTCTTCTGGGCCAACCTGCACGGCGGCTTCCTGTATGGCCTCGGACTGATCGGCGTCTACCTGGCGGGAAGCCTGATCGAAGCCCTCGAGCGGCCTCGCCGTTCCGCCGCACTGGCCCGTGCGCGGCATCTGGGAGCCGCGCTCCTGGCGGGACTGCTGGCCTCACTGGTGACGCCGTCCGGAACCCGCCTCTACACCCATCTTCTCGGAGCGCTGGCGCAGCCGGGGGTGGTCAATAACACCTCGGAGTACCTGTCCCCCGATTTCCACGGGTCGACTGCTCGTATCTTCCTGGCCCTGCTGCTTCTGACGATTGCCGCCATTTCGCTGGCGGGACGGCGAATGTCGTGGCCTCGCCTGCTGGCGGTGCTGGCGAATCTCGCGCTGGCGCTGATGGCGCGCAGGAACATTCCGCTTTACGCCGCAACCGTGCTGCCGCTGCTGGCTCTGGAATACGATGACGCGTGGCGGCGGTTGCCGGAGTTCGGGGTGCGGCGAGTCTTCGCCCGGGATGAAGCGCGCCGCCGTTCCGGTGTGTGGTCTGCCGCCATAACCATCTGCATGGTGACACTGGCCCTGCTCCATGGCCGGATAGGCGGACGGCAACTCCTGCCCTCCGGTTTTGACCGGAGAGACTTCCCGGTCGATGCCGTCGCCCGGGCCCGTCAGGCCGGTCTCCGGGGACGGCTGTTCAATGAGTTCCTCTGGGGGGGCTATCTCATCTACTCCTGGCCGGAGCAGCGGGTGTTCATCGATGGCGGTTCCTACGATGACAAGATGGTCCATGCCTATGCCCAGATCCTGTTTCGCACCCCGGGCTGGCGCGAAGCTCTGCGACGATGGGACGTCTCCCTGGTGCTGGTGCCGCCGGAGTCCGCCCTGGCCGACGAACTGGAGGCGGACCCCGAATGGAGCAGCTGGTACCGCGACAGCACGGCCATCCTGCTTCGACGACGGGAGCGTGACGCCGCGAGTCGCTAGATAACTGCAACACGGAGACCCGGAGCACCGGAGATTCACGCAGAAGCAGTTTCTCCGTGGCCCTCCGAAGCTCCGTGTCACCGTGTTGCAGTTACGGGACCTGAGCCAACCCGCAGTACCAAGACGCCGGCAGGGTCCACAACGCGTCCTTCCAGATTGGTTCCGTGACCCACCATTGCTCCGACCATCTGCCTTTTCCCCACACGATTTCCGGAAGCGCCGCTAGATTCTCTGCATGAACCGCTACGATGTCATCATCGTCGGAGGGGGCCACGCCGGAGCCGAGGCAGCTACCGCCGCCGCGCGCTCAGGCGCCGCGACACTTCTCCTGACGCAGAATCTCGAAACCATCGGCCAGATGTCCTGCAACCCCGCGATCGGCGGGATCGCCAAGGGCACGGTGGCCCGCGAGGTCGACGCGCTGGGCGGCATCATGGGGCGCGCCACCGACCGGGCGGGGATTCAGTTCCGCATGCTCAACCTTTCCAAGGGGCCGGCCGTGTGGTCACCCCGTGCGCAGTGCGATCGCGCCCTCTACCGCCGGGCAGTGCGGACGCTGCTGGAGGAGCAGCCGCGTCTGGATTTTGTCCAGGCCACCGTCGCCGGGCTGGAGATGCAAGGAGCCAGAGTGGTGGGCGTGCGGACGTCCGAGGGGCGTACCTTTCATGCGCGGGCGGTGGTGATCACCGCAGGGACCTTTCTGCGAGGGCGGATCCACCTGGGACTCGATACCAGGATCGCCGCAGGCCGGGCAGGGGATCCTCCTTCAGTTGAGCTTGCGCAAGTTATTGAAGGACTTGGACTTACAGTAGAACGCTTCAAGACGGGAACCCCACCAAGAATCGATGGGCGCACGGTAGATTTCTCTCGGCTCACCCGTCAGGACGGCGATGCGTCTCCCTTCTGGTTTTCCTTCTATGCCCGGGCTCGCCACCCGGAGCAGCGACCCTGCTACCTGACCTGGGCCGGGGAGGAAGTGAAGGAGATCATTCTCCGCCACCTGAACGAGTCAGCTCTCTACGGGGGTGTGATCAGTGGGCGTGGTCCACGCTACTGTCCCTCGGTCGAAGACAAGGTGGTGAAGTTCCCCGATGCGCCGCGGCACCAAGTATTTCTCGAGCCCGAGGGCCTGGACACAGCCGAGCTGTACGTTAACGGCCTTTCCACGTCGCTGCCGGCGGCAGTCCAGCTGGCGTTTCTGCGGCGGGTTCCTGGCCTGGAACGGGCCAGAATGACGCGGCCCGGGTACGCCATCGAGTACGACTACTTCCCGCCAACCCAGCTGCGGCCCACGCTGGCGCTGCGGGAGGTCGAGGGGCTGTACTTTGCCGGCCAGATCAACGGCACCACCGGCTACGAGGAAGCCGCCGGCCAGGGAGTGCTGGCCGGGCTCAATGCCGCCGCCGAGGCGCTGGAACAGGAGCCGGTGGTACTGGGGAGAGATGAGGCCTATCTGGGGGTGCTGATCGACGATCTGGTTACGCGCGGGGTGGACGAGCCATACCGGCTGTTCACCTCGAGGGCCGAGTACCGACTCCTGCTGAGGCAGGACAATGCCTTGCGCCGTCTCCTTCCCCTGGCCGACCGCCGCGGGTTACTGAACGACGCAGAATTGCGAGCAGGGTATGCGAGGCTGGAGGAGGAAGAGCGCATCATGGGGCTGGCCCGCTCGACGGCGGTGCCTCCGATGATGGCGAATCCCATCCTGCTCTCCGCGGGGAGCAGCCCGGTCTCGGAGCCGGTGCGGGCGTTCGAGCTGGCTCGGCGCCCCGGGGTGTCTTTGTCGGACCTGCTCCAGGCGGCGGGCGTTCCCGCGGACCCCGAGCACGCTTCCTGGGCCGAGGTCGAACTGAAATATCAGGGGTATATCCAGCGGGAGCGGGAATCCGCCAGACGTCTGGTGGAGATGGACGCGTTCAACCTCCCTGAAGACCTGCCTTGGCTCAGCCTGAGCGCAATATCCTACGAAGCGCGAGAAAAGCTGGCGCGTAGCCGCCCAGTCTCGCTGGGCCAGGCGAGCCGGATTCCTGGCGTATCCCCCAGCGACCTTCAGGGGCTGGTGCTGGAGGTAACCCGTCGTGGCGTTTCACGTGAAACACCGCCAGCCCAGTCCGGGACCTGATCGAGCACGTTTCACGTGAAACACTCTTGGTCCCACCCCGTAACCCGTAGCTCCTGGTTTCTTCTTCCCCTATATTGCCCTGGCCACGCGAGAGCCACTCGGGTGGATGCCTTAGGATAAGTTAATATATAACAACGAGTTGTGAACGAAGCATGGGACGGGTCATCGCTATCGCCAATCAGAAGGGCGGCGTGGGGAAGACCACCACCGCCATTAATCTCTCCGCTTCCCTCGCCATCGCCGAGAAGAAAACCCTGCTGGTGGACGCCGATCCCCAGGGCAACGCGACGAGCGGGATCGGGGTCGAACGGGATCAGCTGCGGTATTCGCTCTACGACGTGCTGATCGATGGCCGGCCGGTGACCGAGGTTCTCCGCACCGACGAGCGCCTGAGCGCGCTCAGCGTCGTGCCCGCCACGCAGGACCTGGTGGGCGCGGAGCTGGAACTGGTAGACCGGTTGCAGCGTGAGTATGTGCTGCGGCGCGCGCTGGATGAAGTACGGGACGACTATGATTTCATTCTGATCGATTGTCCACCGTCGCTCGGACTGCTCACGCTGAACGTGCTGACCGCGGCGGACGGGGTCATCATTCCCATCCAGTGCGAGTACTACGCGCTGGAAGGCATCAGCCAGTTGCTCAATACCATCAAGCTGGTGCAGCAGAACTTCAATACGGATCTCGCCATCGACGGCGTCCTGCTCACGATGTACGACTCGCGGCTCAATCTCTGCCGCCAGGTAGCGGGAGACGCCAAGGAGTACTTCGCGCAGCGGATGTTCGGGACCGTCATCCCGCGCAACGTGCGGCTGGCCGAGGCGCCCAGCTTCGGCAAGCCGATTCTGCTCTACGATGTGCAATCCGTCGGCGCCAAGAGCTACCTCGCGGTCGCCCAGGAGTTGATGCGTCGCGCCGCCGCGCCGCCGCCGCCCGAGGAACTCCCGGGGCAGGCGGCGTCCCACGCCCTGCCGGAGATGTGAACATGAGCGAGACTCGCCGGTTGGGCCGAGGACTGGAGGCGTTGCTGGGACCGATCTCGAAGGAACAGGCTGAGCGCTCGGGCGAGCTCACCGAGGTGCCGGTGGCGGCGGTTCGTCCCAACCCTTACCAGCCCCGGAGGGAAATCAACGAGGAAGCGCTGCAGGAGCTGACCGCCTCACTGCAGGCCTCCGGTCTGCTGCAGCCGATCGTGGTGCGGAACAATCACGGCTCGTTTCAGCTCATTGCCGGTGAACGGCGCTGGCGCGCGGCGCAGCGGCTGGGCTGGAACCGGATCCCCGCGGTGGTTAAAGATGTGGACGACCGGACGCTGCTGACTCTCGCGCTGATCGAGAACATTCAGCGCGATCAGCTGAGCGCGGTGGAAGCGGCCACCAGCTATCAGCGGCTGATCGACGAGTTCAAGATGACGCAGGCGGAGGTGGCGCGGCTGGTGGGCAAGGACCGCTCGACCGTGGCCAACGCCCTGCGCCTTCTGGCGCTGCCGGAGCAGGTCCGCACTCTGCTCCACCAGGGACAGATCAGCGAAGGGCACGCGCGAGCCCTGCTGGGGCTCTCCGATCATACCGCGATGACCCGGCTGGCCCAGGACGTCACCGCCCATGGCTGGTCGGTCCGCGACCTGGAAGCCCGGGTCCGTGGTGAACGCCCGGGCCGCCGGATCCGCCTGACCCCCAAGGAGCGGCCGGCCGGCTCGCCGGAGCAGCGCAAGGTGGAAGAGGTGCTGCGCCGGCGCCTGGGCACCGACGTACGGGTCACCGCCAAGCGGCGGGGGCGGGGCCTGCTGTCCATCAGCTACTACTCCAACGACGACCTCAGCAGGATCCTGGAGCTGATTCTGGGAGAGCCATTCGAGGGATGAACGACCAGCGGCAACCCGGCTACACCGTCATCGTGCACCGGGACGGACGGATCGAATCACGCTCCTTCCATGTCCCCTTCTGGGCCTGGCGGTCGGGTATGATCGGCGGCGGCGTCCTGGCCGCGGTCCTGTTGCTGGGTCTCGCATTGTACCTGCCAGTCATACGCCTTGCGGCACGGGTCCCGGGCCTGCAGGCCGAGGTGGCCCGGCTCCGGAGCGATAACGAGAAGATCCGGACCCTGGCGGTGGAGCTGGACAGCCTGGAATCCCAGTACGGAAAGGTGCGCCAGATGCTCGGCGCCGACACCCGCGACTCCGACCGGGCGGATACCACCCAACTTGCGGTCGCACCGCGCATTGTCGTTCGAGGCGACCGGGCGGCAGACTACTACCCCGCCGGTCCGGGGATTCCTGCCTTCTGGCCGCTGGACGATTCAGGGTTTGTCACCCGCGGCTATCTCGATTCCCGCAACGCCGACGAGCCGCACGCTGGCATCGATATCGCGGTGCCGGTAGGGACGATGGTCCGCGCGTCCGGCGGCGGCAGCGTGGCCGAGACGGGCAGCGATCCGGAGTACGGCACCTACGTGCTGATTCAGCATCCCGACAACTACCAGTCCATGTATGGCCATCTCTCTCGCAGCCTGGTGGCGGCGGGAGACTCGGTCGCCGCGGGCGCGGTCATCGCACTGTCGGGCAACAGCGGCCGGTCGAGCGCGCCGCATCTTCACTTTGAAATCCGGCGCTCGGGCCGCACGCTCGACCCATTGACGCTGGTGAAGGAGGGACAGTAGCCATGGCGATCTTCTCGCAACAGCCCCAGCAGCGGCCGGACCGCCCGGCCGAGGAGCCGCGCAAGCGCAGCGACGGCAGCACCGGTTTCTCTATCGTGGGGCCGGGCATGTCGATCGTCGGCGATCTCACCACCGACGGCGTGGTGAAGGTCGAAGGACGGATCCAGGGGTCGGTCAAGGCAGCCCAGCAGGTGCTGGTGGCCCAGGGAGCAGTCATCGAGGGCGACATCGAGACCCGCGAGGCCATCGTGGGTGGTGAGGTGCGTGGAGTGGTGCGTGCCACTGAGCGGATCGAGATCCAGGGTACCTGCCTGGTGGAGGGGGACATCGTCACGCCCCGCCTCACCATTCTTGAGGGAGGGCAGGTTAACGGCGAGATCAAGATGGGTGACCGGGCCCGCCCCCAGCCTGAGCCGGCGGTCAAGAAGGAGTCAAACGTTCCGGCGGGGCTGCCGGGCAAGCCGGTCGAAAAGCCCGAGCTTTCCCACATTCGTTGATAAGTGCCCCGAATCTGTGGATATACAAGAGCTTACGCTGCCAGCCTTCGCACGATCATATCGGCTCAATGCCTAAGTATTGCTATCGTGGCGCCATTATGTCGTTATAGTGGCGCCATGAGAGCGCAATGAGCGGCGCAAGTCTGGGGGAAATCACCGGGTATCTCGACCGGTACCTCCGGATCGCTGAGGTCCCCGATTCGCCGGGCGCAGTGAACGGTCTCGAAGTAGCGAACCAGGGGCGAGTGGGGCACGTGATTGCCGCGGTGGATGCCTGCCAGGCCAGCGTCGATTACGCCGCCCACCAGGCCGGCAGCCGGCCGGGGGAACCGCCCCTGCTGCTGGTCCACCACGGCCTCTTCTGGGACGGTGCGGTGCCGGTGACCGGCCGCCATTATCGTCGGCTGCGCCAGCTTCTCACCCACGACGTGGCCGTTTACGCCGCCCATATTCCGCTGGACCTGCACCCCGAAATCGGAAACAACGTTGTCCTGGCAGGCGAGCTGGGGCTTCCCGTTGCGGGGTGGTTCGGTGACTACCGGGGCGTTGCGCTGGGCGTCTGGGGTGGAATGGCCGTTTCCCGGGAGGGTCTGGCCGACCGGCTGCGGGAATTGCTGCAGGGGCAGGTGCGTCTCATCCCGGGCGGGCCGGCAATGACCGAGCGGATCGGGATCATCACCGGAGCCGGAGGCAGCATGATCGCCCAGGCCAGGGCGGCCGGGATCGACACGCTGGTGACCGGGGAGGGGGCCCACCATACCTTCTTCGACGCCATGGAAGAATGCGTCAACGTCCTCTACGCCGGTCACTATGCCACCGAGCAGTGCGGCGTGAAGGCTCTGGCCGGGCACCTGGCGGAACGATTCGGGTTGAGCTGGGAATTCCATCACCACCCCACCGGACTCTGAGGCAGCCCGCCCGCCGCACACATTCCGCGTGACAGGGGCTACAGCCTCCGCCCGTCTCTCCCGCCTATTCTGCTGGTCCTCAGCACTGCTGAATTCTGAACCGCTGGCGGAGGCGGGTACGCATGGCCATCTCGAGCAAGGGTGGGGTGGGCGCGGGCAGCCCCGCGCCACGCCCGGTTGACCGGCGCCGGAGTGATTTCCATCGTCCCCCGATCCGCACCCTGCTGCTCGCCGGCGTTCTCCTGCTCGGGGTGCTGTATACGTTGTACTTCGCCCGGGCCGTGCTGGTGCCCGTCACCGTCGCCATCCTCCTGAACTTCGTGCTCAGCCCCGCCATCCGCACCCTGGGTCGGCTGCGCATTCCGGCGGCACTCGGCGCGGCAATCATCCTCGTGGTCTTTCTCGGATCGGCCGGCTACCTGACCTACCGTCTGGCGGCGCCCGCCAGCGAGTGGATGGCGCGCGGGCCCCAGAGTCTTCGCAGGGTCGAATCGAAACTGCGAAAGCTGAAGAAGCCGGTGGAGCAGGTCTCCCGGACGGCGGACCAGGTCCAGAAGATGACCAGCACGGATGATTCCCAGACGCCCAAGGTGCAGGTGCAGGGCCCCACGCTGAAGGACATCGTCGTGGGCAGCACCCAGGCGCTGATTACCCAGTCGATCGTCATCTTCACGCTGCTGTATTTCCTGCTGGCCGGCGGGGATCTCTTTCTCCGGAAGCTGGTCAAGATTCTCCCCCGCGTGCGCGACAAGCGGCTGGCGGAGGAAATCGCCCACGAGACGGAACGCAGCGTGTCGTCCTACATGTTCACCATCACGGTCATCAATATCTGCCTCGGGATCGCTACCGGGATCGCCATGTTCTTTATCGGGCTGCCCAACCCGGTACTCTGGGGGGTGGTGGGCGGGCTGCTCAACTTCATCCCCTACCTGGGGGGCTTTATCGCGGTGGCGGTGCTGGGGCTCGCCGGGATGCTCACGTTCGACCACCTCTGGCAAGCCCTGCTGCCGGCCTTTGCCTACCTCGTGCTGACCAATCTCGAGAGCTTCATTACGCCGGTTGTCCTGGGCCGGCGTTTTACCATGAACCCGGTGGTGGTCTTCCTGTCGGTGATTTTCTGGGGCTGGATGTGGGGGATCGCGGGAGCACTGCTCGCCGTACCGCTGCTGGCGTCATTCAAGATCGTGTGCGATCACGTCGAATCGCTCAGCTATATCGGGGAGTTCCTGGGTCAGTGAGTCCACAGATGGCACAGATGGCCGAGACGGCTGAGATGACGCAGATAGGCCGGATGGCGAGAGGCAACTCTCTGCTGAGCAGGTGAGAGCGGGCGCGTCCGGATCCGGCGTCATTCATTGTTCCTGTCATCTGTACCATCTGCGTCATCTGTGGACTGCCACAGAGCGATGACGTTGCCGTCCGGATCTTCCACCATCGCCATGATTCCCCACGACTGCCGGGTCGGCTCGGCCTGGAAGCGGACGCCGTGTTCGTGAAGTCGTTCGCAGAGCGGAAGGATGTCGTCGGCCTGGAAGGTGATGCCGGTATGGCGACCCACCATGGCCTGCGCGTCGGGATGGACGGCGGGATGCAGGCCCAGCCGTGCTTCCGGGGTGCCCAGTTCCGCTCCGAAGCTTCCCTGCCGCAGGATTTCCAGGCCCAGGAGCTGGTGATAGAACTCCAGCGCCGCCGGCATTTCCCGGACGAAGATGGCGATGCTGTACAGACGGGTGGGGGCGATGGGACTCATGACTCCTCCAGATCCCCCGGGCCGGCGTCGCGGGCGGGGGCCTTCTGAAATACGGCGTGCCAGTTCCGGCGCATTCCGGCGAGCCCGGGCCGCTCGAGGGGGGTATCACCGTAGCGGGACTCGAACTCCTCCGGGCTCATGTGGTCGAACCAGTCGGGACGGCGCTCTCCGGGCTCTTCCGCCCGGCCGCGGTAGGCGGCGACGGGATCGGCCGCGGCAGCGAAGCGGACATTCCAGGGGCACACTTCGTTGCAGATGTCGCACCCGAACGCCCAACCGTGCAGGTCGGTGTCCGGTTCGAACTCTCCACGGTATTCGATGGTGAGGTAGCTGATGCAGCGGGTGGCATCGAGCACGCGCGGCTCGGGAAAGGCGCCGGTGGGGCACGCATCAAGGCAGCGGGTGCAGGTGCCGCAGCGGTCGGCTTCGAAGGGCTTATCGGCCGGGAGTGAGAGGTCGGTGAGAATGGACCCGATGAAAAACCAGGATCCCGCACCGGGACGAATCAGCATGGTATTCTTGCCAATCCAACCCAGCCCGGCCCGTTGGGCCAACTCGCGCTCGGGCACCGGGCCGGCGTCGGCGTAGCAACGAACCTGGGCGGCGCCTCCCTCGCGCAGCACCTCCGCCAACTGCTCGAGCCGCTCGATCAGGGCCAGGTGATAATCCCGTCCCCGGGCGTAGCGCGCGATGCGCGGGGGCGGGCCGGCAGCATCGTCTGCCCCGGCATAGACGTCGAGGATCACCACGGCGGTGCGGGCGCCTTCCAGGATGCGCGCGGGCTCCCGGCGCCGGGCGGCCTGGCGGTGCAGATAGCGCATCGTGCCGGCGTAACCCTGCTCCAGCCAGGAGGTGAGGACCTCCCCGTGCGGGATGGGGCTGAGGTCGGTGATGCCGCAGGCGAGGAAGCCGAGATCTCCGGCTCGTCGCCGGAGGCTGGAGACTACCTGGTTCACGGTCCCGGCCGGCTCGGCGGTCCGGGCGGCAGGGGCCGGGGCAGCCCGGTGATCAGGCGGGCGCCGCGCTGGAACGTGGCATAGGACCACGCCCACTCGAAGAGCACGATCACCCGGTTACGGAAACCGATCAAGAAGAAGATGTGGACGAAGATCCAGAGAAGCCATGCGAAGAACCCCGCCAGTTTCAGCCGGCTGAAGTTGGCCACGGCCCGGCCCCGGCCGATCACGGCCAGCTCGCCCTTGTCGTGATAGCGGAAGACCGGCCGGGGCCGCCCGGCCAGATCGGCCCGGATTACCCGGGCGGCGTGGCGCCCCATCTGCATGGCGGCCGGCGCGAGGGCGGGGACTGTGCTGCCGTCCTTCTGTCTCAGCGCGGCGGCATCGCCCAGGACGAGGATGTTGGGCGATCCGGGGACGCAGCAATCGGGCAGCACCTCCACCCTTCCCTGGCGATCAAGGGGAACCCGCAACGAGGCCAGCAGCGGACTCGCATGGTTGCCTGCTGCCCAGACCACGGTTTCGGAGGGGATGGTCCAGCCCGCCGCCTCCACGGCGCCGGGCCGGATGGCGGTGACCATGGTCTGTTCACGGACGTCCACGCCGAGGCCGCGCAGCGTCTGTTTGGCTTTCCGGCTCAGGCTGGGCGGGTAGGCCGGCAGTATCCGCTCACCCCCCTCCAGCAGCATCACCGTGGCTTCACGCGAGTCGATGTGCCGGAAATCGCGCAGCAGGGCGTAGCGACGCAACTCGGCCAGCGCGCCGGCCACCTCGACGCCGGTGGGACCGCCGCCGACGATCACAAACGTGAGCTGGGCATGGCGGCGGACCGGATCGGTTTCCCGCTCGGCGTGCTCGAAGGCCAGGAGGACACGCCGCCTGACGTCGAGGGCGTCCTCGATGCTCTTGAGTCCGGGCGCCAGCGGTTCCCACTCGGGATGTCCGAAATAGGAATGTCGGGCGCCGGTTGCAATGACCAGATAGTCGTAGTCAATGCTACTTCCATCGGCGAGGGTGACGGCCCGCTCGACGCAGTCGACAGACGCCGCTTCCCCGAGCACGACCTCCACGTTTTCCTGGCGCCGGAGAATGGAACGGATGGGCGAAGCGATATCGCTGGGGGCGAGGGCTGCGGTCGCCACCTGATACAACATAGGCTGGAACAAGTGGTGGTTGCGGCGGTCGATCAGGGTGATGCGAACGTCCGCGTGGCGCAGTCCGCGGGCGGCGTGGATTCCGGCGAATCCACCGCCCAGGATGACGACCTTGGCGGTCACAGTCCCATGACCTGCCGGCGCCAGCGGGCAAAGCGGATGATCTCATCCGGCCGAGGCAGCGCATCGGCTTCGCCGTAGGCGGTGTACATGCGCCAGCGGAGATAGGTGCGGTCGGGCAGCGGCAGAAAAGGAGAAGAGGCCCACCAGCGCCGGCGGCGAAAGGCCCACGCGGTTCGCAGCAGGTCCACCGCCAGGCGAGGGCGGAGCGCCGCCCGGAGCGCGAGCCTCAGGATGAGTGTCGGCCACTGCATGCCGCAAAGCTAGCGGGAGGCCCCGATCAGGCGCGAGGCCGCCGGTCCCCGGACCTTCCCGACCGGCTATATTGCGGCCCTGAGTTCCCCCAACCGGGACCGTATTTTCGTGACTGAACGCAAACGGCACCGCAGCCCCGACTTCAAGCGGCCCACCGAAGACGAGGCACTCCTCGAGAGCGAGCCATTCCGCCCCGACGCGCTGGTCAAGACCGATCCCTGGCGCGTGTTCCGGATCATGGGCGAATTCGTGGAGGGGTTCGACTCGCTGGCCGACGTCATGGACGGGGTGGCGATCTTCGGTTCCGCGCGGACGGCGGCATCCGACCCGCACTATGACGCGGCTGTGGAAACCGCGCGGCTGCTGGCCGAGGCCGACTTCCCCATCATCACCGGGGGCGGCCCCGGCATCATGGAGGCGTCCAACAAGGGGGCGCTGGAGGGGGACGGGCTCTCCATCGGGTGCAATATCGAGCTGCCCTTCGAGCAGGGCACGAACCCCTACGTCCGTCGCAGCATCAACTTCCGCTTCTTCTTCGTGCGAAAGATGATGTTCGCGAAATACTCCATCGGGTTCGTGGTGTTCCCCGGCGGCTTCGGCACGATGGATGAGCTGTTCGAGGCCCTGACGCTCATCCAGACCGGCAAGATGAAGCACTTCCCGGTGGTGCTCTTCGGCAGCCGTTACTGGAGCGGCCTGCTGGACTGGTTGCGGAACACGGTGGCGAATGAGGGAAAGGTGGATCATCGCGACCTGGACCTTTTCCAGGTGACGGACGATCCGAAAGAAGTCGCGCGTATCATGATCGAAGCCCGCAAGGCGCCCTCGGGCGACTGACGGGCCGGCCCTCCACCCTCTTCTACTCTCCCATCATGGAATCCAGGGCCTCTTATCTGCGTGGCCGCCGGATCAACCCGGCGCCGCTCACCGGCGGGGAAACGGTCGCCGACCTGGTCGACCAGGCGTTTCTGGCCTACAACGCGGGGCGCCTGCGGGAGGGTTGCCAGCTATTCGCCGAACGGATGCTGGCGCCCGAAGTGACGGTAGGGATGAGCCTCACCGGAGCGATGACCCCCGCGGGGCTGGGGATGAGCTGTCTCATTCCCCTGATGGAAGCCGGTTTCGTGGACTGGATCATCTCCACGGGCGCGAACCTCTATCACGACGCGCATTTCGGCCTGGGGCTCGCCATGCACCAGGGAACACCGCATGTGGACGACGTGGAACTGCGCGATGCGGGAGTCGTGCGGATCTACGACGTGTTTTTCGACTATTCCGTGCTGCTCAGCACCGACGCCTTCATGCGCGAGATCTCGGCGCTGGAGGAATTCCAGCGTCCCATGAGTACGGCGGAGTATCACTACCGGCTGGGCGGCTATGTGCTGGAGCGGGAGAAGGCGCTGAAGCTCACGCGCCGTTCGGTGCTGGCGGCGGCGCACCAGCTGGGCGTGCCGATCTATACCAGCTCACCGGGCGACAGCTCCATCGGGATGAATGTGGCGGAGCTGGCGCTGGGCGGGCACGCGTTGCGGTTCGACGTCAGCGCCGACGTGAACGAGACCGCGGCGATCGTGCTCGACGCCAAGCGCTCGGGCGGGCTGAGCGGGTGTCTTATCGTAGGCGGCGGCAGCCCCAAGAACTTTCTCCTCCAGACGGAACCGCAGATCCAGGAAGTGCTGGGCATCGACGAGAAGGGCCACGACTATTTCCTGCAGCTGACCGATGCGCGCCCCGACACGGGCGGCCTTTCCGGCGCCACCCCGGCCGAGGCGGTGAGCTGGGGCAAGATCGATCCCTCCAAGCTCCCCAGCACGGTGGTCTGCTATACCGACAACACCATCGCCCTGCCGATCCTCACCGCGTACGCGCTGAGCCGCCGGGCCCCGCGCCCGCTCAAGCGGCTGTATGAGCGGCGGGGTGAGTTGATGCAGCGGCTGGAGAAGGAGTACCAGGCTGCGCGCGATTTCCGGGACCAGCGCGCGCGTGAGGCCCAGGGCCCGGGCAGCCGATGAGCGAGGCGGGGGCGCCCGCCACGCGGCTGCCGGCGGGCTACCGCGCCTATGCGCTGGGCCTGCTGGCGTTCATCAATCTGCTGAACTACCTCGACCGCAACGTCATCTTCGCCCTGTTCGAACCGATCAAGCGCGAACTGTCGCTGAGCGATGCCCAGCTGGGCTGGCTCGGTTCCGCCTACATCCTGGTGTTTTCGCTTGCCGCCCTTCCCCTGGGCGTGCTGAGCGACCTGCGTAGCCGCCGCGCCGTGATCTCGGCGGGTGTTGCCCTCTGGAGCGGGTTCACCGTGCTGAGCGGTCTGGTTCGCGGCTTCGGGCAGCTGTTTGCCTGCCGGGCCGCGGTGGGGATCGGCGAGGCGGCATTCGGGCCGGCCGGATCGTCACTGGCGGCGGACTATTACCCCGGCCGCGGCCGGGCGGTGGCGATGGGGATTCTCTCCGCCGGCCTCGCCGTGGGCGGGGTGCTCGGTATCCTGTTGGGCGGGATCCTGGAGAGTGCCTACGGCTGGCGGGTGGCGTTCATGACGGTGGGGGTTCCCGGATTTCTCTGCGCCGTCCTGGTTTCGCGGCTTCACGATCCCACCCGGGCGCCGCGCCGGATCAGCGTCAGGCGCTACCTGCGCGACATCGAACTGGGCCTGACCACCGTGGCGCGCCAGTTTCTGCCGGCCCTGGTGGGCACCGGCGTAGGAGCGATCCTCGCCTTCATTCTGGACCGTCAGTTCGGGGCCGACTCGAAGCTCGACATGGCGGCTCTGGGGGCAGCCGTGGGCATCGGGTTCATCGTCAACATCTGGCGGTGGGTCAGGCAGATTCAGGCGAACCAGATTGACGAAACGCCATTTGGGGGCCAGGTGGGGGATGCGTTCGAGGATCTGCTCGACGCGGCGCGTCTGGTGTTGCGCACGCCGACGCTGGTCTACGCCTTCGCGGGCGGCGCGCTCATTTCGTTCGGGCTGAACGGGCTGGTCGGATGGGGGCCGACCTTCCTGTCGCGGGAAATGGGCCTCTCGGCGGGCGCGGCGGCGGCGCTGCTGGGCAAGTACGGGTTCATCTTCGGCACCGCCGGCACCCTCGCTGGCGGGTTCATCGCGGAATGGCTGGGGAAATACACGCCGTCCGGCCGGGTGATCACGGTCGTGGCCGGGTTGCTGATCGGCGGCCCGCTGGCCATGTGGCTGCTCACGCTGCGGGACCTGTCGATCTTCGTCCCGGTGGCCTGCGGTGCGTTCTTCTTTCTCTCGTGGTACAACGGCCCGCTCACCGCTCTCATCTTCGATGTAGTGCCCGCGAGCATCGGCGCCACCGTCATGGGCGCCTACCTGTTGTTCATCCACCTGGCGGGCGACGCCATCGCCTTCCCGCTGATCGGGACGCTCTCGGATGTCTTCGGCCTGGACCGCGCGGTGCTCCTGCTACCGGCCGCGAGCCTGCTGGGCGGGCTGGTGATGCTGGGGGCGGTGCGCACCGTGCTGCCCGACATGGCGAGGTGCGGGCAGGCGGTGACTTAGGGATTGGCAGCGGCCGGCAGGGGCGCGGCATGCCGCGCCCCTACCGGCCGCTCCGCTCCATCAGCTGCAGCAGCTCGCGGTACATGGCTTCGGCCTGGTCCGGGTCGCCGGAGCGGATGGCCTGGGTGGCGCAATGCCGGAGGTGGTTCTGCAGCAGCGCGCGGGACACACTGCGGAGCGCCTCCTGTACCGAGGCCACCTGGGTCACCACGTCGGTGCAGTAGCGCTCTTCCTCGACCATTCGCTGCAGCCCGCGCACCTGGCCCTCGATGCGCTTCAGCCGGTTCTGCACCGACCGTTTCAGCGCCGGATCGACTCCCACGGCATGTTCCCCGTCGCCCGGGCGGACGCCGCAGGCGCAGGCGGCGCTCGTACTGGCCAGATCTCCCCGGCGGGTTCCGTTACTGTTCGCGTTCATGTGCTCTCCACTGGAAGGAATCGGGAATCGGGAGTCAGGGTGTGGTGCTGTCCCTGAATCCCGACTCCTGATTCCTGATTCCTGATTCCTCCCTCAGGCACTTCTCAATCTCAACGAGTTGGACACCACGCTGACGCTGCTCACCGCCATGGCGGCGGCGGCCATGGCCGGCGAGAGCAGCAGGCCGAGCGCGGGATAGAGGATGCCCGCCGCCACCGGGATGCCGACCACGTTGTAGATGAAGGCCCAGAAGAGGTTCTGCCGGATGACCCGCAGAGTCTGCCGGGCCAGCCGGATGGCCCGTTCCACCCCGCGCAGGTCGCCCTGCATCAGGGTGATGGCGCCGGTTTCCATGGCGACGTCGGTTCCGGTGCCCATGGCAATACCGACATCGGCCTGGGCCAGCGCCGGGGCGTCGTTGATCCCGTCGCCCACCATGGCCACGACGAGGCCCGACTCCTGGAGCCGTTTCACTTCGCGCAACTTGTCCTGCGGCAGCACTTCTGCGATGACCCGATCGGCTCCGATCTCGCGTCCGACCGCCTGGCCAGTGGCCCCGCTGTCGCCGGTGAGGAGAATGACCTGGAGCCCGAGCGCGTGCATCCGCTCCACCGCCTCCCGGCTGGTGGGCTTTATGGGGTCGGCCACGCCGAGAATGCCGATCAGCTTCCCCGCGCGGGCGACATAGACCGGGGTGCTGGCGCTGGCCGCCAGCCGGTCGGTATCGGCGGCGGTGGCAGGATCCACGCCGTGTTCCCGCATGAGGGCGGCGTTGCCAACCATGATTACGTCGCCGCCCACCTTACCGCCGACACCCTGCCCGGGATAGAGCGTGAAGTCGCGGGCGGGAGGGAGGCTGATCCCGTCATGCTCGGCGGCGCGGACGATCGCTTCGGCCAGGGGGTGTTCGCTCAGCCGGTCCACCGCGGCGGCGGCGGCGAGCAACTCGGGCGCGGCAATCCCGTACGGCAGCACGCTGGTCACGGCCGGCTTGCCCTGGGTGACCGTCCCGGTCTTGTCGAGCACGACGACGTCTATCTGAGTCGTGCGCTCCAGTACCTCGCCGCCCTTGATGAGCACGCCCAGCTCCGCGCCGCGGCCGGTCGAAACCATGACGGCCGTCGGCACCGCCAGCCCCATGGCGCAGGGGCAGGCGATGATGAGCACGGTGACGGCGGCGATCAGGGCATGCAGGTAGTTCGGCCCCGGGCCGAAGTCGTACCAGATGACGAAGGTGGCGATCGCCAGGGACATCACGACGGGCACGAACACGGCGGCGATGCGGTCGGCCAGCCGCTGGATGGGAGCCTTGGAGCCCTGGGCCTCCTGCACCAGCTGCACGATGCGTGACAGCATGGTGTCGGCCCCCACGCGGGCGGCCTGGAAGCGGAAGGCCCCGTTGCCGTTGAGCGTGCCGCCGACCACCTGTGCGCCCGGCTCCTTGCGCACCGGCATGGGCTCGCCGGTGAGCATGGATTCGTCCACGCTGCTGGTGCCTTCGGTCACCACGCCGTCCACCGGAATCCGCTCCCCCGGCCGTACCAGGATGAGATCGCCCACCCGGAGCGTTTCGACGGCGACGTCGATCTCCCGGCCATCGCGCACTACGCGGGCCGTGGTGGGCCGGAGGCCGATCAGCCGCCGGATGGCCCCAGACGTCCGCCCCTTGGCGGTGGCCTCCAGCAGGTTGCCCAGCAGAATGAGCGCGATGATCCAGACCACGGCCTCGTAGTACACCTGGGGGGTCACGCCGTGGGCCGCGAACCAGCCTGCCCCCAGCGTCATCGCCGCGCTGAAGAGAAACGCCGCGCCGGTGCCGACCGCGATGAGGGTGTTCATGTCGGCGCTGTGGTGGCGGAACGCCGCCCAGGCCCGGACGTAGAAATGCCGGCCCGCCCAGAACACTACCGGCAGCGTGACGCCCAGCAGCACCAGCCGCAGCACTTCTGGGGGGAGTGCAAAGACGGCGGGGAAGACGCCCTCGAGCCAGCGGCCGACCGGCATCATGAGCCGCATCAGGGGATCGGCCGTGCCGCCCTCGGACTGCATGAGCGGTATGGACAGCAGCATGGTCAGCACCGCCGCCACCGCGCTCACGATGAGCTTGCGGCGGAGGAGGGTGATCTCGCGCGCGCGTTCCTCGTCCTGTTCGGCGACCCGCGCTTCCGGTGTGCTCGCTCCGGCCGGCACGGAGGATTCGTAGCCGGTATCCCGGATGGCGCCGACCAGCTGCTCGGGGGTTACGACCGCGGGGTCGTAACTGACCGTCGCCGAGCCGGTCATCAGGTTGACGTTGGCGGAAACGACGCCGGAGGACTTCTCCAGGGCACGCTGCACCCGGGCGCTGCAGGCGGCGCAGGTCATGCCGCCGACGGGCAGGGTGCAGGTCTCGGGGGTGGGCGTCAGCGTGGAGCTCATCAGGGGACTAATGGTGAGGCGTGAGGGGTGAGGCGTGGTTCTGCCGATGGGTTCCCAGGAAATACCAGAGAACCCAGGTGATCAGGGCGACCCCGGCCAGCGTGACGATAATGCGGTCCAGGCTCATGACTGGCTCAGGGGGAGGGCGTTGTAGCCGACTTCATTCAGGGAGTTGCAGATGGCTTCGATGCTGGTCTGTGACTCGTCGAAGGCTACTTCCGCCTGGCCCAGCTTGACGCTCTTCGTCTGGACTCCGGGCATCGCGGCCAAGGTCTTGTTGACGGTATTGAGGCAGTGCCCGCAGCTCATGCCCTGGATATGAAGCACCAGTTCCTTCATGGAGTTACCCTCGGCGTTGGGGTGACGGGGCCCGTATCAGTCCCGGGCCTCACGCCCTGAATCGTAAATAGGGGTGGGGGGTATGTCAATTCCTCTAAAAAGGGGGCGGCCCGAGGCCGCCCCCCGGTTCGAGCCGGGTCAATCCGCGGCGGCGAGGCTCGCGGCGTCCGGCGCGCGGCTGCTCAGCCGCCGGCCGATATAGGCCAGCAGCAGCAGCAGGCCGAACATGCAGACGATGACCGGCCCGGTGGGGAGATCGTACCGGAAGGAGAAAGCCAGCCCGCCCGCCGAGGCGACCAGGCCGGTGAGCCAGCTGAGCGCGACCAGGACCCGCTGGCTGCGGCTGAATTGGAACGCCACGGCGGCCGGCACCACCAGGAAGGAGAACACCAGGAGCACGCCGGCGATGGGGACGGAGAAGGTGATCACGATGCCGAAGGAGAGATAGAAGAGGAAGTCCCACCAGCGGATGCGCCACCCCAGGCCCAGGGCTTTCTCCGGCTCGAAGGAGATGGTGAGGAAGCGGCGGCGCAGGGCAAAATGGAACAGCCCCAGCGCGGCGTAAATGATGGCCAAACGGATGATGGTGGGCCAGGTGACCCAGAGGAGGCTGCCGACCAGGATGTCCTTGATGGCCTCGCTGCCGCGCGGTGCCTTGTCGGCGACGAGTATGGCGGCGGCGGAGGCCACGACATAGACGATGCCGATGATGGCCTCCTGCGGCACCCGGCCCCGTTCGTGGGTGCGGGTCAGGCTGAAGATGAGTGCGCCGATGGAGGTAAAGGCCAGGGCGTAGATGAAGGCGGTGGTGGAATCGGGCATGGCGCCGGCCAGCACCGCCACCGTCGAGCCCAGCGCCGCCATCTGCGCCAGGGAGAGATCCACGAAGATCACCTCCCGGGCAATGATGTGGAGGCCCAGATAGGCGTGGATCGCCACGATCACCATGCAGGCCACCAGGGGCGGCAGGATCAGGTCGAGCATCGAGGGTCCTTTCGGGGAGCGGGCGGCCGGCTACTTGAATACGGCGGTGAGGCCGTTGACCCAGGTATTGACCAGATCGAAATAGGTGTCGACGCCGGGCGCGCCCTGGGTGTTCTCGGGGACGATGACGGCCGTGGCACCGGTCTTCTGCGCCACCTGCTCGACGGCGCTCCGCGGGTAGTAGTTGGCGGAGAACAGCGCGGGAATATGGCGCGCCTGCATCAGGCTGATCACCTCCCGGACGTGCCTCGGCGTGGGCGGGATGCCCGGTTTCGGCTCGACGAAGGCGATGCAGGGAATGCCGAACCGGTCGCTGAAGTACACCCATTCCCGGTGGTAGCAGACCATTTCCTTCCCCCGCAGGATTTCCGTCTGCTTCAGCCAGCCGCCCAGCCGGTCGCTCAGCGGCCTGCCCTGGTACTGCTTGCCGCCCACGAAATCGAGAAACTTGTCGCTTCGCAGCAGGTCGAGCGTGGTCTCCGGGGTCAGCAGCTGCACCAGATCGGAGCCGACCGTGGCCTCCAGAACCCGGCGCTCAAAATCCTTTTCACGCTGGGTGAAGAACCCGGCGTCCGCCGGTGCGATCCGCTGCAGGCCGGTGAGGATGTTCCGGGCGATGATGATGCCGTTGACCGGGTCGGTGTGAATGTGCGGGTTGCCCTCGGCGTGGATATCCCCCTGCGAACGATCGGTGGACGTGGGGATCTCCAGCAGGTGGATGCCGGTGTAGGCC
Source organism: uncultured Gemmatimonadales bacterium (assembly GCA_963779755.1). Lineage (GTDB taxonomy): Bacteria > Gemmatimonadota > Gemmatimonadetes > Gemmatimonadales > GWC2-71-9 > CAVZZO01. The sequence goes on from CAVZZO010000001.1 coordinate 375,037, forward strand.
GTCACATACCCGGGGCCGCCCTCGATGACCTTGCGGTTGTTGGCCCGGTCGAGCAGCGGCGGGACCCAGAGCTCAAGATCGAGCCCGGTGGTGACGAACAGGTCTGCGTTGCGCAGAATGGCAACGAAACTCGGCTTGGGCTGAACGAAATGCGGATCCTCGTCTCCCTGGGCGATGGCGGTGACCGTGCCGCGATCGCCCACGATCTCCCGGGCAATGGCGGCGTAGGTGGTGAGGCTGGTGACGACCCGGAGCGGGGCTTTTCTGGAGTGGGCAGAGGGGGCGGAGTCGGCGCTCATCAGCCCGATCGTCGTCGCGGCCGCCAGCAATGTCTGAAGTAGCATGTCGCTCTCCTGAAATACGGCCCGGGGGCCGTCAGTAGGTCTCGTGCTTGTGGGGACCCATGGCCCAGACGACCTGGAGCGTCAGGGTGTTGTCCGATGAGCCGTCCTGCATGCGGTGGTGCTGCCCCTGCAGGCGGAGGTAGACGAATTCGCTTTCCCACCAGGTAATGACCGGGGTGAGCATCCATTCGTCGGCATAGGGGCCGCGGGGTGCCTCGACGTAATCGTACCGGGCGCCCAGGACCCAGCGCTGCCCGGCCCTGGCCTGCACGTCGGCGAACATGCCATAGCGGCTGCTGCGCGCCCCCGCCTCGCGGGCGTGCAGGCGGTACCCCTCCAGGCGCAGCGTCACATCACGCCGCGTTCCCGCCTCGGGGGGGCGCCAGGTGAACCGGAAGTCGGCGCCGAGAATGTTGCTGGTGAGGCTGCTGTCGCGGTTGCTGCCGACGGCGCCGGTGAAGCCCAGCTGGGCGTAGCTGCTGCGGGAGAGTTGCCAGAAGTTCTGCAGCCGAGCGAGTCCCACGGGCTGTGCGCTGCCGGCCAGGAAGGGGTCGCTGGCGGTGGTGGTACCCTGCAGCCACAACTCGTGCGCACCGCCGGCCAGGGACAGTGGCAGCAGGCTGTAGACCGAGATGCCGACCCCGGCCAGGCCCTCCGAGCCGAAGAACCGCTGATACACCAGCGGGTATTCGGTCTCCGGCAGAGCGTGCAGATGCCAGCGGTTGAGGTCTCCCACCTCCTGGCGGAACTTGCCGACGTCCAGCCGCAGCTTGCCGGGAAGGCCGGACCAGTAGATGTAGCCTTCCTCCACCCCGACTTCGTCCTGCTCGAAGGTGAGGAAGACCTTGGTGTTGGAATAGGGATCGAGAGAAGATTGAAAGGCCAGCTCGAACTCCCGCGCGTCGAAGTTGTTCCGCTGCACCCCGCGGTCTTTGGCCGAGATGCGGATATCGCCGGTGGCGCTGATCTCCGGATTGAAGCTGTTGAGATTGCGCTGCTTGCTCACGAACTGAGTGCCGCGGGCCCCCGCATCGCCGCGGGCGGCCGGCTGCGCCGCTGCATCCCCGGCCGCCCCGGCGGCGGCGGCGCGCAGGGCCGCCAGGTCATCCGCCCCGCCGGTGTCGGCGGCAAGCGAGGGCGCGGCGGGAGCACAACGGGCTTGTTGCAGCCGGGCAACCCGGTCGCGCAGGCGGCGCAGCGCCGAGCTCATCGAGTCGGTGGCGGCATCGCCGGTGGGGCCCGGCAGCTTGAGCTGCAGAGGACCCCGGGGACAGCTGCCGGCGTCGAGTGAATCGAGCCGGGCCTGGAGCTGCTCTACGCCGTGCCGGAGGGAGTCGAGTCCGGCGGCGGGTTGCTGGGCCTGCAGCGCGGGTGCGGCGCCACTCAGCAGTGCCGCCAGCGCCAGAACGCCTGATGATGTACGCATGTTGTCTCCCAGCCTGTGCGGAGTCCCCCGCAAGCGTCTTTGCGGAGCTCCCGCGCTTCGTCATCCCGGCGGTTCCTGCCGGTGCATTTCCACCGCCGCGCCTCTCTGGCGACGGGGGTGGAGGGGCTGCAGATGTCGAGTCAGACCAGGAAGGAGGGAGGGGCTCGGGAGAGGGTACTGGTATGGATCGTGACCCCCGACCACCAGATGATCTCCGGGGAAGTGATCGGGAGGATACGCGTTTCGGGGAGGACGATGGCCCCGGAGGCCACCTGCCAGACGTGACGGGGGACGGACCACGCCAGGCCGAGGAGACAGCGCTCGGCGTGGCAGCCGCCCTCGTCGGACGATTCGAAGTGCGGACCGACGGCCTGTTCGGCGTGGCCCCGATGGTGGGCGAAGGCGTCGAACACCGGCACGCCCAGACTGCTGCCGACGAAGGCCAGCAGGAGGAGCAGGGCGAGGGCGCGGCGAGCCGAGCGGAAGCGCATGGTCAAGCGCAAGATAGCCGGGCGGCCGGGGCCGGAACACCGGGACGGCATACCCGTACGACGGTGGTCCGGCCCCACGGGATTCAGACCTCCAGCCGGTCGCCGTCGCGGGCGACCACGGCATAGAGCGCGGGCATCAGCAGCACACTGATGAAGAGCCGGGAGAAGAGACCGCCGACGATCACCAGGGCAAAGGGCTTCTGCGAGTCCGATCCCACGCCGGTAGAGAGCGCCGCCGGCAGCAGGCCGAAAGCCGCCACCAGTGCCGTCATCATGATGGGCCGGAGCCGGAGCACGGCGGCGGTGCGGGTGGCTTCGGCGATACTGGAACCGGCCCGGCGCAGCTCGTTGGCGTAGGAGATGTAGACCACCGCGGTCTGCACCGAGACGCCGAAGAGGGCGAGGAAGCCGATCCCCGAGGACACCGAGAAGGGAGTCCCGGTCACCGCCAGTGCCACCAGGCCGCCGATGGGGGCGGAGAGCACGACGCCGGCCACGGTAATGAAGGGAAACTTGAAATTGCTGTAGAGCGCAAACAACAAGAGGAAGATGATGAACAGGGTCAGCGGCACGATGATGCGGAGCTGGTGGCGTGAGCTGGTGTATTCCTGGTACTCGCCACCCCAGACTACCCGATACCCGGCGGGCAGATGGACGGTGGAGGTCACCTGTCGCTGGGCGTCCTGCACCGCGCCGGCCAGGTCGCGGCCTTCGACCGAGTACTGTACCCCGATGAACCGGGCGTTATCCTGGCGGTAGATGAACGAGGCTCCGTTGGAGAGCGCAATGGTCGCCAGCTCCTTGAGCGGGACCTGCGCCCCGCCCGGCGTGGCCACGAGAATGTTGCCGATCTCCTCAGGCGTCTGCCGGAAGCGCGGCTGGAGGCGGACCACCAGGTCGAAGGTCCGCTCTCCCTGCACCACGCCGGTAGCCGACACCCCGCCCACCGCCGCTTCGATGAGGCCGTTGATGTCATCCACGCCCAGGCCATACCGGGCGATCTTCGAGCGGTCCACCTGGATCGTCAGGCTGGGCTGGCCCAGCTCCTGGACCAGGGTGACGTGGCGGATGCCGTGCACCCGCTGGAGCACATTGCGGATCTGCTGCCCCTCGGTCTGCAGCGTGTCGAGGTTGGGACCGAACACCTTGACGTCCAGGGCGCTCTTGAGGCCGGTCTCGGCTTCGTCCACCGCATCCTCGGCGGGCTGGGTGTAGTTGAAGATGATACCGGGAAATTGCCGCAGCCGCTGATTGATGTCGTCGATCAGCTGGGCCTTGGTGTGGATCTTCCCCTGCCATTCACCGTACGGCTTCAGCCCGACGTAGAACTCGGCGTTGAAGAAGCCGGTGGGATCGGTGCCGTCGTCGGGCCGGCCGTGCTCGGATGCGACCACGGTCACCTGGGGATAGGAGCGGAGAATGGCGCGAATCCGCGGAACGATCTGCGACGATTCTTCGAAGGAAATCGTGTACGGCATGGTGGCGCGAACCCAGAGCGCTCCCTCATCCAGGTGAGGCATGAACTCCGCGCCGATCAGGGGCAGCAGGAGCAGCGAGAGGGCGAAGATCGCCACCGAGCCGCCGATGGCGGGCCAGCGGTGCGCCAGGGTCCAGTCGAGCGAGCGTTCGTACGAGCGGCGCAGTGCCTCATAGAACGGGTTCCGCCGCTCCCGCACGCCGTGGCGCAGAATCCAGGAGCAGAGCACGGGCACCAGGGTCAGGGTGAGCAGCAGCGAGCCGATCAGCGCGAAGATCGTGGTGTCGGCCATGGGGCGGAAGAGCTGGCCCGAGGGACCCTTCAGCACGTAGATAGGCAGGAAACCGGCAATGATGACCGCCACGGCATAGAAGATGGGCCGGTCCACCTCGGCGGCGGCCGCCGCGATGACCTCACGCAGGCGATACTGGGTGCCGTACCTGAGGGCGAGCTGGCGGTGGATGTTTTCCACCATCACTACCGCGCCGTCCACCAGGATGCCGAAGTCTATCGCGCCGATGGAAAGCAGGTTGGCCGGAATGTGCCGCAGGTCCAGGCAGATGAAGGCGAAGAGCAGGGCGATGGGTATGGTCACCGCCACGATCAATCCGCTCCGGATGTCATAGAGGAAAAGGATCAGCACGGCGATGACCAGGCTGATCCCCCGCAGCAGGTTGTCTTCCACCGTGCGGGTGGTGAGTGCGATCAGGTCGCTGCGGTCGTAGAACGGATGGATCTTCACATCCTTCGGCAGAATGTGCTCGTTCAGTTCGCGGGTCTTCGCCTCCACCTGCTTGAGCACGGTCTGGGCCTGCTCGCCTTTCCGGAGCAGGATGACGCCTTCGACGGCATCGTTCTGCGCGTTGTAGCCGAACTGCCCCAGGCGCGGGGCATGGCCGATCACCACGCTGCCGATGTCCTTGACCAGCACGGGCGTGCCGTTGTGGACCGCGAGCACGGTGTTGCCGATGTCGTCCAGGGTGTTGAGCCGCCCCAGGCCGCGCACGTAGTAGAACTGGCCGCCCTCGGAGTAGAACCCGCCGCCGGCGTTGCTGTTGCCCTTGCCCAGGGCATCCACGACGTCGCTCACCGCCAGCCCGGCGGCCGCCAGGCGGGTCGGGTCGATCTGGACCTGGTACTGCATGGTCTCGCCGCCCAGCGGGGAATCGTCGGCCACACCGGGGACCGACCGGTACTGCCGCACGATGACCCAGTCGTTCAGCACCTTGAGGTCCATCGCCGTCCGGTCGGGACTCTGCAGCACGTAGCGGTAGACCAGGCCCGAGGGAGAGAAGAGCGGCGATACGCCGGGGGCGACACCATCGGGCAGCTCCGCATCGGGCAGGCGTTCGAAGACCTGTTCCCGGGCGAAGTAGTTGTCGGTGCCGTCCTCGAAGGTGAGCCGGATGTTGGAGAGGCCGTAGAGCGAGATGGACCGGATGACCCGCAGGTGGGGCAGCCCGTTCATCTCGACTTCAAGCGGCACGGTGATGAGGCGTTCCACCTCCTCCGCGGCGTGGCCCGGCCACTGGGTGGTGATCTCCACCATCGGGGGAGAGAGATCGGGATAGGCGTCCACCGGCAGCCGGGTGAAGGACCAGATGCCCCCGCCGATCAGAATGAGCGCGCAGAGCACGACCAGGAACCGCTGATTCAGGCTGGTCCCGACGATCCGGTGAATGAACGAGGTGGCCGGCGGCGTCCCGGCGGGGCTCCCGGTCACTGGTTCTCCGCGAACCGCAGAAACAGTCCGCCCTCGGCCACGATGCGCTCGCCCGGCGCCAGGCCGGAGGTGATTTCGTAGCTGTCATCCACGTGCGAACCGAGGGTGATCTGGCGGCGCTCGAAGCCTTTTCCTGAATCGGCCACAAACAGGAACGGCAGGTTATTCTCGTCGCGCTGCACCGCCGAGGCGGGCACCAGAATGCCCCGGCGGCCGTGACGCGAGTAGATGGTGACACGGACGAACATATCGCGCTTGAGGACATCGCCAGGGTTGGGCGTCAGGATCCGGACAGAGGTCGCCCGGGTGTCCGGGTCTACCAGCGAGGCGACGTAGGTGACGCGCCCGGGGAAGACGCGGTTGTCGTCGGTGGGGCTGATGCTGGCCGAGTCGCCTTCGGTCACGTCGGGCAGGTCGGATTCGAAGACGTTGGCCATGACCCAGACGGTGCCCAGGTCGGCAATGGTGAAGCAGGGTGTGGCGCCGCTCTCCAGCAGCTGGCCCGGGGTGATGAGCTTCTCCACCACCACCCCGGCGATGGGCGCGCGGATCACGGCCTGGGCGGCCTCGACCGCACGTCCCTGGCGGATGTCTTCGATGGTGGCGGAGTCGACGCCGAGCGAGCGCAGCTGCTCCCGTGCGGCATCCCGGTCGGCGGCGGCCGAGGCGGCGTCCGTCTGGGCCTGTTCCAGATCCCGCCGCGCCAAGGCGTCGGTGTCGAAGAGTTTCTGGTCAAGGTCGGCGATGTGCTGGGCGTTGTGCGCGGCCACCACCGCCTTGCGGTAGTCGGCGATGGCAGTGGCAAAGTCAGGGGACGCGACCACCGCCAGGGCCTGGCCCGCCGCCACGTGGGCGCCCGGCTGGACCAGGATACGTACCACCGGGCCCGAGATGGGCGCGAGTACCTGCGTGCTGCGGTCGCCGTTGAAGGCCACGGTGCCGGTGACCGTGACGGACGGCTGAAAGGCCACGGGGGCAACCGGCGTGATCCGGAGCTGGTGGCGCTGGGCCGGAGTGAGAACGAACTCCGAATCGGCCGCGCCGTCGCCGCCGGCCGGCTCGGCACGGTGGCAGGCGCCCGCCAGCAGCAGGCAAGCGAGGGCGGCAAGAGCCCCGATCCTAGTGGTCATGCTGTTCTCCAGACGAGACGGTATCGAGCGGAGCGCCAATCGCGCGCTCCAGGTCGGCGCGGGCATCGTTGGCGGCGCCCAGGGCTTCGGCATACTGGCTTTTGGCGTCGAGCATGGTGCGACGGGCATCCAGCACCTCCAGGCTGGAGGACCCTCCCAGCCCGTAACTCTGGAGCGCGATCTGATAGGCACGGGTGGCTTCCGGCAGCAGCTCGTCACGCAGGTACACTGCCTGAGCGAGCGCGGTGGCGGCCGTGGCATAGGTGGCGCGGACATCCTGCTCCACCTGGGCTTCGAGGTCGCGGTAGGTGGCCGCCAGCTCCTGCTCGTGGTGTTTCGATTCGGCAACCTCTCCGCCGATATGATTCCAGAAGAAGAGCGGGAGGGTGAACCCGATCGACGTGGTGTAGCTGTTGGGGGCTCCGCTCACCACGTTCTTTTCGACGCTGACACCCAGGTCGGGAACCCAGAACTCCTTGGCCAGCGAGGTGGCCGCGGCGGCCCCGGAGCGGACGCGGGCCAGCCCCTGCAACTCGGGACGGTCGCGCAGGGCAATGCCGACCAGCAGGGACAGCTCCGGCAGGCTGTCGGGGACGCTCAGGGTATCGGTGGTGGCGATGCCGCCACCTACCGTGCGGCCGAGGAGACGATTGAGGTTGGCCCGGGCGGTGGCGAGGTCACGCTGGTTGGCCAGCAGGTTGTTGGCGGCCTGGGCGACATCTACCCGCGCCTTGATGACGTCGAGGCGCGGCACGGTGCCTCCCTCGAAGCGCGCCTCGGTCTTCTTCAGAAAATCCTCCGCCAGCGCCTTGCCCTCCTCCAGATCCGACTGGTGCTGCAGCGCGACCAGAATGGCGTCATAGGTCTGCGCCGTCGCCGAGGTCATCTGCTGCACCAGCTGGACGTAGGCGAATTCGGTGCTGCCCACCTCCGCCCGGCCGATCCGGCCCAGGAGCAGGAACTTGGAGGGAAAGGGCAGGGTCAATCCGACGCTGACGTCGCTGCCGGTCCGGGTGCCGGGCTGGAAGGGCTTGGCCAGCCCGGCGTAGTCGCCCGCGATCTGGGGATCGGGAAAGGCGGTGAGCTGGACCTTCCGGGCCCGGGCCTGGGCGATCTGCTGCCGCGCTGCCTCGAGCGCCGGGTTGTGGGCCAGCACGCTGTCGATCGCCTGCTGCCGGGTCAGGGCCAGGGCGCCCGGCGCCCCGCTCTGGGCGCGGGCGGACCTGCCCACCACCACACTGCAGCCGAGTACGATCGCCAGGCCGCGCAGTCGTCTGAAGCCGGGGATCAGGTATCCCCGTTGGTGTCTCATGCCATCCCCTGTGTCAGGATGCTCCGGGTGAAGTCGCAGCATCCGTCGCGGCCGCGCCACCGCCCCCGCTAGGCCGGGAGCTGCACGACGGCGTGCCGGATGTACACCCTGCGGTCAACGTCCTGGGGGACGCCTGCCGCGTACCTCATGTCAGTTTGTGATGGGAAACTTCAGACGGCGGGAGGGGCCCGGCTCTGCGTGGTGCGGATGGCGGCGGCCCGGGGGGGCAGCGGCGCCGGCTCCGCCTGGGGACGGGAAGCAAGCTCGGCCAGCGACTGGATGCCGGAGACGGACGCCCCCACCACCTGCGGCTGCATGGTGACCACACCGAGAACACAGTGCTCGGCGTGGTTGTGGCATCCTCCGGCGGGATCGTAGTGCGGCCGAAGCGGCTGCTGGTGGTCGGAGCCAAGATGATGGGCCAGCAGGTCAAATCCGGGCAGGCCGATGCCGCTCCCCACAAACGCGGTGAGGAGAAGGAGGGCGGCCAACCTCTGGAAGCGACGCATGGCGGAGCAATGTAGTAGAACGCCTGCGGGGCTTACAACCCGTTGCACGCCGGCAGGTGCGGAATGCTCCCGGCACTCAAGACCCGCGAGACATCGGTCGGCTGCCGGCTTGACGAGCCGTTCCATCGTTGTAGCTTCAATGTATCTACATAGACAGCAGGTTCAGGATGTTAGCCCGTATTTCAAAGTGGGGAAACAGTTTAGCTGTGCGGATCCCCCGTGCCTTCGCCGCCGAGCTGGGCATTCAGGAGGGTGTGGAGGTGGAGATGTCCGTGGAGGACGGCCGCCTGGTGATCGCGCCGGCCCGGCCGGAGTACGGACTGGAAGAGCTGAGCGCCGGGATCACGCCGGAAAACCGCCACGATGAAACCGACTGGGGCCGCCCCACCGGTGGTGAGGTGTGGTGACTCCCGACCGGGGAGACCTGGTATGGATCAGCACCGAGCCCCGGGATGGGGGTCCCGTGTCCCGCCGACCCGCGCTGGTCGTTTCTCCGGCGCGGTATAATGAACGCTCCGGCCTGGCGCTTATGTGCGCCATCGCCAGCCGGGTGAAGGGCTATCCCTTCGAGGTGAGGTTACCCGACGGGCTACCGGTGGCCGGCGTGGTGTTGTCGGATCATCTACGCAGCACCGATTGGCGGGCACGCGAGGCGGAGATCATCGCTCGCGTTCCCGATCGCGTCACGGGAGAGGTTCTGGCCAAGCTCAAGCCGCTATGAGTCCGCAGATTGCGCAGATTTGGCCCTGCTGTGCTGCAGATTACACAGATCCTGCCGTCCTGCCGTCCTGCCGTCCTGCCGTCCGAGGACTGAGGACTGAGAACCGCGAGGCGCGATGAAAGTAACCGGCATATTCATAGTCAACGGGGAGCCGCGCGAGATCCTCTACCCCGAGCACAAGACGCTGCTGGAAGTATTGCGGGAGGAGCTCGCGCTCACCGGTACCAAGCATGGCTGTGAGCTGGGGGAGTGCGGAACCTGCACCGTGCTGATCGACGGCGAGCCGCAGCTTTCCTGTCTGGCGCTGGCTCGAGCGGTGGAAGGTCGCGCGATCACCACCGTCGAGGGCATGGCCGACGGCCCTGTTCTGCATCCGCTGCAGCAGGCGTTCGCCGAGCTGGGCGCGGCCCAGTGCGGCTACTGCACGCCCGGTATTCTCCTGGCGGCCCAGGCGCTGGTCCGGGAACAACCGGATCCCACGCGAGAGCAGATCAAGGAAGCGCTGGCCGGCAATCTCTGCCGCTGCACCGGGTACGTAAAGATCTACGAGGCGGTGGAGCTGGCGGCGGCGCGGATGCGGGGCGAGGATGCCGAGCCGAAGCGGGAGGCGCTATATGGATACTGACCGCCTGACCGCCCGCCCGCCCGACCGCCTCCACATTATCGGCACCGCGCGGCCCAAGGTGGATGCCGCGGCCAAGGTCACGGGGCAGACGCTCTTCGCCGACGACATCGTCCTGCCGCGGATGCTCTTCGGGAAGCTGCTGCGGAGCCCGCACCCGCATGCACGCATCACGGCCATTGATACCTCGAAGGCACGCGCGCTCCCCGGGGTGCACGCAGTGATCACCGGGAAGGACCTGCCCATCCCCTACGGCATTCTCCCGGTGAGCCAGGACGAGCATGCGCTCTGCCCCGATGTGGTGCGCTTCATCGGCGATCCGGTGGCCGCGGTGGCGGCGGCAGACGAGGACACCGCCGCCGCCGCCTGCGAGCTGATCGAGGTGGCCTACGAGCCGCTCCGGGAGATCGGCTCGGTGGATGACGCGGTGAAGCACCCGGCGCCGCAACTGCATGAGTATGCCGACGAGGGCAATCTCCACAAGCTGGTCCATCTCGAGTTCGGCGACCTCGATGCCGGGTTTGCGCAGGCCGATCTGGTGCGGGAAGACCTGGTCTTCTACGAGGGCAATACCCACCTCCCCATGGAGCAGCACGCCGCGGTGGCGCAGTGCGCGGCCGACGGCCGGCTGACGCTGTGGTCCAGCACCCAGACGCCGCATTACGTGCACCGGGCCCTCTCGTGCGCGCTCGATCTGCCCCCCAGCCGCATCCGGGTGATCGCCACGCCCAACGGCGGCGGCTTCGGCGGCAAGAGCGATCCATTCAATCACGAAATCGCCGTGGCCAAGCTGGCCCTGCTGACGGGCCGCGCGGTGAAGATCACGTTGACCCGTGAGGAGGTGTTCTACTGTCATCGCGGGCGGCACCAGGTGCTGATGCGGGTGCGCACCGGGGTGAAAAAAGACGGCGCCATCACCGCGATGGACTTCGAGTCCTACCTCGATGGCGGGGCCTACGGTTCCTACGGCGTGGCCAGCACCTATTACACCGGTGCGCTGCAGACGGTGACCTACCAGGTGCCCGCCTATCGGTTCCGCGGGACGCGTGCCTTTACCAACAAGCCGCCCTGCGGCCCCAAACGGGGGCACGGCACCCCGCAGCCCCGGTTCGCGCTGGAGACGCAGCTCGACAAGATCGCCGAGCAGCTGAAGATAGACCCGGCGGAGCTGCGCCTGCGCCACCTCCAGCCGCCCGACTCGGTGACGGCCAACTGGCTGCGCATCGGGACCATGGGACTGGGCGAATGCATCCGCAAAGTGGTCGAGGGCTCCCGCTGGAAGAGCCGGTTCCGCCAGCTGCCCTACGGCCGCGGACTGGGCCTCGCCTGCTCGTCGTATATCACCGGTGCCGGGCTGCCCATCTACTGGAACGACATGCCCCATTCCGGGGTGCAGATCAAGTGCGACCGGGGCGGCGGGGTGACGGTGTTCTGCGGGTCCACCGACATCGGCCAAGGATCGGATTCGATTCTGGCGTATGTGGTGAGCGAGGTGCTGGGCATCGACCCGGCCACCATCAAGGTGGTGACGGCCGATACCGACCTGACGCCGGTGGACCTCGGTTCCTATTCCTCCCGGGTGACTCTGATGACGGGGCAGGCAGCCATTCAGGCGGCCGGGCGCGTGCGCGGCATGATTGTCCCGGCGGTGGCGGGGAAGCTCGATGTGCCCGCCGCCAGGCTGGTGTTCGCGGAAGGCCGGATCTTCGACAGCAGCGATCCGGAGCGCGGCGTGACATTCGCCGAGGGGGTGGTGGCGGCCGAGACGGCGGCCGGCACCGTCGGCGCGGTGGGCAGCTACAAGCCGCCGCGCTCGCCGGGGCGCTACCGCGGCGCCGGGGTGGGGCCGTCGGCGGCCTACAGTTACTCGGCGGCGGTGGCGGAGGTGGAGGTGGATGCCGAGACCGGCATCGTGCGGGTGCCGACCATCTGGATCGCGCACGACATCGGGCAGAGCCTCAACCCCGCGCTGGTGATGGGGCAGGTGGAGGGGAGCGTGTATATGGGGCTGGGTGAAGCACTGATGGAGGAGATGGCCTATCGGGAGAACCGGCACGTGGTGCACAAATGGCCCTCGCTGCTGGAATACAAGAGCCCGACCACGCATGAGATGTGCGACGTGATCACCTACCTGGTGGGCGAGCCCGATCCCAACGGCCCCTTCGGCGGCAAGGAGGCGGGGCAGGGGCCGCTGCTGCCCGTCATGCCCGCCGTCGCCAACGCGATCTACGACGCCGTGGGCGTCCGGATCGATGAAGTGCCGATGAGTCCACCCAAGGTGCTGAAGGCCGTGCAGGCCAAGGCCAAGGGCGGCGAGCCGCGATTCGGGCCCACCAAAGTGCCGCAGGTGCGGTGGCCGGAAGCGGTGCGGGTGAAGACGCCGGCGGAGGGGGGAGATGGACGAGCGGAGACGGCAGGACGGCAGGACGGCAGGACGGCAGGAGGAAAGAGCTGATGCTCCGGCTTCCCGAGTTTACGGCGGAGTTTCCCGCGCGCATCGAGGACGCGGTAGCGCTCAAGGCACAACACGGCTCGAAGGCCGTCTACGCGGCCGGCGGCACCGACCTCTATCCCAACATGAAGCGGCGGCAGCAGACGCCGGCGGTCGTGGTGGACGTTCGCCGGGTTCCCGAGCTGCAGCGCCTCGAGCCCGACGCCGAGGGGACGCTGCATATCGGCGCCGCGGTGAGTCTCACGCGCCTGATTCGCGATGTGCGGGTACGGGAGGCGTGGCCGGTGCTGTCGCAGGCGGCGCGGGAGATCTCCACCCCCATCCTGCAGAACATGGGGACGGTGGGCGGCAACCTGTTGCTGGACACGCGCTGCAACTACTACGATCAGAGCTTCGAGTGGCGCAAGGCGATCGACTTCTGCATGAAGAAGGACGGCGCCATCTGCTGGGTGGCTCCTTCCAGCCCGCGCTGCTGGGCGGTGCAGTCGAGCGATCTGGCGCCCGTCATGGTGGCGCTCAACGCCAGCGTGGTGCTGGCGGGGCCGGGCGGCTCCCGGACGCTGCCGGTGCGGGAACTCTATCGTGACGACGGCATCGCGTTTCTCACCAAGGAGCCGGACGAATTGCTGGTGGAAGTCCGGGTGCCGCCGCTGGAAGGCCGCGCCTGTTATGTCAAGCTGCGCCGCCGCGGCTCGTTCGACTTCCCGGTGCTGGGAGTGGCCGCGTGGGCGGTTTTCAACCACGACCGGACCGTCCGCGAGGCGCGGATCGTGCTGGGGGCGGTCGGCTCCTGGCCCAAGCCGTGCGCCGAAGCCGCGGAGCTGCTGCAAGGCCGCCGGCTGGACGACGAGGCGCTCGATGCCGCTGCGCGGGCCGCCGCCCGGCTGGGCAAACCGCTGGACAATACCGATTTCACCATTGGCTGGCGCAAGGACATGGTCCCGGTTCACGTGCGACGGGCGCTCGCCCGGCTGGCGGAGGCAGTGCCGGGGTGACCTGAAACACGTCGGGCAGCCTGCGCGTCGCCTATGATACCGTGGCCCGGTCCCGGCTCCTCATGCCCGGAGTGCCCGCATGCCTTGCCTGTTCGCCCTCATCGCGCTGCTGACCCCCCGCCTGGTCATCGTTCTCCTGTGGCTGTTCACCAACTGGTGGCAGGGTCTGTTTTCCAGCGCGCTGTGGCTCATCCTCGGCCTGATTTTCCTGCCCACCACCCTGCTCTGGTACAGCGCCGTGCAGCACTGGTGGGGCGGCGTCTGGGGCCTGTGGCAGATCGTGGGTCTGGTGATCGCGCTGATGATCGACGTCTCCCCCGCCAGTGGGCGCCGGCGCCGGGACTGAGCGGCTTTCTCGCTAGGCGTCGCCTTCCTGGACCAATCGCGGGATCCTGGCCGTCTGGCGGACCGCGGCGTCCTTGACGTCCTCAATGAAGAGCTGCAGGTGAGGGAAGGGGATCTCGATCCCGGCGTCGTCCAGCGCAACTTTGCAGGCTTCAATGGTGCGGAAGAAGACCGGCTTTTCTTCCGAGGCGTCGCTGATCCAGACCCGGACCTCGAGATTCACGCTGGAGTCGCCCAGCTCGAGCGCTACCACCGTCGGTTCCGGATCGGTCATGACCCCCTCCAGTCCCCGTACCGCCTCCAGCATCACGCGGCGCGCCTCGGCGATCTTTTCCTTATAAGCGATCCCGACGGGCACGTTGACGCGGGTGCGCCCGTACATCGAGTGATTGACCAGCATTTCCCCGATGATTTGCTTGTTGGGCACCACGGCGTAGGTATTCTCCTGCGTCCGGATCCGGGTGGTCCGCATGGTGATGTCCTGGACCCGGCCGTACTGGTCGTTGAGGCTGATATAGTCGCCAACCTCGAAGGGTCGATCCCAGAAAATCAGAAACCCGGCGATCATATTCGAAAGGGATTCCTGGGCCGCGAATCCGATGGCGATGCCCGCCACGCCGATTCCGGCTAATGCGGCGGCGATATTGATTCCCAGCTGGGCGGCCGCCATGACCACGCCAAATGCCAGGATGGTGAAGCGGTAGACGTTATCCACCAGCAACCGGTTCAGGGCGTCGTCGATCCGGGCCCGGCGAAGCAGTCCTCGCAAGGCGGGCCGGGTAAGCCGCTCCAGGACCCAGAAGAAGAAGAGGACGAGGAGAGCCGCTCCCAGCTTGGGGAGAAAGTCGATGACCTTGTTGGTGAGATACCGCGTATCAAGAAGATCGGGGAGGGACATGCAAGGCTCCGGGTTCAGGATCTACAGGAGTCTGGCCGCGCCGCGGGCGCGGGACAACCGTATGCGGGCAGGGTGGCTCGCCCGCCGGATGCCGGGGGCCCTGCTGTGCCTCCTCGTCTGGGCCGCCGCTCCGGTTGTGGGGCAGGGCCGCGACCCGGGTTGGCGCGAGGCAATCGCGACCCGGGGACGGGAGCTGGCCCGGGAATTCACCCTGCCGAGGCTGGCGGTGGTGCTGGCCACGCCGAAGGGGATACTCTGGGCCTCTGCCTTCGGCAGCGATAGCATAGGCAACGATACGGCGACAGTGTATCGCGCGGGCTCCCTTGCGAAAACGGTGACTGCCCTGGCCGTCATGCAACTGGCCGCCGCCGGGAAGCTGGATCTCGACGCGCCGGTGCGCCGCTATCTGCCCGGGTTCCGGCCCCGGAATCCCTATGGGGGCGCCATTACTCTGCGCCGGCTCCTGGAACATCGCTCCGGTCTGGACCGGGATCCGCCGGCCGGCGGGTATCTCGATTCCCTCGCGCCGCCGCTCGACTCGGTGGTGCGAAGCCTGAATGGTACTACCCTCCGGTTCGCCCCTGGGTCCCGGACGAAGTACAGCAACGCCGGTCCCACCGTCGCCGGGTTGGTGGTGGAGCGGGTGTCGGGGGAGCCGTATGCCTCCTATGTGCGAGACGCGATCCTGGCACCCTCCGGCATGGGGAGGAGCGGCATCGGCAGCCCCGAGGCGCTGGCGGGCGGGTGGCTCTGGGCCCCCGACCGGGAGCGGTTCGCCGCGCCTTCCTTTCGACTCGGCATCGCGCCGGCGGCCGGGCTGTACGCCTCGGCCGCCGATCTGGGGCGGTTTGCCGCCATGCTGCTGGCCGGCGGAACAGGGCCCGGCGGCCAGGTAGTGGACCGGGCAACCCTGCGGCAGATGTGGAGTGCGCCGGCAGGGGACGCCAGCGGCTATGCCCTCGGTTTCCAGCAGAGCTCACTGGATGGCCGTTTCATGGTGGGGCATGCCGGAGCGGTCTACGGATATACCTCTATCCTGAACCTGCTGCCGGACGATAGCATCGGGGTGGTCGTGGTCACCGACGTGGATGCGGCCAACGGGGTGGTCGCGCAGCTGGCGCAGTTCGCTCTCCGGGCCGTCCTGGCGGATCGGACGGCGGGGCCACCGCCGATTGTGGCGGACCTGCGCCCGGTAGGCGACTCTCTGGCCCACACGCTGGCGGGCCGCTACAGCAATGGAGCGGAGACCATGGAGCTGCAGAACCGGGGTGGTGCGCTTTCCTGGATTCCCGCTCCCGGCCGGCCGCCGCTGGCGTTGAGCCGCCTCGCTGATACGCTGGCAGTGAACGACCTGCGGGACTACGGCCCGCGGCTGGTGCCCTCGAGCTCAGGGAGAGGCCGGCTAGTGGTGGGCGGAGATACCCTGGCGCGTGTTCAGGCGCCCAGGCCTGGGCCGCTCCCGGCACGCTGGCAGGGGATCATCGGTGAATACGGCCCGGACTATGGTGTTGTTTTTCTCTACGAGGCGGCCGGCCGGCTGATGGCCCGCACCGAGTGGTTCAACGCCGCGCCGCTGGAAGAGCTGGCAGCCGACCGCTTCCGTTTTCCCCGCAGCGGCATGCACGCGGAGGAGGAGCTGGCCGTCCTCCGGGGGCCCGACCGGAGTGTGACGGGTATCCGGTTGGGCGGGGTGTGGCTACCGCGCCGCCGGATCGGCCCGGCAGCGGGTGGCCAGTTGCACGTCCACCCGGTGCGTCCGGTTGAAGAGCTGCGACAGGAAGCGCTGCAGGCTTCTCCGCCGGCCCAGCCGGCAGGGCTGCGCCCGCCCGACCTGGTGAATGTCGCGGCGCTGGATTCCAGCATTCACCTCGACATCCGCTACGCCGGCGCCAACAACTTCCTGGGCACCCCCTTCTACACCCTTGCCCGGGCCTTCCTGCAGCGGCCCGCCGCCATGGCGCTGCTGCGGGCGCATCACGCCCTGCGCCGCTACGGGTACGGCATCCTGATCCATGACGCGTATCGTCCCTGGTATGTCACGAAGATCTTCTGGGACGCGACTCCCGATTCCCTCAGATGGCTGGTGGCCAACCCGGCCAACGGATCGCGGCACAATCGTGGCGCGGCGGTGGATGTGACGATGTATGATCTCGCCACCGGGCGTCCGGTGCCCATGCCTGGCACCTATGACGAATCGACCGACCGCTCATTCGCCTATTATCCTGGCGGGACCGATCTGGAGCGGTGGAACCGCGGCCTGCTGCGGCGGGTGATGGAAGCACAGGGCTTCGCCATTTACCCGGCGGAGTGGTGGCACTTCGACTACGGGGAGTGGAGGGAGTATCCGATCCTGAACATACCGTTTGAGCAGATAGGGAAAGGGGAATAGGGAACGGGGAAGGGGCCCACCGCTTCCCCCTTCCCGTTACCCTTTTCCCTATTCTCGCCGTTCGAAGCTCCCGCTCCACCGCGCGATCCGCCCGCCCGGCCCTGCCACCCATCCCGCGGTGGGGGAGACGAACGCGACGGTATTCCATTGCTGGTCGTCTACCCCCGTCCAGGTGACGCCGTCGTCGGTGGAATAGCCGGATCCCGAGGGCCCCACCGCGACGACCGTCCGGGTTCCAGGAACGTACACTACGGCATAGCGCACACCGGCCGGGATACTGCCGGCGACGATCTTCCAGGTACGGCCCCCGTCGTCCGATGCGAGGACGTTGCGGACCGCGGTTCGCGGTGTCTGATAGTTGCCTCCCACGGCCACCCCGTGCTGCCGGTCCCGGAAGGCCACGCCGAAAATCCCGGTGGACGGGCTGCCGCCGAGTTGGGTGGAGGCCGCGCTCCAGGTGCGTCCGCCGTCGGTACTGCGGAGGATGCGCGCGGTGTCGCTGCCGCCGGTGCCGATCCAGAAGTAGCCGCCCGGCAGTGCGCTGACGTCCGTGCCGCTGGCGGCGAAGCTGGCCTCCCCGACCCGGGGGGCCGGCAGCGCGGCGGCGGGGATTTCATTCCAGTGCTCCCCGTCCTCGGTGCGTACCACGACCATCTGGTTGCGAATCGGGTCGCCGAACGCGATGCCGTGGGTGGCATCGGAGAATGCCATGCCGTCGAAGAACATGCCGCTGTCGGCCCGCTCGTACTGGATGACCCAGGAGCGGCCGCTGTCGCTGGTGGCGTAGATCTGTCCCAGCCCGCCGTCGAAGTCGGTGCCGAGGACCCAGGCGCGGGCGGCATCGCGGGCGTGCACGTCGATCAGGAAGAGGTGCGATGCGCCGGGAATCGAATCCGCGCGCCAGGTGCGGCCGCCATCGGTGGTCCGGGCGACCACGCCTCCCCGGCCCGCGGCCCAGACCACGTTCGAATCCACGGCGTAGAGCCCGCGGAACTCGGCGGTGGTGCCGGTCGACTGGGGCGTCCATTGTGCCGCGAGCGGCGCGGCGGTGGAGGCGGCGAGGCCTGCAATGGCGAGTACCCATGAGGCTGGCGCCGTGGATCGGCTCATTCGAACTTCTCCGACAAAGGGGAACCGCAGATTACGCAGATTCGTTCAGGTCTTTTTCCGTCTGCTCATCTTCGACAACAATCAGGAGCATATTGCTGCCCCCCGGATACCAACAGGGATCATCTGCGCAATCTGCGTAATCTGCGGTTTCATCGCTGCGCGCTCCCCGCCTAGGACGGTGTGTGGCCGGTGCGGCGGACGGGGCCTTCCACCGGCAGGATGAACCAGAAGGTGCTGCCGGTGCCGGGAATAGAGTCGGCACCGATGATCCCGCCGTGCATTTCCACGAACTGGCGGCTGAGCGCCAGGCCGAGGCCCGTCCCCTGGGCCCGGCGGCTGGCGGAGGCGTCCACCTGGCTGAATTCGCGGAAGAGCTTCTCCTTGTCCTCTTCCCGGATGCCGATACCGGTGTCGATCACCGAGACCCAGGCGGCGTGGCGCGAGACCAGGCGCGCCTCCTCACCGGACCGCTCGGCGGGCACGGGGAGCGGGGCGCGCGTGCTGACGGCGGAGACGGTAATCCGGCCGCCTTCGGGAGTGAATTTCGAGGCATTGGCCAGCAGGTTGAACAGGATCTGGCGGATGCGCTGCCCGTCGGCCACAATCGTGATCGGTTCCTCGCTGATCTGAACGAGGCACTCCTGCTGTTTGGCGGAGCGGAGGCTCTCGGTATCGGTCACGGCCGCGAGCAGGGTGGCGCGCAGATCGGTCTGCGCCAGCTCCAGCGTCATGCGGCCCGCTTCGATCTTGCTCAGGTCGAGAATGCTGCTGATAAGGCTCAGCAGGTGCCGGCCATTGCGCAGCACTGCTTCGAGGAAGTCGCGCTGCTGCTCGTTCACCGGCCCCGCGCCCTCGGTCAGCATCAGATCGGAGAAGCCGATGATGGCATTGAGGGGGGTGCGCAGCTCGTGCGACATGTTGGCCAGGAATTCGCTCTTCAGTTGAGTGGCCCGCTGGAGCTCGCGGTTCTTGGCGACGAGGGCGCGCTCGCTGGCGCGGCTTTCCTCCAGCACGGCGGCCCGATCGAGCCCCATGACGGCCTGATCTCCCAGCGCCCGCAGCAGTTGCAGGTCGTGCGGGCCGAAGGGGCGGCCGTCGCGGCGGTTATGGACGCTGACGGTGCCGATCACCACTTCAGCGCTGCGGAGGGGAATGATCGCGGCATCCCGCAGCGGCTCCGTCTGCTGCTCCGGCCGGAAGCTGCGGGGATCGATTTCCATGTCGTCGCTGATCAGCGGTTCGTCATGGGTGACGACCCAGCCGGAGAGCGAGCGGTCGACCGGCAGGAGGGATCCCGAGAGGGGCGCGAGGATGCCGCTGGCGGCCGCGATCCGCAGGAAGCGCCCCTCTTCCACGATCAGCGTAATGATGCCGGCATCGGCCTCCAGCAGGTCGGCCGCCGCGCGGGCGATCTCATGGAAGAGCACCTCGAGATCGGTGCCGGAGAGCAGGCTGGCGGCCAGTTCCCGCAGCCGGTCGAGCTCGCGATTCCGCGCGGAGGCGGCGAGGTAGGCGGTGCGGTAGGCTTCCTTCTGCCGTTCCGCCAGAATGCGTCCGCGCCGCAGGGTAAGCAGGGCCAGGAGGGTGGTGGCGCCGGCGGTAATGATCGCGGCGTCCCGCCGGCCCGCCCCGGCCAGGTACACGGCGAGCCATCCGAGGACGACGCAGAGCGCGATGAGCGGCCCGGTGGCATAGACGCGTGCCCAGCCCGACCGCGGCCGGAGGTTCGTATTGACCGCGTCGGGCGCGGCGCTCATGGGCCGGGTTCCGGCGGGTCGAGGAGGACTTCGGTGAATTCGGTGGCCCCGGTCGCGAGCATGCGCCGGAGGTAGGGCCGGCAGAGGCCGCACCCCGCGCCGCAGCCGGTCTCGCGGATCAGCGTCTCCAAATCCCAATGCCGCGCGCGGGCGAGCGGCAGCAGGCGGGCGAAGGGCGTCTCGCGGCAGACGCACATGGTAATGCGAACGTCTCCCATTGCATCCGGCGCGTCCTAGGGATTGGTGGGGCGCAGGTCGATCTCGCTGACCAGCACACGTTCCGGTTGCTGCAAGGCGCACAGGGTGGCCTGCGCGACGTCCTCCGGCCGGAGAATCTTGTCGAAATCGGGCTTGAGCACGCCCTGGTTCTTCATGAGGGCGGTGTTGACCGAGCCGGGAAGAATGGTGATGACCCGGACGTTGTCCTTGCGTACTTCCATCATCAGCGCCCGGCTGAACCCGAGGACGGCGTGCTTGCTGGCGACGTACGCGGTGCCGCCCGCGAAGCCGTTGCGGGCGGCGAGGCTGGCGATGTTGACGATGGAGCCCGACTTCCGCTTGCGCATGCCGGGCAGGACTTCCCGGCTGAGCAGAAACATGCTGCGGATGTTGGTGGCCATGGTGGCATCCCACTCGGCGAGCGTGAGCTTCTCGATGGGCTTGAGGATGGCGGTGCCGGCGTTGTTGACCAGCGTGTCCACCGGGCCGAGTTTGTCGCTCACGTGGTGCACGATGGTGCGGGCGGAGGTCTCGATGCCCACGTCTCCCGGAACACCGGCGGCTTCGATCCCCTCTTCTTCCAGTGCGGCGACCAGCTGCTCCAGGCGCTCGGCGGTGCGGGCGCACACGCCGATGCGGTAGCCGGCCTGCCCCAGAGCAAACGCGATGGCGCGGCCGATGCCTTCGGTGGCGCCGGTGACCAGCGCGACGGACGCGGTAGGCTCGGACATGGCGATGTAATGTAACGCGGCGGGCGGGCGGCCGACTACCGCAGCCGCCCGGTTAGCTTTGGTCGATGGCCGCACCGCACTTCGTGCCTCCCTCGCGACGGCCTGGCGCCGCCGCGGCTCCCGACCGGAGCTGGCGGGAACAACTCCGGGCGCTGCGCCACGTCCCCCGGCTCTTCGGCATGGTCTGGCGCACCCACCGCAGCTACACGGTGTCCATAGCGTGCCTGCGGGTGGCTCGCGCCCTGGTGCCTCTCGTGGTGCTGTGGATCGGGAAACTCATCATCGATGATGTCGTATCGCTGAGCGACGCCTGGCGGTCCGGAGCGCCGATCGTCTGGCGGCCGCTGGTGATACTGGTCGCCGCCGAGCTGGTGGTGGCGGTGGTGGGAGAGGGGCTGGCCCGGCTCTCCTCGCTGCTCGAGAGCCTGCTGGGAGACCTCTTCGCCAACCGGACGAGCATCGCGCTGATGGAGCACGCGGCCACCCTCGATCTGGAGCAGTTCGAGGATGCCGACACCTACGACCGGCTGGAACGGGCCCGGCGGCAGACCGTCGGCCGGATCGCGCTCTTCACCCAGCTGCTCTCATCTCTGCAGGACCTGATCACGCTGGTGACCCTGGCGGCCGCGCTGGTGGTCTACGTCCCCTGGCTGCTGGTGCTGCTGGCCGTTTCTGTCCTGCCCAGCTTCCTGGGGGAGAGCCACTACGCGTCCCTGGGGTATTCGCTCCTGTATTCCTGGACCCCGCAGCGACGGCTGCTGGACTACCTGCGCTACCTCGGCGCAAGCGACATCTCGGCCAAGGAGGTCAAGCTCTTCGGCCTGTCGGATTTTCTGGTGGGCCGCTATGCCCGGCTCTCGGACGAGTTCTACCTGGCCAACAAGCGGCTGGCCGTCCGCCGCAGCCTGGTCTCGGGCCTGCTCGCGGTGCTGGGAACGCTGGGCTATTACTCCGCCTACGGCGTTATCATCTATCTGACCGTCACGCATTACCGCTCGCCCGGCGGCGTCTTCACCCTGGGTGTCCTCACCTTCCTGGCCGGCTCCTTCCGGCAGAGTCGCGATCTGATCCAGCGGGTCCTGCTCAGCCTCTCGCAGATCTACGAGCAGAGCCTCTACCTCGACGACCTCTTCAGCTTCTTCACTCTCCAGCCCCGGATCGAGTCGCGGGCGGCGGCGCCGCCGGTGCCGGTCCCCATTCGTGAGGGGTTCGTCTTCGAGGATGTCGGATTCCGCTACCCGGAGTCCGAGCGCTGGGCGGTGCGCCACCTGAGCTTCCGGCTGGTGCCGGAACAGCGCATCGCGCTGGTGGGCGAGAACGGTGCGGGCAAGACCACGCTGGTGAAGCTGCTGGGACGGCTCTACGACCCGTCCGAGGGACGTATCCTGCTCGACGGCGTGGATCTGCGGGAGTACGACGTGGACAGCCTGCGCCGCAATATCGGCGTGATCTTCCAGGACTTCGTGCGCTACGATCTGGCCCTGCGCGAGAACATCGCGGTCGGCAGCATCCACGACCTGGACAACGAGCCCGCGATCGAGGCCGCCGCCTCGCGCAGCCTGGCCGACCAGGTCGCCTCCCGGGTGCCGGAGGGATATGCCCAGATGCTGGGACGGCGCTTCGAAGGCGGGGTGCAGCTCTCGGGCGGCGAATGGCAGAAGGTGGCGCTGGCCCGCGCCTACCTGCGCGATGCCCAGGTGCTCATCCTGGACGAGCCGACTGCCGCGCTGGACGCCCGGGCGGAATACGAGGTCTTCCTGCGCTTCAGCGAGCTGACCGCCGGGCGCATGGCGGTGCTCATTTCCCACCGATTCTCCACCGTCCGCATGGCGGACTGGATCCTGGTGCTGCAGGAGGGGCAGCTGGTGGAGGAGGGGACGCACGAGCAGCTGGTGACGCAGGGCGGGTTGTATGCGGAGCTGTTTCAGCTCCAGGCGCGGGGGTATCGATAGGAGGGACCCAGGAATCAGGAGTCAGGGACCAGGGACCAGGAGTCAGGAATCAGGAATCAGGAATCAGGAGTCAGGAGTCAGGGGGTCACGGTGAGGGGACGGGGGCGCTTCAGATTGCTCCTACCCGGTCAGGAGATCATCATGCGCTGGTTGCCCGTCTTTCTGCTCTCGGCGGCTCTGCTCGCTCCGCTACCCCTGCCGGCCCAGCTCACGCCCTCGGCGGCAACGGCATCCCCCCTCTTTCAGCCGGCCGTCGGGAGAAATCCGGGCCCGGAGCGGCCGGAGTCGCGCAGCGGCTCCACCCTCGTCTTTGCCGGCGTCACCGGGATGGCCGTCGGCTTCGCGGCCGGGGCGGTGGTCGGTGTGGGTGTGGCAGGGTGTTCGGACACAGGAGAGGGATACTGCAGCCTGGGGGCGGGTGCATTCGGGGGCCTGGCGGGAGCGACAATCGGAATTCCCCTGGCCGTGCACCTGGTGAACCACCGGCGAGGGTCGCTATCTCAGGAAGTCGCGTTCTCCAGTGGCCTGTTCCTGGCCGGACTCGCGTTCACGGCCGCCACCGATGAGGCGGTGGTCCTGCTGATGATACCCCTGGCCCAAATTGCGGGGAGTATATGGATGGAGTCGAAGGGCACGGAACCGGGCGAGAGGTGAGCGGCGGGCGGGCCCACACCTTACCCCTCACGCCTTACCTGTTACGCCTTACCTCCAGGCCTCCGCGGCGGTCGGTCTCCTCCGCCTTCCTGAGGTATAACGCGCAGCGGTAGGCCAGTTTACGGATGCGAATGGCGTCGCCCGGGGAGAGCCAGCCCTGGCCTTCGCCCACCGTGACCAGCCGGTGCAGGGCGCCGAACGCGTAGCGGCGGCGGCCGTCCCGGAGACGGGCCCGGACCCGGCGGAGCAGTCTCCGGGGCCGGGAACGGGGGAGGCGGGCGAGCAGATCGTCCAGTGCTTCCCGGAGGGCCTGGAAGTAGCCGGGGAGAATGGCATCGGCGACAAAGCGCATGCCGTCAGGATAGGTCTCAGCCGTGGCCACGTCGTAACCCTTTTCATGCCTTGGTGATCCTGCGCACGCAGCGCCCTGGCGGCGCCGGTGAGTGGTGTCTCAGGATGGCACGGCCCCGGCGGGGCGTCGGTGAGAGGGGTCACGCAGGGCGGCAGGATGGCCCTAAAGGACTTCCTCGCGGCTTTCTATTGGAGGCCGCTCGGTCGCAGGACGGCAGGACGGCAGGACGGCAAGACGGCAAGACGGCAAGACGGCAGGGCGTTTGACAATCCCGAGACCTCCCGGCCAAGTTCCATACCCCATTCTCCCGAGGAGGTGAGCCATGAACGTCTATGGCTCGGAGGCCATCCGGAACGTCGCCTTTGTGGGGCACGGCGGTTCCGGGAAGACCTCCCTGGTAGACGCACTGGCGTTCGTGTCCGGCAGCAGCCGGCGCCATGGCTCGGTGAAGGACGGTACCTCGCTCACCGACTACACTCCCGACGAAATCCAGCACCAGCACTCCATCAGCCTCGGCCTCGCCTATGCCGAGTGGATGGACACCAAGATCAACCTGATCGATACGCCCGGGTATCTCGATTTCTTCGGCGATACCGTGGCGGGTTTGTATACCGCCGACGCGGCGGTGGTGGTGCTGGGCGGCGTCAGCGGCGTCGAGGTCGGGACCGAGAAGGTCTGGGAGGTGTGCGATACGCTGCACCTGCCGCGGATCCTGTTCGTCTCGCAGATGGACAAGGAAAACGCCGAGTTCGAGCGGGTGTTCGCCAACATCAAGGAGCACCTGAGCCCCAAGGTCGTGCCGGTGGAGATCCCGGTGGGCAACGGCCCGGATTTCCACGGCATCATCAACCTGTTTTCCGGGAAGTGCCATGTCTACAAGCAGGGCACCAAGGCCGGCGAATACGAGGAGCAGGACATTCCCTCCGAACAGCAGCAGCGTTACGAGCAGTACTCGCTCGAGTTGACCGAGACGGTGGCCTCCACCGACGACGACCTGCTGGAGCGCTATCTGGGTGGCGAGACCATCTCCCGCGAGGAGGTGATCGGCGCCATGAAGAAGGCGATGCTCTCGGGGGAGATCGTTCCGCTCTTCTGCGGCAGCGCGGAGCTGACCTACGGCGTGCGGGCGCTGCTCACCAAGATCGTGGAACTGCTGCCCTCACCCGCCGAGATCAAACCGCCGGTGGATGCGCCCCTGTCGGGCCACGTCTTCAAGGTGGTCTCGGAGCCCCACGTGGGCGACATCTCCTTTTTCCGCATCTACACCGGCTCGATCAGGAGTGGCGACGAGGTGTGGAACGCCGAGCACAACGTGGCCGAGAAGCTGAACCACCTGTCGATTCAGCAGGGCAAGGAACGGCTGGAGGTGCCGCAGCTCAATCGCGGCGATATCGGTTCGGTGGCGAAGCTCAAGGATACCCACACCAACGACACCTTCTGCCGGCAGGATTCGCCGGTGCACCTGCCGGAGATCCCCTACCCGGAAGCGGTGGCGACCAGCGCCGTGGTGGTCCGCAAGCGGGGCGAAGAGGACAAGCTGGCGGCCGGGCTGCACAAGCTGCATGAAGAAGACCCGACGTTCCACTTCGAGTACAGCAGCGAGCTGGGCCAGACGCTGATCCACGGGCTGGGCGAGAAGCATTTCGAGATCATTCTGGAGCGGCTGGCCCGGAAGTTCGGGGTCCATGCCGAGCTGGTCCGCCCCCGGGTGGCGTACCGGGAGACCATCAAGGCGAAGGCCGAGGGCCAGGGGAAACACAAGAAGCAGACCGGCGGCCGGGGCCAGTACGGCGACTGCTGGATCCGCCTGGCACCCCAGCCCCGGGGCGCCGGTTACGAGTTCGCGGACAAGATCGTGGGTGGGGTGATTCCGGGGAAATACGTGCCGGCGGTGGACCGGGGAATTCAGGAGTCGGCGGAGCGCGGCGTGGTGGCGGGATATCCGATGGTGGATTTCAGGGCCGAGTGCTTCGACGGCTCCTACCACGACGTGGACTCAAACGAAATGTCCTTCAAGATGGCCGGGATCCTGGCCTTCCGGAACGTCGCTCCCAAGTGCAAGCCGATCCTGCTCGAGCCCCTGCGGGACCTCGAAGTCTGGACGCCGGACGACACGCTGGGCGACGTCATGGGCGACCTGAGCTCGCGCCGGGGTCAGATCCTCGGCACCGAGAAGGACGGCCGGCTGACCAAGGTCCGGGCCATCGTGCCCGAGTCCGAGCTGTACAAGTACTCCACCACGCTGCATTCGATCACCCATGGGCGCGGGACGCACTGGGAGAAGTTCCACGGGTACGTGGAGGCTCCGGCCGATGTCGCCGCCAAGGTGGCGGCGGAAAACGAGGAGCAGAAAGAGGCGTCGTAACGGCAGGGATCAGGAACCAGGAATCGGGAATCAGGGGGCGAGGCAGGGGCGAGACATGCCTCGCCCCTGCCTCGCCCCTGCGCCGTCGGTTCCTGGTCCCTTACTCCCCGGTCCAGTTCTGTTCCAGCTCCTCCAGTCTTGTCGTGGCCCCCGAGGCTGATGAACATCTGCCGCGCTTCCTGGTAGCGCTGGGTGGCGACGGCTGCGCTAGGGTTTCACCGCCGGGCCCCAGACCGGGCGTAGGTTTACAGCGCTGTCCGCGATGATCCGAAAGCCGGTGCCGTCGGTTCGAATGGTAGCGATTGCGAGTATAGGGCCAGGAGAAGAGTACTCGAAGGCGAGCAGGTCGCCATCAGGCGCCCACGATGGATGGCCCACACCTAGCGAGTCTCCCCCATCGAAGACCATCCGGTCCCCGCTGCCATCCGGCCGAACGATCCGCAGCTGGGTCCCATCACCGACGTAGGCGATGAAGGCTCCATCGGGAGAAAAGGCCGGCCATGTTGCTTCCGTGACGGAATCGGTGGCCACCTGGTGGGGCATCGTCCCATCGGCATTCACGATCCAGAGCGCGTTGGGAGTCGACAGGTCGGAGGGCTGACGGGAATAGACCAGCATTGTCCCGTCACTCGACCAATTGCCCAGAACTTCTTCCTCTGCCGGCGTGGGTGTGATGTTCATCGGACTGGTTCCGTCGGCCTTCGCAATCCAGATATCCAACATATTGGTGTAGGCCAGCCATTTGCCGTCCGGCGACCACCGAGGCCACGTGCCACTGGCGATCACGTGCTGCAACCCGGTCCCGTCGGCGTTCACCACGTAGATCCCGTCGCGCACGAATGCCAGCCGATCCCCCGACGGGGCCACGTCGGGCTGCGCGAGCGGGGGCGGCAGCGCAATCGGGACCTGCTGCAGGCCCGACCCGTCGGGATTGATGGAGTAAAGCTGGGGCTGACCGCTGGTGGGGGACTGGCGGGTCGATGCAAAGACGATCCTACCGGCCAGTGGCGGCCGTGGTGGGTTGGGCTCGGTACCGCAGGCGGCCAGCAGGGCGAGCAGGGCCAGAGGAGGGATCATACGCATCTCAGCACCCTCCCACCACGTCAGGCCCATGGGGCGCAGCGCTGCCCGGCTGGGCGTTCGTAACGAGATCACCCTCCCTCTAACGGATGGCGGCAACGCCGAGATCTTTCAGGGGCGCACCGCCGGACCCCACACAGGTTGAAGGTTGAAAGCGCTGTCCGCTATGATCTGGAGGTCCGTTCCGTCCACCCTTATAGTGGCGATTGCCAAACCGTAGCCGAATGCAAGCAGGCTGCCATCGGGGGACCAAGCGGGGTCATTCACCGTCGCAGTTCCCCCATCGAATATCAGCCGGTCACCGGTGCCATCCGGCCGCACGATCCGGAGCTGGTATCCATCACCCGTGTAGGCGATAAGAGCTCCATCGGGAGAAAAGACCGGCGATCGTGCCAGGTATGCCGAATCGCTGGCTACCCGGTGTGGCATCGTTCCGTCCGCATTCATGATCCAGATCTCGTCCGGTACTGACAGGTCCCCTGGACTTCGACCGAAGACCAGGTGGGTGCCGTCGGATGACCAGTTGCCCAGGCCGTCGCTCAATGTATCCGTTAAGGTGAGATTTACCGGGTTGCTCCCGTCGGCGTTCGCGACCCAGATGTCGGACTTCCCTCCTGAATCTGGCGCGATATAGGCCAGTCGTTTGCCATCCGGCGACCAATGGGGTCGCGCTACCGGGCCGGGAATTGGGTGCTGCAGCCCCGTCCCGGCGGCGTTCACCACGTAAATCCCGTCGCGCACGAAGGCCAGCCGGTCCCCCGAGGGGGCCACGTCGGGCTGGCCCAGCGACGGCGGGAGGGATATCGGTATCTGCTGTACGTCCGACCCGTCGGGGTTCATCGAATAGAGTTGGGACCTCCCGCTGGTGGGGGACTGCCGGGTGGAGGCAAAGACGATCTTGCCGGCCAGCGGGGGCGGCGGTGGGTTGGGCTCGGTACCGCAGGCGGCCAGCAGGGCGAGCAGGGCCAGAGAAGGGATCAAACGCATCTCAGCACCCTCCCACAGCGTCCGGCTCATGGGGCGCAGCCGATTGCACGTTCGGCGCGAGGTCCCCCCCGCCGCCCCCGCCGCTACCGGTGCAGACCGGATAGAAGACTGTGTACGGCGTACCGTTGGTGCTGTTGCTGCGTGGGGTCACCGTGACGGTGATCGTGTACGAGCCCGCCGGCACCTGGAGGTAGTAGGACCCGGTGCGGAACCCGGTGTCTTGTTTGATGCGACCTGACAATGATCGGCTGGATTCGGTGGATATATCGCGCGAAACGCCGGTCCGCAAGGTGGGCTGCTGGCCGAGGTGGCGGCGGAGAACGAGGAGCAGAAGGAAGCATCGTAACGGCAGGGATCAGGGATCAGGGAACAGGAACCAGGAATCTGGTCCCTTACTTCCCCGTCCAGTTCCGTTCCAGCTCTTCCAGCCTGGTCGTCGCTCCCAGCGAAATGAACATCTGCCGCGCTTCCTGGTAGCGCTGGGCCGCGAGGTCCTGCTTTCCCAAAGCGCTCAGCGCCTGGGCTGCCACGGCGGCTGCCTCGCCCCGCAGCAGCGCGCTGCGCAGATGCTCGGCGGTCTGCCGGGCCTCCTCGGCCTCCCGGGCAGCGCGCTCAGGATCGTCTTCCTTCAGCGCCAGTACCGCCCCCAGCCTCATGGCCTCGGCCCGACCCAGCTCGTCGCCGGCGTCGCGGGCGAGCCGGGAGGCCCGCTCCAGTTCGCGCCGGGCCAGCGCCAGCTCCCCGCGCTCGGTCTCGACCTCGACGCGCCCCATCAAGGCGAGCGCCAGGAGTGAAGGCTCTTCCAGCATGGTGGCGTGTCGAATGGCCTGCTCGGCCGAATCCTCGGCATCGGCCAGCTCGCCGCGCTGTCGGAAGGCGATACCCAGGTTGTGATAGGCTTCCGCGGCGCCGCGCCGGTCGCCCAGCCTCAGGTGCGCGAGCAGGGCGGAGCGGCAGAGGCTCAGCGCCACTTCGGGCCGGCCGCGCAGGTCCGCCAGCATCGCCAGGTTGTTGCTGACTCGTGCCACCATGGGGCTGTCGTCCATCTCGCGCGCCAGCCGCAGCGCTTCATCCCAGTGGCTCTCGGCGTCCTGCAGGCGGCCCTGCTCCCAGGCGATCGCGCCCAGCAGGTTGATGGCACGCATGCGGCCGTCACCGTCGCCGCGGGAGCGGAACCGGTTGAGGGCGGCGGAGGCCAGCACCGCCGCCGTTTCCAGCCGTCCCAGCCGGGTAGCCGCGGTTGCCGCCAGGAGCTGCCCATCGGGCGGCTGCAACGCCTGATCAGACGCGGTCATGCCGTGCCATGCCTCCAGCGCCTCCTGGAACCGCCCACGCGCCAGGAGCTCCCGCAGGCTGCGGGAGGGATCGTTCTCGGCGGCGGAACGGGTGGTGACCATGGTCAGTAGGAAACGGCGTACCGGCTGAACCCGAGGACATCGGCTTCGATTTCGTTGAACTCTTCGATCCGGATGGAGGTGAGCTGGGAATAGGCGCCGCCCAGCACCTCCTGGACCCAGACCGCCAGCTCGCCTTCGACCGTGGTATCCGCGGCATTCACGATCCCGTCGTCGTTATAGTCGCCCTCGCCGCCGGTGCCGCCGGCGTGGCCGTATTCGATCTTCAGCACCGCGGGGTGCAGGGGGTTGAACTTCAGGCCGGACGGTTCGAAATCGAACAGCACGCTGTCGCCGGTGGCCTTGATCGTGATTTCAATGGAATCCCCGGCCACGAACGGCGTACCGTCGGGGCGGGTGAGCAGGGCTTCCTGGGGCACTTTCAGGC
Source organism: uncultured Gemmatimonadales bacterium (assembly GCA_963779755.1). GTDB lineage: Bacteria > Gemmatimonadota > Gemmatimonadetes > Gemmatimonadales > GWC2-71-9 > CAVZZO01. The sequence goes on from CAVZZO010000001.1 coordinate 404,860, forward strand.
GCACGAAATCTTCACCCGGTCCGCCCTGGGAGTCCTGAAAGCGCAGGGCTGCTTCATGGTCGGCCAGCGTGCTGGCCCAGAAAGTCACCGAGTCCTGGTAGAGGGGAATGTGACCCGGCGCGAGGAGGAGCACATGGAGCGAGTCGGGAGGACGGGTCGTCTCGCCGCTCCCCGGGCCGGAGGAGTCGGAGCAGCCGAGCCCGGCCATCAGGCCCGCGGCCGCGAGCAGGGGAAGCAGGTTGCGAAAGCGCGTCATGATCATCCCACCCTTCTTCGTGGTCATTCGTCCGCACCATTCTCGAGGATCCGTTGGAGCCGGGGGCGGCTGATGCCCAGCCGCCGGGCCGCCTCGCTCTTGTTGCCTCCGCACCGCTCCAGCATGAGCCGGACACTGGCGCGGATGATGACGCCGAGCTCCGCCGGAAACGGCAGGACCTGGTCGCCGGCCGGGCGGTTGATGTCCCGGGACAACCGCAGCTCTTCCAGTCGCAACGTGCCGGGCGGCGAGAGCACCAGCGCCCGCTCGATGGCGTTGCGCAGCTCCCGGACATTTCCCGGCCAGTTGTGGGCCCGCAGTGCGCTGCGCACTTCGGGTGTGAGCGGCGGCACCGGCATTCCATTGGCGCTGGCCAGGCGGCTCACGAAGGTACCGGCCAGCAGCTCGATATCGCCGTCCCGGTCGCGCAGCGGCGGCAGCGTCAGCGCCACTACGTTGAGCCGGTAGAACAGGTCCTCCCGGAACTCTCCCCGGCCGACCGCGTCGCCCAGGTCCACATGGGTGGCGGCAATCACCCGGACGTCGATCCGTTTCAGCGCCTGGCCCCCGACCCGGCGTATCTCCCGGCTTTCCAGCGCCCGGAGGAGCTTGGCCTGGAGCTCGAGCGGCAAGTGGCCGACCTCGTCCAGGAACAGCGTCCCGCCATGGGCCATTTCGAACAGCCCCGGCTTGGCCGCGATCGCACCGGTGAAGGCGCCCTTCTCATGTCCAAACAGCTCGCTCTCGATCAGGTTGGCCGGGATCGCGGCACAGTTGATGTCCACGAAGGGAGCCGAGGCGCGCGGGCTGTTGTAGTGCACGGCGCGGGCGAGCAGCTCCTTGCCCGTGCCGGTTTCTCCTCCGATCAGAACGGTCACGTCCTTGTGGGCGGCAACCCTGGCCGCCTGCTCCAGGCTCCGGCGCAATGCCGGGCTGTCTCCCACGATCGCCCCGAATCCGCTGGCCTTGCGCTCGTCGGCGGCGAAACGATCCGCCTGCTGCTTCCCCCGTACCTGGCGGATCTCGCGATCCAGCATCCGCCGCAGGAGGCCCAGGTCCTCCGGCAGCGCGAAGTAGTCGCGGGCGCCGCGCTGAACCAGCGAGGCCGCCAGGCGGTGGTCGGCCGCGGCCCCCACCACGAACCGGGGTTCCTCTCCCGGGGGAAGTGAGCCGAGCAGGTCGATGGCTTCGGCTTCGGCGCCGCCCGCCAGCACCAGCATGGCCAGGGCATTTCCCGGCGGCGACGTTTCCGCCGAGGGCATCCACTCGACCACGCTGCCACCGAGCTCCGCTACCAGGTCGCCCAGGGTCGTATGGAAGCTGTCGGACAGCCGGACCATCACGACCCACGAGGTAGCCGTCTCAGTCATGGCCGGCGGCGTCGGAGATAAGAGGCAACGGGCATACCATGGGAACCCCGGCGTTCAAGTAGCGATGCTGCATGCGATTGAGAAGTGATCTCCAGACCGGCAGCGGGAAACCCGTGGAATGCTTCGTTCCACTGTGGCATGAGACGATCACTCCGGGCTCTCCATGGCCTTGTCGCCGGCGGATGTACGCGGTTAGAAGGCAAGCCAGATGCCTGCCACGAAATAGGTCTGGAAAACCTTGTGCTGTAATGGTTTGTGGTAGTTCTTCCGGGTCGGTGAGACACTTGAACTGAAACAGAACATTACATGGCCGCATCGAAATGCGGCACCCCTTGGAAAACAAGAAGGGCCGCCGGGTGGCGGCCCTTCAACGTCAGGCGGTGCAGCTCTTCAGTTGGCTCAGCTGGCAGAATGATCGTCGCAGCCGTCGTGGTCTTCGTCCTCGAATGCGTGGAACGATTGTTCAATGTTGCTGCGGACGACGCCCTCGTTGCCCTGGCCCTGGTTGGCGGTTGACGGGTCGATCAGCATGCCACCCGCCTGGAACCAGGTGGAGAGGTCCACGTGTATGGTGAGGCTGGCGGGCGTCGAATCGGTGACGCTGACCGGGGGCACCAGGCTCAGCTCCTGGCCGACATCGAGATCGCTGGTGAAGGTGAACGGGGTACCATTGAAGGAGCCGGTGGCCATGATGCTGACCCCCTGGAAGTCGGGGTGCGCCTGCAGGAACGCCAGGTCCGCCGCATCGCTCTCGGGCCGGTGGATCTGGAACTCGAGGCGGTCGTAAGCACCGGTGTCCACGCTGACCGTGAACGCCTGGGTGGCGCCCGGGCTGAGTGGAAGCTGCACCAGCATGGGGTTCAGTTCCAGCTCCTGGCAGTCACGGCCGTCCGAGCTGGTATCACAGGCGGATCCGCTGACCCGGTGCAGTTCGATGTGGCGGAGTACCAGTTGGACGTCGTCAATCTGCAGGGTGTCGCCGCCGGCGGTGAAGATCTGCGGGCTGGCGCCGAGGGAAGCGCGAATGCCGGGCGCCGGCGCGGGTGCCGCCTGGGTGCTGACGCTCAGGGTGAAGCTCCGCCCTGCACCGCTGGGCCCATTGGCAGTGCTGCAGGCGGCCAGTCCGCCGAGCAGGAGGGGGGCGAGGGCAATCAGTCGGGACATTGGTTTCATCGTGGGCTCCAGCTGGGGTGAATGAGGGGCCGTTGCTGCCGGTGGCTGGAGGCAATCCTGATGCCTGCGGCTGATTTTTGTATCTGTCTGCCAGATAAAGCATTACGGACACTGCGGTGGTCTGCATCTTCGCCGCGGTTATAACGCCCCGTGGCAGCGTCGCTCATTCCGTTGCACCGCTGGTGGGGGGCAGGTCTCTATATTCCGGATTCCGAGCAGCGTGCGACAGCTACCGTTCACCGGGAGAGAAGGCGTGCGCAGACTCCATCCTGACCTGCTTCAGCTCGTACTGCCCCTCTGCGCCGTCTCTTTTCTGCTGGCGGGCTGCGGGGGTGGCGAATGTCCCACCTGCGGCACCCTGGTGGTCGCGGCGGTGGGGGAGCCGCCACAGCTGCTGCCGCCCCTGGTCCAGGAGACGGTCGGCCGCGACATCAGCGATCAGATCTATCAGAAACTGGCGGACCTGGAGCCGGGCAAGCCGACGATCGATCCCGCCGCGTACCGGCCGGGGCTCGCGGCCAGCTGGGAGCGGGTGGATTCACTCACCTGGCGATTTCATCTGCGGCCGGATGCGCAGTGGCAGGACGGCCCTCCGGTAACGGCGCATGACGTGATCTTTTCTTTTCAGGCCTTTGAGGATTCCACCTTCGATGCGGCGCCGGCCCTGGCGCGGGAGGTCGCCTCGATCACCGCGACCGACTCCTCCACGGTGGTGATCCGGTTCCGCCGGTTCTATCCCGAGCAGCTCTACGATGCGACCTGGCATGTCCGGGTGATGCCGGCGCACATCTGGGACACCATTCCCGCTTCCCGCTGGGAGCGGGATACCACGCTGGGCCATCTGGTGGGCAGCGGTCCCTATCGCCTGGTTTCCTGGAACCGGGGGGCGTCGGTCACCCTGGAGGCGGTGAGGCAGGGGAAGGGCGCGCCCAGCATCCGCCGGCTGGTGTGGCGCTTTGCGGAGGATCCGGAAGCCGGGCTGAATCTCCTGCTGGGCCACGAGGCCGACGTCATGGAAGCCGTCGGGTTGAACGGCGCCGAGCGTCTGGCGGGAGACAGCGCCTTCCGCCTGGTGCCCTACCCGTCGGCCGTGTACGGCTTTATGGGGTTTCATATCGCGGGCAAGACGGAGCGGGACCGCGCCCCGGTGCTGGGCGACCGGACGGTGCGGCGGGCGCTGGTGGAGTCGATCGACCGCGAGACGCTGGCCCACTCCATTTTCGGGCCGGAGACCAAGGTCCCGGCCGGCCCCATGTCGCAGCTGCTCTGGCTCTGGGGTGTGAAGCCGGCTCCCCTCCCCTACGATACGACCGCGGCCGACAGCCTGCTGGCGGCTGCGGGGTGGAGGCGGCGTGCCGACGGACTGCGGGTGCGGAATGGCCGGGTGCTGCAGCTCGGGATCCTGGTGCCCTCCACCAGCGCGACCCGCCGGCAGGTCGCGCAGGCAATTCAACAGGCCTGGCGGGCGCGGGGGGTGAAGGCCGAAATCACCGCGGTGGACATGCCGGTGTTCATGCAGCGCCTGGTCGCGGGCCGGTTCGATGCCTACCTCGGGGCGTGGCTGGATGAGCCGAGCCCGCGGGGGCTGGCCGAACAGTGGACGCGCTCGGGCTGGGATGCACTCAACTACGGCCACTACGCCGACCCGGTCTTCGATTCGCTGTTTGCCCGGGCCGCCGCGCAGTCCGATCCGGGTCAGGCGCGCGCTGCCTGGCGGGCCGCCCTCGACACCCTGAACAGCGATGCGCCGGCGGCCTTTCTCTTTGCGCTCACCAACGTCGCGGCGATTTCGCGGCGAGTGAAGGACGTCGTGATCGACCCGTACTCGTGGCTGAGCCGGGTGAGCGAGTGGACCCTGGAAGAGAAACGGACTGGGGACTGAGGACTGAGGACTGGGAGGATGCGATTGTCACCCTGAGCGAAGCGAAGGGGCCGAAGCCTTCTTCGGGTTTCGGCCCCTTCGGTCGCTGCGCTCCCTCAGGGTGACACTTGGCTTGGCGCCCGTCGGTCCTCAGCCCTCAGCCTCTTACCTCGCTGCCGACCCTTCCCCTATCTTGAGGTATACCCCTTCCCCTTCGCCGGGCCGGAGGTTCCGGTGCCCCGGGGGGGATTGCCCTGACCGGCAGGATTCCCCATGACCACTGTTACTTCTCCTCCCGGCACGGAGGGCGCTCGCCTGCGGGAACACCGCGAGGCGGTCGTCATCCGGTTCGCCGGCGATTCGGGCGACGGCATGCAGCTCACCGGTTCCCAGTTCACGCTCGAATCGGCGCTGGCGGGGAACGACCTCGCCACCTTTCCCGACTACCCCGCCGAGATCCGGGCGCCGGCCGGTACCACCTTCGGCGTCTCGGCATTTCAGATCCACTTCGGCGCCATTCCCATCGAAACCGCGGGCGACCAGCTCGACGTGCTGGTCGCCATGAATCCGGCGGCGCTCAAGGTCAACCTGGCAGACCTGCGGGTGGGTGGAACCGTGGTGGTGGACGTGGCCTCGTTCACCGAGCGCAACCTGTTGAAGGCGGGCTATGAGAAGAGCCCGCTGGACGACAACACCCTGGCGCCGTACCGGCCGCTGCCGCTGGATATCGCCAAACTGACGCTGGAGGCGGTGAAGGAATACGGCCTGAGCCAGAAGGAATCGCTCCGCTGCCGCAACATGTGGGCGCTGGGGCTCATGCTCTGGATGTATGGCCGCGAGCTGAGCGCGACTTCGACCTGGCTGGAGCGGAAGTTCGCCGGGGCGCCGGAGATCGCCGCCGCGAATCTGGCGGCGCTCCGGGCGGGCCACGCATTCGGGGAGACGGCCGAACTGGGGAGCCAGGTGGCGGCCTACGCAGTGCCGCGGGCCCAGCTGCCCACCGGCACCTACCGCACGGTGAGCGGCACCGATGCGCTCGCCTGGGGGCTGGTCGCCGGGATGCAGAAGGCGGGGCTGGCGCGTCTCATGTTCGGCTCCTATCCGATCACGCCGGCCTCGCCGGTGCTGCATGCCCTGGCGAAGCTGAAGGCGTTCGGCGTCATCACCTTCCAGGCGGAAGACGAAATCGCCGCGATCTGCTCGGCGATCGGCGCGTCCTACGCCGGCGCGCTGGGCGTGACCTCGAGCTCGGGGCCGGGCATTGCGCTCAAGTCCGAGGCGCTGGGCCTGGCGCTCATGACCGAGCTGCCGCTCATCGTGATCAACTCGCAGCGCGCCGGCCCGTCCACCGGAATGCCGACCAAGACGGAGCAATCGGATCTGTTCCAGGCGATTTACGGCCGGAACGCCGACGCCCCGCTGCCGGTGCTGGCCGCCGCCACTCCGGCCGATTGTTTCGAGGTGGCCATCGAAGCGGTCCGGCTGGCCACGAAGTACATGACGCCGGTCATGCTGCTCACCGACGGTTACCTGGCCAATGCCGCCGAGCCGTGGTCCATCCCCGATCTGGACGCGATTCCCCCCTTCCCGGTTCATTTCCGGAAACAGGTGGAAGGATACCAGCCGTTCCTGCGCGATCCCGAGACGCTCTCGCGCCCCTGGGCCGTGCCGGGGACGCCGGGCCTGGCGCACCGCATCGGCGGCATCGAGAAGCACTACGACACCGGGCACATTTCCTATGATCCGGAGAATCACCAGAAGATGACCGATACCCGGGCCGCCAAGATCGCGGGCATCGCGCGTGACATACCGGAGCAGGAGGTGACGGTCGGCGAAGCGACGGGTGCCGTGGCGGTGGTGGGGTGGGGGTCGACCTGGGGGGCTATTCACCAGGCGGTCACCCAGCTGCGGGAGGAAGAGCTGGACGTCTCCCATATCCACCTGCGGCATCTCTCGCCCTTCCCGTCGAACCTGGGGGAGCTGCTCCGGGGGTTCAATCGCGTGCTGGTGCCGGAGATGAACAACGGCCAGCTGGTCACCATCCTGCGCAGCACCTACCTGGTGCCGGCGGAGGGGCTCAACAAGGTGACCGGGAAGCCGTTCAAGACCGTCGAGATCGCCGAGGCGGTCCGCCACACCCTGGAGGGCTGATCATGACCGCCACCACTCCTGCCCCGAGGCTGAGCCCCAAGGACTTCGCCACCGACCAGGAAGTCCGCTGGTGCCCGGGCTGCGGCGACTACGCCATCCTCAAGGCGGTGCAGCGGACGCTGGCGGAGGCCGGCGCGCAGCCCGACCGTACGGTGTTCGTGTCGGGGATCGGCTGCTCGTCGCGCTTTCCCTATTACGTGTCGACCTACGGGTTCCACACCATTCACGGCCGGGCGCCGGCGATCGCCACCGGGGTGAAGCTGGCGAATCCGGAACTGGATGTCTGGGTCATCACCGGCGACGGCGACGGGTTCAGCATCGGCGGCAACCATATGCTGCACGTGCTCCGGCGCAACGTGGACCTCAACATCATTCTCTTCAATAATGAGATCTACGGGCTGACCAAGGGGCAGTACTCGCCCACGTCGCGGCGCGGAACGAAATCCCCCAGCACGCCCCAGGGCTCGCTCGATACGCCGCTGGTGCCGGCGCTGGTGGCCCTGGGCGCGGGCGCCCGGTTCGTGGCCCGTTCCATCGATACCGCCCAGGCGCACCTGCTGGAGGTCCTCCGGCGGGCGCATGACAACCGGGGCGCGTCATTCGTGGAGATCTATCAGAACTGCGTGGTCTACAACGACGGGGTGTTCGACGAGTTCACCTCCCGCGAGATCGCGCCGGAGATGCAGCTGCATCTGGAACACGGCAAGCCACTGCGCTTCGGGAAGGACGGCGAGCGCGGGCTGCGGCTCCGGCCCGGCACCATGTCGCTGGAGGTGGTGAACCTGGGCGACGACGTCACCGAGGGGGACCTCATGGTGCACGACGAGACCAACCGCGCGCTGGCCATGCTGCTGGCCGAGCTGCACCCGCCGGAGTTCCCCATGGTGGTCGGAGTGTTGTATCGCAATCCGGGGCGGGTCTACGATCAGGATGTGCATACCCAGCTGCGCCAGGAGATGGCGGCGGGGAGCAGGGACCTGGCGGCCGTGCTGCGGCAGGGACGAACCTGGGAGGTGGAGGACTGACGGGAAAGGGGAAGAGGGAAAGGGGAATGGTGAGGCGTGGGGGGTACGGCGTGGCGGTCCCGCCTTACGTCTCACGCCTTACGACAATTACCCCTTCGCTCGTCATGTGCTGATACTGCCCGTCCACGACCCAGCCTCGCACCGCCCGGTTGAACCGGGCGATGAAATCCCGCCGCCGGTCCCAGAGTAGAAAGCAGACCCGGTGCATGATGCTGTCGGAGAAGCGCCAGAAAGGATCGCGGTCATCGGCCAGGAAATCCGGGATGATGACCAGGTCGTCGTCGGCGCGCAGGGATTCGCGGCAGAGGGCGCAGAGGGCGGTGCGCGGGTCGCGGCGGCGCCAGGGGAGCGGAGGCATCACTGGAGGGTAGTTCCGGGGCGGGAAGGCTGGAAGGCGGGAAGACGGAGACGATCGTTCTGACTGTGACCTCCTATCGCCATATCGCCGTATTCCAACCGGGACGGGCGGGCGACTTCGTTCTCACCACCCCGCTGTGCGATGCCATCAAGGCCTTCGCACCAGACTCCCGGCTCACACTCATCGTGGGTCCGCGGGCGGCGGAGATGGCCCGGGCGCATCCGTCCATCGACCGGGTCTGGGTGTTCGACCGGGCGCCGCACCGGCTGGCAGGTCTGGCGGCGCGGCTGCTGACCCACCGGTTCGATCTCTGGCTGGACCCCAAGATTCACCCCAGCCGGAACGGCGCCATGGCCGCGACGCTGGCGCGCGCGCGGGTGAAGGTCGGGTATAACGGACCGAAGCTGCGGCCGTTTACTCACGATCTGGCGGAGTTTCCCGATCCGGGTGGCCACTATATCGAGCAGGTACTGGGTTGTCTTGGCCCGCCCGGGATTCCCGCACCGGAAGATCCCCGGCCCACCGTGGGCCTCACTCCCGAGGCCGAGGCGTGGGCGCAGGACCAGCTCCCTGCCGATCACGCACCGGTGGTTGTGGTCAACATTTCCGCCGGCCATCCCACCCGCTACTGGACGGGGGAGCGATGGATCGAGCTGTTGCGCTCGGCCAGCGCCTTCGGAGAATCAGACCTGCTCCTTAGCGCGGCTCCGGAAGATGCGGCCGTCGCCGCCCGCATCGTGCGGGAAGTAGCCGCGTCGGGCATCCGTATCCGGCAGCTGCCGCGGTCGGGGCTGGTGGAGCTGGCGGCGCTGGTGCGGCGGGCAGACCTGGTGCTGACGGTGGATACGTCTTTCGTGCACCTGGCCGCGGCGTTCGACCGGCCTATCGTCGCGCTGTACAAGCACGCCTATCCCGAAGTCTCCCTGTTTGCGCCACGGTCGACGGTTCAGGAGATGGTGATTTCCGAGCCGGGGACCACGGTGGCGAGCATTCCGGTGGATGCGGTCGCACGGGCGGTCGAGCGGATCAGGGAGGGGGAAAGGGGAAAGGGGAACAGGGAAGGGGTTGGGCCGCCTCCTAGTCGGCACAGATGACGGGCGGCCCCGAGCCGCCGCGGGCCAGGGCGTAGGGGCCCAGGGTGTACGGGCCAGGGTCGGCGTTCACCGTGACCGTGAGGAGGACGATGTCGCGGGAGAAGGAGCCAGTGTAGCGGGCGTCCGTACCAGGCGGATTGACGACGATGGGCCCGAATACGACCTGGCCCGTCACGTCGAACCGGCCCTGGCTGTCCAGCGGAATGGCCCCGTCGACGGTGCCGGTGCCGCAGCCGAACAGGACGCCGGCATTGGTGGCCGTCACGGTCATGAGGACCTGCCCGTTGCCGTATTGGCCGGGCGGAAGGCTATCGGGCGGGCTGGTGGCGCAGGCGGCCAGGACCAGCAGGAACAGGGCTGCAAGCAGGCGGCGCATTCGTCCGGTTCTCCGGGGAGTCCCAATGGAAGACCCCAGGGTCGGCCAGCCGGTCACCGCGGGCTGGCCGGTTCGGGGCGACCGACCTCCGGGCTCTAGAGACAGCCGAAGGATGGTTCGGGCCCGTCCCGGGGCAGGGCGTAGGGGCCGAGGGTGTAAGGGACCGGCTCACTGCCGGTGACCTTGAGGAACACGTACTTGCCGCTAAGCCCACCGGTGAACCGGGCCTCGGCGGGGGCAGGGACGGTCTGAAAGCTGACCTGTCCCGCGACGTCGAACATGCCATGGCTGTCGAGGGGGATGGCGCCGGCGACCATCCCGTCGCCGCCGCAGCCGAGGAAAATGCGGGTTCCATCGCGCGAAACGATCATGACTACCTGCCCGTTGGCATATTTGCCGACCGGGAGGACGTCGGGCGGATTGGTGGAACACGCCAGGAGCAGGAGGAGGACCGGCACGGAGGCAAGGCGCTGCATGGGCGTATCCTGTGGGCGTCCACTGGGGGACGCGGGAAGCTATCCCGACATCACATGCGGCTCAGGAGCGCTCGGCGGTGAGCCGGCTCATGCGCTGCTTCACCTCGGTCACCAGCGGCTGCAGCTCGGGGTCGGCCTTGTTCCAGAGATCGGTGAACCGGCCGTAATACTCCAGCGCTTTGGCGCGATTGCCCTGCTCCTCATAGATCTCACCCATGCGCCGCAGTGCCGGGCCCCGGTAGTCCCCATCGTCGTTCAGCCGGAACAGGTCAGGGACGCGAAGAAAGGCTTCGTAGGTAGCGAGGGCGGAATCGGGCTGCCCCGCCTTCTGCCAGGCCGCGGCCAGGTCCCAGAGCTGACAGGTTCCGCAGTGGAAGCGGTCACGGAATCGGTGGATGGCCGCAATGGCGGCCTCGGGGTGTCCCTCGGCCATCTCGATCCAGCCGTTCAGGAGGCCGAGAGTCTCCTGGGACTGGCGAACCCGAGCCGTGTCCGCCGTCCGGCGCCATTCGCTGATGATCTGGCGGGCACGGTCAGGTCGACCGAGGGTGGCGAAGAAGTACGCAAACCCCAGCGTGGGCCGGTCGGCCGGCTTGGTCGCTTTCAGCGCCTCCTGCCTGCCCCAGAGAGTTTCCAGGTGTTGCAGAGCATCGGGCGGCGCGTTGCCCAGGCTGATGCTGCGGTCCAGGTCGTCGAGCTCGCGGTACAGTCTGCGCTGCTCCGGATCCAGCGTGTCGCCGCTCAGCTGTGCATTGAGATCATCCCGGCGGTTGTTCCACCGCCGGCTCTCCGCCAGCCGTCCCCAGGCCTCGTAGACCGATCCGAGGCGGTTTGCGATGCCGGCCTGCCAGTTGGTGCCGGGAGGCGCGGAATCCGCAGCGGCCAGCGCCAGGCGTTCCACTTCGGGGAAATCGGTGTGAGCGGCGGCCAGCCCGATCCGGAGATCGTAACGACGGGGGTTTTCCGGGGCCGAATCCGTCAGAAATTGAAGAGTAGATTCGGCTGCGGCAAACTTTCCCTGCCGCACCTGGGCGTCCGCCAGGTTGGTATAGGAGATGGCACCGCCGCCGTTCCTGAGCGAGCGGCGCTCGACCGCCTCGGCCTCGGCCCACTGGCCCTGCCGCATGTAGGCAATTCCGATGTTGTTCAGGGCCGGCATGTCATCGGGATACTTCTCCAGCAGGGTCCGATAGGTATCGATGGTGCCCTGCATGTCGTTATCCACGGTGAAGTGATAATACGCGATCACGTGGAGGCGCTCCCGTTCGCTCAAGCGATCGCGCAGCTGGTACGCGCGGGTCGCGGCGCTGTCTGTCAGTTGCGGCTTTCCGCCGGGATTGGCCCAGGCTGCGAGCCGGCGCCAGCCCATGGCGAAGTTGCTGTCCAGCGCCACGGCCTGCTGCAGCAGCTCAACGGCGCGCCGGTAGTCTCCCAGCTCCTGCCCGGCACGCGTGGCCTGGGTGTAGAGGCGCAGGGCTTCGGTCGAGGTGGTGGTGATTCGCTCCAGCGGGGGGTCCGCCCGGACCTGGCGCAGCGATTCGCCGATCTTGGTGCGCAGCTGGCCGGAGAGCCGGTCCACCGCGTGGATCACTTCCTCGGGAGAATTGGCCGTCTCCCGGGCGGAAAAGAGGGCGTCACCTGAGCCGGCCGCGACCAGGCGGGTGGAGAGCACGTACCCGCTTCCCAGGCTGCGGATGTCGCCTGCGACATAGGCCTTGAGCCCCTCGCGCGCGGCGATTTCCCGCGCCAGGGCGGGGGTGATCACGCTGTCGTTGCGCTCCATGCGGTGCAGCACGTCCTGCACCTGTGCCGGCTCCAGCAGGTTGACCGCGCGGGACTGCGACAGATCAATCCTGAACAACTCGGTGACGGTGCCGCCCAGGGTGGAGTCGGCCGTACGATTCTCGAAATCGGTGAGCAGCAGCCGGTCCTGGCCCTGCAGCACGCCCGAGGCCATGAGGGTCCCCACCGGCCCGATGCCAAGCAGGCGCATGGCCATGTAGACCGCGGTGGCCAGCGCCAGAGTTCCGAACGCGGCCCCGCCGCCCCAGAGCGCCTTGCGCCAGGTGATCAGGCCCTTCATGCCGGCCGGTGTGCCGGTCCAGGTGCCGGTCATGCGCGCCTGGGCGCGGTTTCGTTCCTGCCGGCCGGTAATCAGTATGATGGGGAGGCCGGCAAGCAGGAGGCCCACGGCCCCGGCAAAGACCCAGTCCGGCAGGCCCAGCTGCATCATCAAGAGCCAGGCCAGCGCCAGAATCAGCGCGGAGCCCAGGGCGTACAGGCCCAGGACCCGGGCCGGATGACTCCGGCGGTAGGTGTGTTCCGCGCTGATGGCCGCCACCGGGGCCGTCCCGGTGGGCGTCATGCCGGCGGTCGGGGTGACAATGCTGCTCAAGGCCGGCAGCAGCTCGTCGGCGTTCTGCCAGCGGTCGGCCGGCCGCTTCTCCAGGCAGCGCATGACCAGTTCGGCCATGACCGGTGGGACGGCTGCGCGCCAGCGAGTCACCGGTTCGGGTGTCTGGGTGACGTGCGCGGCGAGGACGGCCTGGGGCGTGGGCCCGGTAAAGGGCGGCTGGCCGGCCAGCATTTCGTAGGCCAGGGCGCCCACGGCGTAGATGTCGGCCCGGTGGTCGGTGTGGGGGTCGGCCGCCGCCTGCTCGGGCGACATGTAGGCCGGCGTGCCCAGCGCCACACCCAGCGAGGTGAGCGAATGGCCCCCCTGATCGCCGCTGGAGGCACTCACCGCCTTGGCCACCCCGAAGTCGGTCACCAGGGCATGATGGTCCGACAGCATCACGTTATCGGGCTTGATATCGCGGTGCACCACGCCGCGCCGGTGGGCCGCGGCCAGCGCGTCGACCACGTCGCGGAGAATCCGCGCCGCCTCGCCCACCGGCAGCTCGCCTTCCCGGGCGAGTTTGGCGCGGAGCGATTCGCCCTCGATATAGGGCATGACATAGTACAGCAGCGTCCCCGCCGAACCGGCGGTGAGCAAGGGGACGATATGGGGATGCTGGAGGGAGGCGGCGAGCTTGATCTCGCGCTGAAAGCGCTCCTTGTTCACCCCGGCCGACATGTCGGGCGGCAGCACCTTGATGACCACCCGGCGCTCCAGCTCGACTTCCTCGGCGAGGAAGACGCGGCTCATTCCCCCGCCGCCCAGCTCCTTGAGCAGGCGGTAGGTGGGGCTGAGGGCGTCCTGCAGCTCCGACTGGAGGTCGGACATGGCGGCCTGGGGGGAGGGGGGGACTCCCAGAAGATAGGCAGAAGGAGGGAGAGCGGGAAAGGACTGAAGACTGATGGTCAGGAGTCAGGACTCAGGGGCTCGGAGTCGGGAGCAGGGACCGGGAATCAGGAATCGGGGACCAGTCGCGCGAGCAGGCGCCTGACTTCTCTGACACGCCAGTGGTCGTCCGGCAGGGGCGCGAGATGAGCCAGGGCTTCCCGGAGCGTCGTCCGGGCCTCCGCGGTCTTCCCCTGGGCGAGCAGCGCTTCGCCCAGGCGGTGCAGCGTCTGGCCAAGGTTGGGGCTATCGGGCTGCCGGGGAGGAGTGAGAAATCAGGAATCAGGGATCAGGAATCAGGGATCAGGGATCAGGGATCAGGGATCAGGGATCAGGAGCGGCTCCGGGCCGAGGTATTAAGTTGAGGCCGGAGCCGTTTTCTGTGCCCGGGCTCTATTCCCGATACCCTTTTCCCCGTTTCCCCTCCATCAGACCATGAGACTTCCCGCCATTCTGCTGGCTGTCTCCGCCGCAGCCGTTCCGTCGCTACTCCCGGCCCAGGCCAGCCCGCAGGATATCGCCCGGTGGCAGCAGGAGGCCGGGCGCGTCACCATCACCCGCGACGACTGGGGCATTGCCCACGTCTACGGGAAAACCGACGCCGACGCGGTCTTCGGGATGGAATACGCCCAGGCGGAAGACGACTTCAACCGGGTGGAGACGAACTACCTGAATGCGCTGGGGCGGCTGGCCGAGGCCGAGGGCGAGTCGGCCATCTACCGCGACCTCCGGATGAAGCTGTTTATCGATCCCGATTCGCTGAAGAAGCAGTATGCCGCGAGCTCCGCCTGGCTCAAGGCGCTCATGGATGCCTTCGCCGACGGTCTCAACTACTACCTCTACACCCATCCCGAGGTGAAGCCGCGGGTCATCACCCGGTTCGAGCCCTGGATGGCGCTGAGCTTTACGGAGGGGAGCATCGGGGGGGACATCGAGCAGATCAGCCTGCGCGATCTCGAGGCCTTCTATGGGACGCAGGTCGGGGCCCTGCCGCCGCCGGAGGCCGGGGCGGCCGCCGGCGCCGGGCTGGCCGTCGCGTCGTTCCCCGCCGAGCCTTCCGGCTCGAACGGGATCGCCATCGCGCCGCAGAATACGCTGAATCACCACGCTCTGCTCTACATCAATCCGCACACCTCCTTCTACTTCCGTTCGGAACTGCAGATGGCGAGCGACGAGGGGCTGGACGCGTACGGCGCGGTGACCTGGGGGCAGTTTTTCATCTACCAGGGGTTCAACGCCACGGCGGGGTGGATGCACACCTCGAGCGGGGTGGACAACATCGACGAGTTCCTCGAGACCCTGGTGCAGCGGGAAGGCAAGTACTTCTATCGCCATGGTGAGAAGATCCTGCCCCTGGTGACGCATCGCATCACGGTGCCCTACCGGACGGCGGCCGGCAAGGCCCGGAAGACCTTCACCGCCTATTACACCATGCATGGTCCGGTGGTGCGGAAGGCTGGGACGAGCTGGGTGAGTGTGAGCCTGATGCAGTCGCCGGTGAAGGCACTGATCCAGTCCTATACCCGGACCAAGGCGAAGAACTACGCCGAGTTCCGGAAGATCATGGACCTGCACACCAACTCGTCCAACAACACCGTCTTTGCCGATGCGGAAGGCAACATCGCCTACTTCCATTCCAACTACATCCCCCGCCGCGACACGTCCTTCGACTGGACGAAGCCGGTAGAGGGGAGCAATCCGGCCACCGACTATCACGGCGTACTCGCGGTGGATGAGACGCCCAATGTGCTGAACCCGGCGTCGGGCTGGCTCTACAACTCCAACAACTGGCCCTGGTCGGCGGCGGGGCCGGACAGCCCGAAGCGGGAGAACTATCCCGCCTACGTGGAGCGGGGGCGCTGGGAGACGGCACGCGGTCATCATGCGCTGAAGGTTCTGTCGGGGAAGAAGGACTTCACCATGGCCTCGCTCACCCAGGCGGGGTTCGACAGCTACCTGCCGGCCTTCGCTGCCATGGTGCCGCCGCTCCTTCGCGCCTATGACGGCCTCCCCGCGGCCGATACCCTCAAGGCGAAGCTGGGCGGCCCCATCTCGGCGCTGCGCGATTGGGACGACCGGTGGGGGGTGAACTCGGTCCCGACTTCGCTCGCGGTCTATTGGGGCACCACGATCCTGCGCAAGATCTACCGGGAGTCGGCCGATGCCGGGATGTCGGCCGAGGACTACGTAGCCCAGCACGTACCGCCGGCGCAGCTGCTGGCCAGCTTCGCCGCGGCGGTGGGCTGGCTGAAGAAGGATTTCGGCCGCTGGCAGACGCCCTGGGGGCAGATCAACCGCTTCCAGCGGCTGGACGACAGCATCGAGTCGCATTTCGACGACTCGAAGTGGAGCATCCCGGTGCCGTTTACCTCCGCGCTGTGGGGCTCACTGGCCTCATTCGGGGCCAGATCCTATCCCAACACGAAAAGGTGGTACGGTACCAGCGGGAACAGCTTCATTGCGGTGGTGGAGTTCGGCGACAGCGTGCGGGCCCGCGCGGTAACAGCCGGCGGGGAGAGCGGGAATCCGGACTCGCCGCACTTCAACGACGAGGCGACGCAGTACGCCATGGGCGCGTTGCGGCCGGTGTACTACTACCGCTCGCAGCTGGCCGGGCATACGGAAGCGATCTATCATCCGGGCGAGGAGAAGAGAGAAAAGGAAGTAGGGGAAAGGGAAAAGGATTGAGGAAAGAGGACTCGGGACTGAGGATCCGATCCCATTCTGGGACCAGGTGGTCTCGAGCTGGGACCCGTCAAGCCTCCGCCGACCAGACCCCAGCCGCTGGACCACATTGACAGCGAGAGGGTCGGGTCGTATTTTCACGTTTCATGAAACGTGAAAATACATGCGACAGATAACCCTTCGCCCAGCGGATGTTGCCGTGGCTCTTGCGCTCAGCCTGGAGGAGGATCAGCCATATCCCAGACTGGCGGAGAAGGTAGGTCTGAGTCTTGGGGAGACTCATAATGCCGTTCGGCGCCTGACCCAGGCCGGGCTCCTGTCGTTGACGGGGCGGCGCCCGGTCCGCTCGTCCCTGCTGGATTTTCTGCGTTCCGGAGTTCCCTACGCGTTTCCGGCTCAAATGGGTGCGGAGACCCGGGGCGTTGCGACCGCCCGGAGTGCGGAGCCCCTGTCCCGGGAGTTCACCTCGGGACCATCCCTGGTGTGGCCCAGTTCAGCAGGGTCTGTGCGGGGCCAGAGCATCGTTCCGCTGTATCCGGGGGCTCTGAAACTCCCGGAGAGGAATCCCGAACTGTACCGCCTCCTCACGCTGGTGGATGGTATCCGGGCGGGTCAGGCCCGTGAGCGGAAGCGGGCAGCAGAGATACTGGCCAGCGAAATACTGGGCCGGCCCGGCAGGTGACGGGGAGTCCCGTCGGCCCCGGCTCCGCTCTTCTGAGGCTCGCTGTCACGAGGCTCCAGCCGCTCCTTGCCGACTTGGTCTTTGTCGGTGGGCAGGTCGCCGAGCTGCTGATTACCGATCCCGCAGCGGTGCGAATCCGGCCCACCGATGATATTGATGTAGTTACCCGGGCTGTCACCCGCGGGCAGTATTTCGAATTGGGGCAGGAACTGCGCAAACTGGGCTTTCGGGAGGATACGAGTCCTGGTGCTCCGCTTTGCCGCTGGCATACCGAGGACGGAATCCGGCTCGATGTAATGCCGGTGGCCGGAAAGATTCTCGGTTTCTCCAACCGTTGGTACGAACGGGCGATAGAGCGTCCGCTGGAAGTCCAACTGGAAGGCCTGCCCGTCCGGGTGGTGAGCGCGCCGGTGTTCCTGGCAACCAAATGGGAAGCCTTCGAGGGGAGGGGCGGTGAGGATTACTTTGGCTCCCACGATCTGGAAGACATTCTTACCCTGGTGGCGGGCAGGCCCGAGTTACCGGAAGAGCTGCGTAACGCTCCGGGAGACGTTCGGGAATGGGTCGCTGGGAGATTTCGCGACTTCCTCGGACTGGCGCTGTCGGATGATGTTATCGCCGGGGCGCTTCCGGATGCCAGGCAGGCTCCCGATTTGATACCGCGGGTGCGAGATCGCATCGCAGGAATGGCCCGGCTCGGCCATGAACCTGATTAGCGCGTCACCCTCAGCGATTCTGCAAATCCATGGCTGAACTCATCTGGGAAGGCAAATACGACGAACAGGGGCGCAAGGTGGCGCCGCCCCGGATTGCGCTGCCCTTTCAGACGGTGGAAACGGTCAACGAATCCGCTGCCGACCGGGAGCGGATGCAGGATCTCTTTGCCGCCGGGCGGAAAAGCGAGTGGCGGAACCGCCTCATCTGGGGCGACAAGAAGTACGTGCTGCCGTCGCTGCTGGAGGAGTTCGCGGGGAAGGTCAACCTGATCTATATAGATCCGCCGTTCGCCACGGGGGGCGATTTCTCTTTCACTGCCAGCATTCCGGATGATCCGGACACGGAAGGAGACCAAAGCGCGAGTTTCGTGAAGCAGCCCAGCCTGATCGAGCAGAAGGCGTATCGAGATACTTGGGGGAAGGGGCTAGATGGCTACCTTGGTTGGTTCTTCGAAACAGTGGTATGCTTGCGAGACCTTCTCGATTCCAATGGCTCCCTCTATGTCCACTTGGACTACACGGTGGGCCACTATGCCAAGGTCATCTTGGATGAGGTTTTTGGGCCTCGCCTTCGCTGCCGGCAAGACAGTCTTCAACCTGGCGGCGGGGGACAACGACTTCGAAGCCCGCTTCGCGCGTTTCCTGCAGGAGGCACCGGACGTGACGTCCTTCGCGAAGCTTCCTTCCCAGTTCGGCTTTGCCATCGAGTATACGGACAGTAAGGCCAGTCTTCGTTACTACGAGCCGGATTTCGTTGCTATCCTCTCCGACGGGGTCCACTGGCTGATTGAAACCAAAGGCCGGGAGGATACAGATGTCATTCACAAGGATCGAGCGGCAAGTCTCTGGTGTGAAAACGCCTCCCGGCTCGGCGGCCAGCAGTGGCAGTACCTGAAGGTCCCCCAGGCCGGGTTCGAAAAGCTGCTACCTACGGCGTTCGCCGATCTTGTCGTTTTCCATTCTTCCTAGCACCGGACTACCCATGCTCCGATCCTCCCTTGCCATCCTGGCGCTCTTCGTCCTGCCGGCGCTCCTCACCGCCCAGACCCGCCTCCTGCACCAGCCCGACGTCAGCGCGCGCTACGTCGCCTTCGAGTATGGCGGCGATATCTGGCTCGCGCCCCGCGACGGGGGTGAGGCCCGCCGGGTGACCTCCTCGCCCACGGTGGAGCGCGACCCGCACTTCTCGCCCGACGGGAAGTGGCTGGCGTTCACCGGCGGCTATGGCGGCAACGCCGACGTGTACGTGGTGGGGGTGGACAGCGGCGCGCCGCGGCGGCTCACCTGGCACCCGGGGCCGGACCTGGTCCGCGGCTGGACGCCGGACGGCCGGAACATCGTCTTCATGTCTCCCCGGATCAGCGTGCCGGACGCCGAGCCACGGCTGTGGACGGTGCCGGTGGAAGGTGGCTTTCCCACCGTGATGGCGGTGCCGCAGGCAGATGCCGGTGCCGTCTCTCCGGACGGCTCGTCGCTGGCCTACCAGATGGTGCGGCCCTGGGAAAGCGAGATGCGCAACTACCGGGGCGGCCAGAACCAGCCGATCCGGGTACTCGACCTCAAGACCTACGCGATGCAGAAGCTTCCCTGGGCCGGAAGCCGGGACCAGCAGCCGGTGTGGCTGGGTTCGACCATTTACTTCATCTCGGACCGGGACTGGACCAATAACGTCTGGTCCTACGACACGCAGACGAAGGCCCTGAAGCAGATCACCCACTTCAAGGATTTCGAGGTCGAGAGCGTGAACGCCGGGGCGGGCGCCGTGGTGTACGAACAGGCCGGGGACATCCACCTGTTCGACCCCGCCTCGGGCGCCGACCGGAAGCTGGCGATTCACGTAGCGGGCGACTTCCCCTGGGCCATGCCGCACACGGTGGAGGTGGCAAAGGCGCTTACCGCTCCGCAGCTGAGTCCCACCGGCGTACGTGCCCTGTTCGAGGCGCGCGGCGAGGTTCTCACCGTCCCCACCGACAAGGGCACCTATCGCAATCTGACCCGCAGCTCGGGCGTGGCCGACCGCTCGCCCGTCTGGTCGCCCGACGGCAAGCGGATCGCCTGGTTCAGCGACAGTTCCGGCGAATACCAGCTGATGGTGACGGACCAGGACGGGCTGGCGGAGCCGAAGGTCTATCCCCTGGCCCATCCCAGCTACTTCTACGCGCCGGCCTGGTCGCCCGACGGGTCCAGGATCCTGTTCACCGACGCGGAAATGCATCTGCGGGTGCTGGACCTGGCCACCGGCAAGGAGACCATGGTGGACCAGGGCAACTACACCTGGCCCGACCGGGACATGTATCCCGCCTGGTCACCGGACTCGAAGTGGATCGCCTACACCAAGCGGCTCAAGGGCTCGCAGTTCCACGCCGTGTTCGTCTACCACGCGACGGACGGCAGCGTGCACCAGCTGACCGACGGGCTGTCCGACGTGATCACCCCGGCCTGGGGCCGGAGCGGCAAATACCTGCTCTTTCTCGCCTCCACCGACTTCGCGCTCAATACCGGCTGGCTCGACATGAGCTCCTACGACCGGCCGGTGCAGCGCGGGGTGTACCTCGCGGTGCTCTCGCAGAAGGATCCTTCTCCCCTGCTGCCGGAGGCCGGCGACGAGCGCGGCGACAGTGCGAAGGCGGCGCCGGATAGTGCCGGGAAGAAGGGGCCGAAGGATTCGGTGTCGGTCACCATCGACTTCGACGGCTTCTCCCAGCGGATTCTTTCCCTGGATGTTCCCAGCCGGGATTACGTGGGGCTGCAGGCCGGCAAGGCGGGGCAGTTTTTCTATCTGGAGCGGGTGCCGCACCATGCGGATGTGCTGCACCGCTACGATCTGGACAAGCGGAAGGCGATCGCCTTCGTCCCCGCCGCGGCCGAGCAGTACGCCATCTCTGCCAGCGGAAAGAAGCTGCTCTTCCAGCGCGCCTCCTCCGACGGCGACGCCAGTGGCCAGTGGGCGGTGGTGGACGACGACACCCCGGGACCGGCGCCCGATTCCGCCTCGCTCGCCACGTCGCAGCTGAAGGTGGACCTCGATCCGCAGGCCGAGTGGCGGCAGATCTTCCGGGACGCCTGGCGGATCGAGCGGGACTACGTGTACGTGGCCAACCTGAACGGGGCCGACTGGCCCGCTATCCGGACCAGGTACGCGGTCCTGCTGCCCTGGGTGAGGCACCGGATCGACCTGACCCAGCTCCTGGACCAGATGCAGGGTGAGCTGGCTTTGGCGCACACCTTCGTCGGCGGCGGGGACATGCCGTCCGCCGATGTGCGGCCCGCCGGCCTGCTCGGCGCCGATCTGGAGGTGGCCAACGGCCGCTACCGCATCCGGAAGATCTACACCGGCGAGAACTGGAATCCGGACCTGCAGGCGCCGCTCTCCGCGCCGGGGGTGAACGTGCGGGAAGGCGACTACCTCCTGGCGGTGAACGGCCGGGAGCTGCGGCCGCCGGAGAATCCGTACGCTGCCTTCCAGGGCACCGTGGGGCAGCAGGTGCAGATCCGGGTCAACGCCCGCCCGGTGCCGGCGGGCTCGCGGCTGGTCACCGTGGTGCCGATCGCCAACGAGGCGGGGCTGCGCACCCGCGACTGGATCGAGACCAACCGCCGAAAGGTGGATTCGCTCTCCGGCGGCAAGCTGGCCTATGTCTATGTGCCCAACACCGGCGGCAGCGGGTACACCAGTTTCAACCGCTATTACTTCGCGCAGCAGGACAAGCAGGGCGCGGTGATCGACGAGCGGTTCAACCACGGCGGCAGCATTGCCGACTACATGGTGGACATCATGAGCCGGCAGCTGCACGGCTATTTCAACCAGCGCCTGGGCGACCACTACAATGCGGTGACCGCGCCGGCCGCCGCGATCTGGGGACCCAAGGTGCTTATCATCAACGAGATGAGCGGTTCGGGCGGCGACATGTTCCCCTACATGTTCCGCCAGATGAAGATCGGGCCGCTGATCGGCACGAAGACCTGGGGCGGCCTGGTAGGCTGGGGCGGGGAGCCGGAGCTCGTCGACGGCGGCTTCATCAGCGCGCCCAGCACCGGCTTCTACAATGTGGACGGCCAGTGGGACGTGGAAAGCAAGGGGGTGGCGCCGGATATCGAGGTGGAGCAGGATCCCGCCGCGGTGATCGCCGGCCGGGACCCACAGCTGGAGCGGGCGGTGGCGGAGGCTATGCGGCTGCTGGCGGAGCATCCGCAGGTGCTCAAGCCCCAGCCGCCGGCACCGGACCGGGTGCAGCCGGGCACCTGAGCTAGCGCTCGGGTTCCGCGCGACCGAAGGAGCTCGGGAGGTGAAACCGCAGATTACGCAGATTACGCAGATGTTCCCGACTGAAGGCAACGATCCGCTGAGCCTACGCCGGGCTACCACAAGGATGAACTTCTGTCTTATCGGGTAGTCGGGTCGACTGCGGAGCGCGGTCCAGCCGCGGCATCCTCTGCGTAATCTGCGTAATCTGCGGTTCCATCCGGGGAGCTTCCGGATTTGGCCGTTAACGGGCAGCGCGCGGCCGGGCGATCCGGTAATACCAATGCTGAGTGACGAGGCTGACCATGGCTTCTTCTGCCGTTCAGGACTTCTATCCCGACCAGTTCGCCCACTGCTACGGCTGCGGGCGGCTGAACCCGGAAGGGCTGCAGATCCAGACCCGCTGGGAGGGGGACGTTGCTGTTGCCCGGTTCACCCCGCGGCCCGAGCACATCGCCGTGCCGGGATTTGTCTATGGCGGCCTCATTGCCAGTCTGGTGGACTGTCACTCGATCGGTGCCGCGGCGGCGGCGGTGGAGCGCGCGGCGGGCCGGGAGATCGGGGCGGGTGAAGCTCCGCGATTCGTCACCGCTTCGCTCAAGGTAGACTTCCTGAAGCCAACGCCGCTGGGGCCGGAGCTGGAGATCCGGGCGCGGCCGCGCACGGTCTCCGCCCGCAAGGTGGTGGTGGATGCCGAGGTCGTCGCGGGTGGTGTGGTAACGGCACGTGGTGAGGTGGTAGCGGTGAAAATGCCGGAGACGATGGGATAGGGCAGAGTGAGCCGAGTGGGCCGAAAGGGAAAACCATGCACCGGATCTTCTGGAGTGTCGCGCTCGCATGTGTCCTTCTGAGTGGGGTGGCGGTGGCACAGGCACCGGGATCGCCCCCAGCGGAGCTCCGGCCGCTGCTGGATTCGATGCTGGTGGCGGCCAACGCGCACGATACCGATCGCTTTCTGGCCGGCTACCTGCACGACTCCACCCTGGTTCTGGTCTTCAACGGTGTGGTCACCACCGGATACGACCAGGTGCGGGCGCTGCAGCTCAAGTGGTGGAACAACGGCGCCTCGGATGTCGTCTATACCCGGGTGGCGCCGGCCGGGTTCATGGTCCTGTCGCCTGGGGTGGTGGTGGTGACCGATCAGCTGGCCTCCCGACGTACGGCCCCGGATGGCACCATTCAGGGAGGCCGGTTCACTGCCACGATGGTCTGGCAGAAGCGGCCGCAGGGCTGGCGGGCGGTGGCGGTGCATGAGTCGACGGCGAGATAGGACGGCAGGACGGCCCTAAAGGACTTCCTCGCGGCTCTCTATTGGAGGCCGCTCGGTCGCAGGACGGCAGGCGGCAAGGCGGCAAGGCGGCAAGGCGGCAAGGCGGCAGGATGGCAGGCTGGGAGGGCGGGAGGGCGGGGGCTGCTCCATCTTCCCGCATTCCTTTGTAAGTTCCGACATCCGAGGTCCTTTCTGGAGAGGTTGCCATGTTCAAGCCCGTCATGCAGATCGCGGCCGGCGGGGTGGCCGCCTTTCTGCTCTGGAAGATCGCCGCGCTGGTAATGCTGCCGCTGCTGGGCGTTGCCGCCGGCCTGGTGTTGCTCCTGATCAAGTTTGCCCTGTTCGGGATCGCTGTATTGGTGGTCTGGCTGGTGTATCGTCGGATGACCGGACCATCCAGCACGGCAGCCTGACCGACCCGTTCACTGTCATCATCCGAGGTTCGCATGAGTCTACGCCTGGGCGATACCGCCCCCAACTTCACCGCCGAGACCACCGAAGGAAAGATCGACTTCTACAAGTGGAAGGGAGACAGCTGGGCGGTGCTGTTCTCCCATCCCAGGGACTACACGCCGGTCTGCACCACGGAACTGGGCCGGGTGGCCGGCCTGAACGACGAGTTCAGGAAACGGAACTGCAAGGTGATCGGCCTGAGCGTGGATCCGCTCGGCAGCCATGCCGGGTGGGCCCAGGATATCCAGGACGTCACCGGCCACACGCTGAACTTCCCGCTCATCGCCGATCCGGACCGCAAGGTGGCCGATCTGTACGACATGATCCACCCGAACGCCAGCGACACGACCACGGTGCGTTCGGTCTTCATCATCAGCCCGGACAACAAGATCAAGCTGACGCTGACCTATCCGGCCAGCACCGGGCGGAACTTCCTCGAGCTGCTGCGGGTGATCGACTCGCTCCAGCTGACCTCCCGGTTCGCCGTCTCCACGCCGGCCGACTGGCAGGCGGGCGAAGACGTCATCATCGGCACCGGCGTCTCCGACGAGGAGGCCGCGAAGCGCTTCCCCGGTTTCGTCACGAAGAAGCCCTACCTGCGGATGACGCCGCAACCGAAGTAGGACGGCCAGGGGGACGGGCGGTCAGGCGGTCAGGGGTGCCGCCTCTCCGCTCCCTCCCGCCGTAGCCGCCTTCCGGAGTTCGTGACGGATATCCCGGACCATCTCCTGTCCGCCCTCGCGGACCGCTACCGGATCGAGCGCGAGCTCGGTCAGGGCGGGATGGCCACGGTGTATCTGGCGGAAGATCTGAAGCACCGCCGCATGGTGGCGATCAAGGTACTGAAGCCCCAGCTGGCCTCCATGCTGGGCGCCGACCGCTTCCTGCGGGAGATCGAACTCACGGCGGCGCTGGATCATCCGCATATTCTGCCGCTGTATGAATCCGGGCGGGCGGGCGGCCAGGCGGGCGGGCGGTCGGAAGAAGTCCTCTTCTACGTCATGCCCTACGTGGAGGGTGAATCCCTCCGGGACCGGCTGAAGCGGGAGCGCCAGCTGCCGCTGGAGGACGCGCTCCGTATCGCCCGCGAGGTCGCCGACGCGCTGAGCTACGCCCACAGCCGCGGCGTCATTCACCGGGACATCAAGCCGGAGAACATCCTGCTGTCGGGCGGGCATGCCCGGGTGGCGGACTTCGGCATTGCCCGCGCGATCGACGTGGCGTCCGGCGGGACCCTGACGGAGACGGGCCTGACCCTGGGGACGCCGGCCTACATGAGCCCCGAGCAGGCCGCCGCGGAGAAGCACCTGGACGGCCGGTCCGACTTGTACGCCCTGGCCTGCGTGCTCTACGAGATGCTGGGCGGCCAGGCGCCCTTTACGGGGCCGACCGCCGAGAGCGTGGTGCATCAGCACCTGGTCTCCTCTCCGGTGCCGGTGACCCAGTTGCGGCCCTCCGTGCCGCCGGAAGTGGCCGAGGCGCTCCAGCGCGCTCTGGCCAAGACGCCGGCCGACCGTTTCAGCACCGTCGGGCGCTTTGCCGAGGCACTGGGCCCGGGGCACGGCACCCCACCCCATCCGGTGCCTGGCGCAAGGGCCCCGCGGTCTTCTGCCCGCCTTGCCTGGCTGGTGTCCGCGGTCCTGGCCGTCGTCCTTCTGCTCGGTAGCGGCGCGCTATTGTTGCGCAAGCCGCCGGCCCGGCTGGACCTGGGCCATCTGCTCCAGGTGACACTGGACGCCGGGCTCGAGTTGGACCCGGCGCTCTCGCCCGACGGCAAGTTCCTGGCCTACTCCGGGCCGCATGGCGACCTCCTGGTTCGGCAAGTCGAGGGCGGGGACCCGATTCACGTGGTTCGCGGCGGCGATCCCCGGGGCCGCTGGCCCGCCTGGACGCCCGACGGGCAGTCGCTGGTGTACGTCTCCCCGCGCGGGTTCGAGACGGTACCGGCATTCGGCGGCGCGCCCAGGTTCCTGGCGGCGGAGACCACGCCGGAGCGCGGCCTGACGCTCTCACCCGACGGCCGGAGCTATGCCTTCGTCTCGCACGACTCCCTGTACGCCGCGCCGCTGGCGGGAGGAGCGGCGCGCCTGGTGACGGTGAGCCACGAGGTGCATTCCCCCGTGTGGTCGCCCGACGGCCGGTGGATCGCATTCGTCTCGGGGAATGTGCAGTTCGTGAAGTGGACAGACCTGGGGAATGTGGCGAACAGCAGCATCCAGGTGGTGGCGGCCGGCGGCGGTCCGGCGGCAGCGGTGAGCGACGACCAGGCGATGAACGTGAGCCCGGCGTGGGCCTCGCCGGCCACGCTGCTGTACGTGTCCGATCGCGGCGGCGGGCGGGACGTATATGAGGTCACCCTGGGGCGCACGGGGCGAGCGACGGGGCCCGCCGTCCGGATCACCACGGGGCTCAATCCGCACGGCATCAGCGTCTCCCACGACGGAAACCGGTTGGCCTGGTCGGCATTCAGTGAGCGGTCGAACGTCTGGTCGCTTCCGGTGCCCCGGAGCGGTTCCGTCTCGATCGAGGAGGCGAAGCAGCTGACCACGGGGAATCAGATCATCGAAAACATCGATGTCTCGCGGGACGGTCGTTGGCTCGCGTTCAGCGCCGACCGGAACGGGACCTTTCAGATCTACCGCCAGCGCCTGGACCAGCCGGGAGCGGAGCCGCAGCAGATCACCTCGGACACCGCCGGAGCCTGGTGGGACGCCTGGTCGCCCGACGACAGCCAGATCGCCTTCCACCGTTTTCAGGGGGAGCGCCGGGTCGTTTACGTGATGCCGTCCCACGGCGGCGCGCCGGTCCGGGTGACCGACGGCAGCCAGGATGAACGCAGCCCCGAATGGTCCCCCGACGGGAGGCAACTGTTGCTGCTGGCCAACTGGGGGACCACCCCGGCACTGCACATCGTCACCCGTAAACCGGACGGCAGCTGGAGCGCTCCGCGAACCGTTCCGGTGGTCATCGGGTCGGACACGATACGGTCGGGGCTCGCGGCCTGGTCGCCGGACGGGAAGCTGCTGGCGTGCGGCTGCGGCCCGGGCGGGCTGGTCGTGGTGCCGGCGGACGGGGGCGCCGCGCGCCGTCTCCCGGAGGCCTATTCGACGGCCGGATGGGCCTTTCCCCAGTGGTCGGCCGACGGGCGGACGATTTACTACCTGAGCGAAGATTCGGGTCGGGTGGCCTACGTGGTGGCCCAGCCGCTCTCGGGAGCTCCGCCCCATGTCGCGGTCCGGTTCGACGACCCCTCCCGCCCCTGGCACCGGTTCGGGTTCCGGGTGCGGGCCGGCCGGATCTTTACCGAGCTGGGCGACCGCGAGAGCGATATCTGGGTGGCGGACATCCGGGGCTCGAAAGGACGCATCCCCTAGCCTCCCGGTGTACCTCCCGCCTATCCTACGTCATAATCCCAGCAACCCAGGGGCCGTCTCTACCGGACGGTGTCCCTTCCAGACGCGCGGGCGATTCTGATCATACCGTCCGCCCTGCCGCCGTCTTGCCGCTAAACCGTTTCTTCCCTGTGAGGCCTCCCGGCAGCCCGGCCGCGGCCTCCCGCCCCCCAGGTCGCCGTGAGCGCAACCCTCTCGAACCTCCATGAGGCCCTCGCCGGCCGGTATCGCATCGAGCGCGAGCTGGGCGAGGGCGGGATGGCGACCGTCTATCTGGCCGATGACCTGAAGCACGACCGCAAGGTCGCGATCAAGGTCCTGCGCCCGGAGCTGGCCGCGGTGATCGGCGCCGAGCGATTTCTCGCCGAGATCAAGACCACGGCCAACCTTCAGCACCCGCATATCCTGCCGCTGCACGATTCGGGTGAGGTTAACGGGACCGTCTTCTACGTGATGCCGTTCGTGGAAGGCGAGTCGCTGCGGGACCGGCTCGTGCGGGAGCAGCAGCTTCCGGTGCCCGATGCCGTACGGATCGCAACCGAGGTCGCCTCCGCGCTGGACTACGCCCACCGGCACGGCGTGATCCACCGGGACATCAAGCCGGAGAACATCCTGCTGCACGACGGGCAGGCGCTGGTGGCCGATTTCGGGATCGCCCTGGCGGTGAGCACGGCGGGCAGCACCCGGATGACCGAAACGGGCATGAGCCTGGGGACGCCGCACTACATGAGCCCCGAGCAGGCCATGGGCGAACGGGAGATCACCGCCCGGAGCGATGTCTACGCGCTGGGGGCTTTGACCTACGAGATGCTGGCGGGCGAGCCGCCGTTCACCGGTCCCAGCGCGCAGGCCATCATCGCCAAGGTCGTGACGGCGGACCCGGTGCCGCTCCGGGAGTCACGGAAGACCGTCCCGGTGCACGTCGATGCGGCAGTCCTCACCGCCTTGCAGAAGCTTCCGGCGGACCGCTTCGCCAGCACCGCAGCCTTCGCCAGCGCGCTCTCCGGCGCGACCCCCGTCCCCTCCCTCGCCGCGGAGACGCGGGGGCGGGTGGGAGGCCGCGGCCACCGCTTCACTCTTCTGGCGGCATGGGCGGGCTGGATTGTCGCGGTGCTCGCCGTTGCGTTCGGGCTGCGGGGGCGGTTCAGACCGGATACTGCCGCTCTGTCCCGGTTCGCCGTGGGATTTCCTTCGGGTCAGACACCCGGGCTTTCCATGCTGGGGACTCACATGGCCGTCTCCCGCGACGGGTCCATGCTGGTGTACACCGGCGGGGACTCGGTTGAGGGCCGGTTGTGGCTGAAGACCCGCAATGCCCTGTCCGCCACGCCGATTCCCGGGACGGAGGGTGCCTACGACCCGTTCATCTCTCCGGACGGCCAACAGATCGGTTTCGTCACGGACCGCGACGGCCGCACCCTGAAGGTGGTGCAGCTGGCAGGGGGGATGCCGCGGACCGTCGTCGGTGCGCCGCTGGGCACCAGCGGCGCCTAC
The DNA here is from genome assembly GCA_963779755.1 of uncultured Gemmatimonadales bacterium. Classification (GTDB taxonomy): domain Bacteria; phylum Gemmatimonadota; class Gemmatimonadetes; order Gemmatimonadales; family GWC2-71-9; genus CAVZZO01. Next base: position 433,218 of record CAVZZO010000001.1, read on the forward strand.
TGGGCTACCGACGGATACATCTATTTCGATGCGGATGTCGCAGGCCTGCAACGAGTGCGGCCCGACGGCAGCGATCGCGAGACGGTGGCGCCGCTCGATACGCTCCAGCGTGAGTCGGGCATTGCCTGGCCGCAGATCCTCCCGGGAAACCGCGTGGCGCTCTTCCGGCTTCGCCGTGCCAATGATGCCCCGGGAGATTTCTCCATCCTTGCCTGGCGGCTTGGCACGGGCGAGCACCGCGTGGTGACCCGGGCGGTGAGCGCCCGGTATGCCGCCGGGCACCTGCTCTTCGTGACGGTTGATGGGACGCTGCAGGCGGCCCCTTTCGATGAGCGGCATCTCGCGCTCACTGCCCCGCCAAACGCGGTGGCGTCCGGTGTCCGTATCAGCGGAACGTACGCCGGGGTGGACCTGGCGGCGAGCGATGACGGGACGCTCTACTATGTCGCGGGCTCGCCGGGCGCTGCTTCGCGGCTGGACTGGGTGGCCGCCGACGGCTCGGCGCATCCGGTGGATCCGGACTGGCGGGAAGGCGGGGAAATCCGTGGACTGGCGCTGTCACCGGATGGCCGGCGGGTGGCGGTCGAACTCTCGCGCGCCGGCACCACCGGCACCGATATCTGGGTGAAGCAGCTGCCCTCCGGGCCGCTCACCCGCTTCACTCTCGACGCGGCTCCCGATGTGCGCCCGAGCTGGTCCGGGGACGGGCGCTCCATCCTCTTCATTTCCGAGCGGGTGCACCCCCAGGCGGTTTTCCGGCGACAGGCCGATGGGACCGGTGGTGTCGTGCTGGTCGTCCGGAGCGATCGCGATATCACCGAGGCCGGCGAGTCACCGGACGGACGCTGGCTGGTGGTGCGGACCTCAGGGGCCCAGGCAGGATCCGGTGACATCCTGGGCATGCGGATCGGCTCCGACACGGCGCTGCACCCGCTCATCAGCGGCCCGGCGGCCGAAACCAACCCGGCGATCTCGCCGGACGGCCACTGGATCGCCTACGTATCCACCGCCTCCGGCCGGCGCGAGGTGTACGTGCGGCCCTTTCCGGACGTGAACCGCGGGGTGTGGCAGGTATCCACGGACGGAGGGGTCGAGCCGCGGTGGGCGCACTCGGGAAAGGAACTCTTCTTCCGGGCGATCAGCACGCTCGACCTCATGGCCGTGGATGTCGAAACCACGCCCGCGTTCCGGTCCGGGGCGCCGCACGCCCTGTTCCACAGCGATGCCGCGACCGGACTGGATTATGCGCGCTATGCTGTGGCTCCCGACGACCGGCATTTTCTCATGGTGGGGCAGGGCGCCGATGCTCCGCCGCAGCTCGTCAGGATCGAGCATTTCGTGCAGAGCCTCAAAACGGGGCCTGCGCCATGAGCCTTGACCGCTTGGCGGCATTCCCGGGACCGGGCCCGCCGGTCCAGGTCTCGACCACCGGAGGCTCCGGGCCGGTGTGGACCCGCGACGGGCGCCTGATATATCGGGGCGGAGGCAAGGTCATTGCCGCCACCCTCGTCATGACCCCGTCGCTGCTCGTGATCGCGCGGACGCCCATTCTGGACGACGCTTTCGTCCCGTCCGGTGCCCCCCACGCCAACCATGACGTGTCCCCGGACGGCAGGAAGCTGCTCGCCCTGCAGGGCGGCACCGACCGGGTCGTGGTCGTGCACAACTGGAGGAAGGAAGTGCATGAGCGAATCGCGGCGGATCGTGGAGACCGCAGGTGAGCGAGTCGCGGGGCGGGCTGAGCATGAACGCGACCTGGTCGATGGCCGTGGGCGGGATGGTTGGGGGCGGCATCTTCTCCACCCTCGGCGTGGTCACCGCGATCGCGGGGTCCTGGGCCTGGCTCAGCTTCGTCGCCGCGGGGCTGGTCGCGCTTGCCGCGGGATACAGTTATGTGCGTCTGGCGGTGCACTACGGCAAAGGCGGCGGCGCGTTCACCTTCCTTCGCGAGGTCAACGCCGACGGTTTCGCCGGCAGTCTTTCCTGGGTGCTCATCATCGGCTACGTGCTCACGAATTCGGTCTACGCCTCCACCTTCGGGCAGTATCTCGGGAACGTGGTCGGGCTGGGGCCGTGGTTTCCGCGTGTGGCCGCCGTTGCCATTCTCGCGGTCTTCGTGGGGGTGAACCTGCGGGGCGTCGGGGAGGCCGGCGGGGTCGAGGTCTTTCTGGTCTGGTTCAAGCTGGCAGTGCTGGTAGCACTCGCCGCCTGGGGAATCGCGCGCTGGAATCCGCCGATGCTCTCGCGCGGCGTTCCCGGCTCCGGCCTCGGCTCCGCCATCTTCGGGGCGGCCTCGGTCTTCATGGCTTATGAGGGGTTTCAGCTCCTGACCTACGATTATGACGACATCGAGAACCCCCGCCGCACGCTGCCCCGGGCCGTGCTCCTGGCCATTGTGGTGGTGATCCTCCTCTACGTTGCCGTGGCGGTGGGGGCCTCCATGCTCATCGGCGCCGACCAGGTGGTGCAGCACCAGGAGGTGGCGCTGGCCATCGCCGGCCATGCGGCCCTGGGGACGGCCGGGCTCGTCATCGTTACCGTCGCGGCGGCCTTCTCCACCGGTTCGGCGATCAATTCCACGCTGTTCGCCACGGCGCGGCTGGCTCACGAGGTGGCGCGGGACGGGGAGCTTCCCGCTGCGCTGGATCACCGGAACCGGGCGGGTATCCCCGACCGGGCGGTGATCGGTCTGGGCCTGATGGCGGCGGGGCTCACCCTGGTCGCCACGCTGACGTCCCTGGTGGAAGCGGCCAGCCTCGCCTTCCTGTTCACCTTCGCTGCGGTCTGCTGGCTGGCGTTCCGCCAGCGGGCAGGCCGCCGCGCGCTGACCGGCGCCGGCGCGCTGGCCGGCGCCGCCGCGACGGTGGCGCTCATTGCCCGGCTGGTCCGGACCGACCCGCTGGCGCTGGCGGCTCTCGGCTTGCTGGTGCTGATCGCCGTGGCGGGCCGCCCACTGCTGCTCCGCCACGTTCGCACGGAGTGAGATGCGTGCCGCGCGGCCCCGGTGATCGCTGGATGGACCGGCCGATGGCCCCAGGCCTGACCGCTTTTCACGAACACCGGAGGACACCATGGGCATGAAGACCGCGCTCTTGTTCGGAGCCGTTGCCGCCGCGTCCTTGGCGCTGTTGCCTCAGGCAGCCTCGGCGCAGTCCGAGGCCGCGTTCACTGCCGAGCAGGCGCTGCGGGGCCGGCGGGTCTTCGGCGCCTACTGCGCCACCTGTCACGGTGTGGATCTTGAGGGGGCGGTCGGGCCGGCGCTGGCGGGCGCGAAGTTCCTGCACGGCTGGACCGCCCGAGGGGCCCGCCAGCTCTACCGGGTCTTGCGAACCTCGATGCCCAAGCCGGCGGTGGGATCGCTCTCTCCGCAGGCGTACGAGGACGTCTTCGCCTACCTGCTGTCCCGGAATGGGCTGGCGGCGGGCGCCGGGGCCTTTGACGGCAGCGATTCCATGCTGGCGCGAATCCCACTGGATGCACTCGCCACCGCGGCGGGCCCAGCACCGGAGGCGCCGCCCCGGTTCATTGCGGGGGAACGTATGCATCCCCAGGGGTCGGGCCCGGACCAGGCCCAACTCAGCACCACCCCCGATCCGGCCGACTGGCTCTATCACACGGGTAACTATTCCGGGACCAGGTATTCAACGCTGGCGCAGATCACCACCGCCAATGTCGGCCGCCTGGCGCCGGTCTGCGCCTACCAGTTGGGGGTGCTGGAAACCTTCTACGCAGGCCCGATCGTATACCAAGGAACCATGTATATCACCTCGGCGACCGTGACTGCGGCCATCGACGCCGCCAGCTGCCGGGAACGGTGGCGCACGGTCTGGGAGCCGAAGGACAAGCTGCTCTGGGGCAACAACCGCGGCGTGGCGGTGAAGGATGGCTATGTCGTGCGTGGCACTGCCGACGGTTACCTGATGGCGCTGGATGCCGCCGATGGAACACTCCTCTGGGCCCGGCAGGTGGCGCATCCCGATAGCGGGGAGACCATCACCATGGCCCCGCTCATCGTGGACAGCCTGGTGATCATCGGGCCGGCAGGGAGCGAGAACAACGTGCAGGGCTGGATCGGCGCCTTCCGGCTGGCCGACGGCTCGCCGGTCTGGCGATTCAACACCGTGCCCCGGCCGGGCGAGCCCGGCTACGAGACGTGGGGCAGGCAGGCAGGTACCCCCATGGGGGGAGGCGCGGTCTGGACCCCGCTCACGCTGGATATGCAGGAGGGACAGCTGTTCGTGGCGGTGACCAATCCCTCTCCCGATCTGCCGGCGCACCTGCGGCCGGGAAAGAACCTCTATACCAACAGCGTCATCGTGCTGGACTTGCATACCGGCAAGTTGCTCTGGTACGACCAGCTGGTCCCCAGCGACTACCACGATTGGGACGTGACCCAGGTGAGCCCGCTGATCCGCGCGAAGGTGGGCGGGGTGGAACGGGACCTGCTCATTACCGCCGGCAAGGATGGTCTGTTGCATGTGCTGGACCGGCGCACCCACGAGCGGCTCTATCAGACCGCCGTCACCACTCGCCGCGATGTGGATGTGCCGCTGGCTCCCGGCGGCACCGTCTCCTGCCCCGGCATTCTCGGTGGGGTCGAGTGGAACGGCCCCGCCTACAACCCCGGGACCGGCCTGCTGTATGTGCCGGCCGTGGACTGGTGCTGGAAATTCACGCTTGCGCCCGATGACTCGGTCCGGCCCGCGGCGGGGGAGATGTACCTCGGCGGGACCGTTGAACCGTCGGGCGACCAGCAGGGCTGGCTCACCGCGGTCGACGCCTCCAACGGCGCCATCCGCTGGCGCTACCGCTCGCCCCTGGCGATGGTCGCCGCCGTCACCACCACGGCTGGGGGCCTGGTGTTCACCGGCGAGCGCACCGGCGACTTCCTGGCGTTCGATGCGGCGAGCGGAAAGGAGCTGTATCGTTTCAACACCGGCGCCGGCATCCATGGTGGCATCGCGACCTATGCCGTGAACGGGAAGCAATACGTTGCCACCACCTCGGGCGGCGGATCGCTCACCTTCGGTGGCGGTGGGGCGGCCACGGTCTTCGTCTTCGGCCTGCCGGGCAACCGGCAATAGGGAGACCATGATGCAATTCCCCAGCTTGCCCTGGCACTGCGTGTGCTCCACGGTCTCTGTCTCAGTCTCGTAGTGCCGGCCGGCTGCGCCTGAACACCTGGAGTCATCGGATGTCTGCTCCTTCGAAGGCCGAACTGGTTGACCGCCTCGTGGCCCTGCCCACGCTGGAGCCGATCCCCCGGGAGGAATGGGAGTGGCTGGCGGAGCATGGGACGTTCGAGTCGCATCAGGCCGGCCGGGTCCTGCTGCCCCAGGGACAGCCCGCCGAGAAGCTGTGGATCATCCTGTCCGGTCACGTCGCGGTGGGGGTGGATCGCGGAGCCGGTCTGCGGCGGGTAACCGAATGGCGGACGGGGGAGGTCACCGGCAAGCTTCCCTATTCCCGGATGATCTCGGCGCCGGGAAATAACCGCCTGGAGTCAGCCTCCGAACTCCTCGCCTTCCACGAGCGGCAGTTCCAGGAGATGGCCCATCGGTGCCCCAGGTTCACCGCCTACTGCGTGCACCTCATGCTGGATCGGGCACGCAGCTTCAGCGCCAGCGAGCTGCAGGACGAAAAGATGACTTCGCTCGGCAAGCTGGCAGCGGGGCTGGCGCATGAACTTAACAATCCGGCGTCCGCCACGGTGCGGGCGGCCAAGCAACTGCTTGCGGGGCTGGGAGATGTGGAAGGTGCCGCTCGGGCCCTGGGCGCCTCCGGCGCGACGGCCGAGACCATGGACGCCATCGAGCGGGTGCGCGAGGTCTGCCTGACGGTACCGGCCGGCACTGTGCTTTCACCACTGCAGCAGGCGGATCGCGAAGACGAGATCGCGGAGTGGCTGGCGCGCCATCGCATCGACGCCTCTCTGACGAATCCCCTGGCCGATACCGCCGCGACCCTCGATGTCCTCGACCGGTTGGCGGAGACCGTCCCGGAGAGCGTACTCGAAGCGGCCGTGCGCTGGATCGCGGCGGGATGTTCCACTCATTCGCTGGCGATGGAGATCGAGGACTCGGCCGCTCGCATCGCCGATCTTGTGGCTGCCGTCAAGCGATTCACCTACATGGACAGCCTGTCGGGGCCGGAGCCGATGGACGTGGTCCCCGGCCTGCGCGATACCATCCGTGTCATGGCATCGAAGGCGAAGGGAAAGGGCGTTGCCGTCGCTCTGGAGGCCGAGCCGGACCTGCCACAGGTCCGGGCCACAGGGGACGAGCTGAACCAGGTGTGGATGAACCTGATCGATAATGCGCTCGACGCCGCGCCCAGGGAAGGCTCCGTGGCAGTGGACGTGCGCCGGGAGCTGGATCGCCTGGCCGTACGGATCACCGACGACGGACCGGGAATCCCCGAAGACCTCGTGCATCGCATCTTCGATCCGTTCTTTACCACCAAGCCACCCGGCCAGGGCACCGGCCTCGGTCTGGACATCACCCGCCGACTGTTGCACCGCTATCGGGGGGAGGTGACGGTCGAGTCACATGCCGGCGGGACCACGTTCTGTGTGCGCCTGCCGGTAGCGGAGTCGCCCCCCGGCGGCTCGCCCGGTCCAGATATCCCGACGATGTAGGACGAGAATCATGCGCAAGCCCATCATCCTGGCTCTGGACGACGATGCGAACGTGCTCCGCTCCATCGAGCGTGACCTCCGCAGCGCCTACGGGGCCGACTACCGGATCCTACGGGCGGACTCTGGAAAGAGCGCGCTCGAGCTGCTGGATGCCCTCCACCGCCGGGGAGAGATACCGGCGCTCTTCCTGGTGGACCAGCGCATGCCGGGGATGACGGGGGTCGAGTTCCTGGAACGCGCGATCGAGCGCTACCCCGAGGCCCGCCGGGTGCTGCTCACGGCCTACGCCGATACTGAGGCGGCCATCGCCGCCATCAACCAGGTCCAGATCGACCACTACCTGCTCAAGCCGTGGGACCCGCCGGAGGAGAAGCTGTACCCGGTGTTGTCCGACCTGCTGGCCGACTGGAGGGCGGTGAATGAGCCGCCGTTCGACGGGATCCGGGTGGTGGGACACCAGTGGTCGCCCGAGTCCCACCGGATCAAGGACTTCCTGGCCCGCAACCACGTGCCCTATGCCTGGCTGGATGTCAGCGCCGGCGGTGAGGCCGAGGAGCTGCTGAAGTCGGCCGGATCTCCGGCGCCGCAGCTGCCGGTCCTGTTCTTCACCGATGGCAGCTCTCTCTCGAACCCCTCCAATCGCGAGATCGCGGACCGGGTCGGCATCAGGACCATCGCCGAGCAGCCGCTTTACGATCTCATCGTGGTCGGCGCCGGGCCCGCCGGACTGGCGGCGGCGGTGTACGGCGCATCCGAGGGGCTGCGCACGCTCGTAGTCGAGGTGGAGGCGCCGGGCGGACAGGCGGGCATGAGCTCCCGTATCGAGAACTACCTTGGCTTCCCCAACGGCGTCTCCGGTGGGGAACTGGCGCGGCGGGCGGTCATGCAGGCGCGCCGCTTCGGCGTGGAGATTCTCACCACGCGGCGAGCAGGCGGCCTGAGGGTGGAGGGGCCGACGCGAGTGATCACCCTCGAGGACGGTACGGCGTTGAACGCCCGGGCTGTCGTGATCGCGACGGGCGTGTCCTATCGCCAGCTCGAAGCGGAGGGCTGCCCGGCGCTGACCGGGGCCGGGATCTACTACGGCGCCGCGCTCAGCGAGGGTGAGTCGGTTCGCGGCCAGTCCGTCTATATCGTGGGCGGCGCCAACTCCGCGGGCCAGGCCGCGATCTATTTCGCCGGTCACGCGGCGTCGGTGACCATGCTGGTCCGGGGGCAGTCCCTCACCGCCAGCATGTCCCAGTATCTCATCGACCAGATCGCGGCGACAGAGAACATCCGGGTCCGGACCGGCTGCCAGGTGGTGGAGACGATCGGGACGAAGCGTCTCGAGTGCCTGGTCCTGGCTCATGAAGACGGGACCCGCGAGACGGTCGAGGCACAGGCGCTCTTCATCTTCATCGGCGCCGTGCCGCGTACCGACTGGCTGGGCGACGCCGTCGCACGGGACCAGCGCGGGTTCATCCTCTCGGGGCTGGACGCCATCGCGCCGCAGCCGGAGCAGCCGGTCGCGGGCGCCGGCAGGCGGCGGTCGGGACGCCAGCGGGTGACTCTAGCCCGGGAATCACGTCCTCTGCGCCTCCCCGCGATGCTGGAGACCAGCGTCCCGGGCGTGTTCGTGGCGGGCGACGTTCGCGCCGGCTCCATCAAGCGGGTAGCATCGGCGGTGGGCGAGGGGTCGATGGCGGTGATGTACGTGCACAAGTATCTGCAGCAGACCTGACGCGGCACCGCAACTGCAAACTCTGTTCAGCGGCGGTACCGAGGGGTCTGGGTGCCCAAGCAGCCCACCTGGTCGGCCGACGGTAGGCTCATCTACTTCCGGGCCTTCGAGGCAGATGGAAGGGCCGGTTCGACGACCCTTCCATGCCGGCCAACAAGGGCACCTGTGCAGGCCGCCAACGGGAGACGATGAAGCAGGGCGGACCCTGGAATGCAGGCGGCCCTGCAGCAGCCAGGTTATCCGGATCCCGCGGCCCGGGATTCGTAATGAGGCAGATGGGAGGCGGCAGGAATGCTGCCGCCTCCCGGACCCGCTACGCGTGGCTGGAGACGGTAGGACAGGTCAGCAGATTTCCGGTATCGATCTCGTACGGGTTGGCGCCACCCTGGTTGATGGGCACGAACACATTCCCCGCCTGCTCGGCTGCGTCGATCTCCGCCTCGCTGGTGAGCGGGGTAAAGGTGGGCGACGCAGCGTAGGTGGGATCATACATGAGCAGGATGATCTTCCAGGGCGCCTTGTATTCTCCGGCGGTCCCGTGGTTGCCCATGCCGGGGGCGCCAGGGCGGGCTCGATAGCTGCAATCCGGAGGTGACCGTATGTCCAATGCCGGACAACCGTCCCGGCAGCCATCTCGTTCCGTTCTGGAACTTTTTCCGACCACGTCTCGTCTGACATGAGTGGAAGGCCCTGCCTTTCGACAGCCTATCACGCTCTCGCCGGAGTCCCTACATGCTCAAGCCGGTCCTTCAGGTTGCCGGAGGTGCCGCCGTCGCCGTCCTGCTCTGGAAGCTTGCCGCCGTTCTGCTGCTTCCGCTTCTGGGCATTGCGGCGGGTATCCTGGTGCTTCTGGTGAAGATCCTCCTTTTCGGATTGGCTCTTCTGGTGGTCTGGCTCATGTACCGCTGGGTCACCAGAGCCTCTCGTCCGGCCGTCTAAGCTGGACATTCCGCCCATCCCCCGGCGCTTCTGACCGTGCGCCGGGGCCTTTCCGGTCATGCCCTAGCGATTACCGGTCCCTTCCCCGTATCGTACACATTCTCCAGAACCAGATCACACCGTCCGGATACCGCCTCGCCGCGGCTTCCGGCATATCACGAGATCCGGCCAAGTCGGGGATTCGACCTGACCGACTCTGACCGATCTCACGAGCTTTGACTTCGTGAGCGTGCAGGCCATCCCGAGGAGGCGGTGTGTCGGATGTGCTGACCAGGCTGCAATCCGCGCTGGCCGACCGTTACACCATCGAGCGTGAGCTCGGTGCCGGCGGCATGGCCACGGTGTACCTGGCGCGCGATCCCAAGCACGATCGTGATGTCGCCATCAAGGTGCTGCGCCCCGAACTCTCGGCCGTGATCGGCGCCGAGCGATTCCTGCGCGAGATCAAGACCATTGCCAACCTGCAGCACCCGCACATCCTGGGGCTGATCGACTCGGGTGATGTCGACGGGACCGCCTACTACGTGATGCCGTTCGTGGAAGGCGAATCGCTGCGAGACCGCCTGACGCGTGAAAAGCAGCTACCCATTCCCGAGGCCGTCCGCATCAGCACCGAGGTGGCCAGCGCTCTCGACTACGCCCACCGCCACGGGGTGATCCACCGCGACATCAAGCCCGAGAACATCCTGCTCCATGACGGGCAGGCGCTGGTGGCGGATTTCGGCATCGCGCTCGCCGTGAGCCGTTCCGATGGCGGCACCCGCATGACCGAGACCGGCATGTCGCTGGGCACGCCGCACTACATGAGCCCCGAGCAGGCCATGGGCGAGCGCGACCTCGACGCCCGCACCGACGTCTACGCGCTGGGCTGCGTGCTCTACGAGATGCTCACCGGCGACCCGCCGTTCGATGCCTCCTCCGCCCAGGCGATCGTCGCCAAGGTGATGACGGAAAAGCCGGCGCCGCCCTCGCGGGCCCGCGAGACGGTTCCCGACGCGGTCGAGGATGCGGTACTCACCGCGCTGGCCAAGATCCCCGCCGACCGCTTCGCCACCGCCGCCGAGTTCGCGGGGGCGCTGGAGGGACGCGGCACCGGGGCCCGACGCATCTCGGGAGCGCGGCGCGCCACGCACACCGACCGCCGGGCGCTGTATGCGCTGGCTGCCCTCGCCCTCATCCTGGCAGTGGTTGCGATCGTGGGCTGGAGCCGTGCGGCCGGTCGCACGACCGGCGGTGACGGCCCCCTGGCCTACCATATCCACCTCACCCCGAGCGAGTCCGATGCCGGCTTCGTCGCGAACCAGTTGGCCGTGAGCGCCGACGGCAGAGTCATCGTCTACAGCGACACGGTCGGTGGGACGCGACAACTGTGGGTCAAGGAGCGCGGCGTTGCCGACCCGCGTTCGATTCCCGGCACCGAGGGAGCGTCGGGGCCGACCCTCTCACCGGACGGGCGTGCGGTCGCTTACACCGCCGGCGACCAGCTGCGGCGCATCTCGATCAACGGTGGGGCCTCGGCGCTGCTCTCCGATTCGGCCGTGGTCCCCTCCGTCTCCACCAGCGGCGCGTGGCTGGACAACGGGACCATCGTTTTTCTCGGCGGCTCGGCAGCCATCCTGTACGTGGTGGCCGATACCGGCGGGGTGACCCGGCGCCTGGCGACCGCGGACCAGTTGTTCGGCTGGCCGACATCCATCGCCGCCGTACCCGGTCACGATGCCGTCGTGGTCTCGTCCTGCGACATCGGCGGCTGCAGCACGCCGGTCATCTCCCTGGTGCGCCTCGATCCGGTCACCAGGAAGCAGATCCTCCCGGGCACCAGTGGCGCCTGGCCGGTGGGCGGCGGCCGCATTCTCAGCCTCCTGGCCGACGGCAGCCTCTTCCTGGCCAGCTTCGACCCGACCTCCGGCGCTATCGGAGAGGGCACGCCCGTCGCCACCGGGATCGCCGTGACCGGACGCGGCCCCGAAGTCGCCATTGGCCTCGACGGGGTGATGGTCGCGGGAATGGGCGGCGGAGAGACCTTCACCAACAAGAGTCATTTCGTGTTCGCAGGTCTCGACGGGACCACCCGGACCATCGACTCCACCTGGTCGGGGACCTTCGCCAACAACAGCCGGCTGGACCTCTCCCCCGATGGACACCGGCTGCTCTTCTCCCAGATCGAGCCGGACGGCGTCCACTACGGCCTCTACACCAAGCCGTATCCCGACGGACCGGCGACGCTGTTCAACTTGATGGGGACGCAGAGCTCGCGTGCGGTGTGGTCCCCCGATGGCCGGCGGATCGCCTGGGTTTCGGTGGACTCGAACAACCACGCCGCCGTCTGGGAGCAGGCGGCCGACGGCTCGGGACGCCCCACCCTGCTGGTGGACGACCCGCGCGGCGTGTATGAGATCAACTTCAGTCCCGACGGACGGTGGCTGCTATACCGAACCGACGACGTCGCCGCCGGCAACGGCGACATCTACGCCCGTCGTACCAGCGGCGACACGTCGTCGATCCCGATCGCCGCGAGCCCGGCGGAGGAAACCGGGGCGGCCGTCTCGCCCGACGGTCGCTGGGTGGCCTATGCCGAGAAGATCGGCGCCGGCAAGGAGATCATCGTCCGGCCGTTCCCGGACGTGGCCGGCGGGCGGGTGCAGGTCTCGAACGGCGGCGGCCAGGAGCCGCTCTGGAGCCGGGACGGCCGAACGCTCTACTATCGCCAGGCCAGACAGGGACAGATCATCGCCGCCACCATGGACACCGACGGCAGCTTCCCCGCCAGCGGCCGCTCCGTCGTCTGGCAGGGAGAGGCGGACGAGTACTGGGAGAACGACGATACCCGGCAGTACACCCTGACGCCCGACGGCAAGGGATTCCTGCTGATGCGCCGTATCCGGACGGCGGCGGGTGCCAAGCCGATGCATCTGGTGCTCCGCGAGCACTTCGTCCCCACGGAGGATCGCTGATGGCTCCGGGTGGAATCGACCGCCTGAGCGCTGCCCTGGCCGGCCGCTACCGTCTCGAGCGCGAGCTGGGTCAGGGAGGGATGGCCACGGTCTATCTGGCCGAGGATCTCAAGCACGACCGGCAAGTGGCCATCAAGGTGCTCCGGCCGGAGCTCGCCGCGGTGATCGGTGCCCAGCGCTTTCTGGCCGAGATCAAGACCACGGCCAACCTGCAGCACCCCCATATCCTGGCCCTGTTCGATTCGGGCGAGGTGGACGGCACCGTCTTCTATGTGATGCCGTTCGTGGAAGGCGAGTCACTGCGCGACCGGCTGGCGCGTGAGCACCAGCTGCCGGTCGCCGACGCAGTACGCCTCGCCACCGAGGTCGCGAGCGCCCTCGATTATGCCCATCGCCACGGGGTGATCCACCGCGACATCAAGCCCGAGAACATCCTGCTCCATGACGGGCAGGCGCTGGTGGCGGATTTCGGCATCGCGCTCGCCGTGAGCCGTTCCGATGGCGGCACCCGCATGACCGAGACCGGGATGTCGCTGGGCACGCCGCACTACATGAGCCCCGAGCAGGCGATGGGCGAGCGGGAGATCACCGCCCGGACCGATGTTTACGCCCTGGGCTGCGTGCTGTACGAGATGCTGGTGGGCGAGCCGCCCTTCTCCGGTCCCACGGCGCAGGCGATCATCGCCAAGGTGATGACCGCGACCCCCGAGCCGGTCACCACCTACCGGACGACTGTGCCGCCGCCGGTCGAGGACGCCGTGCATACCGCGATCCAGCGTCTGCCTGCCGACCGCTTTGCCACGGCGAAGGAGTTCGCGGAGGCGCTGGCGGGCGACGGCTCGGCGCCCCGTCGCACCAGCGGGATAGTGCGAGACCGGCCAGCCTCCACGGCGCGCTGGCTCCGCGACTGGCGCAGCATCGCGGCACTGGCGGCGGTGGCGGTCCTCGCGGTCTGGGGAATGGTCGCCGGCGGTGCTGCTCCAGCGGCAATCGACGAAAGTCACAAGGAGTACCTGAGCTTCCCGGACTCCCTCGCACCAGTCTCGGTCGTCGGACGCACCTTCGCCATCTCCCCCGATGGCCGCAATGTCGTGTTCCCCACTGCCGGTGCAGCGGGCAGCGGATCGACGACCCACCTGCTGCTCAAGCGGCCCAACCAGCTCGACCCCGTTGCGATTTCGGGCACCACCGATGCCCGGTGGCCGGAGTTCTCGCCGGACGGCTCCCAGTTGGCCTACGTGCGCTCGGTGTTCGCCCAGGGTGCGCTCCAGACCATTCCAGTTTCTGGCGGGACACCCCGCACCTTGGTGGCCGACTCGGTCTTCATCGGTGCCTCCTGGGGTGATGACGGCTACATCTACTACTCCAGGCTGGGCGGGATCTTCCGGATACCGGGTGAAGGCGGGCGCATCGACACCCTGACGCGTCCTAAGGCCAGCGGGGCCACCACCGACTGGTGGCCGGTGGCCGTGCCGGGCGGTCGCGGGGTGGTGTTCACCCGGCAGCGTGGCTCCGGCCCTCTCGAGTTGCTCGCACTCCCCGCGGGGAGCTCCGAGCCGCGACAACTGACTGAGGGCATCCCCGTCGCCATCCTCCCCTCCGGCACATTCATCTTCTCGACCGACGGCCGACAGTTGTACGCGGTGGCCTTCGATCTCCAGCGGCTCGAGCTCCGCGGCAATCCGGTGTTGCTCGCCTCCGACTTGCGGAACAACGGCGTCACCATTGCCGATGCCGCCTTCTCGGCGAGCGGCTCGATGCTTTACTGGAGCGACGGCGGCGCCGCGCGGAAGGTCTACTGGGTGGACCGGAGTGGTGTCGCCCGGCAAATCGACCCCGCCTGGCGGACGCCCGTGGCCGAGTCCCCGGCCATTTCTCCCGACGGTCGCCGCCTGGCCATGTCGGTGGGGCATGGGCTCGAGGTGAAGCAGCTGGACGAGGGGCCCGCCACGCAGGTGGTCCGCCCGATCGGCGGACGGAACAACCTGAGGCCGGCGTGGCACCCGGACGGGCGGTCGTTGCTGTTCTATCGCAGTGGCGGCAAGGACTCGGTGCTGCAGGTGCGCGACGACGGAGTCGGTGACCCGACCCCGACGGTGGATGAGCCCCGGGGGGTCGCCGATGCGATCTGGTCGCCCGATGGCCGATGGATGGTCTTCCGCACCTCGGTGGAAGCGGAGAACGGGTCGGACATCTACGCCAAGCTGGTGGATAGCGACGAGCCCGCGATCCCGATCGTCACCTCCCCTTCCTCCGATGTCACGCCGGAGTTCTCGCCGGATGGGAAGTGGTTGGCCTATGCCTCGAGCGAGTCGGGCATCTTCGAGGTGTACATCCGGCCGTTTCCCAATGTCGAGGACCGCCGGATTCAGGTCTCGGCACGAGGCGGGCGGCAGCCGCGCTGGTCGCGTCGGAGCGGCGAACTCTTCTTCGTGGGGCCGGAGGAGATGCTGATGTCGGTGCGTATCCGGACCTCCCCGACTCTCGAGGTCGGGACGCCAGTGCCGCTGTTCCGGGTCACACCATACTACATCAGCACCGCGTTCCACAAGAACTACGACGTGGATGCCGACGGGCAGCGATTCGTGATGGTCGGAACCGGCGGCATCCCGCAGGTCATCCGGATCGACAACTGGCTGGTTGATTATCCGGAGCTCCGCAAATGAGCGAGGACATGGCCACGCTTGCGGCCGCCCTGGCCGACCGCTACACCCTCGAGCGGGAGCTGGGCGCCGGCGGGATGGCCACGGTCTATCTGGCGCACGACCTCAAGCACGACCGCCAGGTGGCCATCAAGGTGCTCCGGCCGGAGCTGGCCGCCGTGATCGGGGCCCAGCGCTTCCTGGCCGAGATCAAGACCACGGCCAACCTGCAGCACCCCCATATCCTGGCCCTGTTCGACTCGGGCGAGGTGGGCGGCACCGTCTTCTACGTCATGCCGTTCGTGGAAGGCGAGTCGCTGCGCGACCGGCTCACCCGCGAGCACCAGCTGCCGGTGGGCGACGCGGTGCGCATCGCCACGGAGGTGGCGAGCGCCCTCGATTATGCCCATCGCCACGGGGTGATCCACCGGGACATCAAGCCGGAGAACATCCTGCTGCACGACGGGCAGGCGCTGGTGGCCGACTTCGGGATCGCGCTGGCGGTAAGCCGTTCCGAGGGCGGTACCCGGATGACCGAGACCGGGATGTCGCTGGGCACGCCGCACTACATGAGTCCGGAACAGGCCATGGGGGAGCGGGAGATCACCGCCCGGACCGATGTTTACGCCCTGGGCTGCGTGCTGTACGAGATGCTGGTGGGCGAGCCGCCCTTCTCCGGTCCCACGGCGCAGGCGATTATCGCCCGGGTGATGACCGAAGAGCCGCGCTCGCTCACTATCCAGCGGCGGTCGGTTCCCGAGAACGTCGAAGCAGCGGTCTTTACCGCGCTGGAGAAGCTGCCGGCGGACCGCTTCGCATCGGCCGCCGAGTTCGCCGCCGCCCTGGCCTCTGACGGGATCACCACCCGGCGGGTCACCCGCGCGATGCCTTCGGTACGGCAGCGCGGACTGCGCTCGCGCTGGATCGCGCCGGCCGCCGTCGTGGTGCTCGGCGTCGCCGCGCTGTGGGGCTGGCTCCGTCCCGGTCCCGCCCAGGTTCCCAGCCGGCAGCGGGTGGTCCTCTGGCGCACCACGGCCGCGGATTTCCTCAGTCCCAGCGCCCTGCGCATCGAGTCCCGGGTCGCCATCTCGCCCGACGGGGCCTGGATCGTCTTTGCCGACTCGGCCGGCGGCGACACCCAGCTCTTCCTCAAGGGACGCAACGAGCGCAGTGCCACGCCGATTGCGGGCACTGAGGGCGCCGCCAGTCCTTTCTTCTCGCCCGATGGAGAGTGGATCGGGTATCTGACCCACGGCAAGCTCCGCAAGGTGCGCGTCTCCGGCGGCGGCTCGATTCAGCTTGCCACCACCGGAAACACGACATATGAGGTTGGCACCTGGCTGGACGACGGGACCATCGCCTTTACCGACAACAGCGGCGGCATGTCCCGCGTCCCGGCCGAAGGTGGAGCGGTCACGGTCCTGCGCGCGCCGAGGAAGGACCACCGCGACGATCCCTCGGCTCTCTCCCCACTGCCGGGGAGCCGGGGCGTGCTCTTTACCGGCTGTCCCGGCAATTGCGCCAGCGCCTCGGCGCTGTACGCCTACGACATCCGGCGCGATACCACGCTGCTCCTGGTGCCCGATGCGGCGGGTGGGTGGTATTCGCCCACCGGCCACCTGCTCTACGTCAGCCGGGCTGGCGGGCTGTTCGCGGTGGGATTCGACCTGAAGCACATGAAGGTTACCTCGGGTGCCGTGTCCGTCGCCGACAGCGTGGCGCCGAATGGGCTGACCTTGTCCGCTTCCGGCACGGCGTTGCTCACCTTCGGCACCGAGAACTTCGACGGCTCGACGCTGGACTGGGTGTCCCGCGATGGAACCCAGGAGCCCTTCGCTCCCGACTGGACGGGAAACTTCGAGTATCCCGCCCTGGCGCCCGACGGCAGAACCGTCGCGGTGAGTATCCGGAATGGTGTGACGAAGCTCTGGATCCGCCGCGCGGATGGATCGCGGATCCGCGTAACGCACGGCGACCTGGGGAGCTGGCGGCCCAGTTTCAGCCCGGACGGGCGCAGCTTCGCCTTCATTACGGCCGACGGCGCCACATCCGATTCGGGGGCCAAGGACGCGTATCTCAGCCCGGCCGACGGCAGCACCCCGCCGCGGCTCCTGCTCGATATGGTACCGGGGATCTGGGAGGTCGAGTTCAGCCGGGATGGGCAGTGGGAACTGTTCCGAACCGACGATGCGGCATCGTACGGGGTGTTCTACGCCCGCCGCCTGCACGGCGATACCACCCTGCGCCTGATCCATTCGGACAGCAGCTTCAACACTCAGATGGCGCTTTCGCCCGACAGCAAGTGGCTGGCCTTCACCTCCGACCATTCAGGGCACTCGGAGGTCTATGTCGCGTCGTTCCCCGACATGCAGATCAAGTATCCCGTGTCGCAGGGCGGCGGGACCGAGCCTCGCTGGGCCCATAGCGGGCGGGAGCTCTTCTTCAAGAGCCACGGCCAGCTGATGAGCCTTCCGGTGAGGCCGGGCGCCGGGTTCTCCCCGGGGAGTGCCCGGCCGCTCTTTCCGGTCGGGCAATACGCCGATGCCATCAACCGGCAGCAGTATGACGTCAGTCCGGACGATCGCCGCTTCCTGATGATTCGCCGCCCGGCCAGCAGTGGCCGGCAGGAGGTGGTACTGGTGGAGCATTTCTTCGAGGACCTCAGGTCCAAGGTGAAGCCGTGAGCCTCGACCGCCTCGCCGCCGCCCTGGCCGACCGCTATCGGATCGAGCGCGAGCTGGGGGCCGGCGGCATGGCCACGGTGTACCTGGCCGAGGATCTCAAGCACGACCGGCAGGTGGCCATCAAGGTCCTGAAGCCCGAGCTGGCCGCCGTGCTCGGCGCCGAGCGCTTCGTGGTGGAGATCAAGACCACGGCAGCGTTGAGCCATCCGCATATTCTGCCGCTGTTCGACAGTGGCCGGGCCGTCGTTCCCCCTCTCCGCGACGCGGAGAGGGGGACAGGGGGTGAGGTCTTCCTCTACTATGTGATGCCCTTCATTGAGGGGGAAACCCTCCGCGACAAGTTGAACCGGGAGGGCCAGCTCGGTATCGACGAGGCGGTGAGGATCACCACCGAGGTGGCGGACGCGTTGGACTATGCCCACCGCCACGGGGTGATCCACCGTGACATCAAGCCGGAGAACATCCTGCTGCACGACGGCCGGCCGATGGTGGCGGATTTCGGGATCGCGCTGGCGGTGAGCGCCGCGGCCGGCGGACGGATGACCGAGACCGGGCTCTCCCTCGGCACTCCGCACTACATGAGCCCGGAGCAGGCGACGGCGGAGAAGGAGTTGACCAACCGGTCGGACATCTACTCGCTGGGGAGCGTGCTGTACGAGATGCTGACGGGGAGCCCGCCGCACACCGGGGCCTCGGTGCAGCAGATCATCATGAAGATCGTGGCGGAGGATCCGGCACCGGTCACGGCGTTCCGGAAGAGTGTGCCGCCTAATGTGGCGGCCGCGGTGGGGAAGGCGCTGGAGAAGGTGCCGGCCGACCGGTTTGCGACGGCGAAGGAGTTTGCCGACGCGCTGGCGAATGTCCACTTCACCACGGAGGCGGCAGCAGCGGGCGCCGCAGGCGGCTATCCCCAGAGCTTCCGGAGCTGGGTCCGGAGTCCCTGGTCGTGGGCCGCCGCCGTGCTGGTGGTCGCCGCCGGTGCCTGGGCGGTGAGGGCGAACCGGGGGGCGTCCGCCTTGTCCACGGCGATTTTCGAGCCATGGACCTTCGAATCGCAGTCGATCTTCAACGCCCGCTTCGCCCCCGACGGACAGACGATGGTGTTCGATGCCATGCCCGCTGTGGGCCTGACACCCCGGCTCTTCGTGATCCGGTCCGACCATCCCGATCCCGCTCCCCTAGGGCCCGACTCGACCCACCTCCTGAGTGTGTCGGGGAGTGGAAAGCTCGCGATCCTTACACACGCCACCTACGTGGCTCACCGGTTGTTCCGGGGAACACTCGCGACGATCTCCCTGGGGACCGAGGCGCCGCGCGAGCTGGCCGCCGGGGTGCGTGAAGCCGACTGGGCGCCGGACGACACCAGCCTGGCCGTCATCCGCGACAGCGCCGGTACGGACCTGCTCGAGTATCCGGTGGGGACAGTACTCGTTCGGTCACAGGGGTATCTCTCGGACCCGAGGGTCTCGCCATCGGGCGATGCCGTGGCGTACTTCGAACATCCGGCGAAGTGGGACGACCGTGGTACCGCCGTGATGGTGGACCGCGCGGGCCGCACCGAGGCGCGCTCTCCCGAATCCTGGGGGCTTGAAGGAATCGCCTGGCAGCCGGACGGCAAGGCCATCGTGTATTCCGCTGCCGGAGCGCAGCTGGCGAGCCTCTATCAGCCGCGGGAGCTGGACCGATCTGGACGCGACCGGTTGGTACTCTCCGGCCCCGGCAATCTGGTGATCCAGGACGTCTCCCGGAGCGGCCGCCTGTTGCTGACGGAAGACCGGACGCCTTACGTGCTGGTTGGGCGAGGGACGGGTGCCCCGGATGAGAAGGCCCTGGGGGTGCGCGACCTGTCAAGCGTACCGGTGATAAGCCCCGACGGCCGGCATCTGGCATTCTCGGACCAGAGCGGGTTCGGCGGTCCCAACTACACGGTGTTGTGGCGCAGCACGGACGGCTCGCCCCCGGTTCCCCTCGGCGAGGGCGGGCCAGGGGGCATCTCCGCCGACAACGGTCTTGTCCTGGCACTCGTGTACACCAATCCCCCGAAACTCATGCTCTACCCTACGGGTCCCGGCAGGTCACGGCGCGTCGATTCGGGACAGTTCCAGTCGCTCACGAAATCCGGTGCGCTCCGGGTCTCCCCGACGGACACCACCGTGTTCTTCTGTGGTGCGGAGCCGAAGCAGGCGGGGCGCTGCTATGTCGCAAAGCTTCCCGCCGGGACCATTACCCCGGTCACACCCCCGGGAGCCTCCCCTGGATGGCTCTCGCCCGATGGGAGTAACGTGCTCGTGAGAACGAACGGCTTCACGATCTACCCCACGGATGGCGGCCCGCCGCGGCCCGCGCACGGCTTCCGTCCGGGGGACCTCCCGATCCGGTGGAGCCCGGATGGGCACGACGTCTGGGTCTGGTCGAACCCACTCGCGATTTCGCCCATTCGCATTGATCGGATCGATCCGGTGACCGGCGCGCGCGCCGCACTCGTGAGCATCGTGCCACGCGACCCGACCGGCGTGCGGCAACTCGGCTTCCTGACCCTGGCCGATGACCCGCACGGCTATGCATTCGTCGAATATCCCTACGTGTCGCGGCTCTTCACTGTGGACGGGGTCCGGTGAGCGACGTGCCTGCCCGCCTCGCCGCCGCCCTGGCCGACCGCTACCGGATCGAGCGCGAGCTGGGCCAGGGCGGCATGGCCACCGTCTACCTGGCCCAGGACCTGAAGCACGACCGCAGGGTGGCCATCAAGGTCCTGAAGCCCGAACTCGCGGCGGTGCTGGGCGCCGAGCGGTTTGTCCAGGAGATCAAGACCACCGCGGCGCTGAGCCACCCGCATATCCTGCCTTTGTTTGACAGCGGGCGGGCGGGCGGTCAGGCGGACGGGCGGTCGGATGACTTCCTGTACTACGTCATGCCCTATATCGAGGGGGAGACCCTTCGCGACAAGCTGGACCGGGAAGCCCAGCTCGGCATCCACGAGGCGGTCAAGATCGCCACCGAAGTGGCCGACGCGCTGGACTATGCGCACCGGCACGGGGTGATCCATCGCGACATCAAGCCGGAGAACATCCTGCTGCACGACGGCCGGCCCATGGTGGCCGATTTCGGGATCGCCCTGGCGGTGAGCGCCGCGGCGGGCGGCCGGATGACCGAGACGGGCCTGTCCCTCGGCACACCGCATTACATGTCGCCCGAACAGGCGACGGCCGAGAAAGAGCTCACCAGCCGTTCGGACATCTACTCGCTCGGCGCGGTGCTGTACGAGATGCTGACCGGCGATCCGCCGCACACCGGGGCCACGGTGCAGCAGATCATCATGAAGATCGTGACCGAGGACCCCGCCCCGGTCACCAAGGCGCGCCGGTCGGTTCCGCCCAATGTGGCGGCGGCGGTGAGCCAGGCGCTGGAGAAGGTACCGGCCGACCGGTTCGACTCCGCCAAGGCGTTCGCCGAGGCGCTGGCGGATCCCCACTTCAGGACCGCGCGCTCCGGCGCGGGTGGCGCGTTGTCGCCCACCGCGCCGGGCTTCCGGCCCTTGCTGCGCAGTCCCTGGTGGTGGGGCACGGTCGCGGTGGCCGCGGGAGCGGTACTGCTGGCCGTCGCCCTGCCCCGCCATGGGGCACCGGCCTCGGCGCCGTGGTTCACGGCCCAGACGTTCGATGCGCGTACGATCTTCAATGCGCGCTTCATGCCCGATGGGAAGACGATGGTGTTCAGCGGCACGCCCGACGTTGGAACGGAGTCGCACCTGTACGTCATCCGGCCCGATCATCCGGACCCCGCCGCCTTCGGACCGGATTCGACACACCTGCTGAACGTCTCACAGGCCGGTGAGCTCGCCGTCCTCACGCATGCACGCTACGTCGGACGGCACCGGCTCTTTACCGGCACGCTGGCGACCCTGTCGCTTGGGGGCGAGGCGCCCCACGAGGTGACGACCGGCGTGCGCGAGGCCGATTGGGGTCCGGACGGGAAGAGCATGGCGGTGATTCGGGACAGCAGCGGCACCGACCTGCTGGAGTACCCGGTGGGGACGGTCCTGGTCCGGTCCCAGGGCTATCTGTCCGACCCCAGGATCTCGCCCTCGGGAGACGCGATCGCGTATCTCCAGCACCCCGCCAGGTTCGACGACCGCGGGTATGCCGTCATCGCCGACCGTGCGGGGCAACCGCTGGTACGGTCGGGAGACTACCCCAGCATCGAAGGGATCGCGTGGCGGCCGGACGGGAGGAGCATCCTGTACTCGGCCGCGGGCGACGCAAGTGCCGGCGTTGCCGGCTACGCGCTGCGTGAGCTCGCCCGGTCGGGGCAGGACCGCTGGGCCCTCTCCGGCACGGGCGGCCTGACGGTACAGGACGTCTCCCCGCAGGGCCGGGTGCTGCTTACCGATGACCGGCAAATGTACCGCGTCGTCGGGCGGGGGCCGGGCGCCACCGAGGAGACGAACCTCGGGGTGCGTAACCTTTCGGCCCGGCCGGTCCTCAGCCGGGACGGACGGTATCTCATGTTCAGCGACATGAGCGTCACGGGAGGTTCCCACTATTCGGTGCTGCGCCGTGGCACGAACGGCTCGCCGCCGGGCCGCCTCGGCGAGGGAACGCCGCTGGCGGTGTCCCCGGACGGCGGGCTCGTTCTGGCCGGGGTGATCACCACGCCCCCCAGGCTCATGCTCTACCCGACGGGGCCGGGCACGGCGCGCCGCATTGACGCCGGACAGTTGCAGGCATTCGACGCGTCCGCCGGTGACGTTCGCCTCGCCGGGAGCGACACCATCGCGTTCTTCTGCGGCACGGAGTCGGAGCAGGCCGGGCGTTGTTACGTTGACTCGCTGCCGCGGGGAATCCTCACCCCGGTCACGCCGCTCGGAACGTCGCAGGGAATCGTCTCGCCGGACGGCCGCAGTGTGCTGGCCCAGGTCGGCGACAGTGTGGCGCTCTATCCGCTGGGGGGAGGGGCGCCACGCCGGGCGCTCGGCGTCCGTCCCGGAGACTATCTGGTGCGCTGGAGCCCGGATGGACGGGAGGTCTGGGTATGGGCCAATTCCGGGTCGGTCGCGCCCCCGCATTTCGACCGCATCGATCCCCTGACCGGTGAGCGTGGCCCGCTGTTCACTGCCGCCTCCCGCGATCTCGGCGGGGTGCGCGGCATGTTCTGGCCGACCCTGGCCGACGATCCGCAGGTGTACGCGTACGACCAGTTGGTCTACACATCGCTGCTCTACACCGTGGACAGTCTGCGATGAGCGGCATCATGAACCTCGACAGGTTCCAGGCCAGCCTCGCCGGCCGCTACACGATCGAGCGAGAGCTGGGGCAGGGCGGCATGGCCACGGTGTACCTGGCGGAGGACCTGAAGCACGGCCGCCAGGTGGCGATCAAGGTGCTCAAACCGGAACTGGCCGCCGTGCTGGGCGCCGAGCGGTTCCTGCGCGAGATCCGGATCGCCGCCAACCTGCAGTCCCCGCACATCCTTCCCCTGCTGGACTCGGGCGATGCCGACGGCCTTCTCTATTACGTGATGCCGTTCGTGCGCGGCGAATCGCTGCGCGACCGGCTCGCGCGCGACGGCGCGATGTCGCCGCCCGGGTCCGCGCGCCTGCTGCGGGAGGTCACCGACGGCCTGGCGCACGCCCACCGTCATGGTGTGGTCCATCGCGACATCAAACCCGACAACGTCATGCTCGCCGAGGGGCATGCGCTGTTGATGGACTTCGGCGTGGCCAAAGCGATCGCGGCCGGCCACAGCGACGCGCCCGGCGGCGATTCGGCGACTCTCACTGACGTCGGAATCTCGGTGGGTACACCGGCATACATGGCGCCGGAACAGGCCGCGGCGGATCCGGCGATCGATGCCCGCGCCGACATCTACAGCCTGGGCGTCATGGCGTACGAGCTCCTCTCCGGAGCACCGCCGTTTACGGGCACGCCGCAGGCGGTCATGACGGCGCACGTCCTCACGCCTCCCGCTCCACTGCCGGATGCCGTTCCGCCAGCCATCGCGGCCATCGTGATGCGGTGCCTGGCGAAGGATCCCGACCGCCGGTACCAGAACGCGGACGAGCTGCTGGCCGCCTTCGATGCGCTGGTGACACCCACCGGAACCGCGATGGTCCCGGGAGGCCGTCCCGCCGCCCGGCGGCGGAAAATCGCGCTGGCAGTCGTCGCCATCGCCGCGGTGGGGGCCGCGGCGTTCTTCGGCATCCGGAGCATGCAGCGTCATGCCTGGGTGAGCGGGACCGCGATCCCCGAGATGGGGCGGATGATCGAGGATGGCCAGATGGACAGTGCCTGGTATGTGGGCCTCCGAGCGCAGGCGATCGCGCCACGGGACACCATCCTTGCGGCGCTGTTCACCCAGTTGAGTCACGGTCGCCGGCCTTCGATCATCACCCGCCCGGCCGGGGCCACTGTGTATCGCGCGTCTCTCGGGGACACCAGCGTCTGGCACTACGTGGGGACGACACCTATCGACTCGATGGAACTCCCGTTCCAGACCGGCCTCTATCGTTTCGAGAAGCCAGGGTACCGGACCCTGTACACGACCGGCATGTACCTGCCTTTTCCGCTGATGCTCAATACGGTCGCGGATACGGATTCGGCCCTGATCCCCGTCGCCGGCGGGCCGCGGTACAGTACGTTTCTCGTCGGCACCGAAGGATCACCCGAGCTGTCGCTCCGCGACTGGAAGATCGATCGATACGAGACGACCAACCGCCAGTACAAGGCGTTCGTGGAGGCCGGCGGATATCGCGACAGCACCTGGTGGGACTATCCGTTCAAAGAGGGCAACCGCACGCTCACGTGGTCTCAGGCGATGACACGGTTCGTCGACCAGACGGGACGCCCGGGACCCTCGACCTGGGTTGCCGGGGACTACCCGTCCGGGCAGGCCGACATGCCGGTCGGCGGCGTCAGCTGGTACGAAGCCGCCGCGTATGCCAGGTGGGCGGGAAAATCGCTCCCCACCGTGTACCACTGGGCGCGCGCCGCGGGCACCTGGCTCTCGTCGGCCATCGTGCCGCTGAGCAATTTGCAGGGCACCGGGCCGTGGAAAGTCGGTACACCGCGCGCCGTGAGTCTGGTCGGCGCATCCGACATGGCGGGCAACGTGCGTGAGTGGTGCTACAACGAGGAAGCCACCAGCGGCGAGCGCTACATCGAGGGCGGCGGCTGGAGCGACCCCACCTACGCGTTCGTCGACGCCTACGCCCAGCCGCCGATGGATCGCTCCGCGATCAACGGCATCCGGCTCGCGCGGTACGATCCCGCGGACAGCAACCTCGCGCTCGCACGGCGGCCGCTGGTGCGTGCGTTTACCGACTACGCGAAGGTCCCATCTGTCCCGGACGCGGTATTCGAAGGCTATCGCCACCAGTTCGACTACGATCCGCTTCCGCTGGAGTCCCGGGTCGAACGCGTGGATTCCAGCAGCGACGAGTGGCTTGCCCAGTTTGTGAGCTTCACCGCCGCCTACGGCGGAGAGCGGATGGAGGCGTGGGTCTTCCTCCCCAGGAGGGGCACCCCGCCGTACCAGCCCGTCGTGTTCTTTCCCGGGTCCGGCGCGATCAACACCCGCACCAGCGCCCGACGGCGCGACATGACGCCGAGCTTTGTGGTGAAGAGCGGACGCGCGTTCGTGCTGCCGATCTACAAGAGCACCTACGAACGGTCGGACAGCCTGACGAGCGACATCCCCGACCAGTCCATCTTCTGGCGGGATCACGTCATCATGTGGGGGAAAGACTTCCGGCGGACCCTCGACTATCTCAGCAGCCGGCCGGACATGGACAGCACCAGGTTCTCCTACTTCGGCTACAGTTGGGGCGCCAACATGGGCGGGATCATTCCGGCGGTGGAACCGCGGATCAAGGCAGCGGTGCTGTACGTCGCCGGCCTCACCATGGAGCGGCCGAGGCCGGAGGTCGATCCCATCAATTTCCTGCCGCACATCCACATCCCGGCCCTGATGTTGAACGGGAAGTACGACTTCTTCTTCCCGACGGAGACATCGCAGCGTCCGTTCTTCGAGCGGCTGGGTACTCCGTCCGCGGACAAGAAGTGGGTGGTGTATGAAGGCGGCCACGATGTACCACGCCCACGCCTCATCGGCGAGACGCTCGCCTGGCTCGACAAGTACCTGGGACCGGTGAATCCCCGATGACGCGGGACCGTCTCACTGCCGCCCTGGCCGGCCGCTACCGCATCGAGCGTGAGCTGGGTGCGGGCGGCATGGCCACAGTCTATCTGGCCGGGGACCTGAAGCACGGCCGCAAGGTGGCGATCAAGGTCATGCATCCCCAACTCGCCGCCGCCATCGGGGTCGAGCGGTTCCTCGCCGAGATCCAGACCACGGCCAACCTGCAGCATCCCCACATCCTGCCGCTGTTCGACTCGGGCGAGGTGGACGGTACCGTCTTCTATGTCATGCCCTTTGTCGAAGGCGAGACGCTGCGCGATCGCCTGGACCGGGAGACGCAGCTGCCCATCGCCGACGCAGTGCGTATCGCCAGCGAGATCGGCGCCGCCCTGGACCATGCGCACCGGCAGGGCGTGATCCATCGCGATATCAAGCCGGAGAATATCCTGCTGCGCGAAGGCCACGTCCTGGTGGCGGACTTCGGGATTGCCCTGCCGGCCGGGAAGGCCGCCGGAGCCCGGCTCACCGAGACCGGCATGTCCCTTGGCACGCCGCAGTACATGAGCCCGGAACAGGCCATGGGGGAGCGCGAGATCGACGGGCGCAGCGACACCTTCGCGCTGGCCAGCGTGCTCTACGAGATGCTGCTGGGCCAGCCCCCGTTCACCGGCCCCAACGCCCAGGCGATCGTGGCGAAAATCATGACCGCCGACGCGCCGTCCCTTACCACGGAGCGGCGGACCGTCCCACCTACTATTGATCGGGCGGTCCGGCGGGCGCTGGAGCGGCTCCCGGCGGACCGGTTCGCCACCACCGCGGATTTCGTCTCGGCGCTGCAAGCACCCTCCACTCCGGCGCCGGCAGGATGGCGGCGCCCGGTGCTCGCCGCCGGGATCGTGGTCATCATTCTTGCCGGGATCGCCGCCGCTGCCTATCTGTGGAGTGGCCGGCGGACGGGGGGAAGGCCGGACGCGGCGGACCGCCGCCGGATCGTCGCCGTCCTGCCGTTCCGCAATATCTCGGCGGATACGGCCCAGCAGTACTTCAGCGCCGGGATGACCGAAGAAATCACTTCGCAGCTGGCCAAAGTCGCATCGCTGCGGGTGCTGGGGCGGTCCGCCACCGCGCAGTACGATACCGTCGCCAATCGCCTGCAGCGGATGGCCAGCGATCTGGGCGTAGGCAGCGTGGTGGAGGGAAGCGTGCGACTGGCCGGCGACCGGGTCCGGATCGACGTCGAGCTGACCGACGTCCAGTCGGGCCAGTCGCTCTGGTCCGATCAGTACCAGCGCCAGATCGCCGATATCTTCGCGGTGCAGGACGACGTCGCCATCCAGGTCACCAGCGCGCTGCAGGCCGCCCTGACGCCGTCCGAGGCCAAACGCCTTGCGCAGGCACCGACCACCAGCCCGGCCGCGCATCAGATCTACCTGCGGGCGCGTGCGTTGAATCCGACGGACCGGTCGGAGAACCTCGCCCAGGCGGAGCTGTTGCGCCAGGCGATCGCCATCGACACCGGTTATGCGCTGGCGTATGCCTATCTGGCCCGCAACTACATGTTCCGCGGCGTGGGCGGGGAACCAGAGTGGATCGACTCGGGCTTTGTCGCCGCCCGTCGCGCCGTGGCGATGGACTCCGATCTGGCCGACGGGTATTTCGCGCTGGGCGACGTGCAGTCCATCCGCCTGAAGTTCGCCGACGCGCGCCGGTCCTATCTCCGGGCGCTCGAACTGGAACCCAGTCACGATGGGGCGATGGCCGACCTGGCCAACGTGTACACTGCGCTGGGCCGCTACGACGAGGCACTCGACTGGGCGCTTCGGTCCGCCCAGCTCGACCCCAATCATCCCCACGCGCCCTATCACGTGGGCCTGCCCCTCATCGCGCTGGGTGACGACTCCGCCACCGCCCGGTACCTGCATGCCGCCGAGCGCAAACGGCCGGCGGAACTACGGGTGCAGGGGCTGCTGGCCTGGCTGGACATGAGGCGAGGCGCCCCGGCGGCCGCACTGGCGCGAGCCCGCAAGATGGTGGCGGACAATCCCGATAACACCGAGGGCCGCCCGATTCTGGCGGAGCTTGCCTTCCTCGCCGGGGCCCCCGATGCGGAGCAGCTGCTCCAGCCGCTGGTCGAGGCCGATCCCGAGACGCCGTCGCAATACGACGCTGAGGGACTGCGCTCCATGTTTGCTCTGACCCTGCGACAACACGGTGACGGCGGGGAGGCCGCGGATCTGTGGCGGCAGTCGGCCGCGGCGGCGCGGCAGCAACTCGCCGCCGGCGCGGAAGGACCGGCGGCACAGATGGAGCTGGCCGCGATCAACGCGATCCAGGGCAACACGAACGAAGCGATGGACTGGCTCGAAAAGGGCTATCGCGCCGGGTGGAAAGACGCCCGGCAGGTGGGGCTCGATCCATTCTTTGCCCCGGTCCGCCAGGACCCCCGGTACCGGGCCGTGCTGGCGAACATGCGGCAGGACGTCGCGGAGATGCGCAAGCGGGCCGCCGCGGCGCACCCGGAGCTCTTTCAGGGAACGACGCCATGAGTGGAGCACCCCCGGGTCTGATCGCAGCTCTGGCTGACCGCTACACCATCGAGCGCGAGCTGGGCGAGGGCGGCATGGCGACCGTCTACCTCGCCACCGACCTCAAGCATGGGCGACAGGTTGCTATCAAGGTGCTCAAGCCGGAGCTTGCCGCCGTCCTCGGCGCCGAGCGGTTCCTGGCGGAGATCAAGACGACGGCCAATCTGCGGCACCCGCATATCCTGCCGCTGTTTGACAGTGGCCGGGCCACCGTTCCCCCTCTCCCCGGTGGGGAGAGGGGGACAGGGGGTGAGGTCCTCTACTATGTTATGCCGTTCGTGGAGGGTGAGTCGCTGCGCGACCGGCTGACCCGCGACCGGCAGCTTCCGATCGGGGAGGCGCTGCAGATCTCCCGGGAGGTGGCCGACGCCTTGGGCTACGCCCACAGCCGGGGCATCGTGCATCGGGATATCAAGCCGGAGAATATCCTGCTGGAGAACGGCCACGCGGTGGTGGCCGATTTCGGCATCGCCCGCGCCGTCAGTTCCGCGGGCGGCGACCGGATCACCCAGACCGGCATGGCGGTCGGCACGCCGCTCTACATGAGCCCGGAGCAGGCGGCCGGTTCCGGCGATCTGGACGGCCGGAGCGATCTCTACAGCCTGGCCTGCGTGCTGTACGAAATGCTGGCCGGCGAGCCGCCCTTTACCGGCGCGACCCCGGCGGTGATCACCCGGCAGCATATGATTACCGAGGCAGCGCCGGTCACTAACAAGCGGCCGGCGGTACCCGCGCATGTGGCCGGCTCGCTGGCCCGCGCCCTGGCCAAGGACCCGGCCGACCGGTTCAACCCGGTGGCGCAGTTCGCACAGGCGCTCACCGATGGCCCAGCCGCCCCGGCAGCAACCGCGACGGCACCGGCCGACTCCTCCCGCTCACCGCGGCGCCGGTGGTTCGCCCTGGCGGCCGGCGGGGTGCTGGTCGTTGCCGCGGGCGCCTGGCTGTTGACCAGGACACTCCGGCAGGGAGGGGCCACAACAGCCGGGGTCATCCGGTCCATCGCGGTCATGCCGCTCGACGACTACTCGGCCGACTCGACCCAGGCGTACTTCGCCGAGGGAATGACCGACGAGCTTACCACCGACCTGGCGAGCATCAGTTCGCTGCGGGTCATCTCGCGCGGGTCGGTCATGCAGTACGCCGGCGGCAACCGTCCTCCCGCCCCGGAGATTGCCCGGTCGCTGAACGTGGATGCGATTGTGGAAGGCTCCGTCACCCGCGCGGGCGACAGGGTGCGGATCACCGCCCAGCTGATTGACGCGCGGGCCGACCGTCATCTCTGGGCCCAGAGTTTCGAGCGGCAGTCGAGCGACGTGCTGGCGCTGCAGGCCGAGCTGGCCTCGGCTATCGCCAGCGCCATCAACGCGCGGATCACCCCCGCCGAGCAGACCCGGCTGGCCGCGGCACCGACGGTCGATCCGGCGGCGCACGACGCCTACCTGCGCGGCCGGTACTTCTTCGCCCGGCCGAACGATGAAAATCTGGAGAAGGCCATCGCGCAGTTCAACCAGGCGGTCAGTCTGAGTCCCGATTTCGCGCCGGCCTGGTCCGGCCTGTCCGACGCGTATCTGTGGGCGGCGTTCAACGAGGGGTTCATCAGTGCTCGCGAGGCCGGCCCCAGAGCCAGGGAGGCGGCCGAGCGTGCGGTGCAGCTCGACAGCACGTTGGCGGAGGGTCACACCTCGCTCGGGACTTATCTGGCGTGGTTCGCGCACGACTGGACCGGGAGTGAGCGCGAATTGCGCCGCGCCATCGCGCTCAATCCCAACTACGCCTTCGCGCACGACCAGTTCGGACTGATCCTCAGTATCCTGGGGCGATTTGACGCGGCGATCGCCGAGGGGAAGCGGGCCATGGCGCTCGACCCCCTGTCGCCGTCTATCCTGATTGATGCCATGGTGGCGTTTGTTTACCGGCCCGATGTGCCGGCCGCCACCGCGCTGGCCCAACGCACCAGCGACCTCGATCCCACCTTCTTCTTTCCCTATTCGCTCATGGCCAAGCTCGACGTCCAGCTGGGGAAGGCGCGGGAGGCGGTTTCCCTGCTGGAGAAGGCCCGCACCATGGGGGCCCCCTCGTTTGTGACCGGCGAGCTGGCCTATGCCTACGGGATGACCGGCGACCAGGCCAGGGCCGAGGCGACACTCGCCGATCTGAAGAAGATGTCGCGCAGCGGCGAGGGGTTGCCTTATGACCTGGCGCTCTACTACCTGGGGCAGCGCAATACGGCCCGCACGCTGGACTACCTGGAGCAGGCGTTTGCCGCCGATGCCCAATCGCTGGTGTGGCTCAAGGAGGATACCATCTACGATCCGCTACGGCAGAACCCGCGGTTCATCGCGCTCATGCAGAAGATGCACTTCACCTCATGACCGATACTTCCGGGATCGCCGCCGCGCTGGCCGGTCGCTACCGGATCGAGCGTGAGCTGGGGCAGGGAGGCATGGCCACGGTGTATCTGGCCCAGGACCTCAAGCACGACCGGCAAGTGGCTATCAAGGTGCTCCGGCCGGAGCTGGCCGCGGTGATCGGGGCGCAGCGCTTCCTGGCCGAGATCAAGACCACCGCCAATTTGCAGCATCCGCACATCCTGGCGTTGTTCGATTCGGGCGAGGTCAACGGCACCGTCTTCTACGTGATGCCGTTCGTGGAGGGTGAATCGCTGCGCGACCGCCTGGTCCGCGAGCGCCAGCTGCCGGTCGCCGAGGCGGTGCGCATCGCCACCGAGGTCGCGGCCGCGCTCGACTATGCCCATCGTCACGGCGTGATCCACCGGGACATCAAGCCGGAGAACATCCTGCTCCACGACGGCAGCGCCCTGGTGGCCGACTTCGGCATCGCGCTGGCGGTGAGCCGGTCCGACGGAGGCACCCGGCTGACCGAAACCGGGATGTCGCTGGGGACGCCGCACTACATGAGTCCCGAGCAGGCGATGGGCGAGCGCGAGATCACTGCCCGGACCGATATCTACGCCCTTGGATGCGTCCTGTACGAGATGCTGGGGGGAGAGCCGCCGTTCTCCGGACCGACGGCGCAGGCGATCATTGCCCGGGTCATGACGGAGGAGCCGCGGTCGCTTACTGCCCAGCGCCGCTCCGTCCCCGACTACCTCGAGGCGGCGGTCTTTACCGCCCTGGACAAGCTGCCGGCGGATCGATTCGCCACCGCGGCGGAATTCTCGGCAGCGCTGGCGGGCCAGGACCCGGGCATCCGCACCACGGCGCGCCGGCCGGCCGCGATGGCCGGATCCGGGCCATGGCGGCGCGTCAGCCTGCTGCTTGGGGTGGCGACGATCGCGCTGGCCGGACTCGCCTTCTGGGCACTGACGCGCTCATCCGGACGTGCCGCACCGACGGTCTATGATGTCGGCCTCCCAGACAGCGCCAGGATGAATCTCGTCAGCAGCCGGTCCCGCATCGGACCGTACGGCGCGCAGGTGCGCAATCTTTCGGTGGACCCTGCGGGCAATTTCGTCGTCTACGCGGCGACCCGCGGTGATTCCACCTCGCTCTGGGTCCGCAGTCTTCGCACGGCCGAGGTTCGTGAGTTGCCGGGAACCGAGGGTGGCACCGGGCCACGGATCTCTCCCGACGGGGAGCAGGTCGCGTACTTCAATGACGACCGGATGATGGCGATCCCGATCGACGGCTCGGAGCCGCGCCTGCTGATGATGGCCAGCAGTGGCGCGATGATCGACTGGACGTCCACCAGCCAGTTCGTCACCGTCGACAACGACGGCTATCGCTTCAACCGCTTCGATCCGAAGACCGGTTCCACCCAGTCGGCCACGATCGACCGCTGCGTGTTCGGGGTGTGGGTTCCCGAATCCCGTGAGCTGCTCTGCTCGTTCAACGGCATTGCCCAGACCATCGAGCCGGAATCGAATGCCGTCACCACCATCCGCATCGCCAATCCCGACGGCTCGCCCGGCAACCCAGCGGCCGGCAGCGCCTTCCGCATGGTCGAGGGGAGGTACCTCCTCTGGCTGGCCACCGACGGCAACCTCGTCGCTGCCACCTACGATCCGGCCCGCCACCTTGCCGGGCCGCCGACCCGAATGCTTGCCGGCATCCGGCGCGAGGCGCTGGGCGAGGGGCAATACGACATCTCGGCGGATGGGACGCTGGTCTACGCTCCGGGGCTCGACGCGACCATTGGTCGTCTCGTGCGGTTTCACCCGGGTCGGAAGATCGAACCGCTGCCGATCGAGGGTGCCGACTACCAGCGCTACGACCTCAGCGACGACGGTCGCTGGCTTGCCGCGGTCACTCCGGGCAGCGATGCCATGGAGCTGCGCATTTATGACCTGCAGAACGGCCAGCGATCGACCTGGCTGCGCGCCGAAGCGATCCGCCATGCCATGTGGAATCCCGGCGGCGACCGGCTCCTGGTCGCCGCCCAGCACGATTCGACCTGGGCCCTGCTCCGCGGTTCTCCGGGATCGGGACAGCCCGCCGACACGCTGGCCACCTGGGGTCCGGGAGAGGGCTACCTCGACCCGATCGGCTATCCCTTCGATTCCCTCGCCATCGCGCTTGACTGGAGCTCGGGCGTCGTGGCCTCCTTCGACCCGCGACGCAAGGCACCGGTCTTCGATACCGTCCTGACCGGAGCGCGCTTCCCGAGCGTCGCGCCGGGCGGCCACCTGATCACCTATCAGACCGTGGACCAGAGTCGCATCGTCGTCACCACCTTCCCCGAGGCGAGCCGCCGGTGGCAGGTGGCCACGCTGGGGGTCGAGCCGATCTGGCTCTCCGACACGGAATTGCTTTATCGCTTCGGCGCGAGCTGGTATCTGGTCCGGGTGAACCCGACGACCGGCGAGCCCCAGGGCGCCGCCACCTTCTGGGGCAGGGATCTCAGGTTCTCGGACACCTCGGGCTGGTCCAATCGTCCCGACCATACCGGCGGCGTGATCTACGTGGAGAGCCCTCAGCAGCCGGATCCCGGTTACCTGCGCGTGATCCCCGGCTGGGTCGATCAGATGAAGCGCGCGGTAGCGAAGGCAAGTCGATGAGCCTGGAGCACCTTTCCACCGCCTTGGCCGGCCGCTACCGGATTGAGCGGGAACTGGGTGCCGGCGGGATGGCGACCGTCTACCTCGCGGCCGACCTCAAGCACCACCGCCAGGTCGCCATCAAGGTGATGCACGAGGAGCTCTCCGCGGCGATCGGGGGCGAGCGGTTCCTCCGTGAGATCACCACGATCGCCAGGCTGCAGCATCCGCACATCCTGCCGCTGATCGACTCCGACAGAGCCGGAGGCATGCTCTACTACGTGGCACCCTATGTCCGCGGCGAGACCTTGCGGGAGCTGCTGACCAGGGAGGGCCGGCTCGCCCCCGACCGGGCCGCGGCGCTGGCCCTCGAGATCGCCGATGCCCTCGCCTATTCGCATCGCGAGGGCGTGGTGCATCGCGACATCAAGCCGGAGAACATCCTGCTCCAGGAAGGGCACGCCGTCCTCGCCGACTTCGGCGTGGCCCGCGCCCTGACCGCCGCCGGTGGGACCACCATGACGCAGGCGGGGTTTGCCGTGGGGACCCCGGCGTACATGAGCCCCGAACAGGCGACGGCGTCCCCGGTGATCGACGGGAAGGCGGACATCTACGCCCTGGGCTGTGTGCTGTTCGAGATGCTGGCCGGTCAGCCCCCGTTCACCGGCAGCAACCTCCAACAGGTTGTCGCCGCCCATGTCACCACCCCTGCGCCGGCGATCGGCAGTATCCGCGACGACACTCCGCCCGCCCTCGCCGACCTGGTGACGGCCTGTCTCGCCAAGGATCCGACGGCCCGGCCGTCCGCCGCCGTGGTCGCCGAGCGGCTCAAGACCACCACGTCGGGCGTATCGGCTGCATCCCGCGCCGGTGGGCGGGGGCGCCTGATCGCCCTCACGGGAGCCGCATTGGCACTCCTGGCTGCCGGCGGGTGGTGGGCCCTGGGACGCAAGGCCACCTCGTCGACATCCATCAGCGGCGACGCCTCCGAGATCGCGGTCATGCCCCTCTCGGCGATCTCCGACAGCTCGCTGGCGCGGCTGGGCCAGGATCTCGTGGTGACACTCAGCACCACGCTCGATGGCGTCGGCGAGTTGCACACCGTCGATGCGCCGACGCTGCTGCTCAACACCCGGGATGCCCCCTCGCCGCTCCCTCTCGACCGGGCTCGCGAGATCGCGACCCGCCTCGGCGCCGGCAGTGTCCTCACGGGAACGTTGATTCACGAATCGGGACAGGTGCGGGCGGCGGTCGCGCTCTATCGGGTCGGTGAGGACACCGCGATCGCCCGGGCCAGCACCCTGGCACTCGCGGAGGATATCTCGGCCCTCACGGACTCCCTCACGTGGCAGGTGCTCCGGCAGGTCTGGCGCGGCGGGGCACCGCCGTCGCCGGTGCTGGCCGGGCTCACCACCTCCTCGTTCGAGGCGCTGCGGCACTTCCTCGACGGCGAGCGACACTTCCAGCAGCTCGACGTGGACGCGGCGATTGCCGAGTATCGCCGCGCGTTCGAGCTCGACTCCAACTTTGTCCAGGCCTACCTGCGCTACGATGCCGCGCGGACCTGGAGCCTTGAGAACGCCGACTCTGCCGCTCATGCCCGCCTGCTGGCCCTCGCCGGCCGGCTGCCGGACCGCGAGCGGCTCTGGCTCGAGGCTACCGAACAATCCGGGCCGCTGCCTGAGCGGGTGGCCCGCTGGCAGGAGCTGATCCGACGCTACCCCGACTATCCGCCGGTCCTGATGTCCGGCGTGGACGGCATCGTGCACTCCGGCCCGGTCTATGGAATCGACCTGGCCGGGGCGCTCCCCGTGCTCGCGCGGCTGGCCCGGCTCACGCCAGACAATGCCGACGTCTGGATGCACAAGGGCGCCGTGGAGGAAGCACTCGGGAAGTCGGCAGAGGCGGCGCAGTCCTTCCAGCGGGGAGCGACAGCCGCACACGGGTTCTTCGGAGAGTTGCTGGCGACCACGGCCGCGATCAGCCGCTCGCTCGCCACGCCCGGCCAGCCGTTGCCCGATGATTGGGGTAACGCGGCGGTCCGCGCCTATGCCGACCTGCCCGCCGGAAACCGCCAGTTGGTGCTCAGCGGCCTGCTGTCCTTCGTCGATGGTCGGATTCCCGAGCGACTGGCGCTGGTCGAGAAGGCACAGCGCGACGGGCGCTACCAGGGAGAGGTCCTGACGAGTTCGCGGTTTGGCGAGGGGGTGCTGCGCATCGCCCGGGGAGACTGGACCGGCGGAGTGGCGGCGCTCCGCCAATACGAGGCCGCCAACGGTTCGGTCAGCGACCGACTCAGCGCCGCACGCCTCGCGACCGTCGGCGCCTGGCTCGGGATGGTCGATCCGGCCGTGGCCGCTGCTGCCATCGGTCGCGTCAGGGCCATGCCCGATGTGGAGCAGCAGGCCACCGACCGGATCGAACTGCAGTGGCTCGCGGGACTGCTGGCGATCGTGACCGGCGATGCGCCGGCCGTGGAGC
This sequence comes from uncultured Gemmatimonadales bacterium, assembly GCA_963779755.1. Classification (GTDB taxonomy): domain Bacteria; phylum Gemmatimonadota; class Gemmatimonadetes; order Gemmatimonadales; family GWC2-71-9; genus CAVZZO01. The sequence goes on from CAVZZO010000001.1 coordinate 468,995, forward strand.
GCACCAGCGCGACCCTGCGCAAGGAATCCAATCCGGTCGCGGCTCATGCCGCGGCATCCCTCCGGGCCGAGTGGCTCGTCAAGGAGGGCGCCGAGGGCGCGGCGGACTCCGTTCAGGCGGTCAGCGATGCCATGATGCGAGAGGGGAAGTATCTCTTCGTGGCGGAGGTCGTCAATCGTTTCGTGATCGCCCGCGCGCTGCGCAATCGTGGGCAGCCCGCCGCGGTCGAGCGCTACCTGATGTGGACCGACGCGCAGGTCAACACGGCCAGGACCTGGAGCATCCGTTTCGCTCTCGGCCCACTGGCGCAATTCGAGCGTGGCATGGCACTGGAAGAGGCCGGCAATCACGCCGGCGCTGTATTGCAGCTCTCCCGCTTCCTGGCCACGGTTGACCCGTCAGCGACCGGGCAGCAGACGATGATCACCGAGGCCAGGCGTGTGGTGTCGGAGCAGGTCGGCGCCGACAGTGCCCCGAAACAGGGACTCGCCCCGTGACCCTCGGCACGGCGGCATCATCTACCGGAAGGGCCGAAGGCCACCTCGGTGAACTATCTTCGGGTGATGCCGGATTGGATCGCGAAAATGAAGCGGCTGGCCGACGAGGCAAACCGGTGAAGCACCTACTGCAGCGAGCGCTCCTGGCGCTCGCGACCGTCATGATCCCCGCTGCCGTGACGGCCCAGACAGCCATGTCCGGCAACCCCGTCCTGCCGGGCTGGTACGCCGATCCCGAGGCCCACGTCTTCGCCGGTGAGTACTGGATCTATCCCACCACCTCGGACCGTTACGACAAGCAGGTGTACCTCGACGCCTTTTCCTCGCCCGATCTGATCACCTGGACGAAGCATTCCCACGTGCTTGATACCGCCAATGTGAAGTGGGCGCACCGCGCGATGTGGGCGCCGTCCATCGTGGAGAAGGACGGCTGGTACTATCTCTTCTTTGGCGCCAACGACATCCAGAACGACAGTACCCTGGGCGGTATCGGCGTGGCGCGGAGTCGTTCCCCCGGCGGGCCGTTCACCGACTGGCTGGGCCATCCGCTGATCGACAAATTCCATAACGGCGCCCAGCCCATCGACCAGATGGTCTTCCGGGACGTGGACGGCAGCTATTACATCGTCTATGGCGGCTGGGGACACTGCAATATCGCCCACCTCAACGCCGACTTCACCGGCTTCGTTCCGTTCGCCGACGGCACCAGGTTCAGGGAAATCACGCCCAACGGGTATGTCGAGGGCGCCTTCATGCTGATCCGTGGCGGCAAGTACTACTTCATGTGGTCGGAGGGCGGCTGGACGGGGCCCGACTACGCCGTGGCCTATGCCATCGGTACCTCGCCCTTCGGGCCGTTCGAGCGGGTGGGCAAGATCCTGCAGCAGGATTCCACCGTGGCTACCGGTGCCGGGCACCATTCGGTGCTGCACGCCCCGGGTTCGCCGCACTGGTACATCGTCTATCATCGCCGCCCGCTGGGGGAGACCGATCGTGATCATCGGGCGGTGAGTATTGAAGAGCTGCATTTTGATTCGGCGGGCCGGATCCTGCCGGTGAGGATCACGTTCACCGGGGTGGCGGCCGATCCGTTACACGCGGCTCCACACGGCGGACGCTGACGTCTTGTGCCTTGCCCCGCCCCCCCTCCCTACACCGGGAGGGGGACCCGGGGCCGATTCAGCCGCGACGTGGGGCCATCCTTCCAGCAGGTCACATCGCGTGCTCGCAGTGCATCTCCGCATGCTGCGGCATTTCGCCGGCACGCACCACTTCGAAGTTCGCCATCATCCCCAGAGCATGGTGCTCCAGGATGTGGCAGTGATACATCCACATCCCCGGCCGGTCGTCCGGCATCCAGACGATGCGTGCCGTGGCCCGGGGCGGCAGGTTGATGGTGTCCTCCCAGGAGCGGTAGGCGGGGGGCTCGCCGTTGATCGAGAGCACCTGGAAGAAGAACCCGTGCAGGTGGAAGGGGTGGTCCATCATGGTGGTATTGACCACATCCCACACCTGCAGCTCGCCCACCGTGACCGGCGCGTCGTGATGGTGCCGTTCGCCGTTCACCCGGAAATCGAGCCCCTGCCGCCAGTTGAGACCGGCGCCCAGCTTCACCGTCCGGGTCGGGGCGGCAGACGCGGGGGCGAGCGGCGCGATGGTACTCAGACGCTGCGGAATGGCCGCCCGGGAGGGCCGTGCTGCTCCCACGCGCAGCGTGGCGAAGCGTTCGGTCCCCCGCTTCTTCATGGTGAACCGGTTATAGGCCAGCGCCTCGACCGGCAGCACCTGGCCCTCGGCGAACGGGCCGGCCAGCAGCTCCACCCGGTCGCCGGGAGGCAGCAGGATTTCGTTTGCTTCCACCGGCTGCTCCAGGAGACCGCCACCGCCGGCGATGATCCGGAAAGGCAGGCCCCCGATCGACAGGCGGATGTAGCGGGCGCTGGAGGCGTTCACGATCCGCCACCGTTCGACCTGCCCGGCCGCCATCGTCAGCTCCGGCTCGGCCACGCCGTTCACCAGCCGGATGTCGCCCTCCCGGCCGTCGTGCCGTTCCCGGAAGCCGCCGAACTTGGCGAAACGGCCCTTCCAGTCCAGTCGCACGTCGTCCAGTACCAGAACCCGATCGGCATCCACCACGGGCTCGGCCGGGCCGCGCACCACGATCGCCCCGTAGAGGCCCTTCTCCAGCTGCACCGTCTCGTTGGAGTGCGAGTGATACCAGAAGGTGCCGGCATCGGGCAGCTCGAAGCGATATTCGAAGGTTTCGCCCGGCTGGACCGGACGCTGGGTCATCTGGGTGCCGTCCATCGCCGAGGGAACCCGCAGACCATGCCAGTGGATGGTGGTGGGCTCGGGCAGACGGTTGGTCAGCCGCACGACCAGAGTGTCACCCTGCTCGGCTTCGATCACCGGACCCGGGACCTGGCCGTTATAGCCCCAGCCGGTCACCTGCACTCCGGGTGCCACGGCCCAGTCAGTCTCCCGGGCTTCCAAGTCCATTGATACGATACGCATCGTCGTCTCCTTGCAGTGCCGGTTGGGGGCGGTCAGCGATAGATGGCGGGGCCGCCATCCGGCGGCCCCTGGTACGTCAGGCCGCGCAGGCGCAGGACGGCTGGCAATTGCAGTGCTGGCAGCACCGGCACTTCGCCTGGTCGGTCATTGTGTTGCTCCTTCCTGAGTGAGTATTGGACGGTCCTTCCTGACGCGGCCATGATAGCCCGGGAGGACGGGAGGAGCTTGAACGAAAGGGCTGTCTTTCCGCCGACGCGCTAACTGCCGATATTGTCACGGGTTTCAGGCCAGGGAGGTCGCCGTTGACGATTGCAGGACGCGGGGCGGTACACCTCTGGCCGGGGGGGACGCTGTGGATCGGAACGGCCTTCCGCCCCACTGATCCGCACGAGCATCACGCCATCCAGATCTCGCTCGGCGGACCGGGCACCATTCAGTTCCGCCTGGGCCACGAGTCCACACCGCGGGTCTACCCGGGATGCATCATCGCCCCCGACCGGCGGCACGCATTTCACGGCGACGGTAACCTCTTTGTCCATATCTGGATCGAGCCGGAATCGGCGGAGGGGCGGCGACTGCTGGGACGCCTGGGTGGCCGGGAGATCATGGATGCCCCGGCCGAGGTCAGGGAGGCTGCCCGCGCACTCTTTCCCGCCTGGGAGCGGCGGGCGACGGGCGAGGAGCTGATGGCCATGGCCCGGGCGGTGATCGGTGCCGCCGCCGGAGGCGAGCCGCCGGTGCCGGCCACCGATCCGCGCATTCTGCTGGCCATCCGGCTGATTCGATCCCGATTGTCGGGTCAGGTACGGCAACAGGATCTCGCGGCGGCCGTCAACCTGTCTCCCGGCCGGTTCCGTCATCTCTTCGTGCAGGAAACCGGTATGAGCTTCCGGAGCTTCGTGCTCTGGCAGCGGCTGCACCATGTCTTCGCGGCGATCGGCCCGGGCGGCCCGTCGCTCACCCAGGTGGCGCACGACGCCGGCTTCGCCGACGCGGCCCACATGACGCGGACCTTCAAGCGCATGCTGGGGCTGGCACCGAGCCAGCTGGCACCGGTGTAGCGTCAGGCGGCCCCCTCCTTGGCTGGGGGGTGCCTTCGCCCCATCTTAGAAGGACGCTGCAGTCCCCAGCCTCTGATCCGAAGCGATTGCCTGGGCGGCCAACGACGCTACCTTGCCGTCTTGCCGTCTTGCCGTCTTGCCGTCTTGCCGTCTTGCCGTCTTGCCGTCTTGCCGTCTTGCCGTCTTGCCGTCTTGCCGTCTTGCCGTCTTGCCGTCTTGCCGTCTTGCCGTCTTGCCGTCTTGCCGTCTTGCCGTCTTGCCGTCTTGCCGTCTTGCCGTCTTGCCGTCTTGCCGTCTTGCCGTCTTGCCGTCTTGCCGTCTTGAGGATCCTCCATGGCCGATGTCCTGACCAGGCAGCCCCCACCGGCTCTTCCACACGGATGCCGCAACCGGCGTCGACTACGCGCGGTACGCTGTGGCGGCCGACGGACGATTTCTCATGGTGGGTCAGGGTGAGGGCGCAGCACGCCCCGCGCTGGTGCGGGTGGAAGGGTTCGTGAAGGACCTGCTGGAGCGGCCAGGCAGGTAGCTGGCGCCTTCCGCCGCGATGCCAGCACCTTCGGGTCTTGCCGGCTTGCCGTCCTGAGGAGCTCATATGAGTGATGTCCTGACCAGTCTCCAAGCCGCCCTGGCCGACCGCTACCAGCTGGAACAGCAGCTGGGCGAAGGGGGTATGGCCGCGGTCTATCTGGCCGATGACCTGAAGCACGGCCGCAAGGTGGCCATCAAGGTGCTGCGGCCCGAACTCTCGGCCATCATCGGGGCCGAGCGCTTCATCCGCGAGATCCGGACCATCGCGGCGCTGCAGCATCCCCACATCCTGGGGCTGATCGACTCGGGCGAAGTGCAGGGCACGGCGTATTACGTCATGCCCTATGTGGAGGGTGAGTCCCTGCGGGACCGGCTCAACCGGGAGAAGCAGCTGCCGGTAGCGGAGGCGGTGCGGATCGCCACGGAAGTAGCGGGGGCGCTGGACTACGCCCACCGGCACGGAATCATCCACCGGGATATCAAGCCCGAGAACGTGATGTTGCACGACGGCAGCGCGCTGGTGGCGGACTTCGGGATCGCGCTGGCGGTCTCCAGCGCGGGCGGGACCCGGATGACGGAGACGGGGATGAGCCTGGGGACGCCGCACTACATGTCTCCTGAGCAGGCGATGGGAGAGCGGGAGATCACGGCACGGAGCGATGTGTACGCCCTGGGGGCGATGACCTACGAGATGCTGGTGGGGGATCCGCCGTTTACCGGGAGCACGGCGCAGGCGATCGTGGCGAAGGTGGTGACGGAGACGCCGCGGCCGATGCTGCCACAGCGGCATACCATCCCGCCCCACGTCGAAGCGGCGGTGCTGACAGCGCTGGAGAAGCTCCCGGCGGATCGCTTCGCCAGCGCGGCGGAATTCAGCGAGGCGCTGAACCGGCCGGGGCTGGCACCCGCCACGACCAGAGCAATTTCAGCTGGCGGGCGTGCAGCTCCACCAGGCGCTCGCGCCTGCGGGATCCCCTGTTCATCGCGGTGGCTGCGGTGGCGGTGCTGGCGCTTGCCGGTGTGGCAGTGCTGCTCCGGCCCAGGCCGGCTCCGGCGGTAGTGCCTCCGATCCGGTTCGTGCTCACCACCACCGACAGCACCAGACCGGCTCGCAGTTTCCCCTGGCCCGCGGCCATCTCGCCCGACGGCGGAACCGTGGTCTACAGCGTCTCCCCCGTGAACTCCAGCGGCGCTTTCCTTACGGCCCGGCTGTACTTCGTGCGCACCAACCAGCTCCAGGCACGGGAGATTCCCGGGACCCTCGGGGCGGCCCAGCCGTACTTCTCGCCCGACGGGCAGTGGGTGGGATTTGAAGCGCAGGGTAAGGAGCGTAAGGTCAGGCTCGACGGCAGCGCGCCGGTGACGATCGCCGAGGCCGGCGCCTATAATGGCGTCGACTGGACCGTCAACAACGAGATTCTCCTGGGAACCTGGGGGCCATTTGCCGGTCTCTCCCAGGTGAGCGCTGCCGGCGGAACGCCGGCCGCCCTGACCCAGGTGGACACCACCAGGGGAGAGCGGAGTCATCTCTGGCCGCTCAGCACCCAAGGTGCTGCGGCCGGAGTTGGCGTCGGTCCTTGGCCCCGCCCGGTTCCTGGCCGAGATCAAGACCACGGCCAGCCTGCAGCACCCGCACATCCTCCCCCTGCATGATTCGGGTGAAGTGAACGGTACCGTGTTCTACGTCATGCCCTTTGTGGAAGGCCGATTCCGATGGCCAGGCTGGATGACCCCGCGCTGGTGGCCGAGCGCCACACCTTCGCGGTCGGCGCGGGCCGTTTCTTCTTCAGTCTCTACGACCGGCAGAGTGATATCTGGACAGGCCTTCGACAAAGCCGAGAGCCGCCTTGTTCTCCGGCTGGCAATACGCCGTGATCCCGTCCCAATGCCGCTCGATCGATTCCGCGAACTTCTCGAAGGGCTTGAGCCGCTGCCACCGCAGCGCGCGACGCCTTTTAGGTTTCGACCATCTTGAATGTCTTTGGATTCCTTTGCGCTCTTCGCGGTGAATCGCGAAACACCCGGCGTCGTGGAGCCGTCGCATGCGGCAGGCCTCAGCGCACGCCGATCTTTTTCACCATCCGGGCGAAGCGTGGGTCCGACCGCAGGGGCTGGTAGGCGGGATCGAGATGGAGATAGATCAGGCCGGCTGAGCGGGCATCGAGCGCGCGCTGGAGAAAGGTGAACGCCTTGTCGAAGTCGCCCAGCGCGGCGTAGCCCATCGCCAGCACCTCGCCCCGGAGGTATTCCGTTCGGGCCTGGGTTTCCAGCCGTTCCATGATGGCGCGGGCTTCCTCCTGCTCTCCCAGCGCGACCAGCGGGCGGACGATCATCGCATCGTAGGAACGGACCGCGGTGCTCAACGACTGCCCCTGGCGGAACGCCTTGAGCGATTCCTCGATGTGTCCCAGCGCCAGCTGCGCCGCCCCGATGTCGAGATGGGCCTGGAAGTAACTGGGCTCGATCTCGAGCGTCTTGCGCCCCTGCTCGATGGTGGCGTCGTACCGCTCAGCATAGAGCAGGAAGCGGCCGAGCCAGCGGCTGAAATGGGCGGAGAGCGGGTCCAGCACCAACGCCTTTCGAAGCTCCTCGACTGCCTCCGGCAGGCGACCGACCGCGGGCAGGGTGCTGCCGTAGACGAAGTGGGCTTCGGCGTAATTGGGGTTGAACTCCACGGCCCGGGCCAGCGCCTGGCTGGCGCCGTCGAAGTCCCACTCGTACCAGCAGAGGACCTTGCCGATCGAGGTATGGGCCTCGCCCAGGGTGGGCTCCAGCTGGATGGCGCGCGCGGCCGCCGACTTGGCCCGGGGGTAGGCTTCGTCGGGCGGCACCCAGTCGTCCGCCAGATTGCTCCAGCAGTCCGCAATGCCCGAGTAGGCCCGGGCGTATCCCGGGTCCGCATCGAGCGCCTGTTCGAAAAGCGCCAGCGCCTTGCGAAGGTCGTGCTCCGCCAGCCGATTGACGAAGAAACGCCCTTTCAGGTAGATGGTGTACGCCTCGAGGTTCTCGGTGGTGGGTTTGACCAGCGGCTGCTCCGCCGCGCCCATCAAGCGGACCTTGAGGGCGTCCACGATGGCCCGGGAGATCTCGTCCTGAATGGCGAAGACGTCCTCCAGCTGGCGGTCGTAGGTTTCGGACCAGAGCTGGTAGCCGCTGGTGACGTTCACCAGCTGAGCGGTGATCCGGATCCGGTTGCCGATCTTCCGGACGCTCCCTTCCAGCAGGGACGACACGCCGAGGGTGTCGCCGATCTGCCGGATATCGACGGTCTTGTTCTTGAACGCGAACGACGAAGTGCGTGACGCTACCAGAAGGTCGGGGATCTTGGCCAGGGCGTTGATGATCTCTTCAGTCATACCGTCGCTGAAGTATTCGTTCTCCGGGTCGGCGCTCATGTTGGCCAGCGGAAGCACGACGATCGATTTCTCCGGCGCGGCGGCGCGCGGCACACCGGGCGGGGTCTGTCCGGCGCGCTCCACCTGCAGCAGCGCGTCGGCGAACTCGGCGGCGGATGCGTAGCGGTCAACCGGTGTGCGGGCCAGTGAACGGGTCACGATCTGATCCAGCTGTTCCGGGACATCGCGCATCGCCCGGACGTGCGGGACGGGCGAGATGAACCGCTTGGTGATGATCGCCTGGGCGGTGGGGCCGGTGAATGGCTGTTCGCCGGCCAGCATTTCGTAGAGCACGCAGCCCAGGCTGTACAGGTCGGAGCGGCCGTCGACGCCGGCATCGGCCGACGCCTGCTCCGGGCTCATGTAGGCCGGCGTGCCGACCGCCAGACCGGTGTGCGTGATGGATCCGCCCTTGGAGGACATCGCCTTGCCGATGCCGAAGTCGGCGACGAGGGCCGCGTCCTCGTGCATCAGGATATTTTCGGGCTTGATGTCGCGGTGGACGATCCCCTGCCGGTGGGCGTAGTCGAGGGCGGACGCGACTTCCCGGACGATCCGCAGCGCGTCGGTAAGGGGGAGCATCCCCTGCCTGTCCATCCGTTCGCGGAGCGACTTGCCCGCCATGTTCGGCATGACGTAGAACAGGAGACCGTCCGATTCACCGGAGTCGAAGACGGGCAGGATATGCGGATGGGTGAGCCGCGCCGCCATCCGGATTTCGCGGTGGAAGCGTTCGGCGCCGAGCTCGGCGGATATTTCGGGGCGCAGCACCTTGAGCGCCACCATGCGGTCGTGGCGCAGATCGCGGGCGAGAAACACCACCGCCATCCCGCCTTCGCCCAGCGGGCTCTCGATGGTGTAGCGTCCCGCGAGGCCGCGCTCGAGGCGTTGCTGCAGGTTTTCCATGATGAGGCAAAGATGCCACCGGACTCAGGCGAGTGCCAGTGGGTCCGCAGATGCCGCAGATGACACAGGTCATTCCTGGAGCGAGAGAAGCAGCCGCCGCGGGACCCGGACTTTGCTGGAAAGGGGCCAGTGCCCCATCTTTGGAAATCCACAGACTATACAGGCTGCGGCGGCTGGCGCCGGCTTGCAAGGACAGCACCTTGCCGTCTTGCCGTCTTGCCGTCTTGCCGTCTTGCCGTCTTGCCGTCTTGCCGTCGTCCGACTGTCCGATCCCTGAGGTGTCGCCCATGTCCGCTGTCCCGACCAGTCTCCAGTCCGCCCTGGCCGACCGCTATCGCATCGAGCGGGAGCTGGGCGAAGGCGGCATGGCCACGGTCTACCTGGCCGAGGACCTGAAGCATGGCCGCAACGTGGCCATCAAGGTCCTGCGGCCGGAACTGTCGGCCATCATCGGGGCCGAGCGGTTCATCCGGGAGATCAAGACCATCGCGGCGCTCCAGCATCCGCACATCCTGGGACTGATTGACTCGGGGGAGGTGCAGGGCACGGCGTACTACGTCATGCCCTTTGTGGAGGGCGAATCGCTGCGCGACCGGCTGATGCGGGAGAAGCAGCTGCCGGTGGCCGATGCGGTGCGGATCGCGACGGAAGTGGCAGGGGCGCTGGACTACGCCCACCGGCATGGGGTGATCCACCGCGACATCAAGCCCGAGAACGTGATGCTGCACGATGGCTCGGCGCTGGTGGCGGATTTCGGGATCGCGCTGGCGGTGAGCAGCGCCGGCGGCACCCGGATGACGGAGACGGGGATGAGCCTGGGGACGCCGCATTACATGAGCCCCGAGCAGGCGATGGGGGAGCGGGAGATCACGGCCCGGAGCGACGTCTACGCGCTGGGGGCGATGACCTACGAGATGCTGGTGGGGGACCCGCCGTTCACCGGAAGCACGGCGCAGGCGATCGTGGCCAAGGTGGTGACGGAGACGCCGCGGCCCATGCTGCCGCAGCGGCATACGATTCCGCCGCACGTGGAGGCGGCGGTGCTGACGGCGCTGGAGAAGCTGCCGGCCGACCGCTTCGCCAGCGCGGCGGAATTCAGCGATGCGCTGAACCGGCCGGAGCGGGCACCTGCCACGACTAGAGCAATTCCGGCCGGCAGCCTTGCAGCTCCCACCGGGCGCTCGCGCCTGCGGGACCCGCTGTTCATCGGGGTGGCGGCGATCGCGGTGCTGGCGCTCGGTGGTGTGGCGATGCTGCTGCGGCCCCGGCCGGCCCCCCTGGTGGTCCCACCCATCAAGTACGTGCTCACTACCACCGACAGCACCAGGCCGGTTCGCAGCTACCCATGGCCCGCCGCCACCTCGCCCGACGGCGGCACCGTGGTCTACAGCGTCTCTCCCGTCAACTCCGGCGGCGCCTCCCTTACGACCCGGCTGTACTTCATGCGCACCAACCAGCTGGAGGCGCGTGAGATTCCCGGGACCATCGGGGCGGCCCAGCCGTACTTCTCGCCCGACGGGCAGTGGGTGGGGTTCGAAGTGCAGGGCAAGGAGCGCAAGGTCAGGCTCGACGGCAGCGCCCCGGTGACGATCGCGGATGCCGGCGCCTACAACGGTGCCGACTGGACCGTCAACAACGAGATTCTGCTGGGAACATGGGGGCCATATGCCGGGCTATCCCGGGTGAGTGCTGCCGGCGGAACGCCGGCCGCCCTGACGCAGGTGGACACCACCAAGGGAGAGCGGAATCATCTCTGGCCGCTCAGTACCCCGGACGGCAGCTACGCGGTCTTTACCGTCTGGTTCGGTGGCCTCGCCTCGGCCCAGCTGGCGGTCGCCTCCCTCAAGGACGGAGCGGTCACCCGGCTTGGCATCAAGGCAATCCGGCCCCTGGCAATCCTCGACGGGTGGCTGGTGTACCTCAAGGCCGACGGCGCCGTCATGTCGGTCCGGCTGGACGCCGGAGCCGGAACGGTGGTCGGATCCCCGATTCCGGTGCACGACCCCGTTCCGGTTGTGCCCGGTCTGAACGGGAATTCCGAGATCTACATTTCCCGCGGTGGCGCGCTGATAACCTCGATCGGGAGCGCCACCGGCAGGATCTCGTGGGTGGCCCCGGGCGTTCCGCCCCGTGCCGTGGGGCCGTCGGCCGGCGAGTACCAGGCCCTGCGGCTTTCCCCCGATGAACGCCGCATCGCCGTGGTGACTGGCGACCATGGTCAGAGCGATATCTGGATCGAAGACCTGTCGCTGGGCACCTTTTCCAGGCTGACGACGGTCAATACCGTCACCTCCGTTTCGTGGACTCCGGACGGATCCGACGTTCTCTATTTCTCGACCGGCGAAACCGGGAACACGCTGTGGCGGCAGCGGGCATCCGGCGGGGTTGCGCCGGAGAAGCTCGTCGACCTGCCCTTCGCTGCCGGGGGGGCAGTCATGTCGCCGGACGGCCGCTCGGTGCTGCTCTCGGTGATTCCCGGAGACGTATGGAGCCTGCAGCGCCTGGTACTGGACTCGACCCCGGCGGTGCACGATTACCTTGTGTCCCACGCCAGCTTCCACGCGCCGGAGTTCTCTCCCGACGGAAAATGGGTCGCCCTGGTGGATGACGAGTCGGGGCAGGACGAGGTCTATCTCCGGTCCTATCCCGATCCTTCCACCAAGCTCCAGGTTTCCGTCGGCGGCGGCGTGGCCCCGATGTGGTCGGCCGATGGCACCCGGCTCTACTATCTGAGCGGTTCGGCGCTCGTCGAGGCGCGCCTGGCGACCCGGCCCGTCATCACATTGCTCGGCCGCGACACGCTCATGGCCTCCTTTCCCAGCACCGGGCTCGATGCACAGTTCTTTTCGGCCCTCTATCAGCCGACCCGCGATGGCCGGCGTTTCCTGACGGCGATTCCCGAGCAGAACGACTACCAGCTGGTAGTTTCGCCCAACTGGCTTACGGAGTTCCGGCGCCGGGTGGCCGAAAGCGGCGGAGCCAGATGATGCTCGACCGTCTTGCGGCCGCCCCTGCGGCACACGCGTCTCGGAGATTGACCTGATGACCCTTGACCGCCTCAGGGCAAGCCTGGCCGAGCGCTACCGCCTGGAGCGCGAGCTGGGCCAGGGCGGCATGGCCACCGTCTATCTGGCGGAGGACCTGAAGCACGGCCGCAAGGTGGCCATCAAGGTGCTGCGTCCGGAGCTGGCGTCGGTTATTGGCCCCGCCCGGTTCCTGGCCGAGATCAGGACCACGGCCAGCCTGCAGCACCCGCACATCCTCCCGCTGCATGATTCGGGTGAAGTGAACGGCACCGTGTTCTACGTGATGCCCTTTGTGGAAGGCGAATCGCTGCGGGACCGGCTGGAGCGGGAGAAACAGCTTCCGGTCCCGGATGCAATCCGGGTCGCCGCCGAAGTGGCGAGCGCGCTGGACTACGCCCACCGGCATGGGGTGGTGCATCGCGACATCAAGCCGGAGAACATCCTGCTGCATGACGGGCAGGCGCTGGTGGCGGATTTCGGCATCGCGCTCGCCGCCAGCAACGCGGGCGGCACCCGGATGACCAAAACGGGCATGACCCTGGGGACGCCGCAATACATGAGCCCGGAGCAGGCGATGGGCGAGCGGGAGATCACGGCCCGCTCCGACGTCTATGCTCTGGGGGCTCTGACCTACGAGATGCTGGTGGGCGAGCCGCCGTTCACCGCGCCGACGGCCCAAGCCCTGGTGGCCCGGGTGGTGACCGAGACGCCCGTCTCTCCCCGGGCGCAGCGGCCGACCATCCCCCTGCCGGTCGATGCGGCGGTGCTGACCGCGCTGGAGAAGCTGCCGGCCGACCGGTTTCAGTCCGCCGCCGCCTTTGCGGCCGCCCTGCAATCTCCCGCGGTTCCGTCCGCCCAGCGCCGTTTCTTCCGACGGCGACCGGCCGGGATCGCGGTGGCCGTTCTCCTCCTGGTCGGTATCGCCGGTTTCATCCTGGGGCTCGCAGGGGGGAGCCGCGGGAAGACGCCGTCGTTCTTCGTCGGCCCCATGACCAAGGTGACCTGGGATGACGGCCTGGAAGTCTTTCCGGCCCTTGCTCCCGACGGGCGCAGCGTGGCTTTCGCCTCGGGCACCAGTATCCGGATGCGCGTCTACGTCCGCCAGGTGAGCGGGGGGCGCGAGATCCGGATCACCGACGACAGCACCACGGTGGAGTGGGATCCGCAATGGTCGCCCGACGGCAGCCGGGTGCTCTTCGTCACGACCGCCGGCGTCTTCAGCGCGCCCGCGGGCGGCGGGGCTGCCCGACAGGAGGTCGCGGGCGATCGGGGCCTGATCACCAGCGCCACCTGGTCGCCGGACGGCAGGCGCATCGCCTTCTCGGCCGGCGACTCCGTGTTCGTGCGCGAGGCCGATGGCACCGTCCACCAACTGGCCTGGATGGACCAGCCCGCCATGTGCCGATGGGGCGGGAAGGATCTCCTGGCCTGCGCCGCCGGCAACCCGAACTACACCATGCCGGGTACCGTTTTCGGCAATCTGGGCCCCAGCCGTATTGTCGTCGTGCGCGCCTCGGACGGCGCGGTGCATACGGTGACCGACACCAGCGCGATGAACCAGTCGCCTGCCTGGCTGGCGGGAGGATGGCTGCTCTACCTCTCCAACCGCGACGGGCCCGCCGATATCTATGCCCTCCGGGTCACCGGGGATGGCGCGGTCGGCACTGGCCCGATCCGCCTGACCGCGGGCCTCGGCGTGTCGGCCTTCTCCACGTCCGCCGACGGGACGCGGCTGGCCTACGCCTCCGGCACCACGACGGCCAATGTCTGGTCGCTGCCGATCCCGGCACACCCTCCGGCCTCGGCGCGAGAGGCGACGCAGGTGACGCGCGGCCGGCAACTGGTGGAGAGTATTTCGATTTCCCGGGACGGGCGCTGGCTGCTCTACGATTCCGATGTCGCGGGCGACGTCAACATCTACCGGATGAGGTTACCCGACGGCGTGCCGGAGCAACTCACCTTCTCCGCGGGAGACGAATTCGCGCCCGACCTTTCCCCCGACAACCGCGTGCTGGCCTATCATGCCTGGGAAGGGACGTCCCGGGAGGTTTCCTTGCGACCGCTCGATGGCAGCGCAACGACCCGGCTGACCTCCACGGTCCAGCAAGAGGCGCGGCCCCGCTGGTCTCCCGACGGCCGGGCGCTGGCCTGGTATGATATGTCGCTGACCGGCGGCCTGTGGGTAAGCCGGCGGGATGACGTTGGGCACTGGACCGCCCGGCGACGGCTCAACCGCGGCTACTGGGCCGCATGGTCGCCGGACGGCGCCTTGCTCTCCTTCTCGACCGTGGTCGCCGGCGGGCGGCCCATGGTGATCCCGGTGGACTCGGGAGCCCCGCGGGACCTCATGCCGGGATCGGACTGGCCCCAGGTCACCACGTCGGGCTGGAGTCCCGACGGACGCACGGTGTACTTCAAGGGCGTCGACTCGACCGGAGCGGCCGGGATCTGGGCCTTGCCGCGCGGCGGTGGAGTCCCGGTCCTGATGGCCAGGCTGGATGACCCCGCGCTGGTGGCCGAGCGCCACACCTTCGCGGTCGGCGCGGGCCGTTTCTTCTTCAGTCTCTACGACCGGCAGAGTGATATCTGGCTGATGGAACTGCAGCGGCCGGGTGGCGTTATCCCGAAGTCGCGACAAGGAGCCCAATGACGCCAGTCCTGCAAGTCTTGGAGGTCGGCCGCAGATCGGGGGAGACCCGCCAGGCAAGAGTGGAAAGGACCGAGAACGGGCGCGAGATCAAGGGTATCGACTGAGGATTGAGGATTGGGGAGCGAGGAGACCAAGGCGGCCACTGAAGGGCATCTGATCGTGGTGGAAAATTTCTTCGAGGTGCTGCGGGAGTGGCTTCACCTGTAGAGGCGGAAGGACGGATGACCGGGCGGATCTGGCGACGGGTCGCGAGGCTCCGGCGCGCCAGCGTTCCGGCTCTGTGTCTGGTGCCGGCCTGCCTTTTGGCGCAGGCTCAGCCCCCCGGCCGGCCCCCGCCCGGCCCGATTACCCGGAATGCCTGGGAGCGGATCCGGTTCCGGCACCTCACCATCGCCGACGGCCTGTCGCAGAACGCGGTCCAGGCGATCGCGCAGGACCGGCGCGGGTTTCTCTGGTTCGGCACCAAGGACGGGCTGGACCGCTACGACGGGTATGAGTTTCTCATCTTCCGGCACGATGCCGGCGACTCCTTATCGCTTTCCAACAGTTCGGTCCGATCCCTGCTGGCGGACAGCCTGGGACAGCTCTGGATCGGTACCGAAGGCGGCCTCAGCCGGTACGACCCTGTTCGTCAGACCTTTCGTCGGTATCCCGGTGGGCCCACGCGGCCTATCATCAGCCTGGCGGAGGGAGCCGGTGGAGACCTCTGGATTGGTACCGAAGGCGGAGGGCTCTACCAGCTCCCCGCAGGGAAACGGGGGGAACGAGCAGCCGCGCTTCAGGCATTACACCTACCGTGCGGGCGACCCGGGGAGCCTGAGCGGCGACACGGTGCACGTCATTCTCGTGGACCGCCGGGGGACGCTCTGGGTGGGCACGAACTCGGCGCTCGACCACCTGGAACCCTCCACTTCCGACTCCGCGGTCCTCCGCCATAAGCGGGACCTCCCCGGCGCAGGCGTGTACGCGCTGCACCAGGATTCGTTGGGCCGCCTCTGGGTCGGTCTGCGAGACGGCTTCTGTGTCCTGGACAGCAACGGGCGGCGGATGGTCCAGCGGTTCTCGCCGGCACAGACTGCCGATTGGGGCGTCGTGCGGGGCTTCGCCGAGGATGCTGACGGCCGGATCTGGTCGGCCGGCGCCGGCCCGGTCGGCACCATCGCCTATTCCGTAGGGTTCAAGAGCGTGTCCCACTTCTCCAACCGATTCCAGGATCGCTTCGGCGTCCGCCCTTCGGTCTACCGGGCGGAGTACGCGGGGGGAGGGACCCGCCGCCCCTGAAGACCGGCCCACCTCCCCGCCGTCTCTTCCCGTTGTCTCCAGGTCACAGGTGACCTCCACGCTACGACCCATGACCCCGGCGTTACCACCCGGGGACGCCCTTCTCCCACCGTCCTCCTGACCGGTACCCGGACCTCCCGGGAACCCCCGCCTAACCGTTGGAGGACTCACCATGAGCACCAGCGTGTGCCCCCACTGACCGTGTTGGTGGCGGACGATGATGCCGACATGCGGCGGTATCTGCGCGGTTGCCTGCTCGGGCTGGCAACGGGAGTAGATCGCGTGCTGGAGGCAAGCGACGGTCTGGAAGCCCTGACCCTGGTGCGATCGGGTCTGGTTCAGCTGCTCCTCACCGACATCGCCATGCCGGGGATGGACGGCTGGGAGCTGTGCCGCCTCGTCAAAGCGGATGCCGGGCTCCGGCACGTGAGCGTCCTGCTGATGAGCGGCGCCGAGTATCAGCTGTCAGGGAGAGCCGGGGAGGATGGTGTTCTGGTCAAGCCGTTTAACGCGCAGCAACTCACCCAGGTGGTACAGCAGCTTCTGAACAGCCGGGAGGCCTGAAATGAAACGCATCTGGCTGGGACTGCTCCTCCTGTTTGCGGGGGTGGCGTTGTTTCTGGGCTTCAAGGGCGCCGTGACCGCCGGCAGCTCCATTACCCGGACCTATTATATCGCCGCCGACACGATCGATTGGAATTATGTCCCCGCCGACAGCGATCTCACCTTCGGCAAGCCGCTGCGGAAGGAAGGTTTCGCGATCGACAACGCGCCGCCGGTAATGGCCACGACATTCCGGAAGGCGGTGTATCGCGAATACACCGACAGCAGCTTCACAACCCGGAAGCCCCGTCCGCCCAAGTGGCAGCAGCTCGGCATCCTGGGGCCGGTGCTGCGCGGAGCGGTGGGCGATACCATCGTCGTAGTCTTCCGCAACAACACGAGCTTCCCTGCGAGTATGCATCCGCACGGCGTGTTCTACGACGAGGCCGACGAGGAGGCGCTCTACAACGACGGCACGTCGGGGCCGGATAAGCTGGACGATTCGGTGCCCCCGGGGGGGACGCATCGCTATGTCTGGCCCATCCCCGAACGCGCCGGCGATCCCTGGAGCTGGTACGTTTACAGCGCGGAGACCGGCGAGCACGCCGGCAGCTATCTGGTTCGCTCGGGAGGGCACAAGTGGGCGGACCTGGATGCCTATGATGCCGGATTCGGCCCCAAGGGCAGCGCCCGTTTCAACGCCGATGTGGGGCCGCTGCTGGCATCCTGGACCAGCTATATCCAGCAGGACGACACCACAGAGCGGCATCTGCCGGACAGCGCCAACGGATACAACATGGTTACGCTAATCACCTATCATCTCAAGCCCGACAAGTGGCGCACATTCGAGGCCTCCGTGAAGGCAGTGGACCAGGTCATCGCCAAGCACGATTACCCGGTCCGCTATGCCTGGTATAGCATCGCCAATGGCGGCAGAGGGCCGGTCCGGGGACTGGCCATCTTCCACCAGGACTGGGCCAGCTTCAAGGAGCCCGATCCCAACCTCGTGCAGACCATCACCCAGGAATACGGATCGGACCTGGCCGAGCACATCCTGCAGGACTTCAGCGGGAGCTACTACGGGGTCGAATCGGAGGTCCTGAGGTTTCGGCCGGAACTTTCGGTGCAGCATTCGGGACAGTGAGGCAGGCGGCGCCGGGCCCTGGGGCCCGGCGCGCGTCACTCTCGCGCCGGAGGGTACGACCCCCTAGCTTGAAGCCATCCTTCTTCATTCCTGCCTGCCAACTGGCTTCACCCCCCGCGGAGGCCTCATGGCCGATGTGCTGACCAGTCTCCAGTCCGCCCTGGCCGACCGCTACCTGATCGAGCGGGAGTTGGGCCAGGGCGGCATGGCCACGGTATATCTCGCGCACGACCTGCGTCACGACCGCAAGGTGGCGCTCAAGGTGCTGCGGCCGGAGCTGGCTGCTATCCTGGGCGGGGAGCGCTTCCTGGCCGAGATCAAGACCACAGCCAATCTGCAGCATCCGCACATCCTGAGCCTGTTCGATTCGGGCGAGGCGGGCGGCATGGTGTACTACGTCATGCCGTTCGTGGAGGGCGAGAGCGTGCGCGACCGGTTGCAGCGGGAGCGTCAATTGCCGGTGGAGGTCGCCGTACGGCTCGCGATCGAAGTGGCCGACGCCCTGGCCTATGCGCACGAGCACGGCATCGTGCACCGGGACATCAAGCCGGAGAACATCCTGCTCCACGGCGGCCATGCCCTGGTGGCCGATTTCGGCATCGCCCTGGCCGCCAGCCGGTCCGACGGGGGCACCCGCATGACCGAGACCGGTATGAGCCTGGGCACGCCGCACTACATGGCCCCGGAGCAGGCCATGGGCGAGCGCGAGATCACGCCCCGGGCGGATGTGTACGCGCTGGGTTGCGTGTTGTATGAAATGCTGGTGGGCGAGCCGCCGTTCAACGGGCCGACGGCGCAGGCCATCATTGCGCGGGTCATGACCGAACAGCCGCGCTCCCTGGTACTCCAGCGGCATACGGTGCCGCCGGAAATCGAGGCGGTGGTGAACCGGGCGCTGGAGAAGCTGCCGGCCGACCGGTTTGCATCGGCTGCTGATTTCCGGGACGCGCTGGCCAACCCCGCTGCGTTTACCCGTTCCGCTCCCACCGGCACGGCGGCATTCCGGGCGGTCGCGGCACCGGGAGGGCGGGACTGGCGCAGCCGCGTGGCCATTCCCGCACTGGTCGCCGCGCTGGTGCTGGGAGCCGCGGCGGTCTGGGCCTTCCTCCGGCCGCATCCGCCGGCGCCGGTCTCCCGCTATGGCCTGGCGCTGCCCTCCAGGTTGTCTGTGTCCAACGCGACTCGGCTCGCGATTTCGCCGGACGGCTCGCACCTGGTCTTCACGGCGCGGTCGGTGGGATTACCGGTCGGCCAGCTGTATCTCCGCGCCAGAGACAGCGAGCAGGCTATCGCGCTGCCCGGCACGCTGGGCGCCGGGAGCGCCACCTTCTCCCCCGACGGCCGCTGGATTGCGTTCACGCTGACCGACGGCACGCTGAGGAAGCAGGCCGTCAGCGGCGGCGCGGCTATCCTGGTGGCCGATTCGGTCTCCATCCCCGAAACGGTTGCCTGGCTCGACGATGGGACCATCGTCTATACCGGTCATCAGGGCCGCGGCTTATGGCGTACGTCCGCCGTAGATCGCGGCACCCCCCGGCCCGTGTGGCCGGCGGATTCCGGCCTGGTGGGCGAGGTGAGCAGCCTGCCCGGTTCGCGCGGCGTCTTCTTCGTTCGGTGCAATGGGAGCGGATGCGCCAGTGGAATCGTGGACCTCTGGGTACTGGACCTGGCGTCGGGGACCGCCCGGGAGGTCATGCCGGGCGCGCTGCTCGGGCGATACCTCGACACCGGGCACGTACTGTTCGTGCGAACTGACGGGGCGGCCCTCGTGATGCCTTTCGATCTGAAGCATCTGCGCGCGAGCGGCTCGCCGGTGCCCGTGCTGGACAGCATCGCGATCCGGCCAGGCGGCTACGCTCAGCTGGACGTGTCGCGCCAGGGCATGCTGGTGATGTTGCGGGGCTCGAGACAGGGGGAGCAGGAGCAGCTCCTCTGGGTGGACCGCTCGGGCAAGACTGATCCGGTGGATTCGGCGCGCGTCCAGCTGACGGGAAACGGCAACGCCGGCTGGTCCTTCTCTCCGGACGGCCGGCGGCTCGCTATCAGCCTGCAGGATGCGGCCGGGGCGGCCATCTGGGTGAAGCAGCTCCCGGACGGCCCCTTGTCGCGCGTGACCTTCGACAGCACGCTGGCCTTCCGCCCCCGGTGGATGGCCGACGGGAGGACGCTGAGCTATATCGGCGGGTCGGACTCCGGCCTGGCACTTTACTCGGTGCCTGCCGACGGTACCGGCAGGTCCCGGCTGCTGATGCGGACCGCGGGCGATCTGTACGAGGGGGCACAGAGCCCGGATGGCCGCTGGATTGTGGTGCGCACCGCCGGTGGTGTCGGCCGGGTAGGCCGGGACATCCTGGGATACCGCAAGGGCGATACGGCCGCGGTCCCGCTCATGGCCAACCCCGCGTACGACGAATCCGCCTTTGCCGTCAGCCCGGACAGCAGGTGGATCGCGTACGAGTCAGACGAGACCGGCCGCCGGGAGGTGTACCTGCGGCCCTTCCCGGCTACCGATGGGGGAAAGTGGCAGGTATCGACCAGCGGCGGCATGGCCCCGGTCTGGGCCCGGACCGGGCGCGAGCTCTTCTTCGTGGACGGACAACGGCGAATGACGGCCGTGTCGGTGGCGGGCGGCCCGGCTCCGGAACTCGGAGGACGCAAGACGCTGTTCACCCTGTCACCTGATGACTATCTCGACGATAACACCTACTACGCGCCCTTTGATGTCGGCCCGGACGGGCGCTTCATCATGGCCCGCCAGGTCCGTGTGGACGCTGATACACCGCCGCTCATCGTGGTGGAGAACTGGCTGACGGAGCTGCGGCAGCGGCTGGCGAAGTAGAAACCGGATAACCTCGCCGGCCGGCGCGCGCACCTTGCCGTCCTGCCCGTCCTGAGGAGCTCGTATGAGCGACGTCCTGACCAGTCTCCAGTCCGCCCTGGCCGACCGCTATACCATCGAGCGGCAGTTGGGCGAGGGCGGGATGGCGACGGTCTATCTGGCCGAAGACCTGAAGCACGGACGGAAGGTGGCCATCAAGGTGCTGCGCCCCGAGCTGGCGGCGGTGATCGGGGCGGAGCGGTTCGTGCGGGAGATCCGCACCATCGCGGCGCTGCAGCATCCGCACATCCTGGGGCTGATTGACTCGGGTGAGGTCACCGGGACGGCCTACTACGTCATGCCCTACGTCGAGGGCGAGTCGCTGCGCGACCGGCTCAACCGGGAGAAGCAGTTGCCGGTGGCCGACGCGGTGCGGATCGCGACGGAAGTGGCGGGAGCGCTGGACTACGCCCACCGGCACGGGATCATCCACCGCGACATCAAGCCGGAGAACATCCTGCTGCACGACGGCTCGGCGCTGGTGGCGGATTTCGGGATCGCGCTGGCGGTGAGCAGCGCCGGCGGGACCCGGATGACCGAGACGGGGATGAGCCTGGGGACGCCCTTCTACATGAGCCCGGAACAGGCCATGGGCGAGCGGGAGATCACGGCGCGGAGCGACGTGTACGCGCTGGGGGCGATGACCTACGAGATGCTGGTGGGGGACCCGCCGTTCACCGGAAGCACGGCGCAGGCGATCGTGGCCAAGGTGGTGACGGAGACGCCGCGGCCCATGCTGCCGCAGCGGCATACGATTCCGCCGCAGGTGGAGGCGGCGGTGCTCACGGCGCTGGAGAAGCTCCCGGCCGACCGCTTTGCCAGCGCGGCGGAGTTCGCGACCGCGCTGAGCGACACGACGGCACCGGTGGTGACCCGGCCGGGCGCCGCGACCACGACGCGACCGGTCCCTGCTCGGGCTCTCCGCCCACTCCCCTGGCTCGTTGCCGGCCTTGCCCTGGCAATTGCGCTGGCATCCTGGATCCTGCGCCCGCGCGAGACCGGGGCGCCGGTCCTCCAGGTCGAGCTGGAACCGCCCCGGGGTGTGGAATTCGCGGAGTTCCGCTTTGCCGCCCTCTCCCCGGACGGTGAACGGCTAGCCTTCATCGGCCTGGGTGCGGCCGGCGAGCGGAAGCTCTGGGTTCGCAATCTGAGGTCCGGACAGGTGGATTCCCTCTCCGGCACTGCCGGCGCGGAGGCACCGTTCTGGGCACCGGACGGCCGGGCGGTCGGATTTTTCGCCCGTGGATCGCTCATGCGGTTCGACCTCGGCGGCGGCGTGTCACGCACCCTGTGTCCGGTAGCCGACCTGGGAGGCTCCTGGAGCAGTCGCGGTACCATCATCTTTACCCGCTCGGGTCATCCCATGGTTGTGCCCGCCGACGGTGGCGAGTGCACGGTCGTGGCCGGCGCATGGCGGGACGCCTCCCGGACCCTCTCCTGGCCGGCCTGGTTTCCCGACGGACGGCGGTTCGCGGGCAACGACTCGGCGGGTCTGGTATGGAGTGATATCAACGGTGTCGCCCCGCGCGCCCTCCTTCCGGGGGCACATTTCGTCCAACTGCTCTCTCCGGGGGTTGCCGTATACAGCCGTCAGGGCCGCTCGGGGGCTGATATCGTCGCGCAGCGCCTAGACCTGAAACACGCAGTTCCGCAAGGGGAAAGGGTCACCCTGGCGAGAGGAATCCGGGCCGCGGGCCTGGTCCCGTCCTATACGGTGGCCCGGAACGGGCTGGTCTACCTCCAGACGGCACAGCTGGATGAGGGGCCGCTGATCGTCGATGAGAAGGGTGCCATTCGAGACAGTATTTCTCTGCAGGGCACCTGGACCCTGCGGGCGGCGTGGAGAAGACCCGCGGTTGCGCTCGCCGGTTACGGCCTCTGGGTTTACGACCTCCAGCGGCGTACGACTGTCCCGGTGCGCCCAACGGGAGTGTTCATGTTCCCGGTGTGGAGTCCAGGCGATTCCCTGCTTGCCGCACTGGACGGCAGGACCGGGAAAACCATCCTGATAAACCTTCAGAATGGGGCGGATAGCACGATCGTTGACCAAACCGGCAGGGGGAACAGTTTCACACCCACCGATTGGACGTCCGACGGCAGGTATCTCATCCTGGTAGGGGAGACGCCGAACAACGAACGGCATGGCGCCCTCTGGACTCTGAGCACCGCAACGGGCAAGCTGGAACCGCTGGTGTCCGTGAGCGGAACCGCATCGGCGGGCGCTGTGTCCCCGGACGGGAAGTGGTTGGCCTACGTCTCTGACGAGACCGGCGAGCTGGAGGTTTACCTGCGCCCGTTCCGGCAGGGCGGGGCCGTCACCAGAGTCTCGCTGGCGGGAGGAGGGTTGCCTCGCTGGCGCCGCGACGGGCACGCCTTGTTCTTTGAGGGGCCGGATGGTTCGATCATGCAGGTGCCGGTGAGGGCCGATCCCGGCCTTCAGGTGGGAAGCCCGCAGGCGCTCTTCCGCTCGCCGCGCTGGAGTGCCCGCCTCTTCGCGGACCAATTCGGTGGCGTTCAGGCCACCACCACCTATGATGTGGGCGCGGACGGCCACGAGTTCCTGGTCCGGCAGCGGGTCGAAGGCAGCCCGTCGGCAACTCTACTGCTCAACTGGCAGCAACTGCTCGGACAGTAGTCTCATGAGCCAGAGCGTCAGGCCTCGGACGGCAGGAGCCTCCGGTCCTGGCGCGGGACAGGAAGAAGCTGACGCAGGCGCAGGGAAACCGGTGATGATACGACCGGCAGAGCGACATCTGGCTGATGGAGCTGTAACGGCCGGGTGGCTGATCCATAGAAGAACCCGGGCCCATGCAGCACTCTCCCTGGCTGGAACGGGTCCGCCAGCCCATCTTGGATCCACAGATTTCACAGATTCCCCTGATTTCACTGATCAGGCAGACTGCAGCGCAGCTCCGGCCCGATCCGAGAGGTTGACGGCTGGCGTGTTTCCGCCCTGGTGGCAACCTGGGTCTGACCGCCTGACCGCCTGACCGCCTGACCGCCTGACCGCCTGAGGAGACACTGTGCCCGACATGCTGACCAGTCTCCGGTCCGCCCTGGCCGACCGCTACCGCATCGAGCGGGAGCTGGGCGAAGGGGGCATGGCCACCGTCTACCTGGCTGAAGACCTGAAGCACGGCCGCAAGGTGGCCATCAAGGTCCTGCGGCCCGAGCTGGCGGCGGTGATCGGGGCGGAGCGCTTCGTACGGGAGATCAGGACCATCGCGGCGCTGCAGCACCCGCATATTCTGGGGCTGATCGATTCGGGCGAGATCAACGGCACCGCGTACTACGTGATGCCGTTCGTGGAGGGGGAGTCGCTGCGGGACCGGCTGAGTCGCGAGAAGCAGCTCCCGGTGACCGAGGCCGTCCGCATCGCCACCGAGGTGGCGTCCGCCCTGGACTATGCTCACCGGCACGGCGTCATCCACCGCGACATCAAGCCTGAGAACGTCCTGCTGCACGACGGCTCGGCCCTGGTAGCCGATTTCGGCATCGCGCTGGCGGTGAGCACCGCGGGCGGCGGCACCCGGATGACCGAGACGGGGATGAGCTTGGGCACGCCCCATTACATGTCTCCCGAGCAGGCCATGGGCGAGCGGGAGATCACGGCGCGCTCGGACGTGTACGCCCTGGGCGCGATGACCTACGAGATGCTGGTGGGCGATCCGCCGTTCACCGGCAGCACGGCGCAGGCCATCGTGGCCAAGGTGGTGACGGAAACGCCGCGTCCCATGCTGCCGCAGCGGCATACCATTCCTCCGCACGTCGATGCCGCGGTCCTGACCGCGCTGGAGAAGCTCCCGGCCGACCGCTACGGCAGCGCGGCGGAGTTCGCGGCCGCCCTGGCGAACCCGGCCACCACCACGATGCATACCCGTGCGTTTCCGGTGGGCCGGCGGCGGCGCCGGGAGTGGATCGCCGCCGCGGCGATTGTGCTGCTGGCGCTGGCGGCGGGCCTGATGCTCGGCCGGCGCCGGGCCGTGGCGGGGAGCATCGGTCCCGCTCAGGTGGTGCAGGCCAGCCTGGCGCTGGGTGACAGTACGATCATCCGGGCCATCAGCAATGTGCGGCTGGCGATCAGCCCCGACGGCCGGCGCATCGCATTCGTGGGTGGGGCGGGGGGCGAGGACGCGCTCTTCATCCGCGAACTCGACCAGCCCGCGGCCCACATGCTCCCGGACACGCGGGGTGCCTTCGCGCCATTCTTCTCTCCCGACGGAGCATCCGTCGGGTTCTTCACCGCGGCCGGCGGCCGGACCAACCTGAAGATCATCGCCATCAGCGGCGGGGTGACGCGTACCGTGGCCGACTCGGTGGCCCCTTATGGCGGGGCGTCCTGGGGAGATGACGGAAAGATCTACTTCACCGATCTGGGCCGGGGCCTCTCCCGGATCTCGGACGTGGGTGGTGCGGCGACCAGGATTGCCGGACCGGACTCCTCCAGAGTCATCCAGGAGCTGGACTTTCCCGACGTGCTTCCCGGCAGCCGGTATGCGGTGGGGATGCTGTGGCGAGGATCTCCGGGTGCCAATCACGTCGGCCTGATCAACCTCGCATCCGGTGTCATCACCGACCTCGCGGAGGGGTCATACGCCCGCTATGCTGCCCCCGGCTTTCTGGTGATCGGGACATCCGACGGCCGGCTGCTGGCGGCTCCCCTGGACGCTCGCCATGGAAAGCTGGGGGCGCCTCCGGTTGCCGTCTTATCCCTGGTGCAGGCGGAGGGCGCCAATGGCACGGTGCCATTTGCCGTATCGGCCACCGGTACCCTGGTATATCAGCCGGTCGCGGGCGATCGTGCCGGCCTTGTCTGGGTGGACCGGACCGGCGGCCGGACCAAGGTCGATTCGACGCTCACCGGTCTCCTGCCGGTCGCGGCCCTCTCACCCGACGGCCGCCAGATCGCGGTGAGCCGAAGCGCGGGTGGCGACAATCAGGTCTGGGTGATGCAGCTGGCCACCGGGGCTCTGAGCCGGCTGTCGTTCGACGTGACCAACGCGGCCCGGCCGGTCTGGACCCCCGACGGCCGCCAGGTGGCCTTTCTGGCCACCCGCGACAGCCGGCACACCGCCTGGATCCGCCGGGCCGACGGGAGCGACAACATGCGGCCCGCGTCCCCCGACAGCGTTCCGCTGGATGAGATCGGGTTCGACCCCCAGGGACGCTATACCCTCTACCGTACGGAGGGCGGGGGTCCCGGAACCCGGCACCTGCTGGTCAGCAGGAACGGGGTGGATACCGTCCCCCGGATCCTGGTGCAGTCCTCTTTCGATCACTATGGCATGCAGATTTCGCCCGACGGCAAGTGGCTGGCATACGTGTCCGAAGAGTCCGGCATTCCCGAGGTGCAGGTCCGTCCTTTCCCCACGGTGGATTCGGCGCGGTTCGTGGTGTCGGTCGGCGGTGGCTCGGAACCGCTATGGGGTCCCGACGGTACCGAGCTCTTCTTCCGGAGCCAGCGGAGCGACATGATGGTGGCCCCGGTCACCACCGGCAAGCAGTTCTCGCACGGCACGCCGCGACGGTTCTTCGACGGCACCGGTCTCGCCGTGGACCCGTATCATCGCAGCTATGACATAACGGCGGACGGCAAGCGGTTCCTCATGGTCACCTCGGGCGGCGAGGACGCGCCATCGGTGAACGTGATCTTCAACTGGGTCCATGAACTCCAGGCGCTGAAGGCGGCTTCGCGGTGACATCCAGCCCGATGGAGTGCCCGAACTGCTCGTCACCTACCGCTGGAAGAATGCCCTGCGGGCGCAGCTGCGGAGCGTCGGGAGTAATTGAAGAGAAAAGGACTGAGGACTGAGTAGGTTCGCACCGCCGTACCGCCGTACCGCCGTACCGCCGTACCGCCTGACCCGAGGAGGCCGCAGTGCCCGATGCGCTGAATAACCTGCAGGTTGCCCTGGCCGACCGCTACCGCATCGAGCGGGAGCTGGGCGAAGGGGGCATGGCCACGGTCTACCTGGCCGAGGATCTGCGCCACGAGCGCCGGGTGGCCATCAAGGTGCTGCGGCCCGAACTGTCGGCCATCATCGGCGCCGAGCGCTTCATCCGGGAGATCAAGACCATCGCGGCGCTGCAGCATCCGCACATTCTGGGGCTGATCGATTCGGGCGAGATCAGCGGGACCGCCTACTACGTCATGCCCTACGTCGAGGGCGAATCCCTGCGCGACCGGCTCAACCGGGAAAAGCAGCTGCCGGTCGCGGAGGCGACCCGGATTGCCGCCGAAGTCGCCGGCGCCCTCGACTACGCCCACCGCCACGGCGTCATTCACCGCGACATCAAGCCCGAGAACATCCTCCTCCACGACGGCCAGGCGCTGGTCGCGGATTTCGGAATCGCGCTCGCGGTGAGCAGTGCCGGCGGCAGCACCCGGATGACCGAGACGGGCATGTCGCTCGGGACCCCGACGTACATGTCGCCCGAGCAGGCGATGGGTGAACGGGAGATCGGCCCCGCCAGCGACGTCTACGCCGTGGGCTGCGTCACCTACGAGATGCTCACCGGCGATCCTCCCTTCACCGGCAGCACCGCCCAAGCGATCGTGGCGCGGGTGGTCACCGAGGCGCCGCGCTCGCTCACCTCCCAGCGGCGAACGATACCGGCCAACGTCGAAGCGGCGGTCCTCACCGCGCTGCAAAAGCTGCCGGCCGACCGGTTCGACTCCGCCAAGGCATTCGTCGAGGCACTGCAGGACCCGCACTACGGCGAGGAGCGGACGCGGGGCGCAGCGGCGTCGCGCCATGCCGACCGGCGGATAGCCGCGGGGCTGGCGCTGGCCCTGGTCGCCGCAGTCGCCTTCGGCCTGGTCCAGTGGCGCTCCGCCCACCGCGCGCGGCCGAGCCAGGTGGTCCGATTTTCGGTTCCCCTGCCGTCCGCCATCCTCGTGACCAACGCGGCGCTCGGCACCAACATGGCGATCTCCCCCGACGGGCGCACGCTGGCCTACGCCGCCGTCGGCAAGGACGGCGCGGCACGTCTCTTCATACGCCCGCTGGACGAGGCCACCGCCCACACGATCGCCGGCACCGAGGGCGCGCAGCAGCCGTCCTTCTCTCCCGACGGCCGGTGGCTGGCCTACCTGGTCGGGACCGTCATCTGGAAGGTCCAGCTCGACGGCGGCTCTCCCGTCGAGATCGGCCCGACCGCAGTGGGACCGGTGGGGCTGACCTGGAGCAGCAGCGGGAGTCTGATCGTCGGCACCGCGGCCGGGCTGCTCGCCGTGCCGGCCACCGGTGGGACGCCGCGGATCCTCGTTCGGCCGGATACCGCTGCGGGTGAGATCTACTTCAACCAGCCGCGGGCCCTCGCTGACGGCAATACGCTGCTGTTCGGAATCCAGCCCGCCGGAGGCCTGGCCCGCACCAAGCTCGGCATTCTGTCGCTCACGACCAACACCGTCACGCGGACCGATCTCGGACTGATCGATGCTCTCGGCATGGTGGACGGTGCGCTCGTATACGTGACTGCCGCGGGGGCGCTCACGGCCATCAGGCTCGATTTGAAGACCGGCCGGACCAGGTCCAACCCGGTGACGCTCGGTGCCAGCGTACTGACGACCATCGCGGGAGCGAGCGAAGCGGCGCTGTCTCCCGCCGGAACGCTGGTCTATCAGGCGGCCAACGCCGCCGGTGTCGTCGGATGGGTCGGTCCGCAGGACCAGTTCCAGCCGCTACTCGGTGAGCCGCAGGCATACAGCTACCCGCGGCTCTCACCCGACGGCAGCCGGATCGCCATGACGGTCGGCAGCGGCGGCCGGGCTGACGTCTGGGTGTACGACATCGCATCGGCCACGCCCACCCGCCTTACCAACTCGGGGGCGCTCAACGACCGTCCCGAGTGGACCCCGGACGGCACACGGGTGCTCTACCGCGCCGATCGCGGCAACCGTACCGCCATCTGGTGGCAGCCGGCCGATCTGAGCGGGCCGCCGGAGACGCTGCTGGGAGACGACCGGCACAACTACTACGAAGGTGTTATCTCCCCGGACGGCAGGACGCTGGTCTATCAGGTGGATGACGGCGGGACGAATCAGGCGGATGTGATGGCGCGGGCGATCGCCGGCGACACCGCCTCGCGCCCCATCGCCGCCAGTGCGTACGTCGAGGCACAGCCCCGGCTCTCCCCCGACGGCAGATGGATCGCCTATGTGACCGACGCGTCGGGAACCTCGGAAGTCGTGGTGCAGCCGTTTCCGGGCCCCGGCCCGCGGGTCCAGGTCTCGGTGGGCGGAGGCTCCGAGCCGGTGTGGGCCCGCGACGGGCGCCGGATTTTCTATCGTGACGGGCGGCACCTCATGGCGGCCTCGGTCACCACCACGCCGAACTTTGCCGTCACCGGCCGCACGGCGCTCTTCGCGGACGCGTACATGTTCGCCCAGGCGCCGCACGCCAACTACGACGTGTCGCCCGACGGCAGCCGGTTTCTCATGGTGAAGAGCGCCGCGGAGACCGAGCTGTTCGTGGTCCATGACTGGGTGAGCGAACTGAAGGCGAGGCTGAAGAGCGCCGACGCCCGATAGCCCAGCGCCGCCACGCTGATCGACTCTGGCCCCTCGGTCTTGATCTCCCGGGTTCGGGAACGGTCGCTCTGACCAGGCCCGTCGTCCTTCCGCCAGTCACCCTCGACGAACTTCCCAGGCAGAGGCCCCCCGGCGGGGATTGCAGCCCAGACGGGTCCCGGCATCGCGAGTGCCGGTGTGCGCACCTGGGCTCCGGAGGGTTGTCAGCCGCCGCCCGAGAGCCCGGACAGGATGATGTCGAGCCCACAGCGGAACTCCTCCTCGGCGTCACTGGTCGCCGCGGCGTTCGCGATCTCGATCAGGTTCGGGTACCGATCGGCCGGCAGAGCTCGAAAGCGGTCGATGACCTCCTGCGGCTGTTCGCCCGCCTGCAGCGAGAGGGGACCGGCGAGCTCGGCCTGAGCCAGCCCGGCAATGAACCCGGAGACGGCGCGGAACGCGATCAGCAGCCTCTCACCGGAGCGCCCGCTCCGGGCGAGTCCCCGGAGCAATGCCTCACTCAGGTCGGCCATGGCGCGTGACCGGCTTCGCCGGGTGAGGATCAGCGGGACAACGTGAGGGTGCGCGCGAACCGAACGCCAGATGGCCGTGGCAACCGCACGCACTTCCTCACGCCAATCCTCGTGTGGCTCTGGCGCCCAGCGAGCCTCGGACATCACCGCATCGATCACCAGAGCGTCGAGCTCGGCCCGGTCCGCGACGTGATTGTAGAGCGTCATGGCACCGGTCCCGAGCGCAGCCGCCAGCGAACGCATCGATAACCCGGCGAGCCCGTGCTCGTCGACCAGGGCCAGGGCGGCCGTTTGCAGCTGCTCTCTCGAGATCTTCGCTGGTCGTCCCATGGTTTCCTTGACACGGGAGGAGGGTATGTTGTACAATAACGTACGGTGTACGTAAATCCCATGATCCGCCCGGCCGGGTGACCTGGAGGCACAGATGGCTGATCACATATCCCTCGCGGAACGGTACCGGGCAGCCTACTACGGCGGAGATTTCGAGTCTCTCCGTGGGCTGCTCAGCGACGATTTCACCTTCGCCGGGCCGGCCGCCAGTTATCGCGGCATCGAAACGTACCTGAAGGCGTCCGATCATGTGGCGCGGATGGTCAAATCGGTGGAATCCGAAAGAGTCTTTGCCGCAGGGAATGAGGTCTGCGCCATTCTGACGCTCGTGCTCGATCACAAGGTCGAGCGCCTGCAGACGGCGGAGTGGTACCGCTTCGAGGGTGACCGAATCGCCTCGATCCAGACGATTTTCGACACCGGCCCTTTCGTGCGCAGCTCAGCGGAGGGCGCGCGTACCGCCATCGATCCGGTCTGTCGCATGAGCGTCGACAAGAACGCACCGGCGGCCACGCGGGCGCACGGCGGCAAAGCCTACTGCTTCTGCAGTGAGGGGTGCGCCATTGCCTTCCAGCAAGATCCCCGCAAGTACATCGCAAACCCATGAGGATCGCCGTCATCGAGGAAGCCCGTCGCGTGGCCGCAAGGGCGACGCGCGCAGGGCCCCTTCATCACGCCGTCGGGAGGAACCGAAATAATGAATGCAATCTCCACCGCAGCGCTGTGGCTCGTGCGCGTCTCCGGAGCCGCCCAGGTGACACTCGGCTTGCTGTTCTGGACCCATCGGGCGCTCACGCTCGTGTCGGTGCACATGATCATCGGGCTCGCCTTCGTGGCGGGGGTCTGGGTGCTGGCGGGAGTGGCCGCGTGGGCCGGCGCCGGGGCGGGGCCCGCGCTGTTCGGCGCGGTCTGGGGCATCGCCGTTCTCGTGTTGGGGATGACGCAGCGCACCCTTCTCCCCGGCCGCGCGCACTGGCTGATCCAGGTGCTGCACCTCGCGCTGGGCCTCGGCGCGATGGTGCTGGCGAACTGGCTTGCCGCCCGGACCAGAACGCGACGGAACTCCTCGCTGTCCTCGTATCCCCAACCGGCGGCCTCGAACGATGGGTCGCTGACTGCATCCTGACCCTTTCAACGATATAGAACCATGCCCAGTGCATCTTCACCGAGCCGGAGAGCCACCGCGTCGGACATTACCCGCCAGGCGCTCTTCGCTCTGTTCCTCACCAGCGCTCATCATGCGTATGGCGCCTACCTCTACCACACGCCGTGGCGCTACCACGTGCTGCTGATCGCGGCCCCGGCGGCGCTCGTGATCGTCGGATCGCAAGCGGTCATCCGCTCCGATCCGACCAGTCCCAGGGCCACCGTCGCGCGGGGGGTCTTCGCGCTCACGACTCTGGCGCTCCCCGTGATCGCGTTCGGTGCGTTCGAGGGGTTCTACAACCACGTCATGAAGAACGTGCTCTACTTCTCCGGCGTGTCCGCAGCCGTGATGGCGCGACTGTTCCCGCCGCCCATGTACGAGATGCCCAACAACCTTGTCTTCGAGATCACCGGAGTACTGCAGGTAGTGCCCGCCGTGCTGATCGTCGAACGATTCGTCCGCATGCGCCGGGCGCGCCGCCCTTCGACGGCAACGGGTGCGGCCGCGCGCTGACGGTGCTCGGACTGCCCCGGAGACTCCCGGGCGGTGGGTCATCCGCCGCCCCGAACCGGCCCCGCCCTTCCAGACTCTCGCCACGGACCCTACCTTTCAGACGCTCCCCTTTCCTTAGATAGACGCGCAATTCAGATAGACGCGCAATTCCGCGTTGCCGGTCGTCCGTACCTGTCCACCCCGGAGGGGCTTTGGCTCAGGTCCCAGGAGGATTCGCCGCCACCCTGGCCTCGGCTGGTCGCATCCTCGATCCGATTGTCTCGGCGGCTGGCGCCGCCCTGCACTGAGCAATGCTGGTTCTGACCGCCTGACCGCCTGAGGAGGATCCGTGGCCGACGTCCTGACCATTCTCCAGTCCGCCCTGGCCGACCGCTATCGCGTGGAGCGGGAGCTGGGCGAAGGCGGCATGGCCACGGTCTATCTGGCCGAGGATCTGAAGCATGGCCGCAACGTGGCCATCAAGGTCCTCCGGCCGGAGCTGGCGGCGGTGATCGGGGCCGAGCGGTTCGTGCGGGAGATTCGCACCATCGCGGCCCTGCAGCATCCGCACATACTGGGGCTGATTGACTCGGGCGAGGTCACCGGGACTGCCTACTACGTCATGCCTTTCGTGGAGGGCGAATCCCTGCGCGACCGGCTGAACCGCGAGAAGCAGTTGCCGGTGGCGGACGCGGTGCGGATCGCCACCGAAGTGGCGGGGGCCCTGGACTATGCTCACCGTCACGGGATCATCCACCGGGATATCAAGCCCGAGAACGTGATGCTGCACGACGGCAGCGCACTGGTGGCGGATTTCGGGATCGCGCTGGCGGTCAGCAGCGCCGGCGGCGGCACCCGGATGACCGAGACGGGAATGAGCCTGGGGACGCCGCACTACATGAGTCCCGAGCAGGCCATGGGGGAGCGGGAGATCACCGCCCGGAGCGACGTGTACGCCCTGGGGGCGATGACCTACGAGATGCTGGTGGGCGATCCGCCGTTCACGGGGAGCACGGCGCAGGCCATCGTGGCCCAGGTGGTGACGGAGTCGCCCCGCCCGATGCTGCCGCAGCGGCATACGATTCCGCCCCAGGTGGAGGCGGCAGTGCTGACGGCGCTGGAGAAGCTCCCGGCCGACCGCTTCGCCACCGCCGCCGAGTTCGCCGAGGCGCTGGCCAGTCCGGGATATCGCACGGTAGCGGTCGCGGCCCCGGGGGCCTCTACCGCCGTACCGCCATACCGCCGTACCGCCCTGTTGGTTGGTGCGCTGGCCCTTGTCGGAGGCCTTGCCGCGTGGGGCTGGCTCCGGGCGGAGCAGGCGTCTCGCCGGGTGCCCAGCTGGCAATACATCAGCCTGGGCGACAGTGCAGCGCTGACGACGAACGGGCGCGCCATGACGATCACCCCCGACGGCAATACCCTCGTCTTCAAGGACGACCGCCAGAATGGTCTTCTGTGGGTCAAGCGACGGGGCCTGCTGGATCCGGTGGCGATTCCGGGAACCGAGCGGGCTCAGGACCCGGTCTTCTCTCCCGACGGGCAATGGGTCGCGTTCGTGGCCGATGGCCGGCTGAAGAAGATCCGGCTCTCCGGCGGCGCCGCCGTCACCCTGGCGGATACCGTCGCCGGCCCCTACGGCGGCGCGACGTGGCTGGATGACGGGACGCTGATCTACGTGTCCCGCCATCTCAACGAGCTGCGGCGGGTAAAGGAATCCGGCGGTGGCAGCAGTCTCGCGCTGCAGGATTCCACCCTTATCGGGGGTGGCATCGGGTTCCCGGTGGCGCTGCCCGGCGCACGGGGTGTGCTGTTCCAGTATTGCGGCTCGGGCTGTGTAACCATGGCGATGCATGTGCTGGATCTGCGTACCGGCCGGCAGAGGTTGCTGCTGGATGAGGTGGCCCAGGCCTGGTACCAGGCCGGCCGGCTGTTCTACGTTCGCCGGGACGGCGCGGTGATGGCTGCTCCATTCAGCCTGAAGACACTGGAGCTCACCGGAGAGGCGGCGCCGGTCCTGGAAGATGTGTCCGTCCAGCAACTGAACGGACTGGCCCAGATCGCCTGGTCCGGCGCCGGTACGCTGGTCTATGTGCGGGGAAGCGAGGCCTCGGCCGACAACATGATAGCCCGGGTCAGCCGTACCGGAATCAGCACCGTCGCGGACAGCGCCTGGTACGGTCCGTTCAATTCGATCGCCCTCTCGCCGGACGGGCGCCGGCTGGCGGTAGGCGCCAGCGCCGGGGGGGGCCTCAATATCTGGATCAAGCAGCTCGACCGCGGCAATTTCGTCCGTCTGAGCTTCGGCAATTCCGATCGGCGCCCGGTCTGGTCTCCCGACGGCAAGGTGGTCGCCTTCATCCGCGACAGCGGCAGCACCAACGCAGTCTATGCCCGCCCGGTGGACGGCAGCGGCCCCGACCGCCGCCTGGCGCAGATTGACCGGCAGGTGCAGGAGGTCTCCTGGACCGCGGACGGCCAGTGGCTGGTGCTGCGCACCGATAACGGCACCGCGGGGGCCGGCGATCTGGTCGGGGTCCGGACGAGCGGCGACACGACGCCAGTGCCGCTCGTGTCCTCCAGCTTTACGGAGCTCATGCCGGAGGTGTCCCCGGACGGTCGCTGGCTGGCGTACTCCTCCGACGAGTCGGGCAGGAACGAGGTGTACGTCCGGCCGTTTCCCCAAACCTCCGGCGGACGCTGGCAGGTCTCGAATGGCGGGGGCGCTGAACCCAGATGGTCGGGCGACGGCCGCGAGCTGTTCTATATCAGTATTCCGGAACAGGAACTCGTCGCGGTCCCCGTGGGCCCGGGCCCCTCCTTCTCCGCCGGCGAGCCGCGGCCCTTGTTCAACACCCGGGGCTACAGCAGCGATGGAGGGTTCCACCAGTCCTATGCGGTGGCTCCGGACGGCCAGAGCTTCTACTTCCGCATGCCGCGCCTGGCCGCGGCTTCGGGCGACGCGATCCGGATCGTCTGGGTGGACCACTGGCTACAGGAGTTGAAGCAGCGGCTGAAACGGTGAACCCGACCCTCTCGACCCTCTCGACCCTCTCGACCACCCAAACAGGTCGAGGGGGTCTAGGGGGTCGAGGAAGTCGAAAGGGAGCGCTACATGGCTGAGATCCTGCCCCGTCTCGAGACCGCTCTGTCCGGCCGCTATACCATCGAACGCGAGGTGGGCGAGGGCGGCATGGCGACCGTCTATCTGGCCCACGATGTCCGGCACGACCGGAGGGTGGCGGTCAAGGTGCTGCGGCCGGAGCTGGCTGCGGTCATCGGCGCCGAGCGCTTCCTGGCGGAGATCAAGACCACGGCCAACCTGCAGCATCCCCATATCCTGCCGTTGTTCGACTCGGGGGAGGCGGACGGCTTCCTCTTCTACGTCATGCCCTATGTCGAGGGCGAGAGCCTGCGCGACCGGCTGAACCGGGAGAAGCAGCTCCCCATTCCCGATGCGATCCGCATCGCGGGCGAGGTCGCCTCCGCCCTGGATTACGCCCACCGGCACCATGTGATCCACCGCGACATCAAGCCCGAGAATATCCTGCTGCACGACGGCTCGGCGCTGGTGGCGGACTTCGGGATCGCGCTGGCGGTGACCAGCGCCAGCGGGACCCGCATGACCGAGACCGGCATGAGCCTGGGGACCCCGTTCTACATGAGCCCCGAGCAGGCCATGGGGGAGCGGGAGATCACCGCCCGGAGCGACGTCTACGCCCTGGGCGCGGTGCTCTATGAAATGCTGACCGGAGAGCCGCCCTTCACCGGGCCCACCGCCCAGGCCATCGTGGCCAAGGTAGTAACCGAGGAGCCGCGGCCGCTGCTGCCCAAGCGCCACACCATCCCGCCCAACGTCGAGGCGGCGGTCCTGACGGCGCTGGAGAAGCTGGCGGCCGACCGCTTCGCCAGCGCGGCGGAGTTTGCCGCCGCCCTGAGTGACGGTTCCTACCGAACCACGTCCGCGACCGTGGCCATGCCCTCGGCGCCGCGGCCGGGTGCCAGGCGCGGCTGGCGCAGCTACCTGCCGCTGGGTCTCGCCGCGGCGGCCGGGCTGGTGCTCGGGGCCGGCCTGCTGTTGGCCTTGCGCCCTTCGCCCGCCCCGCCGCCCACCGCCCGTTACGGGCTGGCCCTGCCCCGGGCTCAGGATCCGGACCCGATCTGGCCCGTGGTCCCGTCGCCGGATGGTTCCTGGCTCGCATACGTGGGGCCGGCCGAAAAGGGGAGACAGCTCTTCATCAAGCAGCGGGATCGCTATGGGGCGACGCCGCTCACCGGGACCCTGGGTGTGGTCACGTTCACCTGGTCGCCGGACGGTCAATGGCTGGCCTTCATCTCTGCCGGGCAGCTCCGGAAGATCCCGGTGCAGGGCGGAGCCGCCATCGCCCTCGCCGATACCACGAGCGGCAACCCGGGCATCGCCTGGTTGGACGACGGGACCATCGTGTTCATCCGCAGCGGCGGTAGCCGGCTGAAACGGGTTGCCGCCGTGGGGGGCGAGACCACCGATCTCCTGTCTGACAGCACGAGGCGTCAGAGGCCCGCCGGCCAGAGCCCGGGCGCCATCGGCTGGCCGTCACCGCTCCCGGGCGGCACCGGGGTACTGTTCTCACGCTGTGCAGCGAGTTGCAGCGGCGGCCAGGACCTCTGGGTGCTGGATTTCAAGGCGGACTCGGCCCACCAGGTGGTCCCGGGTGCCATCGAGGGCTGGTACCTCCCCACCGGGGATCTGCTCTATGTCCGGCGGGACGGCGCTGCCTTCGCTGCTCCCTTCAGCCTGCATTCTCTGAAGACCACGGGGCCGGCGGTGCCGGTGCTGGACAGCATACTGGTGATCAACGGAAACTATCCTCTCCTGGCAGTGTCGCGGTCGGGGATGCTGGTGCTGCGCCGGGGTTCTCCTCTGTCGCTGAGCCAGCAGTACCGGGCGGTCTGGGTTGACCGTAAGGGTGTCGAAAGCCCGGTGGATTCAGGCTGGACCTTCCGGATGCCCCAGTTTGGGGGTAACTACGGCTGGGCCCTGTCTTCCGACGGGCGCCGGCTCGCCATCGGGCTCAATACCGATGCCGGTGACGACATCTGGGTCAAGCAACTGCCCCTCGGCCCGCTCTCGCGCGTTTCCTACGACAGCGCATCGGAGTACCGGCCCCGGTGGATGCCGGACGGGAGAGTCATGTTCGGTTCCAACCGCCCGGGCGAGGGTACGGGCGGGCTCTACGCCCGGCGGGCCGACGGCACCGGGTCGGATTCCCTGATCCTCCGTGCCGCCTCCGGGGTCTTCGAGGGCCAGTGGTCGCCCGACGGCCGCTGGCTCCTGTTCCGCACCGGGGGCACGATCAACCAGGCCGGCGGGAGAGATATCGTAGGTATCCGGCCGGGCGTGGACAGCGTGCCGGTGCCGGTGGTGGTGACGCCGTACGACGAGGAAGCCATCGCGATTTCGCCCAGCGGGCGCTGGCTGGCCTACGAATCCAACGAAACAGGGCAGACCGAGATCTTCCTTCGCCCGTTCCCCAACACCCAGAGCGGCAAGCGGCAGATTTCCAACGGAGGCGGGGTGGCGCCGCTCTGGTCCCGCGACGGCCGGGAGCTGTTCTACATGAGCGCCGGCCGGGATATGATGGCCGTCTCCATGGGGACCGGCGCCGAGCCCGCGATCGGCGCGCCGCAGAAACTGTTCCATCCGGACGACCAGATCTACATGACCACCACCGAGTTCTATACCCCGTACGACGTCGGCGCCGACGGGCGCTTCATCATGGCGAAGAGTATAACGCCGCCTTCGAGCGTCGAGTCGCCTCTGATCGTGGCGGAGAACTGGTTCGCAGAGCTCGAGGAGAAGACGGGGAAGCACTGAGGAGGACGGCAGGACGGTAAGACGGCAGGACGGCAGGATTGCGGGCAAGGACAGGCTGAAGCCTGCTCTCGGCCGCCGAATCTCTGAGGGGAAGGCTCCTCAGCCGCCACCAGCGACGCGGTCACGAATCCAGTGCTGCCGCCGAAGACGGCGTGAGCTTATCGGCCGGACACCCCGGCCCACCTGCGGACCGGCGCAATCGTCCCGGCCGCTTCGAACGGCCCGCAGGCATCGTCGCTCACCTCGGCGCTTCCGAGGGCCAGGGTGGCCGCATCGCGGTACGCCACCTGACAGCCGGTGATCCGGGCGTAGGAGCCGCTGCTGTCGAAGCCGCTGTCGGTGACCACCAGTTCGGTGTGGATCTCCTGGATGCCCTCGCCCGCGACCAGCTCGCCGCCCGCTTCGGACAGCCCCAGCCAGAACATCTGAGACGGAAAACTGCCCAGCTGGTGGGGCGTGGGACTGGCCGTGCGGACCTCCCAGAGGGTGCCGCCGGTGGATCGCACATCCTGGGTGTAGCTCTTGCACAGGGCGCGCGGGTCGGTGGTGCCGGGGATGGTGTCGGTAAAGGGGCAGGGGAGCCAGGGACCGGTGGTGGCGGCGGTGGTCGTCAGCCGGTTCACCGCCACCACGATCCGGCCGCCGCGGGGGTCGAACGCCGGCCGGGCCGAGGCGACATCGCTCGCGGTGGTGAGGGCCGCGGTACACTCATAGGGGGTCACGGTGGGCTGGCCGTTGATCACCGTGTCGCGGCGCTCCTGGCGGAAACAGTCGGAGCCGGAGCCGGGATTGACGGATACCGGCAGGCTCGTGAGCGAGGTCCAGCCCGGGTGGTAGAGGGAGTAGAGCTGGATGTCGAAGGTGGTGGTGCTCCCGGTGGTGCTGCCCAGCACCCGCACGGCGCTGTCGTTGTCGTGGGAGACGAAGAGCGAGCTGAGATAGGTGCCGCCCCAGAGCGTATCCGGCAGGGTGAAGGGCGGCCCCTCGTGCCAGGAGCGGGAGCCCGCGTCGTAGAGGAATTCCCGATCGAAGTTCTGCGCTCCCACCAGGTCTATCCGGCGCCCGCCGTGACGCACGTTCACCAGGCCCGCGGCCTCGCCCAGCTCGGCCAGGACCTCGACCCCGCTGCCCTGGCGGGCCA
Source organism: uncultured Gemmatimonadales bacterium (assembly GCA_963779755.1). Classification (GTDB taxonomy): domain Bacteria; phylum Gemmatimonadota; class Gemmatimonadetes; order Gemmatimonadales; family GWC2-71-9; genus CAVZZO01. The sequence continues at coordinate 507,430 of CAVZZO010000001.1, forward strand.
GGAGCTGGCCATTGGCGGTCCAGACGTGGGTGCCGCAGAGGGGGGTGCCGGGTCGCTCCCGGGAGAGCAGTGAGAGGGCGCCGTAGGCATCGAGCTGGTAGATGGAATCGGCGCTGGGGAAGCCCGGGACCAAACGCGCCGTCTCTACTTGGCCGGTGGCGGGGTTGAATTTCGGTTCCCGGGCGCCGCGGACGATGTAGTCCTCGACCTGGGCAGCAGTGAGCGTTGGATCCATGGACCAGAGCAATGCGGCCACACCGGAGACGAACGGGGCGGCCAGCGAGGTGCCGTTGTCGGCCAGCACTCCTCCGCCCGGGATGAGAGCGCCCACGGATTGGGCGGGAGCCGCAATGGCCGTAGCGCCGAGGAACAAGTTGGAGCCGCTCCACCTCTGGCCCTGGGTATCGGTGCCGGCCACGAAGATGATCTGATCCCGGAAACGGGCGAGTTCCGGCGGGGCGCCGCTCTGGAAGGGGGCGATCAGGGCCTGGAGCAGGCCGAGGTTATCACCTCGGGCGGAGAGGAGGTCGTCCACAGTGAAATCCGAACTACTGTTATCCACCGACTGAATAAACAAGTTGCCGGCGGTGCCGTCCCGATTCGTGTAGAAAATTGAAATGGCGTATGCTTCCGGGATGATCGAACCCCGATCCGCCGAAGTGCGGATCTAACCCGGAGGCATACGCCATGAGAGAAGTTACGGCCACGGAGCAGGGGTGGGAAGCACTGGTCGGGGCGGACCCGCTGACGGCGGCCCTGCGCGGCGAAGCGCGGCGCTGGATTGAGCGCATGTTGCACGAGGAATTGGCGGCCGTCTTGGGCAGCGGCCGGCATGAGCGGACCGCCGCCCGGCAGGGATATCGGCACGGCACCCGGCGGCGGCGGGTGACGACCAGCCTGGGCCCCGTGGATCTCGCCATCCCGCGAGGGCGGGTGCAGGCGGGCGCCGAGCTGCGGGAATGGCAGAGCGGGCTGCTGCCGCGGTACGCGCGCCGAGCCCGGGCGGTGGATGCGGCGCTGGTCGGCTTCTACTGCGGGGGCGGCAATCAGCGGCGGCTCGCCCGGGCGCTCCGCTCGCTGCTGGCCGACGGTCCCGCCTCGCGGAGCACGGTCTCGCGCGTCGTGCGGGGGCTGCGGCAGGGCTACGAGGCGTGGCGCGAGCGCCCCCTGGGGGAGTTGGGGGTGCAGTATCTCTATCTGGATGCGATCCACCTGCATGTGCGGGTGCTCAAGCGGGTCGAGCCGCTCCCGGTCCAGGTGGCGGTCGGGGTGCGGCCCGACGGGCAGAAGGTGCTGCTGGATCTCCGGCTCTACGTCGCGGAGAGCGCCGCGGCCTGGGGCGACTTCGTGCGCGGGCTGGTGGAGCGCGGCCTGGTCGCGCCGGCGCTGGTGATCACCGACGGCAGCAAGGGTCTGCGCCGGGCGCTGAGCGAGATCTGGCCGCAGGCTGCGGTGCAGCGCTGCACGGTGCATAAGCTGCGCAACCTGGCGGCCCACTGCCCGCAGCGGCTCTATCCGGCCGTCAAACGCGACTACCACGCCATCGTGTACGCCGCCGATGCGGAGGCGGCGCGGCGGGCCTGGGGGCGGTTTACCCGCCGCTGGGGCCGGGAGCTCCCGGGGGTGGTGGCGAGCCTGGAGGAGGCGGGCGAGGAGCTGCTCACGTTCTATCGCCTGCCGAAGGCGCAGTGGAAGAGCCTGCGCACGACGAATATCGTCGAGCGCGTGCTGGAGGAGGTGCGACGGCGAGTCAAAACGCAGGGATCGCTGCCCAGCACCGACGCCGTCCTGGTGCTCGGCTACGGTCTGATCGCGACGGGGCAACTGCCCTTGCGGCGGATTGCCGGCTGGCGAACCTTGCCCCGTGTCAGTAACCGTCAAGCGGCTGCATGAGCGCCTGACACGCTTGGAGGCCCGGAGACAGCGCCCATTGATTTTCTACACAACTCGGGACACGACCTTGCCGGCTGCCAGGTAGTCATAGAGGGCTATCTTCAGCAGCTTCAGTTCGTCTGGGTCTGTGCTTCCGACAGCAGCGGAACTGTGGAGAATTCGTACACCGCTGGTCCAGGCAAGTGGAAGAAGCCGATCGGCGAAGTAGAATGAAAGGTCCTCCGGGATCTCGTTTCCGCCCCGGCCATAGGAAAAAAGATCGAGGTTCGCCCCCCAAATGACACCGGCGATCCCTCCTTTGTTGTTCCCATCGGCAGCCAGAATAGACGCGACTTCGGTTCCATGCCTAAGCCCGACATCGGTGGTGTAGATGCTTGGGGCAGGAATGAGAGGTATCGCCTCAGGTTCGATTAGCGTGGCCGAGGGAAAGTCCTCCGAAGAACCATCGAAATAAAAATCGATCACGCCCACGTTCGCGCGATCAGGGGTGTATGTTCCCGTCTCACAACCCCATGCAAGGGGAGCACGTATTGCCAGACGGGAACGGGTTATGCTCGTTGGGGTTATCCAGTCATCATGGCCAGCCCCGGGGCCATCTACAGGATAGCGGGTATGAAAGGTGATCCCGCTACGGCGACTCACCGGCGACGCGTAGGTTACGCCGGGTTCTTGATCATTCAAGCGGCGCTTGAGAGCCTCATAGGCCTCCCAGCTGGATCCTGGATCGGGAACGCGCACGATGTACGCTCTGGCATTCGAGAGACCCCCGATAATTTCCGCGTGGTAGCCTTGGAATAATTGTCGAATCGTCTTTCCACTGGTGGAGTCATCGAATCGAATGGCGAAAATGTTCCGGTAAAATACGGTCGCAGTGTCCCATGGAGGTGAGATCACAATTGTAGTATCACGTGGGAAAGTTCCCGTGGGCGGAATTGCCGGCCGGCTGGTATCCGCATCGGCCGCTTCGGCATAGAGTACCAGCTGGAATCGCAGCACCCCGGAATGCACCGCCAGCTCCAGCCAGCGAACCTGTGACGTCGCGCCAGCCGCCAGCTCATCTCTGGGCGGCTGGGCCGCCAGCAGCGTGTCGTAGCGCCACAGCACCGCGCCCGGCAGGCGCGGATCGGTGGCATCGAGAGCGGAGTCTGGATTCACGAAGTTGAGGTAGTCCGCGGTCCACTCATTTTGCGCCAGGCCGGGCGCTTCCAGCACGGTCAGGCTGTCTTCCCAGCCGTAAAGCCGGGCGGGCGCGCGGAAGGGCTGCGAGGTCTGGTTGGCCAGGGCCAGGGGAAGTCGCACCCGGTCGGCTGGGCCGTCATAGACCGGGGTCCCCACCAGCACGGGCCGCATGCCGCCGCAGGCAGCGCCCGAGGCCGTCACGAAGGCGCTGTCGTCGTCTATGGTGATGGTCTCCTTGCCCCGGACCTCGACCTCGAACCGGGCACAGCCCTGCTGGGCCACCGGATACACCGGGCCGAGCGGTTTCTGGAGGGCCGTCCCTGGTGTCCCACGGCAGGCAAGGAGGGAGCAGAGGAGCAAGAGGATGCACGGCTCGAGGGAGCGGTCGGGCAAACGCCGCGTTGGCGCCACAGGCATTTCCGGGGAGAGGTGGGCCGGCGACCGATCCAGGGACACCTGCTCTACTGGAGTGAGCCTACCGCCGGGAACGCGGCTGTCAAGATCCGGTGAGAGAAGAGGTGGTAGGGGAGAAGGCGCCGCCAAGATCGAAACCTATGATCCGGTTCCCTCTTCCCAACAGGGAAGGGGGTCAGGGGGTTACGCCCTCACGGGGTTGTCAGGCCCTCACGGGGTTGTCAAGAACGTGCATGGAGCCCAACATGGCTCTGGGCAAATACGATATCCTGTTCCGCAGGAGGCCAGTGATGCGTAGGTCGGGAGGGTTCGTCCGGCTTGCCGGTGCGGCCGTGTTCTGCTGTGCGGGGTTCTGCGCGCCAGGCCGGCTCGGTGCCCAGGATGCCGGATCGGGCCAGAGTCTGGTCATCCGCGGCGGGACCCTGATCGACGGCACGGGAGCCGCGCCGGTGGCTGATGCGGTGGTGGTCCTCCGCGGCGGACGGATCGCGGCCGTCGGGAAGGCCGGCACCGTTCAGGCGCCCGCGGGCGCCCGCGTGATCGATGCCCGGGGCAAGTGGATCATTCCGGGTCTGGTGGATGCCCACGTGCACTACAGCCAGACCGGCTGGTTCGACGGGCGGCCCGACGCGGCAGACGTGCGGGCGCAGTATCCCTATCCTCAGGTCGTCGCCTCCCTGCGGAACCATGTGGACCGCTTCTTCCGGGCCGACCTGTGCTCCGGCGTCACCGCCACCTTCGACGTGGGCGGCTATCCCTGGACCCGCGCACTGCAGGCGCGCGGTGAAGAAGATGCATTCGCCCCGCATGTCGCCGCCGCCGGCGCCCTGCTCTCCACGGTGGACTTCTGGCTCAACCTGCCGGATGAGCGCCAGTTCGTCTTCATGGCCTCCGACAGCGCGGTGCGTGCCGAGGTCCGTTCCCATGCCGCGCTCGGCTCAGCCGCCATCAAGGTGTGGTACATCGTGCCCCGCTCCTGGACCAGCGCGGACAGCGCGCATTACAGCGCGCTGGTGCATCTGGCAGGAACGATGGCGGACAGTGTGGGCCTGCCGCTCATCGTGCATGCGACCGGGCTGTGGGAAGCGAAGGACGCGATCCGCGCCGGCGCGAAGGTCCTGGTGCACAGCGTCTTTTCCCAGCAGGTGGATGACGAGTTCATCCAGCTGGCCCGCGAGCACCATGTGATCTACATCCCCACCCTGACGGTAGTGGAAGGTTATCCCAACATGTTCCTGGGTCTTCCGGCGGATTCCCTGCCGTATCCCGCGGGCTGCGTGGACTCGCTTACCCGGGCCAAGCTGGCGAAAGGACTCCCCGATTCTCTGCGTCCAGTCTGGGCCCGGGGCCCGACGGCACACGCCCCGCCCAATCCCTCACTCCAGAACGGCCTCGCCAACCTGAAGCGGGTACAGGATGCAGGGATTACCGTGGCCATGGGTACCGATGCGGGGAATCCCGGTACGCTGCACGGGCCGTCGGTCTATCGGGAAATGGACCTGATGCAGCAGGCCGGCCTCACCCCGATGCAGGTGCTGGTGGATGCCACCCGGAACGGGGCCGCAGCGATGGGGCGGGGCAGCGATTTTGGAACCCTGGAGCTCGGCAAGGCCGGCGACCTCGTGATTCTGGATGCGGATCCGCTTCGGGATATTGCCAACCTCCGGCGGGTGGACCGCGTGATCAAAGGCGGTGTCGTGGTCTGGCCGCCACACTGATGGCCGCGAGGGGCAGGCCACCGGGAGCCCGCCACGGGGAAGCGTCCGGCTGGCCCTCCTTGTCGCCGCGGCGCCACCCCGTCTGATTTCACGGTCGATGCCGGATCCCACCCCCCCTCTCGCCGCCGGCCTGTCCGGCCGCTACCGACTCGAGCGCGAGCTCGGCGCGGGGGGGATGGCCACGGTCTATCTGGCTCTGGAGTCCAAACACGAGCGCCAGGTCGCCATCAAGGTGCTCAAATCGCAGGTGGCTGCCTCCCTGGGAAAGGAGCGGTTCCTGCGCGAGATCGGCATCGCCGCGCGGCTGGCGCATCCCCATATCGTCCCCTTGATCGACTCGGGGGAGGCGGGCGGTACCCTCTACTACGTGTCTCCCTTCGTCACCGGCGGCTCGCTGCGGGACCGGCTGAACCGGGACTGCCGGCTGCCGGTGCGCGACGCCCTGCGCATCGTGCAGGAGGTGGGGTCCGCGCTGGACTACGCCCACCGCAGCGGGTTCGTACACCGGGACGTGAAACCGGAGAATATCCTCTTCGCCGAAGGGCTGGCCCTGCTGGCCGACTTCGGCGTGGCCACCGTGGGCGACACGTGCGACCCGGACCGGATCACCGAATCCGGCGTCGTCGTCGGTACCCCCGAATACATGAGCCCGGAGCAGGCCAGCGGCGAGTCCACGCTGGAAGGCACCAGCGACCTGTACAGCCTGGCCTGCGTGCTGTATGAGATGCTGGCCGGCGAGCCGCCGCTGCGGGGGCCATCCTACCGCGCAACGATGGCCAAGCAGGTCACCGAAACGCCCCCGCCCGTCCGGACCCGGCGGCCCGAGGTGCCGCCGGCGGTGGAAGAGGCGCTGGAGGCGGCGCTCAGGAAAGACCCGGCGCAGCGGTTTCCGACGGTTGCCGCCTTTCTCCAGGCCCTGCAGCAGCCTGAGGCGGCATCGGCCGCCCCGCGTATCGGCCTGCGGTCCATCGCGGTCCTGCCCTTCGTCAATGCCAGCCCCGATCCGGAGAACGAGTACCTCAGCGACGGGCTGACCGAGGAGCTGATCAACGCGCTCGCCCAGATCGAGGGGTTGCGGGTGGCGTCGCGCACCTCGGTGTTCGCGTTGAAGGGCACCACGCGCGATGCTCGGGCCATCGGGGCGCTGCTGGATGTCTCCGAAATACTGGAGGGGACCGTCCGCCGGTCGGGCGACCGCCTGCGTATCGGGGTGCAGCTCACCTCGGCGGCGGACGGGCGGGTGCTCTGGTCGGAGCGGTTCGACCGCAAGCTGGAGGATGTCTTCGTGATCGAAGACGAGATCGCCCGGACCATCGTGACCACGTTGCGGGCCACCTCGTTCGCCGATCTGGCGGAGCCGGCGCCGCGCCGGTACACCGCGAACCTGGCGGCGTACAGCCTCTATCTCAAAGGCCGCTACGCCTGGAACAAGCGCAGCAACGAGGGCGTCACCGAGGCGATCGCCTGTTTCGAACAGACCATTGCCATGGATCCGGGTTATGCCCTGGCCTATACCGGCCTGGCGGACGCCTACGCCCTGCACGTGGACTACCGCAACGTCCCGGTGCACGAGGGTTTTGCCCGCGCCAAGGAATACGCCCGCAAGGCGCTGGAGCTGGATGACAGCCTGGCGGAGGGGCACGCCTCCCTGGCCTGGAGCCTGTTCATCTACGACTGGGACTGGGCCGCGGCCGGGCGTGAGTTCCGGCGCGCCATTGAGCTGGCGCCTACCTATGCCACCGGCCACCAGTGGTACGCCATGCTGCTCAACTCGCAGGGTCGCACCGACGAGGCGCTGGTGGAGGGGCATACCGCCCTGGAGCTGGACCCGGCGTCGGTATCGGTGCGCCGGACGGTGGGCTGGCTGTACTACTACGGGCGCCGCTATACCCAGGCGCGCTACCACCTGGCGCGGGCGATCGCCATGAATCCGCTGGCGGAGGAGAGCTATCGGGTGATGGGACTGGTGCTGTCGCAGGAGGGCGAGCATGCCGAGGCCGTGCGGGTGCTGCGGGAAGCCTCCGCCATGGCCGATGCGGGAGCCTATACCCGGGCCAATCTGGGCTATGTCCTCGGCCGGAGTGGGGCGCAGGAGGAGGCCGAGGCGGTGTTGCGGGAGGTAAGGACCCTGGCGGAACGGGATTACGTCTCGCCCGTCGCCTTTGTCCTGCTCCACCTCGGCCTGGGCCATCCGGACGAGGCGCTGCACTGGGCCGGGCGGGCGCTGGAGGAGCGGCGCGGGTGGATGGCCTACCTCCGGGTCAATCCGGTGGTGGATGCGCTGCGCGGATTGCCCGGGTTCGAGCAGCTGCTCCGCAAGGTGCGGCTGTGAAGAGCGGGCTCAATCGCCGTCGCTTTCTGCAATCTGGCACCGCCGCTGCAGGCGCTCTCGCTTTGATGTGGCGGCCGGTCGCCCCGTTCCTGCATGCGTCTCCCCCCGACCCCCGCCTCGACTGGTGGCGCGAGGCCCGGTTCGGGATATTCATCCACTGGGGCCTGTATTCCGTCCTGGCCGGCGAATGGGGCGGCCGGACCGATTACGCCGAGTGGATCCGGAACAACGCCCACATTCCTCTGAAGGAGTACGACAAGCTCGTCGGCCGGTTCAATCCCGTCAGGTTCGATGCGGATCGGTGGATCGCTGCCGCCAAGGATGCCGGGGCCCACTACGTCACCATCACCACCAAGCATCACGACGGCTTCTGCCTGTTCGATTCCCGGCAGACCGATTTCTGCATCCGCTCCACCCCGTTCCGGCGCGACATCATGCGGGAGATCGCCGGCGCCTGCCGCCGGCAGGGGCTCATATCCTGCTGGTATCACTCCATCATGGACTGGCACCATCCCGACTACCTGCCAAGGCGCGATTGGGAGGCGGAGACCCGGCCGGTGGACGGAGCGCGCTTCAGCCGGTATGTGGAATATCTCCACCGGCAGGTGGCCGAGTTGCTCCGGAGCTACGGCGAGATCGGGGTTATGTGGTTCGACGGAAACTGGGAGGGCACCTGGACCCACGAAATGGGACTGGCGCTCTATCGTCACTGCCGCTCGCTGCAACCGGCCGTCATCGTGAACAACCGGATCGAGGGCTGGTCGCCGATGCCGGTCACGGACAAGCTGGGCGATTTCGGCACGCCGGAGCAGCGGATTCCGGATATGGGGCTGCCGGGGGTGGACTGGGAATCCTGCATCACCATGAACGACAACTGGGGCTACAATCGGAACGATCATCACTTCAAGCCGGTGCCCCAGCTGATCGGGCTGCTGGTGGAGACCGCGTCGAAGGGTGGCAATCTGCTGCTCAACGTGGGGCCCAGGCCGGACGGGACGTTCCCGGAAGAGAGCGTCGAGGGGCTCAAGGGCATCGGCCGCTGGATGGCGGTGAACGGCGAGGCGATCTACGGCACCACGGCCTCGGTTTTCAAGGACGCGCCGTTCCGGTCCACCACCAAAGGGAACCACCTCTATCTCTTTCTGGAGAAATGGCCGGAAGGCTCCCTGCTGCTGCCGGGACTGCGGACGCCGGTCCGCCAGGCGCGGCTCCTGGGGGATTCAGGGCGGCCGATCGCTGCGGCAGCGGCGGATAGCGGCGTGCACCTGACCCTGGCGGGTGCCGATCCCGAAGCGATCTGGCCGGTGGTGGCATTGGAGTTGGAGGGTGAGCCGCGTTTCTTCTGAGGCTCACACGATTCCGGAACCGCCGCGAACCGGGTCGCCCGCTGCAGCCCAGCCGGAATTACCGGAAGGCCGCACCCGCCCAGGTCCTCCGGGTTGGCGAAATGGTTCCCGCCGATTCGAAGGGGCCGCAGGCATCGTCGCTCACCTCGGCGCTGCCGAGGGCCAGAGTCGCCGCGTCGCGGTAGGCCACCTGGCAGCCGGTGATCCGGGCGTAGGAGCCGCTGCTGTCGAAGCCGCCGGCGGTAACCACCAGCTCGGTGTGGATCTCCTGGAGGCCCTCGCCGGCGACCAGCTCCCCGCCCGCCTCCGACAGCCCCAGCCAGAACATCTGCGACGGGAAACTGCCGAGCTGGTGGGGCGTGGGACTGGCCGTGCGGACCTCCCAGAGGGTGCCGCCGGTGGAGCGCATGTCCTGGGTGTAGCTCTTGCACAGGGCGCGCGGGTCGGTGGTGCCGGGGATGGTGTCGGTAAAGGGGCAGGGGAGCCAGGGGCCGGTGGTGGCGGCCGTGGTCGTCATCCGGTTCACCGCGACCACCACCCGACCGCCCCGGGGGTCGAAGGCCGGCCGGGCCGAGGCGACATCGCTCGCGGTGGTGAGGGCTGCGGTACACTCATAGGGGGTCACGGTGGACTGGCCGTTGATCACCGTGTCGCGGCGCTCCTGGCGGAAACAGTCGGAGCCCGAGCCGGGATTGACGGACACGGGCAGGCTGGTGAGGGAGGTCCAGCCCGGGTGGTAGAGGGAGTAGAGCTGGATATCGAAGCTGGTGGTGCTCCCGGCGGTGCTGCCCAGCACCCGCGGTGCTGCCCAGCACCCGCACGGCGCTGTCGTTGTCGTGCGAAACGAAGAGCGAGCTGAGATAGGTGCCGCCCCAGAGCGTATCGGGCAGGGTGAAGGGCGGCCCTTCCTGCCAGGATCGGGAGCCCGCGTCGTAGAGGAACTCCCGATCGAAGTTCTGCGCGCCCACCAGGTCTATCCGGCGGCCGCCATGCCGCACGTTCACCAGGCCCGCGGCCTCGCCCAGATCGGCCAGCACTTCCACTCCGGTGCCGCGCCGGGCCAGGAGCTGGCCATGGGCGGTCCAGACGTGGGTGCCGCAGAGCGGGGTCCCGGGCCGCTCCCGGGAGAGCAGCGAGAGGGCGCCATAGGCGTCGAGCTGGTAGATGGATTCACTGCTGGGGAAGCCCGGCACCGGCTGGGCCGGCTCCACCTCTCCGGTGGTGGGGTTGAATTTCGGTTCCCGGGCGCCGCGGACGATGTAGTCCTTCACCTGGGCAGCGGTGAGTGTTGGATCCATGGCCCAGAGCAATGCGGCCACACCGGAGACGAACGGAGCGGCCAGGGAGGTGCCGTTGTCGGCTAGCACCCCTCCACCCGGAATGAGGCTCCCACGGCCTCGGCGGGAGCAGCTATGGCGGTGGCGCCCAGGAACAGGTTGGAATTGGCCCATTTCTGTCCCTGCATATTCGTGCCGGCCACGAACATGATCTGATCCCGGAAGCGGGCGATCTCCGGCGGGGCGCCACTCTGGAAGGGAGTGATCAGAGCCTGCAGAAGGCCGAGGTTATCACCTCGTGCGGCGAGGATCTCGTCTATAGTGAAATCGCGTCCATTATTGTCCACGGATTGCACGATCAGGTTCCCCGCGGCGAGGTAGTCGTATAGGGCCTTCTTCATACGCTCCAACTCCTCGGGATCCGTACTCCCGACTGCCGCAGAGCTCTGGAGTACCCGTATGCCTCTGGCTGCTGCCGTGGGGAAGAGCTCGAGCACGAGATATCCCGTCAGATCTTCTGGGATACTATCCCCAAGACCGTAAGCAAGCAGTTGGAGATTTGCTCCCCAAATCATTCCCGCTATCCCTTCCCCGTTGTTCCCATCGGCAGCCAATATCGAAGCCACCTGGGTTCCGTGCCGGAGACCTACCTCCGTCCTGTAGTAGCTGGGTGCGAACATGAGAGGTATCGAGCTGGGTCCAGACAGCGTGGCCGAGGAAAGGTCCTTCGACGGGTCGAAATGGAAATCAATTACGCCGATTCCAACCCGCCCACTAGTGTACGTGCCGGTTTCACAACCCCAGGCAAGCGGCGCACGGATTGCCAAGCGTGGGCGAGTCACATCCGTGGGTGTTACCCAGTCGCTACGTTGTGCGCCAATTCCGTCCACCGGGTGTTGGCTGTGGAACGTGATTCCGCTGCGACGATGTACTGGGGCAGCGTAGTCGACACCGGATTCATCGTCATTCAAACGCCGCTTCAGCGCCTCATACGCTTCCCAACTGGCACCGGGATCCGGAACACGGACGAAGTATTCCTGCTGCGCTGGCCCCCCGCTGATAATCTCGGCACCATATCGCTGAAAGAGACTGCGGATTGTTCTTCCACTGGTGGTATCGTCGAACCGGATGACGAAAATATTCCGGTAGAAGACGTTCATTGTGTCCCCCGGCGGAGCAATGACAATCGTCGTATCCCGGGGGAAGATCCCGAGCGGTGGCACCGCCGGCCGGCTGGTATCCGCATCCGAGGCTTCGGCGTAGAGCACCAGCTGGAATCGCAGCACCCCCGAATGCACCGCCAACTCCACCCAGCGGATCTGCGACGTGTCCCCGGCCGCCAGCTCGTCCTGGGGCGGCTGGACCGCGAGCAGGGTGTCGTAGCGCCACAATACCGCACCCGGGAGGTGCGGAGCATCGGCCGCGAGCGCGGAGTCCGGATTCAGGAAGTTGAGGTAATCCGCGGTCCACTGGTTCTGGGCCAGGCCGGGCGCTTCCAGCACGGTCAAGCTGTCTTCCCAGCCATAAAGCCGGGCGGGCGCACGGAAGGGCTGCGCGGTCTGGTTGGCCAGGGCCAGGGGGAGGCGCACCCGGTCGGCCGGGCCGTCATACACCGGGGCGCCGGCCAGGACCGGCCGCACGCCGCCGCAGGCGCCGCCCGAGGCGGTCACGAAGGCGCTGTCGTCGTCCACGGTGATGGTCTCCCTGCCCCGGACCTCCACCTGGAAGCGGGCACAGCCTTGCTGCGCGACGGGATAGATTGGGCCGAGCGGTTTCTGGAGGGCAGGGGCTAACGGGGTCCCCCGGCAGGCGAGCAGGGAGCCAAGCAGCAGGAGCACGCGGGCCTCACGAGGGGGGACAGGCACCCAGCGCGTTGGTGGCACAGGACGTATCCGGAAGAGAAGTGGCCAGCGGTGATCACGGGGGACGGCCCTACCGGGGATAGCCTACCGCTGGGAACGCGGTTGTCAAGATCGGGTGAGCGGTCAGCGGTGAGCGGTGAGCGGTCAGCGGTGAGCGGTGAGCGGTCAGCGGTGAGCGGTGAGCGGTCAGCGGTGAGCGGTGAGCGGTCAGGGGTGAGCGCGGGTCTCCTCTCGACCTATCGAGTGGCTGGGTCTCCGTCTTGAGGCTTGAAGCCCTCCAAGCGCCGCCGGCGCATCGATGGACAGGCTGAAGCCTGCCCTCGGCCTAACGATCCCTGAAGGGATGCCGGCAGGCGGGCGACGTCGCAGGCGCGTCCCGGAAGCGGGCGATCTCCGCCGGGGCGCCGCTCTGGAAGGGAGTGATCAGAGTCTGCAGAAGCCCGAGGTTATCACCTCGTGCGGCGAGGATCTCGTCTATAGTGAAATTGCGACCATTATTGTCCACGGATTGGACAAAGAGGTTGCCGGCAGCAAGGTACTGGTACAGCGCGTCCTTTATGCGCTGTAATTCGTACGGATACGTGCTCCCGATCGCGGCAGAACTGTGAAGTACGCGAACGCCTGCTGCCTGGGCACCTGGGAAGAGGTTGTTGGCCAGATAAGCGGTAATGTTGAGCGGAACGTCGCCACCTAGGCCATAGGCCAAGAGTTGGAGATCCGCCTTCCAGATCATCCCCGAAATGCCCTCGTGATTGTTTCCGTCTGCTGCCACGATCGAAGCCACCTGGGTTCCGTGTCGAAGGCCAACGGCAGTCGTAAAGTATGAAGGGGCTGGTGTCAAAGGTACGGAAGTGGGCTCCAGTAGGGTGGCAGAGGAGAAGTCTTTGGAGAGGTCGAAGTGGAAGTCGATTACTCCTACTTTGACTCGATTCGGGGTGTTGGTGCCCGTTTCGCAGCCCCAGGCGAGCGGGGCACGGATGGCCAAACGAGAGCGAGTGAAGTCGGTGGCTGTTGCCCAGTCTTGACGTTGTGCGCCAGGTCCGTCAAGCGGATATCGAGTGTGGAACGTGATTCCACTCCGATAGCTCATTGGGGCCGCATATCGTATCCCAGGTTCCATCTCATTGAGTTGCCGCATCAATCCGTCATATGCTTCCCAACTGGAGCCCGGATCCGGGATCCGCACGATGTATTCTCTCGCATTTGACAGACCGCCGATAATCTCCGCTTGATAACGCTGAAAAAGACTGCGGATAGTGCTCCCGCTCGTAGAATCATCGAAGCGGATCCCAATGATGTTCCGGAAGAAGACATTCATCGTGTCACCAGGAGGTGCTGTGACTATCGTTGAGTCATATGGAAAGAACGCGCTGGGCGGAATCGCCGGCCTAGTGGTATCCGCATCCGAGGCTTCGGCGTAGAGCACCAGCTGGAACTTCAGCACCCCCGAGTGCACGGCCACCTCCACCCAGCGTACCTGTGACGTTGCGCCGCCAGCCAGCTCGTCTTTCGGCGGCTGTGCCGCCAGTAGCGTGTCATAGCGCCACAGCACCGCGCCCGGCAGGCGCGGATCGGCGGCATCGAGCGCCGAGTCCGGATGCAGGAAGTTCAGGTAATCCGCGGTCCACTGGTTCTGGGCCAGGCCGGGCGCTTCCAGCACGGTCAGGCTGTCCTCCCAGCCGTAGAGCCGGGCGCACGGAAGGGCTGCGCGGTCTGATTGGCCAGGGCCAGGGGGAGGCGCACCCGGTCGGCCGGGCCATCATACACCGGGGAGCCAGCCAAGACCGGCCGCACGCCGCCGCAGGCAGCGCCCGATGCCGTCACGAAGGCGTTGTCGTCGTCTATGGTGATGGTCTCCTTGCCCCGGACCTCGACCTCGAACCGGGCACAGCCCTGCTGGGCCACCGGATACACCGGGCCCAGGGGCTTCTGGGAGACCGGAGCCAGCGGAGTCCCCCGGCAGGCGAGGAGGGAGCAGAGGAGCAGAAGCATGGAGGTCTCACGAGAGGGGACGGGCAGCCGGCGCGTGGGCGGCACAGGACGTCTCCGGAAGAGAGGTCGCCGGTTGCAGATCAGGAGGACTGCCCTACCGGGGATAGCCTACCGCTGGGAACGCGGTTGTCAAGATCGGGTGAGCGGTCAGCGGTGAGCGGTGAGCGGTGAGCGGTCAGCGGTGAGCGGTGAGCGGTCAGCGGTGAGCGGTGAGCGGTCAGGGGTGAGCGCGGGTCTCCTCTCGACCTATCGAGTGGCTGGGTCTCCGTCTCGAGGCTTGAAGCCCTCCAAGCGCCGCCGGCGGATCGGTGGACAGGCTGAAGCCTGCCCTCGGCCCGACGATCCCTGAAGGGATGCCGGCAGGCGGGCGACGTCGCAGGCGCGCCCACGGGTCGCCGCCGGAGTATGACCCCTGGAGCGGGAGGCGCGGGGGTTATCGCCCGGATACCCCGGCCCACCTCCGGGTTGGCGAAATGGTTCCCGCCGATTCGAAGGGGCCGCAGGCATCGTCGCTCGCCTCGGCGCTGCCGAGGGCCAGGGTCACCGCGTCGCGGTAGGCCACCTGGCAGCCGGTGGTCCGGGCGTAGGAGCCGCTGCTGTCGAAGCCGCCGGCGGTAACCACCAGCTCGGTGTGAAGCTCCTGGATGCCCTCGCCTGCGACCAGCTCCCCGCCCGCTTCCGCCAGCCCCAGCCAGAACATCTGCGCCGGGAAACTGCCGAGCTGGTGGGGCGTGGGACTGGCCGTGCGGACCTCCCAGAGGGTGCCGCCGGTGGAGCGCATGTCCTGCGCGTAGCTCTTGCACAGGGCGCGCGGGTCGGTGGTGCCGGGGATGGTGTCGGTAAAGGGGCAGGGGAGCCAGGGACCGGTGGTGGCGGCGGTGGTGGTGAGCCGGTTGACCGCCACGACGATCCGGCCGCCCCGGGGGTCGAATGCCGTCCGGGCCGAGGCCACTTCGCTCGAGGTGGTGAGCGCCGCGGTACACTCGTAGGGGGTCACGGTGGGCTGGCCGTTGATTACGGTGTCGCGGCGCTCCTGGCGGAAACAGTCGGAGCCCGAGCCGGGATTGACGGACACGGGCAGGCTGGTGAGTGAGGTCCAGCCCGGGTGGTAGAGGGAGTAGAGCTGGATATCGAAGGTGGTGGTACTCCCGGTGGTGCTGCCCAGCACCCGCACCGCGCTGTCGTTGTCGTGGGAGACAATGAGCGAGCTGAGATAGGTGCCGCCCCAGAGCGTATCCGGCAGGGTGAAGGGCGGCCCCTCGTGCCAGGAACGGGAGCCCGCGTCGTAGAGGAACTCCCGATCGAAGTTCTGCGCGCCCACCAGGTCTATCCGGCGGCCGCCATGCCGCACGTTCACCAGGCCCGCGGCCTCGCCCAGATCGGCCAGCACTTCCACTCCGGTGCCGCGCCGGGCCAGGAGCTGGCCATGGGCGGTCCAGACGTGGGTGCCGCAGAGGGGGGTGCCGGGTCGCTCCCGGGAGAGCAGCGAGAGGGCGCCATAGGCGTCGAGCTGGTAGATGGATTCACTGCTGGGGAAGCCCGGCACCGGCTGGGCCGGCTCCACCTCTCCGGTGGTGGGGTTGAATTTCGGTTCCCGGGCGCCGCGGACGATGTAGTCCTTCACCTGGGCAGCGGTGAGTGTTGGATCCATGGCCCAGAGCAATGCGGCCACACCGGAGACGAACGGAGCGGCCAGGGAGGTGCCGTTGTCGGCTAGCACCCCTCCACCCGGAATGAGGGCTCCCACGGCCTCGGCGGGAGCAGCTATGGCGGTGGCGCCCAGGAACAGGTTGGAATTGGCCCATTTCTGTCCCTGCATATTCGTGCCGGCCACGAACATGATCTGATCCCGGAAGCGGGCGATCTCCGGCGGGGCGCCGCTCTGGAAGGGGGCGATCAGAGCCTGCAAAAGGCCGAGGTTATCACCTCGTGCGGCGAGGATGTCGTCGACAGTGAAATCGCGTCCATTATTGTCCACGGATTGGACGATAAGGTTGCCAGCTGCCAGATAGTCATACAGGGCATGCTTCAATCGATCGACTTGATATGGGACGGTGCTTCCGACGGCCGCAGAGCTGTGTAGGATCTGGACTCCCTCGGCTTGCGCAGTTGGGAGAAGAGTCGCAGTGAGGTAATCGGTAATATCTTCCGGTACACTGTCACCATGGCCATAAGCAAAGAGATGGAGATCCGATCCCCAGATCATCCCGGCAATCCCTTTCATGTTGTTCCCGTCGGCCGCCAAAATGGACGCAACCTCCGTCCCATGCCGCAACCCAACGTCGGTAGTGTAATAACTGGGTGCTGGGACCAGAGGAAACCGCGCCGGTTCAGAGAGCGTAGCTGATGACAAGTCGAATGAGGGATCGAAATGGAAGTCAATCACCCCCGCTCTAATACGTTCGTTGGTATACATGCCAGTTTCACAGCCCCATGCTAACGGTGCGCGGATCGCCATTCGCGAACGCGTCACGTCTGTAGGCAATAACCAGTCACCACGCCCTGCACCGGTTCCATCTACCGGATAGCGGGTGTGAAATGTAATTCCGCTTCGGCGACTCATCGGGGATGCATAGTCAAGACCGGGTTCCTCGTCATTGAGGCGGTGCAATAGCGCCTCGTATGCTTCCCAAGTTGGTCCAGGATCGGGAACGCGAACGACATATTCTTCATTCGCTGGCCGGCCGCCGATGATCTCTGCATCGTATCGCTGAAAAAGGTCTCGGACTGTCACGCCGCCTGTAGAATCATCAAAGCGGATCACGAAGATGTTTCGATAGAAGACATTGACGGTGTCCCCCGGCGGAGCAATGACAATCGTCGTATCCCGGGGGAAGATGTCGAGCGGCGGCACCGCCGGGCGGCTGGTATCCGCATCTGAGGCTTCGGCATAGAGCACCAGCTGGAATCGCAGCACCCCCGAATGCACCGCCACCTCCACCCAGCGGATCTGCGAAGTATCCCCGGCCGCCAACTCGTCCTGGGGCGGCTGGGCCGCGAGCAGCGTGTCATAGCGCCACAGCACCGCGCCCGGCAGGCGCGGATCGGCGGCATCGAGCGCCGAGTCCGGATGCAGGAAGTTCAGGTAGTCCGCGGTCCACTGGTTCTGGGCTAGGCCGGGCGCTTCCAGCACCGTCAGGCTGTCCTCCCAGCCGTAGAGCCGGGCGGGCGCACGGAAGGGCTGCGAGGTCTGATTGGCCAGGGCCAGGGGGAGGCGCACCCGGTCGGCCGGACCGTCATACACCGGCGCCCCGGCCAGGACGGGCCGCACGCCGCCACACGCGGCGCCCGAGGCGGTCACGAAGGCGCTGTCGTCGTCCACGGTGATGGTCTCCCTGCCCCGGACCTCCACCTGGAAGCGGGCACAGCCTTGCTGCGCCACCGGATAGACCGGGCCGAGCGGTTTCTGGAGGGCCGGGGCTAGCGGGGTCCCCCGGCAGGCGAGCAGGGAGCAGAGGAGCAGGAGCATGCGGGCCTCACGTGAGGGGACAGGCACCCAGCCCGTTGGTGGCACAGGAGATCTCGGGAAGAGGAGTGGCCGGTAGTGGATCATGGACACGGCCCTGCTGCGGATAGCCTACCGCTGGGACCGCGGCTGTCAAGATCGGGTGGCGGTCAGCGGTGAGCGGTCAGCGGTGAGCGGTGAGCGGTCAGCGGTGAGCGGTGAGCGGTCAGGGGTGAGCGCGGGTCTCCTCTCGACCTGTCGAGTGGCTGGGTCTCCGTCTCGAGGCTTGAAGCCCTCCAAGCGCCGCCGGCGGATCGGTGGACAGGCTGAAGCCTGCCCTCGGCCCGACGATCCCTGAAGGGATGCCGGCAGGCGGGCGACGTCGCAGGCGCGCCCACGGGTCGCCGCCGGAGTATGACCCCTGGAGCGGGAGGCGCGGGGGTTATCGCCCGGATATCCCGGCCCACCTCCGGGTTGGCGAATAGGAGCCGCTGCTGTCGAAGCCGCCGGCGGTAACCACCAGCTCGGTGTGGATCTCCTGGAGGCCCTCGCCGGCGACCAGCTCCCCGCCCGCCTCCGCCAGCCCCAGCCAGAACATCTGCGCCGGGAAACTGCCGAGCTGGTGGGGCGTGGGACTGGCCGTGCGGACCTCCCAGAGCGTGCCGCCGGTGGAGCGGACATCCTGCGTGTAGCTCTTGCAGAGGGCGCGCGGGTCGGTGGTGCCGGGGATGGTGTCGGTAAAGGGGCAGGGGAGCCAGGGGCCGGTGGTGGCGGCCGTGGTCGTCATCCGGTTCACCGCGACCACTACCCGACCGCCCCGGGGGTCGAAGGCCGGCCGGGCCGAGGCGACATCGCTCGCGGTGGTGAGGGCCGCGGTACACTCATAGGGGGTCACGGTGGGCTGGCCGTTGATCACCGTGTCGCGGCGCTCCTGGCGGAAACAGTCGGAGCCGGAGCCGGGATTGACGGATACCGGCAGGCTCGTGAGCGAGGTCCAGCCCGGGTGGTAGAGGGAGTAGAGCTGGATGTCGAAGGTGGTGGTGCTGCTGCCGAGCACCCGGACGGCGCTGTCGTTGTCGTGGGAGACAAAGAGCGAGCTGAGATAGGTGCCGCCCCAGAGGGTGTCGGGGAGGGTGAAGGGCGTTCCTTCCTGCCAGGATCGGGAGCCCGCGTCGTAGAGGAATTCCCGATCGAAGTTCTGCGCTCCCACCAGGTCTATCCGGCGCCCGCCGTGACGCACGTTCACCAGGCCCGCGGCCTCGCCCAGCTCGGCCAGGACCTCGACCCCGCTGCCCTGGCGGGCCAGGAGCTGGCCATTGGCGGTCCAGACGTGGGTGCCGCAGAGGGGGGTGCCGGGCCGCTCCCGGGAGAGCAGCGAGAGGGCGCCGTAGGCGTCGAGCTGGTAGACTCCGGGCGGTCCAGCTCCCAGCTGCTGCGGAGTAACCATGGTTCCTGTTTGCGGGTCGAATCTTGGGACCTGCGCGCCACGGAGGAGGAGGTCCTTGACCTGGACCGCTGTAAGGGTCGGGTCGAACGTCAAGAGTTGGGCGATGGCCCCTGCCACGAACGGTGCGGAGTAGGAGGTACCGGTTCGAACGGAGGTCCCGCCGGGGAAATCATTGATTCGCGCCAGCGTTTCGATATCCACGGCTGGCGCGGCGATCTGGGTGGCTCCCTCCCAGACGTTGGAAGAGGCATAGTAGTTAGACCCATCAGCGCCCGCGACGAAGATGATCTGTCCGGGGTAGCGGGAATAGAGCCGGGCAGCCGCCGCATCCAGGGCCGTCGCACGCGCGTCCTGTGTTGTCTGAAGTGCTGAGACGGAAATTACGGCACTATAATTCCCCGTGGCCATTACGAATGTGTTGCTGGGACTTGCAGACAGGTACCCTTCCAGTGCCTCAGCCAGCCGTGAGACGTGGGTCGTATCTTTGATAAACCCGGCCCCCACTGAGGTTAGCAGTACGGGAATACCAGCTCTTGCAGCACTGTCGAAGACTACAGTAAGGCGGCTAACAGGATCGTTCACCACGACCGTATCGTGGCCGTAGGCAAACAGATGCAGGTCACCGCCCCAGACCATGCCAGCAATGCCCTCCCCGTTGTCGCCGGTTGCAGCCAGAATGCCCGCGACAGCAGTACCGTGTGAACGGTATATGGCCCCGGCGGTCGCGTTGCCGTCGGGGGTCGGATCGGTCAGGAAGGCGCTGGGGATTGTCGGTGCTGTGGGGAGTACTAAATGGATCTGCGATCCTTGAAAGTCTGGATGTGCGTTATCAAAGGTGAAATCAATGACACCAAGGCGTGCCTCTGTATTGGTGTAAGCGCCAGTCTCACAGCCCCAGGCCAAAGGGGCACGGACGGACATCCAAGGTCGGAGAGAAGGTGATCCCAAAACCCAATCCGCTCTCCTGTGCGATACCCCATCGATTGGAAGCCGGTACCGTGGGTCGAGCTTTCCTCGATAAGTGACTCCTGACACCCAGCGAACGGCGGGTTCCCTCACGATCATATTGCGCAACGATTCCAAGTCTTCCCATCTGGTGCCGGGGTCAGGCACCTGAATCAGGTACGTACCATACCTGCCCTCCTGGGGTATGCCCCCAATGATCGTTGCGTGGTACCGTTGTAGAACCGTGCGAATGGCTGGTCCGGTTGCTGAATCCTCAAAGGCGACAATTAAGATGTTCCGGAAGTACAGGACACTTGCGTCATCAGGATGGGGAACAACCAACGTGCTATCGAACGGATACGGGCCCACCGGGGGTACCGCAGGCCGGCTAGTATCCGCGTCCGCCGCCTCGGCATAGAGTACCAGCTGGAACTTCAGCACCCCTGAGTGCACCGCCAGCTCCACCCAACGCACCTGCGAACTCGCGCCCGCCGCAAGCTCGTCCTTGGGCGGCTGGGCCGAGAGCAGCGTGTCGTAGCGCCACAGGACCGCGCCGGGAAGCTGCGGGTCAGTGGCATCGAGCGCGGAGTCCGGGGACAGGAAATCGAGGTAGTCCGCGGTCCATTCATTCTGGGCCAGGCCCGGCGCTTCCAGCACCGTCAGGCTGTCCTCCCAGCCGTAGAGCCGGGCCGGGGCGCGGAAGGGCTGTGCGGTCTGGTTGGCCAGAGCCATTGGAATGCGTACCCGGTCGGCCGGGCCGTCATAGACCGGGGTTCCCGCCAGCACCGGCCGCACTCCGCCACAGGCGGCGCCCGAGGCGGTCACGAAGGCGCTGTCGTCCTCCACCGCGATAGTTTCCTTGCCCCGGACCTCCACCTGGAAGCGGGCGCAGCCCTGCTGGGCCACCGGATAGACCGGGCCGAGCGGTTTCTGGAGGGCCGTCCCTGGTTTCCCACGGCAGGCAAGGAGGGAGCAGAGGAGCAAGAGGATGCACGGCTCGAGGGAGCGGTCGGGCAAACGCCGCGTTGGCGCCACAGGCATTTCCGGGGAGAGGTGGGCCGGCGACCGATCCAGGGACACCTGCTCTACTGGTGTGAGCCTACCGCCGGGAACGCGGCTGTCAAGATCGGGTGAGTGGGGGGGCTGCTCTGGCCTCCGGCCTCCAGGCTTCCTATCCTGTTAACGTTCTCCGGTTCGATTCCCTGACCCTGAGCCCCCCATGACGGACATGGCAGGCCGCCTCGACGCGGCCCTCGCCGGCCGCTACCGCATCGAGCGTGAGCTCGGCCAGGGCGGCATGGCCACGGTCTACCTGGCGCAGGACCTCAAACACGACCGCCGGGTGGCGCTCAAGGTCCTGCGGCCGGATCTCGCGGCCATCCTGGGGCCGGAGCGCTTCCTCAAGGAAATCCGTCTCACCGCCAACCTGCAGCACCCGCATATCCTGCCGCTGCTGGATTCCGGTCAAGTTGAAGGGACCTGGCTGGTCGAAGGTCAAAGGTCGAAGGTCGAAGGGGAGAGTCCACGTACCGCCATACCGCCCTACCGCCATACCGCCCTGTTCTACGTCATGCCCTTCGTCGAGGGCGAGTCGCTCCGCGACCGGCTCTCCCGGGAGCACCAGCTGGGCATTGACGAGGCTGTGCGCATCGCCACCGAGGTGGCGGACGCCCTGAGCTACGCCCACGGACAGGGAGTGATCCACCGGGACATCAAGCCGGAGAATATCCTGCTCTACGGCGGCCACGCGCTGGTGGCGGATTTCGGGATCGCGCTGGCGGCCAGCCGCTCGGAAGGCGCCGCGCGGATTACCGAGACCGGCATCAGTCTGGGAACCCCGGCGTACATGGCGCCGGAGCAGGCCATGGGCGAGCGGGACCTTACCCCCCGGGCCGATATCTATTCCCTGAGCTGCGTCCTGTATGAGATGCTGGCCGGCGACCCGCCGTTCCAGGGCGGCTCGGCTCAGGCGATCGTGGCCAAGGTGCTGACCGAGCGCGCCCCGCTGGTTTCGGCGGGGCGGGAGACGGTGCCGCGACACATCGCCGCCGCGGTCCACAAGGGCCTTGCCCGCCTGCCCGCCGACCGGTTTCCCACCGCGGCGGCGTTTGCGGATGCGCTGGCGCGTCCAGGTTTGAGTTCCGGGCCCGATACGATACCGCTGCAGCCTGGGGAGATGTCTTCCGCCGGTTTCCTCCGACGCTACGCCGCGGTGCTGGGACTGTCGGCGGCCTTGGTCCTGCTGCTGGCCTTTGTGCTCGGGAGCCGGTCGCGGAGGCCTCCGCCCGGCCCGCTCCTGCGCATTCCGGTCGCGCTTCCGGAGGGACAGGGCATCGCCCTCGGGGCTGGTCCCGCCGTTGCGCTTGCCCCCGATGCATCCCGCCTGGTGTATCTCGGGGCAACACCCAATGGCGTGCAACTCCGCCTATGGTCGCTGAACTCGCTCGCTACGGATTCCATCCCCGGGACCGCCGGGGCGGCGGGGCCGGTATTCTCACCCGACGGCAGGTCCCTCGCATTCTGGCAAGACGGGGTCCTGAAGTCCTTGTCCCTTCAGGGCGGCCTGGGGGTGGAGGTCGCCGATTCCGCCACTATTCTGGGAGACGACTGGGGTCCCGACGGCTATATCTACTATGCCCGCGCCGGTGACAGACCAGGTATCTCGCGAGTTCGCGCGACAGGCGGGCCGCCCGAGATCGTCAGCACCGCCGATACCAGCCGGGGCGAGACCGATCACCGCTGGGTCAGCGTGCTGCCGAACGGCCGAGGGGTGTTGTTCACCGCGTGGCGCGGCAACTACGACCGGTCGGACATCGAGATCGCAGATTTTGGAAACGGCCGTACCAGAGTTCTCACCAAAGGCATCTTCGCGCGGGTTGCTCCCACCGGCTATCTCATCGTGATCAAGGGCGACCACAGCCTCTGGGCGGCCCCGTTCGATCTGGGTGCCCTGAAGCTTTCGGGGCGGGAAGTGCCCCTGCTCAAGGGGGTCAACGTCAAGAACGGAGGGGCCTCGGATCTTTCCCTGGCCAGGAGCGGCACACTGGCCTACGTCACCGGGGAAACACCGGTAGAGGAGTTGGTGTGGGTGGCCCGGGACGGCTCGGAGCAGGCGATAGATCCGGCACTGCGCGGGAACTTCGGCTCGGTTGCCCTTTCGCCGGACGGGAGCCGCATCGCGTTGAGCAACTGGGCGGAGTCCTCGGAAAACCTCTGGATCTATGATGTCGCCCGCCGGGCCCTCTCCCGCCTGACCTTCGACGGCGTGCGGAACCGCCGGCCGGAATGGAGCCTGGACGGAGCGAGCATCACGTATTCCTCGGATCGTGCCGGTGAGCTGACGCTCTGGCGCGTCTCGGCCGACGGTGGCGCTCCGGTCCCGGTCCTCCCGGCCTCGGTGCACGATCAGGCTCAGGAGGCCACCTGGACGCCCGATGGCGCGTTGCTGGTCTTTCGCCGCGGACCGGGGGGAGGCGGCAGCCCCGACCTGATGGTGTTTCGCCCCGGCCGTGACAGCCTTGCCCGCCCACTGCTGACTTCGCGTTTCTCGGAGTTCGCGCCCCACCTGTCTCCCGATGGCCGCTGGCTCGCGTATGTATCGAATGAGTCCGGCCGCCGGGAGGTCTATGTCCGGTCCTTCCCGGAGACCGGTGGAAAATGGCAGGTTTCAACGGACGGGGGGGCCGAGCCGGTCTGGAGCCGGAGCGGCGAGGAGTTGTTCTATCGGTCGGCGGACGGGGAATTGATGTCGGCCTCGGTCCGGCAACAACCGTCGTTCGCGGTCCTCTCACGGCGGGCCCTCTTCTCTGCCTCGGGCTACGCCACGGATGAGGGCCACGCCTTGTACGGGGTTACTCCCGACGCACAGCACTTCCTCATGGTAAAGGTGCTCAAGGGCACCCCCGGAGAGCCGGACCTTGGCGCCAGGGCATATCAGCTGGTCCTTGTCCTCAACTGGTTCCAGGACCTGACCCGCGCCGAATCACGGCGGTGATCCGGCCGGGCCGTGAGCTTTCGCCGGGGCTCTCGACTGCGAATGGCTTGAGTGAATCCACAGATTACACAGATTGACACGGATTGCGCTCCGCGCTGTGGCAACGCTCCACCAAGGCCGGCCTGAACCCCCACATAGCACAGCAATTCTCACTTGTTCGAAGGCCCGGCAAGGCCCTACGGAGCGACGCCGGAAATCGGAGCAGAATCTGTGTGACTCTGTGTAATCTGTGGATCCCCCTGCTGTTGCTGAGCTCAGCCCTGGCCGGATGCGAGCTAACAGGGCACATGATGGTGGGGCGGGGCTTGCGCCGGGCCCGTCGAACGCGAATGGCTTGAGTGAATCCACAGATTACACAGATTGACACGGACTGCGCTCCGCGCTGTGGCAACACTCCACCAAGGCCGTTCCTGAGCACCCACAAAGCACAGCAATTCTCATTTGTTCGAAGGCCCGGCAAGGCTCCACGGAGCGACGCCGGAAATCGGAGCAGAATCTGTGTGAATCTGTGTAATCTGTGGATCCCCCTGCTGTTGCTGAGCTCAGCCCTGGCCGGATGCGAGCTGACAGGGCACATGATGGTGGGGCGGGGCTTGCGCCAGGGCTCTCGACTGCGAATGGCTTGAGTGAATCCACAGATTACACAGGTTGACACGGATTGCGCTCCGCGCGGTGGCAACGCTCCACCAAGGCCGTTCCTGAGCACCCACAAAGCACAGCAATTCTCATTTGTTCGAAGGCCCGGCAAGGCTCCACGGAGCGACGCCGGAAATCGGAGCAGAATCTGTGTGAATCTGTGTAATCTGTGGATCCCCCTGCTGTTGCTGAGCTCAGCCCTGCCTGGATGCCGGCCAACAGGCGCCGAGCTGGCCGGTTCTCATGTCATTCCTCATCCCGTCCCCGCCTCGGCGCCGGAAGTCCGATACTACCGCGCGGCGGAACGGCAGGGAACAGTCGCGATTGATGGTAGGCTGGATGACTCGGCCTGGGCCACGGCGCCCTGGAGCCCCGACTTCGTGGACATCGAAGGCAGCCGCGCGCCGGCGCCGCGCTATTCCACCCGGATCAAGCTGATGTGGGACAGCACCGCACTGTACATCGGGGCCCGGCTGGAGGACCCCGATCTCTGGGGGACCCTGCGAACCCGCGACACGGTGATCTTTCTGGACAACGATTTCGAGGTGTTTCTCGATCCCGACGGCGATACCCATCACTACTACGAGATGGAAATCAATCAGCTGGGCACGGTATGGGACCTGCTCCTGGTGAAGCCCTACCGCGACGGTGGCCCGGCGGTGACCAGTTGGGATGTCGCCGGGCTGCGGAGCGCGGTACATCTCGAGGGCACGATCAACCAGCCGGCCGACCGGGACAGCGGCTGGACGGTCGAGCTGGCCATCCCCTGGAAGGCCCTGGGTGAACCCGTGCCGTCCGAAGGTGCGCGCTGGCGGGTGAATTTCTCCCGGGTGCAGTGGACCCTGGACACGGCCGGCGGGAGCTACCACAAGCGGCTGGATCCGCACACCGGCAAGCCGCTGCCGGAGGCGAACTGGGTCTGGTCTCCCCAACTGGCGGTCAACATGCACATGCCGGAGATGTGGGGCGTGGTGGAGTTCACCACCGGCCGCGGTGCCATGGCGGTATCCGCCCCGGTTACCGCTGACGATCGGGCGCGCTGGACACTGCGGCGGGTGTATTACGCCGAGCGGGCGCGGTTTTCCCAGATGGGTAGCTACAGTGGCGACCTCGAAGCGCTCGGCCTGAAAGACGGCGGACAAGATATCCATCTGGAGCTGACTGTCGGCGGCTGGCAGGCGACGCTGCCGTCAGGAAGCACTCCGTGGCACATCCGGCAGGACGGGCTCGTCTGGGCCGATGCAGGAGGCCGCCCGTGAAACGGCGTGCCTTCGTCGGCTCGGTCGCCGCCGGCTTGCTGGCGGCCCGCCTTCCGCGGAATGTCTCCCGCCGGAGTGCCGGCGGCCCGCGCCACTGGGTCTGGGCCCATGCCAATGACGACCCGGTGAATGCCTGGCGTGGCAAGTTCGCCCGGCTGCGCACTGCCGGCATCGACGGCGTTCTGGTCACCGGCGGCGACGCGGAGCAGCTGGCCGCCGCGGCGCACGTGGAAGGGCTAGCCTTCCACCGCTGGACCTGGATCATGAATCGGACTGGCGACGCCTGGGTGAAGGAGCATCACCCCGAATGGTTCAGCGTAAGCCGAAAGGGTGAATCGTCGCTCACCCACCCGCCCTATGTCGGGTACTACCAGTGGCTCTGCCCCAGCCGGCCGGAGGTGCGGGAATATCTCCGGGGCAAGGTAGAGGAGGAGGCGTTCCATCCGTCGGTGGACGGAGTGCATCTCGACTATATCCGCTATCCCGACGTGATCCTCCCCCGGGGCCTGTGGGCGAAGTACGGCCTGGTGCAGGATCACGAGATGCCGGAATACGACTTCTGCTACTGTGATGTATGCCGGGAGGCGTTCCGGCGTCAGAGCGGGCGGGACCCGCTGCGGCTGGCCGAGCCTGCGGCCGATCCGGAGTGGCGATCCTACCGCTGGAACAGCATCACCGACGTGGTCCGGGTACTCGCCACCTCGGCGCATGCTCGAGGCAAGGAGATTTCGGCGGCGGTCTTTCCCACGCCGGCGCTGGCCCGCAAGCTGGTGCGCCAGGCCTGGGACCAGTGGCCCCTGGACCGGGTCTTTCCCATGCTGTATCACAAGTTCTATCTGGAGGACGTGGCCTGGATCGGCCGCTCGGCTGCCGAGGGCGTGGCGGCGCTGCAGGGAGCCTTCCCCTTGCATGCCGGGCTCTATCTGCCGGACCTGCCGCCGGCGGAATTGGGCCGGGCGATCCTCTCGGCCCGGGAGGGCGGTGTCGCCGGCGTATCATTATTCGATGCGGGAGGCTTGAAGGAGGAGCACCTTCCCGTCCTGCGGCAGGCGCTGCGCGACTGGACCTGACTCTGCCTATTGCTTTGCCCGGAAGCGGCGCACCCGGATCTCGTTGCCGCAGTCGGTGGAGGAGCACCAGCGGCGGCTGCCATTGCGGCTCCGGTCAATGAAGAGCCAGCCGCAGGGATGGTTGCCGCACTGGCGCAGCCGCCCCGGCGGCGGATGGCGCAGGAGCTCGACCGCCGCGAGTACGATCGGATAGAGGGGCAGAAGCAGGTCGTCCGTGCCGGGCCAGGTGAACACCAGCGCGGTTCCGGACCATTCCGCCGCCGCTGTCCGCAGCGCCCGCAACTCTTCTTCCCGCAGCTGCTCCAGGTCCGCCGCCGCCGGGTTCTTCCCGCTGGCGACTGCGGCAAGGATCCGGTAGAGCAACTCCCGCACCTCGATCGCATGCTTCAGGGCGCGTCCCGCCTGCTGCGGGTGCTGTATGGCGAGCGACGACAGCCGGTTGGCTCTCGCCGGCGCCAGCAGCCCGGCGTGGCGGAACCACTCGAGCAGCGCACCATAGTCGGTGAGCCACTCGGTGCGATCCGCCGAGGCGTGCCAGCCCGCGGTATTGGTGAAATCCAGCGCGGGGTGCCCGCCGATAAGAGCCAGGGAACCTGCCTGAGCCATCCCCGAATCTATCCCGCCGCGCTTTCCCTCAGGAGGGGTCGCGCGGTCAGGCGCCTATCCAGTAGCTCACCTTGAGCTGGAGCGCATCGCCCGAGGGAGCGGACCAGAGATGCCGCAGGTCCCGGCTCAGCCGGAAAGGCAGCGCCTCGCCAGTGGCCTGCTCGTGCGTCCACACCAGGAACAGGGTCGAGCCGGGGCGAAACTCCCAGCGCAACAGCAGATTCAGGTGCGCGTCACGCTGGGAGAAGGACGGATCACCGAAGACGTACGCGGTTGCCGTTCCCTGGTCAACCAGGTAATCGTCGGCGGCGCTGCGGGTCAGCCGCGCCGGTGCGATGGGCCGCACCCGGTCAACCGGCCGGCTTGCCTCCGGAGCCACCACCTCCTGGAACCGGTCGAACGTCCCGCCGCTCAGAAATACCTGGCCGTACAGCTGCAGGGTGAGGTGGGCCGAGAAGGCGAGCGTCGCCCGGGCGGTCAGCGAGGTGGTGACCTGCCGCAGCCGTCCCACCAGGAAATGGGCCCCGCCGGCGGAATCCACGGCCTGCGCCGCGTACTGCCAGGACTCGCGCGCAGCGTCGAGTTCCGGGGACAGGCCGACCTGCAGCCGGTCGGTGAGGAAGGCGCTGAAGTCGGCCTGGGCGCTACCGGTGACGGACCCGGTCGCCGCTTCGCGCTCGCCGGCCAGCTGCAGTGTGGCCTGCCAGCGGCGGCGCGTGTCGGTATAGGCCGTGAGGGTAAGACGATTTCTGCCCGGCAACCGGAAGGCCGGACCGCCGCGCAGGACCTCCGGGTCGGTGGCTGGAAACTCGCGGTCGAAGGCCAGGGATCCGCCCCAGTAGTTTTGCAGGTCGAGTCCCGCCTTGAGGCCGGCGACCGCGGCGCGCCGCCGGCCGGCAAAGGTCCAGCCCACGCCGACCTGGTCGGACCCGATGTACCACCGGCGGACGAAGGCGCCGGGATGATACCTAAGAAACTTCCAGTGCGCCGTCGCGAGGAGCCAGTCGGCGTTGCGCTGGAATCCCAGATCATTGGATTCGAACCCGGGGCTCACCAGGAGACCCGCAAGCCCCCACTGCAGGCGGCCCTCGATCCGGTCGGCGGCCAGCTGGGCGCTGATGCCGGACATGGTCGCGGCGCTGTCCACCGCCGCGCGCAGTCCGAGATGTCTGGGCTCCCGCCGCAGGGCCGCGATGTGTGCCGGCGTGCCGCTGACCCGGCTGGCGAGGGCCGCACCGGACAGCTCCCATGCCCCGCCGGCCACGCGGATGCGGCCGTCCGTCCCCAGCACCAGCGCGCCGCGGGCCAGGGTCGAATCCACCCCATCATGCATGTTGAGCCGGCCGGTGAAGGTCGCCATCGCCCCCAGTTCTCCTTTGCCGTCGGCCGATTCCCGTCTCACCCGCGCGGCGGTGAAATGGGTGAGCGGCGCCAGCATCTCCCGATCCGCCACCCCTGACCGGCTGAAGCGCGCGTACTCGGCCCCGGTCCACGCCTGGAGTATCCCTCCAGACCAGCCCGAGGCCGTCCGGCCCGTGGCACGGAAGGCGCCCAGCACCCCCGTTGCCTCCGGCCGGCGGCATCCCGTCACCGCCGCCGGGCAGCCTCGCACCGGAGCGCGCCCGATGCGGCGGGAGTAGAAGGGGCTCTCTTGGGCGAAGCTGGTCCCCCGAGCGGAGAACTCCAGCGGCCGGCCGAAGCGGAAGATCTGGGCATCGTCCACGAACAGCGGACGCTGCTCGGCGAGGAAGGTCTCAAAGGTGGTGAGATTGATCTGGGAGGGATCGGCTTCCACCTGCCCGAAATCCGGGTGGAGCGACAGTGCCAGGGTGGTGGCCGAGCCCGGGCGGTAGCGGATATCGGCGCCTACCCTGCCGGCGGTCTCGAATCCTCCCGTCCCGCCGGGAAGGCCGATCGCCGCGCGCGAGCCGGTGACCGCCGAGTAGGGCACGATCTGAAGGGCGCCGGTGCCAGGCGGTGCCGCCAGGATCAGCCGGTTGAAATGGGAGACCACGCCGGTGATGCTGGGCAACCGGGGGGACCAGTTGGAGGACTCTCCCCGGTGGGGGGAGTAACGATAGAAGTTGATCCCCCAGGATATCGGCACCCCCGGCTGCGTGGCTGCCAGGCTCAGCTGAGAAAAAGGAATCCGGTACTCGGCCGACCAGCCCAGACTATCCGTGGTGGCGGCCGCTTCCCAGACGCCGTTCCAGGCGCCGTCGTAGTCCACATCGTTGGACCAGGCCCCGTCCGCCTGGACGCCGCGCGGGTTCACTCCGAAGCTGAAACCGCTGCGCCGGTCGAAGCGGGAATCGATCTCCACGAAGACCCAGTCGGAGGTCGTTTCATCATCCCGCCGGGGGTAGGGCGCCAGGATGGAATCGGGATGCGGATCATACAGGCGCACGGCCACATAGAGCGCCTGATCATCGAACAGCACGCGCGCCTCGCTGGGCAGGGTGGCCAAAGCGCCGGGTGCCGGGGTGCTCTGCACGAAGTCGGTCGCCGGAGCGGCGCCCCGCCAGGCGGCGTCATCCAGCCGGCCGTCCACCCGGGGCGGGGCGCCTGTGATATGGCCAGCCTCGAGCGTCCGGGACAGCAGCGCCGCGGCGTGGCGCGCGCTTGAATCCTGGGACGCTCCCGGGAGGGCCGGGCTCTGGGCCGCGAGGTGGCGCGGGGCGGCGAGGGCCGAGATGAGCAGCAGGCAGGAAACGGGGCCGCGACAGACTGGCATTTTCACCTCTGAGGTAATGGGCAAGAATACGTTAGCTCATTACCGAGGGTTTCGCACCCGGGGTGGTGCCCGGGGCGCATACTGCCGCCCGTCCCACTTCGCTACATTCCGATCATTCCCACACAGCCGCGCTTTTCTCCTTCAGGGGAGCCCATGCCATCCGTCCAGGACCGACTGAACGTCGCGCTCGCCCATCGCTATCGGGTCGAGCAGGAATTGGGGCAGGGCGGTATGGCTACGGTCTACCTGGCGCAGGATCTCCGCCACGACCGGAAAGTCGCCATCAAGGTGCTGCGGCCAGAGCTGGCGGCCGTGATCGGGGCGGAGCGCTTCCTGCGCGAGATCAAGACCATCGCCAGCCTGCAGCATTCCCACATTCTGGGGCTGATCGATTCCGGAGAGGTGGAGGGCACGGCGTTCTACGTCATGCCCTTCGTGGAGGGCGAGTCGCTGCGGGACCGGCTGGCACGAGAGAAGCAGCTGCCCATTGCCGACACCATCCGGATCGCCAGCGAAGTCGCGTCGGCACTGGATTATGCCCACCGGCACGGGGTGATCCACCGGGATATCAAGCCGGAGAACATCCTGCTGCATGACGGGCAGGCGCTGGTTGCCGATTTCGGCATCGCGCTGGCGGTGTCCAGTGCCGCCGGCACCCGGATGACGGAAACCGGCATGAGTCTGGGCACCCCGCACTACATGAGTCCGGAACAGGCCATGGGCGAGCGGGACATCACGGCGCGGTCGGATGTGTACGCCCTGGGGGCGATGACCTACGAAATGCTGGTGGGGGATCCGCCGTTCACCGGGCCCAGCGCCCAGGCCATCGTGGCCAAGGTGGTGACGGAAAAACCGGTGCCGCCCAGTGTGTCCCGCGACACCGTCCCCGCCAGCGTGGAAGAGGCGGTGCTGACGGCCCTCGCCAAGCTCCCCGCCGACCGGTACGCGACGGCCGCCGAGTTTGCAGCGGCACTCACCGGGCCATCATCCGGTACGAGCGGCGCCCGGCCTGCCGCCGGCCGGGCCCCAATCCGGGCCGGAAGCGCGTGGCCCTTCCGGGCGGCGGTCGCGGTGGCGCTGGTGGCGATCGTCTGCGCTGCCTGGTTCGCGGCGCGGGCTGCCAGGGAGCCGGCGGCACCGGTATCGCGGTTCGTGCTGAACCTTCCCAATCTGCGCTCCGGCGACGTCTTCTACCGGGGAAACGCCTTTGCGCTGTCGCCCGACGGCTCCCGGCTTGCCTACGTCGGCATCGGCGCCAGCGGGGCGGTACAACTCTGGGTGCGTGACCGGGACGAGCTCACCCCCCATGCGCTGGCCGGCACCGACGGGGCCGACGGGCCGTTTTTCTCTCCCGACGGGCGCTGGATCGGCTATTTCGCCTACGGCTCACTGTACAAGATCCCCGCCGAGGGCGGGACGGCGATACCTCTTGCCGATTCGTCCAGCAGCAACCTCATTCCCAGCGGAACCTGGCTTCCCGATGGGCGAATCCTCTTCAACGGAGCACGGTTCGACCTGCGGGAGATTTCCGATGCCGGGGGGCCGGTGCGGGTGCTCGAAGAGGCGAACCAGCGGATGGGTCTGGGGACGGTCTTTCCCACGGCGCTGCCGCGGAAAGATGCCATCCTGATCACCGAGTGCACGAACAACTGCGCCCGGATGAACATTCTCGCGTTGAATCTGAAGACGCATGAACAGGATACTCTGCTGGCCAGTACGGCCCGGGCATGGTACCTGCCGGGCGACCGCCTGATCGCGGTGCGCCAGGACGGCACGCTGATCGGCGCCACTTTCGATCCGCGATCGCTGCGCCTCACCGGTACCCCGGTGCCGCTCCTCGCCGGCATCCGGATGGAGTTGGGCGTGAGCCCGGAACTTGCCGTGGGCGGCGATGGCACTCTGGTGTACCTCCCCGCCGATTCCGGGGGCAGCGATGTGACCGTGGTCCGGGTGGACCGCCGGGGCACAGCGGCCGTCCTGGACCCTGCCTGGCGGGCCAATATCAACTACGTGGCGCTTTCGCCCGACGGGCGCCGGCTGGCGGCAAGCATCGTCTCGGGTGATCGGACCGATATCTGGGTGAAGCAGCTCGACGCCGGACCGCTCACCCGGCTCACCTTCCGGGGCACCCTCAATTACCGCCCGTCATGGGGCCGCGACGGCCGGGTCCTGACCTTCACCTCGGACCAGGATGGCCCCTCGTATCTCTTCTCGGTTCGGGCCGACGGCAGCAACCGGCCCCGGCGGCTCTTCGAGGGCGACACCACCCAGATCGACGAATCCTTCTACTCTCCGGACGGACAGTGGTTGGTGTACCGCGCCGGCGTCACCGACGGGGCGCGGCGGATCTACGCCCGGCGGATCGGGAGCGATACCGGCCGGGTGGCGCTCGTATCCGACGGCTTCGATGCCTACATGCCGGCGCTTTCCCCGGACGGGAAGTGGCTGGCCTATGTCTCCGTGGAGTCGGGTCACGAGGAGGTCTATGTGCGGCCCTTCCCGGACGCTGCCCGGGCGCGCTGGCAGATCTCCACCTCGGGAGGCAACAATCCCGTGTGGTCGCCCGACGGGCGGGAGCTGTTCTACCTCACGGCCGCCGACAGCCTGGCTTCGGTCGCCGTCGCCCCGGGGCCGGGCCCGGATTTCCTGGCCGGGCCGCGCCAGTCGCTCTTCTCTGTCCGCCCTTTCCTGTTTGCGCCGTTCCATCAGGCATTTTCGGTGACTCCCGACGGGCGAAGCTTCATCATGCTTCGCCGGGTGGACGCGGGGCAGGGGAGCACCAGCTCATTGACGGTGGTCCTCAACTGGTTCCAGGAACTGGGAACCAAACTGAAAGGACTGAGAAAAAAGGACTGAGGGAAAACTGAACCGGCGCAAGGCTTCGGCCCCTTCGGTCGCTGCGCTTCCTCAGGGTGACAGTTGTCTTGTACTTTTCACTCTGACGCCTATGCTGCCGTCCTGCGACCGAGCGGCCTCCAATAAGAGAGCCGCGAGGAAGTCCTTTAGGGCCGTCCTGCCGTCCCTTGCCACTACCTTCCAGAGTCCACCCTCACGGAGCGCCACGCATGGGCTACCGCCGATTCACCGATCAGTCAGGCAATGAGTGGGAGGTCCGGGATATCACCCGCTCGGAATGGGAGTTTCAGCCGGTTGCCGGCAACCCGGAGCGGCTGCGTTCGGTGCGCGCCCCCGGATACGAAACCGACCCGTTCGAGTTGAGCGAGGAAGAGCTGCAGAAGCTGCTGGGGGAGGGCGGGGGGGAGGGCCGGTCGAAGCCGATGAAATTCCCCTTCAAGGATTGAGCCGCCGGGCCCGCGGGGGACTGCGCGCTGGCCAGACGGGCGGCGGGCTTGTATAGTCGAAGATCTCCCCCCGCAGGAGGACCTCCATGCCCGCCGTCCGCGATATCCTGGCCCGCAAGGGAAACGCCGTGATCTCCGTTGAACCGGGATCCCTGGTGCTGGAAGCCGCCCGCCTGATGAACGAGCGGGGCATCGGGAGTGTCCTGGTCATGGATGAAGACCGCCTGGTCGGGATCTTCACCGAGCGCGACGTTCTGCGCCGGGTGGTAGCCAGCGGCCGCGATCCGCTGAGCACCGCGGTGCGGGAAGTCATGACGACCGACCTCCTGACCTGCGAGGCCGATACCGCGCTCGAGCAGGTGGCCGCCACCATGAGCGGGCGCCGCATCCGGCATCTGCCGGTACTGGAGGGAGCCCGGGTGGTGGGCGTCATGACCAGCGGCGACCTGCTGGCCTGGCAGCTGGACGACCAGGCCAGCATGATCCGGCACCTGAACAGCTACGTGTACGACGTGCGCTGAGCTGGGGAGACTCCCCTGGCCTCCTCGACCGCTCCGGCAGGTCGAGGGGGTCAAGGAGGTCGAGGTCGGTCGCGTCCCGTCGTCCGGGTTGGCGGGCTTCGCTCCCCAATCCTGCGGAACTCCCAACGAAGAAACCGCAGATTTCGCAGATAGTGTGCGCCGACCCTGTATCCTGTGATATCGTCGAGACCAGACAACTGTTGTTGCACCACTTCAGGAAGAAGCAGACCACGATCACGAACCGGAGGTCTGTCTGCGTAATCTGCGTAATCTGCGGTTCCAGCACAGAGCCTGACCGTCCCCGAAGTCCTGACGAAGCTCCCTTCAACACAAGGAACACCCTGTGCGCCCGATGCGTCTGGTGTTTGCGCTGTTTCTTGCCTCTCCCGTAGCCGCCGCCGCCCAGCAGATCCCCGCGCCGGTAGATTCCATGCTGCACCGTCTGTTCGCTTCGCGCGAATTCGCCGGCCAGCGCTTCGGGCCCGCACGCTGGATGGACAGCGGCTCGGCCTATACGACGGTCGAGAACTCCGACTCCCTGAAGGGCGGGCGCGACATCGTTCGCTACGAGACGGCGACCGGCGAACATCGCGTGCTCGTTTCCGCTCGGGCACTGGTGCCCCCGGGAGACAGCGCGGCGCTCCGCTTCGACGATTACGTCTGGTCGCCGGACGGCGCGAAGCTCCTCCTGTTTACTAATACAAGGAAAGTCTGGCGGCAGAATACCCGGGGCGACTACTGGGTGCTGGACCGGAAGAGCGGCACGCTCACGCAACTGGGCGGCCCCGCCGCCGAGCCCTCCACCCTGATGTATGCCAAGTTCTCGCCCCAGGGCGACCGGGTAGCCTATGTGCGGGGCGGCGATATCTACGTGGAACGGCTGGCGGACGGGAACATCACCCGGCTTACCACGGGCGCCGACTCCCTGCACGTGAACGGCATGACCGACTGGGTCTACGAGGAAGAGTTCGGCCTGCGCGACGGATTTCGCTGGTCGCCGGACGGGCGGCGGATCGCCTTCTGGCACTTCGACATGACCGGCGTGGGCACCTTCCTGCTGATCAACGATACCGATTCGCTCTATCCTTTCACGATACCCATCCAGTACCCCAAGTCGGGCACCACCAATTCGGCGGTGACCGCGGGAATCGTGAGCGCCGCCGGCGGCCCGGTGACCTGGCTCCAGGTACCGGGAGATCCGCGCAACGACTACCTGCCGCGGATGGACTGGGTGGACAGCGGCACCATCGTGCTGCAG
This sequence comes from uncultured Gemmatimonadales bacterium, assembly GCA_963779755.1. GTDB lineage: Bacteria > Gemmatimonadota > Gemmatimonadetes > Gemmatimonadales > GWC2-71-9 > CAVZZO01. Next base: position 542,660 of record CAVZZO010000001.1, read on the forward strand.
CGGATCAACCGCCCGCAGAACACCGACCGGCTGATGCTGGCCGACGCCGCGACGGGCGCCACCCGGACGATCCTCACCGAGCGGGACAGCGCCTGGGTGAGCGTGGTGAACGACCTTACCTGGATCAACCACGGCCGCGAGTTCCTCTGGCCCAGTGAGCGCGACGGCTGGCGCCACATCTACCGGGTTTCCCGGGACGGCCGGCGCATGAAACTGATTACCCCCGGGGCGTTCGATGTGGTGGACGTCGCGGGGATCGACACCCGGGGCGGCTGGCTCTACTACATCGCCTCGCCGGACAACGCGACCCAGCGCTATCTGTATCGCAACCGGCTCGACGGAAAGGGGCAGGCGCGCCGGGTGACGCCTGGCGGCCTGGCCGGCACCCACGGCTACAATATCGCGCCCGATGGGAGTTGGGCGTTCCATAGTGTCTCGTCGTTCGACCGGCCGCCCACGATGGACCTGGTGCGCCTGCCGTCGCACCAGTCGGCCCGCACCCTCATCGCCAACGACTCCCTGGGGGCACGGGTGGCGCCGCTGCTGGTGCCGGGCGAGTTCTTCCGCGTAGGCCTGCCCGACAGCGCCATGCTGGACGGCTGGATGATCCGGCCGCGTGACTTCGACTCCACGAAGACCTACCCCATCCTCATGTATGTCTACGGAGAGCCGGCGGGGCAGACGGCGCGCGACGCCTGGTTCGGTACCCAGAGGCTCTGGTACCAGATGCTGGCCGACCGGGGTTACCTGGTGGCGAGCGTGGACAACCGGGGGACGCCCTCGCCCCGCGGCCGCGACTGGCGCAAGGTGGTCTACGGGGCTGTGGGCGTGCTCTCGTCGCGGGAACAGGCCGACGCGGTGCGGGTGCTGGCGCGGACGCGACCCTACGTGGATTCGACACGGGTCGCGATCTGGGGCTGGAGCGGCGGCGGCACCAATACCCTGAACGCCATGTTCCGCTATCCCGACGTGTACCAGGTCGGCATGGCCGTCGCCCCGGTGCCGGATCAGCGGCTCTACGATACGATTTACCAGGAACGCTACATGAATACGCCGGAGAACAATCCGGAAGGCTATCGGCAGGGCTCGGCCATCAACTTCGCCGAAGGGCTGAAGGGAAGCCTGCTGCTGGTGCACGGCTCCGGCGACGATAACGTGCACTACCAGGGCAGCGAGCGGTTGCTCAACCGGCTGATCTCGCTGAACAAACAGGTGGATTTCATGGAGTACCCCAACCGGACGCACTGCATCTGCGAGGGCCGGGGAACGACACTGAACATCTACTCCCTGCTTACCCGCTACCTGCTCACCCACCTGCCTGCCGGCGCCCGGAGCACGAACCGGTGAGCTCCCGAATCGCCCGGGCCGCCTTCCCGCTACTTGCCGCGGCGGCGGCATGCTCCGCGGCCGCGGCCCAGGGTCTCCCCGCGGGAACCCCTGCCGGGCTGGGCTTCTCTGCCGCGCGGCTCGGCCGGATCGACAGCGTATTTCAGGCGATGGTGGATTCCGGCTCGATCACCGGCGGCGTAGCGCTGGTGGTGCGGCACGGCAAAGTGGCCTACGTGAAGTCTTTCGGCTGGGCCGACCGGGAAGCGAAGCGCCCGATGACTCCGCAGACGCTCTTCCGGATCGCCTCGCAGACCAAGGCGATCACCAGCGTCGCCGCCATGCTCCTGGTGGAACAGGGCCGGTTGCGGCTGGACGACCCCGTCGCGCGGTTCATTCCCAGCTTCGCCCACGACTCGGTGGCCATGCCGGGCGATAGCGGCGCGCTGGTGCCGGCGCGCCGCGCGCCCACCATTCGCGAGCTGCTGACCCACACCTCGGGCCTCAGCTACGGCGTGGAATCGCGGATCGCCGAACGCTACCGCGCGGCGGGCCTGGGGCCGGCCGCCGGCTACGGCTGGTATTTCGCCGACAAGAACGAGCCCATCTGCGCCACCATCGACCGTCTGGGAGCGCTACCGCTCGCTGCCCAGCCGGGGGAGCGCTGGGTCTACGGCTACTCGCTGGACGTGCTGGGCTGCGTCATCGAACGGGTTTCGGGCGTCCCGCTGGACCGCTTCATTCACGACCGGATCCTGGCGCCGCTGCACATGCGCAGTACCTGGTTCTACCCGCCCGATTCCGTGGCCGGGCGGCTGGCCACGGTGTACGCCCCCACCGACACCGGCCTGGCGCGGGCCCGACCCGGCGGCCGGGGCCAGGGTGATTATATCGATGGGCCGCGAAGGAGCTTTTCCGGCGGTGCCGGGCTGGTGTCGACCATCGGCGACTATGCCCGCTTCCTCCAGATGCTGCTGAACGGCGGCGAGCTGGACGGGGCGCGTATCCTGAGCCCCGCCACGGTGCGGCTCATGACCGCCAATCAGGTGGATACGCTGTATCCGGAGCCGGGCAGCGGATTCGGGCTCGGATTCCAGATCCTGCTCGATCCCGGGCGGGCCGGGGAGTACGGATCGCCCGGCCGCTTCGGCTGGGGCGGCGCCTACGGCACCAACTACTGGGTGGATCCGGGGAACGACCTGGTGGCGCTGGAGATGATCCAGCTGCTTCCGCCCAACGTGGACCTGGCGGACCGGTTCCGCGCTACGGTGTATCAGGCCCTCGTCTCGCCGGGCCGCCCGGTGCGATGACCGACCTCGCCGGGGCCGAAACCGTCGCGTCCCCAGCCGCGGCGCCGCGCGGCGGCCTGCTCCGGGTGCTGGGCACCGCCTTCGGGCTGGCCATCGCCGTCGGGGCCACGGTCGGCGGCGGCATCCTGCGCACCCCGGGCGAGATCGCCGCCGCGCTTCCCTCTCCCCTGTTGTACATGGCAGTCTGGATCGTCGGCGCCGGCGCCTCACTGCTCGGCGCCAATATCTATTCCGAGCTGGGCGCAATGATCCCGGCGGCCGGCGGCCAGTACGTGTTCGCCCGCCGCGCCTTCGGCGACGGCATCGGGTTCTTCGTCGGCTATGCCGACTGGCTCAACTGGTGCCTGGGGCCGGTGGTGCTGACGCTCATCGTCGGCGAGTACATGACGGGGCTCTTCCCCGCCCTCGCCGGCCATGAAATGCTGGTGGATTTCGTCACCCTCGGCGGCCTCGCCACGCTGCAGTGGATCGGCGTTCGTAGCGGTGGCCGGACCCAGGAAATCACCAGTCTGCTGAAGGCGCTGGCCCTGGCGGGACTGGTCGTCGCGGCCTTCGTTCTGCCGCATGCCGCCATGGCTCCCGCGGCCGCGGCGGTGCCGCACGGGTGGTCGCTGCTGCTTGCCTTCGGGGTGGCCATGCAGGGGATCGTGTTCACCTATGACAGCTATTACATCGTGATCTACTGTGGCGAGGAAGTGCGCGACCCCGGGCGGGAGATCCCGCGCAGCATGTTCCGCGGCCTCTGGCTGGTGATCGGCATCTATCTCCTGGTCAATCTCGCCTACCTGGCGGTGGTGCCCGTGAGCCGGATGGCAGGCGATCCTTTCGTCGGCGCCACCATGGCCCAGGCGCTCTTCGGCCCCCGGGGAGATACCATCATCCGCCTGATCATGATCGTTTCCATTCTGGGCACCATCAATGCGGAGCTGATGGCGATCCCGCGGATCCTGCTGGCCATGAGCCGGGATGGGCTCTTCCCCCGCTGGGGGGAACGGGTGAACCGGGGCGGCACCCCCCACGTAGCCTTGGCATTGAGTCTCCTCGTAATCGTCGCCTTTCTGCTCACGGGGTCGTTCAACGCCGCCCTGGCGCTGGACTCGATCCTGATCGTTGCGCTCTACGTCGCGTCTTTCGGCGCCCTGTTCATGCTGCGCCGCCGGGAGCCGGAAACGCCGCGGCCCTACCGCGCCTGGGGATATCCTCTGGCCCCGGCGCTGACCCTGCTCGGCGCGGTCGGTTTACTCGTGGCTCTCTCGGCCGGCGACCCGAAGAGCGCCGCCATCATCGGCGCCGTGCTGCTGGCAAGCTGGCCGCTGGCGCGGGCGATTCGCCGGCTGGAATCGGGCCGTTCTCGACCGTCTTAGCCCCCTCGGCTATCTCGCCTGGAGAGGGACGAGAGGGTCGAGAGGGTCGAGAGGGTCGAGAGGGTCGAGAAGGCTGAGAGGGTCGAGGGCGACGAGGTTACACTGTCTCCCGCCGGTCGCTCAGGAACGCGCCGACCGGCGCCAGGGCGGGCACATGATCGCCCATGATCTTGACGGTGGCGAAGAAGGGAACGGCGAGGAGCGCTCCCGCCACGCCCCAGAGGAACCAGCCGAAGAGCACGCCGACCAGCACCGCCACCGGGTTCAGCCGCAGGCGGTTGCCGTAGACGATGGGGCTCACCAGGCTGTTCTGCAACGTGGCGATGAGCAGGTAGGTCAGGGGGACCGCGACGATGTGTCCCAGCCCGTGGAAGCGTCCGAAGGCGACCACCGCGAGCAGGACGCTCATGGTGGCGGCGCCGACGTAGGGGATGAACTCCAGCAGCACGGTCAGGGCGCCCCAGAGGAACGGCGTAGGCATCTGAAGCAGCCACATGGCAAAGCCGACGACGACGCCCTGTCCCAGATAGATGAGAGCCGAGGTGCCAAGGTAGCGTCCCACGGCGTGCTGGACCTCGCGGGTGATCTGAACCGCCGCGCGCTTGTCCTGCAATACGGGGAGCATCTGCACCAGCTTCTGCAGGAACATGTCGCCCGACGCCAGGAGCAGGAACAGCAGCAGGAAGACCTCCGCCGCGCCGGCTACCAGCGCGGCGGTGGTACCGAAGAGATTCGACACATAGGGTGGTACCGTGGGTGGCGCGGGCGGGCTACCCCGCGTCTCTCCCGCCTGGCTCAGCTCCTGGGCCGCCTGCGAGACCTTGTCGAGGGAATGCCGCGCCTGGGCCAGCTTGGCCTTGGCCGCGCGGAAGTCCGCCGGGGCTTCCTCCATCCAGCTGCGGACCGGGTTGGCCAGCAGGTATCCGGCGCCCACCAGCGCGCCGAGCAGCGCGACGACCACCAGGGCGGAGGCGACGGAGGGGGGGAGGTGCCATCCCTCCAGCTTCCGGGCCACGGGCCGCAGCAGCACATTGAGGAGCAGCGCCAGCGCCACCGGAATGAAGAACGCCCGCGCAAGGTAGAGCGCGGCAATGACGGCCAGTGTGGCCAGGAGGATCAGACTGAACGAGCGCGCCCGTGACGATTCGCTCATGCGGAACCGTACGCTTTCCGGCCTGATACGTGAGGGGCGGAGCCCCGTGCCGACGGGGCTGGCCGGCGGGGGGGTGAGCCGCCGGAACTTCCTGAAGAATAGCGCGGTCGTGGGGGTGGCGGCGTTCGCCGGCGGCCTCCCTGCGGGTCCGTTTGCTCTGCCGCGACCGGTGCCCACGGCGGCGCAGCTGCGCTGGCAGCAGGACGAGCTGGCGATGTTCCTCCACTTCGGGGTCAATACCTTCACCGACCGGGAATGGGGGCTGGGAGACGAGGATCCCGCGATCTTCAACCCGGCGTCTCTGGATGCCCGCCAGTGGGCGCGGGTGGCCCGCGCAACCGGCTTCCGGGCGATGATCCTCACCGCCAAGCATCACGACGGCTTCTGTCTCTGGCCCACCCGTACCACCGCGCACTCGGTCGCGTCCAGCCCCTGGCGCGGGGGCGGGGGCGACGTTGTCCGGGAGTTCGTGGATGCCTGCCGAAGCGAAGGGCTGCGGCCGGGACTCTACCTCTCTCCCTGGGACCGGAACGCACCCAGCTACGGCGATTCTCCGCGGTATAACGACTTCTACTGCGAGCAGCTGACGGAGTTGCTCACCTGGTATGGTACTCTGGCCGAGGTCTGGTTCGACGGCGCCAACGGCGAGGGGCCCGACGGCCGCCGCCAGGCGTACGACTGGCCCAGGGTCTTCGGTACCGTCCGCCGACTGCAACCCGAGGCGGTGATCTTCTCGGATGCGGGGCCGGATATCCGCTGGATCGGCAACGAGGACGGCGTGGCGGGAGACCCGAACTGGTCGCTGGTCGATCCCGCCGCCGTGCCCTATCCCGGCGCTTCCGGGCCGGGCATCATCGCCATGCTGCAGCACGGTGACCCCGATGGGACGGCCTGGCGCCCGGGCGAAACGGATGTCTCCATCCGGCCGGGATGGTTCCATCACCCCGCGGAGGATGAGCGAGTGAAGACGCCGGAGCGGCTGGAGGAGATCTACTTCTCCTCCGTGGGGCGGAACTCCAAGCTGCTGCTCAACGTGCCGCCGGCGAAGAACGGCCGCATCGCGGCGCCGGACGCCGCCAGCCTCCAGGGGTTCCACGATCGCATGCGCCGGCATTTCGAAAGCGATCTGGGGGCAAACGGGGAGTACCGATGGACCGTGGACCGGACCGGCAGGTCGGGACACGGCGAGCTCCGGCTCTCGCGCCCAGCCACAGCGGCGACCCTGGCGCTGGAGGAGGACATCCGGCTGAACCAGGTGGTGGGACGATACGTCGTCTCCGGCTTTGACGGGACCGCTTGGCGGGAGCTGTCCCGGGGCGAGACTATCGGCTACCGGAAGCTGGACCGCTTCGAGCCGCTCCGCCTGGAACAGGTGCGGCTCTCGGTCGAGGCCGTGGCGGCACCCATCCCGCCCGTGCGCCTGCGGCTCTTCGCCGGCTGATCATCCGGGGTCGCTACCCCGCCGCGGCGGAGTCCGGTAGTTTCCTACACCCCGAATCTCTCAACTCATTCCGGACCGGAGTCATGGCGAACCTCGGCTCATACCATCCCCATATCGTCCATTTCGTCGTAGCCCTCGGGTTGCTCGGTGTCGTCCTCCGGCTCGTCTCGCTCACCGGGAAGCTGCGGTGGACCAGGCCGGCTGGAACCCTGTTGCTGGTGCTCACCGCCATCGCGAGCTACGTGGCGGTGAAGTCGGGCCACGAAGCCCATGAGCTGGTCGAACGTATTCCCGGGGTGGCCCCGGCGGTTCGCGCGCACGAGGAGCTGGGTGAAGAAACCCGGAACCTGTTCATTGCCGTCGCGGTGGTGGACCTCATCGGCCTGGCGATGACGCGCCGGGAAAAGCTGCAGCGCCTGATCTTCGCGGTCTCCGGCGTGGGCGGCATCGTCGCCTCGGTGGTCCTGGTCAAGGCGGCGGACAAGGGCGGCAACCTGGTGTATTCCTATATCGGCGGCCCGGGGCTGCGTACCGGGAAACCGGAGGACATCCAGCGACTGCTGATCGCCGGGCTGTATGAGGGCGCCCTGGCCGCCCGGAAGGAAGGCAGGAGCGAACAGGCCGCGCGTCTGACGGACGAACTGGTGCGGGCTGCGCCCAACGATACCGCGATCATGTTCGTCGCCGCCGAGTCGGCCATCCGGGACCGGCACGATCCCCGGGCCGCCCTGGCCATGGTGGACAGCATCCAGGCGTCACCCGCCAACCGGCGCGTGATGATCCAGAAGGCCTCCCTGCAAGCCGAGGCCTACCGCGCGCTGCAGATGCCCGACTCGGCGACGGCCGTGCTGGACGACCTGGTTCGGCGCTACCCCGACGACCGCTTCCTGAAGGGCATGGTGGCGCGGATGAAGAATCCGGGCCGCGGGGAGGGCGAGCGGGAGTAGGACGGGAGAAAGACGGGAAGAAGACGGGAAGAAGACGGGAAGAAGACGGGAGAAAGACGGGAGAAAGACGGGAGAAAGACGGGAATAGGATGCAAGGGCCATCCTTCCCGTCTCTTTTCCGTCCTTTTTCCGTCTTCTTCCGTCCTTTTTCTACCCCGCAAAGCAGTAGTTGCAGCCCTGTTCCTGGGCGCGCCCTACCGCCATCACGCCGGAGGGGACGACCTGGATGCCGGGAATGAGATTCGCCACCCATTCCTTCTTGACGTCGTCGGCGTTCAGGTTCATCTCCTTCGCGTACGCCCCGCTGTAGACGGTGAGCGCCATGTTGCAGACTCCGACCAGTGTGCCGGAATTGACCAGTTCGGCAATGCCCAGTCCGGGAATCGGCAGGCCTTCGATCTTGGCGTAGATGTTCCGCTTGGCGGGCGACTCGCCGTCCTTGATGCCGAGCTTCTCGCCGAAGGGATACTTGGCCCACATGGCATCGTTGAGCGCCAGGGGCATTGCCTCGTGCCGCAGGATCACCACCGCCGTGTCGTCGGCATCCGTGGTGCCGTAGGTGGAGTTCATGGTCATGAGGTAGATCCGGGGCCAGATCCCCGGCATGCCGCCGTTCGGCAGGGGCGAATCGAAGACCATCCGGTGCTTGCCCTTGATCTTGCCGAACCAGGCTTCCAGCTGGGGGTCGATGCCGCCGGAGAGCGGCGGGGTTTCGGCCGCGATGCGCCCGCCGGGCACCAGCTCCGCCAGGCCGAATGCGGCGGCGCTGGCTGCCAGGGTGGCCACGAAGCCGCGCCGGTGGGTGGAAATCGGGAAATCACCCATGGTGTCCTCCTGGGAATGGGGGTGGGTCCGGGGAACGTATGCTAAGGTCTGGGGCGGAAACGGTCCAGCCCCCCGAGGGGAAGCGGAGGGCTGGACCCTCTCAGCGGTTCCGGGGGGTCACCGGGCGGTCCAGACGTTGTCCCCCGGTGCCACATCCTGGAAACGGTATTCCGGGTCCACCGTTATCAGCACAAGTTCCTTGCTGCCAACAACTTCGGAGACAACAACCGACCGCGCGCCGGAGAACCACACGGCCGCCGGCCGCCGGACGGTGGTGGAGGTTCCGTCGGCAAAATCGAGCTTCAGAATGACCGGCATGGCCATCTGGCCGTGGTCGGTCACCTCGATGCGGACCGCGCTCCCCTCCCGGGAGACGGCGCCGATGCCCTGGTCGAAGGTATCGGTGGTGAACCACCAGGCGTTCCAGAACCAGCCCAGGTCCCGCCCCAGCCGGTGCTGCATGAAGAAGAAGAAGTCCCAGGGCGAGGGGTGTTTGAACCGCCAGGCCCGGGCATAGGCGCTGAAGGCCGCCTGTACCGCGGAGTCGCCCACCACGCCGCCCAGGGCGTGGAGTGCCAGCGGCGCCTTTACGTAGGCCTGGAGAGTATAGAGCGGGCCGGCCCAGTCGCTGGGCCACATCATCGGCGGCTCCAGTTCGGCGCCGGCCACCTGCCGGTAGTACTGGCCTTCCTGCTTCCAGTCGGTCGGCTGGTGGTCGTAGTCCTCCTGCGCCGCGTTGTCGATGAAGTCGTTGAAGCCTTCGTCCTGCCAGCCGTACCAGGTCTCGTTGGATCCGACCATCATGGGGAACCACTCGTGTCCCAACTCGTGGGTGGTGACGCCGAAGCCGGGGCCGGAGAAGATGATCATGGGATACTCCATGCCGGTCTCCGGGCCGTCGGTCTGCGTGGCCTGGGGAAAGGCGTACGGCATGACATACCGGGAGTGGTGCTCCAGGGCGAACCTTGCCAGCTGGGCGGTTTTCTGGAACCGGGTGTGCTCCGGGTAGTACAGCTCCTGCACCAGGGTCGGCGCCGGCGTGCGGGCGTGGGTGGCGTCCCAGACGAAGTTGCGTGAGGCGGCGAAGGCGAAGTCGTTCACCGTATCGGCGGTAAAGTGCCAGGTGAGCGAGTCGGCCGCCAGGGTGGCCTTCCCCGCGCCGCGACCGCCGGCAGCCACCACATGGACCGTGCTGTCCACCTTCATGGCGAGTGCCAGGCGGTCGCGGACCTGGCGGGGCAGGACGTCGGCCGGATTGGCCAGGGTCCCGGTGGCGCCCACCAGCCAGCCGGCGGGGAGGGTGATCCGCACATCGAACCGGCCGAACTGATTGTAGAACTCGCCGATGCCGAGGTAGGGGTCGTTATCCCATCCCCGCAGGTCGTTGTACATCGCCACCTGGGGGTACCACTGCGCCACCTGGTACAGCTCATGATCCCAGCGCCCCATCCGCTCGGCGCGCTTCGAGCGGTCCACGTTGGGGACGGTGAAGTGCCAGGCGACGTCCAGGGTGGCGGTCGCCCCCGGCATGACGGGGGCCGCGAGGCGGAGGAAGGCTACGGTTCCGGCAACCCGCCAGGTGCTGTCGCTGGTATCCACGACCGCGCCGTTCACCGCCAGGCGTTCCACGGTCATGCCGGTGGTGATGTCGGTGACGTAATCGTTGCGGCTCACTTCCGGCGTGTAATAGTTCTGGAAGAGCCGCAGGACGATCATCTTGAGCGTGTCGGGAGAGCTGTTGTGCAGGCTGATGGTTTCCCTGCCCTGCAGCACCGCCGTCGCCACATCGAGCGAGGCGTCGATGCGATAGTCCACCGCCTGCTGCCAGTAGTTCGGGCCGGGCCGCCCGGTCGAGTCGCGGGTCCCGGCGGCAAAGGCGCGGCGGATCATCGGCCCCATCGGGAGGAGGCGCTGGACGGCTCGGGGCGGAAGCCCGCTCGTATCCGGCGGGGCGGCCGGGGTCTGGGCATACAGCGCCGGGACAACGAGAAGGGCGAGAAATACGGGGAGAATCGGCCCTGGCCGGGGCATGGCTGCTCCATTCTGGTTTGACGGAGTGTAGTGCAAAGACGCAGAGACCGCGAAGAGGTGCGAAGGACAGGCTCGCCCTGAAGGAGAAACCTAGCGTCCCTTCGCGCCTTTCGCGTCTTTGGGCTTCAGGGGGAAACCTCGCCCCCAGCCTTGCCGTAAAGGCAGCATTCCAGCCACATTCGGGGGGCTTTTTTCTCCCGGCCCCGCCGGTTACCTCCTGCAACGAGCCGCCGACCATGCGTGCGAATCTGACGGTGTCCTTCCTGGCCCTTCTGCTGCTGCCGGCCACCGCCGGGGCGCAGCAGAAGGCCACGTTCAAGTCGCTGGGCGAGGCGATGACCGCCTCGGGAATTCTCAGCGGCCGCTCCGGCCCCCGGAACGTCAACTGGATCGACGGCGGGAAGCGGTTTTCCTACATCGCCCGGGGCGACTCGGGCGAAGAGATCCGGGCCACCGATCCCGCGACCGGGCAGGACAACCTGCTCTTCCGGGCGAGCGGCATGACCTTCCCCGACACCAGCGAGGCGTTCAGCTACCGCTCGTTTCAGTGGTCGCAGGATTCCCGCCACCTGATCTTCCAGACCCACTTCAAGCCGATCTTCCGCCGGTCGGGCACGGCCGACTACTACGTCTACTCCCTGGACGACCACGCGCTCCAGCTGGCGGCCCAGGGCGCCCGGACCGCCGAGTTGTCGCCCGACGGCGGCATGCTGGGTTATGAGCGTGGCGGCGATCTCTTCGCCTACGACCTGGCGGGCAAACGGGAGACGCGTCTCACTACCGGCGGCAACGACACCGTTTTCAATGGGCATTTCGACTGGGTGTACGAAGAGGAGTTCGGGATGGCCCAGGCGTGGAACTGGTCGCCCGACAGCCGGCATATCGCCTACTGGCAGGTGGATGAGAGTGCCGAGCCGGTCATTCAGCTCACCGACTACAGCGGGAATCATCCCGATTGGTGGAAGCTGCGGATCCCCCAGCCCGGCGACTCGAATCCCACGGTGAAGATCGGAGTCGTGGACGTGAAGACGGGCAAGCAGGTCTGGCTCGACCCCGGGATCACGGGCGACTACTACGTGCCCCGGATCTACTGGACCAGCCGGCCCGATACCCTGGCGGTGCTGACCCTGAACCGGCCGCAGAACCGGATGCAGCTCTTCTTCTTCGACGTGACCACCGGCGGCAAGCGCCTGGTCATGACCGACACCTCCAGCACCTGGATCGACGTGTACGACTTCTACGCCGGCATCCAGGACATGATGTCCTTCCCCGCGGGAAAGACCGAGTTCTTCTGGATCAGCGACCGCGACGGGTGGCAGCACGTGTACCGGTACGACTACTCCGGGAAGCTGATGAACCAGGTCACGAAGGGGAATTGGAGCGTCACCCGGATCGAAGGCATCGACCCCGGGAGCAAGACCATCTACTACACCTCCACCCAGGCGTCGCCGCTCCAGCGGCAGCTCTATGCCGTGGGGTTCGACGGCAAGCATCAGCGCCGCCTGACCGAATCGCGCGGGACGCATTCGATCGACATGTCCCCCGATACCCGCTACTACATCGACCGCTGGTCGGCGGTGGACCAGCCCCGGCAGGTGGAGCTGTGGGCCACCGGCGGAAAAATGCTGAAGAAGATGGAGGACAACGCCGCCACCTCAAAGTGGCTGGAAACGCACGCCTATTCGCCGCTGCGGCTCTTCAGCTTCACGACGTCCGACTCGGTGCGGCTGGACGGCTCGCTGATCCTGCCGCCGGCCTTCGACTCCACCACCGGGCACCCGGTGGTGCTGTCCATCTACGGCGGCCCCGGATCGCAGCAGGTATACGACAGCTGGAGCAGCAACGGCTACACCCAGTGGCTGGCGCAGCAGGGCTACATCGTGGTGGGGCTCAACAACCGGGGCTCCAACAACTACGGCAGCGCCTTCGAGAAGATCGTCTACCAGCACCTGGGCAAGTGGGAAAGCCACGATTTCGCCGAGGTCGTCAAGTACCTGGATGCGAAGCCCTTCGTGGACGCCACCCGGGTCGCGATTATGGGCGGCAGCTATGGCGGGTACAGCACCGTCTACACCATGGAGATGTACCCCGATCTCTTCAGCGTAGGCATCGCCAATTCGGCGGTGACCGACTGGCGCTTCTATGACACCATCTACACCGAGCGCTACATGAACCTGCTGGAGAGCAACAAGGAGGGATATGACTCCAGCTCGGCGGTGGTCAACGCGCCGAAGCTCAAGGGGCACATCATGGTGGTCAACGGCATGATGGACGACAATGTCCATCCGCAGAACACCATGCAGCTGCTCACCGCGCTCACCAACGCGGGCCACGATGTGGATTTGCGGACCTATCCGCCCGGCCGCCACGGCTCGGCCTATAATGGCCCCAGTTTCATGCTGCTGCTCGACGTGCAGACCGACTATCTCCAGCGCTTCCTGAAGCCGGAGATGAGCGCGGGGGCGACGAAGTAATTCTTCGGCCCCTTCGCTTCGCTCAGGGCGACAATGCCGTCGATCGCGGCTCGGCCTGGGGAGAATTGTCACCCTGAGGGAGCGCAGCGACCGAAGGGACCGAAACCGTACGCCAGGCTTCGGCCCCCTCGCTTCGCTCCGGGTGACAATGCTGTCGATCGCGGCTCGGCCTGGGGAGAGTTGTCACCCTGAGGGAGCGGAGCGACCGAAGGGGCCGAAACCGTACTCCGGGCTTCGGCCCCTTCGCTTCGCTCAGGGTGACAATGCCGTCGATCGCGGCTCGGCCTGGGGAGAGTTGTCACCCTGAGGGAGCGGAGCGACCGAAGGGGCCGAAACCGTACTCCAGGCTTCGGCCCCTTCGCTTCGCTCAGGGTGACAATGCCGTCGATCGCGGCTCGGCCTGGGGAGAGTTGTCACCCTGAGGGAGCGGAGCGACCGAAGGGGCCGAAACCATACCGAGTGCTTCGGCCCCTTCCCTGCTCACGCGCAAGGCCGTCACGCCGATTTCCCGATCTCTTTACTCCCATTTCTCCGTTCCCTGCTTTCTTGCGTTTTTGCGATCGGCCCCCAGATTGGTGCCACCTTCCGCCCCCGGAGTACAAGCTTGTACAACCTGCTTGCCGCCCTGCTCCTGATCGGGAGCGGGTTGGGTGTGTCTGCGCCCGATTCTCTCCCTGTCGTCAATGCCAACGAGAACCACCACCCTGCCGGCACCCTGGTCCGGGGCGAGCTTACCCTGCGGATGGTTGCCCGCGAGGCGCGCTGGTCGCCCGAAGACGGGGCAGGAGCGTTCCTGACTATCGCGTCCTTCGGGGAGGAGGGAAAGGCACCCACGAATCCGGGGCCGCTCATCCGTGTGCCGGAGGGGACCACCATCCACGCGGTGGTGCGTAACGCGCTGGCCCGCCCGCTGGTGCTGCACGGGCTGGACAGCCGGCCGGGAAACGCCGCAGACACGCTCTTTATTCCCGCGGGCGAGACGCGGGAAGTGCGCTTCCCGGCGGGCGAGCCCGGGACCTATCTCTACTGGGGCAGCACCACGGGCGCGGCGTCACTCCAGCAACGACACGGGTATGAGAGCCAGCTGTCCGGGGCGTTCATCGTGGATGCCCCGGGCCCCGTGGCTTCCGACCGTATCATGGTCCTGGGAGTGTGGATTGACTCTCTGGAGATCGGTGGCCACCGGGACGAATACGAGTCGCCGGTCATCAACGGCCGCTCCTATCCTCATACGGTACCTGAGAACCTGACCGTCGGCGATTCGGTCCACTGGCGGGTGATCAACACCAGCGACCGGTCCCATCCGATGCACCTCCACGGTTTCTTCTTCCGGATGCTGGCGCGGGGCGATATGGAGCGGGATACGGTGATCGCGCCGGAACGGCGCTGGTTGGCGGTCACCGAGCACATGCCCCCGGGGGGAACGGCGCGAATGGAGTGGTCGCCCGACCGGCCGGGCAACTGGATCTTCCACTGCCACATCGTCTACCACATTCTCTGGCACACGACGCACCTGCCGCGCGGCGCGGCCGATACGATGCCGCCTGCCGGGATGCCCATGGCGGGGATGATCATCCCGCTGCATATCCGGCCCGACCCCGACGCGCCCGTCGCCGCTGCCCCCACCGATACCCAGGATGTGCGGCTGGTGATCCAGCGGCGGGACGGTGTCTGGGATTCCCTCCCGGGGCTGGGCTACGTGATCCAGCACGGGGGCCAGCCCGCGGCGCCGGATTCGGTGAATATCCCGGGGTCACCCCTGGTGCTGACGCGCGGCCGCTATGCCCGGATCGAGGTGGTCAATCATCTCAAGGAAAGCACGGTGGTGCACTGGCACGGGATGGAGATCCACAGCTATTACGACGGGGTCCCTGCCGTAAGCGGCTGGGGCACGCACATCGCGCCGCCCATCGCCGCCGGCGACAGTTTTGTGGTGGAGATGACGCCGCCCCGGGCCGGGACATTCATCTACCACACCCACCTCGACGATCTCTGGCAGCTGGGGCACGGGCTGTACGGCCCGCTGATCGTGCTGAAACCGGGGGAGCATTACGACCCCGCCACGGACCACGTGATATTCTTCAGCTTCCTCACCCCCGAAACCCTGGAAAACGTGCTGGTCAACGGGCATCGGCACCCCCGGCCGCTGGGCTTCCAGGCCGGCGTGCCGCAGCGGCTCCGGTTCATTTCCATGCCGACGGCGGGAGACATCCAGTATCGTCTGCTGGATGCCGACTCTTCCCTGGTGGACTGGCAGCCCGTGGCGAAGGACGGAGCGGACCTGCCCCCGGCGGACCGTACGTCCGGGCCGGCGAGGTTCAACATCGATGTGGGGGAGACCTACGATTTCTCCTACACCCCGTCCCACCCCGGTCCCATGCGGCTGGAAATGTGGACCGGCAACGGAAAGCTGCTGGTGCGGACGATTCCGATCGAAGTGCGGTAGGCTCCTATTCTGTCTTCATTCCTCTTTCCTGTCTGATTGCCGCCCACCGCCGCAGCAGCTCTTCCAGCTGCCCGCGGTAATCCCGGTACACCGCCCGCTGGCCTTCCGTGGGGGCGGCGTCGGCGCTCTGGACGCCGGTGACCAGGCTCGCCAGGACGCCGGTGATGCGTGACAGGTTCGTGTCGCCGGCCTGGACCAGGGACCGAAGTGAGCCGGCAGTCGCCGAGTCGAGCGCGGTGGAATCCGCGAGCTGAGCCTCGATCTGGTGGTCCGCGCCTACCGCGCGCTGCAGCAGGGAGTCGATCGCCTGCGCCAGAGCCAGCTGCTGCCGCAAGGCGGCGGCGGTCACGTGAACCCTGGGGTCCATCCGCACGGCCAGGGGCCGAGTCTGGTCTTTCCCACCGACGGTCAGCGTCACGCGGTAGTTGCCCGGGAGTACCAGGGGCCCTCTGGGCTCGAGCGGAGTCCCCTCCTTCCATACCCCGGCGATGGAGAAGTCGTAGCGCAGCGCCATGGGCGTGGGATACCGCAGATCCCACAGGAACCGGTGCATGCCGGGCTCCGCCGATACCCGTCCCGGCGCCACCGTCCAGTCCTTCTGGAAATAGCGGTTGGACGGCAGCTCCTCGGCCGCGCCCTCGCTGGAGAACCGGCGGACCACGTGGCCCGCCGAGTCGCGGAGGGTGAGCGTCACCGGCCCGGAGGCGCCCTGCCCGATCCAGTAATCGATGATGGCGCCGGCCGGCGGGTTCTGGCCCAGGGGCGTGGACGGAGGCGGCGGGGTATCGCGGTTCTCGTTGCCCCGGAGGCGCCACGCGGAGGCCGGCCGGAACAGGTGGGCCGGCGCGCGCGCGATAGTGGCGCTCGCTTCGCGCAGCGGCGCCAGATCGTCCAGCGCCCAGATGCCGCGGCCCTGGGTGGCGGCCAGGAGGTCGCCCTGGTGGACCAGCAGGTCGCGCACCCAGGTGGTGGGGAAGCCCGGTCCCAGCGGCTGCCAGTGATCGCCGTCGTCAAAGGAGACGTACACGCCGCGATTGGTGCCGGCGTACAGCAGCCCCCGCCGCTCGGGGTCGGCCCGCAGCGCCGTGGTATACTCATCCCCCGGCAGGCCGGTATCGATCGGCTGCCAGGTGCGCCCCAGGTCGTGGGTGCGCAGCAGCATCGGCGCGAAGCGGTCCAGCCGGTGGGTGTCCACCGCCACATAGGCGCTGGCAGTGTCCTTTGCGGCCGCGTCGATGGTGGTGATTCGTCCCCAGGCCGGGACTGACGGCGGGGTGACGTTACGCCAGTGCGCGCCGCCGTCGGTGGTGACGTGGATCAGGCCATCATCGGTCCCGGCCCAGATCAGGCGGCGACTCGCGGCCGAGGGCGCGATGGCATAGATCACGCCGAAGCCGCAGTCCCGCGCCGCGGGCGGCGCCGGGTTCTCGCAGCCCGTGGCGCCTTCCTGCTTGCCGCTCAGGTCGGGGCTCGCCGCCGACCAGTGGTCGCCGTCGTCCAGCGACCGGAAGAGCACCTGCGATCCCAGGTACATGGCGTGCGGCACAAAGGGCGAGAATACCAGCGGGGTGATCCAGGTGTAACGGTACCTGACCGTGGTGGGCCGGGCGCCGTAACTCGAGACCGGCCAGGGCGAGACCTCCGCCGATTGGCGCGTCTCCTCGTTGAAGCGGGACACGTGGCCGCCCAGGCCGCTGCCGAAGACCATGTCCGGGTTCCCCGGTTTGGGCACCATATAGTCGCGCTCATCGCCGCCCACCGGGTGCCAGTCGCGCTCCTCGATGACGCCGTAGGGGCCGCTGCTCGCGATCTCCACCGTGCCGTTGTCCTGCTGGCCGCTGTAGATGTGATAGGGAAACCGGTCGTCGGCGGCGAGATGGTAGAACTGTCCCGTGGGCTGGTTATACCAGCTGGACCAGGTGGCGCCGCCGTTCAGCGTCAGCACCGCCCCCTGGTCCGATCCGGTAATCATCCTCTGAGGATTCACCGGGTCGATCCAGAGCGAGTGGTAATCATCTCCGCCGGGCGAGCCGCGCATGACCTCGAAGTGCTTCCCTCCGTCGGTGGAGCGCCGGATGGAGCGGCCCATCACGTAGACGGTATTCGAATCGTCCGGCGCCACTACCACGCGCCCGAAGTAACTGCTGCCCAGCGAGCCGTCGTGGTTCACGTACTCCCAGCTGGCGCCGCCGTCCCTGGAGCGGTACAGCCCGCCGCCCCCCTCGGGCGCGTCCACCACCGCGTAGACGATCCGGCCGCCGCTCCCCCGCGCCACCGCCAGGCCGATCCGGCCCAGGGTACCGGCCGGCCAGCCGCTGCCGCCCAGCTTCTGCCAGTGCTCGCCGCCGTCGTTGCTCCGGTAGACCGCCGATTCGGGCCCGGCGTAGGGCTGGAAATAGTCCAGCCAGGGGTGCATGTGCATCTGCCACGCCGCGGCGTAGACCACCGAGGTGCTCTCCGGATCCCAGGCCAGGTCCACCACGCCGGTGCTGTCGCTCACGAAGAGGGTGCGGCGCCAGGTCTTGCCCCCGTCGTCGGTGTCGTAGACCCCGCGCTCGGCGTTGGGCCCGAAGACGTGGCCCATCGCAGCCACCAGCACGTGCCGCGCATCGGAGGGGCTCACCAGCAGCGCGCCGATATGCCGGGTGGAGTCCAGGCCGATGTGCCTCCAGGTCTCGCCTCCATCTTCCGAACGGTAGACCCCGTCGCCAGCCATGATGTCGTAGCGGGCCGCCACCTGGCCGGTGCCGGCATAGAGCACCTTCGGATCGGAGGGGGCGATTGCCAGGGCGCCGATCGCCGCGCTGGTCTCGTGCTGCATCCAGGGGTGCCAGGTGCGGCCCGCGTCGGTGCTCTTCCACACGCCGCCGCCCGCGCCGCCGAACCAGAAGGTACTGGAGCTGCCGGGGACGCCGGTCACCGCCGTCGCCCATCCCGCGCGGTACGGCCCTACCTGCCGCCAGCGCATGTCCTGGTAGAGCGTGGTGTGAATGGAGGCGGGAGTCTGCGCGGCGGCAACCTGCGCCAGGCACAGGAGGATGGCGGCGGGGAGGGTCCGTGTCATGAGGGGTCCACCGGTTCGGGAATGAAGCTGGGCGCGCCGGGCAAAGGGGCGCGCTTTCTATTGTAATGCGAAGGCGACGATCGCGTCGCTCAGTCCCCAGAGATCGCCGCTGCCGCCCGCCGCGACCACCACATACTGCCTGCCGCCTGTCGCGTAGGTCATCGGTGTCGCCTTGGCGCCGGCGGGAAGATCGCCCCGCCACAGCTCCAGGCCGGTGCGCGTATCGAAGGCGCGAAGGTGATGGTCGAAGGTGCCGGCCTGGAAGATGAGTCCGCTCGCCGTGGCGATCGGCCCGCCCAGCACGGGCGAGCCCCAGGACGCCGGCGCGCTGTCGCTTAGCTGTCCCAGCGGCACGCGCCAGCGCACCCGGCCCGTGCGGAGATCTACGCCGACCAGCTGCCCAAAGGGAGGCGGCGTACAGGGAACGCCGGCCGGCGACGCCAGTATCTGGCGCCGCATGACATACGGCGTGCCGTGCATGTCGGTGTATTCAGGTTCGATCCGCTGCGGTTGATCCGAACGGCGCGCGAGGGCTGCCCGGCCCCGGGAGATGAGCCGGATCGCCACAGCCAGCCGGTTCACCGGAATCACCGCGATCTGGCTGGCGGGGTCGAACGCTACGCCGCCCCACGCTACGCCGCCGACATTTGACGGCACGATGAACGAGCCCTGGAGGCTGGGCGGGGTGTACATCCCCTCGTTCCGCAGCCCGCCGATCAGTCCCGCGCAGGCGGCGCGCGAGGCACTGTCCGGGCCCCAGGCCGAATCGGAGGGGAATCCCTGCGGGCTTAGCGCCTCCACGGAGGAGACCGGCTGGGTGGGAGACGCCTGTTCGCCCGGCACATCGCTCTTCGGCACCGCGCGTTCCGCTACCGGAAAAATCGGTGCACCGCTCGTGCGGTCGAGCACGAACAGCTGGCCGGTCTTGGTGGCCTGGAGCACCGCCGGAACGGGCCGGCCGTTGCGCATCACGTCCACCAGCGCCGGCGGCGCGGCGTTGTCGTAATCCCAGAGATCGTGGTGCACCGTCTGGAAACTCCAGACCAACGCTCCCGTCGAGGCGCGCAACGCCACCACCGAGTTTCCGTAGCGGCCGTCGCCCAGGCGGGTGCCGCCCCAGTAGTCGACGCTCGGGCTGCCGGTGGGGAGAATGACCAGATCGTTGGCGGAGTCGGCCGCGATCACCGACCAGGCGTTGGCGGCGCCGGTGCGGTGGCCCCCGGGCCCGCGCCAGGTGGCATAGGCGGAATCGTGCGGGTCCTGAGGCACCGGATCCCAGCGCCAGCGCAGCCGGCCGGTGCGGGCGTCGAAGCCCCGGACTTCGCCGCTCGGCGCATCGGTGTAGTTGTTGTCGGCCACACCCGATCCCACCACGAGCACGTCGCCGACCACCGCCGGCGGCGAGGTCTCCTCGTATTCCTCGGGGAAGTGCGGCGGGTTCCGCAGCCCCTGTCGCAGGTCCACGATGCCGTGGTTGCCGAACCCCGGGCAGGGGGTGCCGGTGTCGCGGTCGAGCGAGATCAACCGTGCGTCCACCGTCACGGCCACGATGCGCCGGGCGCACGCAACCCCCGGCGGCGCGTGCGCGTCGGTCCAGGCAGACACGCCCCTGCTGGTCCAGTCACCGAAATGGGCGGCGGGGGACACCGCGCCGTCCCACCGCCACTTCTCCCGGCCCGTCGCCGCATCGAGCGCGATCACCTTGCCCAGCGGAGTGCTGAAGTAGAGTGTGCCGTCAAGCTCGATCGGGGTCGCCTCGAGCGACATGGATCGGCCCGACTTCGCAATCACTTCCCGTTCACCCGTCGAATAGCGCCACACCGGCTGCAATTGCGCAACGTTGGCCGGCGTGATCTGGGTGAGCGGGCTGTAGCGGCTTCCGAGAGCATCGTGCCCATACGCGCGCCAGGCGGAGTCGGGCGTCTGGGCGCGGAGTGAAGAAAGGAGAAACGGGAGAAGCAGGAGAGGGACGGCCTTGTTCATGGTTGTGTCCAGACCTGGCCGGTGGGCTCGCAGATCCAGCTGGCGCTGGGCGGAAACCCCGGCATCGCGGTACCGGTTGACACCCGCAACCAGTCTGCCGGGCGGCGAACGGAAGTGACTTCGCTGCGCGCGCGGAGGGTCAGGCGGCCGCGATGATGCTCGCAGCCGGCTGGAGCAGGCGCGCCAATCGCAGGAGTGCTTCGGCTTCCTGGTCCTGGGCGACACGGAAATCGTAGACGTCGCCGACCAGGGCATAATACTCGATCTGGCGCCGCACGGTGGCGGAGTCGGGTGCTGCCGCGGCCGCCAGGAGATCGCCGGCCCGGTCGCGCAGCAGACGACTGAGCGGCAGCCCGCCGGAGACGCGCAGTGCCAGTGCCTGGAGATCGCGCAGCCGGCGGTCCCAGCCGTGGGCCAGCTCCCGGTGCGCCGGATCGGCCAGCAGTCGTGCCGCGGCGGGGGTGAAGCGCGCCCGGACCGCCGGCGCGCGCTCCGGAAGAAGAGGGTGGAGGTCGTAGAGCTGCCGGGTGCGGAGGAAGCGGCGGCGCCGGAAGACGAGCATCTCCGCCAGACGCTCCCAGCTGACCACCACGGATACCGGCTCTTCCCGGCTGTCGAGCAGGACGATGTCGTCGCCTTCGGCCGCTACCGCGGCGAGCCAGTGATCCCACTGGTCCACGCAGAGCAGTGTGGGGGTCCCGGCGGCGAGTATCTCCAGCAGGGCGTCCCGGGCCGAGGCCGCGCGCAGATGCCGCAGAACCTGCAGGCGGTAGCCGTACAACTGCGCGGCCCGTCCCAGGCCGACCTCGTCCGTGCCCTTCGCCTCGCACGTCCCCGCCGCCCTGCCCAGGTCGTTCTCGTGAGCCACGACCCCGTAGGTCAACAGCGCATACTTGAGCGCGAACGGTCCGCACTCGTACACGGTGGGTTGGGGATAGAGGCTCATCGGGAAGGCGCCCGCCCAGCGGGTTAGAGGTGCCCCGGAAACTAGATGGGGGGGCAAGGGGAAGGGAGACCGAAACCATGGTGAAGCGCTTAACATGTTGTGGTGCAACGGATTAGACGCCGGCTGCCCGGGCCTGATGTGGATGGGAAGTGAGACGTCAGAACCTCTGAGGCGGTCCTGGACTCCACATTCTTCGGATTGGACTCACAGCCCCAGCTGTTGCCGGAGAGCCCGGAAACGGGGATCGGTCCGGAGCGGATCGAAGGCGGCGGAATGGGCGAGCATGTCAATGTTGATGCTGCCCCAGTCGGCAGTCGCCAGGCATCGAAATGCCCCGTCCGGATCGCCGAGTGCAGCCAGAGCGGCGCCGAGCATGAGAGGCTCGGCGCCTGAATTCAGAGCGGTGCGAATAACAGCCCGGGCGCGCTCCTTAGAACCGGCTCTTGCCAGAGTATATGCAAGGGCACCCGGTCCCCGCGGCGCGTCAGGAAACTCGCGACGGAACAGTTTACAGGTCTCCACCGCCTGCGTCGGGTCGCCGCCTTCAGCCTGCGCAAACGCGAGCACCAGGTGCGCCTCCGCGGCGGCCTCCATGGCTATGGCCTTCCTTGCAGACTGGATGGCGCGTTCGTAGTGGTGGAGCAGATACAGGATGAACGCATGTCCCATCCGGACGGCGGGAGAGAGGGGATCGAGCCTGGTGGCGCGCTCGATCTCGAGCAGCGCTTCCCGGGATTTCCCGAGCCGGAGCAGATGATCAGCGTACCAGTGACGCGCGGTGGCGTAGTTGGGATTGAGCTGAAGCGCCCGGCGAAATTCCTTGCCCGATTCCTCGCGGCGCCGCTCCGACTCGAGGGAGCGGGCCAGCGAGGCGTGCGCCTGGGCCGAGCCCTCGTCGAGTTCGAGCGCCCGGGACGCAGCCTCCCGGGCTTCGCGGTGTGACTTGATCCGATCCGCGCGAGCGAAGAGCGGTAACAGAGTTAACGTGTCCGCCAGCCCCGACCAGGCGGCCGCATAGGCAGGATCATGCTGGATCGAACGCCGGAACAGTCGTTCGGCTTCCTCCAGGGCCTCCGGAGAGCGCCGCGACCAGGCGTGCCGCCCCTGCAGGCAGAGACTGTAGGCCTCCAGGTCCTCCGTCGGCTCCCAGCTCAGGCGCTCGCTCGAGGCGGGGTCGAGCTCGATCCTGAGTGCGTTGGCGATTGCACGGGCCACCGCCTCCTGAGCTCCGAAGAGATCGCGGGTGGAGAGCCGGCGGGCGTAAGTGCGCGACCAGAGGAGCGCTCCGTCGCTGCCCGCGACGAGCCGGACATGGATTCGCGCGCTATCGCCTTCGACCTGAACACTGCCCTCCACCACCGCGTCTACCCCGAGGCGCCGGCTTATCTCCCGAGCGTCGTGGTCTCCGCTCAGAAAGCGGAAGGAGGAGGTCCCCGCAATCACCTTGAGGCCATCCATCCGGCCCAGGGCGTTCAGGGCCTCTTCCGGAAGGCTGTCGGCGAAAACGGCGCCGCCGGACTGGTCACCCAGCGCCCGGAACGAGAGCACGGCCAGGGAGCGAATGGGTGACGCGCTTCCATCGTCCGTTGTCTTCGAGCCCGTCCCCACCCTGGCCTGGATCGACGCCATGGCGTCCCGGGTCTGCGCTGCAGGTGCGAGCTCGTACTCGTCGGCGAGCCGGGTGGCAAAGTCCTGATACAGACGCAGCGCTCCGCCCGGGTCGCCGGTCTGGTCGAGCAGGAGGAGCAGGCGCCGGACCACCGATTCCTCGAACGGCGAGACCTCCAGCGCGCGGCGCAGAACCAGGATGCTCTTCGCCGGGTCTCCCTGCGCTTCCGCGGCTTCGGCGGCGCTCAGGGCCGCCCCCACCACCGCGTCCCTGATCCGCTCCCGGTGATCCGTGAGCCAGCGCTCGAAGTCCGAGGTGCCCCCAAGGTGAAAGCCCTCAAGAAGTTCGCCGGTGTAGAGGCGCAGCGCGTCGTCCCACCGGCCATCGGCCAGGCAATCTTCCAGCTCGATGGCATCGCACCACACCCGGCTCCGGTCAATGGAGATTTCGTCCTGGCCGAAGCACAGAACCGGGTCCGATCCGAGGCAGCGGCGCAGCCGGTACATGGCCTGGCTCAGGGCGGCCCGCGCGTGGGCCTGGTCCAATTGGGGCCAGAGGAGATACACGATGCGGTCGCGACGCGACGCGCGGCTCGAGGCTTCCAGGCAGAGGTACGCCAGCAGGGCGAGTTGCTTCGGCTGGAGGCAGAGGTGGCCTCGCCGATCCTCGCCATCGGGCTCGATACCCGGCGCCCCCAGGATCTTGAATCGGATCATCGTGCCTCTCTCCCCCATCGCCGGATGGCTGCCCCCGGGCGGTGAGACTTTGGTGAGCTCCACCCGATAAGAATATGCGTCCGAACGCCGAAATCAGGACATCGGGGGCAGCGGGCCGGGTACCGCACCTCAGCGAGAATCGGCGTCATCCCGGAGACCAATCGGGCAGGGAGCCAGGGCCCAGGCGAGCCGGAACGTCCGCGTCTCGGCCGATGAGGATCTGCTGGGTTTCTTCTGTCTCCCGGATCTCAAGTCAGAGGGGCGCGCCGGGGGAACCAAGGCGTCCACCCGGCGATCACCTGGAAGCTAAGGAGGAGGAAATGGCGAACTGGCGAATGCCGGCGTCAGCGTTGGCACTGGCCGCCGTGCTGGTATCCTGTGAGACGAAAATGGTCACCTCTCCGGCGTCCCTATCGTCCTTCAGGTCGGAGGCGTGCACCGTCGTGCCCGACCGGCACGAAGCGGCGTCGGACGTCGTACTGAACCTGGACCCTACCCGGGGCGAGTTTCCCGAGGGGATCGCCGTAGACCATCGCGGCGACATCTACGTGGGCCTTCGGTTCACCGGCGTCCTGCTGCGATTCCGGCCGGGAACGGCGTCCGAGGTCGTGACGCGGTTCGCTGCGGTGGATGCCGACGGAGATCCTCTTCCGGACCAGGGGCTCCTCGGACTGGCCACGGACCACCGGGGGAACGTCTATGCGGCGGTGGCCTCGTTCGATCCCGCGACGGGGGCACCGGCTTCGAGCCACGGGGTGTGGCGCATCACCCCGGCCGGCGACCGGGAACTGCTGCCCGGCAGCGCACAGATCTTCTTCCCCAACGCCCTCACCTTCGACCGCCGTGGCAACCTCTACGTCAGCTCCTCCACCGGACCGCCTACCGGCCCCGGCGCCTTCGAGGAGGGAGGCGTCTGGAAGGTGGCGCCGGGGGGATCCGCCGCGCTCTGGTTCCGCGGTCCGGAGCTGACGGGGACCGGTGATGTGGCGCCGGGACCGTTCCCCATCGGTGCCAACGGCATCGTCCACCACGGGAGCTCGCTTTTCGTCGCCAGCACGGAGAAACGTCAGTTGGTAGAGCTCCCGATCCGACCGGACGGGGGAGCGGGACCGGCCCGCGTTGCGGCAATTCTGGGTGTGCCCGGCGGGCCGAACCCCTTCGCCGGAGTGGTGGACGGTCTCGGGGTGGACGCGTGCGGCAACCTGTATCCGGTGCTCATCGGTGAGAGCCGGCTCGTACGTGTCTCCCCTGACGGGTCCACGATGGAGACGGTGGCCGACGCGCAGGACGGCCTCCAGACGCCCACGAGCGTCGCCTTCGGTGCCGGGAACGGCGCCACCGATGTCTTCATCGCCGAGTTCGCCGCCCTGGCCCCGCTGCTGGGCCAGCAGCCCGACCCGAAGGTGGTCAGGGTGCGCGTGGGGGTTCCGGGGCCGGACGCTCGATGAGAGGGGGTGGCGGGGGAGTCCGTGCAACGTCGCGCGCCGCCTCCATCCACCCCTCGAACGGGGCGCCCCGTCTCCAGCCACAGGAGGGGCGAGGAGCACGTCGCGCCTGTGGCTGACCCCCGGCTCGGTGGCCAGGTAGACGAGGAGGGCCGCTGTCTGGACTGGAGTGCGACGGGGTCGGCCCCGGCATCCCCGATCGCCACCTCCACGTGGCGAGGGTCTCAATCCGGATCATCGCCTTCCCGGGCGTCCCCAGCACATGTTCCGATTGACAATCGCCCTTCCCGCCGCGCTCCTTTCAGCCTGTGCTGGCAGCCTGCGACCCGGGCGTTCCCACGGATTCCTCCAGAATCGTTCTCTCACATGCGGTGGCCATGACGCGCACCTGGGATTCCATCAGCTTCAACCCCGCGGCCGGCGAGTACCCCGAAGGAATCGCGTTCGATCCCCGGGGTCACCTGTATGTAGGTCTTACGCGCCTGGCTGAGGTCCGCCGGGTGGACCCGGACGGAACCGTGCAGCCGTTCGCTGCCCTCCTTCCTCTCGACCAGGTCCCCATTCCGCCCGATGGTGCACCCGGACTGTTGGGACTCGCGACGAACGCGCTGGGCGACATCTATGCGGCGCTGGTCACCTACGATCCGGCAACACACGGTGTCTACCGGATCAACGGCCGCGCCGGAGCGGCCGTGCGGTTGCCCGGATCAGAGGCGATCTGCTATCCCAACGCGCTGGTCTTCGATGAGCGTGGGAACCTGTACGTGACGGAATCGACCCGGATACCGTGCGGCGGCGACCCGACGGTGGGCGCGGTCTGGCGGATCCCGCCGGGCGGCAGCGCCGAACTGTGGGTGGAGAGCGCCGCGCTGGCCGGCACGGGGGACCTTCCGATACCGGTGCCTATCGGCGCCAACGGGATCGTGTTCCGCCCGGGGGAAGGCGGGCCCGGAACGCTGATCGCCGCGAACACGGAGAAGGGCGCCCTGCTCTCGATTCCGGTTCAGCCCGACGGGAGTCCCGGCAATCTCGCCACCCTGGCCCAGGGCCCGATGATCTCTACGGTGGACGGCATCGTGCTGGACATCCATGGCGCGATCTACGCCATGGTGATCGGACAGGACCGGATCGTGAAGGTGAGCCCGGACGGAAGCACCTTCGACGTGGTGGCCAGCGGCCCGCCACTGGACTTTCCGGTGAACGCCGTCTTCGGGGTTCACGGCGCCGATCGTGGCCGGCTCTTCGTCGCAAACTTCGCCCTGCCCGCCTTCGGCGGGACCAAGCCGGGAATCGTCGTTATCGAGCCGTGAACGCCAGGCCGTCTTCACCCCTCCGGGAGGTCTTCATGTCCCTGCAGCCATACGCCCCGGCGGCCGCCCTCACCCTCCTGCTCGCGGTCGTCGCCTCGGGTTGCGGCGAATCTTCCCAGGAGCCGACGGTCGTCGCCTCGGAGGTGGTGACCACCCTTGCTGAAAATGCTTCGCTTGCCGGCGGGACCGGCGGAGGCATCACGGTTTCGGCGACCGGCGCCAGTGAGGACGGCCGCACGTTCCGGGGCACGCTCACGATCACCGGCGCGGACTTCGACCCGCAGATCGGGCCGGTGCTGCTTGTGGGCCTGCACGGCGCCCTGACCCCCGCGTCTCCGGATGCGGAAGCCACCCCCACCGAGAGCGTGCCCCTCACCTTCGGCCCGATCGAGCTGAGTTATAAGGAGATGAAAACTGACGAGGACTGCATTCAACTGGAGATGCAGCCGCCCGCGGAGTTCGATCCGGAGACCAAGACCAGCATCCAGTTCGATGTGTCCAAGCTGACGATGGCAATGCTACCGGGTCCGGCCAGCCTCCTGGCTGACCTGATCTGCGCCAACGATCGAGCAGTCGCCGTAGGCTGGAGCGTGGAGGGCTCCGGCCCGGTCGAGTAGTTGGCCCGCGGCCTTACCTCTCACTCCTTTGCTTCCCACCGGTTATTCCCCCGGTCGACATCGGGCAGCTGCCGGTCGGGATCCAGCTCCACCGAGGTCAGGGGGCTGGTCGACGGGTAGCGCAGGGTGTACTCCCCGCCGCGCTCCCAGATCTCCACCGGCAGATCAACAGTGTCCGCCGTGCCTCCCTGCCGGGCAATGCGCAGGCGCACCGGCATGGGGAGCGAGTCGTTGTTGCTGAGCGTGATGAGCGCGCCCTGGGCGGGATCGTCGTGCACGTAGGCCACGCTTTTCACGGCCTGGTCGAGCTGCCACGTACGGACGAACCATCCTTTCCAGAACCAGCCGAGGTCTTCGCCCGCCGCATCGTTCATGGTGCGGAAAAAGTCCTCCGGGGTGGGGTGCCGGAAGGCCCAGCGCCGGATGTAGGTACGGAAGGCCTGATTAAAGCGTTCGGGACCCAGAATAACGTCGCGCAGCAGGACCAGGCCGAGTGCCGGCTTGTAGTATTCGACCGCATGGCGATACCGCTCGGTCACAGCGTCGGCTCGGGTGATGATGGGCGGGGCGGCGGAATCGGTGAGCAGCGGAATGATTTCCTGCGCCGGGTTACCGCCCCTGGGGGCATATTCGCCGTCGCGCTTGGGGGCGAACTCCCCGTGGTTGAACTCGTCCGACGCGCCGATATCGATGAAGGTGTTGAAGCCTTCATCCATGAACGCGTTCCGCCGT
The DNA here is from genome assembly GCA_963779755.1 of uncultured Gemmatimonadales bacterium. GTDB lineage: Bacteria > Gemmatimonadota > Gemmatimonadetes > Gemmatimonadales > GWC2-71-9 > CAVZZO01. The sequence continues at coordinate 570,399 of CAVZZO010000001.1, forward strand.
TCGTTGGAGCCGACCAGCATGGGGAACCAGTCGTGGCCGATCTCGTGGGCCGTGACGGCCCACAGTTGTTTGCCCCGCCCGCGGGCTCCGCAGAAGACGATGCCCGGATACTCCATTCCGCCCACCGGCCCCGCGACATTGACGGCCACGGGCCAGGGGTAGGGGTACCAGCGGCGGGAAAAGATCTCCATGGCGCCCTTGAGGTACTCGGTCGACCGGCCCCAGGCGGAATCGCCGGCGCTCTCCACCGGATAGACCGACATGGCCAGGGCGGATTTTCCCTCCGGCAGCCGGACCCGGGCGGCATCCCAGATGAAGGCCCGCGATGCGGCAAACGCCACGTCCCGCGAGCTCCGCATGGTGAAATGCCAGGTCTTCTGTCGGCTGGTTTGCGGCCTCTTCGCCTCGGCCTCGACTTCGGATGCGGTGCGGATCATCACGGTGGAATCGCCGGCGCGGGCGCGCGCCAGGCGCTGCCGCTGTTCTGCCGTCAGCACGGAATCGGGGTTCACCAGCTCGCCGGATCCGACCACGAGGTAATCGGCCGGTGCGGTCACGCGGTAGTCGAAGTTTCCGTAGTCGAGGAAGAACTCCCCGCTGCCCAGATAGGGCAGGGTGTTCCAGCCGCGGACATCGTCATACACCGCCATGCGAGGGTACCACTGGGCCAGCTCGAACTCGGGGCCGTTCCTGGTCTGGGCCCAGCCCATCCGGCCGGTGCGGCCGTGAATGAGGAAGCTGTAGTCGAACAGGAGGGTGACGGTCCCGCCATGCGGTGCAAGCGGCGCCGGCAGGAGAATCTTCATCCGGGAATCGGATAGCAGGTACTCGGCCTGCGTCGTCTTGCCGCCCAGGAGGACGCGCACGGAGCGGAAGCTGTAGCCTCCGGTGAGCCCCGCCGCCTCTCTCGCCTGCGCCGGCACCACCCCGGCGGCGGCCAGGGTGCCGCGCGAGCTGTCGGTAAACGCGTTCTGCTCCACCTGGAGCCAGACGTAGCGCAGGGTGTCGGGGCTGTTGTTGGTATAGTGGAGCGATTCGGTTGCGCTCAGGCGCTTGGCTTCCGGGTCCAGGGTCGCCTGGATGCGGTAGTCGGCCTCGTTCTGCCAGTAGGATGGTCCCGGCGCGCCGCTGCCGCTGCGATAACCGGTACCGGGATCGCTCAGGAACAGCGGATCAAAGGCCGCGTGTGCGCTGTAACCCATGGGTTGCTGGGCGGCGAGCAGGCCGGGAAGGGCAAGGAGTGCTGCGAGCGCGAGAGGTTTCATTGGGGGAGCGGGAAGGGGAACGGGGGACGTGGAATGCAACTGTCCGGATAATAGCTCCGTCCTCTTCACGATAGGGAACCGCTGACGGTGGCGGCCGGGCTGAGCTTCCCTCTGCGGCCTGACGGATCGCTCCCTGGCGAATGGATCCCCATCCACCTTGGGGCGCTCCGAACGCCCGCTCCGGGAAGCCTCAGCCCCGGCCGCTGTCCTTCCCTGCTTCCCGTTTCCCTCTTCCCGCCGTATTGGTCAGGGCGGATGGTCGTCGGGACTGGGCCGCAGTCCCGAGGCGTGATACCGGCCACCCGGCCCCTGACCGTTGTTCCTACGGGTGCGGCGGTGCCGGCGTCGCGACGTACGGCACGGTTCCGTTGGCCGTCAGGGCATCACCGGTAATCTCTCCCGCGTCGTTGATGTCCCGGGCCGAAACCAGGAAGTCGCCGAACCCGGTCTGCACCAGATCGTTGAGGTCCTGCATGACGCCGTTCTGCCAGATGAAGGCTCGGCAGACGGCGCCACAGGAGACGCCTACTACCTGCCGCTGCGCATTGATGCCCAGCGCCTCGCTGATCTCGTCGCCGGGAAGCGTGCCCAGATCCTGGATGCCGTCCGCGCGGGTCCAGAGAAATGCGTGGGCGATGAAGCTGCCGTCCTGGTCGCCCGGCGGATCGGAGAAGCCGACCACGTCACCCGCCTCGTTGATCGCCGTCGGGGTATTCCAGGCCACGCCGCCCAGATTACCGATGTCGACCGGCTCGCCCTGGCTCCACAGCACCGCGTGCCGCGCGCTGAATTCGCCGACCGCAACATCACAATCGCCCGAGATTCCCACTACCTGGCCCCGGTTGTTGATGGCGGTGGCGGCGGAGGTGGAATCGCCGGAAAGGGGGCGCAGTTCGTGCGCGCTGCCGGACGCATCCCACAACACGGCGCGGAACTGGAGCACCTGGGGCGCATGGCAGGTCGGGTCGTGCACCGGCGTCTCCGCCCAGCCCACCACCTCGTCGCGGTCGTTCACCCCGGCGGCGTAGCCGTTCTCGCCGCCCAGGGTCGGCAGGCCGGTCATCACGCCATCCTTCCAGACGAAGCCGAGGCAGATATGATTGGTCACCGAGGAGAAGAAGGCACTGCAGCTCCATTCTTCGCCCAGCGTGCCCGTTTCGGCGGTTTCGGAAATCCCGACGACGGTTCCCTGGTGATTCTGGCCGGGCCAGACGACGCTGCTGTTAGGGCCGCCCAGCGTCTTCAGGTCCTGGATCAGTCCTTCGCGCCACAGCGCCGCGTGCCGGGTCTGGTTATCCGGCAGCAGGGCGAAGCCCGCGAGCCAGTCGCGCTGGCTGATACTGTTGGCCCGATTGCTCGTCCCGCCCAGCGTCGCCGGGATCACCTGGATGTCGTATTGTGAGACCATGGGAACCCGGGCAGTCTGGTCGTTCGGCCTGGTGACCGACGCCTCCCGGCCGCAGCCCAGCACGGCGGCGGCCAGAATCGCGCTGCAGGTGATGTGCCTCATGCTGTCCTCCTGTGGTGTGTGGCACGCACCGCAAACGACCGTAGCGATCGGCCGGTCACCCGGCGCGCTGCTTCCGGACCTGGAATCGGCGGACGATTCGAGGTCCCAAACCGGCGAGCAGCGCCCCTGCGGACGCGATACACTCCCGCTTCCCCGGCGGCCGAGGCTGCGTGTCCGATCGCGAGTGTCTGTTGGAGCTGAACGAGGAATACGTGCGCGCTTCACTGGCGGGCGACGTCCGCTGGTACAGCCGGCGGCTGGCCGACGACTTCGTCTGCATCGAGTCCGACGGAACGGTGCTCGACAAGGCCGCCTTTCTGCGGCATACGTCCGCGGGTTCCGATCTGGTGCTCTACCGGCTGGAGGAGGTGGACGTGCGATGTTATGGCAACGTGGGACTGGTGCGGGCGACCGGCCGCTGGGTGGCCAGGGACGGCACCCGCGGCCTCAGCCGCTATGTCGACGTCTATGTGCTGGCGAACGGGGAGTGGCGTTGCGTCTCCGCGCAGGTCACCCGGCCTCCCGATGGGAGGCATTGAGATGTTTCCCAGGGGATTGATCGCCCCGGCGGTGCTGGCGCTGGGGGCCGGTGCGGCGGTGGCCCGCGTCCCGGCAGTGCCGCCCCCGCCGTGCGCCGCCACGGAATACCACCAGTTCGATTTCTTCGTCGGGGACTGGGATACCTACGACATATCGGCGGCGGATAGCATCGTGGCCCGGAATCATGTGACGCCGATCCTGGGTGGATGCGCCCTGGAAGAGGTCTATGACCAGAACGACGGCCTGCATGGGGTGAGTATCAGCGCCTGGGATCCGAGCCGGCGGCGCTGGCATCAGACCTGGGTGACCACGCGGGGGCGGGAGGTGCTGCTCCTCAACGGCGGGCTGCGAGGCGGGAAGATGGTGCTGACCGCCAGTGAGCGGCAGCCCGACGGGTCGAGCTCCCTGTTGCGCGGCACCTGGTGGCGGGAGGGCGCCGCGGTGCGCGAACGGGCCGAGCGTTCCACGGACGGCAGAGAGTGGAGCGTGGTGTTCGATATCGTCTTTCGGCCGCACCACGAGCCGGACTAACCCGTGGCTCGCTGGCGGGCCGGCGCCGTGCCCTGGGAGCAAAGCCACAGGTGGAGGGCCGCATAGGCCCGCCAGGGCCGCCAGGCTTCGGCCCGTTCCAGCAGCGTCGCCTCGTCGGAGGCACCGGCGGCATGAAGCAGGCTGCGACCCGCCGGGGGGAACGCGTCGGGCCACTGCAGCGTGCGGAGGAGAATCCGCGTCGCCACCGGTTCGGCCACGCCCAGACCGATCAGGGCCCCAAGCGCAGGCTCCACTTCCCGGCCCGGCTCCAGCCGCAGAGCGCCGACGGCCATGGCACGGGCGACCCGAACCACGCACTCTGCCGCGCGGGACGGCAGGCCCAGGGAGCGGAGTCCGGCTTCCCCGAACCCGGCGACCCGCGCGGGAGTGGGCAGGGAGTGGGTGAGGCCGGGAACGTCGTCCGGCGCCGGTTCCCCCAGGGTCCATATCAGCCGGCGAAGCAGGTGGCCGGCCCCGGCTTCCGATCGCATGCCGGCGCGCACCAGGCTGCGAAGGGCGACCTCGAACGGGTCGAAGCAACCGGGCAGGCGGACCCCCGGATGGCGCCGGACCAGCGCCGCCAGCCCCGCCCGGGCCAGATGGGTGTCGATCGCGCCGGGCTGCGCATCCAGGTCGAAGAGGCGGCGCAGCCGCGGAATGAGCGGCATGAGCACCGGCGCAAGCGCCGTGGAGATCTGGAGCCGGAGCTGGCGGGATGCCTCCCGGTTTTCCACCACGACAGTCCCGCGCGCGCCCTCCAGCGACACCGTGCGCGCGTATCTCAAACCCTCCACTGCCTCGACCCCCGGCAGCGCATCATATCCCAGCAGCGTGAGGAGCCCGGTCCAGTCGAAAGGGGCGCGATATCCCAGCGTGAGTGACAGCCGTTCGCAGTCGCCGGTACTCCCCGGTCGCGCGGCGCCGGTCCGGACGGTCCGCCGCAATGCGGTGGGCGACATCCGATACTGGTCGCGGAACACCGCGTTGAACCGGCGCAGACTCTGGAATCCACTGCTGAAGGCGATCCGGGTGACGGACAGGGTGGTGTCGGTGAGCAGACGCTTGGCGAGCAGCAGGCGGTAACTCCGGGCCAGTACTCCAGGTGAGATGCCGTACTCCCGTTCCAGAACCCGCCGCAGGTGCCGGGCGCTAACCCCCAGCTCGGTTGCCAACTGCCCGATGGATCGGCCGTTCAGGGCGCCCGCCTCGATGCGTGATGCCGCGATATGGGCCAGACGGGAGATCGCGTCCACCGGCGCCCGCCCCGGCGCCAACTCCGGCCGGCAGCGCAGGCAGGGACGGAACCCCGCCTTTTCCGCGGCCACGGTGGATTCAAAAAAACGCCGCCGCTCGGGGTTGGCCAGGCGGGACGGACAAATGGGCCGGCAGTAGATCCTCGTACTGGTGATCCCGACGAAGAAGAGCCCGTCGAACCGCGGATCGCGGGCGGCGAGCGCGCGTTCGCAGAGGCGCGGCGTCAGATCTGGGCTCAGCATGTCAGGAATCTCGCCTCCTTCGGCCCGGCAGACTGGCCGAAAAGGGCCATTGAAACCGGGGCTACCCCGGCCGTCCTCGCCGAGTCTCCCTTCGCGGCCGACTCGGCGCGACGGTACCCCTTTCCCTTTTCCCCTTCCCCCGCTTCTTGCACGCCGCCGTCCTCGCCGAGTCTCCCTCCGCGGCCAACTCGGCGCGACGGTTCCCATTTCCCTTTTCCCCGCTTCTTGCGCGGCGCCGTCCTCGCCGAGTCTCCCTCCGCGGCTAACTCGGCGCGCCTGCGCGGGAGGAGACCCCAAGATGGGCACCGCGCGCCGACACCCGCTGCGGGAGACTCCGGCGTCGTCCGGCACCATACGTAGCTTCCGACCGGCAACCAGCAACACTAAGCAACCAGCAACTCAGTCCTCAGTTCTCAGCCCTTTTCTCCCCCCACCGTCCTCTCCCCACCCACCATTTCCACTCCGACCGGCAGCAGGACCAGGGTGACCAGGGTGGACAGGCTCAGGCCCCCAATCACGGCGATGGCCAGCGGCTTCTGCAGTTCGCTGCCGGCGCCCAGGCCGAAGGCGAGCGGCAGCAGGCCGGCGATGGTGCAGAGGGTGGTCATGAGGATCGGGCGGAGCCGGACGCGCCCCGCCTCGACCAGCGCCTCGCGCCGGTCCATGCCTTCGGCCTCCCGGCGGGCGGCGGCGTCCAACAGGATAATGCCGTTCTTTACCACCAGGCCCACCAGCAGGATCAGCCCCATGAAACTGGAGACGTTGAACGGCACGCCGGTGATGGCGAGCCCGAGGAAGGCGCCGGTGAGGCCCAGGATGGCGGCGAGCATGATGAGAATCGGACCCCGGAAGTTGCCGAACTGGACCACCAGCACCAGCATCACCGCGCCCACCGCCAGCGCGAACACCATGAGCAACTGGTGGAAGGCCGCCCGCTTGCTGGCATCCTGGCCGCCGTACTCGAGCGTGACGCCGGGCGGCAGGGAGAGCTTGTCCACCGCCGAGCGGATGTGCCGCATGACGCTGCCCAGGTCGGCGCCCTCGACGCCGCCGGTGACGTCGACCATGTCGCGCAGGTTTTCCCGCAGCAGCTCGGCAGGCTCGGTAGTATCGCGCACCGTGCCGAGGTCGCCCAGCAGGGCCCAGCCGCCGGGGCCGCTGATGGGAATGCGAGCCAGGACGTTGCGGTTGAATCGCACGCTGTCGGGCAGGCGGGCGCGGACCGGCACCAGCCGGTCGGGTTCCTGGACCGAGCCCGCTTCATCGCCGAAGAGCGAGGCGCGCGCCTGGTCGCCCACCTGCTCGACGCTGAGCCCAAGGCGTGCCACCCGGGTGGGGTCGGGTTCCACCCGGATCTGGGGCAGATCGCCGCGCACGCCGTTGAAGAGATCCACCAGGCCGGGAGTATCCTGGATGGCGCGGGCCACCTGTTTCGCGGCCTGTTCCCGCGGCGCGCGCTCCGGGCTGAAGAGCTTCACCTCGACCGGCGCGGGTGCGCCGGCCAGATCGTTGATCACGTCCTGGAGAATCTGGACGAATTCGACCCGCACCACCGGCGCCTGGCGCGCCGCCTGGGCCCGTACCCGGTCCATCACGTCGTATACCGACGCGTCCCGTTGCGAGCGCGGTTTCAGCAGCACCGCGAAGTCCCCGCTGTTCTGCGCGGTGGCGAAGAGGCCCAGTTCGGCCCCGGTGCGGCGGGAGAAGGCCTGGATATCCGGGTCCTGCTTCAGGATCTGTTCGATCACATGCAGCTGCCGGTCGGTCTCCTCCAGGGAGGTTCCGGTGGGGGTCTCGTAGTCGAGAATGAACCCGCCTTCGTCCATGGCCGGCAGGAAGCCGCTGCCGATGACCCGGGTGAGTGCGTAGGCTCCCACCAATAGCGCGGCGGCGAGGCCCACACCCAGGATGCGGCGGGGGAAGAGCCGCCGCATGAAGGCGGCATAGCGATCCTGCAGCGGCTCCAACTTGAGCCGGGGAATGCCCCGCCCGGGCTTGCCGCCGGCCCGCTCCACCCAGTGCCCCAGCAGCGCGGGGATGAGCGTCAGGGCCAGGAAGAGCGAGATCGCGACCGAGAAGGTGAGGGCGATGGCAAAGGCCCGGAAGAAATCGCCCACTACGCCCTCCAGCAGCCCCAGGGGTGTAAAGACCACCACGGTGGTGATGGTCGAGCCCACCACCGGCGCCATGATCTCCTCCACCGCCTCCCGGATGACGAGCGCGCGCGGTTCTCCGGCACGCCGGGAGAGCTGGCGCTCGATGTTCTCCACCACCACGACCGCGTCGTCGATCACCAGCCCGATGGCGACCGCCAGGCCGCCCAGCGACATGAGGTTGAGGCTCTGGCCCGCGAGCTGCATTCCCAGGAAGGTGATCACCAGCGCCAGCGGGATGGCGAGGCCGGCGGCCACCGTCACCCGGAACCGGCCCAGAAAGACCAGCAGCACCGCGACGGCGAGCAGACCGCCGATCAGCATGGCGTCGCGCACGCTGGCCAGCGACTCCCGCACCAGCTCGCCCTGGTCGTACACCACCTGCAGCTTCATGCCGCGGGGCAGCACCGGCTGGAGCGAATCCACCACCGCGCGCACCGACTTCTGGACCACCAGCGTGTTGCCGTTGGGCTGCCGGGCCACATTGATGAGCGCGGCGGGCTCGCCGTTGCCGGCGGTGATGAGAAACCGGTCTTCCGGCCCGTACTTTACCGTGCCCAGGTCGGACACCCGGATCATGCGGTCGCCCGCCCGGGTGACGACGATGTTGCCGATTGCCTCGGGCGTGCGCGCCAGCCCCGACACCACGATGCCGAACTGGCGGTACTGCAGGTTGAGCCGGCCGGCGCTCACCAGCGCGTTACTGGCCTTGATGGCATCCGCCACCTGGGGCACCGACAGGTGGCTGCTCACGATCCGCTCGGGATCGAGAATCACCGACACCTCGCGTACCAGCCCGCCCTGCACCTCCACCCCGCCGACATCGGGCAGCCCCGACAGCCGGGGCCGGATGGTGTACTGGGCGTAGTCGCGCAGCACCATCGGGTCGGCGCCGGTCAACTCGTACTGCACGATGGGAAACGTCGAAGGCGTGAGCCGGTCGGCGGTGAGCGTGATACCCGGCGGCAGCTCGGGCTGGAGGCTCGCCACCCGGCCCTGGACCTGCTGCAGGGCGTACTGCATGTCGGCGCCGGGCCGGAAGTACAGGCTCAGTTCGGCTCCGCCGCGGATGGTCTTGGAGCGGATCCGCCGCAGGTCGATCACACCGCTCATGGCCTCTTCCAGCGGCCGGGTGACCGCCACGGTCATGCTGGCGGCATCGAAAGTGCCCCCTTCGGCGATCACCACAATTCGGGGGAAGGCGACTTCGGGATAAATGCCGGCGGGCAGCGTGAACAGCGCCCAGAGGCCGCCCAGCAGGAGCAGCAGGGTGAGCAGGTAGACGGCGGCGCGCTGCCGCTGGGCCAGGGCGGGTATGCTCACGGCGTGCCGCCCGCGGGGCGGACGCGCATGCTGTCGCGCAGGCCATAGGCCCCGGTGGTCACCACCGTCTGTCCCGCCTGGAGCCCTTCGGTCACTTCGGTGCGGCCGCCCTGATGAATGCCGGTTTGCACCCGTTGCTGGTGCGCGATGGAATCGGGCCCCACGGTGAAGATCGCCAGTGAATCGCCCTGGACCACAATGGCCGAATCGGGCACCACCAGCGCTCCGGTGTGGCGGCCGATGGTGATCACCGCGGTGGCGCCGGCGCCGGGCCGGAGCGGGCCGCCGCGGTTGGGGATCCGCACCACCACATTGCCCGAGTTGGTCAGCGAGTCCACGGCCGGCGCCAGCGCGGCCACGCGGGCCGGGACCGCCTCGTTCACGCCTTCGCTGGTAACCAGCGCGGAGTCGCCCCGGTGCAGCCCGGCCAGGTCGCGGGCAGGCACCGGCGCGACCAGGTCCAGCGTGTCGGCGTTCACGATCTGGGCGATCGTGGCCCCTGCCTCCACGCGTTCACCCCGCTGTACCGGCACGCTCTGCACCACCCCGCGCAGGGGGCTGGCCACCCGCAGCCGTGACAGCGCCGCCTGAGCGGCATTGGCCTGCGCCCGCGCCGATACGGCCGCGGCATGCGCCTCCTGCGCCTTCTTCTGGGAAGTGATGCCCTTGTCGAGCAGTTCCTGCTGCCGGGAGGCGTCGCGCTCCGCCACCTCGGCCGCCGCGGACTGTTGGCGCGCGGAGGCGGCCAGATCGGGCGCCTCGAGCTGCACCAGCAGCTGCCCCTGCCGCACCGGCTCGCCCACCTGCACCTGCACCGACTTCACAAAAGACGGCGCGGGCGCGGTCAATATCGCCGACCCGCCGGGCCGGGGCTGCAGCCGTCCGGTGAGCTGCACCTGCTCGGCGATGGTATCGGGCTGCACGGTATAGGTCTGTACCGGTACCAGCGTTTCACCCCTAGGAACCTCCGAATCGCCTTCTCCGCCGCCGCCGCAGGCGAGCGCCCCCAGCAGCAGGCCCAGCGCCAGTCGTCTCATTGGGTGGGTCCGGTGAGGGTGGTCCATGCGGCGAGCGCCTCCTGGAATGCGATGAAGTTGTCCACCGCGTCCTGCGCCACCTGGCGTTCGGAACGGATGGCGTCCAGCACCTGCGGCAGGTCGCTCTCGCCCAGGCGGTAGGCCTCCACTGCCTGGGCGAGCAGACGCTGCGCGGCGGGCAGCAACGTGTCGCGCACCATGCGGGCCCGCCGTGCCGTTTCCAGCAGCCGGATCCGGAACTCCGCCATCCGGCGCTCGGTTTCGAGCCGGGTCTCGGTCGCCCGTGCCGCATCGGCCAGCGCGCGGCCGCGGGCCTGGGCGGCGGCGCCGCCCCCGTGGTTCCAGAGGGGAATCGGGATGGTCACGCCGATCACTCCCAGCGTCCCGGCGCCCGGATTGGTGGGATCCTTCCAGTCGGCGCCGGCCTCGATTTCCGGGATGGGAATCTGGGCGATGCGCGCGCTGCGCCACAGGCTGGCCGACGCGGCGGAATCGGCCGCGGCCATCCGGACCGCCGGGATGTCTTCCAGCGCCGGGAGCGCGGTATCGGGCAGCACGTCCAGCCCGGCGGCCAGCGAGCCGGCAGGAATCGGCGGCGCCGCCCCCGGCCAGCCGGTGAGCCGGGCCAGCAGGGCTTCGGCGATCTGAGCCTGCTGCAGGGCCGTCGAGTGGGCCTGGTGTGCCCGGGCGGCCTCCAGCGCCACCTGGTCGCGGTCGAACTGTGAAATGTCGCCCGCGTCCAGCCGCGCGTCGGCGATGCGGGTCAGCGAGTCCGCGGCCGCCGATGCTTCGCCGGCGTACGCCAGCGCCTGGCGTGCGCCCAGGGCGCCGTAGAAGGCGGCGCGGACCTCGTTCTCCAACTCCGCCATGATCCGCAGGGAATCGGCCCGGGCGCGGTCGAGCCCGGCGGCGCCGGCGGCGCGCTCCGCCCCGCGCCGCAGCAACCAGTCGAGCGACTGGCTGACCAGGATGTGGCGCTGGGGCGGATCTTCGGTGAGGCTGGCCGCCAGCGCGGGGTTGGGGATGGTCCCGGCCACGCGATAGGCGCCCCGCGCTTCGGCCACGAGGGCGGCGGCTTCCTGCGGGCTGGCCCGGTGGGTGCGGGCCCGCTCCAGCGCGGCCTCCAGGGTGAGCGAGTCCGGGCCCTGCGCCTGAACCGCCAGGAATGCGAGGGCGAGGGCAATCATGGGGCCGTGCGGGAGTTCGGTCCGGGTGCGGGCGCCTGAGGACAGTCCATGGTGGCTCCTGGTAGAGGTCTCGGTGGCACCGGCACGCTCGCCCGGGAGCCGCCGAGTTGCCGTGCGGCGGCGCACACCCGGGGGGCGGAACCTAGCCGCGGCTGCATGACAGGGACCTGACGGAGCCTCTTTCAGAACCGGGATGGTACAGCCGGCCCTGGGGTAGCTACGGACTGCGGCGGCGCCGTTCCGGCCTCAGGTGGCGAGCGCGGTGGGCTCGGGCTCGGCCGACATGTCGCGGGGGAGCACCAGCGCGAACCGGCTGGTGCGGCCCTGGTGATCGTATTCCAGCCGGCCGGCATGCGCCTGCGCGATCCAGCGGACGATGGACAGCCCCAGACCCCGCTCGTCGCCGTCCTCCCCGGCCTGGTGGCCGGTCAGCCGCTCGGGCTCCAGCGGCTCGCCTCGGCTGGTGACTTCGATGCGGACCGTTTCCTCCACGGCGTATCCATCCACCATGATGGCGGTTCCCTGGTCGGCGTGGCGGCAGGCGTTCTCGATCAGCTCCAGCAGGCTTTCCCGCAGCAGCATCTCGTTGCCGGTCAGCTCCGCCGGTTCCACCCGGCCGAACTGGAGCGGGTGGCTGGTGGCCCGCGCTCTCCCCCGCATCAGGTCCACACATTCGAGCAGCAGGCCATCCACCTCCACCCGGTCCTCCAGCGGCGGCACTTCGCCGGCATCGGCCTGTGCCAGAAGAAAGAGGTCGCTCACCCGCTGCGACATGTGGCCGGCCGCGATGCGGATCCGGTCGAGAATCTGGCGGTATTCCTCGGGTGCGCGGGGCCGGTCCAGCCCGAATTCGCTCTCGCCGCGGACCAGGGTGAGCGGCGTGCGGAGCTGGTGCGCCGCCCGGGCCAGAAAGGTCCGGTTGACCCGGCGCGCCTCTCCCAGGCGATCGAGCAGGCCGTTAAAGCGTGCCGCGAGATCGTCCAGCTCATCCGGCGGCTGCCGGACCGCCAGGCGCCGCTCCAGCCGTCCCGGAGCCATCTCCGCCATGGTGCGCGCCATCCGCCGGATGGGGCGCAGCGCGATCCGCGCCAGGACATAGCCGGCGCCCAGGCCCAGCAGGAGGACCAGCGGGGCAGTACCTATCAGCCAGCCGAAGAGCGATTCGCGATCCTCCCGCAGGCCGGCCGTCGATTGCAGCGCGGCGACCAGCAGGGGTGGATCGGTCGTCAGCGAGGTGACGGCGGCGCGTCCGTTGCCCTCGTCGTCGAGCGGGAACTTTTCAACGGCGGGGCCGGCTCTCAGGGCGTCGACGCGGCGCGCGGCGGCAATCAGCCCCGAGTCGCCCAGGGCGCCCAGGCTGTCGCCGTCGGGCGTGAGTACCAGCAGGCTCGCGGATCCGGGAGGCCACTCATCCAGCGCATCGGCCACGGCCTCGCGCAGCGGCCGGCCCGGCGGGTCCTGCCGCTCCCGCTGGATGGCCTGGGCCAGGCCGGCGGCGGCGGTTTCCAGGCCGGCGGTGAGCCGCAGGTCGGCCTGCTGAGTGACATGCCGGAAGAGCGCGTAGTCGAGCAGCGCCAGGCCCAGGAGAAAGGCGCAGCCGAACAGCGCGGCCAGGCGGAGGCGGAGCCGGCTAAGGGGCATGCGCCGGATCGTGCCCGGAAAGGACGTAGCCCATGCCTCGCACGGTGTGGAGCAGCGGCGTGTCGCCGGCGGCGTCCACCTTCCGGCGCACCCGGCCGACCAGCACGTCTACCGCGTTGCCGATGGGATCGAAGTTGTCGTCCCACACGTGGTCCAGAATCTGGGAGCGGGAGACGACCGTCCCGGTATTGCGCAGGAGATATTCCAGCAGGGCGTACTCGCGGGCGGTAAGACGGATGATCTCCCGGCCGCGCCTGGCGATGCGGGTGCGGGTGTCCAGCTCCAGGTCGGCGCAGCGGAGCGTGACCGGCAACGGCACCGAGGGACGGCGCGCCAGGGCGCGCAGGCGGGCCAGCAGCTCCTCCATGGCGAAGGGCTTGGGCAGGTAGTCGTCGGCGCCCGCGTCGAGGCCGGTCACCCGGTCGGTGAGGGCGGAGCGGGCGGTGAGCATCAGCACCGGTGTCCGGCCTCCGCGCCGGCGCCAGCGGCGGCAGACCTCGAATCCGTCGATGTCCGGCAGACCCACGTCCAGCACCGCCAGGTCGTAGTCGTTGACCGCCAGCGACGCCAGCGCTTCGCCGCCGGTCTCGGCCAGATCCACGGCCCAGCTCGCCTCGCGCAGCACCCGCTGCAGCAGATCGGCCACGTCGGGCTCGTCTTCGACGACCAGGATTCGCATGGCTGGAATCTATCGGGCCCGAGATGACGAGGGGATGACGGTCGAGGGGGTCGAGAGGGTCGAGGGGGTCGAGCGGTTTGCCCGATGGCTGCGGCGAAGGAATTACCCGTCTAGGCCGGACCTCGACCCTCTTGGCCCTCTCGAGCTTCTCGACTATTACTTGCCTCCCGGCGATCCTCCCGGATCAGCAGAATTGCCAGCAGGATCGCCCCGCAGGTGACGGCGCTGTCGGCCACATTGAAGGTCCAGAACCGCAGGTTGCCGATACCGACGTCGATGAAATCCACCACCCCGCGCGCGGAGCGAATGCGGTCGAGCAGGTTGCCCAGCGCGCCGCCGGCGATCAGGGCCAGGGCGATGGTCCGGGCCACGGCGCTCCCCGGCGTTCCCCGCACGAACCGCAGGATCACCGTCAGCGCGATCACCGCCAGCAGGCCGAAGATCCAGCGCGAGTGAATGCCCAGCGACAGGCCCATGGCCGCGCCCTGATTGTAGGCGAGCGTCAGCCGCACCGTGTTGCCCAGCACCTCGTGCGGGATGTAGGGCGGCGAGAGGTGCTCCACGGCGAGCTGCTTGGTGACGTAGTCGCCCACCAGGACGGTAAGCATGATGGGCCAGAAGAGCAGGTGCTTGCGTCCGCCGGGCATTACGCCTTCTCCCAGTGCTGCAGTTCGATGACGTTGTGTTCGGGATCGCGCATATAGGCGAAGTGAAGCAGCCCGGCTCCCGGGACTTCGTGCCGCACCGTCCGGCCCAGCCAGGAGCCGCCCGCCTGCACCACCGAGCGGCACGCCGCCTCGACATCGGGCACCGCGAAGGCGATGTGGCCGAAGCCGGTCCGGTTGGGCAGCCCCGGCTCGCCCGCCAGCTCCGGATCATAGCTGTAGATCTCGAGCGTGGGGCCGCCGGGCCCGTGGCCCGGCAGCCGGAGATGCTGCCCCCGGAGGCGGATGCCGGGAACCCCGGCGCCCTCCGCCAGCCATTCGCCGGCCAGATCGCGCTCGGGCGGGACCGGAGTACAGCCGAAGACGTCGCAGTAGAACCGGCTGAGCCGGCGCCAGTCGCGAGCGGCGATATTCACGTGGCCGAAACGGATGGGGTCGGTTGGCATGACGGAAATTACAGGGGAGGGGGGGATGATGGTACGCGGCAGGGGCGACGCATGCGTCGCCCCTGCCGCGTACCGCCTCACCGGCCCGTAAAGATCCCGTGCCTGATCCTTACGGCCTTGGGGCTCGCCTTCGGGTCGGGCTCGATGTGCCGGCGGACGTTCGCCACCAGTCGCACGACGCCCCTGAGCGTCATGGGCTGGCCGCCGCGCAGGATATGCAGCGGCAGGTCCTGGTCCTCTTTTGATGCGTACTCCGACCGGAACCGATCGAAGGCGTCGGGCGCGTTGACGGCGATATCGCCCACCGAGACCAGCACATCGCCCGCCTGCACCCCCGCCGAATCGGCCACGCTGCCGGGGACGACCGACACGATGCGGACGCCGGCGCTGTCACCGGTGGTGTTGACACCGATCCGCGGCGACCGCACCGTGTCGGTGACCAGCCGCAGCCCGGCCCGGGGCAGAAGGCTGTCCCAGGGATAGGGCGAGCGGCCATCTACGTAGGCGGTATCGAAGGCGGTGAATGAGGCCCCCCCGGCATCGCGGCTCACCGCTCCCCACCATTCCGTCGCCCCGAATCCTCGGCCCTGTTTGTAGGTCTGCCGATAGACCTGCTGCATCACGTCGTCCAGCGACAGCCGGTTATCGCTGGCGTCGCGGATCATGATGTCGAGCATGAATCCCGCCAGGGATCCCTTGGGATAGTAGAGGTACCCGGTGCCGTCGGTGGGGTGGATCCAGGTGGCCAGCGAGGCGTCCTCCAGCGCCACGGCCGGCGAGTTGTCCACGGTGGCGATCTTGCCCGACGTGACATTCAGGAAGGCCGCCGAGTCGACCAGGCCGGCGCGCACCAGCGTGAGATCGGCGTAGTAGTCGGTGATCCCCTCGCTCACCCAGAGCCAGGGCGTGGGCTGCGACTGGTCGTAGCGATAGGGAACCATGTCGGCCGGGCGCATGCGCTTCACGTTGAAGGCATGGAACATCTCATGCGCCGTGACCGACGTGAGCCACGGCTGCCCGATTCCCTGCGGGGTATAGATGCCCAGGTGGGAGTTCTGGTGTTCCAGCGCGGAGCCGCCGCCGTAGGCGGAATCGAACACCATCAGGGTGGTATAGGTCTGGTACGGCGTTTCGCCGAACACGGCCGACTGCGGGGCGAAGAGTTTGCGGTACTGGGTCCAGAAGACGTCGCGCTGATTGCCGGCCAGGGTGCCGGCCGGATAGGTGGCCAGCCGCATGGTGAGGCCGCCGGCCCGGCTCGAGTCGTAATCGAACCGGCCGATGAAAAAGGGCATGTCCACGAGGTCGTGGTAGTCGCCCTCGGTGTAGGTCCCGGCCTCGCTCCCCGAATGCATGCCGGTGGCGACCAGCCAGCCGGGTTCGGTGTGGATCCGTACGGTGGCCGGGAACTGCATGCTACGGCCCTCGGGGTACAGAAAGACGTTGGTGCCGTTGAAAAAGGCGAAGTCGGGCCGGGTCCAGGCGATGGCGTTGTCCAGGGAATCGGCCAGGTAATCGAACCCGACGGCGATCTGGCGGGCGCCGGACGGCTGAATGCGCCAGGTGTCATAGTCCAGCCGGTCCCAGTCCAGGGGCCGGCCGCCGGCCGTAGCGTCGAACCCGGACACCCAGCGGGCGAAGTTGGTGATCTCGTAGGCTCCGGGAGTCCAGTCGGGCAGGGACAGCAGCACCGGGCCGTTGCCCCCCACGTCGAAGGTCATTTCGACGTGCAGGCTGTGCCCGGCCGCGGTGGCCCGGGTGTAGGTGACGTCGTAGCGGATGTTGCTGAGGGGCGCGGAAACCGGCGCCTGGGCGGAGCTTACCGCTGCGGCTCCGGCGAGAAGAGCAAGGGTGGACAGGGCCAGGCGCATGGGTGGTCCAGTGAAGGAGACACCCTATAGACGGGCCGGCGAGCCTCCGGGTTGCAGGGAAGGCCGGGGTGGGCCCGGGGCGCTACCTCCCACCCCCCTCCGTGCCCACCTGCCGCCCGGTCCGCTCTTCCGGCTCAGTCCTCAGCCGTCTTCGGTTCCGGGACGCCCATATCGGCAGAGATTCGCCATCCGCCGTCGGGCTGCTTCTTCCAGACGGTCACATAGCGGCCGCCGATGGTGCGGGTGGGCACGCCGGGCGGGGTGTAGGTGTAGGTCCAGCGGCCCGTCTCGTACGCGGTATTGTCCACCACCCAGAGATCGTCGGTCTTGATGGTGACCGTCACGGGGCCAACCCGCTTCACGAAGTCCGTGAAATCGGCCGCGATGGCGTCCCGGCCCCGCACCATGGCGCCGTTGGGGCTGAAGCGGGCGCCGTCCGGATCGTACACCCGCGCGAACGCCTGCGCATCCGCCCGGGCGAAGGCCGCGATGTACTCGTCGTTGCCCCTCTCGATGGCGGCCATCACGACGGGGCGGTTGTCAGGAGCCTGTGCTGCGAGGGGCGCGGCGGCGTACATGAGCGCCAGGAAAGCGAGAGGCACGGCCGTTCTCATACGGGGCTCCTGCGAAGGGCGGTCGGGGTCCGGGAGCAGCTTCCGCTCAGTCCTCAGTCCTAGAGCCGTTCTACGTCCTCCACCGTGCGTTCGTTTCTCACATTCCCGGTATTCAGCGTTCCCCGGGGCTCGATCAGCATGAGGAGCACCTCGCCGCGGGCCACCGGGCAATGCTCCACGCCCCGGGGGATCACCACCATCTCGCCCGGGCCCAGCCGGAGGGTGCCGTCGCGCAGCTCGATCTCCAGGTGGCCCTCCACCACGAAGAACAGCTCGTCCTCCCGCTCGTGATGGTGCCAGACGAACTCGCCTTCCAGCCGAGTCAGCTTGACATGGCTGTCGTTCACCTCCGCTATGAGGCGGGGATGCCAATGGTCGGAGAAGCTCTGGAACTTCTCCCGCAGGTTGATGACCTGAAGCATGGTAGAAATCCTCCGGCTCGGTGGTCAGTGTGCTCAGTGGCCCGTATTCTCATAGTACACCACCCCTCCACTCACGGTGCCGGCGAAGAGGTCCGGATCGCCATCGCCATCGATGTCCGCGAACCGGGGCGAGGAGAGGGGCGGAAGGGCGACGCGGAAGGTGGTGTCGGCCACAAACCTCGGCTCGGTGGGCGTTCCCAGGTTGCGATACAGCAGGAGCGGCCCGGCCTCGGAGCCGATCAGAAGATCCTGGTCCCCGTCGCCGTCGATATCCGTGAACGACGGCGCGCTGCGGCGGCCGGCGCTGATACCGTCGTACTCGTCACTCACCAGCGTGAACCTCGGCGTCTGCGGCGTGCCGTCATTCCGGTAGAAGTTGATGCTGCCGCTGGACTCTCCCACGAAGAGGTCGAGGTCGCCGTCGCCGTCGATGTCCACCAGGGCCGGCGTGGCAAAGCTGCCGCGGGTAAGCCGTACCAGGGCGGAATCGGCTAGGACGAACTCCGGATCGGAGCGGGTGCCATCGTTGTGGTAGTACGGCAGCGCGTCGCGCCAGGTGCCGGCCACCAGGTCGGGCTTGCCGTCGCCGTCCAGGTCGCCGAACGCCGGCGCGTAGTGGTACTGGCCGGCGATATTCAGCCGGCCGGCGGCGTGGAACTCGGCCCGCTCCGGGGTGCCCTCGTTGCGGTAGAGGTAGAGGCCCGCGGTGTGGGGGTCGTCGGGCTCGATCTTGTTGCCCAGTACCAGGTCGAGATCGCCGTCGCCGTCCAGGTCTACCAGGGCGGGTGAGCTTTCCTGGCCCACGTCGATGGAGGACAGGAACTCGCGCGTCCGGAGGGTGTAGCGCATCGCGCCGGTCTGTTCGAGATAATAGAGATTGGCACGGCTGGTGCTGGCCGGCCGGAAGGCGCCGCCCAGCACGCCCACCACGAGGTCCAGGTCGCCGTCGCCGTCCAGGTCGGCCACCGCCGGGGCGTTGTAGCCGCTGGTGCGCAGCGGCGTGCCCGGCGGGAAGGCGGTCGAATCCCGTCCGATCACCGGCTGCTCACAGGTCCCGGTGTTCTTGAGCCAGATGAGCCCGGGTTCGAAGTAGTCGCCCCAGAGAATATCCTGGTCCCCGTCCCGGTCGATATCCACCACCACCATGGTATTGGCGCCGTGCATGCTGGGCGTGGGGAACTGCTGGCCGATGATCTGGATGTTCTGGAACCGGTCGGTGAGGAATCCGAACCGGGGAACGCCCCCGGCTTCCAGGGTGTCCAGCTCGTAACGCGTCACCATGCCGCTGGTGCGGCCCATCAGCAGGTCCAGCCGGCCGTTGCAGTCCACGTCCACGATCTGGGGAATGTTCTGCCGGTCGTTGTAGATGGCCTCGCCCCCCCTATCCCGGATGGTGTCGGCGGCCAGCACGAACCGCGGCTGCCGGCTGGAGCCGTCGTTCCGGAAATAGCGGATGTAGCTGTAGGGCGATTCCGCCAGCAGGTCGAGGTCGCCGTCGCCGTCCATGTCCACGAACCGGCTCCACTCGCCGATATCCAGGTCCTGATAATCGTCGCTGCGGAAGGCGTAGCGCGCGGAATCCCCCGCGCCGGTGCGCTCGAAGAGCATCATCCGGCCGGTGTATTCCTGGACGAACAGATCGAGATCGCCGTCGCCGTCGATGTCCACCAGCTGGGGACGCGGGTTGTTGAGGCCGCCCAGGAAGGGGAAGGCCATCGGCGCGCCGGTGGAATCGAAGGCGGCCGGGGCATCTACCTGGCGCACGAATCCAGCTTCGCTCACCGGATGGGGGTAAGGATCGATACGAGGTCTGACGGAGGGAGCGGGGTTCCGACCGCAGCCCAGGAGCAGGACAGCGAGGCCGGTGAACGGCCCCGCCATCCAGGCGGCACCAGCCCTCACCGGCGCCCCGAAATGTTCATGCCGACAGGATCCACGTCGGTTTCGATCACCTTGGCGATCTTGCCGCTGGTCCGGTCGATCACCACGACCGTTCCGGTCCCGCCGGGCCGGGCGGTCTCCGGCTGGTAGGCACCCTGAAGATTGTGGTTCGAGATATAGACCGTCTTGCCGTCCGGCGAGATCGCCACGCCGTGGGGCTCGGCCAGGCCTTTGCCCTGGACGATGGTGCCTACCTTCCAGGTGCCGGCGTCGAGCTCCGTCACGCTGTTGTCCTTCTGGTTGCCGAACCAGACCTGCTTGCCGTCGGGCGTGAAGGTCACATGCCAGGGCCAGGCGGGCACCGGAACAGCCTTCTGCTGCGTCAGGCTCGCCGGCGTGGACGCATCGAAGACCAGTGCCTGGTTCTGCATCTGGTCGGTGGCGACCAGCCGGGTACCGTCGGGGCTGACGGCGAAGTCCACGATCATCCGGTTGCCGTCGCCGGGGACGGGGCTCAGCGTGACCTCTTCCGTCTGGCCGTTTACCGTGGCGATCTGGTTCTCGGCCAGGCTACCGACGAAGGCGAAGCGGCCCCGCGGGTCCACCGCCACCGCATGGGGCCGTCCCACGAAGACGTCTACTTCGTCGATGGACATGTCGGTGCGGTGAATGACCCCGATGCTCGACGGCGGGTTGACCGCCGACATGCTACGGGTGGCGTAGAGCAGATCGCTGTTCGGGTCCAGCGCCAGCAGGCCGGGCACCGCCATGGCGGCCTTGCCCACTACCCGGTTCTCCCGGTCGAGCTTGACCACGTAGCCGTCGCCGATCAGCGACACATACCAGTAGGAGCCGTCCGGCTCGACCGCGATATCATGGGGCTTGGCCTTGGCCGAGAAGCCCAGCTTCTGCAGATCCACGGTGGTGACGAGCGTGTTGGTCCGGGCGTCGATCACCGACACGGTGGCCGGCTGCTGGTTGGCGACGTAGAGCATCGGGTCGCCGGCGGCCGGGGTGGAGGCCGGCGCCGCGCCCGCCGGAGCGCCGCAGGCCAGCAGGGCGGCGATGATCGCGCCCAGGTGCATACCGCGAGCAGTCATTGGCAGGGTCTCCCGGTGACACGAACGGGAGACGGGACCGAAGCCCGTCTCCCGCGCGTGCCACTGATCCAGAGGTTATCGGGTCACGGGGTCAGCGTCGTCTGGTGATTCTTCAGCATGAACAACCCTTCGGACATACTGGTGACGACGATCGTGCCGCTCTTGAAGAACGGGTAGTTGCTCCAGGAACCGCCGAACCCGGGCTCATCCGGCCCCACCGGGACCGTATCGAAGAAGCCGTAATCCCTGGGGTTCTTCGGATCGCTGACATCGAGCACCCGGAGGCCGCTGACGTAGTTCGACTGGTACATCAGGTTGCCCTTGATGTACAGGTTGTGATCGGTCGAGTGGTTCTTGGAGATGTGCTCCGTCACCAGCACCGGGTCGGTCAGATCGCTCACGTCCCACACCAGGGTGCGCGTTCCGTTCACCGCCCCGTTCAGTTCGTCCAGCTCGTCGTCCATGAAGAAGAACCGCTGATCCTCGCTCAGCCAGCCCTGGTGGGCGTAGCCCACGTTGGGATAGGCCGCGTGCGACAGGGCCACCGGCTTGGATTTGTCGGTAACATCGGCGATCTCCAGGGCGGTCTCCGCCGAGTTGAGGCAGATCTCGTGGTCCCGGTACTTGCGGTCGGGGCCCTGGTAGACCACGCACTGCGCGTCGTGGATGTAGCCGGTGCCCGCGCGCCCGGTGGTGGGGTCGGCGAAGCAGCCGGCGAAGGCGGGGTGCAGCGGGTCGCTGATGTTGATCATGTGCAGCCCGCCGCCGCAGGTCTCGCCGCCCGAGCTGTTGCCCACGGTGAAGGCATAGCCGGTGGCGGTGTCGATCACGATGTTATGCGCGCTGTGGATCCGGTCGTAGTGCGCGTCCTCGCTGAAGGTTTGCGGCGCGGCTTTCACGTTCCGCAGTTTCGTGAGGTCGAACACCTGCATGCCGTGCGGCCCCGATCCGTCCGACACGATGAAGGCGTAGTTGCGGTACACCTTGATATCCCGCCAGATGGCGACGTTGGCCTCCGGGGTCTTGGGCAGGTCGCCCAGGTACTTCGGATGCGTCGGATCGGTCACGTCCACGAAGGAGGTGCCGTCGATCCGGCCCACCAGGGCGTATTCCCGGCTGGTCTTCGGATCGGTCCAGCCCCACAGGTCGTTGAGCACCACCCCTCGCTTGCCGCCCACCTCGCTCACCGGCAGGAAGGACAGCAGGTCCACGTTGCTGCAGTCGAACAATTTGGCGCTCCCCTTGGAGCAGTCCACCTTGCCGCCGGTAATGGCCGCGAGGTTCTTCACGTCGCCGTAGACCAGCGAATCGGTTTTCCAGTTGCCGCCCTCCCGGTGCAGCAGCACCGCCCCGCCCGAGCCGAAGTCCTTGTTGGGCGCGCCCACCACGCCGATGCCGCCGGCCAGCGCGATGGCCCCGCCGAACCCCGCGCCCCGGTCCAGCCCGGGGTAGCCCATCACCGTGGCGCTGTTCCAGTTCCCCGCGGTATCCCGCGAGAACTGGTAGATGCCGCCGGTGAACCCGTTGGCGCCAATGTCGCCCACCCAGATCTCGCCGCCGGTGTAGGCCAGCGCGCTGCCGAACCCGCGCCGGGGATTGAACGGCAACAGGCCGCCCAGATCCTGCCACATGCCGGTCTGCGGATCGCGCACCGTCACCTGTACCCCGCCGAAGCCGTGGAAGGTTCCCGGCGCCCCGATCGCCAGCGTGTCGCCTACCAGCATGAGCGCGCTGCCAGAGCGGGCGTTCTTCTCCAGCAGCCGGCTCTGCAGCATGTCCTCCTGCGACCACTGGCCGGTCGAATCCTGATGGAAGACATAGACCGCGCCCTTGGCGGAGTCCTTCTGCGCGGCGCCCACATAGATCCGGCCGCCGCCGATGGCGATCGCTGTGCCGAAGAAATCCCCCGGCTGGCCGTCGTTGGCCCGGAGCACGGCGGTCTGCTTCCAGCCGGTGGCGTCCTTCCGGAAGAGATAGACGGTGCCCCGGGAGCTGTCGCGGCCCCAGCTGGCCACGGCGGCGAGATCGCCCGCCAGCGCGACCGAGCGGCCCAGTGCGTCGCCGTCCGCCGCGTCGCTGGCGGTCAGCTTGGCGGCCTGGGCCCAGCCCGAGCCCTGTTTCTGGAACACGTAGGCGGCGCCCCGGCTGCTGTCCACGCTGGTGGCGCCGATCAGGAGCCGGCCGTTATCCCACGAGAGGCTGCGTCCGAAATGGTCGTAGTTGCCGCCGTCGCTCGCGTGCAGCTCGGCGGTCCGGCTCCAGGCGTTTCCGGCCCGCTGATAGACGTACACGGCGCCGGGTGCGTACTGGTTGAGCGGCTGGCCCACGAACACCTCCTGCTCGCCCGCCGCAACGGCGCTGCCGTAGTTCTGCGCCTGCAGCAGGGCGGGGGCCGCGCCGGCCATGAACAGGGCCAGTCCGGTCATTACTAAACGGTTTCGCATCATGGGGTTGGGGCTCCTTACGGGGGGTCGGGGTATCCACAGACGGCGGTGATGTACTGATACGCAGATTACGCAGAGTACGCAGAACCCACCCCCAGCGTTTCCGCCAGCCGGGGTGCGGCACCGATTACTGAGCAACGGCCTGAAGTACGGCCGGGTATGGACGGGTGGAAACCGCCCGACAATCTAACCGCGTGGCCGGGAGATGGGAGCGCCTTGCCCGGGCTCCCCTGCCCGGCTGATCCGCAGATTACGCAGACTTATGCGGATTAGGGAGAATCCACAGATTACGCAGATTCGTTCCGACTCGTTCCCATACTCCTGCAAGGCACGCCCGGACTCACAGGAACAACATTCTTGTTTGTCGGTGAACCGCCGAAATCCGCCCGAGCGAATCTGCGTAATCTGTGGATCCATGTCGGCGGAGAAACGCCCCCGGTCATAGACACCGGAGCCGAGTCCTTCCTGGACCCGTTCGCAGATCTCGATGTCTTCCGCCTGGACCCCGTCGGAGAATGCCAGGTCGTCGGCGCGGAAGACGATGCGGCAGCGGTCCGGCCCCAGCGGTTCGACCAGACTGGTCTGCAGCCGCTACTCCTCCAAGGCACGCCCGGACTCACAGGAACAACATTCTTGTTTGTCGGTAAATCGCCGAAATGCGCCCGAGCGAATCTGCGTAATCTGTGGATCCTTCACGGGAGCGACTCGAGACCCGGAACCCCCGGGTTGTGCGAAGATGCCGATCAACCCCGGGCGGCGCGGAACGCCGCTTTGAGCAGCGACTGGAAGTGATGCACGCCGGTTTCCATGTCGGCGGAGAAACGCCCCCGGTCATAGACACCGGAGCCGAGTCCTTCCTGGACCCGTTCGCAGATCTCGATGTCTTCCGCCTGGACCCCGTCGGAGAATGCCAGGTCGTCGGCGATGATCTTCCGGGCTGCCGGCGATTCCCTGTCCGCATAGTAGTAGCGGAAGACGATGCGGCAGCGGTCCGGCCCCAGCGGTTCGACCAGATTGGTCTGCAGCCGCCCCGGCAGGATGTTGAACATGCAGTTGGGGAAGATGCAGTAATAGAGCGCCTCGCCCCGGGAGACGCCATAGGGCGTGTCCTTGCCGTTGAGGGGCCCCACCTGGAGCGAGTAGCGGTCGTACACTTCGGTGCGGTAGGCCTGGAAGTCGTACAGGCTGCACAGCTCGGGATGCACGTGAGGGACGTGGTACGCCTCGAGATAGTTGTCCACGTACACCTTCCAGTTGCAGCGGGCCTCGTAGTCCACCCGGGCCGCGAACCGGAGCCCGTCGAACCGCATCGGCGCCATCCGCTCCGCGATGCCCGCGAGCGAGGTCGCGAGCGGTTCCGGATCGTCCGCCAGATTCACGAACAACAGGCCCTGCCACTCCGCCAGCCGCACCGGCACCAGGCCGTAGTCTTTCTTGTCGAACAGCTCGGTGCGGTTCATGTGCGGCACGCCCCGCAGCATGCCATCCAGCCGGTAGGTCCAGCCGTGGTAGCGGCACTGGAGCATGCCGGCATGTCCGTCCTTGAGCGCCAGCGGGCCGCCGCGGTGGCGGCAGACGTTATAGAACGCGTGGATGGCGCCGTCGCCGGCCCGGACGACGAGCACCGGTTTGCGCGCCACCATGACGACCAGGTGGTCTCCCGCCCGGGCCAGCTGGCTCACATGGCCGACATGCTGCCAGGTGCGCTGGAAGACGGTCTCGCGCTCCAGGGCCTCGATATCAGGGTCGGTATACCAGACGGCCGGGATGGTCTCTGCGCGCTCGACCGGGGCGATTTCAAGGTCCCGGGGAGAGATGTGAGGTGTCGGCGTCACGCGCTCCGCATGGTCGGAGGGAAACCGGATGGCAAGAGACCTCGACCGTCCCCGTGGGGGGCGCCCTGATTCCTCATTCCCGATTCCTGATTCCTGATTCCTGATTCCTGATTCCTAGAACTCCCGCCGCTTCATCTCCTTGAAGAGCCGGCGGGTTTCCGAGTCATCGTCCTGTTTGGCGATCCGCAGGGTGTCATCGTACTGGGCCGCCCGCTCCTGCACGGGAGGCTTGATCCTGGCGGCGTTCTTCTTCACCAGGGCGGCCAGTTTCTGGTCGTCACGCTTGGTCATGGGCCGGGGGCTCCGAGAGTAGTGGCTATCCGGGTAATCTAATGGACAACTTCCCGTCTCTCACCTCCAGCCCGGCCAGGTTCTCCACCACGGTCCCGGCCCCGGCGGCCGCCAACGCCTCAGGTGTGTGGGTGGTCGCCACCGCCACCACCCGCATCCCGGCGGCCCGGGCAGCCTGGATGCCGGCGGGCGCATCCTCCAGCACAATGCATTGCGAGGGGTGGGCCCCCAGCCGGCGCGCGGCCGCCATGTAGCCCTGGGGATCGGGTTTTCCCCGCTCGACATCCTCTGCGGTAATGAACACGGCCGGGGGCTCGAGCCCCACGGTCCGGAGCCGCAGGGTGGCCACGCCGACGCCGCC
Organism: uncultured Gemmatimonadales bacterium; assembly: GCA_963779755.1. Taxonomy (GTDB): domain Bacteria; phylum Gemmatimonadota; class Gemmatimonadetes; order Gemmatimonadales; family GWC2-71-9; genus CAVZZO01. Next base: position 595,691 of record CAVZZO010000001.1, read on the forward strand.
CGAGGTCACCACCGCCCAGCACCGGGGGTCGAGCGCGACGGTCAGCTCCCGGGCCCCGGGAACGGCTGCCAGGCCTTCAGTCTCTTCCCCCTCCATGGCGTCGAGAATCGCCGCCTCCCGGCGGGCGTCGAGCTCCGGGGCCACCAGGGCGATGGTCTCCGAAATGCGCCGGCCGTGGGCGATCCGGATGAAGGGCTCCGGATCGCGGCCGCGCTCCGCCCCCCAGCGGCGCCACACCCGCTCGACCACGCCCCGGGAATCCACCAGAACGCCGTCGAGGTCGAAGAGGAGGGCCGCGAACGAAAGGGAATGGGGAATCGGGAATGGGGAATCGGGGGTCACGGGCAGGGGACGGCTGGAGCCCAGGTTGTGCGTGTCACCATCCGGACCCGCCATGTCACGTTCCCCGCTGGACTCGCCGGTCATCTCATCCCATACCCGGGCCGCCTGGCCCGCGGTGCTGGTGCTGGGCCTCGTTCTCATGGCCCAGGCGGCATGCGGAGCCTGGATCCGCATCCCGGCCCCCGGCCCGGCGGTGATGCCGCCCGATCAACGCGTGCAGGTCTGGCGCGGCAGAGAATCGTGGATCCTGATGGGGGTCACCATCGGAACCGACTCCCTCTGGGGTGCGCCGCTGCAGCCGACCGGAGAGCCCGCCGGCCGGCTGGCGCTCGCCCGCTGGGAGGTCGATTCCTTCCGGGTGGAATCCGAGGGCCAGGGGAGCACGCCCTTCTTCGCCTTCCTGGGCGGTTTCATTCTGGCGCTGGAGTTTCTTCGCCACGCCTGGAGTACCTGAAAGGCGAAGGCGGCCGGCCCAGGCCGATCGCACTCAGGCGGTCCCGAACCGGCGGGCTGCCCGCTGCCGGGCGCGCGCGGCTTCGACCTCACGGTCGCGCGGCGCCGCGCTGGTCACCAGCGAGTCTACCAGCGTGCGCGCCGCCGCGGCGACCTCGTTCACGGCCTGGTCGAACGCCGCCTGGTTGGCCTGCGACGGCCGGGTGAAGCCGGAGACCTTGCGCACGAACTGGAGCGAGGCCGCACGCACCTCGTCATCGCTGGCGGGCGGATCGAAGTTGAACAGGGGTTTGATGTTGCGGCACATGATTCCTCCAGCGTTTCGGCTGCTCCGGGGTAGCGGATAGAGCATATCGGGTTGACACGGCCAGACAAGGGGCATTACCGAAAGAGGAACCCCGAAACGCGAAGGAGAGCCGAAATGCCCTCACGCACTCCGCTGTTGCTCGCTCTGACCGCAACGCTGCTGGCCGCATGCGGTGCCAAGGAAGCCGCTCCGCCGCCGGCCCCTCCGGTCGTGAACATCGTCGCCCAGGGGCTCACCTTTCAGGCGCCCGATTCCGTTTCCGCCGGGTGGACGACGTTCCGCTTCACCAATGCGTCCGACCGGGTGCATTTCGCGGTGATCGAGCTCCTTCCCGACGGCATCGGCGTGGCCCAGCAGCAGCGGGAGGCGGCGCCGGTCTTCCAGCAGGGGATGGACCTGCTCAGTGCGGGGAAGACCGATGCCGCCATGAAGAAGTTCGGCGAGCTGCCCGCCTGGTTCGGCAAGGTGATCTTCCATGGCGGCCCGGGCCTCACCTCCTCCGGCCACACCAGCGAGGTCACCGTGCGGCTGCAACCCGGCACCTACCTGCTGGAGTGCTACGTCAAGACCAACGGCGTCTTCCACTCCTACAATCCCGACACGTCTGCCTACGGCATGGTGCACCAGTTTACCGTGGTGCCGGATACCTCGCAGGGGCCGCCACCCGAGGCGAATGTGCAGCTCACGCTCTCCAGCGCCGGCGGTATCGTCATGAACGGCGAGATGGCGCCGGGCTCGAACACGGTCGCCGTGCATTTCCAGGACCAGAAGGCCTACGCCAATTTCGTGGGGCATGACGTGCACCTGGTCCGGCTCAGCGACAGCACCGACACCGCCGCCGTCGCCGGATGGATGGACTGGACGCAGAAAGGCGGGCTCGCCACGCCGGCGCCGGCCGAGTTCCTGGGCGGTCTCAACGAGATGCCGGCCGGGTCCACCGGTTATCTCACCGTCGAGCTGGAGCCCGGGCGCTATGCCTGGATTGCCGAGGTGCCGAACCCGCGGGAGAAGGGGATGTACCGGGAGTTCGTCGTTCGCGACGCGGGCAACGCGGAGACCTGAGTTATTCTGTCCCGTTCCGGCGCCGGCAGGCCCGTCGCCGGTTCAGGCCGGCTGGCCCGGCGTCTCCGGCCTGGCCGGCATGGGCTGAGACTTCAACCAGTCCAGCGCCTCCTCCATGCCGCGGAACACTTCGGTGCGCGGATGCCGCACTTCCGTCAGCCCCATGTACATGCGGGCCATCCCGTACTCCACATCCGACGCTACCACCAGCGCCACGGCCCCGCACTCCAGGCGTTCGGCCGTCGCGCGGGCGACCGACGCCAGGTGCTTCACCACCTCGATGGAGTCGCCCTGCACTACCTGGCTGGAGTCGACCAGAACCGGTGCGCCCCGGACGATGGCCGGATCGGCGAGCCGGGTCTGCAGGCTGGCATTCTCCTCTGGAATACTCAAGCTTCCCCACCGTTCCACCACGACGATGCCGTCCGGTCGGACATGATGGCGTATTGGCACGGTTACTCCCTGCTGGTGCTCGCTCCACGGTGCAAGTTTCGCTGCGGGCGCGCCAGGGTCCGCACGCCCTGCAGGAAAAATACCGGGTTTGTTTCCGGGTAATTCTACGTGAAGCTGCCCATCGTCCACCGGGAGCCATGCCAGAAGCGCCAGCCCCGCCAACGCGGATACGGCCGAGGCCGGGAAAATGCCCAAATTGGCGCTGTCGATCAGGCTCGGGCTGTGGTGAAGCGGATTGCCGGAACGGGCGGGTCAGGCGGTCGGCAAACTCGCGCGGGAGTCGGGCGGCCCCGTCCGGGCCTGGCGGTTCATTGCGGTTCAGACGGCCGGTGGCCCGGCGGAGGGAGTGAGGCCGGGAGCCTCAGGGCTCCCACCGGAGCAGCTTGCCCGGCTGCAGGTGAAAGAACCTGCAGAGAGCATCGAGGGTCTCGGCGTGCAGCCGGGCGAACACCCCGTCGGCGCGCGAGAGACGGTAGGCGCTGGGATAGCTCAGGGTGGTGCCCTTGCTGAGGGCGTAGGCCGAGATATGGCGGGCCTTCATGATCTGGTGGATCCGGAGTCGTACCATGGGGCGAATCCTCAAGGGAGGGCCGCGGTAACGCTGGTATCGCGTCTGGCGGTATACAGCGCTGCAGTATACGTTGTGCACTGGTAGATAGCGAGGAGCCGAGCCCATGCCCCACTCTCTCTCCGATCAACTTCGCAAGTCCCGTCAAGCCCGCGGTAGCGTTCGCGATTCGAACTCCAACGCGTCCAATCGGATGCCTGGGAGGGCCAAGCTGATCGCTACGCCCCTTCTCCCCCCGCCGTTCTGCGCGTGGTCCTCCCCGGCCCGCCATTGCGATGCGGGGCCGCAGTCCGATCCTTACGGTGCCCGCCGCAGGGCACGGTCACGCCATGAGCAGAAAACCACCGCGCAAGAAGGCCAGGCGCGCAAAGGCTCCGCCCGTGACGGACCAGTCTCCCATCGCGCTGGTGCTCATCGACGACAACCGGCTGTTACGGGAAGGTCTCACGGCGATGATTCAGTCGCAGCCGGGGTTCCGGGTGCTGGTGGCATCCGCCGATGCCGTGGAGGCTCTGGAGAAGGTGCGGGAGGCCAAACCGGATGTGGTCCTGGTGGATGTCGGGCTGGAGAACCACGACAGCCTGAGGCTGACCGCGACGGTTCACAAGGAGGTTCCCGTGGCCCGGGTGATCGTCATGGGCCTCCTGCCGGGTCACGAGGAAGTAGCCCAGTACGTCCGGGCCGGGGCCTCCGGTTTCATCATGAAGGACGCGTCGTTCGAGGACCTGGTCGCAACCATTCGCGTGGTGGCCCGCGGTGGCGAGGTCCTGCCCCGGGCGCTGACCACCTCGCTCTTTTCCGAGATCGCGCGCAATGCGTCCAGGAACCGGGCCCTGGTTCTCGAGTCGGTGCGTCTGACCGCCCGGGAGCGCCAGGTGATAGACCTTCTGAGCGAAGGGCTGAGTAACAAGGAAATCGCGACCCGCCTGCACATCGCGATCCACACGGTCAAGAGCCACGTGCATAACGTCCTGGAAAAGCTGGCGCTCCGCAGCCGCCTCGAGGTGGCCGCGTTCAGCCACGCCGCGGGAGGCTCTTCCGGCCGCCTTCCTCAGGCCTGACCGGCCTCCCCTGGTTCCTTCGATCTCGATCCCGGTCCCATCCTCTGATCGATTGTCTCGCCCCGCCTGACCCCCTGACATTCCAGATCCGAGTTGCACGCCGGGGGACAGACCGTGACGCCTGCCCTCCGGCCCTCCCTTCGGCGGCCGTGGAGTCATCGGACTTCCCGGGGAAGCCGGGGGAGGCCAGGCACCGACGGTCGAAGACGCTCCGAGCGAAGCGAAAGAGCCCGGGGGATGGACTCGTGGAGGCATCCCTCGCGGCTCTTCTGCGCGTGAAAACCATAGGGGGGCATGGAATGGCAACCAGGGAATCCGAGGTGACGCGCCTGACCGGGTATCGGCTGGACCAGCTGGCGGCGGCCTTCGACCGGGTGCGAGACCCGCGAGACTGGAAGGCTCCGATCTGCGCGCTCATCCCGATTGCGGAGCGTCCGGTGGTTGAGCAGGCCGTGCTCTGGTTTACGTCCACCGCTCCCATCTTCGAAGCGGCCCCGGGCGAGCAGAATCGTCTCGTGGTCATGGCGCCGGGCTACCGGCGTGGGCTCGTTGACGAAATACGGACTCTTCGGGCCGAGGCATAGCACAGGCGCTCGCGGCATCAGGCAGGCCGACGAGCTTGTCTTTCCTCCATGGAGGTACCCATGCGGTTCGTTTCCCTGAGTCTTCTGCTGGCGGCCACGCTGCTGGTGCCGATCCGGTCGGCCCGCGCCCAGACGGTGGGCCCGGCCAGCCTGCGTGCCACCCCCGTTCAGCTCGCTTCGGCCGCGGCGCTGGCCCCCAGCGCAGCGGCCCTTACCGCCGAGCAGCCCGCGCTCCCGGTCATGGACCCGTATCAGCACGGCACCCGGCGTGAGGGCGCGGCCCTCATGCTCGTGGGAGTGGCCGGCATCGTCACCGGGCTGATTATCGACGAGCCGGTAGTGACGATCCTGTCCGCCGGGGTCGGAGGGCTGGGTCTCTACCTGTACGTGCGGTGAGCCCTGCCACCGCGGCGAGAACGATGGACCTGACCACGAGCAGGTACAGAGGGTTCAGGATCATGCCGTGCTCCTACCAGTTGCGCGAGTCCGGGTGCTGGACGGTCGACCTGGAAATCCGCCGCCGTGGCCGGAGGCTGCTATTCAGCCTTAATGAAAACCTCCCGACCGAAGAGCAGGCCCGTGTCCGCTGCTCCGGCCTGGGCCGGCGGATCATCGACGGCGGGTTGCCCGGGTGGTCGGTGGACCGCCTGCGGCGTGGCAGACGGGACTCCCCGAGCCTCATCCACCGGTGCATGGCAGGACTCCTCCGGCCGCTCGTCCTGGCCGGCCTCCTGATGCTCGGTTTCGGCGCTTTCCTGTGGCTGCGCGAACCCCGTGTGACCATCCGGTCCGATGCGCTCACCCTGGGCGCTGCGACGGCGGCGGCGCATGAGCAGCAGTCCGTTCAGCGCCGGGCCGCCGCCGCGGCACTGGTGACAGGCGTAACGCTCCTGGCGGTAGTCGGCCGGAAACGGGCCTGAACGGCCGCAGGCCGATGCTTCCTGAAGTCGTTGGCGTAGCTCTTCCGAGCTAGGTCACAATCCATTCCAATGGTCGATTTCACTCCCGGGCCTCCGGCGGTACACTTCTTGGTTGCACTGGACGGCCCGGCCTTTCGCTATGGCCGCCAACCGCCAGTGGCGGTTCTGAGGCAGGACGGCCCCGGCTGCACCGGGTACTCGATGGAGGTTGTATGATCTCTCGCCCTATGCTCGCGGTCGCCCTCGTCCTTCTCTCTTCTACTGCCGCCTGTGGCGCCTTTCACAATTCGCAGGCGGTCTCGGTGAACACCCAGGATGCGATGCTCAATAGCCGCTGGCACGCCAACCTCGCCTCTCCCTCGACACTGGCCGGAGCGGTGCAGATGAACGGTTCGGCGTCCCTGGCCCCCAGTCCGGACAGCAGCAGCACCCGCATCACCCTGAACCTGGCCAACGCATCTCCCGGTGGTCTTCACCCGTGGGCGGTGCACTATGGACAATGCGGCGAGGGTATGGATGGCGGCGTGTTCGGAGCCGGCGACGCCTACGAGCCGCTCAAGGTCGATTCCGATGGCCACGCGGCCGGGACCACGATGGTTACGATGCAGACGCCAAAGACCGGCAGGTATTTCGCCGTCGTCTACGCGTCGGTGGCAAACCCGGACATGGTGATCGCCTGCGGCAATCTCGCTCCACCGACGCAATGAGCACTCGCGGAAGGCATGAAGGTTCACGAAGCACCGTTGCCTGGAGCGTCATATGCTCTTCATTCTGGCCGTCATTCTGGTCGTAGGCTGGGTTCTCGGATTTGGCGTATTCCACGTTGCGGGGGGACTGATCCATCTCCTTCTGCTCCTGGCACTCATCGCCATCCTGTGGCACTTTCTCAGCGGACGCCGCACCAGCGTGTGAGACGCCCGGGTGGTCCGGAAGGGAAGAGGCGGCCGCGAGGCCGCCTCTTGGTGTGTCCCTTGCGCTGACCTGATCCCCCGGCGGTCAGGCCACCGGGGGCCCCGCGTCGGCGGCGGATTGCCCTGCTGCAACGGATCTCCGGGCACCGCTCCGCCCGCGGCCGGGATGCAGGACACGCAGGGTCTCCGTGTGCGGTTTCCCGTCCCGATCGCCAACCCTCTCAGCCAGATGGACGCGGTCGCCGCCGGCACGCTTGGCTGCGTAACAGGCGGCGTCGGCCGCCCCGAGAGCGGCGGCCACCCCCGACGCCGGGGCCACCGGGTGCAGGCCGATGCTGGCGGTCAGCGAAAAGGACCGGCCTTTCCATTCAAAGCGATGCCGTGCGATCGCGGCCCGCACGCTTTCCGCTGTCCGGATCGCTTCGATGACGGAACAGCCCGCCAGAAGGACGCCGAACTCGTCGCCCCCCAGGCGCGCCAGGGTATCGCGTAACCGCATGTGGCCGCCAAGCAGCGCGCTGAGACTCTGGAGCACCCGGTCCCCCGCCTCATGGCCGCACAGATCATTGATCTGTTTGAAGTTGTCGAGGTCGAGGTACAGGAGCACTCGATTCGGCCCGGCCCCTGCGGCCGGGTCGGGCCGTACGCGAGCCAGCCGGCGCTCGAACTCCCGCCGGTTGACCAGCCCGGTCAGATCATCGTGGCTGGCTTCGAACTTCAGGCGATGCCCCACGCGGCGTCTTTCCCGTTCATCCCGGATGACGAGCACCACGCCCAGCGTGGCGCCGTCGCAGCTCCGGATAGGCGCCGCCGAATCGGAGATGGGCACCTCGCTGCCGTCGCGACGGACCAGCAGCACGCCATCTTCCAGATCGACGGGGCGTTCCTCGCTCAGGCAGCGTGCAGTGGTGTCCGGGATCGGCTGCCGGCTGGACTCGGAGATGAGGACCATGACCCCGTTCACCGGCTGGTCCAGCGCTTCGCTGCTGTCCCAGCCGGTCAGCCGCACCGCGGCCGGGTTGAGATAGGTGACGGCGCCGGTAAGGTCCGTCATGATGATGGCATCCCCCATCGATTCCAGAATCGCGCGGCCGGGAAGGGTAAGGTCGCGCAGGATCAACACGCGCTGCCCCGCGCCCCCTGCCTCCCAGAGCTGCCGGGTCAGCATCACCTGGAGGGTGGTCCCATCCCGCCGCCGGACGTCACACTCTACCGGTCCATCCCCCGGCCCGCCCGGCGATTCCCACGGCGCGTCGGGCCGCCGGTGCAGCCGCATGGGAATGAGCCGGCTCAGGGGGGTGCCGAGCAGTTCGCCCTCGGTCCAACCCAGGAGGCGCTGTGCCTCCGGGTTGAGCGCCAGCACCCGCTCCCGGCGGCTGACCAGGACCATGGCCTGGGTGGCCGCATCGTGGAGCCGGTGGAAAGCGCAAGCTGGAGACAACAGGCACCTCTGGCGTATCGGAGTGTTTCAGGGCCGTTCAACGCCGGCATGCGGCGTCCCTTCAACCCGACTAAAGTCTATCGGGCCGGGCCGCTGCGGACCATCGCTCATTGGGATGATCGAGGGAGTAGTGCGAAGGAATGAACCCGGGGCCCCGGCCGGACCGAGCGGTGGCGGCTGCGCCCCTCCGGCCCGGCTCAGCCGGCGCCGGGGCCTGGGGGCAGCTGGTGCACCGTCAGCAGCATGTCGCTCGGTTCCAGCGCGCGGACCGAATGCGGCATCCCCGGCGCCAGGGCGAGGACGCTGCCGGCGCCCATCTCATGGGTTTCCTCGTCGGCGGCGACGCGGAGGCGCCCGCGCAGAACGTGCAACAGGACTTCCCCTTCCGCCTGATGCTCCTTGAGCAGCCCCTCACGATCGAAGGCGAACAGGATGACCGTGACGGGCCCGTGGCGGGCCACGGCCATCTGGCGATGCCCGTCAATGGCCGGATGCGGCTCGGCCCGCAGGGATGCAGCCATGGCGGCAAGGTCAATGACCTGAACCGGTGAGGCGAGTCGCTCGTCGGGATGCTCGCGGAGACGGCCGGGATTGTTCATGGGAACCTGCCTGACTGTGGGCAAAGGACTCACCGACACCGATCCGTTGAGCCTAACCCTGAAGGCCGGGGAACTCCAGCCGCGGTGGAGGCTCCGGGGCGGGAGGAAGGCTGGCCGGCCGCCGGCCCGGCTAATCGGCCAGCAGGTGAGCGATATCGACGATGCGCCCGCGCCAGTAGGGCCGCCGGCCTTCGGGCAGCAGCCACGCCACTTCGCCTTCCAGCGGGATGCGCATCCCGCTGCATTCCTGATGATCCCGAAATCGTCCTTCCCAGGGTGTGGGGATGAAGGCGCGACCTTCCATCCGGCCTCGGGCGTCGGCCCTGACCGTTTCGATCATACCCTCCTGATCGAAGCGGTACACCATGGTTACGGTGAGCAGGCCGTCCACCAGCGTAGCCTTCGCGGAGTGGTCGTTCACCGCCTCCCACCGAACGCCCTGGCTGGGCAGCAGCGCGGTCGGGTACCAGGCCGCCTCGGCCAGGAAGCGCAGCAGCTCGCCCCGGGCAAACTCCCCGGTCCCGTGCTGGTCGGCAACGGTAACGAGGCCCCCGAGAACCGCGTGCAGAATGCCCTCACCGGCTATATACGCGTCGTGCACCCGGACGCTCAGCCCGGGCATCATGCGGACCCGGGCACTCCAGTCGAACCCCGGGCGCCGGGTGATCACCAGCTGGTCGGACGAGAACGGCTTCCACCGGTCCTTCCGCGACCCCAGGTTGAAGGTGCCCCGGTGGTGAATGCGCACGCCGGCGACCATGGCCGCTCCAGGCCGGAGCACGAGGCGGAAATAGCGTTGCACCGGCGGCGGGAGACTCGCCCATTCCGCAGGGTCCACTACCCGCGGCTCCAGCGGCAGGCGGGCCGCCTCGAGCCTCTCGCGCAGGCGTTGATGAAGCCGCAGATTCCGCAACTGGATGGGAAAACCGGCCAAGGTCCTGCTCCTCCTATACTCCGATATCCTCGTTCCAGAGCCCGGGGTGCTCCCGGATGAAATCGTTCATGAGCGCGATGCACTCCGGGTCCTGCAGGATTTCGAGCTCGACTCCGCGCGACCGGAGCAGATCCTCCTCGCCCCGGAAGGTCCGGTTCTCCCCGATCACCACGCGCGGGATGCCGTAAAGCAGAATCGCACCGCTGCACATGGCGCAGGGCGACAGCGTGGTGTAGAGGGTACACTCCCGGTACACCGAGGCCGGGTGCCTGCCAGCCCGTTCCAGCGCGTCCATCTCCCCATGCCGGATCACGCTGCCGTCCTGCACCCGGCGGTTGTGCCCCCGGCCGAGGAAGGTCTCGCCGTGCACCAGCACGGAGCCGATCGGAATCCCGCCTTCCTCCAGGCCCAGGCGGGCCTGGGCGATAGCCGCTTCCATGAACCGGTCCCGGCTCATCTCGCGGCCCCCCGGCTGGTGGGCAATCGCCTCATTCAGCGCAGCGCCTGCGCCAGCGCTTCCGGCCCGATGCCCCGGAAGATGGTGGCGTGGGTCAGGTCCGGCCGAGGCCGGTAGACCCACTGGAGCCCGGCCGGCGGAGCGGTACGGAGCAGCTCGGCCAGGTGCGCCGTGGGCTTCGCGATCTCCGGCACATTCGAGCTGGACAGGAAGAGCGTCCGCGGCGCGGGGTCGAACGCCGCCAGGCCGGCCGCGGCCGAGTCCGCCAACGTCCCGCCGTTCCACCACAGGCTCGGGTCGAGCGCGACGTAATGGGTGAAGAGCGACGGCTCCTTGAGGAACGTCTCTACGATAAAGAGCCCGGCCAGCGACTCGCCCACGATGCTCCGTTCGGCAGTAGTGCGGTAGCGGGCGTCGATCGCCGGGATCAGCTCCTCCCGGATGAACCGCCGGAAGTCCGCCGAATGCCCCGGGTTCGGCACGGCGACGGCCGCGCTGTCGGCGGCGAGAGTGGTGACGGTGGTGAGGTCACGGCGGCGCTGGGTATTGGGGATCCCCACCACTATGACGGGGCGAATCTCCCCCAGGGCCGCCAGCGAATCCACCGTGTTGACCACATGGGGGAAGTCCTCGTCGATCCCCCCGTCGGGCATGTAGAGCACGGGGTAGCGGGTCGTTCGCGAAGCGTCATAGCCCGCCGGCACATGCACGTTGATCGGCCGGGTCTCAGCCAGAACGCTCGACGCTATCGACAGCGTGTCGTGTGCGGGCACCCGGTCGGGGGGTGGAGTGGTCTGGGCGGCGAGCGGCGCGGCGGCGAGGAAGAGGGCGAAGCGGAAAGAGCGCATACGAATCGAGGGACAGGGGACAAGGGACAAGGGAAGAGAGAGAGGGCCGGCGGCTTCAGCCGAGCCTGGCGCCGTGTTCCCGCAGCAGCTCGCGCAGCACGGAGCGGTGGCAGCGGTGTTCATCGGCGCAGTAACACCCTACCGACAGGTTGGTCCGGTGCGACAGGGCGGCGAGCAGCTCGAGGAGCCGCACCTTCGCCGGCGCCCGCATCTCGGCCCGGTAGCGCCGGACAAATGCCTGCCATTCCCGGTCGGTTTCGGCCTGCAAGGCCTGCTTCACCAGCTCGGCACTGGGCGCCAGGTCCGGCAGCCAGGTGTCGTACCAGTTGTCGGCGGCGTAGCGGTCCTTCGGCACGCCGCGCGGCGGCCGCCGGACGGTGCCGATCCGGAGTCCCTCGTCGCGGCCGCGGGCGCTACCCAGGCGCACCACCCGAAGCGTCATCCGGGGTCCGGCTCCCGCTGGTCGGGCGGCTGCCCGGCCTCCAATGCCACCCGCTCGGCGATGGCATCCATCTGCCGGCGGCGCAGCCGGGCCCAGGCCGGCAGCCGGATCGCACTGCCGGCGAACAGCCCCAGTCCCATGAGCCACAGCACCAGTGTTCCGGACAGTGAGTCCGCGAACTGGCCGGCGGCCGCACCGGCGAGAGTGGCCGCGCCGGCGATGCCGAGCAGGCCGGCGCCTGCGGTCATCCACAAGCGGGCATTGCCCTTTACCGTCCGGAGCCGCAGCTGCTGGCCCGTCGGGCTCGGCTCCAGCATGACCTGCAGGTTCCCGTTGGTCCACTGGCGCAGTGTCCCGTCGGCGCGCACCCTGCCGGCGGCATTGAAGACCTGGCGTAGCTCGACCACCAGCTGCTCCCATTCCGAGTCCGAGAGCCGCCGGTCGAGGGCCACGACGCGCTCGACTGCCAGGGGAAGGCCGAAGAACCGGCGCGAGACCATACCGCCCGGGCGCGGTTCGAGAGCAGCGGCGGCCCGGGCGATCGCCTCAGGCGCGATGCCGACCTCCCGCCCGATCTCCTGGAGGTCGGGCAGGGTCAGGCCGTCGGTGCGGGCACTCTGCGCCGGAAGTTGGGGCCCCTCGGCAGCCCGCTGGAAGATGGCCGCGATCTCGTCGTCGCTGTAGCGTCGGTCGGTCATGGAGGGTGAAAATCGCCAGAAGAGGCGGGATCGTGCAATCGTCGCGCCGCTAGAGGGTACCGCGGCGCGCCCATGACAGGGCGGGATGGAGCCAGGCGGCCCTGGGCACGAAAAAGGTGCCGTGGCCCAGGCCCAGGCTCAGCGCGATCTCCCGCGTCCTGGTGCCCGCTCCCGCGCGTTGAAACAACGGCGCGCAGGAGACGCCCAGCGAATCGCTGGTCTCATACATGGACAGAATGCGGCCGGTCACCTGCAGGTCGGCACGGTCAAACGCCCACGGGCCGCATCCCGCCATGAACACATACCTGATCTTCGGATTCCGCAGCCGCGATGAGGCAATGATGGCGATGGCCGCGCCTTTGGAGAAGCCTATCACGGTAATGGACTCGGCGGGAACGCCGGTGCCGAGCAGGCTGTCGACCTGCCGCACGACGTCGGTGGCAAACGAGTCGGCCCGGATGCCGGCCGGTCGCTGCTCGCTCAGGACGACGGCGCCTCCCTGCCGCAGGCTGTCGAGAATCGCGTCATACTCATAAGTGCCGTACCGGGGATCGGTGGGGTGGCGCCCCTGCTGTTCGACGATGAGGGCATGGAGGTAGATGATATACCGTGGCACCCCGCTCCGGGCCGGCGACGGGGCCAGGGCCAGTACGGCAAGCATGGTCAGGAGCAGACGGGACATTTCTTCCTCCGTTGCTGGTATGCGGAGCTCCGGTGTGTCTGCCCTCCCAAGTTACGCGTCCCGGATTGCGCGCAAGGGGAGGGCGGCCATCCGCGCAGCTTCACCAGATCCGTACCCGCGCATCCGGCGCCAGGTACAGCTTTTCTCCCGGCTGGACATCGAACGCCGGGTACCAGGCATCCAGGTTGCGCACGGTGAGCGCCCGCCAGGGCCCCGGCGAGTGGCCGTCGGTCAGCAGCCGCCGGCGCAGCAGCGGGTCGCGGTACTTGATCCGCCACACCTGGCCGAAGCTCAGGAAGAACTGCTGGTCGCCGCTGAAATCGTCCCAGGCCGGCGCCTCCGCTCCTCCCAGCGAGGCCCGCCAGGCATCGTAGGCGGAGGTGAGTCCCGCCAGGTCGGCAATATTCTCGGCCAGCGTCAGCTTGCCGTTGATGGCCAGGTCGGGGAAGGGATGGTAGGCGTCGTACTGCCGCACCAGCCGCTCGGTGGCCTGGGCAAAGTGGGCCGAGTCGGCCGGCGTCCACCAGTTCCTGAGGCGGCCGTGAGCGTCGAAGTTCGAGCCCAGGTTGTCGAAGCTGTGGCTGATCTCGTGGCCGATCACCGCGCCGATGGCGGCGTAATTCATGGCGGCCGGCCGGGCCGGATCGAAGAAGGGCGGCTCCAGGATGGCCGCGGGGAAGTTCATGGCGTTCATGGCCGGCATGTTTACGGCGTTCACCGTCTGCGGCGTCATGGACCACTCGGAGCGGTCTACCGGCCGGTGCAGCTTGGCCAGGTTCTCCCGGTACTCGAACCGCTCCACCCGGTCCGCGTTGCCGTAGGCGTCGCCCGCCACGATCTCCACCCCCTCATAGCCGGGCCAGTGGTCGGGATACCCGACGCTCACGCGCAACGTCCGGAGCTTCGCCTTCGCCTCGGCTTTGGTGGCCGGCGCCATCCAGGCCAGCCGGTCGATCCGGCGGTTGAATGCCTGGATGATCCCCGCCACCATCGCTTCGGCCTGACGCTTGGCGCGGGGCGGGAAGTAGCGGGCCACGTACAGGCTGCCGACCGCGAAGCCGAGCGCGTTGCTGGTGGCGTAGACCGCCCGGCGCGCGCGGGGCTCCTGTTCGGGAGAGCCGGTCAGTGTCTTGCCGAAGAAGGCGAAGGCTTCATGATCGAACGCCGGCGGCAGCACGCCGGCATGATGCTCGACGGCGTGATAGGCCAGCAGGGCCTTCCAGGAATCGAGCGGCTCGCTCGCCACCAGCGCCGAGAGGCCGGTGATGGCCGACGGCTGCCAGGCCACGAAGGTCTGGATGTCGCCCAGGCCGGCGGCGGTGAAGAACGCGTCCCAGTCGAGCCCCGGCGCCTTGCGGGGGAAGTCGGCCGGGGCCCAGTGGTTATTCCCCTTCACCACGTCCCAGGTATCCTCCCGGCTCTCGTGAGCGCGGGCGATCTTCGTTTCCAGCTCAAGGACGGCATCCGCCATGCTCCCCGCCTCGCTGAACCCGGCCAGCGTGAGCATCCGGGCCACGTGCTCCCGGTACTGGTCGCGGACCTGGGCCATGGCGGACGCGGTGTCGAGATAGTAGCTCCGGTCGGGCAGCATCAGTCCGCCCTGGAGCAGCGCGGCGGAGTTCCGGGTGGGGGTATCGAAGTCCTGATCCACCCAGAGGCCGAAGAGATTCTCGGTGTCCAGCCGGCCGTCGTTGATGACATCCACGTCGGCTCGCAGCGTCGCCCCGATGAACCGCGCCAGCGCCGTGCGGTCGGTGATGGCGGCGATCTGGCCCAGCAGCGGCCGCAAGGGCGAGAGGCCGGCCCGCTCGATGGCCATGGTATCGAGATAAGCGGTGTAGAAGTCGCCGATCCTGCGCCGGCTGGAGCCGGCCGGCGCCCCGGCCGCCGCGGCGTCCCGGACCAGCTCCGTCAGGCGCTCGCTGGCCCGCTCCGCCGCCACGTTGAACGAGCCGTAGGAGCTGCGGTCGGCGGGAATCTCCGCCTCGCGCAGCCAGGTGCCGTTGGCGTAACGGAAGAAATCGTCGCCCGGGCGCACCGAGCGGTCCATGCCGGCGGTATCCAGACCGGCGGTGGGGCGCTGGGCGCTGAGCGGCGCCGCCGCGACAAGCAGAAGGGCGACGGCGAGCAGCAGTCGCGGGCGGAAGCCTGAAGGGCTCATGGCGTCTCCGGAATCACGGTGGTTGAACGGGAAGCTAATGTACTCGCCGCCGCCCGTATCCGGGGAGCCGCCCGCGCCCACTTGACGGCGGAACCCGTCTCGGGAACCGGTCGGCGGCCGGTAGCGAAGGGCAGTCGCCGGGGCTAGGGCGTCGCCGCCAGCACGATACTCACGTCCTGCGTCTCCGCCGTGGCGCACCCGCAGGATGGGGAGATCCCCGCGACGTCTACTGACCGCTGGCTACTCTGGTAGCCTGGAGCGCTCACGGTGAGGCTGTAACTCCCCGGCAGGCCCACGATGGTACAGCTCGAATCGCAGGGCAGGGTGCCGCTCATGGGGCCGGCAAAATCCACCGTGGCCCCCGGCACCGAGCCGGTCGAGCCCTGGGCACTCACCTGCAACCTGATGGCGATGGGCGCGGCGCAGGGCAGCGCCAGGCAGTCCGTGCCGCTGCAGGCGGGAAGCAGGGCCAGCGCGAGAACCGCCACCTGCTTCAACATGGAAACCTCCCCGTTCGACGTCCTCATGGTTGGCTCCGTCTCTCCTGAGGGGCTCGGCCCCTCCACTCCTGCCCACGTCCTGGTGACCACCCGGACCGCACAGCGCCGTCCGTTACCTGGCCCGGGTCAGTCGGCGGCAGGTGTTTCGGCCCGCGCGCGTTGCAGCGAGAATGATCCGTTGGGGGGTGTGCCGCCCGGCATTTCCTGGGTCCAGTGCCCGGTTACGCTGTCGCCGGCCAGCCGCCCCGCGAACCCCAGGTTGCCACAGTTGGTGCAGCGGCCCGTCAGCCGCAGGTAGAGCACCACCGCGCTGTCGGCGGCGAGAAAGGCGGAAGCGCTGGAATCACTGGGGGGCGCGGGAAGCCAGGCGCCGTTCTGGAGCTGGAAACTGCCCTCGAGCGTTCCGCCCTTCAGTACCTGGGGCACCTCGGGATCGGCCGTGTCCGACGGGGCCAGAGTAACCAGGGCATGCAGGTCGTCGTAACCGGACCGGTGCGCTACCAGCTCCCAGCGGCCGGCCAGCCGGGCGGCGTCTCCGGGGACCGGGTCTTCCCCCGCCCGGGAACAGGCGGCGAGGGCAAGAAGCGCTACCAGCAGACAGCGAGTCGGCATGATGATATGAGGCTCATGGTGATGTCTTCCGGGATGCTATGCCTTCCGCCCCACCAGGCGCCAGAACTGCGCCTCCCCGATGATCGTTACCCGGTGGCCCTTGGCGGCCAGTCGCCTGATTTCCAGCAGCTTGGTCCCGCCGTCCTTCCCCGCCACCTGGAGCGCGTTGGGGCGGCCCCGCACCAGGATATCGGTGGATGGGCCCAGCGACGACTGCGCCGTCGCGCCGGCGCGGCGCGCCGCCTTGATGGCCTCGCTGCGCGGCAGCTTGAGGAAGCCGGTGAAGGCGATCCGCCTGCCCTTGAGGCTCCGCACCCGGCCCGTGGCCAGCTCCTTGGGCCGGTGACGCAGCGCCGTAATCAGCTCGCCGGCCGATTCGTAGCGCTTGCCCCGCGCGCCCAGGCAGCGGTGAATGACTTCCTTCAGGTGATCGCTGCAGGGCAGCTTGCGGACGTCTTTGCTCCGCATGGGGCTGTGGATGTCGCCCCGGAGCAGCATGGCGATCAGTTGCCCCACCTGGTAGACGTCGTCCTTCTGCTGCCACTTCCGCACCTTGCCCCAGGCGATCTCGGTGGGCGCGTTGAGCGGATTGAAGGCATCGGCGGTCACGCCGCGGCTGTTGGCCTGGTGCGCGGCGATGCCGAAGTCGCCCAGCTTCAGGATCTCATTCTCGCAGACGAACACATTGAACGGCGTCAGGTCCCGGTGCATCGCCTGGCCCCGGTGCAGCACATCGAGCGTCTTGAGGATGGCCGCGATCTCCTGGCGCACAAAGCGCTCCGTCCGCGCGCCCTTGGCCTCCAGCCAGGCGCCCAGGTCGCCGTGCTCGGCGTACTCCATCACCAGGCAGTAGCGCATCCGGGCGGGCTCGGGCTCCACGAAGCGATCGAACACCCGGAGCGCGCGGGCCTTCCCCGCCAGTAGCTGGGCGAAATAGGCCTCGCGCACCCAGCCGGCGATGGCGTAGCTGATCTTGACGCACACCCGCGGCGGCAGCCCCCGCGCCGGTACCGGCGTGGCGAGGTAGATCTCCCCGAAGCCGCCTTTGCCGATCAGGCTGTCCAGCTGATAACTCCGGCCCGTCTCGCTGCTGTAGACGGGGGGCAGCGCGGGGCGCGGCACCTCGGCGAGTGGCGCGGGCTGAAGGCGACGGCGCGCGGTGGGCATGGGTGGTAAAATGGGGGACGGCCGGCGGTCTCACAATCGGGTGCCAGCCTGCCGTGCACCCATCGCCCGGCCGGGCGTCTCCAGAACCGAACCGATCCTCACCCTTCCTCTCCTCTCGACCCCGGAGCGCAGCGATGACCCCGAAGCCGAGCCCCGCCCGCTGGGTAGTGCTGGGCGGCCTGGTGGCAGGTGCCTTTGACATCACCTACGCCGGAGTCTTCTGGTGGATCAAGGCGGACGTGCCGGTCCGGCGGATCTTCCAGTCGGTGGCGTCGGGGCTGCTCGGGAAGGCCAGCTTCGAGGGTGGGTGGGCGACCGCCATCCTCGGCCTGGGCCTGCATTTCCTGATCGCGGTATCCATGTCGACGGCCTACTACCTGGTGTCGTTGCGCTGGGAGGCACTCTGGCGGCGGCCGCTGGCCTTCGGCCCCCTGTACGGTGTGCTCCTCTACGGCATCATGTACTACGTGGTCGTTCCGCTCTCCCGCGCCGCCGGCAGCCGGCCCGGCAACAACCTGTGGACCTGGATGAGTATCGCGGTGCACATGTTCCTGATCGCCACCCCCATGGCACTGGCGACGGCGAGGGCGCATCGCGAGTAGAGAGAGGGGACAGGGACAGGGGACAAGGGAGAAGGGACAAGGGACAGGGGATCTCTGTGCACGCCGTCCCTTGTCCCTTGTCCCTTGTCCCCCGTCCTTCATACAATCCTGTTGCCGGCTGCCCCGTTTCCACCCGACCCGAGGTTTCCATGCAGTTCATGCTGCTGATCTATACCGATCCTGCGCTGATGGATTCGCTCTCCGAGTCCACCGCCGACGGCATGATGCGCGACTGCTTCGCGCATACCGATGTCCTGAAGCGCGATGGGCAGTTGTACGAATCGCAGATGCTCCAGGCCCCGTCCACCGCCAGGTCGGTGCGGATCCGCGACGGACGGCCCAGCGTCGTGGACGGCCCCTACGCCGAGGCCAAGGAGGTGCTCGGCGGCTTCAACCTGATCGAGGCGGACAGCATGGAGGAGGCGGTTCAGATCGCCCTGCACTTCCCCTGGGCCCGCACCGGATGCGTCGAGGTGCGTCCGGTCGAGGACATCGAGGCGGTACGACAGCGGGTGACCCGCCACTCGTAAGTGCGGGTGCCGCCGGTGCTGGTCTACACGAGTGGGATGGCCGGCCGGACTTCGTGGAAGCCGGCGCCTGTCAGGAACGCCCGGCCTGTTTTCGTCCCTCCACCGCCATGTAGGTCACGGTATCCCAGGCATTGTGGATCCCGTCCGCCAGGAGCAGCAGCGCCATGGCGCCGATGGTAAAGAGGGCGGGCCCGGGATGGAACGGCAGCAGGATGGCACCTATGGTGATGACCACATATGCCACCAGAGGAATGATCACGTGCCAGATCCAGTCCTCCAGCACCGGCCGGTATCCGGTAGTCCGGCGCGCGCGCCGGGCGACGATCAGCGTGTATATCAGGCCGCCCAATCCGGCGGCACCCATGATCGTCGCCACGCTGGCCAGCCGGTGCCAGGGCGCCAGGATTGCGGCCGACAGGAACAGCACCATGCAGAAATGGACCACGGTTGGCGTGCCGAAGGCGTTCACCTCGGTCAGCGACCCGGGGGGATGAACCTCGGCGCCCAGCGTGATGACCACGAACTGCAGCCCCAGCAGCACCGCGGCGGACGGGCCGACGATAAGATAGAACGATTCCCACGCGGTGATGGCTGTCAGCATGCCCTGGTCCATGGGTGGTTCTCCGGTCAAGCGGACGTGGTCGTCTCTCCCCTGAGCCAGCCCCGTCCGGGGTGGCAATGCGGCCTGTCTACATATCCTCCACCGGCCGGACCTCGCACACCCCGTCGAACGCCGGCCAGTGCACCCGGTGCAGCTCCATGAACCGCCGCGCTACCTCCCGGGCCTTCTCATCGGACTCCACCTCCACCAGCGCGTACCCGCCCACCAGCTCCTTGGCCTCGGTGAAGGGGCCGTCGGTGACCGTCAGCCTGCCGCCGCTGGAGCGCACCCGGAATCCGCTGGCCGATTCCTTGAGCCCGGCGGTGTCCTTGAGCCAGCCGCCGGCGAACCCCTCGTTGACGAATTCGCCCATCGCATCCAGCAGCCCCTGGGGGATGGGCTGGGAGCGGTAGGTTTCGGAATGCTCGATCAGCATCAGGTATTTCATGGTCCAATCTCCTTTCGGGCAATCGCTTGCCCCGCCGTCAGTCAGGTGAGAGTGCGGCCCCACACTCGGTGCCGCTCCCGGTTTTCTCTCCCACGTCGATCGGGGCGGGGGGGAATCGACAGCCGGCGGATCACCGGTCTCACGCCTTACGTCCCACCCGCCCGCGGGGCACGGGCGAGCGAGGCAGACACCGGGCGGGCCCGGCGCGACAGGACCACAGCTGCCGCTGCCTCGAGCGCCGGATCAACCAGATCGAGGCACCTCGTAGTGCAGCTCGGCGAACCCGGTGCCCACCGCCCGCACCGAGACCAGCCGAAGCGGCGGGCTGGTGATGGTCCTGGGCAGGAGGGGCTTCCCTGCGCCCAGGGTCACCGATCCGATCTGGATATACAGCTCATCCAGCAGACCCTGATCGTGGAACTGACCCGCCAGATCGCCGCCGCCCACGATCCAGACGTTCTTGCCGCCCGCGGCAGCCATCATTTCCCGGTGTACCGGACGCACATCGCCACGTACGAACCGGATGTCGGCACCAGGCACCGGCGGCAGCCGGCGGGAGGTGAACACCCAGAGGGGCTGCTGGTAAGGCCAGGGCCTGGGATCGGCTCCACTCACGACATGGCGCAGCATCCACTCGTACGTGGTGGAACCCATGGCCAGGGCCCCGACGTGCCGAATGAACTCGGGATAACTCGTATCCTCGATATTCCCGAGCGGGAAGAGCCACTCCAGGGAATCGTCGGTAGTGGCGATGAACCCGTCCAGGCTCGCCGCGGTGTAGTATTGGGTCTTCATGACGGCCAACCTACGAGCGCGGGATCGGAGAGGCCAGCCCCCCGGCCCGCACGGAGGCGTGCGATGCGCCGGCGTGTGGCAGCCCCACCCCCTGAGCCTCAGGCTGGACAGGATCGAGCATGCGACCCTTCGCCGACCATCTGGAACTGACAGGGGTGCGTTTCGACGGTTCAGGCCGCCGGTTCGGCCAGGCCGCGGCACCGGGGCGGTTGCGAGCCGCCGGTCTGTCCCGGACCCTCCCGGGGGCGCGCCTTACGTCCGACATCATCGTGTCCCGTCCCGACCCCGCCCGGGGAATTCAGGCCGGCTTCGTGAATGAACGGGCGCTGCTCGAAATGGTGGAAGCCGTCTATGGCCGGGTGCGTGAGACCGTGGAACATGGTCGCTTCCCGCTCCTGTACGGCGCCGACTGCGCCGTGCTGCTCGGCGCCGTACCGGCGATCCGGGATGTCGGCGGTACCGCGGCGCTCCTGTTCGTCGACGGCCATGAAGACGCGACCACCATGGAACAGTCGGCCACCGGCGAGGCCGCGAACATGGAAATCGCGCTGCTGGTGGGCATGACCGGTGAGCACGCGCCGCAGGCGATGCGGGATCGCTTGCCGGCGCTGGCGCCTGATGCGGTGGAAATGCTGGGTCAGCGCGATGCCGGGTACCGGCAACGGATCGGGGTGCCCAGCGTCGGCGATCGTATCCGCCTCCATGGCGCGGAGGAGCTCCGCGGGGCCCGGGACTGACCTGGGCGCAGCTCACGGCCCTGACCTCGGCCGTGGTACGGGCGGATGGCTGCCGCGGCTGGAGTCTCGGTGTGTACAATGCCGACCTGGATCCCGATGGCGCGGCGGCGGAACGGATCGTCGCCTACCTCGGCGAGGTAGCGGGCAGCTAGCTCCCCGCCGGCTTCAACGACTGGAGACCGCTGCCCCCGGGGATCGAAATGCCGCGCGGCTTTCGGGTATGGCTCCTGCCGAAGATCTCGCAGGGCCCAGGCCGCCTCCGGGGTCCTATGGTCTCGCCGGCGCCACGAACCGCCGCGACTGCCGCTCGTAGGCATGCGCATACGCCAGCACCCGCGCATCCTCTCCCGGCATGCCCACCACCGAGAGATTGAGCGCCGGCATGCCGTCGGACCCCATTCCGGCCGGGACCGACACCTCCGGCAGCCCCAGCCAGTTGCCATAGCCCAGGGGAGTCCGCACATCGGGCCAGCCGTCGGCCACCCTGAAGGCGTTGAACGGCATGGTGGGATAGACCATGGCCGAAACGCCGGCCACGCGGAGCGACGTGCCCAGCGCCACCAGGATGGCCGCGCGCGACTTCGCGAAGGACTGCCCCGCCGGATCCTCCGCCATCGGCCGGTGGAAGAGCGGCTCGCACTCCTCGAAGGTCTTGGGCAGCACGTTGTAGAACGTCTGGTAGGCGGGATAGCCCGTGCGAATGGCATCGAGCGGGTCGGCGGTGCGGCCCTTGAAATAGAGATAGAGCGCGTTGGCCGTGGGCGGCGGCGACCAGGACTCCACCGGCACGTCGCCCCGCTCCTTCGCCGCCTCGGCGAAATACTTCCGCACGTTCCACAGCGTGGCCGCCGGAGTGACCGGCACCACCTCGGCCCCGGCGGCCCGCAGGTCGCCCACGGCGCGACCCCAGACCGAGACCGCCTCCGGCGTCATCTGGTCGCGCGGTACGTGCGCCTCGACCAGGCCCAGCCGCACGCCCTGCAGCGCATCGTCGCGCAGGCGGGCGAGTGGCGCGCCGTTGAACGGCGTGGTGAGGGCCAGCGGATCGGACCGATCCGGGCCCGCCATGGCCGCCAGCACCAGCGCGGCGTCGGCCACGTAGCGCGCCAGCGAGCCGTGGGTGTCGAGATAGGGCCAGGTGGGGATGACCCCTGTGCGGGGCACCAGGCCGAAGGTCGGCTTGATGCCCACCACACCGGTGCACTGCGCCGGAATCCGGTTGCTGCCGCCGTCGTCGGTGCCCAGCGCGCCGAAGGCCATCCCGCCCGCCACCGCCACCGCCGAGCCGGCGCTGGACCCGCCGGGGGTGCGGGTGCCGGAGGGATCGTGCGGGTTCAGCACCTGCCCGGTGTAACTGCTGGTGCCGCTCCCGTGAAAGGCGAAATCATCGGCGGCGGTCTTGCCCAGGATGATAGCGCCCGCGGCGCGGAGCCGGCTTACCTCTATTGCATCCCGCTTCACCGGCTCCGGGAACAACCGCGCCCACTCCGCGCTGGAGCCGGTGGTGGGGAGGCCGGTGACATCGTAGATCGCCTTGGCAAAGACGGGGACGCCGTCGAGCGGGCCGCGGAGCTGTCCTTTGCGGCGGCGTTCATCCGCCGCGCGCGCCTCGGCCATGGCGGCCGGTTCCGCCAGGGCGTCGATGGCGTGCCACGCCTTGCCGTCGATCCGGCAGCGCTCCAGGGCGCGCTGGGTGACCTCGGCGGCGGTCCAGTCGCCGCGCCGGAAACCGGCCGCATAGCCGGCGATGGTGCCGTCGAGCGGGTCGGAAGAGGCCTTGCCGCGGGCCCAGGCGTCGCGGGGAAGGGCCGTCATGGCGGCGAGGGCGGCGAGCTGGGCAAGGGCTTCGCGACGGGTGGGGGGCATGGGAAGGGGTGAGAAGTGAGAAGTGAGAAGTATAGTCATTGCGAGGGCGCGCACTTTCGACAGTCGTTGCGAGAGCGCGCAGCGTCCAGGGCTCACCGCACTTGAGCTTCGATCCGGGACCTTACTTCCCCCAGTATACCGAGCACGTCCTGGAGCGTCGTGCCGGCCCGGCTGTTAAAGGTCGCGAGCGGCCGCTCGCGCAGGGGGAGGTCGAGCCGAACCGAGGCGGTGTACAGCGCATCGAGCAGCGCCATTGTCTTGCCCGGCATCTCTGCGCCGACCTCGCGGCCGGCATCCACGAGCGCGCAGACGACCCCGACGCGGGCGGCGCCGGCGGGGCAGGGCCGCGACGGGTCCGGATCCTCGTGCGGATTCCAGACGCCAGGCCTTGAGAGTCGGGCGATGGCCCGGTCGATGATGGTGAGATCCTGGGGGGAGTACGTGAGGTCGGGTCGCCGGCAGGCGCCGCAGTCGACGTTCGGGACGGTGTCGCCGGCGACGAGAGCGGCGAACCAGTCGCGAAAGCGGTGGCCGTCGCTCACATACGCATAGAACACCGGGTCGCCCATTACCGTGTGGATCTCACCCCCGACCAGGAACGAGCGGAAGGACGGCACGGCCGCCCTGATCCGCTGGTGGTCCTGCCGAATGAATGCGGCGACGTCCGGATCCTTCGTCCCGGCGAGTTCCAGGTAGGCGCGCTGCACGTAGTCGTAGGCGGCGTCTACCTGGTAGAAGCGGACGCGGGAAGCGGCACGAGCCGCGTCGATGTAGAGGCCGGGGACGCCGCCCTTCTCGTAGCCTTCCCACCCGGGCCACCGCCGAATGACATCCGGAATGCCCCAGCGCTCCTGGTCCGCGCCCGCCATGCCTTCCCTGGTATAGGCGCTGGCCGCGTCGCCCAGTGCGACGACGCTGGCCTCCGGATAATGCCGGGCGATGAGGCTCGCGTAGAAGGGCGTCGCGACGCCGCCGGCGCTGGAACCGGAGACGATGACCTGCCGCGGCGCAGGGTAGTTCGCGTAGACCCAGTGCAGCACCGCCTCCACGTTCCTCTGCCCGCGGTGGTGAATGCGGATCGTGTGGGCACCGCGGTTGTCGCTGTAGTTGTAGGTGGTGTCCACGTCACCGAGATGCGTGTCGCCGGTGCAATAGCTGACGAAGACCATCGAATACCCGGCGACCGGGTTCTCCGGGTTGTCGAACGCGAAGATACCCTCCGATGGGCCGGCTCCCGGCGCTTGGCTCTCGTAGGTCGGCTTGGCGTCCGGGTCGCAGTTCTCGCCGGTCCAGCAGGCGCCGCCGCCGCTGAAGAAGACCAGCAGCCGGTCCACCGACGCCGGCCGCACGAAGAAGCGGTATTCGGCCCCTCTCGCGCATGTGGTTGAGTCGTCCGGCGCGATGGTGTTCCAGCCGTCGTGCAACTGGGCCAGTGCCGGCAGCTCCGCGGCGGTCTTCGCTGCCCGGGAATCGGCCGCGGAAGCCGGCTGCTGGGCGGTCGCGGGACTATGCAGGAGGATGGAGAAGAGGAAAGTGGCGGTGCAGGTGAGGCAGCGGGGGGGCATGAGGTCGGGCCTCGCATTGAGGGACTGGCAATAATTGTCCCCGCGTTGGCTGGTCGCAACCCGGCCCTTCGCGACAACGCCCGTGGCGATCGGGTTTGCTTCCGCGACTTGGCCCCTGTCTCCTTCGTATCGGGAAGGGAACCACCCTGGGGAGCTACCGCGGTCCCGGGCTCCGCGCGCCGGGGCGCCGTTTGACAAACTCGTCCTTACTTTGTATCATAAAGTACTTCAAACACCCCACCTCTTGAGGAGGAAGCATGGCTCGCGTCTGGTTCCGGGCCTGGGGTTGGGTCTACCGGCCTGCCTCGTGGCAGGGCTTCCTGTTGCTGGTACTGACGGCGGTGTTCTGTGCTCAGGTCTTTCTGGCGGTTGACCGGCATTCCCATTCGGCGAGCGACACGCTCTACGGCATCTTTCCCTATGTGGTGCCGGCGCTGATGCTGCTGAACTGGGTTGCCTCCAAGACGAGCACAGCCCGGAGTCAGTCCGCCTGAGCTGTGCGATCGTCCGGCGCGTGGGGATGTCTCCGCCCGCGCGACCAGACTCAGGAATTGATCCACAGATTACGCAGATTGCTCCTCAGCCCTGCCGTCTCCCGGCGAAGCCTTGCCGGTCACCACAACAACGCGGCTTTCTGCTTCATTCTGTTCTGCGGCTGTTTCGGCGCCTGGTCCGCTGAGGGAGTGAATCTGTGTGAATCGGTGTAATCTGTGGATCCCAGTTAACGATCGTCCGGCGCGTGGCCCTGCCGTCTCCCGGCGGAGCCTTGCCGGCCGCCACAACGCACCACGGCTGGCTTGACTGCCAAACAGCTCTTGCCGCGGAGCGCGGCCTGCTGACGGAGTCCATCTGCGTAATCTGCGTAATCTGCGGATGTCAGTTGCCGATCTTTCGGCGCGTTGAGGTGTCACCACCAGCGCGACCGGGATTCAGATCCACAGATTACACAGATGACAGAGATTGCTCTTCGGTCCCGCCGTCTCCCCTGAGGCCTGGCGCGCTTCCAGCACTCCCCGGAATCAATCGGTGTAATCTGTGGATTTCCTCGAAACTTCCGAGGAGTTGAGATGTCTCCACCAGCGCGACCGGGATTCAGGATCCGCAGATTACACAGATGACAGAGATTGCTCTTCGGTTCCGCCGTCTCCCCTGAGGCCTGGCGCGCTTCCAGCACTCCCCGGAATCAATCGGTGTAATCTGTGGATTTCCTCGAAACTTCCGAGGAGTTGAGATGTCTCCACCAGCGCGACCGGGATTCAGGATCCGCAGATTACACAGATGACAGAGATTGCTCTTCGGTCCCGCCGTCTCCCGTGAGGCCTGGCGCGCTTCCAGCATTCTCCGGAATCAATCGGTGTAATCTGTGGACTTTACGACCATTCCGCCGCGTTGAGGTGTCACCACCAGCGCGACCGGGATTCAGATCCACAGATTACACAGATGACAGAGATTGCTCTTCGGTCCCGCCGTCTCCCCTGAGGCCTGGCGCGCTTCCAAGCACTCCCCGGAATCCAATCGGTGTAATCTGTGGACTTGACGATCTTCCGGGGTCGGGACCTGCCCGCGATGATCCCTGCCGCTCACCGCCGCAGGATCACATGCATAGCCCGCTCCCCCGGAACATGCTCCACACAGTGATAGCCGAGCGCTCGCAGGTCCAGCCCGCTCCAGAGCGGCTCCCCTGAGCCCAGCAGCACGGGGCGGATCGCCAGGTGCAGCTCGTCGATCAGCCGGGCCTGGAGATACTGCCGGATGGTGGCGACCCCGCCGCCGACGCGGACATCGCGGCCCCCCGCCGCCTCGCGGGCCTGATCCAGCGCGACCTCGATCCCTCCGGTCACGAACCGGAACTCCGTGCCGCCCTTCATGTGCAGGGGTGGCCGCGGGTAATGGGTCAGCACGAAGACCGGCGTGTGATAGGGCGGCTCCTCGCCCCACCAGCCGCGCCAGCTCTCGTCCGGCCAGGGGCCCCGAACGGGCCCGAACATGTTCCGGCCCAGGATCCAGGCGCCGAGGTTCTCGAAGCCGAGCTGGGCCATACGGTTGTCTGTCCCGGTCTCCCCCGCGCCCTGGCCGTGCATCCGCCGCCAGACATCGGTGCTGAAGAACCACTCCATCAGCTCCGGGCCGCGTACCCCCAGGGGGTGCTCCAGATCCTGGTCCGGTCCGGCGCCGTAGCCGTCCAGCGAGACGGCAAAACTGCGTACCAGCACTCTCGGCATCCCTTGTTCCTCCGATGGAGTTCTGACGGCTGCGCAGCCATACGACGAACGGGGAGGGCTGGATCGACCGGCGGCTCCCCGCCGGGAGCACCGATTTGCTACGGCGGCTGGCGCCGCTCGCAATGGCGGCGATCCTGCACCGCTCACCGCTCACCGCTCACCGGCCAGTACCTGCTCAATCCGCTCCAGCTCTTCGGCTGCGAACGACAGGTTGCGGGCCGCCTCCACGCAGTCGTCAATCTGGCTCACCCGACTGGCCCCGATGATGGCGGTGGTCACCACCGGCCGGCGCAGCACCCAGGCCAGCGCCATCTGGGCCAGCGTCTGGCCCCGCTCCTGCGCGATCCGGTTCAGCTTCTGCGCCATTTCGACCACCGCCGGCGTGATATCCGCTGGGCGGAGGAACCGGGGGTCATGCCCCGCGCGGGAGTCGGGCGGGATGCCCTGGAGGTAGCGGTCGGTGAGCAGCCCCTTGGCCAGCGGCGAGAACACGGCGCAGCCGATCCCTTCCTGCTCGAGCACGCCCAGCAGTTCCGGCTCCACCCAGCGGTCGAGCATGCTGTAGCGCGGCTGGTGGATGAGACACGGGGTGCCCAGCTCGCGCAGCAGCCGCGAGGCGGCGATGGTGCGGTCGGCCGGGTAGCTGGAGATGCCGGCGTAGAGTGCCTTGCCGCTCCGCACCGCGTGGGCCAGGGCGCCCATGGTCTCTTCCAGCGGAGTATCGGGGTCGGGCCGGTGGGAGTAGAAGATGTCCACGTACTCCAGGCCCATTCTCTTCAGCGAGTGGTCCAGCGACGCCAGCAGGTATTTCCTCGAGCCGAAGTCGCCGTAGGGGCCGGGCCACATATCGTAGCCGGCCTTGGTGCTGATGATCAACTCGTCCCGCCAGGGGGCCAGGTCTTCGCGCAGAATGCGCCCGAAGGTTTCCTCCGCCGAGCCCGCGGGCGGCCCGTAGTTGTTGGCCAGGTCAAAGTGGGTAATGCCGAGGTCGAACGCGTGGAGCACCATCGCCCGTGCGTTAGTATCGTCATCCACCCCGCCGAAGTTGTGCCACAGGCCGAGGGAGACGGGAGGGAGCAGGATGCCGGAGCGGCCGCAGCGGCGGAAGGAGCCTTGTCCGTCGTAGCGGGTGGGAGCAGGCGTACGTCTCACTCCGCCTTGCTGCGCCATTCAGGCTTCCGCTCGGGGGTCGCGGCCGCCAGGGCTTTGCCCACCCCTTCGACGTCGTGGTCCGTGCCGTAGGCCGGCGAGCCGGGCTGCTGTCGCCACGACTCGTCGAGCCCGCCCGCGTCGACGCCGTCGAAGCCGAGCTCGTCGAGGAGCCGGATCACGACACCCTTGGCCCGTGGGTCGTCTCCCGCAACGGGGAGCGCGATCCGCCCCGGCGTACCCGCGGGCTGTCCCCGCTCCAGGAGATGCTGAGCGTAGATGTTGTTGAACGCCTTCACCACCGGCCGGCCGAGCTGCCGCGACACCCAGCGGGTCTCGGTCGTCCCGGCCTCGATCTCCGCGATGCGGCCGTCGCGCGTGGGGTAGTAGTTGCCGGTATCCACCACCACGACGTCCTCGGGGACGCCGTGGAAGAGGCCCTTCGGCAGGTCCGGGATGCTCTTGAGCGGGATGGAAACGACTACGACGTCTCCGCTCCGTGCGGCGTCGCGCACGGTCACCGGCGTCGCGCCGGTCTCCCTGGCCAGGTCAGTGAGGCTGTCGGGCCCCCGCGAGTTGGCGACGAAGACCTTGTGACCCAGCGCCGACAGGCGTCGCGTCAACGTCCCGCCGATGTGGCCCGATCCGATGATCCCGATCTTCATGGCGCGCTCCTGCAGGAGGAAGGCCACGTTGCCGCTGGACCGTCAGAAAGGTGCCGGAGTCGCATTCCGGCGGTCAAGGGTGAGGAGCACCCCTCCGAGGTATGCAGGGGGGGGCTGCCTTGTGGGTGCCCGTTACGATGGTCTCCGCCCGCGGCGTTCCGGGGTTGGGATGTCCCCGCTTGCGCCCTGCCGGCACCCCATTTTGCATCCAACGACAACCAGGGATGCCTCAGGAGCCAGACATGCAGACGCGCAAGCTTGGTACTCTCGAACTGTCCGCCCTCGGCCTCGGCTGCATGGGGCTGAGCCACGGCTACGGCCGACCCACCGATAAGAAGCAGGGGATTGCCCTCATCCGCGCGGCCGTGGATCGGGGGGTTACGCTGTTCGATACCGCCGAGGTGTACGGCCCCTTTACTAATGAAGATCTGGTGGGCGAAGCCCTGGCGCCGGTGCGCGACCAGGTCGTGATCGCCACCAAGTTCGGGTTCAGCATCGGGCCGGACGGCCAGCAGCAGGGCCAGGACAGCCGGCCCGAACACATCCGCCAGGTGGCCGACGCCTCGCTCAAGCGGCTCCGGACCGACCGGATTGACCTGTTCTATCAGCACCGGGTAGATCCGCAGGTGCCGATCGAGGACGTGGCCGGCACGGTGAAGGAGCTGATCCGGGAAGGCAAGGTGAAGCATTTCGGACTCTCTGAGGCGGGGGCGGCGACCATCCGCCGGGCCCACGCCGTGCAGCCGGTGGCGGCGCTGCAGAGCGAATATTCCCTGTGGTGGAGAAAGCCGGAGGAAGACGTATTTCCCACACTCGAGGAACTGGGCATCGGCCTGGTGCCTTTCAGCCCGCTAGGCCGGGGTTTCCTCACCGGGGCCATTACCGGCAACACCACCTTCGAGAAGAACGACTTCCGGAACCTGCTCCCCCGGTTCAGCG
This sequence comes from uncultured Gemmatimonadales bacterium, assembly GCA_963779755.1. Classification (GTDB taxonomy): domain Bacteria; phylum Gemmatimonadota; class Gemmatimonadetes; order Gemmatimonadales; family GWC2-71-9; genus CAVZZO01. The sequence goes on from CAVZZO010000001.1 coordinate 625,012, forward strand.
CGGAGAACCTGGCGGCCAACCAGGCGCTGGTCGAGCGGCTGGCGGAGATCGCCCGGCAGAAGCAGGCGACCCCGGCGCAGATCGCCCTGGCCTGGCTCCTGGTGCAAAGGCCCTGGATCGTCCCCATTCCCGGCACCACCCGACTGAGCCGGCTGGAGGAGAACATCGGAGCGGCGGCGATGGAGCTGTCACCGGAGGATCTGCGGGAGATCGAGGAGGTGACCGCAACGGTGGAGATTCATGGAGCGCGGTACCCGGAGCAGTTGGAGAAGCAGGTGGGGCGGTGAGCGAACCCCTTGTCGGCTCCCGGAGTATGAAGCCACGGATTACACAGATCTACCCAGATTCGCACCCGTTGGCGAAGGGCTCCGCGGAGCACCGTCTGATTTCGGAAGCTCCTTTCAGTGCTTTCTTCCTGTAACAGCGGGAGTGCCATGCGCATCGGTATCCTCGGTTCCGGCCTGATGGGCGGCAAACTCGGCACCATCTGGGCCCGGGCCGGACACGACGTGGTCTTCAGTTATTCGCGGAGCCGGCGGAAGCTCGACCGCCTGGCCCGGGAAGCAGGTCCCGGCGCCCGGGCCGGCACTCCGCGGGAGGCCGCGGAGGGCGCGGACGCGGTTCTGCTGGCGGTGCACTGGCTGCGATTCGACGATGTGCTGAGGCAGGCGGACGATCTGGCGGGGCAGGTGGTCGTCAGCTGCTCGCTTCCCATGAACGCCGACGACACCCAGCTCGCAATCGGTCACACCTCCTCCGGCGCCGAGAAGCTGGCGAAGAAGCTGCCGGCGGCCCGGATCGTGTCCGCCTTCAATACCGTGCCGAGCGAGGTCCTTTTCGGCGTTTTCGGGGCGCGGCGGAAGAAGAATAAGCCGAGCCTGGTGTACTGCGGGGACGACGTGAAGGCGAAGAAGGTGGCGGTCCAGCTGATCCGCGACGCGGGGTTCGATCCGGTGGACGCCGGCCCGCTCCGGATCGCGCGGTTCACCGAGCCTTTCGCGCTGCTCGTCGCCCGGCTGGCGTATGAGGGGAAGGGAGGGCCGGAGCTGGCGTACCGGTTCGAGCGGTATGAGGGCTGAGGGTCCTCATGGCCCCTCTGGAGGAGCGACGCTGCCGGGGGAGACGGCCTCCTCGACGATCGCGATGGCGTCGATGGAGCAGAGCAGCCCGTGGGGGAGCTGGACGATCGGTGTGTGCGCGCCGGCGGCGCTTCGGGAAAGAACTCGGCGAAGAGGGTGTTCAGGGTGGGGAACGCCCCGGCATCGGGCACGAAACAGGTCACCTTGACCACCCGTGCGAGGCGGCTCCCGGCGTCCTCGAGCACTGCGGCAAGGTTGGCAAATGCCTGGCGTGCCTGCGCCTCGAAGGTATCACCGGCCACCCTGCCGGGCTCGAGGCCGCCGCGGGGAAGGGAACATCCCTGGCGTCCGCCGTGGGGGAGATGCTGAACACCCACACCGTGGCCGAGCTCGCCCTGGCCGACATGGTGCGCATCAACGGCGAGTATGGTTTCCGGCCGGGGCAGGCGATCACCAGCGCGATTCTCACGCGCAAGGCCCTGGCCACCGAGGCGGTGCAGCGGACCGTGGAACTGGCGGGTGAGCTGGTCGGCGGTGCCGGCCTCATCAAGGGGCATCCGGTCGAGCGCATTGTGCGCGACGTTCGCGCCATGCACTTCCATCCGCTGCCGGCCCGCCGTCAGCGCGGGTTCGCCGGCCGGGTGGCGCTGGGCCTCGATCCGGCGACCTGATGCGTCTGCCTCACCCTCGACGCCGTGGCGGCATGGCCACCTCTCCCCTTCCTCTCGGGAAGGGGAGGGAACCGGAAGCTCGTAGTCCCGTCCCTTTCGGCCTTCCTTCCCGGCCGCTAACCGTTCTACAGCGGACCCCGGCGCCTGCGCCCACCGGTGAACAGGCGTTGCCCTGGTCGGGATATCCGGATCAGACTCTCAGGCAGGCCCGGAATCCTCTGGCGGCGTAGTAGGATTCGGCTCCGTTATGATACACGAAGACGTGGTCGTAGCGACGATCGCAGAAGAGCGCACCGCCCAGTTCCCGGATCCCGGGCGGGGTCTTTATCCAGCTCGATGTCTTTGTGTCGAACTCGCCCAGTGTCTGCAGCTGCCGGTACTGCTCCTCAGTCAGCAGTTCGATACCCAGGGCCGCGGCCACATCCACGGCGCTGTTCACCGGCTTGTGCTGCTTTCTCGATTCCAGCGCCTCGCGATCGTAACACAGGCTCCTGCGCCCTTTCGGGCTTTCCGCCGCACAATCATAGAAGATGTATCCGCCGCTCTCCCGGTCCTGACCGACGACATCCGGCTCGCCGCCGGTCTGTTCCATTTCGTGGAGTGACCACAGTTTCCCGGCTTCGGCCTCCAGCCGGGCCTGGATATCAGGCCAGTCGAGGTCTTCATGCCGTTGCGTATGCTTTGCAAAGCGGGCCTTCAGGACCTCGAGCAGTTTCTTCTGTTCCCCTGGTTTCAAGCCTTTGGTCGCGTGCATGTCTGTCGTCGCCTTTCCGCTGGCGGTGCCATCATTCGCGCCGGGCACGGGGCCGGTCGATAGGCGGAAACGCCGGTACGAGTGCCGTCCTTCAGGCGTTGGAATATGCGGGCCTGGGGCCGCGGTGCCAACGCGGTGATATCGACCTACCTCCCCACCCCCCTCGGACCTGACCCTCTGTCCCTCCCTCGCCCCATCTGGATGCCTCGATCACAACACACAAGAAGGAAGTCCCGCGGACCTCGGCGCCTCCTGCGCCCTCCTGTGAACAGACGCCGCCCGGGTTGGGATGTCTCTTATTGATGACGAACTGTGACGGGTCTGAATCCCTGTTCGGGGTCTCCGCGGGTTGCCGGGCCTCGTCCAATTCCAAATATTCGGTGGTACCGGCTCTTGCCGGCGTTGAAGAGTTACGTACCACACAGCAGTGGGAGGTCATCATGGCAGCGAACACACAAGCGATCCCCAAGGGGTACCATACGATCACGCCGAGCCTCATCGTCGCCGACGCGGCGAAGGCGATTGATTTCTACAAGAAGGCGCTGGGTGCCGAGGAGAAGTCGCGCTTCCCGGGGCCCAACGGACGGATCATGCACGCCGAGCTCCGGATCGGCGACTCTCCCCTGATGCTGGGCGAAGAGATGCCGGAACAGGGCGCCAAGGGCCCCAAGGCGTATGGCGGCACGCCGGTCAGCTTCTTTCTGTACACGGAGAATGTGGACGCGGCGTGGAAGCGGGCGGTCGATGCCGGGGGCAAGACCGTCATGCCGCTGGAAGACCAGTTCTGGGGCGATCGGGCCGGGTGTTTCGAGGACCCGGCCGGCCACCAGTGGTGGCTGGCGCAGCACATCAGGGACCTGACGCCGGAAGAGATGAAGAAGAGTGCGGACGAGTTCTTCGCGCACGCGGGGTCGGCGTCGCGCTGAGCGCCATCGCCGCTCACTATTTACCGTTTGACCCTCACCCCCTGCCCCCTTCCCTGTTGGGAAGGGGGCAGGGGGACCGACGGTTCGTGCGCACCGGAACACCTTCACAAAATTGCTTCGGCGGCTGGTGCCACCTCGCAATGGCAGTAAGCATTTCTTCCCGCTCCGCTGAGTACGCAGGGTTTGGGCCGATCTGCAGCCTCGCGCCGGAGTCCCGTCCCGCATCAGGGCGTAAGGCGTGTGTATCCCAGATCGAGGAACGCGTTATCACCCGGAATGTGGTAATGCACCAGGAAGCCGTCGGGCTGAAGGGTTGCGGTATGTTCCAGGTGTGGGCCGATAAGCTCTGACAGCATCGTCAGGTTTCCGCTCGCGTCCACCACCGTGACCAGCCCGTTATCGTGTTCACCGATGATCTGCAACCGAAGCTCGCGCTGCACCGTGTTTCCCGTGCGAAAGACATGATACTGCGAGAATCGCACGCCAAGCCGGTATCGCTCCTGCAACAGCCCCGACAGCACCAGGAATCCGGAATCCGCGTATACCTCGTCGAACTCCTTCACACCGTTGAATTCCACGGAGTCCGCCGCCACCAGCACGGGAAGCGGGGAACCGTTGAAGCGCGTCAGCACAAAGGGCGTATCCGCCACCACGACCCCCACACGCGCCGTTCCCACCACGCCGTCCACATTCCCGTGGATCGTCGTCGCTCCCGGCCCCTCGGCGGCCAGAAGCCCGGTGTCGATCGAGCCGATCGACCCGGGCCCCAGGATGGCTGCGACCTGGGTGTTGTCCGAAGTGAATGTGACGGCGCGGCCGGTGATCGGCCGGCCGCCCTGGCCCAGGACCCGGACGGCCACCGTCACACGGTCGCCGCGTCCCATGCTCAGACTGTCCGGCAGCAGCTCCACCTGCTTCACGACCAGCCGGCCGATCACCAGATCGTACACACCGGCCGCCGTGCCGCTGCGGGCACTGATGCGCACGGTGCCCGGCTGCCGAAGCGAGAGCAGGCCCTCGCCGATGACACTCGCGAGGATGGTGTCGCCGACCGCCCAGGTCACCGGCGCGTCGGTTACCTCGGCGCCGGCCGTGTCAAAGACCTGCGCGGTCAGCCGCACGGTATCGCCCTCGAAGGCGCTGTCTGCGACCGGTACGATGCTGAGTGCCCGACCAGGAAGGTGTGGGGCAGCAACGTCGCTGCAGGAGAGCGTCGCGACGGCGGCCACCAGCGCGGATACCGCCCGAACGGCGGCCCTGGCCGGGCCTGGCCGGATCGAGGAGGGCGAACTCATACGGGGGTATCCTGTTGATGTCTCATGCTGCAACCACCGTTAGAAGGATGACGCACGGCTGCCCGGGTACCGCATTCAGCTGCGGCAATTGCAGCCCCAAGACGCACAGCAACCTCGGATTGTTCCAATCTGCCGGCCGCTTCCCCGGGTCCCCTCCCCCCCCTGCGAGACCGCGCGTCGTTGCTGCCCGGCTCCGCAGGGCGGTGCCGGGTAACCCCGGCAACCGCGTGGCGGTGACCGTCATACACGCCAGCACCGCTTGACCCGATTGACGACTCACCGGACCACCACCCGTCCGGTCATTTGCGGGTGCAGGGCACAGAAATAGTCGTAGGTGCCGGACTTCCCGAAGGTGGTCGAGAACTGCTGACCGGTATCCAGCACCTTGGAGGGCGCGAACTTGTGATCGGAGCTCGTCACGAGGTGCGGCACATCATCACGGTTGATCCAGGTAAGCGGAGTTCCGCGCTCCACCGTGATGGTTGCGGGAGTGAATGCGAAGTTATCGATGGCCACCTGATTCCTGCCCGGCTTGAGCGGAGCGTGCGCGCCGCTCGCACCCATCGCCCCGCGTGCAAAGTCGCCCAGCGGATTGCCCGACAGCGTCTGGTCTACCGTAGCGAGCGTGCCGTTGCCCTCGACATAGGTGACGTGGCGAATACCGAGGTAGTCGCGCAGCTCGCCGGCATCCACCGTCATCGGCCCCGGGGAGGGGGCGGTTCCGGGCGCCGGCTGCGGGAACGCGGTGGAGAGGGCGGTGTGGAAAGCCACGTTTCCCTCCACCTTCTGCATGACCTGGTGGATGTGCCCGTTGAGCACGGTGACGCTGCCGAACCGGCGGAGCAGGGCGAGCGCCTGCTGGCTGTCATCCGTGCCCCATCCCCATTCCGGATAGACGGTCCAGAGCGGGACATGGGCGAACACCACGATCGGGGTGCTGGCGGAGAGCCGCGACAGGTCGCGGCGGAGCCAGTCGATCTGCGCCCGGCCCAGGGCGCCCAGGCCGCCGGCCTTGAGATTGAGCACGTTCACCAGGCCGATGAAATGCACGCCGCTATGGTCGAAGCTGTACCACCCATCGCCCACGGCGCCCTTGCCGTAGCGCTGCCGGTATTGGCCGCCGTTGTCCGTCAGCACGTCATGCTCGCCCGGCACATAGAAGACCCGTTCCGTCTTCAGGCCGCGGAGCACCTGGTCGGCGGTGTCGAATTCACCGGGTTTGGAGAGGTGTGAGATATCGCCGGTGTGCAGCACAAATGCCGGCCGGTAGCGCAGGGCATTGAGCCGGTTCACGGCCGCCTGCAGCGTAGCGGTTACATCGGCGTTGGCGGCCTTGTTGAAACCGATATGGCTGTCGCTGATCTGGGCAAAGAGGAGAGTGCGCTGCTCCTCCGCGCTCAGCGGGCCCGGCTTGCCGAGGGACACCGCCCGGGGCACTCCGCCGGACATGACCCAGACCAGCCCGGTTCCCGCCCAGGCCATGCACTTGAGAAATCCCCGGCGGTCCACACTGTCGTCGTTGTGGTCGTGTTCGATATAATTTGACATGATCATCATCCCTCTGAGGGTCCGGTGGAGTGGACCCCGGGCGAGGGCCGTTTATTCCGGGGGAATACGGGGAGCGATTGGCCGGTCCACCTGATGATGACACCAGGTCCCTGGAGGCCGTGACGGAGCGTGAGGACGCTGCCGGCGCGTTCGAGCGCGCGGTCCTGCCGTACCTCGACGACGCCTATGCCGTCGCGCGCTATCTGCTGCGCGATGAGCATGACGCCCAGGACGCGGTGCAGGACGCCTACCTGCGCGCCCTGCGCTACTACGATCCCGCGGTTGTGGTGGATGCGCGGGCCTGGTTGCTGACGATCGTCCGCCGGTGCTGTTTCGACTGGCGCGCGCGCTGGCATGGCAAGACCCCCATGGCCGGAGAGCCCGCCCTGCTGAACTTTCCCGATCCTTCCCCCGGGCCGGAGGCGACGGCGACCGCTTCCGCCCTCAGGGACCTGGTCACGTCGGCGCTGGAATCGCTTCCGCCCGATCACCGGGAGATCCTGATCCTTCGCGAGCTGCAGCAGCTCTCCTATCGCGAGATCGCCCAGGTGGTGGGGCTGCCGATCGGTACCGTGATGTCGCGCCTGTCGCGGGCCAGGCGTAGCCTGCAACGTGTTCTGGGCGACGTGGTGGAGGCGGCGGGCTGATGACGGACATGACGCGGATGCCCGGTGAGGGTGGAATCGCCTGCCATGAGGTGGGGGAACTCCTCAGCGCCTACCTGGATGACGAGCTCGCGCCACGCCGCACGGCGGAAGTATCGGCGCATCTCGAGCGCTGCGTGGACTGCCGGCGGGATCTCGCCAGGTTGCGGCGCACCGGCGACGCGATCCGACAGGTACTGGCTCCGCCGGCCACGCCGGACGTCCTCCGCGCCCGGGTGCGCGCTGCGATCCGGGAGGCCGACCCGCCGGCGGCCGGCGTCCGGCCCGGGCCGGAGCCGGCCTCGCGCAGGCGCCGGAGGTGGCGATGGCCCGCCGTAGCCGCGGCCGGGCTCGGCATCGCGGTGGCCAGCAGCGCCATCACCATCGCGGTGCTGAAGAGGCCGGCCGCCGCCGCGCCGGAGCTCGCCGCGCACGAAGCGGTGCAGAGCCATGTGCGCGCCCTGATGAGCGGCCGCATGATCGATGTGGCATCGAGCGACCAGCACACCGTCAAACCATGGTTCAACGGGCGGGTCGATTTCTCACCCGACGTGCCCCGACTCGATTCGCTCGGCTTTCCGCTGCGGGGCGGCCGGCTGGACCATGTGGGCGACCAGCCGGTAGCCGCGCTGGTATATGGACGGCGCAAGCACCTGATCGATGTCTTCACCCGGCCATGGGCAACGGGCGCGCGGTCGATTGCTGACACGGCCGTGATCACCGAGCGAGGGTACCACGTGCTGCACTGGGCCGGTAACGGGATGGAGTTCTGGGCGGTATCCGACCTTTCCGTGCCGGATCTCCGGCTCTTCGCCACGGCATTTGCGCGAACCGCGTATTCGGAACCGCCGCCAGGTTCTCCGAGCGTGCAGTAACAGGGCGTGTCGGGCCGAGGGCCCTGGCCGCCCGATTGGCCCGCTCCCCTCCCCGCTCGCACCGCCGCACCCCGGCCCGCTCCACCCGGCTCCGGCCGTCCCCGGGTGAGGCGTCTGGACGGCCACCGGAGCGTGGGATACTTTGGCGGGTACTCCGGGTAGGTCGATTCGCGGCGTATGCCGGAGCCACCCCCAAGATTCCTGCAGAAAGGACCCATCCCAATGCGTTTCATGGTGCAGTTCTGGATTCCCACCGAGCACGGCAACGAGGTCGTTCGTTCGGGCAAAATCGAGAAGGTCATGAAGAAACTGGGCGAGGAGTTCAAGCCCGAGGCGATGTATTTCTATCCGGACGAGGGGATGCGCGCGGGTGCCATGTTTGTTCAAAGCGACAATCCGGCGATCTGCACCGCGCTCGGTGAACGCATGTGGTTCGGCCTGCAGGCCCGGATCAAGGTGACTCCCGTGATGAACGGCGAGGAACTCGGCAAGGGTCTGACGGAGATGGGGAAGATCCTCGAGAATTACGCCTGAGGGAATGTCGCTCAGCCGGGCTGCCGTGGTAGCGCCGGCAGGCAAGCCCACAGATTACACAGATTTGCTCCGGTCGCTCGCGTGGTTCCGCCGAGGATGGTCCACAGAGGGAGGCCTGAGCACGTGGCGCCTTGGGGGCCGGGCCCGCCGGAGCAGTCCGAGAACTGGTCGATGCGCCCGGATACCGTGTTGCCGACGGCGAACGCGGGAAGCGCCGCATAGCCCACCGCAATCGCTTACCTTTCGCAGCCCATACGCCCTGCTCGTCGGCCCAGCGCACGCTTCCAGCATGGACCCGCCATGACGCACTCAGATCGTTTTTCCCGCCTCGCGCTCACCCTGGCACTTACCCTCCTGCCGATCGGGGCTTCCGCGCAGCAGCCGGCAACCCGGCCGGCCGGGGCCGCGGCCGGGAAGGCAGCCCTTCCGATGCCGCGCAGCCTGCAGCAGGCCGTGGCCGCCGGGACCCGCACTGTCGCCGGCGCGCCGGGCCCCGGCTACTGGCAGAACCATGCCCGCTACGGCATCGAACTCGTGGTGAATCCCCCCTCGCCGACGGTGACCGGCGTCGAAGAGATCGTCTACTACAACGAAAGCCCGGACACGCTGCGCCATCTCGGCTTCAAGCTGATCAACAACATCCACAAGCCGGGCACCGCCCGCAGCCGGGGGGTACCTCGCCCGAGTTTCTCACCGGCGGGGTGCAGATCGATTCGTTCGCCGTGAACGGCACGGCGGCTCCCTTTCCCCGGGGCCCGATGGTCTTTACCTCGCCCCGGGTGAACCTGCCGGCACCCCTCCTGCCCGGCGATTCCGTGCGCCTCGCCATCCGCTGGCACTACGATCTGGCGAAAGGCGCTGGGCGCGAGGGCGTCATCGACTCGACCACCTTCTATATCGCCTACTTCTATCCCGAGGTCGCCGTCTACGACGACTACCAGGGCTGGGACGACATCGAGTTCAACGGCCGGCAGGAGTTCTATACCGACTTCAACGACTACGATCTGAAGGTCCGGGTTCCGGCTGGCTACGTCGTCTGGGCCACGGGGGATCTGGAGAACCCGGATGAGCTGCTCCAGCCGGAGCCGCTCGCGCGCTACAAGACGTCGTTTGCCGCGGACACGGTGGTGCACATCGCGACGCGGGCGCAGATGCTCGCGCATCAGGTGACGAAGAGCGACTCCGCCCTGACGTGGCACTTCACCGCGCACGACATTCCCGACGTGGCGCTGGGACTGAGCGATCACTACGACTGGGACGGCACCAGCGTGGTGGTGGACGACCAGGCGCACCGCCGGGTGAGCGTGCAGTCGGCCTACAACGAGGGCGCCCCGGATTACCCCCACATGGCGGAGTGGGTGCGCCACGCGCTCGATTACTTCTCGCACCAGTGGCCCGGTGTGCCCTATCCCTATCCGAAGATGACCGCGTTCCAGGGTTACGCCGACATGGAGTACCCCATGATGATCAACGATGCCGCGGAGCCCGACACCGCGACCTCGCGTTTCATCGCGGACCACGAGATCGCCCATACCTACATGCCCTTCTACATGGGCATCGACCAGACCCGCTGGGGGTTCATGGACGAGGGCTGGGCCACCGCCTTCGAATATTTCATCAATCGTGCGGACAATGGCGCGGCGTGGGCGGACAGCCTCTTCCGCGCGTTCCGGGTGTCCGGCTGGATCCACGACCCCTCGCCCGCCGAGGATGTTCCCATCATCACGCCCGAGGATGTGCTCGGCGCCAGCGTCTCTTACGCCCACAACGCCTACGGCAAGGCCGCCCTCGGTTATCTGGCTCTCCACGACCTGCTGGGCGACGCGACGTTCCGGAAGGCGCTCCATGCCTACATGGCCGCCTGGCACGGCAAGCACCCCTCGCCCTGGGACTTCTTCTACTCGTTCAATGCGGCCAGCGGGCAGGATCTGAACTGGTTCTGGAAGGCCTGGTACTTCGAACCCAGCTACATCGACCTCGCGCTCGCGGACGTACGCCCCAGCGCCGGCGGCTACACGCTGACCGTCCGCAATGTCGGCAGCATGCCGGCGCCGTTCGACGTGGTGCTCCAGTTCGCCGACGGCTCGACCCACCGGGTGCACCAGACGCCCGCGGTGTGGCAGCAGAACATGGGGACCGCCACGGTGCGTGTGAAGACGGCCAGGACGCTGCGCTCGGCCAGGCTGGACGGCGGCATCTGGATGGATGCGACGCCGGGGGACAATGAGTGGAGGGCGAAGTAGCCTCACCCCCTGACCCCTCTCCACTGCGTGGAGAGGGGAGCCGCTTGCTGCCGTGATTGCGAGGGCGCCGAGCGCCCGAAGCAATCTCCCCGGATGCCGGCAAGGAGCTCCCCCCTGTCACCCTTCGGCCCCTTCGCCGCGCTCAGGGTGAGTCACCCTTCCCCATCTAGATCTTCCCGGCCACGATGTGCGCCACCGGCTCCTTGTACGTGCTCCGCCCGGCGATCACCACGTAGTAGCCGTCCTTCGCGAACCAGAGCCCGCCCTGCGCATCATAGAACGCGCCGGGGAGGTCGGCAGGTGCCTGGTGGTCGGTGCTGCGATTGCCGGTCTGGTTCATCTGGTAGTCGTCGTCGGTCATGTAGCTGACCTGCGTCTCCAGACTGTTGGTGATGTAGGAGCAGTAATTGTCGGTCGGCAGGGTGCCCGGCGCCTTGTCGGGATGCGCCTCCGCCTTCTCGATTCCGAGCTGCGACAGCTCCGCCGCGGTGAGCGATTGGCACGGCTGGTTGTTGAAGGGCACCTTGGGCACCTTCGGCGGCTTCGGCTTGCCGAAGGGGAACATCGTGTCGGCCGCCGCCGAATCTACCGCGTCAGCCGCGGCGTTGAGCGAATCGACCGCCGCCTGCGACTGCCCCTTGCCGCCCTTGCTGCACCCGACCAGCGCCAGTGCACCGAGCACAACCGCACCGAGCGCCCCGATTCGAACCACCCGTGAACTCTTCATGGGGAAGATCTCTCCGGACGAGGGTGAACCGACCAATTCTGGCACCCGCCACGAAGATATATCCCTGGAAGCCGCAGCGTGCAGACCGCACCCCCTGTCTCCCTCTCCACGGGGGGACCGGACTGAAGCGTCGTCGGTTTCAGCCCAGGTGGCGCCCAGCGGCTGTCATGGTTGGGCCGGCGGAGGCGCCGGGTGGATACTCCACCATGATCATCATGGTTTCCTTGCCCGGCAGGTCCGGCAGCTGTTTCGTCATGAGCGGCGTGACCACGGCTTCCTGGGCGACGAGCCGGCCGCCGACGGCGCACAGCAGAACGGCCACCAGCGCCGCCCGGCGGACAGGCGTACTGCGTTTCGCGCGGTTGTGGCTCATGGGAGATTGTCTCCTTTGAGGGCGTCCCGGCTCACCCGCCCGGGCGCCCTCGTACGTTGAATGCGTGAGGCCCGCCGGTCTAGCGAACGGCTTTGGCCGCCTGTGGTGTAGCCGCCTTCGTGCCGCGCGGGGCCCGGCTCCGCCACTCTTCGAGGGTGATCTCCCCCAGCTGCGCATCATCTCCCGGTACCAGCATGCGGTCGCTCAGGACCTGTCCGAAGTAACGCGCCTGCTGGTCGGCGATCACCTTGCGCGGGTCCTTCCGAGCCGCGAGGGTCTGCCGGATCAGCTCGTCGAACTGAAACTGTTCCGGCCCGGCCACTTCCACCGTGCCGTTGACCGGCGGTCCCATGGCCACGCGCGCCACCGCCTTCGCCACATCATCGGCCGCTATGGGCTGGAACCGAACCGGCGCGACGCGAACGGTGGTGCCGACGGTCGCCGCGTCGGCGATGCGATCGATGAATTCGAAGAACTGCGTGGCATGGACGATCGAGTACGGGAGTCGGGAGGCCTTGATCAGCGCCTCCTGGGCGACTTTGGCCCGCATGTAGCCGCTCTCGGTGAATCGGTCGGTACCCACGACCGAAAGGGCGACGTAATGGCGGACGCCCGCCGCGGTGGCGGCTGCGAGGATGTTGCGGGTCGAGGTGGTGAAGAAGCGCATCGCCGCCTCGTCCTCGAAGGAAGGGGAGTTCGAAACGTCGACCACCACCTCAGCGCCGGCCAGGGCCTGCGCAAGGCCCTCGCCCGTCAGGGAATTGACCCCCGTGTCAGGTGAGGCGGGGACGACCTCGTGGCCGTTCTTCCGGAGGTCAGTGACGACCCTGGAGCCGATGCGGCCCGTCCCGCCGATAATCACGACTTTCATGATTGAGTCCGGTTCAGGTTACAGTGTTGATCAGCGCGTCGCCGCAGCGACCATCTTGCTCCGCGGACTCGGTGCCGTATCCAGGCTCCGCAGGAAATTGAGGAGCTCGGTGTTCACCTCATCCTGATGCGTGGCGGTGATGCCGTGCGGCGCGCCGGGGTAGTAGACGTCCTGGGCGCCCGGAATGAGCCGGGCCGACTTCACCGCCGAGTCCCGCACCGGGACGACCTGGTCGTCCTCACCGTGCAGGATCAGCGTCGGGACGTCGAACTTCTTCAGGTCTTCGGTGAAGTCGGTCTCGCTGAAGGCCTTGATGCAGTCGTAGGCGTTCTTGAGGCCCGATTGCATGCTCCAGACCCTGAACTGATCCAGGATGCCCTCGGAAACCTTCGCTCCCGGGCGGTTGGCCCCGTAGAACATGTGGGCAAAGTCCCGGAAGAACTGCGAGCGATCCGCCGCCAGACTGGCGCGCAGCCCGTCGAACACCTCGATGGGGATGCCTTCCGGGTTGGCGGCCGTCTTCAGCATGAGGGGCGGGACCGCCGCGATCAGCACGGCCGCGGCCACCCGCTCGGTGCCGTGTCGGCCGATGTAGCGGGCGACTTCTCCGCCGCCGGTCGAGTGGCCCACCAGCGTCACACCGGTGAGATCCAGGGCCTCGATCACCGCCGCCAGGTCGTTGGCGTAGGTGTCCATGTCGTTGCCGTCCGACGTCTGGGTGGACCGGCCGTGGCCCCGGCGGTCGTGCGCGACTGCGCGGAAGCCGTTCTGGGCCAGAAACAGCATCTGGCCGTCCCACGCGTCGGCATTCAACGGCCACCCGTGGGAGAAGACGACGGCGGGACCGGCGCCCCAGTCCTTGTAGTAGATCGCGGTGCCGTCCGGCGTGGTGATGGTACTCATGGTTGCCTCCTTGGAGGGAAGGTTGGTCTGCAAGGAGGAAGATCGGGCCCGGGGAGGCGGGTCGCGTCCGTTGAACTCCCCAGTCAGGACCCCAGCCGGCGGGGTCAGTGAAGAGGCTGGAGCTGCTCTAGGCTGGACAGTGCGCCCCGGAGGCTCCGGCGCGACTTGATCCCCAGCTTGGTGAAGACCTTCCGCAAGTGGTACTCGGCGGTGCGGGGACTGATGAACAGCTGGCTGCCGATCTCCGGATTGGTGTGGCCCTCCGCCGCGAGCCGGGCGATCTGGGCCTCCTGGGGCGTCAGGTGGTTCCACACTGCGGCCGTACGCTTGCGCACGGTCTCCCCGGTGGCCCGCAACTCGGTGAGGGCACGTTCGGCGAAGGCGTTGGCCCCGATGCGGCCGAGCAGCGTGTGGGCGGTCCGGAGTTGCTCACGCGCATCCACGCGCCGGTTCTCGCGCCGCAGCCACTCGCCGTACAGCAGGTGGGTGCGCGCGAGATGCACCACGATCCGGGTACGTGCCAGCCGGTCGATCGCCTCCCGGTACAGGGCGTCCGCGGCGGTGCCCTCGCTGAGGAGCGCGCGAGAGCGGGCCAGCACACCCAGCGCCCATTCGGTGCCGGCCGCGCGGGTCCGCCGCTCGAGCTCTTCCAGGGCCGCCGCTGCCGCATCCCCGGCGCCGCTCCGGGCACCCGATTCGACCAGCTCGACCAGCGACCAGCCGTAGAAGCCCAAGTCTTCGAAATCGCAGGCACGCTGGGCCCCGGCGAGCGCGGCCGGGTAGCGGCCGAGCCCGTTGTACAACACGGCGGTCACATAGCCGATCAGGCCGATAGCCCGCCCCTCCCCCCGGGCCATCGCGTCCCTGGTACAGGCCGCGATCATGCGTACGGCCGGCGCCTCCTGGCCCCGCCAGGCGGCGAGGATCAGATGGGTGTAGCGGAGGGGCGGATACCCCGTGGCCGCGGTAATGGCATCGGCTTCCTCCAGCAGCTCCGAGGCCGCGTTGAACTCGCCGGCGTGCACGTGCATGCCGGCGCGATAGCTCAGCGCAATGGGCAGAGTCGTGAGGGCCCCGGCCTCGCGCGCCACCCGCACCGAGCTGGTCGCCAGGTCGTGCCAGGCCTCGTCGTCCCACACCTCCAGGGCGAGTGGCTCCGGGGCCACCGGGCACGCGGTCCACAGCCAGTGCAGGGTACCCGTCCGGCTGTGGCCCCGACGCTGGCGGAGGGCGAGGAGCGCCTCCCGGAGCGGCTCCACGCCGGAGAGGTACCCTTCGGTGAACAGCCTGGCGACGGCGTCGAGCAGGCCATCGTCGGGCAGCGGCGTGGGTAACCTGGGCGGCGCGGTCCGGGCGGCTTCCGCTGCCTGCCGCACCGCCAGGCGTCCCAGCCGGCCGACGAAGATCGCGGCGCCGATCGCCTCGAGGTAGGTGTCCCGAGCCAGGCCCGCATCGAGGCTGACGAGATGTGCGGCCGCCTCGAGCAGCAGGGGAGGAGCGTCGCTGCCCCGGTTCCGCGCGAAGACGATCTCGGCCCGCATGCGCGCCATCTGCGCTCCCTGCAGTTCGTCCAGCGGGCCGATGGCGGCGGCCGTAAGGAGGCGGTCGGCTGCCTCCGCCGCTCCCGCCCCGAGCATGGCCCGGGCGGCCGCCAGGGCCCGGGTTGCCCGCCGGGCCGGATCAGGCGTCAACTGACTGGCGCGTTCCAGGAACGCGGCCGCGGCCGCCATCCCACCCCGGGCCTGAGCCCGGACGGCGGAGCGTTCCAGCTCGCCGGCGACCGGTTCATCCGGGCCCACCGCGGCGTGGGCCAGATGCCAGGCGCGCCGGTCAGGGTCGGCCACCGGATCGGTGGCGTCCGCCAACGCCGCGTGAATCGCCTGGCGTTCCGGCAGAGTTCTCGCGCGGTACGCCGCCCGCCGCAGCAGCGGATGGCGGAAACGGACGCGGGCGCCGAACTCGACCAGCCCGGCCGACTCGGCGGGCCCGGCTGCGCCGGCGCCGATGCCCAGCCCCGCGGCGGCTCGCCACAGCAGCGTGACATCGCCCACCGGATCGGCCGCCGCGATGACCAGGAGGCGCTGGGTTTCCCCCGGCAGCGACCGAAGCTGGCGGAGGAAGCTCTCTTCGATCCGCGTTCCCAGGGCATCGGGATCGGGTGGGGCGAATCCGCCCGCCAGCTCCGTCACCGTCAATCCGTTCGGTAGCTCCAGGAGGGCCAGGGGGTTGCCGCGGGCCTCGGAGATAATGCGGTCCCGCACCTGCTCGTCCAGGCGTCCGGGGAGCACCGAGCGCAGCAGCGCCCGGGCGTCGCTGTCGCCCAGACCGGGCACCGTCAGCACCGGCAGGCCCTCCAGCTCCGGCCGATCGGCGGGGACCCGAACCGCAAACACCAGCCCAACCGCCTCGGCGAGGAGTCTCCGCGCTACGAAGGCAAGCACCTGGGCCGACGCCTGATCGAGCCATTGGGCATCATCCACCAGGCAGACGACGGGGCCGTCCCCGGCCACGTCGGACAGCAGGCTCAGGACGGCCAGCCCGACGAGAAACCGATCGGGGGTCGGGCCGGAGGACCGGCCGAACGCAGTGTTGAGGGCATCCTGCTGCAAGGCGGGGAGATGCGGCAGCCGATGCAGCATCTGAGCACAGAGCTGCTGCACGCCGGCGAAGGGAAGCTCCATCTCGGACTCGACGCCAATGGTCCGGGCGAGGTGGCATCCGGCCGCGGTTTCCGCCAGGTACTCCAGCAGGGCGGTCTTGCCGACGCCGGCCTCTCCTCGCAGCACCAGTACCTGGCTGCGGTCGGCCCGCACTTCAGCAAGCAGGCGATCGAGCGTTTCACGCTCACCGCGCCGGCCATGCAATACCGGCACGGGATGCAGGGTGGACATAGCAGCGCCGTGGCTGGGGGGAGGAGCCCTCGGCTGGGCCAAGCACAATATTATAACGCCGTATGCCCGCCACCCCGCAGGGGACTCAAGTCACACCATTGGTAGAGGCGGCAAGAGGTAAGGCGTGAGGCACACCGTCATTGCGAGGGCACGCAGCACCCGTGGCGATCTCATGGCCTCGCGGCGGGTGGGCTGTCTTGCCCGGCTGGTCGGGTCTTGTGGAAATGAAACCGCAGATTTGGCAGACTTGCGCAGATTGATCTCCGGTATTGCATCCTTCCGCCGGCCATCCCTGCTCCAGGAAGACGAACAACAGGAAGTGGAAGGACGGCAATCCGGCATCGCTCCGCGGAGCCACGCGAATGACCGGAGCAGATCCGCGTAATCTGCGGTTTCATCAGTCTTTTCCTGAATCCTGCTCCGGCCATTGCCACACGCCGGCCGCGGCCGGCCACGCCGAGTCGAGGCGCTCAGGACTCGAGGCGGAGTCAGTCGAGCCTCCCGGGCGCAGTCCGCCCCCGCCACGAACCGGTCCGCGTTCGCGGCAGGGGCGGGAACCGATCTCTACGGGTGCGTGGCGTCCTGCTGCTGCCCGCTCGGGTCGTCCGCCGGGTTCACGTAGGTCAGCTGGAACGGCCCCCTCGAGTGAACCTGCACCACCGTGCGCCCCTTCGTGATCACGTAGTGATTCATGTGCGCCGGCAGGTTGACGTACCCGCCGCTGGGCAGCGGCGCCGTCTTGTCCACCTTCAGGGTGTCGCCCATGCCGTACATCAGCGTGCCCTCGATCACCGTCACGAATTCATCGCTGGGATGGGAGTGGGCGGCAATCCGGTAGCCGTCCGGCATCTCCAGCCGCACGGTGAACTCTCCGGCCTTGCCCGGATCGCCCTGGAGCACGGCCATCCGGGAGCCGGCGGGAAAGACGGCGGGTGCCGGGCCCCAGGCTGGGGCGGGCGCCTGGCCCTGGGCCGACGATACACCCAACGCCGCGCATGCGGCGACAGGGATGAACCAGCGCATAAAGCCTCCCTGGCTTGTGGACGACTGCGGTGGGTCCTGCGGTACCAGGTTGAGCTCCTCGTCCTAACTCTGCTGATCCGGGCAAAACGCGCAAGAGGGGAATTGTCCGTGTGTCCTGTTGCTCGCCGTGTCGCGACCTGCCTCGGCATCGCGGGAGCGCTGGCGGCAACCGCGGTGGCCGGTTTGCTCGGGCCGGTGCGCCGGGTGCTCCGGCTTCAGCCGATAAGTGCGATCCGGCTGGAGTAGCGGCCCATCCCCGGCGGCTTAACGCTTGAAGGGAAGCCGGTGGGCGTGCTTCCCCATGCACCTTCCGGCTGCAAACCGATCGGAACCGGATTTCCGACAGGTCGTCACCCGCGCGGCCATGGGTAACGCCGCTCAGCCATTCTTGTCACTCCGTGGCGGGCTCCCGGCGACCAGCATACGCTCTGCGAAGTCGAGGCGTTCCTGCAGTTCGGCCACCTGTGCGCGCATATCGTTGAGACCGTCAGTCAGCGCGTCGACCGCCGCTCCCGCAGCAAGCCCCGGGGCTCCCAAAGTCGCCCGCGTGCAAGATATCCCGCGCGGCCGTGACGTGCGAACGCTCCGCTCAGCTACGTCAGTCCCCGGGCCGCGCGCCCGGGTCGCCCGGTCCGGCGGAGAGACGGCGCGAACCGGCCGCCGGGGAGGGTGATGTCCCGAACACTGATGCCGAGTGCAGGTCCCCCTCCAGCGCGGCGAGCAGCCCCTCCAGTTCCGTTCGGCCCTGACGCAGGGCATGGCCATATCCCCAGCGGCATCCCGCCAGCGACAGCCCGCCGGCCAGCGCGGCGCCGCCCACGGCCACCATCGCGGCGAACGGACCCAGCGCGACAGTCAGCCCGAGCCCGGCCCCGGCGGCGGCCCCGGCCGACCCCGCCAGGCTGGTGACCCACTTGTCCACGGTCCATGCCTTGCGCAGCCCCCGCCGGAGATCGCCCGACACCGTGACTTCGCATCCGGTCACGGGTGCGCCCAGCGGTTTCAGTGCCACGTGGAGCTGCTCCAGCTCGAGCTGCGTCATCCGGTGGCTGAACAGGCCCCTCGCCCCGTCGAACGCGACGATGGCGGACCGCAGCATCGGCACGTTGAATACGAGGATGCCGCCGTCGAGGGGATGCCCGCCGACCGTGTCGCGCAACTTGAGCCCGTAGGGGAGCGCCGGGAACACCCGCCCGATCGCCTCGAGCACCGCGGCGGGTGTCGCCGGGATCACGCGCGAACAGGAGATGCTGCGATCCCGCGTGCCCAGCATCCGGGTCAGCCGGCGCTCCTCCCGATCCGAGAGGTCCGCTGACCGTGCCCCCGATCCCGCCGGCCGCTCCGCAATGGCCATGGCCACGAATTCCGCCGCGATGCCCGCCTCCTCCGCCGCGCGTTCCACGTCCTGCAGTCGATACCCGTTATTCGCCGGGCCGGCCGCAGGCGCACTCCCTGACGCAGGCTCCCGGTATCGCGCCTGCAGCCTGGTGGTGGCCTCCGCCTGCAGCTGGGCGGCGCGCGACCAGATGGCGCGGGCCTGATCGGTGCTCACCACCTCCGCCAGGGAGCCGGCGGCCGCCGGCAGGGCCGCCGACCGCAGCGCCGTCTCCAGCGCCTCGGCAAAGGCCTCCCCGGTGGGATACCGGTCGGCGGGCTGCTTGCTGAGACTCCGGTCGACGACCGCCACGAGTGCGCCCGGCACGTCCGGCGCGACGGACGCCAGCGAGGGGGCGGGGCGCGTCACCTGCTGTGCCATCACCGACGCGGCCTCCGCTCCCTCGAACGGCAGTCGGCCGCTCAGGATCTGGAAGCCGACGACGCCGAGCGAGTAGAGATCGCTCCGGCCGTCGAGGGTGTCGCCGGCGGCCTGCTCCGGACTCATGTAGTGGGCCGAGCCGAGCACCATGCCGCCCTCCGTCAGGGGGGTGGCCCGCTGGTTCTGCGCGATGCCGAAATCCGTCACGACGGCGCGATTGGCGCCGCGCTCGATCATGATGTTCTCCGGCTTCACGTCGCGGTGGACCACGCCACGGGCGTGCGCGTAGGCCAGCGCCCACGCCGCCTCGCGCAGGACCCGCACCGCCTCCGCCGGCGGGAGGGGGCCGCGGGCCCGGACGCGCTCGGCCAGATTCTCGCCCTCCACGAAGCCCATGGCGAAGAAGGCCACGCCGTCGATCTCGTCGGCCCGGTAGATCGGCACGATATTCGGATGGGCGAGCTGGGCCGAGGTGCGCGCCTCGCGGAGGAACCGCTCGCGCAGCTCGGGGCTGGCCGCCAGCGCGCGGGGGAGAACCTTGATGGCCACCGGCCGGTCCAGGCGGACATCCCGGGCCAGGTAGACCACCCCCATCCCGCCGCGCCCGAGCTCCCGCTCGAGCGTGTATTGGCCGGCAAGCAACGCCTGCAGTGGGGCGAACGATTCAGAAGTCATCGAGGAGGCGCAACCTCACGGGCATCGTCGTTGTCGCGTAGCGAGCGGTGCCGGTATCGATCCTGGGCATCTGCGGGATGCCGGCACCGCCTTCGAGCCGTGTCCGCCATCGGAGATCACGTAAGGTACTCTGATACGCCGGTGCTGATCATCAGTCTTCCCGCGGACTCGCGCGGACAATGTCATCATCCAGGCCGGGAAGCACCCACAACGCCGCCAATCGCCACTCGCCCGCCTGGCGGGCCAGCACCCAGGTACCGCGGGCGTACCGTACCGGTACCAGCCGCGCCGCGGCTTGCGGCAGTGCACCGGTGCCGATGACGTTGAGCAGGGCCACATCGGGTGCGATCATCCGGATCTGATCGACAATCATGAGCGCCCGGTAGGGCCGGGGATCGCCGAAATAGGTGCGCCACCAGCGGCGAATGGCGTCGCGGCCGCGGATCGGCGGGAGATTGCGGATGAGGATTTCCGCATCGGGCCGGTAGAGGGCGCTCAGAGCTGCCGGGTCGTGGGCATTGAAGGCGTCTTCGTACGCCGCCACAAAGGCCCGCAGACCGGGCCGGAACGCTTCGGCGGCTTCACGGGAGTCATGGAGAATCACCTGGTCCGCTTCCGTGGGCAGGCCGCGCATGGCCGCAATGCACCAGGCGCTGTCCTGCCGGTGCCAGAGCCAGGTCCCCCGGAACTTTCTGGCCCGCAGCGGGCCGCCCTGGTCATCCTGTCCGCCGGTTGTCGTCCCGACCGTCATCACGGCGACGTCGGGCGTAAGGAAGCTGACCGGACTCACGTCCAGCGTCAGCTGCCGGCCGGGTTCCTGCCGCCTGAAGTACTCCCGCCACCAGTCCCCGATCTGCCGCCGGCCGCTCACCGCCGGCAGGTTGCCCATGACGAAGTCCGCGTCCTCGGTAAAGAACGCCGAGAGCGCCCGCCCGTCGTGTGTATTCCAGACGTGCACGTAGGCTTCGGTACGCGCCTGGAGGGCAGCGCTGTCCCGGGCGGTCTGTGCCGGCAGGGCGCTGGGCCAAGCAGCGAAGCACAGGATCGTTGCCAGCGTGGCGCCGCAGGCGGCCGTCAGGTGTGGACGTCCAGATCTCGCCATGCCGCAACCTCCTCTCGGTTGGGGGCATCCGGTGGCCGACGGCGCCGGGCCCGAGGCGGCGGGTTTCTCCGTCTCCCACCTCCACCTCGACTTCTTCAGCAGCGACACTGCCCCTTCCGGGGTTCCGATAGGTGAGGTGGTTCTCAATACCCGCATCATAGGCGTTCGGCCCCAAAGCCTCCTTCTTACCCTCTCTATGTAGGGTCCAAGTTGCCACACGATGTTGCCGGCGGTCAGCGCTTCAAGTGTCGCAAGGTCATGTTCCTTGCTGGCCCGGGCATACCGCTCGAACTGTTGGACCACGCCAGGGGGGTGGACGCACCCCGCCAGCGTCAGCGACGCGGCCGAGAGCAGAACACCTGGAACGGCGAAGCTCCAGAAACGCGTCGTCATGTCTCCAATCTTCTCATCCTTCTTGCCCGTCTAACGGCGAATGAGTTCAGCGGCTGTGCCCGGCAGCGTTTGAGAGCTACTCACCTAACGGACGGCCCGCGTGTTGGGACCCGGCGACGCAAACGGAGCCGCCCCCCTATCAATGCTCCGTCCCGGGCATTATTCCAATCTGCCGGAGAAAGGCCACATTGTCCCAGCTCACCCAGGTCTCGGCGATCTTCCCGTCCTCGAGCCGCTGGATGACGATGTTCACCAACTCGAACTTCTTCCCCGTGGCCGGTAGATCTCCGAGCGCACCGACCTGGGTTCCGGTCATGGTCTCGACGTAGGCGACCCGGTCGCCGTCGGCGATCATCTGGCTGAGGGTGTCGTGGTGATCCGGCACCGCCTGGAGCCAATCCCGGATGAAACCGAGGAACTCCTTCGTCCCCTGGAGCTCCTGGAGTTCGGGGGGCATGGCCTGGCAGTGGCGGACGTAGCTCGGCGAGAGCTCGGCCGCGAAGGCTTCGACGTTGCGGTCGTTCAGTGCCTCATGGGCTCGTCGAACCACCTCCACGTTGCGGTCTTCGGTCTCTTCGCGCGTCGGGTTCCCGGGCTCCATGTCTGCCTCCTTTGCTCCGGCAACGGTGACTGCGTCCAATCGCCGCCGCGTCACTCCGGGATCGTCATCAGGCCCCGGATCATCGCAGATTCCGGCATCCGCTCCGCAGAATGCTTCTCAGGAAGCAGGTAGCCTTTCGAGCACTGCGTTCTGCAGTGCCGCCTGGCGCATCTTGGACCTGCAAGGACCACCTCCTCCAGTCCCGAAATCATCTTACGAACCGCTACCGAATTCCACAACGTTGCCAACGGCCCCGCCGCGAGCAGGCCCGGCGGGCTCCGCCGGCCGGGGTTGTCACGGCTGAGTACGCTGCCCAGCCGCCCCGAGAGAAGGCAGGTAGAGCACAGAAGTATCGCATCAGACTCTGGCAAGTCTGCCGCGGGCGGGGAAGGTGGCTGGCGGGGATTCTTCATTTCAGTGACAGGCATGGCCGAGACACGGCTTCGGTCGAGAGGGGGATCCTGGCTCCAGTTCGAAAGGGCTGTCACCCTGAGGCCGCGCCAGCGGCCGAAGGGGCCGAAGCTGAAGGCTGGCTTCGGTCCCTTCGCTGCGCTCAGGGTGACCTAACCCCCGTCCCCCTTCCCGGTTGGGAAGGGGGGACCGGGGTGGCCAGTTCGGAGAGAAGATGGAACCGGGACGGGCGGTGCGAAAGGGCTGTCACCCTGAGGCCGCGCCAGCGGCCGAAGGGGCCGAAGCTGAAGGCTGGCTTCGGTCCCTTCGCTGCGCTCAGGGTGACCTAACCCCCTGTCCCCCTTCCCGGTTGGGAAGGGGGGACCGGGGTGGCCAGTTCGGAGAGAAGATGGAACCGGGACGGGCGGTGCGAAAGGGCTGTCACCCTGAGGCCGCGCCAGCGGCCGAAGGGGCCGAAGCTGAAGGCTGGCTTCGGTCCCTTCGCTGCGCTCAGGGTGACCTAACCCCCTGTCCCCCTTCCCGGTTGGGAAGGGGGGACCGGGGTGGCCAGTTCGGAGAGAAGATGGAACCGGGACGGGCGGTGCGAAAGGGCTGTCACCCTGAGGCCGCGCCAGCGGCCGAAGGGGCCGAAGCTGAAGGCTGGCTTCGGTCCCTTCGCTGCGCTCAGGGTGACCTAACCCCCTGTCCCCCTTCCCGGTTGGGAAGGGGGGACCGGGGTGGCCAGTTCGGAGAGAAGATGGAACCGGGACGGCCGGCTCGAAAGGGCTGTCACCCTGAGGCCGCGCCAGCGGCCGAAGGGACCGAAGCTGAAGGCATAATCTCGGCCCCTTCGCTGCGTTCAGGGTGACAATCCAGTGCGCCTCCGGCGCTCGCCGCGTATCGGCCAGCATCCCTGTCACCCTGAGGCCGCGCCAGCGGCCGAAGGGGCCGAAGCTGAAGGTACGGTTTCGGCCCCTTCGCTGTGCTCAGGGTGACAATAAGCTCTGTCTCCGCGCCCGGCCCCTCTTGACAACGCCAGGCAGTTTGACGATCATCAAACCATGACGACCCGGGCCGCCCCTCCAACCCTCACCAGCCGGCAATTCGAGCTGGTGGCCAAGGCACTCGCCGATCCCCGGCGCATGCAGCTGCTGGAGGCGATCTCGAGCACGCGGGAGTTTCCCTGTTCGCGCCTGTGCGAGCTGTTCCCCGTCTCCAAGGGGACGATCTCCCACCATATGAAGGAACTGCTGCGGGCCGGCCTGATCAACGCGCGGCGGGAAGGCCAGCATCTGCTCTACGAAGTGCGCCGGGAGACGCTGGATGCCTATACCAACGAATTGATGAGACGCCTGGGCCAGGCCGGGTAGGCCGCAGCAGGTGGGCTCTTTTTTTTAACTTAGTGTTTGATAGTTGTAAAACTGTTGTACAGCACGACCGGGCGAGGATGTCGATTTCGCGATCGCCCAAACGACGAAGAGAGGTAGTGCAGCCCAACACCCTGATGCACGAGGAGCCCCCCATGCGTACCACTCCCCGGCTGAATACCCGCGGCTGGGCCGGACCCACGTTGCTCCTGGGCCTGATTGCCCTGACCGGCGGCGGACTTGCCGTCTGGAAGCACACTAGTCTCCGGCACGCCGAAGCAGTGGCGGCCGCGCAACCCGAACAGGTGCTGACGGTCACGTCGGCGGTGGCGGAGCAACGTCGGTACCGCGCCACCACCACCTCGATCGGCACCGTGCTGGCGCTCAACTCGGTCAGCCTGCGAAACGAGCTGGCCGGCACCGTCCGCGAGGTCCGGATGCGGCCGGGGCAGATCGTGGAGCCCGGCGCCCTGCTGGTCGCCCTCGACGTCTCCGTGGAGCAGGCCGAGCTGGATGCCGAGACCGCCGAAGCCAGGCTGGCGGAAACCACGCTGGCCCGGCTGGAGCGGCTGAGAAAGGTCCAGGCCACCTCGCAGGAAGAGGTGGACCAGGCGCGAGCGGCGCGGGACGTGGCCCAGGCGCAGATCGAACGGACCCGGGCCGTTATTGCCCGCAAGACCATCCGGGCGCCGTTCCGGGGCCGGGTCGGCCTGGCCGATATCCATCCCGGCCAGTACCTGAACGAGGGCACCGAGCTGACCACGCTGCAGGGGGTGGATGCGGCGGCGAACGTGGACTTTACGGTGGCCCAGACGGTCGCCGCGGAACTGAGGCCGGGTCAGCCGGTCACGGTGATCCCCGCGGGAGATTCGTCATCGTCCCCGGTGACGGCCCGGATCGTCGCCATCGACGCCCAGGTGGATCCTACCACCCGGAATGCCGCGGTGCGGGCCCGAATCCCCGACCATGCCCCGGCCCCGGGAGCCTCGGTGCGGGTGGAAGTGCCGGTCGGTCCGCCGACCACGGTCGTGGGCATTCCGGTGAGTGCGCTGCGCCAGGGGCCCGGAGGCGACCACGTGTTCCTCCTCGCCGATACGGCGGGCCAGACGCGGGCGCATCTCCAGCCGGTGGTGAGCGGCCCGGTGACGGGCGATGAGGTGCTCATCCTGCGGGGGTTGCGGCCGGGACAGCGGGTCGCGACGTCCGGATCCTTCAAGCTGCGCGAATCGGCCCTGGTGGCCGTCGCCGGCGATTCCACCCGCTGAGGGAGGCCACCATGCGCTCCTTCACGGACATCTTCATCCGGCACCCGGTGCTGGCGGCGGTGGTCAACCTGGTGATCGTGCTGGTGGGCTGGCGCGCCCTGACCACCCTGCCGGTCCAGCAGTACCCGAAGATCGAAAGTTCCTCGGTGGTGATCACCACGGTCTACTACGGCGCCAGCGCCGAGACGGTCCGCGGGTTCCTCACCACGCCGATCGAGCGGGCGGTCTCGGCCATCAGCGGTGTGGACTATGTCGAGTCCACCAGCCGGGCCGGGCTCAGCACCATCACCGTTCACCTCAAGCTGAACCACAACAGCACGGCGGCGCTGGCCGAAGTGACCGCCCGGCTGCAACAGGTCCGGGCCGAGCTGCCCGAGGAGGCGGAACCGCCGGTGGTCGAGGTGCAGCGGGCCGACCGGCCGTACGCTTCATTCTATCTGAGCTTCACCTCGAGCGAACGCGATATCCCGGCGCTCACCGACTGGCTCTCGCGGACCCTGCAGCCCCAGCTCAGCACCTTGCAGGGCGTGCAGCGGGTGGACGTGGTCGGCGGGCGGGCGATCGCCATGAGGATCTGGATCGACCCGGATCGTCTGGCCGCGCTCAATCTGGCGCCCGGCGACGTCTATGCCGCGTTGAAGCGGAACAATTATCTCGCCGCGGTGGGGCAGACCAAGGGCAACCTGGTCCAGATCAATCTCCTGGCCAACACCGACCTGCGCTCGGCCGGGGAGTTCAGGAATCTGATCGTGGCCGAGCGGAACGGGGCGGTGGTGCGGCTCTCCGACGTGGCCCGCGTGGAGCTGGGTTCGGAAGAGCCGGACATGATCGCCAAGTTCAGCGGGAAGGAGGCGGTCTACCTAGGCGTCTGGCCGCTGGTGGGCAGCAACGAGATCGAGGTGGCGCACCGGCTGCAGGCCGAGATGGACCGCATCCGGCCGACGCTGCCCAAGGACATCGACATGGAGCTGGCGTACGACGCCACCGTCTTCATGCGAGACGCCCTGCACGAGATCACCAAGACCCTGGCCGAAACGGTCCTGATCGTCGGCCTGGTGGTGTTCCTCTTCATGGGGTCGGTGCGGACCGCGCTGGTCCCGCTCATCGCCATGCCGGTGTCGCTGGTGGGCGCGGCGATCGTGATGTGGGCGTTCGGCTTCAGCCTGAACCTCCTCACCATCCTGGCCATCGTCCTGTCGGTGGGCCTGGTGGTGGACGACGCCATCGTGGTGGTGGAGAACGTGGAACGGCACGTCCGGGAAGGCAAAACCCGGCTGCAGGCGGCCCTGGTCGGCGCCCGCGAGCTGCTCGGGCCCATCATCGCCATGACGATTACGCTGGCGGCGGTGTACACCCCGATCGGTTTCCAGGGCGGCCTTACCGGCTCGCTGTTCCTCGAGTTTGCCATCACGCTGGCCGCCGCGGTGGTCGTGTCCGGCATCGTGGCCATCACCCTTTCGCCCGTCATGAGCTCCCGGCTGGTGCACCCGCGCGGGCGCGAGGGCCGGCTGACCGCCCTGGTGAATCGCGGCTTCGAGGCGGTGCGCCGGCGCTACGAGAAGGTGCTGGACGGTGCGCTCCGGATGCGCTGGGCGGTGGTGGCCGCCGCCGTCCTGATCATGATCGGGGCGTGGCCGCTGTATCACTACTCCAAGCGGGAACTCGCGCCGATCGAGGACCAGAGCCATATCAGCCTCTTCATGCAGGCCGCGCCGGACGCCTCGCTGGCCGCGACCAACAAGGCCTCGCTCCAGGTGGTGAAGACGATCACCGCCTTCCCCGAGGCGAAGTTCATGTGGTCGCTGGTGGGGTCCTGGGGCGGATTCGGCGGCATGGTCGCGAAGAACTGGAAGGAACGGGACCGGACCACGCCCCAGATGTACGGGCAGGTCTACGGCGCCGTGTCGCAGATTCCCGGGCTGCAGGTCTTCCCCCGGCTGGACCCGCCGCTCCCCACGCCCGGCCAGTATGACGTGGAGCTGGTGCTGGAGAGCGATGCACCGCCCGAGCAGATGCTGCAGACGGCCAACGCGGTCATGGGTGCGGGCTGGCAGAGCGGGAAGTTCCTCTACGTGGACACCGACCTGAAGATGGATCTGCCGCAGGCTCGGGTGGTGATCGATCGTGACCAGGTCGCCGACCTGGGCCTCGACCTGGCCACCGTGGGCCGCGAGCTGGGAATCCTGCTGGGCGGCGGGTACGTCAACCGGTTCAACTATTTCGACCGGAGCTACAAGGTCATTCCCCAGATCGGCGACAAGGACCGCACGACGGTAGGGCCACTGCTCGATCTCAAGATCAAGACGCCCAGCGGCCGGCTGGTGCCGGTCTCGACCTTCACCCATATCGAGTCGAGCACGGCGCCCCGCACGCTCAACCGGTTCCAGCAGCGGAACGCGGTTCGCATCTTCGGCGGCGTGCAGCCGGGCGTCACCAAGGAAGAAGGGCTGCGCGTGCTGGAGAACGCCGCGCGGGCGGCGGGCGGGCCCGGCGTCTCGCTGGATTACGCCGGCGAGTCCCGCCAGATCCGGCTGGAGGGCGGGACCCTGACGGTGACGCTGGGCTTTGCCGTGGTGCTCATCTACCTCGTGCTGGCGGCCCAGTTCAAGAGCTTCCGGGACCCGCTCATCGTGCTGGTGGGGTCGGTGCCGCTGGCCATCTCCGGCGCCCTGGTCTTCAGCTTTCTCGACCTGACGACGATCAACATCTACTCCCAGGTCGGCCTCATCACCCTGGTGGGTCTGATCGCCAAGAACGGCATTCTGATCGTCCAGTTCGCCAATGCCCGCCAGGCGGAGGGCGTGGCCAAGCTGGCCGCGCTGCGGGAGGCCTCGCTCACGCGGCTGCGGCCGGTGCTCATGACCTCGGCGGCCACCGTGTTCGGCCACTTCCCCCTGGTGCTGGCCACCGGTCCGGGATCGGCGGCGCGGAACAGCATCGGCACCGTTCTGGTGGCCGGCATGACGGTGGGCACGCTCTTCACCCTGTTCGTGGTGCCGGTGTTCTACTCGCTCATCGCCGCGGACCACGCCCCCGACCGCAGCGCGGCCGAGGAGCTGGTCCCGGTGGAACCCTCACTGGTGCAGGAGGCGGTCCATGCGTAGCGCGCTGCTGCCGGTGTTCCTCGCGCTCTACGGATGCGCTTCGGCTCCGGCTTATCAACCGACCGCGGTGGCTCTCCCGCCCGCCTTTCAGGAAGCGCGGGTTCAAGACCGGCCGGCGCCGTATGTGGCGATCCGGGACACCGTGCCGGGGGCGGCGGAGGCCCCCACTCCGACTCCCGTCGAGTACTGGCGGGAGCTGGGCGACACGACTCTGAGCCGGCTGGTGGAGGAGGTCGCGAACAGCAATCTCGATCTCGCCGCCGCCCGGTCGCGGGTGAGTGCCGAACGTTCGGAACGGAACCGGGCGCTCCTGGACCTCACGCCGTCGGCCACCTTCGCGGGCTCCTATTCCCGGCAGCGCCTTTCGGCCGCCGGGTTCCCCGGCGCCTCGGGCCCTTTCCCCGACCAGAACGTGTGGCAGGCGGGGTTCGACGCCTCGTGGGAGCTGGATGTGTTCGGCCGACTGCAACGATCGGTGCAGGCGCACGGCGCCCTGGTCGGGGCCGCGGAGGCAAGCCTGCGGGATGCCACGGTCTCCCTCACCGCCGAGTTGGCGCGGGCCTATTTCGAGCTGCGCGGAGCGCAGGAACAGCTGGCGGTCGCCCGGCGGAATGCGGAAAACCAGCGTCAGACGATGCTGGTCGCCCAGGAACGGCTGGACGCCGGCCAGGGCACCGCGTTCGATACCGACCGGGCGCAGGCCCAGCTCAGCTCCACCCTGGCGTCCATCCCGGAGCGGGAGGCGCGGGTGGCCGCCGCGCAGTACCGGATCGGGGTTCTGGTCGGACGCTCGCCGACCGAGGTTGCGCGCGAGCTGGAGACGCCGGCGGCGCTGCCGGCGCTGCCGGACGTCGTGCCGGTGGATAATCCCGATTCGGTGGTCCGGTACCGGCCCGATGTAGCGGCGGCGGAGCGGATGGCGGCGGCGCGCCACGCCCAGGTGGGCGCGGCCAAAGCCGAGTACCTCCCCCGGATCACCATCGGGGGAGCCGCCGGCTACTCTTCGGCCGCCTTCAACTCCCTCGGCAATGACGGCACCTTCCGGTACGCGGTCGGGCCGGTCATTACCTGGCCGGGACTCAACCTGGGCCGGGTGCGCGCCGCCGTGCAGACCTCCGAGGCCCAGGAAGAGGAGGCGCGCTCCGAGTATCGCCGCACGGTGCTCCAGGCCGTGCAGGAAATGGAAACGGCCCTGGCGAATTACCGGGCGGCGCGCCGGCGGGTGGCCCGGCTGGAGGAAGCCAGCGCCGCGAGCGGCCGCGCCGCCGACCTGGCGCGGTTGCGGTTCAAGGAAGGGGTCACCGATTTTCTCCAGGTGCTGGACGCCGAGCGGACCCAGCTGGCCGCGGAGGACCTGCTGGCCCAGGGGCGGATCGACGCTGCCACCGCGTATGCCGCCCTGTATAAAGCGATGGGAGGGCGCTGAGATGCGTCCACGCAGGGCTGATGTCTCCGGCAGCTGCCGGCAAGGGCATTCCGACCCCCGTCCATAAGACGGTGTACGTGGCGCTCAAACGGGAAGACGAAAGGGCAGAGGCCGGGTCCATGGAACGATGGACCGGTGTCTCGGCGCCCAAAGCGACGGGTGAAGAGGTTCAGGTGCCGGACCCGGAGCGGACCCGGATGGCTCAGGGGCGGGTGGATGCCGCCACCGGACAGGCCGCCCTGTACAAAACGATGGGAGGGCGCCGAGATTAGGGCGGTACCGCCGATCCCGGAGATGTGGTCAGATGGCGAAGCGCCTTCAGGTCTATGAAAGCAGGGAAATCACCGTGACCTTCGATCCGGAGGCATGCGTCCATTCGGGCGTGTGCCTCCGCGGCCTTCCGGCGGTATTCGATATCAAACGCAAGCGCTGGATTCGCCCGGAGCTGGCGCCCGCGGCGGACGTGGCCGAGCTGGTATCGCGCTGTCCTTCCGGCGCGCTGCAGTACCGGTGGACCAACCCACCCGGCAGTTCGGAACCCGGCTGAGCCGGCTTTTCCGCGTTCCGCACCTCCCGTCCTCCTACCTTCACCGCCTTCCCGCTCCCGGATCGGGGGCCGCGATAACCAGGAGGCCCTGGGTTTCTCCCGGCAGCGACCGAAGCTGGCGGAGGAAGCTCTCTTCGATCCGCGTTCCGAGCCGGCGTGCCGGTTCGCCCCTGCGCAAGCGGGGGATCTCCTGAACTTCCAGCCGCTGGCTGGCGAGCGAAGTGCGCCTCAGCTGCCGGCGCCTGGCGAACACCTGTGCTCCGTTCGCCTCAAGGACGGCTGGGCCTCAGCGGAGTCCTGACCGGCCCGCGTTTGTCGGCTGCACGCGCGGGTGAGGCGGCGCCGGCTGCGGAGTAGCTGAGCCGCCCCCTGACAAATCGCGCCGCGGCCGTGTAGGGGTGGGGGGCCGTCGAGCCCGGCCCCAGGATATGGACCACCTCAAACTGGAGCGACCGGAGCGCATCGGCAATCAGCCCGCGGTGACAGCGCCACCAGAGGGCCTCGGCACAGAGGATCGAGGTGCGTAGCCCCGAGGCCAGGTTTACGAGCCGGTCCAGCCCTTCAGCAAATTCCTCAGTCGCCATGTAATCCGCGTAGCCGCGGAACGCCGCGCTGCGCCACGCCGTGTTCGGTGAATCCGCACTTGGGGTGCGCCGCCCCCCCAGCTCTGGAAACCATAGATAGAGGAGCCCGCGGGTCTCGATCGCCAGCCCGAGAGGTTCCCGAGCGAAGTGGGGCCAGCGACGGGAGCCTGGATAACGCCGGACGTCTGCCACCGCCTCAATCCGGTTCGCGGTGAGGAGCTCGAGAAGCCCCTCAAGAGGGCGCGTCGAATGCCCGATGGTCCATATCGTCTCGGCCATACCCACCTGTCCAGCCCGCTCGTGGCGTCCGCCTGACGCATCGCGCCTCTGCGGCGGGGCTCTGCCGCCCCCATCGCGGCTATCATCTCAAAAGTACTTGCGGCCGGCCCCGGCGGCAGCGAGCGCTGGTTCGCTGGCACGCCTTGCCGCCCCGAGACCAGTCGGTGCGCACCCGAGCGCCAGCTTCTGTCAAGTATGGTGCGGCTGTCGGCACACCAGCCGCGCTGTGGCTGGAGGAGCGCAATCGTTGTGGCCACCCGTTGGCGGTGGGCCACGAGCACGCCTCGGCGAGCAGGATACGTGTGATCGCCTTTCACCACCAGCTCACGCAGCCTCCCATCTAACGACTCAGCATTCCGCTCACACGGAGGAGACGGACCAACGTGCCCAGCCCGGCGGGGGCTGTCCTGCCGGTGCGGAGTGCGATGACCGTCGGGAGTCACGGCTAAACCAGGTTTGTCCGCAGCTTCACCAATTCCTCATGACCACCGTGGGATCATAGATCCGGTCGTTCACGGGGACACTCAGCGCCGTCGCAGCGGCCGGCGGGACGAAACGCGGCGAACGGCAGTGATCGCAGGATTCACGACTGGTCGAGAAAGGACACCGTATGTTGCTCACGATCGCGGTCATCCTTGTAGTCCTCTGGCTTCTCGGCGCCTTCGTAGTGCCAGTGGGCGGCAGTCTGATTCATCTGCTTCTGGTCATCGCCCTGATTGCCCTCATTTGGCATTTCCTGAGCGGCCGGCGGAGTATTTGACCATCGCCCTCGGGCGGGCCGCGAGTGCCGAGGCAGCCCCCATCCTGGCGATGTCATGACGGTGGGCCAACGACCCGCGTGGATTCGCGCGGAGCGGCGGCGCCTTCGCAATCCACGGCCCCTCCCGGCTCAATGTCCGGTGGATCAGGGAACCGAGCGGCTCTCCTCTCGCAAGACGGCCAGGCTG
Organism: uncultured Gemmatimonadales bacterium; assembly: GCA_963779755.1. Taxonomy (GTDB): domain Bacteria; phylum Gemmatimonadota; class Gemmatimonadetes; order Gemmatimonadales; family GWC2-71-9; genus CAVZZO01. Next base: position 656,805 of record CAVZZO010000001.1, read on the forward strand.
GTGGAGCCGAGCGTGAACAGCGCCTCGAACCTTCCTTTCACGCCGATCTTCGAGCCGGTGCGAGGGGGGCTGGCCTGCGCGCTCAGGACCGGCAGGGTGCCCGTCGCGTCCCGGACCTGATAAGCACCGAGCCCGAACCCTCCTGCCGCCTCCCGCACCTCCCCCTCGATGCGCACGGTCTTCCCATCGTAGCGTGCCGCGTTGTCGAGCAGATCGCCGATCGGCGTCACCGAAGCACATCCGGCGAGTAGGGCGAGGGTACCAGCCGACAGCACCAGGGGAATCAATCGACGGAGGCGGTGGAGAGCAGTAGACATAGTCTGCTCCTGACGGGAATCTCGTTGTCTCGCGGATGGGGTAAGCCGAATATGGCGTCGCGTGGGTTCGCAGCCAGAGGCCACCATGGACCCACAAGCCGGTACGTCCGTCTACTGCCCAAGCTAACCTGCCGCCCCGGAGTGAAGCGTAGGGGTGGTCAGGTTCATCGCCTTGTTGGGCGGTATGAAGCCGTGGCCGCCAGCACTGAAGTTGTGGGCTTCGCGATGGCTGACCGCCGCCCATTTTCTGGGAACCCGCGCTCGGAAGCCGGGCCGCCGGCCGGGCCAGCGGCTGAAGGGTTGGAGCTGAAGATATGGTTTCGGCCCCTTCGCTGCGCTCACGGCGATAACGTGCGTCCGGCGCTCACCGCTCACCGTCCAGGGGCGTGAAGCCCCGGTGCCCCACATGGAGGGAGACCGTCTTGCGGCGGGGAGATCCTCGTCCGGCTCGTCCCGCCCCTCGCGTTTCGCTCGAGGCAGGCTTCCCGTCTTCCCGCCTTCCCGTCTTCCCGCCTCTTTGCTGTCGGAGCAGCATCGCTGCGAGGACCGCGTACCAGAGGTTGGTGGCGTACTGGGACGCGCGCTCGCTCGCGCCCATCCACGGCGTCGCTTGATTCACCATCACGGCGGAGACGTACGAAAATCCGATGACCGCGAACACGGACGTGAAGAGGATGGTGGAAACGGTGTACACGCGGAACCAGCCCCGGTAGGCGACGGCACCCAGCACCACCGCCGTCAGCAGGAAGGGATCGATCGCCAGCAGCCCGTGCATCAGGTCCGTGAACGTGGGCTGCGTCCCCCGCATGTGCATCGGGAAGAAGTTCCAGAGCACCAGCGCGTCGAGCGCGTTCAGCGCCATCATCACGGCCATCACCCGAACCAGCCGCCGGCCGTTGGCCGACCTCCAGATCCCGATGGCAAAGAGCAGCAGCAGGGTGCTCGACAGGCTGAACAGCGCCACCACGAGCCGGCTGGTGGGCGCCCCGATCGCGAAGAGCTCGCTCACCGCCTGGTCCCGGTAGCTGAACCCGGGATAGAGACGCGCCGCGACGATGTCTGCCAGGGGGTAGAGCGCCGCGGCCACCATCCCGCATACCAGTAGCCAGCGCCGGAGCGAGGCGCCGGGCACCCCGGTTGACGCTGCTCTGCCGGGAGATTGCGTGCTTGCGCTGGTCATTGGGCAGTTCCTCTCCTGGAAGCTGCCGGCATCCGGCGCAAGACGTCGTGAGGCTGACGTGAAGAAAGCGCGACCGGGCCTCAGGCGCGCTTCATGACTGTCGATCTTTGGTCTCAGTCGTCTTGGCGGCTGGCCCCGGGGCAGCTTTGGCGCCTTGCAGCGCAGGGCGATGCTCCCCCCCCGGTGCGGGAGGCCGCCATGGGCCTTCGTTACCGGTTCATCGTGCCGTCCGACGCCCCGGTTCAGCGGCAGGCCGCGACCTGGCTTGAGCCGAACCCCGGAGGGCAAGCTCCATGGAGGTCGTTCCCTCAATTGGATTGGGGCGATAGGCGGGGATGACCTGAAACCCCAGGCTTTGGAGCTCAGCGTCTGACGCGGGCCGGCGCCGCCGGCCGAATCCGGTAGAGGTGAAGGCGCCAGAACGACGTCGGGCTTTCGAATACCCCCATCGGGACGAGACCGAGTGCCGGCGCGTTCCTGATCGCCGCCGCCGAAATCAGGTAGCCAGCGCCCATCTCGCGAAGCGCCCCGGTATTGATCTGCAATTCCTGGATCGGCCGGACGCTGTTCTTCGGCATCAACAGGCTCCGCAGTTCGGATGAAAAAACGTAGACCCGGCTTCCCCAGTCGTCGTAGTACTGCCGCAGCCTCGCGCTCCGGGCCAGTTCGCCGGCGATTACCGCCCGGAACCGGTGCTTGTAGGCGAGCGGGTAGTTGCTCTGGTAGCTGTCCAGCGTGTAGAAGCCGTTGAACTGGGCGATCGCGGGGTGAAGGCCGACCGACACCACCCGGTACTCGGACTGGGGCCGGCCGATCGTGGAGTCGATCCGCGCGAACAGCCCGGGGGCGAAGAACTGCCGGAACGTCGGCATGCCCGGGCACGCGAGGCCCACGTTGCAGACGAACTCGTCGCTTCGGCGGAGGGCATCGGCCGCCACGACGATGCATGTCAGCCCGACCAATGCCAGGCCGGCGCGGCCGTGGCGGCGCAGCGCCCGGGCCGCCGCCCCGAGCAGGACGAACCAGAGCACCGGAAGCAGCCAATAGAACCGCTCGTGCACCAGCCGGGCGGCCGGTACGATGCGGCCCAGCCGGGGAATGACGACCGGCTCATAGACGGCATACGTCACCACGATCAGCAGGATCGCGGCGCCGAGCGCGGTCATCAGGCGGAGGGTCCGGGCCGAGCGGGACCATGCCGCCGCGATGGCGGCGCAAACGATGATGGGGATAGTCGTGAAGGCCCCGGTGTGATATTGCGTCGCGCTCAGGAGCGACCACGCACGGTTTGCCAGTCCGTGCAGGCTCGCATCCCGGAACCCCGCCAGCCGGAACTCTACGCGGTGGCTGACGAAGCTTCCGCTGAGGAACCCCTGAATCAGCGGCTCCGCCGTCGCGACGTACCCCGCGGCGAGTACCACGCATGCTGCCCAGTATCGCGCGGGGAGCGTGCGTCCGGTCGCGATCCACCACGCACCGAGGAGTCCTGCCGCTACCACGATGAACAGGCCCGACAGCACGAGCTGCGAGTAGAAAGGCACGCCGATCAGGATCGCCCAGTCAAACCAGCGGGATCGGTTCTTCCCTATGTTCAACAGCGCGAAAAGCAACAGGGGCTGGCCGGCCACGGAGAGCCCGTAGAGTGTGTAGAACGGCACGACGGCGAAGGCGGTCGCAAGGAGCAGCGGCTCCGGCCGGTTCCGTCCCGGGAGTACGTGGCGGCGGAGCAGCAGGTACATGCCGGCGAACGCCGTGAGATGGACCGTGACATAGTTCGCGACGAACGCCCGAAACGGCGGGAGGGCCGCAAACCACCAGGCCGTCGCGTCGAACCCGGAGCGGAGCGCCCTGCGAGGGAGGCCGTTCATGACCTGCGGCAGGACGGCGTTGCCGTGGAACAGCGTGCCGGTCCTCGCGAGCAGGACCAGATAGAGGAATTCGCCGTCCAGTTGATCGTGCACCGTCACCACGGCGTCCCAGCCGCGGAGCAGGAGGGGCAGCAGGGCCGCCAGCAGCAGGGCCGTACAGGCGATCGCCAGCAGATGGTATGCAGTGCGGGACGGCAGCGCAGCGGGCTTGTCCATGACTTCCTGCTTTTCCGGGCCTGACGTGACGGGGCCTCAAGAGATGAGGGTCGCCCCCGGTCCGGTCATTGGATGTACTGAGCACCAGTTCGTCCCGAAGCGAGCCTCGGTTGAGCACCGGGATCAAGCACAAGACTCGGGAAGAGCCCGGCGTTGGTGACGGGGTCGACCACGCGGTGCCGCCAGCTTGCTGCGACATCACAATTGGCGGCGCATGTCGCCAACGCCAGCCCGCCCGCCTGGCCGGCATAGGCGATAGCCATACGCCCGCCAGGATGACGTGCCTCCGAAACACCAACACCGTTCCCCGACGGATCCACCTCTGCGGAGGTCCAACTCGCCGACTGGAGGCAATTGGATTCGCACGTCGCGTAGCGGAGGCCGGACGATCCGCTGTAGTATGCGTGATGCAGCACGCCGGAGGCATCGAGTTGGAGGTCGCTCCCCGAGCCTGGCATCGCTTCGGTCGCCAGCGTGACGGACTGCCAATTGGCAGTAGTGGTGCAGCTCGACGAGCAGGCCGCGTACTTTATCAGGCTAGCACCTGTGCTGCCTGCCTGGCCGCGATATGCTGCGTGCACCTCTCCGGAAGGACTCACGGCGACTGCGACATCCTGCATGTTGAGGAGCCCCTCCGGCAGCGTACCATTGGTCCAGCCTCCTGGGAGAGTGCAGCCGGTGGCACAGCTGGCGTAGTGGAGTTTGCCGTCGCCCCAATTCGAGTAGAGAGCATGCGCGGCACCGCCGCTGTCGACTGCGATTGATGCGAACATGCCGCTCCTGGAGCCTGAGTCTACTACGGTATGGAACCAGTTTGCCGCCAGACCGCAGTTCGCGGAACAGGTGGCATATCGGAGGTCTGTGCTGGCGTCCGCGGAGTAGACGACGTGGAGGCGTCGAGACTGATCAAGGACGGCGCTGACGGCATTGCCCGCGGCAGAATCGTCGATGATCAGCGTCTGCCAGGAATCGGGCGCACCGCAAGCGGTGGTGCAGGTGCTGTAGTAGAGTATCCCCCCGGTTGGATCAAGCGTTACGAGGTGAGCCCGCCCGGCACCGTCCAGTACCAGACGCTGAATCGCAGCTTGGGAGAGGGGTACGATTGATATCGGGCTGGAGGTTCTCGTCGTGAAGCTGCTCTGGAACCCAGTGAGTGGCGTGCCCGTGGTTGCTCTGATGGCGGCGGTAGCCGACACTTCGTAAGTCGTTCCAGGAAGGAGGGGGGCATCGAGTGTGACGGACCGCCGACCATCGGCCACGTTGAGGGCGGTGGGGAGCGCGTTCCCCGCTTGAGTGATGGCCAGGCTCGAGCTGGTCACCGTGGTTGGGTCCAGAGAATCGCTGAAATAGACCGTGATTGTCGGCCAGAGTGCTGCGACGGTGCCGGGTGTGGGGCGGACGGAATCGACAGTGAGTGTTCCGCCGCTGGGGGGAGAGGGAGGAGCGGTACCGCTGTCGCCGCAGGCTGCCAGGAGAATCGCAAGCACTGCCAGCCCGACGCCGTACTCTATCGCAGCGGATCGCAATGGTTACCTCCAGGAAGTCCGTTCTGGAGAACGGGTAGGCCCGCCGAACGTCATCAGCATCAGTTGCGAGACGCTCACGCGTACCGAAATTGTAGTGGCAGAGTGGCGCCTCGATAACTGCATCCGATGGTCAGCCAGCATCTCGCTAACGCCTCTCCAGGTACCCTCTGCCTTCGAATATCGCCGCTATCGCCTTTTCGATTCGTGCTACCCGCGTCGCCGACTGCTTGGCCGCGGCGAAGTGATAGAGGTAGCTCCTCTGCCGTCCCGGCGTCAGCGCCTCGAAGGCGCGCTTGAAACGCGGGTCCCTTCGGAACCGCTCGGTCAGTTCCTCGGGAACCGGAAAATCCGAGGTCTCCTTCCGCTCCATGCGCAGCCCGGCCTTCTCGACTGCGATGGCCTGGCGCACGTAGGCCTTGATGGTCGCCGCCTTCGCCGTGATGTCCTTCGCGCTAGTGAACTTCATCACCCGCCCGGCGTGCACCTGACCGAGCTGCACCAGCACCTTCTTGGGGTCCTTCAGCAGGGCGCCTTGAAAGAAGCCCAACCCGAGGTACTCCTTGAAGCCCTGTATGATGACGATGTTCTTCCCATCCACCGTGTAGGTGGGTTTACCCCACTTACACTCCTCTTTCATCGCAAGGCCGGCGAGCACCCGCCGCATCTCGGCAATCTCCGCCTCCCACCGCTCTCGATATGCCATCTTCATGCCAGCACCTCTTCCGGTAGCTTGGACAGCTTTATCGCCCTCGCGCTTTCCCATGGCCATGTCCGCATCGTGCACAACCCGAGATCCGTCGTCGATCGTGATCGGGGATGCAGGCATTCCCGACTTACACCACGGGCTGAGGAGAGCGGCCGCTCTGTTTGCTGCGCGCATGAGTGTCGACTCGCCGTCTGGCTAACGGCCTGCGTTTCAGCCGCGGCGGCGCCGGAGCCCACCACCGCCGGCACGGCGCCTTGGCCGCCGGCCCCGGCACCTGGGCGGCGCGGGGTGGGGCTCAAAGCCCGGGTCCGCCGCGGGCGTCGTTTCCGGTCCGATTCGCGCCCCCCGCCAGCAGCGGAGGCCGGCCGGCCGGAGCTTTTGGTGAGCTTACTGCGGGGAGCCTGGGGTCGCTAGAGGGAAGCTGGCCCGGGGCAAAAACCTGGAGGCCGTTCCGGAGTCTCCCAAGAATCGGCGCGCGGAACCCGGTGGCTCGTGTGGCTAACAGGTATTGGACCTGCGTACCCATCCCACTGAACCGCCGACCGACTAGAAATTATCTTACGGTCCGCAGCCTGATTCCACAACATCGCCGCGGAGGCTCGCCCAGGAGATCTGCCGGGCTCCGAAGCGGCCGAAACTGAAGGCACGGTTCCGGCTCCTTCGCTCCGTTCAGGATGACAGCCCGTGCATCTTCCCGCCTTCCCGCACGACTAGCCCGCACTCATGGACGGTAGGCCCGCTCGATGTGCCCCTGGAGTTCGGCCAGCGTCATCCAGGCTGGCCGCATTTCCCCGCGGGCGAACATCGGGGCCTGATCCCTGAAGTGGGGCGAGCCGGGATGGCCGGATGCGCCGAAGACATGGACGGCACGGGCGCGCACCGGCCTGCCCAGCTCGACCACGCTGATGTAGCTGGCCCCGGCCACGCCGAATGACTGCCGCCCTTCGCCGGCCGGCTTGGTGTACATGGTGAAGATGGCGCCGTAGTCTCCCGGGACCGCCGGTACCGCCACGCTGGGGCGGTCGTCCCGGAAGTCGGCCAGGGTGTCGAGGTCGTTGATGCGCTGGAGCCGGGTGATCCGTCCCCACGGTACCTGCCACGTGCCCCGGGTGCGTGCCAGGCCGGCCAGCGCCGAATCGAGGGCCGCAACCTGGTATGCCGGATCGTCCTGTTGCGACCCCGGGAGGTCCCCGATGGCCCGGATCCAGTAGACGAACAGGGTGGTGGCCACCGAGGCAGTGTCGGCCCGGTGATCCCAGGCCGCCAGCAGTTCCAGCGCCGCTCGGCGCGCCGCTGGCCCGCCGTCCTGGCGGCGCGCCTCGCTCAGCAGCGGCTCCAGCACTCCGTCGGCCAGGCTCAACCGGGTATCGAACGCGGCACGGTTCCAGGCCTCCCAGGTGAACGACGAGTCTGCCGCCAGGAGGCGCCGAGCGGCCAGGCCGCGGGGGTTGTCGCCCTCGGGCACCATGTAGGGCGGGAACGTTGAGGAATCGGGGTTGCCCCGGTCGGTGAGCAGGAAGGGCGTGGTGTTGTTGTTCTGCATCCAGCCTGAGGGCGGGTCGAGCAGCTGGGGCAGCTCGTCGATGCCGTGGTAGCCCCGCCACTCGGTGGCCGGGTCGGACCCGTCCACCGGGCGCTGCCAGTCGAAGCGGGGATCGCGCCTGGGCACGGCGCCGTTGTAGAGGTACCAGATGTGTCCCGCGGTATCGGCTCCCATCACGTTGCCGAACAGCATGGCGAGCGGCGCCATGGCCTGCCGCAGCTCCGCCATGCTCCGCGCCCGGGTCATCCGGTACCACTCCGCCAGCCACCCCGGTTCATCGAAGCGCGCCATCCGGAGCGCCAGGGGATGGCCGTTGCGCACCGCGACCAGGGGACCGTGATGGGTGCGCCGGAAGGTCACCACCCGGGGCACCAGGCCGTGACCGATCCGTACCAGCAGAGTATCCCGCCATTCGATGGCGGTGCGATGTTCCCTGTCGTAGCGGTAGCGCAGCGGGTAGCGCGGGTCGTCGAAGGTCTCCGACCAGAGATCGGCCTGGTCGGCGGCGTTGTCGGTGCTCACCCAGCCGATCGCCTCGCTGTGCCCCACGTAGGGGAAGGGAAACCCGAACCGGGTATAGCCGGTGAAGTTCCAGCCGCTGGCGCTGCGGACCTGGCCCTCGTAGACCTGGCCCGGGCCGAAGTAGGGCAGGTGCGGGTTGATGAGCAGCATCGCGTGGCCGGTGGCACTCCGGGAGGGCGCGATGACGAACCCGTTGGAGCCGGTGTTGCGGCGGAGGGCGGTGTCGCGGGCGACGGCCAGCTCACTCTGGCGCAGGCCGGCGGCGTAGACGAACCCGGTCTGGTAGTAGAGGTAGCGGATCAGGGCCAGCGGATACCAGGGCTCGATGCGATGCAGGAGGCGTGGAGCCTCGGGGTGCTGCTGCAGCCAGCGGTTGATGCCGGCGGCGAAGCCGTCCACCAGCGCCCGCTCATGCGGGGCCAGCCTGCGATACTCGGCCTGGGCCGTCTGCGGAACGCGCAGCAGGTGGTTCAACCGGTCGTCGGCGAAGCCGGCCCCGCCGTCCACCTCCGCCCGGCGACCGATGGCCCGGATGTAGTTGTCCTCCAGCCGGGCGAAGTTGTCCTCGGCCTGGGCATAGCCGAAGCCGAATGTCGCCGCCTCATCGGACTCCCCGAAGACGTGCGGGACGCCGTAGCTGTCGCGATAGATGGTGACGCTGTCGGCGAGGGTGCGGCCTTCACCGCCGGCGGGCGCCGCGCCGGTGGCCCATACTCCGAGGAAGAGGAGCAGGGTGACGGGGATCGGTCGTGCGAACGCGGGGCGGGAATGATCCATAGCGGAATACCCCGAGGGAAGGCGGATGGGTCGGGAGGATCATAACACAGACTGGAGCGGTCCGTCATTGGCGAGGGCGCTGAGCGCCCGAGGCAATCCCCCGGCCTCCTGACGTCCCATCATCAGGGATCCACAGATTACGCAGATTGACTCCGATTGCCGGCACGGCTCCTTGGGTTGTCCCCGTCCCCCCAACAAACAGAATTCTGTTTTCTTCCGGGTGCCCGGCAAAGCTTGGCGGAGGCTACGGGTCACCGGAGCATCATCTGTGTAATCTGTGTAATCTGTGGATCCCTGATAAGAGCCATCCGCGCGCCCGGGCTCCTGGCGCAACCCAACTGACCTAACCCCCTGTCCCCTTCCCTGTTGGGAAGGGGGAACCGGCGCCGGAAACCCCGTCGTCCCAACCCGCGAGCGGGTGAGGGCCGCCGGTCGCTAGGCCTTCGGGCCTGCCAGACCCTGGGTTCGGAGCCAGTGATAGAACTCCTCGATCCAATAGTCGCTGCTGGTACCCTGGTGACGCATCCCGAACCCGTGACCGCCCGAGCGAAAGATGTGGACCTCCGGGTTGGCGCCGGCGGCCTCCAGCGCCGTCAGGAACCGGCGGACCGGCTCGAGGGCGACGCGGTCATCCTGAGCCCAGGCAAGGAAAAGGGGCGGCAGGTGAGCCGGGATCGCCGGCATGACCCCGAACGGGGCCCCGTACAGGAGGGCGGCGAACCTCGGGCGAGCCGCGGAATCCGGTTGGAGCACCGCGGCGCTGGCTACCATGGCCCCAGCCGAGAAACCAAGGAACCCGATGCGATCCGGGTCGACGCCCCAGGCGGCGGCATGGGCCCGCACTACCTTGAGGGCCTGGATGCCGTCCGCGATGCCATACCGGCCGGCCGTGTCCATGTCCATCGTTGGGATGCCGGACTCCCGCTTCTCGACGGTGCGGTACTTCAGGACGAAGGCCGCGATGCCACGGGCCTGGAGCCAGCGGGCCACGTCGCGGCCCTCGAGGTCGATCGCCAGAGCCACAAAGGCGCCGCCGGGGGCCACGATCACCCCGGTGCCGGTCGCCTGGCTGCGCGGGGGGAGGTAGGCCGTCACGGTCGGGGTCACCACGTTGAGGATCACGGTGCCGAGCGGGGTATGCTCGAGGGTGACCTCGCGCTGAGTCCAGTGCTCGGATCCGGGGGGGATGCCGGGCCAGAGATTGACGACCTGGGCGGAGGCGAGCGCGGGGCTGAGGAGCAGGGCCGCGGCCACAAGCGGAAGACGGATGCTGGTCATCGGGTTGTCGAGTCTGGCAGCAGGAGTGCGGGTGGGGACGGCATTCACGCGGGTGCAGCAGGTGCGTGCAATAGTCGCGAGGTTGCGTACTCGCCTGCGCTGCCGCCAGTCCAACCTGGGCCTCGAGTGGCCGATCATTCGCAGAGGTGAAGCCGGGATCGGCCGGTTTGGCGGTCTGATGAGGGAGCGTCCAGGCAGTACCGCTGCAAGTCCTCGCTGCCGAACACGGGACCCGGGAAATACTTCGCCACGCCCGCCACATAGGTAGCGGGATCGGTCGGATACCAGTGGTACAGCAGGACGGCCTTCACGCCGGCGTTGGCCGCCATCTGACCCACCTCCCTGATGTCCAGGTGCTCCTTGGTCATGTGGGCCTCGAAGGTGTTCCGGCGCGCCGGCGACCAGTGATTCTTTTGCGCCATGCTATCGACAAACTCACCGATGGCCACGGAGTTCTGCACCTCTGACACGAGCACGTCGGCGCCTCCGGCGAGGCGGGTGACCGCCTCGCTCGGTCCGGTGTCGCCGGTGAACACGATCGTGCCGTGCGGCGTCTCGAACCGGTAGGCGTATGACTTCATAGTCGCGCGCGAGCTCTCGGGCATCAGGGCGTAGTGCGTATTTTCTACCGCAACGACTCTGATCCTGTCGTCCTGGTAGACGACACCCTCGCCGATCTCGTGCACCGCGAACGGGCTCGTTGCCGGCACGCCGCCTCTGGGTCCGCCGCCCTCGGCGGCGAAGACAGCGTACGGGATGCTTATGTACCGGTACGCCGCGTCGACCAGCGCCTTCGTCTGCGGCGGGCCGTAGACGTTGATGGTGTGCGCCGCGTCGGCCGCGTCCTTCCGCTGAAAGTCGTTCGCGAGGACATCCGCCAGTCCGAGCGTGTGATCCGCGTGCAGGTGCGTGAAGAAGATGGTGCCGATCGTCTCCGAGGCGATGCCGGCCTTCACCAGTCGTCGCGCGGTGCCGATACCGCAGTCGATCAGATAGCGCCGACCATCGACTATGAGCAGCGTGGCCGGCTCGGACCGGTCCGCCCGCAGCGGCGGCCCCGCGGCGGTACCGAGGAAGAGGATTTGTGTCCCCGGCGGCTGGTCCGGCGCCAGCCGTTGTCCCGGCAAGGCGCCCGGAGCAAGAACGAACGAGAGAGCGGCGATTGCGCCCACGCATCGCGTTCCCGTGGTCATGAATGCCTCCGCGAGGGGCGGTTCAAGCTGCCAGACCGAAACTGCCAATCCACGTCGTCACGGCTGCACAGTTACCGGTGCAGGCTGCGGTCTCGTCGGTGATGCGGATTGTTGGTGAAGCCCAGGGCCTCGTAGAAGGACCCGGACCTCGGCAGGTCTCTCACCGGCAGGTTCACGAAAATCATCCTGGTCATCTCAAGTCTCCCTTTGGTGCGGCAAGCTCCACGGTCACCGTGCCAAAGATAGGAATATGACGGGGCGAGTGCATTGGCGCCCATGGTGCCGGTGCAGGCGCTGGCCGCCGGCCAGGCGTCGCGCATCCGCGAGTGGTGTGCTCGCACCGCCGCTGCTTCCCGACACCGTGGTATCAGTCAGGCCCGTCCCCCGGCCACCAGCACCTCACGCCAGAAGCCAAACTCCGCCGGCTCGTCCAGAAAGTCGGCCGCGGTCTTGAGGAATGCCTGCTGGTAAGGCGTCTGCATGTGGGGGCCGCTGAAGACCTCCTCGCTTTCCCATTGTTCGATGATCAGGAGACGGGTGGGGTTCCGCGGATCTTCGTGGACCCGGATGCCGTGGCACGCCGGCTCACGCTCGATCACGATCCGGATCACTGCTTCCAGCTCGCGCCGCGCCACCGCCAGCTTCCCGGGCTTGATGACGCAGGTAATGACCACGGTGACCGGCCCGGCGTTGCGGTTCATCGCCCCTCCCGTTGGTGTCCGTTGCTGCGACCGGCTGGCTCCCGTCCCCCCGCGCGGGCGTCCCTCACTCCACCCGGGTATACGTCAGCTCCAGATCCTGCTCCCACGTGACATCGTCCTTCGACAACTCGCTCACCCCCCGGAGGGTATCGCCCTCCGGAGCCATGGCCAGAGTAACGCGCTGCGAAAACCCGGGCGCCGTGCGCCACCACCGCATGACGCCGCCGTCCATCACAACCTCATACCGCCGCGAGAGTCCCCGCGCGTCGAAGTACAGCATGGTGAACCGCTCGCTCGCATCATCACTGCCAACAAGGGCGATCCCGGGCGGGATACGCGGTTCCTCCATCTCCGAACGAATTCGCAGGAAGGCGCCCCCATCATGCCAGTCGAAGACCGTCCGGCCGCGCAGCTCGACCCCCGGCAGCATCGAGTGGCGCCCCGCCGTCGACCATTCGCCGATCAATGGCGCGAACACGGCGAGGCGAGGATTGGGGATCATGGCGGCACTGGCAAACTGCGACACGAGTCCTCCGGAGGTGCGAGAGGCGGCGGGCCGGGGCCGGACAGGACGGCCTGTCAGCCCGCGCCGGCGGCCCTACGGCGTGAGATCAAGCGCGGAAAACGGGTGGTCGGGCGGCAGCGGCGACCAAGGGCGGCGTCGAACTCCAGGAACTGTCAGCCTGAGGCCGCGAGAGCGGCCGAAGGGACCGAGGCCGAAGGACGGTTTCGGCCGCTTCGCTGCGCTCAGCGTGACAGCCTTCCAGGTTCCAGTTAGCACAAACGCCCCTGCTCGTCCATCCGTTGCTCCGCGATGGTACCCGGGGAATCCGGCGGCGTCGCAACCGGAACCCCTGAAACGCAGGCTCGCCGAGACCGTCCAGGTCATCCCACCCGGCCTCAAGCACCGTCGGCCGCGAAGCGGGCCGTCCGCCCAGTCGTGCCGCGGGTTCTAGCCCGGAATCTCGCGGTTCGAGTAGTACGCGCGCCAGCCGGGAAAGTCGTGTGCGATCCAGTGCTGGAGCGCCGCGTAGACTTTCCCGTAGTAGCCGCGTTCGCAGGCGGCCGGTGTGACCCACCAGCTGGCGTCCACATCGAGTCGAGAGTTCGGCGGTCAAGGGTGTGCGCCGGCCGAGGGGGTAGAGGTAGGCGCAGCCGAGGTATTCGCCGGCGGTCGTGTAGAGGGCGTAGCTGAACGAGTATTCCTCGCGGAACTCGCACTCGTGCCACATGAGGTCGACGAGGTCGTAGTCCTCGGTGACGGGCCCGGCGGGCCAGGGGCCGCCGCGCGTCTGCCGGATCAGGTCGAGGCTGGCATTGATCCCGCGCACGTCGTCTCTCAGGTGGGCGCGGGAAAGCGCCGTCGCCACCAGGTCCTCGTAGGTCAGCGTCCTCGGCGCCGCGCACCCGCGCGGCAAAACGAGCTTCTTGGTCAACGGTGTGTAATCCATGGCGGATGGTGCCTCTCCGGTCAGGGTCGCTCGAATTTGAGGTGTGTCACGCCCGGAGCCGGCACCGTCTGCACCAGCTCGAGCCCGTGCAGATCCGTGCCCACGTCGTCGAACAGCCGCTCGCCGCCGCCCAGCAGGATCGGCACGAGGTGCAGTTGCATCTCGTCCACGAGCCCGGCCCTGAGATACTGCTGCGCCGCCTTCGCGCCTCCAGCGAGTGCGATGTCCATGTCTCCCGCCGCACGGCGTGCCTGCTCAAGCGCCGACTCGATGCCGTCCGTCACGAACCTGAACCTCGTTCCGCCTTCCATCGTAAGCGGCGCGCGCGGGTGATGCGTGAGCACGAACACGTGGTGGTGGAACGGCGGGTTCTTCCCCCACCATCCCTGCCACGGCGATGTCGTGCTCCACGGCCCGGGATGCCCGCCGAACATGTTGCGCCCCATGATCGTCGCGCCGATGTTCGCCAACTCTTCCTCGAAAACGGCCGAGTTTTCGTTCGCCACACCGCCCTGCTTTCCGTGTGCCGACAGCCAGGCGCTTAACTCGACCACCCAATCGTGCAGGCGCTCACCGCCCACCCCGAGCGGTTCCGCGAGGCTCTGGTTCGGACCGGCCACGAAGCCGTCCAGTGACAGCGAGATTCTGAAGCGCAGTCTGGACATGGGTACGCTCCTCGGACTAGCGATCCTGCGGTGAGGTGCTCGGCGGGCCGTCTTCACCATTCAGGAACGGGAGCACGACCACCGGCACCAGCGGTGACAGCGCCATCTCGTAGTGGGTGAGGTTGGGCAGGATCGCGAGCCGGTTCGGCGACATGTGCTCGCGCTGCCACCCTGCATCCCTCAGCCCGCCGCCCAGCAGCTGAAAGAAGCTCACGGCGTGCTCGGGGCGAATCATGTCGGCATCGCCGTACACCAGCATGACCGGGCCCTTGAGCCGCTTCACTTCTTCCGACCAGTCGTACGACCGGCGCATCCATTCGCCCATGCGATCGAGCAGTCTCGGGAAATCCTGAGGCCGGGGGGCGAGTGCCGCGTAGGATTGGTAGATCGGGGTCCCTTTCATCTGGTCGGCCATGGCGGCGCCCACCGCCGCCTGCTGGGGCAGCATCTCGGGATGGAACCCGCTCGTCGCGTAGGGCGTCGACACGAGCACCAGGCGCCGCACCATCTCCGGATGCTGGATCGCGAGCCGCAGGGCGATGCCACCGCCCATCGAGTAGCCGAGTACGTCAACCGTGTCGTACCCCGCCTGCCGCAGCACGCTGGCGATGTCGTCCGCCATGTCGCTGTAGTCAATCGGACGATCTCCCAGGGTCGTCCGGCCGTGGCCCTGGAGATCGACGGCGATGACCTGCCGTGCCCGGGCGAACTCCGGCAGGCCGGGCTCGAACAACCGGGTGGATCCCAGGCCACCATGGAGCAGGAGCAGCGGCGCCCCGCGGCCATGGATCTCATAGTAGTAGTTGACGCCGTTCGCCGGCGCGTACCCCGTGCGCACCGGCCTGGGGGCGGCGGCGGGGGCGGGTGCCGGTTGCTGGGCATTCGCGGTAGCCATGATGAACGCTCCTGCGATCGCGAGTAGGGGGATTTTGGCCGGCATGCTCGGTGTCCGGTGGATGGTCCTGGAGTGGCTTGGCTTCCATGATACCGTCGATCCGGCGGTGCGAAAATCGACATGATCGGTACGGTAGAAGCGAACCACCCTGTCCTCTCCCGGCCCGAAGTCATTCTGCAGGGCCGGAGCTGATTTCGCCGGTCCACCTCCGCCTCACCCGGGAATCTGGAAAGTACCGTCGGGCAGGGAAGGTGGCTGGGCTGCTTCACTCCAGTGACAAGCCCCGGCCGAGACCCGGCTTCAGCCGAGGGCAAGATTATCTGAGCTCCTGGGCGAGCCCGATCAGGATCCCTTCGGGACCCCGGATGTAGCACAGCCGGTAGATATCCTGGTACTGGACCACCTGGCCGACCAGCTCCGCACCCCGCCGGCGGAGCCTGACGAGCGTCTCGTCGAGGTCGTCCACAGTGAACATGACGCGCAGGTAGCCGAGCGCGTTCACCGGGGCGTTCCGGTGATCGGCGACGACGGGCGGGGTGAGGAATCGCGAAAGCTCGAGCCGACTGTGGCCGTCTGGGGTGACCAGCATGGCGATCTCGACGCGCTGGGACCCCAGTCCGGTGACGCGCCCGGCCCACTCTCCTTCGATCGTGGCGCGCCCCTCGAGTGTCAGGCCGAGCTCGAGGAAGAATGGGATCGCGGCATCGAGGGATTCTACCACGATGCCTACGTTGTCCATCCGCTTGAGAGTCATGTCATCCCCGCTTTATGACCGAAACGCCCGGCATGGCGTTTGTCATGGCGTCCAGAGTGTTCAGGGTCGGTTGCGCGGCGCGAGATGACGTATGACTCCAGGCGCAACCTGGCGCCGCGACAACTGCACCCGAATCTTTGCATCACCGGCCAGGATTCCAGGTGCCACGATTGAGACCGGCTGTTCTACCGTCACTCAGTGTGCCCTGAGGTGCGGCCTGCAGCGAGCCGACGTGCCGGTAGGTGTTAAAGAGCACGCCCGTCGGCGTGGCCTTGGTACTGACGAGAGTGAGCGCGCGCGCGTCGACCCGGTCCGAGAAGAAGCATTTGCCCCGGCCCAGCAGGACCGGATAGACCAGCAGTACCACGTCGTCAACCAGTCCCTGTTCGAGCAGCGTCGATGTCAGGGTGGAGCTGCCCCAGAGAACGAGGTCCGGGCCGTCCTTCGACTTGATGCGGCGCACGCCGGCGACGAGGTCCGGTCCAACGCCCTCGAAGGGGCCCCATTCAAGACTCTCCGGACGGTGGGTAGCGACATATTTCGTTGCCGCATTGAGGCCGTCCGCGAGCGGACTGCTTGGCGCCTTTGGCCAGAAGCGCGACCAGATATCGTAGGTGCGACGGCCAAGCAGCAGATCGAAGCTCGTTCCATGCGCGGCGACGATTGCGTCCCGGCCAGCCGGGGTCCGATAGGGCGCTTTCCAGTCGCCGTAGGGGAAGCCGTCCTCGCCGGAGGCCTGAATCACGCCGTCCAGCGAGATGTGTTCGATGATTCTGAGCCTTCTCATGTGAGTCTCCGTCCGTGAGTTGAGGAACCTCCAACCCGACGACGAACGGAGCCTGCGGAAATCGACACGCCGATTGGACCGGCCAGGACGGCTGAGGCTGCGTTACAGGGTGCGCCGACCGTCATGTACTCGACGTGGATGGTGGTGTCAGGTGCTGCCTGACGGCCTGCCCTCAGCGGCAGCAGCCTGATCGGTTCAACCAGCGAAGGCTGCCGCCCCGGCAGCTGGAAGCGCAGGTAGGGGGGGCTGAGCGCCCGCTGGGTTGCAGGGCCGACGAAGCCCAGGGTGGCGAGATCATACCCGGAAGCAACGGCGTGGCCGAACCTACGTGAACGGGGAACGTGCGGGCATAGGCAGACTTTTCGTCGGGGGTCATGGCGCGGCTCCGGGTGGAGGGAATCACAGGAGTCGCGGAAGGAGCTACGGGCCGCGCAGCGGCGTCAAGCGGGTATAGATGTCTAGTTAGGCGGCAATGGTCAGCTTCAGGTCATCAAGGCCCGGATGTGCTGGCCGACCACAAGGAGTTGGTCCGAGTCCATTGACCCTAGGACGCGGCGGGCTACAGGCCCCATGAGGCGACGAATGCCGCCGAGACCCATCTTCGTAGTCTGTGAGGCGACGAGTCCGGCCTTCGCCTCCTGGACGGGCTTGAGGAAGTAGTAGTCCAGGCCAGTCTCGGTGAGATCGAGGACGATTTCTGCCAGTTGATCGCAATGGTTTGTCGCATCCTCGGCGGCCTCCAACGCGTCCAGCACTTTCAGCGTCTTGGTCCGGAGCGCTCTCGAGTAGTAGAAGCGGAGTGAGGGGAGACCTGGGGGCACGGCCTCCTCATGGGGTCCTGTCCGGTCGGCGGCGCGTTTCATGTAATCCCCACGAGGCTAGGGTAGGTGGCGGATCCGAGGCTCGCCTCAGCACTGGGTTCGACTCAGCACCGTCCCAGCCTGGAGGCTCGCTGGGCACCCTCAGGTCGCAGAAGAGCCTTGCGCGGAAGGATATCGGGAGGGACATGAGCGAAGGATGAAGGCGCAAGGAAAAACGCTACGAGCTCGCCAGGTGCGTGTGGGAACATGGCCACCTATCGCTGCGGCAGCTCTGCTGCGGCGTTTTTCGGCAGCGCGGCGCGGTGCTGGCACGGCTGCACAGTGCGCCCCGTGGAGGACTGGGCGACTGGATCGGTGTGCGCAGCCGAGCCAATTGCCGGCAATCCCACCGGTCAAAACACCACTGCCAAGGCCATGCCAATTCTGGCCCCCGCCAGTGGCCTCAGGCTGACCCGTAGGCGCTCGAGCGGGATCTCCTGCCAGCCCTCGGTCCGGATCAGCCCGCCGACAATGGCGCCCAGCCCGGCCCCAGCTACCCCTCCAAGAGCCGTCAGACCGATGCACTCGGCCGAGGCCATTGCGTCCTGATTCGCCGACTGATCGCAGGGGCTGGTGGAACCGCCTGTGTATAGCACGGCGGCCGCAACGCCTCCCCCGACCAGTAGGCCGATGCCAGCACCGAAAAGAGCGTGCGACTTGCGGCCCTGGCTAAGGTCAACCTGGTTCACAGACGCGAGCGAGACGCGCCAAGTATCCTTGCTGTCCTGGACCACAAGCGAGTCAGCCGTAAGTGCCACGAAAGTGCCGACGAAAGGGCTACCTGGCACGCTTGGTGCGACAACCCGCACCCGGTCTCCGGCCTTCACGGCAGGTGCCTCCTGCGCTGCGACCGTAACGAGTGGGGCGACAACGAGGCCGATGACCATACGTGTGCGGAGGCGCATGGAGGGCCTCTTTCCCTGGGTGGATGCTCCTACCGCAGCCTAACGCTCGGGTTCAGTGGCGGGCCGCGCAGCGGACCGTTCGCTGCCACCCGTTGTTAGCCGCGCGTGCGCCGGTAGTGCATAGCGACTGCGCCGCTGCGGAGCGGATTGGCCGAGACCAGTTCGAGAAGTCGCGTGCTGGGCAGCCCGCTCTGGTACAGTGTCGGGCCATGGCCGGCGATCCTGGGGTGGACGAGGAACTGGTACTCGTCGATCAGATCCAGCCGGTCCAGCTCGGTCGCGAGCTTGCCGCTACCGAGGAGCACGCCGGCAGGGGTCGCATCCTTGAGATTCTGCAGGCTCGTGCGTAAGTCACCGGCGATGTGGTGGCTGTTGGTCCACGGGAAGTCGGTTCGCGTCGACGACACCACGTACTTCGGCTTGGCCTCCAGCTTGACCGCCCACTCGCGCATCGCTGGCGGTGCCTCTTCGTCGCCGCGAGCGACCGCCGGCCAGTAGCCCTCCATCATCTCGTACGTGACGCGGCCCCACAGCATCGCCCCGCTCTCATCCATGAGGCTGGTGAAGAAAGCGTGTGTCTCGTGGTCGGCGATTCCCTCCTGGTGGTCGACGCAGCCGTCCAGGGTTACGTTGAGGCTGAAGGTTAGAAGTCCCATGCGATCTTACTCCGAGTTTGCCATCCCGCTGGATTGTCGCTTGTCGACGAGTACCTCGCTGCGGCTGACGCTCGACATCACCGGGCCGCCGGACTGAGCCTGCGGCTTTTTAGTAGGACTAAAACTAGAGAATCCCGCTCTCCTTGAGCCAGTTCTCTACAAGCGAAGGCCACATCGCCACCGGATGTTCTGTGCGCCTCAGTCCGAAGGCGTGCCCGCCCTTGGTAAAGAGATGGACCTCTGCCGGGACGCCCGCATCATCAAGGGCGCGCGCGTAAACCGTGCTGTTGCAGATTTCGTCCACGGGGTCATCCCACGCCTGCAACAGGAACGTCGGCGGCGTCTGCGTTGTGACGTGTATGCCGGGGTCGAGGGTGGCACCATCGCGGCACAGGTGACCCGGGTAAAGCGCGACGGCGAAGTCAGGGCGGCTACTTAGTTTGTCTGCCGCATCCACCGGCTTGTATGTGGGCTCGAATATGTTGCTGGTCTGCGCGACCAGATAGCCGCCTGCCGAGAAGCCGATCACCCCAATCTTGTTGGGATCAAGGTTCAACTCCTTCGCCCTGGCGCGAACGAGCCTGATCGTTCTTTGCGCGTCCTGAAGTGCGCGGGGACCTTGGGTGTGATGTGGCAATGGCAATCCTTGTCCCAGTAGTGATTGCTTTTGGGAACGCGATACTTGAGCAAGACGCACGTGATGCCTTTGGCGGTCATCCAGTCACATATTTCAGTCCCTTCAAGGTCCATAGCCAAAAGCCGGAATCCGCCGCCGGGGAAAACCACCATTGACGCGCCGGTATTCCTGCCCACGGGTGGAAAGACCGTCATGGTCGGAGAAGTTACGTCATAGGCTGCGGTCCAAGGGCGCCCCGCGACGACATCCGGGGCTTTCGTGACTTCAACTCTCTCGGCCGGTTGAGAGACGCCTTCCATATCCGGCGCACCCTTCGGCCAGATCGGGATTTGTTCCAATCCTGAAGGCGGCTGCCAGACGCCGGCCTTCCCGACATCCGTTTGTTGCCGGTCTGATGTCGTCGGCCTAGTCGCTTGCGCCGGCTCGGCCCAAGGTTTGTGCATCACGGCGACGCCACCCGCCAAGCCCGACAACCCCAAGGCGCATAATAGGCATGAGCAAAGGTCGGCACACTATCGACTCCTCCTTGACTCAACGGGCGTTGGCGGCGATTCCCGATGGTTCGCAAAAGAACGATCGCAAGGAAGGCTATTCCGCAGGCTAACGCAGATTGGACCTGCAGGAACCACGTCCCCCCCAGCCATCCCGAAATTATCTTAGGGGCCGCCACCTGAATTCACAACATTGCCAACCGGCCCCGCCGCCGGCAGGTCCGCCGGGCTCCGTATACCCTGGCCGCCACGGTTGAGGACGTGGGTATTTTTTCACTTCAGTGATAAGCCTGGCCGAGACCCGGCTTCAGCCGAGGTCCTCCATCATGGCGATCTCGACCCGCTGGCCGTGCAGACCGGTGACGCCGTCCGCCCAGTCGCTGAGCGCAGCGAAGCGGCCGGAGCCCGTTCCGCCCGTCACCCGGCGGGCATCCCTTCGCTCCGGGCGCGGGCCAGCAGGTCGTCCACACCCAGGCGCGGCGCCCAGGACTCGAGCCGAGTCCAGTCGAGCCGGGCGCCCTGGGCCCGGATAATCCCGATCACGTCGCGCCACTGCCGTTCCGAGACCTCGCCACCTCGCCGGTACCACTCCAGCTTCCGCAGGATGGTATCCTCGGCGCTGTCAATCGCGAGGGTGGATCCGGGGCTTTCCCCGAACCGCTGGCGGATGCCGCGGGCGATGCGTTCGGCATCGAACGGATCCGTCCCCGCGACGAACAGATCAGCCTTCACCGCCGTCGCCAGGTGGACGACATTGAACGCACCGCCGGTGCCTGCGGCCTCCCGTGCGGCAGCGGTGCTGACGTAGTAGCCCTGGCCCAGGGCGCGGACGAGGGGGTCCACCTGTTCCGGGGTGAGCGCCACCACCAGGTCCACATCATTGGTGGACCGGGGCTCGCCGTGGAAGGAGCTGGCCAGCGAGCCGCCCGCGACATAGGGAATGCCGAGCCGGTCGAGATGGCCCGCCAGCTCGAGAGCGACGCAGAGGAAATCGGGGAGCTGGTCAGGCGCCATCGGCGGGCGCCCGCCACCCGTAGGCACGCTGGACCACTTCCGGTCCCAGGCGGAGGGCCGCTAGGCGCAGCAGCAGTTCGGGCTCGGAGGCCGTGGGGAACCGGCGGCGGAGTCCCGCGAGCGCCAGCTCGTTCGCCGCCCGGGCAAGATCCCGCGCCCGTTCCAGCCGGCCCGTCGGAGACAGGCCGGCCACGGCAGTGTTGTAGATGCGGGCCGCGTCAGGTGAGGTGTCGGAGATGCCGCGGGAACGGTCGGGCATGGGGGGAAATATAGGGTTTGTGTCGGTTCCTGTCCCGCTTAGGGCCGGAGAAAGAGCACGCCGTCATTGCGAGGGCGCGCAGCGCCCGTGGCAATCCCACCGCTTCCGGCGGGGAGCTCCCCACCTCACCGCTTGCTCCTCACGCTCACCGCCGACCTAACCCCCTGTCCCCCTTCCCTGTTGGGAAGGGGGGACCGGGACGACCAGTTCGAAGAGAAGGGGGAACCGGGACGGCCGATGTAAAAGAGGCTGTCACCCTGAGGCCGCGCCAGCGGCTGAAGGGGCCGAAGCTGGAGGATGGCTTCGGTCCCTTCGCTGCGCTCAGGGTGACAACCCCCTGTCCCCCTTCCCTGTTGGAAAGGGGGGACCGGGACGGGCGGTGCGAAAGGGCTGTCACCCTGAGGCCGCATCAGCGGCCGAAGGGGCCGAAGCTGGAGGATGGCTTCGGTCCCTTCGCTGCGCTCAGGGTGACCTAACCCCCTGTCCCCCTTCCCTGTTGGGAAGGGGGGACCGGGACGACCAGTTCGAAGAGAAGGGGGAACCGGGACGGCCGGTGTAAAAGAGGCTGTCACCCTGAGGCCGCACGTGCGGCCGAAGGGGCCGAAGCTGGAGGATGGCTTCGGTCCCTTCGCTGCGCTCAGGGTGACCTAACCCCCTGTCCCCCTTCCCTGTTGGGAAGGGGGAACCGGGACGGCCGGTGCGAAAGGGCTGTCACCCTGAGGCCGCATCAGCGGCCGAAGGGGCCGAAGCTGAAGGACGGTTTCGGTCCCTTCGCTGCGCTCAGGGTGACCTAACCCCCTGTCCCCCTTCCCTGTTGGGAAGGGGGAACCGGGACGGCCGGTGTAAAAGAGGCTGTCACCCTGAGGCCGCACGTGCGGCCGAAGGGGCCGAAGTTGAAGGATGGTTTTCGGCCCCTTCGCTGCGCTCAGGGTGACATTACGCGCGCCGCCGGCGCTCATTGCCCGGGCGCGAGAGACACCCAGCGCCGCGATCCTTCACTTCAGTGATAAACCCGCCGAGACTCGGCTTCAGCCGAGGGAAAGATCCCCTTGCGTGCCGCGAAACCCTGCCATTAAGATACTGAACCATATGGTTCAGTATAACACGACCCGGCTTGATACTGCGTTCGCCGCGCTCTCGGACCCCACGCGGCGCGGCGTGCTGGAGCAGCTCGGCCGAGCCGACGCTTCGATCACGGACCTGGCCGGGAAGTTCCAGATGACGCTCACGGGCATGAAGAAGCACGTCGGCGTGCTGGAGCAGGCGGGGCTCGTCACCACGAAGAAGATCGGGCGGGTGCGGACCTGCCGGTTGGGACCGCGGCGACTGGAGGAAGAGGCGGCGTGGCTTGAGCGGTACCGCCGGCGCTGGGACGCACGCTTTGACGAGCTGGACAGGGTGGTCGAGGAACTTACCCGAAAGGAGCAGAGCGATGAACGCAAGAACCGGAAGTGAACCCGGCGCCGGGAAGCACCGCACGGCGGTGGAACGGAAGTCGGACCGCGAGCTGGCGGTGACGCGCACGTTCGATGCGCCGGTGCGCATCGTCTTCGAAGCCTGGAGCAAGCCCGAATTGTTCCAGCGCTGGTGGGTCCCGAAATCGGCGCCCCTGACGCTGCTCTCCTGCGAGATGGATGTGCGCACCGGGGGCGGGTATCGCCTGGTGTTCCGCCATCCCGCCTCCAATGAGCCGATGGCGTTCTTCGGAACGTACAAAGACGTCGTGCCCAACAAGCGGATCGTCTGGACCAACGAAGAAAGCGATCAGGGTGCCGTGACCACGGTGACGTTCGAAGAAGATGCAGGCAAGACGCTGGTCACCCTGCACGAACGTTACCCCACGACCGCGGCGCTCGAGGAAGCCCTCGCCGGTTCGGCGGAAGGCCTGCCCGAACAGTTCGCGCAGCTGGATGAGTTGCTCGCAGGAAGACTGTGACCACACCGCGGCCAACGGCACCGCCGAGCCGGCCAGGCCGGCGCGAGGTGAGGACGCTATGCAGAGACGCGATTTCCTGAAGACGCGCTCAGGGTGACCTGACCCCCCTGTCGCCCCTTCCCTGTCGGGAAGGGGGAACCGGCGCCGGAAACCCCGTCGTCCCGAACCCCGCGAGCAACGCGAGCGGGTGAGGGACCTGATGCGCGTGTCTGGAGGGCCGGCCACAGCGTTCCGGGTGCCTTGCCTGGCGTCCGAAGCGCGTGAAGCATATCCCTCTCTCGCTGCGCTCGCTCGGGATGACAGGCGCCCTTGAGCCAAGGGAGGGAGCCGCCTTGCGGCGGGGGCCACGCTTCGCTTGTCACCCTGAGGCCGCGCAAGCGCCCGAAGGGGCCGATGCTGAAGGCATGATTTCGGCCCCTTCGCTGCGCTCAGGGTGACATTACGCGCGGGCGCCGGCGCTCATTTCCCTGGCGCCTGGCGCAGTCACCAGCGCCTCCGAAGTCGATCCACCACTTCACTTCAGTGAAAAAGCGCCGAGACTCGGCTTCAGCCGAGGGGCGGCCGACGCCGACGCCATCCGGCCCGAGCACATGGTGGAGTTCTGGAAGGCCCTGGGCGGCGGCCGGCGCGATGCCGGGCTCGACGGCTCCCAGCGGCCCGCCGGCCAGCTCGCCATCGTGCCGGACACCACCCACTACTCGATTCCTGTGGATCCGATGCTGCCGGAGGTCGTCGAGCGGTTCCTCGGAATCGGATAGAAGGCGGTTGCCCTGGGTGAGAGCTTGGGGCAGTAACAGAGATGTGGATTTCGCGGTCGGTCGTCCGATGGTCCCGGCTCATCTCGCGCCGCGCCTTTGGGAGCGGAGCCCAAGCGCCCCGCCGGTGCAAGCAGCTGTTAGACGGACCGCACGATCCTATTCCACGGGGCCGATGCTCGCCCGACGCCCATGGATCACAGCCAACACGGTCACGACGTCGGCTTGTGGCCGATAGATGATGCGATAGGATAGCTCGAGCAGCTCGCGAAGATCAGAATTGGAGCGTTCGGGAACTGGTCGGCCGACATTGGGAAAGTCTCGCAGTTGACCGGCCCGGCGGACGAGTCGGTGCACTGTGAGGTTGGCATATAGAGGAGAGGTCAGGGCAATGTAGGCCCGAATGGCCTCCAGATGGGCTTGGGCCGTCTCAGTCCAGAGGAGCCTCACGCCGGGAGACTAAACCGTTTCGCAACGTCCTCATGGGAAATCACTCGCCCGGCTTCGGCATCGGCCAGGCCGCTATCAATGGCCTGCTGAACGTGAATCTCGTAGAGCAGGTCGTCCCACGAGGCTTGCTCGGCCATTCGTTCTACGATCTGGCGAGCGCGTTGCTTGATATCGGGAGCTGACATGAATCCCTCCGGGGTGCCTGAAATATGGCGTCCTTCAGGCCTGATGCCAAATCCGAGGGCGGGCCGCCTAACGGTTGGCGGTTGAGCGGTGATCCGCGCTCACAATATGCCAGCCATCCGACTGGTGCGCGGGCGCGGTTGACCGCTCCAAGCGCGTGTTAGGCGGCGCGCACTGGCCGACAAGCACACAACCTACCGAGCTGAGCCGTCTAGGCACGCTTGCAGCGGCGGTTCAGGTGATCCGAAGGCGATGCGAGCCCGCACATATTCGCGGTCCAAGAGGGTCGCTACCTCCAGCGTGGTTGAAGCCGTACTGCGAAGATCTGCTATGGAAGGGTCGAGACGATAGTTGACTCGCTGTCGCGCGGCTGTCAACACGGATCTTACTTGGGTGAGGATGCCAGTGACCGTGTCTCGAACTGGCACGAAGGGGACGGAGACTTCCGCAAGGCGGAAATGCGTGATGTGGAGGTCCGCTCTTGGTAGAAAGAACTCGATCACAGCGCTCATGGTTGACGCCGTTACGGATGTCAGCTTGGATAGGTCTCTCTTGCCAAACAAGCTATCCATGAGGTGTCGCGAGTTGTCGAGGAGGTATGCGGCGGAGCAGAGATCCCTCCGGGCACTATCTGCCTGAGCAACGCGACGCGATCCTCGGGCTGCGCTGGGTGCAGCGTTAGCGATGACTGCGGGCGTGATGCGTTCGCGAAGACCTCAGCGAGGGAACGGGAACTGACAGTGCTGTCCAGAAGTGCAGTGGCATACCGTACTGGGACGGCAAAATTCAGCGCTTGGCCGCCCTGGAGGTAGGCCGTCGAGATCGCAATGACCGCCCCAGAATCGTTGAGGACAGGGCCGCCGCTCGAGCCCGGGCTTATCGGCGCGGATATCTGCAGTAGCTGGCGGCCTTCGACCACGCGATGTGCGCTGACAATCCCGTCCGTGACTGTTTGTGATAGACCGAGAGGGCTGCCAATAGCAACGATACGGCTGCCCACGGGAGGAAGCGTGGTGCTGGTGGATAACGTCGGCAGACTGGCTCCACGGATCCTGATAATCGCTACATCTGCGGTTGGATCAGCAGCGAGTGCGGTGACGTTGCTGAAACGCTCGCCTGTTGCCAGAAGGACGGCAGCCGATGTGGCACCAGCCATGACATGATAGTTGGTGACGACCACTCCATCCGGGACTATAATGAAACCGCTCCCTTGTCCTACTGTGTCACCTCGCGCATCAACAGCGAGGATTGTAACTGTGGCCGGAATGGCGCGCTTCGCAAGTTGGACGGTAGTTAGAGGGCGCTGGGCTGCTGCCATGGCGCTATAGGCGACAAGGCCGACGAGCACCGCAGTCGTTCTGATCGCTGCTTGCAAGTATGAACTCCGAAGCGGGTAGGCGCCACTCGGTAGTTGAGGCAACGCCGCGTGGCATCGGGGCCAGAGCGAGTATCAAATGCAGGAGAACACATGTTCCTCTCGAAAATCAATAGCAGATCCTGCAGTGAGCCCTTTGAAGTCAGCGGCGTTCCAGTCTTCGAAGCCAATTATGGTGCCGGAGATCGCTCCTCCGAGAACACGCACTACTTGAACGACGAGGATAACCCGCCCGTCCCGAAGGGAGACTTGGGCACCAACACGGATGGTCGAAGGGACTGCCGTACCGGGAGCCTGAAAGCCCCCGAACACGATAGATCTGTCTGCACGGGTGGCGAGTGCAAGCGGTTCATTCATGGGTCGCTTCGACTCCGAAGACTTTAGAATGCGGCTGAATGCGATTTGGCACAATGCGGCTACTTGGCACCGGTACCCGACTGGGCTGTGAACCGGCGCGCGAGCTTCAAGTCCTTGTGCGCTTTATGCTTGCGTGTGATCTTGTGATTCCTTGCTCGGGCAATGCGGCAAAAAAGAGGCCGGAGGCCGTGCGCGCATTTGCCGCGCGGTGTTGGGTGACTGCGTTTCGTACGAAAGGCCGCGCCGCCTAACGAAATGCGTTTCAGCCGCGAAGGCGCGGCCCTAGCGCCCGGAGGGCTTTTTTGAGCGGGTGCGCCGCGCCTTCGCCGTCTGCAAACGCTTGTTAGGCCTCCCGGCCAGCCGGCTCCGGCGACGTTCGGTCTCGACCCGATCGGCAAGGTACACCTTGAGCAGACTCTGATAGGGGACATCCCGCTCGTTGGCGAGCAACTTGAGCTCGGTAAGCAGGGTATCGGGCAGCCGGACCGAAATGGCTGTGGACGAAGGCCGGAGATGGGGAAAGCGCATCACCCGTGCCTTCGACCAATCCACATATTCGGTCGAGTCATGCGTGGCCCAGAAGTCGCGCTCCTCGTCCTCAGTCCGGAAGGTCGGGATGTTCTTCAATGCTCGCTTGGGCTTGGGCATACTGGTGCCGCTCCTTCCGATTCATGTCCCGGGCCGCGATCACGCGAATCAGAGATCCGCGCACCGTGAAGACGAGGTAGAGCCTCCGGTTCGCGAGGGTCCGGCCGAGCGCTTGCCACCGGAGCTCGGTGCCGGAGTGCTTCGCATCGAATGCGGCGACCAGAGGTTCCTGAAAGAACGCCTGTTCGCACTCCCCCGGCTCCACGTTGTGGCGCGCCAGCACTTTGGGCGCGTTGCCGGCGTCCCATTCAAAGCCGGTGCAGCGGCCCAGAATCGCGTAGGCGTCCGGCGGCTCTCCCGTCACTCAGGAAGTATATGTGGGGTATATACGCCAGTCAACCGGTAGGCTCCGCCATCCGGAGGCCTAACGAAGTGCGCGTCAGCTGCAGCGCGATGCTTTAGGTCTTCACAAACTACGCTTCCTTAGCCGCGCCGCTAGGAACTCCGGATGATGCGACCGGCCCGCGCGACTGGCCTGCCAGCTGGACGCGCTCATGTACGCGGATCCTTTCGGGCTGCTTGCCCAGGATTGTTGTATCGAAACGGGGGATTGGCGAAAGGATAACCTGCTTCACCCTGCTGTTACAGCGGCAAGAGAGACAACCCGATGCTGGGAGTAGCTGTGGGTCTCCTGGCCGTTGCAGGTGGGGCCGAACTGGCTGCTCCCAGGTTATTTGCCGCGGCCACCGCTGCTCTTCCTAAGGTACCGTTTGAGAAATTCCAGGACTGGGGACGAAATGTTGTCCAATGGGGCCGTGGGGCAGCGGGGGCAATTCAGCGGGTTTCTGAAGTGACGGCCGAGCAGGCCTCTAAATTGGATCCACAGAAAGTGAAGATGGCTCGCGACTTCTACCAGAAAGCTGTTGATGCTGGCCGAGGGGGAGCCGCCGCACCTGAACGAGTAAAGCTGATGGAACGCATTTTAGACCTGCAGCAGAGAACCCATTAGTGGCTCGGTCCGGTCTATTCGAGCATTGCAACACGGAGGAAGAGCCATGCTGGAAGCAGCGGTCACACTTCGGCTTACGAATAGATGCGAAACTGCGCGGAAGCTCGTGATTGAGCCATGGACCACCGAGTTTCGACTGCAACCTGGGCACACTTACGACTTGGTGATATCAGGGGACCTTGGCCTCCCCTTAGAGGTTGAGTTCGAGGACGACGAACTAACCGTATACACTTTCGATTCCGCCAATGCCTCCTTCAAGATTTCCGAAGGCGGGGCTGAACTTAAACCACTGTAGGAGCCCGGCCCTGTCTAGCCTGGGGCGCTCGGGGCGCCTCCGGGTTGTCGGGCCTGAACTCCGAGGGGTCGGGTCTAGTAGGAGCCTCGCGGGCTGCCGCGCGTGGCGGACCTCGGCCGGCGGAAAAGGAAAGTGGTGGGGGCCCCACGAGTTCAGCGGAACCCATCGGCTCCAGACCTGCCGCGAGCCGGCTCCCTCGTCGGGCGTCATGCGCCCACGGGAGCAGACGGGGTCACCCCACCGGCTCCAAGGTGCTACCCGGTCCTTCGATTGTCAAAGAGCGCCGCGTTCCGCGTGCCGGCGGGATCCTGGCACCACCCTCATAGGTCGTTGAGGCTCGGGGCCTCCCACATCTTCATGGATGCTCTCCGATCCGCGGCCGGGCGGCCAGCAACTCTGTGCGCGGAACTCACCGAAGACGCCGGCGGCTCAAGGCAAATAGAGGGCGGCCCGGCGCGCACGCGCGGCTCCCCCCGGTCTCCGACTATTCGATCACCACCGGCTCTGCGTGATGCCGCTGGGTCTCCCAGCGCTCCCGGTCGAACGGCTGGCCCGACTGGAGCACGGCCAGGAGGAGCGGCACCAGCTTGCGGGCCACCGCGCAGACCGCCTTGGTCCGGAGCCCGCCATTGCGGGCCAGCAGGGCCTGGTAGACCCCGGTACAGCCCCCGGGGCTGGCACCAGCGGCCGCCGAGCAGAAAGAGTTGGCGGCGCAGCAACGGCCGGCCCCGTTTGGACTGCTTGCGCCGGCCCTGCACCGTGCCGCTGGAGCGCTCGACCAGATTCATGCCTGCGAGTTTCAGCACCTGGCGGGGATGAGTGAAGCGCTCCGGAGCGCCCAGCTCGGCCACGATCGTGGCCGCACAGGTGGCGCTCACCTCGGGAATGGTGGTCAGCGCCTTGGCCGCGGGGCACTGCTCCACCGAGCGCGGCGATCTGCTGGTCCACCTCCGCGAGTTGCGCCCGCAGCAGGTCCCAGCGGGCCAGCAGCTGCTGGATCTCCAGCGCCGCTCGGGAGCGGCGCCGGCCAGGGCGACACTGGTGCGGGCGGACTCGCGCAGGACGTGGAGCTGCCCTGGGCTCACGTGGCCCCGCGAGACGGACCGCGCCAGGCGAGTCACCGCGGCCGGGGCGGCCGCCAGGAAGTCCTGCGGCAGCGGCCAGCGCGCCAGCAGGGCGCGCGGCGTGGGCTTGCGCACCTGCGAGAAGTGCGTCAGGAACTCGGGCCAGGCCAGGTCGAGCAGGCTCTGGAGACGGTTCTTGAACCGGGTTTCCTCGACGGTGAGCCGATGACGGTGGGTGGTGAGCAGCCGCAGCTCGAGATACGGGGGCTGCAGCGCCGGATATCCCACGAAGATCCCCAGGCTCACCAGCTTGCAGATCTCGGCGGCATCCTTCGCGTCCGTCTTGTTGGGGCTGTTATCCTCCAGTTCCTTGGCCCGCTTGGTGTGGGCCGGCAGGATATTGACCAGCGCATAGCCGCGCGCCCGCAGGCACTCGGCAAACGTGAAGCCGTGATGGCCGGCGAACTCCAGCCCCACCAGCATCTGGCCGGGCCGGATGCCGGGAAACCAGGCCGTCAACTGCGCGCGGCGGCCTCGAAGCCCGCGCGGCTCACCGGCACTCGGACCGGCTTCGTGCGGCGCCCATCGGGGCCCTGAGCAACCAGCACGTGGACCCGCTTCGCGGTATCCACGCCTACGTGAACGGGGAACGTGCGGGCATAGGCAGACTTTTCGTCGGGGGTCATGGCGCGGCTCCGGGTGGAGGGAATCACAGGAGTCGCGGAAGGAGCTACGGGCCGCGCAGCGGCGTCAAGCGGGTATAGATGTCTAGTTAGGTAGCACCACGAATCAGACGGCGGCCGTGAGGAGTGAGTTCCGCGTGTCTGACGCTCCCAATCTGGTAGTCCCCGGGACCTCCTGTGGTAATGATTCCGAGGTCTTTCAAGCCGCGCAAGATCAGATCAAGTCGCGCAACCGGGATGCCCGTCACCTCAAGCACCGTGGTCGTGTGAAGTCGGTACTGGTCTGGCGTCAGGGTGCGGAACTGGGCAAGTACCGCAGCCACCTCGGCGGCCGAGTCCACATCTGGGAGTAGCGACGGAGCAAGGGCGATGTATGTGCCAGGCACGAGGCGCGTTCGCGCGATTCCGACAGCGTGATTCAAGTCTGGATCAATACGAATGAAGCCGAAATCGCGAAGATCCTCCGCTGCCTCCAAGTACTCATGCGGCGAAACATCCAAATCGGTAATGGCATCCTCTGCTTCAGCAAACTGGAACAGCTGGCTGGCCTCGCGATAGAGGCAGTAGGCCAGCAACCGCAGGGGCGTACCAGAAAGGCGGACGAATGGAACTTGAATTGCTTCGAGCGCGGTCACGCGCTCTTCGAGACTGCCAACCCGGACACCGAGTTTCGATACCTGCTCATTCGCTACGCCGTAGCCGCCCAGGGCGGCAAGACGCGCTACCAAGGACGCCACGCCCGAAATCGGCTCGACAACCAAGGCCACGCCAGTGAGTGTCCACGCAGCGATGGTCGGCCAATCGAGGCTCGAATCCTTTGCTGAGGTCATCCCGCCTCGTAGTGCTACTAACGAAGTGCGTTTCAGCGGCGGCGCGATGCCCCGCTCCCTCACATCCGACGCTTCCTTACCGCGACCGCTAGATGTCCCAGAAATGCACCAGCGGGCTGCAGCACCGTGCCCGCCGCTGCAAACGCTTGTTAGCTGCCGGCCGCAATGACAATTTCGGGTGCGATGACGCTGCCGGTATGTGCGGAGCCCCCGCGCCGGGAGACCGGGCCGCCAACCGGGAGCCTCGGCGGGGCGGGAGAACGCTGGACGCCTCCGAACCTGCTCGGCGCACCTTCCTTGCCATGGAGCGCCCCGCGGAGAGAAACCTTGGGCGGCATCGCGGAGCCTTCCAGGCGTCCCGCGCAAGGAGGCCGGTGCCGCCTCACCGCTACCAACCAACTGCAGAGTTCCGGCGGCACCACCAGGCGCCCACCAAGAGATCAGCACTGGGCGGCCCGACTGGCGCGTGCAGCTAACGAAGTGCGCGTGTGCTGCAGCGCGATCCCTCAGGATTTCACAAACCTACGCTTCCACAGCCGCACCGCTAGGAGGCCCGAGTGGGGGCCGGCGGCCCGCGCGACCGGCCTGCAGAACGACGCGCTTGTTAGGCCCCGCGGATTCATATACTAAGTGCAACAACGGAAGGCGACGAAAGCGGTGATCTGACAGCAAGTAGACTTCTCTGTCCGCCAAGACAAGGAAGCCGACCATGAACTACCGCCAGATCACCGCCGCTGAACGGTACACCCTCGGCCTGCTTCGCCGACAGGGGCTGACGGCGGCAGCCATCGCGCGCCTCCTCGGTCGCCACCGCAGCACCATCGGCCGCGAGGTCCGGCGCAACCGCACCCACCACGACGGGGGCTACCGCCCCCAGCTCGCCGACTGGTACGCGCGGGGCCGGCGGAGCCACTCGCGCCGCAACACCCGGTTCACCGCCACGGATTGGGCGGAGGTGGAACGCCTGGTGCGCGAGGACTGGAGCCCCGAACAGATCGCCGGCCGCCTCGCCGCGGACGGACACCTCGCCATCAGTCACGAGACGATCTATCGGTACGTCTGGGCGGACCGCGCGGACGGCGGCACGCTCTACCAGCACCTCCGCGGCGCCCGCAAGCAGCGCCGCAAACGGTACGGGCGCTACGACAGCCGGGGCCGCCTGGCCGGGAAGCGGATGATCACGGAGCGGCCTGCGATCATCGAAGGCCGCAGCCAGGTCGGTCACTGGGAAGGCGACACCGTCCTCGGCGCGGGACAGGCCGGCCCCTGCGTGCTGACGCTGGTGGAACGGAAGACCGGCTATCTGATGCTCGGCCAACTCCACCAGCGGACGACCACCGCCGTCACGCGCCGGGCGACCCAGCTGATTCATCGGGAAGCTCGCCCGGTGCGCACCATCACCGTGGACAACGGCACCGAGTTCCATGACTACGCGGCGATCGAACGGGAGACCGCCACGCGCTTCTACTTCGCCACGCCGCACCACAGCTGGGAGCGCGGAACCAACGAGAACACCAACGGCCTGCTGCGGCAGTACCTCCCGAAAGGCCACTCTATGGCGCACCTCACCCAGGCCGCGTGTGATCGCCTCGCCCGCAAACTCAACCGCCGACCCCGGAAGCGCCTCCTCTACCGCACCCCGGAGGAATGCTATGCACGATGAGGCTCAGTGTTGCACTACAAACTTGATATCAGACGGCTATTGAGAGCGACATTGGAGGCCCTCGCCCGTCAGCGCTCGGAGGACCTTCAGCATGCGCTGATCATCACGCGAGCAAAAGACCTCGGGATTGTCCGCTCCGGCCGCACCACTTGCTCCGTCGAATCGCCATTCTAGAAGGAAGGAGCGGCCATCATCCACTAGGAAGATGGAAGGTTCCTGCGGCGCGGGCGGTAGCTCGCGTAAGCCTGCGCGCTGTGCCGCAGCAATTCGACTCTCCCAGTTGGCCGAGTCGGGCAATGCCTGATGGAACGGTACGTGCGCTGTATTCGTTGCGTACTCCTCGGCATGCCAACGCCGTCCCTCCAGCAGGAACCGGTACAGGCGGATGCCAGTGAGGCCGAAGCCATCCCACAGGCGAATCTCCGCGTCTACACCAGGGCGCGAATCCGCAATACTGGGTAGAGCTAGGTTGCGAGCGAGTTCTGTGGCATACGGCGAGAGTTCCGCAGCCCCTGCCCGCGTCGAGCGCGGACTCGGTTGCTGCCCAGCGGCGACCGCGGTTGGCAGCGCCAGGAGCCCGAATATGAAACTCAGTCGGATCGCCATATCAGTCCGCCTAACGGTCTGCGTTTCAGCGGCGGCGCGATGCCCCGCTCCCTCATAATCCTACGCTTCCTTACCGCGACCGCTAGATGTCCGAGCAATGCACCAGCGGCCTGCAGCACCGTGCCCGGCCGCTGCAAACGCTTGTTAGCTGCCGGCCGCAATGACATTCTCGGTTGCGATGACGCTGCCGGCAGGTGCGGAGTCCCCACCCCGGGAGGCCCGGCCGCCCCCTCGGAGCTCCGGCGGGGCGGAAGATCGCTGGACGCTTGTCCACCGGGAACGACGCTGACCCTGCCCCGACCGCCCCGCGGGGAGGGGCCCCGGGCGGCATGGCGGAGCCTGCCAGACGACCCGCGCAAGGAGGCCGGTGCCGCCTCACCTCCGCCAACCAGCTGAGGAACTCCGGCGGCACCACCAGGAGCCCACCAAAAGATCAGCACTGGGAGGCCCGGCTGGCGCGTGCAGCTAACGGTCTGCGTTTCAGCGGCGGCGCGATGCCCCGCTCCCTCATAATCCTACGCTTCCTTACCGCGACCGCTAGATGTCCGAGCAATGCACCAGCGGCCTGCAGCACCGTGCCCGGCCGCTGCAAACGCTTGTTAGCTGCCGGCCGCAATGACATTCTCGGTTGCGATGACGCTGCCGGCAGGTGCGGAGT
Source organism: uncultured Gemmatimonadales bacterium (assembly GCA_963779755.1). Lineage (GTDB taxonomy): Bacteria > Gemmatimonadota > Gemmatimonadetes > Gemmatimonadales > GWC2-71-9 > CAVZZO01. The sequence goes on from CAVZZO010000001.1 coordinate 690,458, forward strand.
CCCCACCCCGGGAGGCCCGGCCGCCCCCTCGGAGCTCCGGCGGGGCGGAAGATCGCTGGACGCTTGTCCACCGGGAACGACGCTGACCCTGCCCCGACCGCCCCGCGGGGAGGGGCCCCGGGCGGCATGGCGGAGCCTGCCAGACGACCCGCGCAAGGAGGCCGGTGCCGCCTCACCTCCGCCAACCAGCTGAGGAACTCCGGCGGCACCACCAGGAGCCCACCAAAAGATCAGCACTGGGAGGCCCGGCTGGCGCGTGCAGCTAACAAATATTGGACCTGCGTACCTCCCATTGAACTCCCGACCAACCAGAAATTCATCTTACGGTCCGCAGTCTAATTCCACAACATCACCCCGTCTGGCCCAGCAGGTCCGCGGGACTCCGTACCCCCAGGCCGCCCCGGTTCAGGACATGGGTGTAGATCATCGTGGTCGAGACATCCCGGTGGCCCAGGAGCTCCTGTACGGTCCGGATGTCGTAGCCCGCCTCCAGCAGATGCGTGGCAAAGCTGTGCCGCAGGGTGTGACAGGTCGCCCGTTTGCCGATACCGCTGGCCCGCACCGCCTCCGCCATGGCCCGCTGCACTGCGGTCTCGTGGTAGTGATGCCGGCGCAGCTGCCCCGAGGCCGCGTGACGATGCCGCCGCCGAGCCGGAAAAACCCACTGCCAGGGCCAGGAGCATCCCGCTCGCGGATACTTCCGCTCCAGGCCATCGGGGAGCTCGACCCAGCCCGCCCCCTCAGCCAGATCCCGCCGGTGCCGCTCCCGCACCCGCTCCAGGTGGAGATGCAACGGCTGACGCACCGACTGCGCCAGGACGGTGACCCGATCCTTGGCGCCTTTGCCTCGGCGCAGCCGTATCTCCCCCCGTTCCAGGTCCAGATCCTTGACCCGCAAGGTGAGGCACTCAAGCAGCCGCAGGCCACTGCCATAGAGCAGGGCGGCTACCAGCGCCGAGACGCCACGCAGGTGTGCCAGTACGCTCCGGACTTCTCCCGGCGTCAGCACGACCGGCAGGCGCACCGGAGCCTTCGGCCGGGGAATGCTCCCCATGTCCACCAATGGCCGCTCCAGGACCTCGGAGAAAAGGAACGAGAGGGCCGCCTGCGCCTGCGCCTGAGTTGAGGCGGAAACGTGCCGCTCGATGCGCAGATCGGCCAGGAATTGGAGTACTTCTTCCCGCCCCAGTTCCGCCGGAGGACGGAGGCCGTGAAACCGCACAAACCGCCGAACCCAGCCCACGTAGGCCTCCTCGGTCCGCGGGCTGAAGTGCCGTAGCCGCAGGTTGAGCCGCAGGGCCTGCAGCAGTTTCGGTTTGGACTGCATGAGAGTATCCCCGCGGAAATCCACAAGCTTGATCCGCGACGCCTTTCCACCCGTACCCCGCCAATGCCGAGAGGACCGAAAACGCCCGCGAACTCCTCCCTTGTGTATCGAACAGTTGTTTTATACGTTTGTTCTCCACGCCCCCGGGAGCTCCGACCAATGGCCCGTAAGTTCGTCATCACGCTCCTCGTCCTCGGGGCCGCCCTTACCGCCCTCGTCTTTTTCCGAAGGCATCCCACCCCCCTCACCCTCACCGGCACCGTCACCACCAACGACGTCCTGGTCAGCCCCCAGGTCACCGGCCGGCTCGATAGCCTGCTCGTGGCCGAGGGCGACTCGGTGGCGTCCGGTCAACTAATAGCGCTCCTGAGCCCCGAGGAGCTCCGCGGCCGACCGGACCTTCTATACCCACAGCGCCGAGGCGCTCGGCTCCCAGGTCCAGGCCAGCTCGGCCAACCTGGCCGCCGCCATGGCCCAGGACAGCGAGGCCGCCGCCACCCTGGCCGATGCCCAGCGCACCTACCAGCGCGACTCGGCGCTGACCGACGCGACGGTGCTGAGCCAGGCGGACCTGGACCGGGCCCGGACGTCGTACCAGGTGGCCCAGGCCCGCGCCGCCGCGGCGAAGAAGCAGGTGGCCGCCGCCCAGAGCTCCCTCGCCATGGCCCGGCAGCAGCAGGACGCGGCCTCGGCCCAGGCGACGAAGGCGGGGGTGCGGCTGGGATATACCGAGGTGCGGGCGCCGGGAGCGGGGATTGTGGATGTGCTCGCCGCCCGGCAGGGGGAGATCGTGGGCCCCGGCCAGCCGATCCTGACGCTGATCAACCCGGACGATCTCTGGATCCGGGCCGACGTGGAGGAGAGCTACATCGACCGGATCCGCCTGGGCGACACGCTTGACCGTGCGGCTCCCCTCCGGCGCCGAGCGCCGCGGGGTGGTGTTCTACCGCTCGGCGGACGCGGACTTCGCCACGCAGCGCGACGTCTCCCGCACCAAGCGCGACATCAAGACGTTCGAGATCCGGCTCCGGGTGCCCAACCAGGACCGCCGGCTGGCGGTGGGGATGACGGCCTACGTGCTGCTGCCGGCTGCCGAAGACCTCATGAGCGCCATAGACGTCCAGAGCATCACCCGGAAGTTCGGCGACTTCACCGCGGTGGACGCGCATCTCCTTCGAGGTGGAGGAGGGCGAGATCTTCGGCCTCCTGGGCCCCAACGGGGCGGGGAAGAGCACGCTGATCCGCATGCTCACCACCCTGCTCAAGCCCACCGCCGGCACCGCGGTGGTGGGCGGGTACGACGTGGTGCGCGAGGCCGACAAGGTGCGGCGGGTGATCGGGGTGATCCCCCAGGCGCTCACCAGCGATCTCGACCTGTCGGTGGAAGAGAACCTGCTCATCTTCGCCAAGCTCTACGGCGTGCCGCGCTCGACGCGGAAGGACCTGATCGCCCGGCTGCTGGAGGCGGTGGAGCTGTCGAAATGGGCCGACAAGCCGGTGAAGAACCTCTCCGGCGGCATGCGGCGCCGGGTGGAGATCGCCCGCGGGCTGGTGCACCAGCCGCGCATCCTCTTCCTGGACGAGCCCACCACCGGGCTGGACCCGGTCTCCCGCACCGCCGTCTGGGAGATGCTGCGCGAAGATCAAGGCGGAGCACGACCTCACGGTGCTGCTCACCACCCACTACATGGACGAGGCCGACCGGCTGTGCGACCGGGTGGCCATCGTGGACCACGGGCAGCTGCTGGCGCTGGACTCGCCCATCCACCTGAAGGCGGCGATCCCGGGCGAGAACACGCTGGACGTGAGCTTCGAGCAGCCGCCCGCCGGCTGGGCCGAGCGACTGCGGAGCCTGCCCGGGGTGGAGAGCGTGGACGGGGAGGGAGCGGTCTACCGCATCCTTTCCGGCAACGGCCCCGCCACCACCACGGCTCTCCTGGGCCTGGCCGCCGGGCAGGGCGTCGCCATCCGGTCGCTGGGCGTGCAGAGCACCACGCTGGACGATGTGTTCGTGCACTACACCGGTCACGAGCTGCGGGACGAGCTGGTGGAGGCCTCGGCGCTGGACCGGAGCGTCATCGCCTCGCGGAGGCGCTGAGCCATGGAGCGGATGTGGGCCATCGTGGAGCGGGACATGCGGCGCTTCCGCCGCAGCCCGATGCTGATCTTCGTCTCGCTCATCTTCCCCATCGTGCAGCTGGTGGTGCTGGGCTACGCCTTCGGCGGACAGGTGAAGCACCTGAAGCTGGGCGCTGGTGGACCAGGACGGCCACGTCCCCGCCGTCCAGCTCCAGGCCCTGGGGAACGCCATCACCGCCAACGCCAGGACCTTCTCTTTCATTAGATACGACGACCAGGGCCGGGCCCTCACCGCCCTGCGCAACGGCCAGCTCAACGGCGTCCTGACCATCCCGCCCGGCTTCTCGCGCCGAGTGCTGGCGGGCGAGTCGCCCAGAGTGGCGCTGATCGAAGACAACACCGACAACTTCGTCGCCTCCGCCCTGGCCAACAGCGTGAACGGCATGGTCCGCGCCTACGGAGACCCGCTCCCGTCTTCCTCCCGTCCAGTCTCCCGTCTTTCTTCCCGTCCTTCTCTCGACATCGTCGAGCTCTACCCCTACGTCCCCTACATCCAGTACCTGCTGCCGGGCAGTATCGTCATGTCCATCTTCATGATGGTGATGATCGGCGGCGGGATCATCTTCATCGACGACAAGGCGCGGGGGCTGCACGAGGGCTACCTGGTCACCCCCATCACCCGGTTCGAGCTGATCCTGGGGTTCAACGTGGCCGGTGCCGCCAAGGCGATCATGGCCGGCACGGTGCTGATGCTGGTGGGCTCGGTGATCGCCGGGATCCCCAACCCCTGGGATCCGCTCCGGCTGCTGCGGCTCCTGGTGGTGGTGGCGGCGGCGTCGGTGGCGCTGGTGAGCATGATGTTCCTCTTCATGGTGCGGATGAGCGATCCGCTGCTGCCCCGGGCGCTCTTCGGCGTGCTCAACACGCTGCTCTTCTTCCCCAGCGGCGCGGTCTATCCCCAGCAGGCCTTCCCCGGCTGGATGCGGGTGATCGCCAAGGTGGATCCCGTTCACCTACGCGGTGCACGCGCTGAAGAGCCTGCTGCTCAAGAACACCGGCTTCAGCGCCATCTGGCTCGACCTGGCCTATCTGGCGCGCCTTCGCCGCGGTGACCATGACGGCGGCGACGCTCCTGTTCCGGAGAGAGCTGTGATGGACGGCGGTAAGGGCGGTAAGGGCGGTAGCGGCGGTAAAGGGAGCCGGCCCAGGCATGACGAGGCCACGCGCGATCGGCCTGATGGCCGCGGCGCCGGCGGCTCTTCGCGCGAGCGGGGCTACCACGGTGTCGTGGTGCGCGACCTCTGCGACGCGGCCGGCGCCAACCTGGCGGCGGTGAACTACTACTTCGGCGGGAAGCTGGGGCTCTACCGGGCGGTGCTGGAGGAGGTGCTGGGGAAGATCCGGGATTTCCCCATCCTCAGGGCGCCGCCGGGGAGCAGCGCGGAGGAGCGGATCCGGCACTACGTGCTGAACTACGTGCCCAGGCTGGCCAATCCCGAGGGCCCCGGCGTCATGATTCAGCGGATCATGAGCCACGAGATGCAGGAGCCGACCGAGCTGGCGCCGTGGATCGCGCAGGAGGTGATCCTGCCGCGGGCGCGGTACCTGGCCGAGGCGGTATCAGAGCTCATGGGTTGCGCGCTCGATGATCCCCGGGTGGGGCGGTGCGTGATCAGTCTCCAGGCGCAGTGTCATTTCTATCTGCCCAGCCGGTTCCGGGCGCGGGCGATGCCGGAGGCAGACCGGTACCTCAAGGAGTCGCTGCCCGAGGCGGCGGAGCATATCGTGGAGTTCACGCTGGCGGGCATCCGGCGGATCGCCGGATTGTAGCGTTACCTCTCCCCCGCGCTGTCATTGCGAGCCGCAGAGCGGCGAAGCAATCTCCGGAACAGCTATCCGCAGATTACGCAGATTACGCAGATTTGTCTCCCTGCCAGGAGCAGCTCCGCGGAGCGTTGCCGTCTATCCCCCAACAAAAGAAGACTGAATTCTTTTTGGGTGCATGGGCGGGCCTCAGCGGAACGCGGCAGGTCCCCAGGAAATCATCTGCGTAATCTGCGTAATCTGCGGTTCCACTACTGGGAAGCGTCCGGGGGCACGGACGCCCGGCGTAGCCCCAGCGGGTTGTTTCGCCCGCTAGGAACTGCTCACCGCGAAGGGCGCGATGGGGGGAGCATGGGCGGGCCTCAGCGGAACGCGGCAGGTCCCCAGGAAATCATCTGCGTAATCTGCGTAATCTGCGGTTCCACTACTGGGAAGCGTCCGGGGGCACGGACTCCTGGCATAGCCCCGGGGGATTGCTTCGGCGGCTGCGGCGCCTCGCAATGACGGCGGGAGTGAGGCTGGGCGACCCTCAGAGGCGAGCGGCAGGTCACCGCATGATCATCTGCGTAATCCGTGGAGCCTGCGGCTGCTCGGAGCGGGCGGACGCCGGCTGCGCGTCCGCCCCTGACCGCCTTCCCGCCGCTACCCCGCTCAGGGGGTAGCGTGCGGTTCCCCCGAGATGAAGTCGTCCATGGCCACCAGGTCGGCATCGCCGCCGGCGCTGATATCCGCGTTGCGGCCGGTGATGGCCGACCGGCCCGACTGGATCCGGACACTGGCCACGATCGGCGCATTGAAGCTGACGCCGACAAAGGAGAAGCCGGCCCGGTCGGAGCGCACCGGCGCACTGACCCGGGCGAGCAGCTCGCCCCTCGCGTTGAAGAACGCGAGACCGGCGCCGGCCTCCACGTCCACATCGGAGAAGACAACCCCGAAGCCGTTCACCCGGGCGGGCGTGCCTGCTCCGGCGACGACGAACCGTACCGTCATCGTCTGCCGGCCCACCGGAATGAAGATCTTGGGCGGGCTGAAGGCGGCGAATTCAGCGCCGTACGCGGGATTGAGGTCGCTGAGGGCGTTGTCGCTCACCCGGAAGCCGCTGCCTTCGGTGCTGAAGAGCTGGCCCCGCGGGACCACCCGGTTGAAGAAATCCCCCGGGAAGGTATCCACGTTGACCAGCGCCGCGGCGACGCCGTCCCAGTTGATCTCCCGCCGGCCGGAGGCCTGCTCGCCCGGCAGCAGATTGACGCCGCCGCCCAGCACGGCGCGGAACGCCGCCAGTGCCTCGGTCAGATCGCCGCTCGCGGCGAACACCTGGCGGCCCGACGCCGCCGACTGGGACACTCCTCCCGTGTCGTTCCCGTACCCCGGCCCCGTGGTATCGGTGGGGTGGTCGTAGCCGCACGCCCCGGCCGCGAGCAGGAGCAGAACCATCCTTGCGGCGCTGCCGCCGCGAAACATACCGGTCATGACTTGCCTCCCTGATGAATCGGGCTTCCGTGAGCCCATTGGTGAAGCGCGGTCACGCCGGCTCCTGCCGTGGGTTCGAGGTGGCGGCGGTCGTTCTGGCGATCGTCGAATCACCCTCGTGGCGCGCGGCACTAGTCTCGCTACCAAGTGCGATGCGGCCAATGATCTGTCGTCCCCATTTCCTGCCCCGGCGTATCGATTCCGGTAACGCCGGATATTTTCCTCCGGTCCACATGACAAACGCCGGCGTTTCTTCCGCGGAAGAACCGGCTGCACACCCGAGACGCCGTCTGGTCCATGTTCTCTCAGGGATCATCGCGGCAAGTGTCCGCGGCTTCCGCCCCCGGCACGAAGATCACGTCAACATGCACCACGATGTGCTCGTTCATCTTGAACATGCCGAGCAGCTTCGACAGGCCGCGAACACCATGGTCCTTCACGTTGACCGGGAAATCGGTGCGGACCTCGATCGAGTCGCTCCGCCAGGCCAGCCGGGCGGGCAGGGTATCGAGCCGGGTGACGCCGTGCAGTGTCAGGTCTCCGATCAGATTCACCCGGGTCGAATCCGCCACGTCGTCCGCCGGGACGACCTCCCGCAGGCGAAACCGCAGGGTGGGGAATCGTTCCGTCTCCATGGATTTGTTGAGATCCCGGTCGCGGTGCCCGTTGCCGGTGACCAGCGTGCCGGCCGGGGCCTGAACGCAGCCCCGCACCTCGCCCAGGGCCGAGCCGCCCGTCATGCCGCCTGCAACCGACGTGGTGGCGCCGGTGAAGTCTCCGGCCGTGGCGTGCGCGTCGAAGCTGAGCCTGCCCGTCGCGATGTGGGAGGGCGGGATGATGCCGGCCTGCGCGGCCAGGCTCGCGACCGGCAGGGCCGCGGCGAGAAGCAGGATCCGAAGAGTGCGGCGCATGATCATTGTCTCCAGGTGGTCCGGACGACCATGCGTCCGGTAACGGCATCGGCCGGTGCGGCGTGGGCCTCGGCGGTGAGGCCGATCGCGCTGCTCAGGCGCAGGGTGGCGCCCGCGGTGAGGGTGAGCCGGTCCAGATCCACCTCCACTCGGCGCCGGTCGGTTTCGTTGAAGCGGTTAGTGAAGTTGACCCGGAACCGGGGCGCCAGGTGGCTGTAGCCGGCGCCGCCGTAGAGCGTCAGCCCTCCGTTCCCGGTTTCCCGCGCCGCCAGCACCTCGAGGGCGAAGATGTTGGGCCGGTAGCTGTCATCCGAGACCGTTCCGTTTAAGCATTCGCTGGCAGGGTCGCGCAGCGCGCCGGAGTCACAGGTGATGGGCGCGTGAATCACGCCCAGCGTTGCCTCCGCCCGGAAGGCCAGCCGGAAGGCCCCGGCAGGCACGATCCGGGCGAGCGCGAGACCGACGAGATTGGCGCTGGCGCCGCGCACCCGGATGGGCGGCACCCAGCCGAGCTCGACCAGGAAGCGCGCCGGGAGCCCGACACTGATCCTCGGCCGCAGGAAACCGGGCAGGAGATTGACGTTCTCGGGTCCTTTACCCGGGCGGCAGACGGTGGGGGTGGCGGTGGCGCCATCCACCCGCGAGAGGTAGGTCGCTTCCAGTCCGGCGCGAATCGACCACCGGCGCGATTCCGCCGGGACCCCGGCGGCGGTGAAGGCGAGCGGCACTGAGAGGATGCCGAAGACCCGTCGCCTCGTTCGAGCTCGCGCCCGGGAAGCAGTCGCCCTGGGCCAGGAGCGGAGCCGCCAGGGCTCCGCTCAGGACCAGGCAGGCGTACCACGCATGCCGGATCATCACTGCACCACGATGGTGCCGCGCATGCCGGTGGTCTGCTGGCCTGCCAGGCCGCCGTGAATGGTGCAGATGTACTGGTAGGTACCCGGGGTGTTGAAGGTGACGGGCCCGTAGCTGAACGGCGCGTTCCGCGTGGCGCTCGACGCGAAGGAGGGTGCCAGCACCGATGTCACGTTGTGGCTCTGGCCGTTCCAGTTCCAGGTGACCGTGCCCCCGGCCGCGATGGTGGCCACCTGGGGGGAGAAGGAGTTGTTGTTCACCTGGATGGTCACCGCCGTGGGCGGCGGCGGGGTAACGCTGCCCGTCGCCGCGAAGGTGAGCGGGGAGCCTGCCAGCCCGGCGGCCGAGGCCTGGAGGGTGTTCGGACCGGCCGTGCCGCCCAGCATCCAGGCGGTGGCCGCGAGTCCCTGCTGGTTACTGGCCGTCGTGGCGGGATTCACCGAGCCGCCGCCGCCGGTGACAGTCCACTGTACCGACGCGCCGCTCACCGGATTGCCGAACTGGTCCGTCACCCGCGCCACGATGAGCTGCGGGAGGATCGAGCCGGTGCGGGCGGTCTGCGCATCGCCGGACGACTTGACGAGTGCGATGGGGGGCCCGGGTTGGGCGGTCGCCGTGAAGCCCGCCGGCGAGCCGCCGGCGCCCGGCACGATGGCCTGTGCCGTCTGCAGGCCAGCCGCCTGCCCCAGGGTCCACCGCGTGCTCGCGGTGCCGTCATCCGCCGTGGTCGAGCTGGCCGGGTTCAGGATTGCACCGACGCCCGTGGTTCTCCACTGCACCGTGATCCCCGCTTCGGGGGTGCCGTCCCGCGTCACCAGGACCTGGAGCGCCTGGGCGAGCGGTTGCCCCGCCGTCCCGGTCTGGGCGTTACCGCTTTGGGCTGTCCTGGCCACCTGCTCACTCGGCCCGGGGCCGGAGGAGCCGTCGCCGCCACAGGCACTCGCCAGCAGGGCAAATCCCGCGGCGGCCGTCATCAATCTGCGCGATATCATGTCACACCTCTTCGCAGTTCGAATGTTCCTGTGTGGCCGGCCTTTGCCGGCGCGAAAACCGATTGTGCCGGGCCCCTCAGTACAGGGGCAGGCCCGGAGGTTTGGGCCAGAATGCCACGCTCCAGAGGAGATTGTGCCCCGTGAGCTGGAGCCGGATCCTCGGTTCCGGCGCGCCGGACTGGAGCAGGCTTGCCCGGTCGAACTCCCTGAGACTTCCCTCGCCCCCGGCCACCCAGAGATTGCCGGCGCTGTCGAAGGCGAGGGCGACCGGCAGATTGAGCGATTCCTCTCTTGAGGAGAGCACGACGTGGGGTGCCGGGTCGCCGCCGCCGGCCAGCTGTGCCGGCGTGAAGGCAAGGATGTCGGGCCCGCCGCTGTTGGCGATCCACAGATTCCCCGCGGCGTCGAAGGCCATCCCCGCGGGGAAGGCCAGCCCGTTCGCCCCGGTGAGAACGTGAACTCCGGCCGGCGCGCCCGAAGCCTCGAGCTGGTCGGCGGCGTAGCGGGAAATGGTGTGAAACTCGTGATCCGAGACCCAGAGCGATCCGGCGGCATCGAAGGCGAGGGCCGTCGGCGTGCCGGGTACAGCCAGGCAGACGGCCGGCGTTCGCACGCCGTCGCCGGTCAGCTGCGTCCGGTCGAAACGCACCACGGTGCCCGCCTCGTTGTTGGCGGCCCAGAGCCGGTGTTGGGCGTCGAAGGCGAGACCGGTGGGGTTATCCAGACACCTGCCGGCAGACCGGATCACGGTGGAGGCGGTGCGCTCCCCCGGGCGCGCCAGCGCCGCCGGCGCGAAGCCCAGCAGCAGACTGTCGTCCCGGCTCGCCACCCACAGCGTGCCGTCCTGATCGAACGCGATCGCCGCCACGGCCAGGCGCGGTGCGCTGGGAGTGGTGATCACCGTGGCCGGGATGGCCCCGCCGGAGGCGGTCAACTGCCCTGGAGCCAGCCGCAGAATCGCGGCGGGATCGCCGCTCGCCGTCCAGAGCCCGGATGCCGGCATGGAATCCTCTACCGGCGGGCGGTCGCCGTGGGACGGGGCCGTGGTGTCCGGCCGGCAGCCCGCCAGCATTGCCAGTTGCAGCGCCAGCAGGGGCCGGTAGACGGTGGCGCGCGTGGGCGGGCCCTTTCGAATCGAAGTCATGGAGCGGGTCGGGCGCCGCGCGCCGCCTCGACGGTGGCGCGGATCTTCGCCAGGTGGTGGTAGCTGTGCCGCAGGGCATGATCTTCCACGAAGAACTGGCAGGTGAGCGGCGCATTGGCATTGAGTGATACCGGGGCCGCCCGGTCGAGTTGCGCGTCGGTCAGCGCCCGGACCGCGGCGGCGGCGGCCCGGCTGTTGGCCTGCAGGGCCGCGAGCGCCGTCGCCTGGTCCACCCCGGCGTTCTCGCGCGCGTGTCCGGCATTCACCTGGTGTACGTCATCCCAGGTGACGCCTTCGATCGGCTTCCCCGCGGCGAGCGCCTGGGCCAGCTGGATCTCCAGGGGATACATGCTCGCCACGTGGTGCACCACTACCCCGACCGACCGGCCGTCGTGCGGAATCCTCAGCTCCCACTCTTCCTGCGTCAGCGAACCGGCATCGCGGGCGAGTGCGTCGGCGCCGGCCTCGAGCCGGCGGGCGAGTTCATTGCTGCGTGTCATGGCGGTTTCTCCTGTAGTGTGCAGTGACGGTGTCAGGCGACCAACGCCCGCACCTCGAGGTACTCACCGGCCACGACGGTTTCGCCGCGGCCGGCGAGATTGTGTCCGGTGAAGAGCCGCGTCAGCTGTTCGCGGAGTTGCTGGCGGCCGGCGGGCTCCGCCGCCGCCAGGGTGGTGAGCGTCGGCCCGTAGCAGGTCGCGAAGAGTTCGGTGACCGCGGCCGGGGGCAGGGAGAAGCGGAGCTGGAGGCTGTGCCGCACACAGGTCAGCTGCCGGACCTGGGGGAGGCGGCAACGCACCACTTCCTCGTCGCCCCACAGCAGCGCGCTGGGCACCCCGGCCGGGGGCGGCGCCACGGCCGCATGCGCCTCGAACAGCCGGGCGACAAATCCGTCCGGCGTCCAGTTGGCCATCGCGATCCGTCCGCCGGGCCGGGTGACCCGGAGAAGCTCCGCGGCCGCCCGCTCGGGCCGGTAGGCGAACATCGCGCCGAACATGCTGACGGTGGTGTCGAACTGTCCGTCGGTGTAGGGGAGCGCTTCGGCGTCGCCCACCTCGAACGCGACCGGCAGGCCCGCCGCGCGCGCTTCGCGCTGCGCCTCCGCGATCAGATTCGGTGCGATGTCCACTCCGGTGACCCGGGCGCCGGCCCTGGCCGCCGGGATGGCGAGGTTGCCGGTGCCGCAGGCGACATCGAGCACCGCCTCGCCGGGACGAATGCCGAGCCGCTCGATGAACAGGGCGGCGCCCGCCGCGAAACTCCGGGCGATGGGCAGGAAATCGGCGGCCGACCAGACAGCCCGCGCGCGGGCGGTGAGACGATCCTCAGACCACGCACGCAGCCGGCCCGTCGTGCCGGGGCTGTCGAGGCAGGGGTTGGGTTCGGACGACATGGGACTCCTCGGTCAAGGCTCGCCAGGCAGCTTTCCTGGGCGCGGACAGAGTATGTCTGCGCGCTGCGCGGCGACCTATGACTGGCCGTCCGTGTTTGCTGCTCCATCGTACTGGCGAATCGAAGTCTTGTCCGGGAGTCCCGCGGAGTTGCCTGAGCGTCCCCTCAGCCGCGGGTGGTGTGGCGGGATTTGCGCCAGGCGCCGGGCGCCTGGCCGGTGGCCAGCTTGAAGGCGCGGCTGAAGGCGGCCTCCGAATCGTAGCCGACGTCGGCGGCGATCGCGGCGACCTTGGCGCTTCCCTGCAACAGCAGGTTGGCTGCCACCTGCATGCGCCACCGGGTCAGGTACTGCATGGGGGGCTGGCCCACCAGGAGCGTGAACCGTTCGGCCAGCTTGGATCGGGAGGAGGCGACCTCCCGGGCCAGCTCCGCGAGGGTCCAGTGGTCGCCGGGCCGGCCGTGGAGCATCGCCAGCGCGCGGCCCACGACTTCGTCACGCAACCCGGCGAGCCAGCCGGTCTGCCCCGCGGGGAGCTCATCGAGATAGCGGCGCAGCAGCTCGATGAACATGAGCTCCGCCAGACGGGTGAGGACGCAATCGGCCCCGGGACGGCCCAGGCGGGCTTCTTCCGTCACCTGCCGGGTGAGGCCGCCCAGCCAGGCGGTCGGCATCCCGCGCATGTGCATCTGGCGCGGGAGACTGGCGAGCAGGGGATTGAACGGGCGCAGGTCGCAGCCGAGGAAGCCGCAGACGAAGACGGAGGTGCGGGGGCGGCCCTCGCCCAGAACCACGGTGTTGGGATAGCGGTCGGGGACGTGATATCCCTCGGGACTCGACGGCAGGCCCTGGGCACTCGACATGACATAACCGTCGCCCTGGGGAAAGACGATGACATCGCCCGCCTCCAGCGCGACCAGGTCGTGCCCGGCGACTCCGCCGAAGGCGCGGCCCTCGGTCAGGAAATGGTAGGAGATCAGATGTTCCGCACTGGGCAGGATCCGCTTCGAGAGGCGGGTCACCGGCGGCGACTCGACAATCCACGGCTCCGAGGCTTCGACAGAGTAGAAATAGGCGCCGTCGAGCCGAATCACCCGCAGCACGTCGGACAGGGCATCCATGACGCACACTCCCGACCGGTTCCACCGGTTCGCGACGAAGACCCTACCGCCTCGAATACACGCTTCCGTCCAGACTGATGAGTCCGGCGGGCCGGGAGCGGCCGGCGGCGAACAGGGTGTAGCCCCGGCTGGTACCGTCCGCGAACCGGAGGCGCAAGGTCAGCCCGCGGATCTCATATCGGCCGCGCGCTGCCCCTGTGCGATGGCATAGGCCACCCGGACGACCGGTCCGCCCTTCGCCGGGGTGACGCGCACGGTAGCAGTGAGGGCGTCCATCCCGATGATCGGCCGCGCCTCGGTGGCACCGCGCTGCAGCACGGTCTCGCCGGGGAAGGTGAGGCGTCCCTCGAACCATTCCCCAACGCGCGGCCCGCCGGCAGCTGCTCGGCGGGCCAGACGGTGATCAGGAGCAAGTCGCCGCGTTTCAACCCGGGTGGCGTATAGGCGCGGAGCGGCGGGGCCTCGACCTGGATCCAGGTGGGGGGCGCACGGAACTCCACCCCCGGGGCGGCGCCGGCGCCGGTGCCACCCTGGACCAGGAGGAGCAAGGCGAGGGAAGGATCATTGGGGCTGTCCCCGGTGGAAGGTTCTCCCCCTCGCTGCCCCCATATACCAGGCTCCAATCTGGGGTATTGCACCCCAGGACGCGAGGTCCGGCGTCCGGGGCAGGTCTCCTATTGCTGCCGGGTGTCCGCGAGGAACTTCAGCAGCGCCGCGTTGAACAGCGCCGGTTCGTCCAGGTGCACCCCGTGGCCGCCGCCGGGGATGATCACCTTGCCGGCATGCGGCATCCAGCGGACCAGCGAGTCGGCCACCAGGTTCCAGCGGGGTCGTTCCCACGCGCCGGAGATGAACAGCACGGGGAAGCTCCACCGGCGCACCACGTCGGTGGAGGGGCGGGGAAACCGGCCCGACTCCGGATGGGGATCGAGCAGGTCGAGTGCGTTGTAGCCGGCCAGGATGGTGTCGAGCCGGGCGGTCATCACCGCGGTTCGGTGGGGTCCCGGCCGGAACATCGGCATGCTCGCCACCAGTTTCCAGAGCGAGTCCGTGCCGTAATGTCGCACGATCGGGGCCAGCATCATCAGGCTGATCTTCGAGGTATCCGGTACCGGGAATGCCGCGGGTTCGCCGCCGCCGTAGAGCACCAGCCCGTTCACCCGGTCCGGCATGGCCGCGGCGAAACGGATCACCACATCCGCCCCGGCCGAGTGCCCGACCAGCACCGCCGAGTGGATGTGCAGGGTATCGAGCAGCGTCTGCAGGTCGCCGGGATCGGCCGACGGATCGGCGTAGCCGGTGGACTTGCCGTAGCCCCGGCGATCGTAGGCCACCACCCGGTAGCGGGGTGCCAGGGCCGCGATCTGGTCGTCCCACTCATGGAGGTTCAGCGCCCAGCCGTGGACCAGGATCACCGCGGGCCCGCTGCCGGCCACGGTGCAGTTGATGGTCGCGTCGCCGACGTTGAGTGTCGATTGGCCGGCGGCTGGGCGGTTCGCCAGCACCAGGCTTGGCAGGAGGGCGACCGTCATGAGGGTTCGCATGAGCCACCTCCGGTCAATAGGGTCTCCCGCTGGGATCGGCTCGTTGCAGGGGTACGAGCGTCCGGTGTCAGGCATTTTTCTGGCCCGCTGCGGTGCCGTGTGCTAGTTTGGCCCCATGTGGTCCGTGCCCGAGGCGCTCCAGAACGCACTGGCCGACCGCTACACCATTGTAGCCGAGTTGGGCCGCGGGGGCATGGCGATCGTCTACCAGGCGCTGGACGAGCGGCACCAACGTACCGTCGCGCTCAAGGTCTTGGCGGATGAAGGCGCCGCTGCGATCGGAGCGGACCGTTTCCTGCGCGAGATCGCCATCGCCGCCGGCCTGTCCCATCCGCACATCCTTCCCCTGTACGACTCCGGCGAGGCCGGGGGCTTCCTCTATTATGCCATGCCGCTGGCCGAAGGCGAGTCGCTCCGGACCCGCCTGGATCGGGAAGGCCAGCTGCCTCTGGATGACGTGCTCCGGCTCACGCGCGAGGTGGCGGACGCCCTCACCTACGCCCACGCGCACAACGTGGTCCACCGCGACATCAAGCCGGAAAATATTCTGCTGCACGACGGCCACGCGCTGGTGGCGGATTTCGGCATTGCCCGTGCCATCGAGGCCGCCGGCGTCGAGCGCCTGACCCGCACCGGCGTGGTGGTGGGAACCCCGGCCTACATGAGTCCGGAGCAGGCCACCGGCGGGACGCACCTGGATGGGCGCACCGACGTGTACTCGCTGGGCTGTGTCGTCTATGAGATGGTGAGCGGCGAGCCGCCCTACACCGGGCCGACGCCGCAGGCCATCCTCGCCCGGCAGCTGAGCGAAGAGGCGCGTCCCCTCCGCCATGTCCGCCCAAGCGTGAGCCCCGCGTTCGACGCGGCAGTCCGCCGCGCCCTGGCGCCGACGCCGGCCGACCGGTTTCAGCCGCCGGCCGAGTTCGCCGACGCCCTGACCCGGGCAACGGAGGCGGCGGTGCGCCCGGGGCGGTGGGCCGTGTCACGCAAACGGATCTACCAGCTGGTGGGCCTGGCCCTGGCCCTGCTGGCGGCGCTCCTGCTGTACCGGCACGGGTCGCGTGCCGGCGAGGCCGACCCGCGTCTGGGTGTCGCGGTTTTTCCTTTCCGCGCAGCCGGGTCCGCCACGGAATGGACCGAACGGCTGGCGGACTATGTAGCCACGGCGCTGGACGGGACTCCCGGAATCCGGGTGGCGGATCCCTGGTCCTTGTGGCGGACGTTGCGCCCGACCCGGGAGGAGGCGGCGGAGAGCCCGGACCCGGTCCAGGCCGCCCGGCTGGCGTCCGCAGCCGGCGTCGCGTACTTCGTGCTGGGTGCCCTGGCCCAGAGCGGGGAGCAGCTCGATCTCACCATGCGGGTCTATCGGGTGGGCCGGCGGGATCCCATCGAGACGTTGAGAGACACCGCCTCCCTGAACAGCCTCCCGGCGCTGGTGCAGCGGCTGGCGGTGGCCGTGATCGGGCGCCTGGGACTGGGCGGGGCGCCTTCCTACCTCTCCCGGGCCACCCAGTCGGCGGATGCGCTCAAGGCCTACCTCGCCGCGCGGGAAGCCATGCGGCGCGGCCAGGTGGATTCCGCCGACATCGCCATTGATCGGGCCCTCGCCCTGGATTCCAACTTCGCCCTCGCCCTGGTCGCGGCGGTCAACATCAAATCGTGGAAGCAGTTCAACTCGGCCCAGCCCTATGCCGGATTGCAGTCCCTGGCGGAGCGGGCGGTGCGCGCCAGCGACTCCCTGGGCGAGCGGGAGCAACTGCGTGCCCGTGCCATGCTCGCGATGGTGCGCACCGACGGCCCCCCCGCGGCAGTCGCGCTGAAGCGCATCGTTCAGCTGGACAGCACCGATCTCCTGGCCTGGGGGCTTCTGTCCTATTGCGACCTGGTGTACGGGTGGCAGTACGGCGCGGGCCCCGCCGCGGCGGCGGAGGCAAATGACCATGTCCTGCGCCTCGATCCCGAAAGCGTCCCGGCCCTGCTGCGGCAGGCCCACCTGATCTCGATAGGGGGAGACACCGCGGAAGGATGGGCGGAGATAGCCCGTCTGAGCCGCGCCGACACCACCAACCCCCTGATACTGGGCGCCCTGCTCAGTCTCCGGGCGCTCCGGGCTCCGGAGGACAGCGCCGGGCCGCTGCTGGATTCTGTCGCCGCGCGGCCGATGGCGCTGTGGCTCTCGGTGTTCCGTACGCTGCGCTCCACTGTACCGGCCCGCGCGCGGCGGCTGGTCGAACGGGTGCTGGCGACGGTGGGCTTCGGCTACCCGCAGCGGGTCGCGTTCGGGGCGCGTCTGCAGCTCGCCGTGGCCCAGGGCCGGATCCGGGAGGTGGATTCCATCATCCGGGAGCCGGGCTTCAAGGGCCTGCCGGGATTCGACAAGCAGGTGGCCGCCTTTCTGCTGGGGAGTGCCATCGCCGGCCTGGGCGACAGCGCGCTTACCCAGCGGGTGGTCGCCGATCTGAGTCGCTACGTGCCGCGGGACTCGGCACCCGCCTATTTCGAGACCCGGCCGGTCTGGTGGATGGGCTGGGAGCTGGCCGCCTGGCACGCGACCTTCGGCGACACGGCCGAGGCCCGGCAGTGGCGGTCGGTGTTCGGCCGGCTGCCGGCGGGAGGACCCTCCGAGGACTATCGCGGCTCGCTGCAGGCGGACATTGACGCCCGGCTGGCGATCCGGCGGGGGGATCTGGCGTCTGGCCTGACGCTGGAAAAACGCGCATACGACCTCTGGGCCATCCACTCCGAGAACGTCCTGGAGGCGCAGCCGGAACCGGCCATGCGGTTCCAGCTGGCGCTCCTGCTCCGGGCCAGGGGCATGCCCGACAGCGCGGTCGCGATCCTGCGCTCCCTCATTCCGCCGACTACCTGGATGGGGTTCTACTCGGGCCGGGCCTGGCTCGAACTGGGGGAGATTGCCGAGGGCCGGGGAGATCGGGCGGACGCCGCACGATCATATGGCCTGGCCGCCGCGCTCTGGCGAGACGGCGGGAAAGAGATCTCTCCCTGGCGGGATCGTGCGTTTGCCGGACTGCGGCGGACGCTGGAGGAACTGCTGAGCCCCTGATGCTTCTTGCCATGCGCGGTGATGCCTCCTTCGCGGCGGATAACTCCCGGAGGGGGAACACAGATTACGCAGATCAAAAAGGGATTACACAGATTTGCCCCGATCGACGGCGCAGCTTCGCGGAGCGTTGCCGAGATCCCCAACATACAAGAATCAGATTCTTTTGGGGTGCGCCGGCATGCTCTGGCGGAGCCTCACCCAGGGAACGGAGACCAATCTGCGTCACTCTGCGTAATCTGCGGTTGCAGTTTGCTCGATCCAACCTTTTCAGGAACACCTCCGGGTCCTACGCGGTGGCGGCTCCTTCCCGGCGGATAACTCCCGGAGGAGGAACACAGATTACGCAGATTAAAAAGGGATTACGCAGATTTGCTCCGATCCGCCGCGCAGCTCCATGGAGCTGCGCCGGGGATTCACACTACTGATTCTTTGTTGTTGTTCTTGAGTGGGCGGGATCTGGATCGGAGGGCTGACCCGGCACGGGATCAATCCGTGTAATCTGTGTAATCTGTGGATTCACGATGAACAGCTTTCCGGGCGCGTGAACTCCTGGCGCCCATGTAGTCCGTGCCCGAGCCGCTCCAGGAGTCCAGGCGCAGCGCCGAGCGTCGCCGGCCCGCCCGACTCAGAGCGCTGCCCCGAAGTACAGCCACCAGATGCCCGCCAGCAGGATGGCCGCGCACGCCGTCACGATGAACGGCCAGGTCTGCCAGCCCGCCCAGGGGCGCGGCTCCGTGACCAGCCCCCACGCCGATCCGGCCAGCGAGAGCAGGGCCGCCAGGAGCAGGACGGCGCCCAGATGACTGGAAAGCCCGCTGGCGCCACCACTGCCCTCGGAGAGCGAGCCGGCCAACGAGATCAAAGGGCCGACCACCAGAAGCGGCGCCAGAGCGAGCAGAAGGGGAAGGGCACGGGAACGGGCGCGCACGGCGAGCACCTCCTGGGTCCACAGGGTACGTGATCCACAGATTACGCTGCGGACCCTGACGGCAGCCCTGGTACCTGACGGCCGGCGCAGGTCCGTTTGTGATCCGCAGATTGCGCAGATTGCGCAGATTTTGCTCCAATGCTTGCAGCACTCCGCAGAGCGTTGCCGGGCGACGTACAACGAACAACTGGTTCTTCTTTTTGTGGGTGCCTGGGCCGGCATCGGAGCACGGCCCGCGCCGGGAACCATCTGCGTAATCTGCGTAATCTGTGGATCAACAATTCGGATCTGTCCCGATCACCGAGCCCGAGGGACCGGCTGTGGAGCCCTGCCGGCAGGTGCCTGGGCCGGCATCGGAGCACGGCCCGCGCCGGGAACCATCTGCGTAATCTGCGGATCAACAATTCGGATCTGTCCCGATCACCGAGCCCGAGGGACCGGCTGTGGAGCCCTGCCGGCAGCCTTGGCACAGGGGGGTCAGCGCAGGTCCGTTTATGTGATCCGCAGATTGCGCAGATTACGCAGATTTTGTTCCAATGCTTGCAGCACTCCGCAGAGCGTTGCCGGGCGACGTACAACGAACAACCGGTTCTTCTTTTTGTGGGCGCCTGGGCCGGCATCGGAGCGCCACCCGGTCTGGGAAGCCATCCGTGTAATCTGTGTAATCTGTGGATCAACAATTCGGATCTGTCCCGATCACGGAGCCCGAGGGACCGGCTGTGGAGCCCTGCCGGCAGCCTTGGCACAGGGGGGTCAGCGCAGGTCCGTTTATGTGATCCGCAGATTACGCAGATTACGCAGATTTTGTTCCAATGCTTGCAGCACTCCGCAGAGCGTTGCCGGGCGACGTACAACGAACAACCGGTTCTTCTTTTTGTGGGCGCCTGGGCCGGCATCGGAGCGCCACCCGGTCTGGGAAGCCATCCGTGTAATCTGTGTAATCTGTGGATCAACAATTCGGATCTGTCCCGATCACGGAGCCCGAGGGACCGGCCGTGGAGCCCTGCCGGCAGCCCTGGTACAGCGGGGTCACCGCAGGTCCGTTGATGTGATCCGCAGATTACGCAGATTTTGTTCCAATGCTTGCAGCACTCCGCAGAGCGTTGCCGGGCGACGTACAACGAACAACCGGTTCTTCTTTTTGTGGGTGCCTGGGCTGCATCGGAGCGCCACCCGGTCAGGGAAGCGATCCGTGTAATCTGTGTAATCTGTGGATCAACAATTCGGATCTGTCCCGATCACGGAACTCGAGGGACCGGCCGTGGAGCCCTGCGGGCAGCCCTGGTACAGCGGGGTCACCGCAGGTCCGTTTATGTGATCCGCAGATTACGCAGATTGTGCTCCAATGCTTGCAGCACTCCGCAGAGCGTTGCCGGGCGACGTACAACGAACAACCGGTTCTTCTTTTTGTGGGTGCCTGGGCTGCATCGGAGCGCCACCCGGTCAGGGAAGCGATCCGTGTAATCTGTGTAATCTGTGGATCAACAATTCGGATCTGTCCCGATCACGGAACTCGAGGGACCGGCCGTGGAGCCCTGCGGGCAGCCCTGGTACAGGGGGGTCACCGCAGGTCCGTTTATGTGATCCGCAGATTACGCAGATTACGCAGATTTTGCTCCAATGCTTGCAGCACTCCGCAGAGCGTTGCCGGGCGACGTACAACGAACAACCGGTTCTTCTTTTTGTGGGTGCCTGGGCTGCATCGGAGCGCGGCCCGGTCGTTGAATCAATCCTCGTAATCTGCGTAATCTGCGGTTGCACCACACACAACCGACCCTTTCACGGATCCGTGCGACCGAGCTCGCGGAGCCGATCTGCGTAATCTGCGGATCAGATAGACGTCGCCGCCCGCCGGCCGATCCAGGCGCCCATGGCAGATCCCGCCAGGCCGAGCACGGCGCCCAGCATCCCCAGCAGCAGCACCGTCATCAGGCGGGCTTCGACGGATGTCGTGGCGTATAGCTCCGCCATCCCGGCCGACCCGAGCAGGGCCGACAGCGGCCAGCCCACGGCCGCCTCGATCGCCCCGGTAGTGGCGCCGACCACGGCACCGGCCCACCAGCCCACCCGGTATCCCGCCAGCAGGCCGGCCGCGAAGTAGAGTACATAGGAACCGGGAGCCAGCAGGCTGTAGTTGAAGCCCAGAGCTCTTGCCCCCAGGGCGCCCAGCGCGTCGAAGACCAGGATGACGGCCGCGGCTTGCAGGATGGTGAAAAGCACGGATCGCATGGCATACCTCCGCGGTGAGACGGAGCGTGCGGGCGCCGGGCGGGCGGGGGGGAGGCGGCGCGTGCTGGCTCTCCAAGCTATGGTGCTGCGCCCCCGCCGCCAGATACCCGGCCGCTCTTCGACGGCCTCCGCCATGCCGGAGCGCCGTGAAACTACCTTCAGCAAATATTCGTGAATCCTTCATGATCGGTTCCCTACGGTTCCTTCAAATTCCCTTCACAGGTCGGGGGTACCGATGAGCGCTATCCGCGTCAGGGCTTGCTCCGGAATTCTCACCGTCGCGCTGCTGCTGGGCCTGAGCGCGTGCACCGATGTGGTGTACCGCGACCGGCTGACCTATAACTCGCCGCCCGATACCTCCAGCGGCTTTCTGGGATACTTCACCGCGTCCACCAGGCAGACCACCTGCGGCAACTGCCACGTGGGCCAGCAGGCCGACTGGATCCAGACTAAGCACTCCAATGCCTGGGCCGATCTCCAGGCCAACCCCTCGGCGCAGCCCTTCTGCGAGAATTGTCACTCGGTGAACTCGCGCGGCAATCAGCCGCCCGCCATCGTCGGCTACGAGAAGGTGAAGGACGAGGCCTACCACGACGTGCAATGCGAGAGCTGCCACGGGCCCGGATTCGAGCACGTGCAGAATCCCACCACCGTCGCCACCCGGCCGATCCCCAGTATTCAGGTCTATCCGAACGACGCCCCCGTGAGCGATACCGCGGCGGTGGTCAACAGCAGTTGCGGCGCCTGCCACCAGGGTGCCGGCCCGTCCCAGAATCACAATTACCTGAAGGAATGGCTCTCCTCGCGCCATGGACAGCTGAATACACACGCGGCACCCAACCCAAGCTGCCAGCCCTGCCACGAAGCCAAGGGCGCGCTGCTGGCCTTCGGCGTGAACACCGTGTACCAGCAGCTGGGCAGCAGCACCCTGATGCCGCAGAACTGCGTCGTCTGCCACGATCCGCACGGGACCGCCAAGGACGCCAACGGGCAGCCGCTGCCGGGGCAGCTCCGCTTCGCCATCAACACGCCGGTGCTGGACCAGAACCTCTGCACCCGCTGCCATAACCG
The DNA here is from genome assembly GCA_963779755.1 of uncultured Gemmatimonadales bacterium. Classification (GTDB taxonomy): domain Bacteria; phylum Gemmatimonadota; class Gemmatimonadetes; order Gemmatimonadales; family GWC2-71-9; genus CAVZZO01. Next base: position 712,407 of record CAVZZO010000001.1, read on the forward strand.
GATTCCCCAGCCGTCGGCCGCCAACTTCCGCGGACCGCACGGGACCCAGGGGCCGGTGCTGTTCGGGTCGGCGGGCTACTTCCCGCCGGGAAGCTCCTACGACACCACGGAGATCCTGACCACCCACGGGTCCACGGCCAATCCCCGGCTGTGCGCCGGGTGCCATGTGAACGAGCTCAACGGGGTGGATGCCGGGGGCAATCCGACGTCGTTCACCGGCCACACCTTCCATCCGCTTCCCTGCCTGTCGCAGAAGAGCCCGCCGGTGGTGGACACCACCTACTCCAATACCTGTGCTTACGACGAGCCCAGCCGGTCCTGGGGCGCGTGCACGGCGTCGGGCTGCCACGGGACCGAGGCGGTCGCCGTCCAGCGGCTCACCAGTATCTGGGCCGAACGGGACGGGTACGTGGATGTGCTATGGAAGGACATGAACGGCAACCAGGCGGTGGATTCCTTCCCGACCGACAGCGGGTACCTGGCCCTGATCAAGCTGAATGCACCCAACGATCTCGACTTCACCAACGCGCCCTATAATACCATCCTCACACCGGCCAAGGGCGCCCTGTTTAACGCCCAGATGCTGGGCGAGGATCTGACCGGCCATCCCGACGGCTCGCACGGGGTCCACAATCCGTTCCTCTACCGGGCCCTGCTGCAGGCGTCCATCGCCGATCTGGAGGCAAACTACAGCAGCTTCCTGCCGGCGCCGCCGGCCCCGGTCCTGAGCGAAATCCAGAACGCGCTGCGGAGCGGTGCTCTCAAGGTGGCGCCCGCCACGGCGCGGGTGATGATGAGCCTGACGCCGGGAGGTCGGGTAGCCTCCCACTGAGGGGCATCGCCGTGCGTCACTGGATCGCGTTCGCTCTCCTGGCGGGCGCCGTCACTGCCGCGAAACCGCGGCCGGTGGCGGCGCCCCCCCGTTTCCATCGACGGCCATCGCGCCGCCCCAGGCGGCGCGCGACACCTTTCCGCATGCCCGGCACACCAGGTTCTCCTGCCTGACCTGCCACCTGAGCACGTCGCAGTCCATGCTCACCTTCAAACGGCCCGACGGGTGCCGGACCTGCCATCACGCCGACCCGGCCCGGGCGGAATGCTCCCACTGCCACCAGCCGGACAGCCTGCCGGCGACGATCGAGCGGCACCTTACCATCGCCGCGGCGGGCCGGCCGCCGCATGACCGGGTGGTAGCCTTCCCCCACGCGCGCCACACCCGCCTGGGCTGCACCACCTGCCACGGCGAGGCGGAGAGCCTGGCGCCGGTCGACTCCGCCGCCACCTGTCAGGGCTGCCACGACCAGCACCACCGGGCGGGACGGGCCTGCGCCACCTGTCATGCCAACCCATCCATTCTCTCGATCCACGCGCCGCCCGTGCGGGTCCACGTCGCCTGCGACGCGTGCCACGCCACCGTGGCCATCGCCGCCCTGACCCCGACCCGTTCGTTCTGTCTGGTCTGCCACCGGACCCAAGCGGATCACCAACCGGGCGGGGAGTGCACCGAGTGCCACTTCCAGGCCAGTCCGGAGGAGTATCGCGCCCGTCTGTTGCGGCGGAGGAAGACCGGATGAGAACGGGCCTCCGGCTGGCGCTCCTCGCGCTCCTCGCGACACCCGCGGCGGCTACGGCGCAACAGTATCTGCTCCGGCTCGACAGCCGCATGCAGCGGGTGGACTTCCGCGGCCTGGTGAAGGACAGCATCCCCGCCTCCCAGGTGGTGACCGGCGCCAACGGCCGCCCCGAAACCACTGATGGCTACGCCGTCACCTGCGGCGGCCAGTCCACCTGCATCTTCTACCGCCCCGGGCCGGTGCTCCGGGGAGCGCCGATGGTGAACGGCGCCGACCTCACCGTCTGGGGCTTCGGCCTTCCCGGCCTGCGCCTGCGGGCCAACGGGCGGGTGGGCTTCGACCTGGGGAACAGCGAGGTCTGGCCCGGGACAAATCCGGCGCTGCAGGTGAACGAGGCCTATATCGAGTACGCTCCCGATCGCCTGGTCGCCCGCCTGGGCCGCCAGATCGAACACACGCGCCTCGGCTCCTACGGTTACGACGGCCCGCGCCTGGCCTGGGGGTTCCCCTCCCTGGGGCTCACCGTCATCGGCTATGGCGGGCTCGGGCTGGCGCGCGCGGTGGCCCTGCCGGTGACCAGCGACGCGCTCAATCCGCTGGATGAGTTTCAGCCCCGGCGGCGCCAGCTGCTCGCCGCCGGGGCCGTCGAATGGCAGCGCCCCATGGTGGACGCCCGGCTGGATTACGAGCGGGAGGTGGACCGGGAGACGCGCAACTTCGTCTCCGAACGGATGGCGCTCTCGGCCACCTTCCGTCCCTACGGGGGATGGAGCCTCTCCGGCGGCGCGGATTACGACCTGGCGTGGGGCTGGTGGGGCAGCGCCGACCTGACCGTCCGCTACGGCGGCACCCGCTACGGCGGGGCGGCGGGGGTGCGCCGCTATCGCCCCTATTTCGATCTCTGGACCCTGTGGGGCGCGTTCAGTCCGCTGCCCTATTCGGCCGTCAACGGGTCCGCCTGGGTGTCGCCCATGCAGGGCCTCACTCTGCATGCCTGGGGGGAGCGCTACTGGTACCCGGACGCCGAGGCGGATACCCCGCTCCTCACGGTCGAGACCCGGGGTTGGCGCTGGAACGCCGGCGGCAGCTACGCCGTTTCGCCCAGCGTCAGCGTGGATGCCGGCTATCAGGCGGCGTACGGCCCTGGCGCGTCATCCCGCGGGGTGGACGGCAGTCTGGACTACCGGGTGAACCCCCGGCTCACGCTCACGGCGGAGGGCGGTTACCAGATCCGGCCGCTGGAGTACCGGCTGGAAGACCCGGCCCTGACCTGGTACGGGCTGGCGGTGAATTTCCGGCCTACCGAACGGCTGCGGCTGGACCTGCGGGCCACCCGGTACCAGGAGAATCGCCGCCGCCCCGATGCCGGGGGAATTGACTGGTCGAATACCCGTTTCAGCCTGAGCTTCGCCTGGCTGCTGGGCTCGAGCATTGACCGCCTTCCCCTGCCGCCGGCGGTTCGCCGGGAGGGCCGGCGATGACCGTCACCCGTTTCTCCCTCATTGCTGGCCTCGGGCTCATGCTCGCCGGCTTCGGCGGGCGGGCCGTCCGTCGGCAGCAGGACACGTTCGATCACGCCCGGCATCGCAAGGTGTTCCCGGAATGCGAGGGCTGCCATGCCGGCATCCGGCAGGCCGGACGCCCGGTATTCCCGGCGCCGGAGGTGTGCGCCAGATGTCATGATGGGACGGTGGAACGGAAGGTGGACTACACTCCACCGGAGCCGTCCATCCGGACCAACCTCCGCTTCCGTCACGCGGAGCACGACGCGCGGTCCGGCCGGCGGCTGCCGGGCGATTCCATTCTTGCCTGCAGCCAGTGCCACATCCCCCAGGGCGCGCCCTGGCTCACCGTCCGGCGCACTAATCCGCGCAACTGTCTCGACTGCCACGGAGTGACCGCGCCGCATCTTTCCGCTCCGGATACCGCCTGCGCCACCTGCCATCTCCCGCTGCCTCAGGCCGCGGCCTGGTCTCCGGAGCGGATTGCCCGACTGCCCCATCCGCCCTCACACGACCAGGCGAACTTCCCGAGCGCCGAGGGGCATGGCGCGCTGGCCCGGCAGAGTGAGCGGAACTGCGCCGTCTGCCACGCGCGCGATTTCTGTATCCGGTGCCATGTCAACGCGCCCGAGGTGAAGGCCATCCAGGCGCTGGCGCCCGATCCCCGCTCCCTGGCCATCAAGGTCGCGCTGGAGGCTCCCCAGTCGCACCGTGAAGCGGGCTGGCTGGACGAACATGGCGGGGTGGCGAAGCGCGAGGCGGCGAAGAGCTGCGCCTTCTGCCACACGCGGCAGAGCTGCATGGTCTGCCATCGGACCCGGCCGGCGCTGGCGCTGTCGCTGCCCGACAGCGGAGCGGGACGCGGGATCGGGGCGCGCATCCCGCGGAAGGCGGGGGGATACCACGGACCTGACTGGGTGGATCAGCATCCGGGGCCAGCCCGGTCGGCGCCCGAAACCTGCGAGACCTGCCACGCGCGGACGGAGTGCCTGGAGTGCCACCGTCCCAATCCCGGCGCGGCGGGGAACTATCACCCGGCGGGCTTCCTGACCCGGCATCCCGCGCTGGCCTTTAACCGGCAGGTGGACTGCACCGACTGCCACAGCCAGAGCCAGTTCTGCGTCACCTGCCACCAGGAGGCCGGCCTGGTGTCAACGGCTCCGCTGCGGCAGGGCTTCCATGACGCCAACGGCGCTTTTGCGCTCAACCACGGAGTGGCGGCACGGCAGAATCTCGAGTCCTGCGTCTCCTGTCATGCCGAGCGCGACTGCCTGACCTGCCATTCGGCGCAGGGCGGACGCCGCTTCAATCCCCACGGGCCGGGCTTCGACCCGGACCGCTTGCGGCAGCGCAATCCTCAGATGTGCGCCGGGTGTCACGGGAGAAATATTCCGACCAGGTGAGCGGTGAGCGGTGAGCGGTGAGCGGTGAGCGGTGCCGAAGGTAACACTGTCATTGCGAGCCGCGGAGCTGCGAAGCAATCCCCCTGGGCTGCGCCGGGAGCCCCTGCGCCTCGCAGGGCTGTTCATCAGGAATCCACAGATTTCACAGATTGCGCAGATTGGCTCGGTGCGCTTGCGGCGCTTCGCCAAGGCCTGCCAGTATCCCCAGAAGAAACTCGTTGTCTTTGTTGGGAGCGCAGGGCAACGCTCCATACGCCTGGTTCCCGGGCGTCGTGGCGCGGGGAAGGCTACCGGATCACGGGGGAACCGCAGATTACGCAGATGTACGCAGATTTGGCTCCGTTCGCCTGCAGCGATCCGCCAAGCCTCGCCTCACGCCAACAAAACAGAAGATTCGTTGTTTGCTGGGAGCGCAGGCAAGGCTCCATGGAGCTGCGCCGACAGACGAGGCAATCTGCGTACATCTGCGTTCAATCTGCGTAATCTGTGTTCCCCCTCCGGGAACCCAGCCGTGCAAGGAGCCCGGGACGTAACCGACGCTTCGCCCTGGTTGGCCGACCTGGCCGATTGATTGAGACCGCAGATTACGCAGATTACGCAGATTTGGCTCCGTTCGCCTGCAGCGCTCCGCCAAGCCTCGCCTCACGCCAACAAAACAGAAGATTCGTTGTTTGCTGGGAGCGCGGGCAACGCTCCATGGAGCTGCGCCGGCAGACGAGGCAATCTGCGTACATCTGCGTTCAATCTGCGTAATCTGTGTTCCCCCTCCGGGAACCCAGCCGTGCAAGGAGCCCGGGACGTAACCGACGCTTCGCCCTGGTTGGCCGACCTGGCCGATTGATTGAGTCCACAGATTTCACAGATTACGCAGTTTTGGCTCGGTTTGCCTGCAGCGATCCGCCAGGCCTCACCTCACGCCAACAAAACAGAAGATTCGTTGTTTGCTGGGAGCGCAGGCAACGCCCCATGGAGCTGCGCCGGCAGACGAGGCAATCTGCGTACATCTGCGTTCAATCTGCGTAATCTGTGTTCCCCCTCCGGGAACCCAGCCGTGCAAGGAGCCCGGGACGTAACCGACGCTTCGCCCTGGTTGGCCGACCTGGCCGATTGATTGAGTCCACAGATTTCACAGATTACGCAGTTTTGGCTCGGTTTGCCTCAAGCGATCCGCCAAGCCTCACCTCACGCCAACAAAACAGAAGATTCGTTGTTTGCTGGGAGCGCAGGCAACGCCCCATGGAGCTGCGCCGACAGACAGGGCAATCTGTGTACATCTGCGTTCAATCTGCGTAATCTGTGTTCCCCCTCCGGGAACCCAGCCGTGCAAGGAGCCCGAGACGTAACCGACGCTTCGCCCTGGTTGGCCGACCTGGCCGATTGATTGAGTCCACAGATTTCACAGATTACGCAGTTTTGGCTCGGTTTGCCTGCAGCGATCCGCCAAGCCTCGCCTCACGCCAACAAAACAGAAGATTCGTTGTTTGCTGGGAGCGCAGGCAACGCCCCATGGAGCTGCGCCGGCAGACGAGGCAATCTGCGTACATCTGCGTTCAATCTGCGTAATCTGCGGTTCCCTCTTGGTAGCCGCCGCGGCCCAAGGGCCCGAGGTCGCGATGGCCCCGGCGCCCCGGGCTCAGTGGTCCTCTGGTGTCTCTTTCCTGGTGCCTGCCTCCTTCTTGCCGGCCGCCCTGGCGGGCCCTTCCCCGGCCGTCATGGACGTATCGGGGCCCTCTTTCGATATCAGGCGGCCGCCTCCCGCCATCCCCAGCAGCGACGGCACATTGAGCGAGTCGGCCAGGCCCGACGGCACCACCATGAGCGAGCCCCGCTTGACGATACTCTCGTACAGCATGTTCATCGCCCGCAGCTGCATGGCGTCGGGGTGATTGCGGTAGGAGTCGGCCGCGTCCACGAACTTGTGGGCGATTTCGGTCTCGGCGGTACCCAGGATGATGCGCGCCTGCCGTTCCCGTTCCGCCTGGGCCTGGCGGGACATGGCGTCTTCCAGCCCGGCGGGGATGATGACATCCCGGATCTCCACCGACTGCACCTGGATGCCCCAGGTCGCCATCTTCTCCTCCAGGGCCAGCTTGAGCCCGTGGCCCAGCTCGACCCGCGACTGGATCAGCTCCGCCAGGTCGTGCTTGCCGATGGCGTCCCGCAGCTGCGTCTGCGCCGAGAGGATGACCGCCTCGTCGTAGTCCTGTACCTCCAGGGCGGCGCGCTCGGCGTCTCGGACGATCCAGAACGCAATGGCATCCACGTTCACCGGCACCGTGTCGCGGGTGAGGCACGATTCGGCTCCGAACGCGGCGGTCCGGATCCGCTGGTCGATGGTGTAGGCCACCCGGTCCAGGATGGGGATGATGACGAAGTAGCCGGGCCCGCGGAGGCCCCGGTAACTGCCCAGCCGCAGGAGGACGGCCTTCTCCCACTGGTCGGTGTACTTGATGGCGGAGGCGATCAGCACCCCCAGCGCCAGGCCGGCCAGGCCGGCCAGCGGCGGCGCCACGCCGGCAAGGAACAGCGCGCCGGCCAGACCGGCCCCGACGATCAGCCCTGCTGAGAGCGCGGCGAAGGAGTATCGCGTGTCATTCGGCCTGTGTCTCATGACCCTCACCTCGCAAAAGAAAAAGCTGGTAGCGCGGTTGCCACCGGTGCTTCATCGTGTCCGGACCGGGCGTACGTCCTCATGCCGCGGCCGGGTGCTTCGCGGCCGGACCATCCGGGCCAGCGGTTCCTGCTTCAGGTACGGACTGCGGACGCTGCCCAGCTCGATGGGGAGCGCCACCTTCACCAGCACGGTCAGGACGAACATGCCCATCGCCCAGATGCCGGCCGTGACGCTCAGCTCCACCCAGGTCGGCCGGTACTCGACCATCTCGCCCAGCGGGGAGGGGATGAATCCGGGGATCACCAGGCCCATGCCCTTTTCGATCCAGATGGCGACGAAGAGCATGGCACAGGCCAGCATCAGCAGGTAGGTGTTGCGCCTGATTGCATGCACCATGAGCGAACCCGTCGCCAGCACGTTCATCCCGATCGCCGTCCAGATCCACGGCACCAGGGCGTGGTGGCCCCGCAGGCCGAAGAAGAGATAGACGGCGCTGGTGCCGTGTTCCGTGGGCCAGTAGAACTCGTAGAACAACTCCGAGAACAGCATGATGAGGTTGATCTGGGCCGTCACCGTGGTGATCAGCGCCAGCTTGGTAAAGGCCCGGTCGGCCACCGGGTACTCGGTGTTCTTCCGCACCACGTAGAGCATCAGGATCATGAACGCCGGGCCCGCGGTGAAGGCGGAAGCCAGGAAGCGCGGCCCCAGCAGCCCGCTGTTCCAGAACGGCCGCGCCGGCAGCCCGGCGAGCAGGAATGCCGTCACCAGGTGGATGCTCACCGCCCACATGACCGAGATGTACATGAAGGGCAGGTATTTCCGTTTGGGCGGCGGGGTGCCCTTGTAGCGGTTGTAGAGGATGTAGAACGGGATGGCCAGGTTCAGCGCCAGGTAGCCGTTCAGCACCAGCACGTCCCAGGAGAGAAGCGAGCGGGGCCAGTTGAGGTACCCCAGCCCGGGAATGAGATGCCAGAACCGCTGGGGGCCGCCAAGATCGACCGTCACGAATCCCAGGCACATCACCAGCGCCGCCACCGCGACCCCTTCGGCCAGCAGCACCGCCTTGCCGAAGTCCACGTCCTCCAGGATGTAGGCCGGCAGCACCAGCATCATGGCGGCCGCCGCCAGCCCCACCAGGAAGGTGAAGTTCGAGATGTAGAGTCCCCAGCTCACATGGTCGCTCATCCCGGTGACGCCGAGGCCGAAGCGCACCTGCTGGGAATAGGCGTAGGCGCCCAGCAGCATGATCGCCGTCAGGCTGCCCATCCACAGGTGGTAGCGGCGGCCCCCGGAGGTGGCCGACCGCAGCGCGGTACGCAGGAAGGCTCCCAGATGCACGGTTGCCTCAGTCGGTGAAGTACCAGAATCGCGGATCCGTCTGCAGGTCTTCCTTCAGACGGAACACGTGCTTGTTGGCCAGCACCCAGCGGATCTCGGAATCCGGGTCCAGCAGGTTGCCGAAGACCCGAGCCCCGGTGGGACAGGCCTCGGCACAGGCCGGCAGCCGGCCCAGGCGGGTCCGGTGGATGCAGAAGGTGCACTTCTCCACCACCCCGCGCCGGCGCGCCCGGTTACCCAGGTAGTGCTGGTTGGGGTTCAGCTCCGCCGCGGGCACCTCGGGGTCGCTCCAGTTGAAGCGGCGCGCCCAGTAAGGGCAGGCGGCCATGCAGTAACGGCACCCGATGCACCAGTTGTAGTCGATGACCACGATGCCGTCCGGCTCCTGCCAGGTGGCCCCGACGGGGCAGACCCGGGTGCAGGGAGGATCGCCGCACTGGAAGCACTGGGTCCCCAGATAGAAGTGGCCTTCGGCCGGCACCTCGTGCTGGAAGGTCGCGTCGGCCTCGGCGAAATCCACCTCGCCGTCTTCCATCTCGAAGATGCGGATGTACTGCGTCGCCGCCCGCCGGTCGAGGTTGTTCTCGTTGATGCAGGCCTGGACGCAGTTCCGGAACCCCTGGCACTTCGAGATGTTGAAGGCGTAGCCGAAGATCACCCCCGGCTGCGCGGCGGTGGAATGGATGGCCACGTCCTCGCCGCGCTCCAGCTTCGCCAGCCGCTCCAGCCGGGCGATGGTCTCCGCCCGTTCCTCCTCCGTCATGAACCGGTAGTTGCCCTTGATGTACTCCCGCCATTTGAGCAGCCGGATCTCGCGCTCCTTGGGCGTCTCCGCGCTCAACGGCGTGCAGGCATTGAGCGCCGCGGCGCCGGCCACCGCCCCGGCGACCATCATCCCCACCGCTGCGCGCCGGTCCACCCGCTTCTGCAGCAGGGTCGCGTTTTCCTGGGCCTCCGGGCTCTGGCGGTCGCGATCGTTGCTCATGGCTGGCTCGTGGTCGGAGTTCTGGCGATCCGCGGCGCGCGGAACGGGATCCGCGGCTGAAGCGCGGGCCGGTGCGGGTCATGGCAATCCGGGCAGGCCATCACCACCCGCCGCCCCTGCCAGCCGTCCAGCCGTTTCCCGTGCGCGCCGTTGGCCCACGCCGTGGCCTGGGGGATGTGGCACTGGGCGCAGAGCTGGTAGCTCTCATCCAGGCTGACCCGCTTGCCATTGAGCAGGACCAGCGTCCCCACGTCCTCCGGCGCATGGCAGGTGGAGCAGAGCGCCCCGGTCCGGCTGGGGTGCACCGGCTGGATATTCTGGTGCGCGTCGGCGACCCGCCTGGCCTGCATGACCAGCTTCCGGCCCTGGTGGCAGGAGGTACAGGGATACTGGCTCAGCGCGGCGGAACGGTTGCGTAGCGCGATGGACAGATTGATCTGGCCGAACTGGCGCGCCTGCCCGGCCTCTGCCTCGGTGGTCCGGCGGGCCACTTCGAACGGCTGGCCGCCCGGTCCCGTCCATCCTTCCACCGCTATCGCCTCCACCGTCCCCAGCACCCCCGGCTCCCGCGCCGCATTGCGGGCGCGGGTGGCGGAATCGAGCGGCGCCATCATCTCGGCCGCCTGCTCGCTCCGCGCCAGGGAGCCGTTCCGGCACCCGACGACGATCCCCGCCGCCAGCAACAAGAGACCGATTCCGCGGGTCACGGGGCGGCTCCGGTGCTGTCAGCCGGAGTCCACGGCTGGTGCGCGAATGCCTGGGTTTCCCCGCCCGCCTGTACGTGGCATTGCCGGCAATCGGCCCGGTCGGGATGGGTGGTGCGGACCTCGGCTACCGCCGCGGGCCCCGAGTGGCAGGCCAGGCAGTTCTCCCGGAACTGGAGATCGTGCGGGATGGGGGGCGGCGCCTGGTCCCGGGTCAGCGCCGGCAGGGTGGTCCAGACCGTCGTCGGCCAGGTGTAGGACGCCTCCGGCCGGGGCGCACCGCCGGCGGGGCCGTGGCAGAGATGACAGCGGTCGCTGGGACCGGCGTCGGGGGAGGCGAAGCCCATGACGCGGTCCTCTCCGAGATGGCATTGCAGGCACATGGTGCGCTCGGGATGGGGCGTCACCGGCGCATAGGCGGCGAAGCGGCGGGAGTAGCCGCCCCGGGCGTGACAGGCGCCGCAGGAGCTCGAGCGGTACTCGTCGGCGGTAAGGCCGTGGGGAATGCGGGGCGGCGCGCCCTCGTAGGCCCGGAGAAAATGGAATGTCCGCAGGTCGCGCGGGTGCGCCGTGCGCTGGCGCGGGTCGGCCGGCTCGATGGCCAGCATCGCGGGACTGGTCCGGAAGACCTGGGCCTCGCTGGCGATGGGTTCCTCCGGGACGGCGAGCAGTGGTACCGCTGGGGCCGGCGCCCGCTCGACCCGGGCGGCATAGGCCCGGCGGACCGCCGCCACCGTTGCCGCCGCCGCCGTGGCCAGGGACGCGACCAGAAGCGCGCTCATGAGGAGGACCGCGGGCCGCGGGCCGGTGGGGTTCACGGTGCCGGCGTTCCCGCGGGCAGCCGCTCCACGCGCACGGCGCACTTGCTGCCGTCCGGCTCCCCCGACAGCGGGCAGGCCGCATCGAGCATGAGACGCTTGACCGGCAGGTTCTCGTCGAAGTCCGGCGCGAACAGGTGGCCCACCGGCGGCTGCGACCGATAGTCGATACGCGCCTCCATCACCAGCGATCCCCGGCGGCTCACCACACGGACCATCTCCCGGTTGCGGATGCCGAGGCGCCGCGCGTCTTCCCGATTGATCTCCACGTAGGCGTGCGGCAGCGCCCGGTGCAGTGCCGGGATCCGCTGGGTGAGTGTCCCCGTGCCCTGATGCTCGAGCACCGCGCCGGTGGTGAGCCAGAACGGGTAGGCATGATCAGGAGCTTCTGCCGGCGGCTCATAGGGGCGCAGCCAGATCCAGGCCCGGTGGTCCGGGTGGCCGTAGAAGTCGTACTCCCCCTTGCCGGCCTCTGCGGCGGGATCGTGGGCCGTGCTGTAGCGCCACTGGACTCCCCGATCGGTGGGGTAGGGCCAGTACGGCCACTGCACGCCCGGCTGGGAGCGCAGCGCGCTCAGGAGCGGGAGCCGGTCGGGAGCCTCGTCGTGGAAGTGGCGGTATTCCTCCCAGATCTGCTCCACGTGGCGGCTGGGGTCATAAGGGAAGAGCTTCGCAAAGCCCAGACGACGCGCGACTTCGATCGTGAGCCAGGCGTCGCCCGTGGCATCGCCCGGCGGCCCCACCAGCCGGTCGAACTGCTGGATACGGCGTTCGACGTTGGCGTAGAGGCCCTCCCGCTCAAACCAGAGGGCCGCGGGGAGCACCACATCGGCTACGTCGGTGCTCGCCGTGGGATAGGCCGCCGAGACCACGAGGAAGCGGTCCGGCCGGGCCGCGGCGCGGCGGTACCGGTCCAGATCCGGCAGGCTCACCATCGGGTCAGTGGACTGGATCCAGAGCAGGCGGATGTCTCCAGACTCCAGCCGGCGGAACATCCCCAGCACCGGGGCCGCTGGCCGGAGATCGATCCGCTCCAACGGCACGCCCCAGATTTCGGCGGCGCGGCGGCGGTCGGCCTTGTTCCGTACCGTTCCACGGGGCAGCGCGTCGGTCAGGCTGCCGGCGTCATGCACCGCGCACCCGCCACTAGGCTGTTCGCTGAGTCCCAGGGCCCCGTTGCCGGGGCTGGCGATCTTGCCCACCAGCAGATGGAGATTGTACAGCGCGTTGTTGGCCCAGGTCCCTCGGATATCCTGATTCACGCCTCGGCCCCAGACGGACATCACCCGCCGCAGCGGATCCCCATAGAGCGAGGCCAGCCAGCGGATGTCCGCCACCTGCATGCCGGAGAGGGCCTGGACCCGCTCGGGCCGGTAGTCCGAGAGGAACGCCACGTAGTCGTCCCACGTGGCGTCGGCCGGCTGCTCCAGGGCCAGGGTGTCGCCGGCGTCCGCTCCGAAATCGGTGCGCCCGCGCTGGAACGCGACATGCCGGTCGAGAAAGGCGTTGTCGGCCCAGTTGCGGGCGACGATCTCCTGGCAGATCCCATGGGCGATGGCCAGCGTGGCGTGCGGCTGGTACAGCAGGACCTGATCGGCGGCGTAGCTGGTGCGGGTGGCGCGGGTGGCGAGACAGACGATCCGGACGGCCGGATCGCGCCGCTTCCGCTCCAGCATGCGGGAGAACAGCACCGGGTCGGTCTCGGCCAGGTTGATGTCCCAGAGGACGATGACGTCCGCGTGGTCGATGTCCTCGTAGCAGCCTGGGGCGCCGTCCTGGCCGAAGCTGCTCCGGAGACCGGCGCTGATGCTGCCGGCGTACAGCCGCGAGCTGGTCTCGATGTTGTTCGTACCCAGGGCCCCTTTGAACAGCTTGGCCGCGACGTAGGCGTCGGGAATGCTCCAACCGGCCGAGCCGTACATCGCGACGCTGTCCTTGCCGTGCTCCCGCACGGTGTCCCGGATCCGCTGCGCCACCAGGTCCAGCGCCTCGCCCAGCGGGACCGACACCAGGCCTCCTCCGCGCCGCACCATCGCCTGCCGGATCCGGTCGCGGCCGTAGAGCGCCTCGACGGAGTTGTAGCCTTTGGCGCAGGCGGACCCCTGGCTCACCGGCGAATCCGGATCGCTCCTGACTGCCACCGCGCGGCCGTTCTGGATCCCCACCAGCAAACCGCACCCCACACCGCACAATTCGCAGGGTGCTCGTTTCCAGGCCGGTCCGAGAACCGGCAAGACAATCCGGGGGGCGACGACTGCGGCGGAGGCAAGACCGGCGCTCCCGAGAAACGTCCTGCGGGTGACTCGTCTCATGGATTCCTGACGGGGACTCTAGGGATGCCGCGAAGCCCGACTGCGGTCATCCAAGACTTATTAAGAGAGATTAAAGGTTTCAGGAAGGCGCGATGAAGGCTCCTTAAAGCCGCAGATTCGCTCCGCCGATGAACGCCGTGCTACCAGTCGGCGGTCCGGCGGTGAAACCTGACGGCGGCCCTGGTACAGCGCGGTTGGCTCAGGTCAGTTTATGGAACCGCAGATTACACAGATTACACAGATTACGCAGATTGGCTCCGATGCCTGCGGCGCACTCCATGGCGCGTTGCCGGGCGACTCATAGAAAACATTCTGTTCACTTTTTTGGTGGGTGACTGGGTTGGATCGGCGTGCCACCCGGGTCTGCGTAATCTGCGGCTACCTCAACGGATCCGTCCTGCTCGCCATGGTCGGCGGACCGGTTGTGGATCCTGACGGCGGCCCTGGTACAGCGCGGTTGGCTCAGGTCAGTTTATGGAACCGCAGATTACACAGATTACGCAGATTGGCTCCGATGCCTGCGGCGCACTCCATGGCGCGTTGCCGGGCGACTCATAGAAAACATTCTGTTCTCTTTTTTGGTGGGTGACTGGATTGGATCGGCGCGCGGCCCGGGTCTGCGTAATCTGCGGTTACCTCAACGGATCCGTCCTGCTCGCCATGGTCGGCGGACCGGTTGTGGATCCTGACGGCGGCCTTGGTACAGCGCGGTTGGCTCAGGTCAGTTTATGGAACCGCAGATTACACAGATTACACAGATTACGCAGATTGGCTCCGATGCCTGCGGCGCACTCCATGGCGCGTTGCCGGGCCGCCACAAAGAACAAGTGTTCTCTCTTTCTTCTGGGTGAGCGGGGCTAGGATCGGCGCGCCGCCCGCGGCGGAAGTAATCTGCGTACATCTGCGTAATCTGCGGCTAACTCAATCGATCCGTCCTGCTGGCCGGGGTCCGCCGACCGGCTGCGGACCCCGCCGGGACGCTGGGATCCATGCGATCCCGTGCCGGGCCCACCCTGCTCCTGCCGGCCGTCAGCGCCTCCGTCGGGAATACGGTGAGGCCGACGCCGATCTAGAAGGGGAGAGGAGGCGATATCCCCCAGAAGCGGGCTAGAAGCCAAGGAAAAGCCAAGGGGCCGGAGACGGCCGCTGTGGACTTTCTTTTCCCCCAACTAAAGGAGCGAGGATGCGCGTCAGCGATCTTGAACGCCTGTACGACTATCACTACTGGGCCAACCGGCGATTGCTCGGAGCTGTCTCCTGGCTTACGCCGGAGCAATTCACCCGGTCCATCGCCGGCAGTTACGGCTCGATTCGGAATACCCTGGTCCACATTCTGAGCGCCGAGTGGGGCTGGCTCGATCGGTGTGGCGGCCACCAACGGGGCGAGCGGTTGAATCCGCGGGATTACGCGACCGTCGAAGCGGTTGCCCAGGCCTGGGCCCGGGTGGAGGGGCACGTCCGGAGCTTCCTGTCCGGCCTCGAGGATGAGGACCTGACACGCAGTATCGAATTCACCATCGGCGGTGGCCCTGAACAGTCGGCTCCGCTGGGGGATCTGCTGCAGCACGCGGCGGTGCACGCGGTGCATCATCGGGGACAAGTGGCTCTGCTGTTGCGCGTCCTGGGCTATGTGCCTGGCAATTTCGACCTGCTCCTGTACGTCGGCGAGGAACGCGACGCACCTGCCCTCTGATTTTCAGGCGAATCATGGAGACTAGCGGACCCGCTGTAGACACTGCCGGCGGCCCTGGTACAGCGCGGTTGGCTCAGATCAGTTTATGGAACCGCAGATTACACAGATTACGCAGATTGGCTCCGATGCCTGCGGCACTCCCCGGAGCGTTGCCCGGGTGACTCATAGAAACTTGTGTTCCTGTTTCGGTGGGTGACTGGATTGGATCGGCGCGCCGCCCGGGCCGGAGGTAATCTGCGTACATCTGCGTAATCTGCGGCCGCGGACCGGTTGTGGATCCTGACGGCAACCTTGGTGCTGACGGTTGGCCCAGGTCCGTTTAGTGATCCACAGATTACACAGATTACGCAGATTGACTCCGATGCCAGCGGCACTCCATGGCGCGTTGCCGGGCCGCCACAAAGAACAATTGTTCTCTCTTTTTTCTGGGTGAGCGGGGCTAGGATCGGCGCGCCGCCCGGGCCGGAGGTCATCTGCGTACATCTGCGTAATCTGCGGTTACCTGAACGGATCCGTCCTGCTCGCCATGGTCCGCGGACCGGTTGTGGATCCCGGCGGCGGCCCTGATACAGCGGGGTTGGCTCAGGTCCGTTTAGTGATCCACAGATTACGCAGATTACGCAGATTGACTCCGATGCCTGCGACACTCCGTGGAGCGTTGCCGGGCCGCCACAAAGAACAATTGTTCTCTCTTTTTTCTGGGTAGTCGGGGTTAGCATCGGCGCGCCGCCCGTGGCGGAAGTAATCTGCGTACATCTGCGTAATCTGCGGCTACCTCAGCCGATCCGTCCTGCTCTTTTCATGGTCCTCGGACCGGTCGTGGATCCTGACGGCAACCTTGGTACTGACGGTTGGCCCAGGTCCGTTTGGTGATCCACAGATTACACAGATTTACGCAGATTTTGCTCCCATGCCTGCAGCGCTCCGTGAAGCGTTGCCGGGCCGTCACAAAGGGCCGCATTCTTTTCTTTGTTGTTATTACCAGCAGTTGTTCTTCGCGTGTCTTCGCGCTCTTGGCGTCTTCGCGGTTTCATTCGTCCATGACTCAGCCGTAATGCTCCGCCAGTCGCTCCAGGAACGGCATCTGACCGCTCAGGATCCTCCGGCGCGCCTCCTCCAGCCCGAACCAGGCTGCCCGGTCCACTTCGGGGAACTCCACCATCCGCCCCGACCCCTTCGGCAACTCAAGCGGAAAGGTGTTGCTCCGGAGCGCCCCCGGGTCGGCGTCACGCCCGAGAGCCCAGGCATGCACGACTTTCCCGCCAGGCTGCTTCACCTGGCCCAGGCTGACGGCTTCGCCCTGGGTATCGAAGCCGGTCTCCTCGGCCACCTCGCGGCGGGCGGCGGTCAGCGGATCCTCACCCGGCAGAATCTCGCCCTTGGGGATGGACCACGCCCCCAGGTCCTTCCGCGCCCAGAACGGGCCACCGGGATGGACCAGTAGCACCTCGAGGCCGGCGGGCCCGCTGCGGAAGAAGAGCAGGCCGGCGCTGATCCGGGGCATGAGAATGGCAGGAACCAGGGACCAGGAATCGGGAATCAGGGCTCAGCTGGAGGCGGTCCCCTCCTCATCCCTGGTCCCCGACTCCCGGCCCCTCTCTCAGAGACATCACTACTTCGGCGATCCGCAGGTCCGGCTCGCCCGTGACCTGGTAGGCTTCCGGAATGGTCCGGGCCAGCTCGGAGCCGCGAAACCGATCCAGCGACTCGCGGGAATCCCAGAGGTACACCGCGCCGTGCTCTCCCCCGGCATAGCTGAGGTAGTACTTCTGGATCAGACCGGGGACCTGGCGGTAGCGTTTCGCCCTGGTCTGGTATTGCGCGTAGACTTCGTCCGGCGAGAGCGCCGACTTGAAGCGGACGATGTAGGCAATCATGGCTGGTACCCATCCGGCTGTGCCCAGGCGTAGTGTTAAGGCCGCTGCCGGTCGTACGCAAGCACCCCGGAGCGCTGCGCCAGGCTCAGTCGGCGGACTCCGCCGGCCGGGCCGGCACATCGGCCTCCGCCCCGACGGCGCGGAACCGTTGCGCGGCCTCGGCCGCTTCGCCGTGGCGTCCCTGCGCCTCCAGCGCGAGCGCCAGCCCGTGCAACGACCAGCCGTTGTCGGGGAAGCGCTGCAGGTCCTCCCGGAACACCCGCTCCGCCGCCCGGGGCTGGTCCGCCGCCAGCAGAACCCGGCCCAACTCCTGGCGCACGGGGATGGTCCAGTCCGGCGGCTCGCCGTAGGTGAGCGCGTCCTCCCGCCGCGCCGCTTCGCGCAGGTGCGACTCGGCCGCAGGCCACTCCGCCCGCGCGGCGGCGATGTGGCCTGCGAGTACCTCGTCCGCGATGCCCAGGACGGCGCCGGAGTAGTTGAATTCCAGACGCAACGCGGCGAGGTCTGGACTGGTCGCGGCCGCATGCAGATGCGCCAGCTCGGTCTCCGCCGCGTGGGTCTTTCCCAGGGCGGCCAGCGCGCGGCCGCGCGCGTAGTGCCACATGGCGCGCGCATGCGGCAGATCCGCGGCGGGCGCCGCCGCTGCCAGAATGTCCTCCCACCGCTCGAACCGGACCTTGAGCTGGAGGTGGCGGGTCCGGTGGTGCTGCACGAACGCCATGCCCGGCTCCCGCAGCATTTCCGGCGGCGCCAGCGTGGCCAGCCGCTCGGCCGCGCCCAGCGACTGCTCGCTGCGGCCGATCATGCTGGCGGCGAAGGCCAGGAAATCGTAGTTGTGGGGGTAATAGCCCGCGACATACACGCCGAACACGGGATTCTGGTCCTGAATCCAGGACTCGTCCATATGCACGGCGTGCTGATTAGCGCGGATGGCCTCCGCATAGCGTCCCACCCGCACGTAGATATGGCCCGGCATGTGGACCAGGTGCCCCGCGCCAGGCATGAGCCCGGCCAGCCGTTCGGCCGCCGCCACCGCCCGTTCGGGCTGCACCGCTTCCACCGCGTGGATATAGAAATGATTGGCGCCCGGGTGGCGGGGATCCGCCAGCATCACCGTCTCCAACTGCTCCAGCAGCTCGGTGGTGCCGGCCCGTGGCATTCCATCCCGCTGCCAGTAGTTCCAGGGACTCAGATCCATCAGGGCTTCGGCGTAGAGCGTGCGCGCTTCGGCATCGTCCGGGAAGTGGGCCACGACGTCCTTCATGCCCGCGGCGTAGGCCGAGTCCAGAGCCGCACGATGAGCCGGAGGAACGGCGAGATAGCGGCGGCTCAACGCCCCGATCAGCGCCTGCTCACCGGCGCTCGAGCGCTGCGCCACCTCCACTGCCCGCTGCAGGGCCTGGAAGGCCGCCCTGCCCGAAACCGAATCCATGGGGAGATTGATATTGGGCCCGTAAGACAGAGCCACGCCCCAGAAACACATGGCGCACCCGGGGTCGCGCCGGGCGGCTTCCTCGAATGAGCGGATGGCCTCGGCATGGTTGAAGGCGTAGTACAGCCGCAGCCCCTGGTCGAAATATTTCTGCACCAGTGAATCGTGCGTACTGACGGCGTAATGATGGTCGCCGAGATTCCCGTACAAGGGAACCGCGCGGGCGGATTCCTGTCCGTGCGCGGGCGCAGCAGTGACGGCCAGTCCGGCAAGCCAGAGCAGGGAGATGATCCGGGTTTCCATGGCTGTCCTCCGCAGACTCAGGGGGCGGATGGGGTGTTCCCGCTCTACGCGGGTGGGCGCGCCCGGGTGTCAGGGGGCACGGTGGCCCCGCGGGTGACCTGTGGAGTCCGGCCTTGCCGCCGTCCCGGTTCCCAGGGTCTGCAGCCGCGCGAGCAGAACCTCCGCATCGGCTACACTGAGCAGCACGGCATAGTCCTTCGTGGTCGGGATGTACACCACCCGCCGCCGGTCGGTGAGATACACCAGCGCCTTCTCGCCATTGGCCAGCCGGAACCAGCCGGCGCCATAGCCCGGCAACCCGGTGCCGAACCGGCGGCTCACCGGCATCAGGCTGTCCCGCACATCCAGATCCACCAGCTCGGCGGCGCCGCCGCGCAGCTGCGCGGCCGGGATCATCCGCCCGTAGAGCCCGCCGTGGAGCCGCAGGCCGGCGGGAGACAGCTCGAACCAGGCGCGCTGCGAAGCCCAGCCTTCGGCGGCCAGCACGGCGAGCACCACCAGCATCAGTGCGAAGATAGGCAGGAGGAGCCAGAAGGGCCTGGCGCCGGCGGGTACGATGTGAAAAACGCTGCTCATGGCGGATGCTCCGGAAGAAGAGGCATCGAGGAGCGGCCGGTCATTCCGGCCGGCAGGCCGTTGCCGGCTTCAGGGTTCCTGCTGGATCAGGGGCAGCAGTCGCGAGTCCTCCACGGCCGCCTGCCGATGCCCCAGCCCGGCGAGATATGCCGTATTCGACGCGAACGCGCGAAAGGCTTCGGGGCTGTGGTGGCGGACCAGCATCGCCAGATCCCACCGCTCGTGGGGAGGGCCAATGAGATAGTCGCCCCCCGAGCCCAGGAAAAGGAGCGTGCCGCCCGATGCCTCCAGGAACGGCCGGGTATGCTCTACGTAGCGCTGGTAGGCCTCGGCCCCGGAGATGGGCTCCGCCGGCGCCAGGTCCGGTGCGGCGGAATAATCGGCCGTCGCACGGAAGCGCAGCAGGTTCAGCATCACGACCGGCCCGGTGATGCCGCGGGTGAAATACTTCCGTCCGGCTTCCTGAGTGGGTTCCTCCCTCCGCTGTCGGCGAAGTGGCCGGAATAGACCAACGGTGCCGGTGCCATGGGCGCCCCCCTCGCCTCGCACTGATCGCCCGCCACCAGAACGCGTGTGCCGTCGCGTGCGCCGCGTACCAATATATTCCCCCCGTGCCGGTACTCGCCTTTTCCGATGTGGCCGTCGAGTTCGGGGCCACGGCCCTGCTCCGCGACGTCAATTTCTCCGTCAGTGCGGGGGAACGCTGGGGTGTGGTGGGCCGGAACGGCGCCGGCAAGACCACACTCTTCCGGCTGGCCACTGGCGCGGTCGAGCCCAGCCGGGGCGTGGTGGTGCGGGAGCCCGGCCTGCGCGTGTCGCTGCTCGATCAGGACCGCGACCTGGGCGGCGCCGGCACCGTCTGGGAGGCGGCGGCCATCGGCTACCGGGACCTGCTGCGGCTGGAACAGCGGCTGGAGCGGGACGCCGGCCGCATCGCCGGCCTGGGCGATGCCGTCACGCCGGAAGACCTGAACGCCTACGGCCACGATCTGGAGCGTTTCCAGCATGCCGGCGGCTACGAGTTTCATGCCCGGGTGGATGCGGTGCTGCAGGGTGTCGGCTTCGACCCCGAGGAGGCCCGGCTCCGGCGGCTCGAGACCCTCTCCGGCGGCGAACGCGGGCGGGTGGGGCTGGCCGCGCAGCTGGCCGCGCCGGCCGACCTGGTCCTGCTGGATGAGCCCACCAATCATCTCGACCTCGCCACCATCGACTGGCTCACCCGCTATCTGGGACAGCTGGGAGAGACCGTTCTGGTGATCAGCCACGACCGCGCGTTCCTCGACGAAACGGTTGACCATGTGCTGCACGTGGCGGAGGGAACGGCGACCCCCTACCGGGGCGGCTACTCCGGCTTTGTCAGGCAGCGGGCCGAACGGGTGCTGGCGCTGGAGCGCCAGGTGAACGAGCAGCGGCGGATGATCGCGCGGGAAGAGGACTACATCCGCCGCAATATCGCGGGCGGCAACAGCGCGCAGGCGAAAGGACGCCGCGCCCGGCTGGCGCGCCTGCCTCGCCTCTCGGCGCCGCCGGCCGACGCCGACGCCATGGCCCTGCGCCTCACCCCTGCCGAGCGGGGCGGCGACCAGGTCATGGTGATCGACCGCCTGGGCGTGCAGGCCGGGGAACGCCGGCTGGTGCGGGACTTCAGCGCCGTCGTGCGTCGGGGCGACATCATCGCCCTGGTGGGGGCCAATGGGGCCGGGAAGACTACCCTCCTGGCGACGCTCCTGGGCGAGCGGCCGCCCGAATCCGGCAGTGTCCGCCTCGGCGCGGGGGTTTCTACCGCGTGGTTCCGGCAGGATCTGGCCCAGGTGCCCGACCACGGCACGCTGTATGACAGCATTGCCGAGCTGCGGCCTGCCTGGGGACGCGGCCCCGTCCAGGCGCTGCTGGGCCGGTTCGGTTTCACCGGCGCTGCGGTGCAGCGAATGGTTCCCACCCTGAGTGGGGGCGAGCGGGCCCGGCTGGCCCTGGCCCTGCTCACGCTCTCGCGCGCCAACCTCCTGGTGCTGGACGAGCCCACCAATCACCTGGATGTCGAGTCCATCGAAGCGCTGGAGGATGCGCTGGACGAGTACGACGGCAGCGTGATCGTGGTGAGCCACGATCGCGCCTTCCTGCGGGAGCTGGCCCGGCGGGTCTGGGCGCTGGAAGAGGGGCGCATCCTGGACTACGGGGGCACCTTCGCGGAATGGGAAGCCCATGCGGCCGCGCGGGACGCCGACCGTGCCGGGAAAGCGGCGGAAGCCTCCGCGGCGAAGCGGGTCTCGGACCGGGCGGAGCGGAAGGATGCTGCCGCCGCCCGCCGGGCCGAAGCCGAAGCCGGGCGTCTGGCGCGCCGGGAAGTGAAGGCGCTGGAGGCCGAGGCCCACCAGTGGCAGGAGAGGGTGGCCGGTCTCCAGTCCGCCCTGGCCGATCCCGCGCTCTATGCTGGAAGCCCGGAGGGCGCCCGCGAAGCGGGACGGCTCAATCAGGCGCTGAGAGCTGCCCGGGAGGAGCTGGACCAGGCACTGGCCCGGTGGGCCAGCGCCGCGGAGCGACTATAAGTATTAGCGAGGAGTCAGGAGCCGGTCGTCAGAGCCCCCCCGGGTCCTGAATCCTGACCTGTCTCCTCCTCCCTCAGGCCTCCGGCGCCGCTCCCTGCCAGGCCGGCCGCACCTCGCCCGTCTGATCCTTCTGGTAGAATCCCAGATCCTGGCCGGTGAACTGCTTCACCAGAAGCAGAATCTGCCCGGTGTGGGTGGCAAAGTGCTCCACGGCGTGATACACCGCCCGCATGATCATGACCTCGCGGCCCTGGATCTGCCTTCGCTCGAGGAGACTCGCCGGGTCGAGGCTTTGCAGGACCTTGGCCGCCTCCTCCACCGCCGAGGAGAGGCGAGTGAGCAGTTCCTCGCCTGGGGGGCCACCTCGAGCATCGAATTCCTCCTGCCGTGCTCGCCGGTCGGTCTCGCCACCCAGGCCGCTCAGCACCCACTGCCGCAGATTGCCGGTGAGGTGGAGCAGGAGATTCCCGATGCTGTTGGAGGCTTCGTGGGGCCTCCACCAGATCTCCTCTTCGCTGAGATCCGCGACGGCACGGCGGATCTTGGGCAGGTATTCGTCGGTCAGGTAATACCTGGAGAGGTCCAGGAACTGGCGGCCGGTCTCAGGCATGGCGCGTCCCTCCGAATGGTTTCTCGTCTGCACTAATGCCGCATTCAGCGGCGATAGGCAACCAGCAGCCCATCACGAATCGGTACCAGCGAGCCAATCCAGTTCGGCGAGTCCATGACGGCGCGTGTGAGCGCCCGCACACCTTCCGTAGCTGGCGAGTGGTCGCTCTCATCAAAGATTCGTCCGCTCCAGAGCAGGTTGTCGACGACCAGCACGCCACCCGGGCGCAGCTTTTCTTCGATCACCGGCAGGGAGTCAGGGTAGCCTTCCTTATTGATGTCGTTGAAGACCAGGTCCCAGGGGCCGGTGCTCTGGCGCAGGGCCTCGACCGCCTCGCCTACGTGGTAGCGGACGAAGGCTCCCAGCCCCAGGGCCTCGAGGTGTCCCCGGGCTTCCCGCGAAAGCTCCTCGTCCCAGACCACGTGGTGGACCACGCCGCCCCCGTTCTCCCGGACCGCCCGGGCGAACCAGGCGGTGGAATAGCCGAAACCGGAGCCCAGCTCATAGATCCGGCGGGCACTCGCCATCCGGGCAATCAGGTAGCAGAGGTGGCCGCACGCGGGGCCGATGATGGGAAAGTCGGTCGTCCGGGCGCGCTCCTCCATCCGGACCATCTCCGGCGGACGAGGCGGCACCAGTCCATCCAGGTAATCGCGCAGCCGGTCGGGCAGCAGGTCTTCCATTGCCGGCAACCTCCATCCATTCCACGGGCAAATGCCCCGGGCCCCACTGGTGACCCGGTTATCGGGGCAATGACTCCCAACAAGTGGCCGATCCGGTAATCCAGCACAAGGGGCTCAGGTTCTCAGGTGGTGGCTTCAGATGACTCGGATTTCGTGCAGCCAACTGCATGCTGCAAATAAGTGCGCCAGGTGCCACGCCGACGCCCAATCTGCTGGCCTCCTGCAACAGAAGCCGGTCTCCTGCTGTGCTCTTGAGGCCACATGCCATGCTCGACGACGGAGCTGAAGGAACCTTAACGAACAAGTCATTCTTCCACAACATCTTACATGAGATGGACACGCTCAATGTTGTGCCGCAGCCCGGCCCGATCCCTGCACCTCGCATCGGACGGCCCCTGCTCGTGACGCAATCACGCTGTTAGATTCTGCTGCGGTGTAGAACGGAGAACCGTATGAATTTTAGAGGTCTTGCGATCCTGGCTTCTCTTGCCCTGGCCGTCGGCCTGCTCAACAGTTGCTCCGGGGCCGCTCCGACGAGCCCTGCCAACGGCACCATCCACTATGCCATCGTATCCGGCGACGGGCAGACGGGCGGTGCGGGGCTTCCCCTGTCCCAGCAACTGGTGGTCTCCGCCACCGACGAGGGGGGGAAAGCCGTTTCCGGCAAATCGGTGAACTTCACGGTGACCGCCGGCGGGGGCCAGTTGAGTCTGGCTCAGGCGGTCACGGATGTGGCCGGCCGGGCCAAGGTCACCTGGACCCTCGGCTCCACCGCCGGCAGTCCCCAGACGGCCGAAGCCCACGCGGCTAGCGACGGGCACCTCATCGGGCAGTTCAGCGCCACCGTAACAGCGGGCCCTCCTGCGAGCATCACCGCCCTTCAGGGCGACAGTCAGTCGGTTACCGCTGGCCTCCCCGTCGCTCTGGCGCTCAAGGTGAAGGTCGCCGATCAATTCGGAAACCCGGTCACTGGTCGCGGGGTCACCCTTCAGGTTACTGCCGGCGGCGGCAGCCTGACCGGCAGCTCGGCCACGACGGATGCCGCCGGTACCGCCACGCTTGCCGGCTGGACGCTGGGGGACTCGGCCGGCACCAACACCTGTACCGCGACCGTCGCCGGAACGCCGCTCACGAGGAAGTTCACCGCCACGGGGCTCCGCCCCGTGCTGGCGCTGAGCACTCCGCCCTCTTCCACCGCGCAAAGCGGGGTCCCCCTGGCGCAGCAGCCGGTGGTGCAGGTGACCGATGGCCAGGGCAACAGCGTGCCGCTGCGAAGCCGGCTTGTCACGGCCTTCATCACCGGGGGAAGCGACTCGGTACTCGGTACCAGTACGGTGGCCACCGATTCCACCGGCCGTGCCACCTTTACGGACCTCGCGGTGGCCGGCTCCGTCGGCTCCCCGACCCTGGGCTTCAGCTCTTCCGGCATGCAGAGCGTAACTCCCCTGCCCATTGCCCTGAGCGCCGGCCCCGCCGCCGTGGTCAATGTCTACGAAGGCAACAACCAGACGACTGTGGCCGGCTTCCCGGTGTCGATTCCCCCGGCTGTCCAACTCACTGACCAGCAAGGGAACCCGATTCCCGGCCAGGGGGTCACCTTCGCAGTGACGCTTGGCGGGGGGTCAATCACCGGGGCCTCGCAGACCACCGATGCGCAGGGCATTGCCCGGGTGGGCAGCTGGATGCTGGGGCCGAACAACGGCACCAACCAGCTGACGGCGACGGTTGCCGATCCCGGCATCGCCGGAAACCCGGTGACCTTTACTGCCACCGCGGCTCCGCCCGTGCTGGGGCTCGCCACCCCGCCGCCGTCGTGGACTCTGAGCGGGGCGACACTTTCGCCGCAGCCGGTGATACAGATTCAGGATGAGACCGGGAGTTCCATCGCTCTTTCCGGCAAGGTGGTCACCGTCAGCCTGACGTCCGGATCCGGTAGCCTGGGCGGTACCACCACGGCCACTACCGACGCCACCGGCAAGGCGGTCTGGACGGACCTGGCCCTGACCGGGCCGGTCGGTCCCTACACCCTCTCTTTCTCCGCGACCGGGATGCAGACGATAACCGCCGCGATTTCGATTACTACCGGCCCACCCACCACCCTGGCGCTCAACGGAGGCAGCGGCCAGAGCGCGCAGGCGGGAACCACGCTGCCGGTGGCGCCTTCGGTGAAGGTGACCGATGCCAACGGCAATCCGGTCGGGGGAGTTCCGGTATCCTTTCAGGTCACCACCGGCGGCGGCAGTGTGACCGGCGGCAGTGCCACTACGGATGGAACCGGGGTGGCTACCGTGGGTTCCTGGACGCTGGGGCCGCAGAGCGGCACCAATACGCTGACCGTCACCTCCACCGATCCCGGCCTGGGCGGCCAGCAGGTTCTGATCTCCGCCACTGCGACGGGCAACTTCTGGCGTTCGCTGGCCGGCGAGCCTGTCGGTCTCCTCTACTCGGCATCGGGGATCAGCAACGGACTCCTCTACGTGGCGGGCGGCAAGGACAGCACGCTCGCCATCAGGCCGTTGCTGGAGGTTTATGACCCGGCCACCAACACCTGGGCCACGCGCGCCACCATGCCGACGGCCCGGGCTGCCGGCGCGGGCGGCTTCCTCAACGGGGTCTTCTATCTCAGCGGGGGCGTGCTCTCCGACAGCACTGGCTCCAACGCGATGGAGGCGTACAACCCCCAGACCAACACCTGGACCGCCGGCCTGGCGCCGCAGCCCTTCGTCGGCGGTTACTCGGCCAGCGCGGTGCTGAACGGAAAACTCTATGTTGCCGGCGGCGGCGCGCCCACCGGCGCCCAGGAATCCGGTCTGGAGGTGTACGATCCCGCGACTGATTCCTGGTCCAGCAAAGCGCCCCTGCCGGCGAGTCGCAAGTATGCCTCGGGCGTGGTTCTGAACGGGAAACTCTATGTGGTGGGCGGATTGCAGGGCACGCTGCTGGACGGTGCGCTCCTGGTGTACGACCCGCAGACCGATTCCTGGTCCAGCGGGGCCTCCATGCCCACGCCGCGCTACCTCGCGAACGCGGCAGCCATCAACGGGAAGATCTATGTTGCCGGCGGGCTGCTCAGTGTGAGTTCCAATACCCCGGTCGTGGAGGTATATGACCCCACCACCGATTCGTGGAGCACGGTAGCTCCCATGCCCATGGGTCGGGACGGGTCGGCCACGGCGGCTATCAACGGACTCCTCTACGTGGCTGGAGGGAAGCCTACAGACAACATTACGGGGCGCACCTCGGTGTACGTCCCCTGATTCGAAGCGCCTCGCAGTACGAAGCCGGCGGCCCCCCTGGGAGTCGCCGGTCTTCGCTGCTGGCCTGTCACGCCTCAGAAGAACTCCCGGGCCAGCCGCCACGCGATGCCGACGAACGGCTGGTCCGTGTTGGTGAGCAGCGCGACGATGAGGCGCTGCTCGGGGTAGATCAGCAGCATGGCGGTGCCGCCGACCGAGCCGCCGCTGTGGGAGATCACCCGGCGGCCGGCGGAATCGGTGCCCACCGCCCAGCCGATGCCGTATCCCGTCGCCTTGCCGTCGCGGGTGTGCTGCGAGCTCCAGAGCAGCTGTATGGTCTCCGGCTTCAGGAACCCGGGCTCAAGGTACGCCTCGGCATAACGGACCAGGTCTTCCGTGGTGGAGACGAAGCCGCCCCCCGCCCACTTGTAGCTGTTGTCCACCCAGGCGGCGTTGACTTCCGGCCCGCTGGAGTCGCGGGTATAGAAGCGCGCCCGCCAGGGAATCAGGCTGTCGGGAAACTCGGCGACGGTGTGGGTCATTCCCAGGGGAAGAAAGACCTGTTCCCGCATGTAGCGGAGATAAGGCTCGCCCGAGGCTCCTTCCACCACGGCGCTCACCAGCGCGTATCCGTAGGTGCTGTAGTAATACCGGGTGCCGGGCTCGAACAGCAGGGTGTCGTTCTCGAAAATCGAGAGGCCGGCGGTGACGGAGTTGTAGTGCCGGGCGCTGTAGAACTCCTCACCCCGGTAGTGCCGGATACCGGCCAGGTGGCCGGCCACCTGGCGCGTGGTGATGGGCCACCGCTTAACCGGAAACGACGGCACATAGCGCTGGACCGGCGCATCCAGGTCCAGCCGGCCGCGTTCCCACAACTGGCCCACCGCGGCGGCGGTGAGTGACTTGGAGATGCTCCCCACCCGAAAGCGCGTGAGCGCCGTGGCCGGCACCCGCTGCTCCAGATCGGCGTAGCCGAATCCCTCGCTCCAGATCACTGCGCCGTCTTTCATGACGGTCACCGATACCCCGGGGATATCCGCCCTTCGCATACTGTCGACCAGCAGCCGTCGCGCGGCGGCCACCCGGGCAGCCCAGGCGGCCGGGGTGGGCGAGAGCACGTAGCCGCTGTCCTGCGCGGCTCCGGGGGCGGGGACCAGGAGCAGCATGCCGGCCAGAACGAGGAGAGATTTGCGCATGGGAACCGGGAAGCGGGAAAGGGGAAACGCGGCGCCGGAATCAGGTGACCCGTCCGGCGCGCAGCGCGAGTGGCCAGGTTACCCGGCGTGGGGCGTCCGGACGGTCCCAGAGCGGCAGCAGCTGGCGCTCCAGCCCGGTTACGGGATCGTCGCCGCGCTCGGCCCGGTAGCGGACCACCGCCGACCAGGTCCGCACGTAACCCAGAAAGTGGTCCAGCGTCCAGTCGCAGGCGATCTCCAACGCAGGGGCCGGCAGTTCGGGGAAGGGGAAGGGCACCCCCGCGTAGCCGCTATCCACCATGTGTCGCTCCGGAGGCCACCAGGGGCCGATGGTCTGGTCGTAGAAGACGCCCATGCAGCGGTCGATCGCGGAGGTCACCCGCGCCCGTCCGTAGGTCCAGACCGCGAGCACGCCGCCCGGCTTGAGCACCCGCCGCGCTTCGGCAAAGAACGGCTCCAGCGGAAACCAGTGCAGCGCCTGCGCGACGCTGACCAGGTCGGCCGATCCATCCGCCAGCGCGCTCCGCTGGGCCAGCGCCAGGTGATAGTGGATGCCCGGACGCCGGACGGCGTGGGCCAGCTGCCGCCGGCTGGCATCGCTGGCGGCCACGCGGTCGAAATGGTCCACCAGGGCGGCGGCGGCCTGCCCCGTTCCGGTGCCGCAGTCCCACGCCAGCCGCCGCGCCGGAGCCATGCCGGCGAGGAACTCGAACAGCGCCGCCGGATAGCCCGGGCGGCAGGCCGCATAGCTGCCGGAGACCGCCTGGAACCGGTCGCGAAAATGGGCCGGGCCGCTCATACCGACCGGGCGATGAGATACTGGGCCAGCCAGTACGTCACCAGAATGACGACCTGGCTGTGGCGCAGCGGCCGGCGGAAGCGATCCAGCGCCAGCACGGTATCGGATATCAGGAAGAGCACCGCGCCGGCCAGTGCGAGCAGCGCCGGCTGGCTCCGCATCTGCAGCCAGCGTTCATCCGCCTGCCATACCATGAGGAGGATAGCGGCGACATACACCAGGACCGGGCCGCGCATGCGCCCCAGGGTGGGCCAGAGCGTGCTCAGCACCAGTGCGCCTGAGCCGACCAGCAGAGCGGCAGGCAGCAGGCTCAGGCGCCATCCCGCGGCCGCGCCGAAGGCCGCGGCATAGCAGAGGTGCGTCACCAGGAAGCTGCCGAGTCCCGCGAGAAAGCGCTCGCGCGGCAGCATGAGCAGGACGTCGCCGAGCAGCGAGGCGCCCAGCCCCAGGACGATGAGTGGCCGGTAGGGGGCGGCGACCGAGCCGGGGAGCACCAGCGCCAGGACCAGGATGAGCGCGGTGGTGAGCGGTTTGAAGATGTAGACCAGGAGCCGCGGGCCGGCGGCCGCTCCCTGGATGGCCGCCAGCGCGGCGAGGAGGATCGCCGCGCTCAGCGGGAGCGTCAGCGCCGCGCCATTCACGCGCCCCAGTGCTCCGCCAGCCGGCGGCCGAAGTACATGCCGAATCCGGAAGCGATGGTGCTCACAAAGAAGGCGGTCATGATGCCGAAGTGCGCCGCCGCCCACCAGCCGACGGAGCCCAGCACGGATGCGCCGGTAAACCCGAGGAGGCCCTTCATCGCTTTCCAACCTAAGGAGAAGGCGGCAGTGGGGAAAGCACTTGCGGCCGGGGAGCCGGCAGGGACAAGATGGTCCAGGCATCCCCGGAAAGCGGAGCATACCATGGCTTCAGTTAATCAGGCCGCCAGGATCGCCGAAGCGGTTCGGCAGAGCTGCATCCAGGCCGCGCTGGACGGCTATGAAGACGCCGGCCAGCGGGGCCTCTGCCACGAGGGCGCGTGGGAAGCGGCGGTCGACGCCATCCGGAGGCTGGATCTGGCCCCATTGCTCCGAATGGCCGGCGATCCCGCGGAGGACACCGGGGCCGGTCCTCACTAGAATTCGGTATGCCCATCTCCGCCAGCCGCGTAGAGGAGCGGGTTCCGCTCGCGCCCTATACCACGCTCCGCCTGGGCGGCGCCGCCCGCTACTTCATGGAGGCCCGCAGCGAAGGGGAACTGCGCGACGCCCTTGCCTGGGCGGCGCAGCAGCGCCTGCCCGTCTGGATTCTGGGTGGCGGGAGCAATCTCATTGTGCCCGACGCCGGCCTGCCGGGACTGGTCATCCGGATCGCTATCGCCGGCGTGGAGTTCGCCCTGGCGGGGAGCGAGACCATCCTCCGGGCCGGCGCCGGCGTGGACTGGGATGAGGTCGTCCGCCAGGCGGTCGAGCGCGGGCTGGCCGGCATCGAATGCCTCTCCGGCATTCCGGGGCTGGCCGGTGCCACGCCCATTCAGAACGTCGGCGCGTATGGGCAGGAGGTCGCCGACACGCTGGTCTCGGTGACCTGCCTCGACCGCGCCACGCTCGAGCCGGTGGAGTTCGGGGCGGCGGAATGCGACTTCGGCTACCGCCAGAGCCGGTTCAAGGGCCGCGACCGGGACCGCTTCGTGGTGACGGGTGTGACCTTTCGCCTGGGCGAACGGCGCCCCGAGCCGCGGTACCCCGAATTGCGCCGCGCGGTCGAGTCCAGCCCGGGCTACGCCGCCCTTCCCGACGCACGCGCGGTGGAGGCCGTCCGCGAGACCGTGCTGGGGCTGCGGCGCCGCAAGAGCATGGTACTGGATCCTGAGGATCCCAATACCCGGTCGGTCGGATCGTTCTTCACCAACCCGGTGCTGAGCGGCGACCAGCTGGAGCGGCTGGTCGAGCGCTGTCGCGGGCTGGAAGGTGGCGCCGTCATCCCCACCTTTCCGGCGGAGGACGGCCGGCTCAAAGTCCCGGCGGCGTGGCTGGTGGAGCAGGCCGGGTTCCGGCGGGGCTACCGCCGCGGCGGCGCCGGCATCTCCACCCGCCATGCCCTGGCGCTGGTGAACCTCGGCGGCAGCACGGCGGAGCTGCTGGCGCTGGCGGCGGAAATCGAGCAGGGCGTGGCCGAGCGCTTCGGGGTCCGGCTGGAGCGCGAACCGGTGGAACTGTCGTGAGTGGCGATGCTCACGTTTCACACGTTATACCACACCCCATAGCCCTCCGCCCGCAGCTCCAGAGCCAGCTCCCGCTCGGTGAGTTCCGCCTCTTCCCGGGTCATGGGCGGATACATGTGATAGAAATCCGGCCGCAGGCGCACCCCGTACCGATAAACGAAGCGGTTCCCCTTCCGGCCCGTCAGGTGCCGGCCCAGTCGTTCTTCGGGAGAGAGGCAGGTGGAGCCGACGTAGAGGCAGAGCCGGCCTCGTTTGTATCCGGGATTCTCCCGGAGAAAGGCCCGCTCCTTCAGGACCTCGCGGTCCAGCTCGACCACATACACCCGGCAGTGGGCCGGAGGGTCCGGGGAAGACATCGCGCCCGGAGCATAGCAGCACCCCAACGAAAGAGGGAAGCGAGCCTGCCCGCTTCCCTCTCCCCTCTCTCTCCACGGTTCTCGTGTCTGAGGTTTTATCGGCTTGCCACCGCGTTGGGCCGGATCAACAGGTCGGCGAACAACCCCGCGTGGTCCGAGGGCCAGATGGGGAACGCCGGTCCCTGGATGCGATCGGAAGGCAGATACCCGGTTCGTGTGATCCGTCCCTGGAATTTCGCGGCCGGGTCGGGATAGCGGGCCAGCACGTAATCGATCCGCTGGTCGAATTCCGACTGCGCCAGGAGGTTGGAAAGATCATCCGCATGACAGCAGGTCAGGCCCTCCACGCCGGGTCGCATGGCCAGCCACAGGTCGGTGAACCCCGCCCCCGCCCCGGTGAGCACCTGGTACATGGGCGAGCCGGGCAGGCCATTGAGGTCGCCCATCAGTACCACCGGAAGGGCGGTCTGGGTCGCCGCCACCAGCTCGGTGGCCTGAGCCGCCCGCAGCAGGTCGAGCCCGGGCTGCTGGCCCGAGGCCAGGTGGGTATTCACTACCAGGAAGACCCCCGCCGTCGTCGCCACCTGGGCCATGACATACCCGTCGACCAGGCTTACCCCCGGCGCGATGGTGCCGATGACTGCGGCGAAATCCTGCTCCACGGGCGTGCCGACCACGCTCGCCTGATCGGCATCGATCAGCAGCGCGTTATGGTCCGTCAGGCTGACGCCGGGCAGGGGATTGGCGGTGGTGGTCACAACCTGCGCTCCCACCTGATAATGCAGGCCGCGCTGGGCCAGGTCCTGCATCAGCACCGGCAGAAAGTCGAGGTGCTGCACGATCGGGATTCCCAGGCCGGTGAGGTCGATATCGAGCTTGGTGACTTCCTGCAGTCCGACCACCGCCGGCCGCAGCTTCGCGATTTCCGCCGCCATAGCCTGGGCCCGCGTCGGATAATCGGTTTCCTGCAGCGCCTGGATGGCGGTAAGCAGAGCCGGGAGATCGTCGTTGGGGTCGGGGCTCACCAGGGCGGTAATGACGGCGTCGGCGTCGGCGCCGATGTACATGTTGCGGCTGAGGAAGCCGGTGTGGCTCGCTCCCTCGGCCATGGCGGGCAGGGCAGCGGAACCCGCCGACGGTCCCATCGGAGAATCGTCAGAACAGGCTGCCAGCAGTCCGAGAGCCAGGACCGCTGACGGCAGGAGCAGGGGTCGCATCGGTGTCTCCGGATTGAGGGTGCGCGCGGCAATCGGCCCTAACTTGGCGGAAGGCAGTCAAGCGACGGTCAAGTCCCTGTGTGAAGGCATCTTCATGCCCGCTTCGTGAAGCCTTCTCGGGCTTTTCCCACCTTTCTGGTCATGATTTCCACCCTGGCCGATCTGCCCGCCGGCACCGAGGCAACGCTGGAGCGGCTGGAGCTCGAGCCCGATGCGTCGATCCGCCTGATGGAGCTGGGCTTCTATCCCGGCGCGACGGTGCTGGCGGTTGGCGCGGCTCCAGGCGGCGATCCGCGGGTATTCCGGGTGGACGGGGCCGATGTAGCCCTGCGGCGGGAAACCGCCCGCCGGGTCCTGCTGCGGGACACGGCGTGAGTTCCTGCCACGGCGGCGCCGCCACCCTGCGCCTCGAGCCTTCCGCTGCGGCGGCCACCCAGAGCGTGACGGTGGCCCTGGTGGGGCCTCCCAACGCCGGCAAGTCCACCCTGTTCAACCGGCTGACCGGGCTGCGGCAGACGGTCGCCAACTACCCCGGCGTGACAGTCGAAGTCCGCCGGGGCCGGCTCAGGATGGGTCGGGGTCGGGACGTGGAGCTGCTCGACCTGCCGGGCACCTACAGCCTGCAGCCCCGCAGCGAGGACGAGCAGGTGACCGACGATGTCCTGCGCGGGCGGATGCCGGGCGCCGGAAAGCCCGATGCCGTCCTGCTGGTGCTGGATGCGACCAATCTGGGCCGGCACCTGGTGCTGGCGGCGCCGGTCCTGGCGCTGGGGATCCCCACCCTGGTGGTCCTGAACCTGGTGGACGATCTGGAGCGGCGCGGCGGAACGGTCGATGCCGCGGCGCTGGCCCGGCAGCTTGGCGCCCCGGTGACCCTGGCCAGCGCAGCCACGGGACGCGGGCTGGAGACCATCCACCAGTTCCTCGCCGGCCGGTTCGCGGTCCCCGCGCGGATTCCGCTGCCGGTGATCCAGAACATGCCGGCCTGCCGCGAGTGGGCGGGCCGGCTGGCGCGGGGTTCCGATTACCGGCCGCCCCTTGCCTCGGCCTGGACCAGGCGGCTGGACCGGGTGTTCCTCCACCCGGTGGCGGGGCCGCTGATCTTTCTGGCGGTGGTGGTTGCGGTGTTCCAGGCGATGTTCAGCGCCGCTGCCCCTCTCTCGGATGCCATGGAGACGGCAATCACCGGGATGGGGGGCATCCTGGTGGCGCTGCTGCCGGCCGGCTGGGTCCGCGATCTCCTGGCCCAGGGGGTGGTCGCCGGGGTTGGCTCGGTGCTGGTCTTCCTCCCCCAGATCGCGGTGCTGTTCCTGTTCATCGGCGTGCTGGAGGACTCCGGCTATCTGGCCCGCGCGGCCCTTATCGCCGACCGCACCCTGGCCCGGGTGGGATTGCAGGGGAAGTCGTTCATCCCCCTCCTGTCGGCCTATGCCTGTGCAGTGCCCGCGGTGCTGGCGGCGCGGACGATCGAGAGCCGGCGCGACCGGCTGGCGACCATCCTGATCGCGCCGTTCATGACATGCGCGGCCCGGCTGCCGGTGTACACCCTGATCATCGCCGCCTTCCTGCCCAACCGATCGCTCCTGGGTCCGGTGTTCGGCGTCCGGGCCGCCGCGCTGCTGGGCCTCTATGTGTTGGGGCTGCTGGCGGCAATCGGCACGGCCCGGCTGCTCAAGTCCACCATCCTGAAGAGCGACCGGACGCCCTTCGTGCTGGAGCTGCCGCCCTACCGCTGGCCTACGCTGCGCTCGCTGGGGCTGCGGCTGGTGGATCGCTCCCGCGCCTTTCTCGCCCGGGCGGGCACGGTGATCCTGGCCGTGACCGTGGGCCTCTGGGTGCTCTGCCATGTGCCGCGGGTGAACGGGAACGATCCCGACCTGAGCCGCAGCGTGGCCGGCACCCTGGGCCGGGCCATCGAGCCGGCCATCCGGCCGCTGGGCTTCGACTGGAAGGTGGGGGTGGGCCTGGTGACCTCGCTGGCCGCACGCGAGGTGATCGTGGGGACGCTGGGTACCATCAACGGCATTCAGGGCGATGACTCACCCGAAGGGCTGCAGCGGGCGCTGCGGCGCGATCTCTCACCGGCCGGCGCGGCGGCCCTGCTGGTGTTCTTCGCCTTCGCGATGCAGTGCATCTCGACCATCGCGGTGGTCCGCCGCGAGACGGGCAGCTGGCGGCTGCCGGCGCTGCAGTTCGGCTACATGCTCACCCTGGCGTGGACCGGCGCCTGGGTGGCGCATTTCCTGGTGACAAGATTGATCGGCTGATTTCCAGATAGCTTTACCGCGCCCTTCGCGACTCTTCGCGTCTTCGCGGTTCTCAGTTCCCGATCTCCTGCACCACCTCGCTCCCTGCCTCCGCGCCCTTGCGCAGCTCGAAATGCGCCGGGGCGCCCAAGCGCAGCCAGACGTTCCCGTTCTTGCGGGTAAGGGTGGAATCGCCCGGGAAGAGAAACAGCCCGGTCGCATCCACGGTGTCGAAGGCCACCTCCTCCCGCAGGTCGCCCACATCGGCAACATGGGGCTCCCTCTGCGCCACCGGATCGCCGTAGTTCAGCGCCACATCCGCGCGGAGCGGGGCCTTGCCCGGCAGCACCAGGTCGCCGCCCCGGATCAGCACGTCGTGGGCGCCCCCGGTATTGTAGGGCAGCCGGGTGTAATCGGCCGAATCGGCTTGCCGGTAGGAGCCGGTGCCGATGGCGTCCAGCGCCCCCAGGATACCGGCTACGTTGATGGCGCGGAGCCGCTGCTTCCCGGGGTCGTGGGGCAGCGCGCCGCTCTCGATCAGTACGGTGCTGGTGCCCCAGGTCTGTACCAGGTCGCCGAAGGCGCGCGGGTTGAAGGTGTCGTCGTACTTGGCGATATGGCCGGGAATGTCATGTCCCAGGAGCCGGGCCAGCACCGCCGCCACCAGCCGGGCGCGGGAGCGCACCGCGTTCCAGGTCCCGGCGGTATCGGTGGCGGGCGCCAGCAGCGCGATGGCCGAGCGGTGGCCGTCTATGCCCACCCGGGTGCGGGCTCCCTGGTCGTGCAGGTTGAAGCCGAAATCGGGCACCAGGCTGTCGCGCAGGCCCTTGAGCGCCCGTGCCTCGGGCGTCGCCAGCCGCCGGGCGTCGCGGTTGATGTCAATCCCGGCGGCGTTCTGCCGCTGGAAGAGCTGGGCTCCGTCCGGATTCAGCATGGGCACAAAGACGATGGTCAGGTTGCGGCGCAGCCGCTCCCGGAGGGAGTCGCCCCGGGCCTGGGCCAGGAAGCGGAAGATGTCGGCCAGGGCCATGGTGGCGGTGGATTCATCACCGTGCATCTGCGACCACAGCAATACCTTGACGGGCCCGGTCCCGTAGGTCACCGCCCGGATGCCGCGTCCCTGGAGGGATTGCCCGATCTCGGCCGAGTGGAGGTCGGTGCCGGCGGTGAAGGGTGCCACCGCCTGCCAGAACTCGTCGTGGGTGAACCGCCGGGTGGCGATAGCCGCCACGTGGTAGCTGTCCGCCACCCGCAGGCCTTTGGTGAGCACGTCGAGCGTGCAGCAGCCGGCCGGCGAGTCGGACGTCCCTCCCCGAGCCGGCATCTGGGCGGCGGCGGGGAGGGAGAGGGACAGGGACAGCGCCAGAAGCGCCGCGACTGGACGACTCATGGGCAGGGCTCGTTGGTGTGGGAACTCTCGCAAGATATCGTTTCGCAGTTTATCTCTGCCCGGCCGACGGCGGAATCGTCAGTCGCCGGAATCTCGGTTCCGGCCGCGCCACGCCGCGACGGCGATGGCGGTGCAGACCACGATGGAGGGCAGCACCAGGATCACCATGCCGCTCAGCATGGCATGGACGAAGCGTTCCATGGTGCTCATGGGGCGGCCCTCCTGGGGCGTTGGCTCACGGCAGGGGGAGCCGGTGGGAGAAGAGCCGGAAGGCGTCGGGCCAGAGGTGGTCCATCATGATCAGCACGAATACCAGGGCGGGGATCAGGGCCCAGGCCAGCCGCCGCTCGTAACGGAGGTGCATGAAGAACATGAGGGCGATGGCGGCCTCAATCACGGCCAGCCCCAGCAGCGCCGCCAGCCGCTCGTGGACCGTGAGCCCGGCGTAGGTCAGGGCCACCTCGACCGCCACGATGGCGATGAGCGCGATCCAGACGATGATATGGGTGCGGAAGCGCGGCTCGGCGTGTTCGGTCATGGGTGGACTCGTGGTTCGAAGTTCAGGTCAGGGTCACAAGGGCCAGGGTCAAAGGTCGAAAGTCAAAGTCCGGCGCCGGCCAGTTTCTCGCGCCCGGGTTCGACCTTCGACCTTGGACCTTGGTCCTCTGGAGCCATGCATGGGGGCCATTCCTCGCTACCGGGCCGCGTTCATCAGGTAGACCAGCGGGAACACGAACATCCACACCAGGTCTACGAAGTGCCAGTACAGTCCCAGCGTTTCGATATGGCCATCATTGAGGCGGCCGCGGCGGAACATCAGAGCGATGGTGCCGATGGCAATGACCCCGCAGATCACGTGGGCCAGGTGCAGCCCGGTAATGCCGAAGAACGACGCGCCGAAGATCGCCGAGCCGCCCAGGGGATTATGCGACGGGCTCCAGCCCTCATGAAACATGCTGAACCACTCGCGCAGATGCAGCGCGGCGAAGAGGATCCCCAGCAGCGCGGTAACCCAGAGCCAGCCGGTGCTCGCCGCCCGCCGCCCGGCCCTGGCCGCGGCGACCGCCGCCAGCATGCTGAGGCTGCTGGTGAGCAGGATCAGGGTCATCACCATGCCGTTGATGATGGTCGGGCTGAACTTGAAGGGCGTGGTCCAGTTGGGGCTGCCCAGGCGCAGGAAGCCGTAGGCGAACAGAATGGCGCCGAAGGTGGCCGCGTCGGCGATGATGAACAACCAGATGACCAGCTTCTTCGACTCGATCCGGAAGGGAGATTCCTCCTGTGCGCCGGCGTGGGCGTGCGCGCCGGCGGCCGGCATGGTCGTATCGGTATGAGTCACGGGTCCTCCGGAAGAAGGTCGGTCGCTCGCCCGGGGTTCAGATCCTGAACACCAGCACCACGAACACGTACAGCCACAGCGCCGTCATGAAATGCCAGTAGAGCGCCGCGCCGCGCAGCGCGCCGGCCGGTGAGGGGCCGGTCATCCGCCCCAGCTTCGCCCGGACATACTGCAGTGCCACCAGCCCGCCGGTGAGGTGCAGCGCGTGCAGCACCGTCAGCAGATAGAAGAACGCGCTGCTGGGGCTGCTGCTCAGCGAGAGACCCTGGGCCACCAGCTGCCGCCAGGCGATGATCTGGCCCGCCAGGAAGAGCAGCCCCAGCACCAGGGTCAGGGTGATCCAGCGGAGCGCGTTGGGCGCCACCACCAGGTCGGCCCGGTTCTGCTGGCCCGGCAGGCCCGCCGTGGTTGCCTGCCGCGCGCCGGACAGTTCCAGCGTCACGCTGCTCAGCAGGACGATGGCCGAGTTGAGAAACAGGATGGGCGGGAGACGGAAGTGCAGCCAGTCTGCCGCGGCCCCCTCGCGGACCACCATGGCGCTGGTGTAGGCCGCGAAGGACATGGCGATGGTCGCGATCCCGACCCAGACACCGGTACGGGTCGCTCGGGGAGGCGCGGGTCGCACGGCGGTCACACGGCCTCCCCGGGCACGGTCTCGGGCGAGGTCTGCATGACATAGTCGCCCTGCGAGCCGGCCACGCCGTAGACGTCAGGCAGGTGATGCACCACGGGGTGGCGGCCGCCGAAGTTGTCGACCGGCGGCGGCGAGGTGGTGCTCCACTCCAGCGTGGTGGCTTCCCACGGGTTGTCCGGGGCCACCGGGCCGCGGCGCTTGCTCCAGAAGAAGTTCCACAGGAAGATCAGCTGCACCGCGCCGGTGAAGAGCGCCGCCACCGTGATGAACCGGTGCAGCGGGATCGACCCCTTCATGTACTCGTCGGTGAACGCGGAGTAGCGGCGGACGTTGCCCGCCAGGCCCAGGTAGTGCATCGGCATGAAGATGCAGTACACCCCGATGAAGGTCAGCGCGAAGTGGATCTTGCCCAGCTTTTCGCTCATCATCCGGCCGTAGATCTTGGGGAACCAGAAATAGGTCCCCGCGAACATGGCAAAGATGGCGGCGACCGCCATGACGAAGTGGAAATGCGCCACGACGAAGTAGGTCCCGTGCAGGTAGGTGTCGATGGACGGCTGCGCCAGGAAGAAGCCGCTGATGCCGCCGCTCACGAACACCGAGATGAAGCCGAGGCAGAAGAGCGCGGCCGCGGTGAAGCGGATCTTGCCGCCGTACACGGTGCCGATCCACAGCAGGGTCGCGATCGTCGCCGGGATGGTAATAATCAGGGTCGGAATGGAGAACAGCGTTGCCGAGAAGGGGTTCATCCCGCTCAGAAACATGTGGTGGCCCCACACGGTGTAGCTCAGGAAGCCCACGGCCACCATGCAGCCGATGATCACGCGGGGGCCCAGCAGGGGCTTACGCACGAATGTCGGCAGGATGTGGGAGATGATCCCGAACGCCGGCAGGATGGCGATGTACACCTCGGGATGGCCGAAGAACCAGAAGAGATGCTGCCACAGGAGCGGGGAGCCCCCGGCGTGGTCCTGCAGCCGGTCGCTCACCACCAGCCCGGCCGGAATAAAGAAGCTGGTACCGGCCAGCCGGTCGAGCAGCAGCAGGATGCAGGCGGGGAGCAGGACCGAAAAGGCGATCAGGCCGATCACCGAGGTGATGAACCAGGCCCAGGTGGTGTAGGGCATCCGGCGCAGCTTCATGCCCTTGGTCCGCAGGTCCAGCGTGGTGGAGATGAAGTTGAGCGAGCCCAGCAGCTGGCCGATGCAGAAGATCCCGATGGATACCACCCAGAGCGTCTGCCCCAGCCCCTGGCCCGGGCCGGCGTCCTGGCCCACGGCGCTGAGCGGGGCGTAAGCGGTCCAGCCGGAGAGGGCCGGCCCCTGGGGCACGAAGAACGACGCCACCAGCACCAGGAACGCGAGGCAGGTCACCCAGAACGACATCATGTTGAACCGGGGAAACGCCATGTCCTCGGCGCCGATCTGGATCGGCAGCATGTAGTTGCCGAAACCGGCGAAGGGAGCGGTGGTCAGTACGAAGAAGACCATGATGGTCCCGTGCATGGTCATGAGCGAGAGATACATCTCGGGGGTCATGACCCCGCCGGCGGCACCGGTGGGCGCCAGGGTACTCAGGCCGGGAATGGCGAACTTGGGCCATGCCAGGTGCAGCCGCATGAGCCACGACAGCACCATCCCCGTCACCACCGCCACCAGGGCCAGATCGAGATATTGCTTCCCGATCACCTTGTGGTCGAGGCTGAAGATGTGCGTCCGGATAAAGCCGTGCGGGGGTTCGTGCTTGATCTGGCTGATCTTCGCAGCGGTTTCCCGGCGACGGGGTGCGGCGGGCGCTGGGGTGTCGTCCATGAGCCTGCCCTTTCAGGGAAGAGAGTGCGCCGGCCAGAGGCCGGGCTCGGGAATCAGTAGCCGGCCTGCTCCTGAAGCCAGGCATCGAACTTGTCCGGCGCCATGACATCCAGGTATGCCCGCATGTTGTAGTGCCCCAGCCCGCAGAGCTGGGTACAGACGATCTCGGTGTGCGCCGTCTGCGTGGCGGTGAAATGGACCGGGATCACCAGGCCGGGCACGAAGTCCTGCTGCAGCCGCAACGCGGGCACAAAGAAATTGTGGCTCACGTCCTTGGCATGCAGGGTCAGCAGCACCGGTTTGTTCACGGGCACGCCGAGGGAGGCCGTGACGATATCGTCCCGGGCCGCCACGTCGTTGGCCGGATCGAGCCCGAAGAAGTTGTAGTTGCCCTCGTCGATCAGCTCGGGATGAATGGTGCCGAACTTTCCATCGGGGCCGGGGTAGCGAAAGTAGAAGGCGAACTGTTCCGCCTGGACGTCGATCTGGAGCGCGTCGGCCGGGGCCGGCGAGAGGTAGATCTGGCTCCAGATCCGGGTGCCGACCAGCGACAGCACGATGATCTCCACGCCGACCAGCGCCGAGGCCAGCACCACCAGCGGGGTGGCTCCGCCGGGGAAGGTCTTGACCGGCCGGTCGTCCCGTTTGTCGCCATAGCGCCAGACGAACGTGGCCAGCGCCAGCTGGGCCAGCACAAACAGCACGCCGGAGGCGATGAGGGTCTCGGTGAGCTGATGGTCGATGCCGGCCCCGGTCGTGGAAATGTCCGGCGGCAGCCACCAGATCCGCGCAATGAAAATGCCGGTGGATACGACGGTGATGATCGCCAGAACCACCGCGAACAGCTTGCCCATCAGTCCTCCTCGTCGCAGAGAACCCAGGCGAATCCGCGGACTGCGCAGATTGCGCGGATATCAGATCGAGGATGTGTCCGTGTCGTGAAACCGCTGAGGCCTGTCCCCGGGCCCATCGAAGATGTCCCGCGCAGGCTACGCAGACCGGCGCCCGGCGGGGTGCCAATCTGCGTAGTCTGCGCGATCTGCGTGATCTGCGGATCAGTAGGGCAGTGCCTTGAAGACGAAGTCCGCCGTCGCCGCGCCGCTGGCCGGGACGGTCACTTCCGCGGTCTGCCGGCCGAACCGCTCATGCCACGCGGTGACGGTGTACTTCCCGGCCGGCAGGCCTTCCAACGAGAACTTCCCATCCTTGTCGGTGACCGCGTAGTGCCCGTTGTCGAGCACCACGAAGTAGCCGTGCATCCAGGGATGGATGTTGCATTTCACCGGGATGAACTCCGGCTTGGCATAGCTGGTCTCGATGGGCGGCGCCCCGGACGGCTGCGACTTGTTCCAT
Organism: uncultured Gemmatimonadales bacterium; assembly: GCA_963779755.1. Taxonomy (GTDB): domain Bacteria; phylum Gemmatimonadota; class Gemmatimonadetes; order Gemmatimonadales; family GWC2-71-9; genus CAVZZO01. The sequence goes on from CAVZZO010000001.1 coordinate 753,157, forward strand.
TCGGGGTTGGTCTTGGCCAACGGATGGATGTTATGCGACGTCTTGTCGTTATTCCGGATCTCGAGCGGTTGATTGACCTGCATGACCGCGACGTGGGGGACATACTGGCAGCCCTTCTGGTCGTAGTCGACCTTCTGCGTCGCGGCCTTGCCGCCGGCGGGGGCGCCGGCCGAGATGTACACTACCACGTTGGCCAGCGTGTTACCCTCGCCCTTCACCACTGTTTCGGTCACGACAGGGGAGGAGTGCTGGGCCGCGCAGCTGGGCTCCTTGGCCATATCGATCGGATGCATCTTGGGCGGCGTGCCGGTAAAGGTCACCGTCCCGGTAATGGAACCGGCCGCGGGTGCCGGTGCCGCCGGCGCGCCCAGGGTGGCGGTGAAGAGAATCAGAATGGGTGCAGCAACCTGAAGTGTACGCATCGTTTGACGTCCCTCGACAGAAAGTCCGGACTGTTAGCGGGTGCCAGCCGACTCCGGTCCGATCGGAGCCAGCTCGTTCTGATGTTGCGGCAGCCAGGCGTGCCAGACCGCGGCCTCAGGCGTCTGCAGCGGCTGCAGGGTGCGGAGGAAGTGCACCAGATCCCAGGCGTCGGCCGGCTGGATGTAGTCGGCGAACGACGGCATGGGGGTGCCGTCCAGCCCCGTCATGAAGATCCTGTAGATGTCGCGGTTGGTCGAGCCGCACTTGAAGCGCGGCACACCGGCGGCAAAGTTGTACGGCCGGATCGGCTGGTCCTTGCTGTCGGTCAGCGTGGAGGCCGAGGGGCCGTCGCCGTGGCCCGCGGGGCCGTGGCACTTCCAGCACTCCAGCTTCTGGAACAGTTCCCGCCCGTGCAGGATGCTCTCGATCGTCACCGGCGGCTCGGGCGGGATATTGATGGGCGTCCCCGCCGACTCGTGCTGCCAGCGGGGCGAGAAGGTCTTGATGTAGGCGATCAGATCCACCCGCTTCTGCGAAGGCAGCGGCCGCCACTGGGGCATGTTGGTGGTGACGAAGCCGCGGGTGATCGCGTCGTACAGGTCCTGATCGGTGGGCAGCGTGCCGCTCGGCGTGGACCGGCACTTGAACGTGGCCTGGGTGAAATCCCGCGGCTTGGGGTCGATCCACATGGCGTTCTCACCCTGGCCGTCGCCATTGGGGCCGTGACAGCCGATGCAGAACCGCCGGTAATACTTCTTGCCGGCCGCGGCGCTGCCGGTCATGCCGTCTACCTTCGTGACCGCCTGGGCCCGGGCCGCCGTGGCGCCGGCGGTGGTCAGCACCAGGCCGAGCGCGGCGGTGCAGGCCAGCGTGGAGTACAAGCGACGCATCTCAAACCTCCCGGGTGGTCAGAAGTCGAAGTCGAGCCCGAGGAAGACGCTGGTGCTCTTCACCGGCGTCGTGGGCGTCAGGGGGTCGACCCCGGCGCCGTCTCCGCTTAGCGGCATGGTTCCGATCGTCTTGGTGAAGGAGATCTCACCGATCCAGGCCAGGCCCGCCCGGCTGAACATGATGGGATACCAGCGGTACCCCAGCGTGTAGGCGTCCACGTTGCCCATCTTGTCGGGGATGCCGGGATCCACCTGCTGCGACATCCGCACCAGCTCGCCCCGCCCGATGAAGACGAACTGCGGGTTCACGTAGTAGTGCGCCTCCAGCAGGTAGTCGTTCCACTTGGAAGCCTGCGTCCCGGCGCCCAGCGCCGCGTCCGAATGGGCGTGCATGAAGAAGGGGATGAACTCGAGCTGGCCGAGGAAGAGATCGCCCACGGCGCCCAGCCGGTAGAAGGTCTTGCCGTCGCTGCCGGTCCCCGGAATCGGCTCGCCGCCCACCGTGATGAACGAGGTCGGCCGCTGGCCCAGGTACCCGAACACCCCGATCCGGGACACGCCCAGCCGCCCGGCGTCGAAGGCCTGGTCGAAGGTGCCGAAGAAGTCGTAGCCCTGGCTGGTGGTCAGCCCGGCCTCGCCGTTGGACTGCTCCAGCACGGCGACGCTGGCCCGGGTATAGCTGTTGATCGAATGGCCCAGCCATTCGGCGCCGATCTGGTTCTCGCCCAGGTCGAACCCGGTGCCGTCGCCCACCGGCGCGAAGTGATAGCCCTGATAGAACCCGCCGTTGTTGGACAGCGTCATGCCGCGCTTCTCGGAGAGCATGTTGTTCAACTCGAACTTGCCCACCTTGAGGTTGGCCCAGGGCGACTTGAACAGGTTGTTGAAACGGACGAACACGGCCTCGAGCGCCGCGCCCCCGTCTTCGAAGACCGGGACGAAACCAAAGGAAATGTTCTTGTAGAGGGTGCCCAGCATGAGGAGGTCTGCCCCGCCGATATCGAAACCCGACTGGGTGACGGTCCGCTCGATGGTGCCGCCGGTGCCGTCGTCCACCGGCTGGTTGGTGGTGCGCTCCATGCGCCACTGCGGCGTGGTGCGCACCGCCGCGGGCCAGTAGGCCGGGTTGGTCCAGATGGGCGAATCCCGCTCGTTGCCCATCTGATACCCGTTGTCCTTGAAGGTCTGCCCGAACTCGTTGAGCTCCGGCCACGCCGTGTGGCAGGCCGAACAGGGCAGCCCGTATTTGCGGGCAAAGGCCGGAATGGCGGCATTGCGGTGCACCGCATTCAGTCGGGAAGCGATGTACGCGCGGACCGCGGGGGCGGTGGCGGACAGCGCTACCGGGGCGGCCACGACGGCCCGCGCCGGAGTGGCGGCGGGAGCGGGGGCAGCAGCGAGTGGGGGGACGGCCGGCGACGCCAGTGCCAGCGTGCCGAGCAGTCCGAGCGAAAGGCCCTTCGTGAACCACGCCATCATACCGCCTCCTGGTGGAAGTACGGCAGGCCGGGACGGGTGCGGAGGACACCGGAACCCACGGGCAAACCAGCAGCGGCGAAACAGCGCCGCGGTGACGCCAAAAAGCTGACCCGGCGGCAGCTGCGACCAGCCAGGGATCAGGAGGAAACGCCGAATTGCCTCGACGCGTTGCTCGATATGCTCGGTCTGATCGGAGAGCGGCACGGCGATCAGGGGGGATCGCCGGTCGGAATTATCCAGCGATGAAATACAAACTGGCGGATTTCTTGTCAAGCAGAAGCTTTACAGCAACCAGCTTGTAACAAATGGTGCAAGGCGACTGAATGGCCGGGAAACAGCGCGTTCCTCTCCCTGTGGCCGCACGGTCGGGACAGTATCCCCGCACTTCCCGATCGACCTTCTTGCCCGGCTGTCCCCTGACAGGTCCGTAGCCGCGCCGCGAGATCGCCGCCGCCGGGGATCGACATCGGCCGCGGTAACCACCGGCCCCCCGCGGCTCCCTGCTCCCCATGTCCCGGGACTGGTTCCCATGACTCTTCCTGGGTATTTCTCAGGTCCGGGCCGCGATGCCTGCCGCAGATGTACGGTCCTTCCTCCACCCGCCTGATCCGGGGGTATTATGCGATTTGCGCCTGTCCTGATGCTTGCCGTTCTCGCCGCGCCGGCTGCGGCGCAGCAGTCCTCCTCCTGGCCCGCCCGTCCCATCCACCACGACATCCCGATGACCGACATGATCCAGCGGGCGTTCGCCGCCGGCACGCGGGATTCCAGCGGGAAACCGGGCCCCCACTACTGGCAACTGCACACCGACTATGCCATCCAGGCCAGGTTCGACCCGGCCACCGGGCTGGTCACCGGCAGCGAGCATGTGACGGTGCAGAACCCGAGCGACAGCGCGCTCAACGCGATCGTGCTGCGCCTGGACCAGAACCTCTTCACGGCCAACGTTCCGCGGGCCGAGGTGGTCACCCAGATCACCGGCGGTATGCAGCTCAGCCGGTTGCAGGTGAACGGCCAGCCGGTGGATCTCAACCCGCCGCCGCGGCGGCGCCGGTTCGGCGGCCAGGCGCCCCAGGTAACGCTGGCGGCGTACGATACGTCGCAGACCGTCTCGGTCATCACCCTGCCCGAGCCGGTCGCGGCCCACGGCAGCTTCACCCTGGACGCCGACTGGACCTTCACCGTGCCCAAGGTGGACTCGGGGACGCGGGGGGTGCGCATGGGCGCCTGGGGCGATTCGCTCTACCAGGTGGGCCAGTGGTACCCGCGGGTCGCGGTCTACGACGATCTGCGCGGCTGGGACACCGATCCCTACCTCGGCCCCTCGGAGTTCTATAACAACTTCGGCCATTTCGACGTGAAGCTCGACCTGCCGGCCGGCTGGATCGTCGGCGCCACCGGCACACTCCAGAACCCCGGGGAGGTGCTGACGCCGGCGGTGCGGCAGCGGCTGTCGCAGGTGCTGGCGGCCGACTCGACCATCCGCATTCTGGGACCCGACGAGTTCGGCCCCGGCAAGGCGACCGCCGCGGGCGAGCGGCTGGTGTGGCACTTCACCGCCGACACGGTGGGCGACGTCGCCTGGGCGGCCTCCAACCAGTTCGTGTGGGATGCGACCAATGCCGCCATTCCCGGCGGCTCGAAGATCCCCGTCTACATCATGTATCTCCCCGGCCACGAGAAACAGTACGCCGCCGCCGGCCCCATCGCGCGGCACGCCCTCGAGTTCTACTCCGGGCTGTGGATGCCCTACAGTTTTCCCTCGCTCACCATCGTGGACGGCCCCGAGCTGGGGATGGAATATCCCATGTTCATCATGTCCAGCGCCGGCGCGGCCGATCATGAAATCGGGCATCAGTGGTGGCCCATGATGGTGGGCACCAACGAGACCTGGTACGGCTTCATGGACGAGGGTTTCAACCAGTACATGAACATCCTGTCCCGCGACGACCGGATGAGCCGGCCCGCCAATCTCGACGGCTACGGCCAGGCCTACGGCCAGATCAGCGGTAACGAGCGGGAGGCGCCGCTCATGTGGGATGCCAACTACGGCGGCCCCATGTACTCCTTTCAGGCGTACGGCAAGGCGCCCATGATGCTGTCGATGCTGGGAGGGATCGTGGGAGACACGGCGGTGTGGCGCGCCATGAGCGGCTACGCCAAAGCCTGGAAATTCAAACACCCCAGCCCCTGGGATTACGCGTTCTATATGGATACCGCGCTGCACCGGGACCTGGGCTGGTTCTGGTACTACTGGCTCTTCACCACGGACGCGGTAGACGGCTCGATCCAGGGGGTGAAGACCAGCGGCGGCCGCACCACGGTGACGGTGCGGCAGGCGGGCGAGATGCCCTCACCGGTAGTGCTGGCGGTGCATTTTGCGCCCCAGGGGCCGGCCATTCGCGCGATGCGCAACGCCACCGTGGTCGATGACTCGACCGCCGTCGTGCGCTGGCCCGCGAGCGTCTGGTGGAACGGCAGCCGGACCTTCGACGCGACGCTCGATTTCGGGCCCCGGAAGATTGACCGCATCGTGTTCGATCCCCACTGCCGGTTCCCCGACAACAACGTGGACGACAACACCTGGCCCCGCCAGGCGGCGCCGGCGGATACGGCCCAGGCAAGGGGCCGCTTTGCCGGGCCACAGTGCCGGGGGTAGAATGCTCTTTAACCGCGAAGACGCCAAGAACGCCAAGGTCTGTTTGTGGAGGAGCGCCTTTAACGCCTCGCCCGCGTCCGGCGTGCCGTTACCCTGAACCCGCTTTGCGCGCCTCGCGCGTCCCGCCTAAGTGGAAATGCCACCGCATGGACGTCGCGCAATACGTTGGTGGGAGGAGTTTCGTGTCTTGTGCGACAGGCGAGGGATCGAACGCATTCCCCGCCCATAGGCGCCTTCTTCGCGTGCTTTGCGTCTTCGCGGTTTCATTTCCCTTCCAGAGGAGGCTTGATGCGCAGATCTGTCTTGGTGTCCGCTATCGTCCCTGGGCTCGTTGCGGCGGCGCTTCACGCCCAGGACCCGGGCGTCGCCGTGCGCCCTTCGACCAGAAGCACGGCGGCAGCAAGTCGGTACAGCTGGTGGCCCACGTGGTGACCCATCCCGGCGCCTGGAAGGCTGCGGACATCGAGATGGAGCAGGATCCCGGCCGTCCCTACGTGTACATCTCCGGCTTCGTCAACAACGACGCGCAGATCTACGACGTGCGCGATCCGGCCCACCCGAAAAAGGTCTTCGACTGGACCATCGAGAACCCCGAGCTGCACCGCGGCATCGGGGCCATGGACGGGAAGTACTTCAAGGTGGGGAACCGCTATTACTACGCCCAGTCCTGGCAGTTCATGCAGGGAAGCCCCGACACCGATCTCGGCGCCATCATCTGGGACGTGACCGGGCTGCCCGATTCCTCGAAGGTGAAAGAGGTGGCGCGGATCCGCTATCCCCAGTCGCCGGGCGGCTTCCATAATACCTTTGCCTACAAGCACTCCGACGGGCGGGTGCTGTACTTCGCCACCGTCAACCAGCCCTACGCGCTGATCTATGATCTGGGCAAGATCGTGAGCGGAGCGGATACCAGCACCTGGCTGGTCGGCAAGGTCCCCAACCCCACGCCCTTCCGCCAGATCGGGGCCGGCGGATACCACGACTTCTACGTGGGCTACGACCCGGCCACCCATCAGGACAAGTTCTACGGCGCCGGGCTGGGCGGCTATTCGGTGTGGGATGTTACCCACCCCGAGCAGCCCACGGCGATGTTCACCATCACCGGGCTGGGCATGGACATCGCCCATACGTTTACCCCCTCGCCCGACGGGCGCTACGCCGTCACCGAGACGGAATACCAGTACACCCCGCTGCGGATCTGGGACCTCCAGCCCGGGCAGACGGGCAAGCAGCAGAACCTGGATATCGCCATGAGCGCCTGGGCCGCCGACTGGCGCGACCTCTCCCATAATCACGAGGTCCGCTGGCCCTACGTGTTCGTCTCAGCGTACGAGGACGGCTTCCAGGTGTTCGATCTGAAAGACCCCGCAAACCCGAAGACCGACGGCTGGTACTTCACCTGCGAATGCCAGCACGAGCACGGCTTCGGCGGGACGCCGGATAACGGCTGGCAGAGCACCACCAGTGTGGAGCAGGGGGCCTTCGGGGTGGACGTGCGCAACTCCGACGGGCTCATCGCGCTGTCCGACATGCGCACCGGCCTCTGGCTGTTCCGCCTCAACGGCTTCAAGGGGTGGAACGGAAAGGACGTGGGCATGCCCAACATCTCCAGCGTGCAGGACTGGGACCACGGCCCGGCGGCCGCCATGACGCCGGCCGGCTCGCCGGGCGGCGGCCGGTGAAGCTGTTGGGGCTCTGGGCGGCGGGACTCCTGGCGTGCGCGCCGGGAGCCGCCGCCGCGCAGAGCGGCCCGTTCGACATTCCGCTCTTCGCCGCCGCACCGGCGCCGGCGGCGCAGGGCCAGGCGAGGCTGGTCTACGCCGACTCGCCCTTCGGCGTGGCGGTCACCGAGGACGGCCGCGCCAGGTTCGACGTGCAGCTCACCGCCCGCGGCCTGCCCGATCCGGCCTTCCTCGGCCCCTACCACACCTATGTCGCCTGGGCGGCCACGCCGGACCTGGCCCAGTGGGTGCGGCTGGGGCCCGTCACCAACGGCCGCACCACGGTCGGCCCGGTTGAGTTCAACAAGTTTCTCTTCGTCGTGACTGCCGAGCCCGATACCGCGGCCGCCGGCAAGCGGGGGCCGACGGTGCTGCACGGAACCTCCCCCAGCGGCTGGCTGCAATCCTTCCTCACGCACCCGCTCTTCCGCGGCGTGTCGGCGTACTGATGGTTCCGCTCGCCGTGTGAGCTCTCCGAAATAGAATCCACAGATTACACAGATTACGCAGATTACTGGTGATTGATTTCCGTGATTACTTCAACCCGCAAGCCATCTGGTCGTCGATGCTGGGAACCCCGCTCAGGGAAGGGGTTAATCTGTATAAATCTGTGTAATCTGTGGATTCCTCCTCGCGCTCTCGGCGTCCTCGGACTCATGGTCGTGCTGCTATGGCCGCGGTATGCCCTTGCGCAGGAGCCCATGCACGGCATGCAGGGCGGTCACACGATGCCCATCCCCATGCCGCCCGGCATGCCCATGATCCCGGGCCTGGTGGGCATCACGCCGCCGGTGACCCCGTTCCTGCCGGGGCAGGGAGTGGATCCCGCCACCCTGCCCCTGGCAAAACCGGGGACAGTGGTGCGGCTGGCCGACGGCGATACGCTGGACCTCACCGCCATGCTGGTGCGCCGCACCATCCGGGGACGCACCTTCACCATGTACGGCTTCAATGGGCAGGTGCCCGGCCCGTTGCTGCGGGTTCCGCAGAATGCCACCATCATCATCCGCTACCGCAACCGGATCGACCTGCCGGGCACGGTGCACTGGCACGGGGTGCGGCTGGATAACCGCTTCGACGGCGTCCCCGGGGTGACGCAGGCGCCGGTGGCCCCGGGCGACAGCTTCACCTACCGGGTGCATTTTCCCGATGCCGGCATCTACTGGTACCACCCGCACGTGCGGGAGGATATCGAGCAGTCCATGGGGCTCTACGGCAACATGCTGGTGGACTCCCCGGACCGGGACTATTACTCCCCCGCCAACCGGGAGGAGGCGCTGGTCCTGAGCGATCTCCTGATCAACGGCGACAGTCTCATCCCCTTCGGCCGGGAGGGCCCGGATTTCGCGCTGATGGGTCGGCTGGGTAACGTGCTGCTGGTGAACGGCGAGCCCGCCTACCGCCTGCGGGTGCACCAGGGCGAGGTGGTGCGGTTCTACCTCACCGACGTGTCCAGTTCGCGTACCTGGAACCTGTCCTTCGGCGGGGCGCCCATGAAGGTGGTCGCGTCCGATGTGAGCCGGTTCGAGCACGAGGCGCGGGTCCAAAGCGTGGTGCTGGCGCCCGCCGAGCGCTATGTGGTCGAGGTCCGCTTCGAGCGGCCGGGGACGTACACCGTGGTGAACTCGGTGCAGGCCATCAATCACTACCGCGGCGAGTTCGAACCCGAGGTGGACACGCTGGGCACCGTCACCGTAGACTCCACGCCGGCCGCGCCCGATTATGCCGCAGCCTTCGACTCCCTGCGGGCCTACTCCGCGGTGACGCGGGAGATCGACCGCTACCGTCCCGACTTCGACCGGCCGCCGGACAAGACGCTCACCCTGACGGTGCGGACCACCGCGCTGCCGCTCGCCACCGTGCAGTTCATGAGCATCGACACCGCCTATTACGCGCCGGTCGAGTGGGTGGACGGGATGCCGATAATGAACTGGCTCTCGACCAGCAAGCAGGTACGCTGGATCCTGCGGGACGAGGCCGGGCGGGAGAACGACGACATCGACTGGCACGTCAGGCGCGGCTCGGTGGTGAAGCTCCGGCTGTTCAACGACCCGAAATCGTTTCACCCCATGCAGCACCCCATCCACCTTCACGGTCAGCGGATGCTGGTGGTGGCCCGCGACGGCGTGGCCACCACAAACCTGGTGTGGAAGGACACGGTGCTGGTGCCGGTGGGGTCGACGGTGGACGTGCTGATCGACGCCTCGAACCCCGGCAACTGGATGCTGCACTGCCATATCGCCGAGCACCTGGGCTCGGGGATGATGACCGTGCTGCACGTGGATCCCTGACTACCGCGGGCAGATTGCCCGGGTGCGGCCCCGGAGTTCTATTGTCCCCATGCAGCCTGATCGCTGGGAGCGCCTCAAGCGCCTTTTTCACGAGGCCCTGAACCTGGGCGATGCGCGCGAGGCGTTCGTCACCCGCGCGACCGCCGGCGATCTGGACCTGGCCGAGGACGTCCTTTCCCTGCTCGCCGCCAACGACAACCGCAGGCCGGCCGGCACGCCGCCGCCAAGGGTGCCCGCGCAGCAGGGGACCCGGCTGCTCGAGCTGCTGGAGGTAGAGGAGGAGCTGGCCCGGGCCCTCCATGATCGCTACACCTTCGAAGGTCCGGTCGGCCAGGGGGGCATGGCCATCGTACTCCAGGCCACCGACCTGCGCCACGAGCGGCCCGTGGCGGTCAAGGTGCTGGCTGCCGGGACCGCCGGCGGCATCGACACCCGGCGCTTCCTGGCGGAGATCCGGGTAACCGCGAAGCTCCACCACCCGCACATCCTGCCGCTGTTCGACTCCGGCGAAGCCGGCGGATACTTCTACTATGTCATGCCGCTGGTGGCCGGCGAATCCCTGCAGCAGCGGCTGGCCCGCGAAGGGCCGCTTCCGCTGGAGACCGCCGCCAGAATCGTCGGGGATGTGGCCTCCGCCCTGGACTACGCCCATGCGCAGGGTGTGGTCCACCGCGACATCAAGCCGGGGAACATCCTCCTGGCCGGCGGCGAGGTCTTCGTGGCCGATTTCGGCATCGCTCGCGCCCTGGGCAGCGACAGCACCAGGCGGATCACCGAGCCGGGTGGGGCGATCGGCACGCCGACCTACATGAGCCCGGAGCAGATTGGCGGGAAGGCCGATCCCGACTCCCGGGCCGACGTGTATGCCCTGGGGTGCGTGGCCTACGAGATGCTCACGGGTGACCCGCCGTTCGGCGGAGGAGAGGCCACCAGCGTGATGCGACGCCACCTGGCCAGCCCGGTGCCGCCCGCCTCGGCGCTGCGGGAGCAGCTGGGACCGACAGTGGACGCGGTGCTGGCCCGCGCTCTGGCCAAGGCGCCGGCCGACCGCTGGACCCGGGCGGGGGAATTCGCCGGGCAGCTGGCGACGGTCCTGGCCGGAACTCCCGCCCCCGCCGGCGCGAGCGGTGCCGCGACGCCTGCGGGAGCGTGGCGTCTGGACCAGGAAATTCGTTTCTGCGTCGCGCCCGACGGCGTTCGCCTGGCCTATGCCGTGAGCGGCGACGGGCCGCCACTGGTCAAGGCCTCCAACTGGCTCAGTCACCTCGAGTTCGACGCCGCGAGCCCGCTCTGGCGCCACTGGTGGGCCGGCCTCTCCGGTTCGTTCCGCATGATTCGCTACGATGAGCGGCTCAACGGTCTCTCCGACTGGGAGGCCGCGGACGTCTCCCTGGAGGCCTGGGTCGGCGACCTGGAAGCGGTGGTAGATGCCGCAGGCCTCGAGCGGTTCGTCCTCCTCGGGATCTCGAAGGGTGGGGCGATCGCCACGGCCTATGCGGCGCGGCATCCCGAGCGGGTGAGCCATCTTGTGCTTCACGGCGCCTTCAGCGTCGGAGCCCTGGCCGGCCGGCCGACCGATGAACGGCGCCACCGGGTGGGCATCGAGGCCGACATGATGCGGGTGGGCTGGGGGCGGGAGAACCCGGCGTTCCGGCAGGCGTTTACCACCATGTTCTTTCCCGAGGCCAGCGCCGAGCAGGCGAACTGGTTCAACCAGCTGCAGCGGGTGTCGGCCTCAGCGGAGAATGCCGCGAGAATGCTGGAGGCGACCTATACGATCGATGTGCGTGCGGAGGCGCCACGAGTCACCACGCCGACGCTGGTGCTGCACTGCAGCGGCGATGCGCGGGTACCCTTCGAGGAGGGCCGCAGGCTGGCCGGCCTCATCCCCGGCGCTCGCTTCGTGCCGCTGCCCAGCCCCAATCACATCCCGCTGGAGCATGAACCTGCCTGGCAGCGGTTCATGGACGAACTAAAGGCGTTTACCGGGGTAACCTGACGGAACGATCCGGCATGCCCCGGCCGTCGGCCGAGGAGAGCCCGGAGCCGGGCATGGCGTTTCCCACATAATCTGTTTGCTTTGCTGCGTGCCGTCGCTGCCGCGGTCCGCCGGAAGGGAGCCGGCGCCCGGTGAACTCGAGCCGATCTGGAGTCTCCATGCGCTTTCCCGTCGTTGTCGGTCTGATCCTCGCCGCCGTTGGCGGTGCCCCCGCCGTCCATGCCCAGAGTCTCGCCAGCGTCCTGCCCGACAGCATCAAGCCCCTCAAGGTGGTGGACCTGGCCTACATGGACACCACGGTGAGCGCCTGTACCGACTTCTTCCAGTTTGCCAACGGCGGCTGGCTGGAACACGATACCATCCCGCCGGACTACTCCAGCAGCGGCGTGGGCCGGGAGATGCAGGACCGCAACGAGCTGGTCGTCCGGTCGGTGCTGGAGGACGCCCAGGCCCGGCGCGACAGCCTGCCGGCGGGCCATACCATCCGCAAGCTGGGTACCTTCTACGCCACCTGCATGGATTCCGCGGCGGCGCAGCAGGCGGGCATCGCCCCCATCCGGCCCTGGCTCTCGGCGATCGATTCGGTTGCCACCCGGTCGAAGCTCATGCCGGCGGTGGCCGCCCTGCAGGTGAAGGGCGTCAACGTGCTCTTCCACTACTTTGCCCAGCCCGACCCGCACGACGCCGCCCATTACGTCGCCTGGCTGTACCAGGGCGGCCTCGGCCTGCCCGATCGCGACTACTACACCGACTCGAGCGCCGCGGGCGACTCCACCCGCCAGGCCTATACCGGGCATATCACCCGCACTCTGATGCTGGCGGGCGAAGACACCGCCGCCGCGGCCGCCGACGCGCAACGGGTGCTGACGCTGGAAACCGCTCTGGCCCGCGCCTCGCTGACGCGGGTGGCCCAGCGCGATCCGGCCGCCACCGACCACCCGATGACCCTGGCGCAGATCGGCAAGCTCACGCCCAACCTGGCGTGGCCCGGGTATTTCCGGAGCATCGGCATTCTGGAGCCGCTGGGCAAGGTGAACGCGGCCATGCCGAAGTTCCTGCAGGGAGTGGACAGCCTGCTGGCGCATGCGCCCCTGGCCGCGTGGCGGGCGTATCTGCGCTATCACACCGTGGCCATGGCGTCGCCCTGGCTCAGCACCCCGTTCGTCAACGAGAACTTCGCCTTTTCTTCCCGCTTCACCGGCGCCAAAGCGCTGCTCCCCCGCTGGAAACGCTGTCTGCGCGAGGCCGACGGCGATCTGGGTGAGGCGCTGGGGCAGGCCTACGTCGAGCAGACCTTCCCCCCGGAGGCGCGGGCGCGCGCCAAGGCAGTGATCGACGACATCCGGGCCGCTTTTGGCCAGCGGCTGCAGCAGCTCTCCTGGATGTCGGACAGCACCCGGGCCCAGGCACTGGACAAGCTGGCCCGGATGAACGAAAAGGTGGGCTACCCGGAGCACTGGCGCGATTATTCGAAACTGCAGGTGGAGCCGGGTTCCTTTGTTCTCAATGTCGCACGGGCCAACGCGTTCGAATGGAACCGTACGGTCAACCGGCCCGGCATGCCGGTGGATACCACCGAGTGGGGCATGACGGTCCCGACGGTGAACGCCTATTACGATCCATCGAAAAATGAGATGGTCTTCCCGGCGGGCGCGCTGATGCCGCAGACCTTCGACGCTTCGGCCGATGACGGCGCCAATTACGGCGCGCTGGGCGGGAGCTGGGCGGGGCACGAGCTGACCCACGGCTTCGACGATGAAGGGCGGCACTACGATGCCGAGGGCAACCTGCGGGACTGGTGGACCCCGTCGGACTCGGTGCAGTTCACCCGCCAGGCCGATCTGGTGGTGGACCAGTTCGACCATTACATCCAGGTGGACACCTTCCACGTGAACGGCCGGCTGACGCTGGGCGAGAACATCGCCGACTTCGGCGGCGTGCTTACCGGCTACGATGCGCTGCAGCGTGCCCTGGAGCGCAACGGCCGGCCCGGCCTGATCGACGGGTTTACGCCGGAGCAGCGGTTCTATCTGGGCTTCGCCCAGAGCTGGCGCATCCACAACCGGCCCGAACGGCTGCGCACCCGGGTCCGCACCGATCCGCACGCGCCGGAGCGCTGGCGCGTGAACGGACCGCTGTCGGACGATCCGAATTTTGTGAAGGCGTTCGGCTGCAAGCCCGGCGATGCCATGGTCCGGCCGGCGGACCAGATCCCGCATATCTGGTAACCTCGACCCTCTCGATCCTCTGGACCGTCGAGAGGGTCGAGGGGATCGAGAACCCGGCGCCTGGTGCTATCGCTGGTCCGGAGCGGCCGAGCCCCGCACCTTGACGAAGCCTGGGGCCGCTAGCTTTCTACGTCATGTACGACGTCATCCTGATCCACCCTCCCTCGATTTACGATTTCCGTAAACGGCCGGTCTTCTACGGCCCCATTGCGGACGTCGTACCCTCCTCGCCCGTCTTCGAGATGTACCCCATGGGGTTCGCCACCCTGGCCTCCCATCTGCGGCGGGCGGGCTACCGGGTGCGCATCGTGAATCTGGCACTGCTCATGATGCGCGACCGCAACCTGGACGTGGATCGCTACCTGGGGCGGCTCCAGGCCCGGCTCTTCGGCGTCGACCTGCACTGGCTACCGCACGTGCACGGCAGCCTGGCGGTGGCCCAGCGGCTGAAAGCGTTGCATCCGGGCACTCCGGTCGTCTTCGGGGGGATTTCCTCTACCTACTTCTACCGGGAGCTGATCGAACGGCCCGAGGTCGATTTCGTCTTGCGGGGGAGCCTCTGCGAGCCCGCGCTGGCGGCGCTGGTGCGGGAGCTCCGCGGGCAGCGCGACTACGCCGCCGTGCCGAATCTGGCCTGGAAAGCGCAGGGCGAGGTCCGCGCCAATCCGATCGCCGCCCCGGAGCACGGGATGGACGCCTTCGACATCGATCTGGGCATGATGATCCGGCAGGTGGTGGGCCGCCTCGATTTCTGGAGCAACGTGCCCTTCCACGCCTGGTGGCGCCACCCCATCACGGCGGTCTTCACCGTACGCGGATGCGGCCATGGCTGTGTCACCTGTGGCGCGGCCGACGCGGCCTTCCGCCGGTTCATGATCGGCCACCACCCCATGTATCGAAGCCCCGACGCCATCGCCGCGCTAGTGCGGAAATTTGCGCTGCTCACCCGGGCGCCGGTCTTCCTGGTGGGCGACCTGCAGGACGGCGGCCCGGAGTACGCCAATGCCGTGGTGGACGCGCTGGGCCGCACCGGCGTCGGCAACAGCATCGGATTCGAATTTTTCACCCCACCGCCGCCGGAGCTCATCAACCGGATCGACCGCGCCCTTCCGGTCTGGTTCGCCGAGCTGTCTCCCGAAAGCCACGATGAGACGATCCGCGGCCGGTTGGGCAAGGGCGGCTACACCAACGCCGAGCTGGAAGCCGGGATCGCGGCCATCCTGCGGAGCCGCCGCTGTACCGGGCTGGATCTTTTCTTCATGGTGGGCCTGCCGGAACAGACCTACGAAAGCGTGATGGAGGGGATGGCCTACACCGAGGCCCTCTTTGCCCGCTTCGACCAGCGCCTTTCCGCCTTCATCACCCCCATGGGGCCGTTTCTGGATCCGGGCAGCGACGCCTTCGAACGCGCGGACGAGCTGGGCTACACCCGCTTTGCCCGGACGCTGGAGGAGCATCGCCGGCTGCTGGAGCACAACGACTGGCAGGACATGCTGAGCTACGAGACCCGCTGGATGACCCGCCGCCAGCTGGTGGATGCCACCTACGATGCGGCGGAGCGGCTGAACGCCGCCAAGACCAGCTATGGCCGCCACGACGCCGCGACCGGCGCCAGAGTGGCCGGCCGGATCGCCGCCGCCCGGGCGCTGCGGTGCCGCCTGCGCCCGGAGGGACAGGCCAGCGCCGACCCGGTGCCTGCCGATCTCGAGCCCCGGCTCCGGGCCGATGTCATGGCGTTCTCCGCTGCCATGGTCCAGGAGAAGAGCGAGCTCTTTCCGCCGAGCGCGTTCTTCCGGTCGTTCCGGCTGGGGGGGATCGCGCGGCTGCTGCTGCGGGATGTCCTGAAGCGCCGAGAGCATGCGACAAGGCCGCGCATCAAAATCGAAGGTCGAAGTCCGGCAGGGGATTGACCCCGCGCCCGACTTCGACCTTTGACCTTTGGCCTCTACTTCGTTCCAGAGCCCGCCTCACCCGTGCCTCACTGCATCTGCACCTCGAAGTTGATGGTTCCGGTGTAATTCGTCAGCACCAGGGCGATCTGCCACACACCGCCCGCGGCGGCCGAGGGGGTAATGTCGCCGCTGGCGGGAACCCCTCCACTGTAGACCACGGCGCCGTTGGCGTCCTTGATCGTGAGCGTCAGGGTGCCGGAGGTGGTCTGCGTCGCCGGGTGGATGACCACGCTGCCGGAAGAGGCGCTCCACGAGTAGGTCTGCACGTCGCTGACGTTTACGACGCCCGTTGCCTGGAAACTGAACTTCACGTTCGGCGTGTTCACTACCTGTGGCTGGTACTGCGGGGCCAGCACGCTGCTGCCCCCGCAACCGATCGCCGGCAGCACCAGCGCCAGAGCGACCAGCGTTGATCGCATTCGTAAATGGGCCCGCATGGAACACCCTCCTCCTTTGGAGGAATTGACGGATAGACAGACGGTCGCCTGTCCCCCTGCCAGCCGGCATCCTGGGCAAGCCCGGGGCCGGTGCGGCCAGTGACGGGCCGGCAGTGACACAACGCTCTCCGGCGAAAAGGCTTAGGCATCAGGGAAGGCCGAGCTGGGACCCATAAGGAACTGAGTCAAGTGTAACGATGTGATGCGGAACAGGCCTCTTTCGATACAGGTAGGCAGCCCGGGCATCCCTGCAGAAACCTGACCCCCTCGACCTGTGAGGCCGAGGGGGTCAAGAGTACCTGGAGGACCGAGGGGCTCAGATCACCCCTTGGCCATCTCCCGCACCGTCTGGGCCAGCATCTTCACCTTCGCCTGGTCGGACGAACCGGCCGCATCGCTGTCGAGCTGGGATGCCAGGCTGTTCAGCGCGCTGCTCCGTCCGGAGCCGGACATCGACTCCGCCTTGGCCAGCTGGGCGCGGATGGCGCCGATCCGGTCGCTGGAGAGGCCGCTGCTGCGCTGCAGCTGGTCCACGTAGGTCCGGGCGACCACAAAGCTGGCCGGCCAGGTGTAGTGGGGCTGGTCCTGGACGTTGAGGCGATCCAGTTTCGCCATCTTCGCCGCCTCGAGCTCGTTCCGGGTCAGCATCGGGCTGGGCTTGAGCGCCAGCACGTCGAGTCCGCGGGCGATCTCGGAGCTGTAGATGTCGCCGTTGTACCAGTAGGCCGACCAGGAACCGGCGCCGACCATCTTGGTGGAGTCCACCGGCCCGCGATCGAAGAAGGCGATCTCCCGCGGGTTGGCCGGGTCGGTCCAGTCGAACACCGAGACGCCGCCCTGATACCACGACTGCACCATCACGGTCCGGCCCGGCACCGGAATGAGCGAGCCGTTGTGGGCCACGCAGTTTTCCTCGGAGGTCTGCACCGCCGGCATCTTGTAGTAGCTCTGGAAGTCGAGCTGCTTGCTGCTGGTGATGGTGAAGATGGCGTCGGCGCCCCATTCCTTCGGGTCGGTGGCACGGCACTTGGGCTGCCCGCCGCCGCCCCATTCATCGGAGAACAGGAGCTTGCTGCCGTCGTTGCTGAAGGTCGCCGAGTGCCAGTAGGAGAAGTTCGAGTCGGATACGGCGGCGACGCGGCGCGGATTCACCGGATCGCTGATGTCCAGCAGGAAGCCATATCCGGCGCAGGCGCCGCCCGCCATGCCCATGGCGGGATAGACCGTGATATCGTGGCACTGGTCCGGCCCGGTCCGGGGGCGGTTGGCGTTCCCTCCGGTGAGACGGTTGACCAGATCCGGCAGGCCGGCCCGGAGCGTCGCGCTGTCCGCGGCGGTGGGCTCACCCGTGCCGTTGCGCGCCTTGACCACGCTGTCCAGCAGCATCTTCGCGAACCGGTCGGGAAGCGCCATCTTCTGTTCCCCGATCGAAATGATGAAAGCGCCGCGGGCCTTCTCCCGCTCCAGCTCCACCTGATCGGCCTGGCTCAGCCCGTGGGTGGGCGGCGCTTCCAGGTCGTTGAAGATCCGGGGATGCGAGACGATGGCCGCCTGCTCCGGATGGGCCAGCGGCACCTTGATGACCTCGATCCGGAAGTGTGCCGAATTCGGGTCTTCCTGGGGCGAGGCGTTGGAGCAACCCGCCAGCTCGCTGGGCGAGCGCACGCCCGCCTGCCCGGAGACGTAGACGTAGACGTTCTCCTTGTCCTTCGGATCCACCAGCAGGGTATGGGTGTGCGACCCGCGGCAGGTCTGCACGCTGGCGACCACGCGGGGATGCTCGATGTCGCTGATGTCCACGATGCGCACGCCGCGCATCCGGTCCGCACTCACCGTGTCCTGGACGCCCTCGCCGCCGCAGTCTACCCGGCCGTTCAGCGCCTCGGCCGACACGAAGAGCAGGTGGCCGTAGACGGAGACGTCGTTCTGGGAGGCGGGACAGAACCAGGACGTCTTGAGCACCGGCTGCGCCGGATTGGACACGTCCCAGATCAGGATCCCGTCGTAGTTGCCCTGGAAGACGTAGTTGCCCTGGAAGGCGAGGTCCGAATGCGTGGCCTCGGCGAAAGGCTTCGGCTCCAGAGAGTTGGAGAGCAGCTGCATGTTCCAGGCGGCCTGCGCCGCGTCGGTCAGGCCGGCGCTCAGGCCCACCCGCGGATCGGGGCTGGGCGCCTTGACCCACGCGGCCGGCATGGCCTGCGACATATTGGGCGCGGGGGCCGAGCCGGCACCCCCGGAGGACGAGGACGCGCAGGCGCCGGCAGCCACCAGGCTGCCCGCCAGCGCGAAGAAACGAACGGAGGACGCGATGCGTGGCATAGACACTTCCGGTAAAGGGTCGGGCTGGGGGGGGAACGCTAGTTGGACTTCTCGGACTTAAGCTGGTCGATAACCATGGCGGTGAGCATCTTGCGCATGCGCGCAATCTCGGTGCTCTGATCGGACTGGATTTCGGACGCGATCTTGTAGACCAGGTCCTCCTGGGCCGCGCCGGTCTTGCTGAACAGAGTATCTACCATGGTCAGGGCGCCGGTATGGTGCTGGATCATGAGCCGGAGGAAGAGCCGGTCGAACTCCGGCCCGCGCGCCGAATCCAGCTCCGCCATCTGCTGGTCGGTCAGCATCCCCGGCATCATCATGCCCATGGTCAGGTGCTCGGCCGAGCCTTCGGGCACCGGCTTGCCATGGTCGCGCAGCCAGCGCTGCATGGTCTGGATCTCGTCCTTCTGGGAGTTGATGATCCGACTGGTCAGCGTCAGGATCGGCTCGCTGGCCCCATGGCTGGGCGCCCAGCGGGACATGATCAGCGCCTGGGCATGATGGGCGATCATCCCGGTCATGAAGTCCACGTCCGCCCTGGTGTAGCCGCGGATCACGGTATCGGTGCTGGCAACCGTGGGGCTGGACTGCGCTGCGACGGGCGTGGCGGCCCCGCCGCTCAGGGCAACGGCAAGGATCGCGACCGCGGCCAGACCGGCCGCTCGCGGAAACGGTGTGTGCATGGATGTTCTCCGTCCTTCGGATTGGGTCCTACCCGGCCACAGAAGGTAGGAAGGTTCCGTCCGGATCGAAAGTCAGGACCCGGCTCCGTCCTCCGTACGCGGATGCCGGCCAAAGGATTCAGATCGGAACGAACGACGCGGGCGGTTCCGGCGTCTGTCCTGGCTGGCCAGGGTTGCAGAGAGGCCCGGGGGGCGCTCAATTCCCAGTCTCGCCCAAACAGGTCACCTGCCATGAACGCTCGGTTGTCCGCCACGTTCCCGTTTTCCGCTGCTCGTTTCCCTTACATCTACATCCTGACTCTGGTACTCGGCCTGGCGGCGTTCGCCGCTTCCCCGGCCCGGGCCCAGCATCCCGATCCCGACCGGGCCGGCTTCGACGGCAACTTCGAAGCTCCGCCCGACGACAGCGGAGCGGACACCACCGCCATCCTCAAGCTGCGCCATCTGGGGCCGTCGGTGGCCGGTGGCCGGGTTGCCGCCGTCGCGGGTGTGCCGGGCGATCCCTTCACCTACTATGTCGGCGGCGCCGCGGGCGGCCTCTGGAAGAGCACGAACGGGGGGAACAGCTGGAGCAACGTTTTCGCCGACCAGCCCGATGCCTCCATCGGCGCCATCGCGCTGGCGCCGTCCAATCCCAACGTCGTCTGGGTGGGTACGGGCGAGAGCAACCCGCGCAACGATATCACCAACGGGCACGGGGTCTATGTCTCGCCGGATGGGGGCCAGAGCTGGCGCTTTGCCGGCCTGAAGGAGACGGGCCAGATCTCCCGCATCATCGTGGATCCGCAGGACCCCAACACCGCCTGGGTGGCGGCGCTGGGGAAGGTATGGGTACCCAATCCCGACCGGGGCGTCTTCAAGACCACCGACGGGGGCCGCACCTGGAAGAAGGTCCTGTTCGTGAACGATACCGTGGGCGCCTCGGAGATGGCCATGGAGCCGGGTAACCCCAACGTGCTCTACGCGGGGATGTGGCAGGTCCGGCGCTTTCCCTGGCTGCTGCAGGACGGCGGCACCGGGAGCGGCATCTACCGTTCGCTGGACGGCGGCGATACCTGGAAGAAGCTGACCAACGGCCTGCCGTCGGGCGTGCTGGGCCGGAGCGCCATCGCGGCCGCCCCCAGCGACCCCTCGCACCTCTACGTGCTGCTGTCGTCCAAGGACGGGACGCTGTGGAGTTCCACCGACCGGGGCGACCACTTCACCAGGGTCACCAAGAACCGCGCCCTCAGCGTTCGCCCCTGGTATTTCTCCCGTATCGCCGTGTCACCCGACGACGAGGACCGGGTGTACTTCGCCTCCTTCAACCTCATGCAGTCGGATGACGGCGGGAAGACGGTGCACCCGATCGACCGCGAGGTGCACGTCGACCACCACGCCCTCTGGATCGACCCGACCAACGGCAAGCGCATTCTCCAGGGCAACGACGGGGGCGCCTGGGTCACGGTAGACGGCGGCAAGAGCTGGAACGGCTTCAACAACATCCCGCTGGAGCAGTTCTACATGGTCGCGGCCGACGCGCGGACGCCCTACCGGCTCTGCGGCGGGCTGCAGGACAACAGCGGCTGGTGCGGCCCCTCCAGCGAGACGGGCCGGCGGGGCATGAGCCAGGCCCGGTGGTTCGCCGTGGTGGGCGGCGACGGCGAGTATGTCGTGCCGGCGCCCAGCGACAGCAATATCGTCTACGGGGAGTCGCAGAACGGCGACATCACCCGCATCGACCTCCGCAACGCGATGTACCACTCGATCCGGCCCTACTATCCCGGCGTCGAGGAGCGCAGCGCGGCCGATCTCAAGTACCGCTTCAACTGGACCACCCCGGTGGCCGTCTCGCGCACCGATGCCAACACCGTGTTCCTGGGCGCCAATGTGCTGTTCAAGTCTACCGACGGCGGCGAGCACTTCGAGGCCATCTCCCCCGACCTCACCCGCAATGAGAAGGACAAGCAGCAGGTGAGCGGCGGCCCCATTCAGTACGATATTTCGGGCGCCGAGACCTACAATACCATTCTGTCCATTACCCTGGCTCCCACCGATTCCAACGTCATCTGGGTCGGGTCGGACGACGGGCTGCTGCACTACACCCGCGACGGCGGCAAGACCTGGAGCGACGCCACGCCCCATCTCAAGGGCGTGCCGGGGGAGGGCCGCTTCTACCAGGTGGGCGTCTCGCCCTTCGACCCCGGCACCGTGTACGCGGCGCTCGACCGCCACATGTTCGCCGACGATCACCCCTACGTCTTCAAGACCACCAACTGGGGGAAGAGCTGGACCCGGATCGACCAGGGGCTGGCGGACTATCCCGCCCGGGTGGTGCGAGAGGACCCGCACCTGCGCAACTTCCTGGTGCTGGGGACGGATAACGCGCTCTACTGGTCGCGCGACGGCGGCGCCAGCTGGAACGACTTCGGCAGCGCCTTCCCCACCGCCCCCGTCTGGGACCTCAAGTTCGTCCCCAATAGCCGCGATCTGGTCGTGGCCACCCATGGGCTCGGGCTCTTCGTGCTGGACGACATCTCGCCGCTGGAGCAGCTGACACCGGAGGTGAAGTCGCAGCCGGTGGCGCTGTTCACCGTGCCCACCGCCACCCGCTGGTACACCGGGTCGTTCGATTATCCCGACCCCTCGCGCCTCAGTATCGAAGGGGCGCCCACCGGCGCGGTGGTGAGCTACTGGCTGCGCGATTCCATCGGCGGCAAGCCCGACAGCGCGGCCTCCGACAGCGGTGGCGCGGAGGCCGGAGGCCGAGGCCCGCGCGGCGGCCGGGGCGGCGCGGGCGGCGCGGGCGCGAAACCGGTGACCATCACCATTCTGGATGCCGGCGGCGATACCGTCTACAGCCAGGACGGCAAGGCGGAGAAGGGGATCAACCGCTGGAACTGGAACCTGCGCACCCGGGGCGCCACCCCGCTCAAATTGGGCGAGGAGAGCGGGCGCGGCTTCTTCGGCGGCCGGGGCGGCGCCAGCGGGCCTGCCGTGCTGCCCGGTACCTACACCGTGGTGCTGACGGTGCAGGGAAAGAGCTACCGCGAGCCGGTCGAGGTCCGGCCCGATCCGCGCCTCCCCTGGGACAGCGCGGCAGCCCGGGCGCAGCACCAGGCGGGGATGCAGATGCAGCGGGAGGTCTCGGCGCTCAACGAAATGCTCAACGGCATCCACCGCATCCGCACCCAGATCGGGAACATCCGGCAGACCCTGAAGCCGGAGGAAGAAGATCAGACCGCCCCGGCCGACACCGCGGTGGTCAACGCCGCGGGCAAGCTGGATCGCAAGTTCCGGGTGCTGTTCGATTCGATGTACAACACCGACGTGCAGCGCGGCGTGATCCAGGACGATATCCACTACCTTACCGCGTTCGCCGACAAGCTCCGCGGCCTGAGCTACGCGGTGCAGGGCGGCTACGACCAGGCGCCCCGCCAGCCGGTGCTGGAGGAGCTGCCCGGCATGCGGAAGCAGCTGCAGGCCTTCCTGGATCAGTACAACGGGCTGCTGGAGCAGGACCTGGCGCAGTTCAACCAGCTGGCCACCGAAC
This sequence comes from uncultured Gemmatimonadales bacterium, assembly GCA_963779755.1. Taxonomy (GTDB): domain Bacteria; phylum Gemmatimonadota; class Gemmatimonadetes; order Gemmatimonadales; family GWC2-71-9; genus CAVZZO01. Next base: position 775,770 of record CAVZZO010000001.1, read on the forward strand.
ACAACGCGCCGGTTATCGTGGCCGGGAAGAAAGTGACGATCGGGTCGTAGTCTTCGACCGGTACTTCCACCCCTCGACCCCCTCGACCTGCCGGACCGGTCGAGGGGGTCGAGAGTGTCTAGGGCGTCGAGACGGCGCGGAGGGAGGAGCGGTATCGCTCGAGCAGCCGGCGGGAGATCGCCAGCGCGTCGCCCACAGGCTCGGTGGCGTAGGAGCCGGTGGCGTGCGACCAGGCCTGCTCCCACTGGCAGCTCCAGGCGGCGAAGGGCGTCCGGTCGAACGGCGTGCCGCGGTCGAGGGCGCGATTCAGCCGCCGGAAGAACTCCCGCCACCGCGGCCGGTAGTAGTCCGAGAACATCCCCTGCCACTGTTTGTAGGCGTAGAGGTTGAGGTCGTCGTTTTCCCCTTCGGTGCACTTCTCGCCCCAGAGCGTGATGATGTTCCGCGCGTTCCATTGATACAGCCGGCCCTCGGAGGGGCTGGTTGCCCAATGCTGCGCGTCCGCCAGCCAGCGGCCCAGCAGAAACTCCTTCCGCGTGCCCACCAGCGTGTCGAGATCGGTGATGAGGCCGAGTATCCGCCCCTCGGCGGCCAGCAGGGCGGGGCGGTCTCCGCGTCGGTAGGCTCCCTGCACGGAGTCCACCAGGGGCAGGCCCAGCTGTCCCAGGACCTGCCGGGTGAGGTTCACGACATCATAGCGGTAGGCGTCGTTTGCTCCGAGATGGGGCGAGGCCGCGAGCAGACTGTCCAGCGCGGCCACCAGCAGCCGGGGATCGTAGGGCGGCACCGGCTGGGTCCGGTACGCGGCCCCGGAATCGTAGAACTGCGGGCGTTCGGCCAGGAAGGTCCCGGTCTGCGGGGCGGACCGGTAAGCGGTGGCGAGCAGGATCTGCCAAGCGTGCCAGGCCTGCGGGTCGGCCGCTCCGTAGCGGCGGCGGACCCAACCGCAGGCCCAGGGCACGAGCGCGGGCACGCTGTCGCGCCAGACCTGATCCAGCACCAAGTCGGGGACGATGGGGTTGTAGCCGAGGCCTTCCATGGTCATGCCGAGGCCGTCGAGGCGGCCGTGCTCCGGGCTCCGCAGCGCGGTGTCGAGGTTGGCCGCGATGCGGGGCAAGTCGCCGTTGACCGTGACCTGGCCGCCGAAATTGTAGAGCACGTTCCAGATCCAGGGCTTCCCGTAGAAGGCTTCGCGGCGTTTCCACACCGGATTGCGATCGCCATACAGGTCGAGCACGATCATTCGCCCGTCGGGCACGGCGCCCAGCAGCGCGCGGGCCTGGGGCTCACGCCAGAACTTCGCCTGGTAGTAGAGGAACCACCCCTGGAGAATCCACACGGCGGCGGAATCGGCGCCCTGCATGGCCCCGTAGATGGCCCGGCCCATCCCGGCCAGGAAGGTGGAGTCGTCGGTGGGAGGGTTGATCTCGTTGAAGGGGTCGGCGGCGTAGTGGTGGTCGGTGCCGAACAGTTCCGCCTGCCGCCGGATGAAATCGCGGCCGAACCGCTGAAACAGGGAATCCGTCGGGTCGAGGAACCAGGTCCCGGAGAAGCCGGCCGACCAGTCGCCGGTCTGGTGGATCTTCGCTCCGGGGATCACCTGCGTGATGGCCCGGGGGACATGGCCGGTGAACCCCTGCAGCACCGGCGTCATGCCCAGCGCGCGCTCGCGCGCCAGGATCTTCCGCTCCAGCGCCACATGGCTGTCGATCCAGCTCTGTGGCAGCGGCCCGCCCAGGCCGTCGATGTTGCCCATCCAGCCCCAGGGGAAATAGGCTGGCCCCACCAGGAACCCGGCGATCTGCCTGCGGCTGAAGCCGAAATCTTCCAGGACCTTCTGCCAGACCGCTTCCTGGCCGGTGACGGCGAGCGGCAGGTTGATCCCTTTCATCGCCATCCAGTCGATCATCCGCTGCCAGTCGGGCCAGTCCCACCATGCCATGCTGTAGCTGAAGGTGCAGTAGTTGAAGAAGTAGCGGTACTGATACGGGGTGCCGCGGTGCACCGGCGCGGGGACCCGCGGCAGAGGGCGGGGCAGGGTCATCGGCCGCAGCGGAGTGTCCAGGTTCCCCCCCGCCACTTCCTCGAGATACCAGTTGAGCGCCGACGCGATGGCGACGCCGTTGGTGCCGCGCAGGATAACCGTGTCGCCCCGGCTGGCTACCTCGAACGCATCGTGCCCACCCTCCTGCGGGATCCGCTCGAGGTGGAACTCGCCTGCCCGGCCGGGCACCACGCGCGCGACCAGCTCGCGGGCAGCGACCAGGGAGGAATCAGGATTGAAGGAATGGAGGGTGGAGGGGGCCGAGTTCCCTGGGGCCGCGGCGACGCCCAGCAGCAGGAGACCCAGGCGGGGGAAAAGAAGCATCAACCGGATTCCGTGAGGAGACCCCTGAATCTATCCGGCCGGCCGGGCAGGGTCATGGCTTTCCTCAGAGGCGCGAAGCCTGCTCCCTCAGGATATCGAGCCCCAGGTCAACCGTCTTCCGATGGGTGCGAAAGGACAGGATGGCCATCCGCAGGGTGTAGCGGCCGTCAATCATGGTCGAGGAGAGAAACACCCGGCCATCGCGGCGGATGCCCTCCACCAGCCGGCGGTTGAGGTCGTTCGCCTGGTCGAGCGGCATCCCGCGCGGGGCGAGCCGGAACGGCACGATCGAGAGATCCGGCTCGGACGCCTCGAAACCGAGGGCTCGTACCCGGTCGTAGAAGTACCGCGCCAACAGCAGCTTCTCTTCCAGAGCCGCCCGAAACGGCTCTGTACCCAGCAGGATCAGCGGCAACCACATCCGCAATGCGCGGAAGTGCTTCGACAACTCTGGCGACAGCTCTGCCGCGGCCAGCGCCTCCGCCTCGGCGGGCGCATCCTGGAGGTAGGCGGCCGCCGCGCCGCCGGTCGTGCCGGCGTGTCGCACCAGGACCATTCCGGCGCCGTAGGGGAGAAAGAGTCCCTTGTGCGGGTCCAGGACGACTGAGTCCGAGCGCTCGATCCCGCGGAGCCGCTTCCGGCCCGAGGCGGTCAGCAGAAAAAACCCACCGTAGGCCGCGTCCACATGAAACCAGCAGCCGGCCTGGCGAGCGACTTCACCAAGGGCGTCCAGGGGGTCCACCGCACCGGTGTCGGTTGTTCCCGCGGCGGCCGCCACCAGCCAGGGCCGCAGCCCCGCGGCACGGTCCTGGTCAATCGCCCGGGACAGCGCCTCCGGCTGCATGCGGAACCGCTCGTCCATGGGGATGTAACGGAGCGGGGCCTCCGCCAGCCCGGCAAAGCGCAGGGCCTTCATGAGGCAGTGATGCGCCTGGGCGGTGAGATATACGGCGGCACGGGAATAGCCGGCCGCCTTGAGGCCGTGCGCGTCTCGCGCCGCCACAACGGCCGCCAGGGTTGCGAGGCTGCCGCCGGAGGCGATATGCCCCCCGGCCGGCGCCGGATACCCGGCGAGATCCGCCACCCAGCGGACCAGCATCTGTTCCATCCGGACCGGCCCCGGTCCGGTGAAGAAGAGGCCCGCGTACTTGTTGCTTACCGCCGCGAGGTAATCCCCTAGCGCCGAATGATACAGGCCGCCGCCCGGGATGTAGGCCACGTGGCCCGCCACGGCGGGCTGGCCACCCGGCTCGATCACCTCCCGCTCCAGCAGCCCGATTGCCTCTTCGATCGGCAGGCCGCGGTCCCTGATGGGCTGCCGCGCAACTCCCGGCCCCTCACCGGTATCACGGAAGGCTTTCCTGCCAGCCAGCCCGCGCAGAAACCGCTCGGAGGATGCGATGACCGCCTCGCGCAGACGCCGGCGCCGGGTGGTGCCCGGTTCCAGGGGACGGGATGCCCGCTCCAGCCGGCCCAGCTCGGCGACGAGCCGTTCGTCCTCCGTCATGACCGGGGCGGCGCCGGCTGGTATGTGCCCGGTTCCAGCCGCGCGGCGATGGACAACCGGTTCCAGGCGTTGATGGCGGCTACTGCCAGGGAAAGATCCGCCAGCTCCTGCGCCGTCAGGTGCCGGCTCGCTTCCCCAAACACGTCATCCGGCACGTGGTCCGGCTGCAGCAGGGTCGCCGCCTCGGTCCAGGCCAGGGCCGCGCGTTCCCGTCCGGTGTAGTAAGGCGATTCCCGCCACGCATCGAGGCCGTAGAGCCGCTGCTCCGTCTCTCCCAGGGCGCGCAGATCTTTCCAGTGCATGTCAATGCAATAGGCGCAGCCATTCACCTGCGAGGCGCGGAGCCGGATCAGGTGGAGCAGCTTCTCCTCCAGGCTGCAGCCGGCAAGGTACCGGTCCAGGGCATCCATGGCGTCGTACACGCCAGGCGCGACAGCGGCGTAGTTGATGCGGGGCTTCATGGGCTCAGGCTCCGGGCAGAGTGGGCAGAGGGGGCAGTGGCACCGTCCAGCGGCACCGCGCCGGTGGCGAGCACTACGGCCAGGCGCAGGAGCAGTGGTGGAGTGTTCGTCTCCGGCTCCGCCTGGGCCAGGAGTACCGCCGCGGCGGACGCGGAGAAGACCGAGTAATCCAGGGGCGACTTGATGCCGAACGAAACCGCCATGGCGGTGCCGAAGAGCAGCAGCAGTCCGGCGCTGGCCCACGCCGTCCAGCGCGGCATGAGGTTCAGGACCAGCGCGATGCCCAGTACCAGCTCCGCCGCCGTGGCACTCCAGGCGAGGAACGGAATGGCGGCCGGCGGCATGAACGAGTTCACCTGCGCCGTGTACTGCACAAAATGCGCAAAGTCGCCGTAGCCGACGTCCTTGCCCCAGAGGCCGAAGCGGCTGGCGATTCCGGAGAGAAACGCCGCGCCCAGTGCGAGGCGCGCGTACGCCGGCACCCAGCGGTAACGGTTTCCCGTCTTCACTTCCCGGTCCTCGTGCCCAGCGCGGAATCGTTGCGGATGCTGAGCTCTCCTCCGCGGTCGCAGGTGAAGCTCGCCAGGAAACGTACCGGTTCGGTCCGGCTGGCGTTGGCGGAGATCAGGTGAGCCCGCATGGGGGCTTCGTAGAAACTCTCTCCCGCATGCACCACCCGTTCGGCCCCGCCCTCCAGCTGGAGTCGCAGCGCACCCTGCGTCACGTAGCCCACGACGGGGCAGGGGTGGCGATGCGGCAGCGAGGAATCCCCGGGGGCATAGGTGACGTCGAGCAGGACGGTACGCAGGCTGTCTCCCTCCAGGTGGGGCAGCGGTCCCTGGAACACGGTCCGGTCTCCGGTCCCGGAGGCCGCAGGCGAACATGCCCCCCCCAGCAGCGTGAGCAGGATGAGCATGATTTGTCCCCGGTATGGTGTCATGGCTTCTGTTCTCCCGGCGCCCAACCTATGATCAAGTGGTATCGTCAAGAAGTGCCAAATATGACATTTTGACTGGTCCGGTATTCCAATGCCCAGGCGGGCTCAGGCGTTTTCGCTCATGTTGCCACCGCGTGCTGGCGGAGAAGGCGCTATCAGCTGGCTTTACAACAGCTTACGAGCTTCGATCCTGGAGGGTCGGCTGCCCCCCGGCGCCCGGTTGCCGGCCACCCGGGACCTCGCCCGGCACTATGGGGTGGCTCGGGGCACCGTGGTGACAGCATTCGAGCAGTTGGGGGCGGAGGGCTATCTGGAAGGCCGGGCCGGGTCGGGCACCTATGTGGCTCCGGTGCTGCCGGACGAGCTGCTCCACGCCGGTCGCACGACTCCGGCGACACGGGCGGGGAAGGAGGCGAGGGTGACGCTATCCGGCTACGGCGTACGGACCAGGCCGTTTCCCCCGTTCGCCGCCGCGCCGGCCCGAGCCTTTCGCACCGACCGGCCGGCGCTGGACCTGTTCCCGGTCGAGCTCTGGGCCAAAGTGGCAGCGCGGCGCATGCGGCGGCTGACGCCGGCGCAGCTGCTGGGTTCGCCCGCAGCGGGCTATGAGCCGTTGCGCCGGGCCATTGCCGGCTATCTCGCCACCTCGCGCGGAGTGCGTTGCCAGCCGGAGCAGGTGGTGATCGTCTCCGGCGTGCAGGAGGCGCTCGATCTGGTGGCGCGGGTCTTCCTCGAGCCGGGGGCTCGCGTCGCGATGGAGGATCCGGGCTATATCGGCGCGCGTCTGGTTTTCGAGGCCGCGGGCGCGTCCCTCAGGCCGGTGCCGGTGGATGACGAAGGATTACGATTGGAGGAGGACGCGCTGGCCGGCGCGAGTGTCGTCTATGTGACGCCGGCGCATCAGTTCCCCACCGGGGCCGGCATGAGTCTCGCCCGGCGCCTGGGGCTGCTGGAGTGGGCGCAGCGCCACGGCGCGCTGATCTTCGAGGACGATTACGACAGCGAATACCGCTACGCCGGCCGGCCCATGCCGGCCCTCCAGGGCCTGGACCAGTGCGACCGGGTACTTTTCGCGGGGAGCTTCAGCAAGGTGCTCTTCCCGTCGCTCCGGCTGGGGTACGTGGTGCTGCCGCCGGCGCTGGTGGATCCGGTGACGGCAGTGCTCTCGATCACCAGCCGTCACGGGCCCCTGCTGGACCAACTGGTCCTCACCGATTTTATCGCCGATGGGCACTTCGGCCGGCATATCCGGCGCATGCGGGAGATCTACGCCGAGCGGCTGAGCGTCCTGCTGGAGGAGGTGCACTGCCGGCTGGCGGGACGGCTGGAAATCCGCGGTGTCGAGGCGGGCCTGCAGACGGCGGCCTGGCTGGCCCGGGGCCTGAGCGGCGATACTGTCACGGCGGCAGCGGCGCGGCGCGGAGTGGATCTCACCCCGCTCTCGCGCTACAGTGTCGGCCCGCTGCGCCCGGATGGTCTGCACCTGGGCTTCGCGGCGGTGGCTCCGCCGGAGATTCGCCGGGGGGTGCAGGTGCTGGGCGAGGTGCTCGATGGGATGGGAGAACAAGCGGGACGATGAGGACGGTCGCTGGTCGTCCCTTCTTACCGGTCGTCCGATCTCCGCAGCACCGGCTTCACGTCCACCACCGGGGTGCCGTCGATGGCCTCGAGCGGCTCAACCTGAAGCCAGTCCGGCCCCGCCTCCAGAATCCGGACCCGGTGCAGCCCGATGGGGTTGGGCCGGTCGGGTGAGCGGGTGGCAAATACGCCGGTGAGCGGATTGGCGGGATCGCTTCGGGGATGCACCACCAGAGTGTCGCGCCGGGCACGGTCCAGCCAGGTGAGCAGGATGACCTCCTGCCCCGCGGCGAGTCCTTCCAGCGCAGCGATAAGCCGGGGATCGAACTCGACCCGGGCTCCGGGTGCGCCCTCGTACCCCTGCATCGGAGCGCGAGAGCGCTCGGTCAGGGTCGACCGGACGGTGCCGACCGGATGCAGAACGGGGAGCTCATCGGCCGTCATGTGCCCTCCGGGCGCATGGTGTAGCACCACGCTTCGCCCTCCAGCACCATCTCTCCCGTCTGCCGGATGACCACCATGCGGAGCTGTGTCACCGGCTTGGTCGGGTGGACGCTGAGCACTTCGCCGGTGGCGGTGATGGTATCCCCGATGTACACGGGACCGGTGAACTTCCACTGCTGGCTCATGAACACCGAGCCTGGGCCCGGGAGATCCATGGCCACCAGCGCGTGTAGCAGGCCGGTGGTGAGGCCGCCCTGCACCACCAGGCCGCCGAATTTCGTGCCCCGGGCGAAGGCCTCGTCGAAGTGCAGCGGATTGTAGTCGCCCGTAAGCTCCGCAAAGGTCCTCACGTGCGCCTGGGTGAGCGTGAGGGAGCGCCGGGCGGTCTGGCCCACCTGCAGGGACATGAGGTTCCTCCGGTCCGATGAAGCGTTCTAGCCCTTCTGCTTGAAGTACTGCACTTGGCGTTCGTGCTTCTCGGCCGCCTTTCGCGTCGTGAAGGTGCCGAGGGTCCGACGCTTGCCGGTCTTCGGGTTCTTCTTCTTGGAGTAGAGCCGGTACTTGCCGTCGGCGAGTTTGCGGATCATGGATGCCTCCTGGCCGGGTACTGTATCATAGTCTCGGAGGACGGCAGGACGGCAGGACGACAGGACGGCAGGTCAGGGGGTCAGCGCGGCCGCGCCGGCCTGTGCCACCCGGGCATCCTGGTGGGACTGCATGCCGGACACGCCGATGGAGCCGATGACCTTCCCCTCTTCGATCAGGGGGATGCCGCCCTCCAGGGGAATGGCCGTCTGCACGCCGAGGAGGCGGAGACCGATACCCCCCTCGGCAATCGCGTCCTGGAGAATTTTGGTGGGCCGGCGAAAGTCCACCGCCGTCTGCGCCTTGGCCTGGGCAATCGCCACGCTGGCGTGCTGAGTCCCGTCCAGGCGCTGGAAGAGCAGCAGGTGGCCCGTGCTGTCCATGATGGCAATGGCCATGGGCCAGCCCTGGCGCAGCGCCTCGGCTTCGGCCGCGGCCATGACCTGCCTGGCGCGGGCCAGGGAAAGCGGTGGACCATAGGCCGGGGTGGCAGGGAGACGGGTCGGGTCGGCTGACATGAGGAATACTCCGTTCACGGCGTTCTGAAACCTCCAGGGGGAAAATAGCCGTACTGGGGCGGACCATCTTCCGCCGATAGCCATCGCTGCCCGGCGCCAGGGAGAACATCCATGCGACGCTTGCCCGTCATCCGCAGGGCCATCCCGGCCCTGCTCCTGCTTCTGGCCATGCCCTCCTGCGCGCCGCGGGCGCCCGAACCCGCGGCCGTCCTGCCGGAGGGCGGGGGGTATGATCCCGCCCTGGCCGCGAGGCTCGGCGCGGACCAATACGGCATGCATCCCTACGTGCTGGCCCTGCTTCGAGCCGGGCCCAAACGCAACCAGGACTCCGCCACGGCCGCGGCCCTGCTGCGGGCCCACCTGGCCAACATCACGCGGCTGGCGCGGGAAGGGAAGCTGGTGCTGGCCGGGCCGTTCCTCGAGGACGGCGATCTCCAGGGGATCTACGTGTTCAACGTTGCGTCAGTGGTGGAGGCTCGGGCGCTCACCGAAACCGATCCGGCCATCCGGGCCGGCCGTCTGGTGATGGAGCTGCATCCGTGGTACGGCAGCGCGGCCCTGCAGGAACTGAACGCCCTCCACTCTCGGGTGAGCCGGGAGAATCCGTGAGAACAACGGGAATGGGAGAACTGGCGGTGGCGCCCCGGGGATACGCCCCGGTACGGAATACGGCCACCGGCCCGCGTCAACCTTTCGACGCTGCAGATTGTCTAACCGCCTGATTCCTCCGCAGGTGGTACCCCGTGATCCCGGTTGCTGGTGTGCTTCTCATGCTGCAGGCCCAGGCGCTGGCCCCGGCCCCGCCGCCGGCCACCTCGGTGCGGGCCACGCGCGCCACCGTTGCGCCCGTCATCGATGGGCGGGACACCGACGCCGTCTGGCGCACCGCTCCCGCCATTTCCGAATTTCTGGAAGCCCGCCCGAGCGAGGGTGCCGAGCCCCGGCTGCCGACCGAGGCGCGGGTGGCGTACGATGCGCACAACCTGTACGTCTTCGTCCGTGCCTACGATTCCCATCCGGACAGCATCGTCAGCCTGCTGTCCCGTCGGGACGATCTGCCGGCCTCCGACCACATCACCCTGCTCCTGGATTCCTACCACGACCGGCGGACCGGGTTCGAATTCGCGGTCAATCCGGCGGGCGTCAAGGCCGATTACGCCATCTATAATGACGGCAACGAGGATGCGGCCTGGGACGCGGTCTGGGACGCGGCCACCCGTGTGGACTCGCTGGGCTGGACGGTGGAGTACCGGATTCCCCTCTCCCAGCTTCGCTACTCCACCTCCGGTGACGCCACGTTCGGGATTCTGATCTGGCGGGTCATCGAACGATATACCGAGGTGGTCACCTGGCCTCTCTACCGGCAGTCGAGGTCCGGCTTCGTCTCCCAGTTCGGCCAGTTGACCGGCCTGCGGGGCCTGGGAAGCCCCAATCATGTGGAGCTCATGCCCTACATGGTGAGCAAGAATGTCCAGATACCGGAACCGGGCGGCTTCGGGCGTGACCAGCAGATCACCGCAGGCGGCGACCTGCGATACAAGATGGGCTCCAACCTGCTCCTCAACGCAACGGTGAATCCCGATTTCGGGCAGGTCGAGGCCGATCCGTCGGTGCTCAACCTGGGTGCCTTCGAGACCTTCTTTCAGGAACGCCGGCCCTTCTTTGTGGAAGGGAAAGGGCTGTTCGACTTCCCGGTCAACTGCGTGGTGGTGGTAGACTGCAACACGGGCGAGGGGTTGTTCTACTCCCGCCGGATCGGGCGGGCGCCGGAGCTAGCCGACATCTACGGCAATCAGTCCTCCGCTACCGCGACGCGGATTCTGGGGGCGGGCAAGGTGACGGGTCGGTTACCCGGCGGCTTTTCCATCGGGGCGCTCGATGCGGTCACCGATCATGTGGCGGGTCCCGGCGGCACCACCCTGGAGCCCACGACCAACTATGCCGTAATTCGGGGAAACCAGGACTACGCGTCGGGCAACGGGAACGTGGGGGTCATGCTGACCGGCGTGAACCGCTGGCTGGACGCCAGTTCGGACCCCTATCTGCACCACACCGCCTACAGCGGCGGACTGGATGCCCGGCGCCGGTTTGCCGGCCGGTTCGAGGTCTCGGGCTCGTTCGACCTTAGCCGGGTGACCGGCACGCCGGCGGCGATCGCGGCAACCCAGCGGAGCACGGTCCATCTCTACCAGCGGCCGGACGGCCATCTGGTGTACGACTCTACCCGCACGTCCCTCACCGGCACCAATCTGGAAGTGCGCTTCGCCAAGGTCGGCGGCCGGCGGCTCCAGTTCGAGACGGCCTACCAGCACCGCTCGCCCGGCTTCGAGGTCAATGATCTGGGGTTCCTGCGGCAGGCCGACTTCCAGGCCTGGACCACCTGGGCAGCCCTGGCGTTCCGCACCCCCAATCGGGTGTTCCAGTCGTTGCGGTGGAACTTCAACAACTGGGAGTACTGGAATACCGCCGGGCTCCCGACCGAGCGGGCCTTCAACACCAATGTGCACGTCCAGTTCAACAACCGCTGGTGGCTGCACGCCGGCGGCACGGCGGGGCAGCTGGGCTCCACCTACTGCGACCGCTGCGCCCGCGGGGGTCCGGCCATCCGGCAGGATCCCTATATCTCGCCCTGGGCCGGCATCGAGGGCGACAGCCGGCACGCGCTGGTGCCCTACTTGTGGGTGAACTATTACCGGGGCGACCAGGGCCGCTCCGAGTCCATCAGTCTCGAGCCGGAACTGGACCTGAAGGTCTCCAGCCGCTTCACCACCTCCCTCAGCGCGCGCTGGTCTCATAATCGCGACCACACACAGTACTACGGCACCTTCACCGACCCGGCGGGCGGCCCGCACTACACCTTCGCGCACCTGGAGCAGCGTACCCTGTCCTTCACCTGGCGGCTGGGATACACCTTCACCCCCACGGCCACGCTGCAGGTCTACGCGTCACCCTTCATCTCGAAGGGCACCTACGGCGATATCCGGGAGCTGGGCTCGCCCCGGGCCGCGGCCTACGACGCCCGCTTCCAGCCCTACGGCGATTCCACCGTATCGGCCGATCCGGGCGGCTTCAACGTGCAGCAGTTCCGCTCTAACGTGGTGTTCCGCTGGGAGTACCGGCCGGGTTCAACCCTGTTCCTGGTCTGGAGCCAGGGTCGGGACGGCTTTGCCCCGCTGGAAGGCACCGACGGCTTCGGGCGGAATCTGGGGAATCTGTTCGACCGGCGGGCGAACGATACCTTCCTGATCAAGCTGTCGTACTGGTTTGCGAGGTAGGAATCGGGAATCGGGAATCGGGAATCAGGGATCGGGAATCAGGAATCAGGAATCAGGAATCAGGAATCAGGGGCCGGCCGCTCCCTCGCCGGGAGCGAGGGGGAAGGTGAACATCACTGACGAGGCCGGCTCCTCCTCCCCTCCCGCACGGCGGTAGATCCGGAGAGCCGGGGCATTCGCCGGGCTGGTCAGCACCCAGGCCTGCCGGCAGCCGAGGGCGCGCCCGTGCGCCAGCAGCGCCTGGAGCACCTGCCTCCCGATGCCGCGGCCCCGGTAGTCGTCGGCCACCCCCACCTCGTTAATGAACAGCTCCGCCGGTTTGTCCGGGTGGATGTAGTGGATGCCCGAGGCGATGCCGACGACGAGGCCGTCCGCCAGCGCGACGATCAGATGATGGCGCGGATCGGCGAGAAACTCCGCCGTGAGGCCGTCGTCGGCCGCGCCGTCGAACACGCCTGGCGCCACGCGCCGCAGCAGGGCGGCATCGCGGGAGGCCAGCAGCCGGATATCCAGGCCGTCGGTCGTCATGGGCTTCGTGGCAGGAGGTTGTCCGGGGACTGGACGCGTGCCCGCGCCAGGCCTGCCGGGGCACACACCCAGATGCGGCCGCGACCGGAAATGCGCAAGAGGAAAAGGTTGCGTTTTCCCGGCCCGGTCCCGAGGTTGAGGCGCTCCCCCTCCCCCCGTCCCCTCCGCCCGTGCGGGCGGCCTCCCCCGACCGGAGGTGGTCCCATGCTCGCCGTGCCCAGGCTCTGCGCGCTCATGTTGTTGATCGCCGGCTGTGCCGCAACGGACAGCTCTCATCCCGCGCCTGCTACCCGCACCTATTACATCGCTGCCGATGTCGTACCCTGGGATTACGTGCCCGGTGGAATGAACGGCATTACCGGCAAGCCCTATGCCGACTCCGCCTTCGTCAAAGGCGGCGCCCGAGCGGTCAGCAGCATCTATCGCAAGGTGCTGTACCGCGAGTACACCGACAGCAGCTTCGGCGCGCTGAAGCCGCGGGAGGCAAAATGGCAGCACCTGGGCTTTCTCGGCCCGGTGATCCGGGGCGTGGTGGGTGATACCATCAGGGTCGTGTTCCGGAACAACGGACCCCAGCCGTTCAGCGTGCATCCGCATGGGGTGTTCTACGACAAGTCCTCAGAGGGCGCGCCCTATGAGGACGGGACGGCGAGCGCGGACAAGGCGGATGATGCGGTGCCACCGGGCGGGACCCACACCTACGTCTGGCCGGTGCCGGAGCGGGCCGGCCCCGCACCGGGCGAGGGTAGTTCGGTGATGTGGATGTATCACTCGCACACCGACGAAACCCGGGACATCAACAGCGGCCTCCTCGGTGTGATGCTGGTGACCGCCCGGGATCATGCGCGGGCGGACGGCAGCCCGGACGATGTGGACCGGGAGATCGTCGCTACCTTCGCGCAGGTGCATGAAGAGGATAGCTGGCTCGCCGGGCAGAATATCCCCACGGCGCTGCTCAAGGCCGGGCCCGCTGCGAACCCCGCGGAGCGGCAGAACTTTTATCCCTGGTTCGTCAAGTTCAGCATCAACGGGTATATCCATGGCACGCTGCCGCTGGCATCGGTCACCCTGCGCCGCGGTGAGCATGTACGCTGGTACATCATGGGCTCCACCAATGATTTCGACTTCCATACGCCGCACTGGCACGGCAACACCGTCACCATCAACCACTCACGGATGGACGTGACCTCCATCCTGCCGATGCAGATGGTGACGGCGGATATGGTGCCCGACAATCCCGGCACCTGGCTCTTCCACTGCCACGTGTCCTTTCACAACGCGGCGGGCATGGCGATGCGGTATCGGGTGGTAGAGTAGGCGGGTATCCGGCCCGGCCGGGGGGACCGGGCCGTCAGTCCAGCGGCTCCGGACTCCCCCCGGAATCATCCGGTTGGGCCTCGATGACGCCGGACTGAACCACCTGGACCGGATAGCCGTCCAGCGTCGTCGGGAGTTGCCGCCGGAGGTCTGGAGAATCCTGCGCCACCAGGATCTGCACGGCCGGTTTCCCGTGGAGCTCCCCCTCGCCCACCCCCACCACGCCCGGGATCGCCATCAGGCTGTCGGTGTGGCGGGCCAGCACCTGGCCGATGGTCATCGCGGGGGGCTTGCCGCCTGCCGGCCCGGACGGGCGGCAGGCGGCGAGCAGAAGCAGCAACAACGCGACACGTCGCGAACTCACTTCCCGTCGATGGTGACGCCCATGGCCTGCAGCGCCGGCCCGATGGGATTGGCGATGGTGGTGGTGGAGCTGCCGGCGAAGAGCAGGCCGACCGGATTGGCCGAGGCGTTATCGGTGACAATGAGCGAGCCGGAATCGCCGGCCCGGCTGAAGGGCCCATGCGCGCCGCTGATCACGATCTGGTTGACGAAGGTGGCCACGCCGCTGGAGTACTGCACGCTGATGGTGGCGTTGACGGCGCTGACGGTGCCCCTGTTGCACCCGGTGGTGCGGCCGCATTTCTGCACCTTCTGCCCGATGGAGGCCGAGACGGTGGTCGTGTTGGGAACGCCGTAGCCGCCGCCATAGGTCTGGTTGTCCACGGCACCGGGCCGAATCTCGGCGATGGCCACGTCCACCGTGTTGTTGCCGCTGAAGCTGATCGGCTGGAACTTCGAAAGATCGGCGATCACATCGCTGGTGGACGCGCTGCACTGGGTGTCGTAGCGGCCCGGCTGGAGAATATCCTCTCCGATCGAGGCCGCGTTCTCCCGCGCCAGCACGTGATTGTTGCTCAGCACGTACAGATGACCTCCACCGGTGACCCGGGCACCCAGTGTCCCCGCCGAGCACTCATTCCAGTTCCCGATAGACACGCCGATAGGAACGGGCCGGGTGAACCGGCTGGTCGGATCGGTCTTGCCGCCTCCGTTGCCCTTCCCCGCCGGTTTACCGTGCGGCAGGATCGCGCTGAAGGGGCCGGTAACGCTCTGGACCACCGGAATATTGTCGAGGGTGCGGGGCATGGTGAGTCCCGGCCGCGAGGTGAAGATCACTACCGCCGGTGCGTTGCCGCTCGTCAATGTGACGCCTACACCCTCCACACCCTGCTGGCGCATCAGCCCGGGCGCATACTTGTCCTTGGCCGCGGTGGCGGCCCGCAGGTCGGGCCCCTGGGTGCCGCCGCGTGCCAGCTCCGGCGAGTTGGTGGAATTGGCCGTAGGGGTACGATCAGAAGAACAGCCGGCGGCGAGGAGCAGTGCGGCGAGAGCGAGACAAACACTCGCATGCCCCGGGAGGCGAAGGCGCATGGGATGACCTCGAATGAATAGAACCGGTGTTTCAAACGCTGCCGCGGGTGAGACGCGGCGGTGGGCGCAAGGTCCTTGTTTTGAGGATACAAGCCGGTCCACCTCTCCGCCAGTGGGGCGGCATTCCAGGGATGCGAAAACTTGCGCGTGGTTACCGGCGCGCCCCCCTGTGAGCAAATGCCGCCCGGGTTGGGATCTCCCTCACTCCTCCCGGAGCACTCTCGCCGGATCGGTCCGGGCCGCCCGGGTAGCGGGGATCAGGGCCGCTCCCAGGGCCACGCCAAGCAACAGCAGCGTCCCTCCGGCATACACCAGCCCATCGAAGGCGGGCGCGTGAAAGAGCAGTGAACGGATCAGGCGGGTAGCGCCCAGCGCCGCCAGTACGCCGAAGACACTGCCGAGAACCGCCAGCCGCAGCCCGTAGCGGGCGATCAGGCCCAGCACGTTGCCGGAGGTAGCCCCCACGGCCATGCGCACTCCGATTTCCTGGCGGCGCTGCGCCACCGCGAGCGACAGCACGCCAAAGATCCCCATGGCGGCGAGCAGAATGGCACAGGTGCCGAAGACCAGCGTGAGCGTGCCGAGCGCCCGGTTGGGGCCCAGCGCGTCGGCGACGATGGCGTCGAGCGGACGCAGGTCGCTGAGAGCCACGCCGGGCTGGAGAGCGCTCACCGTCCGGCGCAACAGCCCCGCCGCGGCCGCTCCGGTGCCGGGACGGTAACGCAGGGCGACACTGAGCCCAAGCGGCCGCGCCTGGCGCATGGGGATGTAGATCTCGATCCGCGACGGGCTCTGCAGCTCGTAATGCCGCACGTTGGCCACCACCCCGACCACGGTGATCCATTCGGGCGCGCCTCCGTGCTGCAGATGATCCGCGAAACTGACGCGCTTGCCCACCGGGTTCTCTCCGGGCCAGAACTTCTCGGCCATGGTCTGGTCGATGACGGCCACTTTTGTCGCGTGCTCCCCGTCCTCCGGCGTGAAGCTCCGGCCCCTGCGGATCGGCATGCCCATGGTCTGGAAATAGTCCGGGGTCACCACGTTGTAGAGGACCGATTCCACGCTTTCGCGGGCGATGGGGCGGTTGTCGGGCACAATACCCTGCTCCCAGGAACGCGGCAGCAGGGGGACCAGCAGGGTGGCCGCCGCGCTGGTGACATCGGGCGATGCCTCCAGCCGGTCCACCAGCGCGTCGTAGAAGCCGGCCCGCGCCGAGGCAGAATCCAGGGTGCCTTCGGGGATCTGCAGGCGGGCGGTCAGAACGTCGTGGGCGCTGAATCCGATGTCCACGCTGGCCAGCCGCCCCAGGCTGCGGCCCAGCAGGCCGGCGCCCACCAGCAGCACCAGCGAAAGCGCCACCTGGACTACCACCAGCCCGTCCCGCAGGCGCCGCGCGTCGCGGCCGCCGGCCGCTCCACCGGTCCGAGCCGAGTGCTGCAGCCGGCCGACCCCGGCCCGGCCCAGACGCAGCGCCGGGAGCAGGCCGGCCAGAATGGCGCTGAGCAATGTCGTTCCCAGCGCGAACAGCAGCACCTGCGGACTGAGTGATACCCGCGCCAGCAGGAGGGACGGCAGATCCAGCGGGAGCAGGGAAGGGAGGAGCCGGACGGCTACGGCGGCAACGCCGATGCCGAGGATACCGCCCAGGGCGGCCAGCATCGCGTTCTCGGAGAGCAGCAGCAGCACCAGCCGGCGTCGGCCCGCCCCCAGAGCGGCCCGCACCGCCAACTCGCGGGCACGGCCTTCGCCCCGGGCCAGCGCGAGGTTCGCGACGTTGGCGCAGGCGATGAGCAGCAGGAGCCCCACGGCGCCCAGGAGCACCCAGAGACCGGTGCGCACATCGCTGAGAAAGAGGTCGTCCAGGCGGCGCAACTCCGGTTTCGCCACCGGCTTGCCGTAGTCCTTCGCCAGATCGCTCGCCACCCGGCTGAGATCGGCCTGCGCGGCATGCATCGTGGCGCCGGGCGCGAGGCGGGCCACCGCCCGCATGCCGAAGGAGCTTTCCTCCTGGTCCCACGGCAGGTCGCGCAGCGCGCCCATCGGGAGGTAGGCTTCGACGTCCGCCGAGGGGTAGCCGGCGCCCCGCGGCAGCACGCCGACGATGGTCGCGGTAACCTGGTCGGTGGTAAGGGTCCGGCCGATAATACCCGGGTCGCCGCCGTAGACGCGCTGCCAGAAGCCGTATCCCAGTACCGCGACCGGCGCCGCCCCGCGTTCCGTTTCCTCCGCCGACGGCACCCGTCCCAGCGCCGCCCGCATTCCCAGGGTACCGAAGAAGTCTCCCAGCACCAGCCGGGCATTCAGCAGCTCCGAGCCGCCGGCGCCCCGCCGCACGAAGGTCCAGCCCGCCGATGCGCCCCAGTCGGAGAACAGGCGGCTCTTCCCGCTCCAGGCGCGATAAAAGGGAACCGAGAGGGAGATCAGGTAGCCCTGGGGGGAACGGACGTCGGGGGTGACCAGCCGCCCGGGATTCTCGTATGGCAGCCCCCGGAGCAGGACGTTCTGCACCAGGGAAAACACGGCAGTGGTGCCGCCCACACCCAGCGCCAGGGCGCCCATGGCGAGCAGAGAGTAGCCGGGACGGCGGAGCAGGGCGCGCAGGGAGGATCGGATCATGGCGGGCTCCGGGGGGATGAGTCGTGGCCAGGCGTGGTGAGGACTCCTGCTTGGATAGCCCGGGCTGGCTCAGGGTTGCAAGGCACTACAGGCATAGCCACGCCGGTGCTTCACGTTCCCCGCCTCTTATGCCACTCCGAGTCCACCGCCGGTGGCAAGGAATCGAGGTGCTTGAGAAACGTCACCGCCTTCCAGATATTCTCGTCCGAAATCTCCTTCCCGGACGAATCTTTCCCCCACTGCCCGTCCCACCAGAACATCCCCGTGTAGCGCACGCCGTTCTTCACGATCCAGAATAGTTGATTGTCGGGCTTCCGCGGCGGATGCAGCACAAATACCGGAGGACTCGGATAGAGAATGCCTTTGCTTTCGCGCCTCGCGGCATTATTCGGATCGCCATGGCAGCCCGCGCAATTGCCTTTGAAGATCTTCATTCCCGCCAGCAGATTTTCTTCGGTGGGCGCAACCGGATTCGATACCTGCGGCGCGCGTCGCGCCGCCGCCCGTTCCAGCGCCAGATGGGCAAAGGCCGTTTCCAGCGTCCCCGGTTTGGCTTTCGCGCTTACGGGTAGCCAACCAAGCCACGCCGCCGCTATCCCCGTCACCGGAACCGTCAGGATCCCAACGACAAACCCCAGCAATAACTTCTTCATGACCACTCCCATGCTTCTGGATCTGAGGAATAACTGCCAGGTTTATGGTCGATCAGGGACGGATTGCGTGCGCACTACGGCGATAGTTCCCCACCTCTAACAGCACGGGCGGCAGTGGTAGGCAAGGGGATATCCGCGGCGCCGTCGGAAGGCTGCCTCACCTTACACTACCCGGGATATCCCCGCAGTGTTTCACCTCGAAGGTGGTCTCCTCGGCCCGAGTGAGAATGGTATCCCTGGATTCGTCTACAGATCCTTCCCCAGGCACACGCTGGTCGCCGGGGAGAGGCAGTACTCGCCGTAGAGGGGAATGTCGGTGAAACCGGCTGCGCGGTAGAGCGCCTGCGCGGCGGCGGACCGCACGCCCGTCTCCAGAACCAGGCGCCCGGCGCCGAGCGCGCGCGCCTCCGCCTCCAGCCGCTGGAGCAGCAGCCGCCCCACGCCCTGTCTCCGTGCCTCGGGTGCCACGTACATGCGCTTCAATTCCGCCGTTCCGGCATCCAGCAGCCGCACCGCGCCGCAGCCCACGGGCCGGTCATCCAGGCGGGCGATCAGAAAGACGCCGCGGCCGGGGGCGACCTCGCCGTCGTCCAGGGCGAAGTGGGTGGCGCCGGGCTCCGGGTAGATCCCGCGCATCTCGGCATTCAGCGCCGAGATGAGCAACAGGGCTTCGGGGGCGGTGAAAGGGGAGGGAGAGAGCACGGCCGGCATGCGGTTCACCCCAGTGTCTTGCGGTAGGCGTGCTGGGTCTTCCAGCGTTCGTAGCCCAGCCGTTCGTAGAACGGGTGGGACTCGGCGCGGGTGATGTTGCTGCGGACGGCGATCTGCCGGAGTCCCCGGTCGCGGGCCCAGGTCTCCGCCGCAGCCACCAGGCGCCGCCCGGCACCGCTGCGGCGGCTCGATACATCCACCACCAGACCCAGGATTTCAGCACGGGTACCGTATTCCAGAATCTCCACCTGCGCCACGTGAGTCCATCCAATCACCCGCTTTCCCGGCTGCTCTGCCACCAGGACGGTTCCGTCCGTGCGCGCGAGCAGCCGTGCCAGCCGGGCGGCCATTTCCGTTGCGGCCACCCCGTAGCCCAGCTCGCCGCTCAGCGCGGCAATCTCGGCGGCGTCGGCCGCCCGGGCGGTACGGATTACGGGGAGCGAGAGCTCAGCCATCGGAAGGAGGCAGTTGGGCGCCCTGCGGCCGCGTCAGGAGGCGCTCGGCGAACTCCAGCCGCTCCTCGACCTCGGCCAGCCGCGCGTGGACCTGGTCGAGCTCGTCCAGCCGGTGCAGGTCGGTGCGGAACCGGTCCTGCTCGCCCGTCAGCTCCCGCTGCCGCCGCATGACCCGGAAGAGCACGATCCCCACCCAGGTGCCACCGGTGACGAAGCCGGTGAGGAGGGCCCAGACGATGGTGTTTTCCATGCCGGAATATATCAGCGGCGGACGGCTGCTTTCGGTGCGGGGGGAGAGGCGCGGTGGGCCTCCCTACGGGAGCGGCTCCAGGTTTGGAGCGGTGATGGTCCCGCCGGCATCCGGCGGGCCGGTCACCACGATCCTTCTGGGGTAGTCGAAGGTGGCATCCAGGGCAGGCTGGCGAGCCGGCCTTCCTGGCGTGCGGTGATGGCCTGATTGAAGAGTTGGTCGATGGCCGGCAGGGCCGAGGGCATGACGGGAGACCCCGGCACCCGCCGGGCGTCTTCCCCCGCTACCGGTTCCGGCTTCTCAGTTGTCCTCGCGCCGGGTACGAACCACCGAGAGGCGGGGCCGCGGCGAGCCCTGGCGGAACTCGAAATGCCGGTCGTCCAGCAGCCGTCCCGGCGGATTGGCTATCCCACGCGAGAGAAGCGATGCCAGCGTGCGCATCGCCAGGACCTGGGCCGGTTCCCAGGTTCCCGGGTTCAGGAAGGGATAGAGCCCGGCATATTCCGGGCGAAGACGAGCTTCCCGACCGTGCGCGTTCATGGTCCGATTCCCTCAGTCGCAGCCGTCAACGACAATCTCCCCCCCGGCGGTGCGTCCACCGCCACCGGGAGAAGTAACACGGGAGGTCGTTTCAGGGGAGATGGGGCGGCCGGGGAAGGCGGCCGTCCGGGAGAGCCTCGTTTGCGGTCAGGCCACCTGCACCCAGGCGGGCGCCACCCCGGTGCCCATCCCGGCCTTGTGGCCCAGGAACAGATTCAGCAGCCCCAGTTGCTCGAGCTCGCGCGAGTTGGCCAGCGGGCCCGAATCCACCGGCTCGAATCCGACCTGCTCGATCAGGTGGCGCACCTCGTTCTTGGCGTCCTGGTCATCGCCGGCATAGAACACCTGCGGGCAGTGGCCGTCTTTCCGGTCGCCGCCCAGGATCTGGGAGAAGATGGTATTGAAGGCCTTCACCACCCGTGCGCCGGGCATGGCCTTCTGGATCTTCTCCGCGGCGGAGCTGTCCCCGCTGATGATCAGGGCCGACATATCCGCTTTGACAGGGTTCGAAATATCGATCACCAGGGCTCCATTCAGATCGCCTGAGGCCTGGAGCGCGTCGGTCGCTTCCGAGTAGGGCGTGGCCAGGATGACCAGGTCGGCACCACGGCCGATCTCGTTCCGGGGCACGGCCCGTGCCGAGCCGCCGACGGCGCGGGCAACCTCCTCGGCGTGCCGTGGGTGCTTCGCGGTGATCTGCACCTCGTGCCCAGCCTCCGTCAGCCGTCTGGCAAAGGCGGACCCCATGCGGCCCGCGCCGATGATTCCGACCATCACTGGCTCCCCCTCTCGCATTTCATCAACGGGGGCATGATGCCCCCATTCCCAAATTGCGAAGGAGCGCGCCTTCGTAAAGTCAGGAGAATCGCTTGGGGGCGACGGCTTCTACCCGGACCGCTCCGCGGGCCTCGTCCAGCTCCACCTGCACCTGACTCTCCGGCTGAAGCGCCCGGAAGAGGGCGCTCTCCAGGAAATGGTGCACGTGCGAGCCGCCCTCGCCCCGGGCACAGGTGCAGGCGAGGAAGTGCAGCCGCGCGGTACCCTCCCGCCCCCCACTGGTCAATGGGATCGCCGGGCCCAGGGGACCGATTCGCGCGGCGCTGTCAGGCGAGATCTCGAGCTTGCCGTCGAGCGGGGTCTTGCGGGAGACGGAACGCTGTTCGAGGAGCATGGGAGGGACCGGCCAATCGGATATGGGGTAACCACAGGCTACACAGATGTACGCAAGCTACTCCCACCGCGGGCGCGGGGCGCCGTCAGGGGTCCGCGGCGGGCCCCGCAGCCTCCCTGAGCCGCACAGATCCGAATTGTTGATCCACGGATTACACAGATCACACGGATGGGTTCCATGCCGGGCGGCACCCCCGATGCCGGAAGGGTCCCTGTACGGTGACCGCAGATTACGCAGACTGATACCATGTCCGGGGCCGCGGTCCGATGCCGGCCCCAGGCACCAAGAAAGAAGAAAGCGCAGTGGTTTTTTGGGGGCGGCGGCAACGCTCCACGGAGGGCCGCAGGCATTGGAGCAAATCTGCATACATCTGTGTAATCGGCGGATCACATGGACGGACCTGAGCCAACCGTCTGGCTCCCCCCGGATATGGCTCGCCGGGCGGGCCCGTGACCTGCGCCTGGGCCCGCAGGCCTGCCATATTGCTCGTTCCTTCCCTTACCGGACCCGCTTTGTGACTACTCGACGGGATTTTCTCTGTCGCAGCGCGATCACCGCCGCCGGCTTCACCCTTCCAGCCGGCGCACTCTCCCAGACCGTCAGGCCGGGGACGGCCAGTGGCGCCCCAGAGCCGGGCGCGGCGTTCCTGGATGTGCGCCGCCCGCCGGACAGCGTCACGGCGCAGACCGCGCGAGGCGACCAGCAGCTCCGGAGCGTGGGGGGCAGGTGGCTGGGTAGCGGTCTCTCGGTCTCCTTCCGGGAGGTGCCGGGGGCCCTGCGGGCCGAGCTGTCGGCTCCCGGCGCGGCCGTCGCGCGGCTGCACCTGCGCTGGCGCGGCGTGCTCTCGGCGATGCGGCGGATTATGGGCGACGCCTGGGAACGGGGCTATGGCGATCTGGAATGGCGCGGGTTTGTGCCCAACCGGGTGATGCCCTGGTACGCGGCGGCGTGGGACGGCCAGGCGACCCACGGCTATGGCGTCCGCACCGGGGCCAACGCCTTCTGCTTCTGGCAGCTGGACCAGGGGGGTATCAGCCTCTGGGCCGATGTGCGCAGCGGCGGGGTGCCCCTTCAGCTCAGGGGGCGCCCCCTGGTGGTGTGCGATATCACTTGCCGGCCCGGCCGTCCGGAGGAGAGCCCGTTCGACGCCATCCACGCCTTTTGCGGGGAGTTGTGTCTCCATCCCCGCCTTCCCACCCAGCCGGTCTACGGCAGCAACGACTGGTACTGGGCCTACGGCAATAACAGTGCGGCCAGCGTTCGCGACGACGCCCGGCGCATCGTGGAGCTGTCGCCCTCCGGGAACAACCGGCCTTTCGTGGTGATCGACGACGGGTGGCAGCCGGAGCGGGGGGCGGACAAGGCCGGCGTCGGCACCTGGGACCGCGGCAACGAGAAGTTCCCCGATATGCCTGGGCTGGCGCGCGAAGTCCGGCGGATCGGGGGCCGGCCCGGAATCTGGATCCGGCCTCTGCTGGCCCCGGACGGTATCCCCGATGCCTGGCGTCTCGCGCGCGACCGCACGGTGCTCGATCCCACAGTCCCTGAGGTGCGGCAGAAGATCGCAGACGACCTGCGGCGCCTGACCCGCTGGGGCTATGAGCTGATCAAACACGACTACTCCACCTGGGACGTGCTGGGGCGCTGGGGCTTCCGCATGGGCGCCTCAATCACCGACGACGGGTGGACTTTCCGATCGGGGCCCGGCCGGACGACGGCCGAGGTCCTCAACGATCTCTACGGCGCCATCCGGGAGGCGGCCGGTGGCAGTCTGGTTCTCGGCTGCAACACGGTAAGCCACCTCTCCGCGGGCCGGTTCGAGATGTGCCGCATCGGCGACGATACCAGCGGCACGGAGTGGGACCGGGTGCGCCGCATGGGAGTGAACAGCCTCGCCTTCCGCGGCGCGCAGCACGGCGCCTTCTACGCGGCCGATCCCGATTGCGCCGGCGTCACTACCCGCATTCCCTGGCAGCTCAACCGCCAGTGGCTCGATCTACTGGCCCGGAGCGGGACCATGCTCTTCGTCTCGCTTGCTCCCGATGCGCTGGGGATACAGCAGCGGCGCGATCTTCGGTCCGCGCTGGCGCAGGCCGCGCTGCCCCGGCCGCTGGGCGAGCCGGTCGACTGGCTGGACGATACCTGGCCCACGCGGTGGCGCTTTCAGGGGCGGATGCAGCAGTATGACTGGGTGGGGCCCGACGGAGTGACGGAGGTGGGGGGACGTGATACGTGAGACGTGAAACGTGAGACGTGAGAGATGAAGGGGAAGAGGGAAGAGGGAAGGGGGAAGGCGCGGACGCGAGCAGGGAGAGGGGAGCCGCAGCCAGCGGAGATTGCCGCAGCGGCGTCGGGACGCACCCGAGGGGATGGGATTTCGAACATCGGAGCGGACCGTCAGTCGCGGAGGCAAGCTCTGCCCGACCGGCGGAGCGGATGGTGAGGCGCGAGGGCGTTGAACCCGGAGGTAGCTATGGCACGGCGTGCGGAGTCGGCTCCGGCCTTCCTGTTCGATCTCGATGGGACGCTGGTGGACAGCGTCTATCAGCACGTGCTGGCCTGGCGGGAAGCGCTGGAGGGAGCGGGAATCCAGCTGGCCGTCTGGCGCATCCACCGCCGGATCGGGATGAGCGGCGGGCTCTTTCTCAATGCCCTGGCGCGGGAGACGGGACGGGACGTCCTGCCGGAGGAAGCGGCTGGAATCCGCCGCCGTCACGCCGAAGCGTTCCAGCGCCGCTCCGCCCAGGTGCGGCCGCTCCCCGGCGCGCGCGAGCTGCTTCGCTTTCTCACCAGGACCGGCGTCCGCTGGGCCATCGCTACCAGCGGTCGGCTGGAAACGGCGGGCCCCGTGCTGGAGATGCTGGAGGTACCCGCCGGGATCCCCATCGTAACCCGGGACCAGGTGGAGTACGCCAAGCCCGACCCCGATCTCTTCCTCGCGGCCGCGGCCCGGCTCGATGTGCCCATCAGCGAGTCGGTCGTGGTGGGCGACAGCGTCTGGGATCTGCTGGCGGCCCGCCGGGCCCGGGCGCTGGGCGTCGGACTCCTCTCCGGCGGCTACGGACAGGATGAGCTGGAGCGCGCAGGCGCCTATCGGGTGTACGAGGATCCGGCGAACCTGCTGGCCCACCTGGATGAGGTGGGCGTGAGACTTGGGGAGGAACAGTAGAGCAGAACGGGAAGGCTCAGCCTCGGGCCTGCTCATCCACCTCCGCTACCCTCCGCGCCGCCTCCGCCCAGTCCACGGCAGGCGCGACATCCATGTCGTCCAGTGCCAGCGAGGCCCGGGCCCGCTGCACCACCACCTCGCCGTCCGGGACGGCGAGGCCGAACTCCAGTTCGGCCCGGCGGCAGAGCCGCTCCTCGCGGGCCCGGGCCTCGCTGGGCAGGGCCCCGCACATCGCCGCCACCCGCGCATGGGTCCCCTCGTGGATGATGGAGGCGGCGATCTCCGGAAGCCCATGGCGGGGATTCACCGTAAAGGTGAGCTCCACCAGACATTCGCGCGTATCGGGGAAAAACGCGCCGCGGCAGGCGAAGCGCTTTACGACAAAGCCGGAAAGATCCTGCCGCAGCCGGTGGTAGCGCCCCGGGGCATACCGTGCGATGAGATCGAGCGCCGCGGCCACGCGACGGGTCACGTCCTCCGTCCGGATATCAGGCCGGCTGTTGTGGATGGTGACGGGAAAGCCGCGGACGGCAAGGCGCTCGGGTGGCGGGGCCTGATCCCGGGCAGGCTCACCGGAGAGGCGGTTGAGAAGACGGCGGAGCATGAGGGAATTCTAACCTCCTGCGTCTCCCATCCTACCGGTCGTCACGGTCTGGCGGATTCTCTCCAGCTGCCGCCGGTGGGCCAGATCGTGTCCCGCATAGAGCCGCCGCATCCGCTCCAGACTTTCCTCGCCCCGCTCGGCGTGTACTCCCACCCGAGCCAGGTCTGTGGCGGAGGCCGTGGCCCAGTATTCCAGGTTCGAGCGCCGAATGACGGAAAACCGCTCCAGCCGGTCTTCCACATCGGCGTCTTCGTACCCGAGCCGGTCGGCCCAGGCGTCCTGATCGTAGGCGGGGATCGCCGGCCGGTCGTGCGCCAGGATCATACGCAGCCGGAAAGCGCCCACCAGCTCGGAGTCGGCCAGATGTGCGATCACCATGCGGGCCGACCATTTCCCAGGGGCCTCGCGCACGCCGAGTTGGCTGGCGGAGAACCGGTCCAGCTCCTGGCGCAGGGCGTCCGGCATTTCCCGCAGTACGCTGACGGGATCGCGATCGCCCAGGAGCTCCAGCAGGGCGGCGCTGTAGGCATCGGCCTGGTGAGGAGTGAGCAGGCCTGCACCGGAAAGAACGGACATCAGAACCTCGGGAGAACGGGGTGGGCTGTGATCAACCGGAGTGGTTTCCGGCGGCGCGGGCAGGGGCGGAGCTCTTCCAGGGCAGCCGGCCCTCGACCTCGAGTTGCAGCGTCATGCTGAGAAACGTGCGGATCAGGACAATGAGGCCGAGCACCGCGACGTTCAGCAGCGTGGGGTCGACTACGACGCTACGAATGATGTCTCCCGCGATCAGAATCTCCAGGCCCAGCAGGATCGCCCGGCCCAGATTCTCGCGCATGGTGCGGTAGCGGGCGGCGAACGGCTGGGGGCCGGGGCGGAGGCCGTGCAGAATGGCAAGCACCCCGCCCGCCGCAACGATGACAACGCCGATGCCATCCAGGACAAGGCCGATCAGGGCCATGCTTTCACGGAAGGTTTCAGTCACGGCAGCTCCAGGACCTGGTTGGGCCGAAAGCTGTCAGTGGGGCCCCGGCGTGGCAACGGTGCCGGTGTCTATCCCGGCCATCGCCGCGGCGGGCAGCACCACCAACTGGCCCTGCATCATGGGCAGGTGGCTCGGCACGCTGCACTTGAACGTGTAAATGCCGGGCCGGGCGGCCACATAGGACGCGTGAGTCACCGTCTGGGGCGGCAGCGCGACGGCAAAATCGCCCAGGACGAACGAGTGGACGTCGTCTTCCGGGTTGTAGAAGGTAAGCTCGAGCGTATCGCCCTCGCCGGCGGTGAGGTGGTCCGGTACGAAGGCGTAGACCTCCTTGCCGTCCAGGATACCGCCGGGTGCGAAATCGGGCCGGAGAAACGGCAGGACGCCCTGCATTTCTCTGACCAGCAGTGGGACCGTGGTGATGGTCAGCTTGCGGATATGCGGCTGGTACGCTGTTGCCGGTTCGGCGCGACCGCCGCAGGCGAGCAGCGACAGGCAGACGCCGGAGGCCAGCAAGCGGCGCCGTGTCATCGGGGAGTGGCGACTAGTCCGGCCCCCACCAGAGGGTCCGGGTACGATGCGGTGCTTCCCGGGACGGCACCGGCGGGCCGGAGGGCACGGCGTGAGCCTGGGCCCAGCGCAGCAGGGCCCGGTCGACATCTTGATCGGCCTGATCGGGATTGTAGGGCAGCGCGGGGCAGCGGTGGCCTTCGACCATCAGGTGCCACATCGGCGGCGTACCGTCTTCGCCTTTGCGAGGGTTCGGCGGCTGGCCCTCGTAGGCGACGAAATGAAAGGTCCGCTCGCCGATGGTGAGGCGGCGCTGCTGCGGTTTGAACGTGCTCAGAGGGCGCTCCGGGACGGAGGGAAAGCCCAGGCGCTGAAATGGAGCACCACGAGGCTCAGCGAAGAATGACCCCTGAAAGATAGCCCGATGGACCGCCGGATGACGGGGTCGCCCGGATCGGTGGGTGGTCGCGCCCTGCTAGGGCTGAATGCTGGTGTCCGGCGAGTCGGACTCGTCTCCCGGCTCCCGGTCGGAGGAGCGGGTGTTGTTGCGCTCGTTCCGGCGGCGCATCTTTTCCTGTTTCTTGCGTTGCTTGGCGAGTTCTTTCTGGCGCTTTTCGAATCCGTAGTTGCGCTTGGGCAATGATCGCTCGCTGCCTGAGGATGAGTTGGCGGGCGGACCCCTGGAACATAATGCAAAGCGTCCGTGATGCACCCTGGGCCGATCCGCCCGCCCCGGAATGACGCCGGCTGGGTTCGGCCAGCCGGCGTCGCCTGCAGGTTGTTGCGTTTCGTGGCTGCGGCGGCGGTGATGGGCGCCGGGGCGGGGCCGGCTACGGCTCCAGCACCAGCAAGGTGAAGCTCCCCGGCACCAGGGGCGGGCGGCGGCGCTGCCCCGAAGCCGCCCGGGGCGCCGGCCCGTATTCGGCGGAAACAGTGTAGAGGCGGTGGCTGGCCGGGTCGAGCTCCATGGTGCGGGCGCCGGGCTGCGTTGTTACGGTCTGTACTACGTGAAAGGTGGCCGGGCTGTCTTCGTGGATGACGGTAATGGCGCCGTCGCCGGTGGAAGCGAAGGCGAGCCCGGTGCCGGCGTCAAACCGGCAGGCATCCACGCCGCGCCCGATGGAGTCGCTGGCGATCACCGTGCCGGCCTGCGCATCGGAGATGGCCATTACCTGATTATGGCAGCCGCTGAAGAGCAGGTGATGCACCCGGTCGATCGCCAGCCCGGAGGGCGACTCGCAGGGCGCGAGCGGCCACTTACGGAGCACCTTCATGCCGGCCGCGTCGATCTCCGCCACCTGGGAGCTGCTCTCCAGGTTGACGTAGATGCGTCCCTGGCCGTCGGAGACGCCGAACTCCGGCTTGGCACCCAGGTCGATAGTCCCGAGTCGCGCGCCGGAAGCGGGGTCAATCACGCTGGCGCTATGGGCATCCCCGTTGAAGGTAAAGATGTGCCGGGTTGCCGGATCGAAGAGAATGGCGTCGTCATCCACATCCACCAGGGTCCGGCCGAGCACCTTGAACGTCCTGAGGTCGAAGATGACCACGGTGCTGTCGGCGCCGCTGGTAGCGAACCCCCTGCCCAGCTCGTCGTCCACCGCGACGCCGTGGGCGCGCTCGAGCCCGGTCACTTGGCCCAGCACGGTGCCGTTGGCCGGATCGACCACCATGATCCGGTCCTGCCGCCCGATGTAGAGCTTATGGCTGGTGGTATCGAGGGTGAGGTAGTCCCAACCGCCATCGCCGCCCAGTTTGTAGCGCTGAGCGACATGATAGGATTGGGCGTCGGCGAGGGCGGGAAGGAACAGGGCGAGCGCGAGGACGATCAGGACGGTGCGTAGCGGCGGGCGGGACATGGCGGCTCCGGAAGGGAATGCCGGCAATAGATACGGCCAGGGGATGACAGGACCATGTCACCCCGCCGCTGGCGCGACGCTCAGTCTTCAATCCTCGTTCGGCGCGCCCTCGCCGAGCCTCCCTCTGCGCGCCGAAGTGCGCCAGCGGGGAAAGGATGTCGCCTGTCCCGAGGGCACATACGCGCGCTCCGGGAGGCATCGGCTTCGGGCCCGCCACTTCGCTGTCCGCTCAGTCTTCAGGCCTCGTTCGGCTCGCCCTCGCCGAGCCTCCCTCCGCGCGCCGACGGATCGCTTCGCGGCGATCAGATCCCCATCCACCGGCGGGCGCTCCTGACGCGCGCTGCGGGAGGCATCGGCTTCGGGCTCGCTCTTGCCGTCTTGCCGTCCTGCCGCCTTGCCGTGCCACTCGGTCCTCAGTCCTTTCCTCTTCTGGTCCCGTTTTCTATCTTGCTTCGCCCTCGCCGAGCCTCCCTCCGCGCGCCGACGGATCGCTTCGCGGCGATCAGATCCCCATCCCCCGGCGGGCGCTCCTGACGCGCGCTCCGGGAGGCATCGGCTTCGGGCTCGCGCTTGCCGTCCTGCCGGCTTGCCGTCCCACTCGGTCCTCGGTCCTCAGTCCTCGTTTCGGCTCGCCCTCGCCGAGCCTCCCTCCGCGCGCCGAAGTGCGCCAGCGGGGAAGGGCGTCGCCTGTTCTGAGGGCACATACGCGCGCTCCGGGACCACCGGCTTCGGGCTCGCCACTCGCTGTCCGCTCATTCCTCAGTCCTCAGTTCGCGTGCGCTACAATGACCGAGTCGTAGCGCCGGATGTAGCGATGCGAGGCCTCCCAGAGCCGCCGGTCGCGCGGGTTGGTGATGTTGGCTCCCATCCGGACCACCAGTTTGGAGCGCGTCCGGTCAGGGGCGGTATCACCCGGAGCCCAGCGCTGGCCGCCGTACTCCCCCACCAGCAGCCGGTGATCGTCCGAGGCGAGGGCGCGTGTCGCGTCGGCCACGGGATTGTCCTTCTCGAAACGGCGGAGCTGGGCCCAGTCGGACAGGCGCCAGACTCCGGCGGCGATGAGCAGGATCAGGAAAATGGCGAGCACCCCGTACAGCGCGGTTTTCATAATTCGTGGCCCCCTTCCGTGGACCCGTTCGGTCGTCCCGAAGAGTGCCCCCCCGGGGGTTGGCGGACAAGAGGAAAAGGGACTCAGGACTTGGGGGTCGTAGCCCGCTGCCGCCAGACCAGCAGGTAGAGTCCCAGGTTGACCAGCACCACCAGCAGTCCGAGAATGGTCTGAGTGTGTGCGGTGAGCCCAGGCGGATAGATCAGGGGAATGAGGTAGTGCTCGATGAACCCGCCGGTATAGCCCGCCTGGCCGGCATGCCGTCGCAACGCCTGCTCCCAGGGCGTGAGCGGGCAGATCCAGCCGGCAAACTCCACCCAGGCCCCCCAGACCAGGGCGGGCAGATGCAGCCAGACGATCCAGCGCCGCCACAGGACCAGCAGGGCGCCGAAAACGACAAAGGCTACGAACAGGCCGTGAATGACGACCAGCGCGTCGGCCAGCAAACGGTAGCTCATGGTCAGCAGATGTCGCAGATTACCCGCATGAGGCAGACGTCCCTCCGCTCCTCGCCGGCATTGCCCAGCGGGCCGGAATCATCCCGCGATCTGCGTAATCTGTGACATCCATGTAATCTGTGTAATCTGCGGGACCTGGGGATCTGTGTAATCTGCGGACCTGGGGATCTGTGTAATCTGCGGACCTGGGGATCTGTGTAATCTGCGGACCTGGGGATCTGTGTAATCTGCGGACCTGGGGATCTGTGTAATCTGCGGACCTGGAGCGCCCATGCGGATATTGCCCCGAACGATCATCGCCAGCCTGGCATGCTTCCAAGGTCTGATCGCCGCGCCGGTCGTCGCCCAGGCGGCGGGCGGCCTGGATTCCGCCGCGATCGAATCGCGGGTGGATTCTCTCCTCGCCCGGATGACCGCAGAGGAAAAGGCCGGCCAGTTGACGGTCATCGGCCGGGACAACCCCCGCTTCCAGCAGCTGGTCGAGGCCGGGCTGGTGGGCGCCACGGGCGGCGTGCTGGGCGATGTGGACGTGCCGCAGTACGCCCACCAGATCCAGCGGTGGGCCCGGCATTCCCGGCTCCGCATTCCCCTGCTTCTCACCGGCGACGTGGTCCACGGCTATCGCACCATCTTTCCGGTGCCCATGGCGGTGGCGGCGAGCTTTGATCCCTCGCTGATCCATGAGATGGACAGCGTCGCGGCCGTGGAGGCAACCGCCGCCGGGGTTACCTGGACCTATGCGCCCATGGTGGACATCGGGCGCGACCCGCGCTGGGGCCGGGTGCTCGAGGGGGCCGGGGAGGATCCCTTCCTGGGCAGCGCGGTCGCCCGCGCGGCGGTACATGGATTCCAGGGCGCCAGTCTGGCCGATCGCCATACCATGCTCGCCACCGCCAAGCATTTCGCCGGCTACGGCTTCGTGGAAGCGGGACGGGATTACAACCTGGTAGATATCTCCGAACGGCGGCTCTATTCGGTAGTACTGCCGCCGTTCCGCGCCGCGGTCGACGCGGGGGTTGGGTCGGTCATGGCGGCCTTCGTCTCGCTCAACGGCGTGCCGGCCACCGCCAACCCCTGGTTGCTGAAGGACATTCTGCGGCACCAGTGGGGTTTTCGCGGTGTTCTGGTTTCTGATTACGACGCGGTGCCCCAGCTGCAGCAGCATGGGTATGCGGCCGATTCGGTAGACGCGGCCCGCGAGGCGCTCCTGGCGGGGGTGGATATGGACCTCCACAGCGGGACCTATCTCGCCACCCTGCCCGCCCTGGTGCAATCGGGGAAGGTGCCCATGCCGGCGCTGGACAGCGCGGTGCGCCGGGTGCTGCGCGCCAAGTTCGCGCTGGGCCTGATGGACGATCCCTTCCGCTACGGCGACTCCGCCCTGAGCCAGGACTCTCTCCTGGCAGCCCACCGGCCCATCGCGCGCGAAATCGCCCGCCGCAGCATGGTGCTGCTGCGCAACGAGAACAATCTGCTGCCGCTCAGCAGGGCGATCCGCTCCATCGCCGTGATCGGCCCCCTGGCCGACAACCAGGCCGACCTGCTGGGGGCGATGCATGCGGTGGGCCGCGACAGCGAGGCGGTCAGTGTCCTGCGCGGGATCACCCAGGCCGTCTCGCGGGGCACGGTGGTGCGCTACGTGCGCGGCGCCGGTTTCATGGACACGAACACGACCAGGGGCATTCCCGACACCAGCACCGCGGGTTTCAGCGCGGCATTGGCGGCCGCCCGGCAATCGGAGGTTACCATCATGGTGCTGGGCGAAAGCACCGGCATGAGCGGCGAGGCCGACAGCCGGGCGGATCTGGGGCTGCCCGGGGTTCAGCTCGATCTGCTGCGGCGCGTGGCAAAGCTGGGCAAGCCGATGGTGGTGGTGCTCATGGGCGGCCGGCCGCTGGTGATCCCCTGGCTGGCCGAGCATGTGCCCGCCATCCTGGAGGCCTGGCTGCCGGGCACCGAAGGCGGGCATGCGGTAGCCGATATTCTCTTCGGCGACTACAACCCGTCGGCCCGACTGCCGATGACCTTCCCCCGCAGCGTGGGGCAGATCCCCATCTACTACGCGCACCAGAGCACCGGCCGCCCGTTCAATCCGAAGGACAAGTACACCACCCGCTACATCGACGTCTCCAACACCCCGCTCTATCCCTTCGGGTACGGGCTGAGCTACACGACTTTCGCGTATTCATCCCCCACGCTGTCCACCCGAACGCTCGGCTGGGACGATACCCTGACGGTTTCGGTCTCGGTGAAGAACACCGGCCATCGCTCCGGCACCGAGGTGGTACAGCTCTATGTCCACGACCTGGTAGCGAGCATGAGCCCGGCGGTGGAGCAGTTACGGGGGTTCCAGCGGGTCGAGCTCAAGCCGGGAGAATCGAAACGCGTGACATTCCGGATCAGCCGCGGTGATCTGGCCTTTTACCATCCGGACAGCGGCTGGGAGGCCGAGACCGGCGGGTTTGAAGTGCAGGTGGGCGGCAGCTCGGCTGAGGGAGGCACCGCCCGATTTGAGCTGAAAGGACTGAGGACTGAGGACTGAGGAGTGGCTATTTTCCGCCCGCCCGTTAGAAGAACGCGGTCAGCGCAAGGTAGGTGTACACCGGTACCTCGCCGTACTCTGTTTTGGGAAACCCGTTCTGCCGCACTCCGCCCGGGCCGGCGCTCAGGAAGACGCCCAGGCGTCCCTGGATCTCGCTCGTGATCGATACGCTGATCGCCGGCGCGAGAAACGCGCTGCCGTCCCGCAGGTTCACGATCGTGAGGAACTCGGTGCTGACCAGGGGATGCACCTGCCATGAGGCGTCCACCAGCGCCTCGTCCCGCCCCAGTACCTGCAACTCCCCGCGCCGGTAGGCACCGGAGCCGAACACCAGCGGGAGATCTGCGGTGTGGGCGGCGCCGAACCCGTCGTGCTGCGCTTCCAGCAGCAGGTAGAGGTCCCGGCCGAAGAGCGACACCCGCCGGTCGGCGCCGGCCGCGGCGCGGAGCACGGCCCCGCCGCCGTCTCCACGGCGGAGGCTCAGGTTTCCCCGCACCACCCAGCCGCCGAGGCTCCGGTCCACGCCGATCGCACCGGCGGGATCGTCGTGCAGCACGCCGGCCCAGGCGGAAAAATCCCAGGGCGAGGCGGAGGTGCGGGCGCGCAGCAGTGCCGTGGTGCGGCGGCCGCCGGGATAGGATTCGGGCCGCAGGACCAGGTCCACACTGGTGAACGGCCCCGGGAAGTACTGCAACCGCGCGGCATCCACGCCGGCGCGGTATTCCCGGAAGGGGTCGCTCGGGTCGAACGGCGCGAAGGGGTCGCCCGGTGTGAAATAGAGCGTCGTGGCCCAGGAGATCGCCTGCCGGCCGACGGTGAGTTGCACCTGCGGCCCCAGATTCACCGCGGCGGAGAGACGGTCGAGGCGGTGCCGCCAGAAATAGTGGCTCCCCGAGGCGACCTGCCAGTCGAGGTCGGCCCGGTTACCGGAAGCCGCCGCAGCGCTACCGGGGAGCAGGGAGAACGACGCGCCGACATTCTGACTGTACAGGAAAATGTGTTCGTAGGCCACATCCAGCGTCGCCGGACCGAGCGGGGCGTTCAGCATGAGCCGCAGGCGCTGGTAATCGAAGGTGCCCGGCCGGGTAATCGCGCTGGAGCCCTGCCGGGAAGCGGCGTTCAGATAGTAGCCGCTCAGGCCCGGCTGCTGGGCGTGCGCCGCAGCGGGGAGGAGCCCGGCGGCGACCAGCGCGGCGGCGGCGCGGCGCGGGATGGTCACGCCGGGACGGGCGCCTGCCGCGCGTCGCTCTCGATCCGTCCGTCCACCAGATGGATGAGACGGTGCGCCCGTTCCATGACGCGCGGATCGTGAGTGGAAAAGATGAAGGTTACGCCGCGCTCATGGTTCAACCGTTCCATCACCCGGAGCAGCGCATCGCCGGTAGCGGAATCGAGATTGGCGGTGGGCTCGTCGGCCAGCACCAGCGCCGGCTCGCCCACCACGGCGCGAGCCACCGCCACGCGCTGCTGCTGGCCGCCCGAGAGCTTGCCCGGCCGGCGATCCTCCAGGCCTTCCAGGCCGATCTCCCGGAACAGGGCCCCGACCCGTTGCCGCCGTTCCGCCGCGTCCACCCCCCGAAGCAGGAGGGTGAACTCGGCGTTCTCCAGCGCCGAGAGCACCGGGAGCAGGTTATAGGCCTGGAACACGAAGCCGACGTGCTCCAGCCGCAGGTGCGCCAGCTCGTGGCTGCTCATCTGCGTGAGGTCGCGACCGGCCACCCACACCCGGCCCCGGGTGGGGCTGGTGAGGCCGCCCAGCAGGTTCAGGACGGTGGTCTTGCCCGAGCCGGAGGGGCCGGCCATGGCGACGAAATCCCCTCGCTGCACCGCGAAGCTCAGGCCGCGCACCGCCTCGACCGGGGCGGGTTCCTGCGGATAGATCTTCCACAGGCCCTCGGTGCGCACCGCGGCCTCGTCTGTCTTTCCCTCGAT
Organism: uncultured Gemmatimonadales bacterium; assembly: GCA_963779755.1. Classification (GTDB taxonomy): domain Bacteria; phylum Gemmatimonadota; class Gemmatimonadetes; order Gemmatimonadales; family GWC2-71-9; genus CAVZZO01. Next base: position 810,279 of record CAVZZO010000001.1, read on the forward strand.
CATGACCAATCCTTCTGCGCCTTGTGATTGTGACCGGATCCCGCATCCTCGGTCCTGCCGTCCTGCCGTCCTGCCGTCCTGCCGTCCTGCCGTCCTGCCGTCCTGCCGTCCTGCGACCGAGCGGCCTCCAATTAGAAAGCCGCGAGGAAGTCCTTTAGGGCCGTCCTGCCGTCCTGCGACCGAGCGGCCTCCAATTAGAAAGCCGCGAGGAAGTCCTTTAGGGCCGTCCTGCCGTCCTGCGACCGAGCGGCCTCCAATTAGAAAGCCGCGAGGAAGTCCTTTATGGTCGTCCTGCCGTCCTGCGACTGAGCGGCCTCCAATAGAAAGCCGCGAGGAAGTCCTTTAGGGCCGTCCTACCGGTCGAACTTCATCGCTTCAGCCACATCGATGCGCATCGCCACCCGGGCCGGGTAGAGCGAGGCCAGGCAGCCGATCGTCACCACGTAGAACACCGCCTCCAGCACGCGGGCCGGCCGGAAGATGGGAACAATGACCGGATTGACCACGACGCCCGAGATGTTGAGATCCTTGCCGTAGAAGGTCGAGAGATCGAGACCGTGCCGCCACAGGAGCCAGGTCACGCCAAACCCCAGTGCGACGCCCAGGATTCCGCTCAGGCACGCCAGCAGGAGGCCTTCGGTGAACACCACCGCGCCCGTTTCTCCCCGCGTCAATCCCAGTGCCTCCAGCACCCCGAACTCGCGCTGCCGGTTGAGCACCGACATCAGCACCGCGTTCAGGACGGCAAGCGCCACGATGGCGAAGAGCACCACCATGAAGACGTAGAATCCGAAGTCGTCGATCCGTACGGCGGATTCGAGTTCGGGGGAGGCCTGCTTCCACGAGAGGACCTGGATACCACCGCCGGCCGGGGCGTTCTCCAGCCGGGCCTGCAGGACCCGCATGGCGGCGGGAACGTCATCGCCCGAGTGGAGCAACACGGCCACCGAGGTCGCCGCGCCCGGCGCGCCGAGCCAGCTCCGCGCCGTGGCGATCGGCATCTGCACCACGCCCTCGTCGATCTCGGGAACGCCGGTCCGGAACATCCCGGTCACGCGCACCAGCTGTTCGGCCACCTCACCCGAGGCGCTCTGGGCGGTGAGCACCAGCCGGGATCCCAGCTTGAGCCCCAGGCGGTCCGCCAGCCCGGCGCCGATGAACGCCGCCAGCCGGTCATCCGGCTCGAGGTAACGCCCGGACGCGAGCTTGTCGTCGAGTTGGGAGAAGCCCGCTTCCAGCCCGGGATCCACTCCCTGGATCAGTACCGGGACGGCGGTGCCCGGCGAGCTGGCCAGACCGCTCACCGCCAGGCGAACCGTGAGCGCGCGGACGCCGATCGTGGTGCCCAGCGCGGCCACCGCCTTCCGGGCGGCGGCGACCCGGGCGGAATCCAGCCGGTCGTCCAGGCTGCCGCTGGAGCGATAGCCTGGCGCTTCGATGGTGACGTGACCCGACGCCAGGCGGACGCCGTCGCTGATCCATTGTTCGTGAGCCCCGTCGCCGATCGCGCGCGAGAGCATGAGCAGCGCCAGCCCCACCACCATGGCCGATGCCGTGAGCATGCTGCGCCGGGCCTGACGCAGCATGTTGCGCAGAGAGAGACGGGCCAGAACGGGAAGATGCGAGCTCATCGGCCGGACAGCGCGTCGGCGGGTGGAATCCTGGTGGCACGCCAGGCGGGATAGGCCGCGGCTGTGATGGAGGTAAAGAGCAACGCCGCCGCGCTCAGCAGCGGCGCCTCCAGCGAGTACTCCACCCGCAGGACCGGCCGGACCAGCGCGCCGGCCATGGTGAACCCGCCATAGAGGAAGCTCATGTCGGGGGGGGAATGGTGCCACCAGAGGAGCACGGGCAGCGTGAGTGCTCCGCCGGCGAGCAGGGCAAAGGCACCCAGGATGATCCCTTCGTAGATCACCGTGCGGGCGATGCCGCCGCGCTCGGTGCCCAGCGCGCGCACCACGGCGAACTCGCGGCGGCGCTCGAAGGTGGCCATCAGCATCGTGTTGGCCACCCCGAACACCGCCATGGCAAAAACGATGATGATGAGGATCCAGTTGCTGGCCCGGGCCAGCCGGGCATAATCGGCGATCTCGGGACGGAACTGCGGCCAGGCCCGCACCTGCGCCGTCATCCCCGCCGCTCCCAGCGCCGAGCGGACCGAATCCGCCACGGCCGGTGCCGCCCAGGGATCGCGCACGGCGATCGCCAGCTCGTGCACCTGGCCCGGCTCGAGCGCGAGCAGCCGTTGCAGCGTGCCGAGGGGCACCAGGGCGTAGGCGTTGTCCAGTTCGGTGACGCCGGTGCGATAGATGCCCGACACGGTAAAGAGATCGTTGCCCAGCGATCCGTCGGCCGCGGGCGCCACCAGCACCACCTCCGACCCGGGGCCGACCCGGAGCTTGCGCGCCATTTCCGCGCCGATGGCCACCTGGCGGGTTCCCTCGAGCGGCAGGGCGCCCTGGCGGATGGTGGACAGCAGGCGGCTGACCCGGGGCTCGTGCACCGGGTCGAAACCCATGAGCACCGCCCCCGAGGTCTCGCGCCCAGCGCTGACCAGTCCGCCGCCGAAGACGCGCGGAGCCGCGGCATCGACTCCCGGTATCGCCCGGATACGATCGAGTATGGCGGAGAGCGCGGCGGCGCTGTCCGTTCCCAGTGTCTCATACAGGCTCCGCTCCGGCAGATACTCCGGGGTATGGACCTGTACCTGGCCGGTCAGCAGCCCGGTGCCGTTGTCGATCATCTCGGCCACGATGCCGTCGGACACCCCGACGATGACGACGGCGGCGAAATAGCCGAACGCGAGCGCCGCCCCCGTAATGAGCGTGCGCTTCCGGTTGCGTCCCAGATTGCGCCAGGCGATGCGCCACCACACGTCGCGCCTCATGGCTCAGGACTGCTCCTTGAGGTTGCGCAGCGAGAAGAACGCCGGCCGCAGCCCGATATCGAACTCCAGCGACTGGTAGGTGACCACCGTCCGCTCTTCGGGCTTGTCGGCAGGAATCACTTCGAGCTTCGCCGGCACTTTCCGGCCTGAGAAGGTGCGAAAGTCGGAGAAATCCATGGTCCGGACCAGCGTCCCGTCTTCATCGTAGTATTTCGCCCAGAGGGGCATGAGGTCGTTCTTGCGTACCTGTTCCACCACCTTGCCCCAGACCACCGCTGCCTCCGGCTTGGGAGTGAGCACGAATTCCCAGACCTCTACACCCTCGCGCGGCCCCTCGTAGCCGACGGCGATATCGTAATCGTCCACCATCCGGGTTTCCTTGACCAGATCGTCGTTGGTGAAGTGGGAGCCCATCCAGGAACCCATCATCATGGAGGGCGGGATCTTGATGGTGCGGTCTACCCGGGGGAGGTAGTTCCATACTTCGTTGTCCACCTTGAGCGTTGCGGTGCCGGCTTCCTTCTGCGGCGAGGTGACCCGTACCAGGCTGTACTCGGTGCCGAGCGACCAGACTTTCATTCTCAGGGTGCGGCTCCAGTGCGCCGTGGTGATCTGCATGGTCATGTCGCCGCGACTCGACTGGCCCCGCAGCAGACGGTCGACCTTGTCCACCACTTCCTTCGGCGTCTGGGCCGCCGCCGGCCGGGCGCCCCCGGGGTGTGGGGTCACAGCCCACAGGCCCAGGAGGGCCAGGGTCGCGGCGGTAAGGCGTGAGGCGTTCATGGCTCCCCTTGCCCCCCGACGGCGGGTTCCAGCAGCCGGCGGAAGAGGTCCATGTCGCCCTGAATGACATGGTCCCGCTCGGCCGGTGACAAGTGCTCCCAGTTCTCCGCGATCCAGCGGTCGCCGGCCTCGCCCATGCCCATGGTGATCTCCACCAGGAGTTCGAGCGGCAGATCGGTGCGCACCGTGCCCAGCGCCTGGCCGCGGCGCAGGATGTCCGTCGTCCAGCGGCGCACCAGATCGAAGACGCGATCGGTCCCGCCCTCGCCGCCCGGAGCGCCGCGCAACCGGTAGAAGGAGCGGATCAGCTTCATATACCACGGATTGTCCTCCAGATATCGGGTGGACTCCCGCATGAGCCCTTCGAACACCGTCCAGAAGCTCTCCTGCGTGAGGTCGTCCAGGGAAAAGCCGCCGGCCAGCTCGATCATGCGGGCGGTAGCCCGCTCCACCACGGTGGCGTAGAGGTCGGCCTTGTCGGCGAAGTAATAGTAGAGCGATCCCTTGCTCATGCCGGCCCGGTCGATGATGCGGTTGAGGGACGTGCCCTTGAACCCGCGGTGGGCGAACTCCTCGCCGGCGATGCGGATAAGACGCTCCTGGGCAGCGCCGTCAAGATTATCGAACCTACTGTATACCATTGGTTTAGCCTGGAAGCCCCTCTGGAGACTATAAGGTCGTACTACAGAGTTAGACTGTGTGGTCTATGATAACCTACTACCTGCACAGGTCAACCGGGGTGCGCGCAAATGCGAGGGGGGAGGGCGATGCGGCGACCACGCGCGCCCGCGGTTCCGGAGGAAGAGCGCGAGAGCTCCCCCCGAAGCTCCGCTACACTCCCTGGAGGAGGTGAACATGTCACAGCTCCGGGCACTTCGGTGTCTTCCTTCCTGAAGATGGAAACGCGCGCGGAACTCTTCGCCTCGGTGCGGCCATTGCTCTTCTCCATCGCCTACCGGATGCTCGGCAGTGTGATGGATGCGGAAGACCTGGTCCAGGACGCCTACCTGCGCTGGCAGGAGGCGCCGGAGGCGGAGGTACGTTCGCCGCGGGCCTATCTCACTACCATCGTCACCCGGCTGGCGATCAACCAGCTGCGCTCGGCCCGGCGGCGGCGTGAAACCTATGTGGGCCCCTGGCTCCCGGAGCCGCTCGTGACCGAACACGAACCCGATCCATCCGAGCCCATCGAGTTGGCGGAGTCGCTATCCATGGCCTTCCTGGTGCTGCTGGAGCGGCTCTCTCCCCTCGAGCGGGCGGTCTTCCTCCTGCGCGAGGTATTTGACTTCGAGTACGCCGAGATCGCCCGGATCGTGGACAAGACCGAGGCCAACTGTCGCCAGCTCCTGGTGCGGGCCCGGAAACACGTGGGGGATTCACGCGCCCGCTTCGAGGCCGACCCTGCCCGGGCAAAGGGTCTGGTACAGCAGTTCACGCAGGCATCGCAAGAAGGCAATCTCGAGGGCCTGGTGGCCGTGCTGGCCGAGGACATCACGCTCTGGGCGGATGGCGGCGGCAAGGTCCCCGGCGCGGCCCTGAGGCCCATCCGCGGGGCCGAATCCGTGGCCCGGTTCATCCTGGGGATCATGGGACGGTTTGTCCCGGGAGAGACGGTCGTCCGCCCTGCCGAGATCAACGGCCAGGCGGGGTTCGTGGCCTACCTCAGCGGGCGGCCGCTCGCGGCGATGATCTTCGACATCCGGGACGACCGGATCCACACCGTCTATGCCGTCGGCAACCCCGACAAGCTGCGTGGCCTGCCTGGCACCTCCTGAACCCCTCTCCGTCTGTTCCGCCTGCCCCTGTCACAAACCGGCGGCTCGTCTTGTCATCACTTTGGATTCGCGAAAGAGAGAATCCGCAGGGTTCATCGAGGACGCAGACTCGTTCCGGAAGGTTGTATGGGATCGCCGCATTACCTGAATGTCGTGCTCTGGGGTGTCCAGGGGTTCCTCGCGTTGTTCTTTCTCGGAGCCGGGGCGCCCAAGGTGCTGGGCCGCGGGCTCGAGCGCTGGACCGGGTTCTCCGATCTGCCCCGGCCGCTCACCGTCTTCATCGGCGTGACGGAGGTTCTCGGTGCCGCCGGGCTGTTGCTGCCGCTCGCGACCGGCATCCTCCCGTGGTTGACGCCGCTGGCCGCGCTCGGCCTGGCGATCACCGTCCTGATGGCGTCCGGCTTCCATCTGCGGGCGGACGAGCGGCTGCCGGCGCTCGAAACCGCCACCTGGGCCGCCATCGCCGCCGTCGTCGCCATGGGCCGGTGGGACCTCTTGGCTTCAGTCGTCACATTGCCCGCGTGGGGGCTGGTCGCAGCCATTGGCCTGCTCGTGCCGCTGGTCATCACCAACATCGTCATTCTGCTGCGGCGTCCTCCGTCGACCGCCACTCGGCGCGGGTGACGGGCGACGCCGATCTTGAGTCGAATCCACCCGCCCAGCGAACCGGGCTGATTTACCGACATGCATCAGGGAGACCGTTCAATGCAGACTGCCGCAAGAACTCTGAAACTGCTGATCCGCCTCACCGGCGGCACCGCAATGCTGCTCGGCCTGGCCTTCTGGGCCGGATACCTGCGGGGCTGGCTCCCGCTCCACCTGGTGGCCGGGCTGGGGCTGGTGCTGTCGCTCTGGGGGGTAGCAATACTTGCCTGGCGGTCGGGCACGCGCCCGGGGATGGCCACCTTCGTGGTCTTCTGGGGCGTGGCAATCCTCTGGCTTGGCGTCTCGCAGAGCCGCCTGTTGCCGGGGTCATGGCACTGGATCATCGCGCTCACCCACCTGCTGGCAGGCGGGGTCGGCATCGCGGCGGGCGCAACGCTCGCCATGTCGGTGGAACGCCGGCCGGTGCGGGTTCCCTCCGGCCCGCCCGTCCCGAGCAAGTCGTGAGCCTCACCATCTTCCCAGCGACCGGCGGCATCGGGCGGGGCGCCGGGTCACGGCCGCGAGGAGAAGCCGCGCCGGACTAGAACGGCGGGTGATGCCCGTGGATCTGGCGGCGTGGGTCAGCCCGCGTCGGGCGCCGGAGCCGGGTGTGCCTCGGCCGCGACTTGCATCGGCCTCAGGAGATACTGTCTCATCTGCCGGCCGATGTAGGGAGCAAGGAGCGGCCCCAGTAGCCTTGCGGCGCCCTTCAGCCGAATGTCCGCGTCAACCGTGTAGCGCGTGCCCCCCGGAGCGGCTTCGAAGCGATTGACAAACCGTCCTTCATACCGCCGCTTGGCCTCCCACAAGTCTATGCGGCCAGGACTGACCGCCGTCATGGTGTTCAGGACCCTGCCTTCCCGGTGGTCCACTTCGACCTCTGTCTGCGCCCCGCTCGAACGCACCAACCGGACACCCCTGATAGTGGCCGGGAACAGGCGGGGCCAGTCCTCATAATCCTGATACAGCGCCGCTACCAGGCTTGGGGGCGCGTGAATGAGGATGGATTCGGTGACATGAGGCATGGTGTATTCCCGCAACATCAGGCTCGCTCCCGCGGTTGCCGGCCGCGGTTCAGGCCGTGCCCGACTCGGGACCCGGCGGGCCGGGCCCCGTCAGAGAACGGCCGCAAAGTGGAAACAGGTCCTTGCAAAGCCTTCCCGCTCGTAAAAGCGGTGTGCGTTCTCCCGATGCACCCGGGAGTCCAGATGCACCTCCGTACAGCCATGGGAACGGGCCGCTTCCTTCAGCCAGTCCATGAGCTGCCGGCCGAAGCCGCGGGAACGGACCCGCGCGTCAGTGACGAGATCATCGATGTACAGGATGCGGCCGCAGTAGAGCATTTCCATCAGGCGGTACCCGGCCACCGCTCGCACCAGGCCGCCTTCGGTCATCGCCGCCAGCCGATAGCCCTGCTGAACCATAAGACGGCGCACTGCGGGGACGTACGCTTCCGGCGACAGGTCCGGCCGCAGCTGCCGCATTACTTCATAGGTGTGAACGAGTTCGTCGTCCGTGTGAGGCTCGATAATCGTGGGGTCCATTGGCAAAGCTCCGATCTCCTGCCTCAGCCAGTTGGGCCCTAAGTCTCCTGGATCGAGCCGAGCAAGGGCCGCAGCCGCTTGGGGTCCGCGAGGATGTTGATCTCGACGATCCTCCCCCGTGCCACCGTGAACGCCAGGAGCGAGAACGGCTCGCCGTGCCGGTCGAACACCGCGATTCCCGCCGCGCCGTTCACCAGCACCGGCCGGATGGTGCCGGGCTCCGCGTGCGCCGAGTAGGTGACCGCGCCGCCGGCCACGTTGCGCGCGCCGCGCACGATCCGGGTCGGACCCACGCCGCCACCGTCGCTCCGGAGCACCACGTCCGGGTCGAGTACCTGAAGCAGCGCGTCGAAGTCCCCGCCGCGCGCGGCGGCCAGAAAGGCGTCCACCACCTCCCGCTGGCGCCGCCGGTCGAGGTCCAACTCATCCGTGGCCGCGCCGCGCACCCGGCGCCGGGCCCGGCTCGCGAGCTGCCGCGCCGCGGCGGAGGTCCGCCCCACGATCGGTGCGATCTCCTCGAAGGGGACCGCGAACATGTCGTGCAGCACGAACGCCAGGCGCTCGGCGGGGTCCAGCCTCTCCAGCACCACTAGCAGCGCCAGCCCGACCGAATCGGCCAGCACCAACTCGTCCTCCGGGTTGCTTTGCCCCTCCGGTGTGATGATGGGGTCGGGCACGTGGGTCTCGAGCGATTCCTCCCGCCGGTGCGCCCGCGCCCGCAGCAGATTGAGACACACCCGCGACACCACCGTCGTGAGCCATCCGCCCATGTTCTCGATGCCGTCCGTCTCGGCCCGGCTCACCCGGAGCCATGACTCCTGCACCGCGTCCTCGGCTTCGCTGACCGAGCCGAGCATCCGGTAGGCCACCGCCCGCAGCCTGGGGCGATGCCCCTCGAACTGTCGTGCCAGCCAATCGCTATCCATCGGTCACATTCCCCCGTTGCCAAGTGTCAAACCTATGACCCGGGACGCCCGGCTGATGTGACCGTTTCCCGGGACGCCACCACCTGAGGGACGGACCCGACCGGCGGCATGTGACCGGTCATACAGGTGAACCGATTGATGAAGGAGCAGATCCATGCAGGCAAGAATGCAGAACCCCGCGCTGGCCGTTCCCGCCGCCCTGCAGGCCCTGCAGGCCCTGCACCAGGCCGTTCAGGCCACCGGCCTGCAGCCCAGGACCATCGAGCTTGTGAACCTGCGCGCCAGCCAGATTAACGGCTGCGGCGTGTGCGCCGTGCAACATCCCCAGATCGCCCGCCGGCTGGGGGAGACGGATCAGCGGCTGTTCGCGGTGGCGGCGTGGCGGGACGCGCCCTGGTTTACCGACGCCGAGCGCGCCGCGCTGGCGCTGGCCGAGGCAGAAACCCGCCTGAGCGACCGGGCCGAGCCGGTGCCCGACGACATCTGGGAGGAGGCTGCGCGGCACTACGATGAGCAGGCGCTGGCGGGCCTCGTGCTCGCCATCGCCGGCATCAACGTCTGGAACCGGCTCAACGTCACCACCCGGCAGGTGGCGGGCGTGGCCTGGGACTGATCCGTGGCCGTGTCCGCCTTCGCTCTGTCGGCTGCATGCGGTCGCCCTCCGCCGCCGTTGCCCGGTGCTACGCGGCCCGGCCTAGAGCGTCTTGAAGACACCAACGGAGGCAAATCGCCTGCCGCGTGGCCGCTAACGGCTGGCGACCCTGCCCGCCATCGCCTGTCTCGCCAGCGCCAGTTCCCGGCGCAGCTTCGGCACCGCGCCCGCCGTGGCGGGGTTCGCCGCCAGCCTGCGGAGCGACAGATCCACCGCGTCCAGGCCCAGATTGGCTCCAAAACGCGCCGTGACCTGTCGGAGCGCACTCTGGAATCCCGGATCGCCCTCGAGCTCGGTTTCGCCCAGGGCCTGTGCCTTTCCGATGATATCCTGGAGCACGCTGACCGCCCGCAACGCGTTCTGTGGTGACGAGAGATTCTTTCCGCTGGAAAACTGCGCCACCTCCGGCAGGCTCAGGGCGAAGCGCCGCATCGCCTCGGCCTGCTTGGCGTTGCGGGGCCGGTTCTGGTGCATCAGTGCCTGGGCCGCGCCCATCATGGCGAAGGGCGCCATCGCCGCATGGGTGAGGACGGGGCCGCCTGAGACGACGCCGGCGAGCGGCAGGCCGATGAGCGCCAGACCCCCCAGCGCGTGCACCAGGTGCAGCGTGGTCCCCTCCACTTTGAAGAAGATCCGCAGGATGTCGCGTACCGGCGCGAAACCGAACGCCGCCGCGGCCGCCAGGCTCACGAACGACGCGGTGCGGTAGCCCTCGACGTTGAGGTGCTCGTAGGCCGCCAGGCAGCCGATGGCGATCAACAGAAACCCGGCGTGCAAGAGGATCCGCCCGGCGATCCGGGCCACAGGTCTGCGGGGTGGAGACGGGGTCTTCGGGTCGGGCTGATCGGGAGGGTTCATGGCAGCCACCGGCGGGACGGGTGTTCCCAAGCATGTGGCGGAGTACCCGGCGACGCAAGGCGTAAGGCGATGGGGCGTCTTACGCCTTACGCCTCACGCCTTACGCTTCACGCCTTACCGCCTACCGCCTCACCTATGTGTTCGTCACCTCAGGGCTGGGCCAGCCCCACGAACACCTGGGTGGTCGCCTCCGGGATTACCCAGACCACGTCGTCGCGGCCATCGGCGTCGACTTTCTCGATGAAGACCTCCCCACCGTTGAAGCTGGCCGCGGCCGGAACAACTTGCCCAACCGGCGACACGGCCGGCACGCCGGATGCATCGGAGATGCCGCTGCGGACGAAGGCCGAATCGGCGGTGAGTTTGACCCAGATCATGTCCGCGCGACCGTCCCCGTTCAGGTCCCCCGTCATGGGGGCGAAGTTCTCCACCGCATGTCCCGGATTGATGACGCCCAGCTGGCTGAACCCACCCGAGCCGTCGCCCTGGAACCTGTGCATGTACACGCCGCTCCCGCTGCTTGGCAGGTTCCAGTAGATATCGGTGACCTGGTCGCCGTTGAAGTCTCCCACGACGGGCTGGTAGGTATCCCAGCAGCAGCTCGTGGAGTTGTCCCTGGCCGGCTGGAACGTGAGCCCGGCGCCGCCCGCCTGGGTGATGGCGGCATAGGTACGGTTGGTCAGGTGCACCGGAACATTGTTCCAGATGAGGTCCATCCGGTTGTCGCGGTTCACGTCGGCGAAGAACATGTGATACCCGCTCCAGCCTCCCTGCGGCGGCGAGAACGGTCCGTGCACGGAGAAAGTCCCGTCCCGGTTCGAAATCCCGATGTAGGTGACGTTCGTGGCGCCGAGGAAATTCCATACCAGGTCGCCCGCTCCATCGCCGTCCATGTCGGCCGGGTCGGCCAGCTTGTAGCCGGTCCAGTTCCCGGTCAGCACCGTGTCCACCGGATCGAAGGAAAATCCGCCGCCGCCCTGGGAGCGCGCCACGTACACTTCGTTAGCGTTGCTGGCCAGGTGATTCCAGACCAGGTCGGCCTCGCCGTCGCCGGTCACATCGCCCACGTTCAGGGTGTAATTGGCCCACCCTTCGCTCGGCGCGGGCTGCGTGCTGCTGTACACGCTCGGCGCGCCGAAGACGCCGGTGGCGCCCGCCAGGCTTACCGCCACCTGGTTGGTCGCGGGGCTGCGGTAGTTCCAGATCAGGTCCGAGCGGCCGTCGCCATTGACGTCGGCCAGCTTCATCTCGTAGGGTGAGGGCACCGGGGCCGTGATGTTCTGGCCGGTGAGGAACTTCAGCTGCCCGGCCACATTGGACAGCTCCTGGCAGGTGCGCCGCGTATAGTTGGTGGTCTCGGTAACGTCGGCTTCGTGGTTGTCCGCCAGGTTGGTGAACGTGTACGACAGCGGCTTGGCGGTAGAGAGCGGTGCGCTGACCGTGAAGTAGCTGCGCCAGTCGCCGCTCCGGATCATGGCCGCCGTGGCCGAATCGGCGCCGCCCAGAGAGAAAACCTCGATCTCCGACTCGCTCAGGACGTTCTTCTGCCGGGCGGACAGGCTCGCGGCGGCGCCATTGCCCAGGGCATTGTAGCTCAGCTGCACGATGCCCTTGAGCTCCGACTCGCTGGCGTTGGCCTTGAGGGTGAACATCATCATCCTGCCGTAGACGACCCTGCTCACGTAGATCGGCAGGTTGGCCGGCCCCATCCGCTTGAGGTCTACCTGCTGCTGGAGCTTGTCCGGCGTGAACGCGCTGGTGAACCAGCCACCGGGCGTCGACGGAGGCGCCACCACCACCTCGTACATCTTCTGGAGAAACTGCACGCTCACCATGCTCTGCTGGCCATGGGTATTGCTGTTCACCTGGGTTCGCGCCTTCCAGCCCAGATAGCGCCCGGAGAGGCCCGCCTTGAGGGCGAACTCCTGCTCCGACCGGTAGGCGTCCATCCGGAAAAAGGTGGTGCTGCCGGTATTGAGGCTGTCGATGACGGCGTTCCCGATCATGTCCCCGATGGCCGAGGCGACCGCGCTCTGGTTCACGTTGCTCACCGTCCGGAAGTTGGCGCCGGTCGGCAGGCTGGGGATGGAGACGTTGATCGGCGCCCGCTCGTCGATGACCAGTGGCAGCACCGAGCCGGAGCCGTCGCGGTGGCTCGCGCCCTGGATGAAAGCCCCGGGCCAGAGGTAGGCCTCGTTGGGACTGTACATGACCAGATCCTGCGGCGTGCGGGTCGCGGAATAGGGGACGTCCTCGCAGGCGTAGACGACGTTGTGCTGTACCGCGAAGGAATCCGGCGTACTGGTGGGCGTGCTGTCGGCCGCAATGGTGTCCTGGCTGAAGGTGACCTGCCCCGTCTCCACCGAATCCACATCCGGAAGCGTGGGCGAAAACGTCGCCCAGCCGGGCAGGCCTTGCAGATAGGTGTTTGCGTCCGACGACCCGCCGCCCCCGGGTCCGGTGCTGCCGGAGTCCTTGGCGCCGCATCCGGCGACCAGCATGAGCACGAAGGCGATGCCACCCGATGTCCGGGCGGCTCGGCTGAGGCGAGGCATAGGTCCCTCCGGGTTGGTGGTGCACCAACCGGCGAAATCGCCGGGGTGCTCACCCATCAGAGCGACATTCAGGGGCCAGTTCCCTCACCGGGTGCCAGGTGCCGGGTACCACAGCTGGGGCGGATGGGCAGATCGTCTCCAGGTCGTTCAAGCCTAAATCATTGCTGGATATTAGATTAGGCCTTACGGAGAGCAGGCCTTGCCCTGACCTCCGGTCAACCTGCACAATCCAGGTAATCTGCGGACCTCCAAGGCATGCCTGAGGAAATCACCGATCTGCTGATCGCGGCGAAGGATGGCGACAGCCGGGCCCTCGACCGGCTGCTGCCAATCATTTATGCCGACCTCAAGCGCCTCGCCAGCAAGCAGCTTCGGGGAGAGGCGGCGGGGCACACCCTGCAGACCACCGCGCTGGTGCACGAGGCCTACCTGCGGCTGGTCGGGTCGGATGTGTCCTGGGAGGGCCGGAAGCACTTCTTTGCCGTTGCCTCCCAGGTGATGCGGCGCGTGCTGGTAGACCACGCCCGCACGCGCCAGCGGGCCAAGCGCGGCGGCAACGCCGTGGCCGTGACCTTGCAGGAGGAAATTGCCGTTGCGCCCGGACGCCCGGCCGACCTGCTGGATCTGGACGAGGCGCTGGAGCGCCTGGCCGTGCGGGATCGCCGCAAGGCCCAGATCGTGGACCTGATCTACTTCGGCGGCCTGAGCTACGACGAGACCGCCGGGGTGCTGGAAATCTCGCCGGCCACGGTGCATCGGGAGCTGCGGATGGCCCGGGCCTGGCTGCATCGCGAGCTAGGAAAGGACTGAGGACTGAGGACTGAGGACTGAGTCATGGACCTGAACGCCGCCGATCGCTGGGGCCGTATCCAGTCGCTCTTCGAGCGCGCTGTCAGCCTTCCGGGCGATGAGCGGGCTGCCTGGCTGCTCGAGGCCTGTCCGGACGATCCCGGCATCCGGCGGGAAGTGGCGGAGCTGGTGGCTGCGGATGAAGCCGCCGGAGGCGCGGAGTTCATCTCGGCGCCGATCGCCGAGGCGGTCCGGTCGCTGACCCAGGCCGATGAGGCCTCGCGGGTGGGTGAGCGGGTCGGCCCCTACCGTCTGGTGAGCGAGATCGGCCACGGCGGCATGGGAACGGTCTATCTCGCCGAGCGGGCCGACGCCGAGTACCAGGCGCGGGTGGCAATCAAGTTTGTGCGCGGAGCCCTGGCGGCACCGGAGCTGGCCCGGCGGCTCAGGCTGGAGCGGCAGGTGCTGGCGGGATTACAGCATCCCAACATTGCGCGACTCCAGGATGGCGGTACCACAGCCGATGGGACGCCCTACCTGGTCATGGAGTATGTCGAGGGCGAGCCGATCGACGCCTGGTGCGAGCGTCGCCAGCTATCCTTGCGGCAGCGGATCGCCCTCTTCCTCAGGATCTGCGCCGCGGTGCAGCATGCGCACGAATCGCTGGTAGTGCACCGGGACCTCAAGCCCTCCAATATCCTGGTCCGCCCCGACGGCACACCGGTGCTGGTGGATTTCGGGATCGCCAAGCTGCTCGAGCCTGGCGGTGACGGACCCCCCGAAGCCACGGCCACGCTGCAGCTAATGACGCCGAGCTATGCGTCGCCGGAGCAGGTGCGGGGGCAGCCGGTGACGGTCGCGACCGATGTCTATTCCCTGGGCGTGGTGCTGTACCGCCTGCTCACCGGGCGGCTGCCGTTCGAGCTGAGCGGCGCCACGCCGGCCGAGATCGAACGACGGGTGACCGGCGAAGCTCCGGCTGTGCCCAGCCAGGTGGTCGGCGATCGCGCCATGGCGCACCATCTCGCTGGTGACATCGACACCATCGTCCTCAAGGCATTGCGCAAGGAGCCGGAACGGCGTTATCGCACCGTTGCCGAACTGGTAGAGGACCTCGATCGCTACCTCGAAGGCCGCCCGGTGCTCGCGCGGCGCGACACCTTCGGCTATGTCGCGGGCAAGTTCGTCCACCGGCACCGGGCCGGGGTTACCGTTGCGGCCGCGGTCGTGGTACTGATGGGCCTCCTGGTCACCTTCTATACCGTCCGGCTGGCCCGGGAGCGCGATGTGGCCCTGGCACAGGCCACCCGCGCCGACCGGGTGGTGGAGTTTCTCAAGGGCGTGTTCCTGGAGGCCAGCCCCGACCAGTCGCAGGGGAAGGTGCTGACGGCGCAGCAGCTGCTGCAGCGGGGCGTCTCCCGCATTTCCACCGACCTTGCCGATCAGCCGGAGACGCAGGCCGACCTGATGAACGTCTTCGGCGACGTGTACCGGGGGCTCGGCATGTATCCCGAGGCGGGGGCGCAGCTGCGCCGGGCGCTGGAGCTGCGCCGGGCGGTGAACGCGCCGGCCGATTCCACGCTGGCCGGCATCCTCGGCAACCTGAGCACCGTGAGCCGCGTTTCCGGCGACTACGCCGCGGCCGACAGCTTCGGACGCCAGGCGGTGGAGCTGACGGGGTGGCTGAAGGGCCGGGAAACCCGGGACTACGCCACCGCGCTGAACTACCTGGCCGAGGCCAAGCGGGTGGAGGGCCAGTACGCACCCGCCGAGTCGCTGTATCGCGAGGTCCTGGCAATCCGGAAGCGGATCCTCCAACCGAACGACCGGGAGATTGCCGACGCCTATAACAACCTGGCGCTGCTGCTGCTGGCCCGGGCGAAGTATCCCGCCTCGGAGGCGATGCACCGGGAGGCCCTGGCCATCTGGCGGCAGTTGGGGGATTCGGTGCGGTTCGAAGTACCGCTCAGCGAGAGCAACCTGGCGATCACCCTTACCGCCGAAGGCAAGTATGCCGAGGCGGAGCAGCTGTTCCAGAGCGCCCTGGCCGAACGACGCAGGATCCTGGGTGCCGACGAGCCGCGGACGCTCAATACCCAGTGGAACTATGGCTGGCTGCTGTACGAGGAAGGCAGGTATGCCCAGGCGGAACAGGTCCTGGAGGACGATCTGCGGTTGATGCGGGGTAAACTGCCGCCCGATCATCCCTATGCCGCCTACGCCATGCGCTGGCTGGCGCTGGCCCTGAGCGCCCAGGGAAAGAGCGACTCCGCCCAGGGCACCGCGTACCGGTCCGTGTCCGCATTTGAAAACCGGATGGGGGCCGAGCATCCCTCGACTCTGGGGGCGATTCGCAGCCTGGGACTGGTGCTGGCGGCCGCGGGCCGGCGGGCAAAGGCCGAGTCGCTGCTGGTGCCCATCTACGAAGAACAGGTAAAGATCTTCGGCCCCGACCATCCTGCTCCGCAGAAGACGGCGCGGGCGCTGGCCAATTTGTATCACGCGTGGAACAAGCCGGAGCAGGCGGCACACTACGAGGCGGTGGCGCTGCCCGCGGGCTCGAGGGAGAGCACGCCCTGGTAGGAAATGAGGGCTGGGGATTGAGGACCGAAAATCAATGGGTCTCATCGCTGACCCGATCCTGCTGCAGGAGGTGTTATGCCGGCTTGAGCGGTTCGTCCTCATCCTGCGCGGCGTGGTCGCCGCCTGGCTCAGCCGCCCGCGTGATGCCGAGGCACGCGCCCGGGCGGTCCGCCGCTGGAAGCGTGAGACCTGGATGCGCTGGCTCTCGGTGGCGGCGGGAGCGCTGGCGGGGCTGATCGCGCTAGCGCTGCATTCCGGAGGCGCACCCCTGATTGCCGCGGTGGTGTATACCGCGGTGGGGTTGATGATGGGGTTCGTACGTGGTGAAGGCATAAAGCGCCGAGGCGTGAGACACCCGGTTCAGCGCGCTTGCCCATTCCCATTTCCCTGTTCCCTTTTCCCTATCGCTTCCACGATGCGCCCCGCGTCCCGGCCCACGCCGTGGATCATGGCCGACGACAGGGCGTGCAGGAAGTGCAGCCCCACGAAGTAGAGGCCCGGCTGATCAGGCACCACGCCCGAGCGATGCCGGGGCTCCCGCTCGCCCAGCACCGGCAGGTCGATCCAGGAGAAGCCGGGGTGGAACCCGGTGCACCAGATGACGTTGGCGACCTCCAGCACCCGGCCGTCCTGCAGCAGCGGCTGACCGTCATGGGCGCCGGCCGTCCGGGGCACGCGCGCCACCCCGGCGCGGACCAGGTCCTTCGGCTTGACCCGGATGAGCGGGCCACCGCGCGAGATGATAGTGGGCCGCGCCTTCCGGCCCAGGGGAGTTCGCACCGTGAGCACGCGGTGGAAGATTCCGCGCAGGACGAGCGGGACCAGGAACCGCTGGGCTGCGGGGCTCTCGATCCGGAAGGGCAGGTGTCCCACATCGCGGCCGGACATATAGACCTGATGATCGGGCGCCAGCTCCCGGGCGATCTCCGAGCCTGAGTTCCCGGCGCCTACGATGAGGACGCCGCCCGGCTGGAGCTGCGAGAGATTGCGGTACTCGCAGGAATGCAGCTGGACGATGGAGCGGTCGAGCTGCTGGGCGAAGGGCGGGACCAGCGGCTTCTGGAACCCGGCCATCGCCACCACCACGTTCTCCGCTTCGAGCCGCTGCGTCCGGGTTTCCACGATGAACCCGTGCCCGTTCCGGGAGAGTCGCTGGACCCGTACACCGGTACGGACCGGCAGGGCAAACCGCCCGGCGTAGGCTTCGAGGTAGTCGCCCATCGAGTCCTTGGTGGGGAAGCTGGCGGGATCCGCCGGAAATGGCAGGCCGGCCAGGCCGTCATACCGCGCCGGCGTGAACAGGCGGAGCGAGTCCCAGCGATTGCGCCAGGTGTCGCCGATTCTGGTATTGGCCTCGAGAATGACAAACGGCAGTTCCCGCCGGGCCAGGTGATATCCCACCGACAGGCCGGCCTGCCCGCCGCCGATCACTACGGTCTGAAAACGCTCGGTTGTCTGCATGGAGGTCCTCCCGGTTCGTATCTCCCTGCCGACAGGATAGAACCGGCTGCTTCCCGCCGCATCGGCCAAAGTGTGCAGGCGGCGAGGAAAGGTGAATGGGTATTTCTATGCAGCCGGGGCTCGGGGTTCCGGAGAAGCCGGTCCACGGTTCGACCTGAGCTACGCCCGCGTGCTAGACCAGGTGATGCTCGTAGGCCCAGGCCGTGGCGGCGGCCCGGCTGGAAAGCCCGAGCTTGCCGAAGATGTTGCTCATGTGGCGTGCCACCGTCTTTTCGCTGATGGCCAGCTCGGCGGCGATGGCCCGGTTGGTCCTGCCCGAGGCCACGAGCCGGAGCACCTCCAGTTCCCGCGGGGTGAGGCCGCCGGCCACCGGCGATTCATCCTCTCCCGCCAGCGCATCGAGCCGTTCAAGGTCGGGCGCCGCTCCCAGCTCCCGGAAGGTGGCGCGAGCAGCGTCGAACTCGAGCGCCGTTGCGTCGCGATCCCCCAACCCCCGGCAGGCACGGCCGATCAGTACGCGCACGGTGGCGGCTTCATAGGGCGCCTCCAGGCTGGTCCAGGCCTGCCATGCCTCGCGCAGGCTGGTGAGCGCTTCGTCCGGCTGGTCCTCCGCCAGCAGTACAGCTCCGTTGGCTTGCGCCGAGGTGGCGCGCAGGAGGGGGGTATCCACTGCGGCGGCGATCGCCGCCAGTGCGTCGGCCGCTGCGCGCGCGGCCGCCACATCGCCTCCGGTCAGGGAGACTTCGATCCACGCCGGCAGCGTCAGCGCTCGGGTGCGGCGGTCGCTGGCCTCGTCCAGCACTCGGCGCAGCGCGGACCGCGCGGCAGCGAGGTCGCCCTGGGCCAACCGCAGGAGGGCGAGCCCGGGCCAGGGCTTCCGGCCCAACCGGCTGGCTTCGCGGTAGGCCGATTCCGCCCGGGGGAACTGTCCCAGCAGCCGGTGAAGCTCGGCCTGCTGATACCAGGCGGCGCCGGCGTCGGGTTGGCCGGGCGGATCGCCCAGGCGGCGGCAGGCGCGTTCCGCTTCGGCCATCGCGTCCTCCCAGGCGCCGCGCAACCGCATGATCTCCGCCCGGCGCACCAGGCACTGGCCGCGATAGGGAACCAGGTCGGGCTGGTCCGCGCACCAGCGGGTGAGCGCGGCAGTCCACTCCTGTGCCCGGCGCAAGTCGAACATCTCGTGGCAGGCCGAGATCACGCTGCAGTACACCGTGCCGGCGATGATGGGCGAGACCTCACCGCTGGTAACGGCGGCCATGATCTCGTCCAGGATGGCCACACCCTGCGCGGTCTTGCCCAGCAGGATGAGTGAGCGCCCTTCACCATGGCGGGCCAGGGTGGTCAGATCGGGGTCGCCGAAGCGCCGGCCGATGGCGGCGGCATCGGCGAAAATAGCCAGCGCACCAGCGGGGTTCCGCGCCTTGGCCTGCTGCAGCGCGGCCGGCAGGAGGAGGTACCCGCGTTCCACACAGTCGCCGGCCGCCTCCTCGATCAGTCGCTGACCCCGGCTCAGCCAGCCGGCGGCCGGCGCGTCCTCCCCCCGGGCCCCCAGTCCGAAGACCAGCCAGAAGGCGAATCTCGCCGCGCCGGCGGCCTCGCCGCTGTCGGCCAGAATGCGGAACCCCCGGCTCAGCGCGGCGTCGGATTCTGTGTCCCGGCCGAGCAGGTATGCCGCCGTTGCCAGGCGCCCGAGGTCCGGTGGGGCGAGCGGCGTGTCCTGGTCGGCCCGGGTGAGGAGCGTGTACGCCTCTCCCCACGCTTTTCGATCGATGGCCGCGCGGCCGCGGGCGAGGAGGCCGGAGTCCGGGGAAGGCATGCTGGGAAGGTGGGAGGATGGACCGGGTGGGAACAAGGGGCAGGGGCGAGGATCGGGCCCTGAGGACGGCGAAAAACAAAGTCGCGCCGCCGACACCGAACGGTCGACGACGCGGCTTATTGCCTGCGCGGCCCGGTACGATCGCTCGATGGCAACCGATCGGAGGCGCAGATCGCGGTTCGGTCCTGGATCAGCTACCGATCAGGCGATCGCTTGCCCATACCAGGTCGCGCCTGGGACTGTTACTAGACAATGGATCACCTCCTTGGTTGGGGTTGGGGTTCGGGCGTGAACAACCGGGATTCTAGAGCCAAGCCGGGGCGGACGCAATGCTTTTCCCGACCTTCCAGACCCCCTCGACCCTCGGGACCGGGTCGAGAGGGTCGAGAGGGTCGAGAGGGTCAGGATCACTTCATCGCCACGGTCGAAAACGCAAACTTCCAGGCGTTGGCCGTGCTGTCGTAATCCGCCCGGAAGCTCTGTGGCGGATGCACGCTGGAAGGCCAGTCGGTCAGGGCGGGGATATCCAGCGCGAAGTTCTTGCCGCTCTGCAGGGTCGCGCGCGTGATCATGGGCTCGATGAAGATCGGGCTCCCGCGATAGTAGCCCATCACCATGGTCTTCTGGAACAGATCAGTGCCCTCCATTTCCGATCTGGGCAGGGCATGCATGCCCATCCTGGGAACGCAGAGGCCGACCAGGCGCCCGATACCCGGGATGTCCATGTCGGGTAGAACGTAGCCCGCCGGCAACGCCGCCCCGGTACTGTCGCTGCAGTCGATAGCGTCGATATCGGCGGTGGGGATGCTGTAGAAATGGAAGTCGAAGTGCGGCGTCAGGTATGGGCCGGGGGGATGTCCGTGGGCTTCCCAGAACATGGTGAGGACGTCGAATCCCGTGGCGGTTTTCACCGGCTCGCCCAGCGGGACGGTGGCCACGGCCACGGGCGGCCAGTCCATGGGGACGTCGGCGGGTGCGCTGTCCACCGATGCCATGGGGATTGTGGCACCAAAGGCCAGGAGCTGGTCGCCCTTCATCTCGTGCCAGGTACAGACGTCGCCCCCGTTGACGGTGGCGCATTCATCCTGGACCACTTGCGCGCGGTTGCAGCCGGACAGACCGAGTGCTGCCAGGCCGAGCGCCACGCCGGTGGCATAACCGGCCCGGCGACGGGAACGCGTTGCCATAGCCCCCCCCTGAAAGGATTGTTGGTCGGAAGTATCTACAGCTTAGGGAATTGGCTGTACCCTGGCAAGCCGGGCGGGTGCCGTGGGCTGGTGTGGCCGCGGCCGGGATCGGGCGGCATCACCCGCGTGTGTGAAGACACTCTATGCGGCGATTCACGTCCACTTCTCCGCATCCGCGATATATCCCAATGGCGTGCCCGGCTGCGTCCGCACGGTGGCCATAGTCGGGCACCCCGGATCTCAAAAGTGAGCACTCCGATGCGGGGGGAGTCATGTCGTGGTGGTGGTCCGGGGCCCTTCTCCTGGTTCTTGCGATCCTGCCCCAGCCGCTCGCTGGCCAGTACTCCCGCCCTTCGGGCGCCTTCACGCTCGACCGGCTCTCGGGGAAGGTTACCGGGGAGATTCGCGCCGAACTGCGAGCGGCCGAGCCGGACTGGGACCGGGTGCTCCGCCTCTTCTTCGGAGCGGACGGCTACGACCAGGGGATTCCCGACCTGGTTGTCTACATCCCGCGTGCCGGCGAGTCCAAACTGGCGCTGCTGCACCAGGGCAGGCCCGTCAAGAACTTCGAGGGTCAGACCTTCCTCTACTTCGTTGTGTTCTCGGAGCGGGCGATCCCGGCCGCGGGGCCCCATCTGGCGGTCTCGGCACGATCGATCGAAACGGCGGAGGACCCATTCCTCACGGCATTCGTGAAGGCGCTCGCCTCGCAGCTTGGCGCTGCGACACCAGAACCCGAGCTTGGCGCCGGCGCCGATTCCGTGCTGGAGCTTACACTCCGGGACTTGCGCGCGGATACGTCTTCTGCGGACCGGCTGGACGTCGCGATGGGCCGGGTCCGGCTCGGTCCGAACAGCCTGAACCGGGTCACCATCTCGGGAGTGGGTGGGTTCCCGTTGGACCCGCAGGTATCGCTGCACTACATGTTCGGGAACTCCGACGGCTCCCGATTCGGCGCCAGCATCGGCCCCGGGTTCACGCTGAACGTGCGCCGGCCGGTGTTCGAGGAGAATTCGCCGACCGGTACGGAGGGGTACCTGCGATCCTCCCTTTACATCTTTGGCCAGGTCTACATCAATCGCCCTAACCTGCCCCGCGACCGCTTCAGTCTCGGCCTGGCGTTCGGCACCAACCTGTTGCGGGGCGATCCGCTGGACGATCTGGTCATCGGGATGGCGGTCGGCCGGTTTGCCGGTCTCGGGGTGGTGGTCGGTGCCAACAGCCTGGAGTGGCAGGTGCCGGTCGGGAACACGGGACAGCTCAAGGATACGCGCCGATGGCGGCCGTTCGTCGGACTCGATTTCCAGCTTTAGCCGGATCACCGCCCGTGGAACACCTGGGAGAAAGTAGGCAAGCATGCTGCCCAACCTTGCAGGCAAGCTCGGCAATCTCTTCAGCCCGCGCTTCGCCGTCAGCTATCTGGCGCCGGCACTGGTAGCGGGCGGCGCTGCCGCGACGGTCGGCGCCATGGAAATCGGCGTGGAGCACGCGATCAACGCGTGGAAGAGAATGCAGGCCTCGTCGTCCATCACCGCGGGTTTGGGGGTGGTGCTCGCGTTGGTCCTGTTCGCGTACCTTCTCCAGGCCGTGACTGCTCCCGTGCTGCAATTGTGGGAGGGTCGCTATCTGCCCGGCTGGCTGGCCCGGCGGTGGTGCGCGGCGCAGACGAGGAGCGCCGCACGACTTGCGGGGGAGATGGACGATCCCGACCGGAGGGCACCGCACCCGCAGCGGTATTTCGGCTTTCCCCATAACCCTCGCAGGCTGCGGCCGACGCGACTGGGAAACGCGATCGCGGCAGCCGAGGAGCACCCGTACGAGGCCTATGGTCTCGACGGCGTTCTCTGGTGGCCGCGGTTGCTGGCCGTGCTCCCGAACTCGCTGCGCGACCAGCTCGACGACGCCAAGGCGCCGCTCGTCGGGCTCATCAACCTGGCAACGTTGCTGGTGGTGGTCACGCTGGGTGCCAGCGTGGTCCTCGCCTTCGCCACGGTGGCATGGCTGCCTTTCTGGCTGCCGCCGGTGCTTGGGCTGCCGGTGGCCTGGTTGTGTTATCGTGGAGCCGTCGGCCAGGCCGTCGGCTTCGGAATGCTCATTCGCGTCGCGTTCGACCTCCACCGGCTGGACATCCTGCGCGGCATGTCCATCCGCCTCCCCGAAAACTATGAGGTGGAACGCGCCCTCTGGAAACAGCTCAACGGGTGGATGGGCAGGTTCACGCCGCCCGGCGTGGCCTGCGCGACAGAAGCGGAATGGCTGCGGGCGCCCTTCACCTACGCGATGGGGGCGGGCGGCAAGTAACGCCTCCGGGAGTTCGGGAAGCGGACCACGGCGGCGGGTTCCGCCCCCCTAGCGTGCCGGTTTGAGCCGGACGGCCGTCCCGTAGCAGAGCACTTCGGTAGCTGCGCTCCGGTCGCCGCCGACCTCCGAGGACTCGTAGTGCACGCCCACCACCGCGTCTGCTCCCATGCCGCGCGCGTGCTCGACCATCAGGTCGTAGGCCTGCTGGCGGGCCTGTTCGCACATTTCTCCGTAGGCGCCGACGGTGCCGCCGATGAGCGTCTTGAGGCCGCCCCGGATTCCCTGGCCGATGGTGGGCGAGCGCACCACGATGCCCCGGGCCAGCCCCTTGTATTCGACAATCTGATAGCCGTCAATGCTGAACGTGGTGGTGACCTGCATGGCCGATTCTCTCCTGTGGGGCGTTCCGCCGCTTCGCGGGACCGTCCCGGGGCGGGTACGCCGAAGGCTATACCGCCCGGGGGCCCCGCGCCATGCGGCACGCGAGGCCCCCGGGCTGTCCGACAGGCGAATCGAGTAGCACCGGCTGGCCGTTCGCTACGAGCCTTCGAGCACTTCGAAAATCTCGTCGGGCATGAGTCCGTGAGCCTCCTGGTGCACCGCGGCGGCGGCTTCCTTGCTCGGCGCTTCAACCAGGCACATGACGGTACCGTCGCGCTCATTGAACCAGTAGTGCCGGTAGTTCACGTCGTGCTTCTTCTGCACCTCGAGATCCCGGGCGTGAGCGTCCGCGGCGGCCTGGGCCGTCAGGCCGTCGACGTGGCGATGGATGTCCATGAAGAGCGGCATTTGGATCCTCCTTCCCTGGTTGGACGGCAGATTCTCCGGGCGGAACGGCCGTCCGGATTTCTGTAGGGTTGAAGCGTGTACCGGAGATGTCAAGGCGGACGTCCCGTTCCGGCCCCTCGCCCCGGTAACATCTTCCCGCTCGGCCCTCAGCTCCCGGTCCTCATCGCTTCCAGCGTCTGCCGCAGGAACCGGCGGAATCGCCACCCCACCCAGAGGTAGCTGCCGCCCCACAGCCACAGCCAGATGATCGCCGCGTGCAGGAGCGCGGCGGGAAGCTCGACCCGCATCCAGAGCAGCTCGCTGCCGGCCCAGAGTAGTACCAGAATGATCCCGGCAATCAGTGCCCGGCGGAGCGAGATGCGGGACCGCAGCGATTCACCGGCCTCACCGGCGATGAGGGCCAGCTCCCCGCTGGTGATCGACCAGAGCGGCCCGAATGTGACGGTCCACGGCACGTGGAACACCGCGCGCGGTCCGTCCTGCGCCAGCCTGTCGGCGCCCTGGTGACTGAGGGCGAGCAGCAGGGCAGCAAGGAGGGTCTTGGACGGGGCTGCCCCGGGGGGCAGCGCGAGCCGGTGAGTCTGTGAGGCAGGGAACGGCATGACGCAGTCTCCGCCTCAGCGTGTCAGGCGCAGGAAGGGAGGGTCAAATCACCGGGTGGTTGATCGACATTCTCGTTGCAGCAAACATAGCGACCCAAACCCGCTGATCCGGCTGGGGGGGGCCGATGGACAATCAGCCGCGCCACTCCGAGGCCAGCAGTCCGTACACGCAGTGATCGAGGAACCGGTCGCCGATCCGGTGGGATTGCCGCCGGATGCCCTCCAGCCGGAAGCCCAGCCGTTCCGGCACCGCGGGCGAAATCGGCAATGAACGACTCGACGTCTTCCCGTGTTCTGACTGCATTGGACCAGCGGAGCCAGCGATCGAGGTGGGCGCGATTCTCGAGGATCAGCGCGTGTATCTCCGGCGCATCGGTCGGGGCGAGCGGACGGATCTGGACGCCGCCTTCCAGTTCCCAGAACAGGGCAGGGCCGTCGGTCGGGCGCATGCTACGGGGAAATATGGCGACGCCGGTATTCACCGAATCTGGTGTCGGCCGCCGGGGTCCGGGACAGCAGCGCATCAACGGCATCCAGCTTGGCACACTCGTAGGAGGACGTGATCACCCGTGCGCTGTCGGGCCACTCGGCAGCAGCCAGGGTATCGGTCAGCCTCTTTGCTCCGCGGCGGCTCACGTGAACTGAAACGCCAGTTCCCGCGTGATTTCCCCGAGCCCGTGGTGCAGGCTCACGGCCCGTTCCGTGGCCGCCATGTCGATGGTCCAGGCAACGGCTTCCAGGAGATGCCACCGGCGCACGGCGGCCGTCAGGCCGGCTGATGCCTCCCCGGCGTACCAGGAAACGACCCGGTCGAGCATGTCCGGGCCGAAATCCTCATACAGATAGATGAAATCGCGCGCCGGGTCGCCCATGGCCACATCGCCGAAATCGATGATGCCGGAGAGGCGTGCCGGGGCCGGGTGGTACAGCAGGTGCCCGGGGGCGAGGTCACAGTGGAGCAGGGCCGGGGAGCGTTCTCTCTCGCCTGACGAATCCGGCCACTCGATGAGGAACTGCTCCAGGCGGGTCCGGGACGCGGGGTCGAATAGCGGGAGAATCCCCGGTACCTCCTTCCGCAGCTCCGCGGCCATCGCCGAGCCGTCGAGCCGCGGAACCCCGCAGGCCGCCCCGATCTCCAGCGGCACCGCGTGGAGCGCCCGGAGAAATTCCGCCAGCTCTCGTGCGGTAGCCTCCCGCGCCGGGCCCGGAAGGCGCTCCCAAGCCTCCCGCGTCATTACTGTGCCGGTGATTTCCCGGTGGATCGTGAACGGAGGGCAGGCCGCCGGAGCCCGGTACTCCAGACGGGGCACAGGAAGAGGCAGCATCCCGCTGATCCGTTTCAGCACACAGGCTTCGCGCCGGTGGGCGAGCGCGGCCCGGGGATGCTTCGCAACCCGGATGATCTCCGGGCCCAGGCGAAAGGCCAGACAGAAATCGCCCTCGCCCACCGTCTCGAGCCGCTCCCCGGCTGCGGGGAATACGTCTTCCAGCAGCCCCGCGATGCGGCCGGTATCGAGGCCTTGCCAGGGCCAGGTGCCGGCCTCGCTCACGTCCCGGCCCGGTGCCGTTCCCAGTACCGCCGAGCGAGCGAGTCTACCCGGACCAGTTCGGTATGAAACCTTTGCGGTTCTTCGAAGAAGGGGAAATGTGCCGAGCTGTCGAACCACACCACCTGTTTCCGCGGGGCGCGGAGTGAATCGAGATAGTGAACGGCGGGAAGCGGTGGCGTGGTGTAGTCGTGCCGTCCCAGGAAGAGAAGCAGGGGGACGTGAATAGTGCTGCCGGCCGGCGGGAGCGGCGGCCCGGGCGCATCGGCAAAGGTCGCGCTCAGTAGTTGGCTGCCGCGTTGCACATTCCAGGCATCGAGCAGGGTGTATTCGGGCGCCATGAGGCCGGTCCGGAGCAGCGGCCAGAAGCTGGTGGCGTGCAGCAGCTCGCCGCCGGTGGCGAAGAGGTCGCTCTCCCGGATGGGGCTGCCCGGCGCGGACAGCCTGGCGGCGATTGCGGTGTCGCCCAGGCGTCGGGCTTCGGCGAGCACCAGCCGGCGCTGCGCCGCATGTGCCGTGGCCGTATCGGGTGCCAGCTGGCCCATCCCGACATATGCACGGTACCACTCCGGATGCCGGTTGACAGCGATCAGCCCCAGCCTGGTGCCCCAGGAGTGAGCGACCAGAAGGATCCGATCCTGGTGGAAGCGCGCCCGCAGCCAGTTCGTGAGTTGGTAGAGATCGGCCAGCGCCCGCTCGACGGTCAGGGATTCGGCGGGAATGCGCGCGCCGTAGGACTTGCCCGTGCCCCGGCGGTCCCACTGCACCATGAGGAAGTCCCGCTCCAGGGGCCGCTGGAAGGCGTGCGCCAGATACATTGCCGGCATGCCCGGCCCTCCGTGCAGGAAGAGCACGATGGGACGGGTGCTGTCGGCGCCTCGCAGCAGCACCGCCTGGCGGGCGCCGCCCAGGACGACCCAGTCGAGCTCGGCGATGGCGCGTGATGGGCCGCCCTGCTTGCCGCGGATGGGCGGCGTGCCGCCGCGCAGGGGAAAGAACACGATCGCCAGCACGGTGATCATGGCCAGGATCAGGCCGAGTGCTGGGAGCGCGAGCCGCCGGGGACGCCGCATGGCGTGGCCTCTGGAGCAGGGAACCGACGGTCCACCTACGGCGCTCGCCGCGGGGGAGTGTCAGCGGGTCAGTGCCTTCACGGCCGCGTCCAGTATTTCGTCCCGCCCCGCGCGGACGCCGGCCACAGTGGGGCGCACCAGGATGTCGGGCTGGATGCCGATGCCGGTAAACTCGGTCCCGTCGGCGAAGCGGTCGTGCTTGGTCCGTACCCGGGCGGCGCCCCCGCCAGGGAGGGGGAAGAACATGGGCTGGCCGGTATTGCCGCCCGTCGGCTCTCCTACGATGATGCCGCGGCCCATCTGGCGAAAGGCCACGGTGAAATCTTCCGCCGCCGAGAAGGTCGCCGGGCCCACCAGCAGGGCGACCGGCATGCCGTAGTGAACTTCGGGATGAGGCGTGAGCGTGTCGGGCGGAAACCAGTGCCGGCCGATGCCCATGCCCCAGGCCCGGATGACAGGGAGATAAGCCCGGGTCCATGCCTCCGAGGTGAGCGAGACGCGATTGCTGAGCCGGCGCACGATCTGATTGCCAGGATCGCTGTTCCCGCCGCCATTGTGGCGCACATCGATGACCAGCGCCGCGACACCGCCCAGCCTCGACATGGCGGCGTCGAACCAGGGGACGATGCTGTCCTGCTCGAAGTTGTTGATCGCGACGTAGCCGACATTCCCCGCCAGCCTGCGCTCCGTTACCCCCGGGGTGCGGACCACGTCCTGATAGGGCGAACGCGGCACCGCGATGACCGCGGTGCTGCCGCCGGCGTGGCGGACAGTGAGCCGAACCGGCCGGTCGGCCGCTCCCCGCAGCAACTCATACCAGTACTCCCGGACCGCCCGGTCCTGCGGCGTGGCCGCGCTGACGTAGGGCGCGATACTGTCACGCACGTACTGCTCGACCGGCAGGCCGTCGATTGCGACGATCTCGTCACCAACCCGCAGGCCCAGACCGCCAATCGAATGACTGGAGAAGCCGAGTACCAGTACCCGGTTTTCTATCAGTGCCGTTTCGATTGGCGGTCTGGTATAGCGGCTGATATACCATGCTCTGGGGAAATACACGTTGGTATGGGAATCGTGCAGCGTGGCGCAGAAGGCCTGGAGCGTGCGGTAGTAGTCCCAGGCGGACCGGGCGGTCAGCACCCTCGGGATGAATGCCCGGTAGGTCGAGTCCCAGTCGAAACCGGGACGGGTATCCAGATCGGGATAGTTGTAACGCACCTCGGCCCAGAAGAGTGAGAGCCCGGCCAGGCGATCGGCGGCGCTCAGGCTGTCCGGCGAGCCGGGAGCGGCAAAGGCGGAGTCGCTCCAGAGGCGATCGTCTACCTGCCAGCGCGCCAGGACCATCCGGTAGCGCCGGCTGGTCCGGAGTCGGCGGAACGTGGAATCCTGGGCAAAAAGACGGAGGTATCCCGGGCTGCCGCCGGTATCGAACACCTTCTCCACGGCATCCAGGGCCGTGGCCGTGTCGCCCCGCAGCGCGGCGGCCAGGGCCACATCATACCACACATTAGCAGTGCGGGCGGCGAGCCAGGGATTACGCTGGGACAGGTCGGTGAGGAGCGGGCTGCCTAACCAGGCAAGCAATCCCTGGAGCATCTCTGTGCCCGCGGGGTCCTGGCGGGTCCAGAGCGATTCCGCCCGCGCGCGTACCGTCTGCACGGTGTCGTAGGCTGCCTGCGCGGACGCCGGCGCGCCGTACTGGGCCGCGGCGGTCCGGGGTGAGGTCAGGTACAGCAGGCTGAGGGCAAGCGGAAGGCCCCGGTGGATCACCCGGGGGCCCGGCCGGCGGAACGGCATGACGGCTCCAGACTGTGAATGCCCGGGATAGACATACGTCGCGGGCAGATGGTTGCGGGGTCCGGGGCCCGAACTCGATCAGGGGATTCTGCGAGAAGGGAACCGGCATGGAAGCGGTGCCAGCCGCTTCCGGGCCTCAAGGCCTGGTGTGGACGTTGAGCAGCCGCCAGGCCCAGATTGCCAGGAAGGCGCCCAGCAGGCCCAGCCCGGCGATGCCGAGGAAATACCCGGGATCGGTGGAAAGGAGGGATCGCTCCTGGATGAGGCGAAGGAGGTGTGCCACGGCCACGAGACCGAAGAGCGTGCCGCTGATCATGAGGTAGGCTTTCACCGTGTCCTCCGAGGATCGGGTTGGGCCGCCGGTTTCAGTGGATCGCCGGTTACTTGATTGAATTCCCTCCCGTAAGATACAGCGAGTCTCGCGGATTCGGCTGCGGGTTTACCGGCAGGGCCAAGGCTCCCTGCATGGTGTGACGCCCGACACTGGCCAATTGCAGGCGCCAGTTATTCTGCATACGTAAAACCGGGTATCCCGGAAACGTAAAGAATGACAGGCGCTGACATCTGAGGCCGGGAATGACCGCATTTTCCCCGATGCGACCCGGTGCGGAGCCGGCCGCCAAGGCCCCGGCCGACTTCCTCCTGCTTGCGGCCTGGTTCGGACTGGTCGCCGGCCTGGCCGAGACCGGGGTATACGCAGATGACTTTCGCCGGGCCTGGCGTCGATACCCAACCCAGGCGCTCACAAAAGAAGAAAGAGCGGTTGCTCTTTGTGGGTCCGGCAACGCTCCACAACATGCCGCAGGCCTCGGAGCACAAATCTGCGTAATCTGTGTAATCTGTGGATCACGTAATCGGACCCTGAGCCATCCCCGCCATACCAGGGCCACCGGCAGGGGTGCACCGCGGGTCTGTCAGCCTCCGTGAGCCGGGCAGATCCATCGAGGTAACCGCAGATTACGCCGATGTACGCAGATGACTTTCGCCGGCTTGGCGTCGATACCCAACCCAGGCGCCCACAAAAGAAGAAAAAGCGGTTGCTCTTTGTGGGCCCCGCAACGCTTCACAACGTGCCGCAGGCCTCGGAGCACAACTCTGCGTAATCTGCGTAATCTGTGGATCACAGAGGCTGACCTGAGCCATCCCCGCCATACCAGGGCCGCCGGCAGGGGTGCACAGCGGGTCTGTCGAGGTAACCGCAGATTACGCCGATGTACGCAGATGACTTTCGCCGGGCCTGGAGTCGATACCCAGCCCAGGCACCCACAAAGAAGAGAGAGCGGTTGCTCTTTGTGGGTCCGGCAACGCTCCACAACATGCAGGTCTCGAAGCACAAATCTGCGTAATCTGCGTAATCTGTGGATCACATAAACGGACCGGTGCCAACCGGGTTGGACCAGTCTCGCCCTCGGGAGGACGAGCCTGGCTCCTAGTGGACTGTACCAGTTGAACGTTAAGCGACGTGGATGCGGTGAGCGGGATCATCGTACTTCCACCGAATCGGTCGCGGGTCGCGGTTGTACTGCCGAATGTACTTCCTGATGCGGCGGGCGAGGTCTTTGGTGGAGGTGAAGACGCCCCGATGAATCAGATCGCGTTCGATTTTGGCGAACCAGAGCTCCACTTGATTCAACCAAGAGCTGTAGGTCGGAGTGAAGTGCAACTGCACGCGCGGATGCTCGGCCAGGAATTCCGCGACGCGTTGCGTTTTATGCACCGACAAGTTGTCGCAGATGATGTGCACCTCACGCCGCGCCGGCACGCGCGTCAGGAGATCGGCCAGAAACGCAATGAAGGCCTGGCTCGTGTGGCGCTCGGCAGTCTGGCCGATCACCAGGCCCGTCCGCGTCTCGAGGGCGGCGAACAGCGACAGCGTGCCGTGGCGGACGTATTCAAACCCATGGCGTTCCGCGCGGCCGGGCGACAGCGGCAGCATCGGATCCTTGCGCTCGAGGGCCTGGATCGCCGTCTTCTCATCCACACAGAAAACGGCGGCATGCTGCGGCGGATGCAAGTAGAGCCCGATCACATCCGCCGCTTTGGTCTCGAAGTCGGGATCGTTCGACGCCATATAACGCTCCATCCGGTGCGGCTGAATCCCGTGCTTCCTCCAGACCCGTGCGACCGTCATGTGCGGCAGCTTGAGGCGCTTCGCCAGTCGCCGGGTGCTCCAATGCGTCGACCCGTCCGGCGGGGCCGTGCGCGTCGCATCGAGAATGCGTGCTTCCAGCTGGGGAGTCCGGACTCGGACGGGACGCCCCGCGTGCCGCACGTACAGCCCGGCCAGGCGCGCCTCCACAAACCGGCGCTTCCACTTACTGATGAACGGTTCCGAGCGCCCCGTGCGTGCGGCGATGTCGCGGTAGGTCAGGCCCGCCGCCAACAGCAGCAACACACGCGCGACCATAGCATCCTGGGCGCGCCCCGTCCGACTGCGCGTCCGACGCTCCAACTCGGCGCGCTCGGCGGGGGTCAGCACGAGTGGTTGAGTTTCCATGCCCACCAATCTAACACTAAACACTTATCTGGTACAGTCCACTAGTACTCCGCCATCACATCGTCCGGATAGCAGTACAGCCACCGTTCACCCGGCTGCGCCGAGGCAATGACCGGATGGCCGGTGGCATGGGCGTGTTTGCTGGCGTGCCGGTTGGGGGAGCTGTCGCAGCAGAGCGTGACGCCGCACTCCTGACAGGTGCGCAGGTGCACCCAGCGGCTGCCGGTCTTGACGCACTCCTCGCATTCCAGGCGCCGGGGCTGCTTCAGATCCGTCAGCGCGCCGATGTGTTCGCAGGCACCCTGGATGTGCATGGCTCCTCCCTCCACCGGGGTCAGTCGAGCGCGGTATGATTGTCCAGGTGCGATTCCACGAACCAGAGCCACTTGTCCACTCCGCGCGCGACCTCGGTCAGGATGTCGGCGCTGGCGGCATCGCCCAGGTCGTCCATCTCGTCGATTCCCATCCGTGCCGAGCGGCCGAACTGGCTCAGGGCATCGGACAGGGCGGCCACGTGCTCGGGGCCGCTGATTATGGTCAGCGGGTAGTCCGTCAGAGTGCTGCGCCGGGCCACGCTCCGGGCCGTCCCCTCCGCCATGCCGCCCAGCTGCACCACGCGCTCGGCGATGAGGTCGACATATTCCTGCGCGGCGGCATTGACCTGGTCGAACAGCTCGTGCAGCGCGATGAAGGCGGGACCCTTCACGTTCCAGTGGGCCTGCTTGCACTGGGTCTGCAGGTCGATGGCGTCGGCCAGGCGCTGATTCAACAGCCCGGCTACCTGACCCCGGATGTCGGCCGGAAGATCGTTCTTGGTGGGGAGGAGACGAGCCTGGTTGCTGGACGAGCCGTTGCCGGTAGGCGCGGGCGCTGGTTTCCGGGTTGCAGTTGCCATCTTGACTGCTCCTTGCTGGATGCTGCGATTGTGACTGCGAACCTCGAGCCCCCCCTGCCCCTGCACCGGTCGGGAGGCGTGAGGGGGTGGGGGAGGGTCGAGGCCTGACTGGTGCTGTAGATCATACACCAGTCCGTATGAATGCACTCCCCTGTTCAATGATAATCCTCATTTCGCCCCGGAGCCCGGTAAGGCCGCCGCCGCCCGAGTCGGGGCCATGGCCATCCGAAGCTCGGGCGTGCCGCGGCACATGCGGCCGAAGTGCTTCAGGGCCGCTCGGCGGTCAGGGCCATGCCGCCGTCCCTACTCGCTCGCCGGAGCGTCCACCGCACAATAGCGGCGCCGGGCCAGGCGCTGCCGGCTGCATGCCGGCCGCCCGTCGGGAAGCCGGTCACGAATGAGCAGCCAGGCCAGCGCGCCGCCCGACGCCACCGCTGCCGCGGAGAGCTCGAGCGCCGTCCGGTACCCCGCGGCAAACACGGCGGGATGCTGGAAGGCATCGCCGGTGATCCCGGCCGCGAGCGGCAGGATGGCGACGGCCACCAGCCCTGCGGTGCGTGCCACGGCGTTGTTTACGCCCGACGCGACGCCGGAGAGCCGCTGGTCGGCCGAGGCGAGCACTGTGGCGGTGAGCGGGGCCACTGTGGCCGAGAGCCCGAGACCGAAGATGACCGTTCCCGGCAGGACACCGGTGAGCCAGGACGATTGTGCATCCAGCCGGGAGAGCAGGAGCATACCGGCCGCCATCAGCAGGGGGCCGGCGGTCATGGGGCGGCGGGGGCCGATCCGTTCCGACAGCGCGCCCGCGCGAGACGAGAGCCCCAGCATCAGCACCGTGATGGGCAGGAGCGCCAGCCCGGCGGAGACGGGCGAATAGCCGGCAACCTGCTGCAGGAAGACCACCAGCAGGAAGAACAGCCCCGCCATGCCGCCGTAGACCACGAAGGTGACGAGGTTGACCCCGGAGAACTGCCGCGAAGCGAAGAGGGTGAGCGGCACCAGCGGCGAGCGCGCAGTCCGTTCGATCGCCAGGAAGGCGAGCAGGCCCAGCAGGCCGGCGCCCCCCGCTCCCAGTACCGCGGTCGAGGCGCCGCGATCGCCGGCCGCGATGAGAGCCCAGGTGAGCGCGCCGAGCCCCAGGACGCCGGTGGCCGCGCCGGCCAGGTCGAAGCGCCCTCCGGCCTGGTCCGGCAGGCCGCCCCGGCTTTCTGGCACATGGCGCGCCGTGATCCAGATGACCAGGACGGCCACCGGGAGATTGATCCAGAAGATGGCGCGCCAGGATACCGTCTCCACCAGCCAGCCGCCCAGCAGGGGGCCTACCGCCGCGGCGATGCCGCCCAGGCCGGACCAGGCGCCTACCGCACGGCCGCGATCGCCCTCGCCGAAGGAGGCCTGCAGGATCGCCAGGCTGCCCGGCGTCAGGAGCGCGCCACCGATGCCCTGCAGCGCCCGCGCCATCCACAGCAGCTCGATCGTGGGCGCGGCGGCCGAGGCCAGCGATGCCAGCGCGAACCATACGATCCCGATGAGGAAGAGCCGCCGCCGGCCGTAGCGGTCGGCCAGGGAGCCGGCGAGCAGGATGAGCGAGGCGAGAGGCAGGGTATAGGCGTTGATGATCCACTGCAGCCCGGCGACGGAGGCCCGCAAATCGCGGCCGATGGCGGGCAGGGCCACGTTCGTCGTGGTGGAATCCAGCATGGCCATGGCCGACGCTCCCACCGTGGCCGCCACGATCCACCGCGCCCGGGACGTGCCCCAGGCGATGGACCCCGCTGAACGGTCCGCCGTCGCGTCAGCCAAGCATGGCCTGCAGCTTCAGCACCGTATTCCAGTTCCTCGCGGTTCCCGGTCCCAGCGCCTTGTCCAGCCTCGCGGTGGTCAGCTTCGACCGTCCCTGGCCGTCGGGGTAGTAGATGTATGCCTCACGCTCCCCTGCCTTCACCACCTCGCGGCCGGCGATGGTGGCCTGAAGCTCCCGGACCCGGCCGGCCGGGATCTTCTCCTTGAGCAGCAGCAGCACCAGCCGGGCGGGATCGGTGCGCGCTTCGCCGGGGAAGGGATTGGCCGTAATGATTCTGGACCACTCCGTGGCGGTGCGTACGTAGAAGAGCGTATCCATGCCGAGTCGGGTCCGGGCCTCACGCTCCAGCAGCGCCTCGAGCCTGCCGGGCGGGCCGCCGGGCGCCGGGAAGACGATGTTGCCGGTCTGCAGCAGTGTCCCGACGTTTTTGAACCCCAGCCCCGACATGAAGTCGCGCAGGTCCGCCATGGAAATCTTGCGGTTCCCGCCGACATTGATGCCGCGGAGCAGGGCGGTGCACTGGGGCATGGGAGAAACGTAAGGCGTCGGGGAGAATGGAGAACAGGGAAGCGGGAAAGAGGGATCAGTAATGCGGCGGCAGCTGGACGGTCGTGCCGATCCCGTGCAGCACCGCCGCCAGGTGCATGATGGTGTGAGCCAGGATGGGGGCGAGCACGCTGCCGGACAGCAGATAGCTCAGGGTAATGATGGCGTTCCCGATGAGGGGCTGAAGCAGGGCCGGTCCCTGGAACTCGCGGAACCCCAGATGATAGGCCGCCGTCACCAGCAGACTGCCCGCCAGCGCAAGGAGCGCCAGGCGCAGGCGCGGCCCGGCGCTTTGTCGCTGCACCGCCGGCCGGGCGCCATAGAGCGCCATCACCGGCAGGACGTTCAGGATCAGTGCGTCCACCACACCGTAGGCCAGGCCGTAGCCCAGGAGAGCGGCAACGAGCCCCGCTCCGCCGGGGATTGCTCCGGCCGGCTGCCGGGCTACGGTGCGCGCGAGCAGCAGTCCGAAGAGGAGGCCGACGATGAGGCCCGCGAGCCACCGGCGCCTCAATTGCGCGACGAAGTCGATGCCGCCCAAGCGCAGATAGGCCAGCATCAGGCCCAGGGCTGCCAGACCCCAGAGCGCCACAAAGGCGGCCCGGGGCCATTGGAGCAGTCCCGAGAAGATGCCCGATCCGCTGAATCCAAGGACCGCCGCAAGGATGACCCAGTGCCAACCGGCGGCTCTGTGCTGTTTCACCACTGTTGCTATCCTCCGGTGGAAACTGCTGCCCGCAACCTGGCCTGCCGGGGGTGTAGCGAGCGTGAAGAAACATCGAAGAGAGGCGACGCCGGTCACGGACAATGGCCGGTCGGGATACTATCCAGGAGTGTCGCCTGCTGTCGAGAATCGCCATGTCGAAACGCTACAAGATCGTTCGCCGCCGGCCCGAGGAGCATGATGGCGCCGGGAATCACCCTGACGAGTCGCCCGGCTTCTCCCGGCTCGGGGCCCTGGCCCTGGCCGGCGCCGCCGCCTTTGCGCTGACCCGGCTGACCGCCGCCCGGGAGCCGCCGGGACGATTCCGCAATCTGGTGCTGACCGGCATGCTGTTCCGTGGCGCGCGCTTGCTGCGCCGGAGCTACTTCCCGGCCCGCTGGCTGGGGTTTGGACTCTGGTCGCTGGAGGTGGTAGCGCTCACCAGCCGGCCCGATCTCTACCTCCGGGCCCGGCAGTTTCTCCGCGACCCCGGTGGGGAGTTGATTGCGGCAGGCGAGGCAATCCGGCAGCCGCCGCGCCGCGTCCTCCGGCGCCGGGCGGAGGCCGGCGTGCTCAAACCGCTGGTGGTCTTCGGCCTCGGCGTGGCCGCTACCTGGCTGGCCGGCAAGGCACTCCGGCGGATGGCCGGACCGGGGCCCATGACGCAGGCGACCGTGCCGGTCAATCCCGCCGACGATGATCTGGGCAACCCGGGAGAAAACATTCAGCAGCGCCTGGACGAAGCCATCGAGGAAACCTTTCCGGGAAGTGATCCGGTTTCGATGCAGATCGAATAGGCCGGGGGCAGCATCAGGTTCTCATCGCCCGCACCATGCTCTCCAGGCTTCGCTCGATATCCTCGTCCGTTGTGGCCCACCCGCTCACGCTGATGCGCATGGCGGTCCGGCCCTGCCATTCGGTGCCGCCGCACCAGCAAGTGCCGTCCTGCTGGATCCGCCCCATTACCGCTCGGGTGCGTTCCGGACTGCCGAAGGACACCAGAACCTGATTGAGTACAACCTCATTGAGAATCTCAGCGCCGGCCCCGGTGAGTCCCTCCGCCAGGCGCCGCGCGTGCCGGCAGCAGCGCTCGATTATGCCGGCGACGCCCTCCCGGCCCAGCGAGCGCAGAGCGGCCCACACCTCGATCCCCCGCGCCCGGCGGGAGAGCTCCGGCGTATAGTCGGCCGGTTCACGCCGGCCGCTGCTGGGGAGGTACGACGTGGAAAAGGACATGGCCTGCCGGAGGGCGGCCGGATCGCGCACCAGCGCAACCCCGCTGTCGTAGGGAACGTTGAGCCATTTGTGCGCGTCAATGGCCCAGGAATCGGCCTGGTCCGCCCCGGCCAGGAGCGGGCGCGTGGCCGGCGCGGCCCGGGCCCACAGGCCGAAGGCGCCGTCGATGTGCACCCAGGCGCCGGCCCGGTGTGCCCAGGCGATCAGTTCCGGCAGCGGATCGACCGCCCCGGTATTCAGGTTGCCCGCCTGCAGGGATACGATGGCCGGGCCATGGAGTGACGGCAATGCAGCGGTACGCATGCGCCCCTGCCGGTCCACCGGCACCTGCACCACGCGCTCCCGGCCGAGTCCCAGCAGGGCGAGCGCCTGCAGCAGCGTGGCATGCACCTCCGCTCCTGTCACTACCGTTATCGGAGGCGCGCCGAAGAGGCCGCGCGCCGTGACATCCCAGCCCTGGCGCAACAGGACGGCGCCCCGCGCCGCCGCCAGCCCGCAAAAGTTGGCCATGGTGGCGCCGGTGACGAACCCGGCGCCGGTGCCCGCGGGCAGCTCGAGCAGATCCACCAGCCAGTCCTGCGCCATCTGCTCCAGTTTCGCGGCTGCCGGGCTGGTGGCCCAGAGCGCCGCGTTCTGGTCCCACGCGCCGGCGAGCCAGTTGGCGGCGAGCGCTGCAGGAGTGCTGCCCCCGATGACGAATCCGAAGAAGCGGCCGCCCGCGCTGGCTACGGTGGCCGGGGAGCCGGCCTCGTCCAGCAGGCGCAGGGTATCGGCCGGATCGCCGGGCCCGTCGGGCAGCGCCTCGTCGAAGCGGTTCAGGCCGCGCAACGCGGCCTCATCGGGGGCCACCCGCCGGTGCTCGAGGCCCTGAAGGTAGGCGGCGGCTCGCACCGCGGCGTCGTGCAGAAGGGTAGGGGGTGTGGGG
The DNA here is from genome assembly GCA_963779755.1 of uncultured Gemmatimonadales bacterium. Classification (GTDB taxonomy): domain Bacteria; phylum Gemmatimonadota; class Gemmatimonadetes; order Gemmatimonadales; family GWC2-71-9; genus CAVZZO01. Next base: position 847,455 of record CAVZZO010000001.1, read on the forward strand.
CGCATATGTGGTGAACTGGTTCAATGGGAAGGAGAACAGGGAAACACAGGGCGTAGCCCTTGTTCTATTCCCGTTTCACCTGTTCCCTGTCCCATCGCCGGCTATTCGGCGGTTGACGGGTCGGTGGTCGCGTTCTCCTCGGTCAAGCGATTGGCGGGGAAGCCGCCCCGGACAGGCTCCGTTCACCACCGCGCGCAGGTGGCGCAGGATGGGGCGACCGAACTCTGGCCCCTTCTGATGCAGGCGGCTGGACGCGGATCGCGCATGGTGAATCTGCCCTGCGAGGGATCGGAGCACTAGAGCACCCAGCGGGGACCAAGCAACCAGAAGAAGATCGCGAGAGCGGCGGCGGCCACCAGCAGCGTTCCCAGCCCCGCCAGTGCCGCCTGGAGGAGGGCGATGGCCCGTCCGGGGTGGTCCTCCGCCCGGTGCGCCAGCAGGCCCCAGAGCGCGACGGTGGCGGCCGCCCCGCCTAGCGCCGAAAGCGGCCACAGCCAGACCGAGATGACGACCAGAATCAGGGCTTCCAGCAGAGCGGAGCCCAGGAGGACCAGGAGAACTCGTGTGGACGCGCCCGCGGCCCGGCGTTCCACGAACGCGTAGATGGATTCCTGGGGGAGAGCGGTCTGGTTGGATCCGGGTGTCATCCCTGGTTGCTCCTGTTGCTGCAGAATGGGGGATCAGGGCCGGCCGGCAGTCCTGCCTGGCGCTCCCGGACGGCCGCCTCCACCAGCGCGCGCGCGAGCGGCGGCACCTGTCCTTTCAGCGCGGCGCGTTCCGGCTGAAACAGGGTCAGCACATAAAAGGGATGCCCCCACAACTCGACGGCCCGGATATCGCCATCGCTGTCCCAGGCGGCGGGCCGCAGCGGCCCCTCGGCAAGGCGCCCGAGGTACGCCGGGTTCAGCCCGTAGCGGCAATGATAGCCCTCGATCGCGCGAGCGTCGCCGTAGAGCATCGCCAGCCGCGACCCGGGCGGGAAGTGCACCTCGCCCTGTTCTTCTACCAGGGAACAGGCGAGCGGGGCGATCAGCGGGTCGGGCGCGGCAGGATCCAGCTCGGCGTGCGTGGCCGACGCCAGGCCCCATACGTTGCGGGCGTATTCCAGCAGGGCATGCTGAAAGCCGCCGCAGGTGCCGATGAAGGGGCGGCTCCGTTCCCGGGCAAAGCGGGCGGCGGCGAGGGCGGCATCCGTGCTGGCGTAGGGACTGGCCGGCACGAGCCAGAGCGCGTCATATCGTTCCAGCCGGGCAGCGGTATCCGATGCACCCAATTCCGCCGTATGCAGCCATTCCCAGGCGATCTCGACCCTGGCGGCAGCCCCTGCCAGCCGCAGCGCCTCGGGAATGGCCCGGTGGGCAAGGACTGCGGGATCGTGATCGCCGATCAGGCCGATGCTGAGGCGGGATTCAGGTGACAGTGTGGTCATCGCGCCTGCGGGCAGAAGGAGAGCCAGGCCGGCGCCCTGGCCGGACCGGGACCCCTGGTATCACCGCCTGGTCCTCGAGCGGCCGGGTGTCGCGCTTTTTTTTCGCTGCAGACAGGCAGAGCGGTGATCGTGCGACAGCCTCTGCCGTCCTGCCGTCCTACTTCCCTCTTCTTCCTTTCTTCTTCCTGTCCGCTTTTCCCTTCCCGTACAAGTCACGCAACTCATCCTTGGCCGCTTCCAGCCGTCGTCGCTGAGCCCCGGAGAGCTGCTTTCCCGCCCGGTTGATATAGAAGGTGAGCATGCTCATGGCCGAGCGGAACGGGCTCGATTTGCGGCGCCGGCTGCGATCCGCCGAGCGTTTGAGCGACCGGGCGATGGCCCGGGGATCGCGCTTCGCGAAAACGCCCTCTTCCAGGTCGAGCGCGTTACTGCGGCGGGTCACCCGCCCGGACCAGCGGCTGGACTTCCTTGCCATCCGCGCCTCCCTCTGCCGACCCTCCTCCGTGCGACTCCCGTGCTTCTCCCGTCTTCTTCGCGTCCTCCTCACGGCCCCTGTTTTGAATACACCGAGTCCAGAGTGCGTTTGTACGCCGCCAGCGGCGGCAGCCCCAGGCGGGCGCGCCGGGCATCCACCTCCGCGGAGTCTTCGATGGGATCGATAATCACCGTCCCGTTCCGGATGGTGGCCTGGGTCCCGTAGCGCTGCGGCTTGCCCTGGGCCTTGGCCACGCGATCGGTCAGCATGGCGAGCGACTCGCCATCGATGTTGCCGGCGGTATATGCCGAGTTGAGTCGCGGCAGCACCGAGGCCTGGAATGCCGTGTCCTGGTCGGCGTGCTGCACCAGCAGAAACGCCGCCTCGACGCCGTCCCGTCCGACGGCGGCAACGGTCGGCCAGCCGAGCTGCCGGATCAGCGGCTTGAGCCAGGCCGTGTTGGACGAATCTACCGCGCGCATGCGTCGCGCGACCGGCTGGGTAATGGTACCGGTGGAGCGAAGCTGGGCCGCGAAGGTGTCGCGAATGGCCTGGTCCAACCGGACCCGCTGCAGCAGCTCCGGCCGCTTCCCGCGCCAGCCGGCGGCGCTGGAGTCCTGGCCCGGGAGCCCGGGCGGCATCAGGGTGGAGGCTCCCAGGAACACCAGCAGCGGGACCAGCAGGCGGCGGATTTGCCGGGGAGTGTTGTGCGTCATCGCTCGCCGTGTCGGGGCCGGGTTGCACAATGGCATACTGTCGCGCGGTTGTCCATTGGCGGGCAGGTGGGGGAAGAGCCTCGGGAGCGGCCAGGTGCTATGGCCGGCTCCGGGCCATCACGGCGTCCAGCGAGATCGGGCCTGCGCCTCGCGCGGCGAAGAAGAGCCAGATGAAGGCATACAACACCGGCAGTTCCCCCCGGTTTTCCCACCACCAGAGATGGCCGCTGCCCCCCAGGTGAATCCAGAAATAGGCCACGGCCATTTCGCCCGACGCGATGATCGCGACGATGCGGGTAAAGAGGCCAAGCACGATGCAGAGGCCCGCGACAGTCTCGATGGCGCCGGCAGCGCCGAACCGGGTGAGGAACTCCGCGTGCTGGCCGGGGCCGCCGAAGCCGCCGAACCAGCCCAGCAGCTTTGCCGCGCCATGGGAAAAGAAGGCCAGCCCGGCCGCGATGCGGAGGGCGGTGAGTGCTAGGGTCACCTCGCGGCGTTCCAGGGGATAGTTCACCGGGCTCGGGCTCCTGTAATAGCAGAATCGACAGGCCGGCCTTCGGCGAAGGCAATGATCTGGTCGAAGGCCTGGCCGAAATAAGCTTCGTAACTGTCCTTCTCAACGTAACCGAGGTGGGGAGTACAGATCGCGTTTTCCAGCGCGAGCAGGGGATGTGTCGCTCCCAGTACCGGTTCCTCTTCGAATACATCGACCGCGGCGAATCCGGGACGGCCGCTCCGGAGTGCGGAGACCAGCGCGCCCGGCTGGATCAGCTCGGCCCGGCTGGTGTTGACCAGCAGAGCATCGGGCCGCATGCGTGCCAGATCTGACGGGCCGATGCCGCCCCGGGTTTCCGGCCCCAGCTTGAGGTGCAGCGAGAGCACATCGGTGCGCTCGAGCAGCGCCTCCCGGCCCGCCGCCGCCGCGATACCCGCCTCACGGGCGCGCGCCAGCGAACCTTCACGGCCCCACGCCAGGACCTCCATGCCGAAGGCGGCCCCGAAACCGGCGACCAGCGCGCCGATCCGGCCGTAGCCCCAGATCCCGAGCGTGCGGCCGCGCAGCCCGCGGCCCAGGCGGGACTGCCAGCCCCCGGCGCGCAGACGCTCGATCTCGGTGGGCAGGTGCCGCATGGCGGCCAGGATCAGCGCCCAGGTCAGCTCGGCGGGCGCGTGAGGCGATCCGGTTCCGGCTGTAACCTGCACGCCACGGCGGGCGCAGGCAGCGAGATCGATATGGCCGGTGCCGCGCCCGGTCTGGGCGATCAGGCGCAGCCGGGGCAGCCGTTCCAGCAGGGGCGCGGTGATCGCCGTCCGCTCCCGGATGAGTACCAGGGCTTCGGTGGGCGCAAAGCGGCGCGCCAGCTCGTCGAGATCGCGAGTGGTATCGTTGTAGATGGTGACGTCGTGTCCACGCAGGCGGGCGAAACATTCGAGCCCGCGCACGGCATCCTGGTAGTCATCGGGAATGACGATGTGCATGGCTCCGAATGTAAGGGGGAGCGGAGATCGCCGTCTCGGATCACGGCGGCAGCAGCGGCTGCAGCCGTTTCGGTGCGGTAAGCCGCCAGGCGTCGCGCAGCAGGTCTTCCAGTTCTGCCCAGCCGGTCTCTCCATCAAGCCAGACGCCGATCCAGCCGCTGGGCCCGACATAGGGCGGCTTGAAGAACCGGGACGGCGCGGCCCGGACCATCAACGCCTGGTTAGCCGGCAGCGCCTTGACCCAGGCCGCTTCCCGTCCCTGGCCGTGATGGCTGTCCTTCGAGGCATAGGTGGCGAACAGTTTGTTGCGAACCCGGAATGTCGGTTCGCCCCACGCTTCCACTTCATGCGCCTCAGGGAGACGAAGACAGAGACGGCGGAGGCGGGTCAGCGGGCGTAAGGACATGGCGTGCTCCGGTCGGGAGAAAGCCGACAGGCCCGGAAACGTGAGCCGGCTCGCGGCCCGGGCGCCGGGAGCCTCCTAACGTGGGACGGACTCGCGCCCCGGAGGCCTGACATGCAGCTTCAGCGGACGGCCGCACTCGCCGCCCTTCTTCTCCTCCCCGTTGCCGGCTGTGCCAACCCGCAGGCGAACCCGGCGGTGAGCCCCGCCACGGCTCCCCGCCTGGTGGTGAAGAACCGCTCGGCGTTCGATATGGACATCTATCTCAACAGCCGGGGTCAGCGGATCCGGCTGGGCATCGCCTCGGCGGACACCACCACGCAGTTCTCTCTCCCCCAGGACCAGGTGGTGGGTGCGGGGCTCGTCACCTTTCAGGCAGTGCCCATCACCGGCGGCGGCGAATCGTCTTCCACCGAGCCAACCAATGTGCCGCCCGGGGGAGAGATTACGCTGGATATCCCGCCTCCGTAGCTCTCAGTCCTCTCGGCGCGCCCGGCCCTCTCGGTCCTCTCGACCGGTCGAAAGGGTCGAGGGCCGCTCGAGCAGATATGACGGATGCTGCAGCCCGGTCGGGGGGTAGAATTCTGTCCCGACGCACTGGAAGCCGAGCCTGAGGAGGAGTCGGCGGGAGGCCTCGTTGGCCGGATGGTGGCCGGCGGAGATCTTTCGCGCGCCCAGATGCTCGAATCCAAACCGCAGCACGGCGCTGCCGGCTTCAGTCCCGAAGCCCTGTCCCCAGCAGCCCGGCAGCAGCTGTATCCCGAACTCGGGGATCTGCCCGGCAGGCCGGTAGGGACGCAATCCACAACACCCGAGAAACTCCCCGGAGTCCAGCCGGAAGAGCGGCCAGTACTGCATGCCATATTCCTGCTGCCAGGCGAGTTCTGCCTGCAGCCGTTGTTCGATCTCTTCCGGTGAAAAGACGCCGCGCGCGTGCAGGAGGCGGGTCACGGCCGGATTGCCCCAGAGGCGTTGCGCCAGCATCCGGTCCTCCGGCTGCCAGCAGCGGAAGCCCAGCCGCGGAGTGCGGAGCAGGAAGGTGCTCAGCGGCGGACCCGTTCGAAGGCGCCCACGTCCTTATGGTACTGCTGCACCACGGTGGGCTGGGCCGGGTTGGTGTACACCTCGGCGACGGGGTGGGCGATCACCTCGGCGATGACGTCGGCAACCTGATCAGCCGTCTGGGCCTGGAGCGGAGTGCCGCCCGGACGGATGACCGGGGCCGGCCCCGAGCCGGGCCCACCGGCGTTGCGGGCGAATTCGGTCGTCACTACCCCCGGCATCACGATGGTGACATGGACGCCGGGTGCGGTGGACTGGAGATCCATTCGCAGATTGGCGGTGAGAGAGTTGAGCGCCGCCTTGGCCGCGCTGTACGCCGAGCGGTAGGACGCCAGGGGGATGCGGGCGAGAAAGGACGAGATGTTGATCAGGTGCCCCCGGCCCTCTCTGACAAAATGCGGCGTCACGGCCTGCATGCCGTAGAGGGCGGACTTGACGTTGACCGCGATCATGTCGTCCAGATCGCGGTCGGTGAGCTCCAGGACCTGCCGGACGATGCCCCGGCCCGCGTTGTTGATCCACACATCGATGCGGCCGAACGCCTCGAGAGCGGCGTCGCGCAGGCGCTCCACTTCTTCCCGGCTGGTTACGTCGGTGACCACCGCGCGGGCCCGCGACTCGCCGCCCAGTTCGGTCGCCAGCCGCTCCAGTTCCTTCCGCCGGCGGGCGGCCAGCGCGATGCGGAATCCCTCGCGGCCCAGCCGCCGGGCGGCGGCCGCCCCGATGCCCGCGCTGGCGCCGGTGATGACGGCGACAGGCGCTTCTCCGGTCATGGTGTTCTCCTCGCCCTCCTCGACCGCTCGAGAGAGCCGAGAGGGCTCATTCTCCCTGGCTTCATGACGCACCCTCCTGACCTTCGAAGGTAGTCGAGCTGGGTGTGACGGTCGAGCGAATCGGGAGGGGCTACTTGTCGCCGGAGGAAAATTGCGTCGCCTGATCGGTGCGGCCCAGCGCGGTGTATTCGGCGGCGAAGTCTACGGCAGATGGGAGCAGTCGTTCATGTGTAATCGCTGCGGGGAGGTGTTCGTCCCGGCGGCAGGATCTTCCGCGCCAGGGCCCGGCCGATGAACCGCAGGCGGTCGGGCCAGGCGAACCGCAGCAGGTTGGTCTTCACCACCCCGCGGGTGAACCAGGTGCGGGCTGAGTAATCGATGGCCACATCCACGGCGACCGGCCGCCCCGCATCCAGGGAGGCCTTGACCTGCTCCAGGATGTCGGGAATCTCGCCGTCGTGCCGCAGCAGCAGGCATTCGAGCCCCACGCCGCGGCAGATCGCGCCCAGGTCGTAGTCGGGCAGTACGCTCGAGGTCTTCCGGTTCATGGCCGTTTCCTGGAACTGGGCGATCTGCGCCAGCTCCTGGTCACGCAGTACCAACACGGCCACCGGCACGCCGTTAACCGCCGCGGTGAGCAGCTCCAGCCCCGTCATCAGGAACGCCCCGTCGCCCGCCAGCGCCGCCACCGGGGTGCCCGGCCGCGCCAGCGCGGCCCCGATCGCCGCGGGCACGCTGTAGCCCATGCAGGAGTAGTCTACCGGGGCCAGAAAGCGGCCCGGGGCATCGAGCCGCAGCAGCTCCATCGCCAGGAAGGTGCCGTTGCCGCTGTCGCTGGTGAAGATGGTCTCGGGGCCGAGCCGCTCCTGCAGCGCCGCCAGCAGCCTGGCGGGAGTCACCCGCTGCCTGGAGGCGTTTTCCTCCCATTCGCGCCGGACTGCGCGGTGTCCCATGGCGATGCGCTCCCGCAGGCGGCTGTCGGGCCGCCGGCGCTCCAGCCGGGGCAGCAGGGCCGAGACGAACGCGGCCGCGTCGGCGGTCACGGCCAGGGCGGCAGGGTAGTTGGCGCCCGGCACCGCCGGGTCGATATCCACGTGAATCAGGGGCTGGGGCGGTTCCATGCCGTAGCTGGCAGTGGCCACCTCGCCGAAGCGGCAGCCGATGGCCAGGGTGGCGTCGCAGTCTCCCGCGATTTCCCGGGCGAAGGGCGGCGCCGCGGCCCCGAAGCCCGGCCACAGGGCCAGCGGGTGCGATTCCGGAAAGACCCCCTTCCCCTGGAAGGTGGTGGCGACCGGCGCATCCAGCAGATCGGCCAGGGCGATCAGGTCTCTGCCCGCGCCGGCCGCGCCCAGACCCAGGTAGAGCAGGGGGCGGCGGCTGGCCTGAAGCAGCCGCGCCGCCTCCAGGACCTGGGCGTTGCCGGGGGCCGGCGGGGTGATGGGAGCGGGCGGCTCGAGGTCCGCGTCGCTCATCTGGTGCGCGAAGAGGTAGAAGTCGGCGGGGATCTCCACCATGACCGGCCCGGGGGCGCCCTCTCGCGCCAGCCGGCAGGCCCTGCGGATGGTGGTGTAGATTTCCGCTCCCCGTTCCGGCCGGAGCTGCGCCTTGGTGACCGGCCGGGCCATGGCGAGCTGGTCGACATCGTGCAGCTGGTACCGTCGGTCGGTGTCGCGCCGGATGCCGCAGCCCAGCACCAGCATGGGCACGGTATCCATGAATGCCTCGGCGATGCCCGACATGGCATGGGTGAGCCCGGCGCCGGGAACGATATTGGCGCAGCCCAGGCGGCCGCTGGCACGCCAGACTGCATCGGCCATGAACGAGGCGCTCTGTTCATCGGTGACCAGGATGGGCCGTACGGACTTCGATTCCGCCAGCCCGTCGTAGAGCTCGATGTTGTGGGTGCCCGGAATGCCGAAGGTGAAGGGAATGCCTTCGTCCTCCAGGGCGCGGACGACCAGCTGGGCTCCGGTGAGTTTCATGCGGGTCCTCGGCTCACTCGACCCCCTCAGCCCCCTCGACCTTCTCGACCGGTCGAGGGGGTCGAGGGGGTCGAGAGGGTCGAATAGTCTTCCAGCACACGTTGAGCCACCCGGTCCGCCAGCGCCATCACGGTGAGATACGGATTGATCTCCAGGGAGTCGGGGAACAGGCTCGCGTCCGCCACCCGGAGCCAGGGCAGCCGGTGCACCCGGCCCCAGGCATCGGTGACCGAGTCGGCGGGACCGGCTCCCATACCGCAGCCGCCCATCAGGTGCGCGGCGGAGATGGAGATCCTGCCGGTCCGGAAGTGTCGCTCCTGGATGAGCTCGTCGACCCGACCGGCATCGCGCCGCTCGATGAGCGGCGGGTTGGCCGAGGGCGCGTGGACCCGCTCCGCGCCGGCGGCGAAAAAGATCCGGGCGGATGTCCGGGTGGCCCGCACCAGGGAGGTCACGACTTCGGGCGTAAATCGATAGTGCACCACCGGGTTCCCGGACCGATCGACGCCGACGCGGTTGCCGGGCACGGCCTTGTCGCAGGCCAGCACGAGGATCATCTGCAGCCGGGAGAACGATCGCATGAGCGCGCTGTGGTCCGCCCCGAATCCCGTCAGGTTCTTGGCGGTGGTGAAGGGGAAGTACATGCAGGTCTCGAGCACGTAACCTTCCTCCTCCGCCCGGTCGAGGAAAAACGACTTGGGATGCCCCACGTCGTTGGTAATCGGGTGGGCATGTTGCGCGACCAGGATGTGCGCCGGGTGAACGGTGAAGCCCTCGCCCACGTGCTCCAGTGCGGCGCTCACCGGCGACCGCAGCAGGAGTGCCGGCGTTCCCACCGCCCCCGCCGCCACGACGATCACCGGCGCCCGGACGCGGTAGTCTCCCGGTTCCCACTCCGAGGGCCCGCCTTTGGCTCCGGGCGGCCGCGGGGACACCCGGACGAAGGCCTCCCGCTCGCCCAGGCGCAGCACCTCGGCGCGGGTGACGACCTCCACCCCTTCCCGCTCTGCCGCCGGGAGCTGCACCCGGTTGGTTCCCATCTTGGCGGCATTGGGGCAGCCCAGATTGCAGAGGCTGCTGCCGCGGCAGCCGCGCACGTTGATGGGGAACTGTTCTGCCGGGAGTCCCAGGGTCCGGCAGCCTTCGAGAAACAGGCGGTTGTTGTCGTTGATTTCCTGCGGCGGCAGGAGATGGACGTTATTGTCCCGCATGAAGCGGCGGCTTCGCGCCGCCAGGTCGGCGTGCTCCAGGCCCGGCACGTTCCAGTGGCGGATCACCCGCTCGGGAGCGATGAGCGATGTTCCGGTATAGACCACGGTGCTGCCGCCGTAGGCCCGGCCGAAGGCGAGCGTCATGGTGCCATCGGCGGTGAGGAACCCGCCGGCGTCCTGGTACAGCGCGTCGGCCATGTCCTGCTCGCGGCCGGTAAATTCGTCGTCCCCGAGCCGCGGCCCCTGCTCCAGCACCAGCACGCGTTTTCCCTGGCGGGCCAGCGGCGCCAGCGCCGCGGCGACAGTCCCGCCCCCCGCGCCGGAGCCGACAATGAGAACGTCGCACGTGGCCTGGATCATGCCACCCTCAACCGTCCTGATTCTCTCGACCGCCCGGGCTGGTCGAGGGGGTCGGGCGCGCGCTCCATCCCTTGGGCGACGCGCGGTATCCTATCTCTTCTCCCGCGGCCGGACGGGCGTAGTATCCCATAAAGATCAACGTTCGCAATCCCCAGAAGCCCCGGCGCAGGAGCAGCAGAGGTGATTCCTGGAGGCCGGTGAGCAGCCGGGTGCGCCGTCTGCCGTCGAGTGCCGCGAAGGGGCGGCCGTAGCGCGCCAGCGGCAGCAGCCCGATGGCCCGGATGAAGAGGCGGAGCTGGCGCCGGAGCGCGGGCGGCCGGCTCGCCAGTGCCTGTTCCACCACGGCCTCCAGCTCGCGCCAGCCGGCCTCATCCAGCCGGCTGGCTTCCGGGACAACGGTCCGGGCAATCGTGCGGAACGGTCTGGGCAGCATGCGGTGGCTGGAAAGGTGATGTTCAGTACCGGTGCTGTCTAATAATAGAGGCGGGAGGGGCAGGACGGGACGAGGGGCGGGGGAGTGATCCAGGTCACCGGCGCAACGCGATGCCGGCCGGCGCACCGGGCCGGGGATTCTCCCAGATTCCAGCCGTTCAAGGGGCAATGACAACACTCACTCGATGGGTTCAGGGTTCATGGCACTACTGCTGCCGGGCCGGCTGCATCCGCAACACCAGCGGCGCGCGCTCATGAAGGACCGGCTGCTGGTGGTGGGGGGCGGGCTGGTGGGGTTGGCAACTGCCTGGCAGTACCTGCGCACCTTTCCGTCGGGTTCGGTGACGGTGCTGGAGAAGGAACCGGACGTGGCCCGGCACCAGAGCGGCCATAACAGCGGAGTCCTGCACACCGGGCTCTCCTACCGGCCGGATTCCCTGAAGGCGCGCCTGGCGGTTACCGGGCTGCGGCGCATGCTGGCGTTCTGCCGCCGCCACGACATCCCTCACGAGGTGTGCGGTAAGCTGGTGGTGGCCACCCGGAAGTCCGAGCTGCCCCGCCTGCAGGAGCTGCAGTCGCGGGGGCTGCGGAACGGCCTGCGCGGTCTCGAGATCCTTTCCCCTGAGCGGATCGCCGAATTCGAGCCTCACGCGGGCGGCATTGCCGCCTTGCTGGTGCCGGAGGAGGGCGTGGTGGAATTTCCCGCGGTGGCCCAGGTGCTGAAGCGCCAGATCGTGGCCCTGGGCGGTGAGGTCGTGACCAGCGCCCCGGTGCTGCGGTTGCAGGGCGGGGCAGGCTGGGTGGCGGAAACCACGGCGGGCAGCTACCGAGGCACTTTCCTGGTAAACTGCGCCGGCCTGCAGGCCGATCGGGTGGCCCGGCTGGCCGGCGAGCGGCCGCGGATACGGATCGTGCCCTTCCGGGGCGAATTTTACCGCCTCAGTGGACCCAGCGCGCGCCTGGTCCGGCATCTCATCTATCCGGTCGGGCTTCCCGGCTTTCCATTTCTGGGTGTGCACCTGACGCGGCGAGCCGACGGAACGGTCCTGGCCGGACCGAACGCGGTGCTCGCGCTGGCACGGGAAGGGTACCGGCCGGGATCGCTGGTGCTGAAGGACCTGCTCGAAATGGCCCGGTTCCCGGGCCTCTACCGGTTCGTGCTGGCGCACCCCCGGATGGTATGGCATGAGCTGGTGCAGTCGGCCAGCCGCGATCTCTTTGCCCGGGCGGTCCGGCGGCTGGTCCCCGAGGTACGGCACGAAGACCTCGCACCCGGGGGCACCGGGGTCAGGGCGCAGGCCATGACGCCGCGGGGAACCCTGGTGCAGGATTTTGTGCTGCTCAGGCGGTCCGATGCGCTGCACGTGCTCAACGCGCCCAGCCCCGCCGCTACGGCCTCGCTGTCGATCGCGCGCGAGATCGTCCGGCATATCGCGCTGCTCGCTTCCGCCTCATGACGGCCGCCCGGCCGGATCCGGAACTCGCCGCGATGCGCCGCCGGGTATGCGGCGGCATCATGCTGGCCTCCCTGGCGGCGCTGGGCGCCGGCGCCGTGTCGGCTCACGTGTTCCGGCGCGACACCCGGCTGCTCAGCCAGGCCGCGGTGCCGGTCAGCGGCGAGCGGCTGGTGGGAGCCGATTCCATCGAGAGCGACTGGTCCATGTACGGGCGCACCTACGGGAACACCCGCTATTCCCCCCTGGACCAGGTGACTATTGCCACACTGCCGCGCGTCCAGGTGGCCTGGTCGCGCGCGCTGCCCGGCATGGAGCATGGGCCCGGCCATGTGAAGGAGGAAAGCACGCCGCTCGCGGTCGATGGAGTCCTCTACGTGTCCGGCTCCGGGAACCGGGTCTGGGCGGTGGATGCAGCCACCGGCCTGGTACTCTGGCGCTACCAGCACCAGATGATCTCCTGGCCGCCGCTCTGCTGCGGCACGCCCAATCGCGGAGTCGCCGTCTACCAGGACAAGGTGTTTCTCGCCACGCTGGACGCGCGGCTCATCGCTCTGGACAAGCGCACCGGCCGCAAGGTATGGGAGCGGCAGATCGACGACCCCGGCCTGGGCTATTCCGAGACCATGGCGCCCCTGGTGGCCGGGGGCAAGGTGATCGTCGGTGCGAGCGGGGCGGAATTCGGCATCCGCGGCTTCGTGGATGCCTACGATGCCGCAACCGGCAGGCGGCTCTGGCGCTGGTGGACGGTTCCCTCTCCCGCCGAAGGCGGGTGGTGGGGTGCCTGGACTCCGGTGACGCCCGACGGGGACAGCCTCCCGCGCGATCTCGCCGCCGAGCATGCCGACAGCGCAAGCCATGCCGGCAGCTGGCGTCACGGCGGCGGCTCCGTCTGGGCCACTCCGGCATACGACCCCGCCACCGGCACGCTGTTCGTCGGGGTCAGTAATCCCTCACCTACGGTGGATGACCGGGAGCGTCCGGGGGATAACCTCTACACCTGCTCGCTGGTGGCGCTCGACCTGGCCACGGGACACCTGCGCTGGTACTACCAGATGGTGCCACACGACATGTGGGACACCGATGCGGGAAGCCCCATCGTGCTGTTCCCGGTGCAGCTGGGCGACTCCACCATTCCGGCGCTGGCGCACGCCAGCAAGGACGGCTGGGTCTATATCCTCGACCGCCGTACGGGCCGCCTGCTGTACCGCTCCGAGCCGTTCGTGCCGCAGAAGAACATGTTCCATCGCCCCGGCCTGCACGGGGACGTGGGTTATCCCGTGGCCCACGGTGGCAATCCCTGGGCGCCGCCCGCCTGGTCTCCCGCCACCGGGTTGCTCTACGTGTTGGGCAAGCACACCCCCACCTGGTTCCGGGTGGAGCCCGACAGTTATCAGGAGGGGGAGAGCAGCGTGGGCGGTGAGCTGGCGAACGCACACAAGCTGCAGGGGCTGCATGAGTGGGGTACCATGACCGCTATCAATCCCGCCACCGGACGGATCGTCTGGCAGGATACCACCAGCTCACCGCTCAGCTACAGTGGCGCCCTGGTGACGGCCGGCGGTCTGCTGTTCTTCGGCGACAAACACGGCCTGCACACACTGGATGCGGCCACCGGCGAGCTGCTGCGGGCGTTCCCGCTCCACGCCCGGGTCACCGGCCCGCCGATCAGTTACGCGGTGGCCGGCCACCAGTATATCGCGGTCATGACCCTGAATGGGCTCTCGGCCCTGATGGTGGGCCCCGCCAGGGGCTCGTACGCGTCACTGGCACCCGAGTGACGAGCCGGGAGGGGCGCAATCTGCGGGCCGGGCACGGACCGCGCTCTCAGAACCCCCCGGGGCGCCGGGGTCATCGATGGCCCGCGAAGCTGACCCGCGCACCAGCGGGGCCCAGGCTGGAGCCGCGCCTGCCGGTGTCGGAAACGAAGGCCCGCGCCAGCTGAGTGGTGAACCGCGCCGCTCCCAGCGGGCTCATGTGGTGATAATCGCTGAACCAGCGCTCGTCGCACCAGGTGGCGGGATCCCCATGGGTCACGTCGATGAACCGGATATGCTCCGCCGCGGCGAAGGCGCGGAGTACCCGGAGATATCCCTGATACCGCTCCCGGCCGTCGGGCGCGTCCAGGAACCGGCCGCACTGCTCCGGCATATTGACCAGCACGTAGTCGGCCCCCTGGGAATGGGCCAGTCGCACGCTGCGCCGCAGGGCAGCGAGCCCGGTGGCGAAGTCCTCCGGGCCATAGGGGCTGTCATAGACGGGGGGTGAACCGTCGAGCCGTCCCCGGGCCACCGCCTGGCGCAGGGTCAGCTCGGTTGCCCCGTACCCGCGGCGATCCACCGGGAAGTCGTGCACCCGGTCGGCGGGCGACCAGCCGCTCACCAGCCACTCCGTGACGGTCCCCTGGTAATACAGCAGCCTGGTATGCCCGATGAGCTGGGCGACCGTGCCCGAGAGCAGGCCGTGCGAGATCCAGCGTTTCTCCAGGTGGCCCGACTTGAACCGGTACCAGTTCTCGGCGGTGACGTCGGAGTGCATCTCCTCGTAGCGGACCGCTTGCACGATCAGGTCCGGGTGGACGTGGGGAAACCAGAAGTGCTGCAGGTAGAGGCGGACCGGGTCGGGAACCAGGGCCGACATGCCTCCATTGAAGCTTACCAGGCGGACCCCGGTCCGGGAGCGCATCAGCGAGTCGAAGCGAAGCGGCTGGATGTTGGTCCGCACCACCGAGCTGCCCACAAACAGAACATCGACGTGGTGGCGGCGGGCCAGCAGCGTGTCCAGCACCTGCAGCCGGGTCTCGACCCCGATGTCATAGTAGGGGTCCGGCTCGGGCAGGTGGTTCTCCACGGTCGGGCTCCGCAGCGACAGCTCCGCCAGCAGCAAGAGCGCCAGCGGCAGCAGCAGGACGGGCGAGCCCCAGTGTATGCGAAAGCGGCGGGTGGTGGTCACGCGGCCTCAGAACTGGAAGTAGATGAAGGGGACGGCCGCGCTGCCGCTCAGCGCGATCAGCAGCACGGCGGTACCCGCCAGTGCCGCCCGGCGCCACTCGCCCATGTGCAGGAAGCAGTACTCGTCGTCCGTAATCGCCTGGGGCAGGTCGATGGCCAGGGTGAGCCCGGTGAGCAGTCCCAGCGCCAGGAAACCGCGCCAGGCGTCGAGCGGCGGATGCAGCCACCCGGAGAGGGAGGCCAGGCCCGTGAGGTAGGCGCTGGTGGTGGCCATATCGTGCGAGCGGAAGAAGAGCCAGGTGAAGACCACCAGCAGCAGCGTGACGGCGATTCCCGCCGCCGTGCCGATCCGGGATGTGCGCGCCGGCTCCGTCCGGTTCCAGAACGGGATCCGCCGCCGCAGCGCCTGATACCCCGCCAGGTAGAGCCCGTGCAGCCCGCCCCAGAGCACGAAGTTCCAGCTGGCGCCGTGCCACAGCCCGCCCAGCAGCATAGTGAGCATCAGGTTGATGTAGGTCCGCCGCCGGCCTTTCCGGTTCCCTCCCAGCGGGATATACAGGTAATCGCGCAGCCAGGTGGACAGCGAGATATGCCAGCGGCGCCAGAAGTCGGACACGTTCCGGGCAAAGTAGGGGTGCCGGAAGTTCCGCATCAGGTCGAACCCGAGCAGCTGCGCCGATCCGCGGGCGATGTTGCTGTAGCCCGAGAAATCGCCGTAGATCTGCAGCGCGTAGAAGAACAGGCCCGCCGCCAGCTGCGGCGAGGTCATCAGCCCCGGGTGGGCAAAGGTCCGGTCGGCGAAGACCGCCGCGGTATCGGCGATGACCATCTTCCGCACCAGGCCGATCAGAATGAGGTACAACCCCCGTCGCCAGCGTTCCTGATCCACCACCCGCGGCTGCTCGATCTGGGGCAGGAGGTTGGTGGCCCGCTCGATCGGCCCCGCCACCAGTTGGGGGAAGAAGGCCACGTAGAGCGCAAAATCATCCAGCCGGCGCACCGGCTTCAGGGTCCCCCGGTAGACGTCGATGGTATACGACAGCGTCTGGAAGGTGTAGAACGAGATGCCCACCGGCAGCACGATATGCAGCAGGGGCCAGCTGGCGGTAAGGCCAACCCTTCCGAGCAGGGCCTCAGCCGAAGCGGTGAAGAAGTTGAAGTACTTGAAGAAGCCCAGGATGCCGAGATTGGCGGTGAGGCTGAGCCCCATGGCGGCCCGCATGCCCCGACGGTCGCCCCGCTCGCGCGAGCGCTCGATCCAGTGCGAGGCGGCGTAGTCCACCAGGGTGGAGATCCAGAGCAGGGCGAGGAACCGGTAGTCCCAGGCGCCGTAGAAGACGTAGCTGGCCAGCAGCAGGAAGATGTTCTGCGACCGCAGGCCCATGCGATAGTAGATCAGCAGGACCAGCGCCAGGAAGACGGCGTATTCCGGAGTATTGAAGAGCACGGCTACTCCTCCGGCGCCGCGGGATCGAAAAAGGTGAACCGATCGTCGCGCTTCACCAGCGCCTCGAACACCCGGGCCACACGGCGCGGATAGAGCGCGCGGAAACCACCCCGGTCGCTCCGGATGACCCAGAACCGGGTGGCGGGCTGGTCGAACAGTGCCAGGTTGAGCAGCGCGCTGGAGCGGAACGACACGATGTTGCCGTACGGGCGGCGCAGGCAGTCGAGTTCCAGCGGCTCGTCCTGCTCCAGCGGCTCGTAGCCCATGGCCCGGATGCGCTCCCGCTTCTCCGGCGAGTCCAGCGGATGGAACTTGATGCGGATGCTGCTGGGGCGGAACCGGCGGGCCAGCGCCTTGCGTACGCCGGCGACCATGCCCAGCTCCTCTGCCAGCGTCACGTGGCCCGCCTCGCTGAAGTTGCCGCTCACGTAGAGCCACTCGACCGGTCCGCCGTTCCCGTTGCCGCCGTTCTCGTTGCCGCCGTGCCCCGCCAGGGTCGACGCTACGCACCGGTACGCATCGGCCGTCGGCAGCACGTCGACGTCGGTTCGCTGCAGCAG
The DNA here is from genome assembly GCA_963779755.1 of uncultured Gemmatimonadales bacterium. Classification (GTDB taxonomy): domain Bacteria; phylum Gemmatimonadota; class Gemmatimonadetes; order Gemmatimonadales; family GWC2-71-9; genus CAVZZO01. Next base: position 864,189 of record CAVZZO010000001.1, read on the forward strand.
CCAGGGATGGTTGCAGGCGACCCGCCGGATGCTCCGGTTCCGGGAATAGTCCCGGAACCGCAGCTGCAGCGACGGCCGGCGCAGGAGCCGCAGGTTCACCAGCGCCTTTTCCAGATAGCGCCGGGTGCCGATGTAGAGCCCGAGTCCCTCTTCGTAGAGCACCACGTTGCGCCAGCGGGCACGGGTCTCCTGCAGCACCAGGCGGAAGAAGATCTGGTTGTCGTTGCCGGCGTAGATATCCGTGGTGCGGGGCGGCGTCTTGCCCAGCACTCGCCGGATGCAGGCCCGGGCCGGACGCAGCTCATCGATCCCCCCCGGCAGCCAGGGCTTGAGCCGGCGGAACCCGGCGCAATCGTCCGGTTCGATTCCCCCGGCCAGGACCAGCCGGTCGAGCGTATCCAGCGGCCGGTCGCCGTGCCAGAGCACCCGCACCTCCGGATAGCGCGGACGGATCAGCCGGGCCACCGCCTGGGCCATCACCAGCTGGTGATAGGTGCCGCAGAGCACGACGGCCCGCGTGGCGCGCTCGGTCCGGCGGCTCACGAGCTCACCGCCCCGGCCGCCGGCGCGACCGGCGCCGGTGCACGCCGGAGAATGCGGTGGGTGGCGCTCCAGAGCATCGCGACGTACACCATCTGGGTGATGAGCGTCGCGCCCGCCACGCCGGTAATGCCGTAGCCCGCGCGCAGGGCGAGCCAGTTGAGCACGAAATCCAGCGCGAGGGCGCATACCTGCAGGCCCAGGTAAAGGCGCTGCCGGTTCACCGTATTGAGGAAGTTCCCGAACGTCCCCATGAACGAGAGGAAGAACACCGCTACCAGGGTGAGCCGGAACGCCGGGATGCCCGGGGTGTACTGCGGCAGGAACCAGGCGATGAGCGGCGGGCCGGCCAACCACGCCAGCAGCAGCAGCGGCGTCATGACCGCAAAGAGCAGCCCCACCGGCCGGTAGACCAGCCGGCGCAGCGACGCCGCCGTGCCGGTGCGGCCGTACTCCCGGGCCATCCGGGGGTAGATCATCTGGGAGACGCTGCGGGGGATCAGCATCATGGTGCCGTAGGCCATGAACGCGAGACTGTAGAAGCCCAGCGCCTCCTTGCCCAGGAACCCGATCACCATGAACCGGTCGAGGCTGGTCAGCATGCCGTAGGCGAACCCCACGGCCATGATGGGAAAGCCGATCTGCGCCAGGTCCACCATGCGGCGCCAGTCCCAGCGCAGCCGCGGCCGCACCGGCGCCAGCCGCATCAGCACCAGCGCTACGATGCCGTAGGTGGCGATCTGCCCCCAGAGAAAGCCCCGGAACCCGCCCAGGATGGTGAGCCCGATGACCACGGTGAGCAGCAGGAACGAGAGCAGGCCCTGCTCCAGCGCGATGGCCCGGAAGCGGGTATGCGAGCGCAGGACCAGCTCGTAGAAGACCTGGACCTGCTGCAGCAGGATGAGCAGCGCCAGCAGCCGCAGGCCCGCCGCTTCGGCGGGATCCCACGAGCCCGCCAGGCTCGCCGCCAGGCAGGCCGCCGCCAGCAGTCCCGAGCTGATGAGCGCAGTCGTGAAGCTCACATCGATGATGGCGCGGTTCTCCGCCTCTTCCCCCCGGCCGTGGTTGTAGGGGATCTCGCGGTTCATGGCGTTGAGCACCCCCAGGTGCCCGTAGCTCACCCCGTTGCTCAGAATCAGCAGCAAACCGTTCCACAGGCCGTAGAGCGTCGGCCCCAGCAGGCGCGCCACGACCAGGTAAGCGGCGAATCGCGCGCCCTGGTAGAGCACGTTGCCGCTCATGAAAGCGGCGGCGTCCACCGCCGTTTCCCGCGCGATGGACGCTCGCCGGAGACCGGCCCGGCCCAGGTCCTGTAACCAGCCGATGGCGCTCATGGCCCGTGCGGCGGAGGCACCACGTGGCGGGCCGGCTCCAGAAAGGCGAAGACGGTACACTTGCCGCTGGGCTCGTGCAGCCGCCCCAGCTCCAGTACCTCGAGCCGGGCGAGGCTCGCCAGCCGGCGCACCGCCTCCGGGTGATACACGGCGCAATGTTCGGCGAAGAATTCCTGCCGGTGGGTAAGGTCCCCGTGCTCCCGGGCCAGATCGCCGTCGGGCAGCTCGACATAGAGGAAGCCCCCCGGCGCCAGCAGGCGGCGGCCCTGCTCCAGCAACCGCAGCGGATCGGGGACGTGCTCCAGTACCTTGTTGAAGGCGACCACGTCGAAGCGGTGCGTATCGGGAAAGGTGTCCAGCGTGCCGGCGTGGCCCCATTCGACACCGGCGTGCTCCCGCGCATGCCGCACCGCTGCGGGGTCGGGATCGACGCAGACGCAGCGGCAGCCGTGCCGGCCCAGCTCCGCCAGGAAGACGCACAGGCCGCTTCCCACGTCCAGCACATCGGCCTCGGCCGGATCCAGTTCCCGCCGGCGCATGAAGGCGAGCACCCGCGCCACCCGCCGCCGGTTGTCCGACTGGTCGTCCGGCAGCGAAAGGATGCGGGTGAACGGCGTGAGAAAGTCCCGCTGCCAGCTGGCCTGGTTATAGTCGCCGGTGTAGTAATCCGGGGAGAGCAGGGCATGCGCGTTCAGGTAGAGACCGCACTCCCGGCACTGGTAGATGGATCGCCGGTACTGGCCCGGGGCCACGCCGTAGTCCTTCTCTCCGGCCGGCGGGCGGTCCAGCGAGGCGAGTAGCGCGGGATCACCGGCGCCGCAGAGCGGGCAGCGGGGTGGGGCGGCAACCGGTGCGGTCATGGGATGGCTCCCTCCGCTGCCGGGGCCAGGTCCTCCAGCCGGATGGGGCGCCCCCGGGCGACGGCGTGGCGCAGGGTCCGGCCCAGCAACTCGTCCTCCCGGCCGGGCGCGAGCCCGGTGCGCGGGCGCAGCCAGTCGAGATCCTCCCAGGCCACGCGCGCGCCCGCGGGTAGGTCGTGCCGCGCCACGATCGAGCGGCGTGCGGCCCCGGCCGCGGCGGCCTCCGCCGGCTGGACCCGCTTTCCCTCCTGGCCCAGCATCTGTTCCGCCTCCCGCACCCGGCGCACCAGTTCCGCCAGCTCCGGCGGGTCGGCCGAGAGCTGGTGGTCGCGGAAACCGGACTGCTGCTTGTTCAGCGTGAAATGCTTTTCGATGATGCGGGCCCCCAGCGCTACCGCCAGCGGCGCCGCGGCCGGTCCGATGGTATGGTCGGAATAGCCCACCGTCTCCCCCAGGGAGGCCAGCGCCGGGATTCCCCGCAGGCTCGCCGCCTCGGGCGGGGTAGGATAGCTCACCACGCAGTGGAGCAGCGCCAGTTCCCCCCGCCGTCCCAGCTCCCGCCAGGTCTGGCGCAACGTGTCGCGCGAGCGGCGAATCAGATCCAGATCGGCCAGGCCGGCCGAGAGGAGGACCGGCTTCCCGGTGGCCGCCACGGCCCGCAGGAGCGGAAAGAAGTCGTTGTCGCCCGAGGCGATCTTGAAGGCGGGCACCAGCCGGTCCAGCCAGGCCACACTGTCGATGTCGAAAGGGGTGGAGAGGAAGAGCACGCCGGCCTCCGCGGCGGCGCGGCTCAGGCGCTCGAAGTCTTCCGGCGAGAGACGGAAGCGCTCCAGCTGGCGCAGCCGGTCGGTCTGGTCGGGCGCGACCAGGCGCTCGGGGACGATGGTCTGGAACTTCACGGCGTCGGCCCCCGCCTCGGCTGCCCGGCCGATCATCTCCCGCGCCAGCCGCACGTCTCCCTCGTGATTGTTACCGATCTCGGCCACAATCAGTACCCGCCGGCTGGTGTCGAACTCTCCGATCCTGATGGCCTGCTCCTTTCAATTACCGTTCGAGGGTGACCCGGCCTTCCTGGTCGATGGACACCCGGCCCACCTGGCGCGCCGGGTTGCCCTGCATCACGCTGTAGGGCGCCACATCGGAGGTCACCACCGTGTTGGCGCCGATGAGGCAATGGTCCCCGATGGTGACCCCCTTGGTGACGACGGCGTTGGCGCCGAGGAAGCAGCAGTGCCCGACGCGGGTGGGCGAATGGGTGATGGAGGCGCGATGGCCGCTCAGCGCCCGGGCAATGGTGTCGTGGCTGTAGATGTGCACCCCGGCGGCGATGCTGCAATAATCACCGATCTCCAGCCCACCGCTCCCATCCAGCACCGTGAACGGCCCGATGAACGTCTGCCGGCCCACCCTGACGTCGCCGAAGACGTAGGAGAGATGGGAGATATTGCTGCCCGCGCCGAACCCGAGACGCTCGGCCGCGGCCCAGCGGTCGAAGAGAATGTCCGGTGTGGGGATGGTCCGGTGCCAGCGCCGGCTGTAGGTCTCCTGTAGCCAGGCGAGGGCCTGCTTCAGGCCGGCGGCCTCGCCCGCACCCGCCCCGCCGGGGTTGTCGTCGCGCATGATGGCATGCAGCGCCTCCCAGTCCGGGTCCGGCACTTCTTCCTCATGCCGCTCCCGCCGCAACCACTCCTCCACTTCGGCTGCCCGGAGGACTCCCCGCTGCCGGATCCGGGTGGCCTCGAGGCCGTGCCGGTCCAGCAGCTCCTGCGCCTTGCGGGTCGGAGTCACCTCGGCGCTGACGGCGCTGCCAGCATCCGGCAGCGCCGCCGGATCGATCGGCTTGGCATCCAGGAACCCGATGACCTGGCCCACGCTCACCCGGTCGCCGGGGCCCACCACCATCCAGACATGGCCCTCCTCCTCCGCATCGAGCGAGAAGGTGGCCTTGGTGGACTGCAGCAGGCAGAGGGTTTCGCCCGCGCTGCAGCGCACGTTGTTCCGGGCCCGGATCTCCACCACCTCGACCACGTCTTCGTTGGCGGTGATGCGGGGAACGGCCAGCGGTCTCATAGCAGCTCCCGTGCGGCACGCAGGATGTCGGTGACCCCCGGCAGATGCGCCTGCTCCACCGGCGGGCTGGCGGGGATGGGCGCGAAGGCCGGGCCCACCATCCGAACCCGGTCGAGCGGCAGGCCGCAGCCCGCCTCGGCCAGACGTCCCAGGAGATAGGGTCCCCAGCCGGCCGCGGCGTATCCCTCCTCCACCGACACCAGCCCGCGGGCGCCGCCGGCGCAACGGGCGATGGGCGCCACGTCCAGCGGCGAGATGAGCGACGGGATGCAGAGGGTGACGGTCGCCTCGTCTTCAATGAGCAGTCGGTAGGCCGCCTCCAGGGCGTGCGCGGCCATCCCCCCATAGCAGCAGAGAACCAGATCGGCCGTTTCGGCGGGACGGGCGGTGTGAAGCAGGGTGAGCGGGAGGGCGCCGGGCTCGACTTCGCGCCGGAACCCGCGATCGGCCAGTGCCGCGTCGGTCCAGGGCTCCGCCGGGTAGTCGCTCTTGTTCTCGATGAAGAACTTGACTGCCGCGGGATGGGCGAAGGCCGCCTGCAGCAACGCCCGGGGGCTCAGGGCCAGGCTGGGCGCAATGACGGCCACCTCGGGCCAGCCGAAGTAGAGTTTCTCCAGGCTCTGGCTGTGGATAGGCCCATAGCCGCGGCGACCGCCCATGGGTGTCCGGATCAGAACCGACCCGCCGGACGTCTTGCCGCGAAGCCAGGGAAACTTGGCCGCCCCGTTGATCACGGCGTCCGCCACCAGGGTAACGAAATCGCCGAACATGATCTCGACGATGGGTCGCTGGCCGACATAGGCCAGGCCGGCCGCCAGCCCCGTGAACCCCGCTTCGGATACCGGCGTCTGCAGCACCTGGCCGGGGAACCGGGTGGAGAGTCCCTCGGTGGCCTTGAAGGCGCCGCCGTAAGGGTCGCAGATATCCTCGCCCAGGAGCAGGCTGTCGCTGTCCCGCTCCAGGATGTCGGCCAGGCCGGCGCGGATCTCCTCGACGCACCTCATGGCACTTCTCCGATTCCCAGGCGCCGGACCGTCTGTTCCGCCTCCCGCCGGATGGCCGCGAACTCGGGGATCTGGCGCTCCAGCAGCAGCATCGGATCCCGGGTACGGGCCAGAGCCAACTCCTCCTGATTGCGGCTGTCGTCTCCCTTGCTGTGGGCGCAGAGCCGCGCCGCTTCGACCACGAGTGCGGCCGGCCCCCGGCCGGAGCGGACCCGGCCCACCAGCGCCCCGGCGAGATCCAGGATCTCGAACACATCGGTGCTGTCGAGCTGCACCACCGGTATGCCCACCGCTTCGAACCGGCCGGCCGGCAGGCCGGCCAGCACCGTTTCCGTCGCCGCCGACTGGACCAGGTGGTTGTACTCCACGACAAAGAGGAGAGGCAGCGACCAGAGGGAAGCCAGGTTCAGCGCCTCATAGGCGGCGCCCTCGCACAGGGCGCCGTCGCCGGCAAAGCAGACGACGCAGGCATTCTCCTTGCGGCGCCGGAGCCCGAGCGCGATGCCCGCCGCCACCGGCAGGGTGGAGCCGAGAATGCCGTTCGACAGGAAGTGGTCGGTGGCCAGCACCTGGCTGCCGCCCCGGCCCCCGGTGACGCCCTCGGCCAGGCCCCGGAGCTCGGCATGGAGACCGGCGAGATCGCCGGTGAAGGCCAGGTAGTGCCCGTGATTGCGGTGGTTACTGACCACGAAATCGCGGCCGGGGTCGAGATGCCAGGTTACCCCCACGGCCGTGGCCTCCTGGCCGATACAGCGGTGATAGGTCCCCGCGATCTGCCCCAGCCGGAAGAGCGGGTCCAGCGATTCCTCGAACGCGCGGATGAGAGCCACACGGCGCGCCACCGCCGCGCGTTGCAGGGGGGGCAGCGGCGCCGGGGCCGGACGGCCGGCGAGAATCGGATCGGGGAACACCACGGCTCAGGCCCCCGCCGGGGCCGGGTCCCACACCGACCGGTACCAGTTGATGTATTCCACGAAGCCTCGTTCCAGCGGCCAGTTCGGCTGGTAGCCGATGAGGCGGCGCGCCTTGTCCACCGACAGCGTGCCCCGCCGCGGCATCAGCTGGTCGCGGGGCTGGTACTGGATCGTGGCGTCGGGGAAGTGCTCCTTGAGGACGGCCGCCATCTGGGCGATGCTGCGCGACTCGCCGTAGGTGAGGTTGAAGATCTGGTCGCGCGCTTCCTCCCGGCGCAGCACCTGGGCGACCCCGTGCACCAGGTCGCGGATGTAGGTGAAGTCGAGCCGTTCGTCGCCATCGCCCCTGATGGTGATGGGGTCGCCGCGCAGGGCGTTCTCGATGAAGATCTGGCCCACCCGGCGGCTGATGCAGCGCTCGCCGTAGAGCGCGCTGGGCCGCACGATGGTGTATGGGAGCCCGAACACCTGGCCGTAGGCAATGACCAGCTTCTCGCCTGCGAACTTGAGCGCGCCGTAGATCCCCAAAGGATCGCAGCGCGTGTCCTCCGTGACCTCACCGTCGGTGAAGTTGCCGTAGACCATGCTGCTGGAGAAATAGACGAAGTGCCGGATCCTGAGCTTCCTGGAGCGGGAGACATCCAGCGCGTTCTCCAGGGTGCGCAGGCTGTGGTCGAAGGTGCTGTGCGGATCCTTGTTGGAGCGGTCGGCATGGGCCACCGCGGCCAGATGGACCAGCGCGTCCGGATTGAAGTCGGCCACGGTCTGGCTCAGCAGGTGGTAGTCCCGCGAGTCCTGGACGAACAGCGGGATGTCCCGCTCCCGAAGCAGCTCCAGCCGCTGCTGGATGACCCGCAGGTACAGCTCCGGATCGATTTTGTCGGCCGTATCCCGCCTGACGCTGTAATAGTTGTTTACCGCCAGGCTGTCGATGACGGCCACCTCGGCGCCGGCCTGCTTCAGCGCCAGCGCCAGGTGGTGTCCGATGAACCCGGCCCCCCCGACCAGGACGATGCGGCGGTTGGTGAGGTCAGGCATGCTGCGTCACCTCCTGAATGGCGCCCTCCAGCGATTGGGCGATGAAGGCCATGTCGTCGGGGTCGAGGTGCGGCCCCACCGGAAGGGCGATGGACGAATTACAGAGGCGGGATGCCACCGGGAAATCGCTTTCGGTGCCGCCGTAGCGCTCGCGGTAGAAGGGCATGAGTGGCACCGGGTGGGGGTAGTAGATGCTGGTCTGTACCCCGCGGCGGGTCAGCTCGCGCATGATGTCCACCCGCCGCGCCGCCAGCGCCGGCGCCAGGATGGCGGAGTGGCAGTAGTAGCTGCTCTGGAAGTCGCCGCCGCCGCCCGAAAGCAGGCTCACATCCTCCAGCTCCCGCAGGGCCGCGGTCAGCACTTCGTAGTTCTCTTTGCGGCGTGCCAGGAAGTCCGGCAGCCGGCGCATCTGCTCCACACCCAGCGCGGCGCCCAGCTCGTTCAAGCGGTAGTTGAAACCCAGCTCCTCCACTTCGTACAGGCCCGGAACCTTGCGCTCCTCCGGGACATTCCGGTCGATCCCGAAGGCCCGTTCCCGGGCAATACCGTCGGCGATAGCCTGGTCGCGGGTAATCAGCATGCCGCCCTCGGCGGTGGTGATGTGCTTCACCGGGTAGAAGGAAAAACACCCCACGTCGCCCCAGAGGCCGGTGTGCACGTCGCGGTAGGCGGCGCCGAGGGAGAGGGCGCAGTCCTCCACCACAAAGAGCCCGTGACGCTCGGCTAGCGCGCGCACCCGGCCCATGTCCACGGGCAGTCCCAGGTAATGCACCACCGAGATGCCCCTGGTCCGCGGCGTGATGAGCCCCTCGGCCTGGGTCAGGTCGAGATTGCCGGTCTCCGGCTCGGCATCCACGAAGACGGGCGTGGCACCGCAGTATTCCACCGCATGAGCAGTGGCGGTGTGGGTCACCGCCGGGACCAGGACCTCGTCGCCGGGGCCGATGCCCCGGTGGAACCAGGCCAGATGCAGCGCGGCGGTGCAGGAGGCCAGCGCCACGGCACGGGGCGCCCCGGTGAAGGCGGCGAACGCCGATTCGAATTCCCGGACAACCGGCCCGTGCGTCAGGACCGAGCCGTTCAGCACGGCGAGCACCGCCCGGCGCTCCTCCTCGCCGATCATGGGCCGGCCGAATGCGATGGTGCGCTGGGTCATGCCTTCGCCTCTCCCTTTCCCGCGCCCGCCGGAGCCTGAACCGCGACGGGCGCGCCGCCCTGCTCGAGCGAATCCTCGATCGCAAAGCAGACGTCCAGCGTCTGGAAGACATCGGTCTCAGTGACGGGCGGCTCGGTACCGCGATGCAGGGCATCCACGAAGTCGCGGGCCAGCTCGGTCTTGTGGACGCCGGGATAGGCGGCGGTGACCGGCCGGCCTACGGCCTGCCCCTCCCGCCGCTCGATGAGCGTACCTTCCGCCGGGCCGTTCACGAAGGTGGCCCGGGTACCATAGACGGTGAGGCCGTGGAAGTGGGGATGGACGCATCCCATATTGGCCGTCACCTTGCCGATCATGCCGCTCTCGAACCGGAGCAGTGCCGCGACATAATCGGGATAGTGGAACGCCGAATCCCGCGTCGCGATCCGGTTGCCGAAGGCGGTTACTTCCGTCACCCGGTCGCCCGTGAGCCAGAGGAGCAGGTCGACCAGGTGCACCGCGCCGCCCAGCACGACGGAGTACCAGGGCAGCCGCCCGCGCCAGCCGTCGGTCAGCTTGTGCAGCCGGCCGTAGTTGTACTCGCCGTCGGCCGCGAACAGCTGGCCCAGCGTGCCGCCGGCGATTTCCTCCCGCAGCCAGCGGAACCGGGGGGCGCACCGGAGGATCAGGTTGCTGCAGAGCCGCTGGCCCGGATGCCGGGCCAGCGCCGCGCGGATATCCTCGGCCTCCGCCCGGCTCTGGCAGAGCGGCTTCTCCACGAAGACGTGCTTACCCTGTTCCAGCGCCCGGACGACCTGGTCGTGATGGGCGTCGTCCCAGCTGGCCACGGAAACGAGGTCGATGCCGGGATCGTCCAGCAGGTCTTCCGCCCGGGTGGTGCGGCGCGCATCCGGGTACTTCTCGCCCACCTCCCGCAGAACCCGGGGCGACTGGTCGCAGATCGCGACCAGCCTGGAGTGGGGGCTTCCGGCGTAGGCCTCCGCATGCCGGGCGCCCACGCCCAGGCCGATGACCGCGGCCCGGATCGGCGCGTTCATCGCGCCACCATCCCGGCGGCGAGGGCCTCGTCCGCCAGGCTCAGGATCTCGCGCCACCCGTATTCCCAGTGGGGACGGGTCATCCGCTCCACCACCGCTTCGAACCGGGCCACATCCTCATCGGTGTCCACGGAGAGCTGCCGGGCCGAAAAGTCTCCCGGCGCGTGGAATTCGAGAACACGGTAGGGACGCCGGTAGAAGTAGCGGGTGACGTGTTCCCGGTCGGCCGGGTCGGTCATCAGGGGCAGGGCCTCGCGGAAGATGCTGGAGCCGAACACCTCGACCGACTGGCCCCGGGGGAAGCTGCGGTGCCGCACGTTGCTCACCGCCTCGGGCTGCTCGCTCCGGAAGAGGGTCACCGCGTGGCTCACCAGCCGCTGGTCCAGCAGGGGCGCGTCGCCCGTCACCCGCACAAAGGCGTCGAAGCCGAAGCGGTCGACGACGTCGAGAAACCGCCGGGCCACGTCGTCCAGCGGCCCCCGGTGCCAGGGTATGCCCCGATCGCGGCAGAACTGCTCGATGGCGTCGTCGTCCGACTCGACCGAGGTGGCCACCACGATGCCGTCCAGGTCGCGCGCGCGCCCCAGCCGTTCGAGCAGCCAGGCCAGCAGCGGCTGGCCGCGTACCTGATGCAGCACTTTTCCGGGGCGGCGGGTGGAGCTCATCCGCGCCTGGACGATGGCGCCGATCTTCATCGTTTGCCTCCCGTGCCGCGGGCGTGCCGCGCGTGCTGCAGGGTGCGCCGGTACAGGCGCTCCAGGCTCGAGGTATAGTGCTCCACGGAAAAGCGTTGCCGCTCCTCGCGGCATCCCTGCCGCAGCTGTTCCAGGATCTGCGGCTCCTCCAGCAGGCGCCGGAGGGCACCGGCCAGCGCGCCGGCGTCGCCGGGAGGGACCAGCAGGCCGCTGCGACCCTCCCTCACCACCTCGGGCAATCCACCTTCGCGTGAGGCGACCACCGGAACCGCGGCGGCCACCCCTTCGATGGCCGAGTTGCCCAGGGCCTCTTCGATGGACGGCACGACACAGATGGTGCTGAGCGCCAGGTGAGTCACGACGTCGCGCTGGAAGCCGGCGAAGATCACCCGGTCGGAGACCCCCAGCGCGCGGGCCTGAGCGTCCAGTTCGTCGCGCAGCGGCCCGTCGCCCACCAGCAGCAGGCGCGCCTTCGGGAAGCGGTCGCTGATCCCGGCGAAGGCCGAAATCAGGAAGCGGATGCCCTTGGCGGGGTAGAAGCGGGTGATGGCGGTGATGACCGGGGTACCCTTCGGCAGGCCGTAGGCAGCGCGAAGCTTTGCGACCGCGTCGGGATCGGCGGGACGGAGCAGGTCGTCGGGTACCGGGTTGTGCAGGGTATGGATCAGGGACGAAGGGAAGCCCATCTGCTGCATGGCGAAGCGGCGGGTGCTCTCCGAGTTGGCCACCACCGCGCTGGTATAACGAGCCAGACGACGGTAGGCGAACGCCACGTAGCTCGGATACCCGCGGCGCTGGTGCTCGCTGTGGTGGGAGCGCACATGGACCACGGCCGGAGTGCCCGTCAGGATGGCCGCCAGCCGCCCATAGGTGCAGGCGCCGAAATCCCACAGGTGCAGCAGATGAGGGCGGTGGCGGCGGATCAGTCGTACCAGGGCGAGGATCTGCAGGGGATTGAACCGATGGTAGCCCAGGAACCGGACCGGGTTGCCTTCCGAGCGGACCGAGCGGCCCAGCGCCCCTTCCTTCTGCAGCACGACCGGGATGATCTGCACCCGGCTCGGGTCGAAGGCGGTGGCCATGGCGACCATCATGCGCCCGCTGCCGTGCAGCCGCTCGTCGTAGCCGATATGATCGCAGAGCAGCAGGACCCGCACCGGTTCCGCCGGCGCGCGCATGGGCCGCTGCTCCGGGACGGCACGCGGGACGGCGGTGGGCGGAACGGCGGCGGTGGCAAGGGTCAGGGGCGATGGCACGGCGACCTGCAGCTGAGCGGAACTGTGGCGGCGACGGCTGGACGGCGACAGCGCGGGGAGGTGGGCAAGCAGATGGTGTGCCAACCCATGGCCGTGGCGGCCGTGACGCGGATGGTCAGGCAGCAGCACCTTGATGGTCATCTCCCCCCCGCCGAGATCGGGTCCACCTGTGGCAGTCGTGAGAGTCTGGTGTTGCACTCGTCCTGTGACGAACGTCACCGGGGGGCGCCGGTTGCGGCGCCAGGATAGACTTATGCTACTGAGGCGGGGTACAACACACCGTGATGTGGGGCACGGGAGGGTGGGAAGGTGGAGGAGAGGAAAGAGAAAAGGACTGAGAGGAAGGCTTGCCCTTTCCTCTCAGTCCTTTTCTCTCAGTCCTGTCTTTATGCGCGGCGCGCGTGCCGGAAACCGACCAGTTTCCGCTCGCGCTCATCCCATAGCGCGAGGCTGATACAGCGCAGGCTCTGCCACCAGGTTATCCGGGTGACGCGGTGCAGTTCGGGGTTGCTGTCCAGCACTTCCTGCAGCCGGTAGTTGGGGATGCGGGCGTTGAGATGATGGATGTGGTGCAGCCCGATATTGCCGGTGAGCCACTGCAGCGGCCGCGGGAGATGATACCAGGAACTGCCTTCCAGCGCGGCCGCCTCGTACTGCCACTGGTCGTTGTGCTCCCAGTAGGTGGGCTCGAACTGATGCTGCACGTAGAAGAGCCACACGCCGATGGAGCAGGCCAGGACGGTATAGGGAGCCTGCACCAGCAGGAACTCGCGCCAGCCCACCAGCGTGCCGAGCAGCAGCACCACCGCGGCGAGTCCCAGGTTGGTGCCCATGATGCTCCAGCGCTCACGGGTCCAGCTTCGGGGGACGATGGTCGGCAGACGGTGCACCACCACGAAGTGCGCCACGGCACCCACCCCGAAGAGCACAAGGGGATTGCGGTAGACCCGGTACTTGAACCGGCCCCAGGCGGAGAGCTTCCGGTATTCCTCGACCGTCAGCGTGTCGATGTCGCCGAACCCGCGATGCTCCAGGTTGCCGCTGGTGGCATGGTGCATCGCGTGGGTCTTCTTCCAGTAGTGGTAGGGCGTCAGGGTAATGACCCCGAGGACCGATCCGACCAGGTCGGCGGCGCGGTTGGAACGGAAGAACGACCCGTGCCCGCAATCGTGCTGGATGATGAACAGCCGGATCATGAAGAAGGCGGTGGGCAGCGCCAGCGCCAGCGTGAGCCAGTAGGAAACCCGCAGGCTCAGGTACATCAGGGTCCAGGCCGCCACGAACAGGAGGGCGGTGCTGGCCAGCTGCCAGATGCTGCTCCGGAGACTCGGGTCCCGGTAGCGGGACAGGCGCGCGCTCAGGGGCTTGGTGCGGCTGACTGGCTCCAATGTGGCGGTATCCCCGCTCATTCCGGCTCCTCGGTATGGGTCGATGCGAACACCGGAAAGATAGTCGACCGGTATGGGCTTCTCGACCCTCAGACAGGTTGGCCGGGTCCGGATGGGCGAAATCCCAGTACCTGGACCACCGCCGACTTCCCCCGGTGGTACGTCCCTTCGGCCACCTCGCGCTCCACCTCGCGGGCAATGGCGAGATCCAGGCCGGCCAGCTCTTCCCGCAGGGCCGGGAGAGTCATCAGCAGTTCAGCAACCGGCGGGCCACCGGTCCCGAACGTCAGCTGGCGCGGCGTATAGGCTTCCAGGACGAAGGCTCCGCCGGGGCGAAGCCCTTCCACCGCATGGCGATGTACCTGCCGCCGGAGGTCCGGCGGCAGGTGGGCGAAGATGGCCACGATACCCGCCCAGTGGTTCCGCTCGATGGCGAAATGCTCGAGATCGGCGACCTCTGTGTGAAGTCTGACTCCCCGGGCAGCCCCCAGTTCCCTGGCCCGGGCCATACCAACCGGTGACTGATCGACCGCCGTCACTTCATGCCCCAACCGCGCCAGGAACACTGCATTGCGGCCCTGGCCCTCCGCCAGGCAGAGGACCGGACCGGCGGGAATCCGGTCCGCAACCGATGCGAGAAAGGCGTTCGGCTCGGTGCCGTAGGCATACTCCGGCGCCGCGTAGCGTTCGTCCCAGTGAGTAGGCATGTCCGAAATTGGTGAGTTCTCGATTCCCTCGACGCTATCGATCAACCCGTGCCTCCTTTCCGGTGAATATGGCGCCGCAACGGGGTTGCGCCAGACAGTCCCCCACCGCTCTCCCCACCACCCGTCGAGCCGCTCCGCCCTTCCTCTCCCCCGGTCGAGCCCCCCACACCCCTCCCCGCCCGGTCGAACCCTTCACCGCCGCCGCTCCCCGCGGTTGAAGGTCGAGCGGGCATTGCTCGAGCCGCTTGACCCGCGATGCGAGGTGGAGGCGGGGGCGCGGTTTGACCGGGGGATGGGCGGTGCGGGGCGGTTCGACCGGTGAGGTGCGGTTGGGAGGAGGGGCTCGACTGGTGGGGGGGAGGGAGTGAGGGGAGGGCTCCACCGGCGGCGGGGCGGAAGGGAAGGGCCAACCGCAAAACCGCCCGGCAGCGGCCGGGCGGTTGTCCTGCACACCTTCGCAGCTCGATCAGGCGGACTTCCGCTTCGCTGACTTCGATCGCTTCGACCGCTTCTTGAGCTCGAAGGTCGGCTGGAAGAGGTACTCGGGGTCGAGCCGCTCGGCGGCCACCCCCACCTCTTCCCGCGGCTGCCGGTAGGTATAGCGCTCGCCGCGGAAGTTCCGGAGTACCACCTCGTCCTCGTTATAGCTCTCCACGTATTCCGGCAACAGCGGGATCTTGCCGCCGCCGCCCGGGGCGTCGATGACGAAATAGGGGATGGCCAGCCCGCTGGTCCAGCCCCGCAGCGCTTTCATGATCTTGAGGCCTGTTTCCACCGAGGTGCGGAAGTGCTCCGCCCCGGCCACCTGGTCGGCCATATAGATGTAGTAGGGCCGGACCCGGGCCAGCAGCAGGCGGTGCATCAGCTCCATCATCACCTTGGGCGTGTCGTTGACGCCCTTGAGCAGCACCGTCTGGCAGCCCAGCGGGATGCCGGCATCGGCCAGCATGCCCAGGGCCTTCATCGCCGCCGGCGTCAGCTCGTCGGGGTGATTGAAATGGGTGTTGATGAAGAGCGGGTGGAACTCATGCAGCATGGCCGTGAGCTCCGGCGTCACCCGCTCCGGCAGATGGCAGGGCACCCGGCTTCCGATCCGCAGGATCTGGAGGTGCTTGATGCCCCGCAGCCGGGTGAGGATTTCCTTCAGCCGGCGGTCGGACAGCAGGAGCGGATCGCCGCCCGACATGATGACGTCGCGGATCTCGGTATGCGATTCGAGATACTTGAAGGCCGACTCGAACTGCGACATCGGGATCTTTTCGGGGTCGCCCACTTTGCGCCGCCGGGTGCAGAAGCGGCAGTAGCTGGCGCAGACCGGGGAGACCAGGAACAGCGCCCGGTCGGGATAGCGGTGGGTGATGTTGGGCACCGGGCTGTCGGCGTCTTCGCCCAGCGAGTCCACAATGCCGTCGACCACCTCCAGCTCCTGTAACGTGGGGACGTACTGGCGCCAGATCGGGTCGCCCGGCTCCTTGATCAGATCCACCATCGCGGGCGAGATGCGGAACTCGAAGTTCTCGGCAGCCTGCCGCAGCTGGTCGATATGCTCGACATGCTCCGGCCCGAAGCGCTGTGCCAGCGCCTCCAGGCTGCGGATGGAGTTCTGCTTGAGCAGTTCTTGCCACGTCGCCATGAGCTACCTGCCTTGTGGACCGGCGGAAGAGGGACCGAGCGGCTTCGTATAGACGATCTGGTGATCGCCCGGGGCGTAGAAATCCGGAATCCGGGCCACGGCGGTGTAGCCGCAGGACCGGTAGAACGCCTGGGTGGGCGCGTAGAGGTCGCGTCCGCCCGTTTCCACCACGAGCATCCGCGCCCGGCCTGCCAGGCGGCGTTCCATCTGGGCGATGAGGGCGCGGCCCACCCCGGCACGCTGCGCGGCGGGATCCACCACGATCCAGTAGAGATCGTAGGTGCCCTCGGTGCAGGGCGTCGGCCCCCAGCAGATCCAGCCCGCCAGCGCGCCGTCGACCACGGCGCCCAGCGTCTCGTAATCCCGCTGCCCCGCCACCAGCGAGGCATCGAATACCTCCAGCGCCACCAGGACTTCCTCCTCGCGGAAGAAGCTGGTCGCCCGGACCATCCGTTCCACTGCGGGGCGATCGGCCGCGGTGAGCGGCCGCAACCCGGGCTTCAGTTCGGCGCGTGCGGTCATGCGCGGGGCTCCGTCAGGGTGGTGGCGGCCTGGCGCGAGGCGGCGCGGTCGAGCGTCTCCCGGATCACCTGCGCCAGCAGCTCCTCGTAATCCCAGCTCTCGGCCTGGGCCATTCGGGCCAGGCCGGCATCGACTGAAAGATCCGCGTTGGGATTTACCTCGAGCACGAACGGCCGCCCCGCCTCGTCCACCCGCAGATCCACCCGGCCGTAACCCTCGCAATTCGTCAGCAATTCCCAGGCCCGCCGGGCCGCATCCGCAAGCCGGGCTTGGAGATCGGGGTCGATCCGCGCGGGGCAGATGGGAATGGTGCCGCGGTCTTCTTCGCTGCCCTCTTCCCACTTGGCGGAGTAGGTGACGATGGGCCATCGGCTCGCCGGCATGGCGGCGAAATCGATTTCCGAGATGGGAAGCATCTTCCGGCCGACGAAGCCCACGTTGAATTCCCGCCCCGCCACATACTCCTGCACCAGCACGTCCTCCCACTGCTCGGCCATCCGGGCCACCCGGTCACGCAGCCCTTCGGCGGTGGTGCAGACCGCCCCCACGTCCACGCCCAGGCTGGCGTCTTCCGCCGCCGGCTTGACGATTGCCGGCAGGCCGACCCCGTCGGGAATGGTGTTGCCTCTCGCCAGTCCGAAGGGCGGGACCGGGATGTTTTCCGACTGAAGCAGGGCGTTCGCCACGTGTTTCCGGTGGCAGATCGCGGTGGCCCAGGCGCGGCAGCCGGTGAAGGGCACGCCGCACAGCTCCAGGGTGCCGACCACCCAGTCCTCGAACCGCGAATGGCCGTCCAGCCCCTCACAGAGGTTGAAGATCACGTCGGCCCTCCGGACGGCGGTGAGCCAGCGCCAGTCGCCCGGACGGATCGGCACCAGGGTGCAGGCGTGGCCCCGCCGGCGGAGGCAGGTCTGCACGATGCGGACGCTTTCCACCGCCGCGGCGATGTCGCGCTGATCCCAGTGCACGCCGCCCGGATCGAACAGAATGGCGACCTTCACGGCGCCACTCCGGCCCCGAGCGGCCGGCCGCTGATCCGCCGCCAGGCGATATCGGCGACGGCCTGAATCAGTTCCTCGTAGCTCATCCCCGCCGCGCGCGCGGCCTTGGGGAAGCAGGAATTGTCCCTGGGGTCTGGCAGAATGCCCGGAAGCGGATTGAGCTCCACCACCATCGGGTGCCCCGTGCCGTCGCAGCGGATGTCCACCCGGCACCAGTCGCGGCAGCCCAGGGTGCGGTAGCCGGCCAGCGCGGCGGAGCGGATCTCCGCTGCCAGCGGCTCGGGAATCCGCGCCGGGCACTCGAAGATCTCCAGCGGATTGTCCAGCGTGTCCCAGAGCCACTTCGCCTCGTAGCCGTAGACCGGAGGCGCGCCGGGCGGCAGGCAGTCGAAATTGAATCCCACCAGGGGGAGACAGCGGGCCTCGTCGCCATTGCCGATGATCGCCACGGTGAACTCGGGGCCGGGCAGCCAGGCCTCGATCAGCACCGGCTGGCTGTAAGTGGCGAGCAGATACTCCACCCGGGCCACCAGCTCGGCTCGGTTCGCGCACAGGTTGCTGATGGCGATCCCCTTGCCCGAGCCCTCCGCCACCGGCTTTACGAACAGCGGGAACGGCAGGGAGACGTTGCGGGCGTCGGCCACCGAGCGCGCCACCAGGAAGGGAGCGGTGGGCACGCCGTGGAAGCTCAGGATCTCCTTGGTCCGCCCCTTGTCCAGGGTCAGCGCCAGGGCCAGCGGGTCGGAGGCGGAGTAGGGGATGCCGAAGAACTCGCAGATGGCGGGGACGTGGCCCTCGCGGTTGGGCCCGTAGAGGCCCTCGGCGATGTTGAAGACGAAATCGGGCCGCGCCTGTGCCAGCCGGGCGGGAAACTCCCTGGTGGCTTCCAGGCGGATCACCTCGCCCACACCCAGCAGCGCCTGCTCGACCGCGGCAATGGTGGCGGGTTCGTCCCACTCGGCGTAGAGATCGGGTTGCTCGAGATCGGTGCGGAGCGCGCGTTGCGGCGAGAGGCCGGCGGATAGAGGAGAGGACAAGTCCGCCCCGGTCGGAGTGACCGGCGCCTCTGGCTTCTGGTTGTAGGCGAGACCTATTCGGACGCCCAAACGGTCCCCTTTAAAAAAAGGTCGCCTCCTGCAGTGAGGCGCGGATCGTTGTTTGGCGCCAACAAATTAAGAAAAAGCCGACGCGGACACAATAGATTTTTCGAAAGAGTTTTCCGGATCGGGCCGGAGAGCGATCCTCAGTCCTCTCAGCTTTCTCTGCCTCGTCGGATGCGCTCGTAGGTGCGGAACGAAAGGTCCCATGCATTCTGCGCGTCCGCCGGATGCCGCTCTTCCGCCACCAGCCGCCAGTGATCGGGGTTCCACTGGGGGAAATAGACCGTCCCGGGGATTTCCGCCTCGACGATGGTCAGCACCATCCGGTCGGCGCGGGGCAGGGCCAGGCGGAAGATCTCCGCCCCGCCCAGCACGAAGACCTCCGGCGCGCCCTGGACGCGCGCCAGCGCCTCCTCCAGCGAACCCGCCGTTTCGGCGCCGGGAGCGGAGAAGACCGCATCCCGGGATATGACGATGTTCTGACGCCGGGGCAGCGGCTTCCGCTCGATCGAGTCGAAGGTCCTCCGGCCCATGATGACGGGATGGCCGGTGGTGAGCTGCTTGAAATGCCGGAGATCGGCGGGGAGGTGCCAGGGGAGCTGATTGTCCCGGCCGATCACCCGGTTCCGGGCCATGGCGGCCACCAGAGTGACCGTCATACCGCGATGGGCGCGCGGATGCCGGGGTGCGGGTCGTACTGCTCCAGCAGGAAATCCTGATACTGGAAATCAAAGAGCGAGCGGACCTCGGGATTGAGCCGCATCCGGGGCAGCGCCCGGGGCTCGCGGGTGAGCTGGAGCCGGACCGCGTCCAGGTGGTTCAGGTAGAGATGCGCATCGCCCAGCGCCAGGATGAACTCCCCCGCTTCCAGCCCGCTGACCTGGGCGACCATCATCGTGAGCAGGGCGTAGGAGGCGATGTTGAACGGCACCCCCAGGAAGACATCGGCGCTGCGCTGGTAGAGCTGGCAGGAGAGCCGGCCCTCGCTTACGTAGAACTGGAAGAGGGCGTGGCAGGGGGCCAGCGCCATCCGGGGGATGTCGGCCACATTCCAGGCGCTCACCACCAGGCGGCGCGAGTCGGGCCGCTCGCGGATTTCCGCCAGTACCTGGCTGATCTGGTCGATGTGCCGGCCATCCGGCGCCGGCCAGGACCGCCACTGATATCCGTAGACCGGACCCAGCTCGCCTTCGGCGTCCGCCCACTCGTTCCAGATGCTCACCCCCTGCTCGGTGAGATAGCGGATGTTGGTCTCTCCCCGCAGGAACCAGAGCAGCTCGTAGATGACCGACTTGAGGTGGACCTTCTTGGTGGTGAGGAGCGGAAACCCCGCCTGCAGGTCGAACCGCATCTGATGGCCGAAGATGCTCAGCGTGCCCGTGCCGGTGCGGTCGCTCTTCTCCCGGCCGTCCTCGAGGATGTGGCGGAGAAGAGAGAGGTAGGTCTGCATGGTTGCTACTCTAAGGGGAAAGGCAACGGGGGAAAAGGGGACAGGGAAGGGACCAGGAACCAGGATTCGGGATTCAGGGCCTCTCGTCGCTTCCCCCGCTTCCCTGGCTTCCACCGTTTCCCGGTTCCCTGTTCCCGTTTCCCGCTGGTGTCGCCGCCAGCTCCATCCTCCACCGCGCGTATCCCCCCGTTTTCTCGATCTCCCGCAGTGCTGCCGCGATATCCTCCGGTAGCGGCGTAGCCCCCCTGCCTACCTTCAGCCGCTCGAACGGCCCCTCGGCACCCGGCAGCTTCACCCCGGGGTTCATGATTCCCGCCGGATCGAAGGCCTGTTTGACGCGGCGGAACAGGTCCACGACCTCCCCGCCGTAGAATTTCTCCAGCAGGCCGGGCCGGAGCCGCCCGTCTCCGTGTTCCCCCGATGCACTGCCGCCGAGTGCCCGGAGCCCCTGGCTCACGGAATGGTAAAGCCCGGCCACCTGCTGTTCCCAGCCTTCCTGCTCCACCGGCGCCAGCAGGTTGACGTGCAGATTACCGTCGCCCGCGTGACCGAAGATCACCACCGGCAGCCCTCGCTCCCCGGCCGCTTCCCGTACCAGGCGGATGTAATCGCCCATGCGCTCCACCGGGACGGTACCGTCCTCGATCACCTGGAGGGAGCGCCGGCCGCGCGGCAGCCCGGCGATGATCGGGCTGGCCGCATGGCGCAGCGCCCAGAGCCGGCGCTCCTCTTCGGGGGTAACCGCGGTCGCCGTCTCCGCCGCCCAGGGGGCGGTGCGCCGGACCGCGTCGCCCACGGTACCCCGCACCGTCTGCTCCGAGGCTCCCTCGAATTCCACCAGCAGCACGGCCTGGGTGTCCGGCGGCAGCCCCTGGAGCGCCGGATGCCCCGCCGGCCGGAGCAGGTCGAGGAAGGTGCGGTCCAGCAGTTCCAGGGCGCTCGGGTTCAATGGAAGCAAGGCCTCGACGGCGGCGGTCAGGTCGTCCAGCCCGCGGAGCGAGATGCGCAGTCCGGCGCGCGCGGCGGGGAGGGGGTCGAGCCGCCACTCCGTCCCGGTGATGAAACCCAGGGTGCCCTCCGCGCCGATCACCAGGTCGAGCAGGTCGCCGCTCTGGAGCCAGGCGTCGAGCGCATAGCCCGAGGAGTTCTTCCGGGTAGCGGGGAAGGCCCGGGCGACCGCCGAGGCACGTTCCCGGATGACGGGCGCCGCCTCGGATTCGAACCGCTGGACCGCCAGCACGGCCGGGTCCGGAGCGGCGCCGCGGCGCAGCCAGGTGGCCTGACCCTCGGCGGTGAGCAGCGCGCACCCGGCCGCCCACGGGCGCACGCTCCCGTAGCGGACCGATCGCGCGCCCGATGCATTGGTAGAGAGTATCCCGCCCAACGTGGCCCAGCCGCCGCTCGAGGGATCGGGCGGCAGCCGCAACCCATGGCGCGCCGCCTCGGTATCGAGCTCCGCGAGAGTCACCGAAGGTGAGGCGCTGGCGCGCCGCCCCTCCCGGTCGATCTCCAGCACGCGGGGCTCCAGCTGGGTCAGGTCCACGACCACGCCAGGCCCGACGCTGCTGCCGGTGACCGCGCTGCCCGCCCCGCGCGGCGTCAGTCCCGCTCCCGCTTTCGCGGCCCAGCGGACCAGCTCCGCCAGCTGCCCGGTCGTGCGCGGGACGGCCACGGCTTCGGGAATAATCCGGTAGATCCCCGCGCCCTCCGCATAGGCGGCACGGACGCGCGGGGCGTCATCAAGGAACGAGGCGAGGCTGGCGGGCGGCTTCATACCTGGAATCTAGGGCCTTTCCCCCTTTCCCATTTCCCCTTTCCCCCCACTAAGTTCCCCCCATGGCAGACGGGACCCGCGCTCAGCTCATCCACCTGGAGGTGGACCGCAGGCTGGGGCACGAATGGGACGAATGGGACGGCAACCCGCTTCCCAACGCGGGCAACTTCGATTCCCCGCCGTCGCTTTTCTGGCTCTGGTCGGCCGGGGCGCTGGCCGCCGGGCTGGCGCTGACCGCGGGCGCGGTCTTCCTTTTGGCGCCCCGGGTCGGCACGCTGCATCCGGCTCTGCCCTCCCTCCTGTGGCTCGGGCTCGGCGCGGTCGCCATTGCGGCATGGCTCTGGTGGCTACTGCTGTTTCTCTCCTGGCGGCTGGCCCGGCCGATCCTGCCCGAGCGGCTGGCCGAGCGGGGGCCGTTTCTTCGCCTGATGAGCCTCACCTCCCGCCTGGCCCAGCTCCGTGGCCGGCGCGACTGGGTGGAAAACGCGGCCGTGAAGGTGTACGACGATCTGGCGTCCCGCCGCGGCCGCCGGGTGGGCAAGGGCGAGTTGCTGCTCCTCATTCCCCGCTGCCTTTCCAAGCAGACTCTGGATGGCGTTCTCAAGATCGCCGGCCGCTACGAAGTGCCCGTCTTCGTGGCCACCCGGGGGCAGCTGGCACGCCGGGTCATCCGGGAGCGGCGGCCCCGGGCGGTGGTGGCCGTCGCCTGCGAGCGGGACATGGTCACCGGCTTGCGCGATGTGGCCGGCCGGATCCCCGTCCTCGGCCTCACCATGACGCTTCCGTCGGGGCCGTGCCGCGACGCCGGACTCGACCTGCCCAAGCTGGAGAACTGGGTCCGCACCTATCTCGGCAACGGCGACGAGCCCCTGACGCCCCCTTCCTGATACGTCCGAGGAGCCTGCATGTTTTTCCTGCTCCATGGCGGCGCTGAAGCTGCCGAGACTTTCCTTGGCTACAATCTCCCCCACTGGCACGCGCTGATCAACGATGCTCCCGCCGCGCTCCTGGTTGCGGCCGTCGGCTTCGAGCTGCTGGGGCTTGCCACCCGGCGCCGGGATTTCTTCGTCGTCAGTTTCTGGACGCTGGTGGCCGGCGTTCTTGGCGCGGCAGGGGCGGTGATCACCGGCCTCCTCGCCTCCGACGACATCGATCACGGAGAGGCGATCCACCAGATCATGGAGCGTCACGAGACCTGGGGCATCGTCACGCTCTGTGTGTTCGGGGTGCTGGCGCTCTGGCGCATATTCCGGGAGCGGAAGATGGGCTCGGGCGAGCGGATCGTCGCTTTCCTGGTCGGCATCGCCGGCACGGTTGTCCTGGTGAATACCGGACGCATGGGGGGAGAAATGGTGCTGGATCACGCTGCGGGAACTCCGACCGCGGCATTGGAGCAGGAGGTCAGGAACCGGGCGCTGGGGCATCATCACGAGGAAGGGGAGGATGCGGACCACGACGAGATGATCCCCGCCCAGGTTCCCGATTCGACCGGTGCGGATTCGGCCAGGGCCGATTCCACCGCCCCGCCCGCCGGGCACACCCATCCGCCGGGCACGCCGCCGCATCAAGATTAGAGAAAGGGGAAAACAACTGAGGACTGAGCGCGAGTGAGACTCAGTACCTTTCTCTCACTCCTTTTCTCCTTTCTCTTTCCCATGCCTGGCGGCGAGGGTATCGACGATCTCCCGCACCCGTACCGCCGTCGGATGACCGGGCGGCACATCCCGCTCCAGTTCGCGCTCGGGCTCCGAGGGATCGGCCAGCGGGCGGTAGACGGTTTCCACGGTGAGATGGCTCTGGCGCGGCGGCCCCGGGTCGGCCCAGCCCCGGACCTTCACCACGCCGGCCCCGAAATGCTCTCCTCGCGCCTTGCGCTGGGTCGTGGTGTCGAACCAGGCGGTTTCCAGATAGCCGTCCCGGCTCGATGCCAGTGTTACCGGAAAGCTGTCCCGGCGCAGCGCCTCGGCCAGGAGGTCGATGGCTTCTCCCGGAGAGACCAGCAGGTCGGCCTGAACCGCACCCGGCCGGGGCAGGAACCCCGGCCGGGTGGTGTTGGGATGGCAGGCAGCAGCCGCCAGCAGCCACGCCACCCCGCCCATTCTGCCGACTCTGCCCATTCTGCCCACTCCTAAAGTCCCAGGCTCGAAGGCACCGGCGGGTTCTTGGAGTAGTCGTAGAACCCCTTGCCGCTCTTCCGCCCGAACATCCCGGCCAGATACATCCGCTTGAGCAGCGGGGGAGGAGCGTAGCGTGCCTCGCGGTACTCGTTGAACATGATTTCCGCGATGTGATAGGTCGTATCGTTCCCCACGAAGTCCAGCAGCGTGAACGGCCCCATGGGATAGCCGCAGCCCAGTTTCATCGCGTTGTCGATATCGGGGATGGAACCGACGCCGTGTTCCAGCGCGCGGATTGCGTCCAGCAGGTAGGGCACCAGGAGCAGATTGACGATGAATCCGGAATTGTCCTTGGCGGCGACCGCCTCCTTGCCCAGGCTGCGGGCGAAGTTCATCGCCCGCTCGTAGGTCTCGGTGCTGGTGGTAACGGTGCGGACCACCTCCACCAGTTGCATCAGCGGCACGGGGTTGAAGAAATGCAGCCCCACGAACCGGTCCGCCCGCTTCGTGGCCGCGGCCATAGCGGCAATGGTGAGGCTCGACGTATTAGATGCAAAGATGGTTCCGGCCGGGCACAGGCCGTCGAGGTCCTGCCACAACCTGTTCTTGACCTCGAGATCTTCCGTGACCGCCTCGATTATGATGTCGCAGTCCTTCAGCGCGGCCATGTCGGTGACGAACGACAGCCGTTTCAGGGTCGCGTCGCGGTCGCCGGGGGCCAGCTTGCCCTTCTCCACGAACTTGTCGAGCGATTTGGTGATCGCCGCCTTGCCTTTGTCGAGCGGCGCCTGGGCCACTTCGCGGACGATGGTGGTAAAACCGGCGGCGGCGCAGACCTGGGCGATCCCGCTGCCCATGAGCCCGCAGCCGAGGACTCCTGCCTTCTGGATTTCAGCCATCCTTGATATCTCGCAGTCCAATTCAGGGGTTCAGGGCTCGCCGGACGCCGTCGGCGATACTGCCGAGCAGCCCGGCCGATCGGTACGGCAACTGGGAGGACGCTCCCGGCGCCCGCCGTTCCAGGGAGTCCAGTGCCCGTTCCAGGCCGAGCTGGACGCGCTCGGCAATGGGACGATACAGGCGGGAGACCCCCCAGGCGCCGCCGGCCGCCATCGGGATGGGCGCTACCGCGAAGAACCAGAACGGCGTCATCACGGCCAGGACCGCGGCGGCGGCCAGCCCGATACTCGCCACTGCCGACGCGCCGCCGATGAACGACGCGCGCGCCTTCCGCAGGGTGGCGGTGAGGGTAACGTTGCAGTAACCCGGCTCCAGCGGCATCACGGTGGCCGTGACCAGGCCGGCGCGGGACAGCATGAATGGACGCCGGCCGCCGCCCAGCGCGGCGGTGGAGCGCCTGATCGCGGCCTGGAACCCGGTGAGCGGCTCCCAGGAAATCCGCCCGCTCAGGTGCCGCTGGATGGTGAGGATCTCGTGATCGCTCATCCACTGCACCAGCCCCTGCTCGATCTCTTCCTGCGACCGCTGCACTACCCGCTGGGCCATGACCACCGGCGGACCGAAGGCCCGGTCCAGCAGTCCGTGCGAGTCGGGCAGATCCGCCCGGGAGGTCTCCTCCAGCATGGCCTGGCGGAGGTAGCCCTCGGGGATCCCCACTTCCTTGCCCAGCCGGATCACCTCCTCCGGCGTGAGGACGTCCCCGATCTCCCGGCTCCCCGTCTGCAGCTCCGCCGCCCGCTGAATGATGCGGTCGAGCGCGGCGCGATCGATCCGGGCGGGGAGGCCCTGGGGCATTACTTGTCCTTCCGCGGGACCGGCGCCGTCTCGAAGCGCGGCAGCATGGCCGACATGTCCGGTGTGCCCTCGGTAAGCGCCGGCGGGGCGTCGCCCTGGGCCCCGGCCCCGCGGTTTTCAAAGGCCCGCATGAAGGGCCGGAACATCTCGATCGGGATGGGGAAGATGGTGGTGGAGTTGTTTTCCGCCGCGATCTCGGTGACGGTCTGGAGGTAGCGCAGCTGGATCGCACTGGGCTCCTGCGCCAGCGTCCGCGCCGCTTCGGCCAGCGTCTGCGACGCCTGCAGCTCGCCCTGGGCGGCGATCACCTTGGCCCGCCGCTCGCGCTCGGCTTCGGCCTGACGCGCCATGGCCCGCTTCATCTCCGTGGGCAGGTCCACGTCCTTCACTTCTACCGCCGAGACCTCGATGCCCCAGGGGTCGCTGCGCTCGTCGATGATCTTCTTCAGAATCCCGTTGATCTTCTCCCGGTCGGCCAGCAGCTCGTCCAGCTCCACCTCGCCCAGCACCGAGCGCAATGTGGTCTGGGCCAGCTGGCTGGTGGCATAGCGGTAGTCTTCGATTTCGATCACCGCCCGCGACGGGTCGCTGACCTTCATGTACAACACCGCGTTCACCTTGACCGAGACGTTATCCCGGGTGATGACGTCCTGCGGTGGGATATCCAGCGCCATGATCCTGAGCGACACCCGCTTGGCATGGGCCAGGCCGCCGGGAATGAACACCAGTCCCGGGCCCTTGACGCCCCAGTAGCGGCCCAGAAAAAACGAGACCGCCCGTTCGTATTGCTTCACCACCCGCAGGCTGGCGAAGGAGTAGGCCACCACGACCGCGAGTGCTCCGATCAGGACTTCCATGATGTCCCTCCGTCCTCAGGCCGGGAATGCCTCGACGATCACCGCCGCGCCCTGGCCGCCGCCGATGCAGGCGCTGCCCAGGCCGAACCGCTTTCCCGCCTGCCGCAGCGCATGCAGTAAATGCAGGGTGATCCGGGTTCCGCTGGCCGCGAGCGGATGGCCGATGGCGATGGCACCGCCGTGGATGTTGGTCCGGGCGCGGTCCAGCCCCAGCTCCCGCTCGACCGCCAGGTACTGGGCCGAGAAGGCCTCGTTGACCTCGACCAGGTCCATCTGATCGAGCTTCATGCCCGCCCTGGCCAGCGCCTTGCGCGCCGCGGGCACCGGACCGATGCCCATGTACTTCGGCTCGACCCCGGCAATGCCCCAGGCCACCAGACGGCCCAGCGGCTTGGCGCCGGCCTTGCCGGCCGCGTCCTCGCCCGCCACTACGACGGCGGCGGCGCCGTCGCAGATCCCGGAGGCGTTCCCCGCCGTGACCACGCCGTCCTTCTTGAAGTAGGGCGGCAGCTTCGACAGGCCCGCCAGCGTGGTCTCCGGCCGCATGTGCTCGTCGGCCGCCCAGGGCTCGTCCTGTTTCGTCTTCCGGTTGCGGATCATCACCGGCACGACCTCGTCGGCGTATACGCCGGTGTCCCAGGCGGCCTTGGCCGCCTGCTGGCTGCGCAGCGCGTATTCGTCCACATCCTGGCGTGAGATCTGGTGCTTATCGGCCAGGTTCTCGGCCGTCTCGGCCATGGAAAACCCGCACTGCGGGTCCTTGAGGGATTCCCAGAGCAGATCCTCGAACGGGGGTGCCGGTCCCAGCCGCAGCCCCCAACGGGCACCCCGCACCACGTGGGGCGCCTGGCTCATGCTCTCCGCTCCGCCCGCCAGCACCACGTTGGATTCACCTAGCAGGATCTGGTACGCGCCCTGGATGATGGCCTCGAAGCCCGACCCGCAGAGCCGGTTGACGGTCAGAGCCGGCGTTTCGATCGGGAGCCCCGACTTGAGCGCGATATGCCGGGCCAGGTAGATCGCGTCGGCCGAGGTCTGCAGCGCATTACCGAAGACGACATGATCGATGGCGGGGTTCCCGGCCCGCTGCAGGGCCTCCTTCGACGCCACGACGCCCAGGTCGATGGCGGAGAAGCCCTTGAGTGCCCCGCCGAACCCGCCAAAACCGGTCCGGACCCCGGAGAGAAACACCACGTCCTTCTGCTGGCCCTGAGTCTTCATGATCTTTTCTGTCAAGAGTTTACGTGATTGGACGAGTGGGGAATATAAAAGGAAAGGCGGCCGCGGGTGAGCGGGCGTCCGCCGCGGGTGTCCGGGGGTTCGCAAGGCTCGCCGTGGCAGGCAGCCGCGAAAAAAAGGTCAAAGGTCAAAGGTCAGACCGGCTCCGACCTTTGACCTTCGACCTTTGACCCTGCTTCAGCCGCCGATGGCCTACCGCGTCGAGTCCTCCACTTCGCCTTTCTCCTCACCCTTCTTGTGCTGCATCGGCTTCTTCACCGGCTGCTTCTCCAGCAGGCGCAGGGTGGCCGCGCCGGCCGTGGTGTTCAGCACCTTGATCTGGTAGATCGCCGTGGCGTAGGGGCGAAGCGTGTAGATCTCGCCGCCGGTGACGGACTGGCCCGGCACCGTCCGCGCGAGATACGGTGCCTGGACCGACCGGTCAATCGGATTGATCTCCAACTGCACCCCGCTCTGGTTCAATTCGGCGCGATACTGGTGTCCCTTTTCGAGCTTGAGTCGGACGAATTCGTTGGTGCCGCCGACGAAATCGTGGTCGTAGACCGGGACATACGTGCTGTCAACCTGGGTCAGGTCGGTCTGGCCGGTCTGCTGCGCTGCCAGCACCGGCGGCAGCAGCAGGAACACACCGGCAAGGATCAGTTTCTTCATTGCAACTCCTGGGTCTGGAACTATGCGGGCCTCCCCTCTACCCTCTCCAGTAATGCCCGGGCGACCTCCTGCGTCGCACCCCGGCCTCCAAGGTCCGGGGTTACCGGCCCGGAGGCCAGGACCTGGCTCACAGCCGATTCCAGGCGCCGCGCCGCGGCCGGCACGCCCAGGGTTTCCAGCAGCAGGGCGCCGGTCAGCGTCGCGGCCATGGGGTTGGCCACGCCCTTGCCCGCCAGAGGCGGCGCCGAGCCGTGCACCGGCTCGAACAGCCCGGGCCGGCCAGGATGCAGGTTGGCGCTGGCGGCGACCCCCAGGCCTCCCACCAGGCCCGCGCCCAGGTCGGAAAGGATGTCGCCGTAGAGATTTCCCGCGACGATCACCTGAAATCGGCCCGGATCCCGGACCATCTCCATCGCCAGCGCATCGACGTAGCGATGCTCCCGCTCGATCCCGGGAAAGTCTCCTCCTACTTCCTCGAAGATCCGGCCCCAGATCCGCTGAAAGGGGATAGCGTTGGATTTGTCGGTCATGGTGATCCGGGTGCGGCCGTGCTCCCGGGCCCACTCGAAGGCGGCGCGGATGATGCGCTCCACGCCCTTGCGGGTGTGGACTTCCTCGGAGACCTGCCGCTCGCCGGGGGTGCCTTCCCCCTCGCTGTGCCCCAGCGCCAGGTACTGGCCTTCGGTGTTCTCCCGGAAAATGGCGATGTCGATCACGGGGGCGTGCGCCAGGGGAGTAAGCCGGGGATGAAGCAGGACCACCGGGCGGAAGTTGATGTAGAGGTCGAGCCGGAAGCGAAGTCCCAGCAGGATATCGCGCGCATGCTGGTTGCCGGGGACCCGGGGATCACCCAGCGCGCCCAGGAAGATGCCGTCCACCTCGTCCCGCAGGTGGGCGAAGGCGTGGTCCGGGAGGGTTTCTCCGGTCGCGAGGTAATGCTCGGCCGAGTACGGCAGTCGCTCGCTTTCCAGCGAGACGCCTTCCAGGCTCGCTGCCCGCTCGATCACCGGCCAGGCGGCGTCCACCACCTCCGGTCCGATCCCATCGCCGGGAATGAGCGCGATCTTCATACTGCCGCTCCTGCCATTCTGCCCATGCTCATTCTCCCAGCGGGTGTCCGCAATTGACGCAGTGCCGCCAGCCGAGCTCCAGTTCGGCCTGGCACTCCGGGCAGCGGATGATTGTCTGGCTTTCGCCGCAGTGCGGGCAGAAATTGACGGTCCGCCCGGCGGGGAGCAGGCCCCCGCAGTAGCCGCAACGGCCGCCGCCGTCTTCCATCTCCACCGGCTCGCTGGAGGCGGGTTCCGCATGCGCCGCGACGGGCTCGATCCGCAACCCGGAGGGTGAGGCTTCAGGCGGGACCGGGGCGGGGGGGATCGGAGGCGCAGGGGGCGGCGGTTCCGGCCGGCTGACGGTCTCCTCCGGCGGGGCGAATTCTTCCTCGTCGTCCGGGCCCAGCGCATAGGCCAGCGGCTCCGTGGCGAGGATCAGCCGCGCGTCCTTCCACGTCTGCAGCAGGGTCAGGTCCGGGTTCGTGGACGCGACTTCCTGGCGGAACATCGCCTGCGCCTCGGGTGGGTCGGTCTGGACAAATCCCCCCTCTCCCGCACAGAGTCGTAGGAGCAGCAGGTCGTAATCTTCCGCGCTGTCCACCTGCAGTGCCCGGCGATTGGCGCGATAGGGGATGATGTTCGCCAGCAGGTCTTCCAGGACGACCGGCTGGTGCAGCCGCACCGGATCGATCGCGACGAGGTTGTCCACCAGGCGCCGGAACACGCGTTCGAGATCGGTCATGGCAGGAACCGGGAATCGGGAATCAGGGAAATCTGTCCGTCCCCGGCACGCAGGCCAACCCTCAACCGAGACGCGCCCGATATGCATGCCTTCCCGCCTCCCGAATCACCGCGGTCGTTCTGGCTCCGATGGGTGTTCGCCAACACCTGGAGCGAGCTGGTGGGATTGGGCGGCACGGCCGCGGTGGCGGTGGCGCTGCATCGCTTCTGGGCCGGCGGCCCGGCCCCCGGGCGTGCCATCCTGAGCGCGCTCATCGTTCTGGCCTCCGGCGCGCTGCTGGAGGGCGGCCTGGTAGGG
The DNA here is from genome assembly GCA_963779755.1 of uncultured Gemmatimonadales bacterium. Taxonomy (GTDB): domain Bacteria; phylum Gemmatimonadota; class Gemmatimonadetes; order Gemmatimonadales; family GWC2-71-9; genus CAVZZO01. The sequence continues at coordinate 894,378 of CAVZZO010000001.1, forward strand.
GTGGCCCAGTGGAAGGTGCTGCAATATCAGCTACCCCTCCTGCCGGCGCTCCCCTGGGTCCGCTCGACCATTGCCGGTGCCGCCCTGGCCTGGGCGCTGGGACTCATTCCCATCATGGCGGCGCAACTGACGCAGCCCGCGGCCGCGGCTGCTCCGGCGCCGCATGGAGGCGCGGTGCTGGCCCTCGCCCTGGCGATGGGGTTCCTGCTGGGGCCGATCCTCGCCATTCCGCAGGCCTTTGTGCTGCGGGGCTACGTTTCGGGGGCAGGTTGGTGGATTCCCGCCAACGCCCTGGCCTGGGCGCTCGGCATGGTGGTGATCTTCGCCGGCGCCTCCAGCATCCCGGCCGGCCTCGGCGTCTGGGCTCTTGCCGGCTGGATCGGCGGCACCTGTCTCGTGGCCGGCCTGGTCGTGGGCGGAGTGCACGGGGCGGCGATGGTCTGGTTGTTGGGCTCGGGAAAAAGGGAAACGGGAAGGGGTGAAACGGTGGGGTATGACGTGGGACCTGGCGCGTGAGGGGGGTGTGAAGGGGGGCCGGAAGCGCGGCTGGAGGCGAACCGTACTGCTGCTCGGGGGCGCCCTGCTCCTGGTTCCGGCGCCGGCCCTCCGGGCCCAGGTCAATACGGAGCGGCTGCGCCGGAGCGTCGAGCAGCCGGGGGTCAGCGGGTCGGCCGGGCTCAATGCCCTGGTGCGCACGGGGAACGTCTCGCTGGTGCTTCTCAGCTCGAATGCCCGGGTGGACTACGATGCCGGCCGGTGGATCGTCTTCCTGGTCGGGACGGGCGACGTGGGATGGCAGGACGGCGAGCGGTTCTCCAATGCCGGCCTGCTGCACTTCCGGCAGGGCTGGCTGGCCCGCCCCTGGCTACAGCCGGAGACGTTCGAGCAGATCGACTACGATCGCTCGCGTAGCCTGTCGTTCCGGGCGCTGCTGGGGGGCGGCCCCCGGTTCAACCTTCTCCGCGGGCCGCTCTGGCACCTGTCGCTGGGAACGGCCGTCATGTTCGAGCACGAGGAGCTGGATCTGCCTCCGGGATCGGTACATCCGCGGCAGACCGATGTTCTGCGCTGGAGCAATTATCTCACCGCCAGCGCCGGCGAGGGGCGGCGGGTCGCGGCGGTGTTTACGGTGTATGCCCAGCCGCGGTTCAGCGATTTCGGCGATGTCCACCTCCTGGCCGACGGACGGCTTGCCGTGCAGTTGACGGGGACGCTCTCGCTGACCCAGACGCTCAATCTGCGGTACGACAGCCGCCCGCCTGACGCCACCAGGAGTCTGGACACGACCTGGCAGACGGGCCTGGCGGTCGAATGGTAGATTTCCCGAGCCGGGCGCTGCGTTGAACAAAGACCGCATTGCCGGGAGGGGGTATGGCTCACCCGGCTCGTCGAGCTGCTGCTGATGGCGGGGTACGTGTGCTACGCGTTCAATCTCATGGCGGCGTGGATGCCGATGCAGGACGCCTTCTTCCCGTCCTATTCCCGGATTCCAATCTCCTCGCCCGCTCGGAGCCGCTCTTCCAGGTGCTGGAACGCGGCGTCGGGATCATAGTCTTCGTACCGGCCTCGGGTGCGCTGCGTTGCGAGCCACGACGCGAAACCCGATTCGATCGCCCCTTCGGACGTCACCTGCCGGGTCGCGGCATCCACCGCCAGGTCGTTGGCGTATTCGTTCTTCGGATGGCCGGCATGGCCGCGGACCCAGGTCCACTGCACCTCGTGGGCTCCAGCCGAGCCGACCAGCGCCTGCCAGAGGCTGAGGTTCTCGATCTCGCCTCCCTTGCGCCGCCAGCCCCGGGCCACCCAGCCGGGGATCCACTCGCGCATGCCTTTGACCAGATACTCGGAATCGGAGACCATGAGCACGCGGAGCCGCTGGCCCTTGGCGGCGAGCAGCTGTAGCGCCGCGATGGCTCCGGCGAGCGCCATCCGGTTGTTGGTGGTCTCGGGGGCGTGAATAAAGAAGTCCCGCCGCTGGACGCCGGAGGCGGTGCGCGCCTCGATGAGTCCGCCCGCACCGCCCGGATTGGGGCCTTCCCGGCCGTTGCCGAGGCAGCTCTCGTCGAGATGAATAATGGCGATGGGAATCTTGCTCATGACCCAAGATAGCCGGGCCCCGATCCTGGGCCATCCGCCGCCCTCTTCCCCTTCCGCACCCTCTGCTCACTCCACACCATCTGCCCACTCCGCCCACTCTCTAATAGAGGAACCCGATCCTGAGATAGAATCCCCCCCGCTCGTCCGTTGCCGCCCAGGTGGCGCTCAGCGTGGCCAGCGGGTCCACGACCGATACCCAGACGCCGCCGCCCACCGACGAATGCCAGGTATCGGACCGCTGGCCCGCCACCCATACGCGGCCCGCATCGGCCAGGCCGTGCACTCCGATCGTAAGAGGAAAGAGCACGGTTGCGTGTGCCAGGGTCAGCCGCAATTCGGCGTTGCCGTACGCCGATGCGTCCCCCGCATAGCGGTCGGTGAGCACTCCCCGCACCGATTGCGCGCCGCCCAGGAACGCCGCTTCGTACCAGGGATAGTGCCCCCAGACGCGCTTGCCTCCGGCCCGGAGCGCGAGGACGGGTGCGAACGGTAGCGGCGCGCCGAGGTAGGTCTCGACGTTGCCATGCACCTCGCCGAAGCTCCGGGTGATGTCCCAGGCGCCGGGGTAGAACGCCGCGCCCAGTTCGATCCGCGAGCCGGAGGAGGGGGCGGTGCTCCGATTCCGTTTATCCACCACCGCACCGGCCCGAAGCCCGAGTTGACCCACATCACCCGACCCGTACCTGCCGCTCCCGCTGATCAGCCGGCCGGCGACCGAGTCGGTGCGATTGTATGCCAGGACGCCGTTCAGGAAGGCCCGGAAGGAACCCTTCTCCAGCGCGATCCCCGCCTCGGCGCCGTACTGCCTGAGGCCGGCACGCGCCACCGAATCGGGAAGATCGGGCGTGTCGTTCCCGATGCCGTAGAATCGCACCGCCTCCAGCCCGGAGAGCCGCAGCCGCGCAAACGGATACCAGCCGCCGCCCTCGCTGCGCCGGTCGCCGTCCAGCGTAACCCGGAAGGCATCGAACGCCGAGGCCCAGCTCACCCGGAGCCCGACCCGCGAGTCGTAGGGCCGCCGCAGGAATCCATAATTGAACCGGTCGGCGCCCAGGGTGAGCTGGAACCCGAAATCGTTATCCAGGCCGGCGGTGGCATAGGGCTGAATCGACTGGCCGAAATCCTTCTTCGGCATTACCCAGACTCCCTTCTCCTCCACCAGGGGACGCCAGTCGAAGGTGGAGTCGCCGCGATAGTGCAGCGAGTCCGTCCGGCCCCGGGCGTACAGATGGGTGGGCCGGCTGCGGCCTCCCACGATCGAGCGGTCGTCCATCCGGTTGGTGCCGTTCCCCCCGACGACCCGCAGGGTGATGCTGCGGGTCGCCTCGCCCCGGATGAGCGCCGCGTCGTTGCCTTCGTGCAGGTAGACGCGGATTTCCGACGTTTGCTCCGGCCGGAAGGTGCGATCGAACCAGGCCGTGCTGTCTCCCGGCCGCAGCAGCCGGATACGGACAGCCCCGTCCGGCTCGCGGTCGGCGACCAGCGAATCCCGCTCGTCGGTGGCGTGCACGTCCGCGTGGCTCGACACCTTCACGAAGAGCCCCCGGGCTGCCTCCTCCAGCCGGTCTCGTCGCGCCCGGAGCACGCGCGCAATATGATCTCCCGATCGGGCGCGCCAGGGCGCCGGCAGGCGGGCGATCGCGCCGCTGATCACCGAATCGGTGATCCGGGCCTGCACGAAGCGGGTGACTGAATCCCATGCGCTCCAAGGCAGCGATACGAGCAGGCGGCGGTCCAGGTCGCGGCCGTTGACCGTGAGCCCGGTGATCTGATAATGCGGCCCGAGGGTGACCAGCTTGGGCTGGCTGTAGCGGACGATGGCCAGGATGAGGCCGTCGAAGTCCACCAGCGCCTGGTCGCGGTCGCGCGGAATGGGCTGCCACAGGGTATCGGGCGCCGCGCGGCCGGTCTCGGCGCCCCAGCGCCACTGGTCTTCGTGCCGGTCCCAGTCGTTCACCAGCATGTCCACCAGCCGGACAGTGAGGAAGCGCCGGGCATCCACCCGGTTGGCGGGCGACCCGTTGATCCGCTCGAGCAGCTTGTCGCTGCCGACGATCTTGCGGTAGCCCGCGAAGCCGGGCGTGTCGTGCGGTCCCTCATCCGGGTCTTCTTCGATTTCCCCCAGCATGCCCGCGAACTCCTTGCGGTACTTGCCCAGTCGCGGATCATCGGGCATGACCGCCAGATGGGGGTGGGGGTGGGGCACGCCGACCGCCTCCAGCAACGGAGCGGTAACCAGCATGCCGCCGGGATGTTGGGCGCTGGTCTGGTCCCGGAGGATGTCCCGGACGAACGTCGTACGGAGCTTGGGCGGCAGGTTGGACGAAGGGTCCTTGTTGACCGAGCGGAAATCCCAGGGCCGGCCGGCGGCATCCTTCAGGTGGAGCGAGGTGGTCTGCATGCCGCCGCCCTTTTCCACCGGCTCGAGCCCGCCCCGGGCGCCCAGGTCTAGAAAGGGCACCCGGATGGTGTCGGTCCAGAGTGCGCGGTAATGGGTGCCGAAGAGCCAGCGGTGGAAGCCCCCGGCGGCGTAATGCCCGGCCACCACCGCGGTGTCCTGCGCGGCGGTGAGATCCTGGGCCGACACGGACGCGGCCGGCGCCAGCGCCAGCAGGCAGAGCAGCCCCGCTCCGGACGCGCGATATCTCAATGGCTGCCGCCGGCCGGAGCTGGGGACGCAGCGGGGAAGCGATAGACCGCCACGATGGCGGGCAGGCGGCGCGCCTCATCGCTCAGGATGAGCAGGCCCCCCGGAGTCACCGTCACCCCTTCGCACTGTTCGTGGCCCGGCGGCAGCGGGCGGACCCAGCGAACCGCCCCCGTCGGCGTCACCAGGACCATGGCGTCTTCCAGCGCCGAAACCAGCAGATAGTCGCCCGAGGCGGGCACGACTTCGATCGCCGAGGGGTGGAACTCCTTCCAGTCCTGACCGCGGGCGATGGTCTTCTGCGGGATGGTCAGAGCCTGCAACTGATCGCGCCGGGGCCCGTGCACGGCATAGCGGTAGATCACCACGTCATCGTCGTACTTCTTCTGATGGACGTGCTTGCAGGGGAGCAGCAGCTGTTGCCGGTCGGGATCGAAGGCCAGGCCTTCCAGTTCGCACTCGTGGCCCAGCCGGGTATCGTGGATGGTGTAGGACACATGCTCGCCATCATTGCCCTCGAAGGACTCGTAGATCTTCCCGTTGCTGGTCATGAGGTAAAGCCGGCCGCCGCCCAGGGCGATGCCCTCGAAGTCTCCCGCCACCGGGCTGGCGCCCAGGTGAAACTGCTTGACGATCGTTCCGCGGCGGAAATCCAGCTCGTACACCGTGGCTCGCTCATCCCCGTGCGCGAGGAGCCGGCCGTCCGGTGTGAGGGCGAGGCCCGAGATCTCCGACAGCGCCGACGGCATGATCCAGCGGGCCAGCACCGCGGTATCGGCTCCGGCCCCGCTGTCGGGACCGACCTGCAGCAGGGAATCCATGCGTGAGGCCCGCGCCGCCAGGGTGGCGGTATCCAGGCCTGGCCGGCCGCCGCCGCCGCGGCAGGCCGCGCACGCCAGCAACAGCAGCGCGACGGAGCGGCAGCCTCCTCGCACCGGGTCAACTCTCCGCGATGAAGTCGGCGCTCGCCTCCAGCTCCGCGCCGGAAATGGCGGAGCCCGCACCGGCCCGGACCGCCGTAAGCACCTCGTCCCGGGGGGTCTTCTTGCGGACCTTGATCAGGTAGTACAGCTCCGACGGCTTCCCCTCGTTGGTGATGACCTCATCCAGCCGCCAGCGTTTGGTGGTCTGCTCCAGCACCTGCTCGACCAGCCGCTGCGCCACCGAGACGTCCTCGGTGGTGACCCAGAGAACCGCGTTATAACGGCCCCGCTTCTTGCTGCTCTTGCCCATGAGCCCGCGCAGCCGCTCGAACCGGTCGGCCAGCGCGTTCGCCTTCTTCGGGTCCAGCGCCAGCATGAGGTCGCGGTCGGGAATCTCCTGGCCGTTGCCGTCGGCCAGCGTGGAGAGTGGCTCGGACCAGTGGCTGGCGGGGTGGGGCTCGAGCACGCTCCGGCCGAAGTCGCTGCGCCAGATGATCAGCAAGACGAAATTGAAGAGCATGCTGATCAGCCAGGCGACCGTCATCGCCTGTACTCCCGCCGCCAGGCCCACGCCGATGGCGAGAAAAACGAAGACCAGGTCGCGCGGATCTTTCAGCGTGTTCCGAAAGCGGACGCCCGCCATGATGCCCGCCAGGCCGAACGCCAGCGCGATGCTGTTGCGCACAATGAGGATAATGCCCGCCACGACGATCGGCAGAATGATGAGCGTCTGGACGATCGACTGCCGGTAGCCACGGGTCTGCCGCTCCGACATGTAGACCCAGGAAACCGGCAGCATCAGCACCAGCGTGCCCAGCATCACCTCGACCGTCACGATGGCCATGTTGAGCCGGTCGGACAGCGGCAGCGCGGGAGTGGCGAATTCGGTGGAGTTGAGCCCGTCCTGCAGCAGCTTCGGTGTCGCCGTCAGCTCCCGCAGCCGTTCACCCGAGAACATCGGATTGAAGATTGTGGGAAAGAGCCAGAGCAGCAGCACCGTGATGCCGACGACTACCACGTAGTACGCCACCAGCCGCCGGAGCGGTGAGGACGATCCGATGGTGGCGACATCGAGTGTCTTGGAGAACCAGCGCATGCGATTCGGCTCCGGGTAAGTCACGCGCTCCCAACCGCTTGCGCGGAATGGGCCGGGGGCCTGCCTCGAACGTGGGGTCAACTATGAGGGGAAAACCGGGGCAGGGCTGTGACGTGGGTGACGTACCCGCTGTGGCGGGGATCCGCGGAGCTCGGGTGGTTCGAGAGGGCCGAGGGGGTCGAGAGAGTGGCTGCGAATTTCCAGTCTCTAGAAGGGGACCCGCTGCAGATCGTGCCCCACCAGCACCTTGCCGGTGTAGCCGCCTTGGCGCACCCCGGCTACCAGCTCGCTGTCGGATGCACCCATACGGATCAGATGGGTAAGCACCAGCATCCGGGGGTCCGCACTTTTCGCCAGCACGCCCAGTTCGGCGTCTGAAGTGTGGAAGGAGTGCATGTACCTGGGCCACAGGTTGCCGCCCGCCCGTTCCTCGGGAGCGAGCCGGGCTGCGCTGTAGACCTCATGAACCAGGATGTCGGCGTGGCGGGCCGCCCGCACCACCGCCTCGCTGGGCCGGGTATCGCCCGAAATGACCACCCGGTGGCCGCCAGCCTCGAACAGATAGCCGTAGGCATGCGCCCAGCTCCCGTGCTCGACCGCGATGGCCATGACTCGAACGCCCGCGCTGTCGTAGACCACACCCGGCTTCACCTCGTGCACCGCCACGCGGTAGCCCCCGGCCGGCTCCCGTTCCAGCCCTTCGGTCCGGATGGCGATGTCCTCCTTCCAGGCGGCGACGATATGGTCGGTCATCGCCCGCAGTCCGGGCGGCCCGTAGGCCTCCAGCGGCGTATGCCGGCCCATGACCCACGAGGTAAAGACCAGGTCGGGGTAGCCCAGGGTATGGTCGCTGTGCAGGTGCGTGATGAAAACGGCGCTGACGCCGTTGATCGGGAGGCCCGCGCCCGCCAGCTGGCGTTCCACCCCGGGGCCGGCGTCCACCAGGAATACCCGATCACCTATTACCACGGCCGTCGCCGGGCCCGAGGCCGCCGGATTGGGCCGGGGCATGCCGGTGCCCAGGAGCACCACCGTGCCCGTACTGGGCGGCGTCTCCTGCGCGCACGCCGCCACCGCCGTCAGCCCTCCCAGTCCCGCGAGCAGCGCAGCTCGCCACCTGCCGTTCAGGCTCATCGGTTCAGCCTCACGTTTGTTCCAGGATCACGCCGCCGGGCCGCGGGAACTGAAGCCGCACGACCCCGCCCGAGAAATCCAGTGGCGCGCTCGCCTGGTCGGGAGCATAGAGCTCGCTGTCCAGCCGCAGGTGCCAGCCCTCCACCCGCTCCGCCGGCGCCAGTTCGCTCGGCAGCTCCAGCAGTCCCGCCCCGCGGAGCCGTACCACCACCAGCAGCCCATGCCCCTCCGACTGCCGCCACAGGCACAGACCGTCGGAACCAAGCGGCCGGACCTCGAGCAGGGCGTCTTCCTGAAACCATGCCGCGGTTTCGCGGCGCAGGGACAGCAGGTCGCGGTAGAGTCGCAGCAGCGACGCGTGCGGTTCCTCCGCGGCTTCATGCCAGTCGAGCCGGCTCCTCCGGAAGGTTTCCGGCGACTGAGGATCGGGAATGCCCTCCCGCGCGGCGGGATCGGCAAAGGCCCGGAAGGACTGGAACTCCCGCCGTCGCCCTTCGGTCACCAACCGTCCCAGTTCGGGGTTGTGCTCGGTAAAATAGAGAAACGGACTGCCCGCTCCCCATTCCTGGCCCATGAAGAGAAGCGGGGTCTCCGGGGCCGTAAGCAGGAGCACGCTGGCGGCCCGCCAGGCCGCCAGATCAATACCATGGTGCAGCCGGTCGCCGCAGGCGCGATTCCCCACCTGGTCGTGATTCTGGAGGGCGATGACAAACCGGTACCGGGGGATGCCGGCGGGATCGGTGCCCCGCGCCCTGCCGCTGCGCGGGCTCGGCTGCCCCCGGAATAGCCAGCCGGCCCGGAGCGCCGTGGCGATCTCGGCGGTGGTCCCCTCGAAATCGGCGAAGTACCCCTCCGTATCGCCCGCCAGCAGGCGGCGCACGATATGATGGAAATCGTCCGACCAGACACCGTCCAGTCCGTCGCCGCCGTCGCGGGTGGGTCGCACCAGCCGGTCGAGGTTGCGGTTGTCCTCGGCGATCATCACCACCTGGCGTCCGGACGCGGCCCGGCGCGCCGCCTCGGCTATATCGGCCAGAATATGGCGTGGGCCGTCGTCCAGGATGGCGTGCGTGGCGTCCAGCCGCAGGCCGTCCATATGGTACTCCCGGATCCAGTGCTCCGCGTTCCCGGTGACGAACCCGCGGACCGGTCCGCTTCGGTCACCGTCATAGTTGACCGCGTCGCCCCAGGGGGTGCGGTGCCGGGAGGAGAAGTAATACGGGCTGAAGGCGCCCAGATAGTTGCCGTCCGGTCCCAGATGGTTGTAGACCACGTCCAGCAGCACGGCGAGCCCCAGCGCGTGGGCGGTGTCCACCAGCCGCCGCAAATCGTCCGGCGTGCCGTAGGTGCCGGAGGGTGCGTAGAGCGCCACGCCGTCGTAGCCCCAGTTCCGCCCGCCGGGAAAGTCCGCCACCGGCATCAGCTCCACCGCCGTGACGCCCAGGTCGTTGAGATAGGGCAGGCGTGCGGTGGCGGCGGCAAAGGTGCCCTCGGGCGTGAAGGTGCCGACATGCAGCTCGTAGACGACCAGCCCCTGCTGCGGCCGTCCGGCCCAGTCGCCGTCGGTCCAGCGGAAGGCGGCCGGGTCCACCACCTCCGACGGACCGTGCACCCCTTCGGGCTGGTAGCGCGAGGCGGGGTCGGGGAAGGGACCCTCCCCATCCAGCCGGTAGCGGTAACGGTCGCCGGGGCGAACGCCGGGCACCAGCCCGCCGAAGTAGCCGTCGCCTCCCGGTTGCAGCGGGTACACCGCATCGGGGGCGCCGGGCACCGCGAGCAGCAACTCCACCTGCCGCCGCTCGGGCGCCCAGACGCGGAAGCGGGTACCGCCGGATTCGGGCCGCGCGCCGACCCAGCCGGCGGTGCCGGTCACCGCGGCGGCGCGCGGAACACCACCATGCCGAGCGGCGGCAGCGTCACTACGATGGAATGTTCCTGTCCCTGCCACGCGACCGGCACCGCATCCGCGCCGCCCAGATTGCCCTGGCCGCTGCCGCCGTAGAGTGGGGCATCGCTGTTCAGGATCTCCTCCCAGGCGCCGCCGTAGGGGACGCCGATACGGTAATTATGCCGGGGGATGGGGGTGAAGTTGAGCGCCACCACCACGCGCTCCGGCCCGGTGTTGGAGCGCCGCAGGTAGAGCAGGACGCTCTGGTCGGCATCGGAGGCGTCGATCCACACAAAGCCCTCCGGGTCGCAGTCCAGTTCGTGCAGCGCCGGCAGCTCGCGGTAGCGGGTGTTCAGGTCGCGCACCCAGCGCTGGATCCCCTGGTGCCGGGGGTCCTCCAGCAGGTGCCAGTCGAGGCTGCGGTCGTGATTCCACTCCCGGCCCTGGCCGAATTCCCCGCCCATGAAGAGCAGCTTCTTGCCCGGCTGGGTATACATGTAGCCCAGCAGGAGGCGCAGATTGGCGAACTTCTGCCAGTCGTCGCCCGGCATCTTCGCCAGCAGCGAGCCCTTGCCGTGCACAACCTCATCGTGGGAGAGCGGCAGCACGAAGTTCTCGGTGAACGCGTAGATGCCGCGGAAGGTGAGCTCCCCGTGGTGGAAGCGGCGGTGGATGGGCTCGCGCGACATGTACTGCAGGGTGTCGTGCATCCAGCCCATGTCCCACTTGAAGCCGAAGCCCAGGCCGCCCAGATAGGTGGGCCGGGATACCATGGGCCAGGCGGTGGATTCCTCGGCCACGGTCAGGACCCCCTGCTCCGCCGTGTAGACCGCCTCGTTGAACTGGCGCAGAAAGCTCACTGCCTCGAGATTCTCCCGCCCGCCGTGGACATTGGGAATCCATTCCCCCGCCTTGCGGCTGTAATCCAGGTACAGCATGCTCGCCACCGCGTCCACCCGCAGGCCGTCGGCATGGAACATCCGCAGCCAGTAGAGGGCGCTGCTCAGCAGGAAGCTGCGCACCTCATGCCGGCCGTAGTTGAAGATGAAGCTGTTCCAGTCGGGGTGGAAACCCTGCCGCGGGTCGCCGTGCTCGAACAGATGGGTGCCGTCGAAAAAGCCCAGGCCGAACTCGTCGGTGGGGAAGTGGGAGGGAACCCAGTCGAGCAGTACGCCGACCCCGGCCTGGTGGAGGCGGTCGATCAGGTACATGAAATCCTGCGGGGTGCCGAAGCGGCTGGTGGGCGCGAAGTATCCGGTGGTCTGATAGCCCCAGGAGCCGTAGAACGGGTGTTCCATCACCGGGAGGAACTCCACGTGGGTAAAGCCCATTTCATTCAGGTAGTCGGGCAGGGCATGGGCCAGCTCCCGGTAGCTGAGCGGGCGATTGTCCTCCTCCGGTATCCGCCGCCAGCTGCCGAGGTGCATCTCGTAGATGGCGCCGGGCTCGCGCAGCGGCTGCTCCATCCGGCGGCGCTCCATCCACTGCTGGTCGCCCCACTCATAATCCAGGGACCATACCCGGGAGCCGGTAAGCGGGGGTGTCTCGGTGTGCACGGCGAACGGGTCGGCCTTGTCCACTTCGTAGCCGCCGTGATGGGAGACGATGTGGTACTTGTACGTGGTGCCGGGCCCGACATCGGGAATGAACCCCTCCCAGATGCCGGACGAGCCCCGGGCGCGCAGCTCGTGGCTGCTCTTGTTCCAGCCGTTGAACTCGCCCATCACGCTCACCCGGGCGGCCGCCGGCGCCCACACGGCGAACCAGGTGCCCCGGTGCCCTTCGACCTCGCCCGGGTGGGCGCCCAGCTTCTCCCACAGCCGGGCATGGGTGCCTTCGTTGAAGAGGTGCAGGTCCTGGTCGCCCAGGGGGGACGGCTCGTACCAGACCGGTGAGACCGTCTCGGGAGTGACGGACCGCCCGGCGGCGCGGGTGCGCTCAGCCATGTCAAAGTCTCCTCTCTGCCGTACGGGTCAACCCTGCGCCTTGAGCAGCTGCAGGATCCCCCGGATGGGGATCTGGACCCACTGCGGCCGGTTGTTCAGTTCATAGGCCAGTTCGTAGACCGCCTTCTCCAGGAGCAGAATCCTGAGCAGGAGGTCGAGCTGTTCCACCGCGGGCGGAACGAAGCTGGCGCCCTGGGCGGTGTTGAGGTATCCGGCCAGGAAGGAAGCGCTGACCCACTTGCGCCAGAAAGTCGCCAGCGGCTCGAGCCCCGGCGCTTCCTCGGGGCGGATCAGGCCCAGTCCGGCGGGGCCGTAGAGCACGGTGTGCACCGCATAGTCGAACGAGCGGAGCATGCCGGCCACATCGCGCAGCGGAGAGCGCTTGATGCGCCGCTCGGTCACGCTGCGGGCCGGCTCGCCTTCGAAGTCGATGATCACGAAATCGCGCCCGGCGTGCAGCACCTGGCCCAGGTGATAGTCGCCGTGGCAGCGGGTGCGGGTGGCTTCAATCTTCCGGCCCACGATGGAGTGGAAGGTCTGCAGGACCCGGTCCTCCGACCCCGCCAGCCGCTTCGCCTCCGCCTTCACGTGCTTCGGCAGGTGGTCCTGCCGGTCGCGCAACAGGTGAAAGGCGCGCGCGGAGAGGTTCCGCATGCTCTGGTAGAGCGAACGCTGGTAGAGCGAGCTGAAGGGCTCGGGCGCGAAGGCCGGATCGTCCGGGTCGGAGGCCAGTGCCCGGTGCATCTCGGCGGTGCGCCGGCCCAGGAGGCCGGCGGTCTGCATGTAGGCGCCCAGCGCCTCCTGCGCCAGCGGCGAGGGCTGCCCCCGGCTCAGCTCCAGGCTGGTCACGCCGGGTGTGGGGAAGGCCTCTCCCCGGCCCCGCCGCATGATGGCCTGCTCGAAATAGTGCTTGACCTGGTCCAGCGTATAGCGCCAGGCGTCGCCCTCGTTGGCCACGTACCCCTGCAGGATGGCCAGGGTCATGGGCTCGCGGCGCGGACGGCGGTACTCCAGCGCGCCCGCCAGCGGGGCGGTGTGCTGGAAGTCGGTCTTCTCGGTGAGAAACCGCCCGATCTCCAGCTCCGGATTGGTGCCCTCGGAGAGCCGGCGGATCAGCTTCATGATGAACCGGGTGCCGAACGCGACCGAGCTGTTGCTCTGCTCCGCGTTCAGGACGTAGGGTGCGGCATGCTCGCCGGCATCGCCGCGGAGTTTGCGGAAGAGCCGGGTCTGGGTGGCGCTCAGCTCTCCGCTGCTGCCCTTGAGCGACCGGCGGCGGGTGATGGTCTCGAGCAGCGCTTCGGCCAGGGCGGTGTCGCTGAAGGCGTCGAGCAGGAGGCCCCGGGTCGTGCCCTCCCGCCCGGTCAGCTCCACGTCGGCCAGCACCGCCGCCGGGTGATCGTGCCGCAGATGGGCCGCATGCTGGCCCTGGGCGAACATGAGCGGCACGGCGTAGGCATCCGGGTTGCCCCCGGCGTAGGACACCTGCACGATGAGCACCGCGCTGGACAGCCCGTTGAACTCCACCGGGATGATGTCCTCGATCTCCGCGGCGACGATCTCGCGTGCTTTGCCCGCGAACCAGCGGCGTCCCTGCAGAAAATCGGGCAGTACCTGCTCCAGCGCTTCCCGGCCGTCGGGCTTGAGCAGCTGCTCCCAACTGCCCCGGACGGTGAGCGTGGGGATCTGCCGCTCCCCTTCGCTCACCGCACGGAGCTCCCGGCTGCGCCGCAGCCGGAACCAGTAGAAGCTGTGCGGCCCCAGGGTGAGCAGGTAGGGCAGCTCGCCGATGGTGGGGAAGGTGTTGTGGCTGAAGAGCTCCAGCGGCACGGCGCCCTTGAAGTCCGTCAGGTCCAGCTCCACGTATTCCACCGACGCCGAGAGATTGGCCACCACCAGGATGTCCTCGCCCTCGTGGCTGCGGATGAAGGCCAGGACCTTGCGGTTCCGCGGGGCAAGGAACCGGATGCTGCCGCGCCCCAGCGCCGCATAGTGCTTGCGGACCGCGATGAGCCGCCGCATCCAGTGGTAGAGCGAGTTGAGGCTGTTCTGCTGGGCCTCGACATTGATGCTCTCGTAGTGGTATTCCGGATCGATGATGACCGGCAGGTAGAGCCGCTGGGGATTGGAGCGGCTGAAGCCGGCATTGCGGTCGGAACTCCACTGCATGGGCGTGCGCACCCCGTTGCGGTCGCCCAGGTAGAAGTTGTCGCCCATGCCGATCTCGTCGCCGTAATACAGCACCGGGGTGCCGGGCAGGGAAAAGAGCAGGCCGTTCATCAGCTCGATCCGCCGCCGGTCGTTGCCCAGCAGCGGCGCCAGCCGCCGGCGGATCCCGAGGTTGATGCGGGCCTTGCTCTCGCGGGCGTACATGCGGTACATGTAGTCCCGCTCCTCGTCGGTGACCATCTCCAGAGTCAGCTCGTCGTGGTTGCGCAGGAACAGCGCCCACTGGGCTGTGGGCGGCAGCTCCGGAGTCTGCTTGAGAATGTCGATGATGGGGAAGCGGTCTTCCATCTGCAGCGCCATGAACAGTCGGGGCATGACGGGAAAGTGGAACGCCATGTGGCACTCGTCGCCGTCGCCCAGGTACAGCACCGCGTCCTCCGGCCACTGGTTGGCCTCGGCCAGCAGCATCCGGTCGCTGAAGTGCCTGTCCACGTGGGCGCGCAGTTCCTTCAGGAACTCATGCGTTTCCGGCAGGTTCTCGCAGGCGGTACCCTCCCGCTCGTAGAGGTAGGGAATCGCGTCGAGCCGCAGGCCGTCCACGCCCATCTTGAGCCAGAAGTCCAGCGTCTTGAAGACCTCCTTGCGCACGTCCGGACTGTCGAAGTTCAAATCGGGCTGGTGGGCAAAGAAGCGGTGCCAGTAGTAGGCCTTGGCCACCGGGTCCCAGCTCCAGTTGCTGGGCTCGAAATCCTGAAAGATGATCCGCGCCTCGGAGTATTTCTCCGCCGTGTCGCTCCAGACGTAGAAATTGCGCCAGCGGCTGCCGGGCGGCGCCCGGCGCGCCCGCTGGAACCAGGGATGCTGATCGGAGGTATGGTTGATGACCAGCTCGGTAATGACCCGGATGCCCCGCCGGTGCGCCTGCCGGAGAAAATGGCGGAAGTCGTCCAGCGTGCCGCAGTCGGGATGGACATTCTCGTAATCCGAGATGTCATAGCCGTCGTCCCGGAGGGGCGAAGGATAGAACGGCAGAAGCCAGAGCGCCGTCACGCCCAGGTCCTGGAGGTAATCGAGCTTCTCCGCCAGGCCGCGAAAGTCGCCGATCCCGTCGCCGTCGCTATCGTAGAAGGCGCGGACCCGCGCCTCGTAGATGACGGCGTCCTTGTACCAGAGCGAGGCGCCGCTGCCGGCGGCGGCCCGCTGGGCGGGAGTTCTGGCGGGTGCCTGCTTTCGCTGCCCGGTTGCCGTTCGTGCCATGAGCTCGTTCGCCTCTCGGGTTACATGTAATAGTCGAAGTCGCGCTCGGTGCGCAGCCGCCGGCGAATGCGGAAGACGTGGGCCGGCAGGGCCTGGGGGTCGAGCGACACGTAGTTGTGCCGGCCGTGCCAGAGATAGCGGGCCCCGCCCAGCAGGTCGTGCATCTGGTACTGGCCGTCCGCCTCGAGCCCCAGTTCCTCCAGCGGCAGCTCGATCCAGCCGGCCTGGGTGTGGTGCGGATCGAGGTTCACCACCGTCAGGATCGCGTTCCCGCCGTCCGGGGCGGTCTTGCTGTAAGCGATGATCGCGTCGTTGTCCACCGGATGGAACCGGAGCGAGTCGTTCCGGTGCAGCGCCGGGTTGTCGCGCCGGATGGCGTTCATCCGCGCGATCAGCTCCCGGATGTTCCCCGGCTGCTCCAGGTTCCAGTGCCGCAGCTGATACTTCTCCGAATCCAGGTATTCCTCCGTTCCCGCCACCGCGCGGTGTTCCAGCAGCTCGTAGGCGGGGCCGTAGATGCCGTAACTCGCCCCCAGCGTCGCCGCCAGAATCAGCCGGATCTGGAAGGCCGGGCGGCCCCCGGTCTGGAGATATTCGTGCAGGATGTCGGGCGTGTTGGTAAACAGGTTGGGCCGCATGTACTCGCGCACCGGCGTCTGCGTCAGCTCGGTGAGATATTCCTCCAGCTCACCCCGGGTGTTGCGCCAGGTGAAGTAGGTGTAAGACTGGGAGAATCCGGCCTTGGCCAGGTAGCGCATCACCTTGGGGCGGGTGAACGCCTCGGAGAGAAAGACCGTCTCCGGGTGCCGGGCGCGGACCTCGCCGATGGTCCATTCCCAGAAGGCGAAGGGCTTGGTGTGCGGGTTATCCACCCGGAAGATGGTAACCCCATGCTCCACCCAGAACAGCACCACGTCCCGCAGCGCCTCCCAGAGCCCCTTCCAGTCGGGGTTCTCGAAGTTCAGGGGATAGATATCCTGGTACCTCTTGGGCGGGTTCTCCGCGTACTGAATGGTGCCGTCGGGCCGCCACTTGAACCACTGGGGGTGCTCCTGCACCCAGGGATGATCCGGCGTCGCCTGAAAGGCGATGTCCAGCGCGACCTCCAGTCCCAGCCGCCCCGCTTCCTCCACCAGCCGGTCGAAGTCCTCCAGCGTACCCAGCCCCGGATGGACGGCCGTATGGCCCCCTTCGGCCGCGCCGATACCCCAGGGGCTCCCCACGTCGCCCGGCTCGGTAGTGGGGGTGTTGTTCTTCCCCTTGCGGAAGGTCGTGCCGATGGGATGGACCGGCGGGAGGTAGAGCACGTCGAACCCCATGGCGGCGACGTAGGGCAGCCGCTTGCGGCAGTCGGCGAGAGTCCCGTGGCTCCCCGGCTCGTCGGCGCAGGAGCGGGGGAACAACTCGTACCACGCGCCGTAGCGGGCCCGCTCCCGCTCCACCACCAGCGACAGGATGCGGCCATAGACGGTCGAGCGGCTCCGGTCGGGGTGCCGCGCCATCAGCAGGCCCAGATCGTCCGAGAGGGCGAGCGGGACCCGGTCGGCCTCGGGACGATCGGCGGCGAGCGCCTCGGCGCGCGCCTCCAGCCACTGGCGATCGGCTGCCTCAGCGCGCCGAGCGGCCTCCCGCACCAGTGCGGCGCCCTCCAGCAGCTCACTCCCGACGGCCTGGCCCGCCCCGGCCTTGCGTTCCAGCCCGTGGCGCCAGCCGGCGAAGTGATCCACCCAGGCTTCGAGGGTGAACTCCCAAGGGCCCAGGGTATCGACCGTAAACCAGCCCTGCCAGCGGTCGTTTACCTGCGGGGCCAGTGGCGCCTCCTGCCAGGCGTCCTCGCCCGGGCCGCGGAAGCGGAGTACCCCGCCGATACGGTCGTGACCTTCGGTGAAGATGTCGGCTTCTACCCGGACCAGATCTCCCTCGACCCGTTTGGCCGGGAAGCGGCCGGCGTCCACCTCCGGCGTCACGCCTTCGATCACCACGCGGGCGGGAGCTGGGGGAGCGGCACGGGGGGCCGCGCCGCCCTCCGGGGCGGGAGCGGTGGTCGGGCCGGCCGGGCGTCCGGTTGTTGCGCTTCGGGTCATGGCTCGTCCTCTCTCTTGGGCGTGCCGCCCGCCTGCTGGGGGCGGGATCGGAACAGAAGCAGCGAATGCCCGGCGAGCCGCGCGCGGCCGCCGCGCCGCATGGTGCGGCGGCCCCAGTCGGGGCGGGCGGTATCGATGAGGCGCTGCCAGAGATGGCCCTCCCGCTGCTCCGGCAGCGTAAAGACCACACTCTCCGGCTGCGCATTGAGCAGCAGCAGAAAGGTATCGTCCACCACCGGGAGGCCCTCCCGGTCGACTTCGTCCATGCTCTGGCCGCCGAGGCGGACCATCAGCGTGCGCGCCGCCTGCGCTTCCCATTCCTGGTCGGTCATTTCTCTGCCGCTCAGGTCGAACCAGGTAAGGTCCTTGACCTCCGCCCCGCGGATGCGGCGTCCCTGGAAGAAGTTGCGCCGGCGGAACACGGGGTGCCGGCGCCGGAGCCGGATCAGCGACCGGCAGAACTGCAGGAACTCCTGGTCGGCGGGCGAGAGGTTCCAGTGGAGCCAGCTCAGCTCGTTGTCCTGGGCGTAGGCGTTGTTGTTGCCGTGCTGGGTCCGCCCCAGCTCATCCCCTCCGCAGATCATCGGCACCCCCTGGCTCAGCAGGAGGGTGGCCATCAGGTTGCGCCGCTGCCGCTCGCGCAGCGCCAGCACTTCGGGCCGGTCGGTCGGCCCTTCGGCGCCGGAATTCCAGCTCAGGTTGTTGTTCTCGCCGTCCCGGTTGTCTTCGCCGTTGGCTTCGTTGTGCTTTTCATTGTAGGACACCAGGTCCCGCAGCGTAAAGCCGTCGTGCGCGGTCACGAAGTTGATGCTGGCGTAGGGGCGGCGGCCGCTCTGCTCGTAGAGATCGCTGCTGCCGGCCAGCCGGGTGGCGATTTCCGATACCTGGCCGCCGTCGCCGCGCCAGAAGCGGCGCACCGAATCGCGGTAGCGGCCGTTCCACTCGGTCCAGCGCACCGGGAAGTTCCCCACCTGATAGCCGCCCTCGCCCAGATCCCACGGCTCGGCGATCAGCTTGACCTGCGACAGCACCGGATCCTGGTGGATGATATCAAAGAAAGCCGAGAGCTTGTTCACCTCGTACAGCTCGCGCGCCAGGGCGCTCGCCAGGTCGAAACGGAACCCGTCCACCCGCATCTCCAGCACCCAGTAGCGCAGGCTGTCCATGATGAGCTGCAGCACGCGCGGGTTTATCATGTTCAGCGTATTGCCGCAGCCGGTGAAGTCTTCGTACTTGCTGAGGTCGCCCGGCCAGAGCCGGTAGTAGGCGGCGTTGTCGATGCCGCGCAGCGAGAGCGTCGGCCCCATGTGATTGCCCTCGGCGGTGTGGTTGTAGACCACGTCGAGGATCACCTCGATGCCGGCGGCATGCAGCGCCCGCACCATGGTCTTGAACTCCCGCACCCCGTCCAGCGCGGTGGGCGCCGCGGCGTACCGCGCGTCCGGCGCGAAGAACCCCAGGGTGTTGTAGCCCCAGTAGTTGGTGAGCCCCCGCTCCACCAGGTGCCGGTCCTGCGCATGATGATGCACCGGCATCAGCTCCACCGCCGTGATGCCGAGCGAACGCAGGTGGCGGATGGCGGGCTCGCTGGCCAGGCCCGCGTAGGTACCGCGCAGCGCCGGCGGCACGTCGGGATGCAGCCGGCTGAAGCCCTTGACGTGCAGCTCGTAGATGATCGTCTCATGCCAGGAGGTGCGCGGCCGCCGGTCGGTACCCCAGGTAAAGGCGGTATCCACCACCGCCGCCAGCGGCGCCAGCGCGGCATTGTCCCGGTCGTCCTTCGAGTGGTCGCCGGCCCCGTCGCCTACCCGGTAGCCGAACATTTCGTCCCCCCACCTGAGCGTACGCCCGACCGCCTTGGCGTAGGGGTCCAGCACGATTTTGGCCGGATTGAAGCGATGTCCGGCCGTCGGCTCGTAGGGGCCGTAGACCCGGTAGCCGTAGAGCTGCCCCGGTCCCACCCCGACCAGCCGTCCATGCCAGACCATGTCGGTCTGTTCGGGCAGCTTCAGGCGGACGCTCTCGGCGGTGGCGTCCACCGAATCGAACAGGCACAGCTCCACCGCAGTCGCGTGCTCGCTGAACAACGCGAAATTGACCCCCAGGCCGTCCCAGGTGGCTCCCAGCGGATATGGTGAGCCGGGTTGTATGCGCATGCGTCGTGCAATCTCCCTTGCTTGACGTCTCGGCTTTCTCGACTCTGGTGACCTTCGCGATTCTTTCGGCCGCCCTACACCGGCCGCAACAGCGCGAACGGCAGCTCGGCGAATGCCGCATCCAGTGCCAGTACGCCGCCCTCGCCGGCGGAGAGCGTCCGACCGCTGAAGGCATCCTCCCAGGGCCCGGTGCCGAGGCGGCCCGGCAGGGCGACGCGGTTGCCGCTCCAGGCGGCTCCCGCGGGGACGGCCCGATCGGCGCCCAGCGTGAGGTGGAAACGGGTGCCCAACGCCAGGCAGCTGTCCCCGCCCAGGGAGCGGGCGAACGCCAGCACGTGGCGCGCCCGGGGGCCCTCCGCCCCCAGCGCCAGATACTCGCCGTCCTGGAACAGGGCGGGGAACCGCCGGCGTGCGTCCAGCGCCCGGGCGGTCACGTAGAGTTTGAGCCGGTCGTCTTCGGGATTCCCGGCCAGCCGGCGCACCAGTTCAAGTCGTCCCGACGCTTCCTCCCTCGCCAGGCTGTCGAGCAGGGCGCGGCGGCGATCGTAGTCCACCGGCTGCCGATTGTCGGGATCGACCAGCGTGAAGGTCCACAGCTCGGTGCCCTGATAGAAGTCCGGTAACCCGGGCGCGGCGGCCTTCAACACGACCTGGCAGAGCGAAGTCCACAACCCGGGCCTGACCAGGCGCCTCTGCAGGGCCAGCAGGTCGGGCAGAAAGGTGTTGCCCGGCTCCGGGTCCAGCGCGGCGCTGATGAAGGCCGCCACGGCCTGCTCGTAGCGCTCGTTGGGATTGATCCAGCTGGTGTGGGCCTTGGCTTCCCGCAGGGCCTTCTGCATATAGGCCTGGATGCGCCGCGAAAAGGCGGGGAGGTCCAGTTCCGCCAGGGGCCAGGCGCCGGCCAGCGTCTGGTACAGCAGGTATTCCTCGTTGGCGTCGGGCGCCTCGCCGCCGTCGGGCAGGAGCAGGCGGCGGTCCTGGTTCATCTCCCGCCAGCGCAGCACGGCCTGCTCCCATTCCTCCGGCATCTCGGCCAGGCCGGCCAGCCGCGCGCGGACATCCTCTCCCCGCTTGGTATCGTGCGTGCTGGTGGCAAGCAGCGTATGGGGCCAGGCCTGCTGCCGCTCACGATTGGCCGCGTGGAACGCGGCCGGCGAGGCGGCCAGGGCCGCGGGCCCTCCTCCGACTTCGTTCAGCGAGGCCAGCGGGTAGTAGCGGTAGAACGCGGTGTCTTCCAGTCCCTTGGCCATGACCGGCGCGGTGAGCTGCTGGAAGCGCAGAACGAAGTCCCGCCGGGCCTCCCGCTGCGCGTCGTCCAGCCCCTCCGGGTCGCGCAGCAGGAGCACGTCGCCGATGAAGCGGAAGATCGAGGCGCTCATGGCCGGATTGCGCCGGATGGCGTCCTCGACCGCCCGCTCGATCACCTGCTGGTCGCCCGGCTGCACCTGATCGTCGCCGGGGCCTACGTAGGTGCGGTAGACCGGGAATGCGGCAATGATCTCCCGGAGCGCATGCCGCAGCGTGTTCAGGGTGAAGTCACGGGAGAAGCGGTGCTGCTCGGAAATCCGGTCCAGCCGGCGCGACAGCACCGTGAGCTCGCTCGACATCGAGACCTGCAGCACCAGCCGCCGCGCGCCGGAGAGCAGGTCGGCGAAAGACTCGGTCTGCCCCGTCAGACGGCGGTAGCCCAGGCGCACCGCCTCGAGCCCGTCCGGATCGGTGAAGACGCCATTCAGGAGCGCCAGGAATTCATAGCCGGTGGTGCCCGCCGTGGGCCAGTCGGGGCGCAGGCGTTCGTCGCCGGTGAGAATCTTCTCCACCACCAGGTAGAACGGCCGGCCGCCCGGACCGGCCAGCTCCCGCTGCACCGCCTCCAGGTACCCCGCCGGATCCAGCAGGCCGTCGATATGATCGATCCGCAAGCCGGTGACCAGCCCTTCCCGTGCCAGCCGGAAGCTCAGCTCGTGCACCGCGGCGAAGACTTCCGGCTCTTCCACCCGGGTCGCGGCCAGCTCGTTGATGTCGAAGAACCGGCGATAGTTGATCTCATCGGTGGCCACCCGCCAGAAGGCGAGCCGGTAGGCCTGTTCCGCGAGCACCGCCTCCAGCCGGTCGAAGCTGCGCGGCTCTCCCCGGCGGCCGTTGATCCGGCGCAGCGAGGCCGCCAGCGCCCGGCCCACCTCAGGCTCGCCGGCGAGCGCCTCCAGCCGCTGTTTGATGATCTCTTTTTCGCGCTGCCGCTCCCGTACCCGGGCAGCGTTGGTCTCGGCCCGGGGCGGCAGGTTGCGGATGGCGGTAAGAATGCTCTCCAGTTCCAGTACCCGGCTGTCCGCATCGCCCAGGCGCGTCCGGAGCTCGGCTGCGACGGGCTGCAGGAGACTGGACCAGGTCTTGGGCGCCAGGGGCAGCTCCCTGTCCCAATAGCGCACTGAAAACGCGCCGTCGCGATATTCCACCTGCAGTTCGCCGCTCTCCAGAATGCGGCCGTACTGGTCGCCCAGAATGGGAAGCAGAACCTTGTCGGCCAGGTCGGGCTTGGGCGGCCGCCAGTCGATATCGAAAAACCGGGCATAGGGCGAGCTGGGGCCGTTCTCCAGCACGTCGGCCCACCACTGGTTGCCCGGATCGGCGATGCACATGTGGTTGGGAACCACATCGAGTATCAGCCCCATTCCCCGTTCCCGGAGGGCCCGGGCCAGCTCGTGCAGCGCCTGTTCGGTGCCGATCTCCGGGTTGATCCGGCCGTGGTCCACCACATCGTATCCATGCAGGCTGCCGGGACGGGCGGTCAGCAGCGGCGAGGCGTAGACGTCGCTGATGCCCAGCCGGTCGAGATAGGCGAGGATCTCCCCCGCCGCGGCGAGGGTGAAGTCCCGATTGAATTGCAGGCGGTAGGTGGCGCCCGGTACCCGGAGCGGCCGCCGGGCGGCGGCGTGAGGACGTTCCAGCGCGGCAGGCGCGATCACGCGTCCGCCCCGTCGGGGCAGGCGAGAGGAGGTAGCCGGAAAGCGCCGGTGTACGCCGGCGGCTGAACTGCCAGGCACATAGCGGATCGCGAACTCCGAAATGATGGGGCGGCCGAAAAACAGGTCCCTTTCAATAGTACACCCCTCGAGGGGCGGGAATGCGTGCGGCAGCGCACATTTGATGCAAACGACTGACTGGCAATATCTTGGGATGGTCCTGCCCCGGCCCGCTCCACCGGAGATCACATGGCCCGAGCCCGCCCCGCCGCCGCCCTCATGCTGGGTGTCGCCCTCGCGCTGGCAGCCTATCTGGCGCGGCTCGATTCGCTCAATATCCCTTCGATCGGCGATGAGCCGCTCTATCTGCAGATCACCCGCGTCACCGCCAACAGCGGGTATTGGCTGCCCCTGCGCTCCGAGGCCGGCATCAACGACACCAAGCCGCCTCTCCTCTTCTGGCAGGGGATCGTGGCTACCGGCGGTGGTCGGCACTGGAACCTCTGGCGGCTCCGGCTGCCCATCGTGCTCTACTCGCTGCTCACCGCCCTGGCCGCCGGGGTCCTGGCCGCCCGCCTCTCCGGCAGGGCGAGCCGGGGAGTGCTGGCGGGCCTCATCTTCCTCGGCGCGTTTTCCACCTTTCAGCAGGGCCGGCCGGTCCTGACCAATGCGCCCGAGACATTCTTCCTCTTCCTGCCGCTGGTGTTCCTGCTCCAGGCCGGCCGGTGGAGTTGGGGCCTCGCCCTGACGGCCGGGCTTCTGGCCGGCATCGCCGCGCTCTACAAGTCGTTCTTTCTCATTGTCCCCCTCACCCTTGCCCTGGCCCTCATCCTGTGGAGCCGGCGGGAGAGCGCCCCGGAGTTCTTCCGGCGGGAGGTGCCACGCCTTGCCGTCGCGGCGCTCCTCGGCCTGGGAATCTTCGGGCTGTGGTTCCTGCTCGATCCCCGCCCCGGCCTCATCCTGCGTTCGTTCGTCCTGGGCGAGAACGCCGGCAAATTCCGGCTGAGCGGATATCCCGCCGGTCTTTTCGGCGGCACCTATCCGCTGACCCGGATCTGGCTGGGCGATTTCCTGAACCTGGGCTTCTACGCGTTCGTGCTGGCGGGACTGGTCTGGGTGGCGCTGCGCTACTGGCGCCGGCCGCCGGAAGCGGAAGGCCTGAGCCGGGAAGAAAAGGACCTCTGGCGTTATGTGCTGGCTTTTCTGTTGGTATACAGCCTGCCGAGCCAGCGGCAGGAGAACTACATCCTGCCCACGGTGGCCGCGCTGGCCGTGCTGCTGGCGCTGCGGTGGGAGCGGATCCCCCCGATCTGGCACCGCCTGACGCTTGCGGCCGCCGGGCTGGGCCTGGTGCTGGCGTTCTGGGCCATGATCGGAATCGGGCGCACCGTGCCGGACGCGGGCTATTCGGCGGGAGACTACCTGCTGGTGGGCTCACTGCTGGCGCTGGCCGTCTTCGGGTTGACCTCGATCGAGCGGACCCGGGCGCTCACTCCCGCGGTGGTCTGCGGTATGCTGGTCACCATCGGTGTGGCCCTGACTCCCTTCGACCAACCCTTCCGTCCCGTGGCCGGCGGCCCCGGGCTGGCGCCGCTGGCGGGACGGACCGTCTTCGTCCCTTCCAACTTCGCGGCCCGGGAAGAACGCTTCCGCTTCCTGCTTCCCGGGGTGGAGATCCAGCCCTACAACAGCCGTGAGCCTGGGAGGGGAGAGGAGCTGTTCCGCCAGGGTAAGACCGTAGCCCGGATCCTGCCGCCCGGCGCCCCCCCCGATACCGGGGCGACGGCCTTCGGCGAGAAATACGAAATCCGGACCCGCCGGCCCAATGCGGAGATCCGCCGGATCATCTTCGGAGGGGAGTGGAACCTGCTGGCGGGGAAGCTGGTGATCGAACAGCGGTGAATAGCGGTAAGGGGTCAGGTGTGAGGCGTAAGGCGGCGTGCAGGACCACGCCTTACGCCTCGCTTTCCAGGACCTTCCGGGCTTCGTCGGCGTCCTCCGCCCGCACGGCGAGTTTCACTTCCTGCAGGAAATCGAGGGACGGCAGCATGCCTCCGGCGTCGTCGCGGATCAGGATGGCGTCGATACCGTTGGACTGCAGCACCGCCTGCGCCACCTGGGCCTCGTGTTCCCACCCGTAGCGGCCGACCACCACGATGCCTTCGTTGCTCACGCGTCCTCGCTTCCCTGTTCAGCGTCGGGGAGCCGGCCACACTGCCGGTTGGGCCTTACGGCGAATATCAGCCCGTGAAGTATATCATGGCCCGGGTGCAGGAGGATTCCCGAGAGGCCAGGTGCCGGCGGGGTGCGGCCGGAGGAATGCTTCCACCCCTTGCTGCAGCGACCTGCACGGTCGATACTCCAGCCTTTCCTCCCCGGGATTCCACCGATGCTTCGACCGGCTCTTTGCGGGCTGCTGCTCCTCGCTCCGGGCGTTCTTCTGGCCCAGGACACCACGACCTACACCCACGCGGACTCGCTGCGCGGGTCCCTGACCAGCCCGGCGCGGACCTGGTGGGACGTGACCTTCTACGATCTCCAGGTGCGCATCAACCCGGCCGACAGCAGCATCGCGGGCTCCAACGCCATCAGTTACCGGGTGCAGGGCCGCCCCCGGGAGATGCAGATCGACCTGCAGGAGCCGTTGGTGGTGGACAGCATGGTGCAGGACGGCAGGGCGGTACGCTACCGGCGCGACGGCAATGCCTTCTTGGCCGCCGTCACCTCACGCCAGCGGGTGGGAGAGGTGCGGACCATTACGGTGTACTACCACGGGCGCCCGCGGGTGGCGAAGCGGCCGCCCTGGGACGGTGGCTTCAGCTGGGGCCGGGACAGCCTGGGCACCCCCTGGATCGTCACTACCGACCAGGGGCTCGGCGCCAGCGTCTGGTGGCCCAACAAGGACGTGCAGGCCGACGAGCCGGACAGCCAGCGCATTGCGCTCACCCTGCCCGATCCGCTGGTGGATGTTTCCAACGGGCGCCTGCGCGCCGTCGAACCGCACCCCGACGGGACCACCACCTGGGAATGGTTCGTCACCAATCCGATCAACAACTACGCCATCGCGGTGGCCGCGGGTGATTACACCCATTACAGCGGGATCTACCGGGGTGAACGGGGGCCGCTCACTCTCGACTTCTGGCCCCTCTCTTACCATCTCACCGCCGCCCGGCACCAGTGGGCCCAGGTTCCGGCCATGCTGCAGTGCTTCGAACACTGGTTCGGCCCCTACCCCTGGTACGAAGACGGCTACAAGCTGGTCGAGGTCTCCAACAACGGCATGGAGCATCAGAGCGCCGTGGCCTACGGCAACGGGTTCTCCAACGGGTACCGGGGCGCCGACTGGTCGCGCACCGGGCTGGGCATGCTCTGGGATTTCATCATCGTGCACGAGAGTGCCCACGAATGGTTCGGCAACAACATCACCGCGAAGGACAATGCCGACATGTGGGTGCACGAGGGGTTCGCCAACTACGCAGAAGGGCTCTACGTGGAATGCCGGTTCGGGAAGGAAGCGGGCGCGCGCTACATCCGGGGGAACCGCAACTGGATCAAGAATGACACGCCTATCGTGCCCGCCTACGGCGTGAACGGCAGCGGCTCCGGCGACATGTACCCCAAGGGCGGGAACATGCTGCATACCATCCGGCAGATCGTAGGGAACGACTCCACCTGGCGCGCCACCCTGCGGGGGCTGAACCACACCTTCTGGCATCAGACGGTGACCGGCCGGCAGGTGGAGGACTACCTGAGCAAACAGGCTGGAGTGGCTCTGAGCAGGGTGTTCCAGCAGTATCTCACGACCACCATGGTGCCGGTGCTGGAATACCGGATTGGCGGCGATTCGCTGGCCTACCGCTGGGCCGACGTCGTGCCGGGCTTCGACATGCCGCTGGATGTGACCACCAGCGGAGATTCCACCTACACCACCCGGCTCCATCCGACGGAGAACTGGCAGTCGCTGCGTGTGACCCTGACCGACCCGACGCGGTTCAGGGTGGATCCGGATTACTACGTGAAGGCCAAGGCGGTGAACTAGGAGACCGGCCTACCCCCGGACCCCGGCAGTCATCGTGACAGCATTCTCCGGCTCCGGCCGCGGGAAACGGTCAGGCCAGCACCCGCCAGATCAGAACCAGCCCCGCCAGCACCAGGGCCGCCACCATCCACACGACCCATCCCCGCATCCCCCGCCCCAGCTGCTTTCCCAGGCCGCCAACCTCGGCCACCCCCGCCGCCGTCAGGGCGTAGCGCCGGCCCTCACCCGGAAAGGGCTCGATCCAGCCGGCGCCGTGCCAGGCCGCCTGCACCACCCGGTCCTGCCGCGCGATCTCGGAGCCGAGAAAGAGATCGCCGAAGAGCGGCTCCAGGTTCACCGGCAATCCGGGAGCCAGGGGGCGCCCGCTCCGGCGGAGAGCCTCCGCCATGTAGTCCACCACATCACGCGGCGTCTCGAGCATGACCTATTCCACGATCTGAAACTGTTCCAGCTCGTCGAGCACGAACGTCAGCTCCTCGCCCGTCATCGGCAGCACCCCCACCACGGCGTCGCGCCGGTTGACCGATGTCATCCGCACCGGCGTCACCACATACTCCGTCCCCCGGCGATACAGCGCGATCCGCCGCCGCTGCCGTATGGCACGCTCCAGTTGATCTATCCGGGTGACGGTCCAGCGCATACGGGGAGTCAGGATTCAGGAGTCAGGAGTCAGGGGACCACCCTGAGTTCAACCTTCGACCTTCGACCTTGACCGACGACGGCGATTCCCGACTCGCGACTAGCGACTCACCACCACCGCACTCCCTGCCGTCACCGTCCCGATCACCGCCCGGGCCGGCGTGCGCTCCGCCTCCAGCCTCTCCAGCAGCTCGTCCAGCCGCTCCGGCGCAACCGCCAGCAGCAGGCCGCCCGAGGTCTGGGCGTCGGTGAGCAGGAGTCGCTCGGGTTCGGTGATCTCGGGGGACCAGGTCACCTCCTCTGCCGCAGTGTAATTGCGGCGGGTGCCCCCCGGAACCGCGTCCCGGGCCGCCAGGTCCAGGGCCCCCGGCAACAGCGGCACGTCCCGCTGGTGTATCTCCGCGCCGGTGCCGCTGGCGCGGAGAATGTTGCCCAGGTGCCCCAGCAGCCCGAACCCGGTGATGTCCGTTGCGCAGCGCACGCCGCAGGCCAGGGCCGCCCGCATGGCGCCGTCGTTCAGCGCGCGCATACTTGCCACCGCTGCCGCCAGGCCCGCCTCGTCGATCAGGTCGCGCTTGAAGGCCGTGGCCAGAATGCCGGTTCCCAGCGGCTTGGTGAGCACCAGCCGGTCGCCCGGACGTGCGCCTGCGTTGGTCAGCAGCCGCGCCGGGTGCGCCTCCCCGATCACGCAGAGGCCGAATTTGGGCTCGGGATCGTCCACCGAGTGGCCGCCCAGGACCAGGCAGCCGGCCTGCCGGCAGACGGCGCCCGCGCCCTGCAGCACCTCGCCCAGCAGGTCCAGCGGGAGGACGTCGCGCGGCCAGCCCACCAGGTTGAGGGCCAGCAGGGGAGTGCCGCCCATGGCGTAGATATCGCTCAGCGCGTTGGCCGCCGCGATGGCGCCCCACGCCGAGGGGTCGTCCACGATGGGCGTGAAGAAATCCACCGTCGCGATGAGCGCGCGGTCGTCGCTCAGCTGGAAGACGGCCGCATCATCGTGCGTGGCGGCATCCACCAGCACTCTCGGATCCACCGAGCCGGGGACATGGCGCAGGACCTGCGCCAGCTCGGCGGCGCCGAGCTTGCACGCTCAGCCCGCGCCGTGCGAAAGCGAGCTGAGCCGGATGCGGGGACGGGCGTCGGAGGTCGAGTCCATGTTCTCTGGGAGATCGAAGGAGTAGCTTCTTGTCCTGCCGTCCTGCCGTCCTGCCGTCCTGCCGTCCTGCCGTCCTGCCGTCCTGCCGTCCTGCCGTCCTGCCGTCCTGCCGTCCTATTCAGGAAACGCCACCGCCGATTCGATTGTGGTCGGTTTTTCCGCCGCCTCCGACTCCACCGTGAGGCGGAAGAGGAGCCGTTTACGGGCCGCATCCATGGACCGGATGGTGGTGCGGTAGGCCGCAGCCCCCCGAACGGTGAAGGGCGTCGGCGCCAGGCGGCGCGCCGTCCGCTGCCGCAGGTCGAGGGCCCAGAGTCCGCCGTCAGCGCCGCGGGACGAGGTGCCGACGAACAGCAGGCGCCGGTCGGGCGACCAGCAGAGGCTGGTGACGTTGCCGCCCCAGGTGGAGTCGCGCCACCAGCGGTTCGAGCGGCTCCAGGAGGCGGTTTCGGAGTCGGGACTGAGCGGCGCCACGTATCCCACCATCATGGGCGTGCCGTATCCCGTGGCGTTGGGCGTCACCACCACTCCGAAGGGCCCGCCGGGTTGCCGGAACAGCACTGGTGCCTTTGGCTGTACCAGGCAGTGCCGCTGCGCGGCCAGCGGTGCCGCGGCCAGAAAAAGAAGCGTCAGGCCAGTCCCGGCAGGCCGAAAAAGCCGGCTCCCGGCGACGACGCGAAGGGTGCCACGAATACCCGCCCCTGCAGGCACCGGTGATTTCCGGAGCGGGGAAGCCATGTTCCGGCCGATGTGGTTCCGAGATTCCCTCGACGGCATTGATTCCTCGCGTCCTTCGCGTCGTTCGCGTCTTTGCGGTGAGTGCGTCATCCCAGCCTCCAGGCCAGCAGCCCGCCGGCTGCAATGATCCGTCCCGTCCCCAGCAGGATTCCCAGCACCGTGCGCCAGGTTCTGCGGGGCCGGAGCGCGCCGGCCCGGAAGCGCGCACTGACCTCGACCAGCGCACCCAGCAGAGCGAAGAGGAGCACCCACCCGCCGTGGCCCAGGCTGGCGAACCAGAGCGCTGCCAGCAGAGTAAACAGCAGCGCCTCGGTAAGGCAGGCGCCGACCGGCGCGGCCAGGAACGGTTGTTCCGCTTCGGTGCGGCCCCGGCCGATGCGCGCGCTGCCCGCGGCCCAGAGCAGGAACCAGCCCGCCACCAGCGCCCAGCCGATCCCCAGCCGGATGAGGGTCACGGCGACGGCCACGCGGCCCGGATGGAGTCGGCGTCGAACAGCCGGCCCCGAAGCACCACGGCGTCGACCGCGCGCGCGTTCCGGATGTCCTGCAGGGGGTCGGCGGTGAGGATCACCAGGTCTGCCGCCTTTCCGGGGGCGATCCGCCCCAGCGAGTCCGCGGCGAGGAGCGCGGCCCCATTGCGGGTGGCGGCCTCCAGCGCCTGTCCCGGCGTGAGCCCCGCCGCAACCAGGTGCTCCATCTCCTGGTGCACCGCCGCGCCCGGCACCATCATGAAGTCGCCCCCGGCTCCTCCGGCCGCGACCACCCCGCCGGCGCGCACGAAGGCGCGGACGAACAGGTCCTGGTTCGCTCGTCCGCGCCGGAATGTGTCGAGGTCGGCGGGAGACCAGCCGCGCCGCTGCATCCAGGCAGCCCCGTCCCACTGGCTGCGAATCTCCGCCGGCACCGTCGCCAGATCGGCGGCCGGCACCGCGGAAGGATCGTCCAGCCGGCTCCAGACCTCATGACGGGCCAGTGCCGGTACCAGGATCACTCGCCGCTGCGCCAGCCGCTGCGCCACGGCGGTCAGTGCGGCGGAGTCGAGCGCGGCCCAGCTCTGCTCCTGCGCGGTCCAGCCGTCCCAGTAGGATCGCCGGAAGCCGGTAAAGATGGGGGCGGCATCGGCGGCGGCGGACTGGGGAACCCCGCCCAGGTTTTCCTGTATCAGCAGGCCCAGCTCCGCGGCGCCGGTGGCATCGGTGAGCCCGAGGTTGGCCGAAACCCGCAGGTTGAGCCGCCGGGCTTCGTCCAGCAGCGGGCGCAACAGGCCGGAGCTCAGGCCGGCCCAGGCCTCGACGTAGTCGGCGGCCGAGAGCGCGGCCTGATCTACCGCTTTTCTGGCGTCGACATCGCCGGTGACGGCCGTCATCCCGGGCTGCGCCGCCGGGCTGCCGTCCACCGCGGGCCCCGAGGCGAACATCCGTGGGCCCGGGATGGCGCCGAGGTTCAGCTCGTCGCGCCGCGCCAGGGACGAGTCGCCGCCCGACTCCCGGAGGGAGGTCACGCCCGCCGCCAGTTGGCGCGAGCTGCTCCAGCGGTCCACGTGGGCCAGGGCGTTGATCAGGCCGGGAATGATCCAGTGGTGAGAAACGTCGATGGTCCGGGCCGAACGCGGGATCTTGAACCCGGCCCGCGGCGCGACCGTCTCGATGTGTCCCTGATAAATCACCACCACCGCATCCGGGATCGGCCTGGCGTCGTCCCCGATCACCGTCCCGCCCACCAGGGCAAGGCGGTCCTTTCTGGTGGGGAGGCATCCGGCCGCCAGCAGGGCGGCCAGGACCACGCTAGCGCGGATCGCTCGAGGAATGGTCATGGAGAATCTTCCAGCCTTGGGCCTGGTGCTGCATCAGCAGCGTGAAGGGGCCGCTGGCGGTCACGGAATCGCCGCGGAACAGGATGAACCTGGCGGTGATGAGCGCCAGGTCGGCCGTGAGGGGACGGACGTGGAATTGCTCGAACCGCAGGCTGTCGCGCTGCGCGCCGGGCTCGAAGAGGGGCGCGTAGTTGGCCCGGATCCAGTCGTGGCCCCGCTGCAGGTGCCCGCGGGAGATGAACGTGGGCAGCGTGTCCGCCGCATAGTCGGAGACGAAGGCGTCGAGATCGCCCCGGTTCCAGGCGTCGGCCGAGCGCTGGAACTGAGCTTCGAACTGCCGCGTAAGGAGCGCCGCATCGGGCACCGGCCGGGCCGGCGGCGCGGCCGGCCGGCAGGCCGAGAGCACCACCGCCCCGGCAAAGATGATCCGCACCAGAGACTCTTTCATCCGGTTACTCCGTCGGTCGATGAATCTGCGTGATCAGCGTCATCGGTGCCATCTGTGCGATCTGTGCCATCTGTGTCATCTGTGGATAGATTGCCTGCTATGGATTCCTCGAATCGAAAATTACCCTTTGAGCGCCGCGGCGATGAAGCCTTTGTGCTGGTGAGCAACCGGGAGCCCTTCGAACACCAGCAGGGGCCCCGGGGTGAGATCGTCGTCAATCGCCCGGCGGGCGGGCTTACCTCTGCGCTGCAGCCGCTGATGGAGTCCACCGGCGGCACCTGGGTCGCCTGGGGGAGCGGCACCGCCGATTTCGATGTCGTGGATGAGCACGATACCGTCCAGGTACCGCCCGAGGACCCCCGTTACCGCCTGCATCGCGTCCGGCTCTCCCCCGACGAGGTGCAATCCTATTACGTCGAAAGCGCCAACCGCGCGCTCTGGCCGCTCTGCCATCTCCAGTTCCAGTATTTCGCCTTCGATTACTCGCACTGGCAGGTCTATCGCCGGGTCAATCACCGCTTCGCGCATGCCACGCTCGAGTCCGTCGGCGGCCGGCCCGCGCTGATCTGGGTGCACGACTATCACCTC
Source organism: uncultured Gemmatimonadales bacterium (assembly GCA_963779755.1). GTDB lineage: Bacteria > Gemmatimonadota > Gemmatimonadetes > Gemmatimonadales > GWC2-71-9 > CAVZZO01. The sequence continues at coordinate 926,159 of CAVZZO010000001.1, forward strand.
GCCTACGTGCCGGGCATCCTGCGCCTGCGCCGGGGGCACCCGCTCTTCGTGCACCAGTTCTGGCATATTCCCTGGCCGCCTGCCGACGTCCTGCGGGCGCTGCCGGTAGCCCACCGCCTGATGCGTGGCCTGCTGGGTAACGATCTGCTGGTGTTCCAGACCGACCGCTATGTCGTCAATTTCCTCGCCTGTGTCGCCGAGTTCCTGCCCGACGCCGATGTGGATCTGGAGCACAATACGGTCCGCTATCACAATCACACCACCACGCTCGCCGCCCACGCCATTTCCATCGACGTCGAGGCCTTCGAACGGCTGGCCGATTCGGCCCCCGTGCGCCAGGCGGCGGAACGGATCCGCCGGGAGCACGTCCGCGGCGGGCAGATCGTGCTGGGGGTGGACCGGATCGATTACAGCAAGGGGATTCCCGAGCGGCTCGAGGCCTTTACCCGGCTGCTGGAGCAGCACCCCGAGCTGCACGAGAAGGTCTCGTTCATTCAGATTGCCGTCCCCTCGCGCCTCGCCATCCAGTCCTACCGGCAGCTGGAACGTTCGGTGGTGCAGATCGCGTCCAGCATCAACCGGCGCTACGGCACTCCCCGCTGGAAGCCGGTCACCCTGATTCGCGACAACCTGGACCGGGAACAGCTGGCCGGTTACTACCGCGCGGCCCACATCGCCATGGTCTCCTCGCTGCAGGACGGTATGAACCTCGTCGCCAAGGAATTCATCGCCTGTCAGCACGATGCCGACGGGATCCTCATGCTGAGCCGCTTCGCCGGCGCCGCCGAGGAAATGGACGGCGCCATGCTGATCAATCCCTACGATGTGCGAGCCGTGGCCCACGCCCTGTATGACGCGCTCCGCATGAGCGACCGGGAGCGCCGCGTGCGCCTCGCCGCCATGCGCCGGCAGCTGCACGCCGCCACCATCTACGACTGGATGGACGACATCTTCGCCGACGTCGAGCGGCTGCGCTCCACCGGCTGATGCTGCCCCTCTCCGGCGCCGCCGGCCGGCGCGCCGCCCGGCGGCTGGCGGCCGCGCCCCACCCCGTGCTCTTCCTCGACGTCGACGGCACCCTGGCTCCCATCGTGCCGGTGCCGTCCCGGGCCCGGGTCCCCGCGTCCACCCGGCGCATCCTGAAGCGGCTGGTTCAGAGCGGCGCCCGCGTCGTGCTGGTCTCGGGCCGCGCCGCCCGCGATGCCCGCCGGGTGGCGGGCACCGGCAGCCATCCGGTTCTGGGCAACCACGGGGTTGAGCTGCTCGAAGCGGGCGCCCTGCGCCAGTGGACCGGTCTGAGCCGCCGGCGGATGCAACAGGTGGAGCGGAAGCTCCGACGCCTGGTCTCCCGCGCCTGGCCCGGGGTGCGCCTCGAGGGCAAAGGCTTTTCGGTGGCGCTGCACCACCGGCTCGGCGCCGGAAAGCTGCGCCGGCTCCTCGCCGAGACGCGCGCGACGGTCGGCCCCGGCATTCTGGCCCTCCCCGGTCGGCGGGTCATCGACGTGCGGGCCGAAGGCGCCGACAAGGGGCAGGCGGTGCTCCGCTGGCTCGATCGCCGGGCGCCCGGAACTCCGTGGCCCGAGGTACTCTACGCCGGCGACGATACGACCGACCAGGACGCCTTCCGGGCGCTCGGCCGGCAGGCGGTAACCATCGCCGTCGGGCGCCGCCCGCAGGGCGCCCGGTTCCACTCGGCCGGGCCCGCCGCCTTTGCCCGCTGGCTGGAACGGTTGGCGGCCGTCCGGGAAGAGGTCTAATGCCTTGATACTCTCGACCCCCTCCACCCTCTCGACCACCTGGGCAGGTCGAGGGAGTCGAGGGGGTCGAGAAGGTCGAGGGGCGTCTACTTGCGCCCGCGGGGCCGCCTCGTGCTTCGGCGGGCAGCCTTCTTTGCCGGACGCCGCGCCGTCTTCTTCCTGGCGGCCTTCTTCGCCGGTTTCCGGCGGGCTGCTTTACGCGCCGGTTTCCTGGCGGCCTTCCTGGTTGCCTTCTTCCGGGCGGGCTTCCTCCGGGCGGCCTTCTTCGCCGTCTTCTTCCTGGCGGCCTTCTTGGCGGCCTTCTTCCGGGCCGGCTTCTTACGCGCGGCCTTCCTGGCGGCCTTCTTCCGGGCGGCCGGCTTCTTCTTCGGCTTCCGGGGTGCCGGCTTCTTCGCCGCGGGCGCTTCCGTCTTTGCGACGGGAGCAGGGGCCGGCGGCGGTGGGGGTGGTGGCGGCGGTGGGGGCTCGGGCTCCATGGACATGGGGGAAGGATCCATCCAACCCGATCCGGACCAGCCTATTTCATCGGTCAAGAGCTCGGCCATGGTAGCTCCTCCGGGAAGGCGCGCGGCTATCCCGCCGTGGGTTTCAGGCGCGTGGGCACCTGCTGCTGCAATCGTGGATGCGATATAACTTGCACATCTTCAATAGTTGTGCAAGACATCTGCTCCGCGCCGGCCTGCCCGCGCGAGGCGAAACGCGGCGTTGCGCCGTCGCCGCCATGGCCCCGGCGCGGGTGTTGTTCATAAGACATTGTCACTAAATAGCTTACACGACCGCCCCGGAACCCGCTTCATGACGCCCACAAATTCGCGGCTGCTTGCCGGTTTGCTCCTCGCCAGCCTCGCGCTCAGCGAAGCGGCGGCGCAGGAGCCGAAGAACCTGACGCCAACTCCCCTGGCCTGGCAGCATGGGCCGGCCGATCTGCGGGGGCCGGCCCGGCCCGATTCCTACCTGGGTATCGTGGGCCGCCGGGCCATCGCCATGGGCACCGAGCAGGGCGATCTGGAAGTGTGGACCTGGCCGCTCAAGCTGCTGCACGATTTCCGCCTGAGCTTCCAGACTCCCCTCTATGCCGAGCCCATCCCGGGCCGGGACGTCGCCCGGCGGGTGGAGATCACGCCGGCCGGGGCCACGGTGATCTACAGTCATCCCGCCTTCACCGTCCGGGAACGGATCTTCGCGCCGGAAAGCGAACCCGCGGTAGTCATCGTGCTCGAGGTGGACGCGGTCCGCCCGATGGAGATTCTGGCCGAGTTCCAGTCCGATCTGCAGTTCGCCTGGCCGGCCTCGCTGGGAGGCCAGTACGTCTTCTGGGACGACAAGGAGAAGGCATTCGTGCTCTCCGAAAGCCGGCAGCAGGTGAACGGCTACGTCGGCAGCCCCTATACCACCTCCGCCACCAACCAGCCGGCGCACAACGTCCCCGAAGCTCCCAATCAGCTGCGGATTGCCGTAGGCGACCAGACGCCGGTCCCCATGCCGAAACAGGGTGAGCCGGCCGGCCGGCTCACCCTGGTGCACGCCGGCGGCATTCCCATCGTCATGGTCGGGGCCGCCGCGCCGCGCGACAGTGTCCGCGCGATCTACCGCCGGGTGCTGGCACAGGTGCCGCAGCTGTACCAGGCCCGCGCGGCGCACGCCCGCGCGGTGCTCGACAGCACCCTGTGGACCGAAACGCCCGATTCCACCTTTGACCTGGCGGTCCGCTGGGCCGCGCTCAATCTGGATGAAGCGCTGGTCTGCAATCCCGACCTGGGCTGCGGCCCGGTGGCCGGCTACGGGCCCAGCGGCAGCCGCGGCACCCGGCCCGGTTTCGCCTGGTTCTTCGGCGGCGATGCTTCGATCAACTCGTTGGGAATGACGGCGGCGGGACAGTTCGACCTGGCGCGGCGCGGCCTCGAGTTCTTCGCCAGATACCAGCGGGAGGACGGCAAGATCCCGCACGAGATTTCCCAGGGCGCCGGGCGCATCCGCTGGTTCGAGGACTATCCCTACGCCTTCTATCATGCCGATACCACGCCCTACTGGCTGCTCGCCTGGGGCGATTACTGGCTCGCCAGCGGCGATACCGCCACCATTCGCCGCCTCTGGCCGGCGCTCCGCCGCGCCTATGAGTGGTCGCGCGGGACGATAGACAGCAGCACCGCGCTCATGCTCAACTCGAAGGGCGGGCTCGGCGCGATCGAGGTCGGCGACCTCGGCGTGGGGGTCGAATCGGATATCTATCTCTCGGGCGTCTGGGTACAGGCGCTGAACCGGATCGGCCGCATGGCCCGGGCCCTGAACGAAACCGGGCTCGCGGCCGAGGCCGACTCGCTGCACCGGCGCGCGCTCGCTTCGCTGCGCGACAGGTTCTGGCTGCCGAAAGAGCGGATGTACGCGTTCGCGCTGCTGCAGGGCGGCCAGATCCGGCCGGAGCTGACGGTCTGGCCGTCCATCGCCATGGCGTTCGGCCTGCTGGACGATGCCCGCGGCATGCCCGAGGCCGCTACGCTGGCCCGTGCCACCATTCAGACCGACTGGGGTGCCCGGGCTCTGGCCGGCCAGAGCAAGCTCTTCGATCCCCTGCATTACAACAACGGGACGGTCTGGCCCTTCGTGACCGGCTTCCAGTCGCTGGGGCAGTACCGCTATCGCAATCCGGTGGCCGGATTTGCGGCGCTCGACGATATCGTCCGCAGCGGCTTCACCTGGGGGCTGGGCCGCAACCCGGAGGTGTTCAGCGGCGCGCGTTACGAGCCCATGGACACCGCCGTGCCGCAGCAGTTCTTCGGCACCTCGTTCATTCTGACCTCGCTTGCCCGCGGCCTGCTGGGCTGGTGGCCCGACGTGCCGGGTGACTCGGTCACCCTGGCCCCTCAGCTCCCCGCCGCCTGGCCGGACGCCACCTTCCATAACGTGCCGGCCGGAGAGAGCCGCTACACCATCCAGCTGCGCCAGGGTGAGACGGAACTGGAGGCGCTGATCCACGTCGATGGCGCAGGCCCGGGTACGCTGATCTTTGCACCCCACTTGCCCATCGGTGCACGGGTCGAGAGCGTGACCGTCAACCGGCATCCGGTCGCGTGCGAAACGCTCGTTACCGAGCGGGACGTCCAGCCGGTCTGCCACCTCCAGTCAGCGCCGGATCTTGACGTAGTAGTAGCTCATACCCCTGGTTTCCAGGTGCTCCTGCCGGATGAGCCGGTGCGCCGGGGCGACGTCTCACACAACCTCCGGCTGCTGGACCAGCGGCTTGCCGGGGACACCCTGATTCTCGACCTGGAGGGGCCAGCCGGCACCCAGCGGTCCATCGAGGTGCGGCATGGTGGGAAGCGCACGATTCCGGTGCGTTTCGCCCCACCCGGCGACCCGGTCGACGGGTATTCCCGCGCGGAAGTGCGGGTAGCTCCCTGACTGGCTCGCTGATTGCTTCGCTGATGCGGGCTCGCATCCCTTGAGAAGGGTGTCCCGGTGCCATCCCTACGCCTGCTGCTGCTCCTGCTGATTGCTCCCGCCGCGCTGGCCGGGCAGAACGTCGCCGAGGTTCAGGTCACACCCGATGCGGTTAGCCTGAAGCCCGGCGCCAAGCAGGCCCTGTTCGCGGCCGCCTTCGACGCGAAAGGGAACCTGATTCCCACCGCCCGGTTCACCTACTCCTCCAGCGATACCGTGGTCGCGCGGGCCGATCCCGACGGGGCGGTAGTGGGGCTGGCGGCGGGGCGGGCTATCGTGCGGGTGCGCGCCGGGCAGAAATCTTTCAACGTCGCGGTGGTGGTAGTAGCGCCGGATGGCTCCGAGCCCGTCGCCCTGGCCGACAGCGCCACGGGCGCTCCTCCATCCGCTGCGGACAGCGGAGCCGCGCCGACCCTGCTCACCATCAACCCCGCGACCATCTATCTGCTGCCTTCGGAAAGCCGGGCGCTCGAGGTGCGCGCATTCCGCCCCGACGGCTCGCCCGCACCGCTGCGGCATGTGGTCTGGAAATCCCTCTCCCCGGAGGTGGCTGCGGTGGACGTGGGTGGTGTGGTCGTGGGGCTCAAGGCGGGGCAGGCCACGCTCCAGGTTTCTGCCGGCGCCCTTTCCGCCACGGCGCCGGTGGAGGTGCGCGCCGCCGAGTTCACGGCCAGGCCGTCCCGAATCGCCCTGGCCCCGCTGGCGCTGGATACGGTCTCGCTGGTGGTGCCGGAACAGGACAACCGTGAGCTGCACGCCGGGATCAGCTGGCAGGTGGCCGACACCGCCATCGCCCGGGTCGGGCCGACCGGCGTGGTCCAGGGACTGGCCCCCGGTCACACCGAGCTACTGGTCTCGGGCTACTTCCAGCAACGGCAGATCCCCGTCGCGGTGCACCGTCCCATCGCGCGGGTGGTGGTTACGCCGGCGCCGGGCAGCGGTCCCATCCGGCTGCCGCTCCGCGGAACCAGCCAGGTGGCGGTGCGGGCGCTCGCCGCCGATTCCAGTGCCATTCCCGAAGTGGACTTCGACTGGGAGCTGGGCGATACCACGGTGGCTGGCTTCGATCCGGCCACCCGCACGCTGACCGCCCGGGCGACGGGTACCACCAGCCTGACCCTGCGCGCTCCCGGATTCGCGCCGCTCGTCTGGGTGGTCGAGGTCGTGCCCGGGGGCATCGCATTCGACCGCCCCCTGTTGACGCTGGCGCCGGGAAGCCGGGATTCCCTCGGCGTGCACTTTGTGAATCGTGACGGGGCTCCCGCGGGCAGCGCCACCGGGCTGCTCTGGATCACGACCGACAGCAACGTGGTGGCGCTCGCCGGCAACGGGCGTATTGTCGCGCACCGGCCCGGCAGGGTGACGCTGATGACGGAAACCCGCTGGGGCGCCGCCGATTCGGCGACGGTGTTCGTTATCGCCCCTCTGCTGGTGGCGTCCAACCGGACCGGACGCTTCGCGCTCTATCAGGTGACGGAAGACAGCACCCTGCTGCGGCTGGCGGGCGACACCGCCGACATGGTCCAGCCGGCCCTCTCCCCCGACCGCAGCTGGCTGGCCTACAGCTCCAATCGCAGCGGAGATTTCGATCTCTATCTCGCGCGGCCCGACGGCAGCGGCGCAACCGCCCTCTCCCCCGCGGTGGGCCTGGACGGCGAGCCGGCCTGGATGCCCGACGGCAAGAGCCTGGTCTTTGCCTCCTCGCGGACCGGATCGCCGCAGATCTTCCGCATCAACGCCGACGGCACCGGGCTGCGGCAGCTCACCTTCACCGGCGGGGGGAACCGGTCGCCGGCCGTCTCGCCCGATGGGGAGAGTATCGCCTTCCTCTCCGGTCGAGACGGCAACACCGAGGTCTATCGCATGCGGGCCGATGGCACCGCCCAGGCGAACGTCACCGGCACGCCGCAGCGGGAGGCGGCGGTGCGCTACCTGCCCGACGGTGCGCTGGTCTTCGCCACCGAGGTCCGGCGCGGGCCGCGACCCTATCGGCTGCTGCGCGTGCCGCTAGACGGCACGCCGGCCGAGCCGCTCTTCACCAGCGACGACCCGATCACCGATTTCGCCGTCGCACGCGACGGCCGGCAGCTGGCGGTGGTCACCGGCCATTCCCGCGGCATCCGGGTGGAGTACGCCCTGCATCTCGTCCCGGTGGGAGGCGCTGGAGCCCCCGTCCAGGTCCCGCTGAGGCCGGGAGAACAGATCGTAAGCCCGAACTATTAGCGAGGGGGAATCGGGAACGACGGTATTGACCGCCTTCTTCCGTCTTCGTCCCGTCCTTTTCCCGTCCTTTTCCCGTCTTGTCCAGGAGTCCGATGACCCGAGACAGCCGATGAAGGCGCTCACCCTCACCGCGCTGGGAGGCCCCGGGCAGCTCGCCGTGCGGGATCTTCCTGCTCCGGCCGTTCGCGAGCCCACAGACGCGCTGATCCGGGTGCGCACCGCCGGGCTCAATCACCTGGACCTCTGGGTCATGGAGGGGCTCAAGGGGGTGCAGTACAACTTCCCGCTCATTGTCGCGGGCGATGCCGCCGGTGTAGTGGAGCAGGTCGGTCCCGGCGTGCAGGGGATCAAGCCGGGCGACCGCGTCATGGTGAACCCGGGGATCAGCTGCTACCGCTGCGACTACTGCCTCGCCGGGCAGCACTCGCTCTGCCTCCGCTATGGACTGCTGGGTGAGCACCTGCCCGGCACCGCCGCCGAGCTGCTGGTGGTGCCGGTATGGAACGTGGCGCCGGCCCCGGCGAAGATGACCTGGGCCCAGGCGGGCTGCTTCTCGCTCGCGACCCTCACGGCCTGGCGCATGCTCATGACGCGGGCCCGGCTGCGGCCCGGCGAAACGGTGCTCATCTGGGGCATTGGCGGCGGCGTGGCGATTGCCGCGCTCCAGATCGCCAAGCTGGCGGGCGCGCGCGTCATCGTCACCAGCTCCTCCGACGGCAAACTGGAAGCAAGCCGCCTGCTCGGCGCCGACGAAACCCTGAACCACGCGCGCGATGATATTCCCGCCGAGGTTCGCAAGCTGACGCAGCGCCGCGGGGTGGAGGTGGTGGTAGATAACGTCGGCCAGGCGACCTGGGAGCGGTCGCTCCGATGCCTGGGTAAGGGCGGCCGTCTGGTGACCTGCGGGGCAACCTCGGGGCCGGTGGTGGAGACGGACGTCCGCCGGCTCTTCTGGTATCAGTGGGATATCCTGGGCAGCACCATGGGCAGCCATGAGGAGTACCGGGAAGTGGTCCAGCTGGCCTGGCAGGGGAAGCTCTGGCCGGTGGTGGATCGGGTGGTAGCGCTGGAAGAGGCGCCGGAGGCCTTTCGCCGGCTGGAGGCCGGCGCGCAGATGGGCAAACTCGTCATCGAGGTGACACGTGAATGAGCTGATGGATCGGATCGCGGGCGGCGCCGAAGAGCTGGGCCGAATCGCCCCGGCCCTCATCGCCGCGGGACTCGTGCTGCTCGCCGGCTACCTGCTGGCGCGCCAGGGCGAGCGTTGGGTGGACCGCCTGCTCAAGCGGGTGGATTTCAACCGGGTTGCCGCCGAAGGCGGCCTGGCCGACGCGGTGGATCGCGCCCGCCCCCATCTCGACCCGGTGCACGCCATGGGCAAGCTGATGTTCTGGCTGATCATGCTGGTGGTGATCCTGCTTGCCAGCGCGGCGCTGGGCCTCGAGAGCATCAACGAGATGTTCGGCATGATGCTGGCGTTCATCCCCACGCTGATCGCGGCCATCGTCATCGTGATCCTGGGGCTCATCGTCGGCGAGTTCGTCCGCGGCATCATCCTGGCATCCGCCGGCCGCCTCGAAGGCGTGCCGCTGGTAGCCAAGCTGGCCAAGGTGGCGGTCATCCTGATCTCCATTTTCATGGCCCTGCAGCAGGTCGGCGTCGCGGCCGATATCGTCACCGCCGCTTTCACTCTGATTGTGGGTGCGGTCGCCCTCGCCGCCGGCCTGGCCTTCGGTCTGGGCAACCGCGAGCTGGCGGGGGAGATCACCCGCCGCTGGTATGAACAGGGCCGGAGCCGGTACCGGAGGAAGACGGACGCGACCGCGCCGCAGTCGGAAGAAGAATCGGCGGGCATGGCGGGGTAGAGACGGCGGGAAATGGGGAAGAGGGAAGCGGGAAGGGTCTTGAGCTTCCGTTTCCCGGTTCCCCTTTCCCATTTCCCGCTGTTCGCGCCACATTCCCAGTATGCGCCCCTTCCTCCCCCTCTGCCTCCTGGCGGCCGCCGCCTGCGGCCCGGAAACGCCCCAGGCGGTCCAGGTCACCTTGGCCGCCCCGTCCGATACCCTCCACGTTCCCTGGGTGAGCCCCAGCCGCGGCATCTCGCTGGCCGGCGGTCGCTGGGCCGTGCTCTCTCCCGATGATCAGATCGTGGGAATCGTGGAGTTCGGCGGGGCCTCGCCCGCCATTCTCGGCGGCCAGACCCACCCGGCCTACCGTCGGCCTTACGCGCTGTTCCGCGCCGGCGACTCCCTCTATCTGGCCGACTGGGACAAGCGGCGGCTGACCCTCTGGACCCTGGACGGGAAGCTGGCCGACTCGGTCGCTGCGCCCGACATCCTGCGTGGCACCCTGCCGGAGGCCCGCGATTCCGCCCGGCGCTACTACGCCGGCATGCGCACGCCCTCGGCTTCGATCGCCTCCGGCCATCCCGATTCCGCCGCCGTAGTGCGCACGCCGCCGGATTTTTCCGCCGTGGATACCGTTGCCCGCCTGGCGCCGCCCGAGGTGGCCGAAGGGCCGGGCGAGTCGGGGCGGCGCTATCAGCCCCGGGCGCTCTCGGGCAAGGATCTCTGGGGGGTACTGCCCGACGGCTCGCTGTGGATCGCCCGGGTGAGTCCCGACCGGGTCGACTGGCGCGGCCCGGCGGGCAAGAAGATCGAAGGCGACCTGCTCCCCGATCGGGCGCTCTCCGTACTGCCCGAAGACCGCCAGGCCTTCGTGCAGCAGTTTCCCGAGGATCTGCGTCGCTCGGCGCAGCAGGTGCCGTTCGCCCTGGTGAAGCCGCCCTTCACCGACGCCATCGGCGGGCCGGATGGCAATGTCTGGCTGGTGAAGAGCTACTCCCTGGCCGACTCCACCCGGTCGGCCCAGGTGGTGAACCGCCAGGGACAGCTGGTGCGGGTGCTGACCTGGAGCGGTACGGGAACGCTGATCGGCGTGGGGCAGGACGGGCTGCTGGTGGCGCAGCGCGATTCGAGCGGATATCTGCTGCTCGGGTACCATCTGGACGCACAGGGGGCGAGCCGGCCGGGAGGTTGACCGGCATCTGTTACTGGGCACCCCTGGCTTGCCGTCTTGCCGTCTTGCCGTCTTGTCCTACGGAGTCCAGTAGTAACTCACCTTCACGGCAAAGATGTTATCCGCCTTGGCGCTCCAGAGCTGGCGCAGGGAGTGCCCCAGGCGGAAATCGCCGATGGTCTCGTCGCTGCTCCGGCTCTGGGTCCACACCAGGAACAAGGTGCTGCCGGGCAGGTACTCCCATCGCAGGACCGCGTTCCCTCGCAAGGACCGGAAGTTGAAATCGGGGTTGCCCACCGCAATGGGCTGCGCCGGGCCGGCCGGCCCGTCCGGGTCGGCGGTGTAGGTGTTGCCGTCGAAGGTGGAGGCGCCGTCCCTGCCATAGCGGGTGAAGTCGTAGCTCCGGGGCCGGCGCAGCTCGCCGAAGTGGTAGTAGTCCCCCGACGCGATGAGCGGCTGGGCGAACAGCTCCAGGCTCAGCCGCGGGTTGAAAATCCAGTTGAGCCGCAGATTGCCGGAGAGCGTGGTCTGCTGCAGCGCGGCGAACACGTACCGGTTGCCGAAGGTGCCGCCGGCGGTGGGGTCCGCAAAGGTGCCCACGTACTGCGCGCTGGTGAAGCTCCGGCTGAGCTCCGGCTCGAACCTGAGCGAGAGGCTGCTGGCCGGCTTCCACTCCACGCTGGGACTGACACTCCAGCTCCGGTCGGCATCCTGCTGGTAGCGGGAGACATGCCCCCAGAGACCGAAGACCATGGTCTTGCGGTCGTCGCTGTCGAGACTCAGGCTGGCCTCCCAGCCCGGCGGATTGAGCGCCAGCGGGCCGCCCCGGGTGAGCCGGAAGCTCACCGACTGCGGGTTGTAGGCCATGGTGTACTGCAGGCTGTAGTAGTTCAGGAACTGGAGATTGCCGCTGTGCCACAGACCGGTCCAGGTGACGTCGCCGCCGTAATCCCAGCTGCGGAACGCCGCGGTGTTGAGGCTGGCGGAACGGAACACCTTGCCCGGCTGGGACCAGCGGCGGCTGACCACGAAATGGCCGTTGACCACGTCCGACTGCCACTGGAACCCGAGGTCGTTGAGATCGAATCCGGGCGAGATGGTGCCGAGTGCGGTATTGATCCGCCAGTCGCCCTTCTGCTTGTTGAGGGCCACACGGGCCCCGAAGCCGGCCAGGGCGGTACGGGTGGAATCGAAGTGAAGATACCCGGCGTCGGGCCGCTGGTAGTAATGCAGCGAGCTCTGCTGCAGATCGGCGATGCGGGCCTGGTCGCCGCCCACGCGGGTGGCGCCGGCCCAGCCGGTCAGCACCCAGGCCTTGTCGTGGTCGAGGAAGGTCCAGCCGTCAACGCCGCCCGCCAGGGCGTTGCTGTTGATCTGGTCCCGCAGGCGCGGGTCTCCGAAATCGCGCGCGGCGATGGTGCCGATGAACCCGATGCCCTGGCGGCCATCGTTGAAGTCGCGCTGCACCCGGGTGACGCCGTAATAGCTCCGGGGCTCCACTTCCAGCCGGCTCAGCCGGCCGCCGATGTCCACCTGGGCGTCTTCCCGGCCGGTGAGAGCGTGCAGCATCCCGAAATTCCAGTTGCCGGCGACCTTCCCCGTCAGTTTGGCCGCGCCCAGAATGCTGGTGCCCTGGGGTATATGGCTGAATTCATTGTCCGGCAGGCTGCCCTGCGGCGCCCGGCCGATCCGCCGGGTATAGAAGAACTCCGGCGTGCCGAAATTGAAGCCCCAGTTGTTGTTCGCGCCGCCGAACCCGAACTCGAAGATGTTCGACCCCTCCACGAAGAACGGCCGCTTCTCGGGGAAGAAGGTCTCGAAATCGCTCAGGTTCACCACCGCCGGGTCCACCTCCACCTGGCCGAAATCCGGGTTGATGGTGCCGTCCAGCGTCAGGCTGTTGCTGAGCCCGACCCGGAAGTCCGCACCCATGCCGCCGGCGAAGCGTGATCCGTCGTTGAACGGATCGCCCGGCGCATGCCCCAGCAGCTCCGCCCGGGAGGTGACATAGGGCATCACCTCCACCCGCCGCGGCGGATGCAGGTTGGTCAGGCCTACCAGCTCGGGGAATCGGCTCACGAACCCGCTGCCGTTCTTGGGGGTGTAGACCAGAAAGTCGCTCTCGTTCCGCCGGGCGATGTCCCGGCGGAAATTGATGCCCCAGATCTGCGACGGCCGCTGGCGGAAGCGCAGCTGGGAATAGGGAATGCGCATCTCCACCGTCCATCCGTCCGTCCCGATATGGGTCGCGGCCTCCCAGACGCCGTCCCAGCTGTCGTCATCCCAGTCGTCATTGTACAGGGTACCGTCGTACAGCGTGCCGGCCGCGTTGACCGCGAAATAGACGCCGGTGCGCCCGTCATGATAGGGATCGAGATAGACCCCGAACATGTCGGCCGTGACGCTCCGGTCGCGCCGGGCCAGCCGCGCAATGATCGAATCGGGGTGGGGGTCATAGAGACGGGCGCCGACATACAGAGCCTCGTCGTCATAGAGGACATACACCACCGTACGCTCGGTCGGGGCTTCGCCCTCGTGAGGATCGCGCTGGACGAAGCGGGCAAAAGCGACGGCGTGCTGCCACAGGTCTTCCGACAGCACGCCGTCCAGCGACACCGGCTGCTGCGTGCGCACCGCCTGGACCTGCAACGGAGCAGGATCGGACGGACGCACGCCGCCGGCCGATCCCTGCAGGCCGGTGAGCGTCAACAGGAGGGTGGCGATCAGATGCATGAGCGGCTCGACGCGTGGGGGTGAACGCGACAACTACCCCCGTTAGAGGCGTCAATACGCGGAATGGTTGACAGCAGATTCGGCGGGGAGACGTACCAGTGGGTATGGCCCGCGGGAAGCGGGAAGCGGGAAGCGGGAAGCGGGAAGCGGGAAGCGGGAAGCGGGAAGCGGGAAACGGGAAGCGGGAACGGGAAACGGGAAACGGAACAAGGCACAGGAGCCTTTTCCCCGTTCCCGTTTCCCGCTTCCCGTTCAGTTGGTCAGGATCTGCTCGAACAGCGCCAGGGCTCTCGGATCCTCCGACTGCCCCAGCCAGAACAGGGCCTTCTTGCGGATCTGCGGGTCGTGGTTGGACTTCGCGACCTGAATCAGGGCTTCGACCCCGGTGTCGTTGTGCAGCTGCGACAGGCCGAAAACGGCCGCCTCCCGCACCTCGCGGTCTTCGCTGTCGTCTTCCGCGAGGTCCTTCAGCCCTTCGGTCGCCTTATCGCCCGCCGCCTGACTGAGCCAGAAGACAGCCGACTTGCGGGTGCGGGAGGGGACCTGGTCGTTGCGCGCCAGCGCCAGCAGGTCGGGCCAGGGCGTGACGCTGTCGGCCAGGGTGACCGCGAAGACGGCGTCTTCGCCGGCGTGCCCCGGCGCCCGGCGCGCGAGCTCGAGCAGATAGGCGCCGGCGTCGGGAGCGGCCACCGGTCCCAGATCCGTCACCCCCGATTCCGCCGCGCCCCAGCTGCCGCCCACCCGGGTCCGGATCCGGGTGACCGCCCCGTCCCGCACCTCGAGCGACAGACGCACCGGGCCGGGAAGACAGAGGCAGGGGCTGTCGGAGTCTCCGTTCCGGGTGATGCGATTGTGGTCGTTGATCTGAATGTTGTTGTCGCCGTTGCCGCACACACCCTGGCGGGCGGTGAACGCCATCCGGACGGTCCCGCTGCCCACGGCGCTGACGCGGGAGGCGAGGGATTGGGCGTGCGCCGGGGACGCGAGGCAGACGCCCGCGAGGGCGAGGAGTACGATGCGCATTAGAAGGCTCCGATCCGGGTCGCTGGACGCTAGTCGGTAGTCATTAGTCGTTAGTCGCTGGTCGTTAGTCGCTAGCCCCCAGGACAGCCTGGTACTCCGGCGAAGCTCCGCCAACCTCAGAAGATTCCGGACTAGCGACTAGCGACTAACGACCGACACTTACTGGTTAATCACATCCTCCAGCACCTTCGCCGCCCGGGGGTCCTTGCTCTGCGACAGCCAGAACAGGGCCTTCTTGCGCAGGTCGGGATTGCTGTCGGTCTTCGCGATCTGGATCAGCTTGTCCACCGCGGCCGGATCTCTCCGCTGCGAATAGACGAAGATGAGCTGCTCTTTCATTTCCTGGTCGCTCACCTTGTCGTACAGCCCCGTCAGGTCGGTGATGGAGACCTGGCTGGTCTGGCCCGCCCAGAAGAGCGCCTTCTTGCGCAGATCGGTGGGCTCCTGCTGGTTCATGGCGATCGTCATGAGCCACTTACCGCTCTCCGGCCGCTTCATCTGGCTCAGCGAGAAGATGATCTTCTCCTTGAGGTCGGCGCTGGCGGTCCGGCCATAGAGCTGTTCCAGGAAGGCGGCGTTTTCGGCGCTGCCCTGCTGCCCCATCCAGAACACCGCCTGCTCCTTCACTTCCTCACTGGCGTCCTGCCGCATGGCGATGCCGCGGAGCGCCTCGCCCGCCTTCGGGCTGTGGATCTGGGAGAGGGCGAAGACGGCCTTCTTCTGCAGCTCCGGGTCGTTGGAGCTGCGCAGCACCGAATCCAGCGCCGGGATGGCCTGCTCCGACGGGACCTGCGACAGCCAGAACACCGCCTGTTCCCGGACTTCAGGGTCGGGGTCGCTCCGCACCGCGTTGAGCAGGATCTGGGTGGATTCGGTGCTCCGCTTCTGCGCCACCAGGAAGACCGCCTTGCGGCGCAGGCTCGCGGTGCAGGGCTCCCGCCGGGCCAGCACCTTCTTCAGGATGGGAATCGCCTGGTCGGCGTCCATCTGCAGCAGCCCGTTGAGAGCGGCGATCCGGACATCGTTGTTCTCGTCCGGGCAGCCGGAGCCCGACGCCACGTCGGCCTGTTTGGTGATGTCTTCTGCCGCGTTCACATCCCCCTGCTTGGCCAGGACGCCCTGAATCCGGGTACGCAGCGACTCGGCGTCGCTCCGGGTCGCGGCACGGGGATAACGGCTGCGCTGGGTGTCCAGCAGCTCCCGCGCGACACGGAGGTCGTCGTTGCCCCCCATCCGGTAGCGCGCGAACGCCTCCCAGTAGTAGCTGTCCGCGCTATAGCGTGAATCGGGATACCGTTCGCGCACCTGGTGGAAGAGCTGCGCCGCGCGCGCGAAGTCGCTCCGCTGCAGGGCGTCGCGCCCGGCGCGGTAGAGCGAGTCGGCCGGATCCTGAGGGAAGGAGAGATCCGGAAGCGTGATGCCTTCCATCACTCCCCGGTCGAAGGTCGAAGGCCGGAGGTCGAAGGAGGCTGCAGCCAGTTTGCCCTTTGACCTCTGACCTTCGACCTGCTGGCCAAGCGAGGGGAAGCCCGCCATCGCCACGATCATCGCAATGCTCATCATACGCATGGGTATTCTCCTCAAAGTCCCGTGACGGCCGGTCCGGCCGGTACGGCGGTCCGCAGCCGCGGCAGAATGCCGCTCTGCTCCAGTCCCCGGGCCACATAGGCCGCGTCGTCGTTCCCCTGGGAGATCTGGGAGATCTCCGCCAGGAGGAGTTCCAGATCCTGCAACAGCTGCTTCATGCGGGCGTTGCGCGCCGCGGGAGAATCGAGCAGCAGGCGATTCGTGGCCAGGAGCCGCTGGGCTTCGCGGCTCTGGGTCGTATCCTGTCCCGCCGCCGTGGTGTCGAGTCTGAAGGCGGTCAGGAACGCTTCGGCCTGGCTCAGGTACTGCGTCGCCGCCACCTGGTAGACCCGCGCCGAACCCAGGTCTGCCGCGCCCGTTGCCGGCGCGCTCGCGGTATCCGCGCCCCGCGCCACCGCCGGCGCCGCGGCCGGCCCCCGGCTCACGCGCCCGAGGAAGACGCCGAGGGCCAGCAGCGCCGCGGCCGCGAGCGGAATCCAGACGACCGGCCGGCGCCATCCTGCCGTCTTGCCGTCTTGCCGTCTTGCCGTCCTGCGGGCCTGAATCGTCTGCCACATGGCTTCGCGGGGCGTTTCCGGGGGCACGTGATATTCCTTCCGGGCGTTCTCGCCCAGCCAGTCCTCGAACCGATCGTCGGTCATGCCGTCTCTCCCGCGAAATCCGCCAGCGCCTGGCGCAGCCTGGCCCGGGCGCGGAACAACTGGGCCTTCGAGGTCCCGGGCTGGATGCCCAGGGCCGAGCCGATCTCTTCGTGCGTGTAGCCCTCGACATCGTGCATGAGGAACACCGTCCGGTAACCGTCTGCCAGGTTGTCGATCGCCTGGCGCATTCTCACCTTCAGGTCGGGATCCGCCCGCTTCTGGCCTGCTGCGTGGTGAATACCCTCGTTCAGCTCCGTCTCCCGTTCCCGCGACCGCTTCACCTTGCGTAATCCGTTGAGTGCCACCGAGGTAGCGATCGAGGTCAGCCAGGTGCTGAAGGCCGCCTCGCCCCGGAAGGTGCTCAGCCGGTCGAAAGCCCGGATGAACGTCTCCTGAGTAAAGTCCTGGGCCAGGTCGCCGTCCCCCGCCATCCGGTACGCCAGCCGGTAGACCCGGTCCACGTGCGCCTCGTACAGGGCGCGTTCCGCGGCAGGATCACCGGCCAGGACCTGCTGGATCAGTCGCTGTTCGTCCACGGGCTTTCCAGGCGGTCAAAGGGTCAGGACTGGCTGTAGGACACGGGGGCGGCACGGAAGGTTTGCAGCAAGGAATCAGGAGTCAGGAGTCAGGAGTCAGGGACCCAGTCCGCCTCCCTTGTCGCGGGGGCATGGTTGCGTAACGGGCCGGAGGGAGGCGCACCCTGAATCCTGAATCCTGATTCCTGTCCCCTGTCATGAAGCAACCAATCCCGTGCCTACGGCATCTGACTACTTGAGCACTCTTGAGACAGGGATAGCACCATGGTCATCCTCGCCAGCGACACCAGCGGCCGGATCTTTCATCTATATGATGGGAAAGCGCACGACCTGGGCGAGGTCCGGCGGCCGACTACAGCATACCTGTTCGGCCGGGGCGGGGAAACGGTGTACCTGTCCCGCAAAGTCCCGGCGCTGAAACGGGAGGTCATCGGGCAGGGGGAAAAGGGAAAGGGGAACGGGTGAACTGACACCCATTCCCCTTTGACCGACTGCTGTTCCCGCCATTGTCAGCGCCGTACCGCGGTACTGTATTCCCCCCCGCCGGCCTCCGGATCCTGAACGTACCCCCACCGCCGCAGCCCCGCTTCGATAATCCACTCCCAGCCCACCCGCTGCTTCATGGCCGCGACCGTCAGGTCGAGGTAGCGCTGGAGCCAGACGGTGAGGGCGGCCGGTTCGTTGTCCATCCGCCCGTGCCAGTCGATGATCCGTGCGAGGTTGCGCCAGTCATGGCAGGTGAGCGGGCCGCTGGCCCGCAGCCGGCGGCTGATGGTGCTGGGAGGCACCGGCCGGACCCGCTCGCTGTGCGGGTCATCGAGCTGGAAGCAGGTCTCCAGTACGCGGGCCACGCCGCTGGCGCCGATGCGCACCGCGGCATACCGCGCCAGCTCGGTCGGGCCGGGCGCCGGCCGGCGTTCGGTCGCCAGCCGGATAGCCTCGGGATCGAGACCCTGATCGCCGCCTCCGCCGACCGGCACCAGATGCGGCGGCAACTGGCCCAGGGCAGCCTCGGCCAGGCGAGACGGCTGTGGCGGCACCACGACAGCGATAGGGCACCAGGGCGCGCGGCTCCGCACCGCCACCGCCGCCTCCACCGCGGGCATCCCCAGGCGCAGATCGGCCAGCAGGATCGCCCCCAGGGGCGGGACGCCGTGGCCGACCGGTCTGATCGCCGCGTATGGCGGCTCGATCAGCAGTGCAGGGATGTTCATCGGCATGACCAGTCGTTCATGCAAGGAAGCTGCCAGCAGGCGCCCTTGCGGGTCAAGCCGGCGTCGGCCGGTGGTTACCTTGTGTGGTATGCACGTACGCGCGTTTCTGTTTTCGCTGCTCGGGTTTCTGTCAGCTCCCGCCCTGCTGTCAGCCCAGGCTGCCCCTACCGCCCCCGAAGCTCTGCGCGTCTTTCTCGACTGTCCGGATTACCACTGTGACCGGGACTACCTGCGGACCGAGATCACCTTCGTGAACTGGGTGCGTGACCGGGACGTCGCGCAGGTCCACGTCCTGGTCACCACGGAGCACAACGGCGGCGGCGGCCGGAAGTTCACCCTGCGTTTCATCGGTCGTGGCGCGTTCGAGGGGCTGAGCCAGACGCTCGGCTTCGATTCGCGCGAGACCCAGACGGACGACGAAGTCCGGGCCATCTTTGCCCGCACGCTGAAGCTGGGGCTGGTGCCCTTCCTGGCGCGGACGCCGATGGCGGGCGATCTCACCATCGGCTACGAGGCGCCCGCCGGCGCGCCGGCGATCATTCCCCTGCACGACCCGTGGGACTACTGGGTCTTCCGGGCCCGGCTCAACGGCAATGTGACCGGCGAGCAGGCGCAGTCCACCTACCATGTGCACGGGTCGCTGGGCGCCAACCGCACCACCGAAGCGCTGAAGCTGGAATTCTCGGTGGATGGGAGCTATACCCATGACCGCTACGACCTGGACTCGGTCACGACCTTCGTGGATGTCTCGCAGAACTACGGCGCCGATGCCCTGGTGGCGGCCAGCCTGGGGCCGCACTGGTCGCTGGGCGGCGTCGCCGAGGTAAGCCGGTCCACCTACCGCAACCTGGATTTCGCGCTGCGGGCGGGCCCGGCGGTCGAATGGGATCTGTTCCCCTATTCCGAGTCTACCCGGCGCCAGTTGAGCATCCTCTATTCCATCGGTGTGGATGCCATCAACTACAATGAGGTCACCCTGTTCGGCGAGACATCGCAGCTGCTGGCCGACGAGCAGCTGACCGTCTCGCTGGACGTCAAGCAGCCCTGGGGCACCGCGCGCCTCTCCGTCCTGGGCTCCCACTTCTTCCACGATTTCGGCAAGAACCGGGTCGACCTCTACGGCGAGATGGACATCCGGCTCTACCAGGGGCTCTCCTTCAGCGTCTACGGCGAAGTCTCCCGCGTCCGCGACCAGCTGTATCTCCCCGCCGCGGGCGCCAGCCCGGAGGAGATTCTGCTCCAGCGCCGGGCGCTGGCGACCAACTACCAGTACGATCTGTCGGTGGGGTTTACCTATACCTTCGGGTCGATCTTCAATAATGTGGTGAATCCGCGGTTCGGGGAAACCGGAGGGTTGTTCTGAGCCGGCAGCGGTTCGAGCGGGGCCGGTTCACAGAAATACATTGACAACGGTGCTCCCGGATTCAGCGGGAGATGCACCGGACTCGAACGGCATACAGCGGGTAGAGGTGTATCGCATCAGGAAGTGAACCGGTGAACTTTCGCTCATATCCCCATTCTTTGTCACGGCGACGGGTCCAGATGACCGATGCGTGTGACTGCGCTCCAGGGTGCACGGCGAGCACCCGTTCCCGTGGCCGAGGCCGCATGCGCTTCCGATCTCTCCTTGTGTTCACCGTCCTCTTCGCCGCTTGCCAGGCGGATGCCAGCTCGGGTACCGGCTGGGCCGGCACCATTGATACTCTGCCGGGGGGCATCCCGATGGTGAAGAATCCCGATCGCGGCCTCTGGAAGCCGGGCGAGGCGTGGCGGGTCGTCGAAGAGGCGAGGATCGGCACGGAGTCGGGGGACGGACCGGCCTCGTTCTCTCAGATCCGTGCCTTCGAGGTCGATCGGGCGGGCCGCATATATGTGCTCGACAGCGAGGCTCAGGAGATCCGGGTGTTCGACAGCACCGGCGCCTGGGTGCGCACCATCGGCCGGAAGGGCGGTGGGCCGGGGGAGTTCAAGCAGGCCATCGGGATGAGATGGGATCCGGCCGGACGGCTCTGGGTGGTGGACCAGGCCAACGGGCGATTCAGCCTGTTTGACACCGCTGGTACGCTGCTGACCTCGTACACCCGCCTGACCAACGGGGTCTTCACCTGGGACTGGGGCGGGAGCTTTGTCCCGGGCCACGGCCTGGTGGATATCGCCTATTCCCCGGGCATGGAGCGGCAGGCACTCGTCCTTCTGGATTCTGCCGCCCGAGCAACGCCCGACACGTTCCCCGTTCGCCGGTTTGATGCCCCCGCGTTCGAGATTTCCGACAAGAACCGCCATATCAGTGCGAACATTCCGTTTGCGCCGGCTCTCGATTGGCTCATCGGTCCAGCGGGGGATTTCTGGTATGGCATTTCAGATTCGTACCGCATCGTCCACCGGCGGCTGGAGGGTGATACCCTGCGGATCATCGAAAAGGCGTGGACCCCCGTCCGGGTAACGCAGGCCGAGCGAGATACGGCGCTCCAGCGGTACGAATGGTTTACCCGGCAGGGCGGCACGGTTGACGCCTCCAGAATTCCAGACACCAAGCCGGCGTTCGAACGTCTGACGGTTGATGATCGAGGGGACCTCTGGGTCCGTCCCGGTGGGGCGCCCGCGGGGCTTTACGACGTATTCGATCCGGAAGGCAGGTATCTGGGGGTGGTGCATGCCGGGGTCAACCTGAAGTATCAGCGGCCGCTGATCCGGGGCGATCACCTGTATGCGGCCGTGGTAGACACACTCGGTGTTCCCTATATGGTCGAGGCCCGCATCGAGCGCTGAAGCAGATGCTTACCCATCCATGCCGAGAAAGAATCTCGCCAGCTCCAGCACCAGCGGCTTGCCGGCACCTGCCGGAATCCACGCCAGGTCCTCCGCAATTTCCGGCCGGCTTTCCCCTGCCGCCCGGGCTCCATCAGCCGTGCGTCGAGGTCCACGATCCAGTACTCGATGCCCCGCTCCTGAAACAGCCGGGGTTTGATCAGCCGGTCATGCCGCGCCGTGGCGGGCGAGAGCACCTCGATCGCCAGCAGGAGCGTAGCGACCTCCGACCAGTGCCGAGGTGGTGGCCCGGGAGGCAGCACGAACAGGTCTGGCTGGACCAGCTGTGAAGGCACTCTCCCGAAGGGCCTGGACAGGAGCTCAGCTGCTGCTCGCCCGGGCAGTGGCCGCTACCCAGCCCCGCCTGGAGGTAATCCGGTTGTGGCGTGTGAGAATGGGTCGGTCGTCTACCAGGCCGGAAATGTCCTGGAACCGGGCGACTACGGTAACCCCGGTATTTCCGCAGAAGCTTGCCGCCGCCAGAAAGGCTCCATCCGACCGGTAGATCTCTGCCAGCCAGCACACGTCCTGCATGCAATCTGAGGCATCCCAGGTCCGGCGGCAGGAATCCAGCGGCTCGTCGCTTCCCACGCACATCCAGCGGATGTCATATGACCAGGGGCCCCAGTAGGGCAGGCAGACGGTGCCGCAGGCCTGACCGCCGGAGGTGGCCTGTCCTGATGCTGTCTGTGCCTGAACCGGCACACTGGCGATGAGCATCGTACAGGCGAGTACCACCGGCACCCCCATCACGGTTCTCATATGCACCTCGCTTGAGGGAGTGGGACCAGTTCACCGGCTTATGGCGAGCTTCAACCGGTACAGCATTACGTCGGCATCCGGCTGACCCAGACACCAGAGGGTTCGGTTCACCTGGTCGAATGTCAGGCAGGCACCGATCTCCGGGGGGAGCCGAACGGTGCTTACGATGCCCTGGTTCCGCACGACAAGATCCAGGAGGACGGCCTCAGGCGTCAGCCGGCCTGTGAGGTATCGCCCAGCGGACAGCAGATAGGGCGTCTGCATGATTGTCACCCGGGCAGCGTGATTGATCCGGACGTGGATGCCCCCGCTGTCGCCCGGGGCAATCTGGAAGAGGTCCTCCGGTCCCGACCGGAAGACCATCGGGACCACGACAGAATCCAGAACCTGACCTTCCGGCCGGTAGGCATAGATCAGGTAGGGCTGCTTCGGTGCGTAGATCAACGCATTGTCCGGACTGCGCGACATTGACCCCGCACCCCAGTACCGGAGAACGGCGGCAAGACGGACCGGCGTGAGCGGGCCGAACGAAGCAAGGTGCTTCATGGACCAGGTGAACAGGTGGACACCGAAATTCCGGCCGGGCCAATCGGTCTGGGCCACTCCGGCAACGGCGACACGACGCCCGGAGAGCCCGAGGACGCGGTCAACTTGGGCGAAGCCGTAGGGAAGGCGGGTGCGACTGAGAAAGACGCCTGCCGAATCGAAGTAGGAGATCTCGCGTGTGGCTACGTCATAGACCAGCAACTCCCCTTCAGGGGAGACGCTCAGCCGATAGGCGCCGCGAAATTCGCCCGGCCCCTCGCCCGAACGGCCGATGACCCGCAGTACAGGGCCCTGCTGGCTCAGGTGGACGACGCGGGCATTGCTGAAATCGGCCAGGTACAGTGATCCGTCGGGGGCCACCGCGGCATCCGCGATTTCGCCAATCGTGGGATAGGGACCAAGACTGTCAGTCCGGGTGACCCTCAGTTGCGCTGCCAGAGAGGAGCAGGCACAGAGCGCCGTCACCAAAGCAGCAAGCGACAGGACGGAACCTTTCCGAGTCCAGCGGGAAAGTCGGTTCAGGAGGTGAGCCATCAGGAATACTAGGGAGTTGCCTTCAACCAGGTGTCAACTCTTGCAATAGGAATCAGTTGCGCAGACCGGGTTCGATAACCAGGAGCCTGATCCCGCCGGATTCAGCCTCCTGCATTTCAACCAGCGCTCCGGTAAAGGCGCCCAGCGGTGCCGGGTACCGCCGGGTGGAGATCACCCGTCCGCTGGAGGCGTCGAGCACTTCGATGATCCCATCCAGCATGGCGGCGTAGTCGTTCGGGCCAGGAAGCGAGTTTCCTGCCTGCGTGGGCGCATGCCACGGCTTCCACTGGCGGTCGGGAACCGATGCGACCACCCAGAGATGATCCTCATCGTCCAGCCAGATTCCGCTGATCCGCGGCTCCGGGCGTTCGGCGAACGCATCCTTCTCGGCCACGGATGTTCGCGGCTCTTCATCCTTGAACCAGGGCGATCCGGGGGCAATCACGCTGAGCCGCATTCCGTCCGCGCCCCAGTGCGAGAACTGGTAGGCGCCGGTCCTCCGCGCGCTCCAGAAGCCGCCCCGGCCGTCGGAGGCCATGACGTACTGCAGCTGGTCAGGGTCTGCGCTGGTGCTGTCGCCGGCGGTGGCCACGCTGTCGAAGTTCGGGCTGAAGATCTGAAACGGCCGGCCCGGGATGGTATAGGTGTTGACCACCACTCCGCCGTCCGCGAGGCTCGCGATGCCGGAGGCGCGGCTCGCCAGCGGCACGGTTCGGACAAAGCGCAGATCGGGTGCCAGGACGGTGAGCCGTTCCGTCAGCACCACCACCGATCCATCAGACCGAATGGCCAGATCCCTGATGTGGCGGAACTCGCCCGGGCCATCGCCTGCCCGTCCGACAGGTGCCAGCGCCAGACCGGCGGAATCGTACCGGGCGATCTGCGACAGGTCGCCCGCCGGCGCGACCAGATAGTCGCCCTGCCTGAAAGGATGCGGGGCGGAGAAGAGCCGCAGCTGCGCGGGATCGTCGTCCCGGCCCAGGACCACCCGGGCATGCAGCTGGATGCGGCAGCTGTCGCAGGCAAGTGATCGAGACTCGGCGGTGTCAGTCCCCGGCCCTCTGCTCCCCCGGCCACAGGCGGCAACAAGCAGGCAGATAGCCAGGCTGAGCTGAAGGTGTGGGCTCACGCCGTAGTCCCGGTCAATCTCATGGCTGCATCAGGAATCCACAGATGACAGATGACACAGATGATGTCTGCGTGTCTTTGCTGGCTCCGCCAAGGGCCCGCCCAGGAACCCACAAGAACACCCCTCTTGTCTTGTGGTAGAACCGGCGACGCTCCGCGGGGCTTCGCCGGGATTGAGAATCATCTGTGTAATCTGTGTAATCTGTGGATTCCTCATGAATCCATCCGGGTCCCGGAACCTGGTGCCGTCCCGATTCGTGTAGAAAATTGAAATGGCGTATGCTTCCGGGATGATCGAACCCCGATCCGCCGAAGTGCGGATCTAACCCGGAGGCATACGCCATGAGAGAAGTTACGGCCACGGAGCAGGGGTGGGAAGCACTGGTCGGGGCGGACCCGCTGACGGCGGCCCTGCGCCGCGAAGCGCGGCGCTGGATTGAGCGCATGTTGCACGAGGAATTGGCGGCCGTCTTGGGCAGCGGCCGGCATGAGCGGACCGCCGCCCGGCAGGGATATCGGCACGGCACCCGGCGGCGGCGGGTGACGACCAGCCTGGGCCCCGTGGATCTCGCCATCCCGCGAGGGCGGGTGCAGGCGGGCGCCGAGCTGCGGGAATGGCAGAGCGGGCTGCTGCCGCGGTACGCGCGCCGAGCCCGGGCGGTGGATGCGGCGCTGGTCGGCTTCTACTGCGGGGGCGGCAATCAGCGGCGGCTCGCCCGGGCGCTCCGCTCGCTGCTGGCCGACGGTCCCGCCTCGCGGAGCACGGTCTCGCGCGTCGTGCGGGGGCTGCGGCAGGGCTACGAGGCGTGGCGCGAGCGCCCCCTGGGGGAGTTGGGGGTGCAGTATCTCTATCTGGATGCGATCCACCTGCATGTGCGGGTGCTCAAGCGGGTCGAGCCGCTCCCGGTCCAGGTGGCGGTCGGGGTGCGGCCCGACGGGCAGAAGGTGCTGCTGGATCTCCGGCTCTACGTCGCGGAGAGCGCCGCGGCCTGGGGCGACTTCGTGCGCGGGCTGGTGGAGCGCGGCCTGGTCGCGCCGGCGCTGGTGATCACCGACGGCAGCAAGGGTCTGCGCCGGGCGCTGAGCGAGATCTGGCCGCAGGCTGCGGTGCAGCGCTGCACGGTGCATAAGCTGCGCAACCTGGCGGCCCACTGCCCGCAGCGGCTCTATCCGGCCGGCAAGCGCGACTACCACGCCATCGTGTATGCCGCCGATGCGGAGGCGGCGCGGCGGGCCTGGGGGCGGTTTACCCGCCGCTGGGGCCGGGAGCTGCCGGGGGTGGTGGCGAGCCTGGAGGAGGCGGGCGAGGAGCTGCTCACGTTCTATCGCCTGCCGAAGGCGCAGTGGAAGAGCCTCCGCACGACGAATATCGTCGAGCGCGTGCTGGAGGAGGTGCGACGGCGAGTCAAAACGCAGGGATCGTTGCCCAGCACCGAGGCCGTCCTGGTGCTCGGCTACGGTCTGATCGCGACGGGGCAACTGCCCTTGCGGCGGATTGCCGGCTGGCGAACCTTGCCCCGTGTCAGTAACCGTCAAGCGGCTGCATGAGCGCCTGACACGCTTGGAGGCCCGGAGACAGCGCCCATTGATTTTCTACACAACTCGGGACACGACCCGGAACCTTGGGGAACCTGGTCACGGTGATACCGGTACTCTGTCACGAACTCCTGCCCGGTGGAGTCGGCCAGCGCGCCGAGTATGTAGTCATCCCCGATCTCGAAGAGCCGCATCTCGGCCGGCAGCTGGAGTGTCGCCAGACTGTCACCGGCCGGTGAATAGACCCGGACGGCCGTCGAGTCGTCGCCCGGGACGGTCGTGACCACCCACAGGTCCCCGTCGGGGTCGGTGAGCAGGGCAGTGTAGGGGGGCAGATGCTCCGGCATCTTCGTCAGTGCCAGCATCATCTTCTTGATCATGGCCCGGTCCGCCGGGGCGCCGGCCATGGTATTCAGCATCTGATCGATGGCGCGATCGAAGTGATGCGCCGTGGCCGGCCGAAGGGCGCCGCCAATCCGGATGCTTCCCGTCCGGTTGGCCTTGAGATCGTACTCGTCCACCCAGGCGGAATCTCCGGTGCCGACATACAGCCGGTCCTCGCTCAGGGCGAGCCGGGTGATGGTGCCCAGCGGGCTGCTCTGTCCCAGATAGACTTCCGGCAGACCCGCCAGACTGTCGCCTTGGGCGTTCGCCACGATAACCCGGCTGAAGACGCGCTGTGCTCCCATGGCCTCAGGCGCCTGACCCGGGCTCGTCATCATGGCGAAGGTGCCCGCACGGGAGCACGTGAGGTTGACCGGGAGTGGGGGGGCTGGGAGATCTCCCTCGCGAACCAGCTTGCCATGTGAATCGAACTGCGCCAGTGTGGCCCGACCTGCATCCCAGGTGTACACGCCGTCCCCTCCGCACTGGCCCAGCCAGCCCAGGACCTGGAATTCACCGGGACCACCCCCGTGGCGGCCGGCGGACCAGACCGGCTGTCCCGATGCGTTGAACGCCTTGATGGACTGCTCGTGCCCGCCGTAGCCGTCGGCAACGACGACCGTTCCGTCGGGGAGCCTGGTCGCGCCCACCACGTGGGTAAGGAGCTCCTCCTCATCGGCCCGCGAACGCGGAATCGTGACCAGCGGAGTATCGTCCAGCACGAGAGCCCTGGTGACGGCCGCCTGATTCCCTGTACCCGATGATGCGGCCGGCTTTTTCACTTCTCCGGCACACCCCGCGAGCCCGGCACCCACGAAGAATGCGAATGCTGCGTACAACCGTACAGCAGATGCCTGCCTCGGGGTAAGTCTCGACTCTTGCGTCCGCATGGTGGCCTCGTGAGCGAGGGCGGGGAGGGATGGGTTCCGGCTAACCTACCCCCTGGTTGTCCCACCGCAACCATCGGCTGAAGCCGAGTCTCGGGGCAAGGCTTTTTCACTGAAGTGAAGCAGAGTTGCCGACAGGTGCGTGGATATGTGCCACATGGCGGATTCCGGGTGACATTCCCTCAGGGAGTTTTCCCGATATTGGTCCATGTTCCACCGCATCTATGCCCATATCGTCTGGACCACGCGCGACCGGCGACCGCTGCTGGACAAGCGGCTGGCCGAGTTTCTGCCGGCATTGCTGCGGAACATGGCCCGGCAGGAGAAGGCGCACATCCTCGAGCTGGGGATGGTGAGCACGCATATCCATCTGCTGGTGCGGCTGCACCCCACTACCAGGCTTCCCCGCCTGCTGCAACGGTTGAAGGGGGGCAGCGCCCGGCTGGCGAATCAGCAGCTCTGCCTGACCCGGCCGAACACGCTGCAATGGGAGGCGGGCTACTCGATTCACTCGCTCAATCCGCGCTCCCTTGAACGGGTACGGGAATATCTCAGAGGACAGCCGGAGCATCATCCGGAAGAACGGATCGCCGACTGGGATGGCGACCGGTCGGAGTATGAGTCGGAGAATGATCTCGTAGCCCTCGGCTGAAGCCGAGTCTCGACAAAGGCTTTTCACTGAAGTGAAGCATGGCCGCGGCGGCGACCTCTGGTTCGGGATTTCCGAGGACTACCGCATCGTTGACCGGCGGCTGCGCGGCGACACGGTACGCATCATCGAGAAGCAATGGACGCCTCAGCATGTGACCGGGGCCGAACGGGATCCCGCGCTGAAACACTACGACTCGTTTGTCAAGCAAGGTGGCAAGCTGGACGCCTCGAAGGTGCCGTCCTCCAAGCCCGCCTTTCGCCGGTTCACCGTTGACGATCAGGGAGCACTCTGGGTAGAACCCGGCGGAGCGCCTCGCGGCGCCTGACGTCTTTAGGCCGGCCGGCAGGTATCTGGGCCAGGTGGTGACAGGCTTGCAGGTCTCCGGGTCGCCGCTGATCCGGGGCGCCCATTTCTTCGCGTCGATCGCGGATTCACTGGGCGTGCCGTACATGGTCGTGGCCAGAATCGAGCGCTGAGACGCGGCTAGGTCTCCAGCCGGCTGAAGAAGGCGACGAGATCAACGACCAGCGGCTCGCCCGTACCCCCCGGCCGCCAGACCACCTCTTCCGCCAGAATTTCCGGCCGGCTCTCTCCGGCCGGCCAGCGCTCCACGACGCGGGCATCCAGATCCACGATCCAGTATTCGATGCCCCGCTCCTGGAACAGTCGGCGCTTGACGAGCCGGTCGTGCCGCGCGGTCGCGGGCGAGAGCACCTCGATGGCCAGCAGCAGTAGGGTGACCTCCGACCAGTGTCGAGGTGGCGGTCCGGGAGGCAGCACGAACAGGTCCGGCTGTACCAGTGTGTCGGGCGACAATTCAATGTCTGCCGGCGACCAGAGGACCCGGCCCGCGCCCGTCTGTTTCAGATACTCCTGGAGCAGGTCATACAGGGAGGCCAAGGCGTACTGGTGCCGGGGGGAAGGGGCCGGCGTCACGAGCAGGGTGCCTTCCACCACCTCGTAGCGATTGCCGTCGGCGGGGAAGCGGCGAACCTGGGCCGCGGTATACCGGGTGGGGACAGCCATAACCATAGTATCGGCTCGGCGCTCTGGGGGAAGCAAGGGGCGGCCATGCAACAGGCTGTGGCCATGACCCGATAGTGGCGGCATCGCTACGCCGCGCTGCGGCACCTTTCCGCGCAACCGGCCTCCCCCTCCCCGGAAGTCATGGTCTGGAGGGCAGCCATCTCGGCTGCGCCGAGTCTCGGGAAGCTCTTTCACTGAAGTGAAGCAGAGCTTGCGGCGAGTGCGGTTATGTACCGCATGGAAGCGGCCGTCCCGGAAAACTTGGTTACTCCCGGTGATACCCGTACTCCGCCACCACCTCCTGGCCGGTCGAGTCCGTGTACGCTCCCAGGATGTAGTCGCTTCCCACCTCGAAGATCTGCATGCCGGCCGGCAGCTGCACCGTGCCCAGGCTGTCGTCGCCGGGAGAAAAGGCGTGCAGGACGGTCGAGTCGTCGCCGAAGACGGTGGTCACCACCCAGAGATTTCCCGCTGGATCGGCGAGCAGGGCGGTGTAGGGTGGGAGACGGTCGGGGATATGAAACCGTGCCAGCATCATCTTCTTCATCATGGCCCGGGCTTGCGGTGTGCCCGGCATCTGACCCAGCAGGTGAATCGCCCCGGCTTTTCCAGAGACTCGGTTACGTGAGTACCCCATCCACGGCTTGAGCGGATGCGGCACGGTGAAACTGCTCCTCGTACTCCGCCGGGGGGAGGTAGCCCAGCGGTTCCAGCAGGCGCTGAGTGTTGTAGCAAGCCACCCATTCCAGGGTGCCGTATTCGACCTTGTCCAGCCCGCGCCAGGGGCCGGCCTGCCGAATGACCTCGGTCTTGAACAAGCCGATCACCGTCTCGGCCAAGGCGTTATCGTAGGAATCCCCCCGGCTCCCGACCCACGGCGTTCAGCGTTGTAGAGGCTACCGTACTTAGTGGGGGATCGCTCGTCTATGCCTTTTTGACCTCTTATCGGCGGCGGGCCCACGTTTTCCTTGCGCAGTATCCTCCCAGCCGGTAAGCTGAACTCGACGGCCCAGAAGAACAACCATGTCTCTTAACATTCCTGTGGCGAAACTGTTGCCTCTGTTGGCCGTACAGGCTCGGGCTCTGCTCCTGTCCGCCGTTGAGTCCGAAGCCTTCCGCCTGCCGGCCGGACCAGCAGCGCGCCTGCTCGGCATGGCCCGCCGGCAGCAGTTGGACTCGGTGCTTCGGAGTGCGGGACTTCCATCCTGGAAGACCCCTCAGGAATTGGCTGCAGGTGCTTGATCGCATACTCCATTGGGAAGACGGTCATCGTTCATTGAGCGCTCAGGCACTTGCCGATGGCAGGAATCCCTCTGGGTACTACCGCATGGTGGAGCGCGTCACTGGCCGTTTGTGGACGGAGGTCAAGGCGCTGGGATCTGACTGGGTCCTGTCGGAATTCGCGCGAGTTCTCGGCGTGCCGCCACGTTCAATCGAAGGGTTAGATAACCCGGCGTTCGCGGGGGGGGGAGTTGAGCGCCTGATCGCCGAGACTCGGCTTCAGCCGAGGCAGAGGGCCCAAAGGCGCTCCCCTGTCACTTCAGTGACAATCCCTGCCGGGAAACGGCTTCACCCGAGTGTACAATTCTCAGCGTACCACGTCATACGCGACCAGCGGCGGTACGGAGGCCCAGAATTTGCTACGTCCCAGCGGGTCTCTCAGGCACAATTGCAGCCATCTTGCGGCGAGGACCCCAGACAAATGTCTGGGCCAGTGCGTACTGATCTTCCAGAAGCTGTACATGTGCGACAACGCTCTGGCCGTCACACCCAAGAACCTGTATCGCTCTCCTGCTTCCGTTCAGCACCATCCTGTTCGGAAAATGGCGTGCTAGCTCCTGCATGGCGCCAAAATCACCGGAGACCAGGTGTTCAAATGACTCCCTTAGACGTTCCTCATACCGGAAGCCTGCCGTCGTGTCAAGCACAAGACGAAGAAACCTAGCAGGCGGAAGCCATTCGATATTGGCAATGCATGATGGGTGGGTCGAGCAATAGGTTCCCGTGTAACAGGGATGACCACCCCATTTAGGGCCATATAGGGGATCGGGGTCGAGCCAAACCAGATGGCCCGTTTCAAGTCCGTTAGAACAATCGGTGCACCAACCGCAGTTTGAGGGCTCTCCAGTCCGCAGTTGTTGGCGGGTTGCGTGGTCGCTGGAGTGGTATTCAGCCCCGATAATCAGCGCGATGGCGGGCAACAGTATGCCCAAGGAACGACTGGGTGGCAGCATCTCTCACCTCCTGCTCAGAATCAGTTCGACAATGCGCATCCGCCAAGTACCGTCTTCGTTCTCCTCGCCGCTGAGGGCAATGCCTGGCGCCATAACGTGCGAAATACCAGCGTCGTGACGTTCGCGGTGCACGACCTCGGCACTGCCAGGGTCAATGACCTCAATCATTGTGTCGTAGGCCCTATTCTGATCGGTAGGGAGGTAAGTGCGCCTCCCCTCCGGGGAGTCGTAGGGTTCGACCGCCTCCCGCCAGTGCGGGTCAGGAATTCTTGTCAGCGTCCAAACCAGGCCGTCCGCGTCCTGCCAGGCGCCGAGTAGCACGGGCGGAGCGGGGCGGTCGGGAGAATTGGACCAGAACCCCTCATAAGGATGGAACCACGTCGGAGAACGCCGGAGCACGCGTACAGCTTCAGCCGAAGGGTCATATAAGCCGAGTTCGTACCGGTTGTAGACCGAGGCCGCCCAGAAGCCCTTTTCCCCAGCCAGGAACAGGCGGCGTCTAAGGGGCATGGTTGACCCTAGTGTCAGAGTGGGTACATCGCTTCCGAAGGCACTCCCTAGCTCTCCATGTGAACTGACCATGTGCAGGGGAAACCCGGCTTTCTCACGAGTAGGGATGATTGCATTTACTACAAGGCTGCCGTCCGGCAGCCGGACCATAGCGGCAGGGGGAGCCATGCCAGTCAAGGCAAAACCTCGTACTGCCTGGAGCGTCGGAGAAAGAACGGTAACCCGGCGATTGGCGCGATCATAAACGAGCACCGAGTCCCCCTCCCCTGCGGTGAGCAGGAGCGGGGCCCGATACTCGCCCGGCCCTTCTCCTTCCCTCCCGACCAAATGTGAGTTCCGGCCTGTGCTATCGAAGAAGATCGGTGTCGGAGAATTGGCAAAGAGGAACAGGAACCCCGCGCGGGTGCGAACACCTGCCTGGGGGTACTCATCCAGGCCATGCCGGCGTGTACCCAACGTGGCGATCGTCTGAACCCTGATATTGCATTGGGGGCAACGTTGCTCGTCCGCAATGAGAATCGTGTCTTGAGCCTGCAACGGCTGAAACCATTGCAGACTCAACACGGCGGCCGTGAAACTGACGACAGAGCGCATTGACGATGCTCTCAGAGGTGCGGCGAAGACCGGCGAAGTGCTGTGCTGCAGGTGCCTGGATAGCACGGCATCAGAGTGAGACAGGAGCCTAAGTGCGAGGACATCTTCCGTCGGGAATTTCCACGGGATCTGCTCAGCCATTTCACGGCCCGGCACCCGAAGCCCATACGCATCAATAGCGGTCCGGTCCGCCGGTTGCTATGCATTTCTGAGCGGAAGCCCTGGTTGACAGTGGACGGGGAGATGGGTAGTCCAACGTCTGGAGGTTCTGCGTTGTTGCATCCGGCGGGTCTTGAGATGCTCGGGCCACAGACTATCGAGAGCGGGCCAATCTTGACACATTCCACGGAGGGCGGTAGCGTCGGACGGGAGGCAGCATGTTCAGTCCAATGCACATCCACATGCTCGCGGCGATTACAGTGCCAGGCGAAGGAAGAACCCAGCTGCTACGGCGGATTGTTGAAACGAGTGCGTTCTTAGGAGGCGCTGATCGCTGTGCCGAAATACTTGACCTTCGTAACCGCTATTGCCTCACTCGGACTCTCAAGTCCTATGGGCTTCCGCCCTGGCGTATATTGAGACGATGGTTGCGTCTGATCTACTGGCTGCTGATCTCGGAGATCACCGAACTGAGCTTGTCCGCGTGGTCCCTGGAGCAGGGCAAGAATCCGTCAACTGACGTACGTGCCGTCAGGTCACTGGTCGGCCTCACATGGGGCGAGGCAAAGGTAAGAGGTTCGGCCTGGGCGATAGCAGAGTTCGAGCAAGTACTACGTCACTCCATCACGGATAGTACCCTTGCTGGTGGTTCTCGGGAGGATTGTCAGTCCGGCTAGCCTCCCCCCCCTTGCGCCCCTCCCCAGAATCGCCACACTAGAGAGAAGCACCCGTCCCGCGCCTCCCGCGGGCCGGGTCGTCCTTGGCCAAGATTCCATGACCCGCACCCTTCGCCTGCCCGTTGCCGCGGGCCTCTGCCTCGTTCTCCTCAGCCTCTCCGCCTGCCACGGCAAAGAGGCGCAGGCGGATGACGCGCATACCGCGGATTCCGGCGGAAGTGCGTCAAGCATTGCGCTGCCGGTCGTCGGGGAACCGGCCCGCAAGGGCGACCTCGTCCTCTCGGTCACCACCACCGGGCAGGTACGATCCGACGCGGTAGCCGAACTGAAGGCGGAAACCGGCGGCACGGTCCTCAAGGTGCTGGCGAAACCGGGCGACCGGGTGAAGCAGGGCGAGCCGCTGGTGCAACTCGACCCCCGCTCGTTCGATCTCGCGGTGCGCGACGCGGAGGCCCAGCTGGAACAGGCGCGGATCCGCTATCGCGACTACGTGGTGCCCGACTCGATCGTTTCCGGCAGCCTCCCCGCCGAACGCCGCACCACCGCCGAGGCCCGGGCCGGCGTCACTGCGGCTCAGGTGGCGCTGGACAAGGCGAAGCTGGATCGCGAGCGTGCCACCATCGCGGCGCCCTTCAACGGTGTCGTCGACCAGGTGGATGTGGCCGAGGGTGAGCGCCTCTCAGCGGGGCAGGCGATCGCCAAAGTGGTGGACGTGGACAATCTGCGGATTGAAGCCCAGGTATTGGAACACGACTTGCCGCTCATCCAGGTGGGCGGCCAGGCCCTGATCACCACCCCGGCCACTGCAGGCCGCCCGGTTGTCGGCCGGATTTCGGCGGTGCTGCCGCTGGTGGACAGCGTGACCCGTGCAGGCCGCGCGCTGATCCGGGTGAAATCGAGGGGCGTGTTACGACCCGGGATGTACGCTGACGTGAAGCTGGAAGCGCGGCGCCTCACGAATAGAGTGTTGGTTCCGGCCGCGGCGGTGATCGAGCGCGACGGCCGGCCGCTGGTCTTCGTCGTCAAGGAAAGCCGGGCCCAGTGGGTCTACATCAATCCCGGCCCCAGCAACGGCACCGATACCGAAGTCCTGCCCGATTCCGAGACCGGCAAGATCCCCGTCGCCCCCGGCGATACGGTGCTGGTGGAAGGACACCTGACACTCACGCATGATGCGCCCGTGAGACTCGTGACTAAGGAATGAAACGGTGAGCGGTAAACGGTAAGCGGTGAGCGGGCGCGCACCGAACCCCTCGCCGCGGTCCCGCTCACTGCTCACTGCTTACCGCTCACTGTCATGTCCCTCTCCTCACGCTCCATCTCCCGCCCCGTCACCACCATCGCCGCGCTGCTGGCGCTGGTGCTGGTGGGGATCGTGAGCCTGAGCCGGCTGCCGGTCTCGCTGCTGCCCGATGTGCAGCTACCGGTGCTCACGATCCGGACGCACTACCCGGGTGCCGCCGCGATGGAGGCGTCTCGCCTCGTCGCCGAGCCGATCGAGGAGGCCATCGGCGCGACGCCCGGCCTGGTGGAGCTGCGCTCGGTGAGCCGAACTGACGAGGTCACCACCACCGCGCGCTTCGCCTGGGGCACCGACATGGCGGCCACGGTGCTGGCCGTGCGCGAGCGGCTGGACAACGTCCGCAGCCGGCTGCCGGAGAAGGCCGAGCGTCCCACCCTCCTCACCAGCGACCCGGGCCAGCGGCCCATCGCGATGCTGGCCCTCACCGGGGTGGGAGATCTGCGGGTCGTCTCCCGCACGGCCAAGGAGGTCCACGCCCGCCGGCTGGAACAGCTCGACGGTGTCGCCAGCGTGGCGGTGGTCGGTGAGCCCAAGGACGAGATCCGGGTGGAGCTGGACCCCAACCGGATGCGTGCGCTGGGCATCTCGCCCGAGGATGTGAGTCAGGCGCTCCAGGCCGCCAATTGGGGCGCGCCTGGAGGGACGATCAAGCGGGGGCAGTTCCGCTATTCGGTTCGCGCCCTCACCGAGTTCCAGAGCCTGAACGAGATCGGCGAGATACCGGTGGGGCCGGCCGGCAGCGCCCGCTTGCGGGACATCGCCACCGTCACCCTCGCCACCGCCGATCCGCTGACGGTCGTCCGCCTGGACGGCAAGCCCGCCGTTGGCCTGGTGGTCTACAAGGACGCCAACGCCAATACCGTCGCCGTCACCAGGAAGATCGACGAGGCAGTGGCGCAGCTGGAACAGGAGTTCCCCGGCGTCCATCTCACCGTGGTGGCGGCGCAAGCCCGTTTCGTGAAGGACGCGCTCACCAACCTGGGCCAGGAGATCATCGCCGGCGGCATCCTTGCCGTGCTGGTGATCATGCTGTTCCTGCAGGACATCCGCGCGTCGCTCAGCATCGCGCTGGTCGTGCCGCTCTCGGTGCTGGTGGCGCTGGTCGCGCTCCAGGCGCTCCACGTCACCATCAATGTCCTCTCGCTCGGCGGCCTGGCACTCGGCGTCGGCATGCTGGTGGACAACGCCATCGTGGTCGCCGAGGCGACTCGGCGCAAACGGGACGAAGGACTTCCACCGGCGGAGGCGGCACGGGTCGCGACGGACGAAGTCGCGGGGCCGCTCATCGCGGGGACGCTGACAACGCTGCTGGTCTTCGGACCGATCGTCTTCGTTCGCGGCCTGGCGGCGGCCCTGTTCCGAGATCTGAGTCTGAGCGTGGTGACGGCGGTGGGAGCGTCGCTGCTGTTGGCGCTTACCCTGATGCCCGTCATGATGGCGCGGGGCGGTAAGCGGTCAGCAGTAAGCGGTAAGCGGGGCCCCGGTTCCGGCCCGCTCACCGCTCACCGCTCACTGCTGACCAGGTGGGGGCATTACCTGTCCGAGGCGTACGAACACGGCGTCGCCTGGTGCCTCGACCACCCCTTACGGGTGTTCGCGGTTTCTCTTGCGGTGGTGCTCGCGACCGCGCTTCTCGCCTTGCGGCTCCCGCGGGAGATCCTGCCGCAGGTGGATGAGGGTGTGATGGTTGCCGAGGTGAAGCTGCCGGTGGGCACAGCCCTGGAGGAGACCACCCGCAACGTGGGCCGTGTGGAAGACGCCGCGGAGGCATTGGGCTCCGCCCGGATCTACAGCCGGGTGGGGGTCGCGACCGATGAGGAAATCCTGGCCGGGGCCGATCCTGGCACCTCCAGCACGGCACAGATGGTGATTCCCGTACCGCCAGGCGCCGACGCACAGGAGTTCGCCGACCGGCTGCGCGCCAGGGTGCCCGACCTCGCGGCGGGATCCCTGGCCCTGGATCTGGCGGGACAGTCGGAGTTCGGCAGTCTCATCGGCCGCGAGGGGCGGCTGGTGAGCCTCGAGGTGAGCGGCCTGGATCAGAAGCAGGCGGAGGTCTGGGCCGATTCCGCCCGGCGCATCGTCGGAGGGATTCACGGGCTGGCCGACGTGCGCGATGCCTACGCCGGCACCCAGCCGGTGGTGGAGATCACGCTGGAGCGGCAGCGGATCGCGCTGCGGGGCCTGAGCGTGGAACAGGTGGCGGGCGCCCTCTCGGGCGGGCTCGGGGGCATCAAGGCGACCGATTTTCGCGAGACGGACAAGCGCACGCCGATCACCGTCCGGCTGGCGGGCAGCGCCAACGAAGATCTCGACGCCGCGCTCAACACCGTGGTGCAGGGAGTCCCGGTGGGGCAGCTGGTAACGGTGCATGAGACCCGCGCCCCGATCGAGGTGGTGCGGGTGAACCAGCGCCCGGTGTCCATCGTGGAAGCGGTGGTGGAACGCGGCGGGACGGCGCGAGCAACCGAAGCGGTCGAGACGGCGCTCGGGTCTCTCGCCACGCCGCCCGGCCTCACCTGGACCGTGACGGGCGCCGATGTCGAGCAACGCCGCACCACCCACGAACTGAGCCTGGTGGCGGTACTGTCGGTGGCCCTGGTCTTTCTGGTGCTGGCGGGCGAGTTCGCCTCGTTCACCACGCCGCTGCTCATCATGCTCACCGTGCCGCTGGCCGCCGGCGGCGGGATCGTGATCCTCTGGCTCACGGGCCAGAGCCTCAACGCCGTGTCGCTCATCGGCATGGTGGTGATGATCGGTATCGCCGACAACGATGCCGTGGTGAAGCTCGATGCCATTCGGCGCTACCGGGCGCAGGGGCTTCCCATCCGCGAAGCGATAATGAAGGGCGGCCGCGAGCGGCTGCGCGCCATCGCCATGACCTCGCTGACGACGGTCGTCGGCGTCCTGCCGCTCATCGTGGGCATCGGCAGCGGCGGCCAGCTCTATCAGCCGCTCGCCGCCGGCATCATCGGCGGGTCCATCTCGGCGACGCTGGTGACCTTCTTTCTCCTTCCCACGGCATATGGAGTGGTGGAGACGTATAAGGAAAGGAAGGCGGTAATGGCGGTACAGGCGGTAACGGCGGTAGAACCTCATGCCCTGACTCCCTCCCCACGCGGTGGAGAGGGGGAACCGTGACGACAGCCACGGGCGTGCACCTACCGCCTTTACCACCGCTACCGCCCATACCGCCGGTGCGGCGGTCCCGCCCATGATTCAGTGGGCCGCCCACCGTCCCGCCGTCGTCTGGTCGGTGAGCCTCGCGCTGGTCGCGGCGGGGGCCGTGGCCTTCACCCGGCTGCCGCTCGCCACCCGCCCGGTGGTCGAGCTGCCGAAGCTCACCGTGAGCGTCTCCTGGCCCGGCGCCTCCGCCGAGCTGGTCGAGTCCTATCTCACCTCACCCATCGAAAGCGCCATCCAGGGCGTCCGAGGCGTCAAGAAGGTGAGCAGCGAGTCCACCGACGGTTCCGCCAGCCTGGAGGTGGATCTGCAGGAGGGGAGCGACGCGCAGTTTGCCCGTCTGGGGATTCTCGAGCGGCTGGAGCTTATCCGGAAGGACTTCCCGCCCGGCGCCTCGGCGCCTTCGGTTACCAACTACGTCCCCGACGACCTCGCCGAGCAGCCGCTCCTTTTCTACATCATCTACGGACCGTACACCTCGGGCACGCTGGCGCGGATGGCGGAGGAGCGGATCCTGCCGCACATCACCGCCGTGGAAGGCGTGGCGGGCGTGGACCACAGCGGTGGCGCGGAGCAGGCCGTCGCGGTGAGCTACGACGCACAGCGGCTCCGCCAGCTCGGCATTTCCAGTGATGCCGTCGCCCAGGCCATTGCCGGCGCGAGGGTCGTGCAGTCGCTGGGCCGGGTGGAGAATGCAGTCAACGTGCTGCCGGTGACGCTACGCGATCAGCCCCACGCCATCGAGGATCTGGGGCAGCTCCCGGTCCGCGGGCTGGCGGGACAGGTCTACCCCCTGCGCGAGCTGGCCAGCATCCGGATGGAAGAGGACTCGCGCGACCAATTCTACCGGGTGAACGGCGAGCCGGCGGTGGCGCTCCGCATCGCTCGGCTTCCCGGTGCCGATGCCATCCGCACCGCCGCGCGGGTCCGGCAGGCTATGATGATGCTGCAGCCTCAGCTGTTGCCGGGCGTCCGTCTCGAGCTGCAAACCGATGAGAGCGTGGAACTCGGCACGCAGCTGCGCGATCTCCTGCTGCGCGGGAGCATCGCCTTCGCGGCGGTGATGCTGGTGCTGGCCTCGGCGCTGCGGAACGCCCGGTCGATCGCCCTGGTGATGGGGAGCGCCGCGGTGGCCATCGCCGGAACCGCGCTCGGGCTCTATCTCCTCAGGATTCCCGCCAACCTGCTGACGCTGGCCGGCCTGGGGATGGGCATCGGCATCCTGGTCCAGAATGGGCTCATTGTGGTGGCCCGGCTCCGTACCATGCCGGACACGCCGGAGGGCCGCGCCGAGGCCAGCCGGCGCATCCTGCCGGCGGTGGTGGGCGCCACGCTCACTACGGCGGTTGTGCTGATTCCTTTCCTTTATTTGCAGGGAAACGCGCGGGCCGCCTTCACCCCCTTTGCGGTGGCCTTCGTGCTGGCCCTGGCCTGGTCGGTGGGGGCCTCGGTGATCATGATCCCGGCGCTGGGCGCGGGGCACGGGATGAATACCCGGCAGTGGCCCAGGCTGCAGCGGGCCTATTTGCGGATCATGGTGCGGCTGCTGCGCTGGCGCTGGGCCACGCTCGTCCTGGCAGCGGCGGCGGTGGGGGTGCTCGCCTGGGGCTTCGTCAAGAAGGTGCCCCGCAGCAACTGGGGCAACTGGTTCGGCCAGCGCACCACACTCGGCGCCAGCCTCAGTTTCCCCCGCGGGTCCGACCCGGCCAGTCTCGACCAGGGCATGCGCGATCTGGAGTCGGTGGTGCAGGGGCAGCCCGGCGTGGAGCAGGTGACGGCTCAGGGCTCCGGCGGAGAGGCGTATCTCCGCGTGGTCTTCACCCATGCGTCGGAGTTCGGGCCGCAGCCGTACATCCTGCAGGAAGCGCTCACCCAGCGGGCCATCCTGATCGGCGGGGCCACCGTTTCGGTGTCCGGGCGCGGCCCCGGATTCTACTCCGGCGGCGGCATGGGCGGGTCCACCTATCGTATCAAGGTGCTGGGCTATTCCTTCTCCGGGGTGGAACAGCTGGCGTACGACCTCAAGAAGCGGCTGGAACGCATTCCGCGGGTACAGGATGTGGACGCCAACGCCGCCGGGTTCTATGGCAGAGAGAAGTCCTATCTGGTGACGCTGGATCCCGACCGCGAGGCACTGGCCCGCCATGGCATCACGGCCCGGCAGTTCGCCTCGGCGCTGGGACGCGCGGTGGCGGGGCAGGTGGGGGGAACCCGGATCGAGATCGGCGGCCGCGAGCTGCCGGTGAACGTCAAGGCGAAGGGCGCGCGGGAGCGCACCCTGGACCAGCTCCGCTCCTCGTTCATCGCCAACAGGGACGGTGCCCCGGTGCGGGTGAGCGATCTGGCCGCGGTGGACGAGCAGGAGGCGCTCTCGCGGATCAGCCGGGAAGACCAACAGTACGTGCGCATCGTGAGCTACGATTTCCGCGGGCCTCCCAAACTGGCGGAGCGGACGCACGAGGCGTTCATGAAGACCATCTCCGTACCCCCGGGCTATACCGTGGGCGATGACGAATGGGACTGGGGCACGGACAGCAGCACCAGAGGCCTGTGGCTGGTGTTCGGCATCGGCATTCTGCTGGTGATCCTCTCCGTGGCCATGGTGTTCGATTCCGCCTGGGCAGCGGCCATGGTGTTCCTGAGCCTGCCGATCGCCCTGGGCGGCAGCGTGGCAGCTTTCTGGATCGCCGGCGCCGCGTTCGGCCGGGAGGCGGCGGTGGGGGTGATACTGGTGGTCGGCCTGGCGGTGAACCAGAGCATTCTGCTGGTGGATGGGGCGCTCGGAAGGCGGTCGGCTAAGGCGGCAAGACGGCAGGACGGCAGGACGGCAGGGGGTGAGCCGGTGGCATCCTACCGCCGTACCGCCGTACCGCCGTACCGCCGGGGGTTGGGCGGCCGGGACGTGATCGCCGCCTGCCGCGACCGGGCGGGAACCATCCTGCTGGTCACCTTCGTCACGCTGGCCAGCCTGCTGCCGTTGGCCGTCGGCACGAAGACGGACGAGCTCTTCGGCGGGATTGCGCTGGCGACGGTGGGCGGGACCATCGCGGGGACGATCGGCGCGCTGTTCGTGGTGCCGGCGATGGTGGTGGGGCGGAGGAGGAAGAACAGCGATCCCTCCAATCCCCAATCCCCCGCCCATCACTCCTTCTAACTCCCATCCCCACAGCCACTTAGCGCAACACCGCTCCATTGCTCACGGGGGCCGACCGGGCTATATTTCCATGTTCGCCGGGAGGCGCTCTGTAAGCCGTCCCGACCGGCCGTGTCTCCATCCCACAATTCATGACCGTCCCTACCACGCACGAGCGGATCCTCCCCCGCCTGATCGAGGAGGAGCTGCAGCAGTCCTTCATTAATTACTCGATGAGCGTCATCGTTTCGCGCGCGCTGCCCGACGTGCGAGACGGGCTCAAACCGGTACACCGGCGGATTCTCTACGCCATGAACGAGCTGGGGCTGCTGCCCGGCCGGGCGTTCAAGAAATCCGCCACCGTGGTGGGCGACGTGCTGGGCAAGTATCACCCGCACGGCGACTCGTCGGTTTACGACGCGCTGGTCCGCATGGTGCAGGACTTCTCCCTGCGCTATCCGCTGGTGAACGGCCAGGGCAACTTCGGCTCGGTGGACGGCGACCCGGCGGCGGCCTACCGCTATACCGAGGCGCGGCTGACGCCCGTGGCCGTCGCCATGCTGGACGATATCGACAAGAACACGGTCGAGTTCCAGCCCAATTTCGACGATCGCCTGCGGGAGCCCACGGTCCTCCCCAGCAAGATCCCCAACCTGCTGGTGAACGGGTCGAGCGGCATCGCGGTGGGCATGGCCACGAATATTCCGCCGCACAATCTGCGGGAAGTGGCCCGGGCGGTGCAGTTCGTGGTGGACAATCCCGAGGCCACCATCGCCGATCTGCGCAAGCTGATCAAGGGGCCCGATTTCCCGACCGGCGGCTACATCTACGGCCGCCAGGGCATCAAGGAAGCCTACGAGACGGGCCGCGGGCGGGTGATCATGCGGGCCCGGGCCCAGGTGGAGGAGCGGCAGAACGGCCGGCAGTCGGTCGTCATCACCGAAATTCCCTACCAGGTCAACAAGAGCAAGCTGACGTCGGACATCGCGCATCTGGTCAACGCCAAGAAGCTGGACGGTATCTCCGACATCCGGGACGAGTCCGACCGCGACGGCATGCGGCTGGTGATCGAGCTGAAGCGTGACGCCATCGCCAACGTGGTGCTGAACCAGCTCTACAAGCACACGGCGATGCAGTCCACCTTCGGCGTCATCATGCTGGCGCTGGACAAGGGCATCCCCAAGGTGATGAACCTGAAGCAGCTGCTGGACCGGTTCATCGAGCATCGCCACGAGATCATCGTCCGGCGCACGCAGTACGATCTGGACCAGGCCCAGGCGCGGGAGCACATCCTCGAAGGCCTCAAGATCGCGGTCGACAACATCGAGGAAGTGATCCAGATCATCCGCGGCTCCTCCGACGTGGCGGAGGCGGACGCGGCGCTGCGCGAGCGGTTCGGGCTGTCCGAGCGGCAGAGCGAGGCCATCCTCAACATGCGGCTCGCCCGGCTCACCGGGCTCGAAATCGACAAGCTGGAAGCCGAGCTCACGGAAGTCCGGGCCACCATCAAGGAGCTGCAGGGCATCCTCGAGTCGCGCGAGCGGCGCATGGGCATCCTGAAGGATGAGATGGACGAGGTCGCCAAGAAGTTCGGCGACAACCGCCGCACCGAAATCCTGGCCGATCAGGACGACTTCTCGGTGGAAGACCTGATCGCCGAAGAAGACATGGTGATCACCATCTCCCATACCGGCTACATCAAGCGGATTCCCGTGTCCACCTATCGGCGGCAGCGCCGGGGCGGGCGCGGGCTCACCGGGATGGGCACCAAGGAAGAGGACTGGGTTGAGCACCTCTTTATCGCCAGCACCCACGACTACCTGATGTTCTTCAGCAACCGGGGGCAGGTCTACTGGCTCAAGGTGCACGAGATCCCGCAGGGCGGCCGGGCCGCCCGGGGCAAGCCGGTGGTGAACTGCATCGCCATCCGGCAGGACGAACGGGTCGCCGCCGTGGTGGCGGTGCGGAACTTCTCGGAGGAGAAGTGGCTCATGTTCGCCACCCGGAGCGGGACGGTCAAGAAGACCGCCCTGTCCGCCTACGGGAACGTC
Organism: uncultured Gemmatimonadales bacterium; assembly: GCA_963779755.1. Lineage (GTDB taxonomy): Bacteria > Gemmatimonadota > Gemmatimonadetes > Gemmatimonadales > GWC2-71-9 > CAVZZO01. The sequence continues at coordinate 968,436 of CAVZZO010000001.1, forward strand.
CGGTCCAACGGCATCAACGCCATCAACATCGGCGAGGACGACGAACTCATCGACGTGCAGCTCACCGACGCCGACAGCGACATCGTGCTCTGCACCCTGAACGGGATGAGCATCCGCTTCCATCAGAGCGACGTGCGCGAAATGGGCCGGGTCGCTGCCGGGGTCAAGGGCATCGAGCTGGTGAAGGGCGACGCCGTCATCGGCATGGTGGTGGTGCGGCGGGACGCCACCCTGCTGGTGGTGAGCGAAAAGGGCTACGGCAAGCGATCGGAGCTCACCGAGTACCGGGTCCAGCGCCGCGGCGGCAAGGGCATCATCACGCTGAAACGCACCGAGAAGACCGGCCATATCGTGGCGCTCAAGGAAGTGCAGCCGGCCGACGAGCTGATGATGATCACCCGGCACGGCGTCATCATCCGGGTGCCGGTCGACGGCATCCGCGTCATCGGCCGCAACACCCAGGGCGTCCGGGTCATGAACCTCGATGCCGGCGACGCGGTGGTGGATGTGGCGCGGGTCATCAAGGAAGACGAGGCCGCCGGCGGCATCGCGGCGGGCGCGGAAGCCGGGGCGGCGGCCGAGGGGATCGACGCCGACGCCGACGGCACGGAGGACACCGCGGGCGAAGAATGAACGCGTGAGACGTGAGGGGCACGACGCTTCACGTCTTGCGGCTCACCTACTGGGAGCACCATGGCGCACGCGACGTTACCGGTTCGTCTCGAGCACGTTCAGGAGGCTGCGGCGCTCATCCGCGGCATCGCCGATAACACCCCCCTGTATGGCGCGCCCGGCCTGAGCTCCAGCCTCGGCGTCTCCGTCTATCTCAAGGGTGAGCACCGCCAGCCGGTCGGGGCCTTCAAGGCCCGCGGGGCCTACAATGCGATCGCCCGGCTGGACGATGGCGAGCGGGCCCGCGGTGTCATCACCTACTCCAGCGGCAATCATGGCCAGGCCGTCGCCTGGGCGGCGAAGCAGATGCACACCCGCGCCGTCATCGTCATGCCGGAGACGGTGCCGTCCATCAAGTCCGAGGGCGTCCGGCGCCACGGCGGCGAGGTGGTGCTGGCCGGCCGGACCAGTGCCGACCGCTACACCCGGGCCATGGAGCTGGTGGACGAGCACGGCTATGTGGTCATTCCCCCCTTCGACCATCCCGATGTCATGGCGGGGCAGGGGACCTGCGGCCTGGAGATCCTGGAGCAGCGGCCCGATGTAAGCACCATTCTGGTGCCGGTGGGCGGCGGCGGCCTCATCGCCGGGATCGCGACGGTGGTGGCGGCCCTCCGGCCCGAGGTCGAGGTCATCGGCGTCGAACCGGCCGGCGCGGCCAAGCTCACCGCCGCCCTGGACGCCGGCGAGCCCGTTACGCTGGACCACACCGAGAGTCTGGCCGACGGGCTGCTGCCCTTGTCCATCGGAAAGCTCACCTTTCCTCAGATGCGCTCCAGCGTGCACCGCACCGCCCTGGTAAGCGACGACGACCTCCTCAAGGCCATGCGCTACCTGCGGGACGATGTCGGAGAGCGGGTCGAGCCGTCCGGCGCGGCCACCACCGCCGCCCTGCTGGGAGGGCACGTGCAGGTGCGCGGCACCGTGGTGGCGGTGATCAGCGGGGGCAATATCGAGCCCGAGCGCTTCGACCGCCTGGTGGCGGCATGAGCCTTGCGCCGCGGATCATCATCGCCGATGACGACCAGGCCCTCACCCGTACGCTGAGCTGGATCCTCAAGGAAAACGGCTACGAAGTCACGGTCGTGCTCAACGGCGATAATCTGCTCGAGCGCCTGGCGGCCGACGAGCCCTACGATCTGCTCCTGCTGGATATCATGATGCCCCGGGTGGACGGCCTCGAGCTCCTGCGGCAGCTCAAGGAAGACAGCCGGTTCAAGGATCTGCCGGTGCTCATGGTCTCTTCCATGCCGCCCGAGGAGGCGACGGTCCGCGCCCTCGGGCTCGGCGCCTCCGATTTCATCCCCAAGCCCTTCCGGGTGCGCGAGCTGCTGGCCCGGGTGAAGGCGCATCTGCGGGTGGGCCGCGAACTGAACCAGGCCCGCGCCGAGGCCCGCAGCCGGAACGAAATGGTGGAGATCCTCCAGGAAGTGGCGGCCAGCCTCAAGGCGGAGGAGATCTACCAGATCCTGGTGCGGCGAGTGGCGCGGGGGCTGCGGATTTCCAAGTGTTCCATCATCCTGGCCCGGCCGGGCGAAGAGCTGGGGACGGTCGTGGCGGCCTACGAGAACCCCATGTTGCGCCACCTGCGCATCGAGCTCAGGAAGTACCCGGAAATCGTCCAGGCCATCGAGACCGGCCAGCTGGTGCTGGTCCGCGATGTGCTCACCGATCCGCTCTACGATGAGGCCCGCCAGCAGTGGGACGAGAGCGGAACCAGCGTGCCCACACGCTCCGCCATTGCCCTGCCGTTCACGCTGCGCGGTGAGGTCTCCGGGGTGTTCTTTCTCCGGACCACGGCCGAGGATCCGCCGCTCAACCAGCAGGACGTCCAGTTCGCCGACCAGGTCACCCGGGCCGCGGTGGCCGCCCTGGAGAAGGCCTACGACCTGGAAAGCGTGGTGGCGGGGCAGGAGGAGCTCCGCTATCTGGCTGAGACGGATCCGCTCACCGATACGTATAATCGCCGGGCCCTGGTGGAGAAGCTGAGCCACGAGATCGACCGGACCCAGCGCTACGGCACCGTGCTCGCCTGCCTCATGCTGGATATCGACAACTTCAAGCAGGTGAACGATACCCACGGCCACCTGATGGGAGACCGGGTCCTGCGGCACCTGGCCGGCATTCTGCGCCGGGAGCAGCGCTCGGTGGACGTAGTGGCCCGGTATGGCGGCGAGGAGTTCGTGGTCCTCCTGCCCGAAACCGGCCTTCCCGGCGCGCGCATGTTCGCCGAGCGCATCCTGCGCCGGGTCGCCGGACACGACTTCGGCGACGGCACCCGTACGGTCAACATCACGGTGAGCATCGGCCTCGCCACCTTCCCCGACGACCGGGTGGAAGACGGCGAGCAGCTGCTGCGGCTGGCCGACACCAATCTGTACAAGGCCAAGAAGGACGGGAGGAACCGGTACCGGGACTGAACACCAGGGAATGGGGAAACGGGAATGGGGAAAGGCCCATACGTTCCCGGTTCCCTTTTCCCTTTTCCCGCTCTGATCTTACCTTCAAAAGGCCATGCCCGACGCCCCCCGCCCCACCTCTCCCTCCAGTGCGCGCCGCTGCCCGCGGTGCGGAGCCACGTTCGCGCCCCCGGCCCGGTTCTGCCAGAACGATGGGTCGCCGCTGCTGGATGTGCAGGGCAGTACGCCGGCTCCCGGGTCGCGCCCCTCGTCGGTGCAATCCAGGACGGAGGTGCGCCGCTCCCCCTCGCCCCAGGCCGATCCCGCCGGGACCCTGACCAATCAGGTGCTGGACGGCCGTTACGAAATCCGGCGCAAGCTGGGCGAGGGCGGCATGTCGTACGTCTACGAGGCGCGGGAGGTGGCCGGGGGACAGAGCGTCGCCATCAAGGTGCTCTCTCCCCGGCTCGCGGGCGAGCGCAATTCGGTGGAACGGTTACGCCGCGAGGCGGGGCTGGCCATGCGGCTGGACCACCCCAATGTCTGCCGTATCCTCCGCCTGGGGGAAACCGAAGACGGCCTGATCTATCTCGTCATGCCGTACCTGGCGGGCGAGCTGTTGTCCGATCTGGAAGTGCGAGAAGGGCAGATAGCAGTCTCCCTCGGGGTGCCGCTCCTGATCCAGATGGCCCGCGGCCTGCAGCATGCGCATGAGCTGCAGATCATTCATCGCGACCTCAAGCCCGAAAACGTCATGCTGCTGAAAGACCCGGGCATCCCCTGCGGGCTCCGGGCCGTGGTGATGGACTTCGGGCTGGCCAAGGAACGGCGCACCGGGCCCGAGGCGGCCAAGCTGACCGCAACCGGTATCGTGCTGGGCACGCCCGAGTTCATGAGCCCCGAGCAGATCCGGGGCAAGCCGTTGGATGCCCGCAGTGATGTCTATGCGCTCTCCATTCTGGGGTTCGAGATGTTCACCACCCAGCTGCCGTTCCAGGGCCGGACCGCCCAGGAAACGATGATCGCGCGGCTCCGGGGCCATCCAACGCCGCTGCGGAAGGTCCGTCCCGATCTTCCGGCCGGGCTGGAGACCGTCATCATGCGGGGCCTGGACACCGATCCCGGGAAGCGCTGGAGCACCATGGCGGATTTCGCCCAGGCGCTGTCGGAAATGGACGGCGGGAAGACCATGTTCAACCGGATCTTCGGACGATGAGGGGCGGCAGCCCGGCCCTGAAAGCCTTCCTCGCAGCCTCTCTCCCGGAGAGCCGCCTGGCCGCAGGACGGCAGGCGAGGGCCGGCGGCGGTCCCCACCGGGAGCGGGGCGGTTCAACTTGCCGTCCTGCCGTCTTGCCGTCCTGCCGTCCTGCCTCATGAAGCGCTATCCCGCATTCGATCCCCCCGAGTACGTCAACTGGACGCCCGATCCCGAACTGGTTCGCGGCTTCGCCGAGACGGTCGAACGGGACGAGGCGCGCCGCGGGCTGGTCGAGCGGCTCGACCAGCCGGCATTGCTGGAGCTCTATCGCCGGCTGCTCCGCGCCCGGCTTCATGACATCGGGCTCAAGCGCTGGGTGCGCCAGGGTGTCATCTCCAAGGCCTGGCTGGGAACGGGTGAGGAGGCGACCACCGTGGGCCCGGTCTACGCGCTCGATCCGGAACGCGATTACGTCGCGCCCATGATCCGGAACGCGTCCGCCTGCTGCGACATGGGTATGCCGCTGGCCGACATGTTCCGCGGCTATCTTGGCACCGAGAATTCTCCCTCCCGGGGCCGCGACATCCATATCGGCGCGCCGGCGCATCACGTGATCTCGCCCGTCTCGCCCGTGGGCCACATGGTGCCGGTGATGCTCGGCGTGGCGATGGGCGCCCGGATGCGGGGGGAGGAGGCCGTGGCGCTGACCTGGGTGGGCGACGGGACCACCAAGGCGGGTGTGACGCACGAAGGCCTCAATTTCGCGGCCGTACGCCGCGCGCCGGTGGTCTACATTATCGAAAACAATCAGGTGGCGCTCGGCACCCGGCTGCATCAGCATCACCGGGCCGATACCTTTACCGGCTGGCCCGCCGCCTACGGGGTCGAGGGCTGGAGCTTCGACGGCAACAACGTGCTGGATGCCTATGCCGCGACCGCACTGGCCGTCGAACGCTGCCGGGCGGGCAGCGGGCCGGCCCTGCTCCTGGCCGAAACCTTCCGTATGGGCGGCCACGCGACGCACGACGAACGGGAAGCCCGGGAGACCTTTCCCGACGAGCTGTTCCAGGCCTGGGGCAAACGCGACCCGATCGGGCTGTACGAGGAATACCTCAAGGCCCGCGGGATCGACGCCGGCTCGCTGCAGGAGATCGAGGATAGCGTGACCGGTGAGGTAGACCAGGCGGCCGAGGAAGCCCTGGCCGACCGGGAGCGGATGCCGGCGCCGGAAACGGCGCTGCGCGGCGTCTATGCGGAGAAGCAAGGTGAGGGGTAAGGGGTAGGCCGTCGTCACACCTCACCCCTCACCACACGTCCCAATCTGTCTGGAGGCCCCCAATGATTCTCTCCTCCCTTCGAGGCGCCGCCAGTTACGCGCTGGTCGCCGCACTGGCGGCCGCCGCCGGTGCGGCGGTCACCTGGCTCTTCACCGGACACCGTACCCGTCCACTCGATGCCGTCACCACCCACGGCGAGTGGGTGCAGGTCCGCCGCGGCTCCGACTCCATCCGGGTCTATGTGGCCTATCCCGAGCGGAAGGACAAGGCGCCCGCCGTGCTGGTCATCCACGAGATCTACGGCCTCACCGACTGGGAGCCCACGGTGGCCGACAAGCTGGCCAGGGCCGGGTATGTGGCCGCGGTGCCGGATCTGCTCTCGCGCCAGCACGGCCGGACGCCGCCGGATCAGAATCAGGCTCGGCAGCTCATCGGACAGCTCAATCCCGACAGTATCACCGCCGATCTCGATGCGGTGGCCGGCTATCTCAACGGTCTGCCGGCGGTTCGGGCCAACGATCTGGGCGTGATCGGCTTCTGCTGGGGGGGCGGGCAGAGCTTCCGGTACGCTACCAACAATCCGGAGCTCAAGGCGGCGGTCGTCTGCTACGGGCCGCCGCCGGACGACGCAGCCCTCGCCCGCATCCAGGCGCCGGTGCTCGGGGTCTACGGCGAGGAAGACGCCCGTATCGGCGCCACCGTGCCCGCCACCGATTCCGCCATGCAGACGCTGGGCAAGTCCTATCAGCACCATACCTATTCCGGCACCGGCCACGGGTTTCTCAAGCCGGGGCGGAAGGGGTCGGACACGGACCAGGTGGAGAAGGCCTGGGACGACATTCTCCATTTCTTTCAGAAGCACCTGTAGCCTTGGGGTAGGCGGCAGACATGCCTGCCGCCTACCTTTCCCGCCCATGCTCTTGCTCCTCGCCCTCCTCCAGCTCCAGGCTCCCACGCCCACGCTGGCCTCCACGCCGCCTCCCGCCCACAATGCCCTGCGGTACGAGATCACCCTCTCGCTGGGCGATACCTCCCGTGCGATTACCGGAGTGACGGGCACTTCCTGGCGGCTCGCATCCCGTGAGCCGCTGCGCCTGGAGCTGGACAGCGCCCTGCGCGTCACCGGGGTGACGCTGAACGGCCACCGGGCCCGGTGGCGACGCCAGGGCGACCTCGTCCTCATTCCCCACCGGGGAGGCGCCGGCGATACGCTGCATTCGACCATTGCCTATCGGGGGGTGCCGCGGGACGGACTCATCATCCACGACAGCATGGGCACCCGCACGTTCTTCGCCGACAACTGGCCCAACCGCGCGCATCGCTGGTTTCCCTCCCAGGACCATCCCAGCGACAAGGCCGAGGTATCGTTTCAGGTCGAAGCGCCGGCGGGATTCTCGGTCATCGCCAACGGTGTCCGCCGGCGGGTGGATACCCTCTCCACCGGCCGCACCCGCTGGACCTACCGGCTCGACGTGCCGATCCCGGTGTACACCATGGTGGTGGGCGCGGCTCGCTTCGCGCGGACCCCGCTGGGGCGGGCCGCCTGCGAGGTGCGCTGCGTCGACCTCGCCGTCTGGACCTATCCCGCCGATTCCGCCTGGGCGGTGGACGGCCCCTTCCGCCGCGCCGGCGAGATCGTCGCCTATTTCTCGAGCCTGGTGGGGCCGTTCCCCTACCCCGACCTGGCCCACGTCGAGTCCAGCACCATCTTCGGCGGCATGGAAAACTCGACCGCCATCTTCTACGACGAAAATGCCTACCGCCGCCACGCACTCCGCGAGGCGATAGTGGCCCATGAGACGGCCCACCAGTGGTTCGGCGACGCCGTCACCGAGCGCAGTTGGGACCATCTCTGGCTGTCGGAAGGCTTCGCCAGCTATTTCGCCGCGCTCTGGGCGGAGCACCTGGGCGGCGACTCCGCGCTGCAGGCGGCCATGCGGGGAGAGGCCGCCGGGATCTTCCGCTCGAACGCTACCGAGCGTCCGGTGGTGGATACCGCCGCAAACCTGATGCGACTGCTCAATACCAACAACTACAACAAGGGCGCGTGGGTCCTGCACTCGCTCCGCGGTATCCTGGGCGATTCTGCCTTCTTTCGCGGCCTTCGCCTCTACTATCAGACCTTCCGCGACAGCACGGCCCTGAGCCGGGATTTTGCGCACGTGATGGAATCCGCCTCGGGCAAGGATCTGGGCTGGTACTTCCAGCAGGCGCTGCACCAGCCGGGCTATCCCCGCCTGCAGGTGGACTGGAGCTACCGGGATGGGGCGGTAGACCTGGAGATCCGGCAGGTGCAGAAGCCCGCCTGGGGCACCTACCGTCTGCCGGGCCTGGAGCTCCTGGTGGGCGACCAGCTGCTACGGCTGGATGTCGACAGCGCGGTGAGCCAGGCGCGGTTCACCGGCTTCCCCGCCGCGCCCGATTCCCTGACGGTGGATCCCAACGGCTGGTGGCTGTTGCAGGCGAAGACGGAGCGGCGCCGGTGAGCCGGGGCCGGCGGCGCAGGCTGGCGGCGGTGGCCGTATTCGCCGCCGCAGCGGTCGCCTGCAAGCTTTCCATCTCGCCCCTCATCAACAAACTGGATGTGGGCCAGGAGGCATATCTGGTCTTCCAGGGAAGGGGAGAGGGGGACGTGGGCGATCTCTACGCCGTGGCCGCCGCCGGGGGGCCGGTCTTTCCCTTCACCTTCAGCAAGGTGCACGAGACCGCGCCCGCGCTCTCCCCCGACGGGGTCGTCGTCGCTTTCATCCGGGGACGCACGCCGGGCGACTCGGCTTCCTATCGCGTCTGGTTCATGAACCTGCTGAATGGAGCGGAGCGGGAAGTGCCTGCCTTCCCGCCGGGCGTGGTGCCGCGCCGCCTGGGCTGGTCGGCGGACGGGAAGGTACTCTATATCGCCACGGCGGCGGGGCCCTACCAGACGGCTGCTCCTCCGGGGCGCGGCGGCCTGGCCCCTGTGCCCGGCCCCGCCCGGGCCTCCGCCGACTCGGGGCTGGCCGTGATGCTGGGGAGCCCCGCCTTCGCGCGGGCCGCGACCTGTCCCGGCGGGAGCGGGATCTGCACCTGGCGTGATTCCACGCTGGCCGACACCCTCTCGGCCGCCGCTCGCGATCCGGCCCGCTGGGGCCCCGACTCGGTTGCGTATTTTGTGGACGGCCAGCTGCAGATTCGCCCGCTGGGCGGCGGCCATAACCGCGAGCCGAGCTGGTCCAATGCTCCCGCCGACCCGCGGTTCCCGTCCTATTTCGCCGGCCCCCGCTGATTGCTCGCCGTTCCTCCTTCGAGCTTGTCGCCTCTCAGACCGTTATTTCCCGCGACCACGCCTGCTCAGTGCCCGGTGCGCCGTCCGGCGGCGGCATGCGCGACATCGCGTATTCCGCCAGGGCCGTAATCGAGAGGCTGGGGTTCACCCCGGGGTTGGCGGGCATGATGGAGCCGTCTACCACATACAGACCGGGATAGCCGTGGGCCTGGCAGTCCAGATCCACCACGCCTTCTTCCCGGTCGTGTCCCATGGGACAGCCGCCCAGGATGTGGGCCGTCATGGGCACACCGAGGAGACCCTCATTGACGGAGCCGGACGCGATGCCTCCGGTCTTCTCGGCGAAACGCCGCGTCACTTCATGGCCGATCTCCACCGTGACCGGAATGCTCTTGCCGGAATCGGTTTCCGAGGCCAGTCCGCGGCGGAACAGGGTGAGCGGGCCGCGCCGCAGCCGCACGCGAATACGATTGTCCACCTTCTGCATGACCAGAATGATCGTGGTGCGCTGGGCCCAGCCCGGCAGCAGATGCGTCCGCATGAAATCCATCGGCCGGTGCAGGATATCGAGCGCTGAGCGCAGCAGCCGGGCGGGGATGCTGCCGCCGGAGAGCAGCGGGCCGGTGAGAAATCGCATGACCGACGACCCGGCGGGATAGCGCACCGGCTCTACGCTGGTCACCGGATCGGCCTGGAAGATCGAGGTGATGGCGATGCCCTTGGAGTAGTCGGGGGTGGCCGACCGGCTGACGCTGCCCAGGATGGCTTCGCTGTTGGTCCGGACCATATCTCCCAGCCGGGGAGAGAGCCGTGAGAGCGAGCCGGTGACGTCGCGGCAGCGGAACAACAGCCGCATGGTGCCCAGTGCCCCAGCCGAGAGGATGACGCGGCGGGCCCGGACCCGGTGGGTCCGGCGGTCCAGAATGCCGGAGGTGCGCTGATACAGCACCTCGTAACGGGCGCCGTCCGCCTGATCTCCGTTGAGCGGGCGGATGTCGCGCACCCGGGCATCGGCCCGGATCTGCGCTCCCTTCCGCTCCGCCAGCCAGAGATAATTCTTCACCAGCGTGTTCTTGGCGTTGTGACGGCAGCCCACCATGCAGGCGCCGCAGTGGATGCAGCCCCGGCGGGGCGGCCCCTCGCCCCCGAAGTAGGGGTCGGGGACTTCCTCACCCTCCCGGCCCGGCTCCCCGAAGAAGGTCCCCACCCGGGTGGGCTGGAAGGTGGAGGACACCCCCATCTCCTCGGCGATGTGCTGGAGTACCTCGTCGGCCGGCCCCAGACGGGTATTCCGGGCGACGCCCAGCATGCGCCGGGCGGTGGCGTAGTGCGGTTCCAGCAGGGTCTTCCAGTCGGCCAGATGGCGCCAGCCCGGCGCATCGAACATCTCGGGCGACGGCTCCATGAGGACATTGGCGTACCCCAGGCTGCCGCCGCCGACACCGGCGCCGTGGAGGACGACCACGTGCCGCAGCGGCGAGATCTGCAGGATCCCGAAGCAGCGAAGCGCGGGGGCCCAGAGGTAGCGCCGGATGTTCCAGTTGGAGCGGGCGAAGTCCTCGTCGCGGAAGCGGCGGCCCTGCTCGAGGACGAGGACGCGGTGGCCCTTCTCGGTAAGCCGGAGGGCAGAGACGCTCCCCCCGAAGCCGCTGCCGATGATGACGGCGTCGTAGTAGTCCCGGGTGCCGTTTCGCTGTTCGTTCATCGATCCCAACCCCGGCGGCCTCTGCGTTGAGTAAGCTGAGGCTTGCCTTATTCCGCCCTGACGGTGATCGCATCCCAGGCCGCGTCCAGCGTCATCCCCACATGGGGATGATCGGCCGGCCACTCCCGGGCGCAGGCCCGCTCCACCGTGAACTGGATCAGCGCCAGCCACACCGCCGACCACAGTTCCGCCGGGCCGGAACGGATTTTCCCATCCGACTTGCCGGCGGCGACCACCTGCTGCAGCGTCTCGCGCATCTCCCGGGCCGCCTCCCGGCTGCGGTCGTCGAGATGGCTGTCGTCGCGCGGGTAGAACAGCATGCGCATGGCTGCCGGATCCCGTTCGCCGCTCTCCACCAGGTGGCGGGCGATACGATTCAGCCGGTCCCGGACGCCCAGCGAGCGGTCGCTTTCGGCCTCCTTGATGAGCTTGACGGCCCAGCGCTGCGCCCCGCGGAAGATCTCGTTGAGCAGGTGCTCCTTGCCGTTGAAGTGGCGGTAGATGGTGCCTTCGGCCACGCCGGCGCGCTCGGCGATCATCGGGGTGGTGGTGCCCCGGAAGCCGATCGACGTGTACAGCTCCAGGGCCGCCCGGAGCAGCCGCTGGCGCGTGGCTTCTCCGTCGCGCCGGGGGGTGGGAGGCGCGGACGGAGGAGAAACTGGAGAGGACATGCCTCTAATCTACACGCGGAGCCGGAGGTGGTAACGCCCGGTTGAGCCGGGGGCCCTGACCCGGCTAGATTCGAGGGCTTCTCCGGGCTCGCTCACATGGAGTTAACCATATGAAAATGCTGGTGTTGGGCGCCGGGCTGCAGGGCTGCGCCTGCGCGTATGACCTCTGCGGCAATCCGGCAGTTACCGCCGTCACGCTCGCCGACCTCCATCCCGACAACCCGCCGCCCTTCCTCCAGCCGTTCCTGGGCGGCAAGCTGACCACGCTTACCCTCAACGTGAAGGACACGGCCGCCGTGGAAGCGGCCATGCAGGGGCACGATGCCGTCATGAGCGCCGTCCCCTACTACTTCAACGGCCCGCTCGCCCGGAGTGCCGTGAAGGTCGGCACCAACTTCGCCGACCTGGGCGGCAACACCGAGATCGTCTTCGAGCAGAAGAAGCTCGACCGCGACGCCCGGGCGAAGGGCGTGTCCATCATGCCCGACTGCGGCCTGGCGCCCGGCATGGTCAACATCCTGGCCCAGGAAGGCATTCGCCGGCTGGACCAGGCCGAGCGGGTCAAGGTGTATGTCGGGGGGCTGCCGCAGCATCCCGAGCCGCCGCTCAACTATCAGGTGGTGTACTCCCTGGAGGGCGCGCTCGACTATTACACCACGCCGAGCTGGATTCTGCGCGACGGCAAACGGCGCCAGGTCGAAGCGCTGAGCGAGCTGGAAACGCTCGAGTTCCAGACTCCCGTCGGCCAGCTGGAGGCGTTTCACACCGGCGGCGGCATCAGCACCATGCCCTGGACGTTCGAAGGCAAGGTCGCCGTCATGGAGTACAAGACCCTCCGCTATCCCGGGCACGCCGACATCATGCGCGACATCCGGTCGCTGGGCCTGCTCGACCTCGAGCCGGTAGACGTGAAAGGGCAGAGCGTGGTGCCGCGCGATGCCTTCATCGCCGTGGTGCAGCCCAGGCTGAACAAGCCGGAAGGGCAGGATCTGGTGGCGCTGCGGGTGCTGGTAACGGGAAAGCAGGGCGGGAAGGAAACCACCATCGGCTTCGAGCTGCTGGACTACTACGACGCCGAGCACCACATCAGCGCCATGATGCGCACCACCGGCTATTCCCTCGCCATCACCGGCGTGATGCAGGTGGACGGCCGCGTCACCGCCAGGGGCGTCCACACCCCGGACGAAGCGATGCCCTTCAAGCCCTATGTGGACGAATTGCGGAAGCGGGGAGTCGAGATCAGGGAAATCTAGGAACGTGGCAGGCGGGTCAAAGGTCAAAGGTCAAAGGTCAAATTCCGGATGTTTCCCTGAGGCAGGTGTACCTTCTCGCCTTCGACCTTCGACCTTCGACCTTCGACCTTCGACCTTCGACCTTCGACCTTCGACCTTCGACCTTCGACCTTCGACCTTCGACCTTCGACCTTCGACCTTCGACCATTCACCGGTTGTCGCCTAGAAAAACCACCCGCTCCCCATCGAGAAGTTGAACCCGTCGGGGCCGCCCGCAAAGTTGAAGGTAAATATGGTGCTCCGCAGCAGCCGGACGGCAATCCCGCCGCCGGCCCCGACTTTCAGGTGGTCGGTGGTGAGCCGGAAATCCTCGTTCTCGAATACCCGGCCGGCGTCCACGAAGGCGATGGCGGTGATGGCTCCCAGCGTCTGCAGGTCGATGATATTGTGGCGCACCTCCAGATTGCCGAACAGCAACCCGGTGCCCGCCAGCCTTCCTTCTACCAGCCCGCGGTTGGTATAGCGCTCGCCATAGACCGTCAGGGTCTGCTCCCACATCGGCAGCTCGAAACGGGCGTTGAGGGGCGGCGCGCCGCCCAGGTTCGATCCCGCCACCCGCGCCGCAATGGTGGTGCCTTCCCCGAGGGGCAGGTACCCCCGTGCTGCGCCGTAGACCCGGGTGTACCCGTTGCCGCCGCTGCCTACCTCGTACCCGGCTTCCAGCCAGAGGCCTTTGTGGGTGTTGTATTCGTTGTCCCGGGTGTCCAGCACCGCCGCCAGCCGTCCTGCCACGTCCGTCTGGGAGACCTCGTGCCCCTCGGTCGCCCGGAACACCGAGGGGCCCGGCAGATCGGTGAAGTGGACGTGCTCGACGTGGCTTCCCAAAGCCAGGTAGAAATGCGGAGCCACCAGCCGGCTCACCTCGGCGAGGCCTTCGTAGGTGGTGCGGTGTACCCGGTAGAGATAGGGCTGGTCGGGCGTCACCAGGTTTTCGTCGAAAGCGGTGTTGTTGCCCAGGCCGTAGTAGCCCATGCGCGCTTCGCGCCTGGCGCCGCCGGAGAACACCAGCCGCCACTTGTCCCACAGCCCCGGGGCCCGGAATTCGGCCGAAAGAAACCGGCTGCCCCGGAAGCTGATGCCTCCGTCCAGCACCACGGTGCCGGCATAGGGCAGGGGAGAGAAGTAGTCCGGCGCCCGTTTGGTCCAGAGCCAGCGGGCGGCAATGGCCGGAAAATCGTTGCTGAGCGAGGTGATATAGGGGTAGCGGCTGTCCCGCCACTCCTGGGCGTGAAGGCGGCCGGGAAGCCACCCCAGCGCGATCAGCGATATGACCAGCAGACGGCGGCAACGATTCACGATGGCATCTCGTAGAGATAGGCGGTGTCCCGCTTGGCAGCCTCGCGTCCGTCATGGACGGCGTAGGCGCTGGGATAGAGCGAGGCGGCGCCGTACTCTCCCTGCTTGTTCACCGCATAGAAGTTGAGCCCGAATTGCGGGCGGCCCCGGGCGTCCAGCAGCCGCGGGGGCGAGAGCTGCACCGCCCGCTTCAGCGTGGCCAGGCAGGCATCGGTGGGCTTCATGCCCTGCCGCATGAACTCGACCGTCAGAAACGCGCCGCAAACCATGATGTTCGACTCGCCGCGGCCGGTGGAACCGGCGGCCCCGATGTCGTTGTCGGTATACTGGCCCGCGCCGATGATGGGAGAATCGCCCACCCGCCCCGGAATCTTGAACGCCAGGCCCGCCGTCGTGGTCACCGAGGAGATGTCGCCCGCCGGATTGACCACATTCATGTTGATGGTCCCGGTCGGCCGGTGCACCATCGGCTCTTCGCCGGGGACGTCCAGCCAGTCGTCGTCCTTGTTCAGGTTGGCCCGCCACAGCAGCCATCGTTGGCGCGACTCGGGGGTGAGCAGGTCCTCGTCCTTGAAGCCGTAGCTCAGCGCGAATTTCTTGGCGCCCTCGCCTACCAGCATGATGTGGTTGGTGTATTTGAGCACCAGCCGGGCCACCTCGCTGGCGGTCTTGATGCCTTCCAGCGCGCCGACCGCGCCGGCCCGCCGGGACGGCCCGTGCATGCAGGAGGCATCCAGCTGGACCACCCCATCGGCGTTGGGCAGCCCGCCGTAGCCGACCGACTGATCGGTGGGATCGAGCTCCTGGATCTTGACGCCTTCGATGGCGGCGTCCAGAGTGTCGCCGCCCCGGGCGACGAGCTCGGCCGCGCGGGCCACGCCCCGCAGCCCGTTGGCCGAAGCGACGGCGACCGGCCGGCTGGGCGGCCGGCGGTGAACGGCGGGGAAGGCGATGGGCGAGGGCAGGGCTGCCGGCAGGGTGCCGGCGGCCAGGGCGGCGCCGGTCGCCCCGAGAAATCGCCGGCGGGAAAGCGGGTGGGGCACGGAATGCTCCTGCGACCGGGGAAGGATGATGATCCGCATGCGCCGGCCTGCGGCCGGAATCCGCTAATGGCTAATGGCTTCTGGCGGTCTGTCAACTTGTCTTGCCGCGCGGCGCCCCGTATTGTTCCCGGAGCCGTTCTTTCCTTTGTCATCGATCCCGCCATGCGCCGATTGCTGGACCCGTCGGATCCGTTCAGCTACCTCCGCGTCACGGTTGCCGGACTGCTGCTGGCGGGGACGGTGCTCGCGATTATCCTCGCCGCCGCCGGTATCGCGCCACGCGCCCTGGTGCTGGCCGGCGTCTTCTGGGCGCTCTACGGCCTGGTGCTGGGAATGATCGACGGCGTGCTCGCGCCCGCCATCGATCTGTTCGCCCGCATGGCGCAGAATGTGGGGCTGGGACGGGGAGAAGGCTACTCGGACGTCGAAGCCCTGGTCGCGCGCGGCCGGCTGGCCGACGCGGCGGAAGCCTATGCCGCCCGCGCCGCACACGGCGCGGTGGAACCGCTGCTGCGCCGTGCCGCGTTGCTGGCCGGCGCCATGGGCAGCCCGGGGCTGGCAGCGGCGGAGCTGGAAACGCGCCGCCGCACGGGTCATCCCCTGCCGCCGTCCGATGATCTCCGCCTGGGCCTCGCCCTGGCGGATCTCTACGAACACCGGCTGGACCAGCCCGGCAAGGCCATGGCCGAGTTGCGGCGCCTGCTCGACCGCTATCCCTCCTCGCGGCGGGTGCGGCAGATCCGCGCGACCCTCGCCGCGCTCAAGCAGGAAAGCCTCGGAGCCGGCCGATGAGTCGGCGCGCTCCGGTCGTCACCTCCTGACCAGGACCCGCATGCCCCGTCGCCCACGGCTCGATCCTGCCATCTTCCACCTGCCGGTGGACCGGATGCGGGAAGGTTATTACTCCGACAAGTATTTTGTCCGCGCCCGCGAGATTCTCATCGCCGACGGGGCCCGCCCCCGGCTCACCATGCAGGTCTTCGGCAAGACCCACGCCTTCCTCGGCGGCATGGATGAAGCCATCGCCATCCTCAAGCTCTGTTCCATGGAGTGGCCCGAGCTGATAGTTCACGCTCTCTACGACGGCGATGAAGTCGAGCCCTGGGAGACGGTCATGCTGATCGAGGGGCCCTATGACGCCTTCGCGCACCTGGAAACGCTGTACCTGGGCGTGCTGGCCCGGCGCACCCGCGTCGGGACCAACACCCGGCGCGTGGTGGAAGCCGCGGCGCCCAAGGAGATCATGTTCTTCCCCGCCCGGCACGACCACTGGCTGGTCCAGACGGGAGACGGCTACGCCGCCCATATCGCCGGCGCCATCGGCGTGTCCACCGATGCCCAGGCCAGCTGGTGGGGCAGCGAAGGGATCGGCACCGTCCCCCACAGCCTGATCGGCGCCTATGGCGGCGACACGGTGACCGCCTCGCGGAAGTTTGCCGACTACATCTCGCCCGACGTCCGCCTGCTGACCCTGGTAGACTGGGAAAACGACTGCGTGCGGACCGCCCTGGAGTGCGCCCACGGCCTGGGCGACCGGCTCTATGGCGTCCGGCTCGATACCAGCGAAATGCTGGTGGACCGCTCCGTCCTGCCGGAAATGGGCAACTTCCGCCCCACCGGTGTCTGCCCGCAGCTGGTGGAGAATGTTCGCGTGGCGCTGGACAGCGCGGGCTTTACCGGTGTAAAAATCGTGGTGTCGGGCGGCTTCACCGTGGAGAAGATCCGCGAATTCGAGCGGCTGGCCGTGCCGGTGGATGCCTACGGTGTGGGCAGCTCGCTCTTCGGCGGCCGCTTCGATTTTACCGCCGACGTGGTCCTGCGGGAGGGCCAGCCCTGCTCCAAGGTGGGCCGGCAATACCGGCCCAATCCGCGGCTGGAACTGGTGACGTGAACAGCGGGGAATGGGGAAACGGGAATCGGGAACAAACATGCGGTAAGAAGGGCTACCAATAGCGGCCAGCGACTAACGACCAGCGACCACTTGCCAGCAGCCATCTGATGATTTCAAGCCTCCTCTTCTGGGACGTCGACACCCAGGCCGATTTCATGCTGCCCGACGGCAGGCTCTACGTGCCGGGAAGCGTGGACATCATCCCGGCCCTGGAACGGCTCACCCGGTTCGCGCACCAGCGCGGCATCCGCATCATCGCTAGCGCCGACGACCATGAGCCGGGCCATCAGGAACTGAGCGACCATCCCGATTTCAAGGACACCTATCCGCCGCACTGCATGCGGGGCACCCCGGGGCAGCAGAAGATCCCCGCCACGGCGCTGCGCAACCCGCTGGTGATCGAGCCCCATCCGCAGGACCCGAAGGCGGTCGCGGAGCGTGCGGTCGGACACGATGGCGACATACTCTTCCACAAGCACTGGTTCGATGTGTTCACCAATCCCAACGTGGTACCGGTGGTTCGTGCCCACGACCCCCCGGCCATCGTGCTCTACGGAGTCGCGCTGGACGTCTGCGACCGTTATGCCATCGAGGGGCTGGTCCGTTACCGGCCG
The DNA here is from genome assembly GCA_963779755.1 of uncultured Gemmatimonadales bacterium. Classification (GTDB taxonomy): domain Bacteria; phylum Gemmatimonadota; class Gemmatimonadetes; order Gemmatimonadales; family GWC2-71-9; genus CAVZZO01. The sequence goes on from CAVZZO010000001.1 coordinate 985,756, forward strand.
CACACCCGGCTCTATTTCGTGACCGACGCCGCCCGCGCCATCTATGCCGAGCAGGCCGAGCACCTGCTCAAGGCCTGGGGCGAGGAGGGCGTCCGCCTGGTGACGACCGGCGAAATCGTGGACGAAGGTATCCTGGACGAGTATCTCCCATGACCGATCTGCCCTTTGGCCGCATCTTTCTTCCCGGGCCCGCCGATATCCACCCCGACGTCATCGCCGCGCTCGACGCCCCCAGGATTTCCCACCGCAGCCCCGAGATGGAACAGGTCATCGCCACCATGCAGCCGCGGCTGCAGCGGCTCTTCCGCACCGGCAGACCGGTCCTGATCGGAACCTGCTCGTCCACCGGCTTCATGGAGGCCGCCATTCGCGGAGGCGTACGCCAGCGGGTGCTGGTGGTGGATGGCGGGTATTTCGGCGACCGGTTCATGAAAATCGCCGAGGCCTGCGGCAAGGAGGCTATCCGGGTCAAGGTGCATCCGGGGCGGACCATCGAACCCGATCAACTGGCCCAGTTTCTCGATGGGCCGGAGGTCGACGCGGTCGCCCTGGTGCACTCCGAAACCTCCACCGGCGCGCTGGCCCCCCTGGAAGAGCTGGCCCGCGTGGTCCGCACCCGGCCGGATGTGCTGCTGCTGGTGGACGCGGTCACCTCACTCGGCGCCTCACCGGTCGAAACCGATGCCTGGGGCATCGATTTCGTCTTCACCGGCAGCCAGAAAGCGCTGGCGGTGCCGCCGGGGCTGGCGCTCGGGGTGGCGTCGAAGCCATTGGTCGAGCGGGCTCGTACGCTGGGCGACCGCGGCTGGTATTTCGATCCCCTGCTCTTCGAAGATGCTGCGGTGCACGGCCGGCCGACCCAGACTCCCGCCATGCCGCAGTACTTTGCGCTGGCGCGGCAGTTGGAACGGATCGATGCCGAAGGCGGCGTCGAGGCCCGCTGGCATCGCCACTACGACATGCTGCTGGCGGTTGAGCGCTGGGTCGCGGAACATCCGGGATTCTCATTCTTTGCGCCAGAAGGCCGGCGATCCTGGGCCGTTTCCGCCCTGCGGGTGCCCGAAGGCGTCAAGGCCACCGAGCTGGTGCGCCGCCTCAAACGCCGCGGCTGGCTGATCGGGGCGGGCCTTCCCGACCTGACGGAGGTCATCATCCGGATCGGACACATGGGTGATGTAGGGGAGGCCCACCTCACGGCCCTGCTGGAACAACTGGAAGCGGTTGTGGCCGAAGGGGCTGGCACGCCGGTGTGAGCCATCCCACAGACGGCGAGTCCGGACGGCAGCATTGTTGGCCCGGAAGGTCGGCGGGATGTCAGCGGCAGACAATGCCGGTCTACACACACCCGGGTCGACGCAGCCCGGTTGTACTCTGACATGGCGTCGGCCTTCTCCTCCACAGTCCTGCCACAACGATCCTCGCAGTCTCCCACCGCGAATCGGGCCCATGCGTAGGCCCGATTCGTTTTAGGGGGGATGGGCAGAGTGGGCTTGCCGGGCTCCCGTTCCTTCCCTCATCCGCCGACTGCGCCCAGTCCATCTACGACATGGCCGGTCACCTGTCTGAGCCGTGTGACCCAGTTCACCGCATGGCACTTCAGGCGGGGTAGATTGGGGCCGCGAGAGGGCGCTGGGCGCGGGTTCTAGGAGAGAGAGAGCCTGAGGACGGCCGGCAGCACAGACCGAATGAGAGCACCCGCGTCGTCTCTGGCTATAGATAAGGGCGGCCGTTGACTGGTTGTCCGCGTATGGAAAGGGCGCCCCCCGCCCCTGACATGCCGGGCTGCCGGGTCCAGCGGTCGCCTTTAGCCGTTTATGCTGGGGGCCAGCGACAGGTCGCCCGCGGGTTCCGGCCGCTCCACCTCCGGGACTTCGGGCGCGCGCTCGAGCTGGAAGCGGGACACGGCGCCGGTCAGGCGGTCTGACGCCTGGGAGAGCTGGGAGGCCGAATGCGCGATCTCGATCGTGGAGGCGCTCAGCTCCTGGGCCGAGGCGGCAATCTGCTGGGCGGCGGCGGCGAACTCCTCGGTGCCTTCGGAGACATCGGTCATTCGTTGCACGATTCCCTGGACCAGTTCCCGGACTTCCCGGGAACTGCCCGAGATCTGACGGGTCCAGGAATCATTGGCTTCGGCCTCGCTGGCCAGCGTGTTGAGTCCCGATGCCGCGGTGTTGGCCGCATCCCGCGCCGTGACCCCGCCCTCGGCCAGCCGGAGCAGCCGTTCGCGGGCCGTTCGCACCCGGATCTGGACCGCGTCTACCGTCTGGCTGGTGGTCGTGGCCGCCTGCGCCGCCTGGCCCGCCAGCTTCCGAACCTCCTCCGCCACCACCGCGAACCCGCGGCCTTCCGCCCCCGCCCGCGCGGCTTCGATGCCCGCGTTGAGGGCCAGCATATGGGTCTGCCGGGCGATGGTCTTGGTCTGCACGACGAACTTGCCGATCTCCTCCGAGGCCGCGGCCAGCGCCTCGGCTTCTTTCAGGCCCAGCTCGATCTCCTCGGCCAGGCGCTCCAGCTGGGTGGAGCTGGCATCGAGCTGCTCCTGGTGGCCCCGGGCGACCCGTGCCAGTGAGGCGTTCCGGTCGGCCGCTTCGCGCGCGCCCTCGGCCAGGCCCTGGGCGATGTTGAGGATGCGGGAGGCATCGACGGCGGTCGCGCGGACCAGGGCGGCCTGCTTGTTGGCCCGGTCGGTCAGGTCGCCGCAGGTGCCCGCCACCTCTTCCGTGGAGGCGCTCATCTGCTGCGTCGAGGCGGAGATCTGGAGGGCCAGCGTCGCGGCCTCGCCGGAGGCGCTGCGAATGGACTCCACCAGGTTGCGCAGCTCGTTGACCATGAACGTCACCCCGGTGCCCAGTTGGCCGACCTCGTCGCGGGATTGCGGCAGGTGGAGACTGGGCGCCGTGAGATCGCCCACGGCCACGCGGGAGACCACCCGGTCCATCCCCACCAGGGGTTCGACGACCCGGCGGCGGAAGTAAGCTACGATCGCCGCCAGCAGCAGCCCGCCGACGATGGCCACCAGCACCAGTTCCAGCCAGATGGTGTGCAGCAGGCCGCGCATGCTCCAGGTCGTCGAGGCCTGCTGGCGCAGTACCAGGGTCCAGCCGGCGCGCTGCAGCGGTACCGTTGCGATATGTTCCCGGCCATGCGCGTCCTGCACTTCGAGGACGCCGCCTCCGGTTGCACCGGTCAGGTTCGGAGCGGCCTCGCCCGCCGGGTGCTGCGGATCGGTGGAGGACACGATGATCCCCTGCTCGTTGACGATCTCCACGTCGACCCTGCTGTCGGTGGCGGCGAGAGTCCCCGGCGTCGGGACAATGCCGGCCGCGAGCAGCTGGTTGGCCAGACCCGCCGCCTGCACTGCAAACTCGCGCAGTTCCAGATCGCGCCGTTCGCCCACGAAGCGGTTGGCTCCCCGGTAGGTGAGCAGAAAGGTGAACAGCAGAAAGAGCGCGCCGGCGGCGCCGCTGGCGATCCAGATGGTTCGGGCAAGATGGGAGTGGCGCGCTGCCATGGGGCTCCGGGGAGCTGATGTGCGAGGGGGGATCCTGGCGTGGAAGTTAGGGTTTGGCGCGAGGGTGGGCAAGCAGATACCCGGGGTCCGGCTTTCGGTCCTCCAGCCACCCTGTCTAGATTGCCGCGCATGACCGAGCACACGCAGGATCAGGCCGGCTACGACCCGGCCGTCATCGAGGCGCGCTGGCAGGCGCGCTGGGCTGAGCGGCGCACTAACGAGCCCGATCTCGAAGGCGCCGCCAGGCCGTTCTACAATCTGATGATGTTCCCCTATCCCTCGGCGGAAGGGCTGCACGTGGGGAACATGTTCGCGTTTACCGGCAGCGATATCTACGGCCGCTTCAAGCGGCTGCAGGGCTGGAATGTCTTCGAGCCCATCGGTTTCGACGCCTTCGGGATTCACAGCGAGAACCACGCGATCAAGGTGGGCATCCACCCCGCCGAGCTGATTCCCCGTAACATCGAGAACTTCCGTCGCCAGCTGGTCCGCATCGGGGGGATGTTCGACTGGCGGCACGAGCTCTCTACCACCGATCCCGGTTATTACAAATGGACGCAGTGGCTGTTCCTCCAACTGTATCAGGCGGGGAAGGCCTACAAGAAGAAAGCCGCGGTCAACTGGTGCCCGGAGTGCAAGACGGTCCTGGCCAATGAGCAGGTGGTGAACGGGTTCTGCGAACGGCATCCCGACGTCAAGGTGGAGCAGCGGATGCTGGAGCAATGGTTTTTCCGGATCACCGACTACGCCGAGGCCCTGCTGCACAACCTGAAGACGCTGGACTGGTCGGAGAGCACCCTGACGGCCCAGCGGAACTGGATCGGGCGCTCCCAGGGCGCGCGTATCACGTTCCAGGTGATGCCGGAAGCCGCGGGCGAGGCGGAGCATGGCCCCGTGGCGGTCGAGGTCTTTACCACCCGTCCCGATACCATCTTCGGCGCTACCTGGCTGGTGCTGGCACCCGAACATCCGGCAGTCGCGCGGATCACCCATCCGGACCGGCGGCAGGAGGTGGTGGCCTACCGGGAGCGCGCCGCGGCCATGGACCTGGTCACCCGCAAGGTGGTGAAGGACAAGACCGGCGTCTTCACCGGCGCCTATGCCACCAATCCCGCCACCGGCGAGCCGATCCCGGTATGGGTGGCCGACTACGTCCTCATGGAATACGGGACCGGCGCCATCATGGCGGTGCCCGGCCACGACGAGCGTGACTTCGAGTTCGCCCGGGAGTTCGATCTCCCCATCGTCCGGGTGGTGGCGGCCAGCGGCGACACCGCCGATACGCCGCTGGACCAGGCCTATACCGACAGCGAGCGCGGCCGCCTGGTCAACTCGGGGCAGTTCAACAATCTGAGCGTGGCCCAGGCGCAGCGGGCCGTCGTGGAGTGGCTGGCGAGTCTGGGCGCGGCTCATCCCGAGGTGAACTACCGGCTGCACGACTGGTGCATTTCCCGGCAGCGCTACTGGGGGCCGCCGATCCCCATCATCTACTGCGACACCTGCGGCGCCGTCCCCGTGCCCGAAGCCGACCTTCCCGTGCTGCTTCCCGCGATCGAAGACTTCCGGCCCGAGGACACCGGCGTCTCGCCCCTGGCCCGGCATGAGGAGTGGTACTACGTCCCCTGTCCCCAGTGCGGAGCCCGGGGCCGGCGGGAGACCGACGTTTCGGACACCTTCCTGGATTCGGCCTGGTACTACCTGCGCTACCCCAGCAGCGACCTGGATGACCGGCCATTCGATGCGGCGCTCACCCGCCGCTGGCTGCCGGTCACGACCTACATCGGCGGCAATGAACACGCCGTGCTGCACCTGCTCTACTCCCGCTTCATTGCCATGGTGCTGCACGAGCTCGGCCACATCGGGTTCGAGGAGCCGTTCACCCGGTTCCGCGCCCACGGGCTCATTGTGAAGGACGGGGCCAAGATGTCCAAGTCCCGGGGCAACGTGGTGGTGCCCGACGAGTACATCTCCAGGTGGGGGGCGGACACTTTCCGCATGTATCTGATGTCGCTCGGCCCTTTCCAGGAGGGCGGCGATTTCCGCGACGCAGGCATCAGCGGCCCCCGGCGTTTTCTCGACAAGGTCTGGATGCTGGTCGGCGATTCCGTGGGCGAGGACGCCTGCGGAGAGATCACGCACCGCATTCTGGTGAAGTGGCACCAGACCAAGCGCAAGGTCACGGAAGATTACGAGGACCTGAAATACAACACCGCCATCGCCGCCATGATGGAACTGGTGAATACGCTGCGCGAGGCCAACTGTGTCGAGCGGCGGGTGGTGGCAGACCTGATCGTCATGCTCGCACCCATCGTCCCGCATTTCGCCGAGGAATGCTGGGAGCGGCTGGGGCAGCAGGGATCGGTGTTCGATGCCGCGTGGCCCGCCTGGAACCCGGCGCTGGTGGTGGAGGACACGGTCGAGCTGGTGGTGCAGGTCAACGGCCGCACCCGCTCCCGGGTCATGGTGCCGCGGGACTCCGCCGAGGAGGCCGCGGTGGACGCGGCGCTGGCCGATACGGCGGTGCAGCGTTTCGTGGGCCAACAGGAGATTCGCAAGCGGATCTACGTGCCCAACCGGCTGGTGAATCTCGTGGTGGGTTAGTCCGGCCAGGGCGTCGCGCATCCGGCGCCGGGTCCGCCGGGGGCGTGTGCAGGGAGTACCGGATCAGGCGTCATCAAGGCTGGGTAACGGTGGCGCCGGCCTGGCTGTGTGGCCGAGGCCGCTTACGACCCGGTCGAGGTCACCACCGACGTCGCCGTTGCCCGTTTCTCCCTCCTCAGAACAGCCGCACAATCCAGTCACCCACCAGATAGCCCGCCCCCGCCACGCCCAGCCCCACCAGGAACATGTCCATGCCGCTGCGGATCACGCCGCGGCCGGTAAAGAACGAGCGGGCCGCGCCCACCCCGAAATGCGACAGCATGGCGATGGTGAACGCGATCCAGATGGCCGCGGCGCCGCGGGTGAAGAGAAACGGAGCCACCGGAATGAACGCCCCGAAGGCCGTGGCGAGGCCGGTGACCCACGCCTCCTGCAGCGGCGTACTGTCGGCCTCGCCGATCTTCAGCTCTTCCCGGACCTTCTCTTCCAGCGCCCGCTCGGGATCCTGCATGACCTGATGGGCCAGCTCGTTGGCCTGGCCCTCCGGAATGCCCTTGGCCTGATAGAGCAGGGAGAGTTCCTCCTGCTCGATTTCGGGCATGAGCCGGAGCTCTTCCTTCTCCATGGCGATCTCGTGCTCGAAGACTTCACGCTCGCTCTTGGCGGCCAGATAGCCCGAACTGCCCATGGACAGGGCATCGGCGACCATGCCCGCGAGCCCGGCCACCAGCACCGCATGCGCCGCGCCCAGCGACGACTGGGCGCCGATCATGCCCGCTACCAGCCCAAAGTTGGCGGTCAGGCCGTCATTGAAGCCGTACACCACGTTCCGCAGGAAGCCGCCCGCGCCGGTCTTGTGCCAGGGTTCGCCCTCCGTGCCGCTCAGGGTGGCGAGCGACTCTGCGTGCTGCGCGGATTCCCGGGCCAGGCGCAGCGCCGTGGGCCCGGCGGCGCCTCCGGGTGCCTCCTTGTACATGTTGAGGTACCCTTTCACCTCGCGTCCCTCTTCTTCCAGCAGCAGGGGGAGCACTGTGCGCGCCCCGAACCGGCGGGCCATCCAGACCATCCCCCGCGCCCGAAGACTGGGACGAAACGAGGGAACCTCTTCCCCCTGGTCCTTCAGAAGCCGCTCCCACAGCTCGACGTGCCGATCCTCGACCTCGGCCAGCCGCTGAAACAGGCTGACTCGCTGGGGGTCGGTTTCGAGCTCCGCCAGAGCGCGGTACATGAAGGCCGCGTCCGCCTCGTCGGTCAGGTGCTCTCGCCAGGAGTCGGTTGTGGTAGCCATGCCGCAAATCTAGCAGGGGCGGCATGCTGCACTGTGCATGACAGAGGCTTGACCTCCCTCCCGCCGTCCCGTCTGTCGGCCCACTGGCCTCCTGACGCCTGGCCCGTGATGGGCTGCTCCACAGCCGGCCTCCGTCCGAGAAATCGATCCGTGAGAGCCGGCGGGCTGAACATGGAGTCAGCCTGAACGGCCGCCGTCCGGCCGCCTCTCCCTTTTCTCACCACCCCCCCTGCAACGCTGCCCCTTTCAGGGGCATCTTTAAAAGAGTCATGACAGACATCTACGCACTCGCCAATGCCGACGCGGTGGTGGCCCAGGCCCGGGCAGGGGACCTGGAGGCACTGGAGCAGTTGTACCGTGCCTTCGAGGTACCGGTCTTCAACCTGGCCCGGCGGATCTGCCGGACGGCCGAGGATGCGGAAGATGTGGTGCAGGAGACGTTTTTCGAGGTCTGCCGGAGCATCGGGCAGTACCGGGCGGAGGGGAGTCTCTGGGGCTGGATCCGGACGATCGCCTCCAGCAAGGCACTGATGCGGCTGCGGCGCAATCGCTACCGGGAGACCGACCAGCTGGAGGACGAGCTGGTGCCGGCCACCCGGCGTGAGGAGCCGCTGCTCCGGATGGATCTCGAGGCGGCGCTGGAACGGCTGCCGGAGATCAGCCGGGCGGTGGTCTGGCTGCACGATGTCGAAGGGTATACGCACGAAGAGATCGCGGACATGATGGGCAAGACGGTGAGTTTTTCGAAGTCGCAGCTGGCCCGGGCCCACGCGCGCCTGCGCCGCTGGCTGGGGGAGGAGGTCGCGTGAATCACCTCACCCTGGAGCAGCTCCTGGATCTGCGGGAGCCCGGCCTGGCGCCAGGCACCGCTACGGCCCGGTTACATCTGGAAGGTTGTCCCGAATGCCGCCGCGAACTGGACCGGCTGCACCAGCGGGCGGCCCGGTTGCGCGCCCTGCCGGCGCTGCGGCCGGCGCGTGATCGGTGGCCGGTAGTCCGGGCCCGGGCCGTGGCCCACCGGCGGCATCGCCGGATCCGCTGGATGGGCATGGCCGGTCTGGCGATGGCGGCGTCGATCGCGGCGGTGCTGGTGGTGGGCGACATTTCGGCTCACGACGGCCGCGGGACGCCGGTGGCGGCGATCGACTCGGTGAAGGCGCAGTCGCAGGCGCTGGAGAGCGCCCTGCGCCGACTGAATCCCGAGGCGCGCGTCACCGACGGCCGCACGGCGCACATCGCGGCCGAACTGGAAGACCGCATTGCCGCGCTCGACCGCCAGCTGCAGGCCTCCGAGCTGGGCGGACAGCGGGCGCCTCAGACGCAGACGCTCCAGCTCTGGCGGGAGCGAGTCGGTTTGCTGGACGCCCTGATGGACGTCCACCTGACCCGGGCAACCAATGTCGGGCTCTGATCGAGACGCTCGCTGCCGGCCGTTGCGCTCCCGGGGTCTGATGCTGGCGGCCCTCTGTGCCGTTCCGGCCCTGTTGGCCGCCCAGCAGCCCCGGTCGCTCACGCCGGGCCGGGTGCCGCCCGATTCCCTCCGCATCAGTTATATCCACCATCGCGCTCGCATGGGGATCACCATCAACATGCGGGCCAGCGCCACCGACTCCATCGGCGCGTACGTCGAAGCCGTGACGCCCGGCGGGCCGGCGGCCCGGGCCGGGATTCGCTCGGGCGACATCATCACCCGGGTGAACATGCAGGATCTCACGACTGGCGGCGGCCCCGCGCCGGATGAGCAGTTCTCCGCGCCGCCCTCCCTGCCGGGCCTGCGGCTGATCGAGCTGGCTGCCCGGCTCGATCCCAACGACACCCTGAGCCTGGAGTACCGCCGGGACGGCAAGCGGCGGGTGGCCCAGTTGGTGACCGACCTGCAGCCGGGCTGGATCGCCTACGAGACGCCGGGCGGCGTGTACTTCAGCCCGCCCGAGAGTATGGCGCTCCGCGTCATGCCCATGCCGCAGGAACGCACCTACCTTCCGGGACCGCGACCGGCCGGGGACGAGCGGCAATTCGTGCGACAGCCCGAGCCGTTCGCCGGTTCCTTCTTCTTCTCCTGGAGCTCGCCCCTCGCCGATCTGGAGCTGGCCCCGCTCAACCCCCTTCTGGGCCGCTACTTCGGGACCAGCCAGGGAGTCCTGGTTCTGGACGTTCCCGATTCGAGCGGGCTCAATCTTCAGCCGGGTGACGTGGTCCGGTCGGTGGACGGCCGGCCCATCGTTTCGCCCGCCCATCTGCTCCGGGTGTTGCGGAGCTACCAGGGCGGCGAACATTTCCGGCTCGAGATCGTGCGCATGCACAAGCCGGTGGTGGTGCAGGGTAGCCTCGCCCCTCCCGGACGCTGAAGCCCGGTTTCCTCCCGGGGCGGGCCGGATTAAGCTGTAGCCCCATGCGCCAGACCGCATTGCTCGCTGCCGGGCTCGCTCTCCTGCCCGGGCTGCCGCTCGCAGCGCAGAATCCGGTCCCCCCGATCCCCGCGTTCCATTCCATCAACCCGCTGGCGCAGTCCCGCTCCGGGGTGTTCTTCCAGCCCTGGGAGCCGCCGGATTCCGGCTGGGCCGTGCGGGTTCTGCTGGACTACGGCAGCGCCATCGAGTTCAACACGAGCCGCTCCGGTACCTACCTCCTCGACGCCGAGCTGCTGGTGCTCCGGGCCGGGCTCCGTCACGACCTCACGTCCTCGACCTTCGTTGCCGCCGAAGCGCCTCTGGGCTACGCCTGGGCGGGGTTTCTGGATGGGTTCCTCAACTGGTACCACCGGGTGATCGGCGTGGACCTTCCGGCGCGCGACGAACGGCCGCGGGATAGTTTCGCCTATCGGCTGGATCTCCCGGGGGGACGGCAGGTCGGGTACGGGCCGGGAGCCTATCTGGGAGATGTTCGCCTGGCGGTGGGGCATCGGCACCGGCCGGGGCTCCAGTCGGTCTTGTCGCTGACGCTCCCCACCACCACCCGCGAAGGGTACGGCCGGGGCACGCCTTCTCTGGCGCTGATGACGACGCTGGCCGCCCCCTTGGGCCGGCGCTGGAACTTCACCGGCGGCCTGGGGGCCGGTGTCACCCCCCGCCACGGAGTGCTGGGCCCCTGGCAGCACTCGCTCTTTGTCGCGGTGACGGCCGGCGCCCGCTGGAACATCTGGGGAAGGCAGGCGCTCTACGCCGATTTCTTCATTCATTCGCCCTATTACCACGGCACCGGCTACCCGGCTCTGGATCGCTTCGAAATGTCCTTGAACTACGGATGGCTGCTGCGGACGGCGGGAGGGCTGGAGTGGCGGGTGGGTATGACCGAAGACCCCTCGCCTTCAGGACCGGCGATCGACGCGGTGTTTCAGGTGGGGGTGGGACGGTGATGGGGAATCAGCGGCTTCCTTCCGCGGTTCCTGATGCCTTCGTTTCCGGTTCCTCAAAGAGAAAGCGCTTCATGTTCTCCATCAGGAACTGCTTCGCCTTCGGCTCCAGCAGGTTCAGCGCATAGTGGTTGATCAGCTGTTTCTGGTAGTTGAGCCACTCGGCCCAGCAGACGGCGCAGATGTGATCGTAGATGCGCTTGCCGGTCTCGTTAGGAAAGGGCTGGAAGGCGATCCGGTCGCGCTCCATCCCGCAGCGGGTACAGGTAACAGTCATCGGCTATCCACAGATTGACGATTCCTCGGATGACACGGACTCCCCACACTAATCGGGAGGGACCGCCAGGGGGAGCCCGGACGGCCCGGCAGCCCGGGCAGGAGCACGACCGCACTGTGAATCGCCTCGCCCCGCGTTCCCTCCTCCGCAGCCGTCAGCGGGCCGCCGGGGAGCGGGTCAGTTGCGGAACGCAGCGGGAAGATGGGCCAATCTGCGCGATCGGTGTAATCTCTGGAGCCGCCGCGGTGCCGGGGTCGCCGGCGGGCCGATCATCTGGTCATCTGCGTAGACCGGCGCAGGGCACGGACACCGCTGGCGGTGCCGAATCCGGTGCCCAGTCCGAAGGCGATGGCTGCGGTGGTAGTGATGATCGGGAGCAGGCCCGCAACCGGCCAGGCGATGACGGCGCAGGCCGTTCCCACCAGCAGCGGGGCCAGCGGCGAATAGACTGCGTCTACGAAGCGCAGCCGGCGCTGCACCAAACGACGGGTCAGCATGTAGCCGCCGATGCCGGCGACGATCGTGGCAAACAGGGCCAGCAGTCCAAAGAGCGTATGGAACATGGATAGCCTCACAGAAAAGACCCAGGATGTGTTTCATTACGTAACGACAAGCGCTTAGGATTCACTGAAACCGCAAGTGGTTGCCTTGCAATATTTTGTGGCGCAGCTACCCTTCTCCTGTACCTGGTCAGGATGCATGAATGGAGACTGAACAACCTGCCACCGGCCGGCGCCTGGAGGTACCCCTCAAGGGCTGGGGGGCCGAGCCGAGCCGAGCCGTTATTACCACCACGCAACTGGCTCCCGCCGCCCGGCTCAAACGGGCGGCCACGATCTTCGGGCTCTGCCTGCTGCTCGCCCTGATCTTCCTCCCCATACCGCTGGTCCATCTGGGCGCCGTCCCCGCCGCCGTGATTGCGGCCTTCGTCCTGGGCGGCATGCGCCTCACCCAGGGGGAGATCTTCAAGTCCGCGCATGGCAACTGCCCCTTCTGCGGCACAGAGCAGGACTTTCCGCTGTATGGGCGTTTCAAGCTCCCCAAGTCCGTCGCATGCAACCACTGCCACCGCGACCTGATCGTCGAGCGGCCGGAGGGCGACTGATCGCCGGCAGGGCACTGGCTCTGCTGCTCATGGCGGTGATGCTGCCGGGCGCCGGGCATGCGCAGGCATTCCCCGATCCGGGCAGACGGGCGGCCCCCGCGCTCGGCCGGGACCAGCGCAGCGAGGCGGCGAGGGATCGCGATCATGAGGCGCAGCAGGTCTTCGACGACCTGGCGCTGCAGCAGGGAATGGCGGTCGCCGACCTTCACCCCGGCGGCGGGTATTATACGGTACGGCTGGCCCGGCTGCTCGGCCCGCTGGGGCGGCTCTTCGCCGTGAGCGACGATCCCGCGCGGTTGCAGCAGTTGGGACAACGGCTGGAGCAGAACGGCATGCAGCAGGTGCAGCTGCTCCTGGGGAAGCCCGATGATCCTGGATTGTCTCCCCGATCGATAAGTCTGGCCCTGCTGGCGGACGGCTATCACGAGATCCCCAATCCCTACGCCTATTTCTACCGGCTTGCCGCAGGGGTGATTCCGGGGGGGCGGCTCGCCATCGTGGAAGCCGACCGGCCGATCCTCTCAGGCGGCGCCCCGCCCAACCTCATCCGCTGCGAACTGGGGGCGCTGGGCTACCGGCAGGTGGATTTCCGCTGGCTGTTGCCCTCCGAGGAGTATCTCGCGGTCTTTACGGTTCCCGATGCGCTGCCCGCGCCGGAGGCGATTCGGCCCTGCGGCGAGGGCGGCTGAGGCGCCCTTCCGGGAGTCCCGCGGCCAGCAGGGTTCCGACCCAGATCCAGAGCAGCCAGCTCGTCGTCCGCGCCGGATCCAGCGAGCGCCAGGTCTCCCACATCATGCCGACCGGAGTGAGCCACCGTGGCCATGCGGACCACTCGGTGAGGTGGTGACGCTCGACGATCTGCACCGCACCCGTGCCACCGCTGCGGAGCCGCGCCAGCAGGGCGACGCAGGGATCGGGCACATCCCGCCACCCGGGGATCCGCACGAGATTCCAGACCATACTGGTAGCGCCCCAGCCGTGGTTGTCGCTCGCGCCCACCACCAGCAGATGGTGGGTTCGGGCCAGGCTGAGGACGGTATCCCGGCGGCCGGGGGCCAGCCGGGCCTTGGGGGCGGCGTTGACCAGTTCCAGCCCGTCCAGTCCCGCGCCGATCAGCAGGGAGAGGTTTTCCCACTGGCTCTCCGAGTACTCCGGCAGCGAGGCGATCGTGATCGCACCGTAGCGGGCCTCGCTCTGCCGCAGCAGCTCCAGCAGGCCGCCCAGGGAATCGGAGTAGGGGCTGCGGGGCACCTGGACGGTATCGCCCAGCAGGACGATATGCGCGTGCCAGGCACTGACCTCGGTGCCGGGGCAGAGCACGGGCCGCACGCCGGCCGGGGGCGGCCTCGGAGGCAGGTTGGCGACGGTGTTATGATCGGTCAGGAAGAAGGCATCGAAGCCGGCGCGGCGATGCCAGCGGCGGTTGGCCTCGGTGCTGAAGCCGCTCACCGGCCACTTCTTGACATCGTGAGACGCGTTGGAATGCGAATGGGTATCCACCCGCATGAGGTCGGGATCGCCGATCTCCAGGGCCGCCATGGGCCGGTGCCAGATGATGCCCACCCCGATGAAAAGCACCAGCAGGATGAGGCCGGCGATGGCGATGGACACCTCGCGCAGCAGGGGGAAGGGGGGGCCGGCGTCGGGCTCGCGCCGGTGGCGCAGCACCGCGGCCACCACGCGCCAGAGGAGCCACAGCAGCACGACACCCGTCAGGAAGCCGGTCAGCCGGCCCATGCTCAGCATCGAGACGCCGTCCCACAGGTCGAACAGCGGCGCCAGGATGATATTGAGCAGGGGGAAATGCAGGCGGGTCCCCACGGGGAGCGTCCCTCCCGCCGGATCGGTGAGCACCGGGGCGCGGAACACCCGGGCCGCCACCAGCGCACCGGTCAGGAGTACCGGAGTCAGGGGAACGCGGCGCGAAGACATGGCACAGATATAAAGGGGAAACAGGAAAGGGGAAGCGGGAAGGATGTCCTGGCTGGATGACGAGTTCCCTCGGGGCGACGGCACCGCCCAACGGGAGGCGGCCGTAGTCTGCCCCTTCTGCGGAGAGCGCGCCTGGATCGGTCTCGATCCCGGGAGCGGAGCACACCAGGTGTATGCCGAGGATTGCCCCGTCTGCTGCCGGCCCTGGCGGGTGGAAGTGCGCTATCGCGCCGACGGCAAGGCGGATGTGGCGGTCGAGCGGGAATAGGGCGGCAACACGCTCAGACGCCGCCCAGCCAGGGGTAGCCCTGGTCTTCCCAGTAGCCTCCCGGACGCTCCGCCGTGAAGCGCATCGCCGTCAGGTACTTGGTCATCTTGTATCCCAGCTTGATCGGGGCATACAGGCGCAAGGGGGCGCCATGGTCGGGGCCGAGCGGCCGGTCGTTGTAGGCCCAGGCCAGGATGGTCTGCGGGTGCATGGCGCTCTTGAGATCCCACCCGTTGTAATAAGTCTCATCGAACGAGTCGAACCGCAGGTACTGCGCCTGTGGGGTGGGCTCCACCAGCGCGGCGATCGTGGCAACCGGTACGCCGGTCCAGGTGGCGATGGCCGACCACCCTTCCACGCAGTGGTGCTTCACGGTATAGCGGACGCTGGGTAGCGCCTGGAGCATCTCCAGGGTGAATCGCGTCGGTTTCCGGACCAGTCCGCCTACTTCCAGCGCCCAGAAGGCCGGGTCGCGCAGCAGCGGAACCGTGTCGCTGATGAAATAGGTGGGGAAGGCGCTGCCGGTACGCGCGGCCACAGGATATTCAGGGGCGAGCCGGTCGCTCGAGAGGAGCAGGTTTTCTCCCACCCAGTCGTTGAGGCGGGAAACGGCGTGCAGGGGCGGGCGCAGCAGCGCGCCGCCATCCCAGCCGCAGGCGGCGGCCAGTGCCGCGGGGGCGACGCTCAGGCCGATCCGCATGAAGGCGCGCCGGTCCAGGCGGTGGTCAGTCATGGCTGGGGAACTTCCCGCGGTACCATCCGCTGATCATGGCCCGCAGCGAGGCGGGGTCTACCAGGAATACCAGGGCAACGTGGAGCAGGGTGAACCCGACGAAGGTCCAGACGGCAAGAAAGTGCCAGTACCGTGCCAGCTCATACCCGCCGAAGAGGGTGGTGAGCCAGTGTAGCTGTACCGGCTTGTAGACGGCAAAGCCGGTCAGTACCGACAACGCTCCCAGCAGCAGGATAAACGTATAGGCGCCCTTCTGGAGCGCATTGTGCTTTCCCTGCGGCGGGTGCTCCTTCCGGAGCCGCAGATAGTACGTCTGCATCTCCCAGGCGGGCCGCAGGTCTGCCGGCCGGAACAGCAGCGAGCGCCACTCACCCGAGACCGCCAGATACCCCAGGTACACCAGGCCGGTCAGGATGAAAGGCCACGCCAGTGCGAAATGCCAGTTGAGCCCCCCGGCCAGCCACCCGCCAAGCCGGGCCCAGCGAGGGAAGGCGTCCCCCTGGAAGGGGTTGGGCCCGATGTAGGGGCCTCCGCGCAGGCCGAACCGGCTGTAGGCGGCGTAGATCTGGAGCCCGCTCGCGACCATCCCGGCCAGCAGCAGCAGGTTGGCCCAGTGGCAAACCCGGACCAGCCAGTGGTGCCGCCGGACAGGAATGGTGGGGGGGGCGGTGGTGCCGGCGTTGCCGGTGGTGGTGCTGGTCATGGCGTTCCCGGTTTCCCTGCAACAACGTCCCGAGGCATTTCCCGGTTTCCTAGCGCCGGAACTGGTACGCCAGCTTCACGAAGAACCCGTCGACTTCCCTCCGCAGCCCGCGGAAGCTCAGCGTATTGGGGCCGGTGAGTGAGCTGCCGTACCCGAAGAAGGCCACGGTACCCGGGCTGGGTTCGAAGGAGAGCAGCCCGTCTACCCGCAAGGCGTTGGTCTCGGTATCGCTGGAACTGGTGCCGTTCACCAGCAGGACGGTCCCGGTGCGGGGATCGCGCAGGGCCGCCTGCCGCTCGGAGCGGTATTCCCCGACCACCCGGAAGAACAGCGCCCGGCTGGGCTGGTACTCCAGCTTGAGGCGGGGGATGACCGATCGGGCGAACTCGCTCCCGTCCATCCGGCGGGTGAGCCGCTGCACCACCGTACTGCCCGTGATCCGGATGGAACCGGTGGGCCGCAGCGTCAGGTCGAGGCTGGCGTCGACTTCCGTGCCCTCTCCCGCCTCCAGAAAGAGAGCCGCGCGGCCGGTGCCGACCTGCAGGCTGGCGTCGAAGCTCTGGAAGGTCGGGGTGCTGAGCTCGAGGCTGGCGGTGGGGCCGGAGACCCCGGACGGTGGCACGAAGGTGGCCGGGCCGCCCGGGGTGTCGACCTGGTATCCCTGGTAGTCGGCGGGCACGAAGTCCACGAAGGCCCGCTCCACGTGCCCGTTCAGCTCCCAGCCGCCACGCAGCCGGGTTCGCAGATCGATGCTCTCGTTTCCTTCGATGGAGTTCCCCAGGATGTCGCCGTAGCGCCAGATGCGGGTCGGACCGAAGAAGCTGGTGAAGTTCTCGACCAGCGCGCCTCTCGCCCCGTAGAAGCTCAACCGGTTATAGGCGTGGAAGGAGACGATGTCGTTCCGGGGCACGAAGCCCGAACGGGTGACGAAATCCCGGCCGATGGCATTGAGCTGGTAGTTGAACCCCCAGGACCGGCCGGTGCGGTCGTATTCCAGCTTCCAGATGGGAGAGGAGCGGCGGCCCGCGGCATCGTCGGTCCAGGAGCCGCCCAGCTGGCCTTCAAGGTAGTAGAGCTTGCCGAAGACGTAGCGCACATCGCCGGCCAGCACGCGGTTGTAGTAGGGGCTCCGCAGCACACTCCGGTCGGTGAAGGTCACCCCGGCCGTCGAGTTGGAGCCGAAGTCGCGCCGCAGCCGGGTAACGTTGAAGAGGGCCTCCCTGCTGGTCCCGTCCACGTCCTGGTCGACCGCCGTCAGGTGGGCGATGCCGAAGCCGCCCAGTTTGCCGGTAATCTTGCCGCCGGCGATAGGATTGACGATCTGGCGGGAATAGACCAGCTGGTTGGGGGTCGAAAACAGCTCGATGCCCTCGAGAAAGAAGGGCCGCTTTTCCGGGAAGAACAGGGCGAAGCGCTGATTGACCGTGACCTGCCCCACATCCGACTCCACCTGGCTGAAGTCCGGATTGGCGGTCGCGTCGAGCGACAGGTTGGTCAGCCCGGCGTGCAGGTTGAGCCCGGCATCGGGGTTGATGCTCTCCCGGGTAAAGGCCCCGCCGGCGTCCCGGGTTCCGTTGGCCGTGGCGGTCACGAAGGGTTGGGCCTCCACCACGATGCCGCGGTGCAGGTCGTGCAGCCCCGTCAGGGTCCCCGCCTGGATGAGAAAGCTGGCGTTGGCGCGCCGGGCGTCGGTCCAGGTGTCCTCATAGCCGGTGCGCTGGGTGACCCGGTCGATCTGGATGCCCCACCTCTGCGGCCCGCTGCCGGGATAGCGCAGGCTCTTGAACGGAATGCGGATCTCGACCTGATAGCCCGAATCGGTCACCATGCCGCTGGAGGACCAGAGATAGTCCGGATTCTTGTCGACGGTCCCCCCGAAGAGATTGCCGGCGCTGGAGGCTCCCTCGGTGCGTACCCCGTCCTGCTGGGCCCCCAGCGGGTTGACCGCGAAGAAGAAGGCGCGCCGGCGGTCGTTGAAGGTGTCCAGGTAGATGGTAATGTTATCGTCGCTGCCGATGTTGTCGCGGTCGGCATGGGTGGCCCGGACACTGGACGGCTGGGCGTCGTGAGCCACCAGGCCGAAGTAGATGGCCGAGGGAGAATACCACACCAGCACGTCGGTAGCCTGCTCGGCGGGACGGCCGTCCACCGGCTGGTACTGGGAGAATCCGGTCAACCGGGTAGCCTGGGCCCATGCCGGCTCATCCAGCCGCCCGTCGACGGCCGGCTCGGCCTCGATCCGGGGAATGGTCACGGCGGGCGCGCCGGTGCCGGCAACGGTGTCCGGGGCGGCCGCCGGCGCCTGCATCAGGGCGAGCGTCAGGAGCAGCATCAGGTCGCTATCGGTAAAACGGTCCGGAATATGGGAAGCCGGCGGACGGAGGCGCCCGCCGGCCTCAAGCTAGCCGCAGATGGTGGCGCAGGCCACCGCGCCGGGCCTATTCGTACCGCAGGGCTTCGATAGGGTCGAGGACGGCGGCGCGCCGGGCGGGCCAGAGCCCGAAGATGATGCCCACCGCCGCGCTGAAGCCGAAGGCAACCCCCACGGCCGACATCGAGATCAGAGTGTTCCAGCCGAACGAGCTCGCCATCCAGGACGCGACCCCCGCGCCCGCGGCGATCCCGATGACGCCGCCTACCAGGCACAGCACCAGGGCCTCCGCGAGGAACTGCATCATGATATTGAGCCGGGTGGCGCCGAGGGCCTTCCGCACGCCGATCTCGCGGGTGCGTTCGGTGACCGACACCAGCATGATGTTCATGATGCCGATGCCGCCCACCAGGAGGCTCACGGCGGCGATGCCGGCCAGCAGCGAGCCAAAGACCTCGGTGGCCTGCTGCTGTGTGGCCAGGAGCTCCATCTGGTTCCGGATCCGGAAATCGTTCTCGCTGCCGGGCGGAATATTATGCAACGAGCGCAGGACCCGTTCCACGTCGATCATCCCCTGTTCCAGCGTGCTGCTGTCCTTGACCGCCACGGTAATCGATCGCACCCGGTCGGTGCCGAAGATCCGGTATTGCGCCGTCTGCAGCGGGATCAGGATCTGTTCGTCCGGATCGTGCCAGGAGCCTTGAGAGCCTTTCGGGCTCAGGACACCCATGACCTCGAAGGGGATGCCGCGGATCAGAAGCGTCTGGTGGATGATCGCCGCTGGATTGGCGTCCAGCATCTCCGGTACACTGGAGCCCAGCACCGCGTAGCGCCGCCGGGCGTTGTTGTCGCCCCGGGTATACATCTGCCCGAAGGGCATGGTGTAATTGTGCACCGCCGCGTAATTCGCGGTGGTGCCGACGATCTCGAGGTTCACGTTCTTGTTGCCGTACTTCACCTGCATGTCGTTCGAGAGTTCCGGAACCACCGCGTCGAGCACCCGGGTCTTCTGCTGCAGCGCTTCCGCGTCCTTGGTGGTCAGGCTGACCCTGTTGCCGCTGGCGATACCGTGGGAAAACGACTGCCCCGGATAGATGCTGATGAGGTTGGCGCCCAGCGATTCGATCTGCTCGCTGATCTTCTTCTTGGCGCCGTTCCCCAGCGACACCATGGTAATGACTGCACCCACGCCGATAATGATCCCCAGCATGGTCAGCGCGGAGCGCAGTTTGTTGACCCGGATGGATTGAAAAGCTACCGCAATCGTTTCACCAACAGGCATCATTCCAGTGTCCTCCCGCGGTCGGCCTTCTCCGAGTTCCAGTGGCTTGCCTGCGGCCACCGTATGGCAGCAGGGCTATTCGTACCGCAGCGCTTCGATCGGGTCGAGCCGGGCGGCCCGCCGCGCCGGCCAGATTCCAAAAATAATTCCGACGGCTGCGCTGAACCCGAAGGCGGCGCCCACCGCCGACATGGAGATCAGGGTGTTCCAGCCGAAGGCGCTCGCCATCCAGGATGCCACCCCGGCACCCGCCCCGATCCCGATGAGGCCGCCCACCAGGCAGAGCACCAGGGCCTCGGTGAGAAACTGCATGAGGATGTTGAGCCGGGTTGCGCCCAGGGCCTTGCGCACGCCGATCTCCCGGGTGCGCTCGGTCACCGAGACCAGCATGATGTTCATGATGCCGATGCCGCCCACCAGCAGGCTGACGGCCGCGATGCCCGCCAGCAGCGACCCGAACACCTGGGTGGCCTGCTGCTGGGTGGCGAGGATCTCCATCTGATTCCGCATCTGGAAATCGTTGTCGCCGCCCGGGGGGATCTTGTGCAGCCGCCGCATGACCCGCTCCACGTCCACCATGCCGCGATCCAGGGGAACGCCCGGCTTCACCGCCACGGAGATCGACCGTACCCGGTCGGTGCCGAAGATCCGGTACTGGGCGGTCTGGAGCGGGATCAGGATCTGTTCATCGGGATCGAACCAGGAGCCCTGCGACCCCTTGGCGCTCAGCACCCCCACCACCTCAAAGGGAATCCCGCGGATGAGAATGGTCTGATGGATCAGTGCCGCGGGATTGGCTTCGAGCATTTCCGGTACGCTGGCGCCGAGCACGGCATAGCGCTGCCGGGCGTCGTCGTCGCCCTTGCTGAACATCTCCCCGTAGGGCACGGTGTAGTTATGCACGCCGGCATAGTTGGCCGTGGTGCCTACGATGTTCAGGTTCAGGTTCTTGTTGCCGTACTTCACCTGCAGGCTGCTCTGCAGTTCCGGCACCACGGCCTCCAGCAGCGTGGCGTCGCGCTCCAGCGCCTCCGCGTCCTTGGTGGTGAGGCTGACCCGGTTGCCGCTGGCGATTCCGCGAGAGAACATCTGGCCCGGGTAGATGGTCAGCAGGTTGGCGCCGAGCGATTGGATCTGTTCCTCGATCTTCTTCCGGGCGCCGTTGCCCAGCGAAACCATGGTAATCACGGCGCCCACGCCGATGATGATCCCCAGCATGGTCAGCGCGGAGCGCAGTTTGTTGACGCGGATGGACTGGAACGCCACCGCGACAGTTTCTCCGATGGGCATCATGGTCTTACCGGCCTCCGGAGGGGCGGCTGCCACCGCTGCTGGTACTGCTGCTGTTGCTGCGCAGGCCGCCGGTCCCGCCCCCGGTGATCCGCTCGATCCGGTTCTTGAACTCCTCTTGCGATTGCACCAGGCTTGCGCTGGGCAGCAGCAACACCGTATCGCCCACCGCCAGCCCGCTGGTGACCTCGCTGTAGTCCAGGTCGGTGAGCCCGGTCTGGACCCAGGTGGGCTGGGGCGAGCCATTCTTCTTGACGAACACGACGTACCTGCCGCCGAACTGGAAATCGGTCCCGGACGCTGCCGGCCGTCCGCCCCGGCCGCCGCCGTTGCCGCGCATTCCCGCGAACACCTTGCGCAGGAGGGCGGATTCGTCGGCGCTCACCTTCCCGCCGGACATCCGCTTCTTCAGGATGTCCTGGACCTGCTTCTCGGTTACGCCCTCCGGCAATGCCACGGTGGCGCCGTTCGGCAGGGTCAGGACATTGCCCGCCGGCTGGGGCGCGGCGCTGTCTTTGCCCGGACCGCTGGCACCGAGCGAGTCCTGCCGCGGCTGCGAGGCTTGCGCCAGTTCCTTCTGGACCGTTGCCGGATCCAGCCCCAGCACCTGGGCGGCAGAGCCCACATCCCGCTGGGTCCGCAGCGCGGAGGTCGGGACGGCGACGACGTCACGCCGCTGGCCCACGTGGATCTCAACCTCGCTGTTCATCCCCGGCCGCAGCATTCCCTCCCGGTTATCGATCCGGACCAGCACGGGAAACATGGTGACGTTCTGCGTGGTGGTGGCCTGCGGCTCGATCTTGATCACCTCGCCCTGGAAGGGACGATTGGGATAGGCATCCACCGTAACGGTCGCCTCCAGGCCGGGGCGGATCTTGCCGATATCGGTTTCGTCCACCAGCGTGCTGACCTGGACGTGGTTCAGATCGGCCATCTGCAGCAGCACGGTACCGCCGCTCACGTTGCTGGTGGAGCTGGCGATCACCTGCCCGCGCTGGACGTCAAGCTGGATCACCGTACCGGTGATCGGGGCCCGCACGTCCGTCTGGTCCACCACGATCTGGGCGTTCTGCATCGCCACCCGGGCGCTGACCACCGCCGCCTTGGCGTTGGCGTAGTCGAGCACCGCCGTGTCGTGCTCCGTCTGGGTGATGGCCTGCTGCTTGTAGAGCTCGTCGGAACGCTGCTTCTGCGCCAGCGCATTGTCCAGCCGGGCCTGGGCCACTTCGAAGTTCGCCTTGGCCTGGTCCAGGTTATTGGTGGGGATGCGCGGGTCGATCCGCATCAGGAGCTCGCCCTGGTGCACCAGCTGGCCGGTCTGGGCCTTGATGTCCAGGATCTCGCCCGAGGCCTGGGACTTCACCTCGACGGTGGTATCCGGCTGGATCGTCCCCGAGGCCTGCACCGAAACGATGATGTCCCGGGTGCTCACCGGCATGGCGATGTACGGCGGCGGCGGCACGGGTTTGTCGCACCCTGCGGCAACCAGCGCGGCCAGAACGGCGGGAACCAGAATACGGTTGCGTAGCATCATTGAAGACATGGATCTACCCGTTCAGTGCGTAGGTTGCGTCGCGAAGTCGCGCTCCACCCGGCCGTCCAGGATATGGACCTGGCGCTCGGCGTGCGCGGCGATGTCCGGTTCGTGCGTCACCAGGACGATGGTCTGTCCTTCTCCGTGCAGCGTCTCGAACAGATTCATGATCTCGGCGCCCGTGGCCGAATCGAGATTGCCCGTGGGCTCGTCCGCCAGGAGAATGCTGGGCTTATTGACCAGCGCCCGGGCCACCGCCACACGCTGGCGCTGGCCGCCGGAGAGCTCGTTGGGCCGGTGGCTCATCCGGTCCTGCAGGCCCACGCGGGTCAGTGCGTCTTCCGCCGCCGCCCGCCGCTCCTTCCCCGGCATGCCGGCATAGACCAGCGGCAGCTCCACATTGTGGAGGGCGGTGGCGCGGGGCAGCAGGTTGAAGGTCTGGAAGACGAACCCGATCTCCCGGTTGCGGATGTGGGCCAGCTGGTCGTCCTTCAGTTCCGAGACCCGGTGCCCGTTGAGCCAGTACTCCCCCCCGGTGGGCGTATCCAGACAGCCGATCATGTTCATCAGCGTGGACTTGCCCGACCCGGAGGGCCCCATGATGGCGACGAACTCGTTCCGCCGGATGACGACGTCGAGGCCACGCAGCGCGTGGACGACCTCGCTGCCCATGACGTAGTCGCGCTGCAGGTTACGGGTGACGATGATGGCATCCCGCGGAATGTCCGGGGGTAACTGCGCCATGCGCTCGGCGGTGTTTTCCAGGGTTGGGCTCATAGTGACTTCCCGATGAGGGCTTCGATCTGCGCCTTGGCGCGGAGATAACTGAACCGGGCATTGACGACATCCACCTCGGCCTGGTTCAGAGCTTCCTGCGAGGTCAGGACATCCACAATGGTGGCGGCGCCCAGGCGGTACCGCGCCTGCTGCACCCGGAGATCTTCCTCCGCCGCCTGCACGCTGGTGCGGGTGATCTCGATCTGCAACCGGGCCGCGTCGAGGTTGGCCAGCTGGCCGATGAGCGAGGCCTGGACCTGGCGGGCCGCATCGTTGGCCTGGGCCTGGGCGACGTCGAACGTGGTCTGCTGGGTGACGATCGACCGCTCCCGGCTGAATCCATTGAAGATCGGCCAGGAGAGCCGCAGGCTCACCTGCCGCTGGTTGAACAGCTGGTAATTCAGGTCCTTGTTGCCGCTATAGCTGTAGCTGCCATTCAGGCTCAGCGTGGGCCAGTAGGCTGCCCGCGCAGCCGACACCTGGGCCCGTGCGGCGCCGACGTTGGCCTCGGCGCTCTGAACCTGCGGTGACTCTCTCTGGGCCTGGTCCAGCAGCGCCGTGGTATCGATGGTCTCGACGACGTGGTAGAACGAGGAATCGTCCTGAGCCTGCACCCGGCCGTCCACCCCGATCAGCCGCCCCAGGTTGGCTTCGGCCTGGGCCAGCTGGGCCTGGGCCTGGATCAGCTGCACCTGGGCATTCCCCAGGGTCACCAGGGACCGGAGAGAATCGGACCGGGTGGCGGAACCGGTGTGCAGCTTGGCCACCGAGACCTTGAGCTGCTCCTGGGCGCGGGCCACGCTGGCATCCCGCACCTTTACCAGTTGTTCCGCCGCCAGGGCATTGAGGAACTCCTGCGTGGTATTGAGCCGGGTCTGATAGCGGGCGTTCACCAGGCCGGCATCGGCCGCGCTGCTCTGCGCCTTGGCGCTGCGCATGTCGGCGCCACGCCGGAAACCGGTGAACAGGTCCACGCTGGCCGACAGCCCCATACTGAGGCTGGTGCTCGAGGTATTGCCGCCGATAACCTGGCCGGTCACCGGATCGGGCCGGGCAAATTCCGAGAAGCTGTAGCCGCCGGTAGAGTTGGCCGTGAGGCTGGGCAGGAATTCGCCGTAGGCCGAGCGCACCTGGGCCGAGGCATTTTGCACCGACCCCTGCGCCTGGATGACATTCGGCTGGACCTGCTGGGCCATGCTGATGGCCTGGTCCAGGGTGACCGAGTTGACCTGCTCCTGGGCCGCCAGGGGGGCCGCCAGGAGAGCCAGGCCGAGAACCATGTATGCGCGCATGCTATCGCTGCTCCGTTCCGTGCCGCTCCGCCTGATACCGGCGGACCATGTCGTTGTAGGTGGTGGTCTGTTCCGGGGTGAGCTGTGCCCGGATCTCCATACCGATGGAATCGCGCAGAGTTTCAAACCGGGGCCGGACCTCTCCCCAGATGGAGTCCATCCGCGGCCGGTACCGGGTCAGTACCGCCTGGATGCTGTCGCGCTGGGTGGGGGTGAGCTGCAGTCGTCGAGTCATGTCGTCGAGCCAGCCGCCCCCCCCGTGGCGCTCCCGGTCGTTGTGCGACCAGGGGGGGCGCCGCGCGGAGAGCCCCATGGCGGCACCACCCGCCACGCCTCCGGCGAGGAAGGTGATCGTCAACAGCAGCGCTGCTTTCCAGGTTGGTGCGTTCATACCGTCTCGTTCATCGGGGCCGTGCCCCGCTTCAGTGCCCGCCTTCCAGGACCAGGCCCAGAATCAGCTCCTGGTCGGGGCGGGCGGTGGTAAACAACTGGGCCGGCGCATCGCCCGGCCGGACCGCTTCGGCGAGGCCGGGGCGAGCGGCCGCCGGCTGGCTCGCCAGGAACCAGGCGCCCAGCAGCGCCAGCAACAGTACCGCGGCGGCGATGCCGGGCCGGAGCCAGTGCGCCAGAACCGCCCAGCTCGACTCGGCCTGATTGCCGCCGATGCGCGCCAGCAGCGCGGCGGACCAGGCCTCGTGGCCGCCCGGATCGAGATGTTCGCGCAGCAGGGCGCCCAGGGCTTCGTCCCGGCCGGCCTCAAACGGATTGCGCGGGTTCGTCATTCCTCCTCCTGCGGGCTCAGGCTGCGCCGCAGCGCGCGCCTCGCGTGAAACACGTCTGATCGCACCGTTCCCTCGGGAATGCCCAGGATCTGCGCGATATCGGCGTGGCTGTAGCCCTCCGCGTCGAACAACACCACCGCGACCCGCTGCCGCTCCGGCAGCCCCTGCAATGCCCGGTCGAGTTTGTCGCGGAGCAGGGCGCGCTCGGTATCCCGTTCCGGCGAGTCCCTGGTACTGGCCGCTTCCGGGAGCGGTTCCGTCTGGCGCACCTTCCGGCGGCGTCGCAGGTCGGCCGCGGCATTGAGGACCAGCCGCATGAACCAGGGTACGAAGGGCCGGCCCGGATCGTACCGGTGCAGATTCCGCCAGGCGGAGAAGGCCGCGTTCTGCACCGCGTCGTCGGCATCGGCGGCCTGGTGCAGGACGGATCGCGCCAGACGCCGCGCCGCAGGAAGGTGACGCTCGAGCAGCTGGCCGAAAGCCTCCCCATTGCCGCCGGCGGCCCGGGCGGCCAGGTCAGCGTCGCTCACACCAGGGTTACGCGCGGGCGGGGCAGAATGTTGAACCGGGGGAAACACATGCTGGGAAGATAAGGCGGCGCGCCTGGTTGCCTGCCGAACCGGCGGCGGGTCAACGGGTTGGCAACCCCGGCGGCATCATTCCTGGCGGCGGCGGGTCGCTTCCCGGACGGCAGCGATGGCAAACCAGATGCAGAGGCCCCCCACCGCGTAGGCCATGGTCCGGGGCAGGAGCAGGAAGAACCCCGCCAGGACGATCAGCACCAGGGCGGCGGGGCCGTAGATGGAGCGGCGGGCTCCGGTGATCACCGTCCACAGGGTGACCACCGCCCGGCGCCGCATTTCGCGGCGGCTGCGGGAGTGCCGTACGGGGCGCTCATCCGGCGCCTGGCGGGCCAGGCGGGCCGGGATGACGCGCTGGAGGCGGGCCGGGGCCCGCCGCTCCCCCCGTACCACCTCCAGGCTGCTGGAGATGTCCCGCCGGAACTGCTCTTCCATCGCCTGGGCGAAAGCGGGATCGTCGGTAAGGACGTCGAGCTCGTAGTTCCCCAGCAGGCTGGAGGCATTGAGATTGCTGGATCCGATACGGGACCAGTGCCCGTCCGCCACCATCGTCTTGGCGTGGAGCATGGGGCCTTCCCACTCGTAGATCCGCACCCCGGCACGCAGGAGCTGGCGATAGCCTACCCGGGTAAGGTTGCGCACCAGGGGAAGGTCGCTGGAACCGGGGACCAGCAGGCGGATATCGAGCCCCTCGCGGGCGGCATCGAGGAAGGCCTGGAACAGCCTGGGTGGGGGCACCATGTAGGCGTCGGTGATCCAGAGGCGGGTCGCGCTGCTGGCCGCGAGGATCTCCAGCACCTTGTAGGCCCGCTCCCGGCCGGGCCGGCCGGCGATCACCCGAATCGCGGCATTTCCCGCCGACGGCACATCCGCCTGGTCGGGGAGGGCCTCGCCGCTCAGGCGCTGCCACAGACGGCCGAACGCCCGGTCGAGGGCGGTGGCCGCAGGCCCCGCGATCCGGAGCGCGGTATCCCGCCAGGGCAGTATGCCCCGTTGCTCGTTGCCCACCCATTCGTCGCCGATGCAGAGCCCCCCGGTCACGGCCACGCGGCCGTCGGCCACGACCAGCTTGCGGTGGTCGCGCGAGAGATTGGCGAAGGTGTCGACCAGGCGCGGAGGATTGAAGGCATGGATCCGCACGCCGGCCTGGCGCAGGTAGCGCCAGAGTTTCCAGCGGGTAGTGAAGGAGCCCACCCAGTCGTAGATGAGCCGGACCTCCACGCCTGCCCGGGCCCGGGCGGCCAGCGCCTCGGCGAAGCGCCAGCCGGTGTGGTCGGAGCGGAAGATGTAGTTCTCGAAGTGGATCCGGTGTCGGGCCTCGCCGATCATCTCCAGCATGGCCCCGTAGGTGGCCGGGCCGTTGAGCAGGAGGTCCACCCGGTTGCCGGGAATGGGCCGGGTGCCCGCCGCGCGGTCCAGGGCGTGATTGAGCGAGGCGATCTCGGCGGCGGCCATGCTGGAAGGTACTGCCTACCCCGCGGCGCCTCCGAGCCCCAGCCGCGCTTCATGGGGACGCAGCGCCTCCAGCACGAAGGCGACATGCTCCTCCAGAGGAACGCCGATCTCCCGGGCGCCCTGCAGCACCTCCTCGCGGTTCACCCCCCGGGCAAAGGCCTTGTCCTTCAGCTTCTTCTTTACGCTTTTCACTTCGAGATCGGCCAGGCTGCGGGAGGGCCGGACCAGGGCGCAAGCGACCAGGAACCCGCACAGCTCGTCCACGCTGAACAGCGCCCGGGCCATGGGGGTGTCGCGAGCCACGCCGGTATAGTGGGCATGACCCAGGATGGCCCGCTGCCACGGCTCGGGAAAGCCCTGGGCGGCCAGGACCCGCACGCCTTCACTGGGATGCTCTTCGGCCGGGGAGTGCCGTTCGTTGGGATAGCGTTCGTAATCGAAGTCGTGGAGCAGGCCGACGATGCCCCAGGCGTCCGGGTCTTCGCCGGCCCGCGCCGCCATGGCACGCATGGCGAGCTCGACGGCGTACATGTGGCGCCGGAGGCTTTCGGACGCGGTGTATTCGTGCATCAGCGCCAGAGCGCGGTCGCGGGTCCAGGCGGTGGCAGGGCTGGGCATGGGGAAAAGGTAACGGGGAGGCAGCAAGGGATCAGGGACCAGGCACCAGGGACGTTTGCCCCTGATGCCTGGTCCCTGGTGCCTGATGCCCGAAGCCTACGGAATGGTGATGGCTGGGATCGTGGTTCCGTAGGTGCTGTTCACTGCCGCGATCATGGCGTTGGCG
Organism: uncultured Gemmatimonadales bacterium; assembly: GCA_963779755.1. Lineage (GTDB taxonomy): Bacteria > Gemmatimonadota > Gemmatimonadetes > Gemmatimonadales > GWC2-71-9 > CAVZZO01. The sequence goes on from CAVZZO010000001.1 coordinate 1,013,674, forward strand.
ACGTATTCGTGCGCCAGTGCGGTCGGATGTACGCCGTCCAGCGAGAACAGCGGCCCGAAGGTCACCGGCCCCGGATTGAGCGGATTGCTGAGGGCGGCGGTGATGTCCGGGAAGGGTGGGATGAGCTGGGCCAGGGCTGCCAGATTGGCGTTGATGTCCACGTAGGCCCAGCCGTGGCTGGTGGCCTGCTGCTGGATATAGGCGTTGTAGCCCGCCACCGCCGCATGCAGACCCGCCAGCTCGGCGCCGGTCACCACTTCGTTGTCGTTGGTGCAGTCGATCGTTACCACCGAGCCGGGATCCATCAGCGCCTGCTGTGCCTTGGACAGGCCGATAGGCCAGGGAATGCTGGTGGTGTCGCCCACCGAGGTGGGAACGGCCGCCGCCGGTGCGCAGCTGATATCCACGTTCAGGTTGACCGGGAACAGCGGGTTCAGCGGGATGCCGGGGCACAGGCCGGTCTTGAGGCACCAGTAGATCGAACCCTTGGAGGCGTAGGGGATCACCGCCACGTCGGCGACGCTGAAGAGCACGGCACTGGCCCCCTCCGAGGCGATGCTGTCGACGATCTCTCCGTACTCCGATTCGAAGGCCGTCTCGGGCGTGACCAGCGCCGGATTGCCGGGATTGCTCAGGCTGGTGAGCGAGCCCAGCACATCGTTGTTGCCGATCCAGAGCGACACGAACGTGGGGTTCTGGGCCTGCATGGCCTCGACCTGTGTCTTGCCCCCCAGGAAGAAGAAGGTCAGGGCATTGGACGCGGAGACCGGCATGCCGAAGTTGGTCAGGAGTTCCAGCACCCGGGCGCCGGGAACCGCGACGTTCTGGACGTAGGGTGGTGCTTCCGGGCTCGCCGCCCGCAGGTCGCAGCTCGCGGCGGTGCCGCCCCCGACCCGGGCCTGGGTGACGTTATTGGTGAAGGGCGGGGGACAGCCCCGGCCCTGGAGGTCGGGGATGACGAATGGTGCCCCGGCCTGCCCGGCGAAGAGCACGGCGTAGCTCTCCCGCTGGGTGCTGTCGTTGATGCCGGCCGACTGGAAGCCGGCGGTGATACTGTTGCCCATGGAGACGTAGTGGGCGAACAGCTCGCCGCCGCTCGGCGGCGCGGGCGGTTGCAATGATTCGTCCGAATGGCACCCGGCCAGCAGCGGAAGCGCCAGCGCCAGGGATGCCGCAAGTACGGAGTACTTCATAGGGCGAGTCCCCATTAGAAGGCGTAGGTCAGAGTCGCGCCGAACAGGTGCGCGTGAAAGGTGTAGAGCCCGTTGTTCACCGTGGCGGGCGGCCCGATCAGTCCGGCATCGGTGGTCCGGCCCCGGCGGTCAGCCTGGTCGATGTACTGGTAGGCCAGATCGACCTTCAGGCGGCTCATGATCCGGGTCCCGAAGCCCACGGTGTACTCGCTGCGGGGGCCCTCCGGCAGGTTGGGCGTGACCGTCTGCGCCGGCGCGGCGGCCTCGTGCGTCAGGAAGCCGAGACGGAAATGCGTCGTGGGGCTGTAGGCGTAGTCGCCACCGAAACGGAACCCGCTGGTGGCGTTGTAATTCTCCACGATGATCTTCTGACCCGCATGCTGGAAGTTGAGCACCAGCGCATCGAAGACTTCCCAGTTCACCCACTGGTAGTCGAACAGGAGCTTGAGCTTCGGAGTGACGTCATAGGCCGCTCCGACGACGAGTTGTTCGGGCAGCGTGAGCACGGTGCTGCCCGACTGATTACTGAGCTGCGAGTCGGGCAGGAACTGGGGGGCCAGGACCGCGTCGAGCGGCGTGCCCGCCGGAAGACCCAGCGGGTTCCCCTGCGGCAGCAGAATGCCGGTGTTGATCTGGGTGAAGTCGACGCTGGCCTTGTTGATCTCCACCCGCTGCCGGGTGAGATAGCGGGCGCCGAGCGAGAGCTTTCGGTTCACCTTGATCTGGATGCCCATGTTGGCGCCCAGATTGGTGGCATTGCCGTGCAGGTTGGCATCGGCGAAGTCGGTGCCCGATGGAATGCCGAGGTTCCCGAAGGTGACGCCCGGCGCCGCGGCCACCGTGGACAGATCGGCATGCTGGCGCAGCTGTACGTGCAGGAAGGTAAGATCGACCCCACCGCCGACTGCCAACCAGCTGGTGAGCTTGACTGCCGCGGTAGGCTGCACGTAGATGGCGCGGATCTGGCTGCGGTAGCCCAGGAACCGGCCCTCGAAGTTCTCCGGCCAGTTGGTCTCCAGTCCGTAAGGGACAAAGACGCCGAGACCCACGGCCCAGCGGTCGTTGAGCGGCCGCTGGTAATAGCCGGAGGGGACCGGAATGGTCTTCTTCTTGAGCTCGGTCTTGTCGCCCGTGATGTCGTTGGTAAAGCTGCCCCCGGCGGTGATGAACGTCGCGCCGGCGCTCAGCAACTGCTGGTTGGCCCAGGCGAGTCCCGCCGGGTTGTAATAGATGGTCGAACCGTCGTCGCAGGGGGCGGCCACCCCGGTTCCTCCCCGGCCCATGACGCACGTGCCGTGCTCGTGAACGCCATACCCCTGTGCCCAGCCCGTGCGGGGGAACGCCAGTGTAGCGGCGATTGCCCCGACGGCCAGCCAAACCGGAAACCGTCGCATAGAGTTAGCTCCGTTGGGAGGTCGGAACGACCGTACTCTCGGGGGGAAGCCCCGGGATTTTACGGTTTCATCAGGATTTTGTAAAGCTGGTGGGATGGTGTGAAGATTTGGGGAAAACCGCCTGAAGATCACCCCGCTAATGGCCGTAGGAAGGGCCGGCCTGGGCCGGGGCCTGAGCGGCGGTGAGGGGGACCTTGGCCGCCCGGGCGCCATCCATCAGGATCTCGAAATGATACCGGCCGGGGCGCGGCAGCGGGACATCGAAAACCAGGACGGCGCCCGCCTCCAGCTCGGTCACGCCGGCCACCGGCTCGCCGAACTGGACCGTTCCTTCCCCGCCCAGCAACTCGGCTCCCGCCTCATCGACGAAGCGGATGCGGATCGAATGACTGCCGATCTCGGTGCGCCGGCCCCGCACCCGGATCACCAGGTGGGTCCTCCCGTGCACCGCCGGGAAGCTGGCCACCCAGACGTGCTGGAAGATGCCGATGATCGACAGCTTCCCCTGCTGATCGATCAGGGCGTGGTCGGCGAGAACGGCGAAGTCGAGTTCCATGGTTTCAGGCCGGACCTCGACCCCCTCCACCCTCCCGGCTCCGTCGACCTTTCGGAGTGGTCGAGCGGGTCGAGCGGGTCGAGCGGGTCGAGGAGGTCGAGGATAGCATCAATCCTCGGAAGAGACCCTGATCGAGTTGACCACGTCGCCCTGTTTGATCTGCTGCACCACGTCCATGCCGTCGGTGACCTGGCCGAAGACGGTGTGCACACCGTCGAGGTGGCGCTGGGGGGCGTGACAGATAAAGAACTGGCTGCCGCCCGTGTCCTTGCCGGCATGAGCCATGGAAAGGGTGCCGGCCACATGCTTGTGCACGTTCCGGTCGGTTTCGCACTTGATGGTGTATCCCGGGCCGCCGCTCCCCACCCGCGGGTTCTGTGGATCGCGGGAGAGCGGGTCGCCGCCCTGGATGACGAAATTGGGAATTACCCGGTGAAAGCGGGTCCCGTCGTAGAAATCGCTGTTAGCGAGTTTCTCGAAATTGGCGACGGTTCCCGGCGCTTCTTCATCATATAGCTCAGCCTGGATGATACCCCTGCTGGTGTCGATCGTGGCGTGTTTCATGGTACGCAGTTCCGCGGATGGAGTCGGGGCCTGGTGGGCGGTTGGAGTCCGAGCAGGCACGTTAACACCGGTCGATCCGAATGCACAGACTCCGGCCGGGCGGCGGTTCAACGAAGTCGATCCTCGCCGCGTATCCTCGGCATGCCCTGCGGGCGCCGCCCGCGGGCGCAGCGCTCTCCCTCTTCAGGAGTAACCGCATGACAACCAAGGCACGATGCCGGTGGCTGGGTGTGCTGGCATTGACCATGCTGGCCGTGGCGCCGGCAGCTGCTCAGACCGGCGCCGCCAAGTTGGGTGGGGACTGGACCCTGAGCTATTCCACCCCGCGGGGCGAGAATACGATGACGCTCCACTTTACCCAGCAGAACGACTCGCTGGGCGGCACCGCGGAGCTGCGCCGGGGCAGCGGGGCGCTCGCGGGGACGGTCAAGGGAGACTCGGTGACATTCACCATGACGATGCAACGGGAGGAGCGGACCTTCACGCTCAAGTTCGCCGGGCAGGTCCAGGGAGACAGCGCCAGGGGAACCATGGAGACGCCGCGGGGGGCCAGCCCCTGGACGGCGGTGAGGGGCGCACCCGGGCAGTAAGGCCCGCCGGCGGCGCAGATGACCCGGAATCCGGTCGTCTGCGCCGGCGGTTTCAGGGGAGCCTACCTTCCGGCTTCCTGCCAGGTGTTGTTGGTCGTATCGGCATCCACCCAGATTCCGCCGTCGATGGACAGCGCGCGCAGCGTTTTCCCGGTCTTCACCGCAACCGGCGCACGCGCCTGGTTCCGCTCCCAGACCGCCGCGGCCTGGTGCAGGCGCTGGGTGGTGCCGTCGCCGAACGTCAGCACCAGGTCGAACGGCGCGTCCATGCCGCCCTTGTTGTCGATGGTGACGGTATACCCGTTCCCCGTCCGCGCCACCCGCTGCACCGCGAGATCGATATAGCCGTTGCCGAAGAACCAGTTGGTCCAGAACCAGTCGAGCGTGCGCCCGGCCACATCGTCGAAGGTATAGAAGAAGTCCCAGGGCGTGGGGTGCTTGCCGTGCCAGCGCGCCATATAGGCGTGCAGGCATTTCCGGAATACCTCATCGCCCAGCATGTCCTTGACCGCCAGGTAGCCCAGGGCCGGTTTGCCGTAGGCGTTGATACCGTAGGCCAGGCCCGTCAGCGCGTCCGCCGGGGTGAGGATCGGCAGATCTTCCAGTGGGGACGGGTCGTGCGCCCACCGGTTGACGCGGAACCGCTGAAAGAGCGCCGTAGCCGAATCCGCGCCCATATCGGTCCGGTTGATGAGGTACTCGAAGGTGGTGGCCCACCCCTCGTCCATGAAGGCGTAGCGGGTTTCGTTGATTCCCATGTAGAACGGCATGTAGGTATGCGCGATCTCGTGCGCGGCCACGAACTCGGCGAAGGCCGGATCGGCGTACGACTGGTCGTTGGCCATCATGGGATATTCCATTCCCGCCCCACCCTGGAACTCGGTCGTCTTCTCGTAGGGGTAGGGAACTCCCGGCCACCGGTGCGAGAGGAAGTCGAGCGAGTGGCGTCCGAACTGCACCATCTGGTGGAAATCGGCGGCGCTGTCGGCATAGGCCGCCTGCACGCTGGCCCGCCGGTGGGCGGCATCGTCCACCAGCACGCTGGCGGCGTCCCAGTCGTAGTGGTCGCTCAGGCCGAAGGCCACATCGGGCACGTCGGTGGCGGTGAAATGCCAGCTGTTCATCGGGTGCCGGGTGGTGACCTGGCCGGCGTCCGTCCGGGCGCCCGTGGCGACATGGATCGTGCTGTCCGACGTCAAGGACGCCCGGTAGCGGGCCAGCACCGCGGGCTGGAGCAGTTCGGCGGGGTTGGCGAGCGTGCCGGTGCCCCAGACCACGAAATCGGCTGGCACGTTGACGGTCACGTCGTAGTCGTTGAAATCGCTGTAGAACTCGTGCCCCGAATGGTCCATCGTATCCCAGCCGTTGTAGTCGTCGTAGACCGCCACCCGGGGATAGAAGTAGGCGACGAAGAACGTGGTGGAGTCGATCATGCCTTCGCGGCCCGGCTGTCGGGAGAGGTCATAGTACCAGTCGAAGGCCAGGTCGACCGACTGATGCGGCGCCAGCGCGGCGGGAAGCCGGACCGGCACGGAGGTATAGAACCGGGGGTTGGCATTCCATTGCTGCGGCTGGTCATTCACCCTGAAGGAGCGGATGTGGACCCCCGAAGTAAGAAAGTCCCCGGAGGCGGGCCCGCCGCGGGGGGCGCCGGCCTTGTGAATGTTGTCGAGCAGTTTGATGACCAGCGTATGCAGGGTGTCGGGACTGTTGTTGGTGTAGGTGATCCGCTCGCTGCCGGACACGCGCCGGTCGGGCGGCATCAGCGCGATGGTGATCTGATAGGCCCCGCGATTCTGCCAGTACCGGGGCCCCGGCCGGCCGTCGGAGGAGCGGGTGCCGCCGGCGTAGGTCCGGGTAATGGCGCGGGGCTGGTACAGGTTCTGGGCGGCGGCCATCCGGGGCGCAGTCAGGAGCGCGGCGGTGAGCGCCCAGGAGCAGAACGATCGTACGTCCATCAGTCGCGACCTTGTCGTCAGAGGGTATGCGGAAGACAATGACGCCTGGCTCAGCGTACGCAGCCCACCCGGATCCTGTTTCCGGACCGGCATGCACCTCCTGCGGGCCCCTGTCCGCCTGAGCCGGCGAGATCGCCGTTCATTGCCGCAGTCGCTGTGCCAGCTCGGCATCGGTGGAGGCCGGGAGCTCGCAGGCGGCGCCGATGCAGACGTAGGCACGGACGTCGGCCGCTGAGCGCACCAGGGACGCCACGGCCGGCGCCGGCGTGATCGAGCCGGCATTCTCCGGGGTGATCCGCTGGACGATGCGGCGGGGCCGGAAGGTGGCGAGGGCGCGGCGGTGCATGCGCCGGGCCTCTTCCTCTTCGGCCGGGCCGGTAATCACCAGATGTACCGGCGGATGGAGAAAGGAATCCAGCGCGAGGAGCCAGGTTGCGCCATGGAGGCCCAGGTCGTCGGCCCGGCCGGCGAAGGCCTCGAGCAGCGCGCGCTGGCGATCGCGCCAGCGCGCGACGCCGGTGTGCTCCGCCAGCCGCCACAGGACCATGCCGGCCACCCCGTTCGCAGACGGCGTGGGCGCGTCCTGCACCGGCTTGGCCCGGGTCGGGAGCAGGCCTTCGCCCCCGCGGTCCCGCGCCTGGTCGTAGAAGCCGCCGGCCTGCTCGTCCCAGTAGTCTCGCAGGACTCGCTCCATCAGCCCTTCCGCCCAGGCGAGCCACTCGCGGCGGCCCGTCGCCTCCCAGGCGGCAATGCCGGCGGCGGCGCACTGCACCTGATCTTCCAGCAGTCCGTCGGGCCCTCCGGCTACGTGGGGAACGGCATCGGGTTCGGGCGATTCCGCCCGGATGCGCTCCAGGGTACGCAGCGCATGGGTCCCGGCCCAGTCATCGTCCAGCACGGCGCCCGCTTCCAGCAGCGCCGATGCCATCATGGCATTCCAGGCGGTGTAGCGGGTGCGGTCCACCTCGGGCGCGGGCCGCTGCCGGCGGGCGGCGCGGAGCTTGTCCGTGGCGGAGTCCAGAATCTGGACGACCCGTTCGAGCGGCAGCTGAAGGCGCTCCGCGATGCGTTCCGGCGATTCCGCCAGAAACAGGACGTTCTTCCCGGGATGATGGCGCATCTCGCCCGCGGTGCCGATATCATAGCGCAGCGCCGCGACCTCCAGCTCGTCTCCGCTCAGGGTCTCCGCCGCCTCATCGAGCGTCCAGGTGAAGTAGTCGCCGTCGTCGTCCAGCCCGACGTCCGCATCCTGGCTGGCGCCGTAGCCGCCGTCGGGGTCGGCCAGCACCTCGCGCACCCAGCGGACGATACCGCGGGCCGCCGACTCGCAGGCGGGGGTACGGAAAACGCTCCAGGCATGGAGGTAGACCCGCAGCAGCTCGCTGTTGTCGTAGGACATCTTCTCGAAGTGGGGGACGATCCACCGGGCATCGGTGCTGTAGCGGTGGAACCCGCCGCCCAACTGATCGTGAATCCCGCCCGCGGCCATGGCAATGAGGGTGCCGTCGATCATATCGCGCAGGGCGGGCGCCGGGGCATCCAGCCAGCGGCCCAGCAGCAGCTCGATGGCCGCCGGATGAGGGAATTTCGGCGCCGCGCCGAACCCGCCGTGTTTCGCATCGTAAACCCGGGCCATGCCCGCGACGGCGCGCTCCAGCAGTGCCGGATCCAGCGGGCCGGGCGCCGTCTCGTTCATGGCGCCGGCCAGGATGCGCCGGACCGCGCCGGCCTGGGCGGCAAGCTCCTCCCGCTTGTCCTGGAATGCCCGGAGCACCGAGTCGAGCACGGCCCGAAAACCGGGCCGGCCATACTGGCCGTCGGGAGGGAAATAGGTCCCGCCGAAGAACACGTCGCCTTCGGGGGTAAGCAAGGCGGTCAGCGGCCAGCCCCCCTGTCCGGTCAGGGCCTGAACGGCGCGCTGGTAGCGGGCGTCCACGTCCGGCCGTTCGTCGCGGTCCACCTTGATGCAGACGAAGTGCCGGTTGAGGAACTCGGCCAGGCCCGGATCTTCGTAGGATTCCCGGTCCATGACGTGGCACCAGTGGCACCAGACCGCACCCACATCGAGGAGCACCGGTCGGTCGGTCCGTTGTGCCTCGGCGAAGGCCTCCTCGCTCCAGGGATGCCAGTGGACCGGCTGGTGGGCGGCCGAGCGCAGGTAGGGGGAACGGGCTGAGGCGAGGAGGTTCATAATAGAGTGGGCAGAATGGGCAGAGTGGGCAGATCAGAGGTCGGACGAGGGGCAGATATCGGCCAGGACGCACCGGTCGTGCCGGGGGCGGCGGGCGATGCAGACCTGCCGTCCGTGGGTGATGAGCAGGTGGGAGATGATGGTCCAGTCCTTCCCGGGGACCAGCTGCATCAGGTCCTGTTCGATCTTCTCCGCGTCGGTCTGGGTCGTGAGCCCGAGCAGCCGGCTCAAGCGGCTGACGTGGGTGTCCACCACGATGCCTTCATCGATGCCGAAGGCGTTGCCGAGGACGACATTGGCCGTCTTGCGTCCCACCCCGGGCAGCGCGCGCAGCGATGCCATGTCCCGGGGGATCTCGCCCTCGTGATCGGCCACGACCGCCCGGGCCATGCCGATGAGGTTTCGGGCCTTGCTGCGGAAGAACCCGGTGCTGCGAATGAGGTCTTCCAGCTCGGCCTGGTCGGCTCGCGCCAGCAGGCCCGGGGTGGGATAGCGGCGGAAGATCGCCGGGGTCACCATGTTGACCCGGGCGTCGGTACACTGGGCGGACAAAATGGTGGCGACCAGCAGCTGGTAGGGCGAGTCGTGGTCCAGGGCGCAATGGGCGCCGGGGTATTCCCGTTTCAGCCGCTTGACGATCTCCCGCGTTCGCGCTTTGCGCGCCTCCGCCGACTCCCGCGTGCGGGCGGCGGGCTTGCGCGCGGGTTTCTTCCGCGCGGGCGTCTTCTTCGGTGCCGGCTTCTTCATCCACTCCTCCGCGCGATCGCCGCCAGAAAGTCCTCCGCGGACCGGCTGTTCAGCACGTCGTCCGCCTCCAGCCAGGCCTTGCGGGCCATGGCCAGCCCGAACTCAACGTTACCCAGGCCGACCAGGCTGTGCGCGTCCACGCCGATGGAGATCCGCACCCCGAGTTCGCGCGCGCGGCGCACCGCCTGCCAGCTCAGATCGAGGCGATGCGGGTCGGCGTTGATCTCAACGGCAACGCCGCGCTCGGCGGCCCGGGCGAGCACCGCGTCGAGGTCCAGCGGGTAGGGCTTGCGGGAGAGCAGCAGCCGGCCGGTGGGGTGGCCCAGGATCGAGAGCCGCGGATTGTCGAGGGCGCGCAGCATCCGGGCGGTCATCTGGTCGCGGTCGAGATTGAACCGGCCGTGCACCGATCCGATCACGAAGTCGAGCCGACCCAGGGTGGTGTCGTCATAGTCCAGCCGCCCATCGGCCAGGATGTCGGCTTCGATGCCCTTCAGCACCCGGAAATCACCGCTCCGCCCGTTGAACGCGTCGATTTCTTCCGCCTGCCGGGCCAGCTCCGCGGGGCTCAAGCCGCCGGCGTATGCCGCCGCCTGGCTGTGGTCGGTGATGCCCAGCCAGCGATAGCCCAGGTCCCGGCTGGCCCGGGCCAGCTCTTCCACCGAGACCGAGCCGTCGGAGTAGCTGGTGTGACAATGCAGGACCCCCTGCAGATCCTCCCGCCGGACCAGGCAGGGGAGGCGGCCATTTGCGGCCGCATCGACTTCCCCGGTGCCCTCGCGCAGCTCGGGCGGAATCTCCGCCAGGCCCAGCGCACGGTAGAAGGAGGTTTCGTCCGGGGTCGGGATGAACCGGCTTCCCTCCCAGAGGGCGGCGCCCTCCAGAGTGTGGCCGGTGGCGCGGGCCCGTTCCGCCAATTGCGCCAGGTGCTCTTCCGAGCCGGTGGCCTGTACCAGCACGGCCCCCAGGTTGGCGGGCGTGGTGATCACCACCCGGGCGCTGGCGCCACCGACAAAGCGCAAGGTGGCGCGGCGCTCGTCCCGCTCGGCGAACTCGTTGACCCCCGGGAACGTGGCAAGCTGCCGCCAGATCTCTTCCGCGGCCACCTCGGCGACGAGCACCAGAATGACATCGCCCGCGACCTCACAGCGCCGCCGCACTTCGCCCGCGATATGCACCGCCGTCACGCCGGCGAGGCGGGACATGTCGGCCTGGAGGGTGTGCGCCTCCTCGGCGGCGTGGTGGGCCAGCCGGAAGCCGCTGGTCTGCCGCAGGAAGGCGATGCTGCGCAGCAGGTTCTCGGCGGTGCGCGGGCCGAAGCGGGGCAGGGTCGCGAGGCGGCCGTCGCGGGCCGCGGCTTCCAGGTCGGCCAGAGAGTCGATGCCCAGGGCGTCATGGATCTGCCGGATCCGGGCGACGCCGAGTCCGGGAATGCCGAGCATCTCGATCAGCCCGGGCGGGATCTGCTCCCGCAGGTCCTCCAGCATGCTGGAGCGGCCGGTCTGCACCAGCTCCGTGACGATGCGGAGGGTGGCGGGGCCGACTCCGCGGGCCGCGGCCAGCGAGCCGTCCGCCAGCGCGGTGGGCAGATCGGCGGGGAGGCTCTTGATGGCCCGGGCGGCATTGGTGAATGCCCGGATCCGGAAGGCGCTCTCCTGTTTCAGCTCGAGAAAGGACGCGATCTGCTCCAGCACATGGGCTGCCCGGCGCTTGTCCATCAGGCGCCGCCTCCGGCCTCGAAGGCCAGCAGCCGAACCGCCAGCTCCAGCAACTCTTCTCCTCCGGTGATCGAATGCAGCCCCGCGGCCGCTCCTCCCTCCAGGACGGGGGCGAACAGCGGCTCTCCGCCGGCGCGTGCCAGGGCGGGTGAGGGTTGGCCGACCGCCTCTACCACGGTAACGCCGGGGCGGTCGGGGTGCAGGCCGAAAATACCCAGCGCGTGCAGCGCGTCGTCGGTGGAGAACAGGAAGACCCCGTCCAGCGGCTCGTGGGGGCCGGCATCCTGCAGCCGCGCCCACACCGTCCGCTCCGGCACCTGCACATACCAGCTGCCCGCTGGCAGCGACCGACCGGCCGGGCTCTGGAGGGCGCGCTCCAGGACCGGGCGGTTCAACTGAGCGACGCGCTGTCCGTCCAGCCAGAAGAGAAAGGCGTGGTGCAATATTGCCGCGTACTCCTCCAGCGCCTCGGGCGGGCTTTCCTCCGGGACCAGGTCGCGCAGGAGCCGGACGGCTTCGAGGTCCAGCAGGAAGGCATCGCGGCTCCGCGGGTCGCGGGCCGACTGCTGCAGCGAATCGCGGATCGCCGTGAATCGCTCCGGAGCCAGATCCGCGAAGACATGAGAGAAGGGGGTGGGCCGGAGCATGCTCGGAGATTAATCCGGTTGCGCGGTTTCGAGGGCCCCGCGGCCGGTCGAGGGGCCGGGGAGGGTTCCGCGATGGTCAGGATGGCTGGGAGGGGAGAAACCCGTTCATCAGCCGGAGCCACTCGTCATGCGCCTCGACGTACGGCACGTGGCCGCAGTGGGGCAGCAGGTGAAAGGGCGCCTGCAGCAGGTCGGCGACCTCGCGGGCGCTCGCCGCGGGGATGGGATCGCTGTCGCCAATCATGACCAGTGCCCGCACCTGGAGGCGGCCGAGGGCGGGCCGGAGGTCGAAGTCTCCCAGACTGCTCCAGACCTCCTCCTGCGTGCGCCCGGTGATCCGGAAGGGCGTGAGATCACTCGCCCGGGCCGGCTGGTGGAAATATCCCGCCACCGACAGCTCGAAGAGGCGCCGGCGGTACGCATCGGGATCGCGCTCTCGCAGGCCGCTCTGCCGCAGGCGGGCGCGTTCTTCCTGCAGTGGAGCGGCCAGGTTGCGCTGGGCGAACCGCTGCTCGAACTGGTGCCGGGCCTCGCTCCAGGCGGGGGCGGGGGAGACCAGCGCGAGCGAGGCAACCCGGGCGGGATAGCGCACGGCGTACAGCTCGGCCAGCAGGCCGCCCCAGGAGTAGCCGGCCAGGTCCAGCCGGTCCAGGCCCCAGATCTCCCGCAGGGCTTCCAGGTCTTCCACCTGTTCGCGCCAGCCGACCGGCACGTTCCGCGGCACCGGTGAGCGGCCCCCGCCGCGCTGATCGTAGTAGATGAGCTCCCGTCCGCGCGCCAGCTCGTCGAACGCGGGGAGGAGGTAATCGTGATGCGCGCCGGGGCCGCCGTGCAGGACCACGACCGGGGGTCCCGACCCTGCCCGGCGCTCGAACAGCTCCACGCCCCGGATCTGCCGCTGGAAGGTCTCAGCCATAGTACTCGACCACCGTCGCCACCGAGCGGGCGTGAATGGTGGCGATGTCCTCCAACCGGGGCGCATAGCCACCGGCCATGGCGAGTACCAGCGGGAGGCCCCGCCGGCGGCAGGTCTCCACCACCAGGCGGTCGCGGCGCGCCAGACCATCGAAGCTCAGGGCCAGCCGGCCCAGCCGGTCGCCCCGGTAGGGATCGGCGCCCGCCAGGTAGAAGACGAGATCGGGCGCGGCCCGGTCGAGCAGGGGCGCGAGCCGGTCTTCCAGAATGGTCAGATATTCCCGATCGTCGCACCCGTCGGGGAGGCCCACGTCCAGGTCGCCCGGCACCTTGTGGAAGGGGTAATTCGACGCCGCATGCAACGAGAGCGTGGTCACGTCGGCGTCACCGGCGAAGAGCGAGGCGGTGCCGTTGCCCTGATGCACATCCAGGTCCACCACGGCGGCCCGCCCGAGGAGTCCTTCACGCTGCAGCCACCGCACCGCTATCGCTACATCGTTGAAGACGCAGAACCCTTCGCCCCGGTCGGCGAAGGCGTGATGGGTCCCGCCGGCGAGTGTCATGCCGGCACCCCGGTCCAGCGCATCGCGGGCCGCCTCGAGAGTGCACTGCACGGTGCGCAGCGAGCGCTCCCGGAGGCCCGGGCTCCAGGGGAAGCCCAGGCGGCGCGTCTCGGCTTCGGAGAGGTCCCCTGCCAGCACGGCGTCCACGTAGCGGGCGGTATGCACCAGCTGGAGGGCCCAGCGCTCCGCCCGTTCGGGTTCTTCCAGGGCTGACGGCGCCAGTATCCCATGGGCAAGCACGGTGTCGCGGATGAGCGGGTACTTGCTGATGGGAAAGCGGTGGCCTGCCGGCAGGGGGACGTGGTAACGGGCGGAGGACCAGGCGCGGAGCATGGGAAGGGGCAGGAGATCGGGAATCAGGAACGGCGGGCCTTCCGCGCCTGTTCCGGACTCCTAGAGCAGAACCGCCAGCGCGTCCGCTACCTGGCGCACCGCCGCTTCTTCCTCGGGGGTGAAAGGGTCGGGGACGTCGCTGTCGATGTCGATCTGTCCCAGGATATCGGCCCCGCGGCGGATCAGGACGACCAGCTCCGAGCGGGTGAAGATGTTGCAGGCGATGTAGTTCTCGATGGCCCGCACGTCGCCCACGTTCTGGTCTTCTCGCTGGGCAACGGCGCTGCCGCAGACCCCATGTCCCACGGCGATCCGGACATGCTCCGTCTCCCGGCCGGCAAAGGCCTCGAGATGGAGGGTCTCGCCCTGCAGCATGTAGAGATAGACGGACGTGTAAGGCGGGCCGGCGCTCTGGATCCGGTCGGCGGCGAGCTGGAGCAGGGCCTGGCGGCCGGCATCGCGGGCAAAGGCGCCGCGGAGGGCCGCGACGATGCGCTCGGCCTGCAGCACGGGCATGTCTCAGCCCCCGCGAACGCCGAGGGTGGCATTGACCGTCTGCCGCTCGCCGTCGCGCAGGAAGACGATCTTTACCTGGTCTCCCGCGCGGTGGCTGCGCAGGGCGGAGGTCATGGCCTGCAGATCGGGGATGTCCATCTCGCCGATCCGGACGATGATGTCGTTGCCCTTGAGGCCGGCCTGGTCGGCCGGGCTGCCGGCGCGTACGCCGGTGATGCGCACCCCGCCGGGGCTGCCCGCCATGTCGGGGATGGTTCCCAGATAGGCGCCGTACCCGGGGGTCACGGAGCCGGGCTCGTCGTGGGCGGGGAGCTGGGCGATGGGCTTCGCGTCTTCGAAGGTGAGCGGTCCCGGCCGGTCGGCCAGGGCGCGCACGATGCTGGCGGTGAAATCGGCGACCCGTACCAGGCCATCCACGTTGATCTTCTGCCAGTCGTCGGTGGTCCGGTGATAATCCTCGTGCAGGTCGGTAAAGACATGCAGGACGGGCAGTTTGGCGGCAAAGAACGAGGACTGATCGCTGGGGCCGTAGCCGTTTCCCTGTTGCCGCAGGTCGAACCCGGCGTACCAGTTCAGGGAATCGAGCATGGCGGGGAACTCGTCGGCCGTTTCGGTGCCGTAGACGATGAGCCGGCGGTTCCGTAGCCGGCCCACCATGTCCATGTTGACCATGGCCTCGGTGGCGCTCAGCGGATAGAGCGGATGCTGGACGTAATATCCGGAGCCGAGCAGGCCCAGCTCCTCGCCGCTGAAGGCGATGAAGACGACGGTCCGCAGGGGCGGATTGGCGGCCAGCCGCGCGGCGATGTGGATGAGCGCCGCGGTACCGCTGGCGTTGTCGTCGGCGCCGTTGTGGATCCGCCCCATGCTGTCGGGGTCGAGGCTCCCGAATCGCCCGTCGCCGAGGTGGTCGTAATGGGCACCCACCACGACCGTCTGGTTCCGCAGGACCGGGTCGCGGCCGGGCAGGACGCCGATCACGTTCCGGCCGATGACATCGCCCAGCCGGGCCTGGGCCGCCGCGGGGGCATTTTCCGAGATGGGAAAGGCCTGGAACCAGCCCTGGGAGCCGGGCTGGAGGCCGGCCTGCGCAAAGCGGCGGGCAAGATATTGGGCCGCGGAATCGGCGCCCGGTGAACCGGTGAGCCGGCCCCCCAGGGCGTCCGACGCCAGATACTGGACGTCCCGGAGGATCTGATAGGCCTCCGGCGTTGTCTGTGCGCGCGCCGGGCTTCCGCCCAGCGAAACCAGAGCCAGGAAGAAGGCAAAGAAGATCTGTCTCCGCATGCCTGAAAGAAACTTTCCCTGCTGGTCCCGCGTCAACCTGACATTCCAGCACGTTGCCGCGCTTACGGTTGCCTCTTATCTTCACGCGGCCCCTTCAATCTCATGATCGATACCACCTCCGTTACAACCAGCCTGGCCCGCGTGCTGTCACTCCTCCGGCTCGATCCGGAGGATCGCGATGCTCAGAAGGCAGCCTTTCGTGCCCTGCTGGTACGAATGGGAGGCCAGGACGTCGAGCTCCAGGTCACCGCGCAGGGCCTCAGGGTTAACGGAACGCGGGTCCCCGAGGCCACGATGGGGCTGGCGGAGCTGCGCCGGCCGCTGCTGAGCCATGGGATCGGCGAGTTGTTCATTCCCGGGGCGCTCGCTCCAGCCCAGCTCCTCCAGCTCATCCGCGCCATCGCCGCGCCGCCGGAGACCTACGCCCGGCTGCAGCAGCTGCGAGACTCGCTCACCGAGCACGGCATTACCGGCGTCCGCGTGGCTCCCCCCTCGATGCCCCAGCGGAGAAAGGCGCCGAGGAGGAGGGAGCCCTCTCGGCCCTGGGCCCCGGCGCCGCCAGCGAGGATTCGGTCGGGCTGCTCCATTTCGTCACCCTCGAACTGCCGAGCGGCGGGCGCCTGGCCGATCTGCTGAGTCGGCTGGAGGACAACCCCGACGCCGCCGAGGTGTCGGAGCTGCTGAACGAGGTGGTCGGCTTCGGAGAGATGGCCTGCCGGCGGGAACAGTGGTTGGAGGTGCTCCAGGCGGCGGCGGCGCTGGTGAGGCTGGAGGAGCTGGCGAGCGAGGAATCGGCCCGGCGGGGGTACCATATCGCGCTGCGCCGGCTGATGTCGCGCAGCGCCCTGGACCAGGTGGTCCGGATGGCCGCCAGCGGAAACCACAAGGCCGAAGCCATCACCGTTCTGCGGCGGATCGGGGCGGAGGGAACGGAGCTGCTGGTCAACGCGCTGGTGAGCGCGCGCGAACTGGACGAGCGGCGTGCCTACTTCTCGGCACTGAGTCAGATGCGCGAGGGGACCGACCTGCTGGTCCACATGCTGGGGCACGATGAGTGGTTCGTGGTGCGCAATGTGGCCTATCTCTGCGGCGAGCTGGAGCTGGAGAGCGCCGTGCCCGCGCTAGGTAACCTCACCGGCCACCTGGACGACCGGGTCCGCCGGGCCGTCGCGGCGGCGCTGGGCCGGATCGGCACCGGCGCCACCATCGAACCTCTGCGCCGCCTGCTCACCGATTCGTCCGCCATTGTCCGGCTGGACGCCGCCATGGCGATCGACGGTCCGAAGGGGCGCCCCCTGGTGCCCGCCCTGCGTGAGCTCATTTCCCGGGATCCGGAGCACGACGTGCAGCGGGAGATGCTGCTGGCGCTGGCCCGGATCGGCACGCCCGAGGCGATCGACGGCATCGCGGCCTCCGCCGCGGGGGGCCGGGGACTGTTCCAGCGCAAGGCCGTGGCGCTCCGTCTGGCCGCCATTGCCGCGCTGCGCCAGGCGGGGGGCGACCGCGCCGGCGCGGCGTTGCACGGTCTGGCCGCTGACAAGGACCCGCAGGTGCGCCAGGCGGTGCAGCAGGCGCTGGCGGACTGAGCGGCCGTTAGCGCAGCACGAAGTCGGTCGTTGCCTCCACCCGTCGCGCGAAGGCTGCCAGCAGCCGGATCGCGCGATCAACATCCGCCAGCGCAATCATCTCATTGGGGCTGTGCATATAGCGCAGCGGAACGGAGACCAGGCCGGTCGCCACGCCGCGGTGGGCCGTGAAGATGGCGTCCGCGTCGGTCCCGGTGTCGCGGGGCGCCGCCTGGATGGTATAGGGGATTTCCTCCTCTCCGGCGGCGGCGGCCAGCATATCGAACACCGCCGCATTCACGGCCGATCCACGCGAGAGCACCGGTCCGCCGCCCAGGCGGACATCGCCGTGCCGCTTCTTCTCGACTCCGGGCGTATCGGTGGCGTGGGTTACGTCTACTACGATCGCGATGTCCGCCTCGAGGCCGGTCGCGGAGGTCCTGGCACCGCCGCCGGTGTGGGCGATCTCTTCCTGCGTGGTGGCCACGGCCGTCACCTGGGCGAGGGGCCGGTCCTGCGCCAGCAGCCGGAGCGCCTCGAGCGCCACGAAGGCTCCCATGCGGTTATCGAGGCTGCGGCTCACCAGCCGTCCTCCGGGGTATTCCTGCACGCCGGCGGCCAGCACGCCGGCATCGCCCACGCGGATCCGTTCCAGCGCATCCGCGCGGCTCCCTGCGCCGATGTCGATCCAGAGATCCGAGGCCCTGGAGACCTTCTCCCGGTCCTCCTTATCCATCAGATGGATGGCTTTCTTCCCGATGACGCCGGCCTCCACCCCGCCGCGCCCCAGCAGCAGCACCCGCTGACCCACGAAGACCTGGTGGTCCCATCCGCCGACCGGCTCGAAGTAGACATAGCCGTCGTCGTCGATGTAGGTGACCATGAGCCCGATTTCGTCGATATGCCCGGCGAACATGATGCGGGGCCGCGCGCCGCGGTTGATCGTGGCGCAGGAGTTCCCCGCCGGATCGGCCACGACTTCTTCGGCAAATCGCTCGGCCTGGGCGCGCCAGAGGCGGGCTGGTCCCAGTTCGAAGCCGGAAGGGCCGGGCGTGTCGAGCAGCCGGGAGAGAAACTGCAGGGCGTCCTGGTTCATGGGATCGATCGATGGTGGAGTGGAATCGGAAGGGCCGGCGTCATCCCCCCGCCAGCCGCTGCGGGGTAAAGGCCAGCATGAGCAGCAGGCCGGCGCCGGTAATGCCCAGCAGGGCCGGCAGATCGCCGCTGAGGAGGAAGATGACCCCGCCCAGCGCCATGCCCCCCTCGATCAGCGCCCAGAGGACTACGGCTCGCGGCTGATTGGCCGCCCACCATTCGTGCTCGGGTTGGTCTCCCGCCGGGGGAATGAGCCGGGAGCGCAGGAGCAGGGCCGCGCCGTAGCATGCGGCCGCCACGACGCCGCCCACCAGCCGGAGGCTGGAGGCCGGGACAGGCGGCGCCACGCGGAAGGACGAACCCGGCGCGCCGCGCCACGCCACGGCGACGCCCACGAGCACCAGCGGCCCGAGCAGGAGGGCCAGGTGGAGGATGGTCGCCGTCGTGCGGCTGGGGCCGCTCGGGGTCTGGGGCATGGCCGATCCGGGAAGGTGGTGCCAGTGAAGCTAGAGCGGCAGCCGGAGTGCGTCCAGCAGCCCGTGATACAGCACGCCTTGGGCGGGGGTGCCGGCTCACAGGTGATTGCAGTCACCGCCTGTCCTCCCTTTTCCCGGCAGACTGGTGCCAGACGCCGGCACACCGCGCCGGTGCCAGGTACGGCGCTTCACTCGTACGGAGGGAACCTTACCATGCTGATGACCATATTCGTCGTGCTTCTGGTTCTCTGGCTGCTCGGAATGGTGACGGGCTACGTGTTTGGCGGCCTCCTGCATCTGTTGCTGGTGGTCGCGATCGTGGCCCTGCTGATCCGGGTCATCCAGGGCCGCACGGTCTAGGGGGCGACATGCGTGTCGCCACGCTGGTGGGCATCGTCCTCATCGTGCTCGGCGCTCTGGCGCTGGTGTTCGAGGGGTTCAGCTACCAGGACAAGGACTCTGTCGATCTGGGTGTGGCCAAGGTCACGGCCAAGCATCAGGAGCATGTCCCCATTCCGCCGATTGTCGGCGGGCTGGCGATCGTTGGCGGGCTGGTGCTGGTGGTGTGGGGGGTGAAGGCGAAACCCTGAGAACAGGGGAACAGGGGAACAGGGGAACAGGGAAAGGGAGAAAGGGGAACAGGGGAAGGTCGGTTACCTTTCCCTGTTCCCCTTTCCCTGTTGCCCATGGCCCTGGCCCCCGCCGCCCGCACCCGGAATTTCACCGAATCGGTCATCCGCGGCATGACGCGGCTGGCGCGCCAGCATGACGCGATCAACCTGGCGCAGGGCTTTCCCGACTTTCCCGCGCCGGCCCTGCTCAAGCAGGCCGCCACGCGCGCGGTCCAGCAGGACATCAACCAGTACGCTATCACCTGGGGGGCCAAGCGGCTGCGCGATGCGCTGGCCGCCGCCTACCAGGGGCGCTACGGACTGGCGGTGGATCCGGAGACCGAGCTGACGGTTACCTGCGGAGCCACCGAAGCGATGGCTTCCACCCTGCTGGCCCTGGTGAATCCGGGGGACGAGGTCATCGTTCCCGAGCCGTTCTACGAGAACTACGGGCCGGACGCGATCCTCTGCGATGCCCGGCCGGTGTTCGTCCCGCTCCGGCCCGGTGAGCCGCTCGATCTCGACCGGCTGGCGGCAGCCGGATCTCCACGCACCCGCGCCGTCATTCTCAACACTCCCAATAATCCCACGGGGCGGGTGCTTGCCCGGGCGGAGCTGGACGGCGTGGCCGAGCTATGCCGGCGCTGGAATGCCTGGGCCATCACCGACGAGATCTACGAGCATATCCGCTACCGGGGGGAGCACATCCCCATCGCCACGCTGCCCGGCATGCGGGAGCGCACCGTCACCATCAGCGGTGCCTCCAAGACCTTCAGCGTCACCGGCTGGCGGGTGGGCTGGATCGTGGCGCCACCCGGCGCGACGGACGCGATCCGCAAGGTGCACGATTTTCTCACCGTCGGGGCTCCGGCGCCGCTGCAGGAAGCGGTTGCCGTCGCTCTGGAGTCGCTCGGGGCTTCCTTCTATGAGGAACTGGCGGCGGCCTACCTCCGGCGACGGGACGTGCTGGTGGGCGCGCTCCAGCGCGCGGGCTTCGCCTGCACGCCGCCGGAGGGGGCGTACTACGTACTGGCGGACTTCTCCGGACTGTCCCGCCGGGATGACGTGGCCTTCAGCCACTGGCTCACGCGCGAGATCGGCGTGGCGCCGGTGCCGGGCTCGAGCTTCTTCCACCGGCCGGAGGACGGGCGCCGGCTGGTGCGGTTCGCCTTCTGCAAGTCCGAACAACTGCTGGCTGAGGCCGCCGGGCGGCTGGAGCGGGTGCGAGGCTCGGCACCCGCCTGACGGCCCCGGAAAACCGGTGTGCGGACCGGATCGTTACCTTCCTGAAGCGGCTGCCGCGGCGTTCCGGGGCCCCCGATTTCCTTCAGCTCTCGACTGTCGCATGGATCCCACTCCGGACAACGCCGGTCTTCGCTCCCCCGCCGCTGCGGGGGGGCGAAAGCTGTCGTTGTCGGGAGAGCGATCGCTGCGCGAGCGCCTGCTGGCCCGCGATGAACGGGCGCTGGCGGAGCTGATCGATCTGGCCACTCCGTGGCTGCTGGGGATCACCCAGGGGATGCTGAGCGATCCCGATGAGGCCGAGGAGGTCGTGCAGGAGGCGTTCACCATCGTCTGGCAGCGTATTCAGCTGCTGGAGCCGGGTGCCCCGGGGCTGATGCCGTGGCTGCTGCGGATCACGCGAAACCGCGCCATCGACCGGCTGCGGAGCCGGCGCCGTCGCCGGACCAAGCGGGCCAGGCTGGAGCAGGAGAGCGGCCTGGAGGCGGTCACCCCGCCGCACGAGCCCAACGAGGCGGCATACCCCGGCTGGCATGTGCACGAGTCGGTGCACGCGGCACTGGCCGCCCTCCCCGCCGAGCAGCAGGCGGCGGTGCGGCTGGCCTATTTTCAGGGCCTGACCCATTCAGAAATCGCCCAGCGGCTGGATCTGCCCTTGGGGACGGTAAAGACGCGTTTGCGCCTGGCGTTCGACAAGCTCCGGGTGGCGCTGGCGCCCATCAAGGACTGGGTCCTATGAGCAACACGCATGAGTGGTTCATCGAGCATCGCGCTGCGTTCGTGTCCGGCGGCCTGGATCGCCAGGAGGAAAAGTCGTTTGTCGACCATCTGGTACGCTGCGAGGAGTGCACCCGGGAAGTCGCGCGGCTGGAACGGGAACTCGAGTGGCTGCCCATGGCGACGACGCCGGTCGCGCCGCGGCCAGGGTTGCAGCGCAAACTGCTGGAGGGGGCGCTCGGAGTGGGGCGCTGGCGCTGGAACCGTCTGACCGCGGTGGCAGTCGCCGCGTCGCTGCTGCTGGCGGTCGCGATCTACGCCCGCGACCGGCGGGTGCAGTCGCACCTCCGGGCCCAACTGGCCCGGCAGGAGCAGGTGCTGGCCTCGCGTACGTCCGCCCTGGCGGCGGTGCAGGATACGCTGTCCGTCATGCGGGACGCGGCCACCGTGCTGCAGGCCAACTTCACCACCCAGGGCCATACCGGCGGCGTGCTCATCTTCGCCGACAGCGCCTCGCATCGCTGGAATGTGGTGGTGCACGGATTGCCCCCGGCCGCACCGGGCGAGATGTACCAGTTCTGGTTCATCGCGCCGGACGGGATGATCCGGGCGGCCGAAGTGCATCCCAACGCGGCGGGAGCCGTCATGATGACCCTGAGCATGCCCTCTTCGGGGCAACCGGTGCTGGGCGCCGCGCTGTCGGTGGAGCCGGCGAACGAGCAGTCGCCCGGGCCGCAGGGGACGGTCCTGGCGCACCTGACTCTCTGAGCCTCAGGCGCTGGCGATCGCGGAGCGCTCCGGCCGGCCCCAGATTCCCAGCCGGGCAGTGTTCTTCCCCGAATCCTTGGCTTCGTACATCATGCGATCGGCGGCGCGGAGCGCGTGGCTGATTGACGGTGGGGGGCTCTCGAAGGTGACGACCCCGGCGCTCAGCGTCAGCCGGGTGGTTTCTTCCCGGAAGCTCTCGCGGCAGGCCAGGAGCAGCTTCTCCGCCGCCTGATACGCGCTGTCCGCCTGGGTTTCCGGCATGAGGACCGCGAACTCGTCGCCGCCCAGGCGGGCCACCGTATCGGTGGAGCGGAAGCACTCGCTGAGCACCCGCGCCACCAGCTGCAGCAAACGGTCTCCCTCCAGGTGGCCCAGGCGGTCGTTCACCCGCTTGAAATCATCCAGATCCACAAAGGCCACGCTGAACGGCTGGCCGTAGCGCTGCGCGCGGAGCAATTCCTCTTCCAGTCGCTGAAAGAAGCCGCGGCGGTTGATCAGACCGGTGGCGGGGTCGGTCTGGGCCAGCGCATGCTGCTGTTCCAGCTCGGTGCGCAGGGCAGGCAACAGGAGGGAGATTACCAGAAAGATTCCCAGCCGGGCGCCCGCATTCCACGCCGGCACGAGCCAGCTTTCGTAGTGGGGGGTCGAGAGGCCGTCGGCCGTCAGCCAGCCGAAGACCGCGAGGACGGAGATGAGCGTTCCGGCGCGCCGGCCCAGCGGCCAGCTCGCCAGCGCAATGGGAACCAGGTAGAAGAGTGTGAAAGAGTAGTCCGCCGCGGTCACGTAGTCGGCCACGCTCACCGCCACCATCAGCGCCAGCGTCATGGCCCAGACCAGTGCCCGGGGCTGCCGCGATACCCAGCCGAAGACGGTCTTTACCACGGGGCGTGCCATCGAGGCCCTGCCAGGGAAAAGGTGCTCCCACTACAAAATACGCGGAGCGGCGTGAAAGGGGCGTGAAGAGGGGTGGAGACGCCTACTCCGGGGTGGTCCCCGGGGTGGTCTCGTCCTCGCCGCCGTACTGGGTGCTGTCCGGATTGAGAGAGTCGCGGGCGATGACCACGCCGTCGGCGCCCAGCAGCCGGAACAGCTTCCACTGCAGCTGGCGCGCCGCGTAGGGGCGGGAGCCGTTGTACATGAGCGAGACGATCAGCACCCCGTCCTGCCGGCCCAGGTAACCGGAGACGGTCGAGACGGTACCCAGGGTACCGGTCTTGGCCCGCACCACGCCCTGGCCGGGGAAGCCGGAGTTGAGGCGCCGGAGGGTCCCATCGCCGTTGGCGGGCAGCAGCATGGGGAAGTTGCGGCCCGCATCCGTCGTGGGGAACCGCGCCAGGTAGGTAATGAACGTCCGGGGGGTGGCGCGGTCATCGGCCGAGAGGCCGCTGCCGTCTACCAGGTGCACGGCCGTCAGACCCGTCACCTGCTCGACATGCCGCATCAGCTTGTCGGGTCCGTCCTGCCGGCCCGACGCCCACTGCAGCAGGAGTTCGGCTCCCAGATTGAGGCTGCGCCGGTTGACGTCGCTCGCCACCGAGTCGAACACCGCAGACTGGACCTCCGCGAGCACCTGCTCCAGCGAATCGTCGGAGGCGGGGCCGCTGGTGACGGCCCATTCGATTCCCGCCTGGCGCAGTGCCGATGCCCAGGCGCGGGCCAGCACCGCCCGAGGATTGGTGGCTACCGCGGCGAACCCCTTGCCCCGGCTGTGGACGCCGATCGTACCCGTCACCAGCCAGCCGCCGTTGGACATGCTCTTGAGCCGGAGGCGGGTCCGCCGGCCGGAAATGGTGGTGGCGTGCACCACCACGAGAGCGCCGGCGCCCGAAGGCTGGTCGTCGGTGACCATGGGCCGCACCCCCGGCCGGGCTCCCGGCTCCACCCGGAACGAGACGATGTTCTCGTGCAGTGTCAGCGGCCCGACCAGGGGCGCGAAGAGCCGCCCCCAATGCCGGTGCGACCAGCCCGAGGGATACTTTGCCTCGGCGGGGCCGGTGGCGCTCCGCACCTCGAGCGGCCCGGTGAGTTTCCGGATTCCCCGGGCTTGGAGCTGCCAGGCGAGATCTACCAGCCGCGGCCCCACTCCTTCGGGGCTTTCCAGGGAAGGATCGCCGTTGAGCTCCAGGGCCCAATGCCCCATCCAGCGACCGGTGAGGGGATCCACCGCGCCCTCCCCGATCACCCGGGTGTGACGGCGGGCATCCGATCCCAGGACGGTCCGTGCGTAGCCGGTAGTGAAGAGCTTGACGGTCGAGGCAGGGATGAGGGGCTCATCGGCATGCGAGTCCCAGAGGATCCGGCCCTGCTGGTCGGCGATGGCAATGCCCCACTTGCCCGGCGCCGATCGCTGCGCCGAGTGGTACCAGTGCTGGATGGCCTGCACCTGGGCTTCACTCAGCGACTGGGCGGCCAGTGGCTGAACGGTCAGGGTGCAGAGCGCAACGGCAAGCACAGGGCGCATAATGGTGCGGATCATCGGCGACGCAGCTCGAAGATCGAGTCCGGATTGAGGCGTGGCGTGAAGGACGGGGGGTGTCCCGTGGTGCTTCAGGAATAACGGATAGTATCGCTGCAAGCTTCGGGCCTCCGGCGGGAGGGCCGCTCTATCGGTTGCCCGAGGGGGAAACGTAGTGACGACAAGGACTTCGAAAAGACCCGGGCGTTGCGGAATGCCCGGGAGTGTGGCAGGGATACGAAAGGACTGAGGGCTGAGGGCTCGGGAGGACTGAGTGCCGGGTTGCGCTAGTCGCTTGCCGGCATTCCCGGTTTCCAGCGCCACAGGTAAAGCCGGATCGTTCCGCACCGTCCCTGGCACAGCTCCTCTCCCTCGGCCGACAGGGTGTCCAGCAGTTCAGGAGACAGGTTGTTGAAGGTGGCGTACTTCTCCTCGAAGCCAACAACTACCCCCGGGGCGCCGGGGAAATGTGCCCGCAGGCTCGCCGGCGTGGTGAGCACGGGGACTCCGGCGTAGACGTCGGGGCTGCCCATCGGCTTGCGTTTGAACCCGCCTGGCGTGCCTTTGCCGGTGTCCGCTCGTTCCCAGCTTTCCAGCAGGGCACGCTGAACGGTGAAGTCGAGTTTGCCCCAGTAGAACAGGGCCGGGAGGGGAGAGGCGTTGCCCCAGGGGAGCGTGCGCAGTGTGGAGTCGTGCTGGAGGATGGCGCGGCTGGCGCGCCAGTCGGCAATGGGAGGTGCATGAACCTCTCGACGGGTGCGGTTGAATGCCGGCTGGGTGATCCACGCGGTGACTCCGACAATGCCGACCACTCCCGCAGCGAAAAGCGGCCGGAGCCGGGCCGCGTCACGCAGCCAGGCAAAGAGGGCCAGCGTGCTCCACGCGGCCGTGATGGCGGTCGCCAGCAGAAACGCGGGCACCGCGAGGAGGATGTAGCGCTCCGCTTTCCAGGGGAACACGAGGCTGTGCAGCAACACCGGAAGGCCGAACCACACGCCGAGGAACACTCCCAGGCGTGGTCGCCGGAGCAGCAGCAGCAGCCAGATCAGAGGAATGAGCGAGACGGCCAGGGGAAAATGCGCCGAGAGAATGCGATAGTACCCGGTGATGGGTCCCCCGCCGGGGGCGCTCAGTTCGGCCCAGAGCGGCACCGCGCCCGCCCGCCAGAAGAGGTAGCTCACCAGGCCGGGCCGGACCGCGACGACTGCAATTGCGGCGACCAGGCCCGCCGTGGCCGCCTGCAGAGGGGCGCTGCGCCGCCAGGCCTCGCCTCCGAGCCGGCGCCAGTCGGCGAGGCCGAACAGGGCGAGCAGGGCACAAAAACCCGCCGCGGTGCTCAGGGTGACGATCTGTTCGCGGGTCGCCAGGCCGAAGGCCACAGTTGTCGCGGCGAGCCAGGCCCATTGGCGGCCCAGGGCCGGACCTGGCGGGGCGGGAGGGGCCGGGGCCGGGTCGCGCAGCAGCCGCCACGCGGCGTAGAGCGCCACCAGGCCGAAGGTGAGCTGCAGGGTGTAGAACCGCGCGTAGCGGGAGAGGTGCACCGTTTCGGGATAGATCCCGCCGATGGCGGCGGCCCACACAGCGGCCCAGGGGCCCGCCATGGCGCCCGCGATGAGCGTAAGCAGCAGCAAATCGAGCGTGCCGAAGAGCGCGGCGGGCAGCCGGGCCGCCCGCTCGGGGGGGCTACCCGCCGCAGGGCCGCCGCCGCCATTCGGGAGTAATCGAGGCCCCGGTGATAGACCGTTCCGGACGGGAGTCGCGGCGTTCCCTGTTGCAGCACGCCGTGCGCGGCATAGTACTGAATCGCCTCGTCGGTGGCGAAGGGGGCGTGTCCCAGCGCGCCCAGCCGGAGCCAGCCGCCCCAGAGGAGGAACAGGGCCGTGAGCAGGACCGGCAGCCGGCGATGGTCCATTACTGATGGTCCATTACTGAGTGGTCTCCATTACGCGGGAGCCCGGGTGGGGAGCCGCCGGAGGCAAGACGATAAGTTCGCCGACCTGGCCCAGGGCGACGGCTTGTACCCTCACCACGATCAGGGTGATGGCCATGAGGACCATGGGGCGGGACAGCACCCGGCCGGTTGCCGCAGGGTGCGGTCACGTTGCCGGGTGACCCTCCAGGCGGCGGGTGCCCGCGCCAGCCCGGTGATGGGGGCCCAGAGCAGCGGCAGCGACAAGCGGTGCCGGCCGGACAGGCCCAGCAGTACCCGGCCCAGCAGCCAGGGGAGCCACCGCCCCAGGGCAAAGCGGATCACCGCGGCGCGCGGGGCATCGCCTTCGGACCAGCGCTTGAGCAGGTAGACGCCAAAGGCGCGCCCGTCATCGGCCAGCTGGTGCCGCAAGGCGGGGAGGTCACGCCGATGGCGGTGCCACACCAGGGCGCGGGGCTCGTAGCGCAGCAGCATGCCATGATGTACCAGCCGGTAGAACATATCGAGGTCTCCACCGCCGTGAGCCGGGGTACCGACATCCAGGGCCGTGTCGAACCCGCCCAGGGCCTGCAGGGCCGGCCGGCGGAACGCCATGTTGGCGCCGACACCGACCCGATAGATAGCGAGGTGGGCCGACGGGGACATGCAGGCGCGATGGAACAGGCGTGGCCGCAGGCCCTTGCCCATGCCGCCATAGACCTGTTCAAAGAGAACCTGCGCCCGGGTGTTCAGCTCCAGCGGGCCCACCAGGCCCGTCACGGCCATGACGCGCGGATCCCTGAAACCCGCTGCGATGCCCCGGAGCCAGTCCGGGTCGACCTGGACGTCGTCATCAGTAAAGGCGATGATCTCGTGGGAGGCCTCGCTGATGCCACGGTTCCGGGCCCAGTCGAGACCGGCCCGCGGCTCCAGGATGTAGCGGACCGGAAATCTGGCGGCCACCTCGCGGCTGCGCCCGTCCGAGGGCGCATTGTCGATCACGATGAGTTCCACGCCGGAGTATCGCAGTCTGGCCAGGCTACGCAGGCAACTCTCCAGCTCGGCCGGCCGATTCCGGGTGCAGACCACGACGGAAATCGCGGGGAGCCGGCCCGAGCCGGATTCTTCAGCACCGGCCGCCGGACAGGGCTCCTCACTCGCCCCGGCCCCGGCTGCCAGCACCGCGCCCGCGCGTCCCGGAAGGGCGGCATCTTCGGCGCTGAGCGAGACCCAGGCGGCCGGCCGTCCCCGGGCGCGCACCAGGACACGCAGCGGGCCGCCGGTGGCGCCGGTGAGAAGCCCGGGCCCGGGCAATCCGGAATCCCAGACGGCCACATCGGCGGGTACGAGGCCGTTCCCGCCCTCTCCCTCCTCTCCCGGCGGGGGAAGGCCGGGCAGAACCTTCAGTGTCTCGTTCCAGGCGGAGGCCGGCGCATACCACTGGCCTTCCAGCGGAGTCTCCCGGGGGGCGGCGCGCCGGTTCACCGAGGGCGCCCACCAGGTCCGGGTGGGCAGGGTCAGCGTTTCGAACTCCAGGTATTGCGGCCCCGGCAGCGCGCCGGGTGCCGGGGGGTCCGGGCGGAGGAGTGCGTCCGGGGTGCCGCATTCCTGTCCGGCACTCCAGGCCAGCCCCGCCAGCAATTCGTTCCCGAGGTCCAGCAGCCGCCCGTTCAGGTGTCTTCCCTCCAGTGGCTCGGTGCCTGGAATGGGGGGCAGGAGACCAATGGGCACCCGGCCGGCGCGAAGCCGGGCGCCGGCCGGGCGGTACCGTTCCAGCATGGCGCGGGCAGTCCCCAGGCCCGCCGCGAGGTCGAGGTCGAGCAGCGGCGCTAGGGGCGGCGCGGCGCTGAAGAAGCGGCGCAACTCTGCTTGCCGCCCGGTGTCTCCCAGCTCTTCGGCGGCACCGCGGCAGTACCAGTAACCGCGGAGCGCGCCGTAGGCCTTCTGGTACCGGCGGCGCAGGCGGAGCAGCTCCAGGAGGGGCAGGGCCCGCTGGAGCAGCCATGCCGCGCGATCGCCCCAGACCGGCCGGCGAAAGGTCAGCTCACGCAGGCTGGTTCTGGCCCGCCCCGGCGCCCGCCACCAGCGGGCCAGCGGCAGGCTGTTTCGAAGGTCCGGATGCAGCGTTCCCAGCAAAACGTCGCCCCGCCCCTCGTCTCGTGCCCGCGCCAGCGAGCGCGACAGGGCGGTTGCGTCGTGATGGAAGCCCCGCGCGCCGGGCACGAACCGGAAGGGTGTCCCGCGCGCGATCAGGCGGGCCCCCAGCTCATGGTCTTCACCCGCGCGCTGATGGAATCCGGGGTGGAAGCCCCCGATCGCTTCGAACAACTCGCGCGAGAGACAGAAATTGCCCGAATGCAGGTCACGATAGCCGAACCGGTGGTCGCTCCGCCGCACCCGGATGGTGTGATCGTTCCACCACTGCCGGAGCGCGCGGTGGAACAGCGACGCTCCGGCGATAGCCGCGGGAGTATCGCCGAGCAGCACCGCATCGGGCGCTTCGCGATGCGCGGCTTCGTAGGCCGCGAGGAGCCCGGGCTCAGGCTCGATATCATCATCCAGAAACACCAGGAGCGGGGCAGCCGCGCGGCGGGCCCCGGCGTTCCGGGCGCTGCCTGCGCCCTGGCAGTCCTGCTGCAGCACGACCATGGGGAACGGGGTCGAGGCCTCGCGGATCCGGTCCACGGTGGCCGGACCGCACCCGTCCGCGACCACGACGGCCTCGAATGCCGCGCACCCCACGGTCTGCCGTGCCAGCGCCGCCAGCGTGCGGCAGACCGCTTCCGGCCTCTCGTGGCTCGGGATGATGACGCTGAGACGGAGCGTCATGGCGTGGCGGGCCGGCGCAAGCGCGAGCGCAGGTAGCCCCAGGGCCCCAGTGCACAACCCCAGAGCTCCAGCAGCAACAGGGAGAGGCTGCGGTGGCCGGGCCGCCGGAAGAGGGCTCGCACCAGCTGGGGACCCTGGTCCCAGCGGAACCAGCGCCAGGCCGCGAGCAGGGTGCTGGGGTCGCGTTCCATTACCAGGGAGCGGGTCCAGGCGGCGTACACGCCGGTGCCGTAGCCCTGCAGCGTGGCGCGGAGATCCCGCCAGTCCCGCCGGTGGCGATGCCGGACCAGGGCTGCCGGATCGTAGACGATGCGGTAGCCGTGCGTCAGGATGCGGGCGAACAGCTCGTGATCGCCGCCGGAGCGGGTGGGCGTGCCGGCGTCGAGGGCCGGGTCGAACCCTCCCAGCAGCGGCAGCACGCTCTTCCGGAGGGAGAGGTTGACCCCCGCGCCCATGGGCCCGCCCTGGTGGGGGAAGTGGCTGGTGCTGTCGAAAGTGCGCCGCACAAATCCCCGCCCGAAGGGACATTCCCGCTCGAACCGCTCCTGTGCCGGGGTCTCGAGCTCCAGCGGCATGGTCAGGCCCGTTACGCAGAGCACCAGCGGGTCCGCGAAGTTCCGCGCGAGGGCCCGGAGCCAGCCGGGATCGGGGCGCGCGTCGTCATCGGTGAACGCGATAATCTCTCCCCCCGCCTCCTGCAGGGCCCGGTTGCGAGCCACATCGAGGCCGGGGCGGGGCTCTTCGACGTACCGTACACCGGGAAAGTCGGCCAGCACCCTTCGGGTGGCGTCCCCCGCCGGGGCATTATCCACGACAAGTACCTCCTGCCCGTCGTCGGGGAGGGCGGCCACGGCGGTGAGGCAGGCGCGCAGGTCTTCGGGCCGGTCGCGGGTACAGATGGCGACGGTGCAGCGGGGCAGGGGTTGTGGCGGCAGTCCGTCGTGCGTCAGCGCCAGGGCCTGGCGCAGCCAGGCGTCCCGGAGCGCCGGGCCGCCGGCCTTCGCCAGCTGAGCCCGAAGATCGGCCGCCAGCAACCTGCCGTCCACCACCGGCAGTCGTGCCACCCCGACCGGCTGCCCGGCGAACCGCACCAGAATGTGCGCGCTATCGGACCCCGCCGGAACGACGGGTTCGGCCAGGGGGCCGGCCAGATCGAGATCTAGAATCGCGCTCGGCATCGGCTCACGCCGCCCCGGGGCTCACCGTGAGGGACGCGGCGTGGCGGTAGCGCTCGACCACCTCGCCGATGGGGCCGTGGGCGTGGACCCGGCCCTGTTCCAGCCAGGCGCCGCGGGTGCAGAGGTCCTGCACCGTCGCCAGATCGTGCGTAACCACCACCAGGGTGCCGCCGCCAGCCCGGAAGGCATGGAGCCGTTCCAGGCAGCGCTCGCGGAAGTTCTGGTCGCCCACCGCCAGGACTTCGTCCAGCAGAAGGATGTCCGGAGCGACCGAGACGGCGACCGAAAACGCGAGGCGCGCCTGCATGCCGGAGGAGTAGTACTTCACCGGCTCGTCGATGAAGTCCCCCAGCTCCGCGAAAGCGACGATTTCCGGAAGCCGCGTGCGGATTTCCGGCCGGCCGAGTCCCATGACGGCGGCGTAGATCGACGCGTTCTCCCGCCCGGTCAGCTCGGGGTTGAAGCCCACCCCCAGCTCGATGACCGCCGCGATCCGGCCGCAGGTGGTCACCACTCCTTCGGTCGGGGGGTAGATGCCTGCGATGAGCCGGAGGGCGGTGCTCTTGCCCGAGCCGTTGGGACCGATGAGCGCCACGGATTCTCCCCGCGCGATGCGGAGGTTGAGGCCGGACAGGGTGAACGTGGCCTGGCGCACGTGGATGGGCCGTCGCAGCACGGAGCGGATGAAGAATTCCCGCAGAGACGTGGTCCGGTGCTCGTAGTGATAGAACCGCTTCACCACGTTGCGGCACTCCACCGCCGGGGCGGAACGCTCAGGCGATTTCGGCAAAGAGCACCTTGTAGCGGTTGAACACCAGGTAGCCCAGGACGAACAGGATCAGCGTCGTGGCGGCGGTCTCCGCCACCAGTCCTGCGGCCGGCCAGTGGCCCTGATACAGCACGGTGTGGAAGCAGCTGAGCAGCCCGGCGATCGGATTCAGCAGGTAGAGGCCGCGGAACCGCTCAGGAACCAGCGAGGCGGCGTAGAAGACCGGAGAGACGTAGAACAGCATCAGCAGCACGATGGGCAACGCGTGCTGGACGTCGTCATAGAAGACGGCCAGGGTGGCCAGCGGCATCATGAACGCCGCTGCCAGCACGATCATGATCAGCAACAGGAGCGGCAGCAGCAGGAACGATGCGGGGATGCCGTGGTGGTGGAACAGCACCAGCAGGCCCACCGCCACTGCCATTTCAACGGCAAACTCCACCAGCCGGCCCGCCGCCGCGGCGAGGATCAGCACTTCACTGGGAAAGGCCACGCTCCGGCGGAGCGCGGCATGCTCCCGCACCACATAGGCGCTCGCGCTCAGCATCTGCAGCAGGTAGTTCCAGACAAAATACCCGCTCAGCAGGAAGGCCCAGTAGTCGGGAATGCGGATCTTCACGATGTAATGGAAGACCAGGATCAGCACCGCCACCGTCAGCAGGGGATTGAGCAGCGTCCACACGAACCCCAGAACGCTGCGCTGGTACTTCACCTTCAGATGGCGGACCACCAGGCTGCGCATCAGCTCGCGGTAGCGCCACAGCTCCGCCGCCAACGGTCGCCGCCGGGCGCTGGAGGCGCCGGTACGGGCAACGATGCTGGTCATGAGGCGCGGCTCCGGCGGCGCGCCGCCTCGCGCCGTGCCGCCGGATAGGCAAAGAGGCCCACCCAGCAGGCGCCCCATACCCGCCAGAGCAGCCGTGCGGGGAGCGGATCGTGCCCCCGGGCGCGGCGAAGCAGGCGGGCCCCGGGTTTGAGCAGGCGCCAGGCGAGAAAGCCCGCGACGGGCGGCCCCGAGCTGAGCGCATGTTTGCTGAGCCAGGCGACCAGCGCCCGCTGGTGGCCGGCGATCTGGGCGCTCGCCGCGGCCAGATCGCAGCGGTGCCGGTGCACCGCGCGAACCGCGGGATCGTAGCGGACCTGGTGCCCCGCCCGCAGGACCCGCCAGAGCAGGTCGTGATCACCGCCGCCGGGGAGGCGGGCGCCCAGATCCAGCGCTTCATCGAAGCCGCCCAGGTCCAGCGCCACCGACCGGCGCACCGCCATGCTGCAGCCGCTGCCGACGCTTACCGCCCACGCGATCAGGGGGGCGCGGCGGCCATGGAGCCGCCGCCGGGAAGCATCGGCGGGAAGCAGAATGCTTTCTTCGCCCCGGTCGAACCCGCCGTTCGCCTCGAACAGCCGCTGCGCGTCGGTCTCCAGCTCCAGCGTCTGGATCCGGCCGGTCACCAGCGCCACGCCGGGAGCCGACGCGAACGCGGCCGCGAGATGCGCGCCCCAGTCGGGCGTGGCGAGCGCATCGTCGTCGAGAAACGCGACGATGTCGCCGCGGGCCGCGGCGAGCGCGCGGTTGCGGGCGAAATCCAGGCCGGGCGCCGGCTCGAGCAGGTAACGCGCGCCGGGGAACTCGGTCTCGACCAGACGGCGCGTCCGGTCGTCGGCGGGCGCGTTATCCACCACCAGGATTTCGCGCAGCGGCGGCTGCTGCGCCGCCAGCGAGCGCAGCGCCTCCCGCAGCAGGGCGGGGCGATCGCGGGTGCAGACCGCGGCGCTGAGGCTTCCAGGCGTCAGCGCCACAGCGGCCTCAATCCCGTGGGCGAGCGGTCCTGCCCGCCGCCGAGCCAGCGGCCCCCGCCGACCATGAACCCGACGGCCCAGGCCAGGCGCGCCGCCAGAATAGCGGGAGCGCAGACCAACGCGTCCCAGCGCCGGGCCCGGATCCAGGCGCCGGTCACATAGATCGCTTCGATGCCCGCGCGCGGGAGGGCCAGGCAGAGGGCCAGGCGGGGATGGCGGTAGAGCCAGGGCAGGCGGACGGCGGGAGCATTCGCCTTGCTCTCCAGCGCGCTGTAGCCCCAGCGATAGGCCCGTCGCAGCAGGTTGCCCCATCCCGGCCGGTTGCGATGCTCCACCGTAGCTTCGGGGACGAACCGGATTGTCTGGCCCGCGCGCCGGGCGGCGTATTGCCAGGCAAGCTCCTCGTGTCCGTCCGCGGCGGGATGGATCTCGGCAAAGCCGCCGCTGGCCCCGAAGACATCACGGCGCACGCTGAGGTTGGCGGGCGGGTGGTTGGCGACGCTGCCGGACGGTCTGCCGGGGTGGACGTGATAGGCGCTGGACAGGTAATCGCAGCGTGCGCTCAGCGGGGCGGAAGGGGGAAGCGCCAGCGAACCGCCCACCAGCGCCGCGCCGTGGGCGTGGGCCGCCAGGATAGCCTCCAGCCATCCCGTGCGGGGACGGCAATCCGCGTCCAGAAAGATCAGGGGATCGCCCACGGCCAGCTCGGCTCCGCGGTTGCGGGCTGCCCCCGGGTTGCCCGGCCCTTCGAGTCGCAGAACCCGGGCTCCGGCCGCCGCCGCGCCGGCGCCGGTCGCGTCGGTCGAGCCGTCATCCACCACGATCACCTCGACCGGCACGGAGCGGGCAGCGGCCCGCACCGCGCGGACCGTCGCCGCGATGGTCGCGGCCTCGTTCCGCGCCGGAATGATCACCGAGACCAACAACGGCTCAGCCGGCATGGGCAACGCGTTCAGTGGACGGCAGGATGGTGCCGTACAGCTCTTCCACCGTCTGAAGGAAATCGTCCCATCCCAGCCGCTCCGCCGCCCAGCTTCCGGCCGCTTCCGCCAGCCGGCTCTGCTCCGCCGGGTCGGCCAGCAGGTCGGCGATCGCCGACCCCAGCGCCTCGGGCTCGGGACGAACCAGTCGGGCCAGGCGTTCATCCAGTACCGAGCGATGGGTGGGAATGTCGGTCGCGACGATCGGCCGGGCCGCGGCCAGGTAGTCGAAGATCTTGAGCGGGAGATTGCCGCCGTAGGTACGGGGGGAAACCAGCACGTCCGCCAGCGCGAGATAGGCGGGCACCCGGTCGCGCGGCTGCCGTTCGATCAGGCGGACCTGCGACAGTGGCATCTCCGCCGGGAATCGCCGGCGCAGCGAGTCGCGCGTGCCGGGCTCGGCACCTACC
This sequence comes from uncultured Gemmatimonadales bacterium, assembly GCA_963779755.1. Classification (GTDB taxonomy): domain Bacteria; phylum Gemmatimonadota; class Gemmatimonadetes; order Gemmatimonadales; family GWC2-71-9; genus CAVZZO01. The sequence continues at coordinate 1,047,647 of CAVZZO010000001.1, forward strand.
AGCACCAGGACGGCGCCGGGGTAGCGCTGGAGCACCCAGGGCATGGCGCGGGCCAGGAGCCCGATTCCCTGGTAGGTCTCGAACGTTCCACAATACAGGACCACGGGCTGTCCCGGCGCCAGCCGTAGCTGTTCCCGCAAATGCGACTGGTCACCCGGCGCCGGCCGGCCGTTATGGGCCGCGAATCGCCATTCGCGCACCGGTGTGTTCGGCGCCAGCCGGCGAACCCGCTCACCGAGACCCGTGCTGCATACCACGGCGTCGGCGCCCCGCACCAGCCACCGTTCCAGTTCGCCCGCCCAGATTCGAAGGGGGGGCAGGTTAAAGGGAAAATGGCAGGTCAACTGTTCGGACATGCTCGAGTGCATGTCATAGACCACAGCCGCACCGTATCGCCGCCCCCACAGGACGGCGGGGTAGGCGGCTTCCTCCACGGCGTGGACCAGGCGGTACCGCCCGGTCCGCAGGAGCGTCCGGAGCCGGGGAACCAGGGAACTGTCGAGGGCGAGCTTGCGGAAGGAGAGCCCGATGGGAACCCGGCGAAGCCCCAGCGGGTTGGGGGCGCGGAGCAGCCGTACCCCGGGCAAGTCCGGCGTCTCACCAATGGGATAGGTGAGCAGGTCGACCCCGTACGACAGCCGGACCAGGGCTTTTACCAGTTGACGCACACAAATCGGCGTGCCCCGGTCTTCATAGAAAGGCTGGGGGGCCACCACCAGGACGCGATCGAGCGGAACTCCCCGAATCGCCGGGCCCATCATGCTATTTCCGGTCTGCCCGCAGGGCAGCCAAGCTGAAGAGCATTCAGGGAACCACCTGCCGTGCGCAAGAAGCGAGCCGTCTAGAATTCTCCTTGCCGGGCAGCCAGCACAGGCCAGCCCAGCGTGGCACCAGAATGCACTATGGGCCACGGCCGGCCTATGACACGGAACACAGACCTCAGAAACGGGCTTGCTGCAGGCGGGCGAGGAGCCGGGCCGCCTCTGAGCGGACCCTGGGGTTGGGGCTGGCAAGACCGGCAGAGAGAGCCGGCCGGGCGCGGGGGCCGATCTGAAGGAGGGTCGTGGCTGCTCCGTCACGGAGCAGGGAATCCCGGCTGCCCAGGGCGGTTACCAGAGACAGCTGGATGTCGGAAGATCCCCCAGCCAGGGTCAACTGCTCGATGGCCTCCTGACGCAGAGCGGTGTCGGTGCTGCTCAGCTGGTCCAGGAGCGGGTTGCTCCGGCGGGTGGCGGTGGGGAGCCGGGCGATCCTGCCGATGGCCCAGTTGATCATCCTGGTGGTCTGCGGGTCGATTTCCTTATCCAGGGCGCGCTGCAGGTCGGGCAGGGCCGGCTGCGCCTGCAGCCCGGCGACCCCCAGGCCGTAGGCCGCCCGGCGCCGAACCTCGGGCCGGGAGCTGTGGAGCGCCGACCGAAGCGGTGCCAGGCCGGTGGGCGCCAGGTGCCCCAGGGTCCACGCGGCCAGGTTGCCGGTCGAATCGTCGCGCGCCTGGAGAAGACCGGCGACGGGGCCGACGTACGGGCCGGCCGCGTCACCGTAGGTCGCGAGGGCCGCGAGCGCCTGCCGTCGCTCTTCGAGTGTGCCCCGGCCCAGCTGGTGTGCCCAGTATGCCACGGGGTGGCGGTCGGCGGTGTCGGGGGAAGCGGCGCTGCTGTCGCCGGAGAGGGAATCCTGGTCGGCTGCTGGCCGCGGCGGTCCGGAGCACGCCGCGCCGGCCGCCAGCACCAGCGACAGAATCACTGCTGCGGGCAGCCGCAGCGGACGAGCGCTCACTTCAGCATCAGCTTGGCGATGGTCTGCAGCTGCATGTTGCTGGTCCCCTCATAGATGGTGCCGATCTTGGCGTCGCGGTAGAACTTCTCCACCGGATATTCCCGGGTATACCCGAAGCCACCGAACAGCTCCAGAGCGAGCGAGGTGACCCGTTCGGCGACCTGCGAGGCGTAGAGCTTGGCCATGGCGGCCTGCTGGGTGAAGACCTGGCCGGCGTCGCGCAGGCGGGCCGCGTTGTACACCATGAGACGGGCGGCTTCCAGTTCGGTGGCGGCCTGCGCCAGCTGGAACTGGACGCCCTGGAACTCGGCAATGGTCTTCCCGAACGCCTGGCGCTCCTTGACGTACGCGGTAGCGGCATCAAGCGCCCCGCGGGCCACGCCGATCATCTGCGCGCCGATGCCGATGCGGCCCTCGTTGAGGGTTTCGATGGAGACCTTGTAGCCCTGGCCCACGGGGCCGAGCACGTTGGCGGCCGGAACCGGGCAGTTCTCCAGGATGAGCTCGGTGGTGCTGGAGGCCTTGATGCCCAGCTTGTGCTCGCGCTTGCCGACCGTGAAGCCGGGGAAATCGCGCTCCACCAGGAAAGCAGTGATCCCCTTATAGCCCAGGGAAGGGTCGACCGTCGCGAAGACGATGAAGAACTCCGCCTCGGCGCCGTTGGTGATCCACATCTTCTGTCCATTTAGCACCCAGGCACCGTCGCGCTCCTCGGCGCGGCACTGCAGGGCGAAGGCATCGCTGCCGCTGTTGGGCTCGGAGAGGGCATAGGCCCCGAGGAGGTCGCTGGCGAGACGGGGCAGGTAGCGCGCGCGCTGCTCGTCATTGGCCCAGCGGAGCACGCAGTTGTTCACCAGGGTATTGTGCACATCCACGTAGATGGCCGACGCCGGATCGGTCTGCGACATCGCCTCGATGGCCAGGACACAGAGAAAGAGATTTCCTCCGGCGCCGCCGAACCGTTCGGGAATCTCGATGGCCATCAGGCCCTGTTCGAAGAACTTCCGGATGAGCTCAGGCTTGAAGATGCCCGCCTCGTCCATCTCGTGCACGTGCGGCGCGATTTCCTGCTCGGTGAACTCCCGGATGGTGGAGCGGAACAGCTCCTCCTCCTCCGAGAGCATGGTCAGGGCGGGCACGCTGGCGGTCAGTTCCTGCATGATTTGCTCCGGAGGATAGCGTAGGCCGCCCGGTATGGCAGCGGCGGCTGCCAGATTATACCTCCGCGCGGGAAGGCGTTCAACGGCGGGTGCAGCGGAGCTCCCGGGGCCGTGGACAGGCTCCGGTGGCTCGGGCTAGGTTCCGTGCTCTCATGACCGCCCAGCCAGCCGGTCCGTCCAGCCACCTGCTTCACCGCCTCCGTGCCCCCGAGCCTCTCGTGGCGGTCGAGCTGCGGCCGCCCCGCACCGGGCTTGCCGCCGGCGAGAGCATGGATCTCTGGATCGACCTCTATCATGCCATCGCCCGCCTGGCGCGACGGGACACTCACATTTTCCTGACGGACAATGCCGTGGGTCAGGCGGAGGAGGAGAACCTCGGCCACCTGATGTCGAACCTGGCGGGGGATGTCCCGCCGGCCCGGGTGGCGCCGTTCCTCACCTGCAAGCATACGCTGGAGTATTGCCTGCTCTATGCGGGCCGCGCCGCCGCGTACGGCATCGAGGCGATGACCGTGGTGGGGGGCGATTCAACGGGCGGCATTCCCCGGTGCGTGCCCCACGCCTATCTCCTGCGCCAGGCCATCCGGCAGCGCCTGCCGGGACTGACGCTGGGCGGCTGGGTGAATCCTCATGCCGATCCGGATCAGCAGATCGATTACCTGGTGCGCGAGGGTGCGGAGGCGGATTACTACCTGACGCAGATCGTGTCCCACCACGATCTGCCGCGGATTGAGCGGTTTCTGGCCCGGGCCGGGCAACGCGGGGTAGCGACGCCCGGGGTCTTCGGCGTGTTCTTCTACCGCAGTGCCAACCCCCGCACCCTGGCCCAGCTGGGGCACTACCTCCCGGTGCCGGCCGAGGGCATCACGAGGGAGTTCCAGGCGGGCCTGTCGGCCACCGATATCTGCGCCCGCACCATCCGGGTGCTCCGGGAGGCCGGGGCGGAGAAGGTGTACGTCTGTAATCTGGGGTTTCAGCAGGTCGCGCGGCGCTATCAGGAGCTCATCGAACGGCTGGAGGGCTGAACCGGCCGGCCAGGACTTCCAGCGCGAGCGGCACCCGGCCGAAGGGTGCGCTCACCTGGGCCCCCGCCACCGCCCCGTCCAGCGCGTCCAGGACTTCCCGCGCGATCGCCACGCCCTCCGCCAGCGCTGCCTCGGCGCCGTGCTCCTGCGCCCCGCGCATCCGCTCCAGCGTGGCGGGCGGGATAACAATGCCGGGAACTTCGTTGGCCAGGAACTCCGCATTCCGCAGCGACAGAAAGGGCCAGAGGCCGGCCAGCACCGGCAGGCCGAGCGCCAGCACCCGGGGCAGGATACGCACGAGCCCCGCGGCGTCGAACACCGGCTGGGTGACGATGAACTCGGCGCCTGCCTCCACCTTCCAGGCCAGCCGCTCCAGCTCGCGCTCGAGATCGCCGGCGCCCTGGTTGAACGCCACGCCGATCACGAACCGGGTGGGAGGCCCGATGCTGTTGCCCCCCGGATCGAGTCCCCGGTTGAGCTGGTGCACCACGTTGGTGAGCCCGATACTGTCGATGTCGAATACCGCCGTGGTATCGGGATAGGGCCCCATCACCGGGGGATCGCCCGTCACCAGCAGCACGTTCCTGAGCCCGACGGCGGCAGCGCCCAGCAGGTCGCTCACCATGCCGAGCATGTTGCGATCCCGGCAGGTGTAGTGGACGATCGGCTCGATGCCCACCTCATGGCGGATCAGCATGGCCGCCGCCAGCACCCCCATACGGCTGTGGGCCCGCGGGCTGTCCAGCACGCTGACGGCATCCACGCCGGCTGCATGGAGGGTGCGCGCCTGGTCCACCAGCGCCGCGGGATCCCACCCTCTGGGCGGCAGCAGTTCGACGCTGGTCACGAATTGGCCGGCCGCCAGACGCCGCCCCAGCTCGCTCCGCTCGGCCATCGGAGCAGGCTCCGCGGCGCGGGTTTCCGGGGCTGCCACCGCCGGCGCTCCCGGCGCGATCATGCGGGGCTGCAGGGTGGTGACGTAATCGCGGATCTTCCGGATGTGGTCCGGCGTGGTGCCGCAGCAGCCGCCCACGAAGCGCACCCCGGCCCGGATGAGACGGCGCGCGTAGCGGGCCATGTACTCGGGGCTGCTCAGGTAGATCCGCCGGTCGCCGACGGCGCGCGGGAGGCCGGCGTTGGGCTGGGCGGAGAGGGGCCGGTCGGTGGCGCCCGCCATGCGTTCCACGGCATCGAGCATGGGGACCGGGCCCACCGAGCAGTTCAGCCCCACCACGTCGGCGCCCAGGGCCGCGAGGCGGGCGGCGATGGTCTCGGCGGGCGCCCCGTAGGGTGTATCGCCGTCCTCGCCCACCGTCATCTGCGCCACGACCGGCAGGTCCGTCAGCCGGCGCACGGCGCGGAAGGCGGCCTCGATCTCGTCCAGATCGGCGAAGGTCTCCAGCACGAAGCCGTCTACCCCGCCCTCCAGCAGCCCGCTGACCTGCCGGGCGAAGAAGGCGGCGGCCTCGTCCCGGCTGGTGGGCCCCCAGGGCTCGATCCGGATGCCGAGCGGGCCGATGGCCCCCGCCACTGCGGCGCGCCCGTTGGCGGCCCGCCGGGCCAGCGCGACGGCGGCGCGGTTGATCTCCTCGGTGCGTTCTTCGAGGCCGTAGGCCGAGAGCTTCACCGGGTTGGCGCCGAAGGTGTTGGTCTCGAGTATCTCCGCCCCGGCCCGGACGTAGGCCCGGTGCACGTCCTCCACCTGCTCCGGTTCCCGCAGGTTCAGCTCGTCATAGCAGACGTTCACGAAGATGCCGCGATCGTAGAGCATCGTGCCCATGGCCCCGTCGAAAACATGGACCCGCCCGTCGGCGATGAACTCAGCGAGCCGGGACATGTTCCCCCCGGTCGTAGGCCAGATTGGCCGCCAGCCAGCGCTCGATCTGCTCCACCCGCTCGCCCTTGCGGGCGGCGTAGTCTTCCACCTGGTCGCGACCGATCTTGCCCACGCCGAAGTAGCGCGCCTCCGGGTGCCAGAAATACCAGCCGCTCACCGAGGCTGCCGGTGTCATGGCGAACGACTCGGTCAGCGCGATGCCGGTGTGCGACTCCACGTCCAGCAACTCGAACAGGGTGCGTTTTTCCGAGTGATCGGGGCAGGCGGGATAGCCGGGAGCGGGGCGGATTCCCTGGTAGCGCTCCGCCTGCAGGGCGGCGTTGTCCAGGACTTCATCCGCCGCATACCCCCACAGTTCGGTCCGCACCCGCTGGTGCAGCCGCTCGGCGAAGGCCTCGGCCAGCCGGTCGGCCAGGGCTTTCACCAGGATGGCGCTGTAGTCGTCGTTGCGGCGCTTGAAATCCTCTGCCAGCTCCGCCACGCCGATCCCCGCCGTGACCGCGAAGGCGCCGATCCAGTCCGGGATGCCGGTATCCCGCGGCGCGACGTAGTCGGCCAGCGCGAGGGTGGGGCGACCCCCGGACTTGTCCATCTGCTGGCGCAGGGTGCAGAGCACCGCCCGGGGCTCGTCGCGGCCCGCATCCCGGTAGATCTCGATGTTGTCGCCCCGGCTGTTGGCGGGAAAGAACCCGACCACGCCCCGCGCGGTGAGCAGTTTCTCGTCCACCATCCGCTGCAGCAACCGCTCGGCGTCGCGAAAGAGATCGGACGCGGCCTTCCCGGTGCGGGGATCCGACAGCAGGTCGGGGTACCTGCCCGGCAGCTCCCAGGCGTGGAAGAAGGGCGTCCAGTCGATGTGCCCGACCAGATCCTCCAGCGGATAATCGTCGAAGCTCTTCGGGCCGGTCTCCACCGGCTCCGGCGGACGGGCCGGCCACTCCAGCCGGGTCCGCCGGCTCCGCGCCTGGGCGAGCTCCAGCTGCCGCGATCGCCGGCCGCCATCCTCGCGGGATTGGCGCAACCGGTGGTAATCGTCGGCCACTTCGGCCACGAAATCGTCGCGCAGCGAATCGCTGAGCAGGCGGCCGACCACACCGACGGCGCGCGAGGCGTCGTTCACGTGGACCACGGCGCCCTGGTAGGCGGGCGCGATGCGCAGGGCGGTGTGCAGCCGGGAGGTGGTGGCGCCCCCGATCAGCAGCGGCAGGGTGAAGCCTTCCCGCTGCATCTCGGCGGCCACGAAGGCCATCTCTTCCAGGGACGGCGTGATGAGGCCGCTCAGCCCGATGATATCGACCGCCTCCTGCCGGGCGGTTTGCAGGATTCGGTCGCAGGGGACCATCACGCCGAGATCGAGGACGTCGTAGTTGTTACACTGGAGCACCACGCCCACGATGTTCTTGCCGATATCGTGCACGTCGCCCTTGACGGTGGCGAGCAGAATCCGGCCCCGGGGGCGGGCATCGCCGGCCGCGGCTTTCTCCCGCTCCAGGAAGGGGATGAGCCAGGCCACGGCCTGCTTCATGACGCGGGCGCTCTTCACCACCTGGGGCAGGAACATCCGGCCGGAGCTGAAGAGATCGCCCACCACGTTCATCCCGCGCATGAGCGGCCCTTCGATCACTTCGATGGGGCGGTGCGCCGCCTGCCGGGCTTCCTCCGTATCGGCCACGATGTACTCGGTGATGCCTTCCACCAGCGCGTGGGCCAGGCGTTCCTCCACGGGCGCCTCGCGCCACGACAGATCCCGCTCGCGGTTCTGTTCCTGCCGCTGGGCGGAGGCGGCCACTTCCAGCAGCCGCTCGGTGGCGTCGGGCCGCCGGTTGAGCACCACGTCTTCCACCCGCTCCAGGAGATCGGGCGGGATATCGTCGTAGATCACCAGCTGTCCGGCATTCACGATGCCCATGTCCATGCCCGCGCGCACCGCGTGGTAGAGGAACACGGCGTGCATCGCCTCGCGGATGGCGTGATTGCCCCGGAAGGCAAACGAGAGGTTGCTCACGCCGCCGCTCACCAGGGCGCCCGGGAGCGCGGCTTTGATCCGCCGGGTGGCCTCGATATAGGCCAGCGCGTAGTCGTTGTGCTCCGCAATGCCGGTGGCGACCGCGAAGATATTGGGGTCGAGGATGATGTCCTCGGCCGGGAAGCCCACTTCGCGGGTGAGCAGACGATAGGCCCGTTCGGCGATGGCTACCTTGCGCCCGGCATTGTCGGCCTGCCCCGCCTCATCGAAGGCCATCACCACCACGGCGGCCCCGTAGCGCCGCACCAGGCGCGCCCGCCGCAGAAATTCCTCCTCCCCCTCCTTCAGGCTGAGCGAGTTCACCACTCCCTTGCCCTGGACGCACTTGAGCCCCGCCTCGAGCACCCGCCAGTCGGACGAGTCCACCATGATGGGCACCCGGCTGATGTCGGGCTCCGCGGCGATGAGGTTGAGGAACCGGACCATGGCGGCAGGCGAATCGAGCAGCGCCTCGTCCATGTTCACGTCGATGATCTGGGCGCCGTTTTCCACCTGCTGCCGCGCCACCTCCAGCGCTTCGGCATAGGCATCGTCCCGGATGAGCCGGGCGAAACGGGCCGAACCGGTGACGTTGGTGCGCTCGCCCACGTTCACGAAGAGCGTGTCCGGGGTAATCACCAGCGGCTCCAGGCCGGCGAGCCGCGCATGCCGCGGGATTTCCGGCAGCCGGCGCGGTGCGACACCCGCCACCGCCTGCGCGATGGCGCGGATATGCTCCGGCGTCGTGCCGCAGCAGCCGCCCACCAGGTTCACCGCTCCCTGCCGCGCCAGGTCGCCCAGCACGGCCGCCATGGCCTCGGGCGTTTCGTCGTACTCGCCCAGCTCGTTGGGCAGGCCGGCGTTGGGATGGGTGCTGACCGGCACCGGGGCCACGCGAGCCAGCTCCTGGACCCAGGGGCGCAGGGCACGGGCGCCCAGCGCGCAGTTGAGCCCGACCGCCAGCGGCTCCGCATGGGCGACGCTGTACCAGAAGGCCTCGACCGTCTGGCCCGAGAGGGTCCGGCCGCTGGCGTCGGTGATGGTGCCCGAGATGAGCAGCGGCACGCGCTCGCCCAGGTCTTCGAAGAGCGACAGAATGGCGAACAGCGCCGCCTTGCAGTTCAGGGTATCGAACACCGTTTCGACCAGCAGCAGGTCGGCGCCGCCTTCCAGCAGCGCGCGCGCCGCCTCGCTGTAGGCGGCCACCAGCTGATCGAAGGTGATGTTCCGGAAGCCGGGGTTGGTGACATCGGGCGAGATGGACGCCGTCCGGTTGGTGGGGCCCAGCACCCCGGCCACGAACCGGGGCCGGTGGTCGCGCGTCTCCCAGCGGTCCGCGGCGCGCCGGGCCAGCTCGGCACCCGCACGGTTCAGCTCGGGGACGAGCGCTTCCAGGCCGTAATCGGCCTGGGCCACACGCGTGCTGTTGAACGTGTTGGTTTCGAGGATATCGGCGCCGGCTTCCAGGTAGCCGTCATGGATCGCCTCGATGATGTCCGGCTGCGTCAGCGTCAGGAGGTCGTTGTTGCCCCGGAGGTCGCGGGGATGCGCGCGGAATCGTTCGCCGCGGTAGCCGGCCTCATCCAGCCGGTGGCGCTGGATCATGGTGCCCATGGCGCCGTCCAGCACCAGGATGCGCTGCTGGAGCAGGGCGGGCAGCCGGGCCAGCCGGGCGGCCCGGGTATGCGGGTGGGTGATACTGCCGGATGGACTCACAGTGGGCGGGGCTCCTTCAACACAAAGGCCTCGGGCTAAAACGGCCGCGAGGCTGCGTTTTAGCGGGATGTTTAACGTGGCCGCAATCAGCGCAAATCGCCACGAACTGGGGTCAGGATTCAGGAGTGAGGAGTGAAGGCCGCGGCCCCTCCCCTCGCCCCGCCCGACCGTATAGTCTGTCCTGCCGTCCTGCCGTCCTGCCGTCCTGCCGTCCTGCCGTCCTGCCGTCCTGCCGTCCTGCCGTCCTGCCGTCTTCAGATATAGCACCGCCTCTCATCAAAGACCAGTCGCGCCCTCTACAGCCCCAGCCGTTCCGCCGCCTCGCCGGGGGTAATGCCTGCGATGATGACGGTCTTTCGCCGTCCGCTCTGGCCACTGGCGATCGTCACGGCCGACCGGCCCACCCGCAGCCGGCCCGCCAGGAAGCGGATCAGCGCGTCGTTGGCGGCGCCGTCGACCGGCGGGGAGGTGAGGCGAACGCGGAGCCGGCCGTCGTGGAGGCCGGCCAGGGCGCTGCGGGAGGCCCGGGGCTGCACCAGCAGGTGCAACCGGACGCCCGTAGCACAGGGTTCCACCGGGGCATGGCCCGGCGTCACGCCCGCAGCAGCTGGAAGAGAAACCACCGGATGATGATCAGTGCGAACCAGGCGACCAGGGGACTGAAGTCGAGCGGCCCCATGGCGGGCAGCAGGCGCCGGATGGGCACCACCAGCCAGTCGGTGAGCCGGTAGGCCAGACGCATGCCGCCGCCGAAGCGCGACGAGCCGATCCAGCTGCCGATCACCCGCAGCAGGAGGGCCAGGGCCAGGATCCAGTAGGCCAGGTTGATGGCCAGCCCCATCCAGGCGCGGGGCCCGCCGTGGGCGAGCGCCCCGGCGTAGAACACGGCATTGATGATCCAGTTGACCACCGCCAGCAGCAGCAGCCCGCCCACCAGAACGACGCCGGCGAGCCAGAGCGGGGCGTCCTGCGGGTTGCCGCCGAACCGCGCGACCCGTCGCTCGATGGGACGGAGGAGGGGATCGCTGATGGATCGTACCAGCCTGGGCCAGGGGCCGAACGCCTTCAAGCGGCCGCGGCGCACGGCCCAGTGCGTCGCCACCACCACACAGGCCAGCAGAAAGGCCCCCAGGACTACCCAGCGCGTGACCGCGCCAATCCAGTAGACGATCATGTTCCCTCAGCGGGGGACGGTGAAGGTGGTCGTCCCGCCCCCGGCGTATTCGCAGGCGAGCGTATAACTGCCGCGGACCGTGGCATCCTCCAGAATAACCGGCGTGCCCCGGCAGGAGGCCAGCTGGTGTCCGGTGGTGTCCCGGAAGGCTACCGTCACCTCCGGGGTGCCATCCCGCGGAGTGAGCGTGCGGGCGGTCGTCGGGGTGAGCTGGTCGAGACCCAGCTCCCGCAACGACCGCGGCGCCTGGCCGCGATGAGAACTGCGGTAGCTCATGGCCCGGTCGACGAGATCGTAAATCTCCCGACCCAGGACCTGCGCATCCTGCGCCGCGGTGGCGGGATGCGCCTGCGCGGCGGCGGGGGCCCGTGCCTCCTCGGCCGGCGGCTTCCGCTGGCAGCCCGCCAGCGGCAGGAGACCGGCGAACAGTATCAGGGATCGCACCATCAGTGGCCTGATTTCCGGAGAAGAATGATTCACAGATAACGCAGATGAGACAGATAACACAGATGGCACAGATGACTCAGATTACACGGATGACACCGATTCCTCCAATCCGGTCGCTGCCTCCGGCCCTGGGCCCGGCAAGGATGGGCCGGCCCGAGACGGCTGCTGATCTGTGCCGTCGGTGGATACGAGAAAGCCCGGCCATGCGGCCGGGCTCCGGATTGTCTTTCGCCGGGGGTCAGGCGGGGACCGGGACCCCGATGCGTTTTTCCATGAGATACCAGGTTCCTCCACCGATGTAGGTCTCGCGGCGGAGCACCCGCTGCCAGCCGCAGGCGCAGAGCATCGCTTCCGAGCGGAGGTCTTCGGTCCAGAACTCCAGCAGGTGCGCGTCGGCCTCCAGGGCGCTCTGCTCGAATGCACCGAGCAGGCGGTGGGCGTGGCCCTGGTGGCGCTCTTCCGGGGTAATGGCCAACTCCTGCAGGTGGGCCACGCCGCCCTGCAGGGAGAAGCGCAGCCCGCCGATCCAGTCGCCGATTTCGTTGGTGAGCACCAGGTAGCGGTCCTCATGATGGACCGTGGAGCCGGTCTCTTCCTCATGCCGGAGCAGGAGCTCTTCGAACCACTCGGCGAACTCCTCGCCGCGCTCCATTTCTCTGATGGTGACCTCGCCGATATCCGACATCGCACTCCATCCAGCGGTGTAGGGGGACTTGCAGACCGCAGGCTGCAACCTTGGTGCCAACCGTCCCCGCCGGGGGTTACTCCATTATTGTAGCAGAAAAGCCGCGACGACTGTGGCTCCGATCACCCTTGTAAGATGATTCAAGTCAACAGCTTGTATCTTGCGGCCCGGACCGGATTTGGCCCGCCGCCCTGGGCCCGGAAACCCCGGGCGATTGCCCCTCACGGCCCGGCTTCGGCCCCGGTTGTACCCTGAGAGGACGGTGCGCCGGCCCGGGGATGCACGTTGATATAACGCCGCGGACCGCCGGAAGTTCCGCAAGGCGCACGTGCGGGTGATTATTTTCCTGTGGCACTCACGCGCTTCGGCGCCTGGAGGACTACATGCCGACGACATCAACCGCTCACCGCTCCGCCACCATCCGTTGCCCCTTTTGCAGCACGCTCAACCGGGTTGATCTGACACGGCTGGGGCAGGGGCCCAAGTGTTCGGAGTGCGGCAAGCCGCTGCGGCTTGACCGGCCGGTAAAGGCAACCGACGCCGATTTCCAGCAGACCATTGCGAATACCAGCGTGCCGGTGGTGGTGGACTTCTACGCCGACTGGTGCGGTCCCTGCAAGATGATGGCGCCGGTGCTGGATGATTTCGCGCACCAGCACGCCGGGCAGGTGCTGGTGCTCAAACTCGATACCGACGCCAATCCCGCCACCGCCCAGCGGTTCGGCATCCGGGGCATTCCGACGCTGATCGCGTTCCGGCAGGGCCAGGAGGCGGCGCGCCGGGTGGGGCTGGTGCAGCGGCCGGAGCTGGACGCGCTGGTGGCCGGCACCTAGCGCAGACCCACGGCGATGGCCGTCAGGAGCAGGGCGACCGCGAAGAGGCCCAGCGCCAGCAGCATGGGCACCACGAAACGGAGCCAGCGTCCGAAGCCCACGCCCGCGGCGGCGAGGATGGCCATGAGCGCTCCGTTGGTGGGGGTAATCAACTCGCAGAAGCCGGCGCCCAGCTGGTAGGCCAGCACGGTCACCTGGCGGGTGAGCCCCAGCAGGTCCGACAGCGGCACCAGGATCGGCATGGTCAGTACCGCCTCGCCGCTGACGCTGGGCACGGGCACGTGGAGAAGGGCCTCGACGGCCATGATGCCCAGGGCCGACAGCTGCCGGGGCAGTGAGGCAATGGGGGCGAACATGCCCTGGACGATCGTGTCGATGATGCGGCCGTCCTGCAGTACCACCGAGATGGTCCGGGCGAAGCCGATGAGCAGGGCCGCGTAGGCCATGGACCGGAACCCCGCGACGAAGGCATCCGCCGTTCCGCCTGCCCCGAGGCCGCCGAGCAGCCCCGCGACCACGCCCATCACGAAGAACAGGGCCGACATCTGGTCGAAGTCCCAGCCCAGTCCCAGGATCCCGTAGACGAATACCACGAAGGTGAGCAGGACCAGGAGCAGCACCGCCAGGCGCCGTCCGCCGCCGGTCGCGGCCGCTTCGGCCGGCGGGGCTTCGGCCGCGACCCGGTGGCGCCGGGCGTAGCGCATGGTGCCCCAGATCCAGATGCCCAGCCCGATGGCCAGGGCTGCCAGCCGGAACCCGGCGCCGGAGCCCAGGGGCAGCTGCGCCAGCTTCTGGGCGATCTGTACCTGGAAGGGATTGACCGGGCTCAGCGCGGCGCCCACCGCGGCCGCGCCGAGGCTCACGGCCACGGCGGTCAGCTCGTCAAAGCCCAGCCGGCGGGTGAGCAGCAGCAGCACCGGCACGAAGGCGATGATCTCCTCCTGCATGTTCTCCAGCGCGCCCGCCGCCGCGAAGGCGATGCAGGTAACGGGAATGACCAGGATCTCGCTGTGCTGCAGCGCGCGCGCCAGCGCGTGCACGCCCTCGTTCAGGGCGCCGGTCCGCTCCACCACGGTAAATGCGCCGCCGATCAGGAAGACGAGGAAGATCACGCTGGCGGCGTCGGCCATGCCGCGGGGGATGGCCACCATGGCCGCGAAGGGACCAACCGGCGCCGGCTCCACATGGTGATAGGTGCCGGCGACGACCACCTCCCGGCCAGTGGCCGGGTCCTCCCGCCGCTGGTACTGCCCGGCCGGGAGGATGTAGCTCAGCGCGGCCGCCAGGATGATGCAGGCGGTGAGGAGGACAAGGGGATGGGGAAAGCGGAGCCGGCCGGCGCCGGCGCTCACCGGGTCCGGCACTGCCGGGTGGCAGGGGGCTTGTTGCCGCAGGCGATGGTCTCGTTCATGCCGGTGGCCAGCACGCCGCAGGCGGTGCGCTGGGCCGACTGCGCCGCTTCCTCCTCGTTCTCATGCGAGGCAGTGGCGCAGTTGCGCTGGCCGTTGAATTCGACGCAGACCTCGCAGGTCGCCTTCTGGGCGGAGAGGGTGTTATAGAGCAACAGCCCCGCGAAGGCGACCACCGCGATGATGGTCAGAATGGTGGATTTGCGCATGGGATTCCTAGCCGCGGGCGAACGACAGCAGGGCGGGCAGGGAGCCCAGAATGAACATGATGGCGCCTACCCCGGCGGCCTGGCCGGTGGAAATCCTGCCCTTGATCCGGATTCCCAGCGCCAGCAGAACCGTGGACCAGATGATGAAAAGGTCGACCCGTCCCAGCAGCGCCAGCACGCCGGCACTGGTATGTGTCGGGTCGGCAAAGCGGGCGAGGCTCAGGCTGACATCGGCCACGCCGTGAATCTTCTCCGGCGGCAGCAGGGCGGCCAGCACCGCCATGACGATCCACTGCACCAGGCGCGGATAGTAGGAGAACACGGCGACCATGACGGCGCCCCCCAGCATGGCGGTGGATGAGAACAGCTTGCCCACCACCCAGAGCACCACGCCCACCACCAGCGGGAGGATCAGCGTACTCAAGATGATGCCGATGCCGGCGAACTTGCGGCTGATTTCCATCCCCCGCTGCACCTGTTCCTGGGTGAGCTGCGGGTTCTTGGCCAGCGCGGCCTGCACCTGACGCGAGGTCTCCGCGTCGAACACCGGCGTCATCAGGCCGCGGGTCGCGAAATACAGCACGGCGGTCAGCACCACCAGCACCAGCAGCGGCAGGACGATGTTGCTGCCGTCCCGCCGCTCGAACACCTTTCCCGGAGCGTAGAAGATCTCGAAAATGTCTTCCCAGAAGGCGGCCTTGGGTTCCTGCGGAGGAGCAGCCGTGGCAGTCATGGGATGGCTCCGGTCAGCGGGGAACGGTGATGGTGCTGGTGATCCACTTCAGGTAGTCGGCGCTGCCCGCCTCGAGCGGCAGCGCGATGATTTCGGGAACCTCATAGGGATGCAGCGCGCGAATACGACGCTCCAGCGCCGGCCAGGCCTCGGCGGTCGTCTTGCAGTGACAATACCACTCCTCGGCCGTCTCCACCTTGCCCTGCCAGCGATAGGTGCTCGCGACCGGGCCCGCCACCTGGGCGCAGGCCGCCAGCCGCTCTTCCACCAGCCGGGCCGCGAGCTGCTCCGCCTCCTGCCGCGAACCCAGGGCGGTGGTTACCTGGAGATAGGGCTGCACCGGCCGGCGAGAGGTTACTGGGCCGGGATCTTGGTGTCGTCGCCCCGCTTGCCGTCGGCGATGGGGTCGATGGCGGTCCGCCACCCATCCTTGAACTCCACCGTGAGCCGGTGCGCCTGGGTATCGGCCTCGATGCTCACGATGTCCGGGAACTTGCGGGCATAGGCCAGGGCGACGCGCGCCTGCGACCCCGAGCCCGAGTTGTAGGGCCGCGCATATTCCCGCCCGATGGCGACGACGATAGCCTGATCCCGCCCGTAGGAGGCGAACTTGTCGGCGTCGATCAGGCCCTTCTGGCTGGAGACGTGGTCGTAGTAATCGTACGACCGGCAGCCAGTGGCCAGAAGGCCGGCGGCGAGCAGGAGGGCAAGGCGCTTCATCGGGTATCCCGGGTAAGAGTGACCGGCTCAAAAGTCATTCCGGGGGCGCTGGATGTAAAGTCCCGGGACCGATATCCTCCATGGCCGGCGGGCCTCCGCCCCTCGTTCGGTTGCCTGCATTCTCTTCTCGGCAGGAGTCCGGGAGCCCATGACATCCACGCGCGCTCTTTTCGTCTCCCTCCTGGCCCTGCTGCTGCCGGCCGCCGCCCATGCCCAGGATTCGTTGTCGGGCTCCCTGGTGGTGTTCAACGCCGGGTCGCTGGCGCGGCCGTTCCACGCGCTGCTCGCCGCCTTCGCCGCCGATCATCCCGGGGTGCGGCCCGCGCAGGAAAACTCCGGCAGCCTGGAGGCGGCCCGGAAGCTCACCGACCTGGGCAAGATCCCCGACGTGCTGGGCGTGGCGGATTACCACATCCTCCCGTCCCTCATCGTTCCCAGGTTCGCGCCGTGGTACCTGCTCTTCGCCCGGAACCGGATGGTCATCATCTACTCCGGCCAGTCCATCGGGGCCCGGGAGATCAACGGGCAGAACTGGTGGCGGGTGGTGCAGCGGCCCGGGGTGCGGGCCGGGCGCTCCGAGCCCGCGCTGGACCCCAACGGATATCGCACCCTGATGGTTTTTCAGCTGGCGGAGCGGTATTACCGCCGGCCGGGGCTGGAAGCCAGGCTGCTCCGGGCCTTTCCGAAGACCTACATGCGGCCCAAGGAGGCCGATCTGACGGCGCTGGTGCAGGCGGGGGAGCTGGACTACGCCTTTTCCTATGTATCGATTGCCCGCGCGAGCGGGCTGAGATACGTGACGCTGCCCGACTCGATCGACCTGGGCGACCCCAGCCTGGCCCGGTGGTACAGCGAGGCCGCGGTGCGCCTGCCCGGGGCCACCCGAAAGGACACCGTCACCTTCCGTGGCGAACCGATCGTCTATGGACTCACCATCCCGGCCGATGCCCCCCATCCGGCGCTGGCCCGGGCCTTCGTCCGATTCGCGCTCTCCAGGCGGGGAGAGGAGCTGATGCGCGAGGCGGGGCTGGAGGTGCTCGAATCCCCCGTTATCAGGGGCAGGGAAGCGCCCAACCTGAAATAGGTTGTCCCTTGTCCCCTGTCCCTTCTCCCTCTAACCTCCCCCCGTTCCTCATTCCTGACCCCTGTTCCCGGTTTCTGACATGAGTGCCATTCTCTCGATCCCCACCCCCCGCAACGAGCCGGTCCTCAGCTACGCGCCCGGCACTCCGGCCCGCGCCGAGCTGAAGGACGTGCTGAAGCGGATGGGCGGGGAGATTCCCGAGATTCCCTGTGTCGTCGGCGGCAAGGAGGTCCGCACCGGCAAGTTGGCGGACGTGGTGGCGCCGCACGATCATCGCCACGTGGTCGCCCGGGTGCACCAGGCCGATGCCGCGACCATCCAGCAGGCGGTGGCGGCCGCCCGCGAGGCCCAGCGGGAATGGGCCGCCTGGAGCTATCAGGACCGGCTGGCGGTCTTTCTCCGCGCGGCAGACCTGCTGGCCGGCCCCTGGCGGCAGGAAGTGAACGCCGCCACCATGCTGGGCCAGAGCAAGACGCCCCACCAGGCAGAAATCGACAGCGCCTGCGAACTGATCGACTTTCTGCGTTTCAATCCCTGGTACGCCGAACGGATCTACCGGGAGCAGCCGGAGTCGCCCGCCGGCGTCTGGAACCGGATGGACCACCGGCCGCTCGAAGGGTTCGTCTACGCCATCACGCCCTTCAATTTCACGTCCATCGGCGGCAACCTGCCCACCGCGCCCGCCATGCTGGGCAACGCGGTGCTCTGGAAGCCGGCGGGTACCGCGGTCTACAGCAACTGGCTGTTCTTCCGGGTCCTGGAGGAGGCGGGCCTGCCGCCCGGTGTGATCAACTTCGTGCCCGGCCCGAGCGGCATGGTGACCGACCTGCTCCTGGCCGACCGGCACCTGGCCGGTATCCACTTCACCGGGTCGACCGAGGTCTTTCAGCTGCTGTGGCGGAAGGTCGCCGAGCACCTGGAGGGCTACGCCGGCTATCCCCGCGTGGTGGGCGAGACCGGCGGGAAGGATTTCATCGTCGCCCATCCCAGCGCCGACCCGGCAGCCCTGGCGGTCGGGATGGTGCGCGGCGCGTTCGAGTACCAGGGACAGAAGTGCAGCGCCGCCTCCCGCGCCTACGTGCCGCAGTCGCTCTGGCCCGAGGTGCGGGAGCGGGTCCTGGCCATGATGCAGGAAATCCGCATGGGAGACGTCACCGACTTCCGCACCTTCATGGGGGCGGTGATCGACGCCCGGGCCTTCCAGCGGCTCAAGGGGTATCTGGACGAAGCCGCCGGGGCGAAGGGCGTCAGCGTTCTCGCCGGCGGAAAGTGCGACGACCGCACCGGCTGGTTCGTCGAGCCGACCCTGCTCCAGGTGGAAGACCCGCGCTACCGCACCATGTGCGAGGAGCTGTTCGGGCCGGTGCTGACCCTGCACGTCTACCCGGACGCCCGCTGGTCCGAGACGCTCGATCTGGTCGACAGCACCAGCCCCTACGCGCTCACCGGCGCCGTCTTCGCGCGCGACCGGCGGGCCGTGGTGGAAGCGGAAGCCCGGTTGCGGAACGCGGCGGGCAACTTCTACATCAACGATAAGCCGACCGGCGCGGTGGTGGGCCAGCAGCCGTTTGGCGGCGCCCGCGCCAGCGGCACCAACGATAAGGCGGGCTCCATGCTGAACCTGATCCGCTGGATCAGCCCCCGGTCGATCAAGGAAACTTTCGTGCCGCCGGCGGAGTGGACGTATCCGTATATGGGTGAGAAGTGAGCGTGAGGCGTAAAACGTGAGACGTAAGGCGTGAGGGGTGAGGCGTAAGACGTGAGGTGTGAGGCGTGAGGGGTGAGGGGTAAGGTGTAAGACGCGAGGCGTAAGACGTGAGGCGTGAGGAGTGAGATGTCAGCCGGCGTGACCGCGTAGCTCGCACGTCTTCGGCAACGGTACCGGGTATGTCTACCATTCTCGTCCCCCCTCCCAAGCCGCCGCGCTTCGAGCCGCCCTACAGTCCCTGGCGGGGGGCGGTGCGAGCACTCGGCGTTACCGGCTTCCTGTTGTTTCTGGTTCTGGGGGCCATGGTGATGACCGAGAACAAGGTCCCGTGGCCGATTACCGTTTTCGAGCTGGTGGGGGCGGGCTTTCTGGCCCTGCTGCTGGCCTGGCGCCTGGAGTTGCTCGGCGGCCTCCTGCTCACCGGCAGTATGGTCCTCGCCATCATCTGGTTGCCCCCCAGTCTCGACACATGGCGGCCCTGGTTTCTGGCGCTCGAGGTCTTCCTCGGGCTGGTCGGCGTCCTGCTCGTCCTGCTTCCCCGGAGCCACTCCTGATCGCGCCGTCCGGCCTGGCCCTGGCCGGGATGCTCCTGGCGGGCACCACGGCGGCGCAGCAGCCCGGGATCTCGTATGGAGCCGGGCAGTTGAACGAAACCGGCTGGCGCCAGACGGTCGTCGCGGTGGTCACGACCCACGCCGGGCGCAGCATGGCCCGCGATACCCTGGAGCGCGAGGGCCGGCTGAGCCTCCAGGCGACGCCGGCAGTGGAAGGCCTCCGGATCCGGACCTGGTTCGACAGTCTGCTGCTCCGGCGCAGCTCCGCGACCGGCACCCTGCGGCCCGATACCGACGGGCTCATCGGGGGTCGCTATACCGGAATCCTGAGCCCGGACGGCCGCTATACGGCCTTACGGACGCCGTTTCTCCCCCAGGAAACTCTGGAGGTCGAGGACCTCTCCGGCGTGGCTGCCGACCTTCTGCCCCGGCTGCCCCCGATGCCGCTGCGCCCCGGTGCGCGCTGGCAGGACAGCTCGGGTACGCTCACCATCACCCGCCTCGGTGACAGCGCGGCGCTGGGCCGTTCCCTGGAACGCTACCGGCTGGAGCGGGAAACCGCCGCCACCGAGAGCCGGATAACGGCCGACTCGAGCCGCTACGCGGTAAGCCGCAAAGAGACGGAGACCGGCGAATACGTGTGGGATCCGGAGCGGGGGCTGCTTCGCTGGGACCGGGAGATCCGCTCGCAGGCCGAGATCCCCGCCGGCGGCCCCTTCCCCCGGGCGGTGCGATCGGAGATCCGGCAGCGGATCCGGGTGGAACGGATCGAGGACTGAAGGTCGGCGCACCAAGCCTGGCTGCGGCAGCCGCTCGGTACCCTTGACGCGGAGTACTTTGTGACGTAAAGTAACCCCGATACAATGGCTCCGGAACGGCAGTCCCTCCAGGCCCAACTCTCTCCCCGAGGGGAGCACCGCATGCGATTCCCTTCCATAGATGCCCTGGCGCGTCACGCGCGCTCGGCCCTGACGCGGTTTCCCTGGACCATGGCGGCGGCGACGGTGGCGACGGTGGCGGGAATGGTGGCCGTGGGGCACGGAGGCCGGGACCAGTGGGTGCGGCTCACCATGGTGGCCCTGCTGGGCCTGCCGCTCACGATGGCCGTGAGCCTGCTGGGCTGGCGCCGAGGCTGGGCCGGGGTGAAAACGGGCCTGGTCCAGGTGGCGGGAATCCTCGTGCTGGCGGCGTTCTACTTCGCCTGGCCCGGCCCGGAGGAAAAGCACAACGCCATTCGCTATTTCCAGCTGAGCGCCGGGCTGCACCTGCTGGTGGCCTTTCTGCCGTTTGGGGGCGAACGGGACCAGCCGGCGTTCTGGCAATACAACCGCCGTCTGTTCGAAGGCTTCCTGCGGGCGGCCTTGTTCTCCGCCGTGCTCTTCCTCGGCCTGGCCGTCGCCCTGGTGTCGCTGGACCAGCTGTTCGGCGTCCGGGTTCCGGAGGAGGCCTACGGACGACTCTGGATCCTGCTGGCCTTTCTGGTCCACCCCTGGATTTTCGCCAGCGGCCTGCCGAAGGAAGTCGGAGACCTGACGCAGGCGAGAGACTATCCCCGCGGCCTCAAGATCTTTACCCAGTACGTGCTCACGCCGCTGGTCGCGATCTATCTCGTGATGCTGACCGCCTACCTGGGGAAGATCGTCATCAGCGGATCCTGGCCCAGCGGATGGGTGGGGTATCTGGTGGCCAGCGTGGCGGTGACGGGAGTGCTCGGCTTCCTCCTGGTCCACCCGCTGCGGCTGGAGCAGGGCGAGGCCTGGATCCGGACCTACTCACGCTGGCTCTTCATCGGGCTGATTCCGGCCGCGATCATGTTTCTGCTCGCGCTGTGGAAACGGGCGGAGCCCTACGGTCTGACGGAGCTGCGGGTACTGGGATTCCTGCTGGGTGGGTGGCTGCTGGGGCTGGCGCTGTTCTATACGCTGCGCCGCAATTCCGGTATCCGGGTCATTCCGGTCTCACTGGCGGCGATTCTGCTGCTGTCGCTGTACGGTCCCGCCAGCGCTACCCGGATCGCCCTCAGGAGCCAGGCGGCCCGGCTGCGGGCCCTGCTGCAGGACGCCGGCCCGAAGGCGGCGGCCGAGGCCCGGACCCGGGAGATCAGTGCGGCGGCGCGGTTTCTTCTGGAGCACGGCGCGCAGCACGAGCTGCGCCAGGCGCTGCGACGGGGAATTCCCCAGGCGGATTCGCTGCTGGCCGGGAGCGATTCGCTGACCGACAGCACGGTGGCGGCGGTCCTGGGGACGGCGGGTCTGTACTACGAGCCGAGCGCTTCCAACTCGCGCGGGTACATCTCGCTGTCGCTCCGGTCCGATTCCTCGGCCGTCGCGATCGCCGGCTACGATTATGAGGCGGAGGTCGGCGGCCCCGGCGAGCGAAGCGTTTTCGCTGGAGGGGATACCCTGCGGGTGCGCTCCGATTCCGGCGGGGCCGCGGTGGAACTGGTGTTTCCGGGAGCCAATCCCCTGGTGATTCCCCTCGACTCCGTCCTGCAGCCGCCCGCCCCCGGTGCGATGTGGGAGCGGCAGGTTCCGGCGGCCCGGATGCTGGTGCGGGCTGAGCGGGAGGACCTCCGTGCGATGCTGCTGCTGAACTGGATCCGTGCCGAGCGGCAGGCGAATACCCTGCGGGTGACCGAGTGGCGCGGCAGGCTCTATTGGACGGGACGGGAATAGGACGGGAAGAAGACGGGAATAGGACGGGAAGAAGACGGGAATAGGACGGGAAGAAGACGGGAATAGGACGGGAACCTGTTTCAGTCCTGCTCCCGTCTTTCTCCCGTCCTTCTCCCGTCCTATTCCCGTCCTTTTTCAGTGTGCCGGTCCTCCCCCCATCACCTTGCCCGTCCGGAACAGCAGCAGCAGCGGCAGCGCCGCGGTGAAGGTGATCCCCATGAGCAGGAAGATCTTCTCGAAGGCCAGCACGGACGCCTGCCTGCTCACCAGGTGATCCATCAGCGCCAGGGCATGCCGGCTGGCTTCCGCGGCCGTCTCCCCCATGCGCTGGAACTTGTGGGTCGCGCCGGCCATCCAGTTCTGCACGGCGGTACCCGAATCGGTCACGTGGGCGGCCAGCGCGGTGCGGCTCTGTTCGCCGAAGTGCCGGATCAGCGTGGCGGTGACGGCGATGCCCATGCTTCCGCCCAGCTGGCGCGAGAGGTTGAACAGGCCGGTGCCCTGGGGGATCCGGGCCGGCGCCAGGGTCGCGACCGCGGCATTGGTGAGCGGCACGAAGATGAGCCCCAGGCCCACCCCGCGCAGGATCATGGGCCAGAACAGGTCGTGCATGCCGATGTCGGTGGTAAAGTGGTAGTGCATCCACATGGCCCAGAGGAACAGCAGCACCCCCACGGTGATCGATGCCCGGGCATCGATCCGGTTGGCGAAGCGTCCGGCCACCGCCATGGTGGCGGCGCTGGCGAGGGCGCCGGGGAGGATCACCTTGCCGGTGTCCCAGGCCGAGTAGCCCAGCAGCGTCTGGAGGAACACCGGCAGGGCGAACACGCTGGCGTAGAGCGCGAAGCCGAGGATGGCGCCGAAGATGACGCCGGCGGCGAGCTGCCGGTCGCGCAGGACGTGGAGGTCCACCACGGGGTGATCGGCGGTCAGCTCGCGCCAGATGAAGCAGAGGACGCCCAGCGCGGCCAGCATCCCCTCCACGACGATCTCCCGGGAGGAGAACCAGTCGTGCGCCTCGCCGCGCTCCAGCATGATCTGCAGCGCCCCGATGCCCACGATGAGCAATGCCAGCCCAAGCCAGTCCACCCGGTCCGACCGCTCCACCTTGTGCCCCGGCTCCGGCACGAACTGCCAGCAGAGCAGCGCGGCCATGATGCCCAGCGGGATGTTGATGTAGAAGATCCAGGGCCAGGAATAATTGTCGGTGATCCATCCGCCCAGCGTGGGCCCGAGCGTGGGGCCGACCATCACGCCCATGCCGAAGATGGCCATGGCGGTGCCCCGCTCCTCCAGCGGGAACACGTCGAACAGAATGGCCTGGGCGGTGGAGATGAGCGCGCCGCCGCCCAGTCCCTGGACCACCCGCCAGAACACCAGCGATTCCAGGGTATGGGCGTTCCCGGCGAAGAAGGAGGCCAGGGTGAACAGGGCGATCGAGCCGGTGTAGTAATTGCGCCGCCCGAACCGGTCCGAAAACCAGCTGGTGAGCGGCAGCACGATCACGTTGGCCACGATGTAGCCCGTGCTGACCCAGGCGATTTCTTCCAGCGTGGCGCCCAGGTTCCCCATCATGTGGGGAATGGCCACATTCACGATGCTGGTATCCACCAGCTCCAGCACGCTCGCCAGCGTGACCGCAAACGCGATCAGGTACCGGTTGCGATAGACCGACGCGCGGTCGATGCCGGCGCCGGGGAAGGGCAGGACGGCAGAGCTCATGAACCGGCTTTGGTATTGATCGTGACCTGTACCGACATGCCGGGACGAAGCGGGTAGCCCGGCTCGCTGCCCTTCACCCGGATGCGCACCGGGACCCGCTGAACAACCTTGGTGAAGTTGCCGGTGGCGTTGTCGGGCGGCAGCAGCGCGAATTTGGCGCCGGTCGCCGGGCTGATGCTCTCCACCGTGCCCTGGAACTCATGCCCGCCGTAGGCGTCCACCGTGAAACTGGCCGGTTGCCCCGGGCGGATGTCCTCCAACTGGGTTTCCTTCAGGTTTGCCGTCACCCAGACGTCGCTCAGCGGCACCAGGGTCATCAGGTCCTGCCCCACCTGTACCAGCTCGCCCGGTTCGATGCTGCGCTCGGCGATGATGCCGGAGTCGGGGGCGGTGATGACGGTATAGCTGAGCTGCAGCCGCGCGTTATCCACCGCCGACTGGGCCGCGGCTACCCGCGCGCTGGCGCCCCGCAACGCCGCCTCGGCCGAGGAGACGTTGCTGCCCATGGCGGAAGCCTGCCGCCGCGCCGCCTCCAACCGCGCCGCGGCCGCGTCATACGCGCTCTGCGCGGCGTCGAGCTGCTGCGGCGAGATGATGTGCTGCTCGGCCAGGCCCTGGTAGCGCCGCAGGTCGGACTCGGCCTTACGCATGTCCGCCTCGGCCGAGGCCACGGTCGCGCCGGCGCTGGCTGCGGAGGCCCGGCTGCTCATCAGCTGGGCCTGCGCCTGGCCGGCTCGCGTGCTGCTGCCCGCCTGGCTCAGCGCCGCCGCGAGGTCGGCCTCGGCCAGCTTCAGCTTGAGCTGCAGGTCGCGCGAATCGAGCGTCACCAGCGTGTCGCCCGTCCTCACCCGCTGATTGTCGTCCACCCAGACGGAATCCGCGAAGGCCTGGACCTTGGGGGCGATGGGTGTGAGGTGACCGTCGATCTGGGCGTTGTCGGTGGTGACGTGGGTGCGGCCGTAGAGGTACTTGTGCACGCCCCAGACCGCCGCCGCCACGACCACGACGGCCACGATGATGAGCCGCAGGCGTCCCCGGCGTGCCGGAGCCTCGGGGGCAGACTCGGCCGCGGGATCGCTGTCCTTCATGCGAACTTGGGTTGCCATGGCGTCAGTGTCTTTCCGTTCTTCGCGGGCGGGGGGGCCGCCCTGGGTTCGTCGTTATTCCGGCCGTCTCCGGCCGCCTACTGTACCTGGTCGAGAATGCCCAGCGCGCGGTACGCGGTTACGCGGGCCGACCCCAGCCGGACCTCCGCCTGTATCAGGCCGTCGCGGGCCGCGATGACCGACCCCTGGGCGTTGGTCGTTTCCACGCTGCCGGCCACGCCGGCCCGGAACCGCTGATTGGCCTGATCCAGTTCCTGCAGGGCGAGCTGCAGCCGCTCCTGTGCCAGATCCACCTGTTGCCGGGCGGAGCCGAGGTCGAGCAGCGCCTTGCGCACCTCCGTCTCCACCTGCCGCGCCAGATCCTGCTCCCGGATCCGTTGCGCCTCCAGCCGGAGCGACTGCTCCTGCGCCCGCACCGGGCGCCGCAGGCCGTCGAAGAGTGGAACGGCGAGGCCGATCTGCACGTTCCACGAGCCGGCCAGCCCGCTCACGCTCTGGCCCGACTGCTGGTAGAAGCCGCTCGCCGCGAGACTGGGCAGATTCTCGTACTTGATGGCCTTGAGCGAGCGCTCCACCACCTGCGTCCGCCGGTGCTCCGCCGCCATCTCGGGCCGGTGCCCCAGCGCGAACTCCACGGCGGAATCGGGCGGCACGGGAAGATCCTCCGGGGCCGGCAGGAGGGAGTCGGCCAGCGCCAGGGGCTCGGCGGGCGGCAGGTTGAGCGCGCGCTTGAGGTCCAGCATGGCCTGGTCGCGGTCGTTGCGGGCGATGACCAGCTGGGCCCGTACCGCCGCGAAGTTCACCTGGTTGCGGGTCACGTCAATCACCGGGCTCACGCCGGCATCGAACTGCTGCTGCGCCACATGCAGCAGGTCGGCCGATACGGCGCTGTCGGCCTGGCGGGCGTGAACGGTTGCCACGGTGCTCTGAGCCCGCAGGTAGGCCAGCCCGGCGGTGGCGGCGGTCAGCTCACCCACCGACCGGGCGTCGAGGCCCGCGGCGGCCGCGGAATCGCCGGCGGCGCGCAGGCGTTCGATGGTCGAGGCGTTGAAGAGCACCTGCGACGCGCGAACCTGCAGCCGGTAGATGCTGAACGGATCGGTCACCCCGCTGGCGATGGGCAGGCCGAACTCGTCCAGGTTCAGCGTCTGCCGGGTCAGGCTGGCCGATCCGTCGATCTGCGGGAGCAGGTCGGCCCGGCGCAGGGCCACCTTGCGCCCGGCGCCGCTGGCGCCGATGCGGGCCAGGGCGGCGTCGACTCCGCGCTCCCGCCCCAGCCTGATGGCCTGGCTCAGCGTCAGCGGCCCGTTGAGCGGCGAAGCGGGAGCCTGGGCCAGCGCCGGCAGCGGCAGCGCCAGCAGGAGAGCGGCGAAACGTACGGCGTGCATGGTCAGTCCTTGGTTGCGCCGGCGGCGCGAGGAAGAAGGCCGTTGAGGATGAGATCCAGCGCGCCCTCCAGCACTTCCTCATCCGTCGGCGTATCGGGATCGAACGCGCTGAAGAGGCAGCGATGCTGGGCGAACTGGACCAGCGTGAGCGGAATGGTCCGGGCCACAAACCGGGTATTGACCGGGCGGAATTCGCCGGCGGCAATGCCTCGCTCCAACGTCTGAATCAGGAGGCGGCGGGAGCGGAGAACTACTTCGTCGAAGTAGAACCGGGCCAACTCGGGGAAGTGGCCCAGCTCGGAGTGGACCAGCCGCGACATGCGCGCCATATCCTCGCTCCGGACACTCTGCCAGAAACGCCGGATCAGCGCGATCAGCAACTCACGGGCGCTGCCGGTATGGGTGCGGACCAGCTCCTCGCCCGCCTGGATGATGGGTACCTTCCGGGCGCGGACCATCTCCCGGAACAGGGTCTCCTTGGAATCGAAATAGAGATACACCGTTCCCTTGCTGACGCCGGCCTTCCGGGCCACATCCTCCAGCCTGGTCTCGGCATAGCCGCGCTCGGCGAACATGGCGTGAGCGGCGTCGATGATCTCCTCGGGCCGGGCATCCGGGCGGCGGCGCCACTTGGGGTTCTTCGGGCTTGTTTCGGGCGTATCCATCTTGAACAACTCCTAATAACTGACCGGGCAGTAATGTATAAATGACTGATTGGTCGTCAAGAGGGGGAATACGGGGAACGGGAAACCGCCCGAAGACCAAAGGAAAGACACGAAGACCGGGGAGAATGTGACTGCAGGGAGGCGCAGGGTCGTTTGTGCGTCCTTCTCCTTCTCCTCTCTTGCTGCACCCCGCGTGACGTCGTAGTATTTCCCAACCCCTCCGTCGAGGCCTGCCGATGTCGGATCGCTTCATGAGCTCCGACGACTACGACGAAACCGCCCACCAACTCTATAACGAAGGCCGATACGATGAGGCGCTGGATGCACTGAACGAAGGTCTCTCTGTTTATCCCCACGCTGTCGAACTGAACATCGGGAAAGCCTACGCCCATCTGGCGCGGGAAGAATACGCCTGGGCCCGGCGCGTCTTCGAGACGGCGCTCTGTCTCGAGCCCGATCACGAGGAAGGGTTGGCCGGCCTGGGCGAGACGCTGCTCAAGTTCGGCGACCGCGCCGGTGCCCTGGCCTCCTTTGAGCGGGTGCTGGCGCTGGGATTCCAGGACGATCACGATCTCATGCTGCAGATCGGCCGTGCGCTCTTCCGGGAGTCGCTGCTGCCGCACGCCGCCCGGTTCTTCGAGCTGGCGGTCAACGCGCAGACCGAATCGCCCGAGGCGGCCGCCTGCACCGGCTACGTCACTCACCGGTTGGGCCAGGATGCCGCGGCACTCTACTGGCTGCGCCGCGCCCTCGAGCTGGACCGTGAGCATACCGAGGCCCGGATCTACCTGGCCAACATTCTTTATGACCGGGGGGAATCCGAAGCCGCACTCCATCACCTGGAGCAGACCGTACCGGAAGACCATTTCGACGAACTGGGCCTCTGGCGCTGCATCGAACTCAAGAAGGCACTCTACCGCCTGGCCGATGACGATCCGGAGCTGACACCCTGGCTGGGCCGGCTGGAGGACCTCAACACCGTGCCCGACAGGGTGGACCTGCTCCTGGCCGAGGTGGAAGCGCAGCAGTCCGACGGCACGGTGCGCGATCCCAACCAGCTGGATCTGTTCGGCACGCTGGTTTCCGACCTGCACGCCATGCAGAAGCGCCCGATCATGACCGACCAGCATCAGGTGGCCACGCTGGCGGGACGGACCCTGCGGGGCACCTGGGAGGAGATCCTGCTGCAGATGAAGGAAGCCGAGGGCGGCTGGGCCCACGCCTCGCTCGCCGAATACATGCTGTCGCTGGCCGAACGGGGACGGGCCGAAACCGGCGTGATTATTCCTACTACCGACGCCGAGGCCTTCATCCGGGCCAGCGCCCAGGCGGGCGTGTTGCGCATCATTCAGTGATTGCACTGCAGGGTGTCTCCAAAACCTATCGGGGGTGGGGCCGCCGCAATCCGGTGCACGCGCTGGATGGCCTGACGCTGGCGGTGGAGCGGGGCGAGATCTTCGGAATTGCCGGGCCCAATGGGGCCGGCAAGTCCACCATGCTGTCCATCCTCCTCGGCTATATCCGCCCTACCGCCGGCACCGCGCTGATCGACGGGCGCCCCCCCCGGGCCTATGCCGAGTCCGCCGGCATTTCCTATCTCACCGAGTTGGTATCCATTCCGCCGTACTGGCGCCTGGAGTCGGCTCTGGAACGGTTCGCCACCCTGGAGGGGCTCTCCGGAAGCGAGCGGCGGGTCCGCGTGTCCGAGGCCATCGACCAGATGGGCCTGGACGAGCACCGGCGTAAGCAGGTGCGGCATCTCTCCAAGGGCAACCTTCAGCGGCTGGGTGTCGCCCAGGCGCTGCTGGGCGAGCGCGACCTGGTCATTCTGGACGAGCCCACCCACGGGCTCGATCCGGTCTGGATGCTCCGCTTCCGCGCCATCGTCGCCCGGCTGCGCCGGCCCTCGCGCACCATCCTGATCGCTTCCCACAACCTCGACGAGTTGGAGCGGATCACCGATCGCGTGGCCATCCTGGGGCAGGGGAAGCTGCAGCGGGTGGTGGCGAGCGGCGGTGGAGAGACGGGCGGGGCGTACCGGCTGGCGCTGACAGCCGATCACCCCGCCCTGGCCGAGGTTTTCCCCGCGGCCGTGCGGGTGGAGGGCCGCGCGCGGGAGTTCCGTGTCGAGGGCGATCTGGCGGCGCTGAACGGCGCCTTGCAGCGTCTGCTGGCGGCGGGCGCGCAGGTAGCGGCATTCTATCCGGAGCGCAGCGGGCTGGAGGCCGAGTTCCACTCCGCCGTGGGCGGGGAAGGAGGCAAATGATCCGTCTCCCCCTGGCCTATGCCCGCTGGATGCTCCGCGATCTCGCCCGCCAGCAGGGGCTGGTGATTCTGATCGTCGCCGTGCTGGTGCTGTATGGCGTCTCCCGGGTGGATCCCACTCCGCTGCCGCAGCAGGCGGGCGGCATCCTGGCCGGCATTGTCTCGACCCTGGCATGGCCCCTGGTGCTGTTCTGCTCCGCCGCCATCGTGAGCCACGACCGCTATCAGGGGTTCTACCGCAGCTACTTCAGCCGCCCCGTCTCACCGGCGGGTTATTACCTGCAGCGCTGGATTCTGGGCGGGGTGACGGCCCTGCTGGCGGTGCCGGTCCTGGCCGGCGCGACCGCCCTGGTGACCGGTGCATTTCCCTTCCCCTGGAAGCTGCTGGCGAACCTGGCCCTGTTCTATCTCCTCTTCGGCGGCGTGGCGTTCTTCTGGACCACCCTGATCCGTCTCGACTGGCTGGTCGCCCTCCTCCTGCTGCTGGTGCAGACGGTGCTCTTCAAGATGCAGCAGGGAGGGCTGCAGCTGGGCGCCATCGCCGGGCTCCTCTATCACGCGTTGCCGCCGTTCCATCTCGTTTCCCTCGACGGCCCGGTGCCGGCCGGCGCAGCGCTGGCGCATGTCCTGCTCTACGGCGGCGGCCTGGTGGCCGGGGCCGTGGTCATCCTCCTGGTCCGGCCGCTCGGCGCCGGGGGGCGCTCCTGATGCCGGGCTGGACCGACGGCGTACGCCGGGAGATTCTGCCCAACGGGCTCACCCTGCTGGTGCAGCGCGATCCCGCGGCGCCCGCGGCGGCGGTCGTCACGCACGTGAAGGCGGGCTTCTTCGACGAGCCCGACCGCTGGCAGGGAATCTCCCACGTGCTGGAACACATGTTTTTCAAGGGAACCGAACGGCGTGGCCCTGGCGATATCGCCCGGGAGACCAAGTCGGCCGGCGGCTATCTCAACGCCGGCACCAGCTACGACTACACCACCTATTACGTGGTGCTGCCGGCCCCCTCGCTGGAGCGGGCGCTGGACATCCAGGCCGATGCGCTGCAGCACTCGCAACTCGACGCGGGCGAATTGCAGCGCGAGCTGGGCGTCATCATCGAGGAGGCCCGCCGCAAGCTGGATTCCCCCGGCGCGGTGACGCACGAGACGCTGCACGCGGTCATGTTCGACCAGCACCGGATTCGCCGCTGGCGGATCGGCCGGGAGGAAGTTCTGGCGCGCTTCACCCGCGACGACGTGCTGGGCTACTATCGGTCGCGCTATGTTCCGTCGCGGGTGATCGTCTCCATCGCGGGCGATGTGGATCCCGACCAGGCGCTGGAGCTGGCGCGCCGCGCTTACGGCGGCTGGGCACCAGGGGCCGCGGCCAGCGATCCCTCGCCGCCGGAGCCGCCGCACCGCCAGGTCCGCGCCCGCACCCTGCGGGGCGATGTTACCCACGCCCACCTGGCCCTGGGCTGGCATGCCGTTCCGCCGCTTGACCGCGAGGCGCCGGCCCTGGATCTCGCCTCCGCGGTGCTGGCGATGGGGCGGGGGAGCTGGCTCTATCGCGAGTTGCGCGATCCGGGGCTGGTCACCTCCTCCGCCGCCTGGTATTACGCACCCACCGAGCTGGGCATCTTCGGCGCCGCGGCCCAGTTCGAGCCGGGGCGGCTGGACGATGTTCTGCGGGGTATCGCGGCATCGGTGCGCCGGCTGGCCGATGTCGGACCGGGCGCCGAGGACCTCGAGCGCGCCCGCGCCATGTTCCTCACCCGCTGGGTGCGCCGGCTCGAGCCGACCGACGGCCGCGCCTCAGCCCTGGCCGGCGCCGAGGCGCTGCGCGACGTCGATCTGCTGGATGAGGAATACCGGGCCATCCAGGCCGTAACCTGCGATGATATCCGCGAGGCCGCCGCCCGTTACCTCCTCCCTGATGCCGTCGCCGGGGTGCTCTACCTCCCGCGCCAGGCGGGCAAGGATCTCGACGCCTCCCGGTTGGCGGAGGTATTCCGGACCCGGGGAGTGGCGCGCGCCGTGCCGCTGCCGCCGGTCCTGCCGCCCGCCCCGGCGCGCAGCCCGCGCTCCCGCCGGGAGGCGGAGGTGGCTGTCGCTGCGCTGGATGGCGCCGATCTGCTGGTGCGGCGCAAGCCGGGCATCCCGGTGGTGCACGTGGGCGTCTACCTGCCGCAGACGGGCGATCCGCCGGGGCAGGCCGGGCTCGGCGCCCTGGTGACCCGCAGCGCGGTTCGCGGCGCGGGGCAGCTGGATGCGGCCGGCCTGGCGCTGGCGTTCGAGCGGCTGGGGGGAGCGCTGGGGGTGGTAGTGAGCAACGACTGGCTGGGCTTTGCCGCCTCGGTCGATGCCGGCCGGCTGGGAACGGCGAGCCAGCTGCTCCACCTGGTACAGACCCGTCCCACGCTGCGGGACGACGATATCGCCATCGAGCGCGGCGTCCTCGCCGAGGAGGCGCGGCAGGTGGCGGACGACATGTTCCGTTTTCCCTTCCGGCTGGCCTTCGGTGCGGCCTTCGGCGATCGCGGCTACGGCCTGCCGGTGACCGGCCTGCCCGAAACGCTGGAAGCGCTGGATGCGGCGACGGTGCGCGCCGCCGCGCCCGGGGTGCTGCAGCTGCCCCGGCCGGTGATCGTGGCCGTCGGCGAGGAAGACCCGGAGCGCGCGCTCGAGACGCTGGCCGGCGTTTTCGGCGATCTGCCGGCGCGCGAGCCCTCCCTCGCCGGGCCGGCCAATGGCTGGGCGGTGGGAACCGAGCCGGCCACCCGGGTGGCGCAGCGCGACCGGAACCAGACGGCGCTGGCGATGCTCTTCCCCGGGGTGGACCGGCGCGATCCCGAGCGCTATGCCGCCATGGTCCTGGCCTCGGTGGCGAGCGGCCTGGGCGGCAGGTTGTTCGAGAGCCTGCGGAGCCGGCGCTCGCTCGCCTACACGGTGCTGGCGGCGGCCTGGTTGCGGGGGCGCGCCGGCGCATTTCTGACTTACATCGCCACCACGCCCGCACGGGAAGACGAAGCCCGCGTGGCCATGCTGGAAGAGCTCGACGCCTTCACCCGCGACCCGGTGACCGAAGGCGAGCTGGCGCAGGCGGTGAACTATCTGGCGGGGCAGTCGCTGGTCGAGCGGCAGAGCGGGGCGGCGCTGGCGGGAGAAATTCTGGAGGCCTGGCTCATCGGTGAGGGGCTGGAGGAGCTGGAGCCGCCGGGGGCGGGATTCCGCCGGGTCACGGCGGGCGCGGTGCAGCAGGTGGCGCAGCGCATGTTGCGGCCCCAGCTGCGCGCCGAAGGGATCGTTCGCGGCCGACCGGCGTCGGCGTCGGATCAGCCCTGAGGCAGCTCTTCCACCCCGCCGGCGCCGAGCCGCCGGGCCATGACCTCCAGCGCCCGGGCCGCGGGCGCGGTGCCCGGCGTCAGCAGGTCCACCAGGCAGAGCCCGTCCTCGGGAACGGCATGGATGACGATATGCCCCTGGCGGCAGAGATGGGCAACCACGATCTCCCGCGGCCCCTCCCGCTGGACCGGCGGCCCGTAGCCGTTCAGCCCCAGCGATCCCGCGGCCGCGATCAACAGCGCGGACAGGCCGTCGGCGTCGCGCAGCCGGGCGGGGGAGACGCCGGTCAGGCACGCGGCCCGGTGGTGGTACGATTCCACGGCGCCGGTTTCAGACACGCGCGGGCCAGGCCGTGACCGCGTCCCGATAGCCTTCGGGGACGCCCACGTCATAGACCGGTGCCTCGCACCGGATCCCCCGCAGCACGCCCTCCGCCGCCAGCCGCCGCAGCACCGGCGTTTCGTCGAACGCTGCTCCCGACTCGAGCCGGCCCGCTTCCTGGTCGAACAGATCGAAGATCTCCCCCGGCAGGGCGACCCGCCCCAGCACGAAGAGCCGCGCTCCGCCGCCGGCCCCCAGGGCGCTCACGCGGTACTCACCGGTCTCCAGCGGTGAGACCGACGCTTCCCGGGTGGGCCGGGCCCGGCCGCCCGCCGGAGGCGAGGGTGCGAGCAGCAGCGTAGGCTCGCCCGAGGCGCCAAAGGCCTTGCGGAGGGCGGAGCAGGGGCTGGTGTCGCGCACCAGGAACTCGGGGAGCACGGTGAGGAACGGTGCACCGGCCAGGGCGTCGCGGGTGCGGCGAATGGCGTCGCCCAGGCCCTGGGGATGGTCCTGCGGGACGAACTCCAGCTGCAACGGGCCGGCCCAGGCGCGGGCGGCCACTTCCAAGAGCGGCCGCGCGGGATTGGTCACGATGACGGCGCGCAGCAGGCCGGCGGCGGCGATCTCGTCCAGCACCCAGAAGAGCACCGGCCGGAGCGCCACGGGCAGCAGCTCCTTGGGGATCCAGCGAGTGGCGGGATAGAGCCGGCTGCCCAGCCCGCCGCAGGGGATGACGGCTGTGTCGATCATGATGGAAGGTAGCAGCAGTCGTTCTCAGCTCTTCGCCGGGACCAGCCAATGTTCGGAGCAGCTCCCGGCTCCCGGCTCCTAGAACATCGACATCGCCAGCAACGACCGCAGGTTGTCGTTGGTGGCGCGGAGGCGGGTCGAAAGCATGCGGACCACCGACCAGAGGACCTTGTAGGCCAGGTCGCGGTTGAAATCGAGCAGCAGCTCGAAATCGGGCCGGGAGATGGTCATCAGAATGCAGGGGGTGTGGGCCAGGGCGTCGGTGGAGCGTTCGCTGCGGTCGAAGACGGCCATTTCGCCGAAGCAGGAACCCGCCTTGAGAATGGCCAGGGCTTCCTCGCCGGAGCCGGGAATGGTGCGGCTGATCCGCACCTCGCCTCCGAGAACGAGAAACAGGCGGTTGCCCTTGTCGCCCTCCTGGAAGATCGTCTCGGCCGCCTGGTATTTATGTTGCTGGCAGATCTCGGCGATGCGGGCCAGCTCGCCGTCATCCAGGTCGGCAAAGATGGCGGTATTGCGGAGCAGGTCCAGGTTCATGACGCGCCTCGATCCGGGGCAGGGAAACGATGTCCGAAACTACCGGCCGCCCAGAGGGGGAGCAAGACGGATCGCGGCTGGCCGCCGCCGATCTGCTGACCTTGCTGCGCTTTCCGCTGGCGGCGGCGTATCTCGCGTTTCCTTCCTTCGCGGCACGGCTCGGCATCCTGGCCGCTGCCGCGGCCAGCGACCTGCTGGACGGGCCCATGGCGCGCCGGCGCGGGGCCTCGCGTTTCGGCGCCATTCTCGATCCCATCGCCGACAAGGTCTTCATGGCCTGCGCCTTCGGCGTGGTGCTGGTGAGCGGGCGGCTGGCGTGGTATGAAGTGGCCGGCGTCCTGTTGCGCGATCTCTGGGCGGCGGCGGCCTTCGTGAGCACTATCATTCTGCGGCGGCCCGTCACTATTCCCGCCCGCTACGGCGGCAAGGCCGTCACCGTGGCGCAGGTGCTGACGCTGGCGGCGTTCCTGACCGGATCGCCGCTGCTGCGACCGCTGGCATGGGCCACCGCGGCGGTGGCCCTCTATGCCATCCGGGATTATCACCGGGCCGCCGCCCGCGAGGCGCGGCCCCTGGGAGGAGAATCAAGCCAGGCATGAGCATCGAAACCAAACAGGCGGCGCTCCAGTGGACAGGCGGGATGCGCTTCGAGGGCGGCGAGCCGGGGAAGCCCGCGATCCTGCTGGACGGCAGCGGCGAGGCCGGGGCCAGCCCGATGCTGGCGCTGCTGCTGGCGGTCGCGGCCTGCACCGGGGCCGACATCGTCAGCATCGTGGGTAAGATGCGGCAGCCGCTCGCGTCGCTCCGGATCGAGGCCGCCGGCACCCGGCGGGAAGAGGAGCCCCGGCGCTACGTCGAGCTGCGGCTGCATTACTACGCCGCGGGCGACGGCCTGGACGAGGCCAAGCTGCGGCGGGCGATCGACCTCTCGCTCGCCAAGTACTGTTCCGTCCTGCATTCACTGGCCCCGGATATCCGCGTCACGTATGACCTCACGCTGGGCTAGCGTGCTCGCCCTGCTCCTGGCGGGATTGCCCGCGCAGGCGCGGGCGCAACGATGGGCGGAGGCAGGCTTCGAAGGCGTCGCCACCGCGGCCGATCCGGGGTATGCCGGCGGGGGGCTCTACGCGGCGCTGCGGCCGCCGGGGCGGCTGCGCTTCTCGTTGCTGGTCACCGCCGGCGCCCGGGGCGGGGAACGGGCGGCCCGGAGCGAGGCGGCGGTGCACTTTCTGCTGAGCCCGGCCAGCCGGCGGGGAGGATGGTACGGAGGCGGCGGTCTGGCCGCAGTGGCCGGCCGCGCCACCCACGAGTATGTCATGCTGGTGCTGGGATACGAAACCAGCCCCGCTGGTCCCGGCGGCTGGGCGCTGGAACTGGGGCTGGGGGGAGGCCTCCGGCTGGGAGCCGGATACCGATGGCGCCGCTCGTGGTGAGCGGCGCCGATGACTTCCCTGTTATTCCTCTGCGGCGGCCCCGACGGTCTCGGGATGCGCTACCACCGGCTGGCAATATCGCTCGCCCAGCAGGCGGAGCTGGCCCAGCTCCGTGGACTCGAGATCGTCGTACCGCTCCTCGAGATACTGCATGGTGTCGTCGAACCACTCCTTCTGGTGCTCCGGTGCCGCCTCGAGCACTCCGCAGCGCAGGATGTGGCTGAACAGCTCGTCGCGCGCCTGATTGAACGCAAGGGGAATATCCGGTGTCTGCCGGACCTTCTTTTTCCCCATTCAAACCCTCCTTTACAAAGTTGGTAGTCGCCTGCTACGCCACAATATAAGCGGCTTGCGCACGAAGGTGCAAACCGGATATTTGCCCGGCGGGCGCCCGGCGGCATTACATTTCCGCCCTTATGACGGGACCAGTGGAGCCCAACCGGCGGCGGGCCGCCGGAGGACGGATAGATGGCCGAACACGATGAGACCTACGGCGAGGAGCGGCGCGAGCGGCTCCTCGCCTTGCTGCGGGAACTGGGCGACCGGATTCGGGAGCTGGACGGGCGGGGCGAGCTGCTGGCCCGGGCGCCGGAGCTGATGCGGCTCCTGGGCGACGTGCGCTCCGAGCTGTTTCACTACGAGGTCCGATCGACCTACGACTCACCCGAAGCGGCCGAGCATCGCCGGATTGTCGACGATGCGCGCCGCTCCGGCACTTTCGACAGCGATCCAGAGGAGGACGACGAGCCATGGCGCCGGCCCAGGGAGGAATGAAGAGCTTCTATGCCGTGCTCGGGGTGATCGCGCTGGCAGGCCTGGCGGTGATCGCCTGGCTGGCCCTGCGGCCGGCCGGGGATACCTCCATCCCCGCCAATGTCACGGTCACGGCGGCCGATACCAGCGGGTTCCACGGCTATTTCATGGGCTCCGATTCGGCGCCGGTGGAGGTCACCGAGTACGCCGACTATCAGTGCCCCGGCTGCCAGCAGTTCGAGCTGCTGCAGATGCCCATCGTCCGGGAACAGCTGATCGGCACCGGCCGGGTTCGCTGGCGCTACCGGGACTTTCCCATCGACCAGCTGCATTCCCACGCCCGGGTGGCGGCGCATGCCGCTGCCTGCGCCGACGAGCAGGGACGCTACTGGGATATGCACCGGCTGCTCTACCAGGGCCAGTCCAACTGGGCCGAGAGCGGCAAGGCCGACAACTATTTCCGGGACTACGCCAAACAGCTGGGGCTCGATCTCGACCGTTATGATGCCTGCATGAAGTCCGGGAAGTACGCGGGCCGTATCCAGGCCAGCAAGGACGAGGGCGAGCGGGTGGGTGTGAACAGCACGCCGACGCTGCTGATCCGCGGCCGGCTCTATCCCGGCGGCCTCAATTCCGATGCGCTTGAACATCTGGTGGATTCCCTGGCACCGGCGGCCGGCGCGACGCCATGAAGTACCGCATGGCGGCGGCCCTCCTGAGCCTGGCCGGGGTGCTGGTGTCCGCCTATCTCTATCTGTTCAAGCTCGGCTTCATCGGCACGCTGGCCTGCGGCTCCGGCGACTGTGAGCGGGTCCAGTTCAGCCGCTGGAGCCATATCGCCGGCATCGAGGTGTCCCTGCTGGGGCTCCTGGGGTACGGGGCCATCATGGCGGTGAGCCTGGTCTCGCTGCAGCCCCGCTGGGCCGAGGCGCGCTGGCCGGTGCGCGCCCTGGTGCTGCTCGCGGGCGGCGGCGTCGCCCTCTCGGCCTGGCTCACCGGTGTGGAGCTGTTCATCCTGCACGCCATCTGCCGCTGGTGCGTCGGGTCGGCCACGATCATCACCCTGACCTTCATCGCCGCCCTGCTGGCCTGGCGCACGGCGCCCCCGGCGACGGCGTGACCGAAGCCTCGGGCGCCCGGGAGCCCCGGGTTTCCACCCCGCATGCTGCCCCCGTCCCGGAAGGCCGGGCCCTGATCGGGCTGTCGTTCGCGGCCCTGGGTGTGGTGTACGGCGATATCGGCACCAGCCCCCTGTACGCCATCAAGGAGTGTTTCTCCGGCGTGCACGGCCTGCCGCCGACCGAAGAGAACGTCCTGGGCGTGCTCTCGCTCATCTTCTGGTCGCTCAATTTCGTCATTTCGTTCAAGTATCTCGGCCTCATGATGATGGCCGACAACCGGGGCGAGGGCGGCATTCTCGCCCTGCTCGCCCTGATGCGCCCCCGCAGCGCGGCCCGGGCGGGGCGCTGGGTGCTGATCGCGGCGGGGCTGTTCGGTACGGCGCTGCTCTACGGCGACGGCGTGATCACGCCCGCGATCTCGGTGCTGGGCGCCATGGAAGGCCTGGCCGTGGCGGCGCCAGCCTTCAGCCACTGGGTCGTGTGGATCACCGTGATCATCCTGGTGGTGCTGTTTCTGCTGCAGAAGCGCGGCACCGCGGGCGTGGGGAATCTGTTCGGCCCCATCACCATGCTCTGGTTCTTCTGCATCGCCACGCTGGGGCTGGCCGGCATCCTGCGCGAGCCCGGCGTGCTGCGGGCCATCCTGCCCTGGTACGCCATCAAGTTCTTCATCGATGACGGCCTGCGCGGCTTTCTCATTCTGGGTGCGGTCGTGCTGGTGGTGACGGGCGGCGAAGCCCTCTACGCCGACATGGGGCATTTCGGCAAGAAGCCGATCCGGCTGGCCTGGTTCGTCCTGGTGCTGCCGGCGCTGCTGCTCAACTACTTCGGCCAGGGCGCCCTGCTGCTGGACAACCCCGAGGCGGCGTACAACCCGTTCTATTCCCTGGTGCCCTCCTGGGCGCTGTACCCCATGATCGTGGTGTCCACCATGGCGGCGGTGGTCGCCTCGCAGGCGCTCATCTCCGGCGCCTTCTCGCTGACCCGCCAGGCCATGCAGCTGGGGTATTCCCCCCGGATGACCATCATCCATACCTCGCATACCAAGGAAGGGCAGATCTACATCCCGGAGGTGAACTGGGGGCTGATGGCGGCCTGCGTGGGCCTGGTGCTCGGGTTCCGCTCGTCCACCAACCTGGCGGCGAGCTACGGCGTGGCCGTAACCGGCACCATGACGATCACCACCATTCTCTTTGCCTTCGTGGCGCGGGCCCGCTGGCACTGGTCGCGCGGCCGGGTGGCGGCCATTACCGGGCTGCTGCTGGTCGTGGATCTCGCCTTCTTCAGCGCCAACCTGGTAAAGATCCCCGACGGCGGCTGGTTCCCCCTCGCCGTGGCCGCCCTGGTGTACACCCTCATGACCACCTGGAAGCGGGGCCGGTATTTCCTCTCCCGCATCATGCGCGACAACAGCCTGCCGCTGGACCTGTTCATTCCCGATATCGCCCGGCGCCAGCCGCCGCGGGTGCCCGGGGTGGCCGTCTTCATGACCTCCGATGCCAGCGGTGCCCCGCCGGTGCTGCTGCATCACCTCAAGCACAACAAGGTGCTGCACGAGAAGGTGGTGCTGATGTCGCTGGTGAGCGAGGAGATCCCGCAGGTGGACGAGGCCGACCGGGTGGAGTTCAACCCGCTGGGCGAGGGGTTCTACCAGGTGGTGGCGCGCTACGGCTTCATGGAGACGCCCGACGTGCCCTCGGTGCTGCTCTCACTCCGGCGCCCCAAGCCCGAGGCGCCGGAGGAGACCGAGCCGGTGGTGGCCCGGCTCATGGATACCACGTTCTATCTGGGGCGGGAAACGCTGCTGCCGACCGGGACGTCGCGCATGGCGCGCTGGCGCAAGCGCCTGTTCATCGTGATGCAGCGGAACGCCCAGAGCGCCACCGCCTTCTTCGGCCTGCCGCCCAACCGGGTGGTCGAGATGGGGGCGCAGATCCAGTTGTAGGGACGCGGCGCAGGGGCGAGGCATGCCTCGCTCCTGCGCCGCCCCGCCCGTCCTACGCCTCCCCGTACATATCCTTCAACCGCTTTACCACGTTGGGATCGGCCAGCGTGGTGGTGTCGCCCAGGGCGCGGCCCTCGGCGATGTCCTTGAGCAGGCGGCGCATGATCTTGCCGCTGCGGGTCTTGGGCAGATCGGCGGTGAAGATCACGTCGTCGGGCTTGGCGATGGCGCCGATCTTGGTGGCGACATGGTCGCGCAGATCGTCTTTGAGGCCCGCACTGGGATGGTGCCCCTCCCGCAGGGTGACGAACGCCGCGATGGCCTGCCCCTTCAACTCGTGGACCTTGCCCACCACGGCGGCCTCGGCCACCGCGGGATGGTCCACCAGGGCGCTTTCCACCTCCATGGTGCCGATACGGTGGCCCGCCACGTTGAGTACGTCGTCCACCCGGCCCAGGATCCACCAGTAGCCGTCGCTGTCCAGCTTGGCGCCGTCGCCGGCGAAATAGCGGCCGGGGAAGCGGCTCCAGTAGGTCTGCTGGTAACGCTCGTCGTCGCCCCAGATGGTGCGTAACATGCCGGGCCAGGGCTCGGTGAGGGTGAGGAACCCGCCGCCCTCTGGTACCGTCTTGCCGCTGGTGTCCACCAGCTCCGCGCTGATACCGGGGAATGGCACCGTGGCGGAGCCCGGCTTGGTGGTGGTGATGCCGGGCAGGGGAGTGATCATGATGCCGCCGGTCTCGGTCTGCCACCAGGTATCCACGATGGGGCAGCGCTTGCCCCCGATATGCTCGTGATACCACATCCACGCCTCGGGGTTGATCGGCTCGCCCACCGTGCCCAGGAGCCGCAGCGATGACAGATCGTGCTTCGCGGCATGTTCGGAGCCCCACTTCATGAACGCCCGGATGGCGGTCGGCGCGGTATAGAACACGGTGACGCCATAGCGCTCGCAGATAGCCCACATGCGGTCGCGCTGAGGCCAGTCCGGCGCGCCCTCGTACATGACCACCGTGGCACCCAGGGCCAGCGGGCCGTAGACCACATAGCTGTGTCCCGTGACCCAGCCGACATCGGCCGTGCACCAGAAGACGTCTTCGTCCTTGAGATCGAAGACGTAGTGCGACGTGGCGGCTGCCTGGGTGAGGTATCCGCCCGTGGTATGCACGATCCCCTTGGGTTTTCCCGTCGTTCCCGAGGTGTAGAGAATGAACAGGATGTCTTCGGCGTCCATCGCCTCCGGCTCGCAGCGGGCGGGAGCGTCTTCCATGAGCCGGTGCCACCAGTGGTCGCGGCCTTCCTTCATCTGGGCGAAGGCTTCGTCCCCCTCCGCGCCGGGGCGGCGGCGCACCACCACCACATGCCGGATGGAGGGGCAGTCGGCTACGGCCTCGTCGGCAAAGCGCTTGAGCGGCACGGTGGCGCCCCGGCGGTAGCCGCCGTCGGCGGTGATGAGTACTTCGGCCTGGGCGTCGTTGATGCGGTCGCGCAGGCTCTCCGCGGAGAAGCCGCCGAAGACCACCGAATGCGGCGCCCCGATCCGGGCGCAGGCCAGCATCGCGATGGCCGCTTCGGGAATCATGGGAAGATAGATGGCCACCCGGTCGCCCTTCTTGACGCCCAGTTTGCGCAGCACCGAGCCGAACCGGTTGACCTCGCGCCACAGGTCGCGGTAGGTCATGACCCGCCGGTCTCCGGGTTCGCCCTCCCAGATGAGCGCGGCCTTGTTGCGGCGCGCCCCGGCGACGTGCCGGTCGAGGCAGTTGGCCGAGACGTTCAGCCGGCCGCCCTCGAACCAGCGCGCATGCGGCACTTTCCAGTTCAGGACGCGATCCCAGGGCTTGATCCAGTCGAGCCGGCGGGCCTGTTCCGCCCAGAACGCCTCGCGGTCGCGGCCCGCCTCGCGGTAGAGCTCCTCGCCGGCGTTGGCGGTGGCCGAGAATTCCGGAGGCGGCGGAAAGCGCCGGGCCTCCTCCAGCAGCGTGTCGATTTGGTCGCTCATGGATGGCTTGGGGGGTGAGGGCCGGGAAGAGGGCGGGCGGCAGCCCCGCCACAGGATCGATGAACCTTATCCCGGAAGGGCGGGAGAGGGAACCGGCGGGTTCGTTGCGGTCGAAGGCCGCAGGTCAAACTCCGGGCAATTCCGGGAAGGACTGAGGATTGAAGACTGAGGCGGACCCGCAGCGAAATCGTGTAAACGGTAGAGATCACAATGGCGGTGATAGGGGCCGCGACCTAGCGACTAGCGACTCAATGCCGCGGAGCGCGGTGCAGGAGCTGGCAACCCACCCCCTTGCGCCTGCTGAAGTCGTTGCATCACATGTGGTTGCGCGTTTGGCACCAGTCTCGCAATAGTGAGATGTCGAGGCCGGAAAAGCCGGCCGACAACTGATCCGCCCGATAAGAGCACACCCGGAGCGATCCGGGGCCGCAAAACTAGAGGTCTCCTCCGGCCCGATGGCCGGCGCGAGATAGCTCGGTGCCGAAGGTGGACGCTACACGCGGGAGCGTGATGCGGTCGCTGGAGGACACGCGGCGAACATCACGCTCCTTTTGTACCCGGGCGGTAGGAGGCAGGCAATGTCCCTACAATCGAGGACGACCATGCTGACCGCGCCGGAGCATCTGGGCCTGGACTCACGTAATGAATTCCGCCGCTCGGCGGTGCAGCTGCTGGATCAGCTCCCCGAAGGCCAGGGTCGGCTGGTCATCGATCTCAGCGCCACCCGCCGGGTCGACTCCGCCGGCCTGGGCGCGCTGATGCTGGTGCAGCGCCGGGCCGCCGAGCGCCGGCAACTGGTGGTGCTGCGCAATGCCAGCGACGAGCTGCGTTACCTGCTGGTGCTGACCAAGCTGGACGACTTGTTCGAACTGGAGTCGGCCATCTAGCAGGCGGGGCTGCGGGAAAGGACCGAGAGAAAAGGACCGAGAGAACAGCCGCGTTTCTCTCAGTCCTTTTCTCTTTTCTCCCTATTATCTTCCCCCCCGTCACACCCCGACTCCTCCAGCCCCTGACCCTGGTGCCAGGAAGCCCCTCCGACATCCCGGTTTCCCTCGCCGATGACGCCCCGCTGCTCGCGATCCGGGGGGTGACCCGCTGGTTTGGGCCCACCCCGGTCCTGCGCGGGGTGGATCTGGATCTGCGGCCCGGTCAGCTGATCGTCGTGATGGGAGAGAACGGGTCGGGCAAGAGCACCCTGCTGCGGGTGGTGGCCGGCCTGATGAAGCCCTCGGCCGGGACGGTACTGGCGGCGGGGCGTCCGGTGCATGCCGGCGATCCCTCCACCCGCGCCCCGCTGGGGCTCATCGCCCACCAATCGCTCATGTACGACGACCTGAGCGTGCGGGAGAATCTGACCTTTGCCGCGGCCCTGTATGGTCTCCCCCATCCCGCCGCCGCGGTGCGGCAGGCGCTGGAGGCGGTGGACCTGGTCGAGCGGGGCGACTGGCGGATCAGCCGTCTCAGCCGGGGCATGCTGCAGCGGGCGTCCCTCGCCCGGGCTTTTCTTCACCAGCCGCGCATCCTCCTGCTGGACGAGCCGTTCACCGCGCTCGATGCTCCCAGCGCCGACCGGGTCCGGGCCTGGCTCATGGCGCAGCTGCAAGGCGGCTGCGGGGC
Source organism: uncultured Gemmatimonadales bacterium (assembly GCA_963779755.1). GTDB lineage: Bacteria > Gemmatimonadota > Gemmatimonadetes > Gemmatimonadales > GWC2-71-9 > CAVZZO01. The sequence goes on from CAVZZO010000001.1 coordinate 1,090,345, forward strand.
GATCCTGGTGACGCATCAACTGGTGGAGGTCTGGGACCTGGTCACCGATGTCGCGGTCCTGGTGCAGGGGCGCTGGGGGATTCTGGGCCCGCGGCCGGCGGACCTGGGCGAGTTCCTGCTGCAGTACCAGGAGGCGATCAGTGGGTAACGGACTGCGGGTGGTCTTCGCCCTGGCCGCCAAGGACCTGCGGCTCGAGTTCCGCACCAAGACGGCGCTGCTCTCGGCCACGATGTTCGCCGCCCTGGTGCTGGTGATCTTCAACTTCGCGCGCGACCCGACCGTGGTCTCCAACGTGGAGCTGGCGCCCAGCGTGCTCTGGGTCACCTTCGCCTTCGCCGCGGTGATCACCCTGAACCGCGCCTTCAATGTGGAGCGGGAGAACGGCGCGTTCGACGGCCTCCGGCTGGCTCCGGTGCCGCGGGGCGCGATCTACCTGGGCAAGCTGCTGGCGAACCTGATTTTCGTGGGGCTGGTGGAGGCCATCGCGCTGCCGCTCTTCGTGGTGTTCTTCAACGTGGACCTGGGCGGCGCCGTCTTCGGGATCATCGGGGTGACGGCGCTGGCCACCATCGGGTTCGTGAGCGTGGGGACGGTGTTCAGCGCCATGGTGGTGCGCACCCGCTTCGCCGAGCTCATGCTGCCGGTGCTGCTGCTGCCGTTCATGGTGCCGCCCATCGTGGCCGCCGCCCAGGCCACGACCCGCCTGCTGGGGGGCCGTCCGTTGAGCGAGCTTCTGGGATGGCTTAGGTTACTCGCCTTGTATGATATCGTGTTCGTGGTTCTCTGCACTCTGACATTCAGCGCGGTGGTGGACGAATGACCCCGTCCATTGACCGGGCCCGGCGCACTATCCGTCGCGGACAGGTGATCACCGCCGTCGCCCTGCTTCTCATCGTGGTGGTCTATGTGCTGGCCCTGCAGTACACGCCGGTCGAAGCCCGGCAGGGGCTGGCGCAGAAGATCTTCTATCTCCATGCTCCGGCGGCGTGGAGCGCCCTGCTGGCCTTTTCCCTGGTGGGGATCGCCAGTGCTCTGTACCTGTGGCTGCAGGATCCCCGGCTCGATCTCTTCGCCGCGTCCTCGGCCGAGGTGGGGGTGGCCTTCAGCTCCGTGATGCTCACGACCGGCCCCATCTGGGGCAAGCCGATCTGGGGTACCTGGTGGACCTGGGACGCCCGGCTCACCCTCACCCTGTTTCTGTTCTTCCTGTTCGTCGGCTATCTGGTGCTGCGGGGCGCGCTGAGCGACCGGTCGGAGCGGGCCCGTTTCAGCGCGGTGGTTGGCATTCTGGGGCTGCTGCTGGTGCCCTTCATCCATCTCACGGTCTACCTGTTCCGTACCCTGCACCCCACTCCCATCCTGATGAAGCCCAGCGCCCCGTCGCTGCCCGGCGCCATGCTCCGGACGCTGCTCATCTCTTTCGGGGTCTGTACCCTGCTCTACATCGGGTTCGTCACGGTGCGCTACGGCCTGGCCCTGCTCAACGCCGCGCGCGAGGAGGCCGCCCATGCCGCCTAGCGCCACGCCGCAGAACGGCGGCTACATGGTCGCGGCGTATATCATCACCGCCGTGATCTATACCGTCTATACGATTTCGCTGTGGGTCCGGGCGCGGAACGCGCTGCGAGACAAGGACTGAGGAGCTGCGATTGTCACCCTGAGCGCAGCAAAGGGGCCGAAGCCCTCCCCGGGTTTCGGCCCCTTCGGTCGCGGCGCTCCCTCAGGGTGACAGGTCGCTTGGCGTCCTCAGTCCTTTAGTCCTTCAGTTCTCAGCCCTCAGCCCTCAGCCCTCAGCCCTCAGGCCACAGTCCCTTCAACTTTTCTCCCCAGAAGCCAGGTCCACACCGCCCCCGCCACCAGGGCCCCGATGATCGGGCCGGCCCAGTAGACGATCTGTCCGGTCCAGGTGCCGGAGACGAGCGCGGGGCCGAAGGCGCGCGCCGGGTTCAGCGCCGCGCCGGTGAGCGGGCCGCCCACCAGGATGCCGAAGAAGAGCGTGAGGCCCACGGCAAAGCCGCCCACGTTGGCCGGACGCGGCGTGTTGATCGACCCGTAGTAGGCGGACACCAGGAAGAAGCTGAAGACCGCCTCCACGAAGATGGCCTGGCCCAGCGTCACGGTGCCCGCAATGAGCGGCGTGCCCAGGGCGGCGGCGCGGGTGACGTGCTCGGGCATGCTCCACTTGAGCAGCAGCGCCCCCACCACGGCGCCCGCGACCTGGGCCACGATGTAGACCACGCCGCTCGTGAGATCGAGGCGGCGGGTCGTCATCATGCTCAGGGAGACGGCCGGATTGAGATGCCCGCCTGAGATGTCCATCATCAGGGTGACCATCACGCCCAGGACCATTGCCTGCGCCAGCGCGATGCCCAGGGTGCCGTAGCCGGCGCTGGCCATGTTGCTCACTACGGCGGCGCCGGCGCCGACGTACACGATCGCGAGAGTGCCCAGCAGTTCCGCCACTGCACGACGAGACAGGGAAGACATCGATTCCTCGGGTTGGAAGACAGTGGCGGGGAATTAAAAGGGGAGGGGGGGAGAGATGGTAGGGGCGCAGGGGGGACGCATGCTTCCCCCCTCGCTCACCGCCCGTCCGCCCGCCGCAGCACCAGCGCCGCGTTGATGCCCCCGAATCCGAACGAATTGGTGAGGAGATACTCCGGGTCGGACTCCCGGCCGTCCTCCCGGAGGTAATCCAGGTCGCAGGTGGGGTCTGGCTGGTGCAGGTTGACTGTCGGAGGGAGCCAGCGACGGTGGCTGGCCAGGGCGCAGATCGCCGTCTCGAAAGCCCCGCTGGCGCCCAGCGCATGGCCGTAGTACCCCTTGGTGCCGCTCAGCGGCACCCGGTAGGCCCGCTCGCCCAGCACCTGCTTGATGGCCAGGGTCTCGGTGGGATCGTTGAGCGGTGTGGACGAGCCGTGCGCGTTGACGTACTCGACCTCCTCCGGCCTGACCCGGGCTTCGCGCAGCGCCAGCCCCATGGCGCGGGCCGCCTGGCTGCCGTCGGGTCGCGGGGCGGTCATGTGGTGGGCGTCGTTGGTCAGGCCGAAGCCGCAGAGCTCGGCGTAGATCTGTGCTCCCCGCGCCAGCGCGCGTTCGCGCTCTTCCAGCACCAGCACCGTGGCGCCCTCTGCCATGACAAAGCCGTCCCGGCCGGAATCGAACGGGCGGCTGGCGGTGGCCGGGTCATCGTTGCGGGTAGACATGGCGCGAATGATGGCGAAGGCGCCGAAGGTCAGGGGCGCCAGCGGCGCCTCGGCGCCGCCCGCCAGCATCATGGTCGCCTCCCCGCGGCGGATGGCGCGGAACGCGTCGCCGATGGCGATGGTGCCCGAGGCGCAGGACATGCCGTTGGTGCTGTTGGGGCCGGTGATGCCGAACTGGATGGCGATGTTGCAGCTGGACGCCCCGGCGAAGACCGACAACGCCAGCCCCGGGTCGACCGCGCGCACCCCGCCTTCGATATACCGGGCATGCTGCCCCTCGGCCTGGGCCACACCGCCCAGCGCGGTGCCCATCATGGCGCCTACCTGATCCCGGTCTTCCCGGGCCAGGTCCACCCCCGCATCCTCCAGGGCCAGCCGGGTCGCGGCGATGCTGAACTGGGAAAACCGGTCCAGCCGCTTCACCCGCCGCTCCTCGATGAAGTCCGTGGCGAAAAACCCGTCCACTTCGGCCCCGTTGCGGCTGCGGAACGGGCTGGGATCGAACCGCGTCACCGTCCGGATGGCGGACCGGCGCGAGCGCAGCCCGCTCCAGAACGCCTCCACCCCGATGCCGATCGGGGTGATGATGCCCAGGCCGGTGATGACAACGCGGCGTGTCCCATTGGTGTTTGGATAGCTCATAAGCCCTTTCCAGGCGGTCAGGCGGTCAGGCGCACGCCTCACGCCTTACGTCCCGCTTCTACGTATCCCGCGATCCCCGCCAGCGTCAGTGACGCAATACCGTGGATGAACACGGGACCGATCACCCACCGCGCGGCCAGGGGGCCGATGGCCGGCCACGCCGGCCCGGTCCATTGGTGGACGATGGTGACATCGCTTCCGCCGTTGCCGGGATCGATCTCCCAGCAGACGTCCATGCCGCGGGTGATGCCTTCGATATGGCGGTAACGAATCCGGCGCGCTGCCGGATCTTGCCACATCTCCGACACCCACCAGGTGGGATAGCGCACCGGTCCGAAGGGGCGCCAGGCCGCCATCTCGACAATGACGGCGTCGCCCCGCCGTTCCCGCACCCGGACCCGGCGGTAGTGCGCCAGCAGCTCGGGCCAGCGCTCCACGTCGGCCGCGGCGCGATACACCGCGTCGGGCGCCGCCGCCATGCGCCGCCGGTCGACGGTACGCATCAGCCGTCCGCCGGGCAGACCGCAACCAGCCGGTATCCCGGACGCCGATAGATGCGCGCGGGCAGGCCTGCGCCGGCAAACAGGGCGGCGAACTCGGCGCCGTTATAGCCGCGGCGGACCGAGGTGACACCGTCGCTCCGGGTGCAGCGGTCGAACCGGAGCAGGGTCGCCCCGATCCAGAATCCGGCCTGCGCCAGCCGTGCCCGCACCAGATCGGTGGCCACCACGCCGACCCGGGCCACCCGGCGGCACTCGCGCAGCAGCCGGATCGCCGTGCCGGGATCGAAGTGATGCAGCACCTGGCTCACCAGCACGATATCGACCCCCCCGTCGGCCAGCGGCAGGGTGGAGGCGCAGCTCACGGCCGTGGGGACGCCGCGGTCCGTGGCCAGCGCCGCCGCCGTCCGGTTCAGATCGCACCCGGCGGGCCGCAGCGCCATCCCGCGCACCGCGCCCCAGCGGCGCAGGTGGTCCGGGAGGTCGCCCAGGCCGGTGCCGATATCGAAGAGCCGGTAGGCGCCGCCGCCGGCGCGGTCGAGCAGCTGGCGCAGGCCGAATCGCGCCGCGGCCCGGCCGCCGAACCAGCGGTTGCTTCGGGCAATATTGACGAGCGATTCGCGGACCAGGCCGGGATCGGCGCAGGGATCGTCCAGGAGCTCGAAGCCGCGGTCCCGTCGCGGAGCGGCCGCGGTCACCGGCGGATTTCGGCGTAGCCGCCGCGGTAATAGAGCAGCGGCTCGCCCTCGTAGGTGGCGCCGTCCACCACCTCGCCCAGGTAGATGGTATGATCGCCGGCCTCGTAGTCCGCCACCCGGCGGCACTCGATATAGGCCAGCACACCCTCGAGAATCACCAGGCCGCTCGGCGTCAGCCGGTAGCCGATACCCTCGAACTTCCGGGGCTGGTTCACCGCAAAGCGGCGGGAGAGCCCCTCCTGGCCGGCCGTCAGGATATTGAAGACGTAGGCCGTGGACTCCTGCAACGCCGCATGCATGTCGGCGGCGTGCTCCACGCAGACCGAAACCAGCGGGGGATGGAGCGACACGGAGGCCAGGCTGTTGGCGGTCATCCCGGCCGGCTCCCCCGCGGCATCGCGGGTGGTGATGATGCTGACGCCGGTGGCGAACCGGCCCAGGAGCTGGCGGAAGAGGGCGCTGTCGACCGGCGGCATCAGAGTACCGCCCGCGCCAGGAAGGCGGGGTTCAGCACCGCGCGCGCCGGAATGAAGTCGCCGGTCACGCCGATCAGGGTGTCGGCCATGCCGCGGCGGCGGCCGATCCGTTCCACGCCGCGGTTGAAGAGGCCGGGCCAGAGCATGGCGTAGCCGATCAGGCGTTCCACCATCCATTTCCCCAGGAAGGCGCGCCGCCGGGCATGGCGGTAGGGGGCCAGGTCGCCGGCGCGGATGGGGCCGCCGCGGGCCAGCAGCGGCAGCGCCACGGTGGCCGCCAGCTCGGCTCCCCGGAGCGCGGTGTAGATCCCCTCGCCGGTGAAGGGATCGAAGAACTCGGCGGCATCGCCGGCCAGCAGGGCCCCATCGCCCACCACGCGGCTGGACCAGGCGGAGAAGGGCCCCGTCGCCAGCACCGGCCCGGCCAGCCGGGCCCGCCGGACTCGCCCGCGCGTGCCCGGGAGCCGCTCCAGCCGTTCCAGCAGGAACTCCGTGGCGCGGCCCCGCGCAGACTGCGCCAGCGCGGCGGGCACCACCACCGCCACGTTGGCCAGGCCGCCGCCCAGCGGATTGATGCCGGCGTAGCCCTCTCCTCCCACGTGCAGTTCGGCGCAATCGCCCAGTCCTTCGACCTCGTGCACGTGCGCCACGAAGGCCATCCGCCGCGGCACGCCCCGCCGCCGCCGTCCCAGCACGCGCGCGACCTGCGAATGCAGCCCGTCGGCGCCGATGGTGAGCGTGGCCTGGACCGGGTGCAGCGTGCCGCGTTCGTCACGCAGGGTGGCGCCGGTCACGCGTCCGCCTAGGCGGGTCAACCCCTGGACGGCGGTGCCCTCGCGGACCAGGGCACCCGCCTCGCGGGCGGCCGCCACCAGCCGGGTATCGAGAAGGGTACGGCGGACGGCGAGCCCGGTCGGGCGCCAGGGCGTCACGCTGGAGCGGGCGAAGCGGCCCTGCAGCCGGGCGCCATGGGCCGCCACGACGGTGGTCCCGGCGAGCGGCGCCGCGCCCGCGCGCTCCAGGTCTTCCAGGACCCCCAGCCGGTGCAGCAGCCGGGTGCCGGCGGGGCTCATGTATTCGGAACAGGCCTTGTCGCGGGGAAACCGGGCGCGATCGGCCACCAGCACCCGCCAGCCCGCGGCAGCGAAGTGGATGGCGCTGGCCGCGCCCGCGGGCCCCGCGCCGGCGATGAGCACATCGACCGATCGCGGCGGGGGGCCGTCAGGACTGGCGTTCGAAACGGTAGCCACCGATGTCTATCCGGTCGTGCGAGAAATCCACGGTGGTCACCGGAAAGAGCACCACTCCCGGGCCGCCGGCGAAGGTGACCGCCACGTCGTTCCCCTGCATGGCCCAGGTGCAGGCCGTCACGGTCCGGAGCGGATACCCCAGCGCAAGGGAGAAGTTCTCGATCCGACGGACGCAGTGCCCGTCCACGCCGAAGCTCCACGTGGTGGTGATCCGGATCAGATCCTGGTCGGTCCGGTAGAGTTGGACATTGGCCCAGGTCCCCACCAGCAGGTCGGAGCCCGTCTGGATCCCACCGCCGCCGGTGCCGCCGGTCCCTACGCCCGGCTGCTGCCCGCCGCCCCCGAGGCCGGTGGGCGTCCGGGCGCTGCCCGCACAGCCGAAGCTCAGGAGGAGGCCGCCAGCCAGCGCCACGCGAGCCAGCCGCCCAGCGCGCCCGCGCCGGTGGCCACCAGGTTCACGCCGTCGTTGCTGAGCCATCGCCATCCTCCCGTCGGTTGCGCTGCCGCGCCGCAGCGATGTCGAGCCCGTTCGCAGGGCTGCTGGCAGCGGGGGCAGTAGAATCGTGCCTGCACCAGAGACCCCAGGGCGGAATCTCCCAGCATCCCCCCGAAACCTAGGACGGTTCCCGCCGGAAAGAAGAGACGCCCACCGGCCAGAGACGCCGCCACGGCGGCCAGGAACACCGCGCCGGCCAGCCCGGCGGCGGTGCCGGCCCAGCTCACGGCGCCGCTGGTGCCCGGCGGCACCCGGCGGCCGCGGAACAGGTCGCGAGGCCAGCCGCCGAAGCGGGGGCCCCAGGCCGATGCCCAGGTGTCGGCCGTCGCGACGGCGAGCGCAGCGGCCAGCATCCAGAAGCCGGCCTGGGGATGGCGCAGCGCCACCAGCGCGCCCACGGCCGCGGGGCCGCCGTTGGCCAGGACCTGTACTGCATCGCGCCGATCGCCGCGGGCATCGAGATCCCGCGCCGCCGGATCCGGCCCCCCGCGGCCCAGGAGCGTGCTGGACAGAAAGAAGGCGGCCAGCACCGCGCCACCCCGCCAGCCGGTACCGGCCAGCACCGCCGTGCCCACGAGCACGGCCGCCGCGGCGCCGCCCGCGCTGAGGGCGCGCCCGCGCCAGGCGGCCAGGGCCAGCGCCGCCGCCACCAGGACGGCGAGCCCGGGGCCGGGCATCAGGCGGGAGGCGCTGGCTTCGCCTGTCGCAGGGAATCCAGGATGCGGGCCCGCAGCTCGGGCGGGCACTGCTGGCGCTCCAGCTGCTGTTCCAGCAGGTGGAGGAACTTCCGTTCGATGCGGGCGGCGTCGTCGCAGGCACGGCAGCGCTGCAGGTGCCGGCGGATCTCGTCCGCCAGCTCCGGCGTGATCTCCTGCTTGAGGTAATCCGCCAGATGCTCCATCAGGTCACGGCACTCGAAATCCGGGGGCGTCATGCGCGGCCTCCCTGCCGGAGAAATCCCATTTCCACCGCATGCTGGTAGAGGTCGCTCTGCAGCTGCCGGCGAGCGCGAAAGAGGCGCGACTTGACGGTGCCCACCGGAATCGCCAGCGCCTGGGCGATCTCGGCGTAGGGCAGGCCCTCCACGTCGCTCAGCTGCACCACTTCGCGGAAATCGGTCGGGAGCCGGTCCAGCGCTTCCAGCACCCGGTCGTCCACGATCCGGTCGAAGAACTCCCCTTCCGGATCGGCTTCTGCCATGCGGGCATGCAGCGAGTCCAGCGCGTCCCGGCTGAGGTCGGCCGCCGGTGTCTCGCGCCGCTGCCGCCGCAGGCTGTTGAGGAAGGTGTTTCGCAGAATGGCCACCAGCCAGGCGCGCGCGCTGGTCCCCGGCTGATAGCTGTGCCAGGCGCGGAAAGCCTTCAGCATGGTCTCCTGCACCAGGTCTTCCGCCTGGCTGCGGTCGCCGCCGGCATAGCGCAGCGCCATCCGGTAAAGCAGATCCAGATGCGGAAGCACCTCGGCGTCGAAACTGCGGGGGCGGGCGGAAGAGACGGCCATGAGTGGAAGGTAAGGGGTGAGGCAGGAGGGGGGAAAGAAGAAGGAGAAACGGGAAACGGGAACGGGCAAACGCTGTCTGTTCCCTTTTCCCTTTTCCCATTTCCCGGTTCTCCGTTAGGTTTCCCCCACTTCATCCCACCGGTCCTCCGTGTCCGCTCGCTCCGTCGCCGCCGTCATCCCGCTGAGCCTGCTGCAGGCTATCCGGAATCTCGATACGCCGGTGGAGGACGGACTCCAGGAGTTCGCCGAGGAGATCGTGGCCCGCCGGCTGGGCCTGAGCCGAACCGTCGCGGCGCAGATCGCGCGCTATGAAGAGGCGGCCGAGCGGGGCGGGGATGTGCCTCAGGAAGAGGCGGTGGCGGTGTTCCGCCTGGTGGACCGGCGGCCCGATGCCGAGCTTGCGTTCGCCGACGCCGGACGTCGTGCGGCCCGCCAGGTGGCGCGGGCGGCGGCCTTCCCGGTGCGGGCCCTGGTCTCGGGTGCGCCCGCTTTTGTGGGACGGCGGGTGGGCGCCCGCGCGGCAGCCTCGGGCGCCCGGGAGGCGTTCGGGGCGGAGCTGACCCTGGCGGGCGGCATCGCCCTGGCCCGGGTGGACGAGCCGCTGTCGCTGCTGGCGGGCGAGAAAAACCGGGGGTGCGGCTTCTACGGCGCGGCGTTGGGCGAGCTGCTGCGCTGCCATACGGGATTCGAGGGCGCCATGCTGCACGAGCGCTGCCGGCTCCGGGGCGACACGGAATGCGCCTGGCGCGCCGTTCACACGGGAGACTACGAATGAGTGCACTGGAGACGCTGGACCGGGGCGAGCTGCGCCGCGCCCTCGAGGCGCTGGGGGCCGACGCCTGGCTGCTGTTCGATTTCCACGGCATCAATCCCGTGGCGGCGCGGGTGCTCGGCCTGGGCGGCATGGCGACGCGGCGGCTCTTCGTGCTGCTCCCGCGCGAGGGCAAACCGGTGGCGGTGGCGCACAAGATCGAGCTGCAGCCGCTGGCCGGGTTCCCCGGCGAGGTCCAGCCCTACGCCCGCTGGGAGGAGCTGGAGGCCCGGCTGCGGCCGCTGGTGAACGGCAAACGGTTGGCCATGGAGATTTCCCCCCGCGACAACGTTCCCTATCTCGATCGGGTTCCCTTCGGCGTGGTGGAGCTGCTGGAGAGCCTGGGGGCCACGGTGGTGCCGTCGGCCGACCTGGTGACGCGGTTCGCCGCCCGCTGGAGCGACGCGGAACTGCAGGACCACCTCTCGGCTGCGGAGACCATCGCGCAGATCGCGCGCGAGGCGCTGGCCCGGGCGGTGACGCAGGGGGGCAAGGGGCTGCGGGAGACGGCGATGCAGGCCGAGGTGGTGGCCGCCATGAAAAAGTCGGGGCTGGCGCTGACCGAGCCGCCCATCGTAGGCTTCGGCCCCAACGCCGCCAACCCGCACTACGAACCACTCGAGGGGCAGGACGCCGAGCTGCGCGAAAACGAAGTCGTGCTGCTGGATCTGTGGGGCGGCCGCAGCCGCCAGACGGTGTTCGCCGATCAGACCTGGATGGGCTTCTCCGGCCCGACGCCGCCCGCGGAGGTCCAGCGCGTCTGGGAAACCGTGCGCGACGCGCGGGATGCCGCCGTGACGGTGCTGCGGGAGGCGTGGAAGCGGCGAGAGACCCTGGCCGGCTTCCAGGTGGACCAGGCGGCGCGGGGGGTGATCGAGAAGGCCGGCTACGGCGAGGCCTTCGTGCATCGGACCGGGCATTCCATCGACCGGGACCTGCACGGCTCGGGTCCCCACATGGACAGCTATGAGACCCGGGACGAGCGGGCACTGCTCACGGGGATCGGTTTTTCGATTGAGCCTGGGGTTTACCTGACGGGGAATTTCGGAGTCCGCAGTGAAATCAACGTCTATCTGGGGCCGGATGGCCCGCGGGTGACGCCGGGGGAGCCGCAGGTGGAGCTGATCGTTCCAGGGGCGTAGCCGGTCGAGGGGGTCGAGCGGAGCCTGGCTGGGGTCCCAGGTTGGTGCATACAAGTCGAGGGGTCGAGGCCGAGCACCCTCTCGACCCTCTCGACCCCCTCGACCCCCTCGACCCCCTCGACCTACTAAGGAAAGATCCGAGCCCTACGTTTCCACCAGCAACATGTCCACGATCCCCTGGCTCGGTCGTCTTATGGATTTCGAGAGCACTGGAGGCGGGGCATGGCATCGGGGTGCATCTAGCGTCGTTTCAGAGAGTTACGATCTGAACCCTCGGTGGGTGGCCAGGCGTGACGATTCCTTGACACCGGATTTGGTGTTTCTCATATTGCTTCACCCGGCCGGGCCGCGGCCGGGCACGTATCGCCAGGTACAATCGTAGTTTTACGCACTTCTGATCCTCTTCAGCAGGTCGTGTAACAGCGCAGTCGCATCTCGTTCCCGGCAGACGGGGAGGCCGGGGCGTGCATGCTTGCAGGCCGTCTGGTACGGCAGGAAACTCCAGTGTTCACGCCTTTGGAGGACGCTCTCATGAAACAAAGTTGTGTAGGCGCCTTCGCGCGCGTAGCGCGGTGGTTCGCGCTCGCGGCAGTGGTGCTGGGCGTCAGCGCGGGTGCGCTGTACGCCCAGGCTGCTGGTAAAGTTGAAGGCAGAGTCCGCGACCAGGCCGGGGCGCCGATCGCCAATGCCCAGGTGACGCTCGTGGGCTCGGCGTTCGCGACCACGACCAACAATCAGGGGTACTACTTCTTCAACAACGTGCCGCCCGGGGTGGTCACCATCCGGGCCGCTTTCGTTGGGTACAAGTCGGCCGAGGCCCGGGACGTCCGGGTGCTGGCCGGCCAGACCCTCACCCAGGACATCCAGCTGGAGCAGACGCCGTTCCAGGTGGAAGAGATCACGGTGGTGGCCACGGCCACACCGCTGGTGCCGCGAGACGAAGTCACCACCAAGCAGCGGCTCACCGGCGATTTCGTGACCAAGCTGCCGGCCGACCAGCTCACCAACGTGCTGGCGCTGCAGCCGGGCGTGGTGGCCAGCGCGGGCGGCGGCACGCTGTCCATCCGCGGCGGCCGGAGCGACGAAGCCTCCACCTACATCGACGGCGTGCCGGTGGATCCGGGCTACCGCGGGAATGCCTTCGTGGGCATCGGCGGGACCCAGATCAGCGTCGCCACCAACGCCTTCGAGCAGGCGTCGATCACCACCGGCGCCAGCAGCTCGGAGTTCGGCAACGCGCAGTCGGGCATCATCAATATCGAAACCCGCACCGGTGGCCAGAGCTTCAGCGGCCAGCTGGGCTTCGAGAGCGACGAGCCCTTCGGCAAGGCCCACAGCATCGGCTACAACGCCATCCGGGGCAACCTGGGCGGCCCGATCTACAAGAACCTCACGTTCTTCGTGTCGGGGGCCCTGCTGGGGCAGGCGTCGGCGACGAGCGGGCTGCATTCCATCGACTACCCGATCTTCGTGCCGGCGGGGGTGGACACCACGGTGGCCGTGCCCAGCGCCATCAACGATCCGCTGGCCGACACCACCATGGTGGCGGTGGAGAAGTACGCCATCTACCGCGGCGACTGCAATGCCTTCAGCGGCAGCACCAATTCCGGTATCGCCGACAACTATGGCAACAGCTGCCAGGGCATCCGGATTCCCTACAGCGCCAGCACGATCTACCAGCTCAGCGGCAAGCTGAACTACACCTTCGGCACCGGCAGCCGCATCGCGTTGAGCTACAACGGCAGCCGCAACCAGTCCCGGAACTCGAACTTCTTCAACTTCGAGGATCCCATTCTGCTGTCGGGGAACCGGTCCTGGAGCAACTACTTCACCCTGAGCTGGACGCAGAACCTGGCCAAGTCCTCCGAGCGGGCGCTGGCGATCGACGCCAACGTCGCCTATCAGATGGACCGCCGGCTCAACGGGCCGATGACCCGGCAGAGCGAGCTGGACACGCGCAATCCGTTCGGCGGCTTCATGCTGGGCAACATCGATTTCATGTGGGACTTCAACAGCTTCCCGCTGGACCAGCAGCTGGTGGATAACTATCGCAACAACGTTCCGGGCTCGCGGCGCTCGCCGCTGGACCTGGAAAACCGCGATCAGTACTCCGTCATCGACAAGTACCGCAACAACGCCTACGGCCTGGACGGCTTCGCCGAGTCGGGCGGCCCCACCAACCGGCTCTTTCTGTATCGCGAGAACCGCTGGGTCGGGAAGGGCAACCTCGACTGGCAGGTCGACCGCTATAACCGGGTCAAGATCGGCGGCGAGTATACCCACTACGACATCTCCAACTACTCCCACGCGCTGACCAGCCAGGCGTTCTCCGACATCTTCATCGAGTCGCCCATGCGTTACGACGCCTTCGTCGAGGATCGTCTCGACCTGGGCGACGTGGTGGTGGTGGGCGGTCTGCGCTACGACTACTACAAGTCGAACGGCTCGCACCCCTACGTGCTGGACACCGTCTCGACCCACGCCACCTTCGGCACCTACAGCTACTTCCCCCGGCCCAACAGCTACGGCACGGGCGGCGCGGATCTGAACGGCATGCCGTTGGTGAAGTACGTGGCGGATCAGGGCCACAGCTATGTGAGCCCGCACATCCAGGTGTCCTTCCCGGTCACCGACCGCACCAATTTCCGGCTCTCCTACGCCCACCAGGTGCAGACGCCGGACTTCGGGCTGATCCTGGGCGGGATGAACACCGACCTGGCCGTGACCAACACCAACCACGTGTACGGCACCGATCTGGACTTCGGGAAGACCATCTCCTTCGAGTTCGGTATCCGGCACGCGTTCAGCGACGACATGGTGCTGGACATCTCGGCCTATAACCGGGACAACCTCTCCAACTTTGCCGGCCGTCTGGTCAGCTTCTCCGATCCGCAGCGCCAAGGCGCCAACGTGGATCTCCGGGTGATGACCAACGCCGACTTCGGCAATACCCGCGGCATCGACGTCCGGCTCGACCGGCGCTTCGGCCGGTTCTTCAACGGCGTGCTGACCTACACCTTCCAGCAGGCCAAGAACACCGGGTCCGATCCGTTCACCTACATCAATTTCGGCTCGCGGATCGTCAACCAGATCTCCGGCGGCAACCAGCCGCCCCCGCAGTCGATCTTCCCGACGGCCAGCAGCCGGCCGCACAACCTGACCGGCTCGTTCGCGCTCAGCTTCCCGTCGGACTGGAAAGAAGGCTCCACGGCGGGCGCCATCCTGGGTGGCGCGGGCGTCACGGCGCTGTTCCGCTACTCCAGCGGCACCGCCTTCACCCGCTGCCCGGCCGAGACGGGCAACGAGGGCGTGCTCTCCGGCGGGGTCTGCTCCCGGCAGTTCGAGGGCGACTTCTTCGGCGCCCGCACGCCGGCCTTCAAGCAGCTGGACATGAAGTTCACCAAGAGCTTCGGGCTGCGCGGCCTGGATGTGACCGCCTTCCTCGATGCCCGCAATATCCTGAACTTCAAGAACATCGTGACCGTGTTCACCACCACGAACGACATCGTGAACCAGTCCGAGCAGGTCATCAGGTTCAGTTCGGACAGCTCCGCCTTTGCCGAAGAGGCGAAGGCCAACGGCGTCTACAACGACGGCAGCGGCGCCATCGACCTGACCTTCGGCGGAGCGGCCGCCAGCGGTTGCGGCAACTGGGTGAACGCGCAGAATGATCCCACCACGCCCAACTGCGTCTACCTCATCCGGGCGGAGCAGCGCTACGGTAACGGGGACGGCGTCTTCAGCCTGAGCGAGCAGAAAGCCGCTCACGACGCGCTGTACTTCACCAATGGGCGCGGGATCAACGCCTTTACCACCCAGCCGCGCAACCTGCGGTTGGGGCTCGAAGTGAACTTCTAGTAACGCACCGCCGGCCGGTCGCCCTTCCCGGGCGGCCGGTCCGCGCGGCGCCCGTCCTATCTGATGAGAGAGGATGCAATGCAATCACTACTTCGTTCGAAAGGCGTGCTGCGCATCGGCCTGCTCGCGCTGACGCTGGCGGTGGCGCTGTCCAGTGTGGCGGCGGCGAAGCCGGAGCCGGGCGCGCAGGCGCGGCGGGGCTTCCGCCTCTTCGCCCGGTCGCTGGGCGCCATGACCGTCAACCGCATCTATTGCGGTCTGTCGGCCACCGGCGAGGTCTGCGTCGACTCCACCAACTCGTCCACCATCGGGGGCGGGTTCTGGCCCAAGGGGACGGCCGACCAGTACGTGTTCAACTCGGGCATCCAGCTGGCCGGGACGATCGGGACGGACGGCGGTCCCTGGGCGGGCGACACGACGGGGGCTTTCTTCTTCGATCCCAAGGGCACCACCCAGCACGGCGAGCAGGTGACGCCGATCTACAACACGCAGAATCCGGACGATGCCGCCTTCATCGCGGCGGGGACGGACAATGCGGCGATGGCGGCCCGCATCCCCAACGCGGACGATAACCGCCTGATCTTCAACTCCCTGCTGCAGGGCCGCGACAAGGGCTCGCAGGGCGACGTGTGGTGGCTCAGCTGGGACGGCAACCCGGGCCTGGTGGCCGGCCGGCCGCACCCGCTGGGGGTGGTGGTGGAGCAGCGGGGCCTGGGCTGGAACTACCCCTCGGGGAACCAGGACATCCTGTACTTCATCTACACCTTCTACAACATCACCTCGCTGAACGCCGCCGACTACGCAGGGGTGCGGCCGGGCATGCGGGAAATCCTGATGCAGCAGGCCCAGGTCTTCCAGCAGCGCAACGAGGCCTCCTTCGGGGTCAGCATCCCCGACGGCGGCTATACCATCGATAACCTCTATGCCGGCTTCGGCGCCGACATGGACGTGGCCGACGCGGGCGTGAACTATTCCTCGGTGAACGTGCCGTTCGCGCTGGGCAACACCTACGAGCGCAGCTTCTCGCGCTTCGCGGGCTGGAGCTTCGACCCGACCATCTTCAACCAGCCGGGCCTGTTCTCCGGCACCGGGTTCGTGGGGGTGAAGTACCTGAAGAGCCCGGAGGATGCCAACGGGAACCAGGTGGGGCTGACGCTCTTCAGCAACACCATCAACGGCGGCGTCTTCGGCGACGCCCGGAACACGACGCAGCTGTTCCGCTATCTCTCGGGGCACATCAGCCCCGCGGCCGGCGACCAGAACTGTTCGCTGGACCCGGTGGCGACGCACATCTGCTACATCAACAACACCTCCGGCGCGGACATGCGGTTCTTCCAGTCGTCGGGGCCGCTGAAGCTGGCGCCGGGGGGCTTCGGCTCCATCGTGGTGGCCTACATCTTCGCCGCGCCGGCCGCGGCGGGCGGGACGGCGTCCTGCGGGACGGTGGGCTCGACCTGCGACATCAAGCCGGGCAATCTGGCGCTGATCGCGGGCATGGATAACCCCACGACCATCGGGGCGCCGGTGGGCGCGTGCCCCGCCTCGGGGGCCTGCGCCTTCGGCGGCAACGTGAACCTGCTGGATTCGATCACGGGCTTCCTGGGGGCGCGGGACCTGAACAGCAACGACACCCTGTCGCAGGACGAATTCAAGGTGGTGCCGAACTCGCTGCTGGGGAAGGCGCTGGTGGCGCAGGCGATCTTCGATAACGGGTTCCTGCTGCCGTTCTCGCCCGAGCCGCCGCCGTTCTTCCTGGTACCGGGGGACAACCAGGTGACGGTGATGTGGCGGCCGTCGTCGAGCGAGCAGGCGGGCGATCCCTTCTACTCGATCGCGAGCCAGGCGACCCTGAACGGGGCGCCCAACCCGCTGTACGACCCGAGCTACCGGCAGTACGACGTGGAGGGCTACCGGGTGTACCGGGGCCGGGTGGACGCGCCGAACTCGCTGCAGTTGCTGGCGCAGTTCGACTACGCGGGCACCACCATCCCGGACTACCGGGGCCAGATCAATCCGTCCTCGACCTGCGCGCCGGAGCTGGGGATCACGACGACCTGCGCCACGACATACGATCCGGTCGATTCGATCAACACGCCGGGGGTGCAGCTGGCGCTGCACGTGGACGTGCCGCTCTCGGGCCCGATCATCCAGGTGAAGATCGGCGACCGGGTGCTGCTGGCCGACGGGACGGCGCTGGTGGTGAATGCCGACACGGCGGGGACGGGGGGCAGCGGGTCGTGCGCGCCGTCGAACTGCCCGGAGCTGTCGGACACCGGGGTGCCGTTCGTGTACGTGGACAACACGGTGCGGAACAACTTCCGCTACTTCTACAGCGTGACGACCTTCGACATCAACTCCTTCCAGTCGGGGCCGAGCAACCTGGAGAGCCCGCGGCTGACCAAGGCGGTGACGCCGGTGGCGCCGGCGGGGAACTACGAGAACACGGCGACGCTGGACGTGGCGGTCTATGGCCGCGGCCAGAAGCTGACGGATGATGTCGTCCCGACCATCGATCCGGTGAAGGGCACCTTCAGCAAGCCCTTCCCGCCGGCCACCGGGTGGCAGCTGGGGCTCACGGCGTTCGTGAAGCAGCTGATCGCCTCCCCGGGCGCCTTCAGCGCCACGCTGGACAGCCTGACGCTGGGCTCGGCCTACGACGGGACGCCGAATATCTATTACATCACGCTGAACACCGCCGCGGGCGGGGCGACCCAGCTGACGGTGCCGCTGGCGCAGCCGTCCACGGACGGCGCAGTGACGCACGATGAATCGTTCACCGTCACCAGTGTGGATGCGTCGCTGGCCTCGCGCTACGGCGGGAACGGGTCGTATACCCTGAGCGGCAGTCTGCACATGGAAGTGCCGGGGAACTACTACACCAACTCCTTCGGCCGCGGCTGCGTGAACGGGGCGGATGGGTTCGGGGATAACTGCGACTACAACGGGGCGCGGTGGTTCGACGGGCCGAGCCCGCAGCAGAACGAGACGCAGGCGAATCCGACCGCCTGCAGCCAGCAGAACTTCACGACCAACGTGGTGACCTGCTTCACCAACGCGGGCTACCTCTCGGGCGTGGACAACATCTACGAACCGATGGCGTACCAGACCATCCAGAGCACCTGGCGGCAGTTCCACGGGGCGCTGGGCGGGGCGGTGCGCGCGGCGGACTTCAACGTGTACTGGGGGACGGGCGGGACCATCGACTCGGTCATTGACGTGACCGACAACGTGGTGGTGCCGTTCAGCCCGACCATCGGGGCGAGTTGGGGCATCCTGAACGCCCAGGACGCGCCGGCCGCAGGCGCCTTCGACGCGTCCGCGACGCTCACGCCGACGGACTTCAGTTGCGTGGCGCCGCTCAACACCGTGGCCGCGGTCCAGGCGCTGATTGCCTGCGGCGCGGCGACGCCGTTCGTGCTGACCCAGACGGCGGTGCCGGGGCCGATCGGCTACATCACCGGGACGGTGGGCAATGTGGTGCCCGCCACCGAGAACGGGTTCGAGATGTACCTCTCGGGGCACATCTTCACCTTCGAGCTGACCGGCGGCGCGCTGCCGGCGGCGGGGACGGTGTGGACCATGCGGAGCTACACCGGCGCCATCAACGGCGGCGGGCAGAACTGCACGCTCTGCCAGGCCGGGGACGATGGGCCCTACAGCTACGTGCAGCAGTGGCCGTTCCCGATGGCGGCCGTGGGGGCGGAGGTGCGCTTCACCTACGACGTGATCAACCAGGTGAACGCGCCGACGGGGAACGACCTGAGCAAGGTCCACACGGTGCCGGATCCGTACTACGTGACCAACGCCTACGAGCAGACCACGGACACCAAGATCATCAAGTTCGTGAACCTGCCGCAGGATTGCATCATCCGGATCTACTCCTCGAGCGGGGTGCTGGTGCAGCTGCTGGAGCACCACAGCTCGCAGTTCGGCGGCGAGGAGACCTGGAACGTCCGTAACCGGAACAACCAGGTCGTCGCCAGCGGGGTGTACTTCTACCACGTCGAGGCGGGGAATGCCCGGCGGGTGGGGCGCTTCACCATCGTCAATTTCGCGCAGTAGCCACGGCTGGACGGGGGGCGCGCCGCGCTGGCGCGTCCCGCCGTCCGCAACCAGGAGATCAGAGACCATGCGTTCTTTCTCGGCACGACGGTTGCTCCTCGGGGCGGCGCTGCTCGGCGGCCTGCCCGCCGTGGTGGCGGCACAGGCCCCGGAGGTGAACCAGAACAACACGCCGTACGGCACCACGGCGGCGGAATTTCTGCTGCTGGGGGCCGGGGCCCGGGGCACCGCGCTGGGCGGGGCCTACAGCTCCATCGCCAGCGACGTGAGCGCCCTCTACTACAACCCGGCGGGCGCGGCGCTGATGACCCGGCCGGGGGCCATGGTGGGGACCTATGACTACGTGGCCAACACGCGCTACACCTGGGGCGGGGTGGCCTTCCCCTTCAGCGGGGGGGCGCGGACCTTCGGGCTGCAGCTGGGCACCTTCGGGTTCAGCGACCAGCCGGTCTACACCGCCGACCAGCCCAACGGGACGGGGTCGGTGTACTCGGTGAGCGAGACCTTCGCGGGGCTCACCTATGCGGAGAACTTCAGCGACCGCTTCTCGGCGGGCATCACGGCGAAGTTCATCTTCGACAAGCTGGGGGATGCCAACGGGCAGGCCCTGGCGGTGGACTTCGGGACCAACTTCCATGCGCTGTTGAGCGGGCACCCGGTGAAGTTCAGCTTCGTGCTGAGCAACCTGGGGACCGACCTGAGCTACAGCGGCGACGCGCTGAACGCGGGGGTGCCGCGGCAGCCGCTGCCGGGCGAGCAGCCGGTGCCGGGGCTGGACCAGCCGGCGCGGCTGCGGACCAAGGGCTTCCCGCTGCCGACCACCTTCCGGGTGGGGCTGGCCTACGACCTGCTGACCGGGGCCAGCAACCGGCTGACGGTGCTGACCGACTTCAACCAGCCCAATAACAACGCGGCGGGCTTCGTGGTGGGCGGCGAGTGGGCGCTGAACCGGCTGGGCGGCTCGCCCTTCGGGGTGGCGCTGCGGGGCAGCTACAGCTACAACCCGGCCAACAACCTGACGCCGGTGGACCCGACCACCACGGCGCTGACCGACGAGGAGAACCTCCACGGCCTGGCCGTGGGCGGGGGACTGAACTTCCAGGCCGGCACCCTCAACCTCGGCGTCGATTACGCCTGGAAATACCTGGGCGTCCTCGGCGGCACCAACTTCTTCAGCCTTAACGTCGGCTGGTAACAGCCGCTTCGCCGGTTGCCGGGCCCCCCGGGGCCCGGCGGGCCGGGCAGGGGTAACATGCGGGGCATTCGGTACTTTGCGCTGGCGGGTGTGGCGGCTCTGAGTGTGGCAGGGTGGTCCGCCCCGGCGCGGCAGTCTGGTGATGACCTCATGGTGCGCGCCGTACGGTTCTACCGCGCCGAGAACAACATCACGCAGGTGAAGGCGTTCGTGCAGATTCCGCTGAATCTGCTGCAGCCGACGGAACAGCAGGAAGGCGGCATCCTGAGCTATCAGGTGTCCATTCAGGTGAAGGACTCGACCGGTCTGACGCTGGAACAGAGTGCCTGGCCCCAGCAGCATGTGTCGGCCGACTTGCGGGAACCGGGGGCCTTTACGGTCAACGTGGCTGAGTTTCCGGTGCGGCCCGGCCGCTACCGGGTGGATGTGACCCTGCGGGACTCGGTGGCCGGCCAGGAATACACCGCCGGAGCCAACGTGGTGGGGTTCGCGCAGGCTCCCGATGCTTCCGATCTGGTGCTGTCTCCCCGGATGCGGCCCATCCAGGGCGACAGCATGGAGCCGACAGAGTTCAAGAGCGGGCAGCTGCTGGTGACGTCGGTCGCACGGCTGCGCCTGACACCGCTCAAGAGCACCGCGTTCTATCTGCTCGAGGTCTACACCGAGCAGGCCGATTCGGGAACCATGCGGGTCGCGATTACCGACAGCACCGGCGGGGTGGTGGTGGAGACGCCTCCCAACCCCGTCAAGACGGCAGCGGGCGGTGGCGTTCTGCGGGGCCAGTTGAACCTGGAAGGGCTGCCGGCCGGAGAGTACGCGCTGCAGGTCAAGGTGGCCTTGTCGGGTGGACGCACCTTCGAGCGCGAGGCGCGGCTCACCATGGCCAATCTGCAGCGGACCGTCGCGCAGCAGGCCATTCGGGGCGAGCTGGCCCGGATTACCGACTCGGGCTACTTCGCCGCCATGTCGGAGGAGCAGCTCGACAAGGCCGAGGAGCCGTTGCAGCTCATTGCCAGCGGGCGCGATCTGCGGGCCTACAAGGGGGCCACGGTCACCGGCAAGCGGCGGTTCATGACGGAGTTCTGGCAGAAGCGCGACCCGGACCCGTCTACGGAACGGAACGAGGCGCGGGAACGCTTCTACGCCGCGATCGCCTTTGCCGACAGCAATTTTCGCGAGCTGGGACAGAGCGCCAGTCCCGGGTGGAAAACCGACCGCGGCCGGATCTTTACCAAGTACGGCGTGCCGGACGACTCACTGCACCGGGTGCAGCCTGGCCTGGCGCCTCCCTACCTGATCTGGCGGTATACGCGGGGAAAGGCGTACTGGTACATCTTCGCGGACCGCAACGGGCTGGGGGCTTACAAGCTGATCCATACCAACGACCTGGCCGAGTCCGGCCGGCCGGACTGGATGGAGATCATCGGGGCCGATGCCGTGCGGGATGCCGGGCAGTTCCTCGGGATCGATTTCTTCTCCGCGGCGCGGACACCGGAGTTCGGCAGTTGAGAATTGTGCTTGGAATCGCCGCGGCGCGTACCTGACGCTCGCTACCAACTTTCACCGTTCAGGAAGAGGTGCACAGTATGAACCGATTGGTGCGTGGTACGGTCCTGCTTGCCGCCGTCGCCGCCATCTGGTCGTGCGAATCCGACCCGACTGGAGGCAATGCGAAGACGATTGCGACGGTGCAGGCCAATCCGTCGGTCGTGTTCGTCAACAACCTCGGCGACAGCACCGCCGTCGTGGTTCAGGCGCTCAACGATCTGAACCAGCCCGACTCCGCCGATTTCACGCTCGGAACGATCCCCTCCTCCATCGTGGTGAACCGCGATACGAGTTACGGGCACATCATCGGGGGCGGGAACATTCCCACCAGCGCTCGGTACTTCGTCCGTGCCGCCTCCACCACCGGCTTCGTCAACACCAGTTTCGACGTCAGCGCCGGCGGGGCGACCACCACGATCCCGGTCAAGGTGACCATCGCCAGCATCCCGGGGGCGGCTTTCAGCAACGCCACGCCGGGCCTGGGCGATACCGTCCAGCTGACCGCCCCGGCGGGGATCACGTTCACGCCGGCGACGACCATCTCCTTTGGGCCGAACGCGCTGCCGGGAGCGAACGTCGGCGTGTCGACCGACGGCAGCATTCTCTACGTGCTCCCCTCCGCCGGCATCGCCGGCGACACGGCCATCCTGAGCGGGGTGGAGCTCAGCTACGCGCCGGGGATTCCGTTCAATAACATCACCACCACCGCGACGATCACCACCGACACGCTGCCCAACCCCCTGCCGGTGGTGACGGTGTCCGACACCATGCCGGCGGTGGGCGACACGGTGACCGTGACGGCTCCGCCGCTCTACGGTTTCACCGACGCCTCCGAAGTGACGCTGGGCAACGGCGCCGGCAACGCCCTGGTGGATATCTCGGCCGACCGGACCCAGTTGCGGTTCATCGTGGGCCCGGACGCCAGCGGGCCGATCAGCGTGAGCGACGCGGCGCTGGGCGGGGTGGCGCACCTCGGCACTTTCGACCTGGTCTCCGCGGATCCGGTGAACTCTCCGCCCGCCCCGGCCCTGGCCGCGGCGTTCTCGACCACTACCCCGGCGGCCGCGGCCGAGCTGTCCATGACGGCGCCGAGCCAGTATCGCTTCCTGCCGGGTGTCACGGTGAATATGGGTGGTGTGGATGCGATCGTCGATTCCGTGTCCGCCGACAGCCTTACGCTCTGGTTCGTTCCGCTCCCCGGTTCCACCGGCACGCCGCTCGTGAGCAACCTGGTGCTGTCGTTCCTTACCACCGTGCCGCTCAGCAACATTGCTGCGACGACCGCGATCACGGTCGGCGGTAGCGTATTTACGGGTACGGATGCCTCGAGTACCGCCCCCACGGTCGCGACGCCTGCGGCTGGTAGTGCCGTCGCCTTCGCCGACAGCGGCACCTGGGCCGGCGACTGCGGTGGTGCCCCCTGCAACTGGTACAAGTTCGTGGTTACCACCGGGGACGACTATACCTTCGACGCAACCTGGGACAACACCTCGGACCTGGGGACCTACATTGTCGAGAGCGATGCGACTACTGGCGTGGATGCCTGCGACGCAGCCGGTGACGCCCCGCCGGTGTTCGAGAAGTGCACGATCACCCTGGTACCAGGTACCTACTACATTCAGATGCAGAACTTCGCACCGTTCTATCCGGATCCTGATCCGGGGATGTTCAAGCTTGTGATCTCCCGCCCGTAATCCGGACCGGGTTCGTAAGAGGAGAGCCCCCGCTTCGGCGGGGGCTCTCTTTTTCAGACCCTCGACTGCGAGTCAGTAGACTACCACCCGCTCCTTCTTCCCAATACCACGCGAGAAACACGAAGGCGAACCCTGTCCCGGCACTCCCTGTGTCGGAGGTTGCGGGCACCTGGACGCTGACACCGGGTACCATTCTGACAGAGGAAGGCTCGACTCCGGTGCAACTCAGGGACGGCGAGGGTAAGGAACCTCTTGCTGGCTTGCATGGGATACCTCCGGAGAGAGTTCTGAGGAGAGGCACGTCCGCCGTGCCACATCCTCCTATAGCCCTTCTACGCCCTCCCCCGGCCACGCCTAGGCCCCTTTTGCGACAGGTTATGCAGGGAACGCGACAGGCCGCCGGTGAATGTCCGCGACCATCGTGGCCGTATCGTGTCGCCATGAGCGGCTAGTGGGCCGGCAAGACCATCGGCCGACTTCCACGCGACTGCGGCGAGTCCTGACGTCTTTCGGGGGGCGCAACGGGGGCGCCGGGCCAGAAGGCGCGGCGAGATGACGCGTGGGGTCAGCGGGCACCGGAACAGTCGGCATGTCGGTTACGTTGTCCTGCGGTACCGTCAGCGCGCCGATTTACACCGTTTCCATAAATTAGGTGATCGTCTCCAGAACCCCGTGCTCGTTGCGGCGGCAGGAGAATGAAGGGAAGCGTTCTTTTCGCGAGGGCCTCCTGGCAGGCCTGGACAATCTCAGACTGCGAGTGAGGCGGGCTAAGTTTCGATCCTCACCTCCTCCTCCCGGAACTGATGCTGGTACAGCCGGGCGTAGAGCCCGCCCGCCGCGAGCAGCTCGCCATGGCTCCCTTCCTCCACGATCTGCCCCCGGTTCAGCACCACCAGCCGGTCGGCCCGGCGCACGGTGCTCAGCCGGTGGGCGATGATAAACGTCGTGCGCCCCACCAGCAGCTGCTCCAGCGCGTCCTCGATCAGCCGCTCGCTCTCGCTGTCCAGGCTGCTGGTGGCCTCGTCCAGGATCAGGATCCGCGGATCCTTGAGCACGGCCCGCGCGATGGCGATGCGCTGCCGCTGGCCCCCGGAGAGCTTGACCCCCCGTTCCCCCACGACGGTGTCGTAGCCGGTGGGAAAGAGCGAGACGAACTCGTGAGCATGGGCGGCGCGGGCCGCCTGCTTCACCTCCTCCAGCGAGGCGTCGGGGCGGGAATAGGCAATGTTCTCCCGCACCGTTCCGCTGAAGAGCGCCGGCTCCTGGGGCACGATGCCGATGGCGCCCCGGAGGTCGGCCAGGCGGAGCCGGCGAAGATCTTCGCCGTCCAGCCGGATGGCGCCCGCCGTGACGTCCCAGAACCGGGGGATGAGCGACACCAGGGTGGTCTTCCCCGCGCCGGAGGGGCCCACCAGGGCCACGATTTCCCCGGGCCGGACGTCCAGCCGGATGTCCTGGAGAATCCAGGGCAGCTCCGGATCGTCCTGATAACGAAAGCTCACCTGCTCGAAGGCCACCCGCCCCCGCACCGGGCGCGGCAGCGCCGCGGGGTGAGGCGGATCGGCGATGGGGCTGGTGCTTTCCAGGATCTCGAAGACCCGGCGGGCGGCGCCCATGGACTCCTGGAAGCTGCTGAAGAAGTTGGCCAACGCCCCCACCGCGGCGGCGATAGTGACGGTATAGAGGAGAAAGGCCACCAGCGTGCCGGCGGTCAGCTCGCCGTCCAGCACCAGCCGGCCCCCCTGCCACAGCACCACCACGATGCCGCTGAAGGTGGCAAAGGTGATGACCCCGAAGAAGATGCCCCGCACGTGCGCCCGCCGCAGCGCGATCCGCACCACGTCGGCAACCCGCTGGTCGTAGCGCCGGCGCTCCTCGGGCTCCTGCACGAAGCTCTGCACCGTGCGGATCTGGCTGAATGCCTCCTCCGCCAGCGCGGTGGCATTGGCCACCCGGTCCTGCACCCCCGTGCTGATGTGCCGCAGCCGCCGCCCGAAGACGATGGCGCTGAAGACCACAAACGGCACCACGATGAGCGCCGTCAGGACCAGTCGCGGTTGCATCCAGGTGAGGATCACCACCCCGCCGAGCAGCGCCAGCACCTGGCGGGAAAACTCGGCGATCTGGTGGCTCATCGTCCCCTGCAGCAGGCCGATGTCGGTCGTCAGGCGGCTGGTCAGCTCGCCGGTACGGCGCTCGGCGAAGAAGCCCGGCGGCATGTCCAGCAGCTTGCCAAACAACTCGCCCCGGAGGCCCGCCACCGCCCGCTCGCCCACCGCGCTCAGCAGATAGGTCTGGACGTAATTGAGCAGCGCCTGGATGGCGAAGAGAACGATGAGCCCCAGGGCGATGCGGTTGAGCAGGGGCCGCCCCCCGGCCACGAAGGCGGCGTCCAGCAGCCGGCCCACTATCAGGGGAAACGCCAGCCCGATGGCCGCGCTTCCCAGCAGCGCCAGGGCGGCCAGCGCCAGCTGGCCGGCCCAGGGCCGGACCCGGGGCCAGAGACGCTGCAGCTCGCGGGGAGAGGGAAGACGGAACGACGGCCGCGCGGTGGTCGCCATACTCAGCCGGCGATCACTAGGGGTGCGCCGCCTCGGTGGTGACAGCCGGAGGAGGGGGAGCCGGAGCCTTCTGCAGGACCATCACGTCGGCCGGGCGGAACGGGTTGGCCGAGGGAATGACCCGGTCCACCCCCATGGCGATGAAGAGCAGGAAGAGGTAGAGCAGGGAGAACTTGTACATCTTCCAGGCGGTGGGCCCGACCGTGTTCTCCCGCAGCAGCTTGATGCAGTACCACAGCAGCCGGGCGCCCAGCAGAATGGCCGCCACCAGGTAGACCAGGCCCAGGGTCCCGGAGAACCAGGGGAGCAGGGTGAGCGGCACCAGCATGATGGTATAGCCCAGCATCTGCACCTTGGTATGGTGGGTCCCCCGGACCACCGGCATCATGGGAACGCCGGCGTTGGCGTACTCGCCTCGCTTGAGCAGCGCCAGGGCCCAGAAATGCGGCGGCGTCCAGTAGAAGATGATGGCGAAGAGGTAGATGGCCGCCAGGTCCAGGTGGCCGGTCACCGCGGTCCATCCCACCAGCGGCGGGAAGGCGCCGGCGGCGCCCCCGATGACGATGTTCTGCGGGGTGGACCGCTTCAGCCAGACGGTGTAGACCAGGACGTAGAACGCCAGCCCCGCCAGCGCCAGCCACGCGCTGAGCGGGTTGGCGAAGTGCCAGAAGATGGCGAACGCCACCGCGCCCAGGCTCATCCCGTAGAGCAGCACGAACCTCGGGCGCATGCGCCCCGAGGGGAGCGGCCGCTTCCGGGTGCGGACCATCCGGTCGTCCAGGTCGCGGTCGAACCACATGTTGATGGCGTTGGCCCCCCCAGCCATCAGGTAGCCGCCCACGATCACCCAGAACACCAGCCCGGCGCCCGGCACGCCCTGGCCGGTGATGAACATCGGTGCGATGGTCGTGACCAGGAGCAGGCTGATGATGCGGGGCTTGGTCAGGGCCACCAGGTCGGAGGCCAGCGAGGGGCGGCGTCCGGTGGGGGCTCCCTCGGGGGCATCCACCGGAACCGGACGCGGCGTCCGGTTGGACCGGTAGGCCAGGAACACCAGCGAGGCCCAGACGGCCGTGCCGGCCAGCAGGTGCAGGGCCCGGAGCGAGGGCGGGAAGATGGACAGGACCATGGCCGCCGCCACGCAGATCTGGGCCAGCGTCACCAGCAGGGCCAGCCAGGCCGCCCGCCGCAGCGGGAGGGAGGCGGCGTCGTCGCGCCGGTGCAGCCGGCCCACCACGGCCACCATGAGGCCGAGGAAGGTGAAGGCCGCCAGCCGGTGGGTCCAGTGTACCTCGGCATACCAGTTGGGGGGCGGCAACAGCTTGCCGCTGCAGAGCGGGAAGCCCAGGCAGAAGGGTCCCGCATGGTAATTGGCCACCAGGGCGCCCAGCAGCACCACGCAGAAGCCCAGGACGGCCGCGGCCACGACCAGCCTATGGGTGCCGTGCCCGTCTCCCCGCGGGATGGCGGGGAGGCCGTCGCCGGAGCGCAGCGCCGCGACCATCAGAACCGCCAGCAGCAGCATGGCGTTCCCCAGATGGGCAATGATCACTTCGGGCGGCAGCGAGAGCTTGACGGTGACGGCGCCCAGGAGGACCTGGACGACCAGGAGCACCACCGCCAGCGTAGCGGGGCGGCGCAGGTCGGGCCGCCCCGGCAGGCGGGTCCAGGCCACCAGGCCCACCAGGAAGACGAACAGGCTCACCAGGGCGGCGACCCAGCGGTGGCTGATCTCGATGGCGGTGGGGAGGTCCAGGGGAGGGAACCACTGGCCGTTGCAGAGTGGCCAGTGCTCGCCGCACCCCAACCCGGAGCCGGTAATGCGGACCACCCCGCCCAGCACGATCAGGCCGAAGGCCAGAACGGCGGCGGTCCACGCAAGCCGGCGAAACAGCGTGGGACTGGTGGTACGGGGGCTCAAGAGATGACTCCGGGGCACGATGATCAGGCTGGGCAGGCGGGCAGGGGGGCCGCCGCCCATAAAGAAAACAACAAGCTCGCCTCAGCACAAATGTTACAGTTGCTCCCCGGGCCCGGGGAGGCCAATTTAACCCTTCCTGGCACCCCTTCCCTTCACCCCCGGGCATTCCATGGATACACCCGCGGCCCCCGACCGCTGGGGCGAGCGGCTGCCCCGCCATCTCGGGCTCTGGAGCGCCGTTGCCGTCATCGTGGGCTCCACCATCGGGAGCGGCATCTTCCGCGTCCCCGCAGTGGTGGCGGCCACCCTGGAGTCGCCCGGGCCGGTCCTGCTGGGCTGGGTCCTGGGCGGGGTGGTGGCGCTGTTCGGGGCCCTTACCCTGGCGGAGCTGGCCGGGGCCATTCCCCGTTCCGGCGGGGTGTTTACCTATATCCTCGAGGCCTTCGGGCCCCTGCCGGCCTTTCTCTTCGGCTGGACCGAGCTGGCGGTGGTTCGGGCCTCGGCCCTGGGGGCGATCGCGACCCTCTTCGCCGAGTACCTGGGTTATTTCGCCCACCTGAGCCCGGCGCAGATCCACTATTTCGCCGCCGGGGCGGTGGTGCTGGTGGGCCTGTTCAACTATGTGGGCGTGAATTACGCCGCCGTGGTGATGAACCTGATCACCGTGGCCAAGTACCTCTCTCTCGCGGCGCTCGCGGTGCTCGCCTTTGCGGTGGGCAACGGAAGCGCCGCCAACTTCAGCCCCATGGTGCCCTCGGCGCTCAACCTGTCGGCCCTGGCCACGGCGCTGATCCCCATCATGTGGACCTACGACGGCTGGGGCGATCTGTCGTTCATGGCGGGCGAGGTCAAAGACCCGGGGCGCAACATGCCTCTGGCGCTGATTACCGGCACGTCGCTCATCATTGCGGTCTACCTGCTCCTCAACCTGGCCTATATCTACCTGGTGCCGCTGCCCCAGATGGCCCAGTCGCCGCTCATCGCCACCACGGCGGCGGAGCGGATCCCCCTGCTGGGGGCCCGGGGCGCGGCGGTGATCGCGGGCATCGTCATGCTGTCGGCCTTCGGATCGCTTACCGGCTCCATGATGACCGGCCCCCGGATCTTCTTCGCCATGGCCGACCGGGGGCTCTTTTTCCGCTTCGTCGCCCGGGTTTCGCCCCGGTTCAAGAGCCCCTCCACCGCCATCTGGCTGGCCACCCTCCTGGGCGTGCTCTACGTCCTGTTCAACAACTTCGCCCAGCTGGCCGACCGGTTCATTCTGGGGATCTGGCCCTTCTATGCCCTGGCCGTGGCGGCGGTGTTTGTGCTCCGGCGGACCCGGCCCGATCTCGAGCGGCCTTATCGGACATGGGGCTATCCCGTGGTCCCGCTGCTGTTTCTGCTGGCCTCGGTGGCCATGGTGGTGAACGCGCTGGTGACCAACACGAGGGACACTGCCGTTACACTGCTGATCACTCTGGCTGGTGTCCCGGTCTACTTCCTCTGGCGGCATTTCCAGCCCGGCGGGGAAACGGACGGGTAACCGGGGAGTCATGCTGCTTGACGGCGGCGCCCCGGGCGGTATTTTGCCCGCGGCAGGCGCACTTGGCCGCAGGATTGCCTGCCACCCGCCCGGGGGCCTTACCGGGCACCAGCCCTACAAGATGTAGCTACGATGCTGCCAGACGGCTCGTCGTACCAGATCCAGCAGCTGGTGGTTCCTGTCCGGGGGCGCCGCGCGTGCGTTCCCGGCCCATCCGGAGTCCGTACCAGGAGCAAATCATGATGCAAAGGTATCGTCGGTTGATCCCGGCGGCGGTGGGCGCACTGGCGCTCGCGTTGCTGGCGGGGCCGGTGTTCGCGCAGGGCGTAACGACCGCCGCCGTTCAGGGAACGGTGCTTTCGAGCAACGACAGCACCGCGCTGGACGGCGCGGTCATCACCGTGACCAACACCTCCACCGGGGCGCGGTTCCAGGCCACGACGCGCACCAACGGGCGCTACGTACTGGAGAACCTGCCGATCGGGGGCCCCTATACGCTGGAGGCGCGGTCGATCGGCTTCGAGCCGGGCCGGAAGACGGGTCTGATGCTGAGCCTGGGCCAGCGCTACAGCGAGGATTTCGTGCTGGCGCCCTCGGTGGTGCAGCTGGAGGAACTGAGCGTCTCGGCCAATATCGACCCCCTGATCAACAAGGGCCGTACCGGTCCGGCCAACGTGATCTCCGACTCGGCCATTCAGCGCCTGCCGCTGGTGGGCCGGAACTTCACCGATCTGATTGCCATCACCCCGCTGGCGGTGAACGGGGTGGGGAGCGGCGGCCCGTCGGTGGGCGGCCAGAACAACCGGTTCAACAACATCCAGATCGACGGCGGCGTCAATAACGACCTGTTCGGCCTGGCGGCGAGCGGCGTGCCCGGCGGGCAGGCCGGCGCCAAGGCCATCTCGGTGGACGCGGTGCAGGAGTTCCAGGTGCTGGTGGCGCCCTTCGACGTGCGCCAGGGCAGCTTCACCGGCGGTCTGGTCAATGCCGTGACCAAGTCGGGCACCAACCGGCTCCACGGGTCGCTCTACGGCTACCTGCTGGGCGACAAGGAGCTGGGGGTCGATTTCATCGGGACCGACAGCCTGGGCAACAAGGTGGGCTCGCTGACGCAGGAACAGGCGGGCTTCACGCTGGGCGGCCCCATTATCCAGGACAAGCTGCATTTCTTCGTGAACGGCGAGCTGCAGAAGAAGGATGCGCCCTTCCAGGGCGAGGTGGCGGGCGAAAACAACGTCGTCTCCCAGGGGTTCGCCCAGCAGGTGCAGGACGTGGTCAAGAACACGTATGGCTTCGACCCCGGCGGCTGGCAGGCGCCCACGCTGAGCAACCCGCAGCAGAACATCTTCGCCAAGCTCAACTGGCAGCTCGGGACCAACAATCAGATCGAGCTGTCGCATAACTTCGTCCACGCGAGCGACGACAACCTGATCCGCAACAGCCGCAGCGGCGCCACCAACTTCCGCGACGGCTACCAGCTGTCCAACAGCGGCTATCCGTTCAATTCCCACACCTATACCACCCGGGGGAAATGGACCGCGGTCTTCGCCGACCGGTACTCCAACGAGCTGCTGGTGGGCTATTCCGCCATCCGGGAGAAGCGGGACATTGCCAACATCGTGCCCCTGATCCTGGTGACCGACACGACCACCGGCCTCACCGTGGCCGCCGGTTCGGACCGGTTCAGCCAGGCCAACTCGCTGGACCAGGACATCGTCGAGCTGACCGACAACCTGACCTTCGGGCTGGGCGCGCACCGCATCACGGTGGGCACGCACAACGAGTTCTTCAAGTTCCACAACGTCTTCTTCCCCGCCTCGCTGGGCGTATGGAACTTCAACAGCATTGCCGACCTGCAGGCCGGCACGGCCAGCCGGTACGAGATCGCCCTGCCGGGCGCCACCCGTCCCGACGGCCCCGTGGCCGATTTCAAGGTCCGGCAGTACGGGGTGTATGTGCAGGACCAGTTCGTGCCGGTGGAGAATCTGACGGTCACGGCGGGCCTGCGGCTGGACGACCCGACCTTCCCCACCACGCCGGCGAGCAACTCCCAGCTGCAGACGGACCTGGGGATCAACACCGGCAACTTCCCCAGCGGCAACATTCTCTGGTCGCCGCGGCTGGGCCTGAACTATGACGTGAACGGCGCGGGGCAGACCGTGCTGCGCGGGGGCGTCGGCGTCTTCAGCGGCCGGCCTCCCTACGTGTGGGTGTCCAACGCCTTCACCAACACCGGGCTGGAGCAGCAGAACCTGGTATGCAGCGGCGCGGGCCAGGTGCCCACCTTCACCCAGCAGTACGTGACCGATCCGGCCGGCTCGCCCACGACCTGCGCGGGTGGCGGCGGCGCGGTGGCGCCGATCCCGACGATCAACTACTTCGATCCGTCGTTCAAGTGGCCGCAGAACCTGAAGGTCTCCCTGGGCGTCGATCAGCGGCTGCCCTGGGGGATGGTCGGCACGGTGGACCTGCTGCGCACCACCGGCCTCAACTCCTTCTACCTGACGGACGTGAATGTGGTGGAGCAGGGGCGGAACGCGGAAGGCCGGATGCTCTACGGGACCGCCAGCCCCTCCCGGCTCAATACGGTGAAGGTGACCAACAACTTCCGCCAGGTCATCCTGCACAAGAACAAGAGCGGCGACTTCAGCGACGCCGTGAGCCTGCAGCTGCAGAAGCGGTTCAGCGACGGCCTGGCGTTCAACGCGTCGTATACCTGGTCTACCACGCGGGACTACATGTCCATGACGTCCAGCATCGCCAGCAGCAACCTGAACTTCTCGGTGCTGGACGGCACGCTGGATAGCCGGATCCGCCGGCGGTCGCAGTTCGACATTCCGCACAGCATCGCGGTGAGCGGAACCGTCAACCTGCCCTACAAGTTCAACCTGGGCGTGTTCTGGAACAGCCGGTCGGGCAACCCGTTCACCTACGTGATTCAGGGCGACGCCAACGGCGACGGGATCAGCTCCAACGACATCGTCTACGTTCCGCGCGACCAGAACGACATCTCGCTGCAGAACCCGGCGGCCTGGGATACGCTGAACGCCTATATCAACAGCGAGCGGTGCCTCCGCGACGCCAAGGGCCACGTCCTGCCGCGGAACACCTGCCGGAACTCGTGGGCCAGCTTCGTGAGCGCGCGGCTCACCAAGTACTTCACGACCTTCAACGGCCAGTCCATCGAAATCACGGCCGACATGTTCAACGTCCTCAACTTCCTGGACAGCAACTGGGGCGTGCCGCGGCAGACTTCGGCGTTCGAGGGCCAGACGCTGCTGCGTATGACCGGGTACGATCTGGCGAACGACCGCCCGATCTACACTCTGGCGCTTCCCATCCGGGACAAGATCGTCACCGCCGGCAACGCCAACCGCTGGCGGCTGCAGCTGGGCGCGAAGTACCGCTTCTAGGCCTGCAGGCTCCGGTCTTTCCACGGGCTCCGGCGCATGCGTCGGGGCCCGTGGAACTTCAGGGATGGGACAAGGGACAGGGGGACAAGGGAGAAGCAACCGGTCCGCTGTCCCTTGTCCCCTGTCCCTTGTCCCCTGTCCCCTGTCCCTACGTCTGCACCTTCCGCAGCAGCACCAGCGCGGTGAGCAGGAAGAAGATGTTCGGAATCCAGGCGGAGAGGGTGGGGTAGAATCCGCTGGCGCCCACCGCCTTGGTGATCTGGATCATCATCAGGTAGATCACCGTGGTGGCCAGGCTGATGGCGATGCCGAGGGCCGTTCCCGCCCGGGGAGAGCTCACCGCCATCGGCGCGCCGAAGAGCGCAATGATCAGGCAGGTGGCGGGCAGGGCCAGCTTGAGCGCCTGCTCCACGATCAGCTTGTTGGCGTCGTTCCCCGACCGCCGCAGCGCGTCGATGTAGCGCCCCAGTTCGGCGTAGCGCATCTCATCCGGGGCCTTGGGCTCGATCAGCAGCTCGCCGGGCGACTGGCTCAGCACCGGCAGCTGCATCCGCTTGAATCGGACCGTGTATTCGTGATCGGCGTCGGCGATGAACCGGCTGGCGCCGCTGTAGAGCGTCCAGGTGCCGCCGGTCGAGTCCCAGAGGGCGCTGTCGGCCATGACCGCCAGGTTGGGATACTCCGGGCTGCCGCCCTGCCGCTCCAGCACCAGGTTGCGCATCAGCCGCTTGTTGCGGTCCAGCACTCCCACGGTATAGATCCACCCCGCCTCCGCCCGGTACACGAAATTGAACCGCTGCACCGCCGAGCGCTGCTCGTCCGGGTTCTGGATGGCGTGCATCCGGGCGCTGGAGCCCGGCGCCAGTTCGCCTACCACCACCGCCAGCCCGGTGGCGCAGAGCGCGGCCAGAAACACCGGCAGCATGAGCCGGTAGAAGCTCTGCCCCCCGGCCTTGGCTGCGGTGATCTCCGAGTGCCGGTTGAGGTTGCCCACGGTGAACACGGTCGCGAACAGCACCGACGCCGGCATGACGATGAAGACGTTCTCGGGAATGGAGTAGAAGTAGCTGATGGCGATCTGCTTCGCGCTCAGGCCGATAGCCAGCCACTTGTCGAGGAAGTCGATCAGGTTGATCAGAATGCTGACCAGCGGAAAGCCCAGCGCCGTAATGATGAAGATCCTGACCCAGCTCTTGAGGACGTAGCGGTCGAGGGTGCGGGGGATCATGCCCGCCCTCCGGCTTCCCCACGGAGCCGGCCGAGCAGGCCGCCGAGGAGGTCGCGCAGCTCGCCCCCGCGCTCCGTGCCGGTGGTACGGTTTACCGCCCGCAGGCCCAGCAGGCCCAGGAAGGTGAAGATCATGTTGGGGCCCCACATGGCCACCGCGGGATCGACCAGGCCCCGGTCGCCCAGCGCCTCGCCGGCGATGAGCCCGACGTAGTACACCGAGAAGACCGCCAGCCCGCCCCCGATCACCAGCCCCATTCCGCCGCGGGGGAAGCGCAGCGCCAGCGGAATGCCGATCAGGACGAAGACGGCGCAGGCCGCGCTGATCGAGAGCTTCTTGTGCACCTCGATGAGGTATTTGTCGGCCTGGATGCCGGCGGTCTTCACCCGCTCGGCCGCGTTGGCAACCTGCGGCCAGGTGGCCAGCCGCGGCGTATAGCTGCCCGCCGGCTCCTCCCATTCCTGCGGCGGGGGCGTCGCCCGCGGGCTCCCGGTGATCTGCGGCTTCTTCAGCCCCGGCGGCAGCGGCCGGCGGGCCGGATGCTGTGCGGGTTCCTGCGCCTCAGCCGTCTTGGGAGTGAAGAGCCCTCCCAGGCGCTGCAGCAGGCCGCAGTACCCGCCGGGTCTCCGCGCTGCCGGCGGCGGTGACGGGGGCGGCGGGGGCAGCAGGAGCAGGGTGCGGAGATCGGACCGCAGCAGGTCGCGCTGCTCCCGGCGGGCGGCCGCCGCCTGCTCGCGGTTCTGACGCACGTAGCCCAGCATTTCGCAGGTGCTCATCTCCCGGTCGCCCCGGGCGGTTTCCACCGAGTTCTTCTGGAACTGATTGGCGATATCCTTGACCCAGATCTCGTTCTCCCGGAAATAAGTCAGCTGAAACACCTGGGGCTCCATCGCCTTGAACTCGTGGATCGCGCCGTCAAAGAGCCGGAGGCTCAGATCGGTCTGGTTGTCGGTCAGAGCCATCCGGCCGCTGTCGGCGTAGATGATCCGCCGGGCGGGCGAGCTGCCCAGGTCGTAGAGGGTCACTCCGCGCAGCCGGCCGGTCGCCGGGTCGATCCGGCTGGCCCGGAGGAACATGCCGGACGGGCCCAGGGCGTTGATCACCTGCTCCCGCAGCTCGAACGTCGGCTTCTTGCGGGCAATGTCGTAGAGCAGCGTGCGCAGGCGGGCGTTGCTGCGCGGCAGGACCTGATCGTTGAAGCCGAAGGCGAAGACGGTCGTCAGAAGCCCCGCCACCAGGACCGGCGCCAGAAGCTGGGGTATGCTCACCCCGCTCGCCCGCATGGCCGTAATCTCGTTATCCGAGGCCAGGTGGCTGAAGGCGTGGAGCACGGCGAACAACACCGCCATCGGCAGGGTCATGGCGAAAATGAAGGGAATACTGAGCCCGAACACCTCCGCGATCACGCCGGCCGGCAGCCCCTTGCCCACCAGCGCGCCGAACCGTTGCGCCACCTGGTTGAGCAGGAAGATGCTGGTCATGGCGGCGAGGGCAAACAGAAACGGCGCCACCAGCTGCTGCAGGACGTAACGGCTGATCAGACGCACGGCGCCTCTAAGTAACTCGGTTGTAAGGGTTTCCGCGCACGTATATATTCCGTGACCATTCGATCCTCCAGCCTCCTTCCGTCCGGTCGCGCCGGTCTGGCGCGAGTATGCGCCGTGCTTGCCCTGCTGGCCCTGGTTCCGGGGATGCTCCGGGCCCAGGCCGATACCAGTGGCGCCCGGCTGCGGCTGCGGTTCCAGCACGCCCCGCTGGTCCTCAAGCAGCCGGCCGTCCTGCGTGCCCCCTGGTTCGGCGGGCCCCGGCTGCCCATCGCTCTGGTGGTGGCCCAGTGGGACAGCTCGCTCAACTCCACCCTCGACTCGGCCCGGGCCGCCCACCGGCTGGCCCGGCGGCTGGCCGCCATCTACGGCGCGCCCGCCGGCCCGCCGGTCGCGCCTCCGGGCGCGGGGGAAGGCGAGGAGAATGCCGCCGGTCTGCTGGGCTTGAACCCGAAATATGCCAACCTGGCGCTCGACGGCCAGGCCAGCCTCGAGATTCGCACCGACCGGACCCGGAACGAGCGCTGCACGCCGGCCGCCCTGCTGCAGCCGTCTTCCGGCTGCCGGGGGAGCTTCTCGGCCCCCCGGCTGCAGAACCAGTTGAATCTGCTCGCGGGGGGCGTCATCGGCCAGCGGCTGCACATCAATGTGGACTACAACTCCGAGCGGGACTTCACCAGCAAGAACGACGTTCAGATCTATTACCAGGGCCTGACCGACGAAATCGTCCAGCGGGTCGAGGTCGGGACGGTCACCTTCCGGCCGCCGCCCTCGCGCTTCATTACGGCCGCCATTCCGGCGAACAACTTCGGGGTCAACGCCACGTTCGAGCTGGGACGGATGCAGTTCCAGGCCATCGCCGCCGAGCAGAAGGGGAGCGCGGTGGCGACCCGGACCTATACCATAGGCCAGCAGGTGAGCACCCCGCAGGACCGGCAGGTCCGCGACCTCGACTACGAGAGCGGCCGGTTCTTCTGGGTGGTGGATCCCGTGCAGATCCCCGGCTATCCGGCCCTGGACATCCTGAACCTGAACCGGACCAGCCTGCCGGCCGCCGTGCGGCCCGTCCAGCTGCAGGTCTACCGCTACCGGACCTACCAGTCGCAGAGCGGTCCCGACCCCAACATCGGCGGTATCTCGGCGGTGGCGGTCTCGGAGGATTCCTCCCAGGTGCAGGGGCGCTGGCAGTTGCTGGTGAAGGACGTCGACTATTACCAGGACCCCTCGGGCCTCTGGATCACCACCTCGGGCAAGCTGGATCAGAACGACTATCTGGCGGTGAGCTACACCACGGGGGCGGGCGATAGCGTCGGCACGCTGCCCACCACCGATCGCCCGGTGGGGCCGGGGCAGGCGCCGCTCGACACGCTGCGGCTCATCATCCGGCCGCAGAGCACGCCCGCCCAGGCCACCTTCCGGCACGAGATGCGGCAGATCTACCGGGTGGGCGGGGAAGACCTCGATCGCAGTACCCTGGTGGTCAACCTGTCGGTCAATCAGTCGGAGCGGCCGCAGCTGGGCGGCGCCTCGACCTACCTCGCCCTGCTGGGCCTCTCGCTCCCCAGCGACGAGAGCCAGTTCGACGTTCAGAACCGGCTCTTTCCCCGTCCGCAGGACGTCGTCGCCAGCCAGAGCATCCACCAGGAGTATATCGTCTTCCCCAACCTGCAGCCGTTCGGCGAGACGGTCCTGAGCCCGGCGGAGCGCTCCGACAGCCTCTATCGCACCCCGCAGTATCTGCTGCTCACCCAGGGACCGCCCGCCAAGTTCACCTTCCGGCTGCGCTATAACTCGACCGGCGTGGGCGACCGGTCCACCCTCGATCTCAACGCGCTGCAGCTGCGCGACGGGAGCGAGCATCTGGCGGTGGGCGGCCTCGAGCTGGAGCGGGGCGTGGACTATACCATCGACTACAATCTGGGGCGGGTGACCTTCCTCAACCCGGACCAGCTCTTCGGCAACAGCCCCACGGTGGTGACGGCCCGCTTCGAGGAGCGGGGGGTGTTCGCCGTGGCGCCCACCACCATCCTGGGCGGCAGCGCGCGGTATTCGCTGGGCCAGCGGGGCGATGTGAATCTCATCGGCATCTACCAGTACGAGTCGACCGCCTTCAACCGTCCGCCGCTGGGCTTCGAGCCCACCGCGACCCTGGTCGGGGGGATCAACACCGACCTGACCTTCCAGCCCACGGCGGTCACCCGGTTCCTGAATTCGCTCACCACCGGCGGCGCGACCGCCCCCTCGCATCTGAACGTCCGGGCGGAGCTGGCCTTCACCAAGCCCGACCCCAACCGCTCGGGGGCGGCGTATCTCGAGGAGTTCGAGGCGGATGCCGGCGTGAAGGTCTCCCTGGCCGAGGGCGCCTGGGAGTACGGCAGCCGGCCGGCGTCTCCCGCGGGGCTGGTGACCGAGATCCCCGACTTCGCCGCCGGATTCGATTCCTCCTGGGCGGTGCAACTCACCTGGCAGAACCTGGTGGACAACGGCCGGGGGCAGGCGGTGGAGCTGCGGGCCCAGGACATCGATCCCAACATCTCGATCGTGGGCACTGGCGCCCAGCGCGAGACCATCATGTTCCTCACGCTGCACGCCGATACCGCGGGCGGCGTCGTGCAGAACAACAACGCCTCCCGCTGGACCCAGCCGGCCCGTCCCTTTACCCCCCGCTGGCGTTCGATCACCACCTCGCTCAGCAGCACCGGCCTGGACCTCTCCCGCAACGAGTTCCTGGAGTTCTGGGTCTTTCAACCGGCCAGCCACTCGGCCGACAGCGCCGGCGTGCGCCTGATGCTCGATCTGGGGCAGGTCAACGAGGACGCGCTGGCCATCGCGCCCGAGAGCCTGACGGTCAACGGCGCCGACAGCGTCTACACCGGCCGGCAGTACGTGGGGGTGGGCACGCTCGACACCGAGCGGGAGCCCAGCGGCATCTACAACGCCCAGACCGACGACACCGGCATCCTGGGCGACCGGCCCGATTCCCTGGTGGTGAACGGGCAGCTCGTCTCCCGTCCCGCGCTGTGCCAGCAGGTCCTGAGCTCCACCGTGCTCATCTATCCCTGGGGCGATCTCAGCAGCCGGTGCAGCAACGGGAACGGCCTGCTCGACACCGAGGATCTCGACGGCGACCGGGTGCTCAATGCCTCGGGGCCGGCGGAGAACGCCTTCCGCTACGTGGTGAACCTGGCCAACAGCAAGTACTTCGTGCGCGACGGGGTCCAGACGGTGGATTCGCTGGGGCGGGTGGCGGGCTGGAAGCTCTACCGGATTCCCCTGCGCGACGCCGGCGATACCATCGGCACGCCCAACATCCGGCTCATCAAGCAGCTGCGAGTCACGGTGGCGACGGGGCCCGATAACGGCGGCCCCGACGTGGTGGCGCGCCTCGCCCTGGCGCGAATGCAGTTCACCGGGTCCCAGTGGAGCCGCCGCTCCGATACGCCGATCGCCGGCATCGGCGGGACCATCGCCCAGCCGCACGGGCAGGTGCTGGTGAGCGTCGTCTCGACCGAGAATACCGAGTTGGGCTATACCTCGCCGCCCGGGCTGGGGAACCAGATCAACCAGAAGAACGGCGGGCAGGACGTGCAGGGTACCCAGATCAACGAGCGCTCGCTCCGGGTGCTGGCCCAGGATCTCCGGGCGGGGGAGCGGTCCGAGGCCTACTTCCGGTTCCCGGCGGGCCCGCAGAATCTGCTGCGCTACCGGCAGCTGCGGGTCTGGATGCGGGGGCGGGGCGGCGGGTGGGAGGACGGAGAGCTGCAGGCCTACATCAAGCTGGGCAGCGACCCGCGCAACTTCTACCTGTACCGCACCGGCGCGACCACCACCTCCTGGGTGCCGGAAGTCTCGGTGGACCTGGAGACCTGGCGCCGCCTCCGGGCCGACGTCGAGAGCCGCTTCCTGCAGGGTCAGCCGCCCAACGGCGGTACCGACTGCGGGACTACCGATCCTCAGGCCTATGTGGCCTGCGACGGACCCTACCTGGTGCAGGTGGGCGATCCCGGGGTCAATCCGCCCAATCTGGCGTCGGTGCAGGAAATCTCCGCCGGCATCCTCCGGCTCACCGAGAGCACGGTGATCGACACCGCCGAACTCTGGGTGGACGACATCCGGGTGACCGACCCCATCTCCAAGATCGGGACGGCCCTCGCGCTCGATACCCGGCTCACCGCCTCCGATGTGGGCGATCTGTCGGTCAGTTACATCCGGCAGGACGGAAACTTCCAGCAGATCGGCCAGGATCCGACCTACCGGACCACCGGTGCGCTCCAGCTGGCCAGCTCCTGGCGGGCCGACCGGTTCCTGCCCAAGTCGCTGGGCTTATCGGTGCCGATGTCGGTGAATTATCTCCGAAGCACGGTGAACCCCGATCTCATCACCGGCACCGATATTCCCGGGTCCGGCCTGGTGGGGCTGCGCCGCCCCGCCTCCTGGAGCCTCAACTACGGGATCACCATCCGGCGCAGCCGGACCGGCACCGACTGGCTGACCCGCGGCTTCGTGGATCCGTTCACCTTCAGTGCCGCTCTGGTGCGCGGCCGGACGACCACCGAATACAGCGACGCCGCCCTCTCCAATTCCAGCTTCAACCTGGCGTACAATCTCCAGCTGCGCCGCCACGGCGTCGGCATCAACCTGGGGGGGCTGGTCGACGCGCTTCCCGGCTGGCTGCGCAACACCGCCGGCG
Organism: uncultured Gemmatimonadales bacterium; assembly: GCA_963779755.1. Classification (GTDB taxonomy): domain Bacteria; phylum Gemmatimonadota; class Gemmatimonadetes; order Gemmatimonadales; family GWC2-71-9; genus CAVZZO01. The sequence goes on from CAVZZO010000001.1 coordinate 1,130,306, forward strand.
CCAGGGGCGCGCGCCGCTTCACCCTGGCGCTGGCCCCCACCAGCCTGCGGCTCACCAGCGGGCTCACCCGCACCGAGTCGGATGTCTCGTCCTTTCTGACCCCGGTGCGGCGGCCGGCCGACAGCAGCGTGGCGGCGGCGGTCAACCTCTCGCACCTGTGGCGGAACAGCGCGTCCATCAATTTCCAGCCGCTGACCATGCTCAACCTCTCGGGTGACCTCACCAGCACCCGGGATCTGCGCCACTACGCCGACTCCACCACCCTGGGCCGCCTGGCGGAGCAGGCCCGCACCAGCTTCCTCGGCACCGACGTGGGGGTGGAACGGGACCGGCAGTTCAGCACCGGGCTCAGCATTACCCCGGTCCTCACCTCCTGGCTCCGCCCGCGCTATATCACCGGCAGCTCGTTCATCCTCTCCCGGACGCTCAATTCCCGCCCGCCGGTGCGGCTGGGCGACGACAGCATGGGGGCGTTCATCCTGCCCCAGACGCTGAACAACAGCCGCTCCCGGGAATTCGGCCTGACGCTCGACCCGGGCGTCGCGCTGAGCGGGCTGCTGGGCGACAGCAGCTCGCTGGGCAGCGTCCTCAAGCGTATCCGCCCCCTGGACATCAGCAACCGTCTGGTGCGGTCGTCCACCTACGACCTGGCGGATTTCGAGCCCGATCTGTTCTACATGCTGGGGCTGGGCAAACGGGAGGACTTCCTGCACCACCAGGGATCCGATGCGATCGGGGTGGGCGAAACCCGCTCCACCTCCTGGAGCAGCGGCGCCGACCTGCCGTTCGGACTGGGCTTCACGCTGAGCTACGGACTGGTGCATACCATGCAGTTCCAGCAGGTGGGCGGCAGCCTGGTAGTGACCGATACCCGCCAGCGCGAGTGGCCGGTGGGAACCTTCCGCCTGACCCACAGTTTCCGCTCCGGCCCCCTGAGCCTGCTCGCCGCCAGTATGAATGTCCGCCGGAAGGAAGGACACACCGATCAGCCGTCGGCCGGCCGTGTGGTGCGGAGCGGCAACAGCTCCAGCAGTGCCGGCCCCAGCCTGCAGCTGGGCTGGCGCAACGGGCTGGTAATGCTGGTGGGGTACAGTGACATCTCCCAGGAAACCGAGAGCAACGGCAACCTGACCCGCTCGCAGCAGGAAGACGTCAACGCCAACCTGAGCTATGCCTTCCGGCTGCCCGGCTCCCTCAGCCGGTTGCGCAAGCAGGTCCGCGCTTCGCTCTACGGCGTGCTGTCGTCCAACACCAGTTGTCTTCAGCGGCTGGACACGCCCGACTGCACCAGTATTGCCGATACCCGCCGCACCGAGGTCCGCGGCGGGTTGGATACCGAGGTCTCCCGCATCCTCCAGGCCGGACTGCAGTTCGGCTATTCCGTCAACGACGTCAAGCAGATCAACTCCAGGATTTCGCAGATCTTCCTCGCGGTGACGCTGCAGTTGAGCCTGTATGCGGGGGACTATCGCTAGGGATCAGGATTCAGGAGTCAGGATTCAGGGGCATCAGGCCTGAAGATCCAGCTATTATCGCAAGTGTCGGGCTGCCTCAGGGAAGTCCGCACCAATGCGGCGGAGGGGCGGGGCCCTTTCAATCCCGGATCCTGAATCCTGACCCCTCGCCCCTGAATCCTGACTCCTGAATCCTGACCCCTTAATTATCTTCCGCCCCATGCTTCGAAAACTCATTCTCCTCGTCGCCACCGCCCTGGTGGCGGCCTGCTCCGAGGCGCCCGCCCAGAAGGAATTCGACGCCGGCGCCTTCCGCTACCTGGAACAGCAGGTGGCGTTCGGGCCCCGTATTCCGGGGCAGCCCGGCCACACCCGGGAGGCCGCCTGGCTGGACTCCCTGCTGCGGCGGCGGGCCGACACGCTGGTGGTCCAGGCGTTCGATCATGTCACCGAGACCGGCGACACGCTGCACCTCACCAATTTCATCGCCCGCTTCAAGCCCGCCGCCTCGCGGCGGATTCTCTACCTGGCGCACTGGGATACCCGTCCCCGTGCCGATGCCGACAGCTCCAAGGACAAGACCGCGCCCGTCCCCGGCGCCAACGACGGCGCCTCCGGCGTCGCGCTGCTGCTGGGCGTGGCCGATGCGCTGCATCGCAGCGCGCCCGGCGTGGGAGTAGACCTGCTCTTCACCGACGGTGAAGATTACGGCGTCTTTGCCGACAGCGTGGATGTGCTGATCGGCTCGAAGTATTACGCCGCCCATCCGGTCGCCGGCGAACGGCCGCTCTTTGCCGTGCTCTGGGACATGATCGCCGACAAGGATCTCAAGATTTACCAGGAGCAGTATTCCCTGGTGGCCGCCCCCGAGGTGGTCTCCCGGGTCTGGGCCGCCGCCGACCGGCTGGGCTACGGGCAGCATTTCAGCCGCCTCCCCGGGGTGGCCCTGATCGACGACCATGTGCCGCTCCAGCGGGCCGGCTACAGCGCCATCGATGTGGTCGATTTCGATTACCCCTGGTGGCATACCCCCGAGGACACGATCGACAAGGTGAGCGCCGCGAGTCTCAAGATCGTGGGGGATGTGGCGGTGCGGGTCATTCGGACGGTGAAGTAGGATCGAGGAATCCCCGATCCTCAATCCCCAATCCTCTTTTCCGGTCCGCTCCGCACTTTCCCGATCCCACCCCGCCGGCGGCGTGCTGGTAGCCTGGGGCATGCGACAGGAACGCCGCGCCATCCTCCTCCTTGCGGCCCTCGCCGTGGCGGGGCAGGGCGTACGCTACTGGATCACCCGGCCCGGCGACGCTCCCGGCGACGTCCAGCTTCTCGCCGCCCTTCCCGGGCATTCTGCCATAACTCATGCGGAAGCCGCCACTGCGCTGACACGGCCGCTTGGCCCCGATGAGCGGGTCGATATCGACCGGGCCGACGTCCGGGAGCTCACCCGGCTTCCCCAGGTCGGTCCCGCGCTGGCGCGGGCCATCGTGGCAGACCGCGATTCCAACGGCGCCTACGGCACCCTGGAGGCGCTGGACCGGGTCCCGGGCATCGGGCCCGGCACCTTGCGGCGGCTGGGGCCTCATGTGCGGTTCTCCGGTGCGTCGTCGGCTGCCCGGGGCCTTAATCCGGTGCCGCCCGGAGGCGTCGGGACGGGCCTGGCCGGCGCGGTACCCGTGAATCGGGCCGATCTTGCCCAACTTCAATCCCTGCCGGGAATTGGGCCCTCGCGCGCCCGCGCCATCCTGGCCTGGCGTGGGCGGCACGGTTCTTTCTCCCGGCTGGAGGACCTGGCCCAGGTCCCGGGCATTTCACTCCGCATGGCAGCGCGGTTGGAGGGGCTGGTGAGCTTCGCGCTCCCTTGACGGTCCGGGGCCGGTCCGTACTTTAGAACGATGGCGTAAGCCCTTGTCAATTCTCACTCTCCGACAATTCCCAAGAATCGATGGCGACCGCAGCGGCCGGCACTGAACGGCTCGGCGACATCCTCATTCGCGAAGGCCTGGTCACTCGCGAGCAGCTGGCCCAGGCCATCGCGGAACAGAAGTCCAGCGGCTTCCGCCTGGGCTATGTCCTGGTCAACCTGGGCCTGGTGCAGGAGGTGGAAGTCACCAAGGTGCTGGCCCGGCAGTACCGCATGCCGGCGGTGGATCTTTCACGTTTCGAGGTCGACCCCAAGATCATCAAGCTGATCCCGTCGGAGTTCGCCACCAAGCACATCGTGCTGCCGCTCAAGCGCGAGGGCCGCACCCTGACGGTGGCGATGGCCGAACCCACCAACGCCGGCCTGATCGAGGACCTCAAGTTCATTACCCGGTACGATCTCTTCCCCGTCATTGCGGGCGAGTACACCCTGCGGGCCCTGATCGAGAAGCACTACGAATCGGGCGACCAGCAGCTGCAGTCGCTGTTGCGCGACATGGAAATCGAGGGCGACGTCGAGGTGGTGGAGGAGCAGGAAGAGGAGATCGCCACCCAGGCGCAGATCGACGACGCGCCGGTGGTGAAGCTGATCAACGGCCTGCTGATCGACGCGGTGAAGCGCGGCGCCAGCGACATCCACATCGAACCTTTCGAGCACGAAATCCGGGTGCGCTACCGGATCGACGGCGCGCTGCTCGAGGTGATGAAGCCGCCGGTCAAGATGAAAGCGGCGCTCACCTCGCGGATCAAGATTCTGAGCAACCTGAACATCGCCGAGCGGCGGGTGCCCCAGGACGGCCGGCTCAAGCTGAAGTTCGGCAACCGGGTAATCGACTTTCGCGTGAGCACCCTGCCGGTGCTCTTCGGCGAGAAGATCGTCCTCCGGATCCTGGACAAGGGCAACCTCACCCTCGACCTCACCAAGTTCGGGTTCGAACCCAAGTCCGAAAACGACCTCATGCGGGCCATCCTGAATCCCTACGGCATGGTGCTGGTCACCGGGCCGACGGGTTCGGGGAAGACGACCACGCTGTACTCGGCGCTGCAGCGGATCAACACCATGGAAGTCAACATCATGACCGCCGAGGATCCGGTCGAGTACAACCTGATGGGCATCAACCAGGTGCTGGTGCGGAACGAAATCGGGCTCAGCTTCGCGGCGGCGCTGAAGGCGTTCCTGCGGCAGGATCCCAACATCATCATGATCGGCGAGATCCGCGACCTCGAAACCGGCAGCATCGCCATCAAGGCGGCGCTCACCGGCCATCTGGTGCTCTCCACCCTGCACACCAACGACGCGCCCAGCACCATTACCCGTATGATCGACATGGGGGTGGAAGCCTTCAACGTGGCCAGCGCGGTCAATCTGGTCGCGGCCCAGCGGCTGGTGCGGCGGATCTGTGTGGACTGCAAGGCCCCGACCGAGTACAGCGACGACCAGCTCAAGGCGCTGGGGCCCGATCTCGAACAATATCGCCACTTTCCCTTCATGAAGGGGAAAGGGTGCGAGACTTGCAGCGGCACCGGCTACAAGGGCCGCGCCGGGTTGTACGAGGTGATGGCCCTCTCTCCCGAGTTGCGCCGGATGGTCCTCCGGGGAGCCTCGGTGGCCGAGCTGCGCGACCAGGCGGTCTCCGAGGGGATGCTGACGCTCCGGATGGACGGCATGAAGAAGGTCGAACGCGGGGTCACCACGCTCGAAGAGGTCATCAAGGAGACGGCCGCATGACGGTCAATCTGCGCGCGCTGCTGGAGGAAGTCATCGAAAAGGAGGCCTCGGACCTGCACATCACGGCAGGCGAGCGGCCCAAGCTCCGGATCGACGGCGAGATCACCAATGCCTCGGCCCCGGACGTCCTCACGCCGAAGGACACGCTGCAGCTGGCCTATTCGGTTCTCACCGAAAACCAGAAGAAGCGCTTCGAGCAGGAGGACGAGCTCGACTTCTCCTTCGGCATCCAGAACCTGGCGCGCTTCCGCGGCAACGTCTTCAAGCAGCGGGGCTGCGTGGCCATGGTGATCCGGATGATCCCCTTCAACGTGAAGACCTTCCAGGATCTCGGCCTGCCGCCCATCGTGGCCCGGCTGGCGGAGAAGCCCCGGGGCCTGATTCTGGTCACCGGCCCCACCGGGTCGGGCAAGTCCACCACCCTGGCGGCGGTCGTGGACAAGATCAACAAGGAGCGCAAGGGGCACATCATCACGGTGGAGGACCCGATCGAATTCATCCACCGGCACCACGCCTGTATCATCAACCAGCGAGAAGTAGGCACCGACACCAAGAGCTTCGCCAACGCGCTGAAGTACGCCCTGCGCGAAGACCCGGACGTGATCCTGGTGGGTGAGATGCGCGACCTCGAAACGGTCGCCGCCACCCTCACCATCGCGGAAACGGGCCACCTGGCCCTGGCGACGCTGCACACCAATTCGGCGGCGGAGTCCATCAACCGCATCATCGACGTCTTCCCCTCCAACCAGCAGTCGCAGGTACGGGCCCAGCTCGCCTTCGTGCTGGAAGGAGTCATCACCCAGACCCTGCTGCAGAAGTCCCGCGGCCGGGGGCGGGTCATGGCGGCGGAAATCATGGTGGCCACGCCCGCCATCCGCGCCCTCATCCGCGATGACAAGATCCACCAGATCTACTCGGCCATGCAGGCCGGCAAGAAGCACGGCATGCAGACCATGAACGACGCGCTGTACCAGTTGTTCGTCGAGCGCGAAATCACCCAGGAAGAGGCGCTCCGGGTGAGCAGCGATCCCAACGAGTTCCTCCGCATGATCGGCGAGACCCCCCAGGGAGACCAGGACATCGTCTCCGTCGACAAATCCGCCCGTCCCGCGCTGCGGCGCTGACCACCAGGAGCTGAGGCATGCCTCTCTTCGAGTACACCGCCCGGAACCAGCAGACCGGGCAGATCATGAAGGGCCAGCAGGAGGCCCCCAATCAGGACGAGGTCATGAAGTTCCTGCGCAAGAACCGCCTGGCCGTTATCAACGTCCGCCAGGCGCCGAAGGAGATCAAGCTCAGCCTCGGCGGCGGCATCAAGACCCGGGACATCGTGATCTTTACCCGGCAGTTCGCCACGATGATCAACGCGGGCCTGCCGCTGGTGCAGTCGCTCGACATCCTGGCCCAGCAGACGGAAAACAAGAAGCTCAAGGAGATCGTCCGCCAGGTCGTGTACGATGTCGAAAGCGGCAACACCCTGGCCGACGCCTTCCGCAAGCACCCCAAGGCCTTCACCGAGCTGTACGTCAACATGGTCGCCGCCGGCGAGGCCGGCGGTATTCTCGACACCATCCTGCTCCGGCTCGCCACCTTCCTGGAGAAGAGCGATGCCCTGGTGCGCAAGGTGAAGAGCGCCATGATCTACCCGGGGGTGATCTTCACCGTGGCCGCGGTCGCCGTGGCCGTGCTGCTGATCTTCGTCATCCCCACCTTCCAGAACATGTTTGCCTCGGTGAACCTGGAACTGCCCCTGCCCACCCGGATCGTGATCGGCGCGTCCGACCTGCTGATCAGCTACTGGTGGCTCATCATCGGCGTGCTGGCGCTGAGCGTCGTCGGCGTCAACCGCTACTACCAGACCTACGAGGGGCGCAAGAAGCTCGATCAGATGATGCTCAACGCCCCGGTGCTGGGCGACCTGCTGCGCAAGTCGGCCGTCTCCCGTTTCACCCGCACCCTGGGCACCCTGATCTCCTCCGGCGTCTCCATTCTGGACGGCCTCGAGATCACGGCCAAGACGGCCGGCAATCGCGTGGTGCACGATGCGGTCATGGCGTCGCGCCAGTCCATCGCGGGCGGGGAAACCATCGCCCAGCCGCTCGACCGCTCCGGCGTCTTCCCTCCCATGGTGATCAGCATGATCGCCGTGGGCGAGCAGACCGGCGGCCTGGACGAAATGCTGACCAAGATCGCCGACTTCTACGATGATGAGGTCGACGTCGCCGTGGGCGCCCTGCTCTCCCTCATGGAGCCCATCATGATCGTGGTCCTGGGCGTCATTGTGGGCGGCATGGTGGTCGCCATGTACCTGCCGATCTTCGATATGGTGAACGCGGTGCAGTAGGACGGCAGGGCGGCAGGACGGCAGGACGGCAAGGGGGCCCCGGAGCGATCCGGGGCCTTTTGCATGTGCGATGCGATGGCCAGGCGCCTCACAGGGGCCACCGGGGGGCCCTTCCCTCTGGGGAAAGGGGCCAGAGGGTAGGCCTATCGAGGGCCGGTGTATGTTGCAGCCTGGCCCAAAGGAGCATCCTCTGGACACTCTCAGCGTTTCCGGTCTTACCCGGCGGTATGGCTCGCGCCTCGTGCTCGACGGGATCGATCTCGTCGTCCCGGCCGGCTCCCTCACCGCCGTGATCGGTCCCAACGGAGCGGGGAAGACCACGCTGCTGCGCTGCATCGTGGGCGCGGAACGGCCCGATGCCGGCCACGTGCAGCTGGACGGACGGCCCCTGGACGAAACCGATCCCCGGGTGCGCGCCGCCATGGCGGCGGCGCTCGACGACATGGGCTTCTTTTCCGACCTGTCCGTGGCGGAGCACCTGGAGCTTCTCGCGCTGGCGCACGGCAGCGATCCCGCCGTCGTTCCCGGCGTCATGGCCGATCTCGGGCTGGAACCGGCCCGCGACCAGCTCCCCGCCACCCTCTCCAGCGGACAGCGCCGCCGGCTGGCGCTTGCTTCCTGCTTCGTTCGCCCGCGGCGGCTCCTGGTGCTGGACGAGCCGGAACAGCGGCTGGACGACCGCGGGCGCGCGTGGCTCACACGCCGCCTGCTGGAGGAGAAAGCAGCCGGGACGGCCGTGCTGATGGCCTCGCACGACGCCGCGCTGGTGGAGGAGGTGGCCGACGCGCTGGTCGAGCTCGGCGGGTGAGCGCGCCCCCGCCTGTCGCCGTTCCGGCGGCCCGAACCTGGCGCGCGCGCCTCAGGCGCGCACGCCGCGCCCACGGCCGCCGCGCCGCCGGCGAGCTGCTCACTGATGCATACATGCTGCTGTGGCTCGTCGTGGTCTACGGCGGGATCGCCGTTTCGACCCTGCGGCGCCACCTGGTGCTGGCCGCGGGTCCACCTCCCGCGGACCGGATCTGGATCGTCGCCGCCGCGCTGCTCCTGTCGGCCGGCCTGCTGCTGGGCGGCCTGCTCGCGCTGGGCCCGATGCTGGTGTCGGCCGCGGAACAGACCTGGGGGCTCTCCACCCCGATCAGCCGCCGGGGTTGGCTGCTGCCGCGGTCCGGATGGATGATCCTGGGCAGCGCGGCCGGTGCGGCGCTGCTGGCCGGCATCATCGCCCTGCTCGGATTCGGCAGCGGCACGCTGCTGGCGGCGGGCGCGGGCGCCTGTTGGGGGGCGGCCGCCGTGGGCTGGGGCATTCTGGGCCAGGGAGATCGGGCTGTGCGGCGCCGGGTCCGCTGGGCCGGGCTGGTGCTGCTGGGAGGCGGCGCTGCGGCCGCGCTGGCGGGCGTGCTGCAGCACTATGGCGGACTGGTTGCCTCCCGGCCGGACCCGCGGGCCGGCAAACTGGCGGCGGCGTCGGCGGGGGTGCTGGCCGTGTGGGGCGTCGCGCGCGCGCTCGCACGTCTGGGGAAGCTTGATCGGGTGGCGCTGAGCGCGGGCGTCGAGGTGGCCGGTGCCGCGGCAACCGCCGCCGTGTGGATCGACCCGGCGCTGCTCGCGGGCACGCTCGATACCCGGCGCTGGCGCCGGGTCGGCAGCGTCAGAAGCCGGCCCTTCTTCCACCGGGTATCTGGCCGGGCGGCCGCGCTCTTCCAGGCCGATCTGCGGCGCGCCGGCCGCCGCCCGCTCCCGGTGGTGCTCTGGGCGGCGCTGGCCCTGGCGCAGTACGCGGTGGCGGTCGTCGCGCCGGCGGCGGCGTCCCTCACCTGGGTGATTGGCGCCTATCTCTCGGCCGGCCGGTTGACCTGGGGGCTCAGAACCGTCGCGAACGCGGGCGGCCTGCGGCGCGCGCTGGGCGGGAGCGACCGCCTGTTGCGCCTGGTTCATCTCGGGGTGCCCGGGGCGGCGCTGCTGCTCTGGTATCTGCTGACCTGGCCGGTCGCACCCCACGTCGGGCCCGCCGATCTGCTCATTCTGGGCGGCATCCTGGCCGCGGTATACCGCGCGGCCACCCGCGGGCCCGTATCCTATGATACGGGCATGCTCGAGACTCCGCTGGGCCTTCTCCCCATCGGCCTGCTGCTGCAGCTGGCGCGCGGACCCGACGCGCTCGGCCTGGTGCTCATCGCGGAGCTGGTGCTGCGGCGCTGACAGGCTCCAGGGTCACCTCGACCCCACGCCGCAGCGTCTGCAGGACGACACAACTGTATTCCGCGGCCGCGAGCAGCCGGACGACATCGTCCCGGCTCACGCCGGCTTCGGTGTCGAGCGCTACGCGGCAGCGCATCCCCTGAAAGCCCACGCGGGTAGCGCGGTCTACCACCAGCGTGCCGCGCACATCCACCCGGCCGGTAACATCGACTTCCAGGCGCCGCAGGTGCAGGCCCATCCGGTCGGCGATCATCCGGGTGGTGGAATCGAAGCAGGCGGCGAGCGCGGCGCAGAGGATGTCGCCCGGATTGGGAAGGTCGTGATCGCCGCCCACCGCCCCGTGGATGCCGTAGTCCCACGCGAGGCCATACTCCCGGCTGCCCGGCCGCAGCCGGCCGTGGACCGGGTCCAGGCCGGTACCGCCCTCGGCCACCGCCCGATCGGTGATGAGGGCCGCCTCGGGTTGCACGCGGTAGCGGGCCCGCAGCGGCTCCTGCCGTTCGCGAACCCCGGGGCGGGGAAGGGTGGGCGTTTCCCCCTCCCCCTGTTCCCGCTTCCCGGCAGTCATGGCTTCGCTTCCAGGATCATATTGAACGGCGTCTCGGTGGCTCGCCGGACCCGGGAGAACCCGGCCTTCCTGAGCAGCTGGGTGAGCCGGGCTTCACCGGCCTGAGCGCCCAGCGCGGCGGCGCCCTCCTGCGAGCGCGAGTTGGGGGTGCAGAGAAAGGTCGAAGCGGCGTAGAAGAGCCGGCTCACCGGATTGAGGTTGTCCTCCACCGCATCCCCGGCCCGGGGCTCCACCAGCAGCAGGGTACCGTCCGGGGCCAGCGATTGCCGGGCGTGGCGTGCCGCGCCCAGCGGGTCGCCCAGGTCATGCAGACAATCGAAGAAGCAGATCAGGTCATAGCCCGAACCGCTGAATTCCCGGGCCAAGGCGCGCTGGAATTCGACCCGGTCGTCCACACCGGCCTCCTGCGCACGTTTCCGTGCCGTCTCGATCGAGCCCTGGTGGTAGTCGAACGCGCGGAACCGGGAGGCCGGGTAGGCCTCGGCCATCGCGATGGTCGAGGCTCCATGGCCGCAGCCCACGTCGGCTACCAGCGCCCCACGCCTGAGCTTGTCTTCAACCCCCTCCAGGGCCGGGATCCACTCCGCGGCCAGGTGGGCGCGGTAGCCCGGGCGGAAGAGCAACTCGGTGCCCCCGAAGAGCCGGTGGTCGTGCTCGTGCCATCCCATGCCCTCGCCCGATCGGAAAACGTCCACCATCCGCTCCGCGTCCGCCCACATCGCGGCAATCACGTCGAAGCCGCCCACCAGGAAGAAGGGAGAGCTGGCATCGGCCAGCAACGCCGCGTGCTCCGCGGGCAGGCAATAGGTGCCGCCTGACGGGTCGTAGTCGACGTATCCCCCCGCGGCCTGATTGTTGAGCCATTCCCGGATGTATCGTTCGTGCGTGCCGGTCTTCGCGGCCAGCTGCGCCGGGGTGAGCGGGCCGGCGCCGGCCATCGCCCGGTACAGCCCCAGCCGGTGTCCCACCAGCGTGAGCGCGCCGGACGCGACGGAGGCCATATCGCCCACGGCGCGGTGCAGGAAGGTCTCCAGCCGTGCGGGATCAACCGCGGGGGCGTCCGGTTGCATCTGTGTGGTCATCTTGCCTCCTTGCGTCGGGGAAGTGTGGGCGCTCGCGGCGCCACCCGGACAGTGGGCCTGCGGCGCGGAGGCGACAATGACCGAAACGCCGGAAGTGTTGACCGGAACGCCGTGCGGTCCTATGGTGCGAGGGAGGCAGGTTCATGGACGTACTCTCCGACGTACTTCGGGTCATTCATCTGCAGGGCGCCGTCTTCTTTACCGCCGATCTCTCCGGCCCCTGGTCGGTCGCCTCTCCCGAACCTGACCGGCTGGCGCGGCTCCTGGGGATTCGGGCGGAGTGCGTCTCGCTCTTCCACCTGGTGGTGGCGGGCCGCTGCTGGCTGGCCCTGGGCGGCGCGGAGCCGGTCGAGGCTCGCGCCGGCGATGTCGTCATCCTTCCCCGCGGCGATGCCCACCGGCTGGGCAGCGATCCGTCGCTACCGCCTATCCGGCTCAAGTCCATCTTCTATACCTGGAGCGGTCCGGAGGTGCCCCGCCTCGCCCACGGTTCGGGGGGCGATCCCACCCGGCTCATCTGCGGTTACCTTCACTGCGACCAGCAGTTCAATCCTCTGGTGGGCGCGCTGCCACCGCTGCTGGTCGACCGGCCGGCGAAAGGGAGCATGCTCGCCGCCCCCGCCGCGGGGCGACCGAGCTGGCTCCGGAGCGATGGTCCGGATGCCGGCGGCGAATGGCTGGCGCGCACCTTTCGCCACGCCGCCGAAGAGGCGGAGGCGCGGCGCCCGGGAAGCGCCGTCATGCTGCCCCGGCTGGCGGAGCTGATGTATGTGGAGGTGCTGCGGCGATATCTACGCCTGTTGCCGGCGGGGCAAACCGGGTGGCTGGCCGCGACCCGCGATCCGCAGGTGGGCCACGCGCTGCGTCTGCTGCACGAGAAGCCGGGCCATCGCTGGACCGTGCCGGAGCTGGCCCGGGCCGTGGGTCTCTCCCGCTCGGCGCTGGGCAAGCGGTTCCAGGACCTGGTCGGCCAGCCACCGATGCGCTACCTGGCGGGTTGGCGCATGAACCTGGCGCAGCAGCTGCTGCGCCAGCCGGAGCTCAGCATTCCGCAGATCGCCGGTCGGGTCGGCTTTGACTCCGACGTTGCGTTCCATCGCGCCTTCAAGCGTGCCGTCGGCTGTCCACCCGCCCGGTGGAGGGACGAGCAGAGGTCCAGGCACTGAGGGCGGGCTCTTCCACTCACCCGGCCCATCCGGCCCACTCGATCATGCGCCTAACGACTCTGGTACTGCTGACGCTCGCTCCAGCCGTGCTTCAGGCACAGCAGCCGGGCTCCTTCGCAACCGACAGCGCGGTGCAGGCGCTGATCGATGCCCGCGCCGCGATGGTGCCCAACAGCGGCATCGTCATCGGGCTGACGGATGCCTCGGGACGCCGGGTGCTGGGCGCCGGTACCGTCAACGGGCCCGGCACTGCGGCGCCCGATGGGGCCACCGTATACGAAATCGGCTCCGTCACCAAGACCTTCACCGCCACTCTGCTGGCCGAGATGGCGGTGCAGGGACAGGCCCGGCTGGACCAGCCGGTGGCGAAGCTGCTGCCCGACTCGGTGCACGTGCCGCAATACCAGGGTATTTCCATCACGCTCCTCGATCTGGCGACGCAGTCGTCCGGATTGCCGAGGCTGCCGGACAACCTGAATCCCCCGGACATGGCGGATCCCTACGCGGACTACACGGCAGCCGATCTCTATGCTTTCCTGAGTTCCTACGCCCTGCCGCGGGAGCCGGGGGCACGCTACGAGTACTCGAATCTGGGCGTCGGGCTGCTCGGCTTCGCCCTGGCCCGCCGCGCCAATACCGACTACGAACGTCTGGTCCGCGACCGCATCGCCGAGCCGCTGGGCATGAGCGACACGCGGATCATCCTCACCCCTGACGAGCAGGCCCGGCTGGCGCCGGGCCATGATATCGGGGGCGACATGGTGCCGAACTGGGACATGTCGGTGCTGGCGGGCGCGGGCGGGCTCCGCTCCACCGCGCGGGATATGCTGGCGTACGTGGCGGCCTACCTCGCCCCCGGGGACGACGACCTGGGCCGGGCCATGACCATGGCCGCCGAGCCCCGGCGCCCCACGACCATTCCCGGGATGCGCATCGGGCTGGCTTGGCACGTGCGGGAGCAGGGCGGGCGGGTCATCATCTGGCACAATGGCGCCACCGGCGGATACCATGCCTTCGCCGGATTCGATCCGGCCCGCCACCTCGGGGTGGTGATACTCACCAACTCGCAGCTCAGCGTAGACGACCTTGGCTTCCACCTGCTCGATCCCTCCATGCCGGTCACGCCGCCCTCGCTGCCGCCGCGCCGTACCGCGATCTCTCTGAGCCCGGCGGAGCTCGAGCCCCTCGTCGGGGAATATCAGCTCGCGCCGGGAGCCATTCTTTCGGTCACCCGGGACTCTGACCAGCTCTATATCCAGCTCACCGGCCAGTCGCGTTTCCCGGTCTATCCCGAAACCGGTAGCCGGTTCTTCCTGCGGGTGGTGGATGCCGTGCTGGAGTTCGAGCGGGATGCCTCGGGAGAGGTGACGGCCGTGGTGTTGCACCAGAACGGCCGGGATGTGCGGGGGGTGAGAACGGAGAAGTAATCTTCATCAGGCCTTCATGTATTCTTGGCTCTCCATCTTTATCCATCGTGCAGGGCCGGCTAGCTTGCTCACCGGCGCTTCTCCTCCAGGCGAGGACATTGATGTCGGGCCTCTTCCGACAACTGCTGAGTGACGATGCCCCCGGAACCCGGAGCCGGATCACCGGGCTCTACCTGCTGCTGGCCCTGGCCAACATTGCGGCCTGGGGCTGGGCCTTCGCGGCCTTCCGGCACTATCCCCTGATGCTGGGCACGGCGCTCCTGGCCTACGGCCTGGGCCTGCGCCACGCCATCGACGCCGATCACATCGCCGCCATCGACAACGTCACCCGCAAGCTGATGCAGGAGGGCAAGCGGCCGGTGGCGGTGGGGTTCTTCTTCTCGCTGGGGCACTCGACGGTCGTGGTGCTGGCCTCGGTGGCGATCGCCGCGACCGCCATGGCGCTGAGCAGCCGGCTGCAGGCCTTCCGCGGCGTGGGCGGGGTCATCGGGACCATCGTCTCGGCAGTCTTCCTGCTGGCGATCGCGGTGATGAACCTGTTCATCCTGGTGTCGGTCTATCGCACCTTCCACCGGGTGCGGCGCGGCGGCCGCTTTGTCGAGGAAGACCTCGATACCCTCATGGCCGGCGGAGGTCTGCTGGCCCGCATCTTCCGCCCGCTCTTCGGCATGATCCGCCGCAGCTGGCACATGTACCCGCTGGGGCTGCTCTTCGGGCTGGGGTTCGACACCGCCACCGAAATCGGCCTGCTCGGTATCTCCGCGGCCCAGGCGTCCCAGGGAATGCCGATCTGGTCCATCCTGGTCTTCCCCGCGCTCTTCACCGCGGGCATGTCGCTGGTGGATACGACCGACAGCGTCCTGATGCTGGGCGCCTACGGCTGGGCCTTCACCCGGCCGATCCGCAAGCTCTACTACAACATGACGATCACGGCCGTAAGCGTTCTGGTGGCGCTCCTGGTAGGCGGCATCGAAGCGCTGGGTCTGCTGGTGGACCGCTTCGAGCTGCGCGGCGGCCTGTGGAGCCTGGTCGAGACGCTGAACAACAACTTTGGTAGTGTGGGCTACCTGATCATCGGGGTCTTCCTCGGCAGCTGGATCATTTCCTCGGTCGTCTACCGCCTCAAGGGGTACGACCGGGTCGAACTGGTCCGCTCCGGCGACTGAACACCCGGACGCCTTCTCCGTCGCCGTTCCCCCTCGCAACAATCCAGCACAGCATGATGTGGCTCACCGCCGCCGCCGGCGGCACACCCTATGTGTACCGGGTCTGATCGCGCCCGGAGGGCGCAACTCCGAAGCAGCGGATGGGAGGCGCCAGATGAGACAGATCCGATATGCCCGGCGCCCCTTCTTGCGGCCCGGCGGCGAGGCTGAGCCGAAGGGGCTGGCCCTGGCCAGGAAACAGGGAGAAACCTATCGCCGGACGGTGGAACACATGTCCCGGGAGGTCGCCCAGCGGGGACGGGCTCGCCGGGCGGGGGATTATACCATCGGATACGCGGTGGAAGAGGCGGAGGGGATGTACCATTTCGAAAACGGATTATTGCGTTGGGAAGAGCCGGCCGAGGGGGAGAATCTGCATGTGGAGGTGGTGGTGATGGACGGAGCCGACGGCCGCTTCCTCCCCGGACTGGAAGTCTTCGTCACCCTGTTCGATGCCGAGGGGCACGAGATCGGTACCCATGCCCAGCCGTTCCTCTGGCACCCTTATCTGTTCCACTACGGCAGGAACTGGCGCCTGCCCGGCGACGGTGAGTACACCATCCGCATCCGGGTCGAGCCGCCCCGGTTCATGCGCCACGACCGGGTGAACGGCGTGCGGTATACTGAACCGGTGGTGGTCGAGTTCACCGGGGTGGAGGTGAAGACCGGCCACGACTGAGCGGCGCCCTCGATTCCGGGGCCTGGCAGTGGGCCCCGGACTCGCGCCCGCCCCTCCCATTCGGGCGTCGAGTGGCCTTTCTTTCGGCGTTCCCCTGAATCGCCGCTATTTCCGACATCCGGACTACCCTATGCCCCGACTGACGCTCGTTGCCGCGGGTGCCATGCTGCTCGGCGCGATCGCGCCGCAGCTTGGTGCCCAGACGTTGCCCACCCACGACCCCGTGCTCCAGCGGATCTACACCCTGGGCGAGGACAGTTCCCGGGTCCAGACGCTCTCCCAGGCCCTGTTCGATTCCATCGGGCCGCGGCTCATGGGCTCTCCCGATCTCCGGCGGGGCCAGGACTGGCTGCTCCGGATGTATCAGCGCTGGGGCATCGAGGCCCGCAACGAGAAGATCGGCACCTGGCGCGGATGGCGCCGCGGCTATTCGCACATCGATCTGGTGCAGCCGCGGGTGCGTTCGCTTGAGGGCACCATGCTGGGCTACAGCCCGGGAACGGGCGGCAAGGACCTGACCGCCTCGACCATCATCCTGCCCCGGTTCGCCGACAGCACCGAATTCGTGCAGTGGCTGCCGCAGGCCCGGGGCAAGTTCATCCTGGTCTCCGCCCCGCAGCCTACCTGCCGGCCCAGCGAAGACTGGACGGAGAACGCCACGCCGGAATCCCGGGCCCGCATGGATAGCCTGCGCATGGCGTTGCGCCGGGAGTGGGGCGGCCGGAACGTGCGCGGCACCGGTTACAGCCTGGCCATCGGCACCGGCGAGCTCGGCCTGCGCCTGGAGCAGGGCGGCGTGGCGGGGATCCTTACCAGCCGGCCCAAGGACGCCTGGGGCACCTTCGAGGTGTTCGAAACCTACGACACGAAGGCGCCCGCCGTGGCGCTCTCCTGCGAAGATTACGGCCTGCTCTACCGGCTCACCGAGAACAACCAGCACCCGATGCTGCGGATGAACCTCGATGCCCAGCTGCTGGGCGAACAGCCGGTCTTCAATACCGTCGCCATGATCAGGGGCAGCGAGAAGCCCGATGAATACGTGGTGCTCTCCGCCCACTTCGATTCCTGGGACGGGTCCTCCGGCGCCACCGATAACGGGACCGGCACCATCACCATGCTGGAGGCGATGCGGATCCTGAAGCAGGCCTATCCCCATCCCAAGCGGACCATCCTGGTGGGCCACTGGAGCGGAGAAGAGGAAGGCGAGGTGGGCTCCAAGGCGTTCGCCGAGGACCATCCCGAAGTGCTGAAAGGCCTGCAGGCGCTGTTCAACCAGGACAACGGCACCGGCCGCATCGTCCGCATGAGCGCCGCCGGGCTGCCCGACGCCGCCGTGCATATCCAGCGCTGGCTGGACCAGATCCCGGCGGAATGGAAGGAGCGGATCCAGTTCAGCAACCCCGGCTTCCCCTCCGGCGGCGGGAGCGACGATTTCTCCTTCTCCTGCGCCGGGCTGCCCGCCTTCGGCCTGGGGGCCCTGCCCTGGAACTACTTCAACTATACCTGGCATACCAACCGCGACACCTACGACAAGATCGTCTTCGACGACCTGCGCGACAACGCCACCCTCACGGCCATGCTGGCCTACCTGGCCAGCGAAGATTCCACCCTGATCACCCGGGAGCGGGCCGATCTGGCGGAAGTGTTGAAGGCGCTGGAGAAGCGCGACTCCGCCATGGTGGCACGCCGCCGCTACATGTTCCCCACCACGTGGCCCGAGTGCGAGAAGGCGGCGAGGAGCACGGATCCACGGTTGAAGTGAGTCGTTGAACCCGAGTCGTTGGTCGTTAGTCGTTGGGTGAGGGCCGGGACCAACGACTAATGACCAACGACTAACGACCTATCTCCCTTGCCGTTGCAACCCGCAATAATTACCATCCCGCAACTATGGCCACCACCCTGGAGCGCAGCGCCGGGCTGCTCCTCGATCTCGGCCCCCGGGTCGTCGATCTGCTGCGCGAGGACGTCCGCAGCCGGCTTCCCGGAGGGATCTCCCTGCCACAGTTCCGGGCGCTTGCCCTGGCGCGCCGGCGCCCGGGGTCGTCGCTCGGCGAGCTGACGCGGCAACTCGGCGGCTCGACCCCCGGCATGAGCCGCCTGGTGGAGGGCCTGGTCCGGCGCGGCCTCATGGCCCGTAGTCCCGTCCCGGGAGACCGGCGGCGGATTGCCTTGTCACTAACGCCCGCCGGCTTGCGTCTGGTGGAAACCGTCCGGCGGCGGGGCCGCCGGCGCCTCTCCCGTGTGCTGGCCGCCGTGCCGGAGCGGCATCGGACCGACATGGAGCGCACCCTGATCCGGCTGGTGGATGTGATCCGCAACCATCCTCTCTCCCCGGCGGAACTCAGGTGAGCCGTCGCGTCGGCCCGTTCGTCCCCGAAATCGTGGCGGCGGGCGCCCTGCTCCTCGTCCTGGGCTGCGGTACGCCCTCGGTGCGCGGCGTTGCGGGCACCTCGCCGGCGCCGCAGGTGCCCTGGACCCCGCCCGAGCAGCTGCCCTACCGGCAGGATACCGCCGCGCAGGCCGCGGTACCGCCGGACCTGGCGGCCAGCATCCACCAGCTGACCCTGGGTGACATCGTGGATATCGGCCTGCGGAACAACCCGGCCACCCGGCTGGCCTGGGCCAACGCGCGGGCTGCCGCCGCCGCCTACGGTTCCGCCCGCGGCGCCCTCCTTCCCACCATCGACGGCAACGTCAACGCCGTCCGGCTCCAGACGGTGGCGTCGCAGGGGCGGGCGGCGGTGCGGCAGTCGTTGCTCAATCCCAGCGCGACCCTGTCCTGGCTGGTGCTGGACGGCGGCCGCCGCAGCGGCGCCATTCGCGCGGCGCAGGCCTCCCTGGTGGCGGCCGACTTCTCGCACAATGCCGCCATCCAGGACGTGGTCCTGGGGATCGAGCTCGCCTACTACCAGTACGTGGCCAACCGCGCTCTGCTGGAGAGCCGGCGGACCACCCTCAAGGAGGCGCGGGAGAATCTGGACGCCACGCAAGAGCGAAACCGGGTCGGGCTCGCTACCATTGCCGATGTGCTCCAGGCGAAGACTGCCGCCTCCCAGGCCCAGCTGGCGCTGGAAACTACCGAGGGTAATGTGCAGACCACCCGGGGCGCGCTGGCCTTTGCCCTGGGATTGCCGGCCACCATTCCCTACGAGGTGGACTCCACGGCATTCGAGGTCCCGGTCGCCACCCTGGCGGACCAGGTGGACTCGCTGGTCGCCCGGGCCGTCTCCGGCCGGCCCGATCTCCAGGCCGCCCGCGCCCGCGTCGCCGCGGCCCGGGCCCGTGTTGCCGAGGCGCGTTCCGACCGCCTGCCTTCACTGCAGTTCAGCGCGACGGGCGGCCGCACCTACGCCACGACGATCCCGTCGGGCGCCGACAGCTATACCCTCTCGCTGGGGCTCAGCATTCCGCTCTTCGCCGGCTTCTCGCGGGTATACGACCAGCGGGCCGCCGAAGCGGCCGTCCAGGCCGCCGGCGCCCAGGCCGACATTCTGGGCAGCCAGGTGGTCTACCAGGTCTTCAGCGCCTACTACGCCCTGCAGACCGCCACCCGCAGCGTGGGCACGGCCGAGGACCTGCTCGCGAGCGCACAGCAGTCGGACGAGGTGGCGCTGGCGCGCTACAAGGCCGGGGTGGGCAGCATTCTCGATCTGCTGGCCGCGCAGAGCGCGCTGGCCGACGCCCGGGCGCAGCGGGTACAGGTGCGGCTGGCCTGGAGCGTGGCGTTGGCTCAACTGGCGCATGATGCGGGACTTCTCGATACCCGGGGCGGCAGCCCGCTCCGGCTGACTTCCGATACGACGAAGGGCCAATGACCCTCCCCGCCCGGCTCGGTTCGATTTCGGCCGCGCTCCTCGCTGCCGTTGCCCTCTCCGCCTGCGGGCAGAAGGCGTCGCCTCCGCCGCCGCCTACTCCGGTGTCGGTCGGGCCGGTGCGCCGGCAGCCGGTTCCCCTCGAACTGCAGGCGACGGGGACGGTCGAGCCGCTCCAGACGGTGGCGATCGAGCCGCAGGTGACCGGGCCGATCACCCGGATCTACTTCAGCGAAGGCGCGGAGGTAAAGGAAGGACAGCCGCTCTTCCAGATCGACCCGCGCCCGTTCCAGGCGGCGCTCCAGCAGGCCGAAGCCGAGCTGCGGCGCGACCGGGCCATGGCCGCCAACGCGGTGGAGGACGCAAAGCGCTACGCCGAGCTGGCGAGCAAGGAATATGTGACGGCGCAGCAGTATGGCCAGGCGAAGACCTCGGCCGCGGCGGCCGAAGCCACGGCCGCCGCAAGCGAAGCGGCGGTGGAACAGGCGCGGCTCAACCTCCAGTACGCCAGGATCCGGGCGCCGATCGCCGGGCGCACCGGCAACCTGATGGTGCGGGAGGGGAACCTGGTGCGTGCCAGTCAGTCCACTCCGCTGGTGACGATCAACCAGCTCCGCCCGATCCTGGTGCGCTTCGCGGTGCCGGCGGAGAACCTGCCGGCGATCCGGCGATTCCGCGATCGGGGCGCCGTACCGGTGACGGTCGTGCCGACCGGGGCCGGCGACACCGCGGCGGGCGCTCCCGCCGGACTCGGGCTGGCAGGGGACGCCGCGGGGAGCCTGGACGGGCCGGCGAGCCCGGCCCCGTCGGGCGGCGCGAGCGAAGGGACGCTCACGTTTCTGAACAACGCGGTGGACACGACCACGGGGACGATCCTGCTCAAGGGTACCTTCCGGAACAGCGACGGCGCGCTCTGGCCGGGCGAATTCGTGAACGTGCGGCTGCGGCTCGCGATCGACACCGCGCTCACGGTGCCCGCCGCCGCGGTGGTCTCGGGCCAGCAGGGCACCTACGTCTTCGTCGTGCAGGGCGATGGCACGGTGGCGCAGCGGCCGGTGGCGGTGGATCGGACCCAGGGCGACCTTGCCGTCGTCCGCGGCGACCTGCAGGCCGGCCAGCGGGTGGTGACCGACGGTCAGCTACGTCTCCGTCCGGGCGCCAAGGTGCAGATCAAGCAAGCGGAACAGGCCAGCCCATGAATATCGCGGGGCTTTTCATTCGACGGCCGGTCATGACCACGCTGGTCATGGTCGGCATCCTGCTCTTCGGCATCGTGGCGTACCGCCAGCTGCCGGTGAGCGATCTGCCGACGGTAGACTACCCCACCATCAACGTCCGCGCGAGTCTGCCCGGCGCCAGCCCGGAAACCATGGCCGCCTCGGTGGCCACCCCGCTGGAGAAGTCGTTCTCCACCATCGCCGGTCTCGACGCGATGACGTCGAGCAGCAGCCAGGGGTCCACTTCGCTCACGCTGCAGTTCACGCTGGACCGCAACGTGGACGACGCGGCGCAGGACGTGAACGCCGCCATTTCCAAGACGCTAAGGCAGCTGCCGCAGGGCATGCTGCCGCCGAGCTACAGTAAGGTGGATCCGTCGGCCAGCCCGATCCTGTACTATGCGCTGCGCACCTCGACGCTGCCGCTCCCCCAGCTCGACGAATACGCCGAGACCAATCTGGCGCAGCAGCTCTCGACCATCGACGGCGTGGCGCAGGTGCAGGTGTACGGCTCCCAGAAGTATGCGGTGCGAATCCAGCTCGATCCGCAGCAGCTGGCGCTCCGCAACATCGGCATCGACCAGGTGGCGCAGGCCGTCTCCGCGGGTAACGCCAATCTCCCCACGGGAACGCTCTGGGGCACCGACAAGGCCTATTCGGTCGAGTCGAACGGGCAGCTGAACGATGCCGCCGATTTCGGCCGGCTCATCGTGGCCTACCGCGACGGGGCGCCGGTCCGGCTCCGCGACCTGGGGCGGGTGATCGACAGCGTGCAGGACACCAAGAGCGCGGGGTGGTACAACGGCGAGCGGGCCATCGTGCTCGCGATCCAGCGCCAGCCGGGCACCAACACGGTGGCGGTGGCCCAGCGGGTGCGCGCCGCGATCGAGCGCCTCAAGCCGCAGCTCCCCGCGTCGGTGGACATCGAAAGGCTCTATGACCGGTCGGACTCGATCCAGGCCTCGGTGAGCGACGTGAAGGTCACGCTCTTCATCACGCTCTGTCTCGTGGTGATGGTGATCTTCCTCTTTCTCCGGAACATCCGGGCGACGGTGATCCCCAGCCTCGCGCTGCCGATGTCGCTGGTGGGCACCTTCGGGGTGATGCACCTGCTGGGCTACAGTCTCGATAACCTGTCGCTCATGGCGCTCACGCTCTCGGTTGGCTTCGTCGTGGACGACGCGATCGTGATGCTGGAAAATATCGTCCGGCACATCGAGCGGGGCGAGGGCGTCATGGAAGCCGCCCTCAAGGGGAGCAGGGAGATCGGCTTCACCATCCTCTCGATGACGATGTCGCTCGTCGCCGTCTTCATTCCGGTGCTCTTCCTGGGCGGGCTGATCGGCCGGCTCTTCCACGAGTTCGCGGTCACGATCGGCATCGCGATTCTCGTATCGGGCTTCGTATCGCTGACGCTCACCCCGATGCTCTGCAGCCGTTGGCTCAAGCCGCATCCGAAGCACGAGCGCCACGGCCGCGTGTACCAGGCGATCGAGCGCGGCTGGGTGGGCGCGCTGCGCTGGTACGAACGGACGCTCGGGTGGGTGATGGACCACCGTCCCCTGACGATGGCGTTCAGCCTGGTCATCCTGCTGGCGTCGATCGGGTTGGCCGTGATTATTCCCAAGGGCTTCATTCCCAGTGAAGACCAGGGCCAGCTCTTCGCCACCACCGAGGTGGCGGAGGGGACGAGCTTCGACAATATGATGCAGCACCAGCTCGCCGCGATGAACGTCGTGGAGCAGGATTCGGCGGTGCGCGGGTTCATGTCGTTCATCGGCGGCGGGAACCAGGGGCGCCTCTTCATGCACCTGAGGCCGCGGTCCGAGCGCGACCTCAGTGCCGACCAGGTGGCCCGCGAGCTGACCGCAAAGCTGAACAGCATCGCCGGCCTGCAGGCGTTCGTGGTCAACCCGCCGCCGATCAATATCGGCGGCCGCGCCTCCAAGAGTCAGTACCAGTTCACGCTGCAAGGGAGCGACATCCAGGAGCTGTACCAAGGGGCCGCGGCGCTGGAGGCGCGGATGCGCCAGATCAAGGGGCTCACCGACGTCACCAGCGACCTGCAGATCAAGAACCCCAAGATCCAGGTGACCATCGACCGCGACCGCGCCGCCGCCCTCGGCATCGACGCCACCCAGGTCGAGAGCGCCCTGTACAACGCGTACGGGGCCCGCCAGGTCAGCACTATCCTGACGCCGAGCAACCAGTACTGGGTCGTCATGGAGCTGCTCCCGCAGTACCAGCGCGACCTCTCGGCGCTGAACCTGCTGCACATCACCGGCCGAAACGGCGAGGCGGTCCCGCTCGGATCGCTGGCGAAGTTCACGCCGACCACCGGGCCGCTCAGTATCAACCATTCCGGGCAGCTGCCCTCGGTCACGCTGTCATTCAACCTCGAGTCGGGGATGTCGCTCGGCGAGGCGACCGCGGGGGTGGAGCAGGCCGCCCGACAGGTGCTGCCATCCAGCATCACGACCGGGTTCTCCGGCACGGCGCAGGCGTTCCAGCAGGCCCAGCAGGGGCTCCTGATGCTCCTGATCCTCGCGATCGTGGTGATCTACCTGGTGCTCGGCATTCTGTACGAGAGCTTCATTCACCCGCTCACGATTCTCTCGGGACTGCCGTTCGCCGGGTTCGGCGCCCTGCTGGTGCTCCTCGTGTTTCATATGGAGCTTTCGGTCTATGCCTTCGTCGGCATCATCATGCTGATCGGTCTGGTCAAGAAGAACGCCATCATGATGATCGACTTCGCCATCGAGGCGGAACGGTCCGGAGGCCTGGGGGCGCGGGAGGCCATCCTGCAGGCCTGCCGGGTGCGGTTCCGGCCCATCATGATGACCACCATGGCCGCCCTGATGGGCACCCTGCCAATTGCGCTGGGGGCCGGTGCCGGCGCGGAATCGCGGCGGCCGCTCGGCGTGGCGGTAGTGGGCGGCCTCGCTTTCTCGCAGATCATCACGCTCTACATCACCCCCGTGGTCTATACCTATCTGGACGCCTTCCAGCGGAAGGTCGGACGGAAACGGGCGGATGAGCCCGTCGTCGCCGTCGAAGAGCTGCCGGCCGCATTGTAGCCCGGACGGCGTTCCCGCGTCTCGACCCCTACCACTTATCGCTCCTCCCGCCGTTTCAATGGTCCCGCTCGCGTTTCATCGTTGTGACGCGCCGTTGCACACGTTGCAGCCGCGCGGCCTGACGCCGTCGCAGTCCGGAACCCCGTGCACGGCCGTGGAATGCGTTCGTCGGAGCAATTGGTGCGTGTCGCGGCCTTCTGCCGCGCACTCTTTGCAGCTGTCGACGGAGGCAGGCCATGAACAGAAACCTGGTCGGGATCATACGACGCGGCATCCGCGCCGTCCTGCTGGCCGCGCTGCTTGGTACGGGGGTGGCCGCCGCCGCCGCCGCCCAGGCAACGGGAAAGGTGGAGGGAACTATCCGGGATGAGGCGGGAGCGCCCATTCCCAGCGCGGAAGTCATCATCGTCAATACCAGCTTCCACACGGTCGCCAATAATCAGGGGTACTACTTCTTCAACAATGTCCCCAGCGGTACCGTCGCCATCCGCGCCGCCTTCGTCGGCTACAAGGCCGCGGAGGTCCGGGACGTCCGCGTGCTGGCGGGCCAGACGCTGACCCAGAATATCCAGCTGCACAGCACGCCGGTCGCCCTGCCGGACGTCGAGGTGTCGGTGGCGGTAACACCGCTGGTCCCGCGCGACGCCGTGACCACCAAGCAGACGGTCCTGGGCCCCTATCTGAACGGGCTGCCGCTGGACCGCGCCGCCCAGGCGCTGCTGGAGGTGCCGGGCGTGGTGGGAAATCCTACCGGCACGGCGATCTCCATCCGCGGCGGCCGGACCGACGAGGCGGCGGTCTACATCGACGGCGTTCCCGCCACGCCGGGTTACCGGGGAAATGCCTTCGCCAGTTCCCGCGGCACCAGCGTCAGCGTCAGCACCGCGGCGGTCAGCGAGCTGTCCGTGACCACCGGCGCCACCTCCTCCGAGTTCGGCAACGCACAGTCCGGCGTCATCCAGTACCAGACGCGCAGCGGCGGCAGCAGCCTGCAGGGGCGGCTCGGCTACGAGAGTGACGAGCCCTTC
Source organism: uncultured Gemmatimonadales bacterium (assembly GCA_963779755.1). GTDB lineage: Bacteria > Gemmatimonadota > Gemmatimonadetes > Gemmatimonadales > GWC2-71-9 > CAVZZO01. The sequence continues at coordinate 1,155,216 of CAVZZO010000001.1, forward strand.
GGCACCAGCCACAGCGTCGGATTCAATCGCCTGCAGGCCAGCCTCGGGGGGCCGCTCTACCGCCGCCTGACGTTCTTCGTCTCCGGCGTGCTGGAAGGCCGGGCCTCCATCGTGCCCGGGGCCGACGCGCTGCAGACCCCCGTGTTCGTCCCGGCCGGGGTGGATACCACCGTGGCGGTGCCCAGCGCCCTGGGCGATCCTCTCGCCGACACCACGTTCGTCGGCGTGCAGAAGTTCGCCCTGTACCGCGGGGATTGCTCCGCCTTCGCCGGCAGCGCCAACAGCGGCATCGCGTCCAACTATGGCGTCTCCTGCCAGGGCATTCGGACCCCCTACAGCGCCAGCACCATCTACGAGCTGAGTTCCAAGCTCAACTACAGTTACGGCGACGGCAGCCGGGTGGCGCTGAGCTACCTGTCCAGCCGCAACCAGGGCCGCACGCCCAACGCCTTCCGGATGCTCGATCCGCAGGACCTCGGCGGCTTCCGGGCCTGGAGCGATTACTTCACGCTCAACTGGTCGCAGAACCTGGCGCGATCCTCGGAACGGGCGCTGGCATTGGAGGCCAGCCTCGGCCTGCAGACGGACCATACCATCGCGGGACCGCTGACCCGCTCCTCGGAGCTGGGCAGCCGCAACCCGACCGGCGGATTTCTGCTCGGCAATCTCGGCTTCCAGTGGGATTTCGGGAACTTCCCCGTGAACCAGGAACTGGTAGATAACTATCGCCAGAACATTCCGGGCTCCCGCCGCTCACCGCTCGATCTCGAGAACCGGGATCAATACGGGCAGCTCGGTCCCTATCGCAACAGCCCCTACGGCATCGACCAATCGCTCATCAACGGGCAGATCTTCGCCACCGGCGGCTACGCCTCCACCACCAGGCTGGTGCTCTATCGTGAGCAGCGGATGATCGGGAAGGCGGGGCTCGACTGGCAGCTCGACCGCTACAATCGCATCAAGCTGGGCGGGGAATACACGCACTACAGCATCGCCAACTACTCCCATGCCCTCACCAGCCAGGCGTTCTCCGACGTATTCATCGAGTCGCCTGTCCGGTACGACTTGTACGCCGAGGACCGCCTGGATCTCGGGGATGTGGTCGTGGTCGGCGGGTTGCGGTACGATCGCTACCATTCCAACGCCGCCCGTCCTTACGTGCTCGACACCGTGTCTACCCACCCCACCTTCGGCCAGTACAGCTACTTCCCCCGCCCCAACAGCTACGGCGCGGGCGGTGCGGAGCTGAACGGCCAGCCGCTGGTGAAGTATGTGCGGGACCCGGCCCACGAGTACGTGAGCCCGCACGTGCAGGTGTCGTTCCCCGTGTCCGACCGGACCAACTTCCGTCTCTCCTATGCCCACCAGGTGCAGGCGCCCGATTTCGGGCTGGTCCTGGGCGGCATCAACACCGATATCTCGGTGACCAACACCAATCACGTCTACGGCGCCGACCTCGATTTCGGCAAGACCATCACCTTCGAGTTCGGCGTCCGGCATGCCTTCAGCGACGACATGGTGCTGGACATCTCCGCCTACAACAAGGACAACCTGTCCAATGCCGCGGGGCGGCTGATCAGCCTGCCCGATCCCCAGCGGCTGGGGGCGAATGTCGATCTGCGCATCATGACCACGGCCGATTTCGGGAACACCCGGGGCGTGGACGTGCGGCTGGACCGCCGGATCGGCCGGCTGTTCAACGGGGTGATTGCCTACACCTTCCAGCAGGCCAGAAACACCGGATCCAATCCGTTCACCTACATCAATTTCGGTTCGCGGATCGTGAGCCAGCTCTCGGGCGGCAATCAGCCGCCCCCGCAGGCCATCTTTCCGACCGCCAACAGCCGGCCGCACAACCTGACCGGATCGTTCGCGCTCAACTTCCCCTCCGACTGGAAGGAAGGCACCGCGCTGGGGGCCATCCTGGGCCGCGCGGGGGTGACCGCCGTGTTCCGCTACTCCAGCGGCACCGCCTATACCCGCTGCCCGGCCGAGACCGGCAACGAAGGGGTCCTGTCCGGGCAGGTATGCTCGCGTCAGTTCGCCGGCGACTTCTTCGGCGCCCGGACGCCCTCGTTCAAGCAGTTGGACATGCGGTTTACCAAGGGCTTCGATCTGCGCGGCCTGGGCATCACCGCCTATCTGGACGCGCGGAATATTCTGAACTTCCGTAACATCCTGACGGTCTTCACGACCACCAACGATATCGTCAACGCCGCCGAGCAGGCGCAGACCTTCAGCGGCGACAGCGCGAGCTTCGCCGACGAAGCGCGAGCCTCCGGCACCTACAATTCCTCGGACGGTTCCATCGATCTGTCGTTCGGCGGCGCTGTGACCTCGGGGTGCGGGGCCTGGGTCAATGCCCAGAACCGGCCCTCGGCGCCCGACTGTGTCTACCTGATCCGGGCGGAAGAGCGCTACGGCAACGGCGATCACCGCTTCACCGTGGCCGAGCAGGCGCGGGCCTCCCACGCACTGTACCTGGCGGCGGGACGGGGTGTCAGCGCCTTCACGGCCGCGCCCCGGCTCATGCGGCTGGGGGTGGAGGTGGATTTCTAGCCGGAAAAAGCCGCCAGGGTAGAAAAAGAGGGAAGCGGACAGGCCGCTTCCCTCTTCTTCTTTCCCCGATCCCGCTCCAGGGGGTACTTAGCTAACTCGTTTAATAGCAAATTCTTGCCACGACGTCCCGCAGCAGATCCCGGGCCTGAAACATCCAGGCCTCCTTTTACGTTACTACATGAAACACCGGATTTCCCATTTCTCCCGTTGCCGGCGGATCGAGGTCTCTTCTATGCGACAGTACTGGCTGCGAATCTCCCTCGGCGCTCTGGTGATCTTCGGAGTGGGCATGGTAGGGGTACACGTGGTTCGTGAGGGCCGCAGCAAGGTCCACATGCTGATGAACAGCGCCGACCCGATTTCCCTCCCGCTCGCGTTCGTGCCTTTCCGCCTGGCCGGAGACAAGCTCGGCAGTATCAAGCACCTGCGGATCGATCGCAGCGCGCCCGACCGTCTGGACAGTATTCAGCTCACCGTCCAGCTCGATTCGGGCGCACTGGCGTCACGGCTCCAGGACTGCCGCCTCGGCTCTACCGATGCCCGGTCGATCGGCCCTCAGACCTCGTTCCTCTGCATGTCCCAGGCGGATTCGGCCCGCCTGGACCTGGTGCCGTTCGGCACGGTACGGTTCGAACCCTCGGGCGAAGCCCGGCCGCTGCTGTTGCCGGCCGCTATGGTGCGCGAGTGGCACGGCGCCGTGGATTCGGCTGTCCAGGCGGCCCGGGTGGGCGCCCAGTCCGCCGCGCAGCAGGCCCGGGCGGCGGTGGCGCAGACGCAGGCGCTGCGGGTGCGGCACGGGAATCCGGCGCAGGTGACGGTTCGGGGCGACAGCGCCGGGGTGGCAATCGAGAGCCGTTCCGACGGGTCGCGCTTCACCTTCCGGGCCGACTCCAGCAGTGCGTTCCTCAGTATTCGCGATGCCCGGGGCCGCGACGTCGTGCTGTTGCAGGCCGACTCGTCCGGCGCCGTATTCAAGGTGAACGGCGATACCGGCCGGATCCATCCCGTACCCGGTCACTGAGCCCGGCCGCCGGAGGCGGGTCAGGTCTCCCTGACGTGAAATGGGTAGCGGGCCCATGCCTTACTGTGAGGCGCCTCACTGCTCTGTGGGCGGGGGTCTGATATTGAAGAATCAGCGGCGCGCCGCATTCCCGGCGCGCCTTTGATTTCACCAGCAGTGGAGCAGCCTGTTATGCCGAGACGGCGGCGTACCGATACGGAAGACAACATGGGGGCGGAATACGCCCGGATGCGGGAAGACGAGCGGCATCGCCTCGAGGGCCTGCCCGACTCGCAGCAGCCCGAGGCCAACCACCCGGTGCATCTGGAAGAGCCCCGGAATCGCGACCGGATGGGCCGGCATTACCAGCCGGAGGATCCCCGCCGCCGGGCCGAGGACCGGCAGGAGGAGGACGAGGCCGGCCCGGCGGACCGGAAGAAGTAGTGCCGCGGGCTCAGGGCAGCGAGTCGGTCAGCGCCTTGAGCACCCGCCCGAGCTGATCGATTTCATCTCCATACCGGGCCCATTCGCCGGCTCGCTGGGCGGCGAGCGCGCGCTCATAGTGGGAACGTGCCTGGCGGAGGAGACCGGCCTGGGTACCGGCCTGGGCCGCCTCGGGTGGCGGCGCAGCCGCCTCCGCCGGCTGGGCCGTTTCCGGTTCTGCGCCGAAGAGCCGGCTCAATGCCTGGTCCAGGGTCGCGTCCATCACCACCCGGTTCTGATACGCCACCACCACCCGCTTGAGTTCCGGGATCTTCCCGCCCTGCGCCCTCAGGTAGAGCGGCTGCACGTAGATCAGCGACTCCTCGATGGGGATGACCAGCAGGTCGCCCCAGATCACCTCCGAGCCGCGCTGATCCCAGAGGGAGACCTGCCGCGAGATTTCGGTGTCCTGGTTGATCCGGGTTTCGATCTGCTGGGGGCCGTACACCAGGCTCTGCCGCGGGAAGCGATAGACCATCAGCTGCCCGTAGTTCGCTCCATCGTTCCTCGCCACCATCCACGCCGCCAGGTTGTCCTTGCCCCGCGGGGTGAACGGCGTCATGAAGATGAACTCGGCCTGCTGCTCCTCCGGCAGCCGCATGATGATATGACGCATGAACGGCCCCGCCTGTTCCCGCTGCTCCACCGTGGGGATCTGCCACTGGTCTTCCCGGTGATAGAACGCGTCGGGCTGGTCCATGTGGTAGGTGGCGTAGAGCGCGGACTGCAGGCGGTAGATGTCCTCCGGATAGCGCAGATGGGCCCGGAGGTCGGCCGGCATGGCGCTGAGCGGTTGCAGCAGTCCCGGAAGGAGGCTGGCCCACGCCTGGATGACCGGATCGTCGGGCGCGGCCAGATAGGCCTGGACGCTCCCGTCATAGGCGTCGATGATCACCTTCACGCTGTTCCGCATGTAGCGGGTGCCGTCCCGCAGCGGCTCCGAATAGGGATACCACGCGCTCCGGATGTATCCGTCGAGAATCCACGCCAGGGTGCCGTCGTCCCGCAGCACCAGGTAGGGATCGTTGTCGAAGTCGAGGAAGGGCAGGGCCGCCTCCGCCCGGCCGCGGATGCTGCGGCGGAAGAGAATCCGGGTGCTGTCGCCCACGTCCTGGGAGAGGAGCAGCTTCAGCGAGCCGAACCGCAGGGCATAGAGCGACCGCCGGAGCACGCCGCCGACCGCCATCCCGCCCCGGCCCTCGTAGGGATGAAAGACGTTGGTATCTCCCGCCGGATAGTCGAACTCGGGCTGCCGGGTGGGTGTCAGCACATAGCTGTCGGTGAGCTCGCCGTAGTAGATGCCGGGCCGGGTCACCGGCAGCGAGACGGTGGAGACGGGCGGAAGGTTCTTCACGAAGAGCACCGGCAGGCCCTCATCCGTCACCTGATTCACCGGGCTCATGGTGAGCCCCATGCCGTGGGTGAAGGTCAGGTGTTCGTTGATGAACGACTGGACCGGCAGCGAGGAGACGTTGAGTTCCCGGGGCGAGAGCAGCACCTGGCGGTACCGGCCTTCGATGGTGTAACGGTCGTCGTCCACGTGGACGAAGTCGTAATAGGTGCGGATCTCCTGCAGCTGGCCGAAAGTCTGGAGCAGCGGATCGCGGTCCCACAGGCGGACGTTCTCCACCGTCGCCGCATTGGCCCGGATGTCCTTCAGCGACAGCCGCGCCTCCCCGCTCAGCTCCCGGCTCACCACCCGATCCAGACCCCATGCCTTGCGGGTCGCATCGATGTGCCAGCGGATCTGCGGCTCCTCGCGGGTCAGCTCGGTGGGGCCGACCACGAATTTCTGTACCGCGGCCGGCAGCAGGCCGAGCAACAGCACGCTGAGCACGATATACCCGCCGAGCGCCACCCCCGCGGCCGCCAGCAGCCGGTTGCGGATCTCGCCCGCCACCACCAGAGCGGCGCCCGCCAGGGCCACGATCGCCATGATCCGCAGGGCGGGGAGAGTGGCGTGCAGATCGGTATAGGCGGCGCCCGCCAGGGGGCCGGTGCTGGCGTAGAGCAGTTCGGGAGCGCGTACCAGCCAGAGTTGCACCGCCTGCAGGACGAAGAGCGAGCCCAGCAGCACCGTCAGGTGCCGGGCCGCCGACGGTTCGATCACGCTACGGGCTCGTCGGAGGACCAGGTCGCCCCGCAGCCAGTAGAGCGGGACGGTCAGAAGCAGGGTGATGAGCAGCAGCGCAAAGAGCCAGGCGAGCGCGCCGTCCAGCAGAGGGAGCCGGAACAGGTAGAACCCGATGTCGCGGCCGAAGACCGGATCGGCGGTGCCGAACCGGCCGCCGGCCAGGAAGAGGAGGACGTCCTTCCAGGCGGCGACCGGTGGGAGTGCAAAGGCCAGCGCCAGCACCACCGCCAGCGGCAGAGACAGGCGGCGCAGGGCCAGCGCGACGTCGAACCGGGGCGCATCGGCCGCGCGGCTCTGGACCAGGACGAGGTGCGGGGACAGGCCGCGCTGCGCCAGGCGCAGGTTGCCGTAGAGGACCGCGAATGCCAGCAGTCCGGTGCCCCCAAGCAATGCCCCGCGGGTGACCTGCTCGATGCCGAACATTCGCCCGTAGCCGATGTTCTGGAACCACCACCAGTCGGTGAGGAACGAGGCGAGCGCGGGCACCAGCATGACCGCGGCGAACAGCAGCAGGACAGCCAGCAGGACAAGACGGCCAGGGCGGCGCACACGCGCCTCCTTTCCTTCGAGTATCGCAAAGTCGACGTCTGATGCTCGAAGGATAACAGCCCGGCGCGGGTGCGGCCCCTCTACGCCCGGGCCTGCCCGGAGATGGGGTGGCGCGCCGCATGCCGCCGCAGCGCGGGCTGGATGGCCTGGGCCAGCCGGCCGACGTCCTGGTCGATCTCGCGCGGCGTGCGGCTGCCATAGCCCAGCAGCAATCCGCGCCGGCGGGGCGGCGTCAGAGAGAAGAACGAAACCGGGATGGCCAGAATGCCGGCGGCCGCGGCCAGCCGGGAGAGCTCCACGTCGGAGTCGCCCTCCGGGAGCCAGGCGATGCACTCCAGGCCGGCCCGGTGGCAGCCCGGCTGGAGTCGGGGGCCAAAATGCCGCCCGAGGGCCGCGATCAGCGTGTCTCGCCGCTCACGATACACGCTATTCATCCGCCGCAGATGGCGCTCGAAATGCCCCTGATTCAGGAAATCGGTGGCGGCGCCCTGGTTGGTGAACGGGGGGTGGCTGTCGGCAAACTGCCGCACGGCGGCGAAGCTGTCGACCAGGTCGGGAGGCAGCACCAGCCAGCCGAGGCGCAGGGCGGGGAAGAGCGAGGTGCTGAAGCTCCCGGCGTGCAATATCCGGCCCGAGCGATCTTCGCCCTGGAGGGCGGGGAGCCGCGGCGCCTCATACTGGTGGTCTCCGCCGTAGTCGTCTTCCAGCACCCAGTTGCCTCCCGCCTGGGCCAATCGCAGCAGCGCCTGCCGCCGCGCCGGCGCGAGCGGCACGCCCGTGGGGAACTGGCAGGCGGGAGTGAGATACACCAGCCGGGGCGAGCCGTCGAGGGCCAGTCCACGGTCCACATCCATACCCTTCTCGTCGACCGGCACGGGGGTGATGCGTGCGTCGGCGGTTGCGAAGACGCCGCGCGCGCCACTGTATCCCGGCGTTTCCAGCCAGACGCTGTCGCCCGGATCCAGCAGCACCCGCGCCGCCAGGTCCAGCGCATGCTGGGTCCCCGACACGATACACACCTGATCCAGGTCGCAGCGCACGCCCCGGCTGCGGCGCAGGTAATCGGCCACCGCGGCGCGCAACGGTCGGTACCCGGCCGGGTCCTGCACATCGAGGGCCGCCGTGCGACGCTGCCGCTCCCGGGCAACCAGCCGCTGCCACACCCGCTGGGGGAAGAGGTCCAGCGCCGGGGTCGCCGGCCGGAAGAAGGGGGGAACCTCCACCCCGCGGGGCCAGAAGGACGGCAACCCCGTGATGGTTTCCAGCCGCCGGGTCCGGACCGGCTGCGGCGGAACCCGCGGCCGGGGCGGCCGGGGCGATGTCGCCATTCCCGCCGCCACGCGGGTGCCCGAGCCGACCCGGCCCGCTACGTACCCCTCGGCCACCAGCCGTTCGAACGCCTGGACGACCGTGGTGCGGGAAATTCCCAGATCCCGGGCGAGAACCCGGGTGGAGGGGAGCCGCGATCCCGGCGACACCCGGCCGTTGAGAATTGCCTCGCGCAGCCCGCAGTACAGCTGGCGGTGCAGCGGTTCGGCGCTCTCCCGGTCCAGAGGTACCAGCAGGAAACGTCCGTCCGGTGATCGACTTCGCATTCGCTCCTTTCCCCCCGCCGAATTGGTATGAGCTTGCCGCGTTCAAGTGGACCGCGCCATCCGTTGTGTCGCTCCGGGGTGCTTGTGATGCAACGAGTTATCCCACCCGGTGCGGAACAGCGTGCGCCGGTGTGTGTCCCGCGCCGCACCCGGCGTCCGGCTGCATGGTCACACCAGCGATAGGGGGACGAATCTTGGTCCGCTCCCCCACACGCTGCGGCAACTACGGGTATCTGAGAGGAAGACACCATGCGAATTACCTGGCACTCGGGGAGAATTGCGGCTGCGGCGGGACTCGTCGTGAGCCTGATGGTGGCGGGCGCGGCCGGGGCGGCGGCGAAGCCGGAGCCGGGCGCGCAGGCGCGTCGGGGCTTCCGCCTCTTCGCCCGGTCGCTGGGCGCCATGACCGTCAACCGCACTTATTGCGGTCTCGATGCCACGGGACAGATCTGCGTGGACTCGCTGGGGTCCTCCACCATCGGGGGCGGGTTCTGGCCCAAGGGGACGGCCGACCAGTACGTGTTCAACTCGGGGCTCCAGGTGGCCGGGACGATCGGGACGGACGGCGGTCCCTGGGCGGGCGATACGACGGGGGCCTTCTTCTTCGATCCCAAGGGCACCACCCTGCACGGCGAGCAGGTGACGCCGATCTACAACACGCAGAACCCGGACGACGCCGCCTTCATCGCGGCGGGGACGGACAACGCGGCGATGGCGGCCCGCATCCCCAACGCGGACGATACCCGCCTGATCTTCAACCCCCTGCTGCAGGGCCGCGACAAGGGCTCGCAGGGCGACGTGTGGTGGCTCAGCTGGGACGGCAACCCGGGCCTGGTGGCCGGCCGGCCGCACCCGCTGGGGGTGGTGGTGGAGCAGCGGGGCCTGGGCTGGAACTACCCCTCGGGCAATCAGGACATCCTGTACTTCATCTACACCTTCTACAACATCACTTCGCTGAACGCCGCCGACTACGCGGGGGTGCGGCCGGGGATGCGGGAGATCCTGCTGCAGCAGGCCCAGGTCTTCCAGCAGCGCAACGAGGCCTCCTTCGGGGTCAGCATCCCCGACGGCGGCTATACCATCACCAATCTGTACGCGGCCTTCTCCATGGATGCCGACGTGGCCAATGCGCCGGTGAACTATTCCTCGGTGAATGTGCCGTTCGCGCTGGGGAACACCTACGACAAGAGCTTCTCGCGCTTCGCGGGCTGGAGCTTCGATCCGACCATCTTCAACCAGCCGGGCCTGTTCTCGGGCACCGGGTTCGTGGGGGTGAAGTACCTGAAGAGCCCGGAGGATGCCAACGGGAACCAGGTGGGGCTGACGCTCTTCAGCAACACCATCAACGGCGGCGTCTTCGGCGACGCCCGGAACACGACGCAGCTGTTCCGCTATCTCTCGGGGCACATCAGCCCCGCGGCGGGCGACCAGAACTGTTCGCTGGACCCGGTGGCGACGCACATCTGCTACATCAACAACACCTCCGGCGCGGACATGCGGTTCTTCCAGTCGTCGGGGCCGCTGACGCTGGCGCCGGGGGGCTTCGGCTCCATCGTGGTGGCCTACATCTTCGCCGCGCCGGCCGCGGCGGGCGGGACGGCGTCCTGCGGGACGGTGGGCTCGACCTGCGACATCAAGCCGGGCAATCTGGCGCTGATCGCGGGCATGGATAACCCCACGACCATCGGGGCGCCGGTGGGGGCGTGCCCCGCCTCGGGGGCCTGCGCCTTCGGCGGCAACGTGAACCTGCTGGATTCGATCACGGGCTTCCTGGGGGCGCGGGACCTGAACAGCAACGACACCCTGTCGCAGGACGAATTCAAGGTGGTGCCGAACTCGCTGCTGGGGAAGGCGCTGGTGGCGCAGGCGATCTTCGATAACGGGTTCCTGCTGCCGTTCTCGCCGGAGCCGCCGCCGTTCTTCCTGATTCCGGGGGACAACCAGGTGACGGTGATGTGGCGGCCGTCGTCGAGCGAGCAGGCGGGCGATCCCTTCTACTCGATCGCGAGCCAGGCGACCCTGAACGGGGCGCCCAACCCGCTGTACGACCCGAGCTACCGGCAGTACGACGTGGAGGGCTACCGGGTGTACCGGGGCCGGGTGGACGCGCCGAACTCGCTGCAGTTGCTGGCGCAGTTCGACTACGCGGGCACCACCATCCCGGACTACCGGGGCCAGATCAATCCGTCCGCGACCTGCGCGCCGGAGCTGGGGGTCACGACGACCTGCGCCACCACGTACGATCCGGTGGACTCGATCAACACGCCGGGGGTGCAGCTGGCGCTGCACGTGGACGTGCCGCTCTCGGGCCCGATCATCCAGGTGAAGATCGGCGACCGGGTGCTGCTGGCCGACGGGACGGCGCTGGTGGTGAATGCCGACACGGCAGGGACGGGGGGCGGCGGGTCGTGCGCGCCGTCGAACTGCCCGGAGCTGTCGGATACCGGGGTGCCGTTCGTATACGTGGATAACACGGTGCGGAACAACTTCCGCTACTTCTACAGCGTGACGACCTTCGACATCAACTCCTTCCAGTCGGGGCCGAGCAACCTGGAGAGCCCGCGGCTGACCAAGGCGGTGACGCCGGTGGCGCCGGCGGGGAACTACCAGCTGGAAGGCACGATCACCAGCGCTCAGCTGGTGGGCGGCGACGGCACGGTGCTGGATCCGAGCCTGCCGCTGCCGACGATCGACCCGACGACGGGCATCTTCAGCGGCCCGTTCCCGCCGGCGAACGCGTGGACCATCGGGTTCGGGGATTTCGTGGCGTCGGTGCTGAGCCAGCCGGGGAGCTTCTCGGCCACGCTGGACAGCATCCAGCTGGGCTCGCCCTATGACGGCATCCCGCACCAGTACTACTGGACGGCGCACAGCGGGAACACGACGGCCCAGTTCTCCATTCCGATCACGCAGGACGAGGAGGTCGGCGTGGTGAGCGGGGCGGCACAGTTCGCGGCGGTGCCGGTGGATGCGAGCCTGGCCAGCCGGTACGGGGGCTCGGCGGGCTATTCGCTGCAGGGCAAGGTGACGATGAAGCTGAGCGGCCCCGATTACGGCCCGCTCTACGGCCGCGGCTGCATCAACGGGCATGACGGCTATACCGACGCACCGGGGTGCGCCTACAACGGCAGCCGCTGGTTCGACGGGCCCAGCCCGGCGAACAATGAGACTCAGGCGGCCCCCAACGGGAACAATCCTCCGAATGCGGGCTCCCCGGGCCCGATGGCGGCGCTGTCCAATGCCGGGGCGCTCACCGGCGTGGTGAACATCCTGAACACCCAGGCCTATGAGACCGCGGTGGGGGGCGAGTATCGGCCGACGGAAGGGGTGAAGTCGGGGGCCCACCGGGCGGCGGACATGAACGTGTACTGGGGCAGCGGCGGGACGGTGGACTCGGTGGTGGATGTGACCCACCACGTGCCACTGCGATTCCAGTCGGCCCGGCCGGACACGGTGAACGGGGTGCCGCGGCAACACGGGGTGAGCGACGGCTGGGGCATCCTGAACCAGTCGGCAGCGCAGCCGTTCGGGACGGGCGTCAACTACGATCGCCGGACCGAGCTCACCAACGCGGACATGGGGTGTGTCGAGCCGTTCCGCAGTTACGGCCTGACGTTCTCGTGCGCGACGGCCCAGTACTACCTGAGCCAGACCGCCATCCCGGGGCCGATCGCCCTCTTCGATCAGGCGCTCTCCGTCTCGCGGACCGCCCCGGCGGCGACCAACAATGGGTTCATCATGTATGTGGCCGGTGATTGGTTCACCTTCGAGCTGGCCGGCGGCGTGCTGCCGGCGGCGGGCACGGTGTGGACCCTGCGGCAGTACGAGGGCGCGATCCAGGGCGGGACCGGCGCGGGCGCCGGCGACCTGGGTCCCTACATGTACTCTCTCCCCGAGGGCGTGCTGCCGCTGACGGCGGTGGGGGTCTCGCTGCAGGTGAGCTACGACGTGATCAACCAGGTGAACGCGCCGACGGGGAACGACCTGAGCAAGGTCCACACGGTGCCGGATCCGTACTACGTGACCAACGCCTACGAGCAGACCACGGACACCAAGATCATCAAGTTCGTGAACCTGCCGCAGGACTGCATCATCCGGATCTACTCCTCGAGCGGGGTGCTGGTGCAGCTGCTGGAGCACCACAGCTCGCAGTTCGGCGGCGAAGAGACCTGGAACGTTCGCAACCGGAACAACCAGGTGGTCGCCAGCGGGGTGTACTTCTACCACGTCGAGGCGGGGAATGCCCGGCGGGTGGGGCGCTTCACCATCGTCAATTTCGCGCAGTAGCCACGGCTGGACGGGGGGCGCGCCGCGCTGGCGCGTCCCGCCGTCCGCAACCAGGAGATCAGAGACCATGCGTTCTTTCTCGGCACGACGGTTGCTCCTCGGGGCGGCGCTGCTCGGCGGCCTGCCCGCCGTGGTGGCGGCACAGGCCCCGGAGGTGAACCAGAACAACACGCCGTACGGCACCACGGCGGCGGAATTTCTGCTGCTGGGGGCCGGGGCGCGGGGCACCGCGCTGGGGGGGGCCTACAGCTCCATCGCCAGCGACGTGAGCGCCCTCTACTACAACCCGGCGGGCGCGGCGCTGATGACCCGGCCGGGGGCCATGGTGGGGACCTATGACTACGTGGCCAACACGCGCTACACCTGGGGCGGGGTGGCCTTCCCCTTCAGCGGGGGGGCGCGGACCTTCGGGCTGCAGCTGGGCACCTTCGGGTTCAGCGACCAGCCGGTCTACACCGCCGACCAGCCCAACGGGACGGGGTCGGTGTACTCGGTGAGCGAGACCTTCGCGGGGCTCACCTATGCGGAGAACTTCAGCGACCGCTTCTCGGCGGGCATCACGGCGAAGTTCATCTTCGACAAGCTGGGGGATGCCAACGGGCAGGCCCTGGCGGTGGACTTCGGGACCAACTTCCATGCGCTGTTGAGCGGGCACCCGGTGAAGTTCAGCTTCGTGCTGAGCAACCTGGGGACCGACCTGAGCTACAGCGGCGACGCGCTGAACGCGGGGGTGCCGCGGCAGCCGCTGCCGGGCGAGCAGCCGGTGCCGGGGCTGGACCAGCCGGCGCGGCTGCGGACCAAGGGCTTCCCGCTGCCGACCACCTTCCGGGTGGGGCTGGCCTACGACCTGCTGACCGGGGCCAGCAACCGGCTGACGGTGCTGACCGACTTCAACCAGCCCAATAACAACGCGGCGGGCTTCGTGGTGGGCGGCGAGTGGGCGCTGAACCGGCTGGGCGGCTCGCCCTTCGGGGTGGCGCTGCGGGGCAGCTACAGCTACAACCCGGCCAACAACCTGACGCCGGTGGACCCGACCACCACGGCGCTGACCGACGAGGAGAACCTCCACGGCCTGGCCGTGGGCGGGGGGCTGAACTTCCAGGCCGGCACCCTCAACCTCGGCGTCGATTACGCCTGGAAATACCTGGGCGTCCTCGGCGGCACCAACTTCTTCAGCCTTAACGTCGGCTGGTGATTCCGCTTCGCGGGCAGTAAGGCTTGCCTGCGGCGCCCACAGGAGAGCGCCGAGTCCGCAGTGGTTCGCAGCGCACTGCACTGCCGCGTGGGTGCCCGGGTTCCTGTGAGCGCCGCAGGCACGCCCGGGAGGCGCTCGAAGCCGGGGCACCGCTCGCCACCTCCCGCGGCCGTCATTACTATGCCGTCGTACCCGGACCTCCGGAGCGGCGCGCATGCAGGCGGAAACCATCTTCATCCTCCTGTTCGTCATCGCCACGGCGGTGGCGATCGGGGTACGCTGGCTGCGGATTCCCTACACCGCCGCGCTGGTCGTTGCCGGGCTGGTGCTGGGCACGCTGCACGTCCTGAACCCGCCGCATCTCACCAAAGAGCTGCTGTTTTCCATCTTCCTGCCGGGGCTGCTGTTCGAGGCCGCCTTCCACGTGGAGTTCGGGGAGTTCGTGCACAACCGCAAGGCGATCGTGTCCCTGGCGGTTCCGGGTGTCATTGTGTCCATGCTGCTGACGGCGCTCATTCTGCAGCCGGTGGTGAACACCCTGGATCTGGTTCACGACTTCACCTGGGCCCACGCGCTCGTCTTCGGTGCCCTCATCGCCGCGACCGATCCCATCGCGGTGGTGTCGATTTTCAAGCGCCTGGGCGCTCCCCCCAGGCTGGCCGTCCTGATGGAAGGCGAGAGCCTCTTCAACGACGGAACGTCCATCGTGTTCTTCACGCTGGTGCTCTCGCTCGCCGTCGGCCAGGCGGTGAGCCTGGGCAGCCTGGTGGTGAATTTCTTCGAGATCGTGGGCGCCGGGATTCTGGTCGGGACCACCATCGGGCTTCTGGTGTCCAAGGTGATCGAGCGGGTGGACGAGCCCATGATCGAGATCACCCTGACGACCATTGCCGCCTATGGTTCCTTCGTGGTGGCCGAGCACCTGCACTTCTCGGGCGTCATTGCGACGGTGGTGGCCGGCATGCTCTGCGGCAACTACGGGGCACGCGCCGGGATGTCGCCGTCCACCCGCATCGCGGTGGAGACGTTCTGGGAATACATCGCGTTCGCCCTCAATTCCGTGGTCTTTCTGCTCATCGGGTTCGAGGTCCGGGTGGCCTCCCTGGCGGCGTCCTGGGCTCCGATCCTGGTGGCCTTCTGCGCCGTGATTCTCGGACGCGCGGTGGTGGTGGGCTCGGTGACTGCGGCCTTGCGCTGGACCCGCGAGCGGATCCCCGCGTCCTGGGCGGTGCTGCTGGGATGGGGCGGTCTGCGCGGCGGTCTCTCGATGGTGCTGGTGCTGAGCCTCGCACCGGACTTCCCCCATCGCGAGTTGCTGGTCACCATGACGTTCGGCGTG
The DNA here is from genome assembly GCA_963779755.1 of uncultured Gemmatimonadales bacterium. Classification (GTDB taxonomy): domain Bacteria; phylum Gemmatimonadota; class Gemmatimonadetes; order Gemmatimonadales; family GWC2-71-9; genus CAVZZO01. The sequence goes on from CAVZZO010000001.1 coordinate 1,170,357, forward strand.
GTGATCCTGTCCATTCTGCTGCAGGGCACCACCATGACGGTGTTGCTGCGCCGCCTGGGGCTTGCCCGTACCGCGGAAGACCGGCTGAAATACGAACTCGCCCGGAGCCGGCTGCAGTCGGCCACCGCCGCCCTGCGCGAGCTGGACCATATGGCCCAGGAGCACTTCGCCAACGATGAGGTGTTGCAGGAACTGCGCAAGGATTATCAGGAGGTCGTCGGCGGTTCCCGCGAGGAGTTGCGCTCGCTGCACCTCGAACGCCAGGATCTCCGCAAGGAGGAACTCACCCGCGCACGGCGCCATCTCCTGCTGGTGGAAAAGAACCACCTGCTCGAAGCCCAGCGGGAAGGACTGCTCGGCCGGGAAGCCTTCGAGAAGCTGCTGGGTGACGCCGACGCCCGGCTCCTCCGCCTCGAATCGGGCGGGACGGAAGAGCCGGGCTAGGAGGTTCAGGCGGCCGTGGGGACCTCGACTTGCACCCGGATGTCGATCCCGCCGCGGACGCTCTGGGTGACGATGCAGAAGTCCTCGAACAGATCGAAACACCGGCCGGCCCGGTCACGGTCGGCCGGAGAGATATCCGGTGCCAGGCGCACGGTCAGCTCCGCGATCCTGAGCCGCCCTTTCTCATTGCGTGCGGTCCGGCCCGTCACGGACGTCTGCACTCCGGCGACCTCGATGCGTGCCTTGCTGAGGCAGAAGAGCAGGCTGGCCGTCAGGCAGTTCCCGACAGCCGCAGCCAGCACTTCCGCGGCGGGCGGCCCCGCGCCGTCGCCCAGGGGTGCCGGCTCGTCCATCAGCAGCGGGGCCACGCCGTCCAGATGGAAATCGGCCTGGATCCGATAGCCCTCTTCACGGGTCAGTGTGACTTCAAAGGTCCTGCCGTCCATCGGGCCTCCATTCCGCTCAGGGATCACGTGATCTGCAGACTACGCAGATCAGGCGGATTGCTCTTCCCGGCCTGTCCGGGCTGCATCTCGCCTAACCAGTACTCCGCCGCGTATGTGGAATTCATGAAGTGCCGGTTGAGGTATCTTCACACTACCGTACGCAGCGGCTACCGCCTGGAGCCGGCGCCGGGAACCACGGCGACCGGCGTGCGGCTCACCATCCGGGAACGATGATCGAACCTGTGAAGCAGACGCTCGCTGTCGAGCGCACCGCCCGCTATTACCTGATCGGTGACCGGGATGCCACGGACCGCTGGCTGGTCTGCCACGGCTACGGCCAGCTGGCCGCGACGTTTGCTAGCTATTTCGGCCCCATTGCGGCGCCGGGCCGATTGATCGTCGCGCCGGAGGCGCTCTCCCGCTTCTATAATGGAAACGGCGCGGGGCCGGTGGGCGCGAGCTGGATGACACGCGAGGAGCGGGGTGACGAAATCCGCGACTACCTGGCGTACCTCGACCGGGTGCTGGGCGAGCTCGATCCGGCTCCGCCCGGGGCGCGGCTCCGGGTGCTGGGATTCTCCCAGGGCGCGGCCACCGCGGGCCGCTGGGCGCTGAGCGGCGCGCGCCGCCCTGACGAGGTCATCCTCTGGGGTGGGGGGCCACCGGACGAGTGGTTCGACCCCGCGGCGGCAGAGCGGCTCGCGGCCATGCGCATCCTGCTGGTGACCGGTGAGCGGGATACCTACACCACGCCGGCGAATCTCGAAACCGCGCGTGACCGCCTCCGCGAGGCCGGCATTGCCGCGTCGCTCATCACTTTTCAGGGCGCGCACCGCCTGGACCGCACCGTGCTCGGCCGCATCGCCGCCGGCTCCGGCTGATTGCCGCGTTACCCATCTCAGGCCGTGTGCGTTGTCTGTGTTCTGCCGGACACCGCCGGCTTCCCCCTGCTCCTGTGAGTGCTGTCACCGACGTATCGCGCCGGCCCTCGACAGCTTCTTCTCTCCACCAATCCGTCGCCGCGCTGCGCGAATTCCCGCTCGGCAGTCGCGGACGCAGAAAGGCCGCACCCATGAATGTGCCGGTACGAGTGACCCGGGATCCTGCCGTGATCCGGCAATGGGCGGAAGCTCGCAATGGCACCCCGGCACTGATCGACGGCCGGCTGCAGATCGCGTTCCCGGCCCCGCTCGAACCGGCGGCCATCGCTCCTCCGCCGGTAGACCAGCTGGACTGGGATCAGTTCTTCCGCCGCTTCGAGGCCGAGGACCTGGAATTCCGTTTTCAGGAGACCAACATCGAGGGCGACCTGAGTCGCTTCAATGAGATCTCCCGCGCACAGGGGAGACGTGCCTCATGAGTCGCCGCGGCCCCGCAGCCGGTTGAGGGCCCTGCGGTCCTTCTTGGTGGGGCGTCCGGCGTGGGCGTCGCGCAGCGGCAGGGCGGACCGCATCTGCAACGCCCGCTGTGCGCGGGCCTCGCGGCTGGCTTCTGTCTCCGTGTACAGCGTCGCCGCCAGGGCGGCCGGCCCGCGATGAACCGACAGCCGTTCCACCCGTACCTCGTGCAGGTAGGGGCCCAGCCGCACCGTCACCCGCTCGCCGACATGCAGCGGCCGCGAACGCTTCACCCGCTCGCCCTGGATTGTGACCTTCCCCCCCTCCACCGCCGCCGCGGCGAGTGCCCGGGTCTTGAAGAAGCGCGCGGCCCATAACCACCTGTCAATCCGGCAGTTACCAGGTTCGTCACGGCCCCGCTGGGTGGCGCTCATCCTGTGAATAAGCTCACAGCAAAAGCCGCGCGCCAGCCCCACCTTGAGGTACCGGTGCCGCGGGGCAGGGTTCCCGCCTCCGGGGCTGGATACCCCGGGATGCGCCCTTTTCGACAGAGAAACGAGGAGTAAACCGATATGAAGCGATTGACACTTTCCACCGTATGTGCGGCCCTGCTGGTGGCCGTGCCGGCTATGGCGCAGGTGCCGGACGCCCACAGACCTCCGCAGGATTCCGCAACCGTCGGCGATACCACCAATCTGAAGGAGATCGCCGAGGACTCCCTGATCGAGTCGGACGCGACGGCTCTGGCGTCCATGCAGATGGCGATGCATGCCCAGGCGCAGTTCGCCTCCCGTGCCAGCCAGCAGGCGTCGACCGAAACGGCCCGGAAGCTGGCCTCCAAGATTGCCGAAGACAGCCGCCAGTCATTGCACAACCTGAATCAGCTTGCCCGCTCGCTGGGCGAGCGCGAGATGACCCTGAACGCGAACGGGAACGGCAACATGAACGGCCGCACACCCGCCATGTACGAAGACGTCATGGAATACGGGCAGGGCAGATTCGTGCGCGACACGACGCCGCGGTTCCGGAAGAATGCGCAAGGCCAGTACGCCCCCGACACGGTGGGTTTCTGGTACTACGAAGCCACGCCGGGCCTGGTGACGCCGCCGCCGGCCGGCGTCGACACGGTGGGCTTTGTGCTCTACCGGGAGGATGTCTATCGTCGCGGGCAGAACGGGCAGTACACCCGCGACACCACACAGTTGTACCGCTACAACGGCCGGAACAACCCCTCGATGGGCAAACGTGACACTACCCGCATGGGGATGGCGCGGCACGACTCGGCCTGGCGAGGGCATATGAATGACACCGCGCGCTATGGCCGGATGAACGACACCACCCGCCACGGGCGGATGCAGCGCGGAATGCGGAACGATACCATTCCCAATCCGCCGGCCCTGGGTCTGCGTGGCGCCCTGGACTGGAACCAGTTGCAGGGCACGTCCGGCGCCGCGTTTGACAAGGCATTCGCGCACCAGGAGGTGCAGGGATTGCAGGCGCTGGCGGATAACATGCGTAACGACATCCAGCCTCGGCTGCGCAATCCCGAGCTGAAGGATATCGCGGATGACATCCTGACCAACGTCGGCGTGCAGTTGCGGCAGGCGCGGGATGCCGAGGTCGCGCTCAAGGGCAAGTAAGGCCCGGGCGCGTCATGCAGGAATGATCGGCCGAAGGGGTGCCCGCCACGGGCACCCCTTCGGCGTCCGCGCTGCCGGAAGCCGGCGGCGCTGTCGCAGGCCGAGCCCCAGGCCGTCCGGAAGCTGGGTCAGCTGGATGCCGGACAACTGGGGCCGGCCTACCTCGCCTGGGTGCGGCAGGATCTCGAACTGGAGCGCCGTAGCATTGCTGCCGATCTGCTCCCCGGCACGTCCCGGAACGAATTGCGGTCCCTGTTGAACGGCACCGCGGACCTGATCACGCAAGAGCTGGAGGAGGTGCGCCGCCAGTCGGCCTGAGGCTCAGCCGTTGTAGATGGGGCCCGACCGGCTGCGGTAGAGGTCGAATACGCCGCGGGCTTCGTCCCGGCAAAGGCCGCGAACCACTTCGATCCCGCGCCGGCGCAGGTATTCGTACGAGGCGGCGAAGACGGGGCCTTCCTCGAAATCGATGCGCTCGGCGTCCTCCCGGTCGGCGCCGCATAACAGGCGCGCGGCCCCGCTCCATAGCGTGGCGCCGAGACACATGGCGCAGGGATCGCAGGAGGTGACCAGGTCGTGGCGCGCCGGCCCCAGTCGGTAGCTTCCCAGCCGCGTTTCCGCCAGCATCAGGGCCACGACCTCGGCGTGCAGCATGGAGTTCTGCCGCGGCACCACCAGGTTCACTCCCGCCGACACCACCCGCCCGCTCTCCGACTCCACGACCACTGCGCCGAACGGGCCGCCCTCGCTCCGCAGGACGTTTGCCCGCGCCAGGCGCACCGCCAGCCGCATGCGATCCTGGTCCGTCGCCAGCGGGGCTTCCCAGTCCACCATCTCGTCGATCCATCCTGGCGCGGCGATGCGCACGTCAGGGAGGGTCATCGGGACGCCGCTGGAGGAGCCGATCCCGCCAGCCGTTCCTTGGAGGCCCGGGGCAGCCGCTTGATCGCCGCTTCCCGGCGCTGGGCCGCCGAGCGGTCGGGGGCCCGCTCGAGGTGCACCAGTGCGACCGGCCGCCGGCCCCGGGTGTAGCGGGCGCCACGGCCCGCGTTGTGGGCCGACAGCCTGGTGGCCGGGTCGGTGGTGATGCCGGTGTACAGGGTGGCATCGCGGCAGCGGAGGATGTAGACCCACCAGACGGGGGAAGCCATGCCGAAAGATAGAGCCGGGCCGGGCGGGACGGGCAGGACCGGCGGTCGGGTGGGAGGGCGGTAGGGACTCAGTCCCCAGTCCCCGGTCTGCTCGGTTCTCTTACGCAGTTCCGCTCTTCCGCCTACTTTAGGCGGCATGGAATCCAGCCGGTCTCCGCGGCACGCATTCCCCAGCCAACGCACCCTGCTGTCCTGGCTCTTCGGCCTGCGAATCTTTCTGGCCCTGGCCGGGACGCTGGCCGCGCTCGCGACCCGCCAGCTGAGCTCCGCCACCTGGACCGGCAGCGACGAAGCCGCCGTCATGGTATCGGCCGCGGCCCTGCTGGCCGTGCTGCTGACGGCCCATGCCTACTGGCAGGTCTGGATCCGGCAGGTGCAGCCAGGCCCGGTGTTCTTCGCCGTCCAGGCGGCGGTAGACATGGGGCTGGTCACCGTGCTGGTGCATTTCAGCAACGGCCCCCAGAGCGGATTCTCCGCGCTCTATGTCCTGCTGATCGCGGCCTACACCGCGCTGCTCTCCTTCAGCGGCGGTCTGGCGGTGGTGATCACCGCGGCGCTGGTCTTTTCGCTCGACGCGTTCCTGGCGTACCCGACGCAGGTCGGGTTTGCCTTCTGGGGCCAGCTGGCGGTCCTGGCGACGGTCTTCGCGCTGATGTCGCCCATGGTCTCCCGGCTGCGGGAGGCCAGCGAGCAGCAGGCCTCGCTCCAGACCGAGCTGCAACGGGTTCGGCTCGAGGCCGACGACATCCTGCGGAACATCCGTTCCGGGGTACTGACCGTGGACGGGGCGGGGCGCCTCGCATTCATCAATCCCATGGCCGACCGGCTGCTGGAGATCAACAGCGAAGCCTACCTCGGCCTGCCGATCCTCGATGTGCTGAAACACCGCTCCCCCGAGCTGTGGGCCGCCGTGGTGGCGGCCATCCGCCATGGCCGCAAGGTGAATCGGGCCGAGGGCATGGTCCAGCTGCCCGGCGGGCGTCTCTTCCCCATCGGGCTCTCCACCACCACGTTCGACGAGCGGGCATCGCACCCCCCATCGGTCACGGCTATCTTTACCGATATATCCGACTCCAAGCGCCTGCAGGAGCTGCACCTCCGGGCCGAACGGCTGGAGGCGGTCGCGGCGCTGAGCGCCTCGCTGGCGCACGAGATCCGCAACCCGCTTGCCTCCATCCGCAGCTCGGTGGAGCAACTGGCCCGCTCGGCCCGGGCGGATGAGGACGAGCGCTTCCTGGCCAGTCTCATCGTGCGGGAGAGCGACCGGCTGAGCCGGCTGCTCAGCGAGTTTCTGGATTTCTCCCGGGTCCGCATCACCCGCTTCGAGCCGGTCGACCTGCACGAGGTGACCCTGGCGGCGGCGCGGCTGGTGCGGGAGCACCCGGACGCCACGCCGGAGACGGAGATTGACGTACGCGGCGGCCGTGCCATGATGGAGGGAGACGAGGATCTGCTCCACCGGGTGGTCACCAACCTGCTGCTGAACGCGGTGCAGGCGGCCGGCGGGCGGGTCAAGGTGGTGGCCACCACCGGCACCGCCCGGGCCGCGGACCTCCCGCCCGGGGCGGTCATGCCCAACCCGGTACGGCTGGAGATCAGCGACAACGGTCCGGGCATCGCGCAGGAAATACGTGAGCGGCTGTTCGAGCCGTTCGTGACCAGCCGGGCCGGCGGGACCGGCTTGGGACTCGCCATTGTCCAGCGCGCGGTCGAGGCGCACCGGGGGCTGGTGCTGGTGGAATCGGAGACCGGCACCGGCACCACGTTCACGATCTTCTTTCCGGCCAAATGGTCTGCTGAGGACGCGGCATGAGCCAGAAACCATCCCTGTTGGTCATCGACGACGAGTCCGGGATCCTGGATACCCTCCGGATCCTGCTCAAGAAGGAAGGCTTCGAGGTCACCACCGCGCAGGGCGGCCGGGCAGGGCTGGAGCAGATCCGTGCCGGCGCGCCTGACATCATCCTGACCGATGTCCGCATGCCCCAGGTCTCGGGGCTCGACATCCTCCAGGCGGCCCGGGAGCAGGACCCCATGACGCCGGTGATTCTCATGACGGCCCAGGCCTCGCTGCAGTCGGCCATCGGTGCCGTCAACGCCGGCGCGTTCTACTACATCCAGAAGCCGTTCGCCAACGACGAGCTGATCGCCATTCTGCGCCGCGCGAGCGACTTCCGGGCCGTAAAGGTGGAAAACAAGCACCTCCGGCAGGAGATCAAACGGCGCGACCGCGGCAGCACCGACCGGCCCATCGGCAAGTCGAAGCGCTTCCTGGACACCCTGAAGCTGGCCGAGCAGGTGGCACCCACCGATTCCACGGTGCTCATCACCGGCGAGAGCGGCACGGGCAAGGAGGTCGTCGCCCGCTACATCCATAATCTGTCCCACCGCAGCGAGGGCCCGGTGCTCTCGATCAACTGCGGCGCGCTGCCCGAGAACCTGCTGGAAAGCGAGCTGTTCGGGCACGTCAAAGGCTCCTTCACCGGCGCGGTGCGCGACAAACAGGGCCTCTTCGCCGCCGCCCGCGGCGGCAGCTTCTTCCTCGATGAGGTGGGCGAGATGACGCCCGCGTTGCAGATCAAGCTCCTGCGGGTCCTGCAGGAGCGCGAGGCCATTCCCGTCGGGGCCACCGAAGCCATCCCGGTGGACGTGCGGATCATGGCGGCCACCAATCGCGATCTGGAAGAAGAAACCCGCCGCGGCACTTTCCGCTCCGATCTCTTCTACCGGCTCAATGTCATCGCCATCCATCTGCCGCCGTTGCGCGACCGCCGGGAGGACATCCTGCCGCTCATGGAATCGTTCCTGCAGAGCATCGCCACCGAGAACGGCGCCGAGCCGAAGGCGCTCTCCGCCGAGGCCCTGGATGCCGTGATGGTCTACGACTGGCCGGGCAACGTCCGGGAGCTGGAGAACGCGCTGGAACACGCCTCGGTGCTCACCCGCGGCAGCATCATCGAACCGTCCGCCCTGCCCGAGCGCATCACCCGGCGCCGCAAGGAGCCCCTGGTGAGCGAGCGCTCCTTCCAGAACCCCACCCTGGATATCATCGAGCGTTCCTACATCATGTGGGTCCTGCAGGTGGAAGGCGGCAACAAGACCCGGGCGGCCGAAGTGCTGGGCATCGATCCCTCCACGCTCTACCGCAAGCTCAGCCGCTATGAGGAGTCTTCCACCCAGAAGAGCGTGGGCGGGGTCGAGTAGGACGCCGGCCTCACCCCCTGGCCCCCCTCTCCACTTCGTGGGAGAGGGGGAACGCTGGGAGCAATCGGGTTGCCCCGGACAGACGATCTCAAAGTCGCGTTCCCCCTTCCCAATAGGGAAGGGGGACAGGGGGTCAGGTTCCCGCTGGCGGGGACTCGCAATGACAGCGATACTTGTACCGGTACCGCCGTACCGCCGTACCGCCGTACCGCCGTACCGCCGTACCGCCGTACCGCCGTACCGCCGTACCGCCGTACCGCCCTTACCGCCCTTACCGCCCTTACCGCCTGACCGCCCGTCCGCCGCCTCCCGGGGCCACGCCCAATCTGAATTTCCCTTGCAAAATCCAGTGAAGCGGCTGAGCGGGAATCTGCAGTGTTTTGTGCCGCAGTTTTCCAAAGCATTGTCCGGCAACCTTTTACCGGATCAGCCCATGAATTGGCACATGTGTTGCCCCTCCATCCGGCCGGAACGAAGTGCAGGTGTCAGGATCGCTTGACGACCACCAATTTTCCGGAGGGGTTGTACCATGAACCGCAAGGGTTTCACGCTCATCGAGCTGCTGATCGTCGTGGTGATCATCGGCATCCTGGCCGCGATCGCCATCCCGAAGTTCGCGAACACCAAGCAGAAGGCCATCGTTGCCTCCATGAAGTCGGACCTGAAGAACCTCGTCACTGCCGAGGAAGCCTTCTTCTCCGATAACAACGACTACGCCGGCACCGCCGGTCCCACTCAGGTGAACGGTGTGGGCGGCGGCGGGACTGTCGCCTTCGTGCCGACGCAGGGCAACGTGCTGGCGCTGGCCTACGGCAGCGCCGCAGGCTGGACCGCCACCATGACGAACCCCGCCGTGACCGGCGTGCCGAGCACCTGCGGTGTGTACATCGGTCTGACCGCCCCGGGCGGTATGCCGACGCCGAACCAGGAAGGTTCGCCGCAGTGCTGGTAATCTCGGGTCTGTAGTTCTCTCGGGTGGGCGGCAGGTTTCCTGCCGCCCATCCGTGTTCTACGACTGTATCTTTCCTGATCCGCGGTCTCCTTCCACATCACCGCGGATCCACCCAGGGGCCTCTGACCCGGCGGCAGGACGACGCGCAGTGCATCTACTGACCATCTCGCGGGATCAGCATCTGGCCGACAGTCTCCGGTCGGCTCTGGGGGAGAAGAGCTGTGAGCTGCTCTCCCCCGGGCCCCCCGCCGAGTTGCTACCCCGGATCTTCGCCCGGTTGCCCGACGCCGTCCTGTACGATGCCGCCGGTAGTCCCGACGATATTCCCGCGCTCCTGGCCGCCTATCGCGAAGCGGCAGGGCCGCCGCCGCTCCTGATACTCTTTCCACCGGGACGCCGGCAGGACGGGCTCGCCGCCGTCCGCGAGGGCGCGTTCGACTACCTGCTGCAGCCGCTGGCGCTCGACGAGCTCGCGCTGCGCATTCGCCGGGCCCAGGAACTGGGCCACGCCCGGCAGGAGGCGGCGAGTCTGCGCACCACGCTGGAACGGGAAACCGCGCGCGGGCAGCTGGTGGCCGAGAGCCCGGCCATGCTGGCCCTGCGGGAACGGGCCGCTGCGCTGGCCGGGCAGCACTGCCACGTGCTGATCCGGGGCGAGTCCGGAACGGGCCGGAAAACGCTGGCCGAATATCTCCATCGCGCCGGGCCGGAGCGTCGGGCCCCGCTCAGGATCATTGCCTGCGCCGAGCTGAGCCCCGAGATGCTCGAGGCCACGCTGTTCCGCCGGCCCGGTCCCGCCGATCCCCGCCTGCCGCCGCCGGCGCTCGAAGGCGAGCCGGCCGGCGCCACCGTGGTCCTGGACGGCATCGGCGAGGTTCCCCGGTCGCTGCAGGACCGGATCGCCGCGTTTCTGCAGGAGCAGGACGAAAACGCCCGGCGGCAGCCGGCATCGCCGTGGATCCGTCTGGTAGCGCTGGCCGGCCCCGCCGATGCCACCGAGGCGCCGGGCGAGGTCAGCGACCGCCTGCGCACGCTGCTCGACGGGGCCGTGCTCCACGTGCCGCCGCTTCGGGAGCGGACCCAGGACGTCGCCGCGCTGCTGGCGCACTTTGCCCAGCGGGCCGCTCAACGCCTGGGCCGGCCGGTGAGCGTATCACCCCGCGCGCTGGCCATGCTGGCGGTGTATGCCTGGCCCGGCAACGTGCGGGAGCTGGAGTCCGCGGTAAATCACGCCGCCCGTCTGGCCGGCAACGGCCGCCTGGAATACGCCGACTTCGGTCTGATGACGCTGCCGTCGGCGCCGCCCAGCGCTGACAATGAGGGCAGTCTGGCCCTCAAACCCCAGGTCGAGGCATTCGAGCGCCAGGTGATCATGCAGGCCCTGGCGGCCGCCAAGGGCAGCCGGCGGACGGCTGCCCGGCTCCTCGGTATCAGTCTCCGCACCCTGTTCTACAAGATCCGTCGCTACGGACTGGAGCGCGCCCGGCCGGCCTGAGAGAAGACGGCAGGCGGTATGCGCAGCCGGGTGGAGAATATTGTCGTTGCGGGGGCGCGGAGCGCCCAGGCACGTCTCCTGACGTGCGCACCCTGGGAGATTGCTTCGGCGGCCGGCGCCGCCTCGCAATGACAGCGATTTTCCACCGCTCACCGCTCACCGCTCACCGCTCACCGCTCACCGCCCTTTCTCGCCATCGCCTGCGTCTTTCCGGTTACTCCTTCCAGATTCCCTGATGCCATGGTTGCAGCCGTCATTCACATGGGACGGCTGGCATGCACCATATCGGCGATTCACGCGGCGGCACCATGGTCGAGGTGCTGGTTGCCCTCACCCTGCTCACCATAGGCCTGCTCGGCGTCACCGGGACGGCGCTCGCTTCCCACCGCCTGTTGGACGGCGGCCGATGGGCCACCCGCCTGGCGCTGGCCGGCCAGAGCCGTCTCGAGCTGCTGCGCCAGGCCGCCCGGGATTCGGCCGCCTGCCGGGCGCCGCAATCCGGCACCCGCACGCTGGGCCCCGCCACGGAACAATGGTCCGCCTCGCCCGCCGGATCCGCGCTTCGGCTGCAGAGCGTCTTGAGGCGGGCGGCCCGGGGGATCGTCGCGGCGGAAACCCTGCGGGTCACGGTATGGTGCCCGTGAACCGCCGGGCCGCCGGGTATACGCTGGCGGAGCTCATGATGGCGCTGGTGCTCACCGGCCTGGTCGCGACGGCGCTGATACGCGCGCTGCTGGTCATCCGCCGTGCGGCCGAGGCGCAGGTGGAAACGGCCGCCATGGAAGGGGCGCTGCGGGGCGGTGCTCTGCTGTCCGCGGCGGAGCTGCGCGAACTGGGGGGCGACAGTGTTACGGAAGACATTCTCGCCTTCGCCGCCGAGTCCCTCACCTACCGTGCCGGGCGGGGCAGCGGTATCGCCTGCCGGGTTGGTGGCAGCGCGATCGTGCTCGACGCGAGCCTGCAATCAGGCTACCGGCAGCCCCAGCCGGGTCGAGACAGCCTGCAGCTGTTCGTTGAGGGAGACCCGCTGACGCGCTCCGATGATCGGTGGGTGCGCCTGCCGATTCTCAGTGTCACGGCCGATTCCTGCCGGGGCGGCGCGGCTCTCGCGCTGGGGACGGTGCTGGACACCGTGCTGGTCCCCCCGGGGGCGGTGGATTCCCTCGCGCCGGCTCGTATCTTCGAAATCATGCAGCTGAAGCTGTACAGCAGCGGCGGCACCCGCTGGCTCGGCGCGCGGTCGGTTTCGGCGGGCGAGAGCATCCAGCCGGTGCTGGGGCCGTTGGCGTCGGCGGGATTCCAGCTCACCGGCCTCGACTCCACCGGGAGCCCCACCACCCAGCCGTCACGCATGCGAGGGCTCCGGATCCAGCTGCGCGGAACTCCCGCGCATGCCGTCCATTGGGGCGGCATGGCCCCCGCTCTCCTCCGCAGCGACAGCGTGGACCTGGTGGTCACACTGCGGAATGCCCCATGACGGCCCGTCCTCGCAGTGCCGGAACCCGTGGGGCCGCCCTGCTGCTCGCGCTGCTGGTCCTCATCGCAGGATCGGCGGCCGTGCTACTGGGATTTACCGACGCGCTGCTCCAATGGCGCGCGGGCCGGGGCACCAGCGGAGTGGAGCGGGCACACGCGGCGGCCGAGACCGGACTGGCCATGGTCGAGTCGGGATGGTCCCCCGCTTACGACACGCTGCCGCGGGGGCAGCTGCTTGCGCTCGCTCCCCTCTCGCTGGGTGGCGGTGACAGCACCCGGATCACCATCCTGCCCCTCAGCGGGAGCGTCTATCGGCTCACTGCCATCGGCCGGCACATTACGCCGGTCGGCACGGCCAGCGCTATCCTGGCCACCTATCTCCGGATCGACGCCCCGTATCCGGAGATCCTGGCGGCACTCTCGGTCCTGGATACCGCGGTGGTTGACAACGCTTCCCTGCTGGGGAACGACAGCATGCCGTCCACATGGGCCGGGCGCTGCTCGCCGCCGGGGCCGCCACGGGCCGGGCTGCGGGTCGGCGCGGCCACCGTGTGGGGAGCGTGTCCCGGGTGCGCCGGCGCGCCGCCGGTGGCGCAGGACAGCGCCCTGTCGCCGGCGGTATTCAACCGGTTCGGCCCGGATACTTACGCCGGCCTGGCCGCCAGGGCGTTACGAGTGGCCACCGGGACGCTCACCGGGCTCGGCCCGGTGGTGGTCGGAGGCCTCTGCCTGCAGAGCGACAGCACGAACTGGGGTGAGCCGCTGGGGAGCGGCCCCGCTACCGCGTGTCGCGAGTTCTTCCCGGTGGTGCATGCGCCAGGTAACCTCCGGCTGGATGGGGGCCGCGGGCAGGGCGTCCTGCTGGTGGACGGCGATCTCGAACTGACCGGGGGGGTGGCCTACACCGGCGTGGTGGTGGTGCGGGGAAGCCTCCGCGCCACCGGCCTGGGCGGGAGGATCACAGGTGGCGTGCTCGCCGCCCAGGCCGATCTGGGGCCCGGATCCGGGCCCCTGACGGTGCAGTACTCCTCCTGTGCCCTGCGACGAGCTCTGCGGGCCGCCGGGCTGCCGGCCCCGCTGCCGGGTTGGCGGTGGGCGGAGTTGTATTGAGAGTGGGCGGAGTGGCCGGGGTGAGTGGAGTGGGCCGAGCCTCCTTCTAATTCTCGCGAAATGCTGTAAATCCCTGCACGGTGCGCTGCGGTGGCCAGGACGACGCCGGGCACCCCTCGGGCTCGGCCATTGCTTGGAAGGGGTTAGAGCGTCCGATCGGGGCCGATTCGGGCCGAATTTCCGTGCAGACTGCCGCATCGCCATGCGACCTGCGTGAAGAAAACGGGCGCTCACGGGTATCGGGCTCTTTGTGAGCGCCCACTCGCGTCAAGTGGCACGGGTTTGCTTACAGAACCGGCTGGCGAAGCAGGACGTCGGCTGGGGTCCTGTGCTCGAAGTCAGTTGATGTAAGCCGCTTTAAGTAATGCTTGATCAACGGATTGATTAACTCACTTCAAGCACATTAGCAGCTTGACAAAAGCCCGGGCGGGTGGTACGCTAGCCTACCCATCTCTCCTCAATTCAGCGCGGTAGAACTCGGTATGGCGCTCTTCGGTCGCAAGCGGACCACGATCGGCCTGGATATCGGTAGTGGGCTTATCAAGCTCGCCGCCGTCACGCATGGGCCTGGGGGGCCGGAGCTCTCGAAAGTGGCGTTCACCTCCGTGGTGGACGATGCCATTGTCGAGGGCGAAGTCATGGATACCGGGATCGTGGCCGACGCGATCCGCGGGCTCATCGCCAGTGCGGGCCTCAAGGCCCGCTCGGTGGTGATTGCGGTGGGGGGCCGGGACGTGATCATCAAGAAGATCGCGATGGACCGGATGAAAGAGGCGGAGGCGCGGGAGGTGATTCGCTGGGAAGCGGAGCAGCACGTGCCCTTCGACATGGAGAACGTGGAGCTGGACTTCCAGATCCTCGATCCCGAGGGCGACGGGCTGCAGATGAGTGTGCTGCTGGTGGCCGCCAAGCGCGAGCTGGTGGAGAACAAGATGGCGCTGCTGGCTCAAGCCGGCCTGCAGCCCGCGGTCATCGATGTCGATGCGTTCGCGCTGCACAATGCCTTCGAGTTGAATCATCCCGACGCCATGCGGGGTGTGGTGGGGCTGGTGAATATCGGGCACGAGACCACCAACGTGAACATTCTGGAAGACGGCGTGCCGGTGCTGACCCGGGATCTCCCGGTGGGCACCCGCCGGTTCCGGGAGGATATGCAGCGGGAGCGGGGCCTCTCGGCCGATGAGGCCGACGCCATGCTTCAGGGGGTCGAGCGCACCGAGGCGCTGGAGCCCTTCCTCGAGACCCGGGGCGAGGAACTCGCCGTGGGGATCGAGCGGGCGGCCGCCTTCCTGCAGAGCGCCAGTCGCTCGGCGGGCGGGATCAGCCGCCTCTTCACCACCGGCGGCGGGTCGCGTATTCCGGGGCTGAACCGGGCCCTGGCGGACCGGCTCCGCCTGCCGGTGCAACAGGCGAATCCGATGGAGCGGCTGGCGGTGTCGGAAAGCGTGCTGCATTCGCTGAATCTCGACGAGGTGGGGCCGCTTCTGATGTTGCCGATCGGCCTCGCCCTTCGGTCCGCCGCGTAATCCCTACGGCAGAGGCCCACGTCGCATGATCGAGATCAATCTCCTTCCCGGAGTCAAGCGCAAGCGCGCCGGCGGCGGCAAGACCGCCATGCTGGCCGGCCTGCGCGACATGGGCACGCGGGTGAAGGACCCGCTGCTGCTTACCGCCGTCGCGGTCTGGGTCGTGGTCCTGGCCTGGTTGGGCTGGGGCTTCCTCAGCAACGCGGCGCAGATGCATACCCTGAAGCCGCAGCTGGAGCAGGCTCGGCAGGAGAACCGCCGCTTCAAGGGGCTGCTCCAGCAAAAGCGCCGCACCGAGGCGATCCGCGATTCCCTGCTGGCCCAGATCGCGGTCATCCGCACGGTGGACGGCAACCGCTACATCTGGCCCCATATCCTTGATGAGGTGGCCCGCGCTCTCCCGGCCTATACCTGGCTGACCCAGGTGGATGTGCTCAATGCGGCCGTTCCCGCGGATACCACCGACAGCACGGTCAGCCCCACGGTGGCCTTCCAGATCCAGGGACGGACCGTCGCGATTGAGTCCTACACCCGGTTCCTGCGCCAGCTGGAGGCCTCTCCCTGGATCTCCGACGTTACCGCCCTGGAGGCGAAGACGGTGGTAGAACAGGAACGTCCGGTGACCGCCTTCACCATCCAGGCAAAGTTCCAGCCGGCCGACTCGGCCTACATCCGGACCGTTCCCTTCAGCAAGTCGGTGAGGTAAGCCATGGCACTGTTCGGGATACAGCGGCCCACGCCGGTCCTCGCCATCGTCCTGGCGGCGATCGCCGGGTATATCGGATACACCGGCGATGTCATTTCTTCGCTGGGGATGAACGGGATCAAGCAACAGGACCAGGAGATCGACCAGACGCGGCAGGAAATCGCGCTGCTCGAAGCGCAGACCGATACTGCCCGCCGCGAACTCGCCCAGGGCACCATGGCCGATCTGCAGCAGCGCCTGGAGAACTACCGCGCCAGCCTGTCGCTGATGCGACGCCTCGTACCCGAGCGGAACGAAGTCCCCAACCTGCTCGACGCCATGTCCAGCCGGGCACGGATCCGCGGCGTCACCCTCTCCCAGATTGCGCCGCTGCCGGATGAGGCCGGTCCGGGGCCGTTCGTGACCAAGAAATACCAGGTGTCTGTCCTGGGACGCTATGACCAGGTCGGCGAATTCCTGGCGGACGTCGCCAGCCTGCAGCGGATCATCGTGCCGTCGAATGTCACGGTGCAGGCCGCCAGCATGACCGCGGCCAAGGCGCTGGGCGACACGACGGGCGCCATGCTGGAAGCCAAGTTCCAGATGAAAACCTTCGTGAAGACGCCCAACCCGGAGGAGGCAGCCAGTGGCGCATAAGCTCCTGACCGCCTGCCTGCTCCTGGGCCTCGCCGCCGCCGGCTGCGGGAAGAAGGACCAGGCCGCGAACGAATCGGTCGACCTGGCCGCCCTCCGCGCGCGGCGCGACAGCATTCAACTGGCGCGGCAGCGGGCCGACTCGGTGGCGCGGGTGCGCTATCAGGCCTGCAGCGACTCCGTCACCGCCGAGCTCAAGAAGACCTCGGCAGGACGACGGAAGCTGGCGGCCAAACGCCCGGCCGGCACCGCGCTCCCCGAGCTCGAGGCTGCCTGCGGCACCCCGCCGGCCCCGGCGGCGTCGGATACGTCCGCCTCCCCGCAGGTCACTGCGGCCACGCGCGACACCAGTACGGCGGCTCCGCCCGCGGCGGCCGCGGCCCCGGCCACGAACTCCGCGGCCAGTGTCCCCGCGCCCCCCGATACGGCGGCTGCGCAGCCGGCCCGCCCGGCCCAGGCGGCCCGGGATTCGCTGGCCCGGCAGGATTCGCTGAGCCGCACGCGGGAAACCGAGATCCAGCGCGAAACCTTCTCCTACAGCGGCGGCAACCGCGACCCGTTCGTGTCGCTCATCAACCTGCCCAAACTGGGGCCGGATTTCGTGGACCTGCAGCTGGTGGCCATCTACCAGGATCTCCGCTACGGCCGGAACAGCGTCGCAGTCATCCGGGACAAGGACACCAAGAAACGCTATAACGTGCGGGTGGGAGACCAGATCGGGCGCATGAAGATCGCCCAGATCCGGCAGCGCGACGTGGTACTCACCATCGAGGATCTGGGCTTCGAGCGTCAGGAGACGCTTTCGCTTCGCAAGCGGGAGGAAGACACGCCATGAGCCGTACCCGAACCGTCCTGACTGCCCTGGCCGCCCTGGCCCTGGCCCTGGTGGCCCGTCCGGCCATCGCGGCCGGTCCGACCGGTGGCGAAGTCACCGCGGTCAGCGTCGTCCCCACGCCGGGGCACGCACAGGTCCTCATCAATGTCCAGGGGGCGGTCGAGGTCTCGGACTTCGTCCTGGCCAATCCCGCCCGGCTGGTCATCGATATCCAGAACGCCCGGTTGTCCGACGCGGGCGGCGTCTATGACGGCGTCGCGCGGGCCGGCATCCTCAACGTGCGGATGGGCCAGTTCCAGCCCAACGTCGTCCGGGTGGTGCTCGATCTCGCCCAGCTCAAGCCCTATACCCTCGAGCGCGAGGACGACGGGAGCATCCGGGTGTCCTTCGGCGCCGACGAGTCGTTCCTGACGTGGTCCTCCGTCGCCCCGCGCGACGCCGCGGCGCCGCGCGAGCCCGCCCCCCGCCGGCCCGAGGTCGTGCCGGTGAGCACGGCGCCTCACGCCGCTCAGCAGCAGCAGGAGCCCCGGATCACGGTGACCTGGGATAACGCGGATATCGCCGACGTGATCGCCGGATTCGCCGTGCTGAGCGGGCGGACCATCATCCTGGGCAAGGACATCAAGGGCACGGTCAACGCCGAGGTCAAGAACCAGCCCTGGCAGGAGGCGTTCTATGCCATTCTGACCTCCCAGGGTCTCTCCGCCACGGAGTTGCCGGGCGGCATCATCCGGGTGGACTCCCCCCAGGCTCTGGCCCAGCTGGATTCGCTGGAGCCGCTGGAGACCCGGGTCGTCCGCGTGAACTACGCCCGCGCCGACGGGCTGGCCAAGAGCATCGCGGGCATCCTGACCGCCAAGCGCGGGTCCGTGGTGTCCGATACCGCCACCAACTCGCTCATCATCACCGACACCCGCTCGCGGTTGCCGGAGGTGGTGAAGTTCGCCCAGAGCCTGGACGTGCGGATTCCCACGGTGTCCATCCAGGCCAAGATCGTCTTCGTGGATCGCACCGACCTGCAGCAACTCGGGTTGCAGTACGACCTGGGCAGCGGTAGCCAGTTCTTCAACAAGCTGGTGCAGCGGGTTGACCCTGCCACGGGCGACGCTTTCGACAAGAACACGAATGTCATCAACCTGGGCGGCAACAGCGTCTCGGCCATCGCCAACGCCGACGCCACCATTACCGGCCCCGCGCTCAACCTGGTCTGGTCGACGGCGCTGGGCGGCTTCTCGCTCACCAGCTTCCTCCAGGCGCTGCAGCGGGTAGACCTGGCCGACGTGCAGGCCGAGCCCCAGATCTCCACCCTGGACAACCAGAAGGCCGACCTGCTGGTCGGTGAAGAAACGCCGGTCCGGGTGATCGACGTGAGCGCGCCCCAGACCGGCGGCGCCGCCCCGCGGGCCACGGTCCAGTTCAAGGAGACCGGCATCCGGCTGACGGTGACGCCGCACGTCACCAACAACCGGCAGATCCTGATGGAGCTGCACACCGAGCGCTCGGCCGTGCAGACGGTATCAGCGGCCGACCTGGGCTACAACTTCGCCAAGCAGACCGCCGACAACCGGCTGCTGGTGAACGACGGCGAGACCTCGGTCATCGGCGGCCTGACCGTCACCGAGGTGACCCGGAGCCGCTCCGGCATTCCGCTGCTGGTGGACTTGCCGGTGATCGGCAAGCTGTTCGGGTTCTCCAGTGACCAGGAGCGCCGGCGCGATCTGATCATCCTGGTAACGCCACATATCGTGGACGATACCGCTACGCCCTGAAGCGGCGGACCAGAACTCGAGAGGACACGGCGAGCCCGGCATAATGTCGGGCTCGCTGTTTTGGGGATTCAGGAGCCAGGGGTCAGGAGTCAGGAATCAGGATTCAGGGGGTAGACCCCTTAGGTTTCCCCCCAACCGGGGTGAGTGGGGTCCCTGACTCCTGACTCCCGAATCTTCACCCCCTGGTCCCTGATCCCTGGTTCCTCATGCCCCTGCGGTATCTCACAGCCGGCGAATCCCACGGGAAGGCCCTCCTCGCCATCGTGGAGGGGCTGCCAGCAGGCCTGCCGGTGTCGGCTGAGGCCGTGGACCACGAACTGTCGCGCCGGATGCAGGGGTACGGACGGGGCGCCCGGATGAAGATCGAACACGACCGGGTGGAGTTCCTGGCCGGTATCCGCAGCGGAGAGACGCTGGGATCGCCGGTGGCGCTCCAGGTGCCCAACCTGGACTGGGACCACTGGCGCGATGTCATGGCCGCCGAGGGAATTCCGGGTGAGGAGCGGCGGCGGCGGGTTCTCCGTCCCCGGCCCGGTCACGCCGATCTGGCCGGCGCGCTCAAGTACGGCCGGGCCGATGCCCGGGACATTCTGGAGCGGGCCAGCGCTCGGGAGACGGCGGCCCGGGTGGCGGCGGGCGCGCTGGCGCGACTGCTGCTCGGCGCGTTTGATGTGGAGATCGGCAGCCACGTGGTCGCCATCGGCGGGATCGAAGCCGTCCCCCCGGCCCCGTTGCCGGCGCCGCTCAATCCCGCCGCCGATGCCTCCCCGGTCCGGATGCTCGACCCGGAGGCCGAGGCGCTGATAATTGCCAGGATCGACGCGGCCCAGTCGGCGGGTGATACCCTGGGCGGCGTGGTGGAGGTGGTGGTCCGGGGGCTGGTCACGGGACTGGGCAGCCACGTGCACTGGGATCGGAAACTGGACGGCCGGCTGGCCGCGGTGCTCATGTCGCTGCCGGCGGTGAAGGGGGTGGAGATCGGACTGGGGTTCCGGGGCGCGGGCCGCCCGGGGTCGGAGGTGCACGACCCCATCGAGCGGGATGAGGCGCCCGTGGCCCGGGCCCGGGGCGGGTATCACCGGGCCCGGAATAATGCCGGGGGGCTGGAGGGCGGCATGACCACTGGCGAGCCGCTGGTCGTGCGCCTCGCCATGAAGCCGATTTCCACCCTCATGGCTCCGCTCCCGACGGTCCGGCTCGATACCGGCGAGCCGGCGCAGGCGCAGAGCGAGCGATCCGACATCACGGCCGTTCCGGCCCTGGGTGTGATCGCGGAGGCGGCCGTCGCGCTGGTGCTGGCCGATGCCATGCTCGAGAAGTTCGGAGGCGACTCCCTGCCCGAAATGCGCCGCAACGTGGCAGGGTATCTGGAGACACTCGCCGGAAACCGCAGGCCGGAACAGGAGCCCGGGCGCAGCCCCCGGACGCCGGTGGAGAAGACGCAATGAGTCAACGACATATCCTGCTGGTTGGATTGCCGGGGTCCGGCAAGACCACCCTCGGGCGGCTGGTGGCCGAGGCCCTCGGGGCCGGCTTCGTAGACAGCGACCAGATCCTCGTCCGGAAGATGCAGATGCCGATAAGCCGGATTTTCGGCGAGTACGGCGAGCCCAGGTTCCGGGAACTGGAGCGGGAGGTCATGGATGGAGCCTTGGCGGGGCCGCCCTCGGTCATCGCTCCGGGCGGGGGCTGGGTGGCTCAGCCGGGGTGCCTGGAGCAGGCAAAGACCAGCAGCCTTATCCTTTATATCAAGGTGATGGTCGTGAGCGCGGCCAACCGGGTCGGCAACGACACCGGCCGTCCCCTGCTCATGGCGGAGGATCCGGTCGCGCGGATGCGGTCCCTGCTGCAGGAGCGGGAGAGCTTCTTCCAGCAGGCGGATGCGGAAATCAAGAACGACACCAAGACCCCCGAAGCTGCTGCCGGCGAGATCGTTGCTCTGGCCCGGGAGCGGGGTGGCTGGTAGCCGATCGCTTCCCTAACACATTGTCAAAGAATAACTTGGCGGCCTCCTGCTTGCCGGGGGGTTGCCTACGGCGTTTTCTTGTAGCGTCGCCGGGTTGAGGGAGATCTGCGCCTGGCGGGTACATTGGACTGCAGAGCACGCAGGTACTTCTGGAGAATCATGGCACGTACCAAAGCGAAGGGCACCACCAAAACAACCAGGAAGAAGGCAGCCCGGAGTTCCGCCAAAGGGGGCGGGACCGCCAAGCCCCGGGCTCGCCGCTCCGACGGCCAGGAGTCCCGGAACGGGGGCGGTCTGGTCATTGTCGAGTCGCCCACCAAGGCCCGGACCATCGGCCGCTACCTGGGGAGCGGCTACGACGTGAAGGCCACGGTAGGCCACGTCCGCGACCTGCCCACCCGGGAGCTGGGGGTGGACGTCGAGGCCGGCTTCGAGCCCAAGTACGTCACCATCAAGGGCAAGGCGAAGACGCTCTCGGAGATCAAGAAAGCGGCAAAGAAGGCGGGCGCCATCTTCCTGGCGACCGACCCGGACCGCGAGGGCGAAGCCATCGCGTGGCACGTGGCCGGCCAGCTGGAAACCGACGCGCCGGTCCGCCGGGTGTTGTTCGAGGAGATCACCAAGGGGGCGGTGCAGGCCGCCATGGATCGCCCCACCAAGATCGACGACAAGAAGGTGGAGGCGCAGCAGGCGCGGCGCATCCTCGATCGCCTGGTGGGCTACAAGGCCAGTCCCATTCTCTGGAAGGCGATCCGCACCGGGCTCTCGGCCGGACGGGTCCAGACCGTCGCGCTGCGGCTCCTGGTGGAGCGGGAGCGCGAGATCCGCGCCTTCGTGCCGCAGGAGTACTGGAGCATCGAGGCGCTCTGCGCGCGCAGCAACCGGGAGTTCGAGGCCTCGCTGGTCCGGCTCGATGGTCACAAGCCCCAGCTCCACAGCGCCGAAGAGGCCGAGGAAGTCGTGGCCGCGGTACGGGAGCGCCCCTTCATCGTCTCCCGGGTGGAGAAAAAGCAGCGGCGCAAGCGGCCCAATGCGCCCTTCACCACCAGCACGCTGCAGCAGGAGGCGGCCAAGAAGCTGGGGTTCTCCTCCCGCCGCACCATGCGCACGGCCCAGGATCTCTACGAAGGCATCGACGTCGGCGAGGATGCCCCGGTGGGCCTCATTACGTACATGCGTACCGACTCGGTGCGCGTGTCGGAGACCGCCGTCGCGGCCGCGCGGGACTACATCGAGCGGCAGTACGGCAAGAAATACCGGCCCGACGCGCCTAACACCTATACCAGCAAGGCGGCGCGGGTGCAGGACGCCCATGAGGCCATCCGGCCCACCGACGTGTTGCGCACGCCGGAACAGGTCGAGCGGTATCTGGAGAAGGACCAGTTCCGGCTCTACCAGCTCATCTGGCAGCGCTTCATCGCGTCGCAGATGATGCCGGCGATCTACGACATGACGATCGTGGAGTTCGATCTGGGCCGTTACCTCTTCCGGGCCACCGGCTCGGTGCCCGTGTTCGACGGCTACCACAAGGTTTATCTGGAGGGGCGGGAGGCCGGGGAAGGGAAGAGCATCGACGACCTCAAGGAGATCCCCGACCTCCAGGAGGGCGACCAGGTGGATCTCCGCTCGGTCACGCCGAACCAGCATTTCACCCAGCCGCCCCCGCGCTATTCCGAGGCCAGCCTGGTGAAGGAGCTCGAGCGGCTCGGCATCGGCCGCCCGTCGACCTACAGCTCCATCATCGGTACGCTGCAGGCGCGCGAATACGTCCGGATAGACCAGCGGCGCTTCTTTCCGACCGAGCTGGGCGAGACGGTCGAAAAGGTCATGGTGGGCAAGTTCCCCGACATCTTCAACGTCGAGTTCACGTCCGAAATGGAGAACGAGCTGGACCGGGTGGAAGAGTCGGAGCTGGAATGGCGCGAGGTGCTCAAGCGGTTCTACCAGCCGTTCACCCGGGCACTGGAGTCGATCGACATCAACGCTCTGGTCATGGAAGCCCACGGCCTGGAAGATCTGAAGGACGAAAAGTGCCCCGAGTGCGGGTCACAGGTGATCCTGCGCACCGGCCGGTTCGGGCCGTTCCTCGCCTGCAGCCGGTATCCGGACGAGTGCAAGTACACCAAGCCGCTGCGCAAGCACAAAGTGCCCGACCGCCCGTCCGAAGAAAAGTGCCATCTCTGCGGCGCAGCCATGGTGATCAAGACCGGGCGCTTCGGCGAGTTCCTGGCCTGTACCCGTTATCCCGAATGCAAGGGAACCCGCTCGATCCCGCTGGGCATCAAGTGCCCCAAGTGCGACGTGGGCGACCTGACCGCCCGGCGGACCAAGCGGGGCAAGTCCTTCTGGGGCTGCATGCGCTATCCCGATTGCGACTTCTCCACCTGGAACAAGCCCGTGCCCGAGACCTGTCCCGCCTGCGGCTGGGTGGGCATGGAGCTGAAAACCAGCAAGACGCAGGGCAACGCGCTCACCTGCCTCAAGTGCGGGCACCGGGTGGAGCAGGATTCCGGGGAGGCGGCCCTGACGTGAACGTGACCGTGGTCGGCGGAGGGCTGGCAGGCTGCGAGGCGGCCTGGGCCCTCGCCGAGCGGGGTCTGCAGGTGACGCTCTACGAGATGCGGCCCGCGGTGCGCACCGGCGCCCATCAGACCGACCGGCTCGCCGAAATCGTCTGCAGCAACTCCTTCAAGTCCACCGAGCTGGCCAACGCCCACGGCCTGCTCAAGGCCGAATTGCGCCGGCTGGGGAGCCTCCTGCTCTCTTGTGCCGACCTGGCGCGGGTGCCGGCCGGTGCCGCGCTCGCGGTCGACCGGGAGGTGTTTTCCGCGGAGGTGCACCGGCGGGTCAGTGGCCATCCCAACATCACCGTACGACGGGAAGAAGCGGCCGGCGTTCCCAGCCCGGCGGTGATTGCCACCGGGCCCCTCACCTCCGATCGCCTGGCTGCGTCCCTGCGCGAGCGTCTGGGCAGCGCTGCGCTGGCCTTCTACGACGCCATTGCGCCGATCGTGGCCGGCGACTCGCTGGACCGCGACCGGCTCTACGCCGCCTCGCGCTACGGCAAGGGCGACGGCGACGACTATCTCAATGCGCCGCTCGAGGCCGCGGAGTATCGGGAGTTCATCGCGGCCCTCGCCTCGGCCGATCAGTTCAGCGGTCACGACTTCGACCAGGTCTCCTATTTCGAGGGCTGTCTGCCGGTCGAGGAGATGGCCCGGCGGGGGCCGGAGACGCTGCGGTTCGGGCCCATGAAGCCGGTGGGGCTGCCCGACCCCCGTAGCGGCCGGGAGCCCTGGGCGGTGGTCCAGCTGCGGCGCGAAGACCGCGCGGGGCAGATGTGGAACCTGGTGGGGTTCCAGACGCGGCTCAGGATCCCGGAGCAGAAGCGCGTGTTCGGGCTGATCCCGGGCCTGGCGGGCGCGGAATACTTCCGCTACGGCAGCATCCACCGGAACTCCTACATCAACAGCCCGGCGTCGCTGGGGCCTGGGCTCACCCTGCGCGACGACGACCGGGTATTCCTGGCGGGCCAGCTCACCGGCGTGGAAGGCTATACCGAGTCTCTGGGCACCGGGTTGCTGGCGGGCATCAATCTGGCGCGCCGGCTGGCGGGTCTGCCGGTGGCGGTCCCTCCCGCGACCACCATGCTGGGCGGCCTCTATCGCTACCTGCGGGACGCCGATCCGAAGCACTTCCAGCCGATGAACGCGAACTGGGGCCTGCTGGAGCCGCTGCAGGACGGCAGGGCGGCAGGACGGCAGGGCGGCAGAAACAGAAAAGAGGAACGGAAGCGGCAACTGGTGGAGCGGGCGCAGGCCGATTTCGAGCAGTGGGCGGCGGCGTTATGAGCATGCCTGTCCTGCGGCAGCCGATCGGCGAGTATCTCGACCACCTGGAGAAGGAACGGCAGGTCTCGCCCCACACGGTCAAGGCCTACCGTCGCGATCTCGCGGCGTTCCAGGACTTCTGCGACCGGCACTACGGGGAGTGGAGCTGGGACGGGATCGACCGGCTGGGCCTGCGCGCCTTCCTGGGCGAGCTGCATCGCCGGGGCCTGGCCAAGCGCTCGGCAGCCCGCGCGCTCTCGTCCCTGCGCAGCTTCTATCGCTACCTCCAGCAGTTCCACGGCGTGGAAGTGAACCCCGGCCGGGGCGCGCGGGTGCCGAAGATGGAGCGGCGGCTGCCCACCCACCTGGAGGCGAGCCAGACGGAGGAGCTGTTCGCCGCGGTCGAGGCGCGGGCGGCGGGGGGCGAGCGGAGCGCGCTGCGCGATCTCGCCATGCTGGAACTGTTCTATTCCAGCGGCCTGCGGCTTTCCGAGCTGGCAGGACTCAACCTGGACGACGTGGATCTCCTGTCGGACCAGGTCCGGGTGCGGGGCAAGGGTCGCAAGGAGCGGATCGTGCCGGTCGGTTCCCGGGCGGTACGGGTGCTCCGCCGCTATCTGGAGACCCGGGAGGAGCTGCTGTTGCGCGATGGCGCCGACCGGCGGGCGCTCTTTCTCAATGCCCGGGGCCGGCGGCTGTCCGCCCGCAGCGTGCAACGGGCCATGCACCGCTGCTTCGACCTGATCGCCGCCGATGGCATGCGGGTCCACTCCCTGCGCCATACCTTCGCCACCCATCTGCTGGATGCGGGGGCGGATCTGCGCGCGGTGCAGGAGCTGCTGGGCCATGCCAGCCTGAGCACGACCCAGATTTATACTCATACCAGCGTCGAGCGCCTGAAGCAGGTGTATCATCAGGCGCACCCCAGGGCGTGATAGAAGAGAAAAGGACTGAGGACTGAGAGCGGCAAGGCTGACCGCCCGACCGCCTGACAAGGAAACCCATGCAGCAGATGCACGGCACCACCATCATCGTCGTCCGCAAGGACGGCAGGGTCGCCCTCGGGGGCGACGGCCAGGTCACCATTGGTGACACGGTCATGAAATCGCGGGCCACCAAAGTGCGGTCGCTGCGCGGCGGGAAGATCCTGGCCGGCTTTGCCGGATCGGTAGCCGACGCCATTACGCTGTTCGAGAAATTCGAGGAGAAGCTGGACCGCTACCCGGGCAACATGCCCCGGGCGGCCGTCGAGCTGGCCAAGGACTGGCGCAGCGACCGGGTGCTCCGCCGCCTGGAGGCCATGCTGGTGCTGGCCGACCAGGAGCACAGCTTTCTCCTGAGCGGCGCGGGCGAGCTGATCGAGCCGGACGACGGCATTCTGGCGGTCGGTTCGGGCGGGAACTACGCCCTGGCCGCGGCGCGGGCACTCTACCCCGACGCCTCGCTTTCGGCGCGCGATATCGTCCAGCGGGCGCTCGGCATCGCCGCCCAGATCTGCGTCTACACCAACGACAACGTCACGATCATCGAACCGGCGGGCTGAGCCGCGCCGGGATTGGCAGGGATGACATGCCGGACACTTCCTCGGTAGACACCTCGCCCGCGGCCGCCCCGGAGGCCCCGGCGCCGGCCGCGCCGGAGCAGCAGGCGCCGCCCTGGCTGGAGGAGCTTCCCCCGCGGCAGATCGTAGCGGAGCTGGACCGCTACATCGTGGGGCAGGATGCGGCCAAGAAGGCGGTGGCGATCGCGATCCGCAACCGCTGGCGGCGGGCGCAGACGCCGGAGGACATCCGGGACGAGATCACACCCCACAACATCATCCTGATCGGCCCGACCGGGGTGGGGAAGACCGAAATCGCGCGGCGGCTGGCCCGGCTGGCCGGCGCCCCCTTCATCAAGGTGGAGGCCTCGAAATTCACCGAAGTCGGCTACGTGGGACGCGACGCGGAGTCCATGGTGCGCGACCTGGTCGATGCCGCGATCAACATGGTGCGGACGGAGCGGGAGGACGAGGTCTATCCCCAGGCCGAATCGCGGGCGGAGGAGCGGCTGCTGGACCTGCTGCTGCCGCCGCTCGCGCCGCCGGCGGCGGATGGGGCGGGGCAGGAGAGCCGCTTCGTCGTGGATGCGGCCGGCGCCGCGCGCCAGGAGGAGGACGGGCCCGAGAGTCAGCGGCGGGAGCGCTCCCGCGAGAAGCTGCGGAAGCTGCTGGCCGAGGGCAAGATGGACGAGCGGGAAGTGGAGCTGGAGATCACCCAGCAGTCCTTCCCCATGCTCGATTTCATGCAGCCGCCGCAGGGAATGGAGGGCCCGGACATCAATTTCACCGAGGCGCTGCAGGACATGTTGCCCAAGCGCAAGAAGCGCCGCACCGTGCGGGTGCCGGAGGCCCGGCGCATTCTGGCGGATGAGGAACTCCGCAAGCTGGTAGACATGGACGACGTGGTGAACGAAGCGCTGGACCGGGTGGAGAACCACGGCATCATCTTCATCGACGAGATCGACAAGATCGCGGGCGAGCGGTCGCAGGCGGGGCCGGACATCTCCCGCGAGGGCGTCCAGCGCGACCTGCTCCCCATCGTGGAAGGTTCCACGGTACAGACACGCTACGGCTACGTGCGGACCGACCACGTGCTGTTCATCGCGTCGGGGGCGTTTCACGTGTCCAAGCCCAGCGATCTGATCCCCGAGCTCCAGGGCCGGTTCCCCATCCGGGTGGAGCTGACGCCCCTGACCGAGCAGGATTTCGTGCGCATCATGACCGAGCCGGAGAACGCCCTCACCCGGCAGTATCAGGCGCTGGTGGCGGCCGAAGGGGCGGAGCTCAGTTTTACCACCGATGGGGTGGCCGAGATCGCGCGACTGGCCTTCCTGGCCAACGATCGCATGGAGAACATCGGCGCCCGCCGGCTGCATACTGTCATGGCCACCCTGATGGAAGAGGTGCTCTTCGAGTTGCCCGAGCGCGGCGAGAAGCGGATCGTGTTCGATACCGCCGGGGTGCGCGAGCGGCTGGTGAATATTATCGGTAACGACGACTTGCGGCGGTATATCCTGTAGCGCGGCCCTGCAGGGGCGACGGGCGGATTCCGGGAACTGCCCGCGCACGCGCAAGGAGATCTCATGCCAGAGGTGACCGGAATCCTCCGTGACGCGCTGCGGGAGCGCTATGCGCCCGAGGGGCCGGCCTTCAATCCGCTTCCGTTCTGCCAGTCCGGCTGCTGATTTTACTCGGAGGAGGATGCCTGGCACTGTGGAAACGGGGCTTTCCCTCTCGCAAGCCTGACAGGCGGGGCCCTGAAACGGCTTGCCCCGCCGTGGCTTTCCCGACTAGTATCTCCTGCCAAAATGACTCCGTTCCCCGGAAATTGGCGGTGCCATGGCGAAGCGCGACTTGCTCTCCAACAGCGACCTGACACCCGCCGAAACGGAGGCGCTGATTACGCTGGCCCTCCGGCTCAAGCGGCGTGAGATCAAGGGGCCGCAGCTCGCGGGCCGCAGCCTGGGGATGATCTTCGCCAAGAGCAGTACCCGTACCCGGGTTTCATTCGAAGTGGGGATGTACCAGCTGGGGGGGCATGCCCTCTTTCTCTCCTCGCGCGACATCCAGCTGGGGCGAGGCGAGCCCATCCGCGACACCGCCCGGGTGCTCTCCCGCTATCTCGACGCCATCATGATCCGCACCTTCGACCATGCCGAGGTGGAGGAGCTGGCCCGCTTCGCCACGGTGCCGGTGATCAACGGGCTGACCGACCTGCTGCACCCCTGCCAGCTGCTGGCCGATCTGCTGACCATTCACGAGCACCTGGGTGGCTGGCAGGACCGGGTGGTGGCCTGGGTCGGCGACGGCAACAACATGGCCAACAGCTGGATCGAATGCGCCGGCCTGCTGGGGTTCGAGCTCCGGCTGGCCTGTCCCGAGGGCTACGAGCCCAACCGGGAGATCTTCGAGCGCAACCAGCCGCGCACTCGGCTGGTCATTACCGAAGATCCCGACGAGGCGGTACGCGGAGCCCATGTGGTGAATACCGACGTCTGGGCCAGCATGGGCCAGGAGGGCGAAACGGAGGCCCGGGTGCAGGCCTTCCGCGGCTATGCGGTGGATGCCGGCCTGATGAAGCTGGCCGCGCCGGAAGCCATCTTCCTGCACTGCCTGCCTGCTCATCGCGGCGAGGAAGTGAGCGAGGAGGTCCTGGAGGGGCCGCAGTCGCGGGTGTGGGACCAGGCGGAAAACCGGCTGCACGCCCAGAAGGCCCTGCTGCTGACATTGATGTCGTAAGTGGTGAGGCGTAAGGGGTAAGGCGTATATCCGCCTCACGCCTTACCCCTTACCTCTCACGATTGGGAGACGGATCATGGCCGACGACCTGAAGCATACACCACTGTACGAGATCCATCGCGCGCTGGAGGGCAAGATGGTGCCCTTCGCCGGCTACGAGATGCCGGTGCAGTATCCCGCCGGTATCCTGGCGGAGCACCGGGCGGTGCGGGAGGGGGCCGGCATCTTCGACGTGTCTCACATGGGCGAATTCGAGGTGAGCGGCCCGGACCGGAACGCGCTGGTCAACCGGGTCACCACCAACGATGTGGGCGCCCTGACGGACGGGGAGGTGCAGTACTCGGCGGTCCTGTCACCCGAGGGAACCTTTCTGGACGACTGTACCGTCTACCGCTTCGACGACAAGGTCATGCTGGTGGTGAACGCCGCCAACACGGAGAAGGTCTGGCAGCATCTCGTGGCCCACAAGGGCGGCGCCAACGCCCGGCTCAAGAACATCACGGATGACGTGGGGCTCATCGCTCTGCAGGGTCCCAGGGCCGAAGAAATGCTGGCGCCGGTGAGCGGGATCCGCCTGCCGGATGTGGCCTACTACCACTTTACCTCGGGCACGGTGGCCGGCGCCCAGTGCTTTGTGTCCCGCACCGGGTATACCGGCGAGGACGGCTTCGAGATCTACTGCCGCTCCCGCGATGCGGTGGCCATCTGGGAGGCGCTGGCCGGGAACGGGGCCGTGCCCTGCGGCCTGGGTGCCCGCGATTCCCTGCGGCTCGAGATGGGCTACGCCCTCTACGGGCATGAGATCGACGACACGGTGACGCCGCTCGAGGCCGGCCTGGGCTGGATCGTCAAGCTGGACAAGGGCTCGCCCTTCGTGGGCGCCGACGCGCTGCGCCTGCAGAAGCAGCAGGGTGTCCGCCGCCGGCTGGTCGGCTTCACCCTGCTGGAGAAGGCCTTTCCCCGCCAGGGCTATCCGGTCTATCTCCACGACCGCCAGGTGGACGTGGTGCGGAGCGGAACGGTGAGCCCCTCGCTGGGCCAGCCGATCGGCACCACCTACCTCCCGCTCGAGTCGGCCAAGGCGGGCACCCGGTTCGAGGTGGATTGCCGCGGCAGGCGGATGCCGGCGCAGGTGGTGAAGCTCCCCTTCTGGACCAGGGGCTCGGTCAAGAAGCATAAATGAGCGGGCCAGCGACTACGGTTCCCGCCGGCCGGGGCATCCGGCTGGCTATTCTCACGGTGTCGGATGCGGGGAGCCGCGGGCAGCGGGAGGATACTTCGGGCGACGCCATTGCCGCCTGGGGGCCGGAGCACGGCTGCCACATCGCCGGGCGGGCGCTGGTGCCGGACGATCCGGTGCGCATCGCGGCGCAGCTGATGCACTGGGCCGACGGCGGCGCGGTGGATGTCGTGCTTACCACCGGCGGTACCGGGCTGGCCGAGCGCGACCATACCCCCGAAGCCACCCGCAGCGTGCTGGAGCGCGAGGTCCCCGGCCTGGCCGACGCCCTGCGCGCGTCCGCATGGCCCGCCGTTCCCCGGGCGCTGCTCTCCCGCGGCCTGGCCGGCACCCGGGGCCGCACCCTCATCGTCAATCTGCCCGGGAGCCCCGGCGGGGTTCGCGACGGCCTCACCGTGCTCGCGCCGGTGCTGGCCCATGCGGTGGACCTGCTGCGCGGCCGGACGGAGCACCCCTGATCATGGCCCGGGTGCTCATCACCATGGATGACATCGAAGCCGCGGTGCGGATCAACGCCGCGCTCGAGACCGGCGGGTACACCACCGCCATGGTCTCCAGCGTGGACGATGGCCCGCGTGCGCTCTCGCGCGAGCATCCCGAGCTGGTGATCCTGACCGGCGCCCTGCACGATCCCCCCGCCCGCCAGCTGGCGCTGGCGGCGCGCGACACGGAAATCAGCACCCTGGCCCTGCTGGAGCCGACCGATGCTGGTCGGATGGAACATGACCTCGGCGTTACCGAGATCATGACCAAGCCGGTACATCCGGAGGAGGTGGTGCAGACCGCCCAGCGGCTCATCGCGCGACGTGAGCTGCAGGAGCGCACCGGGATCATCGGCGAGAGCCCGGGCATCCAGGAACTGATGGTCAAGATCGAGCAGATGGCTCCGGTCTCCAGTACCGTGCTGATCCAGGGCGAGTCGGGGACGGGCAAGGAGCTGGTGGCCAAGGCCATCCACGATCTCTCCCCCCGGCGGGGCAAGCCCTTCATCGCGGTGAACTGCGCCGCCCTGCCCGAGGCGCTGCTGGAAAGCGAGCTGTTCGGGCACGAGAAGGGCGCCTTCACCGGGGCGGCGGAGCGCCGGCTGGGCCGCTTCGAGCTGGCCGACGGGGGCACCATCTTCCTGGACGAAATCGGCGAGGTGCCTCCCAGCGTGCAGGTGAAACTGCTGCGGGTGCTGGAGAACCGGGTGTTCTTCCGGGTGGGCGGCACCCAGGGCATCAAGGTGGACGTGCGGGTCATCGCGGCGACCAACAAGAATCTCAAGGAATCGGTGGCGCTGGGCGAGTTCCGGGACGACCTCTTCTACCGGCTCAATGTGCTCACCATCTTCCTGCCGCCCCTGCGGGAGCGCCGGGAGGACATTCCGCTCCTGGTTCGCCGGTTCATCCGGGAATTCGCCCAGGGCGAGGATCGCCGCTTCCGCGGGATCACGCAGGAGGCCATGCGCCTCCTGGTGGAGGCCCAGTGGCCCGGCAACGTGCGCCAGCTGCGCAACCTGGTCGAGGCCATGGCGGTGCTGGCGCCCGGCAGCGAGATCCGCGCATCGGACATTCCACCGGACATCCTGGAGGGGGCGAGCCGGCTTCTGCCCATGCGGCTGCCGCAGGTGCAGCGCGACGCGCAGACCCAGGAACTGGAGTTCATTCTCCGCAGCCTGGTGGAGTTGCGGCTCCAGGTGGAAGAGCTCCGGCGGCGCCTGGACCAGCGGCCCCAGCGGGTCCAGGTGATCGACCTCGGCCCCAGCCATTCCATCGCCGATGTGGTGGACGAGGCGGAGCCGGGCGAGCCCGAAGCGGTTCTCTACCGCTCGGGGATGACCATGGCGGAGGTGGAGAAAGCGGCGATCGAGGCCGCGCTGCAGGAGCACCGGGGCAACCGTCGCAAGGCGGCCGAGGCACTGGGAATCGGGGAGCGGACGCTCTATCGTAAGATCAAGGCTTACAATCTGGAGTAGGTCTCCCCGGCTAAGTCGGGAAAACACCGATAGTTGCACTGTTACGACACCTTGACATGCCCCCCGCGGTACGGGATATTCCAGAGGCTCCAAAACCATTTGTCCCTGAATCGCCCCGGTCCCGAGTCCCAGCGGTGATCTTTTCGATCGACTCGAAAGCCTGTGTCGCATGCCTCGCGTGCGTGCGCATCTGTCCGACCGATGCGATCGCCGTCGAGGAGCCGCTGGTGCACATTGTCGACGACGTGTGCATCCGCTGCGGGCAGTGCTACGCCGTCTGTCCGCACGACGCGGTGCAGGTGAGCGGCGAGCTGGGGCGCGCGCTGGCGATCGCCGCGACCGGCGAGGGTACGCTGATCCTGAGCCCCGAGGTCGCGGCGCACTTCTATCCGGCCACGCCGGAGCAGGTGGTGAATGCCTGCTACGCGGCGGGCTTCCGGGTGGTAACGCGCGGGGTGATCGGCGACGAGCTGGTGGCGGCCGAGTATCTCAGGCTGTGGCACGACGATGCCTGGGGTACCATGCTGCGCTCCACCGATCCGGTGGTGGTCAGCACCATCACCGCGGCGTATCCCGAGCTGGTGCCCTTTCTGGCGCCCATCGCGTCGCCTCCGGTGGCCGAAGCGCGCTATCTCCGCGCGCTGTATGGCCCGGAGCTGCGGATCGTGTTCGCCGGAATCTGCCCGCCCCAGCACGGCCCCGATCTCGATGCCGGGATCACCTTCCGTGACCTGGAACAGGTCTTTGCCCTGCGCGGGGTGAGCGTACTGACGCAGCCGGACTATTTCGTGCGGGTGCCGGAGGAGCGGCGCCGCCACCTGAGCGCGGCGGGCGGGTTGCCGCTGGCCATGCTGGAGGAGGTGCGCCAGTCCAACAGCCGGTTCCGCAAGGTACGCGGAGTGAACGCGCTGCCGGCGCTGGCGCGGGCGGTGGCGGTGGATCGTCTCGACCTCGGCTTCGTGGACATCCTCTCCTATGAGGGGGCGCTGGACCATCCGCTGTCCGGGCCGCCGGAGGAGCTGTTCTGGCGCCGCGCGCTGGTGCAGAGCACTGAGCCGCCCCGCAGTCGCGATCCGGTAGTGGATACGGCGGTGGTCGCCAGCGTGGGCGCCACCTTCGACATCCGGCCCCAGCGGCATGCCGCCGATCCGGACGCGGTTGCCGCGGTGCTCAAGGCCATTGGCCCGGGGCCCAACGGCCGGCCCTGGGATTGCCGGGCCTGCGGCTACGAGACCTGCGCGGAGTTTGCCGAGGCGGCGGCGCTGGGCCGGGCCGCCCTGCGGCAATGCGCGCCGTTCCAGGAGCGGCGGGCGGAGGAGGCGCAGCGCGCCGCGGCGGTAGACCTGCTGACCGGTCTGGCCACCTTCCGGGTGCTGCGCGACCGGCTCCAGTTCGAGGTGGAGCGCAGCAAGCGGAACGGCGAGGCCTTCGCCACCCTGTTCATCGATCTGGACCATTTCAAGCAGGTGAACGATCTTCACGGCCATGAAGCCGGGAACGAGGTGCTCCGGGCGGTGGCGGCGGAGATCCGCTCCGCGGTGCGCGCCTCGGATCTGGCGGCGCGCTACGGCGGCGACGAATTTGTGGTCATCCTGACACGGACCGATCTGGCGGGGGCGTCGCGGGTGGCCGAGGCGCTGCGAGCCGGTATCGAGGGGGTGGGGCGGCGGCTGGGGTACGGTGTCGGGTTGGTGACGGCCAGTGTGGGGCTGGCAGAATACAACCCCGAGGAGCCGCCGGAGGGTGACCTGCTGGTCCTCGCCGACCGCTCGCTCTATGTGGCTAAGTCCGCCGGGCGGAATGTGGTGGCATGAGCGCCCGGCATCGCTCTCTACCCCGGGCAAAGGATTTGCATTGACTTCCTTCTCACCTCGTCCCCAGGATCCCGGCCAGCCGAGCCGGCCGATGACGGAGATGACTCCCGATCCCTGGGGGGTGCGGCGGGCGGAGAACCTGCTGGCCAGCCTGGAGGGAATTCTCTCGGCGCGGGTCATCACCACGCCCCTGGGCGAGGTGAGCGAGGTCCACATTCTGGCGCAGGCCGGGCTGGCGCCCAAGCAGATCGTGCGGAACGTGGAGTCCGCCCTGCTGGCGCAGCTGGGCCTGAAGGTGGACCACCGCAAGATCAGCGTGGCGCAGACGGCCGAAGTGCGGCCGCTGGAGGCGCTGGACCGGGAGGCGGTGCGCGACCGGGCCATGAAGCGCGGGGTCCTGTTCGAGGCGCTGGCGGTCTCGCCGGGGCGGCCGCACCGGCTGGCGATCCGGGTGTCGCTCTCCTACGACGGCCAGAGCGAGACGGCCGAGGAGGAAGCCGCGGATACCACTCGGGGGCGGATCGAAGGCGCCGCGCGGGCGGCGGTGAGCGTGCTGGACAAGCTGCTCAAGGAGAGTTCGGTGGCGCTGGAGGGCGCCAAGATTTTCGAGGCATTCGACCGCGAGTTCGTGCTGGCGGGCGTGCAGGGTCTGGGGGGGCGGGATTCGCTGCTCCTGACCGGCACGGCGCAGATCAAGGACAGCCCCGAGCGGGCGGCCGTCTTTGCGGTCCTGGATGCAACCAACCGCTGGGTAGCGCCCCGGCGGAGCGCGGTGTAGGTGTCGAGCCGGTGACCCCGCGCGGGTGAGCCGGCGGCTGGACCGTTTTCGACATTCAGGATAAGGAGATAAGGGGGGAGGGGGCCGCAGTTTTCGCAGTATCAGCGGAGGCTAGCGGTACAACACGAGCGGAGCGTCCGGTGGGCCATAGCGAGGCTTGCCACTTCCGAAGGTACGGTCTCAACGTGACTGGACGAGGGGGTGACGCTCATGTTCGCATCTGCTATCAGATGGATTGCCAAGGCCCTGTGGTTGACTGAAGGACAAGTCTGGTAATTCACAGAGCCTGGCCCCCTTTCCTCGTCTTCCCCCCATGCGCAAGCCACCACTGATTACCTCCTATGTGGCCACGGTGGGCTTTTTTGCGGCCGTGGGACTTGCGTGGTCTTTTATGCACCGTTTCCCTGCCCCAAGTCCGTGGGATTTGGGTGCGTTCTTGTTGGTTGCTCTAGTCATCGAAAGCACGAACTCCTCCCTAAGAATCCATGCAAAGGGATCGGCGAGTTTCATTGTTCACATGGCGGCTGGCCTTTTGTTCGGTCCCTTCTGGGCTGCACTGATTGCTGGGATTTCAACCGCTGTAAACCAGACCTTCGCGTTGCGAGTTCCGGCTATCCGCGTTGCTTTCAATGTGGCGCAAAGAGTCCTCTCGATATCAATTGCTGTTCTCGTATATGAGTTGCTGGGGGGGCATTTGCCCCCGGTGTACCTGTCCGGGGCTACTGGAATTAGTCCGCTAGAGGTCCAGCGTGATCTTGGACTCTTCTTTGTATTCTCCTTGACCTACTTTGTTATTAACTCCGCCTCTGTTAGTGCTGCGATCGCTATCAGCTCTAGGCGTCAGTTCTTGGAGGTGTGGGGGGGGAATACGAAGGGAGTTGTAGGCTACGATCTGGGTGCCAGCGCTATTGCCATCATCATGGCTTGGCTATTTGTATTCTGCCAGAACCAATGGGGTTTCGGATCAATCGGCATCGTGGGGGTTGTTGTCCCGATCGAATTTGTAAGGAGAATTTATGGGATGTACCGGCACCTTGAGGCTACAAGCCAAGAGCTGCTGGAGGTGATGGTCAAGGCCATTGAGGCGCGAGATCCTTACACATCGGGTCACTCGGAGCGAGTGGCTAAAATATCCCAGCGTGATTGCCCAACAGCACGGTGGACTGGTGCTGAGGAAATAGAAAAGATATATAAGGCCGCTCTTCTTCACGATGTTGGAAAGATGTATGAAGAGTATGCGCCCTTACTGCGCAAGGAATCAAAGCTGACGCCCGAGGAGCGGGAGCTGCTTACAGACCCATGCTGTCAGAAGCGCTGAATTGGTCGGGATCGTTTCTGATTTTAGAGGGACTGTTCTTGAGGCAGTAAGAAGTCATCATGAGCGCTGGGATGGCCGTGGCTATCCAAACGGGGTCGCGGGTGAAGGGATTCCCATTGGGGCTCGGATTATCATGGTCAGCGGATACAATAGATGCAATGACTACTGATCGACCCTACCGTAAAGCGCTGGGG
This sequence comes from uncultured Gemmatimonadales bacterium, assembly GCA_963779755.1. GTDB lineage: Bacteria > Gemmatimonadota > Gemmatimonadetes > Gemmatimonadales > GWC2-71-9 > CAVZZO01. Next base: position 1,206,457 of record CAVZZO010000001.1, read on the forward strand.
GCGTAGATGTCGTGATGGCGGAGTTGCAGAGACACCGAGGAACTCAGTTTGACCCGAAGCTTGTGGACCTTGTCATGGGGTCAGTTACGATTAGGAGACAGATCGGGGCCTTCGGTACCTCTCAAACTGAGGGAGGAGAGGCAGTCGAAAGATCTGTTCATCTGATCAAAAGAATTCAATAAACTACTTACGGGGCCACCTCGAATGGCGGGCTTTGCCCGAGGCTCTCAATCTGGACTAAGCATGGTCCCGGCAGAGCTTCTAGAATCCGGTAAAGCTCCTCTGTCTGCTCAACTCTCTTCTCTCCCTGCTCGCCATTGAGCCATAGGCTCGCAGCCAATATCTCAGCCCGATCTAGGGTATCAAACTCATGAATCCGCGAAAGGAGCGAGTCGATGATGGTCCGTGCCTCTCGCTCACGCCCTTGGTAGGTGCCCACAAAGGCGGTGTGTCTTGCGAACGAACCGGCGATAGCCGCATAGGCTAGCTGGTTACCCTGGCGACCGAGGGCTTCCTCTGCCACGGCTAAGGACGCTTCAGTGTTACCAAGAGCTCGGTAGACATCCGCGGTGCGCAGGCCGACGAGCTGTTGCATGGCCGGGATAGTCATTGCTGCGAGCTCCCTATGGCGTTTCTCAAGTAGTGCCGCTGCCTCTGAGCGTCGACCACGCAGAGCAAGGCTCCAAGCATAGTTGAGGTACTGTGATAGGAAGTGGCCGTCATGGTTCATTGAAGGCCGTCTCATTAGTTCCGCAACCCAGCGTGCCTGCTCTTCGTAATCCCCTAGTCTGAAATTGCACAGTGCGAGATTTGCACTGCAGACTTCTTGCTGGCCTTCATGCCCGAGCGCTACAGCCAGCTCATAAGCTTTCTCGAACGGATGGAGAGCTGATTCATACTCGCCACGATTACAGAGCATGCATCCTAGGGCATTGTTCAATCGTGATGTGACGGAGCTGTTTATCTGTTCGTCTTCCAACTTGACAATCTGATCTCGCAGCACCTGGAGGGCCTCTAGACCCTCTGGTGTGCGGTAGGCGAGCTGTGCGATCACCAAGGCGCGCTGTGCTGCTGTTAAGAGATCAAGGTCTTCATCGGCCGCCGTCCGAAGGATCTCTAGCAAATCCTTATCAAGGGTGTAGTCCTCGCGCATCGTGCGAAGAGCAGCTGCATGGCCGAGGGCTCTCACCCTGATGTTGGGGTCGGTGGAATTGCGTGCGAGTTTCTCAAGTCGAAGCAGAAGCTCGAGGCTTTCGTCTGAAGATGTGTTTCGTGATTGGCGCCTTGCCTCTCCAAGCATGAGGATCGCCAACTCGGCATTCCTCTCCCTTAGCTTCGTTGGCTCCCCCAGCACCTCCAGCGACTCCTCCCACCGACCCTGTTCCTGCAGCGCCTCCGCCCAGATGAGCCGGGCCTCCTCCTGCGTCTCCCCCTTCAGCGAATTGAACGCCGAGGTCAGCGCCCGCTCCGCCTCCAGGGGGGCGCCCTGGCGAATGGCTTCCCGAGCGCCCGCCAGCAAGTACGGCGTCGCCTGCTCGGTCCGGCCGGCCCGCATGCAATGCCAGGCGATCTCCAGACCCGGCACCGCCTGATCCTTCAGTGCCAGCAGCCGGTCGGCGATGTTGCCGTGCAGGGTGCGCCGCAGCGGGGAGGGCACCGCCAGGTAGGCTTCCGCCCGCACCAGCTCGTTGCTGAACTCCAGCCCCCGGCTGCCGTCACGCAGCACCCGCAGATCGGTCAGCCGCGCCAGGCTCGACATGGTTTCGCTCAGCGCCAGGTCGGCCAGCGCGTACATATCGAGGTCGTTGAGCCGGCTCCCCAGCAGGGCGGCCAGCCCCAGTGCGGTGCGCGCCGAGGCGGGAAGCTCCCGCAGCAACCGCTCGAGAATCAGCCGGTAGGCGTCGCCGGCCCGCTTGCCCGGGCTCAGGTCTTCGGTCATGGCGCCCAGCGAGAGCGCCAGGGCCCCGTCACCGTTGGCCTGCCAGTCGCGCACCAGGTGCTCCAGCACCATGGGATAGCCGGCTGCGGCGCTCAGGATGGCGCGCCGGGCGACCAGCGGAGGCGCCGGGTCGTCGCCCACCAGGGCAGCCAGCAGGGCGGCGCTCTCGTCTTCGCTCATGGGCGGCAGGTCGAGCGAGGTCATGCGGATGCCGCTGCCGCCCTCTCGCAGCCGCACGGCGTTGGGCGAACGGTCCAATTCGGCGGGCCGGCCCGCCGCCAGCATCATGATGCGTTGGCGGTCGAGCCGGCGCAGCACCAGGTGGAGCACGGCCAGCGTGGCATCATCCGCCAGGTGCAGATCGTCCAGGACCAGGATGACCGGAAGATCCTCGGCCAGCGTGGTCAGCAACTGGAAGGCGGCTTCGGCCAGCCGCAGCCGGGCCGTCTCGCCCAGGCTCTCCGGCGGCTCCGGAATGCCGGGAAAGCGCCGGCGCACCTCGGGTTGAAGCCGGGCCAGCTCCGCCAGCCACTCCGGCGCCGTTCCCGCCACCCCCGGAAGCCGCAGGAGCCCTTCGATCAGGCTCCCCAGCCCGGCATAGGGGATCTCCTGTTCCAGCTCGTAGCACTGCACCCGGCTCACCGCGGCGCCCTCCAGCTCGGCAGCCGTCATGACGCGGCCCAGCAGCGTGCTCTTGCCCACCCCGCTGTCGCCCAGCACGAGGGCATGCGACGGGTTGCCCCGGCGGGTTTCCTCCCACAACTCGTAGAGCTGCTGGTACTCCCGGGTGCGGCCGAGGAAGAGGCGTCCGCGCCACTGCTCGGTGCGGATGGCGGGAGATTCTCCCGAGGGCACCCGCTCCCAGCCGCGCCGGCGCAGCCGGGCCGCCATCTGCTCCAGCTCCGGCGAGGGCTCGGCCTGCAGCTCCTCGGCCAGACGGGCGCGCCACTGCTCGTAGAGCTTGAGGGCGCTCAGACGGTCCCCCTCAAAGGCGCGCGCTTCCATCCGGGCGCGAATGCCCTCTTCCGACAGCTCGTCCAGGCCCAGCAGGCACTCGGCGTGGCGGTCCATCTCCCGGAAGGCGCCGGTGCGGCGGCAGCGGTCGATCAGCAACCGCAGGGCGTCGCGCACCCCCGGCAGCCAGCGAGCCCACTGGCGTTCCCGCCACAGCTGGAACTCGGGAGCATCGGGGATCTCGAACTCCTCGAGGAATCCGGCTATCACCAGCGGCGGCGTGTAGTCGTCTCCCAGGACGGTACCGTCGGTGAGCCGGTCGAGATCCAGCGCGAAGTCGGACGGAGAGAAGCGGACGTGGTCGCGGTCGGTCTCCAGGGATTCCCGTCCCAGCTTGCCCCGGAGCACCGACAGGGCAGTGGCAAGCGAATGACGGCCCTCGCCTGCCGTCACATTGGGCCAGAGAAACTCGGCCAGGCGCTCCCGCCGGTGGGGCACGCCCCTGGCCTCGGCGGCGAGATAGAGCAGCAGCGCCAGGTGTTTGCGCACCCGGAACCGGCTCTCCTCGCCGTTGGGGAGGAGCAGCTGAGGTTGTCCCAGAAACCTGAGATAGTAGGGCATCGGCCTTGCCCGGGACCCGCGAGGGACGAGTAGTCTGCCGCCACCGATACAACCAAGTCTCAACTGCTTTGGGGGCCGCCGGATGGGACGGGCCCCCTCCCGGTATCCTGCGCCGCGAAACGACGGTTGTCCAGCGAGAGCGGGGAGGCGTTCCGGACCCGGTGGGTCAACCGGGACGCCCCTTCACGATCCAGGGCCGCTCTGGCCCATCCTTTTTCCTGGTGGGCATAAGCATTGCTCAATCCAGGGTATCCGCGCGGTCCCGGATGGTGCCGGACCGGCGCGGTACGTCCTAACATCAAGCATATCAACGTAGTACGAGCTTGTACCCGTGGTTCCGCCTGGGAACGAAAGCGGGGGGCAGGTCACGCGAAACACCAATGCCAGGAGCCGGGATCCATGCGCAAACTGCAAGCTGCAATCCTCATCGCTCTGACGCTTGCTGCCGCCTGCAGTAGCGACAAAACGGGGCCCAGCGCCCAGCTGACCGACGCGTCGGCCCAGACGGTGGGTGCTGCGATCGCCGATCAGATCGCGCTGACCGCCACCTCGTTCACGGTGAACGGCGTCAGCCAGCCGCTGGTCTTCGCCCCGGCCATGGCGCGGGCAATGGGAGCCCCGCCCATGCGGGTGAACGGCCCCTGCCCGGTGGTGAGCAGCACCACCGATACCGACGGCGATGGGGTGCCGGACGATGCCACCTACAGCTACAATGGTCTGCCGGACTGCGGGTATTCCGACTCGACCGGCTCGTCCGAGCTGACGGGCTCGATCCGGATCACGGATCCGTCGACTACGCAGGTGGGGTACAACGCCGCCCTGACCAACCTGCTGCTGTCGTCCACCGGGACGAACTTTTCGCTGAGCATCAAGCTGAACGGAACACAGAACGTGCTGGGCGACGCGGCCAACGTGACGCTGTCGCATCATCTCACCACCGATCTGGGCGCCAGCGGCAACGGCCAGAGCGTCACCGGCCGGCTGGACGAAAACTGGAACGTGGCGTTCGCCGCCGCCCAGGGTAGCGCCATCGCCATGGATTCGCCGCTGCCCAGCGGCACGTTCAACCTCAGCGGGAGCTTCGGCTACGACGTGAACGGCGAGAGCTTCTCGTTCTCGGTGGCGACGCAGGCGGCGCTGCAGTATGACTCCAGTTGCTTCTCGTCCTATCAGTTCACTTCGGGCGAGCTCCGCGCGACCGTCAACAGCAATAACGGGAACGCCTACATCAAGATCGTCTACAACGGCTGCGGCGCGACCCCCACGGTGACGCTGGTGGCGACGAACGCGTAAGCCACAGGGCGTGAGGGGGTAAGACGTGAGGCGTGGGGCGGTTCGATCGCTCCACGCCTCACCTTTTTTCCCCCTGATGCCTCACGCTTTGCCGGTGTCCCACCCCTTCGATTCCAGCAGCTCCGTCACCAGGCTCTCACTGTTCCGGCCGGCCGCCTCGGCGGCGAAGTTGCCCACCACCCGGTGGCGCAGGACCGCCAGTGCCACGGTGCGAATGTCGTCGAGGTCGGCCATGGGGCGGCCGTCGAGGGCGGCGCGCGCCTTGGCGCCCAGCACCAGATACTGGGAGGCCCGGGGGCCGGCGCCCCAGTCCACAAACTCCTTGATGAATGGCGGCGCGTCGGGATCGGCCGGCCGGGTGCGGCGCGCCAGCGTCACGGCGGCCCGGATGAGCCCGGTCGAGACGGGAATCCGCCGCACCAGTCCCTGCATGTCGCGCAGGGTCTCGGCGTCCAGCACGCTCTCGAGCTTGACCAGCCGGCTCCCCGTGGTCTGCTCCACGATGGCCTCTTCCTCGCTGCGCGAGGGATAGCCCACCCGGAGTTCCAGCATGAAGCGGTCGAGCTGAGCCTCGGGGAGCGGATAGGTGCCCTCCTGCTCGATGGGATTCTGGGTCGCCAGCACAAAGAAGGGCTCGGGCAGCTGCCAGGTCTGGCCCGCGGCCGTTACCTGGTGCTCCTGCATGGCCTGGAGCAGCGCCGCCTGGGTCTTGGGCGGGGTGCGGTTGATCTCGTCGGCCAGCACCACATGGGCGAAGATAGGACCCTGGACAAAGCGGAAGGCGCGTCGCCCGGTGGTGGGGTCTTCCTCGATGATATCGGTGCCGGTGATGTCGCTCGGCATGAGGTCGGGCGTGAACTGGATCCGGCTGAAACTGAGATTCAGCGACTCGGCGACGGTCTGCACCATCATGGTCTTGGCCAGGCCGGGTACGCCGATGAGGAGGGCATGCCCGCCAGCCAGGATGGCCGTCAGGATGCCGTCCACCACCTCCTGCTGCCCCACGATGCGCCGGCCCACCTGGGTGCGCAGGACGCCGACCGCCTGGGCGAGGCGCTGGAGCTGCTGAACGTCGTCGGGGGGAGTGGCTTCGGGTACCGACATCGGGCGAGGGAACCTCAGGTACGGGTCGCGAGAATCAGATGGAGTCTAGTCCGGCTCTGCCCCGAGGGCCAGCCGGTTCCCCGGGATTGTACCGCAGAGACGCAGAGGACGCGGAGAATGGAGGGTTCGCACTGTTCCATCTTTCCCGCCCCCGGACAAGTGCGGATCACGGGCCGTGGCATCGGGCTCACCCGGGAAAAGCCCTCTGGTCTCTGCGTCCTCTGCGCCTCTGCGGTAGACCAGCAGGACGGCCTCTCCCCTCTCGGGGATTCGCTTGCGAAATTTTTCACAAGCGGGTAGCTTGGTGCCCGTGATGCCCCCCAATTCCCGGGAGCAGGGACCGGGGCCGATGCGGTACGCCGGGCTGGGGATCGAACTGGCCGTCATGGTGCTTGCCGGTGTTTTCGGCGGGCAGTGGCTGGACGGTCGTCTGTCCACCAGCCCCGTCTTTACGGTGCTGGGGCCACTCCTGGCCTTCGGCGGCTGGATGTACAGCCTGATCCGCCAGCTGAACCGGGACGAGGAGCAGCGGAAAGGCAGGCGGTGACCCCGGGCCGGATTTACCTGACCGGGCTCGCCGGAGCGGGACTGGCGGCTGCCGGCTGTGCGCTGCTGGTGGGGGTACCGGCTGGCCGGGGGGTCTGGCTGGCGCTGGGGGTCGCGCTGCTGGTGCAGGGCCCGATGGGCTGGTGGCTGGTCCAATCCATCGGTACGCCCCAGGTGGTGGCGGTCTGGACCCTGGGCATGCTGGCCCGGCTGGGGAGTCTGGCGCTGGTGGGGCTGCTGCTGCTGCCGGCGCTCGGGTGGCCGCTGGCGCCCGGATTGCTGGCCATGGCAGTGCTGCTGGTGGCGCTTCTGGCGGTTGAAATTTTCGCGATATGGACGCAAACGCGAGCGGGACGGGAATGAAACGAACCGGTCGGTGGCTGGCGATCGCGCTGATGGTCCTGCTGGGGGCGGCGGGGACGCTGTCCGCGCAGCAGAGCGAGACGAGCGAAGCCTTCCGCTCGGCGCAGGTGGACCACACGCCCAGCGAGCGGGAGGTGGACATCATGGGCCACCTCGCCAACTCGCGCTCCATCGAGATTCCCTGGTTCAATCACAGCTATGTGAAGGTGATCACGCTGCCGTCGATCCCGCCGATCCGGATCGGCAGTGTGGAGATCGACCTGTCGCCGACCAAGCACTCCGTTTTCCTGGTGTTGGCGGCCGCCATCGTCGGTCTGATCTTCATCCTGAGCGGCCGCTCCATCCAGCGGGCGCACGATCGCGGCGAGCCGCCGCGGGGCTTCGCCAACGCGATGGAAGCCACCGCGCTCTACATCCGGCAGGAGGTGATCCTGCCCAACGTGGGGCCGCACGGCGAGGGCTACGTGCCCTACCTGCTCACCACGTTCTTCTTCATTCTCGCCTGCAACCTGCTGGGCCTCATCCCCTACGGCGCGACGCCCACGGGCAACATCGCCGTCACCGGCGCCCTGGCGGTGCTGGCGTTCGTCATCATCGAGATCAGCGGGATGCGGAGCCTCGGCTTCAAGGGCTACCTGGGGACAATTTTCTTCCTTCCTCCGGGCCTGCCGACCATCATGAAGCCGGTGATCCTCCTCATCATGACGCCGATCGAGATCATCGGGAAGCTGGCCAAGCCGTTTGCGCTGGCCGTCCGCCTCTTTGCCAACATGACGGCGGGGCACGCGCTGGTGCTGGCCCTGATCGGGCTCACGTTCACGTTCCAGAGCTACGTCGTGGGCGGCGCCGCCTCGGTGATGGCCACCGGCATCATGGTGCTGGAGGTGTTCGTGGCCTTTCTGCAGGCCTTCGTGTTCACACTGCTGACGGCCGTATTCATCGGGCTGATGCGGGAAGCGCACTAGCAGGACGGCCCTAATGGACTTCCTCGCGGCCGCTTTTTGAAGGGCCGCTCGGTCGCAGGGCGGCAGGACGGCAAGGTGAGGAATGCGCGGCGCCCGGCGTCCGGGGCGCAGGCGCCAGGTACTCCGCCGGATGGCGGAGGAAGCCCGCTGGCCTCAGGGCCGTTGGCGGGTTGCCACGGAGGAGCCGGTTCGGGAGCACCGGCGTGTCCCCGCGGCGGACGCGGACCCCATGAGGCTCCCACCAGGAGTGGAGTGTTCAACATGGTGAACCTGCTTGCGATTCTGCAGGAGCCGGCGGTGGCGGATGCCGCGGGCAAGGGCTACGGACTCATCGGCGCCGGCCTGGCCGGCGGCCTGGCGACGCTGGGCGCCGGTCTGGGCATCGGCCGCATCGGCGGCCAGGCCTGCGACGGCATGGCCCGCCAGCCGGAGAACAGCGCCCGGATTCAGACCGCGATGATCATCTCCGCGGCCCTGATCGAAGGCGTCGCGCTCTTCGTGTCCGTCATCGCGCTGCTGATGCAGGGCAAGGTGACGTTCTAGGTAAGCGGTAAGCGGTGAGCGGTGAGCGGTGAGCGGTATGCGGGATCGCCCGCTCACTGCTCACCGCTCACTGCTCACCGTCACGAACCCTCAAGGCGGAAAGAAATCCCATGATGGTTGCGATGCTTGCGGCTCTCCTCCAGGAGCACGGCGAGGGTGCCCCCGCCGGACCGCTGGTGGTGAACGGCGGCCTGGTGATCTGGACGCTGGTGGTCTTCATCCTGCTCCTGCTGGTGCTCAGGAAATGGGCCTGGCCGGCCATCCTGGGCGCCGTGGAGGCGCGGGAGGCCCGCCTGGAGCAGCAACTGGCCGATGCCGAACGCAAGCAGCAGGAAGCGGCGGCCTTGCTGGAGCAGCACAAGAAGCTCATCGCCGATTCGCAGATCGAAGCCCAGGGCATCCTGGCCGAAGCCCGCCGGGTCGCCGAAGGCGAGCACGGGAAAGCGCTGGAACGGGCCCGGCAGGAGCAGGAAGAGCTGCTGGCGCGCGCCCGCCGGGAGCTGGCCTCCGAGCGGGATCGCGCCATTATGGAACTCCGGCGTGAAGCGGTGGATCTCTCGCTGGCCGCGGCATCCAAGCTGGTGAGCCAGCGTCTGGACAGCGCGGGCGACCGCAAGCTGGTGCAGGACTACCTGGCCAAGCTCGAGGCGGCTTCGTGAGGCCCATTACCATCGCCCGGAACTACGCCGAGGCGCTGTTCGAGCTGGGCGAGAAGTCCGGGCAGACCGGGCTCTATACCGATCTGATGGATGCCGTGGCCGCCGCCGTGGAGAACGAGCCGCGGGTCCAGGCCGTCATGATGTCGCCCCGGATCACCAAACAGGCGAAGGCAAGTCTGCTCGCCGGGGCGCTGCCCGATGCCCCGCGGGAGTTCGTGCTGTTCATTCAGGCGGTGATCCGCCGGGGACGGCAGGGGCTGTTTCGCCTCATGTCCGACGAGCTGCTGGGGTTCCTCGACCTCAAGTTCAACCGGGTCCATGCGGGGATCACGGTGGCGCGCGAGCCGGACGAGGCTATGCGGCAGGCCGTGATCGACGGCCTCAGCCGGGTGCTGGATAAAGAGGTCCTGCCGACTTTCCGGATTGACCCCGAGATTCTGGGTGGTCTGGTGGTCCGGGTGGGCGACCGTATCTATGACGGATCGGTCCGGCGGCGGATGCTGACGCTGCGGCGGGAGCTGATGAAGTAGGCCGGGAAAAGGGAAACGGGAAAGGGGAAAGGGGAAAAGGTCGGAACTCCCGGCCCTTTCCCCTTTCCCCTTTCCCCTTTCCCGTATCCCCGCGTTCAGGGCTGTCCCAGGACCCGCGTAGGCGTGTAGCTCGGCGTCATGGTGCCGTCTCCCAGCTGGCCGTACTGGTTGCCGCCCCAGCAGTAGAGGGCGCCGGCCACCGACAGGCCGCAGGTGAAGCTGGCGCCGCTGCTCACCTGGCTGAAGGTGATGCCGCCGCTCACCTGTACTGGCGCGGATCTGATTGTGGTGGTGCCGTCGCCCACCTCACCATTGGCGTTCTTCCCCCAGCACCAGGTGGTGCCCCCGGTGGTGATGCCGCACGCGTGGTCGCCACGGGCATTCAGGTTGGCGAACGTGTGTCCGCCCGCCACCATGGCGGGCGCCAGGCGCTGGACCTGGGTCCCGTCGCCTACCTGTCCTTCGGCGTTCCGCCCCCAGCACCAGGCGCTGTCGGCGGAATCCACAGCGCAGGTAAAGTCTCCGCCGCTGTAGACCGAATCGTACGCCATGCCGCCCTGGACGGCGACCGGAGCGAACTGGTCACTCGTCGTGCCGTCGCCGAGTTCGCCGTCGCCGTTCCGGCCCCAGCAGTAGGCGAGGCCGGAGGTATCGAGCCCGCAGGTATGGCCGCCCCGCGCGCTGAGATCGCTGAAGGTGTACCCGGGCACCTGAACCGGCACATCGGCTTGGGCGCTGCCACCGGTGCCCAGGGCACCCTCGTAGCCGCGGCCCCAGCACCAGGCCTCGCCGGCCGAGGTCAGGCCGCAGACATGGGCGTAGCCGGCCGTCAGCGTCGCGAAGATGTGGCCGCCCGCCACCGGGGCGGGGGCGAGCTCCCGGTGGCCCGAGTTGTCCCCCACCTGGCCCTCGACGTTGGCACCCCAGCAGTACGCTGCTCCGGCCGGCGTGAGGCCGCAGGTGAACTGCCCGCCGGGAAAGAGCGAGGCGAAGGTGACGTTCCCCTGGACTGCGACGGGTCCTGCCCGGTTGGTGAGGGTGCCGTCGCCCAGCTGGCCCTCGCTGTTGAGCCCCCAGCAATAGGCCTTGCCGGCCGCGGTCAGGCCGCAGGTGTGATCCACACCGCCCTGGCTGGCGGGAAAGGAGAGGAAGATGAACGCGCCCCGGGCGGTGGCGGACTTGCCTTCCACCGACGCCGTGATGGTGGCGGAGCCCTGCGCCATCCCGGTGACGGTACCGTTCGCATCAACCCTGGCTACGGTGGTATCGCTGCTGGTCCAGGTGATGGCGCGGCCCTGCAGGACCTCGCCCTGCGCGCCGGTGACGGTTGCCGTAAGTGGCTGCGCCACGCCCACGGGCGTGGTGAAGGTGTCGGGAGCGAGGGCGACCCGGGCCACGGGAATCTGCGCCACGGCGATCGCCGCCGCGCCGGAGCGCGACTGGGCCGTGTTGGTGAGTGTCGCGGTAATGGTGACCCGGCCGGAGCCGACGCCGGCGACCAGCCCGGTGCCGCTCACCGTCGCGACACCGGGATCGCTCGACGACCAGCGAAAGGACACGTTGCTCACCGGCTGGCCGCCGGCGTCGCGCGCTTCCGCCTGGAGCTGCAGCTGAGCGCCGACGTCCAGGCTGCCGCTGTCGGGCGTCACGAGCACGGCGGCGACGGACGGCCCGGAGGGGCCGGTCGAATCCTTGCTCCCGCCGCAGGCGACCAGCGCCACTGCGGCGAGGCAGCAGGGCAGCCAACGCATGAGACGCATAATCTCTCCTGAGATGATCAAGGCGCGCCGGCGGCGAATGCCGCCGGCCTGATGGTCAGCAACATTCCCGGATGCAGGGCAAAAGGCTGTGAGGGGAATCACCCGGCCGCTGGAGCCGGGCGCACGTCACACGGGTGGCGCGTCCGGCTCCAGGCGGAGCAGGGTCTGGATCTTGCGCTGCAGCGAGTAGCCGTCAAAGGGCTTGGCGATATAGGGCGTGGCCGCGTTCAGCACGCGGTTGCGGAAGGTCTCCTCGGTGGAGAAGCCGCTCATGTAGAGCATCGGGAGCGACGGCCGGCGGGTGGCGACCTCGCGACCCAGCTCGTAGCCGTCCATTCCCGGCATCATGACATCGGTGATGATGAGGCCGATACCCGTACCGGATTCCGCATCCAGTATCCGGAGCGCCGAGGTTCCGTCGGTGGCCTCCGTGATCCTGTAGCCGAGGCTCTCCAGCATACGTCGGAGGACGGGGCGCAGGTTCTCGTCATCGTCCACCAGCAGGATGTGGATCTCACCCGACAATGAACACCTCCTTGAAGAACGTGACCCATGCCTCTACCAGCACGATAGGCAACGGGGTCTGCCGGGTTGAATGAGGCCCCTCACGGAAAAGGCGTGAGCCTTTCACGCCCATCATGTAGTTCAGCGCGCACGCCGGGCGTGAGGGGAGTCACCGCTTTCTGGGCTCTCCGCGCGGTGCACGGTTATCTTGTGCCGGGTCCCCCTCTGACCATTCCCCAAACGGCGGCGTACCATGCTGGCGCTTCTGCTGCTTCCCCTGCTTCTGGCCGACACCTCCACCGGGCCGCTGCCCTACTGGCAGCAGCGGGTGAGTTACGACATTTCCGCCTCGCTGGATGAGCCGAGCGGCGTGCTGAGCGGCGGCGAGCGCATCTGGTACATCAACCGGTCGCCCGATACCTTGAGCACCTTTGCGCTGCATCTCTATCTCAATGCCTTCCGGCCCGGCTCCCGCTGGTCCGACGCCGATTCCGCCGAAGGCCGCCGGCGCTTCAACGACCTGCAGGATCCGGATTTCGGGTTCAACCATGTGACCGACGTGCGGATCATGGGACAGCCGGCGACCCCGGTCTATCCCTTCGCCCCGGACAGCACCATCGTGCGGTTCGAGTTGCCGCACCGGCTGCTGCCGGGCGATTCCATGGAGATCACCCTGCGCTACGATGCGCGGCCCAGCACGGTGGCGCGGCGGCAGGGGCGGGAAGGCCGGCGGTTCGATTTCGCCCAGTGGTACCCGCGGGTCGTCACCTATGACCGTTACGGCTGGGAGGAGCATCCACTCTATCCCGCGGGCGAGTTCTACGGCGAGTTCGGGACCTTCCGCGTGCTGCTGGATGTGGCGGCGGACCAGGTGGTCGGCGCGACTGGCGTGCCGGTGTGCGGGGATCCCGGCTGGGCGCAGGCCAACCGGGTTGCGGAACATCCGGTGGAGTACCAGCGGGACTTCTACCAGGACGGCAGGACGGCAGGACGGCAGGATCGCAAACCGGTCGACTGCGACGTCTACACCCCGGAGCAGTTGCAGGGGCTGCCGGCGCGGCCGGCGCCCGGGCGGAAGCGGATCTACTGGGTGGCGAAGGACGTGCACCACTTCGCCATGTCGCTCAACCCGGACTTCCGCTACGAGGGCGGGCGCTACCGCGACGTGGTGGTGCACGTGCTTTACCAGCCGGGCGACGCGAAGACCTGGGGCAGCGGTGTGGCGGTGCAGCGTACCGTGGCCGCGCTGGACTGGCTGCAGCGCATCTTCGGCCCGTTCCTGTGGCCCCAGATCACCAACGTGCACCGGATCGAGGGCGGCGGCACCGAGTTCCCCATGATGATCATGAACGGCGGCGCCTCCCAGGGCCTCATCGTGCACGAGCTGGGGCACAACTACCTGATGGGCATGCTGGCCAATAACGAGTGGCGGGAAGGCTGGATGGACGAGGGCTTCACCAGCTTCCAGAGCGCGCTCTTCAACGAGGCGCATGGCGGTCGCGACCAGTATCCCGGCCTGGAGAATTTCATCCTGGGGTTCGATCTGGACGGCTACAGCGAGCCGGTGAGCCTGGTGAGCGAGGATTACCGCGACTTCACCACCTACAACATCATGATCTACGCCAAGGGCGAGCTCTTCCTCTATGAGTTGCGGTATCTGGTGGGCGACGAGAACCTGGTGCGCATCCTGCACACCTACTACGAGCGCTGGAAACTGAAGCACGTGAACGAGGACGCCTTCCGCGAGGTGGCGGAAGAGGTCTCGGGGATGGATCTGAAGCCGTTCTTCGCCCAGTGGCTGCACGGGACTCCGCTGTTCGACTACAGTGTGGGCCGGCTCCGCCGCTCCCATCTCGTGGACGGCACCTGGCAGACGAAGGTCGAGGTGGTGCGGCATGCGGACGGCATGCTGCCGGTGGATGTGATGGTGCAGAGCGGGCAGGACACGGTGACGGTGCGCAGCAAGGGGCTGGCGGAGCGGGAATGGGTGACCGTGGTGACCCGGGGGAAGCCGAAGGAGGTGGTGCTGGATCCGGAGGTGCGCACCCACGACTGGAACATGCTGAACAACCGGAAGGGCTTCGGCTGGTTTCACTCACACGGCCGGCCGGACTTCTACCTGGACAAGTTCGTGAGCACCGAGGTCCGGCGGGACCGCCGCACGGTGGGGGTCGCCCCCGTCGGCTGGTACAACGACGTGGGCGGGCTCACCGTGGGGCTGCAGAGCCGCTCCGATTACCTGGGCCGGTTCAACCAGAACCTGGTGCGGGTAAGCCGGACCACCGGTGCCGGGGTCGATGCGGACCCGAAGGACTGGAACGTCGAGTTGCGGCTGCGGAACCCGGTCCAGTTCCGGTCGCCCCGGACCGGCCAGGAGCTGGACGTGCTCGTGGGCGAGGGGCGCAGCGCGGTGACGGCCTCGCTGCAGCATCACAACAGGAACCACTTCGGCTTCGGGCCCGAGACGACCACGGGTGTTTCGCTGCAATGGGTAGCGACTACCGGATTGCTGGCCTATCTCATTCCCGGCCGCTGGGAGGACGCGGGCACGGTGGAAGGGCAGGCCTGGGGCCGGATCACCGGACGGCACGGCGGCTGGGACCTGACGGGCCGGCTGTCGCTGGGAGGCGGGGTGGAGTACCTCAACCAGACCAGCGGGACGGTGCTGAACCAGGCCTATGATGCCGAAGGCTATTTCCGCGGAGAGGGAGAAGCCGCCGCCCGGCACGGGCTGGGGGACCATGCCACCCTGGGATTCCGGTTCTACGCCGGAGCGGCGCTGGCGGCGCACGACGTGGTCAAGCAGCGCCAGATCTTCCTGGCCGGCGCCGACCCGTATGCGCTGCTGGGCAATCCCTTTCTGCGCTCGCGCGGATCACTCTTCCGGGGGTCGGATTTCTACTACCATGCGCCCGGCGGCGGCAATCTGCGCGGCTTCTCGCCGGCGATGAGCGGCACCCAGGTCTACGCCCTCTCGGTGGAACTGGAGCGCACGGTGCTGCGGCGTCCCCGGGCCGGTCTCTTCAACCGGGTAAGCCTGGCGGCCTTCGGGGACGGGGCTCTGAGCGACGCCGGCCTGCTCCCGGGGGCCGGCCCCGAGAACCTCAACGCCTTCGGTGACGCGGGTGTCGGGCTGCGGATCGGCCACCGGCTGGGCCAGACGAACTTCGTCACCCGGTTCGACCTGCCGGTGTTCGTCAGCCGGCCCCTGCTGGCACAGGACACCCACCCGGCGAATCAGGTGGGGTTCCGGTGGACGTTCAGCCTGGAATAGGATTGAGGATTGAGGATTGTGGATTGAAGGGGGGGAGCCTCCTATCCCCGATCCTCATTCCTCGATCCCCACTCCAGGCTCGCTCCGATCCGTCTATCTTTCCGGTATGACCATTCCAGGTTTCCGTCCCGGTGATTTCGGCCGGCGGGACTTTTTTCGCGGGACCTTCGGGGACTGGATCGACAAGGTAGTGCGGGAGGCGGAGGAGCGGGTGGTGGTCCAGCGCTACTACCGTCCCCCCGGCGCACGGCCGGAAATCGAGTTCCTGGCGGCCTGTACCCGCTGCGGCGACTGTATCAGCGTCTGTCCGGTGCATGCCATCATCAAGGTGCGCCCCGACGGGGGGCTGGCGGCGGGGACGCCCCATATCGATCCCCGGCTGCAGCCCTGTATCGCCTGTCCCGACATGCCCTGCGCCGCCGCCTGCCCCACCGACGCGCTCTCGGTGCCGGACCAGGGCTGGGAGGGGCTGCGCCTGGGCCAGCTGGAGCTGGTGCCCGAGCGCTGCGTCACCTTCCATGGCACCGCCTGCGGCCTGTGCGTGGGGGCCTGCCCCGTGGGCGAGAAGGCGCTGGCGCTGGACGACGAAGGCCGCCCGGTCCTGCGGGCCGAAGGCTGTGTCGGATGCGGGGTCTGTATCCGGACGTGCATTACGGCGCCGCCCTCGCTGGTCCTTTCTCACGTGGAGCGCTGATGCCGGAAGTACCCTATCGCGTGGACAAGCCCTGGGGCCATGAGCTGGTCTGGGCCTGCACCGACCGCTACGTCGGCAAGATTCTCCATGTGAAGGCGGGCCATGTGCTGAGCCTGCAGTATCACCGCCGGAAGGACGAGACCATGCACGTCCTGGCCGGGGAGTTGATCCTGCGCCTCCAGCCGGGCGAGGCCCTGGAAGAGCGGCGGTTCCGCGCCGGCGAATCGGTTCACATCCCACCCGGCCTGATTCACCAGATCGAGGCGGTCCAGGACACCGATGTGCTGGAAGCCTCCACTCCCGAGCTCGACGACCTCGTTCGCCTCCAGGACCGCTACGGAAGGAGCTGAGGCATGCAAGTGATCATCCCCCTGGCGGGCAAGGGCACGCGCCTGCGCCCGCATACCCATCTCGTGCCCAAGCCGCTCCTCAAGGTGGGTGGCCGCCCGGTCATGGACTGGGTGATGGACCGGCTGGAGGGGCTGGATGTCACCGAGCTGATCTTCATCACGGGGCATCTGAAGGAGCAGGTCGAGTCCTATTCGAAAGACCGCTACGGGATTCCCTGCCGCTATATCGAGCAGCAGGTGCAGGACGGGACCGCGGGCGCGGTGAATCTCGCCCGGCCCCACATCCGGGAACCCATCCTGATCATCTTCGTGGACACGGTCTTCGAGGCCGATCTGGGCCTGATCAACCGCAGCGACGCGGACGGGATCATCTGGGCCAAGGAGGTGGAGGACTACCAGCGCTTCGGCGTGGTGGTGACCGACGATGAGGGCTACATGACCCGGATCATCGAGAAGCCCTCGGAGCCCATCTCCAGGCTGGCCAACATCGGGCTGTACTTCATCCGCGACACCGGGGCCCTCTGGCAGGGTATCGACCATACCCTGGCCGCGGCACCGATGAAGGGCGAATACTTCCTCACCGATGCCTTCCAGTACATGATCGACCACGGGCGCCGGATTCTCACCGCCGAGGTGGCGGGATGGTACGACTGCGGCAAGCTGGAGACGCTGCTGGAGACCAACGAGATCCTGCTGGCCCAGGGGGCGGCCCGGCGGCGGGACTTCCCGGGCGTCACCATCCATGATCCGGTATACATTGAGGACAACGTCTCGATCGAATCCAGCACCATCGGCCCCAACGTCAGCATCGAGGCCGGAACCCGGATTGCGGGCAGTACGCTCTCCCATACCCTGGTGGGGCCCGGGGCCCGGCTCCGCCATGCCCGGCTCACCCGCAGTATGCTGGGTGGCCAGGTCGTGGTCGAGGAGTTTGCCGGGCAGCTCTCGGTAGGCGACCATTCCGAAGTGCGGGGCAGCGAGGCAGCCGGCCCGGCTTGACCGTTTCCCGTACGGGAGGCACGTTAGAGAATGCGGCAGAGCGATCTCATCTACGACTGGAACGACCACGAGGGGCGCTTCGACTGGCCGGCCGCGCGGGTCGAGTTGAACGACGAGACCCTGCGCGATGGTCTGCAGTCTCCTTCAGTCCGCGATCCCTCTCCCGAAGCCAAGCTCGAGTTGTTGCACCTGATGGCCGAGCTGGGCATAGCCTCGCTGGACATCGGGCTTCCCGGCGCCGGCCCCCGGCAGGTCGACCAGGTGCGCGCGCTGGCCCGGGAGATCGTCCGCGCCAGGCTGCCGCTCTCGCCCAACTGCGCGGCGCGGACGGTGGTGAAGGACGTGGAGCCCATCGTCACCGTCAGCGAGGAGGTCGGCATTCCGATCGAGGCGGCGACGTTCATCGGGTCGTCCGCCATCCGGCAGTACACCGAGGACTGGAGCCTGGAGCGGATGCTCCGGGCGAGCGAAGACGCGGTCACCTTCGCGGTGAAGCACGGGCTGCCGGTCATGTACGTCACCGAAGACACCACCCGGGCGCGGCCGGAGACGCTCAAGACTCTCTACGGCAACGCCATCGGCTGGGGCGCCCGGCGCATCTGCCTGGCCGACACGGTGGGCCATGCCACGCCGGACGGCGTACGCAGCCTGATCCGCTTCATCCGGGAAGAGGTGGTCAAACCGTCGGGCGAAGCGGTCAAGGTGGACTGGCACGGGCATCGCGACCGCGGCCTCGGCGTGGCCAACTGCCTGGCGGCCATCGAAGCCGGGGCCGACCGGATCCACGCCACCGCCGTGGGCATCGGCGAACGGGTGGGCAATGCCGAGATGGACCTGCTGCTGGTCAACCTGAAGCTGCTGGGCACCCACGACCGCGACCTCTCCCGCCTGGCGGAGTATTGCCAGGTGGCCTCCGACGCCACCGGCGTCCCCATCCCGTCCAACTATCCGGTCTTCGGCACCGACGCCTTCCGTACCGCCACCGGGGTGCACGCCGCGGCCATCATCAAGGCCAAGCAGAAGGGCGATGCCTGGCTGGCCGACCGGGTGTATTCCAGCGTGCCGGCAGGCGCGTTCGGCCTGTCGCAGCGGATCGAGATCTCGCCGCTGTCCGGCCTGTCCAACGTGCGCTACTGGATGGCGGAGCACGGCTACAATGCCGAGGACGCCGCACTGGTGCAGGCGCTCTTCGCCGCCGCCAAGGCGGCCGACCATGTTCTGGGAGACGACGAATGTCACGAGTTGATCGCCGCGGCCCGCGCGCGCGCAAGCGTGGCTG
This sequence comes from uncultured Gemmatimonadales bacterium, assembly GCA_963779755.1. Classification (GTDB taxonomy): domain Bacteria; phylum Gemmatimonadota; class Gemmatimonadetes; order Gemmatimonadales; family GWC2-71-9; genus CAVZZO01. The sequence continues at coordinate 1,224,834 of CAVZZO010000001.1, forward strand.
ATGTCCGCTCCTGACGAGGTCTACCGGTCCTACTTCGACCTGCGCTGGCATTTCAATCCCGCCGCCGCCACCTCCGCCGGCTTCACCGGCGAGAACGGCCGGCTCGGCAGCTTCGATTCCGAATCCATGCGGGCCCACCTGGCCGCCTTCCGTGCGATGATGGGGGCGGTGGAAGAGCTGGCGCCCGACGATCTCCAGGCCGAAATCGACCGGACCGCCGTCCTGGGCGACGTCCGGAGTACCATCTTCCGCTTTACCTACGAAGAGCCGCACATCCGCAATCCCGCCTTCTGGCTGGGGCATCTCTACCAGTCCCTGTATGCCCTGCTGGACCGGCCGGAAGGCACGCCGGCGGAACGGGCCGGATGGATGCTCGAACGCCTCCGCGGGGCGGCCGCCTTCCTGCGGAGCGCGCAGGAGACCCTGCGCGATCCGCCCCGGGTGTTCCTCGATACCGCCGCCGCCATGGTGGAGGGCGGGGGCGTGCTGCTGGGGCAGGCGGCCGCGTTCTGCCGCGATCACCTGGAGCCCGGCGGCGAGGCGGTGGAGCAGGCCGCGGGGGACGCGGAGGCCGCGCTGGCGCGCTTCGGGTTGGCGCTGGGAACCGAACTGGCGGCCAGCAGCACCGAGACCGGCTTTGCCGTCGGCGAGGACCAGTTCAACCGGCGGCTGCACCACGAGCATGCGCTGAACGCCACCGCCCCGGAACTGTGGCGCTACGGCATGCACCTGGTGGAGGAGACCGAGGGCGAGCTGGTGAAACTCGCCGCACGGATCGAGCCGGGGACGCCCTGGCGCAGCCTGGTGGAGCGGTTGCGGGGCGCGGCACCGGTCGAGGGCGATCCGGTGGCGGTCTACCGGGAGGAAATCGAGCGGTCGCTGGGCTTCGTGCGCGAGCGGGAGCTCATGACCATTCCGGAGGGCCCGCTGGTGGTGCTGCCCACCCCCGGCTACCTGCGCCCGCTCATTCCCATCGCGGCGTACACCCCGCCGGGCGAATACTCGCAAGACCGGACCGGCCGCTTCTACGTGACCTCGGGCGCGCGTCCCGGACGCACCACCACTCTGGGCACCTGCCGCTACGAGCTGCCGACGACGGCTCTGCATGAGGGTTACCCCGGCCATCACCTCCAGCTGCTGCGGGCGCGGGACTCCGCCTCGGAGGTGCGGCGGGTGATCTGGACCCCGCTAACGGTCGAGGGCTGGGCGCTCTACTGCGAAGACATGATGGGCGAGGAGGGCTATTACCGCTCGCCCGAGGAGCGGCTGTTCCAGCGGCTGCACCTGCTGTGGCGCGCGGTACGGATCATCCTGGACATCGGCCTGCATACCCGCAGCATGTCGCCCGCCGCGGCCATCGTGTTTCTGATGGACAAGGTGCCGATGGACTACCGCGACGCCGAGGCGGAGGTCCGCCGCTACTGCGCCTATCCCACCTACCAGCAGAGCTATGCCGTGGGCCGGCGGGAGATCCGCGCGCTGCGCGACGACTGGCGCGCCCGCGCGGGGGGCGCCTACCGGCTGCGGGCATTTCACGACGACCTGCTGCAATATGGCGGGTTGCCGGTCTCACTGATTCGCTGGGGCATGGGTCTCGAATCGGGGGAGTGACCCCGCATGCGCGTTACGGTCCTGACCTATCTCGACAGCAGCAACGAGGCGTCCACCCGCTACGATCCGGTGGTCCGCCAGGTGGCGGGCGCGCTGCGCAAGCTGGGCCACCGGGTGAGCATCTTCGGCGTGCATGGCGACATCCGGAGGCTCATTTCGGGCCTGCGGCGCCGCCGGCCCGATCTGGTGTTCAACCTGGTCGAGATGTTCGGCGACAACATGTTCGGCGATATTCCCGTGGCCGGCGTGATGGACCTGCTGGGCATCCGCTACACCGGCTGCGGGCCAGGCGAGTTCTATCTCACCCAGGACAAGGCCCTCACCAAGAAGATCCTCGCCTTCCACAATATCCTGTATCCCCGTTTCGCGGTGTTCTCGCGCGACGCCGATTTCGAAACCGGCGGCAATCTGCGGATGCCGCTTTTCGTCAAGCCGTTGCGGGCCGATTCCAGCATCGGCATCGACCAGAAGTCCCTGGTGACCGATGCGGTCACCCTGATGAAACAAGTCAAGACCATCCACCAGGACCTGGATGACGATGCCCTGGCGGAGGAGTACATCGAGGGGCGGGAGTTCTATGTCGGGGTGCTGGGGAATCAGGTGGCGTCCGTGCTGCCGCCGGTGGAGCTGGATTTTACCGGATTCCCGCCGGGCCAGCCCAAAGTGCTGGACAGCAAGGCCAAGTGGGATACCAAGAGCCGGGAGTACAAGGGGACCAGGGCCGTCATCGCCACCCTGCCGGACGAGCTGCGGGCCCGGCTCCAGCGGGTATCGCTCGATGCCTATCGCGCCTTGCGGGTGCGCGACTACGGCCGGGTGGATCTCCGGCTCACCGACACCGGCGATATCTACGTGCTGGAGGTGAACGCCAGCTGCTATCTGGAACGCGGCGCCGAGTTCGCCATGGCGGCCGCGGCTTCGGGAATGGACTATACCACCATGGTCGGGCGGATCCTGGAGCTGGCGGGGGAGCGGGCGCGGTAGGGCAACGCCGGGTGGCAGAGCGGGCGCAAGAGGCGGAATCAGGTGAGGTAGCTTCCCTCCCGTACGTAGTTCATGGCCAGCGCGGTGATGAGGGCGGTGAGCGCCAGGATCACCCGCGGCTCCTCGGCGGCCGGGTAGGCCAGGGCCATCCGGTCGGCGCGCTCCACCAGGTGGCGTACCAGGCGGCGGGTGCGCTCGGGAAAGTGCCCGGTCCACTGGTAGATGCCGGCGGCGAGGTCGGGCTCCAGGCGGCGGAGCAGTGCCGCGGCGGAAAGCCCGGCCGCCTCCGCGGGCAGGGCCGGCTCGGCGGGAAGGACCACGGCAGTGCGGAGCGCTCCATCCAGCCCCAGCGGCAGGGGCGGCTCCGGCTGCCGCTGCCGCCGGTACATCTCTTCCAGCGTATAGCCGATTTCTGTCACGTCCTCGTCCAGGTCCTGCGCCACGACCAGGGGCGGGATGTCGCGCAGTTCCCGGACCCGGCGGTCGCAGTACTCCAGCTTGGCCAGGGCAGCGGGCCACCCGGCGTACTCGGTGCGCCAGTCGTGCTCGGGGGTCATCCAGACGGCAAAGGTCTCCGACCAGTCCTCGTCCGGGTGCTTCTGCGCGTACCAGCCGGGGAGGTGACGGACATAGCGGCGGCTGAAGGGGCGCGGGCGATATTCTTCCCGGTAGGGCAGGGTGATGGGCCCGAAAGTCCGCGCCCACTCTTCTTCCTGATAGAGTCGATAGGCGTAATTCACCACGTGCCCCATCTCGTGCCGCAGATAGCGGAGAATGTCGCTTCGGCCCATGCCCTCCACGTGCCCCGCATGCTCGGCGTGAATGGCGGTCAATTCGGGATGGGCCAGATAGAAGGGAATGGCGACCGCCACCGTATCGAAGGGAACCCCCCATTCGGTGGAGAGATAGAACCGGGGGCGGAGATACCTGAGCCCCAGGGCCAGCAGCTCGCCCTCGAATTCGGCCAGGATGGGCTCCAGCCGGGTGCCCTCGATGGTGAGGCCCAGGTCCCGGATCGGGGTGGACCAGAGAGAGGCCTCGTGCGGGGGTGTGGGTGAAACGGGCATGGTGGATGTATAGACAGGCCGGGGTCCTCCGGGCAAAGTCCCGGCCGGCAGCGGTGTGCCTTCGTGCCTTCTGCGCCCTCCGTGTGAGCGATAGCTGGACTCACTCGTGCCACGGGTAAAACCTGATGACAGACCCCGATCAGTCCGCACGCATCCCTCCCCGGGTCAAGGGCCTCTCGCTCGTCTCGCTCTTCAACGACTTCGCGAGCGAGATGGTCTATCCCCTTCTCCCGGCGTTCGTCACCAGCACCCTGGGTGCGGGGGCGGTGGCCCTGGGGGCGCTGGATGGGGCGGCGGATCTTGCCTCGTCGCTGCTCAAGTGGGTGAGCGGGCGCCTGGCCGACCGGCCCGGCTGGCGCAAGCCGCTGATCCTGGGGGGCTACCTGCTGGCGGTGGCACTGCGGCCGGTGATGGCCCTGGCTTCAAGCGCCTGGCAGGTGATCGGGCTCCGGGTGGGCGACCGGATCGGGAAGGGATTCCGGGGGCCGCCGAGGGACGCATTGATCGCCGATGTGACGCCAGCGGCCTCGCGGGGGCGCTCCTTCGGCTTCCAGCGCGGGGCGGATCATTTCGGGGCGGTGCTGGGGAGCCTGGTGGCCTGGTGGCTGCTGCGGGTGCACATGCCGGTCCGCGACGTGCTGGCGTGGAGCGCGGCGCCGGGTGCGGTGGCGTTCGTCGTGCTGTTCTTTGTGCTGCGCGGCTACCGTGCCCGCAGCGTGGCCCAGCGGGCGGCCACGGCCGAGCACCGGGATGCCACGGGCCGGGTATTCTGGGGACCGGTGCTGCTGCTGGCGGCGCTTACCCTGTTCCGGCTGCCGGAGACGCTGCTGCTCCTGCGGCTGCAGGACCTGGGCGTGGCGATCCCGCTGGTGCCGCTGGTCTGGGCCGGACTGCACGTGGTGCGGACGGCTGGGTCGTATCCCGGCGGATGGCTGAGCGACCGGATCGGGCCCCGGATCACCGAGGCGCTGGGGGGTGCCACATTCGCCGCCGTGGTGTTCCTGCTGGGGCTGCCGTTGCACTACGCGGTCGCGATCACCGTCTTTCTCTCGCTCGGCCTGGTTGCCGGGCTTACCGAGGCGGCGGAGCGGTCGCTGGTGGCGAGCCTCTCGCCGGTCAGAACCGGCCGCGGCTTCGGGGCCTACCATGCGGTGACCGGCCTGGCGGCGCTGCCGGCGGGCCTGGCCTTCGGAGAGCTGTACCAGCGGGTGAGCGGCCATACCGCCGCCTGGGCCTCGGCGGCGGCGATGACGGTGACGGTGATGGTGTGGCTGGGGTTCGTCGTGCGCGGCAGTTCCAGGTAACTGCGAACCGCGAAGGCGCGAAGGATGCGCGAAGGGCGCGAAGGACTGCTGCTATTTGGGGGGCCTGTGCCTGGCTTCGGCCATACACCACTGGCGGTTGAATTCGGTTACACCAACGGCTCTCTTCGCGTTCTTGGCGCCTTCGCGGTTGACTCTTGCAGTCGGGGCTGGGACGCGACCTTCAGGTTCAGGCAACTGCCAACCGCTCTCTTGGCGCCTTCGCGGTTTCAACAGCAGCGGGTCGGCCCGTCGCCGTATTTCGACGCGACGAACTCCTCGAAGAACTCCCGTTCGCTCAGCACCGGCCGGCCCGGATGGGCCTCCCGCATGTGCCGCAGGTAGGCCTCGTAATCCGGCATCCCCGCGACGCGCTTGAGGACCGAGCGGAACCCTCGACCCCCTCGACCCTCTCGACCCTCTCGACCCTCACGAGACATAAGCCGTCTCCACGAACGGCGCCTCTCTCACTACCGGCTCCTTGCGCTGCAGTAACACCAGGAACCACTCCCTTACCGACATCACCACCACCAGCACCACCACCGCCATGAAGAGGCCGGCGAGAACGGCGTTCAGCCGGTCGTTGAAAATCAGCCGGGCGCCGGTGACGGCGGCCACGGTGCCGGCCGCGATCTGCTGGGCCACCTGGGCCGCGTGCGAGAGGAAACCCAGGCGCGGGTCGGCCGAGTAGATCTTCTGCCAGCCGGCAGTGAGCGTCACCACCAGGAGCCATATCAGCGGAATGATGGTGGTCCAGGCATACCGGGCCCGGCCCATCTTGATGATGATGGTGGTCCCTACGCAGAGCGCGATGGCCGCCAGCAGCTGGTTGCTGATGCCAAAGAGGGGCCAGAGGGAGTTGATGCCGCCCAGGGGGTCGAGGACGCCCTGCACCAGGAACCAGCCCCAGCCGGTCACCACCAGCGCCGAGCTCAGCAGCACGCCGGGATACCAGCTGGTGCGGCCCAGCGGCTTCCAGACGTAGCCGCCCAGCTCCTGCAGCATGAACCGCCCCACCCGGGTGCCCGTATCCACGGTGGTCAGAATGAACAACGCCTCGAACATGATGGCGAAGTGGTACCAGAGGGCGGTCAGGCTCCGGCCAAAGGCCCCCCCGAAGATGTGCGCCATGCCGAGGGCCAGCGAGGGGGCACCGCCGGTCCTGGCCAGCAGCGACGATTCGCCCACCGACGCGGCCAGCGCCTGCATCTGCTGCGGGGTCACCGCGAAGCCCCACTGCCGCACCGTCTCGGCCGCGGTCTGGAGCGTGCCGCCCAGGGCGCCGATCGGCGCGTTCACCGCGAAGTAGACCCCGGGATCGAGCACGGCGGCGGCGCAGATCGCCATCACCGCGACGAAGCTCTCCATCAGCATGCCGCCGTAGCCGATGAGACGGGCGTCGCCCTCCCGCCGCAGCATCTTGGGCGTGGTGCCCGAAGCCACCAGGGCGTGGAACCCGCTCACCGCCCCGCAGGCGATGGTGATGAACGCGAAGGGAAAGAGCTTGCCGGCGAAGATGGGTCCGGTGCCGTCCACGAACCGGGTGACCGCCGGCAGCTTGAGCGGCGGCAGCAGGACCAGGATGCCTACCGCCAGCAGCATGATGGTGCCCACCTTCATGAAGGTGCTGAGGTAGTCCCGGGGACAGAGCAGCATCCACACCGGCAGCACGCTGGCGATGAACCCGTAGGCGATCATCCAGCCCGCGATGGTCGTTGCCTTGAGGGTGAAGAGGGGGCCCAGCACGGGCGAGGCCGCCACGTAGCGGCCGGCCACCAGCGCTGCCAGCAGCAGGATGATCCCCGCCGCCGAGGCCTCCAGGGTCTTCCCGGGTCGCCAGACCTTCATCCAGAAGCCCATGAGGAGGGCGATGGGCACGGTGCACGCGATGGTGAAGACCCCCCACGGGCTCCCCTTCAGGGCGTTCACGACCACCAGCGCCAGCACGGCCAGCAGGATGATCATGATGGCCAGGATGGCGGCCATGGTGAGGAGGCCGGTGACCGGGCCGATCTCCTCCTTGGCCATCTGGCCCAGCGATTTCCCGTCGCGCCGGAGCGAGGCGAAGAGAATCACGAAATCCTGCACGGCGCCGCCCAGCACCACCCCGAAGACGATCCAGATGGTCCCCGGCAGGTAGCCGAATTGCGCGGCCAGCACCGGGCCCACCAGTGGCCCGGCCCCCGCGATGGCGGCGAAGTGGTGCCCGAAGAGGACCCAACGCTGGGTGGGCACGAAATCACGGCCGTTCTCCAGCCGCTCGGCGGGGGTGGCCCGGCGGTCGTCCAGGGAGAAGACCCGGCGGGCCAGGAAGCGGCTGTAAAAGCGATAGCCCACCAGATAGGTCCCCACCGCGGCAAGCACCAGCCAGGCGGCGCTGATGGTCTCGCCCCGGTGGAGCGCCAGGACGGCCCAGGCGGCAGCCCCGGCGAGGGAGAGGAGGGCCCAGAAGATGGCGGACATGGTTGAGTAATATGGACGGCAGGGCGGCAGGACGGCAGGACGGCCCTGAAGGACTTCCTCGCGGCCTCGCTTGGAGGGCCGCTCGGTCGCAGGACGGCAAGGGGCAGGTGGTGGCCCGCTGGCTGGGATCCTCAGTCCTCAGTCCTCGGTCCTTTTCTCTCTCTTCTTGCCCCCCCTCCCGCCGCGCCCTACCTTGAATCCCCTATGTCTCCGCCTCCGCCCGACTTCGGCGCCGACCCCGGCTGGGAGAACGTCCCCCGTCGCAGCGGGGAGGCGGTGCTGGAGCAGCCTCAGCCCGAGCCGATCTCCCCCGGATTCCGGAACAAGGTGGCCATGGTGACCGGTGGGGCCACCGGGTTGGGCCGGGCCATCTGTCTCGAATTCGGGCGGTTGGGCTGCAAGGTGGCGTTCTGCTTCGTGGACCTCCCGGGCCGCGATGTCACCGAACAAGCCCTGCTCACCGAGACCTCGCTCACCAGCATGGGGTGCGCCGTGCACGCCTGCCGCTGCGATGTGCGCGACCGCCAGGCGGTCGAGCGCTTCGTGAGCGAAACCAGGAACCGGTTGGGCGGGGTCCATTTTCTGGTGAACAACGCCGGCATCGCGCATGACGGCGCGCTCTGGCGGCTCACCATGGCGGCCTGGGAATCCGTGATGCAGACCAACGTGACCGGCGCGTTCAACTGCATCGGGGCGGTGTCCTCGGTCTTCCGGGAGCAGCACTACGGGAAGATTGTCAGCATCAGCGCCCACCAGGCGGAGCGTCCCGGCTTCGGGGTCTCGAGCTACGCGGCGAGCAAGGCCGCGCTGGGCGGCCTCACCCGCGCGGCGGCGGTGGAGCTCGGGCCTGCCGGCGTCAATGTCAACGCGGTGGCTCCCGGATTCATCCGGACCGAGCGCATGGCGATGCTGCCGCGGGACGTCATCAACCGGGCCCAGCGGCGCAGCGTCCTGGGACGGCTGGCCGAGCCGGAAGATGTCGCGCACGTGGTGTCCTTCCTCTGCTCCGATGAGGCCCGTCACATCACCGGGCAGACCATCTCCGTCGACGGCGGCTACGCGCTGGAATAGATCCACGGATTACCCGGATTCGCCTTCCCGCCGGTTCCCGGCTCCTCGAGAACGGGAACCGCAGATTACGCAGATTGGTCTCCTTGACCGGGCGACACTCCGATGCCGGCCCGAGCAACCCACACGAACAGGGCAGTGGTTGTCTGGTGGCTGACCGGCGAAGCTCAGCAGAGCGCCGCCGGCCACAAGAGCATCTGCGTAATCTGCGGATAGACGTCAGGGAGACGCGCTCGGGCGAGGACCTGCGGCCCGGCGCCCGGCGACTAACTACCTCTGTGTAATCGGCGGATTCCGATTAGCTTCCCGGGTCCGCGGACCGCCAGTGCGGCGCGCGGTTCGCGGCCGGAAGTTGTTACATGCCAATAGCTTTGCCGCAACGCGAGGATTGCGTGCCCCACCGATCGGCCCTGATCGTTGCCCTCCTGCTCACCGCCTGCGGAGGTGGCGCCTCGCGCGGTGCCCCCGGCCAGGAACCCAAGCCCGAGGTCGAGGCTCGCGCCCTGTACACCACGCCGCTTTCCGGCCAGACCATCTCCGTTCTCCCGCTCACCATGGTGCTGGTGAGCGATTCGCTGCGGCAGGAGGATCTGCTGAGCAGCCGGGAGCGAACGCTGCCCTGGGTGGACTCGGTGCTGGGACAGACGCTGGAGAACCGGGCCTCCGAGGTGAAGTGGGTACTGCCGCCGGCCCTGCGCCGCATCGCGAAACGCGCGCCCGGCATTGCGCCCGATCCCGACCGTATGGGACAGGCCATCATGCGGGCGCCCAAGCTGGAGATTCTGCCCGATCCGCTGCGGGCATATGCGCGGGACATGGTCGCCCTGGCCGGGGGCCGCATGGTGCTGATTCCCTCGATCGTGACGTTCGACCAGCCGCAGCCCGGCACGGTGCGGGCCCGGCTGGCGATGGTGCTGGCCGATGTGCGGACGGCCAAGGTGATCTGGCGGACGCTGGCGCCCGGCACCGGCTCGACGCCGGGGACGGCCCTGGAGGCGGCGCTCCGGACGGTTCTCCCGGTGGAGATGGAGTAGGCATGGACGTCGAATGCACCCTGATCCCGGGCGACGGTATCGGCCCGGAAATCACCCGGGCCACGCGGCAGGTCCTGGAGGCCACCGGCATCCGCTTCATCTGGGACGAGCAGCTGGCCGGCATGGCCGCGGTCGAAGCGGCCGGCACGCCGTTGCCCGATGCGACGCTCGACAGCATCCGCCGTACCCGCCTGGCCCTGAAGGGGCCGCTCACCACGCCGGTAGGTACCGGCTTCCGGTCGGTGAACGTCGCGCTGCGGAAAGAGTTCGAGCTCTTCGCCAACATCCGGCCCGCGTGCAGCATGATGCCGGGCGGCCGGTACGACGGGATCGATATCGTCCTGGTGCGGGAGAATCTCGAGGGACTCTACATCGGGGTGGAGCACTTCGTGCGCATCGGCGAGGATCCCCGCGCCGTGGCCGAGTCGCTGGCCATCGTCACCCGCGAAGGATGTGAGCGTATCGTGCGATACGCCTTCGAGTACGCGGTGCAGCGGTGCCGCCGCAAGGTCACCATCGTGCACAAGGCCAACATCCTGAAGATGGTGAGCGGCCTCTTCCTCGAGGTGGGACGGCAGGTGGCGAAGGAGTACGCCGGGCGGATCGAATCCGGCGACATGATCGTGGACAACGCCGCCATGCAGCTGGTGCTCCGGCCGGAGCAGTTCGACGTCATGGTAACGACCAACATGTTCGGCGACATCCTGAGCGACGAAGTGAGCGGCCTGGTGGGAGGGCTGGGGCTGGCGCCCGGCGCCAATATCGGGACCGGCGCGGCCGTCTTCGAGGCGGTGCACGGGTCCGCGCCCGACATTGCGGGCCAGAACGTCGCGAACCCCTCGGCCCAGATCCTGGCCGCGGCGCTGATGCTGGACCATCTGGGCCGGGTGGAGGACGGAGAGCGGGTGCGCCGGGCGGTGCGCGGGGCGATTGTCGAGGACAACGTGCGGACCCGCGACCTGGGCGGGACCGCTTCCACCGCCGACTTCGGCGCGGCCGTTGCTCGCCGGGTTGCCTGAGGCGCCCTGTGCGCGCTGCGGCCGGCGGGTGCCGGGGCTCGCCTGGGGCGGCCTCTGCCCCGACTGCACCCGCCTGCGGAAGCGGCGGGCCGATAAACTGGGGCGGCGCATTGCCCTGGCCGCGGCGCTGCTGATGGGCCTGTACGCCATCCTGCGGGTGCCGGAAGATCCCATGGCGCGGATCTATGCGGCCATCGCGGTGGTGGCCACCTACATCATCGTCGGGCGGATCGCGAGCCGCGTAGCCATGGACTTCCTGCCCGCGGAGAAGGAGGAAAAGCCGCAATGAAATCACTTCGGTGGCTGCTGGGACTGGCCGCCCTCTTCGCGCTGCCGCTTCAGGCCCAGGCTCCCTCGGTGACGATCTACAACGACGGCCGGGTGCTGGTGCGGCGGACCTTCCCGGTCGCCCTGCCGAAGGGCGTCTCCACCCAGCGGCTCACCACCGGCGCGCTGGATCCGGCCTCGGTCTTTCCGCTCGATCAGGACGTGCGGCTGGTCCGCGCGGCTTTCGACGGCGGTCTCGACCAGGAAGCCGCCCTCCGGCGCTCGGTGGGGCGGGAGCTGCGCTTCTGGCGGGAGAAGCCCGGCGACACCGTCCGCGCGACGGTGCTCTCGGCCGATCCGCTGAAACTGCGGCTGGGCGACGGCAGCATCATCTTCAGTCCTCCCGGTATGGCGCTCTATCCGGCCGATCTGCTGCCCGGTGGGCCGGAGCTTTTGCTGACGGTCGACGCCGCCCAGGCGCAACGCACGCTCGGCCTGGGATACCTCACCCAGGGGGCCAACTGGAGTGCCGGCTATACCGTGCTGCTGGGGAAGGGAGGCCAGGCTACGGTGCAGGGAGCCGCGGTGATCGACAACGGGAGCCTCGATCTCGACAGTGTGGCCGTGCAGCTCCTGGCGGGCAACGTGAGCCGGGCGCAGCCCCAACAGGGGCCGCAGCCCTTTATGGCGCGGGCGGCGGCACCGAAGGAGTCGGGCGTCATTCCCGGCGAGCAGCGCAGCGGCGAGTTTCACCTCTACACCCTCCCTGGGGCCGTGAGCTTCCGGCCGGGGGTGACGTCGGTGGTGAGCCTGTTCGATCCGGCCAGTACCGGTTATCAGAAGCGCTACCAGGTGGCGGGCGAGCTGCCCTGGTGGGGCGGGCTGCCCCAGCATCCGGACGAGCAGGACGTTCCGGTGGAAGTGACCTATACCCTGGGGCGGCCCGCGAAGAGCAACTTCGGGTCGCGGCCGTTGCCCGGCGGTGTCGCCCGCCTCTACCAGCCGGACAGCGAGGGGCGTCCCCAACTGGTCGGGGAAGCCGCTGTGGGCCATACCCCGGCCGGACAGGACCTGCGGATCGCCGCGGGCACGGCGTTCGATCTCACAGCGCGGCGGACCCAGACCAGCTACGCGCTACAGCGGGACAGCAGCCGGACCACGGCAACGGCCGCCTACGAGGTAAAGCTGGCCAACGCCACCGATTCAACCGCCACCGTGGAGGTGCTGGAGCAGCGGGCCGGCGACTGGGAAGTGGTCTCCAGCTCGGCGCCGGCGGAGCGGACGTCCTCCACCACCGTCCGCTTCCGGGTGCGGGTGCCGGCGGGCGGCGAGACGGTGTTGCGCTACCGGGTGCGGGTGCGGTGGTAACACCGGTGGCCCTGGTGCATCTCTCCGACCTCCATTTTGGGGGGCCGGCGGATCTGGACCAGTTGGAGGCGCTGGAGGAGCTGGTGCCGACGCTCGGCGCCGGCGCGGTGGCCGTCTCGGGTGATTTTACCCAGCGGGCGAGACACGGCGAGTTCCAGGCCGCCCGGGCCTTCGTGCGCGGGCTAAGCCGGAGCGTGCCGGTGCTGGTCATTCCGGGCAACCACGATGTCGAATGGTGGTGGAGTCCCTTCCTCTTGCGGGGCCGCGGACCCCTCTACCGGAAGTACCGGCGCTACTTCGGGGAGAACCTGACGCCGGTGATGAACGTGCCCGGGGCGGTGCTGGCGGGGGCGCTCTCCAGCCACGGCGTGGCGGCCGGTTCGCTCACGCCCAACCTGCGCGATCTGGCCGTGATCGGCCATCTGCCGCGGGCGGAGACCGACCGTCTGGCAGGCGTCTTCGCCGCGGCCCCCGAGGGGGTGCTCCGGGTGGTGGTGGTGCACCACAACGTGCTCCGGGGCGAGCTCTCGGGCCGGGACGGGCTGGCCAACTGGCGGCGGGCGCAGCAACGGCTGGTCCGTTCCGGCGCCGACCTGGTGCTGTGCGGGCACGATCACCAGGAACGGGTGGGCCAGCTGGAAGGGCGCACGGTGGTCTGCACCGCCGGGACCCACAGCCGCCGCTCGCGCGCTGGCCGGGAGGCGGTGTTCCACCTGATCCGGGCCGAGGACGAAACCATCCGGGTGGAGCAGTATCGCTGGGACCGCGCAGTCCGGCGTTTCGATCGTTCCGATACTCACGTTTTTGCGAGACAGGCTGCCTATGCCGTCGCGGCGAGCAAAGCACTCTGAGTCTTCCGGCCGGTTGCGGCTCGGCATGCCGGCCGACCAGCTCCTGGAGCGCCGGCTGCGTCTCCTGGGGCTGCGGAACATGCAGCGGATCAGGACTCATACCAACCGGACGGTCATGGTGACCTGGCACCGCGGAACCCTGCGGATTCATCGCGGCTACGCCTTCGCGCCCGACCGGGTGCTGCGCGCCATCGTACGCTTTCTCCGTCCCGGGCTGAAGCCGGGAGAGCGGAAGGCGGTAGAGCACGAGTTCCTGAGCTTCCCCGTGGAGCGCCACGCGCCCACGCCGCCGGGCAGCCGCTGCGGCCTGGAACGTCCCCAGCCCGGCGATCTCCGCCTTCTGCACCGGTTGGCCCTCCTGCACGAACGGCTCAATCAGAGGTATTTTGGCGGCCGGTTGCGCACCGTTCCTTTCCGGCTTTCGGGCCGGATGCGGACCCGCCTGGGAGAAGTGAGCGTCGAGATCGGCAGCGGCAAGCCGGTCGAGATCGCGCTGAGCCGGCTGCACCTGCGGCTGCATGCCTGGGAGGAGGTCGAGCATACCGTGCTGCACGAGATGATCCACCAGTGGCAGGCGGAGACGGGGCATCCGGTGGATCATGGCCCCATTTTCCGGCGCAAGGCACGCGAGCTGGGCGTTGCGCCCCGGGCCCGGCGGCGGGTGGGCGCCTCGCCCCGCCGCCTCACCGGCAGCAATGCGTCCTGACGCTATCTTTCCCGCGACTAGCGACTAGCGACTAGCGACTAGCGACTAGCGACTAGCGACTAGCGACTAGCGACTAACGACTAACGACTAGCCACTAACGACTAACGACTAGCGACTAGCGACTGGCAACTAGCGACTGGCAACTGGCAACTGGCAACTTCGACCTTCGACCCCCGACGACCTTCATGGCATCCCAATTCTCCGGCCTCGACTTCTACGATATCGACAGCCTCCTCTCCGAAGAGGAGCGCGCCGTTCGCGATACGGTCCGTACCTGGGTGGATGAGTCGCTGATGCCACTGATCGGCGAGTGCTACATCGAGGGGCGGTTTCCCGCAGAACTGATTCCCGGCATGGCGGAGTTGGGGCTCTTCGGCGCCAACCTGCCCGAGGAATACGGCTGCGCCGGGCTCAATAACGTGGCCTACGGGCTGATCATGCAGGAGCTGGAGAGGGGCGACAGCGGCGTGCGCTCCTTCGCCTCGGTGCAGGGCGCATTGGTGATGTACCCGATCTTCGCCTTCGGCAGCGAGGAGCAGCGCCAGCGCTGGCTGCCCACCCTGGCCTCGGGCGAAGACATCGGGTGCTTCGGCCTGACGGAGCCGGACTACGGCTCCAACCCCGGCGGGCTGATCACCACCGCGCGGGAAACGAAGGATGGCTGGGTCCTGAACGGGACCAAGATGTGGATCACCAACGGGTCGCAGGCAACCGTGGCGGTGGTCTGGGCCAAGACCGGCAAGCTGGACGATCCCGGGTCCATTCGCGGGTTCATCGTTCCCAAGGACACGAAGGGGTTCTCCGCCCGGGACCAGAAGGGCAAGCTCTCGCTCCGGGCCAGCGACACCAGCGAGCTGATCCTGGAGGACGTGCAGGTGCCGAAGGACGCGCTCCTGCCCAAATCGGGCGGGCTCAAGAGCCCGCTGATGTGCCTGACCCAGGCCCGCTACGGCATCGCCTGGGGGGCGATCGGCGCGGCCATGGCCTGCTACGACGAAGCCCTGAGCTACGGCAAGAACCGCATCATGTTCGGCCGGCCCATCGCGCAGACCCAGATCCAGCAGGTCCGCCTGGCCGAGATGCTGACCGAGATCACCAAGGCGCAGTTCCTCACGCTGCAGCTGGGGCGGCTGAAAGACCGGAAAACCATGACCCCGCAGCAGGTCTCCCTGGCCAAGCGGAACAATGTGAACATGGCCTGCGAGGCCGCCCGCGAGTCCCGGCGCCTGCTGGGCGCCAACGGGATCCTGGCCGAGTATCATTCCATGCGACACCTCGCCAACCTCGAGTCGGTGTACACCTACGAGGGGACGCACGACATGCATTCGCTTATTCTGGGCGAGGCGGTGACGGGGATGAGCGCGTTCTAGGAACCAGGGATCAGGAATCGGGAATCAGGGCGACCTCCCCCCGCCCCGGTCCCCGATTCCCGGCTCCTGATCCCTGCCCGATTAAGTTTGGGGAGCCCGTCTCCCACCGGAACCAAGTGACATGAGGAGATCCCCTTGAAGATCGCAGTCTGCCTCAAGCGCGTCCCCGATACGACGGCCAAGATCGTCATCGGGGCCGACGGTAAATCCATCGATGAATCGGGGGTGAAGTTTGTCCCCAATCCCTACGACGAATTCGCCCTGGAAGAGGCGCTCAAGCTCAAGGAGCAGGCCGGCGGCGGCGAGACGGTCGTGGTCAGCCTCGGCAGCGATGCCTCCCAGGAGACGATCCGCACCGCGCTGGCCATGGGCATCGATCGCGGCGTGTTGCTGCAGGCCGCGCCCCCGGCCGACGGGCTCGCGACCGCGCGCGCGCTGGCGGCCGAGCTGAAAGAGGGCGCGTTCGATCTCATCCTCTTCGGCAAGCTGTCGGTCGACGACTATAACCATCAGGTCGGCGTGATGACCGCCGAGCTGCTGGAGTTGCCGTGCGTCACCAGCGTCGCGCACCTCACGGTGAAGGACGGGGCGCTGGAGGCCGAGCGGGAAATCGAAGGCGGGGTCGAGGTCGTCACCTGCAGCCTGCCGGCGGTGCTCACCTGTGACAAGGGCCTCAACAATCCCCGGCTGCCGTCCCTCAAGGGCATCATGGCCGCCAAGAAGAAGCCGCTGGAGAGCAAACCGGTGACACTCGAAGCCGGCACGCTCGAGGTGCAAGGCCTGATGCCGCCGCCCGAGCGGCCCGAAGGGAAGATCGTGGGCGAAGGGCCGGACGCCGTGTCGGAACTCGTCCGCCTGCTGCGGACCGAAGCCAAGGTGCTGTGATCATGCCGACCATTCTTGCCGTGACCGAACAGCGGAACGGATCTCTGCGC
The DNA here is from genome assembly GCA_963779755.1 of uncultured Gemmatimonadales bacterium. Lineage (GTDB taxonomy): Bacteria > Gemmatimonadota > Gemmatimonadetes > Gemmatimonadales > GWC2-71-9 > CAVZZO01. The sequence goes on from CAVZZO010000001.1 coordinate 1,240,878, forward strand.
AAGGTGTCCCAGGAGGTCGTCGCCGCGGCGCGCCTCCTGGCGGGCGCCGACGGCACCGTAGCCGCCCTGGTTCTCGGAGCCGGCACCGTGACCGGCACCGAGGCGCTGGGCAAGGCCGGTGCCGACAAGATCCTCCAGGCCTCCCACGACGATTTTGCCCTGTACAATCCCGACGGCTACGCCGCCACCATCGCCGCGGTGGCCTCCGGGTACGATGGGGTCGTCTTTGCCGCTACCGCCACCGGCCGCGACCTGGCGCCCCGCGCCGCCGCCCGGCTGGGACAGGGCCTCGCCACTGACGTGACCGACATCGCCCGGGAGGGCGGGCAGATCACCGTCACCCGGCCGATCTACGCCGGCAAGGTGCTGCAGAAGCTCACCCTCACCGGCAAGCCCGCCCTGCTCTCCGTCCGGCCCAATACCTTCCGGCCCGAAGCGGCCGACCGGCCCGGAACCGCCGAATCGGTGACGGTTCCGGATTTCACCGCGCGCGTCACCGTCAAGGAGATCAAGGCGCCGGCCTCGGCGGCGCTGGATGTGGCGGAGGCCCCCATCGTCGTCTCTGGGGGCCGCGGCCTCAAGGAACCGGAGAATTTCAAGCTGCTGGAGGAGCTGGCGGGTGCGTTGGGCAACGCCGCCGTCGGGGCCAGCCGGGCGGTGGTGGATGCCGGCTGGCGCGACCACGCGACCCAGGTAGGGCAGACCGGCAAGACGGTGAGCCCCAGCCTCTATGTGGCCGTGGGCATCTCCGGGGCCATCCAGCACCTGGCCGGCATGCGGACCGCCAAGACGATCGTCGCCATCAACCGCGACAAGGACGCTCCGATCTTCAAGGTGGCCGATTACGGCATCGTGGGCGATCTCTTCGAGGTCGTCCCCAGACTCACCGAAGCGGTCAGGAAGGCCCGCGCCGAGCAGTAGTTCTGCCGGCGGCTTCGCCAGGGCTCCGGGCCTCCGCCCGGAGCCTCTCCTTTTTCCGGCTCGCAGCGTCCGCCCCGGGTTGCCATGCTCGACTCCGCTCTTATTGCCGCCGATGCCGCACGCCTGGCCCGACTGGCGCTGGCCGAAGACGGCGAGCGCGATATCACCACCGAGATCACCGTCACCGGCGGCGAACCGGCGGCGGCGGCCATCGAATTCCGCACCGGTGGCGTCATGGCCGGAGAGGTGTACGCCAGGGCGGTGGCAGAGCAGTGCGGCTGCCGCCTGACCTGGAGCGTGGCCGACGGTGTGCGGGTGGCGCCGGGCTCGGATGCCGGCATGCTGCGCGGCCCCCTGGCCGCCATCCTGCGGGCCGAGCGCCCCTTGCTGAACCTGCTGCAGCGCGCCTGCGGCATCGCCGGTGCCACCCGCGCCTATGTGGACGCCGTCGCCGACACCGGCGCCCGGATTCTGCATACCCGGAAGACGGCGCCCGGGTTGCGCCTGCTGGACGTCTCGGCGGCGCTGGCCGGCGGGGCCGCGCTGCACCGGCTGGATCTGTCGACCACCGTCATGGTGAAGGACAACCACTGGCAGGCCCTGCACCGGGAGGGCCGCACCCTGGCGGCGGCGCTGGAGGAGGCGCGCCGCCGGGGTATCCGGTCGCTGCAGGTGGAGGTGGAGAGCGAAGCCCAGGTCAGGGAAGCCTGCGACGCCGGCGCCACCCGGCTGCTCATCGACAACCAGACGCCGGAAACGGTGCGCACCTGGGCCGAGATCGCCCGGGAGCAACGGTCGGTCATCGAGATCGAAGCGACCGGCGGCATTACCCTGGAAAACGTCCGCGGCTACGCTGAGGTGGGGGCGGACTTCATCTCCGTAGGCGCGCTCACCCATAGCGTCCGTGCGGCCGATCTGGGGCTGGAGGTGAGACGTGACACGTGAGACGTAAGAGGTAAGGCGGACCTTTCCCTTTTCCCCTTTTCCCACCCCTATATTTCCACCGCGCCGTTCCATCCGACCAGATCCAGGAGCCGCTTTCGTGCCATCCATTCTGCCGATCCGTCATCAGCGGGACCTGCCGCTCGATCGTCTGCTACTGAAGGACCGGCCCGGCGACGAGGCCATCGAGATGGACGTGCTGTTCGTGGGGGCCGGCCCGGCGGGCCTGGCGGGCGCCATCGAGCTGGCCCGCCTGGCGAAGCGCGACGGCGAATCGGGGGGTGGGCTGGGCGAGCTTAACATCGGGGTACTGGAAAAGGCCGGGAGCCTGGGCGAGCACAATCTCTCCGGCGCGGTGGTGAATCCGCGCGCGCTGCGGGAGTTGTTCCCCGATCTTCCCGTTGACGACCTGCCGCTCCGCAGCGCCGTGAGCGGCGAGAGCGTCTATTTCCTGACCGAGAACCGCGCCCGGTCCATTCCCATCCCGCCTACCATGCGGAACCACGGCAATCACGTCGCCAGCATCTGCGAGATCGTCCGCTGGCTGGGAGAAAAGGCCGAGGAGCTGGGCGTGAACATCTTCCCCGGCTTTCCCGCCGATGCGCTCTTCACCGAAGGGAACCGGGTGCTGGGCGTGCGCACCACGCCGGGCGGGCTCGAGCGGGACGGCAGCCCCGGCTCCAATTACAGTGAGCCGACCGACCTCACGGCCAAGGTGACGGTCCTTTCGGAGGGCACCCGGGGGATGCTGAGCCAGGCGTGGCAGCAGTGGCAGCAGGTGAACTCGCCCAATCCGCAGATTTTCGCCCTGGGCGTCAAGGAGGTCTGGGAGGTCAAACGCCCGCTGGACCGGGTCATCCACACCATGGGCTGGCCCCTTCCCGGCGACGCCTTCGGCGGGAGCTGGGCCTACCCCCTGAGCGAGAACCTGATCTCGCTGGGGCTGGTGGTCGGGCTGGACTACCACAACGCCAACCTCGACGTGCACGGCCTGCTGCAGCAGATGAAGCTCCATCCGCTCTTCCGGCAGTACCTGGAGGGTGGCGAGCTGCAGGAATGGGGCGCCAAGACCATTCCCGAAGGCGGACTCTACTCGCTGCCGGACCGTCGCTCGGGCGACGGATTGCTGATCGTGGGCGATGCCGCCGGTTTCGTGGACGTGCCGTCGTTAAAGGGAATCCATTACGCCATTCAGTCCGGCATCTACGCCGCCCGGGCCATCTTCGACGCGCTGAAACGCGAAGATACCTCCGCTGCGGCCCTCGCCCCCTACGACGAGATGGTCAACGGCAGCTATATCGTCGATGACATGCGCAAGACCCGCAATATGCGACTGGGCTTCAAGGGTGGCTTCTGGGGAGGCGCGCTCAAGGCCGGGCTCATGTCGCTGAGCGGCGGCCGTCTGCTGGGCGGCCGGATTGCGGTGGAAGAAGATGCGGCCGAGCCGCGCGAGAGCGGGCCCGCCCCGGCGTTCCATCCCGACAACCGGCTCACCTTCAGCAAGGTCGATGCGGTCTTCAAGTCGGGGAACGCTACCCGCGATAGCATCCCGGTGCATCTGCTGGTGGGCAAGGACGTCACCGCCGCCGTGGCCGATTTCTACAGCCACGTCTGCCCCGCCGGGGTCTACGAGCAGGTGAGCGGCGAGCTGCGGATCAACGCGCCCAACTGCGTGGACTGCAAGGCGACGGACGTGCTGGGACCCCGCTGGACCCCCCGGGAAGGCGGCAGCGGCCCCAAGTACCGGCTGATGTAGCGCCGCTGGTTCCAGGCCAAGCAGGGGGGCCGCATCCTGGTAGGGGAAAGCCCGGGCAGGCGGCCCGGTCCTAGCGCTCGCCCAGGACCTTGATGATCACCCGCTTCCGCCGCTGGCCGTCCCACTCTCCGTAGAACACCCGCTGCCAGGGCCCGAAGTCCAGCTGGCCGCCGGTAATGGGCACGATCACCTCGTGGCCGATGGTGAGGCTCCGCAGGTGGGCCGCGGCGTTATCCTCGCCCGTGCGGTTATGGTGGTAGCGCTCCGGGTCCCAGGGGGCCACCGTATGCTCCAGCCAGTGCAGGATGTCGTGCCACAAGCCCGATTCGTGGTCGTTCACGAAGACCGAAGCGCTGATGTGCATGGCGGAGACCAGCACGTATCCTTCCCGCACCCCGCTGGCCGCCACCTGCTCGGCCACCTTGTCGGTGATGTCGATGATCTCCTGGCGCTGCCGGGTTTCGAACCAGAGGTAGTGGGTGTGCGAGGCCATGGCGAGGATCAGGAATCAGAAACGGGGGATCGGGAGTGAGGAGCGGCCTGCCGGCTCCGGGCGGGGCGCCCTGTCCGGGGTGACCTCATCCAGCGTGTCGAGGATGGCGATCCCCGGGTAGCGCGGTAGGACATGGGGCTGCTCCTGGCGCGGGGGAGGATAGTCGGGAATGTAACGTCCGGTCCCGCCGCTAGCGAACGGCGACCGCCGCCGCCTCGGCTTCCCGCGCCAGGCGCTGACCCTCGCCGACATCCACCCGCAGCAACAGCACCGCACCCACCACAAAGAAGACGATCACCGAGAGCACGGCACCCCGGCTGGAGCCGGTGAGCGAGAGCATGAGCGCGAAAACGGCGGGCCCCAGGATGCCGGCGAACTTCTCGACGACGGCGAAGAAGCCGAAGAACTCGCCCGACTTGTGCCGCGGGATAAGGCTGGCGAAGAGCGAGCGGCTCAGGGCCTGAGTGCCGCCCTGCACCAGTCCGACCAGCACCGCCAGGAGGAAGAAGTCGGCCGCCGTATGCATGCGGTACCCCTGAATGCTGATAGCGGCATAGACGGCGATGCCGAGAAGGATGGCGCGTTTGGTGCCGATGCGGCCGGCCAGGCCCCCAAAGAGGAAGCTGGCGGGCACGCCGATGAACTGGACCAGCAGAATGGACCCGATCAGCGCTCCCTGGCCGATGCCCAGTTCGGTGCCGTAGATGGCGGCCATGCGGATGATGGTGCCGATCCCGTCGTTATAGATGAGAAACGCCAGAAGCATCAGGAAGGCGTTGCGATACCCCCGCAGTTCGGTGAACGTTTCCCGCAGCCGCACCAGGGCCACCCGGGCGGCGCTCATGCCGGCGTGCTCGTCCGATTCCAGCCGGCGGGCCGGCTCCGGCACCCGGCGGAACAAGGGGATGGAGAAGAGCAGCCACCACACCGCCACCGACAGGAACGCCAGACGGGTGGGCAGGGTCGCCTGGCCGGGAGTCAGGCCGGGGCCCGAGGGCAGGCCGAACCAGGCAGGATGCTGGATCCAGGCGAGGTTCAGCGCCAGCAGGAGTCCGGAGCCGAGATAGCCCAGGGCATAGCCGGCGGTGGAGACCCGGTCCATCTCGTCATGGTTTGCGATATGGGGCAGCAGCGAATCGTAGAAGACGAAGCTGCCGTTGGCCCCGATATTGGCGGCGACGAACAGCACCAGCGCCGCCAGCCAGTCGCCCCGCTCCAGAAAGAACATCCCCGCCACCGCGCCGGCCCCCAGGATCAGGAATACCCCCAGCATGCGCTTCTTGGCCGCGGCGTAGTCGGCCAGGGCGCCGAGGAACGGCGCCAGCAGGGCGATCAGGGCGAGCCCCAGTGTGGTCGCCAGGCTGAAGCGGAAGGTGGCGGTGGTCGCCGGGAGATCGGCCGCGGTGACCCGGGAGAAGTAGATGGGGAAGACGGCGGTGATGATGACGAGCAGGAAGGCCGAGTTGGCCCAGTCGTACATGGCCCAGGCCACCAGCTCCGGACGATGGAGCCCGAGGCGTTGGCGCCAGGTGAAGGGCGGGCCCGCGGTGGCGCTCATCGCGACCGTTCTCCCTGAGGCACCACAATCGCAGCCGCGACAGCAACCGCGACACGGAGATGCGGAGACGTCGCGGTCTCAGCCACGGTCCGCCTGGCCGGCCTGCCGGCGGTTCTTGCGGATGCTGAGCAGAACCGCGCCCAGCATCATTGCCAGGATGATCGCCAGCGAAATGCCGATGGGGATGTGAATCCATTCCCCGGCGATCATCTTGACCCCGACGAAGAGCAGAATGGCGGCGACGCCGGGCTTCAGGTACTCGAACCGGTCGAGCATGCCGGCCAGGATAAAGAAAAGCGAGCGGAGCCCCAGGATGGCGAAGATATTGGAGCTGTAGACGATAAAGGGATCCCGGGTGACGGCAAAGATGGCGGGGATGCTGTCCACGGCGAACAGCAGGTCGCTGGTCTCGATCATGAGCAGCACCAGCAGGAGCGGCGTCGCCTGCCAGCCGCGATCGGTGCTGACGAAGAAATCGGGGCCCGAGAACGAGTCGGTGAACGGCAGGATCCGGCGCGCCAGCCGGATGACCGGATTCCGTTCCGGCTCCACCCGCACCTCCTCCTGGGTGAACATCTTGATGCCGGTGAGGATCACGATGCCGCCGAACACCAGGCTGATCCAGGCGAACCGATGCAGCAGCAGGCCGCCCAGCAGGATCATCGCGGCCCGCATCACCACCGCACCCAGGATCCCCCACTTGAGCACTCGCGACTGCAGCTCCGCGGGAACGCAGAAATACTGCAGGATAACGATAAAGACGAAGAGATTGTCGACGCTGAGAGACAGCTCGATGATATAGCCGGTGTAGTACTCCAGCGCGTGACCCAGGCTCTCGCGATACCAGAGAAACACGCCGAAGAGCAGCGCCAGCGAGATCCAGCCCGCGCTCCATCCCACCGCCTCTTTCATGCTCAGCACGTGCGAGCGGCGGTTCAGCACCCCCAGGTCGAGGATGAGCATCGCCACCACCAGCACGGTGAAGCCGCCCCAGACCCAGGGGCCGTGATGGCTGATCACCGGCCCCGCGCCATCGCCTCCAGCCGCGCGATCCGCTCTTCGATGGGTGGATGGGTGCTGAAGAGACCCGCCATACCGCGGCCCCGGGCCGCCAGCGGGTTCACCTGCGCCAGCGGCGCCGCCGCCGGCTGGAGCTGCATGGGAATCTGGTGCGACATGGTATCCAGCCGCCGCAGCGCCCGGGCCAGCGGCAGGGGCTGGCCCAGAATGAGGGCCCCGGTGCGGTCGGCCTCGAATTCCCGCTGCCGGGAGACCGCCAGCTGGATCAGCATGGCGGCGATCGGCGCCAGGATGATGCCGGCCAGGACGCCCCAGGGATTGCGGTTGTCATCGCCCCCTCCGAAGAGCAGCAGGTAGGGCACGTAGCTGATCGCCCCGGCAATGCCGGCCGCCAACGTGGTGATCAACATGTCGCGATTTTTCACGTGGGCCAGCTCGTGCGCCAGGACGCCCTCCAGCTCCTCGGGCGGCATGTACTTGAGGATGCCGCTGGTGACGGCCACGACCGCGTGCTCCGGGTTGCGGCCGGTGGCGAAGGCGTTGGGTTGCTCGTGCGGTGCGATGGCCAGCCGCGGCATGGGCAGGCCGGCCTTCTGGCGCAGGCGGTCGACCAGATCATACAGCGCCGGGGCGTCGTCGCGGGTGACCTCCCGGGCCCGGTACATACGCAGCACCATCCGGTCCGAGAAGAAATACATGATGAAATTCATGGCCCCGCCGAGCACCAGGGCCAGGATCATCCCGCTGCTGCCGCCGACGACGCCCCCCACCGCCACGAACAGGGCGATGAGACCGGCCATGAGCAGGAGCGTGCGAATGTTGTACACGGGTTGCCTCTGTGAGAATACCGATCGGTGGAAGATAGCGACGGCAGGACGGCAGGACTGGAGCCGCAGGATGGCCGCCCGGATACGCCCGCTGGATGGCCCTGCCGCCCTGTGGTCCTAGAACGGCGGGCCTTCCTGATGGACCGGGTCATCCAGCAGAATGGCCTGGAGTTCTGCTCCCGGAGGGGTTTCGAGCTGGCCCTCCGGAATGATCAGCAGGGCATTGGCGCGGATCATCGAGGTAAGAATGCCGCTGCCCTGAGGCCCGGCCAGCCGCGCCTCCAGGCCTTCATCTCCGGCCTGCACCACGCCGCGCAGGAAGTGCTGCAGCCGGGGCCTGAGCAGGATCGGTTCCGCCGCCCGCACGGGCACGGCACGGCGGAAGGGCAGCAGGTGCCCACTCATGACCCGGATGGCCGGACGCACGAACAGCTCGAACGTGACCATGGTGCTCACCGGGTTACCCGGCAGGCCGATCCAGGGCAGCTCGCCCAGCAGGCCGAACCCCACCGGCGCCCCCGGACGCATGCGGAGCCGCCAGAAGCGCAACTCCGAGCCCATGGCCTCGAGGACGCCGCGCAGGTGGTCGTGCTCGCCCACGCTGATCCCGGCCGAGGTTACCAGCAGGTCGCAGTCGGTGGCGCGCTCCAGATGGCGGCGCACGCTCTCCGGCGTATCCTGCGCAATGCCCAGATTGACCGGCTCGCCTCCGGCGCGCCGCACCAGGGCCGTCAGGGTATGGGTGTTGGAGCTGGCGATCTTCCGGCCCGCGAGGATTTCGTCGGCCTGATCCACATCCACGATTTCATCGCCGCTGCCCAGGATGCCCACGCGGGGGCGGCGGTAGACCAGCGGGTGGCTGACGGCGAGCGATGCCAGCACCCCCAGCTGGGCCGGCCCCAGTTCGGTCCCGGCGGTCAGTACCGTCTCGCCCTGGCGGATATCTTCGCCCGCCAGGCGGTAGTTGGCGCCGGCGTCGCGATCGCTCCGGATGCGCACTTGCGAGACGCCCTGGTCGGTGTCCTCCTGCCGGATGACGCAGTCGGCACCGTCGGGGAGCGGCGCGCCGGTGAAGATCCGGGCGCATTCCCCGGGACCGATCGCGCTGCCCGGCGCCGCGCCGGCCGCGATGCTGGCCACCACCGGCAGCTGGACCGGGTGCTCCCCGGAGGCTCCCCGGACGTCGTCGGCGCGAACGGCATAGCCGTCCATGGCCGAATTGGTGTGGGGGGGGATGTCCAACGGGCTGATCAGGTCTTCGGCGAGTACGCCGTCCAGCGCGTCGTCCAGCGGCACCCGCAGCGGCGGCTGACGGCGAATCTCCTCCAGAATCCGGAGCGCCGCCTCCCGCGCGGACAGCCCGGTTGCGGCCGTCCTGCCGTCCTGCCGTCCTGCCGTCTTGCCGGGCGTCATATTACCTGCGCGCGATCCCAGGCGATCGAGGCGAGCAGCTGCAGCCAGATGGTGTCGCGGAAGCGAAGCACGTGACAGCGCGCCTCGAAGTCCTCATCGTCGGTGAGCACGGCCACCCAGTCGTCCGCATTGGGGGCATCTGCCTGGTAGAGGGGCGGGAGGCCCACGGCGGTGCGATAGACCTCGATCTTGGGCAGGGGTGCCTTCTTGAACCCCTCCACCAGGACGATATCGGCCCCGTCCAGATAGCGGCGCGCCAGCGTCACCGGGTCGGTGGTGTCGGGCGTGCGCTCGATGACGGCCCGCTGGTCGGGCGCCGCGAGCAGCACCCGCTCGGCTTTGCCCTCGTGGAAGTGCCGGTAGGTGTCGGTGCCGGGCTCGTCCAGGCGCGCCGGATGGGTGGCGTGCTTGATGGTCATGACCCGGCGGCGGCGACGCACAAACTCGCTGGCCAGGGCCACCACCAGCGTGGTCTTCCCCGAGTTCTTCTGCCCGATCACCGAGATGATGCGTGTTGCCGCCACAGCCGCTCCGCCAGCGCGAGATCGTCGGGAGTATTGACGTTGAAGAACAGGAACGCCGGATCGCCATGGCGGCTGACCCGCTCCAGAGGGAGGATACCGACATCGAGGGCGTCATGGAAGGCGATCGCCCGCCGGTCGCCCCGCGCCAGGGCGGCCTCGATAGCGGGGCGACAGGCGGGGCCGTACGCGGCGCAGAGGGGCTCCACCCCGCGGCGGCCTTCGCTGGCGGGAAGCAGGGCATCGTGGCCCTCAAGGTCCCGGGCCAGCTCGGCTATCAGGGAGCCCGGCACGAACGGCATGTCCCACGCGACGCACAGGACCGGCGCCGGCCCCTGGGTCACGGCGGTCAACAGGCCGCCCAGGGCGCCCGTACCCGGCGCCACGTCCGCCACGATCTCCAGCCCCGTGTTCCACTCGCCGGCGGCCGGATCGTTGGCGACCAGCAGTGGCGGCGCGCCGAGCGCCGTGGCCACGGCTCGCGCCAGCCGGTCCACGATGCGCTCGCCCCCGACCGTCTCCAGCCCCTTGGGCCGCCGGTCGTAGCGCGTCGCCGCGCCGCCGGCCAGAATCACCCCGCGCATTCCCCCCATTGCCCGTGTCCCCGTCGCGGAAAAAGGCCCCCTCAGGATAATCCCGAAGGGGCCCGAGCCATACGACGCCCGCGGGCGCCGGCTGGCGTGTTGCCGACTTAGCGCGGGGGAAGGCTGGTACTGTCGTGCCCCATCTGGCGCGTGCTCGTAGTGTCGCTGCCCGGCAGAGCGGTGGTGTCCCGCCCCATCACGCCGGTGCTGGTGGTATCGCGGCCGTAGGCGCTGGTATCGTTCCCCATCGGATTGTTCTGCTTCTGCTGCATCGGCATGTTGCCGTCCATCGGCCCGAGGGTCCCTTCGGAGAGCTGCCCGCGGACGGCGCCCTGGGGGAACTTCTCGTTGTGGACGTTCACGTAATAGGCGTCCGGGTTCTCCTGGATGTCTTCGATCACGTCCTTGGACGCGGTGGCGCAGTCCTGCACCTGGCCGCTCTCGGGCGCCTTGAGCGTCACGACCGGCGGCCCCGACTTGCCCGCATCGCCCTTGTGGATGTGCGCCGCGGTGGGCGAATCGACGTTGGACACGCGCAGGGTGTAGCAGATCTGTCCCTGGTCGGGCTTGAGGGTGAGGTTGAAGGTGCCCGTTCCGTCGGTGGACCCCGGGGTGGGCGCCTCGGCGGCCCCGCTGAGACTGGCTGAGAGGCGGTTCTGGTTCATTTCCGGGTTCTGCGCCTGCGCCGCGACGGTCAGACCTGCAGACAAGGTCGCGGCAAGGAGAGCTGCTGAGAGTCGCATGGTTCGTCCCTGGTTGTGGAGTACCGTGGGTGGTGCGGCCGGCCGGCCAGCACCCCTCGCAGCACGTTGGTGCCGCGCCGGGGAAGGGTACGCCCCCGGCACCTCGCGCACGGTGACAGCCGTCACCGGAAATGTGCGTACTTAGGGAAAGGTCAGTAGCGGCGGCTGCGGCGCCCGGCAAGGACAACATCGAACCCGAAGGTCATGCTGACCAGGTGGTGGAGGCTGCGACTGCTTGGTGGTGCAAGGCCATCTTTCAGTGTGGCGCCCGTCACGACCCGGAGGCTGGTGAGCTGGTCGCGCACCTCCCAGCGCAGTTGATAGCCGGCGCCAAGGGGCGCGGTGAAGCCGAAGCCCAGGCCGAGCACCGGAGCCGCCCGGTAGCCCGAAGCGTCCACATAAATGGGCACCGTCACCGATTGGCCGCCGGAGTTGTCGATCCCCGCCAGCGCCAGCGTGCTGTGCTGGGTGAATGCCAGGGCCAGGTGCGCGCGCAGGTAAGGCTGGATGGCGTGGTGCACCCAGGGCCGATATTCCCCGCCCACCCCGAATGCCGCGCCCTGCCCCGAGGACTCCCCCGAAATACTGGTGCAGACCGCCGGTCCCCGGTCATTGCCGGTGGCGTAGGCCAGGTGGCATGCGTCCGCGGTGCCCAGGCCCATCAGCATCATTTCGCCGGTGAACCCCCAGTGCAGGCCGGGGAACCAGGTGGCGTGCACCACCACACTGAGGCTGGAACGCACCCGGCGGTTCAGGCGCAGGGTGTCCGTGCCGCTGACGTCCTGGAGCGGTTGCGCGCTCACCGTCCAGAGATCGCTGCCGGTGATGACGCCGGCACCGATCCCGACGCTCAGCTGTGAGATCGGAGCCTGCTGGGCCCCGGCCCGGGCCGGCAGCAGCACCAGCAGGACGGCGAGAAACCGCGTCACACGCCAGCGCATGAGGCTCCTTGTCTGAGTGTTCAGCCGTCAGTCCGCAGGTGGCGCTCTCCTAGTAGCGATGGCCTCGCTTCCGCTCCAGCACGACGTCGAATCCGAAGGTGACGGTGATGAGGTTCTTGATGACCATCTTGTGGGGGGGCTCGAGCCCGGGCATGGGGGTGGAGCCGGTCACCTTGTCCACACCGGTGATCTGGTCACGCAGCTCCCAGCGTAGCTGGTAGCCGGGGCCCACCGCCGCCGTAAAGCCCACACCGAGGCCGAGGACCGGCATGATCTGGCGCCGGGTGGGGTCGGTGAAGATTGGCACGGTCACGGGGTCGTTGGGATCGGTGTCGTCGATGCCGTCCACCCGAATGGTGCTGTGCTGGGTGATGACGGCGCCCAGATGGGCGCGGGCGTAGGGGGAGATCACACGATGGCTGGCGACCCGGTAGATCGCGCCGACGCTGAGCGCCACCGCGCTGGCCGCCGAGGTGTTGCCCTGCAGGTTGTTGCAGACGATCTGCGCCCGGCGGGAGCCCGAGGGCGCCGTATCGGTGCACTGGTCTTCCGTGCCCAGGCCCAGCAGCTGGGCCTCCCCGGTAATTCCCCAGTGATCGCCGGGGAAATAGGTGCCGTGAAACACCACCGAGAGCGATGAGCGGATGCGGCGGGAAAGACGCAGGTAATCGACCAGCCCGACGGTATCGGCGATCGGCTGGCCGGAGACGGTCCACAGGTCCGTCCCCGCGGCGATTCCCGCGGCCACTCCGAGGCTGAGGCGGGCCTGGTCGGCCGTTTTCTGCGCGGCCAGGGAGGACGCCGCTCCGAGTGCCAGCAGGCCCGCCGCCGCGATCCCGTTCAGCAGACTCCGCATCAGCCCCCCAGGAGAGAATGGTGGTCAACCGCGAGACAGCGGTTCATGATGACCGGGATGCCCTGCGCTTCCAGGCGCCGGGCACTGGGCTCGCTGACGACGCCCAGCTGCATCCAGACCAGCCCGGGATGGACGGCGAGCATGTGCTCGACCAGGGCGGGCACGGCCTCCGGCCGCCGGAATACGTTCACAATATCGATTGCCACGCCCGACGCTAGAGCCGAGGGAAGATCGGGATAGACCCGCTCCCCCAGGATCTGCTCGATTGGTCCGGGCCGCACCGGGATGATGCGGTAACCGGCCCGCTGCAGATAGGCCGCCACCGAGTGGCTGGGACGGGCGGCGCGGGGGCTCAGGCCCACGACCGCGATCCCCCGGGCCTCGCGGAGCAGGCCCCGCAGCCGGGGATCGTCCGGCCTCACGCGCGTTCCGGCGGGCCGGCGCCATGCCGCTGCGGGGTGCCGCTCACCGCCCGGCCGATCAGGACCATCCCGCTGCGGCGGGCAATCTCCACCGCCAGCGTCGAAGGCACCGAGGGGGTCGCCAGAAAGGTGAGCCCGGCCCGGGCACCCTTGTACGCCAGCTCGGCGGAAATCCGCCCCGTCACCAGCAACCCCAGCCCGCCGACCGGCCGCCCGGCGAGTAGCGCCTGGCCGATGACCTTGTCCACGGCGTTATGCCGCCCGATGTCCTCGGCGTGCCCCACCAGGACCTCGCCGTCGGTGAGTGCCGCCGCGTGGATCCCGCCGGTGTCGCGGTAACGCTCGCCCCGCTGGAAGAGTGCCTTGAATAACTCCCGGAGCCGCTCCGGCGCCGGCGGCTCGGCCCTCGCGGGCTCTTCCCGGATGGTGGCCGGGTCCGCCAGATAGGTGGAGACGGCTCCGCACCCTGAAGCCAACACAGGACGGCGCCCTTCGGTCTCCACCAGGCGAACCCGTTCGGCGTCCAGCGTGGCCCAGAAGCCGAGATCGGTGGCGCAGGGCCGCAGTCGGACATCGCCGATCCGCGCGATATAGCCCTCGCCGTAGAGCCAGCCGATGGCCAGTTCCTCCAGCAGGTCGGGGGTGCACATCCAGGTGACGGCCGGACGCCCGTTGATCTCGAGCCAGACCGGCGTCTCTTCCACGACCGCCCCGGGCGACATGCGCCCCCGGCGGCGGGTGCCCGCCTCAGGCCTCTCGGCGTCGCTCGGCATAGAGAGTCGGATCCTCCGCGACACGCACGCAGTCCAGCCGCACGCCGGAGGGAAGCTGCGGCGCCAGGCGCTGGTAGAGCTGGTCTGCCAGCGCCTCGCAGGTGGGAAGGGGATGGCCGGCATCGAAGCCGGGGAGGGTATTGAGCCGTTGCCCGGCCAGCCGGAGGACGACTTCTTCGTGCAACAGCGCATCCAGTGCGGCGAGATCGACCACCATGCCCCCGGCGTCGGGGGTGCCCGAGACCGTTACCGCACACTCGTACTGGTGTTCGTGCCACTCGGACACGGCGCCGAATTCACGCCGGTTGGCGGCCTCGTTCCGATCGGGGCGGAACATCCGGTGGGCGGCGGAAAAGCGGACCACCCGGGTGAGCGAGACCGCCATGACCTCAGAAGGAGATGCCCAGCCCCGCCTGCAGCCACAGGCTGCCGTCCCATTTGGACAGCTTGCCGTTGGTGACGACGGCGTTGGACTGGTCAGGGGTGCCGGGCTGCACGGCAGGCTCCTGCGCATAGCTGCCCGGGTACTTCAATTTCCAGAGGTTGACCTTGCCGTCCAGGCGCAGGTGCAGGTGGCGGGTGAGGAAGAGCCGCACGCCTGCGCCGGGCGCCACAAAGAGCCGGTTGCCGAATTTGTACCCCGAGGTATCCGACGGCGTACTCTGCGAGAGGGCGAAGCCGAAATCGCCGCCGATATAGGGCGCCACACCGTGCCAGGTCTTGGCCCCGGTCAGGTTCAGCTGGAGGCCGCCGCCGGCGAAGTAGACATACTGGGAGACCGGGCCGGTCACCCGGGTGGCGACGCTGTCGTAGGGATCGATGACCAGCCGCTCCAGCTCTCCGCGGGAGAGCACCAGCGCCAGGCCCACCAGGCCGCCCACCCGGATATCATACCGCAGCCCGTAGGTGAGCCCGTGATGGGGGCCGACGCCCAGCGCGCCCCCGTCGCCCCGGAAGTCGCCCACCAGCGCCGTCCACGTGGCCCCGCGGGGGAGATCCTGGAAGGGCGAATGCCCCGGCGGATGCCCCACCTGCGCGCCGGCCGGCCGGAACGGTACCAGGGCCAGCAGCAGGAAGAAAACCGCGATGGTTGACGTGCCGGGATGACGAGTGAACGGCGAAGGGCCGTTTGACATGGTTCGGAGCCGATCCTACGTTGCGGTCATGGTGACGTCAGCGCCGCAATCTACCCTGCACCTCCGGCGGCTACCAGCCTTCCTTCCGCTCATCCTGCTGCTCTCCGTGCTGCCGCATTCGCTGCGGGCACAGGAACGCGCGCGGCTGAACCGGGACATCCCGTTCCGCAAGGCGCCCGACGAGGTCGTGCTCGGCACCCTGATGAACGGCACCGCGGTGCGGGTTGCTTCCACCCGGGGCGACTGGGCGCAGGTGCGGCTCGAGGGTGTCATCTGGGCCCGTTCGGTCGGCAATGCGCGGCGTGACGGGTTCGATGTCGTCGTCAGGGCGGACCGGGAAAACGTGCGCTCCGAGCCGAACGGCCGGATCCTGGCTCGAGTGGTCAAGGGCGCCCTGCTGAAGACGACGGCGTCGGCCCGGGGAGGATGGGTAGCGGTGCAGCGCGACGTCTGGGTGCCGCGGTCGGCCCTGGGCGGCGGGGCAGCCGCGGCACAGGCCGGCGGCCCCGATGCCACCGCCTCCGCGCCCCCGGTCTCGTCCGCGCCTGCCGCCGACCAGGTGGTGATGGCCGGGAGGGCCGGCATGTTCCGCGCGCCAGGCGGCGACTCGGCCGGCGCGCTGGATCAGGGCGTCCGGGCCCGGGTGGTGGCACGGTCCGGGGAATGGACCCGGATTCAGCTCGAGGCCTGGGTGCGCAGCAGCGACGTCCATCCGGCCGAAGACAGCTCCGCGCTGCACGGCGTCTCCGCGGCCGAGGTGCGGGCGGCGCCCAGCCGCTACGTGGGCCGCACGGTCGACTGGCGGGTACAGTTCCTGGCCGTGCAGCGCGCCGACGAGCTCCGGCCCGAGATCCCCGCCGGGCAGCCCTACCTGCTCACCCGCGGCCCCCTGCCGGAATCGGGATTCGTGTACATCATGATCCCGGAGGACCAGGTCGACCGCTTCCAGCGGCTGCAGCCGCTGCAGGAGCTGAACGTGCGCGGGGTGATCCGCTCCGCGGCCACCCGCTACCTCCCCAACCCGGTGCTGGAGCTGGTGGCGCTACTGCCGAATGGCGGCTGATGAGGCCGCCGGGTGGCGCCATGCCTCAACTGGCGCCAGATTCTCGGGGACCATTCCGGCCGGCGGGATCCGATGAACGACCTCCTGAAACAGCGCATTCTCCGCAAACTCGAAGCTCTGGGCGACGAGCGCGGTTACCAGATCCTGGACTATCTCGAATTCCTGGAGAGCAAGTACGCCGAGCGCTCCAGCCCGAGCAATATCTTCGCCCGTCTCACCGAAACGGTCGAAGACACCATGCGCGCCGGGAAGCTGCCCCTCCAGGCTATCAGCGGCACAATGACCATCATGGATTCGGCGGGAAAGCTCATGAAAGGGCTTACCGCCGCGGGCCGGGCGGTGGTGGAGGAGGCGGTGAAGGCGGCGGAGGGCGAGCGGCCGGGGCAGACGCTTGCGCCCCGGCCCCAGCCCCCCGGAGGCCCCTCCCCCCGGCCCGGCGCCACGGGAGACAAGGTCTAGCGGGGCCACCACTTGTCCCTTGTCCCGGGTGCCTGGTCCCTTTAGAGTTGTCTGATGCCACGCGCCATCCGATTCGGCCCGCCCGGGACCTCACCGTTCCGGGGGGCCGCTCTGCATCGAGGAGCCGGGTCATACCCGGCCGCCCAGTCCCATGAATGAGATGCGGCCGAAGGTTGCCCTGACCTTCGACGACGTCCTGCTGGTTCCGCGCTATTCCGCCGTTCATCCCCGCCAGGTTTCCATCGCAAGCCGGTTCACCCGGTCGATTCCGCTCAACATCCCTTTCGTTTCGGCGGCCATGGATACGGTCACCGAAAGCGAGATGGCCATTGCCATGGCGCGGGCGGGCGGCATCGCGGTGCTGCACAAGAACATGACCGTCGAGCGGCAGGCGGCGGAGGTGGACCGGGTCAAGCGCAGCGAGAGCGGCATGATCCTGAACCCCATTACGCTGGGGCCGGAGCGGCCGGTGCGCGAGGCCTTTGCCCTCATGCAGCGCTTCAAGATTTCCGGCGTTCCCATTGTGGACGGGCAGGGGAAGCTGATCGGCATCATCACCAATCGCGATCTGCAGTTCGAGCGGAACCTCGACCAGCCCATCCGCCAGGCCATGACCCGGGAGAACCTGGTCACCGCACCGGTGGGCACCACGCTGGACGAGGCGGAACGCATCCTGGCACGACACCGGATCGAGAAACTGCCCGTCGTAGACAACGAAGGCCGGCTGCGCGGCCTCATTACGGTGAAGGACATCTTCAAGCGGCGCCAGTATCCCGACGCCAACAAGGATCAGCACGGCCGTCTGCGGGTGGCTGCGGCCGTGGGTGGAACGCCCGATGCCGCCGCCCGCGCCCGGGCCCTGGTGGATGCCGGCGTGGATGTGCTGGTGGTCGATTCGGCGCACGGGCACAGCGAGGGCGTGCTGCAGACCATCGCCAAGCTGCGCGACGCCTTTCCCGAGGTGCAGCTGGTGGGCGGGAATGTGGCCACCGAGAGCGGCGCCGCCGAGCTGGTGCGGCGCGGCGTCGATGCGGTCAAGGTGGGGGTCGGCCCGGGGAGCATCTGCACCACCCGGGTGGTGACGGGCGTGGGGATGCCGCAGGTCAGCGCCATCGTGGATGCCGTGCGCGGCGCGGGCGACATCCCCATCATCGCCGACGGCGGCATCAAGTACAGCGGCGACGCGGTGAAAGCGCTGGCGGCGGGCGCGTCTTCCGTAATGATGGGTGCCATGCTGGCGGGCACCGAAGAGAGCCCGGGCGAATCGGTCCTGGCGGAGGGGCGGCGCTTCAAGGTCATCCGAGGTATGGGCAGCCTGTCCGCCATGCAGGACGGCTCCGCCGACCGGTATTTCCAGCAGGGCGAAATGGCGCCGAGCAAGCTGGTGCCGGAAGGCATCGAGGGCCGGGTGCCCTACAAGGGGCCGGTGATGGACGTCCTCTTCCAGATGATGGGCGGCCTGCGCAGCGGGATGGGCTACTGCGGCGCGGCCGACATCGCCGGCCTGCAGCGGGAAGTCGAAATGGTCCAGGTAACCAGCGCCGGCCTGCGCGAGTCGCATCCGCACGACGTCACGATCACGCGCGAAGCACCGAACTACTCCAGATAGTCCCCGTTTCCGGTTGCCGGCCTCCGGGTGCCGTGCCGGGGGCCGGTACTCCGCGGGCCGGAGCGCCGCGGCCGGAGACTGACGACCTCTTCTTCCGGAGACTCACGTGTCCGAGAATCGCGAACGTTGGGGGTCCCGCGTCGGGTTGATTCTGGCCATGGCCGGCAACGCCGTCGGCCTGGGCAACTTCCTGCGCTTTCCCCGCCAGGCGGTGGAGAACGGCGGCGGGACTTTCATGATCCCCTATTTCATTGCCTTCCTGCTGCTGGGCATCCCGCTCATGTGGGTGGAATGGGGCCTGGGGCGGCACGGGGGGCAGCACGGCGAGGGGAGCACGCCGGGGATGTTCGAGGCCCTGTGGAAGAACCCGGTGGCCAAGTATCTCGGCGTGCTGGGCATCTTCATGCCGCTGGTGGTGCTCATCTATTACTGCTACATCGAATCGTGGACGCTGGCCTGGACGTTTTTCTCGCTGAACGGTGCCACCCGGGGGCTGGACGAGGCCGGCATGCGGACCTTCCTCTCCTCCTACCAGAACCTGGGCAACGGCACGGTCCACGGGTTCTGGGTGCCCTTCGTGTTCTTCGCCATCACCATCGTGGTGAACTTCGCCGTGGTGATCAAGGGCCTCTCGGGCGGCATCGAAAAGCTGGCCAAGATCGGCATGCCGATCCTCTTCGTGTTCGCCGCGCTGCTGGTGGTGCGGGTGCTGACGCTGGATCCGCACCCCGTCACCACCATCGTGAACGGCGTGGCGGTCACGAAGAACTTCTCGCCCTGGGACGGGCTCAACTTCATGTACACCCCGGACTGGTCCAAGCTGAACCAGCCCAAGGTCTGGCTGGCCGCCGCGGGGCAGATCTTTTTCACGCTGTCGGTGGGCATGGGGACGCTGCAGGCCTACGCTTCCTACCTGCGCAAGGATGATGACATCGCTCTCTCGGGGCTCGCCACCTGCGCCACCAACGAGACGGCCGAAGTCGTGCTGGGCGGCTCCCTGGCCATTCCGGCCGTGGTCACCTTCTTCGGCGTGACCGGCGCGATCGCGATTTCCAGGGCCGGCGGGTACGATCTTGGCTTTGTCGCCATGCCGCTGGTGTTCAACCAACTGCCGGGCGGCCAGCTGGTGCAGACGCTGGCGGGCGTGATGTGGTTCGGCCTGCTCTTCTTTGCCGGGATCACGTCGTCGGTGGCCATGGCCACGCCAACTCTTTCCTTCATGCAGGAACACTTCGGCTGGACCCGCCGGAAATCGGGGCTGGTGATCGGCGGGATCGTGGTGCTGCTGGGCCTCTGCCATATCATCTGGTACACCGGCGGCTTCCTCGATGAGTGGGATTACTGGGCCGGCACCTTCGGGCTGGTCATCCTCGCCCTGGTCGAGACCATCATCTTCGTCTGGGTGTTCGGGCCGTCCAACGCCTGGCGGGAGCTGCACCAAGGCGCGTCCATGCGCATCCCCGGCATCTTCAAGTTCATCATGACCTGGGTGACGCCGGTCTTCCTCCTGGTCATGATGATCTGGTGGACGGTGCAGGATGCCATCCCCGTCCTGCTCATGGCGGGCAAGCCGGCGGCCGAGATGCCGGTCCGCTGGGCCTCGCGGGGCGTCATGCTCGGGATCATGCTGGTGCAACTCTGGCTCATTCGCGCGGCCTGGCAACGGCGCCGCGCGGCGGGAGGTGCTTCATGAATACCGGCGCGCTGATCTTCATGCTGGTGACCTGGACGGTCGTGCTCAGCCTGCTGGGCTGGTCGTTCTACCGTCTGATGAAAACCGATCCCAGCAAGGAAGCGGCACCGCCGCCGGGCACGAGTCTCTGAGTTCCGCCGGACCTCGACTCTCTCGACCCTCTCGACTCCCCCGACCTCTTCAGACCGGTCGAGAGAGGTCGAGGGGGTCGGGATGGTCGAGGTCGAGCCTGACCCACTCCACGAGGGGACCCCATGCACCTGTTCCGGCGCAAGAGCATCAGCGGCCTGCAGGCGGAGGCGGCGAGCACCAGCGAGCTGAAACGGGCGCTCAACGCCTTGAATCTCACCACCCTGGGCATCGGGGCAATTATCGGCGCCGGCATCTTCGTGCTGACGGGCCAGGCGGCGGCGCAGTACGCCGGGCCCGCGATCGTCTTCTCGTTCATCCTGGCCGGTCTGGCCTGCACCTTCGCGGGCCTCTGCTACGCCGAGTTCGCCGCCATGATTCCCATCGCGGGCTCGGCCTACACCTACGGCTACGCGACCCTGGGTGAGCTCATCGCCTGGATCATCGGCTGGGATCTCATTCTGGAGTACCTGTTCGCCGCTTCTACGGTGGCGGTGGGCTGGTCCGGCTACGTGGTGTCCCTGCTCAACGACATGGGCATCCACATTCCGCCGGCCTTCACCAGCGCCCCCTTCGTGCACCACGCCCCGGCCGATGCCGGGCTCAATGTCTGGCGCCTCTTCACCGAGGGGTGGACCCGGACTGGGGCCGTGGTCAATCTCCCAGCCATGGTGATCGTCGTGCTGGTGACGATCCTGCTGGTGGTCGGCATTCGCGAGTCGGCCAACCTCAACAACATCATCGTGTTCGTAAAGCTGGCGGTGATCCTGGCATTCATCGCCGCCGGCGTTACCTACATCAATCACGCCAACTGGACCCCGTTCGTGCCGCCGGAGCAGAGCCCCGGCCATTTCGGCTGGAGCGGCATCGTCCGCGGGGCGGGGGTGATCTTCTTCGCCTACATCGGGTTCGACGCTGTCAGTACGGCGGCGCAGGAGACGCGAAACCCCCAACGCGACATGCCGATCGGCATCCTCGCG
This sequence comes from uncultured Gemmatimonadales bacterium, assembly GCA_963779755.1. Classification (GTDB taxonomy): domain Bacteria; phylum Gemmatimonadota; class Gemmatimonadetes; order Gemmatimonadales; family GWC2-71-9; genus CAVZZO01. The sequence continues at coordinate 1,261,717 of CAVZZO010000001.1, forward strand.
TCGCTCGCGATCTGCACCGTGCTCTACATCGCGGTATCGCTGGTCCTCACCGGCATCGTGCACTACACCAAACTCAACGTTCCCGATCCGATTGCGGTCGGCATCAACGCGCTGGGGCCCAGCCTCGCCTGGTTGCGGCCCATCGTGAAGATCGGCGCCATCGCCGGCCTCTCCTCGGTGATCCTGGTGATGCTGCTGGGGCAGCCGCGCATCTTCTACACCATGGCCAAGGACGGCCTGCTGCCGCCCGTCTTCAGCCGGGTCCACCCGCGGTTCAAGACTCCCTGGGTCGCCAGCGTGCTGACCGGCCTCTTCGCCATGGCCTTCGGTGGCCTGCTGCCGATCGGTCTCCTGGGCGAGCTGGTGTCGATCGGGACCCTGCTGGCCTTCCTGATCGTCTGCGCCGGCGTCCTGGTGCTGCGTTACACCGATCCCGGCCGCGAACGGCCCTTCCGGACCCCGCTGGTGCCCCTGGTTCCCGTCCTCGGCATCCTGGCCTGCGGGTATCTGATGTTCGGCCTGCCGGTGGATACCTGGGCGCGGCTCGTGGTCTGGATGGTCATCGGCCTGGCGATCTACGCATTCTACGGATACCGGCATTCCCGGCTGGCGCGCCAGCGGTCCGGAGACGAATCTCCCGCCTGACAGTTGGGCCCGCCCGCGGGCCGGTGTAATTTGCGGCCATGAGCACGACGTTGTCTCCCGAAAAGGCCGCCGCCGGACGGCGGTTCGCGGCGGCGCTGCACCCCGGCATGCGGGTGTGCCTCACCACCCACGTGAATCCCGATGGCGACGGCCTCGGCAGCGAGGCCGGGCTGGCTCACCTGCTCCAGAATCACGGGCTCGCCGTCTCGATTACCAACCCCACCCCGACCCCGCCCCGGTTCCGGTTTCTGTTCAGCGACCTGCCCGGCGTGGACCGGACCGATCGCGCCGTCAAGGAAATCCGCCAGGCCGACCTGATCATCGTCCTGGACATCGGCGAGCTGGGCCGGCTGGGCAGTCTGGGGGCGGCGGTGCGCGAGCGCGGCGTCCCGGTGGGTTGCATCGACCACCACGTGAGCCGGGGAGAGTTGCCCGACGGCCCCCGCTATGTGGATACCGCCGCGTCGGCCACCGGCGAGCTGGTCTACGAATTCGCCCTGGCCAACGGCTGGCATCTGGACCAGCCCATCGCCCGGGCACTGTACGTCGCCATTCTCACCGATACCGGCGGCTTCCGCTTCAGCAATACCTACCCCCATACCCTGCGGACCGCGGCCGCGCTGCTGGAAAACGGCCTCGATCCGGAAGCGATCTACCTGGACGTCTACGCCAACGCCCCCGAGGGGCGAGCCCGGCTGCTGGCGGAATCGCTGCAGACCCTGGTGGTCGAGCCGGACCACGGGATTGCCTGGGTCACCGTGCCGCCCGGCGCGCTGGAGCGGCATTCGGTTACTGCCGACGACCTGGACGGGGTCATCGAATACGCCCGCTCCATCGCCGGCGTCCGCATGGCGCTGCTGTTCCGCGAGCTGGCCAACGGCCGGACCAAGATTTCGCTCCGTTCCGTCGGGGATGTCGATGTGGCCGCGTTCGCGCAGCCCTTCGGGGGCGGCGGCCACCGCAAGGCCGCGGGCATCTCGGTGGACGGATCGCTGGCCGAAGCGCAGCTCCGCGTGCTGGCCGCCGCGCGGGCATATCTGGCCAACGGGGCGGGGCGGAAGCCCGAGGAAAGAGAAAAGGACTGAGGACTGAGGACTGAGGACTCAGCGAGCCCGAAGCCGGTGCCTCCCGCAGCGCGCGCCGGTGCCATCGGAAAATGAACGGAGCTTTCTCCGGGACCGCACTCCAGCGCGCGGAGGGAGGTTCGACGAGGGCGAGCGATAAAAGGACTGAACCGAATGACCGACACACTGCAATCCCGTATCGCCGCCGCGCTCATGCGGGTCACCCATCCGGGCCTGGAGAACGACCTCCTCTCCGCCGGCATGGTACGGGACCTCGAGGCGAGGAACGACGGCCGGGTGACCTTCACCTTTCTGCTGGGCAAGGACGATCCGGCCGTGCTGGTCCGGAAGGCCCGGCTGGCCGTCCGGGAGGTCGATGGCGTCACCGAGGTCAAGATCAACGTGAAAGACCCGGCCGCCGGCACCGCCCGGCCGGCGCCGGGCCAGACCCAGGGCGCCGCGGGCATGGTGCCCCCGCCGCCGACCCCGCAGGATTTTCCCAACCTGGGCCGGATCATCGCCGTCTCTTCCGGCAAGGGCGGGGTGGGGAAGTCCACCGTGGCCGCCAACCTGGCGGTGGCGCTGGCCCAGGCCGGGCAGCGCGTGGGCCTCATGGATGCCGACATCTACGGGCCCAATATTCCCCGCATGTTCGGCGTGTTCGAGAAGCCTCCGGTGATGGGAGGCAAGATCCAGCCGCTCTCCGCCTGGGGCGTCAAGCTGATGTCGCTGGGCTTTCTGATCGACCGCGACGCGCCCGCCATCTGGCGCGGCCCTATCATCATGAAGATCGTCCACCAGTTCCTGCGGGACGTCGAGTGGGGCGAGCTGGACTGGTTCCTGGTCGACCTGCCGCCGGGGACCGGCGACGCTCAGCTTTCGCTGGTGCAGGCCTGCAAGGTGGCCGGCGCGATCATCGTAACCACGCCGCAGGAGGTCGCCGTGGGCGACGCGCTGCGCGGGGCGCGCATGTTCGAGAAGGTAAACGTCCCCGTGCTGGGGGTGGTGGAGAACATGAGCGGGTTCATCTGCCCGCACTGCGGCGAACGGCACGAGCTCTTCGGCACCGGCGGCGGCCAGCGGCTGGCCGACGAAGTAAACGTCCCCCTGCTGGGGCGGATTCCCCTGCAGGCCGGCGTCGCGGACGAGGCCGACGTGGGCAAGCCTGTCCTGGTGGCTCAGCCCGACAGCCCGGCGGCAGGCGCGCTGCGTGAGCTGGCCGAAACGCTGCGGCGCAGCGCCGGACGGAAGGTGTCGCTGCCGATCGTGACCGGCTGAAGTCCGCACGTCGAAGGTCCCGGCACCTCGACCCTCTCGACTGTTTCGACCCCCTCGACCTCACTGAATGGTCGAGAAGGTCGAGGAGGTCGAGGCAGGCACCCATCTTATCGACCGGATCCCATGCCACGTACTGAGTTCATCAGCACCGGCTTTCACGTCCCCGAGCGGGTCGTGACCAACGAGCAGCTGACACAGTGGTGGGATACCTCGGACCAGTGGATCCGGGAGCGCAGCGGTATCGAGGAGCGCCACTGGGCCGCGGCCGGCGAGGCGGGCTCCGACCTGGCGCTGGTGGCGGCGCGGAAGGCCCTGGATGCCGCCGGCCTCGCCCCCTCCGACCTCGACTGCATCGTCTACGCCACGCTCAGCCCGGATTACTTCTTTCCCGGCGGCGGCGTCTTCCTGCAGCGCAAGCTGGGCATTCCGGGCGTGCCCGCCCTGGATATCCGCAACCAGTGCACCGGCTTTCTCTACGGCCTCTCGGTGGCCGACGCCTGGATCCGCTCGGGCCAGTACCGCCGGATTCTGCTGGTCGGCGCCGAGGTACACTCCACCGGACTCGATTTCGGGCCCGCGGGGCGCGATATCGGCGTGCTCTTCGGCGACGGGGCCGGAGCGGTGATTCTGGGGCCCACGGACGACGCTGCCCGCGGAGTACTCTCCACGCATCTGTACGCGGACGGGCGCTTTGCCGAGCAGCTCTGGTGCGAGACCGGCGCCAGCGCCAACAACCCGCGGATCAGCCATGACGATCTCGACGCCGGCAAACAGTATCCCCACATGCAGGGGCGGGAAGTCTTCAAGCACGCCACCACCCGGATGCCGGAAAGCGTGCGGGAAGCGCTCGGGGCCAACGGCCTCGAGGTGAAAGACGTGAATCTGCTCATCGCCCACCAGGCCAACCTGCGGATCAACGAGATGGTCCAGCGCCACCTCGGCCTGCGCGACGACCAGGTGTACAACAATATCCAGCGATTCGGGAACACCACCGCCGCCACCATTCCCATCGCCGTCGACGAATGCGTGCAGGGCGGCCGGCTGCAGCGCGGCGACGTGCTGGTCCTCACCGGCTTCGGCAGCGGCTTCACCTGGGGGAGCGCGGTTATCCGCTGGTGAGCGGCCCAGGTTGAGCCATCCCGGACTGCAGTCGGAGGCGGTCGATGCCGGCCCGCTCGCCGCGCTCGAGGGCGGGCCCGCGGGCTCCCTCCTTGCCGGACCCCTGCGCCCCGCCCTGATCCGCCTCGCCCTGCCGGCGGTGGGGACCACGCTGCTCCAGATCCTCTTCAATGTGGTGGACACGTTCTGGGTCGGCCGCACCCTGGGTGCCGCCGCCCTGGCCGGGGTCTCCACCGCCAGCTATGCCCTCTGGCTCACCGTGTCGCTGGGGGAGCTGGTCAGCGCCGGGCTGACCGCGTCCGCCTCCCGCCGACACGGCGAACGCAATCCCCGTGCGGCCGCGCGAGCCGCCGGTACCGCGCTGTGGCTGGCCGCGCTGCTGGGCGCCCTGGTGGCGCTGGCCGGTCTCTCCGGCTCGGCGGCGCTCTTCCGCGCCATGGGCACGTCGGCCGACGTGGCGCGGCTGGGCCGGTCGTTTCTGGATGTACAGCTGGCCGGAGCGGCGCTCATCTACGGCTATTTCGTGGTGGACGCCTCCTTCCGGGCGGCCGGCGATACCCGGACCCCGTTTCTGCTGCTGGCCGCCAGCGTGGCGCTCAACCTGGTACTCGATCCGATGATGATCCTGGGCTGGGGGCCGTTCCCCGCCCTGGGCGTTCACGGGGCGGCGCTGGCCACTATCCTCACCCGCGGCGGCGCCCTGGTGGCGGGCCTCTGGCTGCTCCGCCGCCGGGGCGGCCTGCGCATCGCCTTCGAGCCGGGTACCGCCCGCAGCATGCTGCGCATCGGACTTCCCACCATGCTGGCCGGCGTGCTCTTCAGCGTGATCTACATGGTACTGGTCCGGGTGCTGCGGCCCTTCGGTACGCCGGCCCTGGCCGCCCTGGGCATCGGGCACAAGGTCGAGGGAGTGAGCTATATGGCGCTGGTGGGGATCGGGCTCGCCGCCGAGACGGTGGTGGGGCAGAACCTCGGTGCCGGGCAACCGGAACGGGCGCGCGCCGGCGGCTGGATCGCGACCGGACTGGGCGCCCTGGTGGGCCTGGCGGTGACGATCCCCTTCGTGCTGGCGCCCGGCCTCCTGGCCCGGATTTTCACGCATGACACGGCCGTGGTTCAGGCCGCGGCGGGTTACATCCGCGCGGTGGGCACCGTGCAGATCGTCATGGCCTTCGAGGTCGTGCTGGAGGCCGCCATGAGCGGGGCCGGGTACACGTTCTACCCCATGATCTGGATCGTCACCCTGAGCGGCCTGCGGATCCCGGCCGCGATATGGGCCGCGCCGCGCTACGGCCTCCGCGGGGTCTGGTGGGTGCTGGCGATTACCATGCTCCTGCGCGGGATCGCGCTGACGGTGCTGTGGGCCCGGGGGCGCTGGTCGAGAGCCCGAGCCTGAGGACCTGAGTCCTCTCTCGACCACCTTGACCCCCTCGACCTCCTTGACCGCCAGTGGCAGGTCGAGAGGGTCGAGGGGCACCCTGCGCTATCTTTGGCTCCATGCGCATCATCACCTTTCTCTCCGACTTCGGCCTGGCCGACAGCTACGTGGGCGAGGTCAAGGGCGTGCTGGCCAGCCTGGCGCCGGGCGCCATGCTGGTGGATATCGCGCACCAGATCCCTCCCGGTGACATCCGCGCTGCGTCGCACATTCTGAGCCGGGTCTGGCATCGCTATCCGGCGGGCACGGTGCACCTGGTGGTGGTCGATCCGGGCGTGGGCACGACCCGTCCCGCGCTGGCCTGCGGCCACGGCGGATCGTGGTTCGTGGCGCCGGACAATGGCGTGCTCACCCCGGTGCTGGAGGCGGGAGCGACGGAGGTCGTTGCCATCCCGGTCTCCGATGGGGCGGCTCCGACGTTTCACGGCCGCGATGTCTTTGCCCCCGCCGCGGCGCGGCTCGCGGCCGGCGATCCGCTCAGCGCGCTGGGTGCGCCCCTGCCGGAGGCGCCCCGGCGACTGGCGGCCCCGGCGCCGCGCTACGAAGGGAAGACCGTGGTGGGCGAGATCGTCTATCAGGACCGGTTCGGCAATCTGGTGACCAATCTTACGCCGGAGCACGTGCCGTCCTACGCGGTGCTGGAGATCGAAGATACGACCGTCGGCCCCCTGCGGCGCACCTTCAGCGAGGTGTCCGCCGGCGAGCTCCTGGCGTACCTGGGCTCTGGTGGGACGGTCGAGGTTGCCGTGCGCGACGGCTCGGCGGCGAGGCGGCTGGGGATCGGGGTGGGGGGGAGGATCAGGGCGCGGTTGGGATAGGAGGTACCCGGCTGACGGGTGACATGCGCGGCCGGGTGGCGCGAAGCAGCAGGTCGGATCGCGGGAGCCGGGTCTCCGGCCCGGCTCAGTGCCGGTTGCGCGGCAGGTAGTCGCCGCTTTTGAGGTCTCGGGCCCAGGCCTCGAAACCCGGGGCGATGTCCTCCAGGGATGGAAGCAGCGACGCGGTGTTCCACCCGGCCGCCTTCTCCCACACGAGGCGGTTCTTCAGCATCCGCAGGAAGTCGAGCCCATGCTCCTCGTAGACCGCGGCGGCTCTGAGGTTGAGCAGGTTTTGATACCAGCCGTACGTCCGGGCGATCTCATCCGGGGGCAGGTCGTTCATAAACCCCCAGTCCAGCGACAGCACGGAGGGCGTGAAGCTCTCGATGACCCCCACCCACGTCGCCTTCGCCGCCTCGGCCCACTCGCCGTCGGAAACATGGAGGTAAGCATAGGCGAAGTAATTGGCGAGGAGCTCGTCGAACCAGGAAACCGGGAGATCATTGCGATCATCGGCAGGCCGGAAGTATGCCTTGGCGGCGAGGTGGCCATACTCATGCAACAGGATGAAATCCGCCCGGCGTCGATCTTCCAGCTCACTCGGGCCCTGAACCAGGAACCCCTCTTTGAGCGATGATGGCATGAAGATCAGCCGCTCAGGAATGGAGGCCCACGGGATGGCGTAGGGAATGCCGGGATGTTCGGAGAACCAGTGCTCCGGCCCGAGGGCGGCTATCCGGACGTCGAAGGCGATTCCGAGTTCTCGCTCGAAGAAGGCGGCCGCCGCTTCGCAGAGACTGGCGAGTTGTCCCGCTCTTTCCCGGTCAGCCGAAGCGAAGTACACAGTGACGCGCCCGACCTTCATTGTGTCAAGGCCGAGCGCCTCGACCCTGGCGAGCGGCGAGGGGTCCTGACCCTGTGCCGGGGCGGCAGATAGTGTGCCGGCCAGCAGGAGGCCACCTGCCATCATGCGGACGAGGGCTGCACCCGTGCGGCGCGGCGCGTTAGGGAAATGATGGTCAGACGTGGCACGTCTCCTCATGATCGTCCCCCCTGTTTCCGGCGGTTCAATAGGCACTCTCCCGTGCCGTCGCCTTCCTGGCCGTCGCCACGAGTTTGTCGAGCGCCGCGCGATCGAACAGCCTTCCAGCGAGAACGACGGCGGCGATGCGCATGGTGTTCCGGATGTCCTCGAGGGGGTTGGCGTCGAGCAGCACCAGGTCCGCCAGCTTGCCCGGCGCGACCGTGCCAAGGGAATCCGTTGCCTCCAGGAAACGCGCCGGGTTGAGCGTGGCCGTTCGCAGCGCCTCCAGAGGGGTGAGCCCCGCGCCGACAAGCAGTTCGAGCTCCTTGTGGAGGCTGTACCCGGGAACGACGAGGGAATTACCGAGATCAGTGCCGGCGAGCAGCGGAACGCCCGCGCGGTGGAGGGCGCTCACCATCGCGGTGTCGGCGGTCAGGATCGCCTTGTCCGTCTCCCGTGGCCCCTCCGGAGATGCATGGGCCTCGTCGGACCATCGCCGCAACTGATCCGGTGGTACGGCGGCGCGCACCGCGGAGTCGTTGAGCAGGGAGTCCGGATACACGGCCGCCCAGGGGATCGCCAGATCCGGCATGACCCAGGTGCCGTTTCGAAGCAGTGCCCGGATGGCGGGCGCGCACTGCCCGGGATTCCACGTGCGCGCGAGCGCTGCCTGGATGCCCACGTATTCCTGGTAGCTCGATGGCGGGTTCGTGGCCATCCTGGATCGAATGGAATCGCCGACGGATGAGCAGTCGAGGAAGAATGTGTCCGGATGCTCGATGCTGCGTTGGCCGGCGTCGGCCGCTTCGGCGACCCGAACGGACGTCGGCACGTGACCGACGAACGGAATCCCGCGCTGCTTCGCCTGGTCGGCGATGGCGAAGTATACATCCCGCGGCAGCCGATCGTACACCTTGATGAAATCGGCGCCACCCGCAGCCAGCGAGTCCACCGCGGCACGCGCGGCCGCCGGCGTGCCCAGGGCCACAGACCCCCGATGGACCGGCACCGGTCCGTCGACGACGGGGCCGTTGGCGATAAAGCGCGGACCGGGCAGGCTTCCGTTCGCGACTCGGCGTTTGATCGCCTGCGTGAGCTCGAGCGCGGTATCGACGCTGGTGTGCATGTTGCGGACACCGGTGATCCCGAGTGCGATGAAGAGCGGGAAGTGCCATGCGACGTTCGCCGCCGAGTGCACGTGCATGTCCCACAGGCCGGGGATTAGGTACCTGCGCGTCCCGTCGACCACCTGGGCGCAGCGGCCCGGGTCCACATCGGCGGACGGAGCGACCCGGGTGATGCGGTCTCCACGGATGACCACCGACCGGTCGCGCGTCAGCGCGCCCGTCCTCGTATCCAGGACCGTAACCTGCGTGATGCAGAGCGGCTCCCCGGCAAGTCCGGGGCTGTCCTTCCGTAGAAAGGCCTGGTCCTGCGCCACCGCCGCCGCCGCCCACAGGCTCACGATGATCGCCGCGAAGATGACTGATCGCATAGCCTGTCGCTCCTACCACCGGCCGCGGGCAAAATCGGCCATGCCGACGATGGAGATTCACGTGCACCCGTCCCCGCGTCTGTCCGCACCGGAGAGTCGGGCCTATAATAGGACAACGGCCTCAACGGCCGGTCATCGTCTCCTCAAAGGCTCGCCATGCCACGACTTGCTGCCCTCGGAGGCCTGGCACTGCTCGACGGCCAGGGCCTGCTCGTCGGGTCGGCCGGGCGGGGCCGGAACCTGGCCCTGCTCGCGATCCTGTCTCGCTCCGGAGAGGCGGGGCTCGGACGCGAGAAGATCGCCGCTCTCCTCTGGCCCGAGCGCGACGAGGAGCACGCCCGCCACTCCCTGGACCAGGCCGTCTACAGCCTCCGCCGGGCCTTCGGCGCGGATGTCGTCGTGACGCGAGCCGGCTCGCTGACACTGAATCCGGCCGTCGTCACCAGCGACGTCGCAGCGTTCGAGCGGGCCCTGGAGGTGGGGGAGGAGGAACGGGCCGTCGAGCTGTACGCCGGTCCCTTTCTCGACGGCTTCCACCTGGACGCCTCGCCCGAGTTCGAGCAGTGGGTCGACCTCGAGCGCGCGCGCCTCCAGCGGGCGTACCTGAGCGCGCTGGAGCGGCTCGCGAAGGCGGCCGAGGACCGGGATGCGCGCGCCGACGCAATTCGATACTCGCGGAGCCTCGCCGATGCGGAGCCGCTGAGCGCGCGGCTGACGCTCCGTCTCATGCGTGCACTGGAAGGCGCGGGAGATCGGACGGGGGCCCTGGAGGTGGCGATGGCGCATCGGGCGCGCGTGCGAGAGGAGCTCGACGCCCCACCCGAGCCTGCCGTGGCAGCGTACGAGAAGGAGCTCCGCCGCGAGCCCGAGTCCCGCCCGTCCGCGGCAACCGGAGCGAGCGCGACCTCCGGGCAACCCCCGGGACCCGGCGGAGGGGCTGCGGCTCCGCAGGCCGCCAGGAAAGGCCGCCGCTGGCGAGTCGCTCTTGGACTCGGCCTCGGCACGGCCACGCTGCTCGTAGCGGGAGCGCTCCTCTCTCCCCAGGGCGGGCGGGGCCCGCCCGGCGCGCTCCCGCGGGTGGCGGTCCTTCCCTTCGAGAACGAGACGGGCGACCCGGCCTTCCGGGCCCTCGGTCGGATGGCCGCCGACTGGATCACCGAGGGACTGGTGCGGACCGACCTGGTGCAGGTGGTCGAACCGGCGAGGGCAGGGGAGGCGGAAAGCGTCGTGGCCGGCCGCATCTACCGGACGGCCGACAGCATCTGGCTCCGGGCGCGCGTCACACGCCCCCGGAACGGCCTGGTGCTGAGCGTGCTGGATCCGGTCGGGACCCGCTCCACGCGGCCGGCCCTGGCCCTCGAGCCGCTGCGAGACGGGATCCTCGGGGTGCTGGGGACACTCTACGACCAGCGAATCTCCGGCTGGGCCGGAGCGGACGCACACCCACCCTCATACGCCGCGTATCGGGAGTTCGCCGAGGGGATCGAGCGGGTTTCGCTTCCTCGGGACCTCCCGGGCGCTGCCGAACACTTCCGGCGCGCATCCGACCTGGATCCCGAGTACCTGCTTCCGCGCCTGTGGCTCACCTGGACGCGCATCATGGCCGGCGACTTCGAACGGGCCGACTCCCTGGCGGAAGCCCTGCGGAGCGCGCGCCCCCGAATGTCCCGCCTGGAGAACGCCTGGCACAACCGTATCGTTGCCCTGCTGGCGGGAGACAACGAGGGCTCCTTCCGGGCCGCCCTCCGGATGGTGGAAGCCGCTCCGGGTTCGGGCTGGGCCATCGCGCTTGCCAACGCGGCCCTCGACACGAATCGCCCCTCCGTCGCGATCTCCGCGCTGCTCGCCGCCGCACCTGAGGGGCTGGGGCTCGAGAGCGCGTACGGGCAGTTCCTGCTCGCCGCCGCCTACCATCTGGTGGGCAACTACGACCGGGAGCTGGAGGTCACCGAGGAGACCGTGCGGGCCCACGGGCTGGGATGGGGATTCGTCGGCCCCGGGATCCCAGGCCTCGCCGCCCTCGGGAGAATCGACGAGCTGCAGCGCCGTCTCGAGGAGCTGCAGGACGCCCCCTCGTTGGAGGGGGGGCGTCCCGCCGGGCCGACTGCCCTGCTCACGGCAGTGACGGAGCTCCGGACGCACGGCTTCACACGTCAGGCGGAAGCGCTCTTCCGCAGGTGGTCGGGCGAGGACGGCGGGCGGGACCGGATCGGAGCATGGACGGATTCCGCCGCCCTGCCGATCCGGATCGACCTCCTGTACGAGGCGGGTCGGTGGGACGCCGCGGCGGGCCTGCTTTCCGAATTACCGAGGCGGGGCGATCACGACCTCTTCCCCGAAGGGATGCGCGGCCTGCTCGCGGCCCGGGTAGGGGATACGGCCACGGCACGGCGGATTGACCGCGAGCTGGCCCGGCTCGATCGGGAGTCCTACCGCTTCGGCGAGCCCACGTTCTGGCGCGCTCGCCTCGCCGCCGTGCTCGGGAGGCGTGCCGAGGCGGTCTCTCTGCTTCGTCAGGCCTTTGGCGAAGGCCAGGGAGCGCCGGCCTGGTACCGGGTCCACGCCGGCCGGGACTTCGACGTGCTGAAGGACCGCGAGGACTTCCGGCAGCTCATCCGGCCGCGGCCCTGATGCCGACCGCCGCGTCTCGAGGAGCTTGACAGGTTTGCCGAGCCTCGACCCTCTCGACTCTCTCGACCCCCTCAGGCAGGTACGACAGGGTCGAGGGGCTCGTGAGGTTCGAGGGCTTCAGCAACTCATCCCCTAGTCCGGCCCCTCCCCGCCCACCAGATCCTCCACCGTCCCGCGCCGGTAGCCCGACGGAATCGCGAACTTGCTGTCCGGCACGGCTCGAGGCTCCCAGCTCAGCACCTCCTCTACCACGTAGTCTCCCGCCGGCCTGCCGCCCGCCAGTTCCAGGGTCTGGATCATGACGGGGAAGCCTCGCTCCGTAAGGCCGGCCATCACGGCATCGGCCGGCTGGTCGCCGTCGGTGGTCGGCGCGCGAGTGGCCCGCGCCAGGTCCGCGAAGAACCGTTGGAGGTTGGCGGGCCGCGATGAGAGCCACGCCACCGTGATGCCGTCTTCATCGCGCGTCTCCCAGCCGGTCGTCTGGAATCCGTTGATGGTCCGGGTCTGACCGTTCTCCCTCAGGCTGGCGTCGGCGCTGTCGGCGGCGGCATTGGCGTCGGCGTAGAACGCGTCGGCGCTATCGCCCGACCACTCCACGTACACTCGTTCCGCCGGCTGGACCGCGAGATAGCTCCGGCGGCCCAGGTCCATGACGGTGTATCCCTCGCCGGGATCCCCGGGGTCGAGCCGGATATGCTGGCCCTTGATCGTGAAGGTCTGGAGCTCTACCTCGGCCAGGGAATCGCCCTCGGGCGTCTGCATTGCCAGCAGGCGGGCGGGCGGCAGGGCCAGAAGCTGGTCGGGGGAGAGTTGCGCCAGCTCCGGAGTCATGGTCGGATCCACGGTGATGATCCGCATCCGCAACACGCCCTCGGCCTGCTGGCCCATGAGCGTGGAGGAGCCCGCAACTGCAAGAATCAGCAGGGGAAGGACGGCTCGGCTGTAGGTACGCATGGATGCGGCAGATCGCCGCGGGGTGGAGACCAGGGAAATCTAGCGTGCTGCTGACCGGTTGCTAAGGAGGTGGCGGCGGCATTGCCCTTGAACCTTGGCGTCCGGGCAGCCGACCGCAGCAGCCTGCCGGTTTCGCCCCTCCCGACTCTGGTGGGAAGATCCCCATACCGCGGGGGTAGGAACGCCGCTTGCGACTGCGAGGAGGCTACTTCTGCGGCTCCGCAGATGACGGAATGACTGTCATTCTGTGCGCCTCCGTGTATCCACCGCAATCCAGTTCTCGATCCAGGTGTGACCGCCGTCGGAGGAATAGGATTGTGCGAAGTGTGCCGAGCTCGCGGTGACCTGAGAGATCACAAATCGGACCAGCACGAAACGGCCGTCCACGGTGTCTTGTCCGTAGAACACGCCGCGGCCGTGCTCGAAACCGCCGTAAACGGGCGATGTCAGCACACCGTCGCGCATGTTCGCGAAGTTGAGGCTCCATTGGTGCGATTGTGGGTTGTACAGCCTGAGCGACACGCCTTGGATCCGGCGCTCGCCGCTGGCGACGTCGAGATCGACCAGATTGGCGCGCCCATCCGCGAAGGCGCGCACGGTCGACGTGCCGCGAAACTCCGTCCACGCAGCATCCTCCGATAGGGGCGCGCGCACGCGGACCTGGGTTTCCCAAGTGCCGATCTCCCAGTCGAAGGCGCGCGCGCCATCGGCCTGCTGCGCCGCGGCCGAACTGGCGCAAGCGGCCACGAGCAGGACAAGCGGAGAGAACATTCTCAGCATGACGTCATCGTTTGGTCAAATTGTCGGGATCATCGATTGCCACGACTTCGAAACCGATGCTGCTCAGGCCTTCTTCTCGGATCCGCGCCCCGACTCGGGTGGGCCGGGTCGGCATCCAGGGCTTGCATCTTGGACGTCGAACTCGCCTAGCGCCCCCACATCACCTGGATGTCGCCCACTGCGCTGGTTACGGTGATGTCAAGGTGGTGCGGATGGGCGGCATAGCCCTCGGAGAGATAGCGGTCGCCCTGTTTCATGAACCCGCCGGGGTTGAAGCTGGCGAGGAACCGGTCGAGATGGATCGCCACGCCCATGTCCCGGGGCAGCCGCAGGTGCAGTCCTCCCAGCGCCAGCTTGATGGAGACCTGCACATCCTCTTTCCAGGCGCCGGTCAGATCGAGCCTGACCTCTCCCATCCCCCCCTGGAAGGTGATCTGCCGGCACCGGCTGTTGCCCAGAGTCGCGGTGGTGAACTCGGCGGCGCCGGCATTGAGGTTGAGAGCCTCGCAGACGGCGGGGTTGGGCCGGGAGAAGCGCAGCCGCGTCTTGCTCGCAGCGGTGCCGATGGTGGCCTGCCGTAGGCGCAGCCCGCCCAGGTCCAGATCGGCCTCGGCGGCGCCGAGGCTGGCGTCGAGCTCGAGGGGCACCTGGGGCGAGAGCGCCAGCTCGGCGTGCTGCTGCAGCTGTCTCCGGCTGCTGACCCGGATGCCGCCCCCGCCGGCGCTCTCCAGGCCGAGCACTGCCTGGCCGGTGGCCGGGTCATAGCTGGTGAGCGGCTCGAAGCGCTCGGCATCGTAGGTGAGTCGCAGGTCGTACAGCATATCCGAGCGGCTGGCCGAGACCGACAGGCTCCCCGCCGCAAACTCGATCCGCGCGCGAAGGACGGATTCTCCGTGGTACTGCCGGGCCGCCGTAGCGGTGCGCATCTGCTGGGCACGCGCCGGGGCTGGTGCCAGGCTTGCGATTGCCGCAACGAGCAACAGACCGCGACACGGAGACACGGAGGCACGGAATAGTGCGGGGCAGGTTCGATAGCTGCTGGTCCGGTATTTCAAATCATTTCCCTGGTGGTTCTTTCCGTGTGGCTTCCTGTAACCGCTCCGTGTCTCCGTGTCTCCGTGTCGCAGTTAGCTCAGAGCGGAGGTGGGGTTCGGTGGGAGCCCGGGCGCCGGGCGGCGGGCACGCCGAACTGGGGCGTGGCCCACAGATATTCGTCGGTCAGCGCCTCGGCCGGGATGAGCCGGCCGGCGAAGGACTCGCGCGCGCCGGCGCGGGAGAGCAGCGTCGCGCCGAAGCCGGCCGTCCCCACCACCCAGGTGGCCAGAAAGGCGGACCCCTTGATCACCGCCCCGGCCACCGGCACCCAGCCGAAGAGGACCCAGGCGGCCCAGAGCACCAGCAGGCCGGCCAGGCCGGTAGCGACGTACCGATAGCTGTTCGCGGTCGTGATGGCGGCGCCCTGCGCCAGGCGCCGGCGGGTGTAGTTCTCGCCCATGGCGTGGGCCACCGCCAGAAACCCGCCCAGCACGCCGAGGATGACCAGCAGGACGTAGACGATCACGGCAAAGGGCAGCAGCAGGACCCCGACCACGCTCAGAATGAGGCCGACCACCAGCATGCCGAAGGTGGGAAGCACCAGCATCTGGGCGACCAGGCCGGCCAGGAAGGCCCGCCCGAAGGAATGGCTCACGGTATCCGCAACGACTTCGAGATTGGAACGGGCGAAGAGCACCACGCCGAAGCCGATGACCAGCAGGGTCAGGAATACCCCCAGGAGGCCGGCCCCGTTGCGCAGGATGGCCAGTGGAGCGGAGGGGGCCTGCTCGGCTGCGGGCCGGGCCGGGGCCGGCTCCGCGCGCGACAGCGTGCGGATCTCTCCCCGTATCTGGCCGCCGGCATTGCGTACGCCGCCGTCGATGGCGAGCGCATCGCCGTCCAGTACCGCGCCGGTATGAATGATTACATCGCCGTCTACGGTGGCCAGATTGCCGCGCAGCGTGCCGTAGAGATCGGCATTGCCGTGCAGGACCAGGACATTGCCGGTGAGGGTCTCGTCCGACCCGATGATGTAATCGCCGAAGCGGGCCTGCCCGTTGGGCACCGTCACCCGCAGCCGGTCGGCGGGAACGGCGGCGGCTTCGCGCAGCTTCGGTTCCAGGCGGGTGGGATTGCTCAGATCGTCCAGGGCGATCGTCAGCCCGCCCTCGGCGGCCGGGGGAACGGGGCGGGCCTGCTGCTGCGGCGCTCCGGCCGTGAGCCGGGCGAAGCGGGAGCGGATCTTCCGCGCGGCCGGCGCTTCTTCATCGCTCAGGTCGGCCGGTTCCCAGTGCTGCGCGATGCTGACGACATCGGGAGTGGCGCGGTGGCCGGCCTCGCGCACCAGCGCCGCCCAGGACGACTCCAGCTCGCCGCCCCGCGCATAATGGCCCACCAGTTCCTGGTCGATCAGGACATCGCCGTTCGCCAGCGCGATGGCCAGCTCGTGGTCATCTTCCAGGGTGAATCGGAGCGCGGCGGCGGCGGGGGCCAGCGCCACGGTATGCCCCTGGACATCCAGGGGATCCGGCTGGCCCAGCAGGTGCCGGAGGAACTCGAACGGGATGTGGAGACGGTCGCGGACCGGGCGGTGGCGGTTATCGGCCCGGAGGGCGCTCGCCGCGCCCGCCACCAGCAGCAGGGCGAGGAAAACCGGTCTAGACGCTCGCATGAGCCACCCGCGCGTTGGGAAGAGTCAGGAGGCGGCGCAGCGCGAGCACGCCCGTCAGGTAGGCCAGCGAGAGCGATCCCGAGGCCGCCGCCAGCCGGGCGGGCGAGCCGAGGAACGATCGGACGCTGTCATACCAGGGTTGCTCGATCACGTTGGAGGCCGCGGTCCGGACCCCGACCCAGAGCCACTCGCCCGCCTGGGAGCCGAGCCATTGGCCCAGCGTGGCCAGGGTCTCCTGGTGGCCCAGCGTCCAGGCGACGCTGGCCCCCATGGACCCCAGCACGGCGGCGGCCAGACCGGCCGCGACGGCGAGTGACCTGCGGGAGGCGAAGATCTTCCGGCGAGTGGGCTGGAACGATGGAACCGCGGCGGGCATACCGGCCGGCACCCTGGCCATGACGCGATCGGCGAACCCCGGCCCGGGCGTGAACAGGGGCAGCGCGGCCAGCCGGGCCGCCAGCCGCTGTTCCGCCAGGGCGAACTGGTGGCACGGCTCGCAGACGTCGAGATGACGAAGCTTGACCTGGTCCAGCCGCCCTTCCAGCAGGGCGTCCAGGTCGTCTGAGGTGAGGTGCATCATACCCGGTTCCATAGCCTGTGGTCTCCTACGAACGGTTCAGGATACAGGTTTCATTCGCGCAGGTCCGACAGCAAGTCGCGTAACTCATTGCGTGCCCGGTGGATGTAGGTCTTCACCGTGCCCAGCGGCAGCTCCAGGATCTGGGCGATTTCTTCATAGGGCCGCCCCTCGACATGCCGCAGGAGAATGCAGGCACGGTATTCGGGCCGGAGCTGCGCGATGGCCTGCTCGATGGCCGTGCCGATTTCCCGCGCTTCCATCTCCTCCAGCGGCGTCTCGCCGCGGTCGCTCAGTTGCAGGGAGGTCGCCTCGACCGCGTCCGGCGTCGCGGCATGGGGCGAGCCCTCCAGCGAGAGCGTATTCAGCTCCCGACGCCGCAGATGATCGATGGCCGCGTTGTTGGCGATCTTGAAAATCCAGGAGGAAAACTTGAACTCCGGCCGGTAGGACTCGATGGCGTTCAGCGCCTTGATGAAGGTCTCCTGCGCCAGGTCCTCGGCCAGTTCCCGGTCCCGCACCATGCGATAGATGAGACTGAACACCGGGCGCTCGTACCGGCGGATGAGTTCCCGGTACGCTGCCTCGCGGCCCTGCCGCGCCAGGACGACGATCTCCTGGTCGGTCGCCCCCGCGAGATCCGCCCGGGCGTCAGCCACGGCGCCGGCTCACGCTTGCGAAGCCGGTTCCGGCCCGGCTACATTCGCGCTCGATGTCGGCCTCGGAAAACAGGTTCGCTCTCGCCGGCGGCGCGGAAAAGCGGCGGTACGTGCGGGGCATGTTCACCGCCATTGCCCCCCGTTACGATCTCCTCAACCATGTGCTCAGCCTCAACGTGGACCGCCGCTGGCGGCGCCAGGCGGTGGGGCTTCTGGAATGGGAGCGCGCGCCCCGCGGGGTGTATCTGGACCTCTGTGCCGGAACCCTCGACCTCGCCGCCACCCTGGCCGGCCGGCCCGGGTTTGCCGGACGGGTGGTCGGGGTGGATTTCGTGCTGCCCATGCTCGAACTCGGCCGCGGGAAATCGAGCCGGGTGGAGCCCCTGAACGGCGATGCGCTCGAGCTGCCCTTTGCGGATGCCTCCTTCGACGGCGCCACCGTCGGATTCGGCGTGCGGAACCTGGCGGACCTCGATGCGGGGTTGCGCGAGGCGGCGCGCGTGCTGCGCCCGGGCGCCCGGCTGGTGATCCTGGAGTTCACCACGCCCCGCTTCTGGCCGCTCAAGGCCATGTACCTCTTCTATTTTCGTCGGATCCTGCCGTGGATCGGCCGGCTCGTGTCGAAACATACGACCGCCTATACCTACCTGCCAGAGTCGGTATTGTCCTTTCCCGGCCCTGACGAACTGGCGGTGAAGATGAACACCGCGGGCTTCGAAGGGGTGCAGTATAGATTGCTGTTCGGCGGGATCTGTGCGCTGCATGCCGGGACCAGGAACCAGGGACCAGGCACCCAGGGATAAGGCCCATCCGAACTTCCTGAGTTCTGGTTCCTGTCCCTGGTCCCTGATCCCCGATTCCTGATCCCTTCAATCCTTCATTCCTTGCTCATGGCCCTCGACTCAACCCGCGAGTTCCTCGACGCCATTGACGGGATCGGAGAGCTGGTCCGCATCTCCTTCCCCGTGCGCACCCGGCTCGAGATCGCCGAGATTGCCGACCGCTGCATGAAGAGCCCGGGCGGGGGGCCGGCCCTGCTGTTCGAGCAGGTGATCCAGGACGACGGCCGGCGCAGCGCCATGCCCGTCGCGATCAACCTCTTCGGTTCCATGCGCCGCATGGAGCTGGCCCTGGGCGTGACTGCGCTGGACCATATCGGCGAGCGCATCGAGGCCATGCTGGACCTCAAGGTGCCGCAGGGCCTCCTGGGCAAACTGTCCATGCTGCCGCGGCTGGCGGAGATGGCCAAATTCCCGCCCCGTACCCGGAGCCGTGGGGCGGCACAGGAGGTTCTGCGGGATGCGGACGTGGATCTGTCCCGCATTCCCGCGCTCACCACCTGGCCCCAGGATGGCGGCCCCTATCTGACGCTGCCCATGGTCATCACCACCGATCCGGGAACAGGCTCCCGCAACGTGGGGATGTACCGGGTGCAGGTGCTGGGGAAGGACACGCTGGCCATGCACTGGCAGCGGCACAAGGTGGGCGCCGCCCACTGGCGCGCCATGGCCGCACGGGGCGAGAAGATGCCGGTCGTGATCGCGCTGGGGGGCGATCCCGCCTGCGTCTATTCGGCCAGCGCGCCGCTTCCGCCCGGCATCGACGAGTTCCTCTTCGCCGGGTTTCTCCGCCGGAGCCCGGTGGAGCTCACCCGCGCGCTGACCTGTGAGCTGGAGTATCCCGCCGGGAGCGATATCGTGCTGGAGGGTTATATCGATCCGGCCGAGGACCTGGTGCTGGAAGGCCCGTTCGGCGACCACACGGGGTTCTACTCGCTGGCGGACTACTATCCGAAGGTGCATGTCACCGCGATGAGTCTCCGGAAGGACCCGGTCTATATCGCGACGCTGGTGGGCCGTCCTCCCATGGAGGACTATTACCTGGGCCATGCCACCGAGCGGATCTTTCTCCCGCTGCTCAGGCTCACCCTGCCCGAGATCGTGGATTACCACATGCCGGCCGCCGGCATCTTCCACAACCTGGTCTTCGTCGCCATCGACAAGCAGTACCCCGGGCAGGCCTGGAAGGTGATGAATGCCCTCTGGGGGCAGGGGCTCATGTCGCTGGCCAAGGTGCTGGTCGTCGTGGACCGCGAGGTCAACGTCCGCGACCCCGACGAGGCCTGGTGGGTGGCGCTCAACAATATCGATCCCGAGCGCGACGTCCGCTTCACCATGGGGCCCATGGACGTGCTGGATCATGCCAGCCGGGCGTTCACCTACGGCAGCAAGATGGGGATCGACGCCACCCGCAAGTGGCCCGAAGAGGGCTTCACCCGGGAGTGGCCCGAGCGAATCGAGATGGACGGCGAAACGAAGGCCCGGGTGGATGCGATGTGGGAGAAGCTGGGCATACGGCTGCCAGACGGTGAGCGGTAAGCGGTGAGCGGCCAGCGGGATCTCGGGCCCGGCTCCGGCGCTCCCGGTGAGCGGCCGCTCCCCGCTCCCCGCTCCCCACTCCCCCGCGAGGGCCAGACCTTCGGCGGCGCGTCGCTGCTGGTGCGCTACGCCAATTTCGTCAAGCTGCCGCACACCCTCTTCGCGCTGCCCTTCGCCCTGCTCGGGTTGCTGGCCGCGAGCCGCCGGGCGCCGGTCACCTGGCGGGACATTGCCCTGGTGGTGGTGGCGTTCTCGGCGGCCCGGTGGGTCGCCATGGGCTTCAACCGCATCGCCGATCTGGAATACGACCGCAGGAATCCCCGGACCCGGGCCCGGGAGCTCCCCCGCGGCGCGCTCACTCTGGGGCAGGCCTGGGGATCGGTCCTCGTGGCCGCGGCCCTCTTCGTGGCTGCGGCCGGCCTGCTCAATCCCCTCTGTCTCCGGTTGAGCCCGCTGGCGCTGGCCTGGATCACCTCCTACAGCTTTGCCAAGCGCTTCACCTGGTGGCCCCACCTCTGGCTGGGCCTGAGCCTGGCGATCGCCCCGGTGGGCGGCTATCTCGCCGTTACCGGCCGCTGGAGCACGCCCTGGTGGCTGCTGGCAGCGATCACCGTTGCGGTGGCGGCGTGGGTGGCCGGCTTCGACATCTTCTACGCCCTGCCGGACCACGAGTTCGACCGTGACGCGCAGCTGCGCAGCGCGGTGGTGCGCCTGGGCGAAGGGGGCAGTATTCTGCTGGCCAAGCTGCTGCACGCGATTACCATCCCCATGCTGGTGCTGTTCGGCTGGGGCGCCGGGTTCGGCGCCTGGTATTACCTCGGGGTGGCGCTGGCCGCCGGGATCCTGGTCTGGGAGCACCGCCTGGTGCGCCCCGGTGACCTGTCCCGGCTGGATGCGGCTTTCTTTACCATGAACGGGGTCATGTCGGTGACGGTGTTTGTGTTCGCGCTGATCGACCGGATGGCGCGATGAACAAGGGGACCAGGGACCGGGAATCGGGAACCAGGACCCCCAGCCCCCGCCCCGGTTCCTCCCCCAGGGTCAAACCGCGGCCGGTGGCCCCGCCGGCGCCCCCGAAGCACCCGGTGAAGACGCCCACGCCCAACCGGAGAGGTCAATGAGCGATCTGCCCCTGGTGCTGGCCGTGACCGGCGCGTCCGGCGCGCCCTACGCCGTGCGACTGCTGGAGGTGCTGGCCGGGAAGCGCGTTCCCGTGTGGCTGCTGGTGTCGAGCCATGGATGGCGCCTGCTGGCGGAGGAATGCGACATCAGGGATGACGCCGCCCTGCGGCAGGCCACCGGCGGCGACTGGTCGTCCATCACGCTCTTCCCCGACAACGACCGCGGCGCACTCCCCGCTTCCGGTTCCCGGCGCACCCGCGGAATGGTGATCTGCCCCTGCTCCATGGGCACCGTGTCCGCCGTGGCGCACGGCAGCAGCCGCTCCCTGGTGGAGCGCGCCGCCGACGTGACGCTGAAAGAGGGCCGCAAGCTCATCCTGGTACCGCGGGAAACCCCGCTCTCACTGGTGCATCTGCGGAACCTGACGGCCGCCGCCGAAGCCGGTGCCACCATCATCCCGGCCGCACCCGGCTTTTATCACCGGCCGCAGGCGATCGCGGATCTGGTGGATTTCATCGTCCAGCGGATCCTGGACCACGCAGGTATCGAGGCCCAGATGAGCAAACGCTGGGAGGGATAGACGCCCTCTTTTCTCTTTCCTCTTTTCCCTTTTCTCTCGTTTTCGTGCGCCTCGGCATCCTCTCCGATACCCACGGGCTGCTCCGGCCCCAGATCTTCGACGTCTTCAGCGAAGTGGACCGGATTCTCCACGCGGGGGACGTAGGCCCGCCCGAGCTACTGGAAGAACTGGCGGCCATCGCGCCGGTCACCGCGGTCTGGGGGAACACCGATGGGTGGGCCATCCGGGAGCGGGTGCCGGAAGTCGTGGCGCAGCGGATCGAAGGCCTGGATTTCGTGCTGGTGCACGGCCACCAGCTCGGCGCTCCCACTCCGGAGGCGCTGCACCGGCAGTACCCCGGAGCGGAGGTCATCGTCTACGGCCATACCCACCGGCCCCTGCTCACCACGGTAGACGTGGTCGTGACGGTGATGAATCCCGGCGGCGCCGGCCACCGGCGCTTCAACCTGCCGGCCAGCGTGGGGATCATGGAACTGGAGGCGGGGCTCCCGCCCCGGGCGAGACTGGTGCCGCTGGAGGGGTGAGAAGCGAGAACCGCCTTCCCGCCTTCCCGCCTACAGCCTGAAGAGATAACTCAGTTTGGCAAAGAAACTGTCGTCGGTCCGGTCGAGCCGCCGGAAGGCAAACGCGTCCTGATCGGTGAGATCGCTGCCGTATCCGGCAAAGAAGACGGTGCCGGGCACCGGCTGGTAGCTCAGCAGCAGATCGAAGTGCAGCAGGTTGCTGGCGCTGGCCGTCGAGCGAGCCAGGCCGCCGGGGCCGGCAATGAGAATGGGCGCGTTGGTGCGGGAATCGTCCCGTAGCGAGTCGGTCTGCTGCTGGACGTACTGCCCCACCAGGCGGACGAAGAGCGGCCGGCTCAGCTGGTACTCGAGCCTGGTGCGCAGGACCCGCCCCACGCTGACCAGGCTGCCGTCGGTGGGCCGGTTCACCTGCTGCCAGTTATAGCTGACGTCGGTCCGGAGCCGCCCGGTCGGGCGGTAGGAGAGGCTCAGGTTCAGGAGCTTGAGATCTCCCGACGCCCATTCGCTGAAGTTTTCGTCGTGCCCCTGCAGAAAGAACCCGTTCGCGCTGAAGTGCTTCCATTGCGGGGTGCCCACCTGCACGAGGTACTCCCCGTTGTGGATGGTGGGCTGCCCGGTGAAGGGGATGGTGTCGAGCCCGCCCCCCGCCGCCGGCACCTCCAGGCGGTAGCGGGAATACAGTGCGGAGTCGTAACCGAACGACTCGATGAAATAGCCCGCTCCCACATTCCAGCCGCCGCGCAGAGCCGCGTTCGCGTTCAGGTGCAGTTTCTGGTCCTGGATGTTGCGCCCGTGGATGAAGTGCTGGTATTGCCAGATGCCGTCCAGCACCACGTCGCCCGTGAACCGCTCCAGGAAGGCGCCGGGCCCGCCATAGACAGTGTAACTCGGATCGACGTACGAGTGGACGATACCGGACCGGCCGATGAACCCGCTGGAGGTCTGGAAATCGTCGGAGATGCCGGCGAACAGGCTCCGCAGGCCCCAGGCCCGGCCGCGAATCAGGAACTGGCCCAGCCAGAGCGGCGCGGTGGTAGTGCGGCCGGCCGCGCGGGTATGGCTGCCGGCCACCTGGAAGTTGAGACTGTAGATCCGGCCGAACACCAGGCGGCCGTCGACGTCGGCGACCCGGTTGAAGTCGTTACCGTCGATCCGGTCGGTGTAGGCCACGCCGATTCTCGAGGTGGCGCCCACGCTCCGTTGCAGCCGCAGGATGTTGAAGACCGGATGGTCCTTTCCCGTGGCCGAGGCGAACCGCTCATCCACGGCGGACAGCAGCCCGATATCCGCCCCGCCCAGGGAGCCGGTGAGCTTCACCGCCGCCACCGGTTGCACGATGCGCCGGGTGTAGATCAGGTTCTGCGGGACCTGGAACAGCTCGCTCGCTTCCAGGAAAAAGGGCCGCTTCTCGGCAAAGAAGAGCGCCTGGCGCGGGTCGAACGCGAGCTGCCCGGCATCCGACTCCACCTGCGAGAAATCCGGCTTGACCGAGCCGTTCAGCGTCAGGCTGTTGGTGACTCCCCAGCGGACGTTCCCGCCCCACTGCGGCATCCCGCCGGCATAGTCATACCCGGCCGCCCCGGGCATCCCGCTCACCTTGGTGGTGACCTCGGGGTTGAGGTCCATGACCAGGCCCCGATGCAGCCCGGTCAGCCCCAGCAGGGTGCCGGACTGCCCCAGGAACGTGGCGTCGGCGCGCTGGGCCGGGAACCAGGAGTCCTCGAACCCCGAGTGCTTCACCTCCCGCACCACATTCAGGCTCCAGTCCTGCGTGCGGTCTTCCTGATACCGGAAGCTCTTGAAGGGAATGCGGATCTCGACCTGGTAGCCCCAGGGCGTGACCTCGCCCTTGGAGCTGTAGACGAAATCCGGGTTCAGATCGGCCTGCTCGCGCCCCACCACCGCGCCCCCGATGAAGCCGCTGGCGGTCACGTTGGTGCCCTCGACCAGGGTGCCGTCTCCCTGGACGCCCAGCGGATTGACCGCAAACAGGAGCGCCTGCTTGCCGTCGTGCAGCGGGCCCAGGAGAATCTGAATGTTATCGTCGCTGAAGATCTGGTCGCGGTTTGCCAGCGTCGCCGTGGGCCGGCCATGCAGTTCCCAGGCGCGAATCCCGAAGTAGATGGCGGTGGGAGAATACCACACCAGCACCTGAGTGGAATCGGCCGCGGGGATGCCGTCGTTCGGTGCGTACTGCGAGAATCCCGTCAGCACCGCCGCCCGGGCCCAGGCGTCCTCGGTGAGCCGGCCATCGACGGTCACGTCGGCTTCCACCCGCGGCAGCCGCACGTCCAGCTGGTGCGCCCGGCCGGAATAGACCGACGGCGGCGCGCCGCCGGTTACCGGTGATGTGGCGACAGTCTGAAACAGCGCCAACCAGGCCAGCAGCATGGCGTGAGCGTCTCCGAGAGGGGTGATGCAGCGAGGAACATCGGCACCGGTCCGGTGGGCGCGCCGACGGATCTCCGGCTCCTACGCAATCAATGGCATGCGGGATTCAGGCCACGCCTCACGTCTTACCTCCTCACTTCTCACGTCCACTCCTCCAGCGCCACCGTCCTCCGGTTGGCTCCCGGGTGCTGCCGGAACCAGGACATCACCAGCAGGATCTCATCCAGCTTCTCGGAGCAGAGCGAGTGTACCTCCGGCGGCGGCTCGGAACGCTCGTCGGCCACTACGGCGCGGAAGGCCTCGCGTTCGATCGGCGTGGTGGGATAGGGATAGGTGGCGCGAACCAGCCCCCGGCGGATGACATAGGCCCGGTCGTCGCCGAACTCGCCCGGATCGCGATAGACGAAGCTCAGCAGGTCCAGCGCAGTCCGGGTCCGGGTGAGGGCCGCCAGCAGCCACTCCAGCGCCTCGAACTTTTCCCGCCAGAGGGCTGCGCGCTCGAAATCGTGGCCGCCGGCGTGCACCTGCATCTGGTCGACGATCCGGCCGACCGGCTCGATGGTGCGCCCCTCGAAGAAGGCCTGGGCGGTGCGGAACCGGGCCAGATAGTCCTGCTCCGTCACCAGGCCGGCGCAGGGCCCGGTGCAGGTGCCGAAGTCGTAGCGCAGGCACCCGGCGCGGCGTGGCGGCGCGAAGAGATCCATCTGGCCGGCAAAGACGATCGGCATGTCGGCCGCGCAGTCCCGCAGGCCCAGCAGATCGTTCAGCACCCGCACGCCCCGGCCCACGCGTTCCCGTGACGTGAAGGGTCCGAAACACTGCAGGTCCTGCGTGCCCCGGCCGGCGCCAAGGGCCAGCCGGGGCGCGGCCCCGCCCTGCATGCGGACGAAGGTCAGGCGCCGGTGACGGTTGAGGCTGCGGTTGAAGCTGGGGCGGTAGCGATGGATCGCCCGCATTTCACCCAGGTAGGCGGCGAATTCGCTGGGGACGTAGGTCCAGGCGATGTCGGCGGACGCCTGGAGGATGCGTGCCGCCTTGTCCTCGGGGTAGCGCGCCCGGAAATAGCTCAGCAGGCGATTGCGCAGGCGCCGGGCCTTGCCCACATAGATGACCCGGCCGGCTGCGTCGGTCATCCGGTAGACCGCCGGCCGGTTCTCGGCCAGCTTGCTCACCCGGTGCCGGAGCGCCGGCAGGTCGGCGGCGGGAAGCGGAAGGGCGATGGCCGCGCGACGGCTCATGACTGACAACGGTAACAGAAAACCGTGCTGCGGGCATCAATGTCGTGGGTCGAGACCAGCCTGGTTCCGCAAACCCGGCAGGGCTCTCCCTCGCGACCGTACACGAAGAGCTGGAGCTGGAAGTTGCCGGGCTGGCCGGTGCCGGTGCGATAATCGCGGAAGGTGGTGCCTTCCGCGTCGATGGCCGCCCGCAGAATCCGCCGGGTATGCCGGTAGAGCCGCCGGTATTGGTCGCCGGTGACCTGATTCGCCGGCCGGGAGGGGTCGATACCCGCGGCGAAGAGCGCCTCGTTGGCGTAGATGTTTCCCACCCCCACCAGGTGCTTCTGGTCCATCAGCACCTTCTTGATGGCCGCGCGGCTCGCCGAGAGGGTCCGGCGGAATGCCGCGGCGCTGAAGCCGGAGTCCAGCGGCTCGGGGCCCAGCCGCGCGGTATAGGCCTCCCAGCCGGCCTGATCCAGCAGCAGGATGGTGCCGAGCCGGCGGATGTCGCGAAACACCAGCACGCGGCCGTCGTCCATGGCGGCCTGGAGTACGGCGTAGCGCCGGGCCTCGGGCTTCAGGGGCCCGGAAAGCACCAGCAGATTACCGGTCATGCCCGGCTGGAGAATGAGAAATCGCTCGCCCAGATCGAACACCGCGTGCTTGGCCCGGCGGAAGAGGCCGCGAACCACCGCTCCGCGCAGCCGGGTCGCCAGCCGGCGGCGCGTGATTCCCCGCAGCACGTCTTCATGCGTGAGTCGCACCTGCTCGAATCTCCGCCCCACGACCAGCGGGCGGAGATCGCGTACCATGGTCTCGACTTCGGGAAGCTCAGGCACACCGGAAGAGTAATAAGGACTGAGGTCCTTTCGGCTCCCGCGCGCGGCGCTCGGTCCAGGGTGCCGGCTCCGGCAGCACCGATACCACCCTGCCGCCCCCCCCATTCGGTGGTGCCTGCGCCGGCCCCGGCCTTCGCCCCGGCGGTAGCTTCCCGCTCAGTCCTCAGTCCTCAGTCCTCAGTCCTCAGTCCTCAGTCCTCAGTCCTCAGTCCTCCTACGGTGTCACCGTAATCGTTCCCACCATACCGGGGTGGATGGTGCAGTGATAGGTATAGGTCCCTGCGGCGGTGAACTTGAAGGTAAAGCGCCCCTGCGGAGGCAGGACACCGGAGTCGAAGAGGCCGTTGTCCTCGTGCAGATGATGGGTAACGCCGCTGACACCGCCGTAGGCGCCGGAGCTGAAGTCGCCGTTGTACCAGGTCACGCTGCCATCGGACAGCTTCACCTGGAAGTTGGCGGGGGAGAACGCGGTGGTGGTGAGCGTGGACGCGCCATTCACGACGGTGACGTCCGGAGTGGGGCCGGGATCGGTCGAGCTCTTGCACTGGGTGAGGAGGAGGCCGGCAATCGGGAGGAACAGCGCCGGCTTGAAGATGCGAAACAACTTGTACGAGATGTGCATGGAGACATCCGGTTGATGGTCTCCAATCTGCACACGGCGGGATTCACGCGACAGCGTAAAAGTACGGAACCTCAGCCCTTGCTCGTCACCCGCTCTGCCTCCCGCCATCCGATATCCCGGCGGAAGATCCTGCCGTCATAACTGATTGCCTCAGCGCCGGCGCGGCTCTGCTGCTGGGCCTCGGAGAAGGTGGACCCGACGCCGGTAACGGCCAGCACCCGGCCCCCGGCCACCCGCAGGACGCCGGCGTCGTCTCTCGCGGTGCCGGCGTGGAACACCAGGAGCGCGGGCGGAAGGCCGTCGGGGATGGTGATGGCCGCGCCCTTCTCGGGCTTTTCCGGGTAGCCGCGGGCGGCGAGTACGGTGGTAACCGCGGCGCCCGGGTTGGTGGCGAGCGGAGCCGGCGCCCGTCCATGGGCAATGGCGATCATGGCCGACAGGAGCCCGCCGCGCACCAGCGGCAGCACTGCCTGCGCCTCGGGGTCGCCCAGGCGGCAGTTGAACTCGACCACCCGCAGGGCATCCCGCGAGCCGATCATGAGGCCGGCGTAGAGCACGCCCGCGAAGGGGCAGCCGTCGTGGGCCATCTGCACCAGGGTGGGCTGGATGATCTCGCGGCCCGCCCGCTCCAGCAATCCGGGGGTAGCGATCGACACCGGGCTGTACGCGCCCATCCCTCCGGTATTGGGTCCGCAGTCTCCTTCGCCGATGCGCTTGTGATCCTGCGCCGCGGGGAGCAGCACGTAGTCCTGGCCGTCGGTGAGGGCGAAGACCGACAGCTCTTCGCCTTCCATGAACTCCTCCACCACGATCTCCTGGCCGGCATCGCCCATGGCGCCGCCCAGCATGGCCTCGGCCGCCTGCGCCGCCTCGGCGCGCGAGGCGCAGACCAGCGCGCCCTTGCCCGCGGCCAGCCCCGAGGCCTTCACTACCAGCGGCTCGGGATGCCGGTCGATCCACGCCCGGGCTTCTTCCAGCCGGCGGAAGCTCCGGCTGCCGGCTGTCGGGACGCCGGCGCGCTGCATGACTTCCTTGGCGAACGACTTGGAGGCTTCGATGCGGGCGGCCGCCGCGCTGGGCCCGAAGACCGGCCGGCCTTCGGACTGCAGGCGGTCCGCCAGCCCCAGTGCCAGGGGAACCTCGGGGCCGACGACCGTGAGATCGATGTCGTACTCCGCGACGGCGGCGACCAGGCGGGCGATGTCGTGGGCGGGAACAGGAAGATTGGTGGCGAGGAGGGCGGTGCCGGGGTTACCGGGAGCGCAGAAGAGTTGGGCCGAGGGGTCGTCGCGACGGAGGGCCCAGAGCAGCGCATGCTCCCGGCCCCCTCCCCCGATTACCAGGATCTTCACTTCTTCTGCGCGTTGCGGAAGGCCTCTCCCACCTTCTCCGCGGCCCGTTTGGCGGCGTCCACCACCTGGCCGGCGGCCTGGCGCGCCTCGCGGGCATAGTAGCCGCCCGCTTCTTTCATGTGGTCGCTGATCGGCCGCTCGGCCGTACCCGGTCCCCGGCGGGGATACTCACCCCGGAGGATGCGGTCGTAATCGCCGGCCGCCAGCCACTGCTGCAGCTCCGCCGCCCGAACGGTGTTCATCGGATGCGTCAGCCCCAGGGTGTTGATCACCTTATACACCAGCGCCAGGCCGTCACTGGCCTCGTTGTATTCGTGCGCCTGGCGCATGAAGGCTTCCACGTTCATGTGGTCGTTGAAGCCGATCTCCCGGCCGCCGCCGGCCATGGTCATGAGCAGCTTCTGCGCCGCGACAACGTCCTGGCTGCCCAGCAGGCCGGCCCGGTCGGCCGATAGCTCCGATTTCCGGGACCATTCCAGGAAGGCCAGCTTGAGCGGCAGCAGCGCCAGTCCGGCCAGCATGGGCAGCGCGGCGACACTCACCACCGCCAGGATAGCGGCGATGGTGCGGTAGAAGGCATGGCCGCTGATCACGTGCCCCATCTCGTGGGCCAGGAGCACGCGCAGCTCGTCTTCGTGCAGCATCTCCAGCGCCGCCGAATGCAGTACGATGAACGGATCGTCCATGCCGTAGGCACCGGCATTGAAGACCGGCGTCTGGGAGATGTAGAGCTCCGGCACCCTGGGCCAGTCGAACGTGGTACAGACTTCCACGTGCAGCATCCAGACCTTGGGAAACTGCTCCGGCCCCACCCGGACCGCGTTCCCCTGAAACAGAAGCCGGATGCCCTGCTCGCCGCCCAACAGGGCCACAATCTTCCGGATGACGTCCTCAAAGCCGGGAAGACTCCGCAGGCTCTGCAGGGCTGCCCGGTCGGCCGGATGCTCCCAGCTGACCGGGGCAATGTCTGGAAAGGTGCGTCGCGGCCGGGCCGCGGGCGTGGTGGTTGTCATGGCGACTGCTCTGGTTGAGGTGCGCAGCCCTACGTTGGGCTCCCGCACTAGTTTCAGCCTGTAACGGGTGAGGCGTAAGGCGTAAGGGGTGCTGCGGTTACGTCTTACGTCTCACGTCTTACGCTTTCATTGCCTGCTCCAGATCCTCCTTCAGGTCTTCCAGGTCCTCGATGCCGCAGCTCAGCCGGATGAGGCTGTCGGTGAGGCCCATTTTCTGGCGCAGCGCCAGCGGGACCGAAGCGTGGGTCATCGACGCCGGGTGGCCAATCAGGCTTTCGACGCCTCCCAGCGATTCGGCCAGGCTGAAGATGCGGGTGCGCTCCGCCATGCGGCGCGCCCGGGCCGGGTCGCCCAGCTCGATCGAGATCATGCCGCCGAATCCGCTCATCTGGCGGCAGGCCAGTTCATGCTGCGGGTGTGAGGGCAGGCCGGGGTAGTACACCTTCTGCACCGCGGGATGCCGGGAGAGCCACTGGGCCAGCGCCCGGCCGGTCCTGTCGTGCTGCCGCATGCGGATCGCCAGGGTCTTGGTGCCGCGCAGGGCCAGGAAGCAGTCCATGGGGCCGGGCACCGCTCCGGCGGCGTTCTGGATGAAGCCCAGCCGCTCGGCCAGGTCGTCCCGCCGGGTTATGACCAGGCCGCCGACCATGTCGCTGTGGCCGTTCAGGTACTTGGTGGTTGAGTGGACGACCAGGTCGGCGCCCAGTTCGAGCGGGCGCTGGAACACCGGTGTGGCGAACGTATTGTCCACCGCCAGGAGCAGTCCGCGGGCCTGCGTGAGATCGGCTACCGCCGCGAGATCCGTGAGGATCATCATCGGGTTGGTGGGCGTTTCGCAAAAGACCAGGCGGGTGGCCGGGGTGAGCGCCTGCTCCACCTGGCCGATCTCGCTCATGTCCACGAAGCTGAACTTCAGTCCCAGCCGGGTATAGATCTGCTGCATCAGGCGATGGGTGCCGCCGTAGACGTTCTCGCCGCAGATCACATGGTCGCCTGCCTGGAGCAGCTTGAGCACCGCGTCTATGGCGCCGAGCCCGGAGCTGTAGGCAAATCCGTGCAGCCCCCCCTCCAGTACCGCGACATTCCGCTCCAGGGCCTCGCGGGTGGGGTTGCGAGTCCGGGCGTACTCGTAGCCCCGGTTACGGCCGATGCCTTCCTGCACGTAGGTGGAGGTCTGATAGATCGGGGTCATGACGGCCCCGGCCAGCGGATCCGGCTGCTGGCCGGCATGAACCGCTCGGGTGCTGAAGCCGGTGCCCTGCTCGTCCGACAGAATCCTGGTCATGTAACCCGTGGCTGGAGGTGAAGATCCGGCGGTGAGGAAGGTTAGGCCCGGTGCAGACGGGCGGCAAGCTGCCGGGGAGGAGTCTCCTGGGCCCGGCGGCCCGTGACGAGGCGCCGGGCCTGCGGGACTCTCATTGAAGAAGCGCCCCATCCTGAGTAGGTTCGCCCTGTGACTGCATCTCCCTTACAACTCGAGTCCTCCGTCGCCACCGCACGCTGCCTGGTGGTGGACGATGACGAAAAAGTCCGCCGGGCGCTGGTCCGGGTGATCGAAGGCCAGGGCCTGCAGTGTCTGGAGGCGTCCTCGGGCAGCGAGGCCCTGGCGGTCCTGGAGCGGGCCGGCGCCGTGCCCCTGGTGGTCAGCGATATCCACATGCCCGGGATGGACGGGATCACCCTGCTGCGCGAGCTCCGGCAGCGCTACCCGGATACCGCCGTCATGATGCTGACGGCGGTTTCCGACGTGCAGACAGCGGTGACCTGCCTGCAACTCGGCGCCATGGATTACATCGGCAAGCCGGTCATCATCGACGAGGTCCGGGCGCGCGTGTCGCAGGTGCTGGAGAAGCGCGATCTTATCCTGCAGAACCGCTTCTACCAGAAGCACCTGGAGGAGCGGGTGCGACAGCAGGCGCGCCGTATCAAGGAGGTGTTCCTCGAAGGGGTGCAGGCGCTGGTGCAGGCCCTGGAGGCGAAGGACCCCTACACCCGGGGCCATTCCCGGCGGGTGAGCCAGTACGCGGTCAGGACGGCGGTGCAGCTGGGCCTCACCGGCGACCTGCTGGAGGACATCCGGATCGGCGGCGATCTGCACGACATCGGCAAGATCGACACCCCCGAGAGCATTCTGAACAAGCCGGGACCGCTGACCGATGTGGAATACGAGCGGGTTACCCGGCACACGGTGCTGGGCGAGCGTATCCTGTCGTCCTTTCTGCGGGAATCCCCGGTGGTGCTGCGCATCACCCGGTCCCACCACGAGCGCCTCGACGGGCGCGGCTTCCCCGACCGCCTGAAGGGCACCGCTATCCCCTTCGAAGCCCGGCTGGTGTCGGTGGTCGACGCCTTCGACGCCATGACGACCAACCGCGCCTACCGCGAAGCGTACACTCCCGCCGACGCCTGCAAGGAGCTGCAGGTCTGCGCCGGCACCCACTTTGATCCCGACGTGGTTGAGGCCTTCCTGAAGGCGTTCGGCACCAACCTCGACGCCCTGCCCATCTCAGTGTAGAGCGCTATCTTTGCGCGCATGTCCGACACCTTGATGATCAGTGTCTCGGGGATGCGCGGGATCGTCGGCACCGATCTCACCCCCGAGCTCGTGACACGGCATGCCGCCGCGCTCGCCGCCTGGGCAGCCGCCAACAGCGCGCCCCGGGTGGTCCTCGGCCGGGATGCCCGTACCAGCGGGCCCATGTTCGCTCACGCCGCCGCCGCGGGCATCATGTCGGTCGGGGCGGAGGTGATCGACGTGGGGCTGGTGCCCACCCCCACGGTGCAGCTTGCCGTCGAGCACCATCACGCCGGCGCGGGACTCATTCTCACCGCCAGCCACAATCCCATCGAGTGGAACGCCCTCAAGTTCGTGGGGCCCGACGGCATCTTCCTCGATGCCGATGCCGGGGCCGCCGTGCGGTCCCTGGCCGAACGGGGACCGGAGCGGGCCGGCTGGGAACGGATTGGCGCCTGGCGCAATGATCCTGATGCCGTCACGCGGCACCTCGAGGGGATCTTCGCGCTCGATGTGATCGACATCGCATCCATCCGGCGCCGCCGGTTCAAAGTTGCCTTGGATTGTGTTCGGGGCGCCGGCGGCAGCATCATGCCCGCCCTGCTGGAGCGGCTCGGGTGCGAGGTGGCCGGCATCAATATGGAAACGGACGGCCGCTTTCCCCGCCCCCCTGAGCCTGTGCCGGCCAATCTGGGCGAGTTATCGCGGCTGGTCCGCGACCATGGCGCCGACGTCGGGCTGGCCGTGGATCCCGATGTCGACCGCCTCGCCCTGGTGGACGAACAGGGAGAACCGATTGGGGAGGACTACACCCTGGCCTTCGCCGTGCAATCGGTGCTGGGTGGTGGTGCGGGGGACGGCTCACCGGTCGTGGTGGCCAACCTTTCGACCAGCCTGGTGGTGGAGGATGCCGCTCGTGCCGCGGGCGCCCGCCTGGTGCGCGCGCCGGTGGGCGAGGCCAATGTGGCTCGCACGATTCTTCGCGAGGGCGCGGCCATCGGCGGGGAGGGGAACGGGGGCGTCATGTACCCGGCCCTGCATGTGGGGCGGGACGCTCCACTGGGCGTGGCGCTAATCTTGCAGTTATTTGCGCGCGTCGGCCAGCCGCTTTCCGCGTTGGTGGCCGCATCGCCCCGCTACACGATCGTCAAGGGTAAAGGCCAGAGGGGCAAAGACTTGGCCCCGGTGTACCAGGCGCTGCGCGCTCGCTTTCCCGACGCGGCGGCCGATGACCGCGATGGCCTGCGACTGGCCTGGCCGGACCGCTGGGTACACCTGCGGCCCTCCGGTACGGAGCCCATCGTGCGGTTCATCGCGGAGGCTCCCACCCGGGCCGATGCCGAGGCGCTGGTGGCGCTCTGCCAGGAACTGACGACGGCTCAAGGCTGAAAAGGCTGAAGAGGACAGATCATGTGCGGAATTGTCGGCTATATAGGGCCCCGGAATGCGGCGGAGTTGCTGCTCGACGGCCTGCGGCGGCTGGAATATCGCGGCTATGACTCCGCCGGCCTGGCCGTGGTGAACGGCAAGGGGCTCGATCTCACCAAGACCGCCGGCAAGCTCACCGTGCTGGAAGAACAGCTGGGCAACCGCATCCCTCAGGGCACGGTGGGCATCGGGCACACGCGCTGGGCCACCCACGGCGCTCCCACGTCCATCAACGCCCATCCGCACACCGATCAGAGCGGCCATATCGCCCTGATCCACAACGGGATCATCGAGAACTCCCGGACCATCCGGCAGGCGCTGGAGAAGCGGGGTCATACCTTCACGTCCGAGACCGACACCGAGGTGCTGACGCACCTGATCGGCGAGCTGTACGAGGACAGCCTGGAAGAGGCCGTGGCCGCCGCGCTGCGCGACGTGGACGGCGCCTACGGCATTGCCGTGATCAGCAGCCGCGAGCCCGACACCCTGGTAGCCGCGCGCAACGGCTCTCCCCTGCTCCTCGGCGTGGGCGAGCACGAATGGTTCGTGGCCTCCGATGCCTCCGCCCTGCTGGCGCACACCCGCTCAGTGGTCTATCTCGACGACGGCGAGATGGTCGTGATCAACCGCAACAGCGGCTATCATGTCCGCGACCTGGCCGCCACGCGTATCGAAAAGCCCATCAACCGGATCGACTGGGATCTCGCCACCATCGAGCGCGGCGGCTACCCCCACTTCATGCTGAAGGAGATCTGCGAGCAGGCGGAGAGTGTGGAAAACACCCTGCGCGGCCACCTGCTGGAGGAAGAAGGCACCGCCCGGGTTCACGGCCTCAACCTGAACGACGAGGCTATCGCGAAGATCCAGCGGATCGTCATTACCGCCTGCGGCACCTCCTGGCACTCCGGGCTGATCGGCGAGTACCTGCTGGAGGAAATGGCCCGCATCCCGGTGGAGGTGGAATACGCCTCCGAGTTCCGCTACCGCAATCCGGTGGTGGACGACCGCACCCTGGTGATCGCCATCTCGCAGTCGGGCGAAACCGCCGACACCCTGGCCGCCATCCGCGAGGCCAAGTCGCGGGGGGCCCGGACCGTCGGCGTGGTGAACGTGGTGGGCAGCACCATCGCGCGCGAGGTGGACGGCGGCATCTACCTGCACGCGGGGCCGGAGATCGGCGTGGCCAGTACCAAGGCGTTCACCAGCCAGGTGGCCGCGCTCACGCTCATCGCCCTGCGCTTCGCCCGGCTGCGCGACATGAGCATTCTGCAGGGGCGGGAGTTCATCCAGGAGCTGAAGCGCCTGCCCGATCTGATCCGGGAAATCCTCGAGCGGTCCGGCGAGGTGGAAGCCCTGGCGGCGCGTTACTGGCAAGCCACCAACGCCCTCTACCTCGGACGGGGAGTAAACTTCCCCACCGCGCTGGAAGGGGCGCTCAAGCTCAAGGAGATCTCCTACATCCACGCCGAGGGTTATCCCGCGGCGGAAATGAAACACGGGCCCATC
The DNA here is from genome assembly GCA_963779755.1 of uncultured Gemmatimonadales bacterium. Lineage (GTDB taxonomy): Bacteria > Gemmatimonadota > Gemmatimonadetes > Gemmatimonadales > GWC2-71-9 > CAVZZO01. The sequence continues at coordinate 1,296,396 of CAVZZO010000001.1, forward strand.
GCCCTGATCGACGAAAACATGCCGGTGGTGTTCATCGCCCCGCGCGACGCCGTGCACAGCAAGATCGTCAGCAACGTGGAAGAGGTCAAAGCCCGCGGCGGCCAGGTCATCGCCCTGGTCAACAGCGGCGACACCGAAATGACCCGCCTCGCCGACGCGACCTTTACCATCCCGGAAACCCACGACCTGCTGACCCCCATCCTCACCAGCATCCCGCTGCAGCTCTTCGCCTATTACGTCGCGGTGCGCCGGGGCTGCAACGTGGACCAGCCGCGGAATCTGGCCAAATCGGTGACGGTGGAATAAGGGATCAGGGACCAGGAATCGGGAATCAGGGCCCTTCCTCCCCGCCGGGATGGGAGGGCCTCTTGTTCCTGGCCCCCGGTTCCTGATCCCCCGTGCCTTCAGGGCCCCTCGCTGATCCTCCTGAACTCATACACCAGCGGATCCACGAAATCCGGCCCCACGCTGAACCGCAGGCTGGTGGCGTCCGGGGCTTGCCGGGACGGCGGGCCGGCCCTTCATTCCTCCATTCCCGATTCCCGATTCCTCTCATGCGAGTCGTACTTCAGCGCGTCTCCCGTGCCAGCGTCGCGATCGACGGCCGGGTCCGGGGCCGCATCGGCCGCGGGTTCTGTCTCCTGGTCGGCTTCCGCACCGGCGATACGGCAGCTCTGGCCGACTGGATGGCGGAAAAGATCGCCGGCCTCCGGCTCTTTGCCGATGCCGGCGGAAAGATGAACCTCGGGCTGGCCGACGTGGACGGCGCGGTCCTGGTGGTCTCCCAGTTCACCCTGTACGGTGACACCGCCCGCGGCCGGCGCCCCTCCTTTGTGGAGGCCGCCCGCCCGGAGACGGCGATTCCCCTCTACCGGCATTTCATCGCCGCGCTGAGGGAGCGCGGCTGCGCCGTCGAGACTGGCGAATTCGGCGCCATGATGGAGGTTGATCTGGTGAACGATGGCCCGGTAACGCTCATTCTCGAGCGCGAGACATGATTCCCCATCTCACCCTGGCCTCCGGTTCTCCGCGGCGCCGCCAGCTGCTGGAGATGCTGGGGTTCTCGCTGGACGTACGCCCCTCGCACATTCCAGAGGAGTACCGCCCCGGCGAGCTGCCCAGCGAGTATGTCATCCGGCTGGCGGAGGCCAAGGCCGCCGCGGTGGTCGGCATCCTGGTGCTCGGCGCCGATACCACCGTGGTGCTGGGAGAGGAGGTGCTGGAGAAGCCGGCCGACGAAGCACACGCGCTGGAGATCCTGCGCAAGCTGCAGGGCCGCACCCACGAAGTGCACACAGCGGTGGCCCTCAAGGCCGACGGGGCCATCCGCAGCGCCGTGGACGTGACCCGCGTCAGCGTCCGTGCGGTGCGCGACCCGGTGCTCCGGGCCTATATCGCCACCGGGGAGCCGATGGATAAGGCCGGCGCCTACGGTATCCAGGGCTACGGCGCGGCCCTGATCGAGCGAATCGAGGGGGACTTCTTCGGCGTGATGGGCCTGCCGCTCCGGCTGGTGCTCGACCTGCTGGCCGAGGCGGGGCATCCGTATGAGTTCAACCTCACCCCCTGACCCCCTCTCCACCTGGTGGAGAGGGGAATCGGGGGTGAGGCTCAGTACTCGACCTCGTACACCGCTACCGGCTCCTTGCGGTTCTTGACCCGCATGGGGTCCAGCTGGCGCACGGGGGGCTTCTCCCGCAGCTGCTCGTAGAACGGCTGGCTGATGAGAATCTGGCCTTTGCTCGCCCGGGAGCAGAGACGGGAGGCCACGTTCACCGAGTCGCCGATCACGGTGTACTCCAGGCGCCGGTGGCTCCCGATGTTCCCCGCGAACGCCTCGCCGTAGTTGATCCCGATCCCGACGCCGATTTCCGGCTGGTCCGCCGCCAGCCAGCTGTCGTTCAGCTCGCGCAGCGCCCGCTGCATGGCGATGGCGGCCCGCATGGCGCGATCCGGGTCGTCGTCGTGGGCGATGGGCGCTCCCCAGAGCGCCATGATGGCGTCGCCGATGAACTTGTCGAGCGTGCCGCTGTGCTCGAAGATGATATCCACCATCTCCGAGAAGTATTCCGTCAACACCCGCGCGATCCCATCCGGGGTCATCCCCTCCGCCAGGGTGGTGAAGCCCCGGATATCGCTGAAGAGAATGGTGAGCGGCCGCTTCTCGCCCCCCAGTTTGACCGCCGCCTGCTGCTGCGCGATTTCCGCCGCCACGTTGGGCGCGAAGTAGCGCTCGAAGTTGGAGCGCACCATGGCCTCGCGCTGCACCTGTTCGGCGTACTGGCTGTTGCGGATGCTGATGGCCGCCAGGCCGCCGAAGGCAATCAGGAACTGCAGGTCCTCGGGGCTGAAGCTGTCGATGGCGGTGAGGCTGTCCACGTAGAGAATGCCCAGGACCCGGTCGCCCGAGGCCATGAGCGGGGTGCACATGGCGCTGCGCACTGCCTGGAGCACGATCGACTGCCCCTTGAAGCGGGTGTCCTCCACCGCGTTTTCCGAGATCAGCCCCACCCGCTCGTCCACCACCTTCTGGGCGATGGAACGGGGAACGTGCTGAAAGGTGGAGTCGCCCAGCCGGCTGCGGGAGAGCTTGGGAAAGAGGCTGCCCGAGGCCTCGTCCCGCAGCAGAATGCTGACCCGGTCCACGTTCATGACCTCGAAGGTCATGTTGACCACCCGCTGCAGCACCTTGTCCAGATCGAACTCGCCGGAGAGTGCCTGCGAGATATCCAGCAGCAGCGAGAGCTTCTTGGCCTGCCGCTCCTGCTCGTTGGTGCTGGCCACCCGCAACTGGCCCTGGGCGGAGGGGGCCCCGTCGAGATTGGTCAGGCTGGCCGCCAGATTGGACTGGCGGCTGCCGCTCACCGAGATCTGGCGCACGATGGTGGCGCCCGGCGCCTGAGCCGGCACCGCGGCCGGCGTGCCCTGCCCCTGGGGCTCTGATCCCCGCAGCTGGAATACCACCTTGCCGAAGGTGACCTGGTCGCCCGGCTGGAGGGTTCCTTCGGAGACGCGGACGCCGTTGATGAACGTGCCGTTGGAGCTCTGGAGGTCGCGTACTTCCACGCCGTCGGCGCTGGCCCGCAGCTCGGCGTGGCGCCGGCTGATGGTGGGGTCAATGACGGCGAAATCGCTGGTGACGGCGCGGCCCAGAACCACCGTCCGATCGGGCGGCAAATCGAAGTTCTGGTGGCCCGCGAACGAGACCAGGCGCAGGGAGGTCATAGCCGGACGGGCTGTCATAGCGGAGGTGAGAATATACCGGCGGGCCGCGCCGGACGCTAACCCCGCCAGACGGCGGCTCAGCGCGGCGCCGCCACCACGTAAGCTCCCGGCGCGGGGATCCGCGCCGCCAGGTTGTCGGTGGCCGGCCGATCACTCGCCAGGAGCGTGTAGCGCCCGTCCGGGCCCTGCTCTGTCACCGCGAGGGCGCGTTCGTAGCTGAAGTCGCTGTCGTAACGCAGCCGGGCCGCTGCCGGCGCGGAGAAGTGCACCGGATACTTGAACGTCAGGATGGCCTGGCGCTGCCAGGGTACCGAAGAACTGATGTGCACCCCGTAGATTCCCGGCAGGGGTTCGATCGTGATCCGGGCGGAATCGGCGCCCGGTGCCCAGAGGCTGTCCGGCAGCCGCAGGGTGGCGAACACGGTGTTATCGGGGGCCCCATGGCGCAATACGATGGTACGAGACCGGCCGGTCGCGATGGTCACCGCCGTATCGGCCGGCGCAGCGCCCCATTCCTCCAGCACCAGCAGCTGGTTGCGGGGCAGCTGGGTGCCGGGTTGCGGCGCGGGCGCCGAGGCCCGGCTGGCGGCCGAACCGCCGCCGCAGGCGGCCAGCAGCCCGCAGAGCGCCAGACCGAATGGACGGCGCCGCGGCCGGGGGACTATACTCCTCGTTTGCTCATGCATTCGGGATTGCTCGCCCGGGCGCTCCGCCCGCACCGCCGGTTCATCGCCGCGCTCCTCGCCGGATTCCTGCTGTTGCCGGCCGGCCGCGTGGCCGCCCAGCAGTGGAACAGCCCTGCAGTGGACGTCCTGGTCCGGCGGGCCATTGCCAGGCGGCAGGAGAGGCTGGCCGATTCCTCGCTCACCAGCTACCAGGCCCTGGCCCATGGTTTCGTCTTCTTCCTGGCCCAGGTGGGGGAAGGGTTGACCCAGCCTCCCCGGCTGGTCAAGGCCGACGAGCTCGACGTTCAAGTGTATTGGCGCGCCCCGGGGCGCAGCAAGCAGGTGATCCTTGGCTGGCGCGACGGCTCCTGGCTGCCCACCGATATCGACTACCACCGCGATCACCTGGGCATCGTCACCAATAATTTCGGCAACACCATCCGGATGGGGGAAGGCGATGAAGTCCGCGACGCCATCCACCCGCTGAGCCCCGCCGGGCCCGATCACTACGACTATGCCCTGGGCGATTCCACCCGGATTCAGACCGGCGACCGCACCGTCACGGTGGTCGCCGTCCAGGTCCGGCCACGCTCCTTCCGGCAGGCCCTCGTCGTCGGCACCATGTACCTCGACGTGGGGACGGCCGAGCTGGTGCGATTCCGCTTCAGCTTCACGCCCGCGTCGTACCTCGATTCGCAACTCGAGGATATCAGTATCGTGCTGGAGAACTCACTGTGGGAGGACCGCTACTGGCTGCCCTACCGGCAGGAGGTCGAGATCCGGCGGCGCAGCAGCTGGATGGACTTTCCGGCCCGCGGCATCATCCGCGGGCGCTGGGAGATCCGGCACTACCGGTTCAATGTGTCCCTGCCGCCCGCGCTGTTTGCCGGACCGGCCATCGGGGGCCTGCGCGCGCCGGCGCCCAACGATACCCTCTGGCACGAGCCGCTGGCCCGGGCGGTGGCCGGCGTGGCCGCGCCGGTCAATCAGCAGGACATGCAGAGCCTGCGGCTCGAGGTGGAAAAACTGGCCGGGGCGCATGCCCTCTCCGGCCTGCGCCGCACCCGGCTCGCGGCCCACTCGCTGAGCGATCTGGTGCATGTCAACCGGGTGCAAGGGCTCACGCTCGGCTTCGGCGGGTTCGCCGGCCTGGAGCGCCGGCGCCTGCGCATCCGTCCCTTTGCCTCGTACGGCATCAGCGATCACCGGCTGCTGGGCAGCCTGGCACTGGAGGCCGACCTGGGCGGAACCTCAATCGCTCTCGAAGGGGCGCGGCGTATCCGGGACTTCAGCGCCTGGCCCGTGATTGCTCCGGCGCTGAATTCCTTCTCAGCCCAGGAGTTCGGCCGCGACTACGGCGACTACGTCTTCCTGGAGAGCGCCTCGCTCGCCCTGCACCATCGGCTCACCGGACGCACCGCCCTCACGGCCACCGCCTTTACCGAACGCTCCAACTCGGTGGCGGTGGCCGCCACGCCGGCCACCGGCCGGTATCGTCCCAATTCCGCCTTGGGGGCGGGAACGTATTCCGGCGGGCGGCTGCGCCTGGAGCGGTCCAGCGGGGGCATCGCGGTCACCAGCGACCTGCAGGGCGCGCTCGCGGTCGAGGCGGCGGACGGCCCCACCGGCTACCTGCGCGCGGCGGGAGAGCTTCGCTGGATCGCTCCGGTGCCTGGAGGACAGCTCCTGGTCCAGGGGCGGGCTGGCTGGGGCAGCGCGGGGCTGCCCGCCTACCGCAGCTTTGTGCTGGGAGGCCGCTCCACCCTCCCCGGCGAGCCCTACCGGGCCTGGGGCGGCCGCAGCATGCTCTGGGGGCACGTGGAATGGCAGCTGCAGGCGCCGTTCCCCGCCATTCCGCTGGGCTCCTTCGCCTCCACCGGCACCACCATTACCGTGGCCCCGTTTATCGCCGCGGGCTGGACCGATCGCGGCATCCCCGGCACCCCGTGGCCCGCCTCCCCGGGCGTGCGCCCCGTGGGCGGCGTGGCGCTGGAGTGGTTCATGCGGCTCCTGCGGGTCGAGGCGGGTGTCGGCCTGCTGGACGGGCGTGTGGGCGTGAGCGCCGGTATTCAGCGCGACTGGTGGGACATTCTCTAGGGGCGTGCAAGCCCTAGCAGCGGCCCGCGGATGGTGTAAGTTCCAGTAGCTGTTCCCCTGTATCGATCATCGGCGATTCATGCAATTCTCGGACGAATGGCTGGTTCCTGCCCTGGAGCCCCTGCTGGCCGCTGAGGTACTCGGCGGGCTTCGGGAGGAGCCGGGGGATGCCGTCTCCCTGTGGGAAACGGTGCTGCAGCGCCGGCTGCTCAGCAATGAGCAGGTGCTCGACGCGGCCGCCGCCCGTTTTCGCCTGCCCGTGGCCGATGTGGCCAGGCTCGACCCGACGGTGCGCGAGGCGGTGCCCGAGGCCCTGGCCCGGCGCTTCGGCGTACTGCCTGTCCGGCTGGGTAACGGCTGGGTCGAGGTGGCGACGTCCAATCCGTTCGATATCGATGCGGAGAAATACCTCGGGTTCGCCACCGGACGGGAGGTCCGGCTGTCGCTGGCGTCCCCGGGCCGGATCCGGGAGAAGCTGGACGAGCTGTACAAGTCGGACGATGTGGTCAACAGGCTGCTGATGGGCATGGGCGACGCTGAAGTGATGCAGCTGGAGGATGAGCCGCCCGAAGAGCTGGCTGCGTCGGAGAGTGAGGCGCTCCAGCGTCCCATCGTCCGGCTGGTGGATCTCCTCCTGTCCGACGGCATTCAGAGCCGGGCCAGCGACATTCACGTCGAGCCCATCGAGGGCGGCGTCGTGGTGCGCTACCGCATCGACGGCGTGTTGCGGCAGGTGATGAAAATTCCCCGCTCCGCCGGGCTGCCGCTTATCTCCCGCATCAAGATCATGTCGGGGCTGGACATCGCCGACCGGCTGCGGCCGCAGGACGGCCGCGCGCGGGTGGCGGTCAACGGCGCCCCGGTGGACCTGCGCGTCTCCACCCTTCCGGCCACCATGGGCGAGAAGGTCGTCATCCGGATTCTCAACCAGGCCGCCACGGTGCTGTCGCTGGAGGCGCTGGGCCTGTACCAGGACGAGCGCAAGAGCATCGAGGCGCTGCTGGAGAATCGGGAGGGCATCCTCCTGGTGACCGGCCCCACCGGATCGGGCAAGACCACCACCCTCTATTCCGCGCTCCGCCTGGTGCAGGGCGAGGGCGTCAATATCGTGACGGTCGAGGATCCGGTCGAATACCGCCTGGGGCAGAACGTGGTGCAGGTCCAGGTAAACGAAAAGGCCGGCCTCACCTTTGCCGCCGCGTTGCGGAGTATCCTCCGCCAGGATCCCGATGTCGTCCTGGTGGGCGAGATCCGCGACCAGGAAACCGCGCGGATCGCCGTGCAGGCCTCTCTCACCGGCCACCTGGTGCTCTCGACCCTGCATACCAACGATGCTCCCAATGCGGTTACCCGCCTGGTCGATATGGGACTCGAGGCCTACAAGCTGGCCTCGGCCCTGCGGGGGGTGCTGGCCCAGCGCCTCATGCGCCGCCTCTGTCCCACCTGCAAGGAGCTCGACGGCACCGAACTGCCCGAGCGGCTGCGCCAGCTGATTCCGGAGGGCAGCACCGTCTACCGGGCGGTCGGCTGTCCCGACTGCGCCATGACCGGCTATCGGGGCCGGTTCAGCATCGTCGAGATCCTGGTGATGAATCAGGAGTTGGAGCAGCTGATCGGCGGCGGGGCGACCGCCGACCGGATCGCCGCGGCCGCCCGCCGGCACGGCATGGGATCGCTCTGGCAGAGCGGATTGCGCCACGTGATCGCCGGCGAGACCTCGGTGGACGAGCTGCTCCGCGTTACCTCCGCGCCCGCCGCCGACGCCGGCTCGGGCGTGATCGCCTCCCCGCCGTCCAGTGCCCCGGGCACGTCGGCCGCTCCGGCGGCCCCTTCGGATCCGCTGGCGGGCGCCGAGGTCTCGGCCGCCTTCGAGCTGCTGGAGGAAGGGCCGCCGGCGGGAACGGAGCGCCCCAGCCGCTGTGTGCTGCTGGTGGACGACGAAGACCAGCTCCGGCGGGTCATGCGCGACCTGCTCGAGCGGGAGGGGTTCACCGTGGCGGAGGCGCGGGACGGCGCCGAGGCGCTGGACGAGGTGGACCGCCATGCGCCCGATATCATCGTGCTGGATCTCAACCTGCCGGGCCTCGACGGGTACAACGTGCTCTCCAAACTGCGCGCCCGTCCCCAGACGGAGAACATCCCCGTGGTGGTGCTCACGGCCAAGAGCGACGAGGACAACGAGGTGCGGGTCTTCGAACTGGGGGCCGACGACTTCCTCGCCAAGCCCTTCCGCGCCCGCGCCCTTTCCGCCCGGCTGGAAGCGGTCCTGAGCCGGCGCCGCGCCTGAACCGTCCGTCATGACCAACGTCCGGGTTTCCATTGTGGATGTCTATGCCGTCCGGCGCGATCCGGGCGGCCTGCTCGTGCTCCTGCTGCGCCGGGGCAAGGCGGGACGCTGCCCCGGCTCCTGGGAGGCGGTGCACGGCCGGATCGAGCCGGGGGAGACCCCGGCGGAGGCGGGCCTGCGCGAGCTGCGGGAAGAGACCGGGCTGGCACCCGCCAGGTTCTACAACCTGAGCCGGGTGGAGAGCTTCTATCTGCACCGCAGCGATGAAGTTGCGCTGATCCCGGTATTCGTGGCCATGATTGCGGGTGAGGGAAGGACGGTGCTGAGCGAGGAGCACGATTACGCCGAGTGGGTGCCCATCGCCGAAGCCGCCCAGCGGTTCGACTGGCCTCGGGAGCGGCGCGCGATGGCCGATATCGAAGTGCTGCTTCCCAACGGAATGGCGGGGCCGCTGGAAGACGTGTTGCGCGTATGCTGATCCCGCGGCTGGGCGCGGCGGCCGGGCTGGGTGCGCTGTTCCTGCTGGGGCCGGCCCGGCCGACGCAGCCGCCCTGTCTCCGGCCGGTTCGCGCGGGCTATCAGGTGCAGGGAGACGTGCGCATCTGCCCCGGCCGCTACCGCATTCCCGACGCCGAAGAGCAGGGCGTCCTCGTCATCAGCGGCTCGCTCACCCGCCTCGACCTCACCGGGGTGACACTGGAGAGCGGCGATACCGTCGCGAGCGCCTACCGGGGCATCGGAGTGCTGAGCCGCGGTGTGGAGCGGATCGAGATCCGCGGCGGTACCATCCGCGGATATCGTTACGGGGTCCGGGTCGAAGGGGGCCGCGGCCATCGCATCAGCGGCATGGACCTGTCCGGCTCCCGCAGGCAGGAGCTCCGCTCCACGCCCACGGCCTTCAGCGAGGCCGACTGGCTCGACATCTTCGATCCCGACACGTTCGAAACCTACGGGGCCGGGCTGTACCTCAAATGGACCGACGGGGCCAGCGTCACCGGCGTGACCGCGCGCCGGGGCCAGAACGGGATCGCCCTGTTCGGCGCCCGCGGCAGCTATCTCTCCGGCAATGATGTCTCCGAGAATACCGGCTGGGGGCTGAGCCTCTGGCAGTCGTCACGCAACACCATCGTGAACAACCAGGCCAGCCACAACGTGCGTTGCGAGTCGCCCGCCTACAGCCGGGGCTGCGACTCGGCCGCCCTGCTGCTGCGGGAGCACAGCGACTCCAATCTCATCACCGACAATGACCTTACCTGGTCGGGTGACGGCTTCTTCCTGAGTGGCGAGCGGGGCCGGGTGCAGCCCTCGGTAGCCAACCTGGTCTTTCGCAACGACGGCTCCCACGCCTACCACAATGCGTTCGAGTCCACCTTCAGCGCCTGGAACCGGTTCCTGGACAACCGGGCCGACAGCTCGGCCTACGGCTTCTGGCTGGGCTATTCCACGGCCAACCTGGTGCGCGGCAACACCATCGTGGGGCCGCGCGAGACGGGCATCGCCATCGAACATGGGCGGGACAATGAGCTGGCGGGCAATACCATCATGGGCGGCCGGCAGGGCATCCATCTTTTTGCTCCCGGCGCAGATACCCTGGAGCCCAGCCGCGATTACCGGCTGGACGACAACGTGGTGGTAGATGCGGAGCAGGGCATCGTGCTGGAGCGCACCAGCGCGCTGCGGCTACGGGGCAACCTGCTGGACCGCAACGGTGTGGGGCTGGTGGCCGATTCGGCGGCCGGCGGTGCGCTGGTGGTGGGGAATGTCTTCGCTCGGCCGGGCCGCGATTATATCCAGGCCCCCGAGCTCGATGCCGGCAACAATTACTGGGACGCGGCCTCACCCGAGGCCACCCGGTCCTGGCTGGAAGGGAAGATCGCCATTACCCCCTGGAAGCCCGCCAGCGCCGCGGGATATTGATCGGGGGACAAGGGGTAAGGGACCGGGGACAGGAGTCCCCTATCCCTTGTCCCCTATCCCCTGTCCCCCGTCCCTTATCCCCTTATCCCTTATCCCCTGTCCCCTGTCCCCTGTCCCGCTCCGTGAAGCGGCAGGGTCGCGAGGAAGGACGCTCCGCCCTCGACCGCCGGCTCGTAGCTCAGCCGCCCGCCGTGTGACTGGACGATCCCGTAGCTGATCGAGAGTCCCAGGCCGGTGCCGCTGCCCGGCTCCTTGGTGGTAAAGAACGGCGTGAAGATCTGCGGCAGCAGGTTGGACGGAATGCCGGGGCCGTTGTCGCTGACGCAGAATTCGGCCTGATCCGGTTCGCGGCGGCGTGAGACCACGGTGATGCGGCGCGGATGGTGCTCGGCCTGGTCGGATACCGCCTGCAGCGCATTGGTGAGCAGGTTGAGGAGCACCTGCTGCAGCTCGTAGCGGTCGCCCCGCACGACGATCGGTCCGGGAGCCAGCGTCAGGGTCAGCGTAATCTCCCGCTGCCGCACCTCGTACTCGATGAGCCGCGCCGTCTGGACGATGAGGTCGTTCAGGTCCACCGGCTCCATGGCGTGGCCGCCCTTGCGCGCGAACGCCAGCAGGTCCCGCACGATACGCCCGGCCCGCTCCGCCTGCTGGTGGATCACCTGCAGGTGCTCCCGCGGCACGGCCCCCGCTCCCTGTTCCAGCAGAAACTCCGCCAGGCCGGCGATCGAGGTGAGGGGGTTGTTGAGCTCGTGCGCGACGCCGGACACCAGCTGCCCCACCGCCGCCAGTTTCTCGCTCTGGATCAGCTGCGTCTCCAGCGTACGCTGTTCGGTCACGTCTTCCACCAGCAGCACCACCGGACGCCGGGGCCCGCTCTCCTGCGGGAAGGGTTCGGCGGTGAGGCGGAGCACCCGGCCCGGGGATTCCAGCCGGGTCAGGACCGGCCCGGGGTGCTCCCCCCGGCGCGCCGCGGCGATGACCGAGCGGGCGGCCTCGCTCCGGCCGGCGGCGGTCTCCAGCAGCAGGCGTCCGACCAGGGCCGGCCTGGGGATCTCGAGCAGGCGGCCCAGGGCCTGATTGGCCCGGCTGATCCGTCCGTCCGGCCCTACCACCGCGATTCCCTCCGCCAGGGCCTCGAACGTGGTCTCCCATTCCTCCTTGCTCCGCCGGATCAGGTCAAAAAACCGGCTGTTGGCGAGCACTACCGCGGCATGGGCCGCGACCGTGGCGAGCAGCTGGAGATTGCCGGGTGACGGTGCGTGGCCGCCGGCCACCACCAGCGCGCCCAGGGTAATGCCGTGCGCCCGCAGGGGAACCGCGGCGGCAAAGGGAACGGAGAGGCCGTCGAGCCGGGGAGCGCTCTGTCCCTGGCCCTCCACTGCCCAGGTCTCGCCGCAGAGCGCGCGCTGCAACAGCGCCGTGGCGTCGTCGGACACCGGCTGGCCCGCCAGGGGGCTCAGCACCCCTTCGGCGGCCGCCACGCGGGCGGGCATGCCGCTCTCGGCGCTCAGCACCACGGCGGCGCCCTCCACCTGCAGGAAACGGCGGGTGTAGCGGACCACCTGATCGACGATGTGATCGGGCTGCAACGCGCCGGAGAGCACCAGGCTCAGCTCCTCCAGCGTCGCAAGCTCGTCGCTGCGGCGCTCGAGGGCGCGCCCCAGTTCGTCCGCCACCCGGCGCGACGCCGCGAGGTCCTCCCGCAGGGCGACACCCTCCCGCGCGATCGCGGCCAGCAGCGCCAGCGAGGCGGCGGCCGCCAGGAGGGCGACCGGTCCGCGGCCGAACCAGGCGAGAACCGCCACGGCAGGTGCGGCGGAGGCGAGTATCCAGGGGGCCAGCCGGGGCCGGAAGTCGTACAGCAGGAGAGCCAGGAGCCCATAGGCCGTCAGGCTCCAGGCAGCGACGGGGGGTAACCCGCCCAGGGCGGCCGCCAGCACGCCGGCCACGGCGCAGACAGCGGGGGGCAGCGCGCACAGCAGCGTGCGCCACCGGGTGCGTTCGCTCAGCTGTGGTCGTCCTCCCGCTTGGCGACGCGTTCGGTGGAGTAGGCCGAGGGGGGCGCATTGGGCTTGACCCGCACCGACTTGGCGGGAATGCCCACGTTCACGTGGAAGGGGCGGACGTCCTTGGTGGCGACCGCCCCGGCGCCGACCATGGCGTCGTGCCGCACCCGCACGCCGGCCAGGACGGTGGCGTGGTAGGTAATCCGCACGTCATCCTCCAGCAGGGTCCGTGCATTGGTAACGTCCTGCTGGTCCACGATGCTGTGGGTATGGCTGTAGATGTTGGCGTAGTCGGCGATGCTCACCCGGTTGCCCAGGGTGATGCCCCCCCGGTCGTCCAGCAGGACGTGGCGGTGTATCACCACGTCGTCCCCCACCTCCAGGTTGTAGCCGAAGGAGACTTCCACGAACTGGAAGCATTTGAAGTTGCGGCCGCAGCGGGCAAAGATGAACGGCGCCAGCATCCGGCGGAAGCGGACGCCCAGGTGCACGTTCTGGCCGCCCGCGGGCGAGCGATCGAAGCTGTACCAGAGCCACAGAAGCGGCTTGACTCTGGCGAACCGCGCGGCGTCGACGTCCGCGTAGTACTCCGGCTCCAGCGTGATGTTCCGCGGGTCGAGCGTAAGCAGGCTGGCGCGGCTGCCGGGGGGAAGGTCCGGATCGGCCAGCAGCGCATCGTAGCCCCGCTGGCCGGGGTAATACAGCTCGAAGAGCACATCCCGCGCGACCCGGGACCAGTCGGCGCCCCGGGCGCCCAGCCGCTCCCGGATTCCGCCGAGCCACTGATCATAGAACTTTTCCGACGACTCCGACGGCGAGATCTGCCGCAGGGGCAGGATGGCCATGCTGCCTCCAGGCTGCGAAGAAGGGCTAGCGCCCGCTGTCGCTGTCCGCGCGGGTCCGGGCGGAATCGCGCCGGGCCCGGCCCATGACCCGGGCGCGCTCCTGCTGCAGCCGGTTCAGGTGGTCATCCCAGCTGTCGGAACCCTGCGCGCCATAGGTGACCCCGAACGATTCAAAGACCGGGATCCGTTCTTCGTAGATGTAGATCGCGCTGGCGCGACCCCGCACCTCGAGCTGTTGGGCGCTGAAGTTACCCGAATAGGGAATGACGCCCACCGGCCGCAGCAGCTGGTTGTGGACGTTGAGGTAGAGGTTGCTCGGATCGTACTGCACGTGCGGCTTGCGGCCGAAGAACGACACCAGCATGAGCCCGGGATCGCTCACGCCATTCCGGCTGTCCACCGAGTCGATCTGGTCCTGGCGGCTCTGCACCACCTGATGCAGCGACTGGTAGGCATCGGGGGCGAGCAGCCGGATGACCCGCTCGTCCAGGGGCAAAGCCCGGATCTCCAGATCGTTCATGACGATGCTGAGGGCGATCTGGTCCTGGTTCAGGGTGCCATAGCCGACCGGCGGGAGATCGGCGGCCGTTTCGGCGGCGCCGGCGTCTCCCTGCTGCGCGCGAGCGGCGGGGGCGCAGGCGCCGAGCAGGGCCAGGGCCGCCAGGGCAATCCGGGATCTCATAGGTCTCCTCGTGCTGACGGTCGGCCGGCCTCAGTGCGGCACGGCTGCCAGGATGCTGGCGCCCAGATCGGCGATGCCGAGTCCCGTGGTGCTGCTGGTGAGCTGGACCTGATCGCTCCCCAGTCCCAGGGACGAACGGATCGCGCTCTCCCGCGCCCGGCGGGCGCCGAACGCCAGTTTATCCGCCTTGGTCAGCGCCGCCAGCACCGGCACCTCGCGTCCGCTCAGCGCCTCCAGGTATGTCAGATCGTCGTCGGAAGGGTCCCGGCGGATGTCCAGCAGCCAGACCACGCCGGCCAGCCGTTGCCGCTTCTGAATATACCTGTGGAGGAGATTCTGCAGCGCCGCCCGGGTGGATTTGTCTGCCTTGGCATAGCCGTAGCCGGGGAGATCTACCAGGTAGAACCCGGGCAGCCGGAAGACGTTCAGCGCGCGGGTCTTGCCGGGGGTGCCGCTGACCCGCGCCAGGCCCCGGCGGCCGGTGAGGGCGTTGAGCAGGCTCGATTTGCCGACGTTGGAGCGTCCCAGGAAGGCGATCTCGGGCAGCGGTGGCGCCAGCGCGTGGGCCGGGTCGGGGAAGCTGCCGATAAACTCGATCGGCAGTTTTTCGAGGGGAGAGGTCGTCAAGGAACCGGAGGACCGGGGACTGAGAGGACTGAGAAGGCGGTCCCATCCCTGATTGACAGGACCGCCTCCACTATTAGCATCGCTTGCCGCCTTGCCGCCTTGCCGCCTTGCCGCCTTGCCGCCTTGCCGCCTTATGCTTCCCGCTTGGTCCGGGCCCGCTCGGTCACGGTGAGGGGCGGCTTGCCGTCGGTGACCGCCTCGGGCGTGATGACGATCTCGCGGATATCGTCCCGGCTGGGCAGGTCGAACATGATATCCGTCATGATCGTCTCGAGGATGGCGCGGAGTCCTCGGGCCCCCGTCCCGCGCTTCAGCGCCTTGAGCGCCACCGCCCGCAGGGACTCGGGGTCGAAGGTGAGGCCCACGTCCTCCATGTCGAAGAGCTTCTTGTACTGCTTGGTGAGCGCGTTCTTGGGCTCGACCAGAATGCGGACCAGGGCTTCCTCGTCCAGCGCCTGCAGCGGCACCGTGACCGGGAGGCGGCCCACCAGCTCGGGAATGAGCCCGAAGCGGAGCAGGTCGTCCGGCTCGACCTCCACGAAGGGGTTCTGCGTCGTGCTCAGGCCGGCCAGCGGGTTATGCTGCTTGGTGAATCCGATCTGCTGCCGGCCGGTGCGGGCCTGGATGATTTTCTCCAGCCCGTCGAACGCGCCGCCGCAGATGAACAGGATGTCCTTGGTGTTGATCTGGATGTACTCCTGCTGCGGGTGCTTGCGGCCGCCCTGCGGGGGGACCGAGGCCACCGTGCCTTCCAGGATCTTGAGCAGCGCCTGCTGCACCCCTTCGCCCGAGACGTCGCGGGTGATGCTGGGGTTCTCCGACTTGCGGGCGATCTTGTCGATTTCGTCGATGTAGACGATGCCCCGCTCGCACTCCGCCACGTTGAACTCGCCCGCCTGCAGCAGGCGGACCAGGATGTTCTCCACGTCCTCGCCGACATAGCCGGCCTCGGTGAGGGTGGTGGCGTCGGCGATGGTGAAGGGCACGTCCAGGATGCGGGCCAGGGTCTGGGCCAGCAGGGTCTTGCCCGTGCCGGTGGGGCCCAGCAGCAGGATATTGGATTTGTCCAGCTCGACGTCGTTGTCGCGCCCGCTGGAGGCGTTGATCCGCTTGTAATGGTTGTAGACGGCGACGGCCAGGGTCCGCTTGGCCCGCTCCTGCCCGATCACGTACTGGTCCAGGACGTCCTTGATCTCCTGCGGCGCCGGGACCTGCGTGATCGCATCGGCGACCTCGCGCTCTTCGTCCTCTGCCAGGATTTCGTTGCAGAGCGTGATGCACTCGTTGCAGATATAGACCGAGGGGCCCGAAATGAACTTCCGGACCGAGTCCTTGGACTTGCCGCAGAACGAGCAGCGCAGGTGTTTGTCGTTCGACATACGGGATCGCCGGCGCTAAGGGTGTTGCAGGAGGGCCACACTAATACTCGCCCCCCGGGGCTGGAGCGTCAAGAGCCTCACTTTGCGGCCTCCACTGCCTGGCTGATCTTCGCGATGACGTGGTCCACCAGGCCGTAGGCCTGGGCTTCCTCCGCGCTCATGAAGCGGTCGCGGTCCATGTCGCGTTCGATGGTCTCGATGGGCTGGCCGGTGTGCTTGCTGTACAGCTCATTCATCTTGTTCCGCAGGTAGAGAATCTCCCGCGCCTGGATTTCGATGTCGGCCGCGGTGCCCTGCGCGCCGCCCGAGGGCTGGTGGATCATGATGCGGGAGTGGGGCAGGGCACTGCGCTTGCCGGGGTGCCCCGCCGACAGCAGGAAGGAGCCCATCGAGGCTGCCATCCCCATGCAGATGGTATTCACCGGTGCCCGCAGGAACTGCATGGTATCGTAGATCGCCATGCCGCTGGAGATGACGCCGCCCGGGGAGTTGATGTACAGGTAGATGTCCCGCTCGGGGTTGTCGGCGTCGAGGAACAGCAGCTGCGCGATGATGACGTTGGCCACGTCATCGTTGATGGGGGAGCCGAGGAAGACGATCCGGTCCATCAGCAGGCGGGAGAAAATGTCGTACGTCCGCTCGCCGCGGCTGGATCGCTCGATGATATACGGGGGAAACAGCGAAGTCGGGATCACGCGCTACCCTCTGCGATAGTGGACTGCGACAACAGGAAATTAAACGCCTTTTCCTCGGCGATCGACCGCTCCAACTCCGCCAGCCGGTTGTTCTTCTGGAGCGACGCATAGAGCGGGCCCGTTTCCACCCCGCGGGCCGCGGCCATCCGGGCCACCCGCTCGTCGATCTCCTCTTCGGTGGCCGCGAGCTTTTCCTTTTCCAGCACGGCGTTCAGGATCATGTCGCGCCGCACCTGCGACTCGGCCACCGGCTGGAACTCGCCCGCGAACCGCTCCAGCTGTTCGTCCGGAATGCCGTACGCCTGGGCATAGCCCCGGATGGTGCGCTCCACCAGGGAGGGCGGGGCCGTGATGTTGTTGGCGGCGGCGATCTGCTCCAGCAGCTCCGAGCGCATCCGGTTGTCGGCTTCCCGCTCGCTCTCGGCATCGAGGTCTTCCCGGACCGCGGCCTTCAGGGCGTCGAGGTTCTCGAAGTCGCCTACCTCGCGGGCCAGGTCGTCGTCCAGGGCCGGGAGCTCCTGGTTCTTGACCTCCAGGAGGTGGATCCGCACCTTCCGGGCCTCCGCCGGCTGGGCCGCGATCGGCCTCGGCGGCCTGGCGGCTTGACGTCGGTCTCGGCCGACTCGCCCGGGGACGAGCTGCATGATCTTCTCTTCGATTTCCGGCAGCGTCTGTCCCGAGCCCAGCACCACGGTGTAGGGCCGGGGCTCGCCGAACTCGCTGCCCGCCCCGTCGGTGGCGGTGGCCACCTCGATCTGGACCATCTGGCCCGGCGCGGGCTTCTGGCCGCTTACCGGGGTCCAGCGGGCTTTCTGTTCCTGCAGCTGGCGCAGCTGCTCCGCCACCTGCTCGTCGCTCACCGGCTTGACCTCCCGCGCCAGCTTGAAGCCCCCCACCCGCTCCAGGGCGATCCGGGGCTGCACCTCCACGTGCAGCTCGAACTCCACCGGGCCCCCCTCGTCGAACTTGAGGTTGTGGATGTGGGGCTGGGCAACGGGCTTCAGATCGTGACTGGTGCGGGCCGTTTCCCAGCTCTCCCGGACCAGCTCCTCCAGCACGTTCTGGCGGATGGCCTCGCCGAAGCGCTTGCGGATGACCTGCTCCGGCGCCTTACCGGGCCGGAAGCCCGGCAGGCGGGCCCGGCGGGCGTAGTAGCGCACGGCCTTGTCCTCGGCGGCCTTGACCCGGTCGGCGGGGACGGTGACCTGCAGGCTGGTAGACGCGGCGTCTTCGCGGGTCTTTTCGATAGATATGTCACTCATCGGGGGGAAATGTACCCGCCCGGAGGAGTGGGGGTCAACGAAGCGGCCCGCCGGCCGGCGATGTTAGCCGAATCTCCCGGTGCTCCCTATACTTAGGCGCCATGGCAACGGTCCTCGTGGTGGACGACGAAAGCTCGGTCCGGCGCGCCCTGCGGAAACTGCTGGAGCGCGCCGGGCTGGAGGTGCGCGAGGCCGGCACCGCCCAGGAGGCGCTGGATCTGGTCGCCGGCGGCGAAGGGGTGGACGTGGTGGTGAGCGATGTGCTCATGCCTGGCATGAACGGGCTCGCGTTCTACGACCGGCTGGTAGCCCTGGCACCGGGGCTGGGCAAGCGCGTCATCTTTCTCACCGGCGCCGCCCACCAGCCCGACGTGCACGGGCCCATCGAAGAGCGCGGCGTGCCCCTGCTCTCCAAGGTCGACGACCTGATGCTGGTGGTGGATGCGGTGAAGGTGGCGCTGTTAAGGCGGTAAGGGCGGTAAGGGCGGTAGGGGCGGTACGTTGCTCCTGGCGCAACCTGAATCTATGCTGCCGTACCGCCGTACCGCCGTACCGCCGTACCGCCGTACCGCCGTACCGCCGTACCGCGCCGCGTACCGCGTACGCCGTACCGCCGTACCGCCCTTCTACCCCCGGAACCTCACCGTATTATGGGTTCCGTCGCAGAACGGCTTGTCGCCGGAGGCGCCGCAGCGGCAGAGCGCGACCGATTGCCGGCCGCAGAGATCCCACGCCTCCCCGAATTCGTCTACCAACTGGAAATCACCCTCGATCCGATAGGCACCGTTGGCGTTGACCACGATGCAGCACCTGCCGTCCTGCCGTCTGGCCGCCCTGCCGTCCCCTCCGGGATCAGAAGGCATGGAGTGGGGGCTGAGCGTAGGCCGAATCTCCGCCTTCGCTTCATGGCGGAACCGGCACCGCCCATGGCTCGCATCGCAGAACGGCTTCCGCTCCGACTGCCCGCAACGGCAGAGCGCGGCGCGATCGGGCCGGTCGGGACGGGACAGGGGGATGGGGTCGCCCAGGGGATCCACGATGGTGAAATCTCCCTGCAGGCGCAGGGGGCCGTGAGCGGTAACGGTGACGCGTGCGGGCATGGGACGGTGAGCGGTAAGCGGTGAGCGGTAAGCGGGATTGGAAGGCGGCCCCGGGAGTGCCCGTTCACCGCTCACTGCTCACCGCTCACTGCAGTCGATGCGAACGCCGGGAGTCGAACCCGGATGGGTTACCCCACAGGATCCTAAGTCCTGCGCGTCTGCCAGTTCCGCCACGTTCGCGCGAGTGGGGACAATATATCCCAACCTGAGCCTGTTGCCCCGGCGGCTGGCGCGGGGCTTGGTGACGATTGCCGAGGCGTGTTGTCACGCTGAGCGCGGCGAAGCGGCCGGAGCCATTCGATCGGCTTCGGCCCCTTCGCTAGCGCTCAGGGTGACAGCACGCGACGTTCCGTCCTGCGACCGAGCGGCCTCCAATAGAGAGCCGCGAGGAAGTCCTTTAGGGCCGTCCTGCCGTCCTGCAAGCCGCGAGGAAGTCCTTTAGGCCCGCCCTGCCCTTGACAGTTCCGCGAAAAATGTAAACGATTACATCACGAGCCGGTCACGACACGTTTCTCAATGCAACGTGAGGCGCCCCTCAGGGTTCCATGGCTCCACGATCCCGGCAGAATCACACCCCCGCCGGACGCGGCAGGGTGGCGCCGCCCACGATCAAGCACGTGGCGCGGGAAGCCCGCGTATCGGTGGCGACGGTTTCGCGGGTGATGAACAACAGCCCAAATGTCACCGACAAGACGCGGCGGCGGGTGTTAGACATCGCCGGCCGGCTGGGCTACGTGCCCCATGGCGCCGCCCGCAGTCTCATCACCCGCCAGACCAATACCCTGGGCGTGCTGCTGCCCGATCTCTATGGCGAGTTCTTCTCCGAAGTCATCCGCGGCATCGACCAGGCGGCGCGCGCCCATGGCTATCACATCGTGGTTTCCGGGTTCCACGCCGACCGGGGCACCATCGAGGCCGTGCTCCGTTCCATGCGCGGCCGGGTGGACGGGCTCATCCTGATGGTGCCGGACATCCAGGTGGAGGCGCTGCCCGCCCTGGCCGACCGGTTCCCGCTGGTGCTGCTGAACGGCGCCGGCAGCAACGGCCGCTACGACTCCATTAACGTGGCCAACTACGAAGGCGCCTACGCCATGACCCAGCACCTGCTGGCGCGGGGGCACCGGCGCATCGCCGTCAT
Organism: uncultured Gemmatimonadales bacterium; assembly: GCA_963779755.1. Taxonomy (GTDB): domain Bacteria; phylum Gemmatimonadota; class Gemmatimonadetes; order Gemmatimonadales; family GWC2-71-9; genus CAVZZO01. The sequence continues at coordinate 1,316,324 of CAVZZO010000001.1, forward strand.
CCGCGGCTCCGATCACAACTACGATGCCGCCGAGCGGCTGCGGGGCTATCAAGCGGCCCTGGCCGACGCCGGCCTCCGTCCGGAGCCGGCGCTGCAGGCGGCGGGCGATTTCACCGAGGAGTCGGGCTTTCAGGCGGTGCTTGAGTTGCTGCACCACCGGCCTCGGCCCACCGCCATTTTCGCGTTCAACGATGCCATGGCTATCGGCGCCCTCAGCGCGCTGCGCGAGGCCGGTCTCGCCGTGCCGGAGCAGGTGGCCGTGGCCGGGTTCGACGATATTCCCATGGGCCGGTATCTCGAGCCGCCACTGACCTCGGTCCATGTAGATCTCAACGCACTGGGGGAGCTCGCGACCACGCGGCTCCTCACGGCCCTGCGTCAGCCGGGCCGGATGGATCACCGCCGCGAGGTGCTGCCCACCACCCTGGTGGTGCGGCGCTCCTGCGGCGGCTGACGAGGCGACGGACTCTGGCAACCAGTATCCCGAACGCCGAACTCACCACCCCCAGGAGAGGCTGTATGACCACTCATCATCTGAAACGTCTGGGCCTGGCGCTCGGCTGCCTGATGCTGTTTCTCGGGCTGCCCGCTCGGGCCTGGGGGCAGAACACCACCGGCCGCATCGAAGGGCTGGTGACTGATTCCGCCGGAACCCCGCTCACCAGCGCCGAAATCGTGGCGAAGAACGCCGCCAGCGGTGTGCAGCGGGACGCCACCACCCGAACCGACGGTACCTACACGCTGGCCGGGCTCGCTCCCGCGACCTACGTGGTCACGGCCCGCTCGATCGGCATGGGCTCCCAGGCCCAGCAGGTCACCGTCCAGATCGGCCAGGTGCTCACCGTCAACTTCACGCTGGGCCAGCAGACGGTGCAGCTGGAGGAGATCACCACTGTGGCGCCCCGGACCGAGACCCAGACCTCGGAGGTCGCCACCAACGTCACGCAGGCGCAGATCGAGCAATTGCCCAGCCCCAGCCGCAACTTCCTCGATCTGGCCCAGCTCGCGCCGGGCGTGACGGTGACGCCCGACCGGATCAACGGCACCGGATTCCGGACCTTTTCCGGGGTCGGCCAGGACCCGAGCACGGTCAACGTCTTCGTGGACGGGACCAGCCTGAAGAATGACCTCACCGGCGGCGGCGTCACCGGACAGGACGCCAGCCGGGGGAATCCTTTCCCCCGAAACTCGATTCAGGAATACCGGGTGATCAGCCAGAACTTCAAGGCGGAGTACCAGAACGCCTCCAGCTCGCTCATCACCGCCGTCACCAAGTCGGGCGGAAACACCTGGTCGGGGAACGCCTTCTTCACCTACCAGGACAAGGGGCTGGTCGCGCTCGACACGTTCCAGATCAAGTCCAAGAACACCGATCCCAACTTCAAGCAGCCGGACTACTCGAGGAAGCTGCTCGGGCTGAGTGCCGGGGGGCCCATCATCCGGGACAGGCTGCACTTCTTCGGCTCCTACGAGGGGAACTACCAGGACCGCAGCAACACGGTGAACTTCACCCCGCCCCCCACCGGAACGTTCCCCGCCCTCGACACGGTGAACCTCGGCAGCTACAACGGACAGTTCACCTCCCCCTTCCGGGAGACGCTGCTCTTCGGCAAGCTGAGCTATGCGGTCACCCCCAACTCCTCGGCGGAGCTCAGCTTCAACAACCGGCATGAGACCGACATCCGGGACTTCGGCAACAACCAGGCCTTCCAGGAGGCGGTGAATTTCCGGCAGAACATCAGCATCGGGCAGCTGCACTACAACTGGTTCAAGGGGCCCTGGCTCAACGAGGCCAAGGTGGCCTATACCCGCTTCCGCCGGAACCCGTCACCCAACGACCCGGGCCTTCCGGCGCGGCTCTACCAGTTCAGCGGCAGCTCGGCCCAGATCGGCAGCAATCTCAGCACCCAGGACTTTACCCAGAAGGGCATTGAGCTGCGAAACGATCTGACCTACAGCGGCCTGCACTGGGCCGGCAACCACGTGATCAAGATCGGCGCCAACGCCAACTTCCTGAAGTTCGATGTCCTGAAGGACAACAACGGCACCCCGCAGTTCTTCTATCGCGACACCCTGAACGGGGTGGCGTACGACTACCAGCAGCCGTTCCAGCTGGTCTACGGGACCGGCAACCCGCTGCTCAACACCAATAACACCCAGCTCGGAGTCTACTTGCAGGACGACTGGACTCCCACGCCGCGGCTCACCATCAACGCCGGCGTCCGCTGGGATTTCGAAACCAAGATGTTCAACACCGACTACGTGACGCCCCAGAACGTGGTCGATACTCTCACCCGCTACAACGACTCCCTCCCCCACCCGCTGAACCTGAACGACTACATCAGCACGGGGAGCAACCGGCACCCCTTCTACGGCGCGTTCCAGCCCCGGCTGGGCTTCTCCTACGCGCTGGACCGGGACGCCAAGACGACGATATACGGCGCCTTCGGTATTTTCTACGACCGTACGATCTTCGACGTCTCGGTGGACGAGACGCTGAAGCTGACCCACCCGACCTATACCATCATGTTCGCCGCTCCCGGGGCGACGCCGGGACCGGGCGAGGTCGCCTGGAATAATTCCTATCTTACCGCCGACCGCGCGACGCTCGACCAGCTGGTGCACACGGTGGGGACGCCCGAGGCGTGGCTCATCAGCAAGAATGTCAAGGTACCGTACTCCCGGCAGTGGAACCTGGGCGTCCGGCGCACGCTGGGCCACTTCAACGTCTCGGCCACCTACGCCGGCGTCCGCGGGATCAACCAGCTGACCCTGAACTGGGCCAACTTCGGCCTGAACCCCGACGGTTCCTGCTGCACCAGCTTCAACCTGGGCGCCCACGGGTTCAGCAACTTCATCTACTCCAGCAACGATGCGCGGACCTGGTATGACGCCCTGCAAATCCAGGTGCAGCGTCCCTATCGCCGCGCCAGCGAGAGCAGCATCGGCTGGGGCGCCGGACTGGCCTTTACCTATGCCTGGCGTTCGCTGGCCGGCATCGACAACTCCGGCGACCTCTTCGCCTTCCCTAATACCCAGAATATCCCGAAACACCCGGCCAACGACGAACGGGCGCGGGTCGTGGCCAACTGGGTGACCGACCTGCCGTACCTCTTCGGCATCCAGTGGAGCGGGCTCATTACCCTGGGGAGCGGCAACAAGCAGGACATCGGCGGGCCCATCCGGTTCAACCCCAACGGCTACGTGCGGGGCGGTTTCTCGCCGCCGGGACAAAACTTCCTCATCTTCGGGAAGTGGGTCTACCGGAACGTGGACATGCGTCTCGCCAAGACCTTCCCCACTATCTCCGGCCAGCGGATCGGGGTAACGCTGGACGTCTTCAATGTGTTCAATTACGACAACTTCGGCTGCTTCGCCACGCCGGCGAACCAGGCGGACGGGTCGCCCGACCCCAATCTCGGTACGCCCAATTGCGTCGTGAGCGATCCGCGCCGCGCCCAGCTGGGAGTGGAATACAACTTCTAACCGACGGCTTGCACGTGCCGTCTACCGGCGGCCGGCCCCTGGCCGGCCGCCGGTAGTCTTCTCCCACCCGGGGGAGTTGCCATGCGCCGGAACCCGAGCCGTGCCCCCGCGACCCTGCTGCTGCTGAGCCTGGGACTTGCCCTCGCGGCGTGCAGCGGGGGGGCCAACGGCGGCGGCTTTGTCGGCCCCGACCAGCTGACGCCGAGGCAGGCCGCCTTCCTCGACACGCTGACGCAACGCACCTTCGCTTTCTTCTGGGAGCGGAGCGACCCCGCCACCGGCCTTACGCCGGATCGCTGGCCCACGCCCTCCTTCTCCAGCATCGCCGCGGTGGGCTTCGCCCTCACCGCGTATCCCATCGGCGTGGAGCGGGGCCTGGTTACCCGGAGCGAGGCGGCCGACCGGGTCCTCACCACCCTGCGCTGGTTCTGGCAGGCGCCCCAGGGCACCGCCGCCGCCGGCACCGCGGGTTACCAGGGGTTCTTCTATCATTTTCTGGACATGAGTTCCGGCACCCGCTTCAAGGACGTGGAGCTCTCTACGGTGGATACGGCGCTGCTGCTGGGCGGCGTGCTCTTCTGCCAGCAGTACTTCGACCAGTCCGGCACCACCGAGACGGCCATCCGCGCCTACGCCGACAGCCTGTATCGCCGGGCGGACTGGAGCTGGATCCAGCCCCGGGCGCCGGCGATCGCCATGGGCTGGACCCCGGAACAGGGGTTCCACACCTACGACTGGCGCGGCTACGACGAGGCCATGCTGGTGTACCTGCTGGCGCTGGGCAGCCCCACCCATCCGGTGGATTCCGCCGCCTGGCAGGCGTGGACTCGCGACTATCAATGGGGCACCTTCTATGGCGAGTCCCAGCTGGGCTTCGCGCCGCTCTTCGGACACCAGTACTCGCAGATCTGGGTGGATTTTCGCGGCATCCAGGACGCCTGGATGGCCGCACACGGCGAGGATTACTTCGAGAACTCCCGCCGCGCCACCCTCTCCCAGCGCAGTTATGCCATCGCCAATCCGCAGAACTGGGCCGGCTATGGCGCCGATCTATGGGGCCTGACGGCGTCCGACGGCCCGCGGGATACCACCATGGCCGTCGCGGGCGCCTCCCGGCGGTTCTATACCTATGCCGCGCGAGGCGCCTCCTTCACCGAGATCCGGGATGACGGCACCATTGCGCCGACGGCCGCCGGAGGCAGCATCGCCTTTGCGCCCGAGGTGAGCATCCCCGTGCTCCTTGCCATGCGCGATCGGTTCGGCAGCCGGCTCTTCGGCCAGTACGGCTTCGTGGATGCCTTCAACCTGACCTGGCCCACCGATGTACCGCCCCAGATGGGTCAGGTTGCGCCCGATACCGGCTGGTTCGATACCGACTACCTGGGCATCGACCAGGGCCCCATCGTCGCCATGGTGGAGAACTACCGTAGCGGGCTTATCTGGAAATACATGCGGCGAAGCCCCTACATCATTCGCGGCCTGCGCCGCGCCGGCTTCCACGGCGGCTGGCTCGACCAGGCGCCGGCCACGCCGTGAGACGTCCCGCCCTGTGCCTCGGCCTGGCCCTCCTCGCCGCTTGCCGCGGCGACGGCGCCCGGGAGACGGTCACCCTCCGCTTCTGGGGGCTGGGCCGCGAGGGGGAGGTGGTCCAGCAGCTGGTGAACGGTTTCGAGCGGGAGCACCCCGGTATCTCGGTGGAGGTGCAACAGGTGCCGTGGACGGCCGCGCATGAGAAGCTGCTGACCGCGTTCGTCGGAGAGGCGACCCCCGACCTGGCCCAGTTGGGGAACACCTGGGTGCCGGAGTTTGCCGCGCTGCATGCGCTGGAGCCCCTGGGCGGCTACGTGCGCGACTCGCCCGTGGTCGATTCCACCGATTTCTTCCCCGGCATCTGGCGCACTAATCTGATCGGCGACACCCTCTTCGGGCTGCCCTGGTATGTGGATACCCGGGTCGTATTCTACCGCCGCGATCTGCTGCGCCGGGCGGGATATGACTCCTTCCCGGGAAGCTGGGACGACTGGGTCCGCGCCCTGCGCGCGCTGAAGCGCGAGATCGGTCCCAACCGCTATCCCGTCTACCTGCCCACCAACGAGTGGGTGCAGCCGGTCATCTTCGGGCTGCAGGCCGGCTCGCCCATCCTCAAGGACGGCGGCCGCTACGGCGCGTTCGAGGATCCCGCCTTTCGACGCGCCTTCGAGTTCTACCTTTCGCTCTATCGCGACAGCCTGGCGCCGGTGAAGGGGCTCAACGATATCGCCAATCCCTACCAGGAGTTCACCCGCGGCTACTTCACCATGTGGATCACCGGCCCCTGGAACCTGGGCGAGTTCGCCCGCCGGCTTCCCGACTCGATGCAGTCCAGCTGGGGCACGGCGCCCATGCCGGGCCCGACCGGCCCGGCCAGCGGCCTGTCGCTGGCCGGGGGCTCCAGCCTGGTCATGTTCCGCGCCAGCCGGCACAAGGCGCTGGCCTGGCAACTGATGGAGTATCTCTCCAGCCTGGAGAGCCAGCGCCGGTTCTTTGCGCTGACGGGCGATCTGCCCGCCCGCGAGGATGCCTGGACCGATTCCCTCCGCACCGACCGGGTGACCCGTGCCTTCTGGACCCAGCTGCACCGGGTGGAGCCGACGCCCAAGGTGCCGGAATGGGAGGAGATCGCCACCAAGGTGTACGACTACGCCGAGCAGTCCATCCGCGGGGGCGTGCCGGCCGACACCGCGTTGCGGCGGCTGGACCGGGATGTGAATCAGATCCTGGAGAAGCGCCGCTGGCTGCTGAGCCACACGGCGGAGGGCGGGCAGTGAAGCGGTTCCGGCTGCGGGGCCTGGAGCGGCGCGAGAGCCGGGCAGGCTGGGCCTTCGTGCTGCCCGCGCTGGTGTTGATCGGGGTCTTCTTTGTCCTGCCGGTGCTGGCCGCCCTGCTGCTCAGCTTCACCGACTTCGACATCTATGCCATCGGGCATTTCGCCAACGCCCGGTTCATCGGCCTGCGCAACTACGCCGAGCTGCTGCACAATCCCATCTTCTGGAAGGCGCTGCGGAACACCTTCTACTTTGCGCTGGTAGGCGGGCCGCTCACGGTGGCGGTCTCCCTGGGCGCCGCGCTGCTGGTGAACGCCCCGCTCACCCGGGCCCGCGGCCTCTTCCGCACCGTCTACTTCACGCCGTTCGTCACCACGCTGGTGGCGGTGGCCATCGTCTGGCGCTACCTCTATCACCCGCAGTACGGGCTGCTGAACCACGCGCTCGGCTGGTTCGGCATCGCCCCCGTGGACTGGCTGGGGAACCCGCACACCGCCATGCCCGCCATCATCCTGATGGCCACCTGGAAGAACTTCGGCTACAACATGCTGATCTTCATCGCCGGCCTGCAGGCGATTCCGGCGCAGCTCTACGAGGCGGCCTGGCTGGACGGCGCCGGCGCGGTGCGCCGCTTCCGCCATGTGACGCTGCCCATGCTGGGGCCCACGCTGCTGTTCGTCGCCGTCATCACCATGATCGGCTACTTCCAGGTCTTCACCGAGCCCTACGTGATGACCCAGGGCGGCCCGCTCAAGGCCACCGAAACGGTGGTGCTCTTCATGTACGAGCAGGGGTTCCGCTGGTGGCGGATGGGCGTGGCGGCGGCCATCGCCTTTGCGCTCTTTCTGGTCATCATGGTGGGCACGCTGATCCAGCTGCGGCTCCAGCGGGTCAAGGTCTGACGTGCGCCGGCCCTTCGCCTCCGTTGCCCTGTACGGCGCGCTCATCGCCGCCGCGGTGCTGGCCCTGCTGCCCATGGTGTGGATGGTGTCGGCCTCCGTGATGCCCACCGGCATGGCCAACTCGGCGCCCCCGCATCTCTTCCCGCCGTCGGTCACCTTCGAGCATTACAAGGTGCTCTTCCAGCGGCTCAACCTGGGGCGGTTCCTGCTCAACAGCACGATCATCGCCGGCACCGTGACGGCCATATCGCTGGCGATCAATTCCATGGCCGGCTATGCCTTCGCCAAGCTGCGCTTCCGGGGCCGCGAGCGGACCTTCCGGCTGCTCCTCACCGGGCTGGTCGTGCCGGTACAGGTGGCCATGCTGCCGCTCTTCCTGCTGCTCAAGGAACTGCACTTCATCAATACCTACTGGGGCGTCATCGTGCCCGGGCTCGCCAGCATCTTCGGCATCTTCCTGGTGCGGCAGTACGCGTTGAGCATCCCCGACGACCTGCTGGACGCGGCCCGGGTGGACGGCGCGGGCGAGTTCCGGATCTACTGGTCCATCGTGACCCCCACCATCACCCCGATCCTCGCCACGCTCGCCATCTGGACCTTTCTGAACACCTGGAACGACTTCCTCTGGCCGCTCATCGTGCTGAGCGATCAGGCCCACTGGACCCTCCCGGTGGCGATCGCCAACCTGGTGGGCGAGCACGTGCAGGACACCGAGCTGATGATGGCCGGGGCGGTGGTGACGGTCCTGCCGGTGATGGGCGTCTTCCTGGTGCTGCAGCGCTATTACGTCGAAGGCATCATGCTGGGGAGCGTCAAGGAATGACCCGGCTGGGCGGCTGCCTGGCGCTCCTGGCGGTGCTGTGCGCCGGCCGGGCCGCGGCCCAGGAGCCGGCCGGGCCGCCGGTCCGGCTCGACGGCTTCAACCGGCCCGACGGCTGGCAGGCCGCGCCGTCCGAGGGCGTCGCGCTCTCGCTCCATCCCGACACCGGCCGGGGAGGCCGGGTGCTGCGGCTGGATTTCGACTTTCAGGGCCACGCCGGCTACGCCGCCATCCACAAGACGTTCGACCGCGAGCTCCCGCCGAACTACGCCTTCAGTTTCTGGATCCGGGCCGATGCCCCGGTCAATAATCTCGAGTTCAAGCTGATCGATTCCACCGGCGACAACGTGTGGTGGCGCAACCAGCGCAATTTCGCCTTTCCCCGGACCTGGACACAGGTGGTCATACCGCTCCGGCGTATCGGCTTCGCCTGGGGGCCGCGGGGCGGCGGCACGCTGCGCCACCTGGCGGCGCTCGAGATCGTCGTCACCGCCGGCACCGGCGGACGCGGCTCCGTCTGGCTGGACGATCTCACGCTGGAGCCGCGCCGGCCCGACCGGCCCTATGACCTCACCCCCACCGTGACCGCCTCCCATTCCGCGCCCGGCCATGCTCCCGACCTGGTGCTGGACGGCGATTCCACCACCGCCTGGCGCTCGGGGACGGCGGCCCGGGCGGAGACGCTCACCGTGGACTTCCTGCGCCGCCGGACCTACGGCGCCCTGGTCCTGGACTGGGAGCCCGGCCGCGCGGCCGGCGCATACCAGGTGGATGCTTCGGCCGATGGCAGTCAGTGGCAAGAACTCCGGGCGGTGCAGGGCGGCAACGGCGGGCGGGACTACCTCTACCTGCCCGAATCCGAGTCGCGCTATCTCCGGCTGGTGCTGCGGCAGGGTAGCGGAGCCGGCTACGGCCTGCGCACCCTGGCGGTGAAGCCGCTGGACTGGGCCGGCGACCTCAATGCCTTCTTCGCCCGGGTGGCGCAGGAAGAGCCGCGCGGACTCTATCCCCGCTATCTCACGGGCGAGCAATCGTACTGGACCATGATCGGCGTGAGCGGCGACGGCCATCGTCCGCTGCTGAGCGAAGACGGGGCCATCGAGCCCGTGGCCGGCGGTTTCTCGGTGGAGCCCATGCTGTACACCGGCGGGCGCCTGCTCACCTGGGCGGCCGCGAGCGCCAGCCGGTCGCTGCAGGACGGCTACCTGCCCATTCCCAGCGTGCGCTGGGCGGTGGACAGCCTCCAGCTTACCGTCACGGCCTTTGCGGCCGGCACGCCGGGCGCGTCCAGCGCCTACGCGCGCTACCGGGTGGAGAACAACTCCGGCCGCGAGCAACGGGTAACCCTCGACCTGGCGGTGCGGCCCTTCCAGGTGAACCCGCCCTGGCAGTTCCTGGGCACGCCGGGCGGCGCCTCCCGGATCGACAGCCTGCGGTGGACCGGCCATGAGCTGCTGGTGAACGGAACGCCGGGCGTGGTGCCGGTGACCGCGCCGGCGGAAGCGGGAGCCGCCAGCTTCGACGCCGGCGGCATCGTCGCGGCGCTGCGCGGCGGGCATCTCCCCTCCGGGAACTCGGTGCACGATGCCTTCGGCTCTGCGTCCGCCGCGCTGGCCTGGCCGCTCCGGCTGCCGCCGGGCGGTAGTGGCGAGGTGGTGGTGCGCTTCCCCCTGGGCACATCGCAGCCCGGTCCGGTCGTGCGCGATACGGCCGCGGTCCGCCGGCTCCAGGACAGCGTCGCGGCCGGCTGGCGTGAGGCGTTGAACCGGGTCCGGTTCACGCTGCCCGATTCGCTGGGGGAACTGGCCGACCAGATCCGCAGCAACCTCGCGTACATGCTGATCAACCGGGACGGTCCGGCCATCGAGCCCGGCTCGCGCTCCTACCGCCGCTCCTGGATCCGCGACGGGGCCATGATCGGCGACGCGCTCTTGCGGCTGGGGCATCCGGCCGCGGTGCGAGAGTTTCTCGCCTGGTTTGCGCCCTATCAGTTCGCCAGCGGGAAGATCCCCTGCTGTGTGGATACCCGCGGGGCCGATCCGGTGCCGGAAAACGACAGCGAGGGCGAGTTCATCTACCTGGTGCGGGACTATCTCGCCGCGACGGGCGACACCGGCTTCGTGGCCGGGCTCTGGCCCCACGTCCGGCGCGCGTCCCGCTACCTCGATTCGCTGCGACAGTCGCGCATGACCGCGCCCTACCGGACTTCCGACAGTCTCGCGTTCTTCGGCCTGCTGCCGCCGTCCATCAGCCATGAAGGCTATTCGGACAAGCCGGCCTATTCCTACTGGGACGACTTCTTCGGATTGCGTGGATTCGAGGATGCCGCCGCGCTGGCCGCCAGCCTGGGGCATGCCGCCCTGCACGATAGCCTGGCGGCTATCCGCCGGGCCTTCGCCGGCGATCTGCATCGCTCCATCCGGCGCAGCATGGCGATGCATCGCATTCCCTATGTCCCGGGCAGTGCCGACCGGGGCGACTTCGATCCCACCTCGACCAGCGTGGGGATCGCCACCGCGGACGCCCTCGGCCTGCTCCCTCCGGACGGGGTGGACAGCACTTATCAGCGCTACTGGCGCGAGGTGCAGACCCGCGCCGGCGGTGACTCCGCCTGGGGGGCCTATACGCCGTACGAACTGCGCAACGTGGCCGCCTTCCTGCGGCTGGGCTGGCGGCGGCGCGCCCTCGATCTGCTGGCCATCCTGGAGGCCGGGCGCCGGCCCGCCGCGTGGAACCAGTGGCCCGAAGTGGTCTGGCAGGATTCCACGGCCCCGAAATTCATCGGCGACCTGCCGCATACCTGGGTCGGGTCGGACTTCGTGCGCGCGGCACTCGACCTCTTTGCCTACGAGCGCGACAGCACCATCGTCGCGGGGCAGGGGATTCCAGCGGACTGGCTGGGCGCGGCCGGCGGGGTTGCGATCCACCACCTGCGGATCGGGCGCGGGGAGCTGTCGTGGAGCATGAGGAGGGATCAGGAGTCAGCAGGTAGGAATGGCGGGGGCGGGACGGTTGTCATCCAGCTGTCCGGGACGGCCCCGATTCCCGATGGCGGTGTTCTGGTCTACGCGCCGATTGGGTTTGCCGCCGGTTCGGTGGAGGTCGATGGGAAGAGCGCCGCCCTGGAAGGAGATGCCGTGCGGGTGCGGCGGCTGCCGGCGCGGGTGGTGTTCCGGAAGAAGGACGGGAGGAGGACGGAAGGAGGACGGGAGAAGGACGGAAAAGAGGACGGGAGCAGGGCGGACGAAGGACGGGTTCTCCCGTCTTCTTCCCGTCTTCTTCCCGTCTTCTTCCCGTCCTCTTCCCGTCCTCTTCCCGTCCTCTTCCCGTCCTCTTCCTGTCAGGCCTTACCGTGTCTGGTCCAGGTTTGCCCCATTGCTGCGGATGACTTCGCTGTAGAAGCGGGCGCTGGCCTTGGGGGTACGCTGCTGGGTGGCAAAGTCCACGTGCACCAGCCCGAAACGCTTGGAGTAGCCTTGGCTCCATTCGTAGTTGTCGAGCAGCGACCAGGCGAAATACCCCCGGAGATCCACGCCCTGCCGCAGTGCCGCCAGGGCCGCGCGGAGGTGATCATGGTAATACTGCACCCGCAACGGATCGGTCACGCTGCCGTCCCGGGCTTCCGGCGGATCGTAGAACGCGGCGCCGTTCTCGGTGATGTAGAGCGGCAGCTTGCCGTAGCGGTCCTGTGCCCAGAGCAGCACCCGGGTGAGAGCCTCGGGGTAGACCTCCCAGCCGGTATCGGTGTAGATGTGCCGCGCCTGCCGCACCGCGGCAGCGCGGACCGGCCAGGCTCCGGGCTCGTTCCGCACCACGCTGCGGGTGTAGTAGTTGATCCCGAGGAAATCGACCGGCTGCCGGATGAGCTCGAGGTCTGCTTCGGGGAAGTCCGGCCAGGCGTCGCCGAAGATCTCGCGCATCTCCGCCGGATACGACCCGAGCAGCACCGGATCGAGGTACTGCCGGTTCATGTAGGCGTCGGCCCGCTGGGTGGCCGCGAGGTCTTCCGGCGCCTGCGATGCCGGGTACTTCGGTTCGAGGTTTACCACCAGGCCGATCTGGTGCCGGCCTGCGGCGCGGTAGGCCTGCACCGCGGTGCCGTGGGCGCGGAGCAGGTTGTGCGCCGCCAGCGGGGCCTCGTACCGGTTGGTGTGGCCCGGGGCGAGTACCCCGTGCAGATAGCCGCCATCGGTCACCACCCACGGCTCGTTGAGCGTGGCCCAGAGCTTCACCCGGTCGTCCAGCGCCCGGACAACATGGGTGGTATAGTCCGCGAACCAGCCGGCAATGTCGCGGTTGAGCCAGCCGCCCCGGTCGTCCAGCGCGGCGGGGAGGTCCCAGTGGTACAGCGTGACCATCGGCTGGATGCCGTGCTGCAGCAGCCGGTCCACCAGCCGGTCGTAGAAGGCCAGGCCTGCCGCATTGGGCGCCCCCCGGCCGGCCGGGAAGAGCCGGCTCCAGGAAATGCTGAAGCGATAGGCGTTGAGGCCCAGCTGCGCCATCAGCGCGACATCGCCCTCGGCCAGACGGTAGTGATCGCAGGCCACGTCGCCCGTCTCGCCGTTGGCCGTCCGGCCCGGCGTATGGGCAAAACGGTGCCAGATACTGGGGCCGGCCCCGTCGGCCAGAGGCGAGCCTTCAATCTGATAGGCGGAGGTCGCGGCGCCCCAGAGAAACCCGGAGGGAACGTGCGTCGATTCGCTCATGCCGGTACGGAGATCCCATGGCGAGCGTGAAACTGGAGCAGGTCCGGAAGGCCTACGAGGCGGGCGGCCGCGAGCGCGTGGCGGTGCATGGGCTCGATCTGGAGGTCGCCGACGGGGAATTCTGCGTCCTGGTGGGGCCGTCCGGCTGCGGCAAGAGCACCACGCTGCGCCTGGTGGCCGGTCTGGAGGTGCCGACGGCGGGCCGGGTGTTCATCGGGCCGCGAGAAGTCAGCGACCTGCCGCCCAAGGAGCGGGATATCGCCCTGGTATTCCAGAATTATGCCCTGTATCCCCACATGACCGCCTTCGAAAACATGGCGTTTGCGCTGCGGTTGCGCGGCATGCCGCGTCCCGAGATCGCCCAGCGCGTGCACCAGGCGGCGGCCATGCTGGGTCTGGAGGAGTTGCTGGAACGCCGCCCCCGGCAACTCTCGGGCGGCGAGCGCCAGCGGGTGGCGCTGGGCCGCGCGATCGTACGGCAGCCGCAGGTGTTCCTCTTCGACGAGCCGCTCTCGAACCTCGATGCCAAGCTCCGCCTGCAGATGCGGCGGGAGATCGCGGCGCTGCACCGGCGCCTGGGCGCCACCATGATCTACGTGACGCACGACCAGGTCGAGGCCATGACGCTGGGCGACCGCATCGTGGTGCTCAACCAGGGGCGGGTACAGCAGATCGCCTCGCCCATGGAACTGTACCGCCGGCCGCAGAACGTCTTCGTGGCCGGCTTCATCGGCAGCCCGGCGATGAATCTAGCCGAGGGAGTAATCACACGCGAGGATCCGCCGCGCGTCCTGCTGGGTGAGGGCGGCCCCGTTCTCGAGCCGGCCGCCGCCTGGCGCGCCGCCCTCGCCTCCCGCGCGGGTCGCTCCATCATGGTGGGCATCCGGCCCGAGAGCCTGCGGCTGGCGGGCGAGGGCGAACCGGGGTTGCCCGGGGAAGTCGAGCTGGCCGAGCCGCTGGGTAACGAAACGCTGCTGCACGTGCGGGCGGGCGAGCGCACCTGGACCGCCCGGCTCGCTCCCGGCGCCGGCTTGCGCACCGGCGACCCCGTCCGGCTCACCTGGGACCCGGGAGAGCTGCACTTCTTCGATGCTCAGAGCGGGGCGAGGGTGGTGGGAAGCGAGGACTGAGAACGGAGATCGGGAAAGCCGGCGGGCCACCCTGCCGCGCTCAGGGCAGTCCCATCTGCCCTCCCATCGCGCGGGAGCGCGGGGTTTCCCGCAGCTCCCGGAACTGCCGATCCACTCTGAGAGACGCCATCCGATGCGAGCGCGACATCAGCGCCGGGGCCCGCCCGTGAGCCGCCTCACGACCTTCCCGGCCCGGGAGCGGTACTATTGCCCATGCCGCCCGGGTCGGGATCGAGACGATGAAGCTGAAACCAGGCGCAGGACTGGGATGGGTCGCGCTGCTGGCCGCCTGCGGCGGTGGGGCTGCCCCGCTGCCACCCCCAGGCACCCCGCCGGAGTTGCTGGCGCTCCAGAACGCCGCTGTGCTCCTCACCGTGGGTGACATTGCCAGGTGCGACGCATCAGGCGACGAGCGTACCGCCGCCCTCGCCGACAGCCTGCTGCGTGCCGACAGCGCCGCCGGGGTTCCCGCCACCCTCGTCACGGTGGGCGACAACGCCTACCCGGCCGGGAGCTATCAGGACTTCACCCGCTGCTTCGCCCCATCCTGGGGCAGCTATCCCCTGATCCTCGGCGCGATTCACCCCGCGCCCGGCAACCACGAGTACGGAGCCAATCCCGAGGCGAACGGTTACTTCCGCTACTTCGGCGACCGGGCCGGCGACCCGGACAAAGGATACTACAGTTTCGATTTCCAGGGCTGGCACATCGTGGTGCTGAATACCCAGATCGTGGTAGGCTCGGAGTTCTCCCAGAAGGAGCGCCAGGCGCAGGAGTCCTGGCTGGAGGGGGACCTGCAGGGCCACGCGGCGAAATGCACCATCGCGGTGGGGCACCATCCGCGTTTCACGTCGGGCCCCCACGGTAGCGATCGCCGCCTGGAACCGTTGTGGGCCATCATGCAGCGCGAGCACGTGGATATCGTGGTAAGCGGACACGATCACCACTACGAGCGGTTCGCTCCCCAGACCCCCACCGGCGAGGCGGATTCGACCGGGATCGTCGAATTCGTGGCCGGAACCGGCGGCGGCAACCTGCGCGCAGTCCGCGCCCGCCCCGCGCCCAATAGCATCTGGCGGCTTCAGGGCCGTTACGGGCTGCTCAAGCTCACCCTGGGGCAGGGGCGCTATCAGTGGGAGTTTCTCGACACGGCCGGCCGGACGCTGGATGCGGGCGAGGCGACATGCCATTAGTCCGGGAGCGACGGGTCACTCCAGCGAAAGCTCACGCTCCACTTCCAGGAAGGTGTCCAGCCCGTCCACATCCAGGCGGGCGCGAGCCCGCACCCGGCCGCCCTTCGGGAGGGTGCCGTCGCGCTGGGCGCTGCGGACCGACTTCTCGATCTCCCGCTGGGCCGAGACGCCGAACTCCTTCAGAAACTTGCGGATCTCCAGGTTCAGTACGTCCTCGTTCATCGTGACCTCGCGGCTGTTCCTCGTTGCTGGTTCCCTGTCCTCGATCCCCTGTCCCTTGCCTAGGTTACGGCCGGGATTCTCTGGTTCCCCGGCATCCAGACCGGCTCCCCGTCGATATGCTCCGGCACCGCCACGCCCAGCCAGTGGCACAGGGCGGGGAAGATATCCACCGTCCGGAGCGTTTCCTCCGGCAGCGGGTGGCTGCTCCAGAGCGGCGTCTGCATGTGAGAGCGGCAGAGGCTGCCGTGCCCCGAGCGGTGCTCGGGGACCTCATAGCGCTTGCGGAAGTCGAAGCCCTCCTCCGCCACCACCACCAGATCGCCGGTGCGGGGAGCGCGGAACTGGTCGAGCAGCTGCCAGGCGGCGTCGGGCCACTGACCGTCCCAGGAGGCGGCGAGCCATTCGCGGGCGCTCCGCACCGCCGCTCCACCCAGCTCGAGCGGGTCGGCGGAGTGCGGGGTATAGCGGATGCCGTCCCCGGTGTGCTCCAGTTGCGCCTCGCCGCGCCGGTTGACCACCAGCAGGCCCCCGCGCTCGCTCTCCCCGGCGACGAATGCCACGCCCGGCTGATTGACCAGGGCCTCCACCAGGTCATGGCTGGAGTCGAACGTCTCCGGCCGGCGCAGCCGCTCGACGGGCCAGCGTGCGTCTCGCCGGGTTCCCGGGCGTGCGTAGACCATGGCTGAGGCGTTCCCCGCGACCATCACCGCGGCGCGGGGATCCCGCTCCCACAACACCGGATGGGACAGGGTGGGGACGCCCTGGGCGCGGAACCAGTCGGCCAGGTCGAGGTGGATCATCATGGGCGAGGCGCCGTGGTCGCTGACCACGGCGATCAGCGTGTCTTCCAGTTCCTCCCGCTGCGCCAGCCGCTCGCGTACCAGCGCGATGGTCCGGTCCACCCGCCGCAAGGCCCGAAGCACGCCGGGCCCGCGCGGATGTTGCTGATGGGTATAGCCGTCGACGGCGGGAAATTGGGCAAAGATGAATCGCCAGGGCCGGTCGAGTTCGCGCAGCAGGTGCCGGCTCACCGCATTGTCCGAGGGCTGGTGCCACTGCAGATAGTGGGCGGCCGCGCCCCAGAGCTTCCGCTCCAGCCTGGCGGGGTCGCGTCCGGGCGCGAGCCCCCGCCCCACCGGGGTGAAGATCGCCAGGCTCTCGGGCACCAGCTGGAACAGCGTGGCCACCTGGGGCGAGATATCGCCGTCCAGCAGATCGCTCTGGTAGCCGCAATAGCTGCGCACCGCCCCGCGGTCGCGCCACCACCGCCCGCGATAGCGGGTGCGGTCCAGCCAGCGAATGGACGGAATGTTGCACCGGCCCGGCGTGCACCCGGTGAGGAACGGGAGGTAGGCCACACTGGTCGTGGAGGGGAAGCTGGTAATGGCCCGCCCCCGGCCGCCCGAGGCGGTCAGCTCACCTAGCGCCGGCAGGTTTCCCCGCGCGAATTCCTCTTCCAGCACGTCCGGCCGGAGGCCGTCCACCAGGAGCAGCAGGCAGCGCTTCATTCCGTTCCTTGTCCGGTTGATGGATCCCCACCCCGCGCATCGTTTACTCACAGGAGCACGCCGAGTGCGCCGAGGTACGCAGAGAACGACGTTTTATGGTTTCATCCGGAGAGATCCGGCTTCCGGACGCCGTCCGGGTTGGGATCTCAGGCCTGCCAGATGACCCGCCCGCCCCGGAATGCCAACCGGCAGTCGTTGGGGCGAAAATGATAAAGCCAGTGGTTTATGCCGGGGGCGTCGATCACCGCCAGGTCGGCCGCCTTGCCCGGCTCTACCGACCCGATCTCCCCCTCCAGCCGCAGCGCGCGGGCGGCATAGAACGTAGCGCCCTTCAGCGCCTCCGCCGGTGTCATCCGCTGCAGGGTGCAGGCGAGGAGCATCGCCAGCGGCAGATGATAGCTGGGAGCCGACCCGGGGTTGAAATCGGTTGCCACCGCCACCCCTACGCCCGCACGGATCGCCCGCCGTGCGGGGAACGGCGTCTGCTGCAGATAGAGCGTGGCCAGCGGCAGGCTCACAGCCACGGTCCCCGCCGCCGCCAGGGCCCGCAGTCCTTCGTCGGTGGCGAATTCCAGATGGTCCGCCGACGCCGCTTGCACCTCGGCGGCCAGCTCGGCGCCGCCGCCCGCCGTCAGCTGATCGGCGTGCAGCTTCGGCAGCAGTCCGGCCGCCCGGCCGGCCAGCAGGATGCGGCGCGCCTCGTCCGGTGTGAAGGCGGACTGTTCCAGAAAAACGTCGCAGAAACGGGCGAGCCCGGCGGCACCGATCGCCGGGATCATGCCGTTGATCAGCAGGTCGACGTAGGCGGCGCGGCGGTCGCGATACTCCGGGGGGACCGCATGCGCGCCCAGGTAGGTCGCCACCAGCCGCTGCGGTGCCGTGCCGGCCAGCTCGCGGTAGAGCTGCAGGATGCGGAGCTCGGTATCCCGGTCGAGACCGTAACCGCTCTTGCACTCGACCGTGGTGACGCCGAGCCGGGCCATGGCCTGCAGTGTCTCGAGACAGCGGGCCCGCAGCTCTTCGGTGGAGGCCGCCCGGGTCTGCGCCACGGTCGCCGCGATGCCTCCGCCCGCGTGAGCGATTTCCAGATAACTCCGGCCCAGGATGCGCTGCTCGAACTCGTCCGCGCGCCAGCCGCCGAAGGCCAGATGGGTGTGACAGTCCACCAGGCCGGGGATCACCAGGCCGCCCCCGGCGTCCCACACCTGCCCGCCCGCTATCTGCGGCGGGAGGCCCGACTCCGGCCCCACCCAGCGGATCCGGCCGGCGTCGTCCCAGGCCACCGCCGCGCGGGGGATGGGATGAACCGCTCCCTGGCCGCCGTCGGCCCGGCAGGTGGCGAGCAGGCCGATGTTGCGGAGGAGAGGCATTCAGACGGTAAGCGGTAAGCGGTGAGCGGTAAGTGGGGGCGCACTCGGATACCACCGCCTGCCGGTCACGATCACGGTTGCCTCAGTCCGCTCACCGCTCACCGTTTACCGCTCACCGTTGACCATCGGAAGATCCACCCCGCGCTCCTTCGCGGTCTGGACGGCCAGCTCGTAACCGGCATCGGCGTGGCGCATGACGCCGGTGCCGGGATCGGCGGTGAGGACCCGCTGGAGCCGGCGGTCGGCCATGTCGGTCCCGTCGGCGACACAGACCATGCCGGCGTGGATCGAGTATCCGATGCCTACGCCGCCCCCGTGATGCAGGCTCACCCAGCTCGCCCCGCAGGCCGTATTGAGCATGGCGTTGAGCAGGGGCCAGTCCGCGATGGCATCGGATCCGTCCTTCATCCCTTCCGTCTCCCGGTTGGGCGAAGCCACTGAGCCGGCATCGAGGTGATCGCGTCCGATGACCAGCGGCGCGCGCACCTTGCCCTTCTTCACCAGCCAGTTGAACCGCAGACCCATCTCGGCGCGCTCGCCATACTCCAGCCAGCAGATCCGGGCCGGCAATCCCTGGAAGTGCACCCGGGCGCGGGCCTGCTCGATCCAGCGCACCAGGCTCTTCTTCTGCGGGAAAGTCTCCAGCACCGCCTCGTCGGTGGCGGCAATATCGGCCGGGTCGCCGGAGAGGGCGGCCCAGCGGAAGGGGCCGGCGCCGCGGCAGAACAGCGGGCGGATGAATGCCGGAACGAACCCGGGAATATCGAAGGCCCTGGCCATGTCCCGGTGATCCGCCACCTGGCCCCGGAGGTTGTTGCCATAGTCGAACACGATGGCCCCGGCACGCTGGAGGTCGAGCATCGCGTCTACGTGCACGACCATGGAGTCGAGGACCCGCGTTTCATAGGCGGCCGGGTCCCGCGCCCGCAGCTCGGCGGCCTGATCGAGCGAGAGCCCGGTAGGGATATAGCCCAGCCGCAGATCGTGCGCCGAGGTCTGGTCGGTGACCACATCGAGGCCAACCCCCCGGCGGACTATCTCCGGCAGGACCTCGGCGATGTTTCCCACCAGCCCGACCGACAGCGCCTGGCGCCGTTCACGTGCCTGCTGCACCCGTTCGAGGGCGTCGTCCAGGCTGTCGGTGAGCACGTCGCAGTAGCCGGTATCCACCCGGCGGCGGATGCGCTCGGCATCCACGTCGACGCCCAGGAACGCGGCCCCGTTCATGGTCGCCGCCAGCGGCTGGGCGCCGCCCATGCCGCCCAGCCCGCCGGTCACCACCAGCCGGCCGCTCAGCGTCCCGCCGAAGTGCTGCCGGGCCAGCTCGGCGAAGGTTTCATAGGTGCCCTGCAGGATTCCCTGGGTGCCGATATAGATCCAGGAACCCGCCGTCATCTGGCCGTACATCGTGAGCCCCAGTGCATCCAGCCGCCGGAACTCGTCCCAGGTGGCCCAGCGGGGCACCAGATTGGCATTGGCGATGAGCACCCGCGGGGCCTCCTCGTGCGTGCGGAAGACGCCCACCGGTTTTCCGCTCTGCACCAGAAGCGTTTCATCGTTCTTCAGCCGCCGCAACGTGGCGACGATGGCCTCGAAACATTCCCAGTTCCGCGCCGCCTTGCCGCCGCCACCATAGACGATCAGCTCGTCGGGGCGCTCCGCTACCGCCGGATCCAGGTTGTTCATCAGCATCCGCAGAGCGGCTTCCTGGTGCCAGCCCCGACAGGAAAGGCTCGTGCCGGTCGGGGCTTTGATCGTTGGTGCAGCCGTGCTGGATGGATTGCTCATGACGATGCTCCCGGGATGCCGGAAAGGTAATACCGGCGCCCGCGCTCCCCGGCCCGCGTCGCGCCCGCCGGGAGTGGTCGAAGAGGTCGACAGGCTCGAGGTCAAGCAGAACGCCCGCCTGGAGGGCGGGCGTTCCGTTCCGGGGTACTGCTCCGGGACCTACTGCTGCTCGCCCAGCCGGAGCCGGCGGATGGTAAAGCCCGCGCCCGGATGGAAGATCCGCATGCTGATGATGTGGCCGGCGCCCACCTGGCGCAGCGCCGCCTTGAGGTCGGCCTCGGTCTTCAGGGACTTGCCCTCGACCGAGACGATGATGTCGGGCCCGGCGCGGTCGTTGACGCTGGCCAGTTGCTCCGCTGCGGGACCGCTGGGGTCCACGTCGGTGACCACCAGGCCGGTCATATCGTCCGGCAGGTCGTAATTGGCCCGGACTTCGGCCGTCACCGGCGACACCGAGATGCCGAGCAGGCCCAGCATGCTGCCGCCGTTCTCGCCCGAATCACCCGGATTGCCGCGCTCGTTCGAGGCGGTCTGGGTTTCGGCCATGGGCGCCAGCTTGACGGTGAGCGTCTTGCGGATGCCGCCCTTGCGGGCGACTTCGACCGTCACCTTCTCGCCCGGCTGCTTGAAGCCCACCAGCTGCTGCAACTGCGCGGTGGAGCCGTTGCTGCGCAGCTCGGTGCCGTCTACCGAAATGATCACGTCACCGGGCTGCAGCCCCGCCTTCTCGGCCGGCGAGTTGTCGGTGAAGCTCTGGACCAGCACTCCGCGGATCTGGTTCAGACCCACATACTCCGCGTCTTCGGCCGACGCGTCATTGACGTACACGCCGAGCGAGGCGCGATGCACTTTGCCGGTCTTGATGATCTGGTCCATCACGTGTTGCGCCAGATTGATCGGAATGGCGAAACCGTAGCCGCTGAAATAGCCGGTCTCGCTGGCGATCGCCGTGTTGATGCCGATGACCTGCCCCTGGACGTTGACCAGCGGCCCGCCGGAGTTCCCGGGGTTGATGGCCGCGTCGGTCTGGATGAAGTCCTGAATGGCCTCACCCCGCGCGCCCAGCGCGCGCCCCTTGGCGCTCACGATGCCTTGCGTCACGGTGAAGGCCAGCCCCTCGCCCAGCGGGTTACCCACGGCGAGGACCCATTGCCCGATCTTCGCGTCGTCGCTGTTGCCCAGCGGCGCGGGATCGAGGTTCTTGGCGTCGATCTTCAGAACCGCCACGTCGGTGGCCGGATCGGTGCCCACCACGTGGGCGTCGAATTCGCGCCGGTCGAGCAGGCGGACCGTCACCTTGGAGGCGCCGTCCACCACGTGGTTGTTGGTCAGGATGTAGCCGTCGCTCGAGACGATGAACCCGGAGCCGGTACCCCGGACGATCTCCGGCTGCTGCTGATGGAACCGGAAGAACTGATCCAGGCCGCCGGGCATCTGCGGCGCGCGCTCGGTTTTCTGGGATTTGACGTACACGACGCTGGGCCGGATGTGCTCCGCGACGGCGGAGAAGGCATCGCTCAGCTCCATGAGATTACGAGTTTCGGGCGTGGTGGGCGCCACCACCGGGGTAATGCCCTGGACCTGCTGGGCCGACGAGCGGGTCGGCAGGTCGAGCAGGCCGGCAAAGAGGAGGCCCAGTCCGAAGGCCAGCCCCACTAATCCACCGAACTTCAGCCAGTTTTGAGAGCGAACGGACATGCGTTGTACCTGTGCTAGAGAAATCGTACGGTTGATTCAATACTAACGGGATGCGCGGTCCGCCGTTTCGGTCGCACGGTCAGGAACGCGGAGGCCGGGACGCGCCTCGCGCGCGCCCGGCCCCCGGTCCCACCGCCGAACTGACGGCGGGCGAACGACTTACTTCTTGGAGTCGTCCACGATTTCGTAGTCGGCCTCGACCACGTCCTCCTTGGGCGCCTCGCCTTCGGGGGTGCCGGCCTCGGGCCGGGCTCCGCCTTCGGCGCCCGCGCCGGAGCTGGCATAGAGGGCCGAGCCGGCGGCCGAATAGGCCGCGTTGAGCTCGTCCAGGGCCTGGCGAATCCCGTCGGGCTCGCCGGTCCGGAGCGCCTGCTTGCCGCCCTCGACCGCCGCATCCAGCCGCGATTTCACGTCGGCCGGCAGGCGGTCCACCCACTCCTGGCTGTCCTTCTCCACCCGGTAGACCAGCCCGTCGAGCTGGTTGCGGGCCTCGATCTGATCGCGCCGGCTCTTGTCGTCCTGCGCGTGGGATTCGGCTTCCTTTACCATCCGGTCGATCTCGGATTCGTTGAGGCCGCTGGAGGCCTCGATCCGGATCTTCTGCTCCTTGCCGGTGGCCTTGTCCTTGGCCGACACGTGCAGGATGCCGTTGGCGTCGATATCGAAGGTGACCTCCACCTGCGGCATGCCGCGTGGAGCCGGCGGAATCCCGGTCAGCTGGAACTTGCCGATGGTCCGGTTGTCGGAGGCCATCTGCCGCTCACCCTGCAGCACGTGGATCTCGACCGTGGTCTGATTGTCCTCCGCCGTGGAGAACACCTCGGACTTCTTGGTCGGGATGGTGGTGTTGCGGGGGATCAGGACGGTGGTCACGCCGCCCAGCGTCTCGATGCCCAGCGACAGCGGAGTCACGTCGAGCAGCAGGACGTCCTTGACCTCGCCCCCCAGCACGCCGCCCTGAATGGCCGCGCCGATCGCCACGACTTCGTCGGGGTTGACCGACTTGTTCGGCTCCTTGCCGAAGAACTCGCGCACCACCTGCTGGATCTTGGGAATCCGGGTCGAGCCGCCCACCAGGATGATCTCATCCACCTGGTTCGGATCCAGGCCGGCATCCTTCAGCGCCTGCTTCATGGGCGGAATGGTGCGCTGCACCAGGTCGTCCACCAGCTGCTCGAACTTGGCGCGGGTGAGCGTCAGGTTGAGGTGCTTGGGCCCCGACTGGTCCGCCGTGATGAACGGCAGGTTGATGTCGGTCTGCTGCACCGTGCTGAGCTCCATCTTGGCCTTTTCCGCTGCCTCCTTGAGCCGCTGCAGGGCCATGGCATCCTTCGAGAGGTCGATGCCCTGGTCCTTCTTGAACTCCGCCACCAGCCAGTCGATCAGCCGCTGGTCGAAATCGTCGCCGCCCAGGTGGGTGTCGCCGTTGGTGCTCTTCACCTCGAAGACGCCCTCGGCCAGCTCCAGGATGGAGATATCGTAGGTACCGCCGCCCAGGTCGAAGACCGCGATCTTCTCTTCTTTCTTCTTGTCCAGCCCATACGCCAGCGCCGCGGCCGTGGGTTCGTTGATGATCCGCAGCACCTCGAGGCCCGCGATCTTGCCGGCGTCTTTCGTCGCCTGCC
Organism: uncultured Gemmatimonadales bacterium; assembly: GCA_963779755.1. Taxonomy (GTDB): domain Bacteria; phylum Gemmatimonadota; class Gemmatimonadetes; order Gemmatimonadales; family GWC2-71-9; genus CAVZZO01. Next base: position 1,339,576 of record CAVZZO010000001.1, read on the forward strand.
GCTGGGCGTCGTTGAAGTAGGCGGGCACGGTAATCACCGCCTTCTCTACCTTGGTGCCCAGGTAATCCTCGGCGGTCTGCCGCATCTTCTGCAGGATCATCGCCGAGATCTCCGGCGGCGTGTACTTCTTGCCCTGAATCTCGACCGTGGCCAGGCCGTTTCCGCCCGGCGCGATCTTGTACGGCACCCGGGAGGACTCCTCCTTCACCTCTTCCACCCGGCGGCCCATGAACCGCTTGATCGAGAAAATGGTCTGCTTGGGATTGGTGATCGCCTGCCGCTTGGCTACCTGGCCAACCAGCCGCTCGCCGTCCTTGGTGAAGGCCACGACCGACGGCGTCGTGCGACCTCCCTCGGCGTTCGGGATCACGACCGGATCACCACCCTCCATGACGGCGACCACACTGTTGGTCGTGCCGAGGTCGATACCAATGATTTTTGAGGCCATGCCTTGCTCCCCAGGTTAAAACGGATTCTGAATGCTGCCGGCAGAAGTCCACAGCGCCCCTGCCGCGCTCAACCCTTCAGAGGGCAAGCCCTATACCTCGATATTCTGCCTATTTGGCATGTTTTGGCAGCTCCGGCGCCGGGTTCTGGCACGCCACGGCAGATCGTGAGGTGGGGATCGGTTCCGCAAATTCACGTAGTGAAAAAGGAGTTCCGGGTGACCGTTATCACCGCCTCGGGCGGCGCACTGGCGGTACATCTTGGCACCGACCGCCGCCGCCTGCGTCCACTCGGCAGGGGGAGCCGTTCTCCCGGGTGGCGTAACCACGAAAGGAGAGGACCCATGCTCTGGACGATCTTCGTCATCCTGCTGGTGCTGTGGCTGCTGGGGATGGTGACCTCCTATACGCTGGGCGGGTTCATCCACATCCTCCTGGTGCTGGCGATCATCGTGGTGGTCGTTCGCCTGTTGCAGGGCCGGCGGCCACTCTGAGAGGCGGTCCGCCTTCGGGCGGACCGGTTTGCCGCCCGTTCCCTTTGTGGGACGGGCGGTTGGCGCGTCTGCGAGGTGTGACCCCTGCCACCTCCTGCGCGCCGCGGCGGCTCTAGTTTCGGGATAGCAGGCGGCATACCCGCCAATGACTTGAACTCAGGGGGCCGCAATGGCTCAGAAACCGAGTCGGATGTCCAACGACGAGCTCATGGAGACGCTGCAGAAGCTGGCCGACACCTGCCGCGACGGCGAGAAGGGCTACGCCATGGCCGCGCGAGCGGTGGAGAACCAGGAACTCGGCGTCATTCTGGACAATTATTCCCAGCAGCGCGCCAGCTTCGTGAGCGAACTCGAAGGCGAAGTGCGCCGGCTGGGAGGCAGCCCCGGACGGGGCGGAAGCGCTCTCGGCGCGGTGCACCGCGGCTGGATGAACGTGAAGGGCTCCAGCGGCGGAGACCAGGAGAGCAGCATCATCTCCGAATGCGAACGGGGCGAGGACGGCGCGGTGCGCGATTATCGCAAGGCTCTGCAACGGCCGCTCCCCTCCGATATCCGGACCCTCATCGAACGGCAGTTCGCGCATGTGCAGGATGCTCACGATCACATGCGGGCACTGGAGCGGGCCTATCAGCATGGCTGAGCGCCGCGCCGGCGTCGCACTGGCCCTGATGCTGCTGGTCGGGTGCCAGGGGGGCGGGAATGCCGGCGAGCATGGCCGGCAGGACAGTGAGCTGGGAGCTTCCCCCGCGGCACTGGTGCGGGTGGTACAGGCGGTGCCGGGCCGCGCGCTCGATCTGAGCCTGGTGGGCGACGTCACCTTCCGGGACCTGCCCTTCCGGACCGTGACGCCCTATCGCCAGCTGCGGGACAACCAGGCCACCCTGAGGCTCTGGGCCCCGGGAGACAGTTCGGCGCTGGCCGAGGTGCGCGAGATGCTGGTTGACGGCGAGCACTACACCGTGGTGGTACAGCCTGCTGCCGGCGGGGGCGCTCCGCGGCTCCGGGTGGTCAGCGACGACCCGTCAGGCTGGGGGGAGGCGCGCAGCTGGGTCCGGGTCCTGCCGGCCCTGGTGGATACCACGGCGCTCGACCTCACCCTGAACGGCGCTCCGCTGCTGGGCACCATTACCCGCGGCAGTCAGTCCCAGTATCAGCCGGTACCGCCGGGGCGGGCGCAGTTTGCCCTGGCGCCGAGCGGTGGATCGGGAACGGTGCTGCGGATGCCCGCGGCGACCCTGGTGCCGGGCCACCTGTACACGATCATCGTCACCGGGTCGCCGGGCGGAGCGCATCCCCTCGAGGCCATCACGGTTGAGGACCGCATGACCCACCCGGATTCGGGCTACGTGGCGATCACCGGCCATCCCGAGCCCTGAAGGGAGCCATCATGGAGCAGCCTTCCGCGCCCCGGAGGCGCACCCGCCGCAAGGTACGGTATGGCGTGGTTGGCCTGGGCCATATCGCCCAGGTGGCGGTGCTGCCGGCCTTTCCCCACGCCCGCCGCAATTCCACCCTGGGAGCCCTGGTCTCCAGCGATGATACCAAGCTCCGGAAGCTGGGCCAGCGCTACGGGGTCAAACGGCTGCACGGCTACGAAGCCTACGACGGTCTGCTCAAGAGCGGCGACGTGGACACGGTCTACCTGACCCTGCCCAACCACCTCCATGCCTCCTACGCCATCCGCGCCGCCGAAGCGGGGGTCCACGTGCTGGTGGAGAAGCCCATGGCGGTGACGGAGCGGGAGTGCCGGGACATGATCGCCGCCGCCAGCGGCAACGATGTCCGGCTGATGGTGGCGTATCGGCTGCATTTCGAGCCCGCGAATCTCCGCGCGGCCGAGCTGGTCCGCGAGCGCCGGCTGGGCACGCCCCGGTTGTTCAATTCGGTCTTCACCCAGCAGGTGAAGGCGGGGGATATCCGGCTGCGGCAGGAGACCGGCGGCGGCACCCTGTACGACGTGGGCGTGTACTGCATCAATGCCGTGCGCTACCTCTTCGGCGCCGAGCCGGTGGAGGCGACCGCGTTTGCCGGCAACAACGGCGAGGAGCGCTTTCGCGACGTCGATACGTCCATGTCGGCGGTGCTGCGCTATCCGGGCGATCGCCTGGCCAGCTTCACCGTCAGCTTCGGCACGGCCGATACGTCGGAGTACCGGGTGATCGGCACCGAGGGCGATCTGCGGCTGGAGCCGGCCTACGACTACAGCGGCGCGCTGCGGCACCACCTGACGGTGGACGGCAAGACGTCGGTACGCACCTTCCGCAAGCGCGACCAGTTCGCGCCGGAGATTCTCTATTTCTCCGATTGCATCCGGGAGGGGCGCGAGCCCGAGCCGTCGGCCCGGGAGGGGCTGGCCGATGTGCGCATCATCGAGGCACTGCTGCGATCCGCCGAACTGGGACGCCCGGTTCCGCTCGAACCGCTGCCGCCCGGTGAGCTGCCCGGCGCGGAGCAGGCCTACGAGGTGCCGGCCGTGGAGAAGCCGGGACTGGTGCATACCGAATCCCCCACCCGGTAGGGGCCGGCGGAAGGAGCGGCAGATGGCGCGACCATTGTGGAGCGGCAGTATCAGTTTCGGCATGGTGACCATCCCGGTGCGCATGTTCTCGGCCACCCGCAAGCACGATCTCCGCTTTCACCTGCTGCACGAGCTGTGCGGCACCCGGGTGCGGGAGCTGCGCTGGTGCCCCACCTGCGAACGTGAGGTGCCGTGGGACGAAATTCAGCGCGGCTACGAATACGCCAGCGACGAGTACGTCCCGCTCAGCAAGGAAGACTTCCAGAGCCTGCCCCTTCCCAGCCTCCATACTGTCGGCCTGAGCGCCTTCGTCCACGCCGGGGAGATCGACCCGATCTACTACGAGAAGAGCTATGCCCTGGAGCCGGATGAACAGGGCGAGCGTGCCTTTGTGCTGCTGCTCCGGACCCTGCAGCAGCGCGATCTGGTCGGCATCGGGACCGTAGCCCTGCGCCACCGGGAGCAGCTCTGCGCCCTCCGGGCCATGGACCACGTTCTCATGCTGGAAACGCTCTTCTATCCGGACGAAGTGCGGGTGGATGCGGCGAAACCGCTGCCTCGCGTGCGCCTCACCGACGCCGAGTTGACCATGGCGGCCAGCCTGGTGGAAGCCCTCACGCAGCCGTTCGACCCCGCGGCCTACCACGATCAGTACCGGGAAGCGCTGGAGGAGCTGATCGAGGAGCGGAAGAAGGGGCGGAAGGTCAGCCCGCCGGCTCCGGCAAGCGAGGAAGCGAAGGTGATCGACCTGGCCGAGGCGCTGCGGGCCAGCGTCGAGGCGGCAAGGCGATCCCGGCAGCCCCACAGCGGCCGCCGTGGGCGGCCTGCCCGCAGGGCCGCCGGCGGCTGACCCGCTCCGGCTGGGCGGACCGTTTCCGCCCCGGTAGATTAGGGCATGATCCCCTACCGGGACGAGAATCCTACCCTCCGGACCCCGGTGGTGACGATCGGCGTCATCGCCGCCAACGTGTTGATGTGGCTGGTGGTGCAGCAGATGGGCGCCGAACCTGCCCTGTCCCGCTCCATATGCGAGCTGGGGCTCATTCCCGGCAGCTTCCTGCAGCGAGTGCCCGCCGGCACCGCCGTGCGGATGAGCCGGAGCGCCGTCTGCGTGATCGGCGGCGGGAGCAGTTGGTACACCCCGCTCAGCTCCATGTTTCTGCACGGCAGCTGGCTGCACATCTTGGGCAACATGTGGTTTCTCTGGGTCTTCGGGAACAACGTCGAGGACTCCATGGGACGCGCCCGCTTCCTCGCCTTCTATCTCCTCTGCGGCCTGGCCGCCGCCACGGCCCAGATGCTGGTGGCTCCCGGCTCGACCATCCCGATGGTGGGGGCCTCCGGCGCCATCGGCGGAGTGATGGGCGCCTACATCGTGCTCTATCCCCGGGTGCGGGTGCACATACTGGTCTTCCTGGGATTCTGGGTGACGACCATCGTCGTGCCGGCGTTCGTGATGCTGGGATTCTGGTTCCTGCTCCAGCTGCTGAGCGGGCTGCCCTCGCTGGGGGCGCAGACCGGCGGCGTGGCCTTCTGGGCCCACGTGGGCGGATTCCTCGGCGGGGCGCTGCTGGTCCTGGTGTTCCGCCGGGAGGATCTGGTGGCGCAGCACCGGGCGCTCGCCCACACCTTCGGGCGGAGCCGGGTCCACCGATGGTGAGTCGGCAGGGTGCCGGGGCGAACTCGTGTCGCCGGCTCAGCCGCCGCAATCGAGGCGTGCCCCGGAGGTGCCGTCCCGCTTCGGTGATATCTTTCCATATTCACGAGGCAGGCGACGTTCCCCTCCTCCGCTTCTGCGGCGTCATCATGTGAGCCGTCGGTATGGCTGAGACTGTCCACGACCGCGATACCCTGATCCCGGTGGCCGCCCGCAATCCGGGGATCCCGCTGGAGCTCGACTGGGTCCGCGACGTCCGGATCAACCGCAGCGCGGTCGAGCGGCGCGCCGCGACGCTGGGGCCGCGCCGCTCGGTCAAGCGCGAGTGGCAGGCGGCCTGGCTGCTGCGGGCCATCACCTGCATCGATCTCACCACCCTTCAGGGCGATGACACGCCGGGCCGGGTCCGCCGGCTCTGCGCCAAGGCGCGGCAACCGGTGCGCCTGGATCTGCTGCAGGCGCTGGGCGCGGAGCGGCTGCCCATCCGGGCTGCCGCGGTCTGCGTCTACCACGCCTTCGTGGAGACGGCGGTGGAGGCGCTGCAGGGCTCGGGTATTCCGGTGGCCGCGGTTTCCACCGGCTTCCCCGCGGGGTTGTCGCCGGTGGCTCAGCGTCTGGCGGAGATCCGCGCATCGGTTGCGGCCGGCGCCGAAGAAATCGACGTGGTGATCACCCGGGCTCACGTGCTCACCGGGAACTGGCCGGCACTATACGCCGAGGTCCGCAGCTTTCGCGATGCCTGCGGCGACACCCATATCAAGACCATCCTTGCCACCGGAGAGCTGGCCACGCTGCGCAACGTGGCCCGGGCCAGCCTGGTGTGCATGATGGCCGGCGCCGATTTCATCAAGACGTCCACCGGCAAGGAGCCGGTGAATGCCACCCTTCCGGTCGGCCTGGTCATGGCCCGGGCCATCCGCGCCTATCGCGAGCGCACCGGCTACCGCGTGGGGTTCAAGGCCGCCGGCGGGATCCGGACCGCCAGACAGGCGCTCCAGTGGCTGGCCCTGCTGAAAGACGAGCTGGGCGCTCCCTGGCTGCGGCCCGAGCTGTTCCGCTTCGGGGCCAGCTCGTTGCTCCTGGACATCGAACGCCAGCTGGAACATTTCGCCACCGGGCGCTACTCGGCGGCCTATCGGCATCCGATGGCGTGACCACAGGGATCGGGGACCAGGGATCGGGAGTCAGGGCCCCTGATTCCTGATTCCTGATCCCTGGTCCCTGATCCCTGAATCCCCGATTCCCGGTCTCTCTATGGCCAGCATCCCCGAGATCTTCGAATCCCTCGACTACGGTCCCGCTCCCGAGTCGGCCGGCCCCGCCGTCGGCTGGCTGGAAAAGCACCAACGCCGGTTCGGGCTCTTCATCAACGGCGAGTGGGTGCAGTCCGGAGAGAGCTTTCCAACCGTGAATCCGGCTACCGGCGAGAGGCTGGCGGAGATCGCCCAGGCGGGGGAGCGGGAGGTCGAGCAGGCGGTGGCCGCGGCCGCGGCTGTGCAGCCGGCCTGGTGGAAACTCGGCGGCCACGGCAGGGCGCGCCATCTCTACGCCCTCGCCCGCCAGGTCCAGAAACACTCCCGGCTCTTTGCCGTGCTGGAATCGCTGGACAACGGCAAGCCCATCCGGGAGTCGCGCGATATCGACATCCCGCTGGTGGCGCGCCACTTCTATCATCACGCCGGATGGGCGCAGCTCATGGCCACCGAGCTGCCGGGCGAGGTGCCGGTGGGGGTGGTGGGGCAGATTATCCCCTGGAACTTCCCGCTGCTGATGCTGAGCTGGAAGATCGCGCCGGCGCTCGCCATGGGGAACACGGTGGTACTGAAGCCCGCCGAGTTCACCCCGCTGACCGCGCTGCTCTTTGCCGATCTCTGCCGGGAGGCGGGGCTGCCGCCCGGGGTGGTAAACATCATCACCGGCGATGGCCGCACCGGCGAGCTGCTGGTGCGCCACCCCGGCGTGGCCAAGATCGCCTTTACCGGCAGCACCGAGGTCGGCCGGCTCATCCGGACCGCCACGGCCGGCAGCGGCAAGCGGTTGTCGCTGGAACTGGGCGGCAAGTCGCCGTTCATGGTCTACGAAGACGCCGACCTCGACAGCGTCGTGGAAGGCGTGGTGGACGCGATCTGGTTCAACCAGGGGCAGGTCTGCTGCGCCGGGTCCCGTATTCTGGCGCAGGAGGGCGTGGCCGACGCTCTGGTATCGAAGCTGCGCGCCCGCATGGAATCCTTGCGCGTCGGCTCGCCGCTCGACAAGGCTGTGGATATCGGCGCCATCGTGGCGCCGGTGCAGCTGGAACGCATTCAGACCCTGGTGCGGCGCGGAGAGGAAGAGGGTGCCACCTGCTGGCAACCGTCCTGGGCCTGTCCCGAGGAGGGACTGTTCTACCCGCCCACCCTGTTTACCGATGTTGCTCCCTCGGCCACCATCGCCCAGGAGGAGATCTTCGGGCCGGTGGTGGTGCTCATGACCTTCCGCACGCCCGACGAATCGGTGGAGCTGGCCAACAACACACGCTACGGCCTGGCCGCCAGCCTCTGGACCGAGAACATCAACCTGGCGCTCGATATCGCTCCCCGGGTGAAGGCGGGTACGGTCTGGATCAACTGCACCAACGTGTTCGATGCCGCCTCCGGCTTCGGCGGCTACCGGGAGAGCGGGTTCGGCCGCGAGGGCGGGAAGGAAGGCTTGTGGGAATACGTCCGGCCCACATGGGAATCCCAGGCCGGTGCGGAAGCACCGCCCGCCCCCCACCTGCCCGCCCGGCCGCCCGCCCGGTTGCGCTCCCTCCCATCGACCGCACCGCCAAGCTCTACATCGGCGGCAGGCAGGTGCGGCCCGACGGCGGCTACAGCGACCCGGTCCACGGCGCCGATGGCACGGTGCTGGGCGAGGTGGCCCGGGCCAACCGCAAGGACGTCCGCAACGCGGTGGAGGCAGCGCACCAGGCCGGCGGCTGGGCGCGCGCCACGGCGCACACCCGGGCGCAGATTCTCTACTATCTGGCCGAGAACCTCTCCGCCCGCTCGGAGGAATTCGTCCGCCGGGTGGCGGCGCTCACCGGTGAGCGCCGGGCCGCCGCGGCGCGCGAGGTGGCGCTCACGATCGAGCGGCTCTACACCTGGGCGGCCTGGGCGGACAAGTGGGACGGGGCGGTGCACCATACCCCGTTCCGCAATGTGACCCTTGCCATGCCGGAGCCGCTGGGGGTGCTGGGCATCGTCTGTCCGGCCGAGCGGCCGCTGCTGGGGCTGGTGGCCACCGTTGCTCCGGCCATCGCCATGGGCAATACCGTGGTCGCGGTGCCCTCGGAGGCGCTGCCGCTGGCCGCCACCGATTTCTATCAGGTCATCGATACTTCCGATGTCCCGCCCGGCGTGGTCAACCTGTTGACCGGGCCGGCCGACGAGCTGACCCGGGTGCTGGCCGCGCACGACGATGTAGACGGACTCTGGTACTTCGGGTCCTCCCGGGGGAGCGCCGAAGTCGAGCGCCTCTCGGCCGCCAACATGAAACGGACCTGGGTGAGCTACGGCCGTGCGCGCGACTGGGCCGATCCCGTGCAGGGAGCCGGCCCGGAATTCCTGCGCCGGGCGACGCAGGTCAAGAACATCTGGATTCCCTACGGCGAGTAGCGGGCTGGTCTCTCAGCCGGCGGACCGCGGTGCCTGCAGGATCTGGGCAGCCATGCGCTGTCCCCCGATTCGGTAGGGCGAAACCACATGCGTCGCGCCCGCGCGGAGCAGCTTGGCCTCCGCGCTGCGGTGGCTGGCGCGGGCCACGATCGTGAGGCGGGGTTGCAGGGTGCGCGCCGTCAGGCTGATCACGATGTTGGTCGAGTCGTCGCCCGTGGCCGCGACCAGCCCTGCGGCGCGCTGGATGCCCGCGCGTTCCAGCGCATCCTCGCTCGACGCATCGGCCTCGATGCAGAGCAGGCCCGGCTCCAGCGTGGCCAGGGGAGCCGGATCGGACTCGATGACCACCACCTCGGCCCCCTCGCCGCGGAGGTCCTCGACCACCTGCTGTCCCACCCGGCCATATCCGCAGACGATATAGTGGCCCGTCAGGACGTCGATCGCGTGCTGCATGCGGCGTATCCTCAGTGTTCCGGTGAGTTCCCCGCCGATCAGGTACTCTACCAGCGTGCTCAGCAGGAAGGCCATGGTGCCGACCCCGCCCAGGATAAGCGCAATGGTAAAGACCCGCCCGGCGGACGAGAGCGTGTGGACCTCGCCGAACCCGACGGTGGTCAGGGTGATCACCGTCATGTAGAGCGCGTCCAGCGCCGAATAGCCCTCCAGCACCACATAGCCGGCCGTGCCCACCAGAGCAAAGGCGAGCAGGGCCAGGCCCAGCCGGATGAGCCGGAGGCGGAGGGTGCCCGAAGGCATGCGGGAGATCCTTCCAGTTGTCGGGGGACGCCGCGCGAAAACTATTGCGGATGGGTGGGCGGGGAAAGGAGTGACGCCGGGTCGGGGCTCCGGTTCCTCAGAGCAGCAGGTCGCCGCGGATCCGGCTCCGCAGCGCGTACCATGCGGCGCCCGCCAGCGTGCTCCGCCGCAGGACCAGCCTCGCTTCACCGGTAAAGCCCGGGCGCCATGCGGCCCCCGAGGGAAGCGCGATTCGCACTTCGACCGGCCCGGGGCCTGCGTCGGCGCCGGCGGCCGCCACGCTGGTCACGGTGCCGGTACCGGCCCCGGCCGCTGCGGCAAAGGGCAGCAGACGCACCGGCTGACCCGGATGAGCCAGGCTGCCGGCATCGCGATCCAGGAGTAGCCGCGCTTCGCGCGGACCTTCGGCCAGGAGCAGGGCCAGGGTGTCTCCCGGCCGCAATCCTTCGCCCAGTCGTTCCTCCAGGCGCGGGGTGGCGATCACGCCGCTTGCGGGGGCCCGCAGCTCGAGCTGCGCCATCCGCTCCCGCAGCCCGGTGAGTCGCGCGCGGGTCTGGTCCCCTTCCGCCTCGAGCCGTCCGGTCAGGCCCGCCGACCGCGCGGCCCGCGCGCGATACGCCAACAGAGCCAGCGAGTCGGCCTCGCGCTGTGCCTCGGCGGCTTCCCGCTGCAGCGGCGTACTGGCCATCCGGGCGACGAGGGCGCCGGCAGAGACACGGTTGCCCTCGCGGGCGAACACCTGGGCAACGGTGCCCCCTTCACCCGCCACCAGGGCGATGGTGAGCGGCGGCTCCACCGTGAAGCGGCCCCGCACCGTGACCGGCCAGGGCAGCAGGGCCAGGAGGAACAACCCCAGGGCGCTTCCCAGTATCCAGCGGCTGCGCAGGCGGGCGCGCCAGGTGTGCCGGTGTTCCCGCACCGAGGTGCGCAGCGCCCGGGCCGCCGAGCGCAGCTTTCCCCGGGCCATGGCCCAGACCAGCAGCAGGAAGCCGGCGACGCCCAGGAGCCCGAGCGTGCGGCTGGCCCAACCCAGCACGCCACCCCCGATCAGGTAGAAGAGAAAGCCGATGTACAGCGAGGCGAGCAGGGCATAGATCAGGAAGATCCGCCGTTCGCGCGGCGTGGCCGCCGGCTCCGGGGCCTGCAGACGCAACAGGTAATGCCTGGCGGCCCAGGACAGATAGCCGAAGGCGCGTTGCCGCAGGTTGGGGATTTCCAGATAGTCGCTCAGCGCGTAGTAGCCGTCGAGCGGAATGAGCGGGTTGGCGTTAGCCAGGACGGTCGTGACGCCGCCGATCAGCACGGCGGTGAGGGCGATCTGCGCGATGAGCGTACCGGGAGCCGCCAGCCACCACACGATGGCCGCGAGCCCCGCCAGCACCAGCTGGATCCAGGAACCGGCCACCGTCACCCAGAGGCGCGCGCGTAGATCGGGGAAGGTCCAGGCGTCGTTCACGTTGCAGTAGAACGCCGGCTCGAAGTACACCAGCATGGCGCCCATCTCGTGGACCTGCCCGCCGAAGTGCTTGCAGGCAAAGGCGTGGCCCAGCTCATGAATGGCGATGATCCCGATGCCGGTGGCGTAGAACATCAGGATGAACCCGGCCGTGTACTGGCTGGGACTGTAGATCCGCGCCACCGCGGCGCTGAAGTCGGGCCAGCGCGCCAGGCACACGGCGAGGTAGATGGCGAACAGCACCAGCGAGAGGCCGATGAACGCCGGCGTAAAGAAGAACCGCAGCCGCGGCATCCAGCGTTCCAGCAGCTGATCGGGATCGCCCACCGACCAGCGCATCCGCAGCAGACTGCCGCGATACGACGCCGGGTGCAGCCGCCGTCGCCGGTCGGCTCGCAGCCGCTCGAGCTGCAGCACCGAGCGCTCCTGCAGGCTCCGCGCGAGCAACCCCATGCGGTGCAGCCGGGCGGCGAACTTCTCCACCGCGGCGGCCGAGACGGGGATCTCCTGCTCGGCCAGCCCCGCCGCGATATCCTCCGCGGCACGCTGGCCGTCGAATTCCTGCATCACCAGCGCCTCCAGCACACCGAACCGGTAGTACTTGTGGTTCTCCGGGTCCTTGAGGATGTAGCTCCGCTCGCCCCGGTAGGTCTGTTCCACCAGAACCAGATCGTCGCGGAGGCGCGGCGCGCGGGTCACGTCAGGGCCGTGGCACCAGGCGTTCGCCGGCCGCCACCCCGCTGGCGATCTCCCGTCGTCCGTCGGGGAGGAGGGCGCCCAGCCGGACCGGCCGCATGGTTGTCCGGCCATTGTCCCATACCAGCACGTAGCTGCTATCCACCACGGCGCGGTCCGGTACGGCCACCACCTGGCGGCGCTCGGCGCCCAGGCGCACTATCACCGCGGTGCCCACCCGGAAGCCGGGATGGGAGCCCACCTGCAGCACCACCTCGCGGGTGCCGCTGCCCGCGTCCACCGACGGCGAGGCCCGGATCACCCGGGCCGGTACGGTGCCCAGGCCCGCCGCGACGACCTGGGCCGCGCTGCCCACTTCCACCGTGCGTGCCGGGGCCTCCGGCACGCGCACCGAGACCAGCAGCGGAGTCGTGGCCGTGACCTGGAAGAGGGAATCGCCCGGGCTGACCAGCCGCCGGGGACGGGCCATGCGCGCAGTGACGGCTCCCGCAAAGGGTGCCACGATGCGGGTGAGGTCGCGGTTGCGCTCTGCCTGGCGCAACGCGAGGGCGGCGTGCTGCACGGCGGTCGAGGCCAGTTCCGAGTCGGACGGGGCGACAAAGCCGGATTCCGCCAGCACCCGCTGGCGCTCCAGGATGCGGCCCGCATTCTCGAACGCCTCTTTCGCCTGGGCCACGGCAATATCCTGGTCCACGCTCTCCAGCCGGGCCAGCAGCTGGCCCTCCCGAACCCGGGCACCGAGATCCACATAGACCGATTCAATGATGCCCTCGGTCCGCGCGATGACCACCGCGTCGTGATCCACGTAGAGCTGCGCGGGCAGCTCCAGCGGCACGGCAACCGTCGCGGTCTCCGCCGCCACCAGTTGCACCTGCTCATCCCGGGATGGGGTGGCGGATGCCTCCCGCGGGGAGGGCGTCCCGTCGCAGGCAGGGAGCAGGGCGGCGCCGAGCAGGAGGGCCGCCGGCCCTGCACGGCGCAGGTGCGCGAATGTCATGGACGAACCCTCCACCAGAACAGCCGAAGCCAGCGGGCCGGTCCCCGAAGCAGCCGGCCGGCGGCGGACATCGATCCGGTGAGGACCCGGGCGTGTGCCGCCATGCCGGGACGCAGCAGCCCCGCGGGGTTGGGGATCGCGGCCCGAACGGGAAACAGCACCTCCGGCAGGGTATCGAGCGGCAACACGCCGATCTGGGTGACCCGGCCGGTGAAGGTGTGCTGGGGCAGCGCGTCCACCCGCAGCCGGACCTCCTGGCCCGCCTGCACCCGGTCGAGGTCGCGCTGCTGGACCCCGAACTCCAGCAGGAGCGTGTCGGTCCGGCCCACGGTCACCACCGGATCGCCCGCGGCCAGCCGGAGGCCGATCCGTTCCTCCGGGCGGGCGGTCAGCACCAGGCCGGAGGACGGCGCACGCACGGTGCTGGCGGCGATCTGCTGGTCCAGCAGGGACACCTCCTGGTGCAGCCCGTCGGCCCGGCTCCGCTGCAGGCGCTCTTCCGCCGCATCGGCCCGGCTGGCTGCCAGCGCGGCCGCGCGGTCGGCCGCCAGCGCTTCACCCGCCCGCTCCTGCCGTTGCGCCTGCAGGTCGATATCCCGCAACTGCGCGAGCATCGTACCGCGGGCGACCCGCTCGCCCTCGCGCACGGCCACCTGCTCGATCACTCCGGGGACGGGGGTGCGCACGGGGAGCAGGGCGCTGGCGCGGAAGACGGGATGCGATCCGCCGACCCGCAGGGGCCACCGGATGAGCGTCGCGGCCGCGAGCACCAGGACCGCGGCCGCCAGCCAGGCCTGCTTCCGTCGCCGCGGCAAGGCGAGGAATGCCCGCTTGCGCGCGGCCAGCGCTCCCCAGGTGTCGGCCATCGGCACCTGATGGTAGAGCTGCGCGTTGCGCAGGGCGACCGTGGTCTGGTTGGCCAGGATTTCGGCCACCTCCCGCTGGGTCGCCTGCGCGAAGTCGGGGGCCCGCGCTTCGAAGAGCAGCACGCCGAGCAGCCCCTCCTCGTCCTTGAGCGGGAGGTAGAGCCCGCTGCGCAGCTCCTCCTCCGCCAGGTCGGACCCGAAGGCGCTGACGAACGCGGCATCGGTCTCGGAACCCGCCGCCTCGCGGTCGGGCAGATAGTACGCCTCGCCCCGTGTGCCGGCCCACATGGCGCGCTCCGCCAGGCGGCGTACCGGGGGCGACTTGGCGTCCACCGACTCCTGGCCCGCGATGGCCCGGACCTCCCAGCGGCGGTTGGCGAGCAGTACCACCGCCCCCCGATCGAACACCAGGGCGCGGGCGGCGAGGTTGACGACCGACTGCAGCACCCGGTCGAGGTCCAGGGTCGCGGTGATTTCGTGGCTGATCTCCAGCAACAGCGCCAGATCGCGGGCGCGGCGCTCGGCCGCATGCAGCTGCGCGTTGCGCAGGGCCACGGCCGCGCTGGCGGCCAGGCCCTCCAGCAGCTCACGGTCCTGCTGGTCGAAGATGCCGTCACCTCCGACCTTGTTGACCACCTGGATCGAGCCCACGGTGATGCCCTTGGCCACCATGGGAGTGGCCATGATCGTGGTGGCGATCATCTGGCTGGAACGGTCCACCCGCTGTTCGAACCGCGGGTCGCGCATGGCGTCGGTGACGATCGTGGTGCGCTGTTTCCGGGCCACATCGCCCACGAACCCGGCGCCCAGCGGCATGGCGGTGCCCACCAGTTTCCGGCTGGAGGCACCCAGCGCCAGGCGGCAGCGGAGTTCGTCGCCTTCCGCGATCCAGAGGGATCCCCCCTGGGCGCCGACCGCGCTCAGGACGGCGTCAAAGACCCGCGGGAGCAGGGCATCGAAATCGAGGGACGAATTGAAGTCCTGGCTGATACGGTGCAGGAGGCGCAGCCGCTCGACCTCCGCCCGCAGTTCCGCCTCTTCAAAGGCTGCGATCTCGGGCGGCTCGGTCATGGCCGGTCCTTTCGGCGCGACTGGTCAGGGGTGAACAGTCTCGATAGCGCCAGACATGGTCAGTCAGGGCCGCCTGGGCGGCCGCCCGGGCAACGGGACGGCAGGGTGCTCCCGTGTGAGGCGCAACCTGAGGCGCGACGCCCGGGGCGCCCCGCCCTGGCGATCCGGCCCGCGGCTAGCAGAGCGGGTGCAGAGCTCCCGCAGATCCGGCAGGCGGAACTCGAGGGCGGCTGCCTCGATAGACAGGATGTCACGAACCTGTCGCCGCTGCCGGGGCGTCAATCTCAGGCGGAATACGGGGGTGGAGCTTCTGGTCACAATGCTGCCTGGCTTCCCGATCGTCAACTTCCCCCGGCCCGGCCCTCCTGGGGCCCGGGCCGGGGGGACCTGCTCATAAGGGATGGGTGGACCTCCAGCCCTGCGCCGTCATGGGAGCGATACGCTCCTCCAGCTCCTGCACGCTGAGTTCCAGAGCCTCAGCGTCCTTGTTGGTGGCCTGGCGCACCTGCTCCCGCTGCTCGGGAGTCAGCACCAGTCGCACCGACGATCGATTCGCCATACGAACCTCGCCGAACCAGATGGAGAAAGGATGGCGGGAGAGCCCGGCTCTCCCGCCGTGATCATCCTCAGTTGCCGCCCGGCGTCAGCTTGGCCGGAGCGATGCGCTCTTCCAGCTCCTCGGCGCTCAACTCGAGCGCATCGGCGTTCTTGCCGGTCACCTTGCGGATCTCGTTCTGCTGTTCCGGAGTCAGCTTGATCCGGACGGGTCCTTTGCTGTCGGCCATGGTAACCCCCTGTTGATGTGATGCGGTGAGTGGCGCGATCCACGGGAAGCAAGCTCGGGGGCGGCCGTGATATTTCCGTGATTTTCCCTTGCGGCCCCGTGATCGGGTGGTAGCTTGGGAATCCCTCTCGGCAGCTTCGAGCCCATGACCGGCCTCGTCATCAACCTGCTGGGCCCCCCCTCCGGGGTGCTTCCAGCCGCTGGCTCCAAGGCCTTGTCCAGCAAGGACATGGGCCTGCTGGCCTACCTCGTTCTCGAACCCGGTCCGCACCGGCGGGACGAGCTCGCCGCCCTGCTCTGGAGCGAGTCGGACGACGAGCACGCCCGGGCCTCCCTGCGCCAGGCCCTGAAGCGCCTGCGGGCCCAACTGGGCGAGACCTTGCTTGCCACCCGGAGCAGCGTTCAACTCGCCGGCGGCGTTGCCTGCGATGTCCTGGCCTTCCAGCGGGCGAGCTCTGCCGAACCGGAAACGGCCGCCCGGTATGACGTGAACAGCTTCCTGAGCGGTCTGGTGGTGCGGCATGCGCCGGTCTTCGAGGAGTGGCTGGACACCACCCGCCTCCGCCTGCGCCGCCAGTACGAAGATCTGGTCACCGGGCTGGCCCGCGCCGCCATGTTGCGCTGGCAGTGGCGTGAGGCCGGCGAGTGGGCCGGCTACGGCCTCGGCTCCAATCCCCTCTCCGAGGAGTGCGCCCGGATCGCCGTCGAAGCCCTCTACCTCTCCGGCAGCCGCCGGCGGGCGCTGGCGCTCCACGCCGAGTACGAAGCCCGCTGCATCCGCGAACTCGGAATGTCACCGGGGCCCGAGCTGCGGGCGCTGCGCGACCGCATCATGGCCGGGCCGGAGGACGGGCATCCCACGCCTATTTCGGCAGAGTGGTTTTCCCGCATGCCTGTCATCGACCCGCCGCTGGTGGGGCGGAGTGACGCCTGGGACCTGCTCATGAGTGTCTGGAAGTCTCTGCGGCGGGGGCAGGGGAGACTGGTTGTCATTCAGGGCGATGCCGGCGTGGGAAAGAGCCGGCTGGCCGACGACTTCCTTCGCTGGGCGGCGGCGGAGGGCGCCACCGTGCTGCGGGGAGAGGGCTACGACCCCCGGGCGGGGGTGCCGTACGGTCCGGTGGCTGCCGCCTTGCGGGCCAGCCTGGATGCGCCCGGCCTGGCGGGCACCGATCCGGAATGGCTGGCCGAAGTGGGGCGGCTCCTGCCGGAGCTGCGCCGCCGGTTTCCCGCGCTACCCACGCCTCCGGAGGGCGATGCCACCGCCCGCTGGCGGCTATTCGAGGGGCTGGCGCAGGTAGTGCTGGCCCTGGCCGAGGAGCGGCCGGTGGTCTTTCTGGTAGACGATCTCCAGTGGTGCGACAGCGAGAGTTGCGCGCTGCTGCACTTCCTCGCCCGCCGCTGGGCGGCCGCTCCGGTCGCGTTGGTTGCGTCCCTTACCCTGGGGGAGGCGGAAAGAGCGGCGCCGGCGGCCCGGCTCTCCCGCGCCCTGTGCAGCGAGGACCATGCCCGGGTCCTGACGCTGACGGCGCTCTCCGACACCGACGTCCGCCAGCTGATCCGCCAGTTGGGGAAGATCCACGACCCGCGGGGCGGTGCCCGCTTCGCCGCCCGGATTCATGCCGTCACCAAGGGAAATCCCTTCTATATCGTCGAGCTGCTCAAGACGCTGTTCGCCCAGGGGCTGCTCGCCACGGATCCGGAAACGGGCGCCTGGATGGCCGGGCCGGAGGTGTCGCTGACGTCGGGACATTTTCCCCTGCCCCCATCGGTGCGCGAGGCCGTGGCCGCCCGGGTCGAGCGCCTGCCCTATCAGCTCCGCGATCTGCTCACCACCTCGGCGGTGGCGGCGGCACCGTGCCGGGCGGAGCTCATGTCACTGGTTCACGGCATCTCGCGCCTGCACGCGGCGGCGCTTTGCGACGAGCTGGTGGAACGACACCTGCTGGTGGAGGAAGCCGGCGCGTATCGCTGCGCTCACCCGCTGATTGCGGACGTGGTCCGGGCGGAGGCGACCGCCAGCCGCCGGCGGGAAGTGCACCGCGCGATCGCGCTGGCGCTGATGCGCGAGGCAGCCGAAGGGCGCGATGAAACGGGGCGGATAGCCTGGCATGCGGCGCGGGCGGGGGAGCACGCCCTGGCCTATCGCCATGCGCTGCTGGCCAGCGAGGAGTGCGCCAGCCGCTACGCTCCGGAGGAGGCGCTGATGTGGCTCGATATCGCCGCCACGGCCGCCGCGGACGACACCCAGCGGGAGGAGGTCAACCGCCGGACCGCGGGCGTGCTGGACCTGGCCGGCTGGCGCGAGCCGCCCCGGCGCTCGCTGCCGCGCGACAGTCTGGGCGCCGCCCTCCACGCCGAGGATATCGATTTCCGGGTGCTGATGAGCGAGGCACCGGGCCAGCCGGGCTAGGGCGTCTGCTGGGGGACGGAATCCAGGGCGGACTGCATGGCTTCGGCGCTGGGCCAGCGGTCTTCCGGCCGCTTGGCCAGTGATCGCGCGATGGCCCGGGCGAACGGCTCCGGAGTCTCGGCCCGGAAGACCCGGATATCGGCGGGGGTTTCGGTCTGGTGCAGTTGCAGCACCACCGCCTCGCTCCGGTGCTGGAAGGGCGGCCGGCCGGCCAGGCACTCGTACAGCACGCAGCCGACCGAGTAGAGGTCGGTGCGATGGTCCATGCCCTTGAGGGCGGCCGCCTGCTCGGGACTCATGTAGGACGAGGTGCCGACGGTAAACCCGCTCCGCGTCAGGCGCTCGGTCCCCGCCGCTTCGATGGCCCGGGCGATGCCGAAATCGAGCAGCATGGCGCCCGCCGGCGTCAGCACGATGTTGTCGGGCTTGACGTCGCGGTGGATGATGCCGCGCGCATGGGCATAGCCCAGCGCGCTCAGCAGGTCCTGGCCGATCCGCAGGCTGTCGGACACGCTGGCCCAGCGGCTCTGGTCCAGATGCTGGCGCAGGGTGGGGCCCTCGGCGAAGTCCATGGCGTAGTACACCAGCCAGTCGCGTTCGCCGTAGTCGGTGAGCTTGGTAATGAGCGGATGCTCGAGAGTCGAGAGCAGCCGGATCTCCCGCAGGAAGCGGTCGGCGGTGACGCTCACGACCAGTTCGGGGTGGAGGATCTTCAGGGCCAGCCGGCGGCCTTCACGATCGCGGGCGATAAAGACACGTCCCGCCCCGCCTCGGGCCAGTTCCCGTTCGATCTCGTAGCGGTCGCCCAGGGCTTCACGGACAAGTGGAAGCAGGTCGCGACGGATGGCAGCCTCCGGAATGCGGGGATTTTGAATAGTCGAAGGATTGGGGCCGCCGTGCAAGTCAGAGGCCGGCTGGGCGGATCTGGACCGGCCGGCCGGCCGCCTTTTCCAGCACGTCGGATTTCTGGGCGGCGCTCCAGCATTCGAGGGCGATATCGGCGCCGATCCGGGCGGGCGCGGCGGTGATGGTCAGGCTGCCGGGGTTGAGCAGGACCTGGAGATGCTCCACCGCGCCGGTATGGCCCCGGTCGAGGCCGTCGGCCACGCGGAGCAGGCCCGAGAGCCGCCGGACGATGGCCTGATCGCCCGCCGAGAGGCCGCCGAACGGCTGGTGCTTGCGCCGGGGGCCGCGGCGGCGGTGGTAGCGACTGATTAGTGCCACCAGCTGGCGCTCGCGCGGGGGCAGGTTGAGCCGGTCGGCGTGCAGGATGAGCTGATAGCTGTGCTTGTGGTGTTTGCGGTAGCTCACCATCTGCCCCACATCATGCAGCAGGGCCGCCGCCTCCAGCAGAAAGCGCTCCTCGGCCGCGGCTCCGGTGACCTCCTGCAGCGGCTCGAACAGCTGCAGCGCCAGTTCCCGCACATGCTCCACATGCCGGCGGTCGCCGTGGCAGCGCTCCACGAATTCGCGGATCAGCCGGAGCGGGTCGGCGGCGACCGTGGCGGGCCGCTCGCCCACGGCTTCCAGCAGCAGCCCTTCGCGCAGCCCGTAGGCGCTGACCAGGACGTCGGGGGCCTCCACCCAGTCGAGAATGGACGCGGCGACCGCGATGCCGGCCACGATGATATCGGCCCGCTGCGGATTGAGACCGGGAACGCGCAGCCGGTGTTCCGGCTTCATCCGGGCCAGCCATTCCAGCAGTGCTTCGATCTCCGCCGCCTTGATGGCCAGCCCGTGAACCGGCTGGGCGGGGTCCAGGCCGCGGCGCGCCGCCACCATCCGGCCCAGATTGGTGAACGTCCCGCCGCTGCCGATCACCCGCGCGCCGGTCCACTCCCGGCCGGGGAAGGCCTTGCGCAACTGGCGCCGGATGTAGCGGCGCAACTCGACCACTTCCTTCAGGGCCGGCCGCTTGCCGGGGAGCAGCGTCTCCGTGGTGCGCACCGCGCCGAAGGGCAGTGACCGGCTGTACTCCACCAGCCCGCTGACCGCGCCCACCAGCTCGAGGCTCCCACCCCCGATGTCGGCGACGATGGTCCGGCCGCCCTCCAGCTGGAAATGGTGCATGACGGAGCGGAAGGAGAGGGCGGCTTCCGTTTCGCCGTCGATGATGCGAAGGGGGATATCCAGCTCCTCCCGGATGAGCTGGATGAAGGCCTCGCCGTTCCCGGCCTCGCGCACCGCCGAGGTCGCGACGGCATTGATCCGGGTCACGCCGCGCCGCTGGCAGACCTCGCGCATCCGCCGCAGCGTCTGGTAGGCCCGCTCCACCGACTCGTCGTCCAGCCGGCCGCTCGCGGCCAGCCGGGCCGCCAGCCGGGGCTGTTCCTTCACCTCGTCGATGATCGTGAGCCCGGCCCCGGGGGCGTATTCGGCGATGACCAGGCGAATCGAGTTGGAGCCGACGTCGATGGCGGCGAGCCGCTCCCCCGGCGCCGCGCCGTTGGGGACGGGCGCCGTCATGGAGCTGCCGGATGCGTCTCCTGGTCGTTGCGTGGCTCGCCTCCGCTCTCCGCATGGTGCTTGATGGACTTGCCTTCCACCAGGAAGACTACGTCCTCGGCGATGTTGGTCGCCAGGTCGGCCACCCGCTCCAGGTTGCGGCTCACCAGGAACAGCTCCATGCCGGCCCCGATCATGTGCGGGTCTTCCATCATGTGGGTGAGCAGGATCCGGAACACTGAGCGATGCAGCGCGTCGACCTTGTCGTCCCGGCGGCAGAGCGCCCGGGCCGCGGCCGCGTCGCCGCGGATGAAGGCCTCGAGCGAGTCGGACAGCATCTCGCGGGCGAGCCGGGCCATTTCGACGATTTCCGGCTCCGGGGCGATGGGCCGCACCTCGCTCAGCCGGGAGGCCGACTGGGCAATGTTCACCGCGTGGTCGCCCACCCGCTCCAGGTCGTTGGCAATCTTGAGCGCGGACGTCAGCATGCGCAGGTCGCGGGCCATGGGCTGCTGCAGGGCCAGCAGGTTGATGGCCTGCTCCTCGATCTCCACTTCCATGTTGTCCACCACCCGGTCGCCCTGGATGACGTCTTTGGCCTTAGCCGGGTTGCGCTCCAGCAGCGCCTCGACCGCCAGGCCGAGCGCGGCTTCCGCCTCGCCCGACATGGTGAGGAGGCGCACCTTGACGTGATTCAACTCGTCATGAAAGTGCCGGTGGGCATCTGTGCTCATCCGAACCTCCCCGTAATGTACGCCTCGGTCTGTTCCTGCGACGGCGCGGTAAACATCTGCTCCGTCTCCCCGAATTCGATCAGCCTGCCCAGGTGGAAGAACGCGGTGTGATCCGAGACCCGCGCCGCCTGCTGCAGGTTGTGGGTCACGATCACGATGGTGTAGTCCCGCTTCAGCTGTACGATCAGTTCTTCCACCCGCTGGGTGCTGACCGGGTCCAGCGCCGAGCAGGGCTCGTCCATGAGCAGCACCATCGGCTCATTGGCCAGCGCCCGGGCGATGCAGAGCCGCTGCTGCTGCCCGCCGGAGAGGCTGGTCCCCGGCTCGTTGAGCCGGTCCTTGACCTCGTCCCACAGGGCGGCGCGGCGCAGGCACCGCTCCACCAGATCGGGCAGGTCGCGGCGGCTCACCAGCGCATTGAGCGCCGGCCCGTATGCCACGTTGTCGAACACCGACTTGGGAAACGGATTGGGCCGCTGGAAGACCATCCCCACCCGCAGGCGCAGCGTGCCCAGGTCGGTGCCGGGGGCAAAGACCGACCGGTCGTCCAGCAGGATGTCGCCCTCGTGGCGGATGCCGGCAATCAGGTCGTTCATCCGGTTGATGGACCGGAGGAAGGTGGACTTGCCGCACCCCGAAGGGCCGATGATCGCCGTGACCTCCCGCGGCGCGATGTCCAGCGTGATCCCGTGCAGGGCCTGGCGCGCGCCGTACCAGAAGCGGAAATCGCGGGCCGCCACGGCGGGCGCCCCGGCCGCAGCGGCCGCGCCGTCCGGGCGGGGCCGGGGCGTCAGGGTGGGGCGGTTCATCGGAGGCATGGGCCTGGCCAGCTTCACGGGGGTCATCCGAACCTTCCGGTAATATAGGCCTCGGTCTGATCGTTGACCGGGGCGGTGAACATCTGTCCGGTGGGGCCGTGCTCCACCATGGTGCCGAGGTAGAAGAACGTCGTCGTGTCCGAGACCCGCGCGGCCTGTTGCATGTTGTGGGTGACGATCACGATGGTGTACTCCCGCTTGAGCTCGAACAGCAGTTCCTCGATCCGGGCGGTGCCCCCCGGATCCAGCGACGCGGTCGGCTCGTCCAGCAGCAGCACCTCCGGCTGCGGCGCCAGGCTGCGGGCCACGCAAAGCCGCTGCTGCTGCCCGCCGGAGAGCCCCAGGGCGCTGGTCTTGAGCCGGTCCTTGACCTCCTCCCAGAGGGCCGCCTGGCGCAGGGCCCGCTCCACCACGTGGTCGAGTTCCTGGCGGCTCATCCGGCCGTTGATTCGCATGCCGGCCGCCACGTTGCCGTAGATGGACATCGTGGGAAACGGCGTAGGCCGTTGGAAGACCATGCCGATCCGGCGCCGCAGGATCATGGGGCTCACCCGGGGCGCGTAGACGTCCTCGCCGTCCAGCAGCACCCGGCCGGTGACCCAGGCGCCCTCGGTCATCTCGTGCATCCGGTTGAGCGCCCGCAGGAAGGTGGATTTCCCGCAGCCCGACGGGCCGATCAGGGCGTTGACCGTGTTGGCCTGGAACGCCACCGTGACGCTTTTCACCGCGGTGAATTTCCCGTACATCGCCGTCAGCCGGTCGGTGGCCAGCCGGGGAACCTCAGCGGGAGCCATGGGGTCGCCGGGTCGCAATGCGCGCAGAAAGGCTCAGCACCAGGACCAGCAGGATGAGTACCAGGGCCGCCGCCCAGGCCATCCGGTGCCAGTACTCGAACGGGCCGGTGGCATAGGTGAAGACCACCAGCGGCAGCGCCGCCATCGGCCGGGTGGGGTCGAGACTGAAGTACTGGCTGCCCAGCGCGGTGAACAGCAGGGGCGCCGTTTCGCCCGCAATCCGCGCCGTCGCCAGCAGGGTGCCGGTGACGATGCCGGGCAGGGTCGAGCGCACCACGATGCTCAGACTGGTGCGCCAGCGGGGATAGCCGAGCGCCAGCGCCGCCTCCCGCAGGGAATTGGGCACCAGCTTGATCATCTCCTCGGTGGTGCGGAGCACCATGGGGATGAGCAGCAGGGCCAGCGCGGCACTGCCGGCCAGCGCCGAAAAGTGTTTCTGCCGGGCGACGATCCAGGTCCAGGCGAACACCCCGACTACAATGGAGGGGGTGCCGTTCAGGACGTCGGAGATGAAACGCGTGGCCCAGGCCAGGCGGGTCCCCGGGTACTCGGCGCAGTAGATCCCCGCGCCGATGCCGACCGGCACGCCGATGACGCAGGCCAGCCCCACGATGATGAGCGTGCCTGCGATCGCGTTGGCCACCCCGCCGCCCGATTCCCCCGCCGGCGCCGGGTTGTGCAGGAAGAAGGCCAGGTTGAGGCTGCTGGCCCCCTTGATGATCAGGTTGACCAGAATGAAGAAGAGCGGCGCCAGCGCCAGCACCACCGCGGCCACCATGAGGCCCACCATGAGATGCCCTCGCACCCGCCGCCAGGTGCGCCGGTTCACAGGGCCTGGCTCCCGGTCGGCGCCCCGCGCGAGACCTTCCAGATCAGCAGCCGGGCCGCGGCATTGACCACCACGGTGACCCCGAAGAGCACCAGCGCCACATAGGTGAGGGCCGCGAAGTGCATCGGCGTCGCCGCCTCGCTGAATTCGTTGGCGATGGCGGCGGCCATGGTGTACCCCGGCGCGAAGAGCGAGGCGGTGATGTCGTGCCGGTTGCCGATCACCATGGTGACGGCCATGGTCTCGCCCAGCGCCCGGCCCAGGCCCAGGATCACCGCGCCGATGATGCCCGAGCGGGCGTAGGGAACCACGGCGCCGATCACCGCCTCCCAGCGGGTCGCGCCCAGCGCCAGCGCCGCTTCGCGCTGGGTGTTGGGCACCGCCCGCAGCACCTCCCGCGAGACCGCCATGATGAACGGCATGATCATGATCGCCAGGATGATCGCCGCCGCCAGCATCGAGGGGCCGTAGATGGGGCCGGAGAAGAAGGGCAGCCAGCCGAAGAGGCCGCGGAGCGCCGGGAAGAGCGTTTTCCGCATTACCGGAATCAGCACGAAGATGCCCCACAGCCCGTAGACCACGCTCGGGATAGCCGCCAGCAGCTCGATCAGGAACGAGACCACGTTCGCCACCTTCCGGGGGGCGAACTCGGTCAGGTAGATGGCGACGCCCAGCGAGAGCGGCACCGCGATCAGCAGGGCGAGGAACGACGACAGCAGCGTCCCGAAGATGAGCGGCAGGGCGCCGAACTGCCCGGCGACCGGGTCCCAGGTGCTGGTAAAGAGGAAGTTGAAACCGAACTGCCCGATCGCGGGCCGGGAGCCCACGACCAGTTCGTAGAGCAGGAATCCCAGCAGCGTCGGGATGGTCACCGCCGCCAGGATCAACAGGCCCTTGAAGAGACGGTCGCCGTAATTGGCGCTCTCCAGCGAGCGCTCTGTTGCCTCGGCGGTCGGGACCATGGTCGTCGCCATTAGGAGGCGGAGTCTAGCCGGGGGCCGCCGCCGGCCTGTCACGCCAATGTAACGGACGTGTCACGAGAGGGAGATGTGGTCAAAGCCCGTTCTCGACCCCCTCGACCCCACGAAACCGGTTGAGGGGGTCGAGAGGGTCGAGGTCCGATGCGGAGCATGTGAAGCGCACCACCCGACCCCCTTGACCTCCTACCGATACAGCGAATCCACCCGTCCCCTGATCAACTCCACCACCCGATCCGGCAGCGGCGCGTAGTGCAGATCCGCCGCCATCTGCTGCGCCTCCGGGGTGACCATCCACTTCAGGAAGTCTTTGAGTGTCCTGGCCTTGGCTGGATCGTCCATCTGAGGCCGGACCAGAAGCCAGGTGAAGGAGGAGATCGGGTAGGCCTGGGGGCCGGGGGCGTCGGTGATGCTCACCCGGAAATCGGTATTGGGCGGGAACGCCGCGCTGGCCGCCGCATTGCTGACCGTTTCCAGGCTGGGCGTGATGTAGTTCCCGGCGCTGTTCTTGAGGTCGGCGTACGGCAGGTTGTTGGAGATGGCGTAGATCAGCTCGACATAGCCGATGGACCCTTCGGTCTGCTTCACCTGCTGGGTGACGCCCTCGTTGCCCTTGCCGCCCAGGCCCACCGGCCAGTTGACGGAGGTGGCGTTGCCCACCTGGCTCTTCCAGTCGGTCGACACCTTGCTCAGGTAGTCGGTAAAAATGTAGCTCGTGCCCGATCCGTCGGAGCGGTGGACCACGATGAGATCCTTGTCCGGCAGGGTGACGCCCGGGTTGAGGGCCGCGATCCGCCGGTCGTTCCACTTGGTGATCTTGCCCAGGTAGATGCCGGCGATGGTGACGCCATCCAGCTTGAGCTT
This sequence comes from uncultured Gemmatimonadales bacterium, assembly GCA_963779755.1. Lineage (GTDB taxonomy): Bacteria > Gemmatimonadota > Gemmatimonadetes > Gemmatimonadales > GWC2-71-9 > CAVZZO01. The sequence goes on from CAVZZO010000001.1 coordinate 1,364,826, forward strand.
CGTCTGGCCCAGCGCGGGAACGTTCCAGGTCATGACCACTGCGCCCAGGACCGTCGGAAGGTGCAGGACCCGGCCGTTGACCGCGGCGATCTGCTCATCGGTCATGGGGCCGTCGGAGGCGCCGAAATCCACCGTACCATCGGTATACTGGCGGATGCCGGCCCCGGAGCCGACCGACTGGTAGTTGATCTCGGCGCCGGTCTTCTGGTGGTAGGCGTCGAACCACTTCTGGTAGATGGGGTTGGGGAAGCTGGCCCCCGCGCCGGTGAGGGAGATGCCGGTGTTGACGGGGGCCTGGGCCGCGGTATCCCCCGGCGCCGCCTTTTCCTTGCCGCCGCAGGCCGCAACGGCCGCCAGGAGCGCCAGGGGAGCGAGTCGCTTGACGAAGGGCATGATGGACTCCGGTAAGAGTGCATGTAAGAAAGGACAGCGGCCGGCACCCGCAAGGGCACCGGCCGCCCACCTTGAAGCTGTCCTGCGACGACTCACCGCATGCTGAGCAGCTTGCCGTCGCCCTTCAGGGTGGAGAGTCTGGCCTTGATCAGTGCCACCACCGGCGCCGGCAGGGGGGCGTAGTGCAGTTCCTTCGCCATGGCGGCCGCGTCGGGCGTGACCATCCACTCGAGGAAATTCTTCATCGCCTGGGCCTTGGTGCGATCCTGCATGTCGGGCCGGACCAGGAGCCAGGTGAAGGAGGAGATGGGATAGGCCGTCTTGCCAGGCGCGTTGGTGATGCTGACCCGGAAGTCGGTGTCCTTGCCGAACTTCGCCCTGGCCGCGGCATCGCTTACCGTCTCCAGGCTGGGGGTGACCCAGGTCCCGGCGGCGCTCTTGACGTCGGCGTAGGGCAGGTCATTGGAGATGGCGTAGATCAGCTCGACATACCCGATGGCACCCTCGGTCTGCTTCACCTGCTGGGTCACTCCCTCGTTCCCCTTGCCGCCCAGACCCACGGGCCAGTTGACCGAGGTGGCGTTGCCGACCTGTCCCTTCCACCCTGACGACACCTTGCTCAGGTAGTCGGTGAAGATGTAGGTCGTTCCCGACCCGTCGGAGCGGTGGACCACGATGATGTCCTGGTCGGGCAGCTTGACGCCCGGGTTGAGCGCCGCGATCCGCTGGTCGTTCCACTTGGTGATCTTGCCCAGATAGATGTCGGCGATGGTGGCGCCGTCGAACTTGAGCCGGGTGCTTCCCAGGGCCGGCACGTTCCAGGTCATCACCACCGCGCCCATCACGGTCGGGAGGTGCAGGACCTTGCCGTTCACCGCGGCGATCTGCGCATCGGTCATCGGGCCGTCGGAGGCGCCGAAGTCCACGGTACCCTCGGTGTACTGCCGGATGCCCGCGCCGGAGCCGACCGACTGGTAGTTGATCTGGACGCCGGTCCTCTTGTGGTACGCGTCGAACCACTTCTGGTAGATCGGGTTGGGGAAGCTGGCCCCCGCGCCGGTCAGCGACTGCGCCGCCAGCGGGGCTGCCGCGGCCGCCGCCACCAGGACTGCCAGGGTCGCGCGCTGCAGGAAGGTGCTTCGCATCGTCGTCGTTCCTCCAGGATTGTTACGGGATGACCCGCCGGGCCGCTCACCGCCCCTAAGCAAACCGGGGGCAGTCACGTGCCGCCCCCGGTTTCGCTACGGTTGCGTAACGCGGCCAGGGGCGGCTCAGAAGCTGTATTCCACCTGGAACAGGCCGAGCGTGCTGACGGCGGTGTATTTGGAGGGGTCGGTGCCGGCGCCCTGCTGGCGCACATGGTCGATATCGGCCAGGACCCGCAGGTACTTGTTCACCGCATACGAGGCGCCGCCGATGATCTCCATCTTCTTGTCGTTGATCGCCGCCGCATCCGTGTTGGGGTTGATCAGGTCCACCCGGCCGATGAAGGCGACCTTGGAGCGGGGGACGTTGAACACGCCGAAGGCGCTGATGACCAGGCCCTTCATTTCGGCGGTGGCGGCGGTGGTGGAACTGTCCTTGGTGGCGGCCACTTCGCCGGCCAGCGTCAGCATGGTGGACTTGTAGGACAGCTGGCCCAGGAAGCGCTGCCGCGCGCCGCCGCCGGTCGGCTTGCCGTAGAGGGCGAAGCCGGTGAGGCGCAGGCCTCCGACCCGGTTGCCCACGTCGGTCGGCATCAGGCGGACGCTGACGCGTGCTTCTACGTCCTTGCGCTGGTCGCCGGCGCCACCGCTGTAGCCTTCGCCGTTGTAGACCCCGACCTGCATGTTTACCAGTTCGCTCTTCCAGGCGCCGTCAATGCCGGCGCCGAAGTCGGCCGAGGTGAGATAGTGATTCCGGTCCATGGCGATCGGGCCCTGCATCCGGTAGTCCCATAACGCTTCCGCCCAGTCCACAAACGGGGTGTGGATCAGGCCGAACTTGTACGCCAGGTTGCTGCCCTCCGGCTTGAGCTGCACGTAGGCATACTTGAGCCGGTAGGAGTAGGAGTTGTCTCCCGATGGATGGTAGATATCCGCGGTGACCCGGCCGGAGACCCCGTCGCCGAAGCTGCCCTTGACGTTCAGGTAGGCCCGGGTGACGTCGAAGCTGTTCGGGTGAGCGTTAAGGGTATCGCCGGTGTTCTTCAGCTGATAGCCGTACTGCCCGTATACCACGCCGCTGACCGATACCGGCGACTGCGCCGCGGCGGTGGCCACCGCGGCCGCTGCCAGCGCCAGGACCGCAAGCTGCGCACGGAGAAGAGATCGCATGGACTCCTCGCATCTGGGTGGTGTGGCGCCCCCCGCGCCACCTGGGTTGCCGTTGGGCGTGCTTAAAGACGCCTGCCGGTGTCACGGGGGGCCGGGGGGTCGGTAACAGTCGGGTAAATGACCGTGGTCGAGGGGGTCGAGATTTCGAATGGCGCCGGACCTCGACCCTCTCGACTCCCTTGGCGAGTTATCGCCCGCTGTCAATCCCGGCATCAAAAGGGTCCTGGAAGAGCGTCTCGTCACCCGCCCGGTATTCCAGCAGCGGATGCAGACGGAGCATGCGGCATACGTCGCCGGGCAGCCCCAGCAGCTCGACCCGGGTCCCCAGCCCCTGTTCCGTCTCGGCGCAGAGCAGCCAGAAGAGGGCGGCACCCACCGGGTCCACCCCGCTGATGCCGGAGCAGTCGATGCGGAGGATGCGGGGCGCGAGCGGCACCCGCTGGAGGGACTGCCGGAGGGACTCGACCCCGCCGGCGCTGATAGGGCCCTGGAAGGGCAGCAGAATCGTCTCGGGCCGGGGAAGAGTCACCGGCGGTGAAGCCAGAGGTTGAGTCGTGGTCATGCTGGATGATGGCGAGCCGCCCGCACAACCGGGTGACGGTGCCGTAACGCTCCGGCGACATGGTGATAGACGGCGAAAGCCGAAGCCGGGAGCTGTCCTGTGCTTCTTTCGACCTTTGACCTTTGACCCCTGCCTAGGCGCCGGGGAACCAGCAGGTGATCGTGGTCCCCACCCCCACCTCGCTCTCCGCACCCACCCGCCCGCCATGCGCCTCCACCAGGTGCTTCACGATGGCGAGTCCCAGGCCGGTGCCGCCCTGCTCCCGCGAGCGGCTGCTGTCGGCCCGGTAAAACCGCTCGAAGATGCGGGGCAGGTGGTCGCGGGGGATGCCTGCGCCGCTATCGGACACCGACAGCGCCGTGCCCCCGTCTTCAGGGGCGACGGTAACGGCGATGCGGCCACCCGACGGGGTATGACGCGCCGCATTCTCCAGCAGGTTGGTCAGCACCTGGCGCAGCGCATCGGGGTCGGAGTGGACGGGCCCGCCCTCTGCGGGCTCGACCACGAACTCGATCCGCCGGGTGCGCTTGCGGTTTTCCAGCGCGGCCCAGGTTTCCCGGGCGATCGCACCCGCGTCCTGCGGGGCCGGATGGGGCTGCCAGCGGCCCGACTCGATCCGGGACAGATCGAGGAGGCTGTCCACCAGCCGCTGCATCCGGCGCGCGTTGGCGAGGATGACGCCCAGGAACTGGCGCGCAGTGTCGTCCGGAGGCCGGTCGGTGAGCAGGGTCTCGGTGTAGCCGCTGATGGACGTGAGCGGCGTCTTCAGTTCGTGCGAGACATTGGCCACGAAGTCGCGGCGGACCGCCTCCAGCCGGCGCATCTCGCTCAGATCGAACAGCACCAGCACCACGCCCCCCTGGGGCAGGGGCCGCGCGTTGAGGAGCAGGGTGCGGCCGTCGAGCTCCAGCTCCCGGCCCACGACCGCCGTGCCCGCCAGCCCCTGATCGACCACTTCGCGCGCGGCCTTGATGCGGAACAGCTGGGGCAGGTCGGGCAGGGGAACGTCGGGTTCGTATCCCAGCATCCGCCGGGCGGCGCCGTTGGCGGTGATGATGCGGCCCCGGGCGTCGGCGGCCACCACGCCCTCCACCATGGAATCGATCAGGGTCGCCATCTCGGCCTGCTCCCGCCGCAGCTGCTCGAACCGCTCGCTCAGCTGGGTGGTCATCTGCCGCAGCGCCTGGACCAGGCCGTCGATGTCGGAGATGCCGGAGCGGGGGAAGCGGGGCACGTTGCCGGCGGCGATGGCCCGGGCCGCGCCGGCAATGCCGGTGAGCGGCCGGGCGATGGACTGCCCCGCGATCCAGGCCAGCGCGATGCCCAGCAGCAGTGCCAGAATGCCGGCGGTCAGCACCGAGCGCTGGGCGCCGCGCACCGTCCGGTTCACCAGCCCCAGGCCGGCCGCCACCCGGATGACGCCGGGGCCTCCCGGAACGGCCACATAGAGAAGCGGCTCGCCCACCGTGACGCTCACCCGTTCGGCGCTGCCGGCGCCCGTATCCAGCGCGGCCTGAACCTCGGGCCGGCGCAGGTGGTTCTCGACTGAGGCCAGCTGTTCCGGCGGGATATCGCTGTCGGTGCGGACGCGCCCGGTGCGGTCGATCAGGGTGATGCGGTTGCCGCTGGCCCGGGCCAGCCGCTGGATGGTGGCCTGCCACAGCAGCGAGTCGGCCGGGAGCTCGGCCCGGACCAGCCGGGCCTCCCGGCCCAGCAGCTCGGCATAGCCCTGCTCCAGCTCGGTGCGCAGCGAGAGCTCGGAGGTGGCGACCAGCACCAGGACGGTGATCGCTACGACCATCACCGTGCCCAGGACCAGCCGGCTGGCGAATCTCACCGCGTTCGGCCCTGGTGGTCGTTCCCCCGGAACCGGTAGCCGAAGCCCCGGACCGTTTCGATCAGGTTGGAGGCCGGGCCCAGCTTGGTCCGGAGCCGCTGCACGTGCATGTCCACGGTACGGGTCTGGATGTCCGGCTGGGCCTCCCAGACGGTTTCCAGCAGCTGGGGCCGCGTCTGCACCCGTCCGCGGCGCTCCAGCAGGGTAAGCAGCAGCTTGTATTCGGTGGCCGTGAGGTCGAGCGCCTGGCCGTTGACCGTCACCCGGTGGGAGGAGCGGTCGATGGCCACCTGCCCCGCCACCAGGGTGCTGCCGGCGGTGACCGCCGGCGAGCTGAGGCGCCGCAGCAGCGCGTTCACCCGCAGCGTCAGCTCCTGCGGCGAGAAAGGCTTGGTGAGGTAGTCGTCGGCCCCCAGCTGCAGCCCGCGAATCCGGTCGACCTCCTCCCGGCGGGCGGTGAGCAGAATGACGCCGACTTCCCGGGTCTCCTCCCGGCGCCGCAGATCGGCCAGCACGTCGTAGCCGCTGACCCCCGGCAACATGACATCCAGAATGACGATATCGGGTCGTTCCTCCCGGGCCGCCTCCAGCGCCTCCGCGCCGGAGGCCGCGGTGGAGACGCGGAAGCCCGCCTTGGCCAGGTGATAGGCCACCAGGGCGGTGATGTCCGGCTCGTCGTCGACCACCAGAATCCGCTGGGTCATGGCTCTCCTTGCGCGCTCCGGCTCATGCGGTCTCGGCATCCACCAGCCGCAGGCGCGTGTGGTTGCGGCTGCGCTCCCAGGCCCGGTGCCGTTCGCGTTTCATGATCTCGTCGTGGGCCACGGCCTCCAGCACCGCCGACAGCAGACGGCCCCGGGCATCGCCGCCCGGCCGCAGCCGGTAGAGCACGAACTGGGCGACCGGCGTGTCGCGCACCACGTCCGCACTGCGCAGTACCCTCAGATGCCGCGAGACGGTCGGCTGCGGCAGGTCCAGCACCTGTTGCAGGTCCTGCACGAAGAGCGGCGCCGCCGCCAGGCAGTTGAGGATACGGAGCCGGGTGGGCTCGGCAACCGCCAGCAGCAGGGTGGTGATCGAGGGGGCGCTCATATGCGGCTAAACGAATATCCCCGCAGCCCGTCCGCCGCAAGCCCCTCGCGCCGGGCGCTCTACTCCCCCCGGCTTCCGTCATACCGTATCTTGTTGCGCATGTTCCTTCCCATACTCCTGGCCGGGCTGGTTGCGGTCCAGGCTCCCGATACCGCGCACCTGGTCGTCGTCGCCACCACCGACGTGCACGGCTATGTCACCGACCGGGACTACTTCACCGGGCGGCCCTTCCCCGGCGGGCTGGAGCGCGCCGCCACGGTGGTCGACTCGCTGCGCCGCCGCTATCCCGGCTCGGTTGTGCTGGTGGACGCCGGCGATCTGATCCAGGGGAGCCCCTTCGCGACCTACTTCGCCCGCGAAGACCAGCGCTCGCCCGACCCGGTGATCGATGCCATGAGCGCCATGGGCTACGACGCGGCGACCCCGGGCAACCACGAGTACAACTTCGGCATTCCCTTCATGCGCCGGGCGCTGGCCGCCGCCGCGTTCCCCTATGTCAGCGGCAACACCCGGGCGCTGCCGGCCGATACGCTCGCCTTTCCCTCCTGGGTGGTGGTGCAGCGGGCCGGTGTGCGGGTGGGGATCACCGGCTTCACCACTCCGGGCGTGGAGGTCTGGGACGGCGACAAGATCAAGGGGCTCATCCGCATCGATCGCATCGCCGCCGCCGCGCCGCGGGTGCTCCGCGGCCTGGCCGGCGAATCCGATGTGACCATTGCGCTGGTGCACAGCGGGATGGACGAGCCGTCGAGCTACGATACCGCCGGCGTGGGCCCGGAGAACGATGCGGCGGCGCTGGCCCGCCTGCCGGTGAAGCCCGATCTCGTGATCGTGGGCCACACTCACCGGGCAATGGCCGATTCGGTGCTGAACGGGGTTCACTTCGTCCAGCCGAAGAACTACGCCCAGAGCGTCTCGGTGGTCCACCTGAGCCTGGTGCGGGTGGAGGGACGCTGGAAGGTGCGGTCGGTGCATGCCGACCTGGTGCCGCTCGCCGGCGTGCCGCCCTGGCCGCCGCTGGTCCGCCGGCTGGCCGGCGCCGACCAGGAAGTCGCCCGCTGGGTGGCCCAGCCGATCGGCCGGGCCGGCGGGCCCATGCCGGCAGCGCTGGCCCGAGCGCAGGCCACGCCCATCATCAACTTCATCAACGACGTCCAGCGCCGGCACACCGGGGCGGATCTCTCCGCCGCCTCGGCCTTCAACCTGCGTGCCGGGTTTGCGCCGGGCGACATCCGCATCGCCGACGTGGCGGCGCTGTACCCGTACGAGAACACGCTGCGGGTGGTGCGGATCACCGGCGCGCAGCTCAAGGACTATCTGGAGCAGAGCGCCCGCTACTTCAGCGTGGCCCCGGGCGGTGCCATCGGCATCAACCCCGAGATTCCGGGCTACAACTTCGACATCATCGGCGGGGCGGAGTACGCCATCGATCTGCGGCTGCCGCCGGGCAACCGCATTCGCGGGCTGTCGGTCCACGGCCGCCCGGTGCAGCCGGACGACCGCTTCACCCTGGCGGTGAACAGCTATCGGCAGGCGGGCGGCGGCGGCTACGACATGCTGAAGGGCGCGCCGGTGGTCTACGACCGGAACGAGAACATCCGCGACCTGCTGATCGAGGCCATCCGGCAGCGCCAGTACATCCAGCCGGACAACTACGCTTCGCAGAGCTGGCGCATCGTGCCCGAGGAAGCGGCCGACGCCGTCCGCCGGCTCTTCACCGCCCGGGCCGAGGCGCCGGTCGCGCCGCTGCCGGCGGCCGCGCCTGCCCCGGCCCGGGATACCGTGCTGCTGCGTATCGTGGCGCTCAACGACTTCCATGGGGCCCTGCTGCCGGAGGTGCGCAGCTGGAGCCAGGGACGGCCGGCCGGGGGGATTGCCGCGCTGAAGCGGGTGATGGACAGCCTCCAGGCGGATTGCGGCTGCGCCGAGCTGCGGCTCGACGCCGGCGACGAGATGCAGGGGTCGCTCGCCTCCAACCTCACCGGGGGGCGAACCGTCATCCAGGCGTTCAACCGCCTGGGGATTCGCGCCGCCGCCATCGGCAATCACGATTTCGACTGGTCGGTGGACACGCTGCTCCAGCGCATGGCCGAATCGCGCTATGTCTGGCTCTCCGCCAATGTGGTGGATTCCGTCACTGGTGCGCGGCCCACCTGGGCCACCCCCTGGAAGGTGCTGGATACCGGCCGGCTCAAGGTGGGCGTCATCGGCTACACCACGCCGGCCACGCCGTCCATGGTGCGCGCCGGGCTGCTGCGGGGGCTGCGGTTCGATTCCGGACCCGCCGACATCGAGCAGGCCGCGCGGGAGATGGCGGCCCAGCACCCCGACCTGACCGTGCTCCTGGCGCACGCCGGCGGCTTCTGCGACTCGCTGGCCTGCCGGGGCGAGATCATCGACCTGGCCCGCTCGCTGGACAGCGGCACGGTGGACGCCATCGTGAGCGGCCACACCCATACCATCATCGACACACGGGTCCGGGGCATGCCGGTGGTGCAGGCCGGCAGCAAGGGCGGGGCGGTGGCGGTGATCGACGTGGTCAGGACCCCGGTCGGCACCACGCTGCTTCGGTCGCGGCTGGTGGATGTCTATGCCGACAGCGCCGCGCCCGACACGGCCACCGCCGCTTGGCTGGCGTCGCTCCACGCCCAGGCCGACTCGGTCGCGTCCGCGCCGGTCGCCGCCCTCAAGGTTCCGCTGGAGCACACCCGGGGCCAGAACGCGCTGGGAAACCTCATCGCCGACGCGAACCGGAATGCCGCACGGGCCGATTTCGGGCTCGTCAACAACGGCGGCATCCGGGGTGATCTGCCGGCCGGCGTGGTGACCTGGGGCGAGCTGTACGAGGTCGAGCCGTTCCAGAACGCCATCGTGCGGATGCAGCTCAGCGGCGCGGAGGTGCGCCGGCTGATGGAACAGATCGTCGCGTCCGGACGCCCGGCCTTTCATATCTCGGGGGCTCGGGTGGTCTGGGACTCCACCCGCCCGGCGGGCCGGCGCGTGCGGGAGATCCGGCTGGTGACCGGGCGCAGACTGGACGACAGATCGGTCTATACCGTCGGCCTGGCCGATTATCTGGCGGGGGAAAGAGCGGGCTCACCATGCTCGCCGGCCGGCCGACCTCGCCCGCCGGGGTGACCGACCTGGAAGCGCTGGCCAACTACCTGCGCCGGTTGCCGCAGCCGGTGTCGCCGTCGGACGACGCCCGCTTCATTCTCCGTCACTGATTGCGCATGCGAGTGTTCGTGAATGAACGCCCGGTGGAGATCGACCGGGATCAGGATGTGCTGCATGCCGTCCGTGCGCTGGACCCGGCGCTGGCGGCCCGGCTGGGCGAGCCCGGGGTCTTCGTCACCGACGGCCGCGGGGTCCGGATCGAGCCCGGCGACCGGCTGAGTCCCGGTGCCATTCTCCGGGTCGTGGTCTCGGCCCGCCGGGGGAGCGAGGAGCCCGATGCTGACGCGTGAGCTGCTCGCCCGCATGCCCAAGGCGGAGCTGCACGTGCACCTCGACGGTTCTCTGCGGCCCGGGACCCTGCTCGAGCTGGCCCGGGCCGCCGGGGTCGACCTGCCCGCCACCGAGCCCGAGGCGCTCCGGCGCTACATGCTGGTGGACGACGCGCGCGACCTGGAGGATTATCTCCGCCGCTTCGAGATCACCATCGCGGTGCTGCAGACGCCTGAGGCGATCGAGCGGGTCGCCTACGAAATGGTCGAGGACGCCGCCCGGGACAACGTGCACCGGCTGGAGGTGCGCTACTGCCCCCGGCTCAGCACCCGCGGCGGGCTTACCATCCGCCAGGCCCTGGGGGCGGAGCATCGCGGCCTGGCCCGGGGCGAGCGCGACTTCGGCGTCAGCACCGGGATCATCAACTGTTCGCTGCGGCACTATGACCCGGCGGTGTCGCTCGCGATCGCCGAGGCCTCGGTCGCTTCCCGCGACCTGGGCGTGGTGGCGTTCGATCTGGCGGGCGGCGAAGCCGGCCGGCCGCCCGGCGTCCACGCGCAGGCGTTCGATGCGGCGGCGGAAGGCAACCTGCGCATCACCGTTCATGCCGGCGAAGCGGCCGGCCCCGACTCCATTCGCGAGGCCATCCACCGCTGTCACGCCGAGCGTATCGGACACGGGACCCGGCTGGGAGAAGATCCCGACCTGGAGAACTACGTCCGTGACCGGCAGATCCCGCTGGAGATCAACATCTCCAGCAACCTGCAGACCCGGGTGGTGGCCCGGCCGGCGGAGCACCCGGTCCGGCGCTTCTACGACGCCGGCATCCCGGTAACGCTCTGCACCGACAGCTGGCTGATGAGCGGCACCTCTCTCACCGATGAGTACTGGATGGCGCACACCGAGCTCGGCTTCGGCCGGGAGGAGATCGAGCGGATGATCCTGAACGGCTTCGCGGCGGCGTTCCTCTCCTGGCCGGCCAAACAGGACCTGATGGGCCGGGTCCGTGCCGAACTGGCGGCGCTCCCGTGACCACGCCCTTCCTGCTCCAGACCGCCGCCGAGCGCCTGGCGCAGGCGCACGCCGGGCTGCATACGCCGCTGCTGCAGCGGCTGGTGGGGATCCTGGGCATCGTGACCATGATCGCCATCGCCTGGCTCCTGTCCTACGACCGCAAGCGCGTCAAGTGGCGGCTGGTGGCCTCCGGCCTTGCCCTCCAGCTGATCTTCGGCTTCCTGGTTCTGAAGACCGGAGTGGGCCGGGACGTGTTCGCCTTCGCGGGCCGGGTGGTGACCGGGTTGCTCGCGTTCCAGGAGCAGGGCGCCCGGTTCGTCTTCGGCAACCTGGTGCAGAACACGGTGCCGGTCGGCGTGCCGGGCGTCAACGGCGCGCTGGACAGCAGCGCCGGGCTGGTGGCCAGTACCGGCGCCTATTTCGCGTTCAATGTCCTGCCCACCATCATCTTCTTTTCGTCCCTCATGTCGGTCCTCTACTACCTGAACGTCATGCAGGTGGTGGTGAAGGGGATCGCGTGGGTGATGCAGAAGACCCTGGGCACCTCGGGCGCCGAAACGCTCTCGGCCTCCGGCAACATCTTCCTGGGGCAGACGGAGGCGCCGCTCCTCATCAAGCCCTTTGTCCGGGCGATGACGCCTTCCGAGCTGACCACCGTCATGGTGGGCGGCTTCGCCACGGTGGCCGGCGGCGTGCTGGCCGCGTACATCGGCATGCTGGCCGGATACTTTCCCGACATCGCCGGGCATCTGCTCGCCGCCAGCGTGATGAACGCCCCCGCCGGACTCTATCTCAGCAAGATCCTGATGCCCGAGACGGGCGAGCCGGTGACCAAAGGCTCGCTCAAGATGGAAATCGAGAAGACCGAGAAGAGCGTGATCGAGGCCGCGGCCGGCGGGGCGGCCCAGGGCGTCCAGCTCGCCATCAATGTCGCCGCCATGCTGATGGCGTTCGTGGCGCTGGTGGCGATGCTCAACTTCGGGCTGCACTGGATGGGCGGCCTCTGGGGACAGGACAACCTGAGCCTCCAGTGGGCGCTGGGCAAGCTGCTCCAGCCGCTGGCCTGGGTCATGGGGGTGCCCTGGAAGGACACCTCCTACGTGGGCGGCCTCATCGGGCTCAAGACCACGCTCAACGAGTTCATCGCCTACGCGCAGTTCGCCGGCGACCTGAGCAACGGCATCGTGCTCTCACCCCGTTCGGCGGTCATCCTGACCTACGCGCTGCTCGGCTTCGCCAACTTCAGCTCCATCGCCATCCAGATCGGCGGCATCGGCGGCCTGGCGCCCGAACGGCGCAGCGAGCTGGCCCGCTTCGGCCTGCGCGCCATGATCATGGGCAATCTGGCCGCCTTCATCTCGGCCAGCATCGCGGGGATGCTGCTGTGAAGGGGAAAAGGCGGCAAGACGGCAGGTGGAGCGCTCACGTGCCGTCCTGCCGTCCTGCCGCCTACCATGACGACTGATCTGATTTCGGCCGCGGCTACGGTTGTGCGCGAACGGCTCGGCGCGCCGCTCCCGGCCACTGCCATCGTCCTCGGCTCCGGGCTGGGCGGGCTCACCCGGCGGATCCAGGATCCGGTGCGCCTTCCCTACCAAGAGATCCCGGGTTTCCCGCTGCCCACCGTCGAAGGACACGCCGGCGAGCTGGTCGCCGGGCTGCTGGGCGGAAGGCGCGTGCTGGCGCAGAGCGGCCGCTTTCATATGTATGAAGGTCACGATGCGGCCACCGCGGCGCTGCCGGTACGGGTGTTCGCCGAGTTGGGAGTGCGGACCCTGCTCCTCACCAACGCCGCGGGCGGCATTCGCCGGACCTTCCGCGCGGGCGCGCTCATGCTGCTGTCCGATCACCTGAACCTGACCTTTCGCAATCCGCTGATCGGCGGGGTCCTGGCGGGGGAAGAGCGATTCCCCGATATGTCCGATCCCTACGATCCCGGGTTGCGCCGCCTGGCCCGCGAAGTGGCGGCGGAGCGGAAGATCCCGCTGGAAGAGGGGGTGTACGCCGGGCTGCTGGGGCCGAGCTACGAGACGCCGGCCGAGGTGCGGATGCTGGAGCGAATGGGCGCCGATGCGGTGGGAATGAGCACCGTGCTTGAAGTCATCGCCGCCCGGGCGCGAGGGATCCGCTGCCTGGGCGTCAGCATCGTCACCAACCCCGCCAGCGGCCTGGGCGCGCCGCTGTCGCACCAGGAAGTGATGGAAAGCGCCGGGAAGGCCGGGGCGCAGCTGGAGGAGCTGATCGAAGGAATCGTCGCCTCCTCGGCGGGCTGATGGAGGTAAACCGCAAAGACGCGAAGGGCGCGAAGGGACGCGAAGGCTGCTTCTACACTGAGAGGCGGTCTCTTGGCCTCTGCGATCCGCGCAGGGGTTGGGGGACGCGGTTGTACCGAGTTGCAGTTGTTCGCGCTCTTCGCGTCTTCGCGGTTAGCAGTTAATCCGACGATGGCGCCGGGACTGAGTGATTGAGCGGCCCATGGCCCCGGCCCAGGCCGGGCGCGGATTCGATGGCGCGGTGGACGTAATCGAGCGCATCCTCCACCGCGCGCTCCAGGTCGCGGCCCAGGGCCAGCCCGGCGGTGACGGCCGCGGAGAGGGTGCAGCCGGTACCGTGCGTCGAGGTCGTGTCGATCTTCGCGTGCCGGAAGCGGCGGGTGGTGTTCGGCGTGACCAGGAGGTCGATTACCTCCGCGCCCGGCAGGTGGCCGCCGGTGATGAGCGCGGCCCCGGCGCCCCGCTGAAGCAGTGCCCGGGCGGCGCGCTCCATGTCCGGCTCGCTCTCTACCGGGATGCCGGCCAGCAGCGCGGCCTCCGCCAGGTTGGGCGTCACCAGCCGGCAGAGCGGCAGCAGGTCGGCGCGGACCGCGTCTTCGCCCTCGGCGGTCAACAACCGGTCGCCTGAGGTGGCGACCATGACCGGATCGAGCACGTAAGGGCCCCAGTCGCGCGAGCGCAGCGCCCCGGCCACCAGCCGCACCAGCGGTGCCGTGGCCAGCATGCCGGTCTTGACTGCCGCGGGCGGCAGATCCTCGGCCAGCGCCTCGAGCTGGGCCGCGACGATCGTCTCGGGGACCACATGCACTCCGTGCACGCCCCGGGTATTCTGCGCCGTAATTGCCACGATGGCGCTGGTGCCGAAGACGCCGAACTGGTGGAAGGTCTTGAGGTCGGCCTGGATGCCGGCCCCGCCGCCGGAATCCGAGCCGGCAATGGTCAGTGCGACACGCATGGGCCCGGTCTCCCGGCCGAAAGGGACATGAGCAGCTCCCTGCAGACGATCATTCGAGATCTCCGCCGCCGCCGCGGCCGCGAGCGGCGCGGGCTGGCGCTGGCCGAAGGCGTCCGGCTGGTGGAGGAGGCGCTGCGGGCGGGCGTCGCCTTTCGCGGCGCCGCCGTTGCGCCCGCGCTGGAAAGTAGCCCCCGCGGCCGGGAGCTTGCAGCGGCGCTGGAGCGGAGGAGCGTCCCGCTGGAGCGGATGGACGACCGCGCCCTCGCCGGCCTGGCCGACACCGAGCATCCGCAGGGGATCGTCGCCGTCATCGAGCCGCCTCACCCCACGCTGAGCGAACTGTTTCCCGCGGCGGGCGAGGTCGTGCTGGTGCTGGACGCGGTGCAGGACCCGGGCAACGTCGGGACCATGCTTCGCACCGCGCTGGCGCTGGGCGTCGCGGGCGTCATCGCGCTCGACGGCACCGCGGAGCTGACCAACCCCAAGGTGCTGCGGGGCGCGATGGGCGCGCATTTCCACCGGCCCGCCGTGATGGCGCGGCAGGAAGAGTTCCTCGCGTGGTGTGCGGAGCGGAAGGCGGAGCTTTGGGTGGCGGACATGGACGGCGAGCCGGTGCAGGGAAGGCCCGCCGCGCCGCTGGCCCTGGTGGTGGGCAACGAAGGGGCCGGCGTGCGCGAGGCGCTGCGGGAGCGCGCGGCGCGGCGGGTGGGCATTCCCCTCGCTGCCGGGGCCGAATCGCTGAACGTGGCCGTGGCCGCGGGCATCCTCCTCTACGAGGTGATGCGTGAGCGCTGATCCGTTCGTGGTGCTCGTCGCCGGGCTCTTCGGCGCCGTCATCGGAAGCTTCCTCAACGTCTGCATCCTGCGGCTGCCGCCGGGCGAATCGGTGGTCTCGCCGCCATCCGCCTGCCCCAGGTGCCATCAGCGGATCGCCTGGTATGACAACGTCCCCATTCTTTCCTGGCTCTTCCTGCGGGGACGCTGCCGCCGCTGCGGCAATCGCATCTCGGTCCAGTATCCTCTGATCGAGCTGGCCACGGCGCTTCTCTGGGTCTGGATGGCCTGGCGCTTTCCCGACCTGCTGGAGGCCCTGCGCGCCGCCCTGTTCCTCACCCTGCTCCTGGGCATCGCCATGACCGATGCGCGGGAATACATCATCCCGGATGAATTCTCCATCGGCGGGCTGGTGCTGGGCCTGGGCCTGAGCCTCATCCACGGGCTGGACGGACTGTTGACGGCGGCGATCGGCGCGGCGGTCGGATTTACGACGCTGTGGCTGGTGGCCGAGGGCGGGAAGCGCATGTTCCGGCGCGAAGCGATGGGCGGCGGCGACATCAAGATGATGGCCATGATCGGCGCCTTCCTCGGCTGGCAGGGCGTCTTCCTCACCATCTTCCTGGGGTCGGTGGTGGGGACCCTCGTGTTCGGGCCGCTGGCGCTCTTCGGGCGGAAGAAGGAAGTGCCGTTCGGCATCTTCCTCGCGCTGGGTGCCGCCGTCACCTTCCTGTGGGGCGGGCTGCTGATCGACTGGTACCGGGGATATCTGGGAGGCATGTGAGGTGAAACGAAGGAATACGCTGGGGCTGATCTGTGCAGCGGGCATGGTGGCCGCCATGCTCCCCGGCTGCCGGGGCGAACCGCAGCGGGTCGCGCCCGGCCGCCTCCAGGTGCTGGTGGACAGCCTGCGCCCCCAGGTGGAGCGGGTGACCGGCCTCCAGTTCAAGGGTCCCATCCAGTCCGCCATGCAGACCAAGGACCAGGTCCGCTCCTACCTGCTGCGCCGGTTCGACGAGGAGATCCCGCCGGCGAAGCTCACAGGCATCGAGGACGCCTACCGGCTCTTCGGGCTCATCCCCGATACGCTCGACCTGCGCGGGCTGCTGCTCGATCTCTACACCGAGCAGGTGGCGGGCTACTACGACCCCGAGAGCAACACGCTCTTCGGTGTCGAGGGCGCCGATCCCGCGCAGCTGAAGCTGGTCCTGGCGCACGAGCTGGTGCACGCGTTGCAGGATCAGTATACCAACCTCGATTCGCTGCTCTCGCTGAAGGGCGACGACGACCGTCAGTCGGCGGCCCAGGCCATTCTGGAGGGCCAGGCCAACCTGGCCTCGCTCCAGCTCATCGCTCCCGAGCGGGCCAACGATCCCGCCTTCTGGGACACCTTCCTCGACGCCCTGCGGCAGCAGCAGTCCACCATGCCGGTCTTTGCCCGCTCACCTCTGGTGGTGCGGGAGGACCTGCTCTTTCCCTACGTGGCCGGCGCGGAGTTCATGCGCTGGTGGGCCACCTCGCCGCTCAAGGATACCGTCCCCTACGGGCCCCGGATGCCGGTCTCGACCGAGCAGATCCTGCATCCCGAGCGGTATCTCAATGGCGATGAGCCGGACGGCTTGCGCTTCGCCGATACCGATTCGGCCGAGTATGACAATGTCCTGGGAGAGCTGGAGCTGCACGTGCTGGACGCGGTGCTCAAGGGCAGTGAGGATGTCGTGACCCGCACCGTCCCCGGCTGGGGCGGCGACCGGTTCCGGGTCTATGCGACCCCCAATGGCCCCGCGCTGGTGTGGTATACCGTGTGGGACAGTCCGGTCTATGCCCAGCGCTTCGAGCTGGGCCTGGGAGCCCGGATGGCGATGCGCTCGCGGCAGGGCTATCGCACGGCGATGGATACGCTGACGGTGGACAGCCTGCCCGCCGTACGCATCACCGTGGCGCCGGCCGGGTGGACGCGGTGGGGTCGGGAGCCCGGGGTGGAGCTCCGTCGGTAGGACAGCTCCGGAATTCACCGCGAAGACGCCAAAGGCGCGAAGGTTGCGAAGTCATGTTGTGTGGGTCTATCCGTCGGGACCAGGCTGCGCCTGACACCCTGGGAGGGCCGCCAACAGAACACAGATTACTCTTCGCGCCCTTCGCGTCTTCGCGGTGAATCAGTCATCGCCCCAACATGACGTTGATCCCGAACGCGATCGCGCCCACGATCGCTCCCAGCACGTAACCCAGGTTCACGATCAGGTCCAGCTCCTTCTGCGTCACGTTGCGGACGATCTCCTCCATCCGCTGCGTGCTGAACCCCAGCACCTTCTGCTCCACCATCTCCTGGACCTGGATCTGCCCCACCAGCATGGGGATCTGGCTCTGCACCCAGCCCCAGGCGGCCTCCACCAGATCCTGCCTGACCCGTGCCGAGCGCTCCTCGCCCAGCCAGCCGGCGGGGCGGCCCAGCGGGCGGTCGAGCAGGTGGTTCGCCACCGAGCGTACCGTCTCCTCCACCCACTGCTTCCCCCGCGGCCCCGCGGCGGCATCGGCAATGAGCCGGGCCAGCGTCTCGGCCGGGATGGCGTCCAGCACGTCTCCCCAGGTCCGTTGCTCGGCGGCGTGCAAGGCGCGGTCGACCGTCTGGCCGATCACCCGCCGGGTACCGGCATCGCGCGCCAGCTTTACCGCCCAGTCGCCCAGGGTCTTCTCCAGATCGGCCCGGCGTTGCTCGCCCAGCCGGCGGAATCGCTCGGCCAGGGGAATGCGCAGGAAGCTCACCACCGCATCGTTCACCGCGCGGGCAACCTGGGCCTCGATGGCCGGACTCTTCAGCTCGAAGCCCAGCCGGTCCAGCCCCCGCCTCTCGAACCCGTCCACCAGCCGCGCGATGGTGCGGTCGGTCACCACCATCTTGGCAAGGATGCGCTCGTGCAGCAGCAGATCGCGCACCGTATGGTCGAACGCGTCGCGCAGGGCGCCCTCGACCTGCCGCCGGGTATCGGGGTTCTGCAGCACCGAGCCGAGCCGCTCCACCGCGACGGGGAGATAATCGGTGATCCCCTGCTCGACGGCCCCCACCAGCCCGGGCGGCAGCCGCTCCAGCAGGGGCCGGTCGTCGCGTGCCAGGCTGTCCATCTGCTGCGTGATGAACCCGCGTACCGCGTTCTCCAGTGCCTCGCCCTCGGCCATCTGCCCCACCCACTCGTCCACCTTGCGGGCCAGTGACTCCCGGCGGCCGGCCGTCAGCACCTCGCCCAGCGGCCGGTCGCCCAGCTCGGCGCGGAGCTTCTCCTGCCAGACCTCCACCCGGGCGACGAAAGCAGGGCCGGCCGTGTACTCCGCCAGCCGCCGGGCCACTACATCGCTCAGTTCGGGCAGCGCCTGCTCGACGGTCTCCAGCAGGGACGGGCTCAGGCCCTGGCGGAGGGGGCCGCGATCGCGCTCCAGCAGGTCGTTCAGGAAACCGCCGATGGCCCGGGCGAAGGTCTCATAGACGCTCGGCGTGCTGAGCCGCTGGGCCAGGTCCTCCGGCGTCAGCAGCCGCTCGCCCACCGCCTTGCCCACGCTCTTCGCCAGACGGGCCTTGTTCTTGGGGATGGCGCCATGAAACCGGAACGGCCCGAACCCGCGCCGGTCGTGGGGATGAAACAGCATCCAGACGGCGACGGCGTTGGTGATGCCGCCGGACAAGGCACCGACCAGGACGGTGACGATGCCGGTGACGAGGAGCTGGTGGTTCATGGGTTGGGGAGTATAGGCGGCAGGGCGGCAGGGCGGCAGGGCGGCAGGTGGGCCGACCCGGACGCCTCCGCGGGCTTCTGAAACGCCCAGCGCTCGAATGATGACAGTCGAGAGGCAGGCGCTGAATACCGTGGAGCATGCCAAACGCCACCTCCAAGCCCTCGAGGCTCAGTTCCTTTCAGCGCCTCACGGCCTGGCGCGCCTGCCACGAGCTGACTCTCGCGATATATAGGCAATCCGACTCATGGCCCGAGACCGAGCGCTATGGCCTGATCTCGCAGGTCCGGCGGGCGGCCGTGTCGTGCTGCTGCAACATTGCGGAGGGCAGCGCAAAGCGTGGGAGTGCCGAGTTCAGGCGTTTTCTCGACATGGCCCTCGGTTCACTGGCCGAGATCGAGGCTCTGTTTCTCATCGCGAGAGATCTTGGGATTCTCCAGAAGACCACCTGGGGAGAACTTGAGGCTTTCCGCGACCACGCTGGCAAATTGGTTTGGGGTCTGTACCTGGCTGTCGGGAGGCGGACAACGCCGCGGCCTGCCAAGCCCAGAACGGAGAAGGGATAAGGGAACGGTCTGGCACGCCGGGCTCTTGTGCAGCATTCTCCGCCTTGCCGCCTTGCCGCCTTGCCGCCTTGCCGCCTTGCCGCCTTGCCGCCTTGCCGCCTTGCCGCCCTGCCGCCTTGCTCCTAACCCCATGTCCGCGCTATAATTCCCGGCTTATGTTCGAGGAGCTTTCGTCCAAACTGACCTCCACCCTGGCCCGCTTCACGGGCCGGGGTGTTCTGACCGAAGAGGCAGTCCGGGAGGGCCTGCGGGAGATCCGCCGGATCCTGCTCGAGGCGGACGTCAGCTTCGACCTCACGAGGGAATTCCTCGAACATGTGCAGGCCAAAGCGGTTGGGGCGGACGTGCTCAAGAGCGTCCGGCCCGGCCAGCAGCTGGTCAAGGTCGTCTACGACGAGCTGGTGGCCATGCTGGGCGAGACGCGCGCCCCGCTGGCCGTCGCCTCGGTGCCGCCCACCCTCATCCTGGTGGTGGGGCTCCAGGGCTCGGGCAAGACGACCACCGTGGCCAAGCTGGCCCGGCGGCTCAAGCAGGAGCAGAAGGCGCCCTTCGTGGTGGCGGCCGACGTCTACCGTCCCGCCGCCGAAGAGCAGCTGAAGCAGCTGGCGAAGCAGGTGGAGGTCGGTGCCTTCGGCATGACGGATTGGGTGGGGCAGGGTGGACCTGCCGTCCTGCCGTCTTCCCGTCCTGCGGCGGGGTCGGTGGATGTGGTGGGGCTCGTCCGCTCGGGCATGGAGGCCGCGGGCAAGGCCCGGGCCCGGACGGTCATCGTGGATACCGCCGGCCGGCTGCAGATAGACGAAGAGATGATGCACGAGCTGCAGGGCCTGAAGGGCGCCCTGCGGCCGCAGGAGATCCTCCTCGTGGCCGACGGCATGACCGGCCAGGATGCGGTCCGCATCGCCCGCGGGTTCCACGAGGCGCTGGGCATCACCGGGGTGGTGCTCACCAAGATGGACGGCGACAGCCGCGGCGGCGCGGCGCTTTCCATCTATGGCGTCACCCACGCGCCCATCAAGTTCGTGGGCACCGGCGAGCGGGTGGATGCGCTGGAGCCGTTCCACCCCGAGCGGATGGCGGGGCGCATTCTCCAGCAGGGGGATATCCTCTCGCTGGTGGAGAAGGCCCAGGCCACGGTGGACGAGGCCGAGGCCGAGAAGCTGGCGAAGAAGGCGGGCAGCAAGAAGGGGCTCGATCTGGGCGACTTCCTCACCGCCATGAAGCAGCTCCAGAAGATGGGGCCGCTCAAGAACGTGCTGGGGATGCTGCCGGGGGTGAACCCGGCGATGCTCAAGTCGGCCAACGTGGACGAAAAGCGGATCCGCCACATCGAGGCGATCGTGCTCTCCATGACGCCCAAGGAACGGGCCGACCCCGACGTCCTGAACGGATCGCGCCGGCTGCGCATCGCCAAAGGCTCGGGCCGGACGGTGCAGGAGGTAAATCAGCTGCTGAATCAGTTCAAGCAGATGAAAAAGTTCATGAAGGTGGCCGGGCGTCCCGGCATGAAGCTCCCGCTGGGGGGGATGTTCCCCGGGATGTAACCGGCAGTCTGGACCGCGGCGCCACCGGCGCCGCCTGCGACAGGAAGAGCTAATGGCAACTCGCATTCGTCTGCGCCGCGTGGGCCGCAAGGGCGTGCCCCTCTATCGGATCGTCGTCGCCGACCGGGAAAGTCCCCGGGACGGGCGCTTCATCGAGGTCATCGGGAGCTACAACCCGAAGTCCGAGAAGGCCCCGGTGACGGTCGATCAGGACAAGGCGCGGAACTGGCTGGCCAAGGGCGCGACCCCCACGGAAACCGTGGCATCGCTGCTCAAGAAGGCCGGCGTCTTTCAGCCGGCGGCCGCGGCCTCGGAGTGACCGCACCCCGCCTGCTGGTCGTGGGGCGGCTGCGCAAGCCCCACGGCCTGAAGGGCGAGATGACGGTCTTTCCGCTCACCGACGCTCCCGAAACGGCGCTGGCCGCCGGACGGACGCTGCAGCTGATGGACCTGGAAGGCGCGATGGTGGGCGAGCCGGTGGTGATCGAACGCAGCCGGAGCTACCATCGCGAGTGGCTGGTGAAGTTCCGCGGGCACGACGACCGCGAAAGTCTCGAAGCCCTGCGCGAGCGGTTTCTCGCCGCGCCGGCCGACCAACTGGCGCCGCTGCAGCAGGACGAGGTCTACCTGCATGAGCTGGCCGGCTTCGCGGTCCGTTCCGAGGACGACGCCCCGCTGGGGGTCGTGAGCGATGTCTACGACGTCCCCTCGGGGCTCATGATCGAGGTGCAGGGGCCGAAGCGCGAGTTTCTTCTGCCCTACCGGCGCGAGTTCATTCGCGCGGTCGATCGCGATGCCCGGCGTCTGGTGGTGGCGCTCCCCGAAGGGCTGCTGGACCTCGAGAGCTGACCCCGGGAGCGGGCATGCTGGCGATCAACGTGGTCACGCTCTTCCCGGAGGTCTTCGAGCCCTGGCTCCGGACCAGCATCCCCGGGCGGGCGGCCGAGGCGGGGCTGGTGCGCTACCGGCTGGTGCAATTGCGGAGCTTCACGCACGACCGGCACCAGACGGTGGACGACTACCCCTACGGCGGCGGGGCCGGCATGGTGCTGAAGCCGCAGCCGTTCTTCGAGGCGGTGGAGTCGCTGAAGCCCGCGGGGCCCGTGGTCCTGATGTCGGCACGGGGGAAGCCCTTCGGGCATGCCGATGCAGTACGGTATGCGGTGGCGCCGGAGTTGACGCTGCTCTGCGGCCACTACAAGGATGTGGACCAGCGGGTGGCCGACTTCCTGGCCACGGAGGAGCGGTCGGTGGGCGATGCGGTCCTTTCCGGGGGCGAGCCCGCGGCGCTCTGTGTACTGGATGCCGTGGTGCGGCTGCTGCCGGGCGCCCTGGGCGACCACGAAAGCGCCAGCGGCGACTCGCATTACGACGGGCTGCTGAGCCCGCCCAGCTATACCCGCCCGCCGGAATACCGGGGGCACGGCGTGCCCGAGGTGCTGCGCTCGGGCAACCACGCGGAGATCGACGCGTGGCGCCAGGCGGAGGCCCGGCGCCTCACGCGCGAGCGGCGGCCCGATCTGTGGCGGGCCTGGGACGAGCAGGAGTAGCATTACAACACCGGCCGGCGCTCAGCGCCGGCGACATTGACGGCGCGATACCGGCGCGGAGGATACGGCTATGGAGCGGTTGGCGGAGTTGAACCGGGAGAACCTGCGGGCGGACTTTCCCGCCTTCCAGCCGGGTGACACGGTGCGGGTGGCGGTTCGGGTCCGGGAAGGCGACAAGGAACGTCTCCAGGCCTTCGAAGGTGTCTGCATCGCGCGCCGGGGCGGCGGGCTGCAGGAGTCGTTCACGGTGCGCAAGGTGTCGGCCGGCGTCGGGGTGGAGCGCATCTTCCCCCTGCACAGCCCGTCCATCGCCTCCATCGAGCTGGTGCGGCGCGGCCGGGTCCGCCGGGCCAAGCTCTACTACCTGCGGGCGGTGAGTGGCAAGGCCGCCCGGATCCGGGAGAAGCGCGAGAACTGAGCCGTGCGGCGCCAGCGCCCCTCCCTCGCGCGCGAAGCCGAGGTCTGGGCGTCGGAACGTCTGCTGGTCGGTGTGGATGAAGTCGGCCGCGGCCCCCTGGCTGGTCCAGTGGTGGCCGCGGCCGTCGTCTTTCCTCCCCACGTCACCCGCCTGTATGGCCTGCGCGACAGCAAAGTCCTGACCGCCCGCCAGCGCGAGAAGCTGGCCGGCCGCATTCGCCAGCGGGCCCTGGCGCTGGCCGTGGGCGCCGCGTCCTGCCGCGAGATCGACCGCCTCAATATCCGGGTCGCCAGCGCGCTGGCCATGCGCCGCGCGGTCCGGCGGGTGCTCGTCCTTCTGCGCCGGGCCGAGCCGCCGGCCGCGCTGGCCGATCCCGCCGCCCGCTACCAGGTCCTGATCGACGGCCTGCCGCTGCCCGAGTTGGGCCTGCCGCACGACGCCCTGGTGGACGGCGACGCGCTCTGCGACTCCATCGCCGCCGCCGCCGTCATCGCCAAGACGGTGCGCGACCATCTCATGGCGCGCCTGGCGCAGCGCTACCCCGGCTACGGCTGGGAGTCCAACATGGGCTACGCCACCGCCGATCACTGCGCGGCGCTGGGCCGGCGCGGCCCCACCCGGCACCACCGCCTCAGCTTCGAGCCATTGAGCCAGCTCCGGCTGCCGCTGTAGAAGAACCGCGACACGGAGGCACGGAGGCACGGAGCAAGCGAGCTACTACGGCGGCGGCGCCTACGGGGTTATGTATTTAGAACTTATGTTCCTCCGTGTCTCCGTGTCTCCGTGTCTCCGTGTCACAGTTCTTCCAGGAGATCAGCTATGAGACGTTTTCTCGTTATTGCTCTGATCCTCGCCCTCCCCGCCCCGCTCGCCGCCCAGTCCAATGCCGAGCGGATGGCCAACGACTGGTATACCCGCTCGCATGATTACGATCTGGTGCACCAGCGCATCCAGCTCCGCGACATCAACTGGGATTCCACCAGCTTCAAGGGCCGGGTCACCAGCACGCTCGTTGCCCTGCGGCCCGGGCTCGATTCGGTCATCCTCGACGCCGGGCACCTGCTGAGCATCCAGAGCGTCGTCACCCCGGCCGGCAGGCCGCTCAACTTCAGCACCTCGGGCGATACCCTGGTGGTGCACCTCGCCCGCCCCGCCGCGTTCCACGACACGGTCCGATTCAGTATCGCCTACGACGCCAGGATCCAGAACGGCCGCGGCCTCACCTTCATCGACGCCGACACCGGTGCCAACTGGCGGCCGCAGCAGATCTGGAGCCAGGGCGAGGACGACAACAACCACGACTGGTTCCCCACCTACGACTTCCCCAACGACAAGATGTCCTGGGAGATGATCGTGACCCTGCCCACGCGGTTCAGTGTGGTCTCCAACGGGAAGCTGGTGAGCGACCGGCCGGCGGAGAAGGGGCAGCATACGGTGACCTGGAGCGAGACGGAGCCGAGTGCCACCTACCTGGTCTCGCTCATCGTCGCGCCCCTGGTCAAGGTGCACGATACCTGGCAGGGGAAGCCGGTGGATTACTACGTCTACGCCAGGGACAGCACCCTGGCCTGGCGCCTCTTCCATGTGACGCCGGACATGATCCAGACCTATTCCGATCTCACCGGCATCAAGTACCCGTGGGCCAAGTATGCCCAGACCACCGTCGCGGATTTCTTCGGCGGCATGGAGAACGTGAGCGCCACCACGCTGGTGGACTGGCTGCCCGACGCCACCGCCTACCTCGACCGGCCCTGGTACCAGTACATCCTCATTCCCCACGAACTGGCCCACCAGTGGTTCGGCGACTACGTCACCACCGAGAACTGGGCCAACATGTGGCTCAACGAAGGCTTCGCCGAGTTCATGCCGGGGCAGTACTGGGCGAAGAAGCTGGGCCGCCATGCGGAAGAGGACTACTACCTGGACGAGTACAACTCGTTCATGCGCATCGACCAGCGCCGCCGGATGCCGCTGGCCTCGCTGGGCAGCAACAACATCTATCCCAAGGGCGCCCTGGTGCTGGAGATGCTGGAGCACTACCTGGGCCCGCAGGCGTTCTGGGCGTCCGTCAACCGGTACCTGAAGGACCACGCCTTCGACAACGCCACCAGCGACGACCTGCGCCAGGCCGTGCTGGATGCCACCGGACAGAACCTCGACTGGTGGTGGCAGCAGTGGGTCTACGATGCGGGCTATCCCGAGTTCACGGTCGGCGCGCAGTACGACAGCGCGGGCCACGCGCTGGTCCTGGATGTGAAGCAGACCCAGGTGGACACCAGCTCGGCCGACAGCACCGGGCTGCGCTATGGCACGCCCCAGGCCTTCCGCATGCCCGTCACGGTGCGGGTGGGCACCGCCGGGGGCGAGGTGACCCGGACCTTCCAGCTGGCACATCGTGAGGATACCCTGCGGGTGGAACAGGTGCAGTCACCGCCCACCATGGTGATCTTTGACGACAACAATCAGATCCTGAAGAAGCTCACCTTCGACCAGCCCAGTGCCTGGCTGGCGCAGCAGCTGAGCCACGATCCCGATCTGTGGAACCGCTGGTGGGTGATCGGCCAGCTGGCCGCGCGTGACAGCGATACGGTTGCCGTGAACGCCCTGGCCGACGCGGCGACCGGCGCGGATTACTACCTCACCCGGGTGCAGGCCATCGGCGCGCTGGCCGACCTGGCGGGCGAGCGCGCCATGCCCACGCTTACCCAGGCGCTGCGCGACACCTCGGCGACGGTGCGAGGAGCTGCGGTGGAAGCCATGGGGCAGATCCCCGGGGGCCACGCCGTGGCGCTGCTCAAGCGGGTGCTGGCCGGCGATTCCAGCTACGCGGTGCGCGCCGCCGCTATCGGCGCGCTGGCGGTGGCGGACTCCGCCAATCGCCGGGAATACATCCAGCAGGGGCTCAGCACGCCGTCCTATCGCGGTGCCCTGCAGAACGCCGCGCTGGGCGTCATCGCCCGCAGCGGGGATACCAGCTACGTCGAGCCGGTGGCCCATCTCCTGGGCGACGTGCAGAACGCCGCCTTCGTGCTGGCCAGCTTCGCCAACCGGGGGAACGCCCGGGCGCTCGACGTGCTGGTCAAGAACCTGGACAGTCCGCGTTCCACCGTCCGCAATTCCGTCCTCCAGGCCTTCCGCTTCGTGGTGCAGCCCAAGGTAGGGCTGCCCGCGCTCCAGGCCGCGGTGGACAGCCTCTCGCCCCGGGTGAAGGAGCAGGTGCAGGGGGTGCTCAAGCAGATGGAACAGCGGCAGGCGGGTAACGGGAGGTAAGGCGGTAAGGCGGGAAGACGGGAAGGTGGGAAGAGGGAAAGGGGAATGGGGAACGGGCCGTTTCCCTGTTCCCCATTCCCGTTTCCCTTTAGTTTTCCCGCTCTCCGGGGGGGTAGCTCAATCGGTAGAGCAACGGACTTTTAATCCGTAGGTCGTGGGTTCGATCCCCACCCCCCTCATTAGAGGGCGGCAAGACGGCAAGACGGCAAGACGGCAAGACGGCAAGACGGCAAGGCGGCAGGACGGCAAGACGGCAGGACGGCAGGTGGACGAAACCAGAACGGTCCTCCGGGTGTGGGGGCCGCCTTTCCATTCTCCTACTGCCCTCCAACCCCTGTAGGTGTAAACCCTTACTTGCCGCCGCTGTCCTGGATGCTACAGTAGATGTGTACGTTCAGCAGAACCCTGCTGCGACAGACCACCGCATAGCCCGTCTCGCTGCACATGACTGACACGCGAACCCGCCGCCGCGGCAACCGCGCAAACCGGGATATTCCATCGCCTGTCGAGGCCGGAGATGGAGCGCAGCTGGCGCTCGACAACGCGCACCGTCACTTCGAGGCAGCCGGCATCCTGCGCGATGCTGAGCTCTACGCTTCCGCCCAGAGCCATCTGGTGCTGGCCACAGAGGAACTGGCCAAGGCAACCGCCCTGGCCACGGTCGCGGCCGGATTCCGCTGGCCGCCCGGCCACCTGGTGGAAGTCCTGTTCCATCGCGGTCCCCGGAACGCCCTGACCTTCGGCGATGTGCTGCTGGTCAGCATGCTGGGCGTGGCGCGGCGGGCGGCAGAGGTGGTGCAGGAGCGGAATGGCGTCCAGCGCTTTGTCCCTGAGCTGTGGAACGAGTTCAAGGCCGAATTCGAGCGCGAGAGCCGCGAGCTGACGGAGGGGTCGGGGGCTTCCGATCTCATGCAGAAGCTGCTGGGCTGGGTTCGGGAGGCCTCGAGCCGCAGAGACCAGGGCTTCTATGTTGACTTCACGGCGCGATCAGGCTGGTGGGACCCGGGCAGCATCACCGCCGGGCAGCTGGCCCGGGACTACGAAATCGTAAAGGGATTGCTCGCGTTCCGCGGCCGGCAGATTACCGAAATGCTCGACCTGCAGCCCCAGCTCGATGAAACCGCCGCTACCCGGTTCACTGCCCTCCTCCAGGAGGCCAACTCTCTGGAGTTCGAGGAGATGCTGGCGCGCTTCATCTCCGTCGCCGAAGCCGATCCGGCTGCCATCTTCCTGCTCGCGCGCCACAGCTCGGACGCCGGTGACTGCGAAGGCGCGCTGCCCGAATCCCGGCAGGAGGCCTAGGCCGGCCTACGGTTCCCGGAACCCCACCACGCTCCACCTCAGCCGTCCCGCCGCGGGGTCATGGGCGAACATCACCCAGCCCCGCTTGCTTCCGTGGCCGGTCAGATAGCTCAGGTGCACCAGGCCATGCTCGGCCTCTCCCTCACCCTCCAGGGTCACCCGCACCCGCAAATCCTCCGCCGTCACGTCGCCTGCGTTCCTGACGGTGACCGGTAACGCGTAGCGCCCCGCGCGGGGCTCAGGCTGGCCCAATTCCACCTGAATCCGCGGCGGTATAGCGTCCGACCGTGCCATTTCGTATACCAGCACCCCGGCGCAAGCCAGCACCAGCGCTCCGCCCGCAACGAGCACCAGCCATTCGAGCCAGTTCTTGCCTTGATCAGCCATCAGACCTGCAGCAGCAGTCGGCCCGCCGAGGAGCCGAGGGAAGCGGGAAGGCCGAGGACCACTACCTCGGCAATGGCCCGGTGCAGCGGCAGCTGCGTGAGGCGGCCGAAGAACCACAGCATGAGGGCGGAGACGAGCAGTGCCGCGGTGTACATGATCACGATACCCGCCGCCGCATCGTCGGGCCCGCTGGCCTGGCGGACCCAGCGTTGGTGCCCGTGGAAATCGGCCCAGTAGAGTACGCCCCCGCCGATAAGAATCGACAACAGCATGATGAGCAGGATCTGGCCGGGCGCCGCCTGGGTCCCCACGATGACGATCTCCTGAGTCGGGGCGACATTGGAGGCGACGAACACGGCCCCGCAGAGCGAGAGCACGAACTGACCCAGAAAGCGGGGAGTATCCTCCTCGCGGCGGCTCCCCTGATCCTGTTGCCCCTGCCGGCTGCCCAGTTGCGCTTTGCCCACCGAGACGCCGATCGCCACCATCATCGAGGCGATCACCACGATGCCGACCGCTTCCCGGATGCCGCTCGAGGCGTTGATCCGGCCCATGAGCCACAGCGCGAGTGCCGCCACCACCATGCCCAGCCCCATCTCTTCCACACTCTCGGCCATGACATCCAGCAGGGTGTGGGACCGGCGCAGGCCCGCATAGGCGTTGTAGCCCAGCAGGAGGAGGAAAGTGGCCCCCATATAGCCCAGCAATGGGCCCGGGGCCATGGTCGCTCCCGTCTGCCACAACTCCATGGTGTAGAGCAGGGGAATGCTGAACAGCAGGCCGCCCGCCATGGCGCGGGCGTATTCACTGAGGGACTGCCGGACCGGCTTGGTCACGCCGCTGCTCCTCCCCTGGGTTCCTCTGCCTCCGGTATTCTCGCGGTGCAACGATACCGGCGCGTTGATGCCTGTCACAGAGCGGCGCCTTGCAGAGCACCACCCTGCCCGGTGCCTGGC
Organism: uncultured Gemmatimonadales bacterium; assembly: GCA_963779755.1. Lineage (GTDB taxonomy): Bacteria > Gemmatimonadota > Gemmatimonadetes > Gemmatimonadales > GWC2-71-9 > CAVZZO01. The sequence goes on from CAVZZO010000001.1 coordinate 1,393,204, forward strand.
TCAGCCGCCCACTCCCCGCCCGCTCCCCAATCGAGTAGCCTTGGAGGTCCCAACCAGGCCTCTCATGCGCAATGTTCGCCTCCGCCGCTTCGCCGGCTACTTCTTCGCCCTGGCTGCGGGTACCGTCTGGGGCACCACCGGCCCGCTCTCGACCGCGCTCTACGGCCAGGGGGCCGACATTACGGGCATCGGCTTCTGGCGGGTGCTGCTGGGAACCGCGGGGCTGGTCGCTTACGGTGCCCTCTTCTACCGAGACATGTTCCGCATCGACTGGCGGGGATTCCTGCTGGTGGGTCTGGGCGGCGGCGCGCTGGTGGCGCTCTTCGAGGTGGCCTACCAGTTCGGTATCGCGGGCGCCGGGGTGGCCGGGGCCGCCGCGTTGCTGTATACCGCGCCCGTGCTGGTGGCGATCCTCGCCCTGCCGCTTCTGGGCGAAAAGCTGACCAGCATCCGGCTGATCCTGGCCGTGGTGGTCATGGTCGGCGCCGCCCTGACCGTCACCGGCGGGCGGCTGGGCGCCAGTGGCGCGGGGCCCGCCACTCTGGTGCAGGGCGTGGTGGGCGGGCTGCTGGCCGCGGCCAGCTACGCCGGGACCACCATTCTCGCCCGCTTCGCCGTGCCGCGCTACGGCACGCTGCGGGTGCTGTTCCTCGAGATCGCGGGTGGGGCGCTGCTCCTGGGCATCATCCTGCCGCTCGCTGGGCGGCCGCCGGCGGCTCCCACGGCAACTGAAGGCTGGATCTATCTCGCGGCCCTCGCCGCCGGCCCGGTGCTGCTGGCCAATTTCTTCTTCTTCGCCGGCGTGAAGCGGATCGAGGCCGCACCCACCGCGGTGGCGGCCACCATTGAACCGGTGGTGGGGGCGCTCCTCGCGCTCATCCTTTTCAGCCAGCGGCTCAGCCCCGTCGGGTGGCTCGGGCTGGCTCTGGTGGTGGGAGGGGTAGCGGCGGGCTACTGGCTGGAGGGCTCGGGAGAGCCGGATGTGACGCCCGTCCTCCCGGAGGCGGCCGAACGGATATAACGTCAGAGAAGACCCACGCAGGCCCGGGCGAGTCGGACCGCCTGGCCGGCCGCCCGCCTGCTCACCGCGCGGAGGGCCTGTGGTCAACGCTGTTCTGTTCGCCCTGTCGGTCGGGTTCTGCCTCACGTTCCTGCTGGTGGGCGTCTTCCGCTGGCGCCACCCGCGCCATCCGGCCATGTGGAAGGCCGCCGTCTTTCTCTTCGCCATCCTCTTTCTGGTAGTCCTGGTCGCCGGAGTCTGGCAGCCCAATTACGGGTCGCCCTGGGGGCAAGGGTACTGGGTCACGTTCGTGCTGGTCGGCTCCGTCGCGGCCATGTTTCTCGCCGCCGCCCCGCCGGAGCGGCGTCCGCCGCCGGAAGCGACAGCCGAGGTGGCCGAGTACCACGAGAAGGAGATTTCCGGCACCGTCTTCGGCGTGTTCTTCTGGATGCTGCTTCTTTCGCTGGGCCTGGTGCTGGGAATCCGGCTGATACACTAGGACGGCAGGACGGCCCTGAAGGACCTCCTCGCGGCCTCTTCGTTGGAGGGCCGCTCGGTCGCAGGACGGCAGGACGGCCCTAAAGGACTTCCTCGCGGCTCTCTATTGGAGGCCGCTCGGTCGCAGGACGGCAGGGGAAGGTGCCCACGCTCCGCGCCTGTTGGACGCCGATCTTCGCTCAGCCATCAGCCATCAGCCATCAGCCATCAGCCATCAGCCATCAGCCATCAGCCATCAGCCATCAGCCATCAGCCATCAGCCATCAGCCCTCCGTCCTCCGCCCTTCCCGCCTTCCCGCCCTGCCGCCTTCCCGCCTATTTTCCCCCCATCCTTCTTCAGGATCAGTCACTCTTGGCCACGACGATCTGGCTCGACGGGAAGTGGTGCACCCGCGAGGATGCGGCGGTCTCCGTTTTCGACCATGGTCTGCTCTATGGCGACGGCGTCTTCGAGGGCATCCGGGCCTATGAGGGGCGGCTGTTCCAGCTGCAGGACCATCTGAAGCGCCTCTATGCTTCGGCCCGCTCCATCCTGCTGACGCCGCCGTTGTCGCTGGAGGAGATGACCTCGGTGACCGAGGAGGCGTTCCGGCGCTCGGGGCTCAGGGACGCCTACCTGCGACACATCGTCACCCGCGGTGTCGGCGATCTGGGCCTGAGTCCGCGCAACTGCCCCCGGCCGACGGTGATCATCATCGTGGACCAGATCAGGCTCTGGCCTCCAGAGCGCTACGAGCGGGGGCTGGACGTGATCACCGCGGCCACGCCCATTCCGCACCGTGAGGCGCTGTCGCCCCGGGTGAAGTCGCTCAACTATCTCTGCCACATCATGGCCAAGGTGGAGGGCATCAACGCCGGGGCAGACGAGGCCCTGATGATGGATCCGAACGGCATGGTGGTGGAAGCCAGCGGGCAGAATCTCTTCGTCGTGAAAGACGGCGTGCTCACCACCCCGCCCGCCTGGGCCGGCATTCTGCGGGGCATCACGCGCGACGCCGTCATGGGCCTGGCCCTGGAAGCCGGGCATCAGGTGGTGGAGCAGCCCCTGAACCGCTATGACATCTACACCGCCGATGAGGCCTTCCTGACCGGGACCGCCTCGGAAGTGGTGGCTATCCGGTCGCTGGACGCCCGGATCATCGGAGATGGCCGCCGTGGGCCCGTCACCCGGGCCCTGGCGGAGGCCTTCGCCCGGCTGGTCCGCAGCTGAAGCCGGGCGGCCTTGACCGCCCGCGCGCGTGGCCTGCATATTGCCCGTCCACCCCAGGTACCCTCAGGCTTGGAGTTCCCCCATGGCATGGCGCAGAGTCTCGCACGGGAATACCGTGTACGACGTCATGGCTGCCGCCGAACGAACCGGACCATCCGCTGCCTGGCGGCTGGTGCTTGCTTTCAGGACCAGCGGCCGCCGGGCAGTGTGGGCCCCGTATCCGCTCATCTCGAGTTCACGATCGTCCCTGTTTGCGCAGGCCGACCAGCTGTCGGACGAGAAAATCAGCGCCGTCCTCGCCGATCACCTGTCCTAATCTCCCAGGAGAACAATGCCCCAGGCCTCACTGCAGGATCTCCGGCGGATCGCCGAGTCCCTGGAGAGTCTGCGCGGGCACTCGGTACTCGAGACTTCCGTCCGCTCCGATTTCCGCCAGCTCCGGCTGGAGCTGTCCGATGGGATGATCCTGGTCGTCGCGCTGGAGAGCGATGAGAACGGCCGGCCCCGTATCGACGTGGATGTCGTCCGCCAGCCCGAGGAAATGAACCGCCAGCAGCTCGAGGTGCGATTCGACACGGCGGTCTGAGCCACAGCTGAAAGAGAAAAGCCGACAAAACCTGAGAGAGGGGGAGGAACCACGATTCCTTCCCTTTCCTCTTTTCTCCTTCCTCTTCTACTCCGACGCGCCCCCGGTCAGTCCGTTCCAGACTTGCTTCGAGATCGCCGCGATGAGCCGGGCGGAGTCGCCGGATTCCAGCCCGGTCGTCAGTACGACCAGCACATAGGGCGCCCGGTGCGCCGGGTAGACGATCCCGGCATCGTGGGCCAGCCGGGTAATCTCTCCTGTCTTGTGGGCCACGCGGACCCCTGGTGGCAGCCCCGCGGGTATCCGCGCATTGAATTCCTGGGCCGAGAGAATATCCAGCATTTCCCGGGAGCGCTCGGCCGAGGCCGCCTGCCCGTCCGCCAGGGCGACAAACAGACGCGCCAGATCGCGGGCCGTCGTGGTGTTGTTGCGGCCGGCGTCATACGCCTTCAGGTCTTCCACTCCCCGCAGCACCTCGATCGAATCCGCCCCCAGCGCGTGCGCCGTCGCGTTTACCCGCTTCGCGTCCAGCAGGTCGATAAGGACATTGGTCGCCAGGTTGCTGCTGCGATCGATCATGTGCCGTGCCAGGTAGCGGAGGGTGACCGGCCGGCCCGCCATCGCGTACATGCTCGAATCGGAATCGTCGGACGGATCGAGGGCATACGATGAGCCGTCCACGATGGAGCGGAACCGGTTCTGCACCACCAGCGTGTCGTCCCAATGCAGCGTGCCGGCGTCGATCCGGCGGGCCAACTCGATCAGGACCGGTACTTTCATGGTGCTCGCGGCGTGAAAGCGCTGGTCCGGATGGAGGAAAAGGGTGTCGCGGGTTCCCAGGTCCACCAGCGCCACGGCCACCGTCGCGCCTGTCGGCGCGATGATGGCCCGAAGGGAGTCGGCCAGTGCGGCAGGGGCGGGGATCTGGGCGGCCAGGGAGGCGGGCAGGAGGGCGGCCAGAACCGCCCCAAGGCATGAGATTCGCATCCCCCCAAGTTAGCTTCAAGGCGATTATCGGCCGATCCCCTGCCAGGAAACCCCGCATGACGAGCCCCGAGAAGCCTCGTGAACGGCTGCGGTTCAGCGATTTTCACCTGGAGCGTCTGCCCAATGGCCGCTGCCGGTCGTCGGTCACGCTCACCTGGCTCAACGACTATGCCTATAGTGCCCAGACCGAAGGGCTCTCCTCTCCGGCGGGAGAGCTGCGCTGCTGCGCCCAGGCCTGTCTCGACGCGCTCACCCAGGCGATCAACAAGGCCATGAGTTTTGAGCTCTTCGGCGTGAAAGCGGTGCGGGCGTTCGACTCCACGGTCGTTATCGTCTCACTGGCCGCCGAGGGGGCGGATGGCGGCCACCGTCTGGTTGGGTGTGTTCTGACGAACGAAGACCCGGCGCGCGGGGCGGCACTGGCCGTGCTCAATGCAACCAACCGGGTCCTGGGGAACCGGTTCTTCGTGCGCTAAGGTCCCGCTACGCGACGATTTGTCCCCGCGGGTCATCGGTGGGGCAGGCGGCCGGGGCAGGGAGTTGCCTCGAAAAACGCCAGAACCGGGGTCAATTCGCACGTGCAGGAATCCGCGCCCCTGCCGAAGATGCCCCGAACCCAGGGGAGCCCGGTTTCGTCGGGGTGGGGCGGCAGTTTGTTGCACCCGCGGCGTGTGAGATGTGTCCTCGCGCACCGAACGGTTGTCGGCCACACTGGCAGCGCAATGGAACTGTCGGCCGGTCCATGACGTTGGGCATTCTGAGAATCCCGCCGGGAGCGCTCTGCCCTCCCGTTGCTGCCGCAGGAAAGGAGTCGTCGCCGATGAAGCGCTGGGTCTTTGTATTGCCTCTGGCCGCCGGTCTGGGGTGTGCCGGCCATGGTCCCGCCACCTCCGGCCCTGCTCCGGAAACGGCGGCGGCAGCCTCAGCCGGGAGCGCCTCGCTTCCCGGCGATTCCGCCGTGATCGCCCTGAGCGACAGCGCCTCTCCCGACACGCTGGATCCGGAAACGGCCGCCGATCTTCGTGCCGCCGCCGATTCGGCCGCGGACGCCGCCGTGCTGGAGCAGCTCGACTCCGCGTCGGCCGAGGTGGCCGACCGCCCGTCCGATCATTCCACCGCATCCGGCGGTGCCAAGACCGTGGGCAACAGCGGCGTCACCTGGGACATCGACGTCGAGTCCTTCACCGGGCACGACCGGGTCCAGTATTATCTCGATTTCTTCCAGGGTCCGGCGCGCGACCGCATGGCGGTCTGGCTGCAGCGGATGCCCCGCTATGAGCCCATGATCCGCCGCCGGCTGGCCGAGCGGGGCCTTCCGGGCGATCTGGTCTATCTCGCGCTCATCGAGAGCGGCTTCTCCAATAGCGCGGTGAGCCGGTCGCGGGCGGTGGGCATGTGGCAGTTCATGAAGGGAACCGCCCGTCTTTACGGGCTGCGGATCGACAGCTGGGTGGATGAGCGGCGCGATCCTTACAAGGCCACCATCGCCGCGGCGCACCACCTGGCCGACCTGCGCGACCGCTTCGGCTCCCTCTACCTCGCGGCGGCGGCCTACAATGCCGGTGCCGGACGGGTGACCCGCGGCCTGCGGCGGCTGCCGGACGACGACGAAGACAGTCTCTATTCCGACGCGACCTTCTTCCGCCTCTATGATTCCCGCAGTCTCCGGCGGGAAACCAAGGACTACGTTCCCAAGCTGATCGCCGCGGCCCTCATCGCCAAAGAGCCGGAGCGGTATGGTTTCGATCCGGAGACGCCGGTCGATCCCACCACCTGGGATTCGATTACCGTGACCGGCATGACCGGACTTGATGTGATCGCCAGGCTGGCGGATACCACGGTGGCGGTCATCCGCAATCTGAATCCCGAATATCTCCGGCTGGCCACGCCGCCGGGCGCCAGGAGCGTCATTCGTCTTCCGGCCGGCCGCGGGCCGGGCGTGGCGGCAGCGTATGCCCGCCTCCCGGCCAATCAGCGGGTCTCGTTCGTCGAGCACTTCGTGAAGCGGGGCGAAACCTACGGACACATCGCGCGCCGCTACCACGTGTCGGTGCGCGACCTGGAAGACGCCAACCCGCGCGTCCGTCCCACGCAGCTTCGGGTGGGGCAGCGGATCGTGGTGCCGACCAGTGGGGTGAGCACTGCCCGCGCGGCGGCGGCGGCGGAAGAGCGCAGCGCGGCGGTGCACCGATCGGTGTCCTCCACCCATCGGGTTCGCTCCGGCGAGACGCTCTCCGGTATTGCCGTGCGCTATCACGTCTCCGTGGGACAGTTGCGGGCATGGAACGGGCTGCGGGGCAGCGCGATTCGTGCGGGACAGGTGCTGCGGGTGGTTGGCGGGTCGCATCCCGCGGCCGGGCGGACCGGCGCCCGGGTCTATGTGGTGCGCCGGGGCGATACCCTCTCCGGCATCGCGCAGCGCTATGGCGTATCCGTGGCCGCTCTTCAGGACGCCAACGAACTTGGCTCCAGCTCGACCATTCGAGCTGGAGCCAGGCTCAGGATCCCGCGCTGACGGCAGTTAGTTGGTCGCGCCGCGGGGCCCCAGGTTCTTCATGACGGCCTGCTCGTAACCGTTCGCCGGGTCGCCGCCCTGCGCCAGGATTTCGGCCACGCGGCCCGGCCCCCGGTTGTATGCCAGTAGCGCCAGCTTCATGTTCGAATCGTACCGGCGCAGCAGGTCCTTCAGAAAGCGGAACCCCAGCCGCAGGTTGGTCTCCCGGTCGTACAGCGCCGCCGGTTGGATGCCCGGCTCGTAGAAACGGGCCGTGGCGGGCTGAATCTGGGTGTAGCCGTAGGCGTTGGCACCGCTCCTGGCCCGCGGATTGAAATTGCTCTCCACTTTTACCAGCCGGAACGCGATCACCGGCTCGATGCCCTCGCTCAGTGCAATGTCGTAGATGGATCCCGCCACGTCGGCCGGAATCGCGTATTGCGCCGAGTAATCCATGACCGTGCTGGCCCGCTCCAGCTGGACGCGCGCCACCGCCAGCTCGCCCCGGACGGAATCGAGCTCACGGCCCATGGTCTGCAGCTGCCGGGCAGCCGCCTCTACCCCCACCGGCGTCGCAATATCCGCGGCCCGGGCCCGCCCCACCGATCCTCCCAGCAGACTGATTGCCAGCGCCCCTGCCAGCACCAGCGCCCCGCGGGCGATCAGCACGCCCGTGCGGTGCGGACCAGACAGCTCATGCGTTGGCTTGTGCATCGTGCCTCCTCGATCTGGCCGGTTCATCCGCGCTTGAAGTCGCCTCGGACTCCCCCGGTTTTCTCCAACAACCGCACTCCCTCAATGGTCATCTCGCGATCTAGCGCCTTGACCATGTCATACACTGTGAGGCAGGCCACGCTGACCGCCGTGAGTGCCTCCATCTCGACCCCGGTTCGGCCCACCGTGCCTACAGTGGCCCGAACCCGGACGCCGGGAAGATCAGGGTCGGGGTTCACCCGGACCTCGATCGCATCCAGACCCAGCGGATGGCAGAGCGGAATCAGCTCGCCGGTGCGTTTGGCCGCCATGATGCCGGCCGTCTGGGCCACGCCGAGCACATCGCCCTTGGCCAGCGCGTTGCGCTCCACCTGCTCAAAGGCGGCCCGGCTCATCCGCACGGCGCCTTCCGCTACTGCGCGCCGTTCACTGGCCGGCTTGCCGCTCACATCAACCATGCGGGCCCGGCCCGTCTCATCCACGTGCGACAGCTTCATGACGCGCCTGCCAGGTTCCGTCCCAGCACTGCCAGCAGCAGCTGGGGATTTACGTTCTGCTGCGCCGCCTCTCGCGCCTCGGCGATCTGCTCCAGGGCGGCCAGCAGGTCGTCCGGGGTCGCACCGGCGCCTGGTTGCTCCAACCCCTGACGGAGTTCCGTGCCCAGCTGCCGGGCCAGCGCGTCGAGCAATGCCGTGAAGTCTCCGCGGGCGGAGAAGGGCGGTTGCTTGAGAGCAACCTCCCAGGCGGCCGGCCCTCCCTGCCGGAGAGCGCCGAGCAGGGCCGCTGCCGTCGCGCGAGCTTTCCCCGCGTCTTCATCTTCGGCCACTGCTGCCCCGATTGCGCCCTCGGCACGAGCGACGCGCGCATCCAGATCGCGCCCCCGTGACATGCCTGCCTGCGCCCCCAGGAACTCCAGTACTGTGGCGTCGTCCAGCCGTCCCAATCCGAGCCGCACCGCCCGCGAGCGGATGGTCGGGAGAATGTCTTCGGCATCGGCCGCCGTCAGGATGAACCAGGTATCCTGGGGCGGTTCCTCGAACAGCTTGAGCAGCGCATTTGCCGCTTCCGGACTCGACTCCTGCGGCACCAGTCGCTCGGCATAGCCGATGAGGAAGACCTTTCCTCGCTCCTGCACCGGCCGCATCGAGGCCCGACGGGCGACCAGCCGCGAAGTGGCCACGAAATGGCCCGCCATGCCTTCGGGGGGCCCGTACAGCGGTTGTTTTCTGCGCGCCTCCATGGCCTCGCCCAGCGCGTCGGCCAATTCATCTACCTGCCGGTCGGCATCACCGCCCTTGGGACGGAGCACCGGGACCACCCAGTGAAGATCCGGATGGGTAAGTCCCAGAACCTGGCGACAGGAACGGCACCTGCCGCACGGTTCCGTCTCACCGGGTGTTTCGCAGAACAACCGCTGGGCAATCCACAGGCCCAGGCGCTGCTTGCCGATGCCGGCCGTCCCGGTCAGAAGGAGAAGCTGCGGCAGACTACCCCTGTTGATGGCGTGCGCGATCCTCTGCCGTTCGGTGGTATGCCCTATCAGGGGGTGCATTGGCATGGCGAGAAGCTAGAGCAGGAAGGTGACCAGCGGTAGCAGGATCTCTGTAACATCTTTTTCAACAATAACTTACGGTGTTGGATCACCGCCAATTTGGCCGAACAATGCGGAGACTTCCGACCTCAATTGTATTGCGAGCGCTCACTATTCATTGTAAAGAGATAGCGAGCGCTCACATTTAATCGAAACACCATTTGGCACAAGGGAATAGCTCGTGGGGCCTTTCCGGGTTCGTTGGAGCCCTTTCGGCCCCCTCTGCCATTCTGTCTGGAGAGAATGGCCTGGCCTCAGGATGGCCTCGGGCAGGCGCTGGCTTTGCCGGGCCTGCTCGCTGCGGCAGCTGTACCGCTGACTAGGCAGAAATGTCGCGGATCTGCGACGGGTGGACCCGGTGAAACGCGCCTCGTTCGGGGCGGGGGACATGACGCCGTTCCCGCGCTGGAAGGGTGAGCGCGCGTTCTCCCCGCACCCGGTAGCCGGCGCGCCGGGAAGCGTTGAGGTGCACGATCATCTCTCCGATGAGGCCCAGGGCGATCGCCTGAATCCCGAGGGTCAGCAGCAGGACACCGAGCAGCAGCCAGGGGCGGTCGGCGATCCCCGAGGCCCCCGAGAGCCGTTCCACCAGCAGGATCGCCAGCATGGCACCGCCCGCGAGCGAGAGCAGCGAGCCGAGAAACCCGAAGAACCGCAGCGGTTTGTCGGTGAAGCGGAAGAGGAACATCAACGCCAGAATATCGAGCAACCGGCGCAGGTAGAGGCCGAGGCCATAACCGCGGCGGCCCATGGCGCGGGGGTGCACCGGGCTCTGCACCTCTTCTACCAGGAATCCTTCGCGCCGCGCCACCAGGGGGAGGTAGCGGACGATATCCCCGTAGAGCCGGATTTCACGCAGCACGTAGGGGCGCATTGCCCGTGCGCCGCAGGCGATATCGTGCAGGCGCCCCCCGGCCAGGCGCCCGACCATCGCGTGTAGCAGGCGGGTACGCAGCCCGTTGATCCAGGCATCGTGCCGCGGCCAGCGCCACGCCACCGCCAGATCGGCTCCCTGCCGCACCCGCTCGATGAGCCCGAGAACGCACCCGGCCTCCACCTGACGGTAGGCCGGCAGCGTGACGATGATTTCCCCTTGGCACTGCAAGACGGCGGTGCGCAGCATGGCCGCCTCTCCTACGGGGTGCCCGAACTCCAGGGCGCGAACCGGGGCGTGCACTCCCTGCAGGGCCTCGAGCGGGCCCAGCAGCGCACTGGTGCCGGGGTGGGTGGCGAAGATGAACTCGTGGCTCAGGCCGGCCGTCTCGAGCGGCTGCCGGAACTCCTGGTAGAGGTCCACCAGCGACTCCGGCCGCTCCAGCACCGGAACGATGACCGAGACTTCGACGTCGCCCTTCACAGGACCCGCACCCCGGCGAGCAGGGGAGGCTCTTCCTGCTCCTCGCGCGACTTCCGGAGGGCGATCTCTCCCACCAGGCCGACCAGCAGGAGATAACAGCCCAGCATCAGCCAGAGCAGCATGGAGGCCGGCAGGACGAAGGCATCGGCCATCTGGGCCCGCACCCGGAGCAGCCCCGCAAGCGATGCGCCGCCGAAGATCGCCGCGGCCGCGAACGCCCCCAGGGCCCCCAGCCCGAACATCTGCAGGGGGCGCTCGCGGAACCAGGAGATCAGCATGATCGTGAGCAGATCAGCCAGAATCTTGAGGATCCGCGAGAGGCCATACTTGCTCTGGCCGCGCCGCCGGGCGTGGTGGCGGACCGGCATTTCGGTAATCCGGGCTCCGGCGGTAGCCGCCGCGAGGGCCGGCAGGAAGCGGTGCATGTCGGAGTAGAGCGCCAGTCGCTGGAGCGTCCAACGCCGGTATGCCTTGAGGGAGCAGCCGTTGTCGCGGATATCTACGTGAGTGATGGCGCGGATGAGGCGATTGGCCACCAGCGAAGGGAGTTTCCGGGTGAGCATCCGGTCCTTCCGCCGCACCCGATATCCCGCTACCAGGTCGTAGCCCTGGTTCAGCCTGCCCACCAGGCGGGGGATATCCGCCGGATCGTTCTGCAGGTCCCCATCCATGCTCACAACGATGTCCCCCCGTGCAGCATCGAACCCGGCCTGCATCGCCTGGGTCTGACCGTAATTACGCGCCAGTTGCAGGGGCCGCACGCGCGGATCGGCTGCGGCCGCGGCCGCACAGCGCTGCGCGCTGCCGTCGCCGCTGCCGTCATCGACCAGGATCAGCTCCCAGGGGGTGCTGTCACCCAGCGACGAGCGCACCGCGTCCACGAGAGGCTCGATATTGTCCTCTTCGTTGTAGACGGGGACCACGACCGACAGAAGACCAGGTGGTGCAGGCGTCATGGGCTCTTGGGGTTACGGCTCTGGCGAATCCGTGAAAAAGCGCTGTCCGCACGGTACCCCGCCGCGCGGCCGCGGGCTGTGCGATGTGTCACAGGAAAACTGCGACGCCGGACCCGGACCGCCCTCCGTCCGCAGGCGAAATTCCTACTCGGTTCACGTCGCGCCCACCCCGCCGGGCCGGGCGCGGCGCCGCCGGTAGCCATACTCTCAGGAACCCCGAAGCAAAAGGAGCCGCCTGTGCGCCGCGAGCCTGAGCGCCTCAGTCAGGAGACCTTCGATCTTCTGGTGATCGGAGGTGGAGTTACCGGGGCGTTCACGGCCTGGGATGCCACGCTGCGCGGTCTGCGGGTGGCGTTGGTCGAGCGGGAGGATTTCGGGGCCGCGACCAGCGCCAACAGTCTCCGCATCGTCCACGGCGGCCTGCGCTATCTGCAGCAGGCCAACTGGGAGCGGGTGCGCGCGTCGGCCGCGGAACAGGCCATCTTCCTGCGGATTGCCCCCGGGCTGGTCCGACCGCTTCCCTGTCTGGCCGGCACGCATGGCCTGGGGCTCCGGAGCCGTCTGGCCTTCCGGGCCGCGTTCGGCCTCTACCGCCGCCTGGCCCATCTCGACGGTGTGCTTCCCCCACCGCGACTGCTCTCCTCCACGGCCTGCCGGGAACTGGCGCCCGGTTTCGAGGATGCCCGGCTCACCGGGGGGGCACTCTGGTATGACGCGCAGGTTCACGACAGCGAGCGGCTGATCCTGAGCCTCCTTTCCGGTACGGCGAACCGTGGGGGCGTGGTTGCCAACTACACCGAAGCGGACCGGCTGCTGGAGCGGGGGGGCCGGACCACCGGCGCTCTGGTGCGCGATCGCCTGAGCGGGGCCCGGTACCAGATCCGGGCGCGGTCGGTCGTGAACGCCACCGGTCCCTGGCTGCGCACTCTGGCCGAGCCCGGCGCGGACCTGCCGCGGCACCTGGCGCTGGCGGTCAATCTGGTGATTCGCCGGCCGGCCCCGCCGGTGGCCGTGGCGCTGCCGGTCCGTACCAGTGCGGACGATCCGGCGGGCGCCAGCCGGAACTTCTTCCTGGTGCCCTGGCGCGGACTCACGGTCGTCGGCACGGCCTACCGCAGGATCGCGGGGCCGTGGCAGGGGACACCGGACGCGGACCTGCTCGACGGCTTCCTGCGGGATATCACCCGCGCATGTCCCGATCTGCAGCTCACCCGCGATGATGTCATCGCCGTCCAGTCCGGGATGCTGCCGGTCCGGGCAGCCTCCGGATCGGCGGTGCCGCGGCTGGCCGATCGCAGCCGGGTGATCCCCCACCGGACCGGCGGGGTCTTCACCGTGGAGAGCGTGAAGTACACCACGGCGCGCCGCCTGGCGCAGCGGGCGGTGGACCGGGTACTGGACGGACTCGACCGCCGCCTGCTCCCGTGCCGGACCCATGCCGAGCCGCTCCCCCTGGGCCGGCGCACCGTGACGGACCTTCCGGCCATGGTGCGGCGGGCGGTCCACGAGGAGATGGCGATTCATCTGCCGGATCTGATTTTCCGGCGGCTGGGGTGGGGCCCCGAGGGGCCGCCCTCGCGGCCCCTGTTCCAGCAGGCCGCCGAAACCATGCGCCAGGCGCTGAACTGGTCGGCGGCGGCCTGCGACGAGGAAATGGCGGCGGTGGAGCGGGTCTGGCGGACCGTCGCCCGGGCGAGGGCGGCATGAAGATTCTGGTGCTCGCTCCGCACCCGTTCTTCCAGCAGCGGGGGACACCGATCGCCGACCGCCGGCTGCTGGAATTTCTCAGCGCCGAGGGGCACGAGGTAGACCTGCTCACCTTTCCCGAGGGCGAGGACCTGGTCATTCCCCGCTGCCGCATCCACCGTCTTCCCCGTATTCCCGGTGCGGGGGGAATCCGCCCCGGGTTTTCGCTTCGCAAGCTCCTCTACGACCTCCTGATGGTTCCGATGTGTCTGCGGCTGGTGGGCCGGCGACACTACGACCTGGTGCACGCCGTGGAGGAATCCGCCTTCATCGCGGCCCTGGCCCGGCTGCTGTTCCGCACGCCCTTCGTCTACGATATGGACAGCTCGCTTTCCGAGCAGCTGGTGAACCGCTTCCGGTTGCCGCGCCCGGCGCGGCGACTGCTCGAGACCTGCGAGCGGGCCATGATCCGGCGTAGCCTGGGCGTGCTCACCGTGTGCCCGGCGCTGGTGGAAGCGGCGCGCCGGCACGATGAATCCAAGCTGGTGGCCTGCGTCGAGGACGGCACCATGCTCGAAGGGGCCTCCGGGCCGGTGGAGCCGTTGCGCCGCGCGCTGGGCATCACCGGGCCCATCGTGATGTACGTCGGGAATCTCGAACCCTACCAGGGGGTGGATCTGCTGCTGGACAGCTTTGCCCGCGTTCGCGCCGCCAGTCCGTCGGCGCATCTGGTGGTGATCGGCGGCACGCCGGAGCACATCGGGCAGTACGTTCAACGGGCCGCGGAGATCGGGATTGTCGAACAGGCACATTTCCTCGGCCCGCGACCACTCTCCATGCTGGGCAGCTATCTGGCCCAGGCTGACCTCCTGGTCTCTCCCCGGCTGGAAGGCCATAACACACCCATGAAGATCTACTCCTATCTCGATAGCGGGGTCGCCGTCCTGGCGACCCGCCTGCCGACCCATACCCAGGTCCTGGACCCGGAGATCGCCGCGCTGGCGGCTCCCGATCCCGGGGCCTTCGGCGCCGCGATGGCCGCCTTGCTGGGCGACGCGCCCCGGCGCCTTGCCCTGGGACGCCGCGCCCGGCAGCGGGCCCGGGAGCAATACACTGCCGGGGCGGTGCGGGCCAAGCTCGACCAGTTCTATCACCGCATCGGCGAACAGGTTCACGCCGGGGGGGCGGCGTGAGGCCGGCAGAGTGGGCGGACACCATGTTTCGGGCCTCGGTGCTGAAACAGGCCAAACATCGCGCCATCGTGTCGTTGCTGGGCGACTGCAAGGGGTGCCGCTGCCTGGATCTCGGGGGCGATAACGGCGTCATCAGTCGCGCTCTCCGGCAGAGCGGAGGAGAATGGTCCAGCGCCGATCTGGATGCCGGGGCGGTCCGCTCCATTGCGGCGCTGGTGGGCGGGGAGGTGCACCTCCTGAAGGGACCGAGGCTGCCCTTTCCGGAGAGCAGTTTCGACCGGGTCGCCGTCGTGGATCTGCTGGAGCATGTCGAGGACGACGAACGTCTGGTGGGCGAGCTGCGACGGGTACTCCGTCCCGGCGGGGTGCTGGTCATCAACGTCCCCCACCTCCAGCGACGGTCGGTGCTCAACCGGGTGCGGGACGCCGTGGGGCTGACCGACGCCTGGCATGGACACCTGCGGCCGGGCTACAGCGAAGACGGCCTCCGCACCCTGCTCGCGCCCTGGTTCCATGTCACGGACGTTTATCCCTACTCGCGGGCCTTTTCCGAGACTCTGGACACCGCGCTCAACCTGGCGTACCGGCTGAAGCAGCGGGGTGGCGGCCGCAAGGGTACTGTTGTCACGCTGGAAGATTCCGGCGGCACGGGACTCGAGGCTCGTCTGCTGCGAAGGGCGTATCGTCTCTGCCGCGCATTTGCCGGCCTGGATCGATTGCTGCCGCTGCAGCGCGGCTACAAGCTGGCGATCCGGGCGGTGCCGCGTCCGCCCCTTCCCCAGGTACAGGTGGTTGCCCGCTCCCCTCGCCTGCGAGCCGCGCAATGACCGGCCCCGTCACCCTGGTCACGGGGGGCACCGGCTGTATCGGCTCCCGGCTGGTGGAATCGCTGGTAGGGGACGGACGCCGCGTCCGCGTGCTGACCCGCTCGGCGTCGCGCGGCCGCACCCGGGTGCCCGAGGGCGCCGAGGTCGTGGAGGGCGACGTGTCCAATCCCGATCACGCCCGGAACTCGGTCTGCGACTGTGAGGCGGTCTTTCACCTGGCCGGCCCTTTCCGGGAGGCGGGGCTGCCGGATCACCGCTATCGCGAGGTGCAGGTGGATGGAACCCGCAACATGCTGGAGGCGGCGCGAGAGGCGGGCGTGCAACGGTTCGTGCATGTGAGCACCATCGGGGTGCTGGGCCACATCGCCCATCCGCCGGCGGACGAGAACAGCCCTTACAATCCGGGCGACGTCTACCAGGAAACCAAAATGGAGGGAGAGCGGCTGGCGCTGGAATTCCGGCAGCGGCACCAGGGAATGCACCTCACCGTGGCGCGCCCTGCCTCGGTGTACGGCCCCGGCGACCTGCGCTTCCTCAAGCTCTTCAAAGCCATCCGGCGCGGCTGGTTCGTGATGCTGGGCAAAGGCGAGGTGCTGCTGCACCTGGTGTACCTGGACGATGTCGTCCGCGGCCTGCGGCTGCTGGAGACTTCCCCCGACGCGGACGGCGAGGTCTTCATCCTCGCGGGGCCGCAGGCGCGGCCGCTCAACGATATCACCGCGCTGATCGCCGACATTCTCGAGGTCAAACAGCCCCGGCGGCATGCGCCCGCCTGGCCGGTGCAACTGGCCGGGAGCTTGTGCGAGCGGCTCTGCATTCCCCTGGGCATCAACCCTCCCATCTTCCGGCGGCGGGTCGACTTCTTCACCAAGAGCCGGGCCTTCCGGATCGACAAGGCGGAACGGCTGCTGGGTTTCCGGCCCAAAGTGGATGTGGAGGCCGGTCTGCGCCGTACGGCGGACTGGTATCGGGGACAGCGGTTGCTTGATTGAGTGGGCAGAGTGGGCAGAGTGGGTAGACGGGGACGGGGACGGGGCGGTGCGGGGTCAGAGGGGAATATCCCCGCCGATGGGGTTGTCCGGACGGTTGGCCGGGGCCGCCCGGGCGGTCCCGTCCAGCAAGCCGAGGAGGATGCGATGCACCGAGTCCGCCCGCTGGTCCCAGGAGTGTTCCCGCCGGATGATCCCGGCGGCACGCGCCCCCATAGCCTGTCGCAGCGCCTCATCGCCGGCCAGGCGCCGCACCGCCCGGGCCAGCGCGGCGTCGTCGTTCTGCGGGATGACCACCCCTCCCTCGCAGGCCCGGAGGATGTCCGTCTGGCCATGGTAATCCGTGACGATAGCCGGCACGCCGCACGCCAGCGTCTCGTACAGCTTGAGCGGCGACATGCCGGTACCCGGCCGCTCCGGCAGATCCCGCTTGAGCGAGAGTCCGGCAATACTGCCGGCGATGAGTCCAGGCATGTCCTGGTAGGGCACCACGCCGCGGTATTCCACCGCGTGCTCTCGCGCCGCCTGCGCTACCCGGGGGCGCAGCTGCCCGTCGCCGGCGATCACCGCGCGCACCCCCGCGGGCCAGTCGGGATGCCGCACCGCCTCCAGCAGCGTTTCCACTCCCTGCCATGGCGCCAGCACGCCGAAGAAGAGCACGTAGGGGAATCCGGGCCGCCAGGGGGCCGCCCCGGGGCGGAAGATCGCCGTATTGGCCCCGTTGGGAACCACGTGCACCGGGCGGCCGGGAGCCTCGCGCGCCAGCCAGTCGGCCATGGCAGGGGTCACGGTGATGAGGGCGGAGGCCCGGCGAAGCTGGGCGCGCTGCAGTCCGATGAATACGGGGCGGAAACGGCGGGTCCAGGGCTTCGCGATGAAGCGATCCTGGTACGGGCCGTTCACCTCGTGCACGACCGGTATCCCGCCCAGCCTGGCGCCGAGGGCGGTGGGCCAGGCCAGCGCATCGGAGCGGATGTAGACCAGATCGTAGCGCGAGAGCCGGGGAATAAGGTGGACCTGCGGCTGGAGATATCGTCCCAGATAGCGGAGCTTGCCCGCGCGCTGCCCCGGCGCGTCCCGGGTCACCTCATGCAGGTCGACGTCCCATCCGCGCCGCCGCAGGCCGGCGATGATCTCATGCACGTGCGCGTGGCTGGCTTGCCCCTCGAGGGTCTGCTGCAGACAGAGATAGGCCAGGCGAGGCATGCGCCAAGATAGCCCGGTCGCTCTCGAGGAGGGTGTGATGCAGGAACCGTCCGCCCCTCGGCCCCCGCCGGACCGGCATTTCGGGACCGAACATCTGCGGGCCAACCTCCGGGAGCGCTCGGTGCGGGGCGGCGCCCTGGTGCTGGGGGCGCAGAGCATCAAGTTTGCGCTGCAGGTGGGGTCTACCATGATCCTGGCCCGCCTGCTCACGCCGCGCGACTTCGGCCTGATCGGCATGGTCACCGCCATCACGGGCTTCCTGGCGCTCTTCAAAGACCTGGGCTTGTCACGCGCCACGGTCCAGCGCGAGGAGATTACCCAGGGGCAGGTCAGCGCCCTCTTCTGGATCAACGTTCTGGTGAGCCTGGTGCTTACCTTGCTCACCGCCGTGCTGGCGCCGTTGGTGAGCCGCTTCTACGGCGAGCCGCGGTTGACCCTGGTGACCCTGGCGCTGGCCGCGGGGTTCCTCTTTGGCGGACTGAGCGTGCAGCACCAGGCCCTACTGCAGCGGCAGATGCGCTTCCGCGCGCTGGCCGCGGTGGACGTCGGTTCACTGCTGCTGGGGATTCTGGCGGCGGTGGCGGTTGCCCTTGGCGGCAGCAGCTACTGGGCGCTGGTGGCCATGCCGCTGGTGACCGTCGCGGCGGCCACCGCCGGATACTGGACCCTCTGCCGCTGGCGGCCGGGCCGGCCCGCCTGGTCGGAGCGGACCCGCTCCATGCTGGGCTTCGGGGGGAATCTCACAGCCTATAACGTGATCAACTACGCCGCCCGCAACGGCGACAATCTCCTGATCGGCCGGGTATGGGGGGCCGGTCCGCTGGGGCTCTATACCCGCGCCTATCAACTGCTGCTGCTGCCGGTGCGCCAGGTGAATGCGCCCGTTGCCTCGGTGGCGGTGCCGGCCATGAGCCGGCTGGTGGGGGAGCCCGTGCGCTATCGCCGGGCCTATCTCCGGTTTGCCGGGCTGGTCGCGCTGGTAACCATGCCGGCCATCGCGCTGCTCGCGGTCACCAGCGACTGGGTGGTACGGATCACGCTGGGGCCGGGCTGGCAGGGAGCCGTCGCGATCTTCACCTGGCTCAGCATCGCCGCCCTGGTGCAGCCGGTGGCGAATACCACCGGCTGGCTGTTCATCACCCAGGACCGGACCCGTGAGATGCTGCACTGGGGCGTGATCGGCGGCAGCCTGGCCCTGCTTTCCTTTATAGCCGGACTACCCTGGGGAGCGGTGGGGGTAGCGGCGGCCTACGCCTGTACCGACCTCGTGCTGCGGACGCCGATCCTGTTCTGGCTGGCCGGCCGGCATGGTCCGGTCCGGCCCCGCGATATCTACCGTACGCTGGCGCTCCCCGGACTGGTGGCGTGTGCGGTTCTGGCCGCGGTGGGCTCGCTCCGCCTCTGGGGGCCGGCGCTGCGTCCGCTGCCGGGGCTCCTGCTCTCCACCGGGCTTGCAGCAGTGGCATCCCTGGCCTTGCTGCTGGTACTGCCTGCGGGCCGGGACGCGCTGGCCGAGCTGCGACGGCTGGGGGCCACCGTCACCCAGGGGCGCGCCGGAGGAGCGGAGTCATGAGGGTGGCGTATCTGCTGGAACGGTTTCCGGTCGTCTCGGAGACTTTCATCCTGACCCAGATGACGGCGCTCGCCGCGCGGGGACACGAGATCATCGTGCTGGCCGAGCGCCCGTCAGGAGAGCCGGTGACCCATCGGGAGGTGTCGGACCGCTCGGTGGCGCAGCCCCACTACGGATTCTCCACCCCCGGCGGCCGCACCGCCCGACGCCTGCGCCAGGGGGGAAGGCTGGTGGCCGATGTCATGCGCGGGCGGGTATCGCCCTTGCGGGCCGGCCGATTGCTGCAGCGCTACGGCGAGGCCGGTCTGGCGGCCTGGTCCTTCGCGCCGTTGCCCGAACTGGTGGGCGGCTTCGATGCCATCGTCGCGCATTTCGGCACCATGGGCCTCCGCGGCGCCGCCCTGCGCGAAGCCGATCGGATCGGGGGACCGCTGGTCACCTGTTTTCACGGCTTTGACATGACGCGGATACCGCGGGAACAGGGACCCGGGGTGTATCGCCCGCTCTTCGCCCAGGGTGAGCTGTTTCTGCCGGTGAGTGAATTCTGGCGCGACCGGCTCCTCGGCTGGGGCGCCGACCCCGCCCGTACCCGCGTCCTCCCCATGGGCATCCGCCTGGAGCGTTTTCCCTACGAGCCGCCGTCGCCCGATGGTGTCCGGCCGCTGGAGGTGCTCAGCATTGCGCGGCTGGTGGAGAAGAAGGGCATCGAATTCGGGCTGCAGGCGATCGCCCGGCTGCCCGAGCTCCAGCTGCGCTATACCATCGTGGGTGAGGGCCCGCTCCGGGCGAGCCTGGAGCGAATGGTGGTGGAGCTCGGGCTGGCCGGCCGGGTACGCTTTACCGGCTGGGCCGACCAGACAGCGGTGCGGAAGCTACTGCGGGGAGCCGACATCCTGCTGGCCCCCAGCATCACGGCCGCCGACGGCGATCAGGAAGGCATCCCCGTAGTGCTGATGGAGGCGATGGCGATGGGGGTGCCGGTGGTCAGCACCACCCACAGCGGCATTCCCGAACTGGTGACGGACGGCGAGTCCGGCTTTCTCGTGCCCGAGCGGGACAGCGCCCGGCTCGCTGAGCGGATACTGTGGCTGGCCTCCCGGCCCGAGTGCCGCCTGGGAATCTCGCAGGCCGCCCGGCACCGCGTCGAGTTGCAGCACGATGCCGCCCAGCTGGCCGGTCGGTTGGAGGGAATGCTGCGCGGCCTCTCGGCCAGGCGATGAGACTGCCGACCTTTCTCATTGTCGGGGCGCAGAAGAGCGGGACGACCTGGCTGGCCGCCCAGCTCCGTCGTCACCGCGACATCTTCATCGCCCCCAGGGAGATTCACTTCTTCGACAAGGCGCATAACGCACGCCGGGGGGCCGGCTGGTATGCCGCCCATTTCGCCGATGCCGGGGAGGCGGTGGCGATAGGGGAAAAGACACCCGACTATCTCTGGGCCAACGGCCAGGGCGCCGAAAACCATCTGCCAGATGTCCACCGCCGGATCCACGCGCTGCTGCCGGAGGCCCGGCTGGTGGTGGTGCTGCGCGAGCCGGTAGCGCGTGCCATCTCGGCAGTGCGGCACCTGATGCGGACGCGGCGGGTGTCGCCCCGGGAGCCGCTCGACCGTCTGCTCTCGCCGGTGCATCCGGTCTGCCGGGCGCACGGTGTGCTGGCCAAAGGCTGCTACGCCGGGCAGCTCGCAGCCTTCCTGGAGCTGTATCCCCGGGAGCGTCTGCTGATCTTCATCTTCGAGGACGATGTGGTCGCCGCGCCGGAGCGCTCGTTGCGGCGCGCCTGCGAATTTCTGGGAGTGGAACCATACCTGGCGGTCGAGCCGGGAGCGGAGCGCAACGAGAGCCGGCGTAGCCGGCTCCGCCTGCTCATGGATTATTATCTGCCGGCCCTGCGGCCGTTCACGCCCGGGCTGGACCGGTTGGCGACGGCGTGGCAACCCCGGCCATCGGCCGCGGTGCTCGAGCAGTTGCGGGCGTTCTACCGGCCGGAGAACGAGCGGCTGTTCACGCTCATCGGCCGGAGAATCCCTTCCTGGGAAGCCGGCGAGCGTGCCGGACCCACATAGCCGGACAGTTCGGCCAGCAGATCGAGATGCCGGCCTACCGCGAGGTCGAGGCTGTAGAGTCCGGTGACCCGCCGGCGCGCCGCCGTTCCCATGCGCCGCCCGGCCGCCGGGTCGGTCGCGAGCCGTTGCAGCGCGGCGGCGAGTGCCGCGGGATTGCGATGCGGGACCAGGTAGCCGGTTTCCCCCGGCAGAATCAACTCGCTGTTACCGCTGGCGGGGGTACCCACCACCGGGAGCCCGCAGGCCATCGCCTCCAGCAGGGCAATGGAAAACCCCTCACGTTCCGAGGGGAGCACGAAGGCGTCGGCGGCACGGAGGTAGTCGCCCACGTTGGGCCGTGGACCGGTGAAGATCACGCGATCTCCCAGCTTGAGCTCGTTCACCCGGCTCCGCAGCTCGGGCTCGCAGCCGCAGACGGTACTGTCCCCGCCTACGATCACCAGGTGGGACTCGGGATGCCCGCCGGCCATCTCCCGCCAGGCCTCGACCAGAGTAAAGAGGCCCTTGTCGCGATGGAGCCGGCCGGCGTAGAGCACGAGAAAGCCTGAGGGCAGGTCCAGCTCGCCGCGCAGCCGAAGCCGCTCGGACTCATCCGCCGGGTGGAAGCGGTCGGTATCCACCCCGTTGGGCAACGGGCGGATCCTTCCAGGTGCGAACCCTACCTGCCGGAACTCCTGCTCGATATCCCGGCTGATGGCCACGAAGCAGGTGGCCCGGCGGAGTAGAGCGTTGCGGGCAGCCATGGCCAGGGCGACGGCGCCGCGCAGCAGCAGGCCGCCCCGCCGGCGGGCCTGCCAGACGAAGCGGCCATTGGCTTCGCCCGTCTGTTCGGCGCGGAGCAGGACTGGCTTCCCCAGCAGGAATCCCAGGGGCACGGCGATGGAGCCCAGCACCCGGAGCCCGAACACATAGATGATGTCGTACTGCCGGCGCAGCTGGATCAGCCGGAGCGCGGCCGGCAGGAGCAGGAGGTATTTGCCCAACCGTTTCCGGCCGGTGGGCGGCAGGCGGAGAATGGTGACCCCATCGACGCGTTCGACAGGCTTGAGTTCCGGCCGCTCGCGGCGGGTGAGCACCAGGGTGCGGATGCCCTGGCGCCGCAGCTCCCGCGCGAGGGCCAGACCATAGGTGCCCACTCCTCCACCCAAGGGGTAGAAGGCTTCGGCCAGGATGCAGATCCGCGGCGGGGTGGGTCGGGGCATGGGGGTGGCGCAGGCTCCGGATGAGGACGGGAACGCTCCCCTAGCTAGCGTCGAACTCCATCTGGGGCCGTGACTTGCCGCACAGCGCGGCGGGCCCTGGCGCCCGTTGCCCGCCGGGCGGCTGGTGGTTAGGATTGGGTCGCCGCCCGGCGGTGCCGGCGGCCGATCCCGAGTAGCTCAGTTGGTAGAGCAGGTGACTGTTAATCACCGGGTCGGGGGTTCGAGTCCCTCCTCGGGAGCTGCTATACCGGCACCCTCTCGCTCGAAAGGACGGGAGGGTGTCTTCTGTTGCGGCCCGGCATTGGCTGGACGACGCCAGTCTCGGGCCATATGTTGGCCTATCTGCTTCCCAGTTTCTCGCGTTTCTCCCTTGCCCTGACGGGCGAGCGGCTGCGCCAAAGCCCTTTCGCCAGCGGCATTCCACAGCGCAGGTTGTGGAGGAAATCCTCATGACCGGAAATCTCCCCGCCCGAGCGCGCCCGGGGCCTCTCGCCCTGGCAGTGTGGTTCGGGCTGCTTGCGGGATTCGGCGAGTTGATGCTGCTCGCGGTGCGCCGGTTTGTTCTGCACCGGTTCCTCTTTATAGGACGCGATGTGCTGTGGATGGCACCAGCCGCGGATGTCTGCATCTTTGCGGTCGTTGGGCTGGTGTTCTGGGCCGTGTCGCGCCTGCCTCAGCGGCCGGAGGTGCGTCCGGTCGCGACGGGGGTGCTGGCCGGGCTGACCATGTTCACCCTGTTGCTCATGTACGGACCGCTGCATCGTCTTGCAGCCCTGCTCATCGCGGCGGGCGTGGGGGTTCAGACGGCGCGCCTGGTCCGGCCGCGGCTGCACCTGCTGAACCGGCTGGTACGGCGAACTCTGCCGGTGGGCGTTGCCGTGGTCATCGGCCTGGGTCTGGGGCTGCACGCGTATCTGTGGTGGGTTGAGCGCCGGATGGCAGCGGAGCGCCCCCAGGCGCAGGCCGATGCTCCGAACATTCTTCTGATCGTGCTGGACACCGTGCGTTCACTGGACCTGAGTCTCTACGGATACCAGCGGTCCACCACCCCTCATCTTGACGAGTGGGCCCGCAAGGGCACGATTTTCCTGCGGGCTCTTTCCGCCGCCCCATGGACGCTGCCTTCCCACGCGTCGATCATGACGGGGCACTATCCCCACGACCTGTCCGCTGACTGGGAGGCTCCGCTGGATGGAACCTACCCCACGCTGGCCGAGGTTCTCGAGACATACGGTTACCGCACCGGCGGCTTCGTGGGGAATATCGCGTATTGCAGCTACGAGACCGGAATCGGGCGCGGCTTTTCCCGTTACCAGGATTATGTCATCAATCCCACCAACCTCCTGCTCAGTTCTTCGCTGGCCAAACTGAGCCGTCGCACCAAGAATCTCCGGTATTCCGGCATCCGCAAGCAGGCGGACCTCGTCAACCGGGAATTTCTTACCTGGTTGGATGAGGACACGGTGAAGCGGCCCTTCTTCGCCTTCCTGAATTACTTCGACGCCCACGGCCCCTATGCGCCGCCCCCGCCCTATGACCGGATGTTCGCAGGTCCGGGCGACGGGCAGCGCCTCCAGCAAGACATTCGGGACATACCGGCGCGGGAGTGGACACCGTCAATGGTTCAGGCCGCGAGAGACGCGTACGACGAGTCGATCGCCTACCTGGACGGACAACTGAGCCGCGTGTTCGATGTGCTCCAGCAGCGCGGCCTCGCCGATCGTACACTTGTCGTCCTTACGGCAGATCACGGAGAAGAATTCGGGCGGCACGGTCAGTTCTATCACGGGAATACCCTCTACCGCGCGGCCGTCCAGGTTCCTCTCGTTTTCGTCTGGCCGGGGCATATACCCGAAGGTCTTGACGTGGACAGCCCGGTGTCCCTCAGAGACCTGGGCGCCACGATCCTGGCGCTTGCACTCCCTGCGGCGCGGCCGTTTCCCGGGCGCTCCCTCTCCCGGTTCTGGGATGGGACGTTTGCGGCGGATCGCCCCGACACCCTGCTCCAGGAAGTCAATCATGCCGTGGGACTCCCGAGAGACGCACCAGTCAGTCTTGGACCGATGCGAGCGGTTGTGCTGAACGGCCTGCGACTGATCCGTCGCGGTGATGGACGCGAGGAACTCTTCGATTTTGATCACGATACGGCGGAGGGTCGGGATCTGAGCAACCAGAAGGGGGAGACTGCCGGGCTTGAGGAGCTCCGGGCTGCCCTGGACCAGTTGCTGCTCGGGGAAAGGTCCGGCACACTGTCTTCAAGGCGACGCTGATCCGACGGCGCGAGACGTTTTCCGCTGACTCGCCGGTGGGCGTTCCCCCCGGTCGCGGAATACGGCGCCTCGCGGCAGATTTCGCCCTCTCAGCGGCTCCTCCTGCCGTCTCACGATGTGGTCTCCCGCTGCCCGTAGAGGATCTCCCCCACCCGCCGCAGCCGGTCAAGACCCCGGATTTCGTGGGGGAAGAGCGGAATGATGCCGATGGGAAGGTGGCCAGGGCGCTCCCGTAGCTCCTCCAGACGCGCCTGCTGCTGCGCCGCCTTCTCCCGCAGGAACGGCGAATCGGGATGCTGGACGACGTTGTTGACGATCAGCCGATCCACGGTGAGGCCGTGGCGCGCCAACTCGGCGAAGACGCCTTCCAGCTGCCGCACGGCGAGCGCTTCGGGGATGGTCACCATGGAGAAGCGGACCTCGCGGCGCAGAAATTCCATACAGGCGCGCGCCAACTCGTCCCAGCGATGCAGGACCTGCATGACCGATTCCCGGCGCTCTCCCGATGTGCGGAGATGGGAATAGACCCGCGGCGCGAGGCGCAGATGCTCGGCCAGCATGGCCGGCGTCTCCAGCAGCGCCAGCGTCTGTCCCAGGGGCGCGGTATCCCACACGATGTGGCGGTAGCGGCCCTGAAGCGCGATGCGCCTGATGTGATCCACCATGAACTCTTCGTTGAGCCCCGGCAGGACCGACGTCATGAACGCCACGAAGGTGGCGTAGTCGATGTCCACGAAGGCCGAGAAGACGGCGTAGACCTCCCGGCCGAAGCGTTCGTCCCACATCGCCCGGACCTCTTCCAGCCCCAGCTCGGTCAACACCAGCCCGGGGAGCAGCTCCCGCTCGTGCTGCCGGCCCTCCAGCTCGAAGATGTGCGAGAGAGAAGGCGTCGGATCGGTGGACAGCACCAGGCTCCGATCACCGGCTTCGGCGTGGTGCAGGGCCGTCGCGGCGGAGCAGGTCGTCTTGCCCACGCCGCCCTTGCCGAGGAAGACGTGGGTGCGGATGGGGCCGGGGGTCTCAGGCATGTCCAAAGCTAGACCTGCCGCACAGCGGGGCCCACCGCCAGGCCTGGCCGCCGGCTGTTCATCTTGACGGCGGGCCACTTCCTCGGCACATTGCTACCCATGCACACGTCGCACCCTTCGCTTACCCGGACGTGGTGGCCCTGGCGCGGTTGTTCCCGCGGTGGGCCTGTGTGTGCCTTGTAGCGTCCAAACCTGCAGTTCCGGACCCGGCAGCCTGAGCCCATCGCGAATGCGATGGGCTTTGTGTTGGTAACCGCCGGGTGCGTCCTGCCGCCCGGCTCTCCGTGAGAGGCGGGCATGATCATCGTCCTGAAACCCGATACCCCCAAGGCGCATGCCGAGCGGCTGATGCAGCGCATCCAGGCGCTGGGGCTGCGCCCCCTCTGCATGCCGGGCGAGGAACGCGTGGTGCTGGGGGCGCTCGGCGACGAGCGCACGCTCGAATCGCTGCATCTCGAGAGCGATCCCCAGGTGGAGAGCGTCAAGCCGATTCTTTCACCCTACAAACTGGTCAGCCGGGAGCTGCATCCGCCCGACACGGTCGTTTCGCTGGCTGGGGTCCAGGTCGGCGGCCGCGGGTTTACGGTGATCGCCGGGCCCTGCGCGATCGAGTCGCCGACGCAGATGCTGGAGACCGCCCGCCAGGTCCGGGCCGCGGGGGCGCATGCACTGCGGGGAGGAGCCTACAAGCCGCGGACCAGCCCCTACTCCTTCCAGGGACTGGGACTCGAGGGACTGCGAATCCTGCACGAGGTATCGCGGGAGTGCGGGCTGCCGGCCGTTACCGAAGTGGTGGAGGTGGCGGATGTGGAAGTGGTGGATCGCTATGCCGACGCCTTTCAGGCCGGCGCGCGCAACATGCAGAACTACCGGCTGCTGCAGGCGCTGGGCCGCAGCCGCAAGCCGGTAGTCCTGAAGCGGGGGCCGGCCGCCCGGATCGAGGATCTCCTGCTCTCGGCGGAGTACATCCTGGCCGAGGGCAACCCCAACGTGATCCTGTGCGAGCGGGGCATCCAGACCTTCGAGACCGCCACCCGGAATACCCTGGATCTCAGCGCCATCCCGCTCATCAAACAGCGCAGCCACCTGCCGGTGCTGGTGGACCCGTCCCACGGGACCGGTCTGCGGGAGCTGGTAGCCCCCATGGCCAGGGCCGCCCTGGCATGCGGCGCCGACGGGCTGCTGCTCGAGGTGCACTGTGATCCGCCGGCCGCCCTCTCGGACGGGCGCCAATCGCTCTTCCCCGACCAGTTTGCCCGGCTCATGCGGGAGCTGGAGCCGTTCGCCCGCGCGGCGGGGAAGGAATTGTGACGATGGTGCGCTCCCTGCGCCGCGTTCTCCCGGCGACGCCCGATCCCTGTGCACTGTATGGAGCGTTGACCAGCGCCGGCGCCATGCCCGGTACGTTCCTGCTCGAATCGGCCGACCTGGCCGCCGGCACCGGGGAGCGGAGCCTGCTGGGCGTGCGGGCCGCGCTCCGGATTGTCTGCCACGGCCGGCGTGTGATCGTCGAGGCCCGGAGCGCCAACGGCCAGGCGCTGCTGCCGTTCCTGGGACGGCGTCTGGCCGCGACGGCGACGGTGCACCGGCGTGCGGATGCAATCGAGGCATGGTATCCGGAGGTCCCGGACGGGTCGCTGGACGAAGCGGCGCGGCTCCGACGCCCCTCGCCCCTGGACGCGCTCCGTATCGCGATTCTGGGTGCGGAGGTGCAGGCGGAGGGCGGCAGTTCCGAACTACTCGCGGCCGGCACCTTTTCCTATGACCTGGTCGAACTGTTCGAGCATCTGCCCGCCGGGCGGCCGGAGGCGGCCGCCACGCCGTTCTTCGAGTTCTGGGTCCCCGACCGGCTCATCATCGTCGATCATTTGCGCGGGCAGACGGTGGTCATGGCCCTGGCCTGCGGCCCGGAGGATACCCATTACCACGATGCGGTGCGTGCGGTAGGGAGCCTGGCCGCGGCCGTGGAACGCGCGGCCGTCAACCCACTGCCGGCGGAGGCGCCTGCCGGAGGCCCTTTGCCCGAGCCGTCCGTGGATCTCGATGATGCCGGGTTCGCGGATCTGGTGGGGGCGCTCCAGCGCCATATCCTCGCGGGCGACGTTTTTCAGATCGTACCGTCCCGCTGTTTTTCGCTGCCCTGCGCCGGCTCTCCGCTCCAGGCTTATCGCCGGCTCCGCGCGGCCAATCCGAGTCCCTGCCTCTTCTTTGTAGCCGGCGATGCGGGAACCCTCTTTGGCGCCTCGCCGGAGCCGGCGGTGCGTGTCTCGGGACGGGCCCGCCGGGTTACGGTCCGTCCCATCGCCGGGACGGCGCCGCGCGGCCGGACGCCTGACGGGCGCCTCGATCCGGATCTGGACGTTCGGCTGGAGGCGGCATTGCACCAGGACCCGAAGGAGTTGGCCGAGCACATGATGCTGGTAGACCTGGCGCGCAACGATGTCGCCCGGATCTGCCAACCCGGATCCCGCGAGGTCACCCGATTGCTTACGGTGGACCGCTACAGCCGCGTGATGCACCTGGTTTCCGAAGTCCAGGGTACGCTTGCCGGGGAGTGGGATGCGCTGCACGCCTATGCGGCGTGCATGAACATGGGAACGCTGGTAGGTGCCCCCAAGCTGCGGGCGGCGGAGCTGCTGCGGGAATTCGAGCCGTCCCGCCGAGGCGTTTACGGCGGAGCGGTCGGATACCTGGCGCAAAGCGGCGATCTCGATACCGCCATCGTCATCCGGGCCGCGGTGGTGCGTGACGGCATCGCCACCGTCCGCGCCGGTGCCGGGGTGGTACACGGTTCGCGTCCACTGGCCGAAGCGCGAGAAACCCGGCTGAAGGCGGAGGCGGTGCTGCGCGCCGTGGCGGCATGCTGAACGTCACGTTCATCGACAACCGCGATTCGTTCATCTGGAACCTGGTGGACGAGTTCACCCGGCGCGGAGCCCGCGCGACGGTCTACCGGAACACGGTCGAGAGCGGCCTGGTGCTGGCGGAGCTGGAGCGGGCGCAGCCCGCGCTGCTGGTTCTCTCCCCCGGCCCCGGGCGGCCGGCGGGCGCCGGGTGCTGTGCCGAGCTGGTGCGGCTCGCTGCCGGCCGGATTCCCACGTTCGGCGTCTGTCTGGGCCATCAGGTCATGGTGGAGGTGCTGGGGGGCCGCGTCGCGCCGGCGGACGCCGTGGTCCATGGGCGGGCCATGCCCGTATGCCATCGGGGTGGGCCGCTCTTCACCGGGGTGCCTTCGCCCTTCCTGGCGGGCCGCTATCACTCGCTCGCTGCGGAGCGCCTGCCGGAGTCGCTGGACTGTGTGGCCAGCGCCGGGGAAACCGTGATGGCGGTGCAGCACCGCGGCGCGCCCATGCTGGGCGTGCAGTTCCATCCCGAGTCGATCCTCACGCCGGACGGCGGCCGCATTATCGAGAACGTCATCCAATGGGCTGCCCATGCAGGTCGCTGAAGCGCTGGAAACGCTGGCGCGCCGCATGCCCTCCAGGCAAGAAAGCCTGGCGCTCTTCCGCCGCTTGCTCACCGGCGGCTACAGCGAGCCGCAGATGGCGGCCATCCTCGCGGGCCTGAAGACCCGGGGAGAAACGCCCGAGGTCATGGCCGGGGCAGTGGAGGCGCTGCTCGAGGCGGCGGTGCCGTTTCCGCGCCCCGACTACCCCTACGCCGACTGCTGCGGGACCGGCGGTGATGGGGCGGGCACCGTGAACATTTCCACGGCCGCGGCGTTCGTGGCCGCGGAGCTGGGCATTCCGGTTGCGAAAGCGGGCAATCGTTCCGTGTCCTCCCGGTGTGGCTCTGCCGACCTGCTGGAGCGCCTGGGAGTCCGGCTGGACCTGGGGCCGGAGGAGGCCCGCGCCTGTCTCGACCGGGTCGGTCTGTGTTTCGTCTACGCGCCCCGGTACCATCCCGGCCTCCGGCATGCCGCACCGGTGCGGCGCGCCCTGGGAGTCCGCACGGTCTTCAACCTGGTCGGCCCGCTGGCCAACGCTGCGCGGCCCACCTGGCAGCTCATGGGGGTCTACGACCCGGCATGGTGCGAAGCATCCGCCCGCACCCTGTCGCTGCTGGGCCGTACCGCGGCGCTGGTGGTGCATGGCAGCGGGCTGGATGAACTGGCTCTGCACGGGCCGAGCACCGGATGGCTGCTGCGGGAAGGAATGCTCCGGCCCGTGACGCTCACGCCGGAAGCGGCGGGACTGCGGCGGAGCCCGCTGGCCGCGCTCGCTGGCGGCGACGCCCAAGCAAATGCAGCCTGGCTGGAAGAGGTGCTGCTCGGCAGGGCGCCTCGAGCCCACTGTGACGCGGTGGCCCTGAATGCTGGAGCATTGGCCTGGGCGGTTGGTGTGGCCGGCGATCTGCGCGCGGGAGCCGCCATGGCTCTCGACGCGCTCGCCACCGGCCGTTGTCTCGACCGCCTGCACCGGCTGGTGGAGTTCCCGCGGCATGCTTGAGGAAATCCTGGCGCACAAGCGCGCCGAGCTGGCCGAGCGCCGTCGCCGGCTCTCGTACGAGTCGCTGCTGGGGCGCGCTCGGGCCACCACAAGGGATTTCGAACATTCTCTGCGGTCCCGGCGGCCCGGCTTCATTCTGGAGGTCAAGACGGCATCGCCCTCCGCCGGGGCTCTGCGGCCGGAGAGCGAGCTCGAGCCGGTACTGGCCGCGTATGCCGCCCATGCCGATGCGATCAGCGTCCTGACCGACGAGCACTTCTTCGGCGGATCGCTGGCGCGTCTGCGTGCCGTCCGGCGCCGGGTGCGCCAGCCGCTGCTCTGCAAGGATTTCATCCTCGATCCTTACCAGGTGGCGGAAGCGCGCGGCGCCGGCGCGGATGCCGTGCTGCTCATCCTTGCGGCGCTCTCCGACGCCCAGTGGCGCGACTGCGCGGCGCTGGCATGCCGGCTCGGCATGGCGGTGCTGACGGAGGTTCACGACGCCGCCGAAGCGGCGCGAGCCGTTGCACTGGGGGCGCGTGTGATCGGCATCAATAATCGTGATCTCCGCACTCTGGCGGTCGACCCGGGGACAGTGGCCCGGCTCGCGCCGCGGCTTCCGCCCCGCGTGCTGGTGGTGGCGGAGTCCGGCATCGCCACGCGGGAAGACGCCGAGCGCCAGGCGCGACAGGCCGATGCCATGCTCATCGGCAGTGCCGTGATGCGTTCGTCCGCTCCGTCGCGGACGGTGCGACGCCTGGTGTTCGGGCGAACCAAGATCTGCGGTCTCACCAGTCCCGACGATGCCATGGCGGCCGCGGCGGCGGGCGCAACGCATGGTGGCCTGGTCTTTGTCCCGTCGTCGCCTCGCCGGGTGGAGCCCGAGGCCGCGCGCGCCATCGCCGAATCGGCAGATCTCGACTGGGTCGGGGTCTTCGCCGATGCGTCGCCGGCGCTGATGGCCTCCCTGGCGCGCTCCCTCAATCTGGCCGCAGTGCAGCTGCACGGCCGCGAGGACGCCCGGGCGGTGGCGGCGGTGCGTGCCGCGCTGCCGCCCAGCTGCCGGATCTGGCAGGCGGCGCGGGTCGCGGGGTGCCTCCCGGCCGGCCCCGCGCCGGCTGTGGACCGCCTGCTGTTCGACACCTGGGTGCCCGGCCGGGCGGGCGGGACCGGCCGGTCGTTCGACTGGTCGCTGCTCGACGGTTATCCGGCACGCGCCGAGGTCGTCCTGGCCGGAGGCATTCATCCGGGGAATGTCGAACGTGCGGCCGCCCTGGGGGTTCATGCCTTGGACGTGAGCACCGGAGTGGAACGGAGTATGGGCCGGAAGGATGCCGCGCTCATGGCTGTCCTGCTCGAGCGACGGCGGAGATTGCCGGGGAGGCGAGCGTGAGCGTGAGCGCGGGCCGGCTGGGCCGGCCGGGCCGGTTCGGCGGGTACGGTGGGCGGTATGTGCCGGAGATTCTGGTGCCGGCGCTCACCGCGCTGGAGCAGGGCTTCGGCGAGGCCATGGCCGATGCCGATTTCCAGGCCCAGCTGGGCGATCTCCTGCGCAATTACGCTGGGCGCCCGACGCCTCTGTATCGCTGCCGCAGGCTCCGGGCCGGCGCTACGGAGATCTATCTCAAGCGGGAAGACTTGTTGCACGGCGGCGCCCACAAGACCAACCAGGCGCTGGGACAGGGACTGCTGGCCCGCCGGCTGGGCAAGCGGCGACTCATTGCGGAAACCGGCGCGGGCCAGCACGGGGTCGCCACGGCCATGACCGGCGCCGTGCTGGGGCTACCGGTACGGGTGTACATGGGTGCCCGCGATATGGAACGGCAGCAGACCAACGTGCTGCGGATGCAGCTCATGCGCGCCGAGGTGGTGCCGGTGACGGCGGGCTCGGCCACGCTCAAGGAGGCCATCAACGAGGCCCTGCGCGACTGGTCCGCCAGCTACGACGAGACCCACTATCTCCTGGGCACGGTGGCCGGTCCGCACCCCTATCCCACCATGGTCCGTGAATTTCAGCGGGTGATCGGCGACGAGGCCCGGGCACAGTTCCTTGCGGCCGAGGGGCGCCTGCCGGATCTGGTGATCGCCGCTGTCGGTGGCGGCTCCAACGCCATGGGCATCTTCACGGCTTTCCTGTCCGATGCCGGCGTGCGGTTACGGGCGGTCGAGGCCGCCGGCGCCGGCCTCGAGACCGGCCGGCACGGAGCTACCCTGGCGCGCGGTACCCCGGGCGTTCTCCATGGCGCGTTGACCCGGGTCCTGCAGGATGCCGAGGGCCAGATCCGCGAGAGCTATTCCATCAGCGCGGGGCTCGATTACCCGGCGGTTGGGCCGGAGCTGACGGCCCTGGCCGAAGCTGGGCGGGTGGAGACGGCCGCCTGTGACGACCATGCGGCCGTGGCGGCCTTCCATGACCTGGCGGAGCATGAGGGCATCCTGCCCGCGCTGGAATCGGCGCATGCACTGGCGGAAGCACTGGAGGCCGGCCGGCGCGGTGAAGGGGCGCGGATCCTGGTGAATCTCTCGGGCCGGGGTGACAAGGATCTTGCGACCATCGAGAAGTGGAACGGGAGCCGCGGATGAACGACCGGTATGCCTGTCTGTTCCAGGAGCTCGCCCGCAAACGGGAGGGCGCCTTCGTCCCCTTCGCCATGCTGGGCGATCCCGGGCCTGATCTCTCCCGGGTCGTTCTGCATGCCCTGGCGGAATCGGGCGCGGACGCGCTGGAGCTGGGCCTCCCGTTTTCCGATCCCGTGGCCGACGGGCCGGTGATCCAGGCGGCGGCGGGGCGGGCGCTTCGTGCGGGTCTGCGCCGCGCCGACTGCTGGGAACTCATTGCGGAAATTCGCCGGGAGTATCCAACCCTGCCGGTGGGCATTCTGGCCTACGCCAACCTCGTGTTTCATGACGGTCCCGACGCGTTCTGCCGCCAGGCCGCCCGGGCGGGGGTGGACGCCCTCCTGATTCCCGACCTGCCGCTGGAGGAGGCGGATGAAGTGCGCGAGGCCGGGGCGCGCTGTGGGGTGCACAGCGTGTTCATCCTCCCGCCTGATGCCGACGAGAACACCCTTGGCCGGATCGCGGCCGCGAGCCGGGGCTTTACGTACGTGACCACCCGGGCGGGCGTGACCGGCGCGGACCGCATGCTCCAGCGGGCGCAGGCCGAGCGGGTGAGACGGCTCCGGGCGCTGGCGGCGGCGCCGCCCCTGCTCGGCTTCGGTATCGCCCGGCCCATGCAGGTGCGCGCCGCGCTCGAGCTGGGGGCGGCGGGGGCGATCAGCGGCTCGGCGGTAGTGGCGCTGGTCGAACGCTACGCGGCGGAGGGCGCAGCGCTCTCCGCTGCGCTGGCGGGGTTCGTCCGCGAAATGAAGGCGGCCACGCGGCAGCCGGAGACCGAGGCGTTCGGGGTCTAGGATTCTGCGGGCCTCCGCAGCAGCCGCACATCCTCGCGGGGGTAGCTGGGCAGGATACGGTCTGCGTGCTCCGGTTTCGCCAGCTCCTCGCTCAATCGCTCCGTGAGCAGGCTGGCCCACTTCCGCCGCTGGCGCGCGTCCACCAGGTAGCGCACGGTCAGGTTGGTCCAGGAGTCGGTGACGTCCACATACACCTGCGGCTCGTTGGAGATATCCCAGGCCAGTCCGGCGGCGGTCAGCAGCTGGCGGTAGGAGGTGGCCGGGTCGGCCATCATGGGGCCCACGACCTCGGTGGAAATGCCGCGGACCACGGTGATGGCGTACTTGAGGTCGCTCTCGTTGGCGATGCCCACGGTCACTTCGTCCCAGACGAACGAGAAATCA
Source organism: uncultured Gemmatimonadales bacterium (assembly GCA_963779755.1). GTDB lineage: Bacteria > Gemmatimonadota > Gemmatimonadetes > Gemmatimonadales > GWC2-71-9 > CAVZZO01. The sequence continues at coordinate 1,426,860 of CAVZZO010000001.1, forward strand.
CGGGTGTAGTTGATCACGTTGTTGCGCAGCACTTCGGAATTGGGAAACGTGATCATGGCGCCGGTGGGTTGCGCCGCCCGGACGGGCTTGCCGGGGCCGCCGGCTTCCCAGACCGTCGTGGTGAGAAAATCGATCCGGAAGACATCGCCGAACACCTCGCCGACCGCAATCCGGTCGCCCACCCGGTAATAGCCGCGAAACGAATTGATGAGCCACCCGGTGAAGCTTTCGATCGGGGTCTGCAGCGCCCAGGAAAGGGCGAGTCCGATCAGGCCCAGCGAGCCGATCAGGGTCCGCACGTCGCCCGCGAGCACACTGAGGGCCACGCCGAGGGCGAGAATCCAGATGACGATCCCGGCCAGGGCGCTGAACGCGTCGGCCCGGCTGAAACTGCGCAGGACGGAGCGGAGCAGCAGGCGCGCGGCGCGGCTCAGGATGCCGGCCAGCACCAGGATCACCAGCGCGATGCCGATCTTGGGCAAGAGCGCGACGAACCCGTGCCAGAACCCCCGGAGCGCGCCGGTCGCCTGGTGCACGGACTCGGCGGTGGTGGGCGCGGCGGTATCGGCGGCGGCGGCCGCGGTTTCGGGCGGCGTGGCCGGGTGCTGGGCCGGCACCTGCCAGGCCAGCAGGAGCATGGCGGTAAACGCCACCGCCAGAGTCGTGCGCTGGCGAAACCAGCGCATGCGCTGCAGGGCGGAACGGTTGTATTCGCGAACGCCCGGCCGCTGCGGGGCGCGCCGGTGCCGGCGTTCGCGGTCCTCAGGGTTCCCGCTGGGCATGTCTCCTCCATCGGCCGGGGGGGAGCGCCTGGTGGCTGCTAGCCGTGCGCGGACGACCCGGTCCGAATTGCGAGCTCCTGCATCAGTGAGCGAGTCTCGGGCTCGAGCACCCGTTCGTCGAAACGGCGGCGCCAGTCCCAGGCGGTGCCGGGCTCGATGCCCGTGTGCCGGTGGAACCCCGGGTCACCGATTCCCGCCGGGATGGGACGGGCCCGTTCTTCGGGATGGAGCATCGGTTCCACCAGCTCGATGCCGAGAGCGTCGCAGACGGTCTCGAGGGTGCGCCGCGGATGATGGACCAGCTCCTCGAAGCTTACCCGGCACTGCCGCTCCGGTGGTATATCCCCGAGAAAGGCACGGATGTTCCGCTGCTGCTGCCGCCAGCGGCGCTCGCGGGCGCGTGCCCGGCGCGGCAGCCCTCCGCCCACCGCGCGCTCGGCCACGTCGCGCACGCGGCGCATGGCGCGCCACCAGCCGGGCCGCCGGCCGTCCTTGAGCCGCAGGTCGGAATCCACCACTGCGAGGGGGTGGCGCACCAGCCAGACATAGAACACGGCGAGGGGCCGGCTGCGCTCCAGGGCCTGGGGATCGGCGGCATAGGCCGGGGTCTTGTCCAGCAGCCAGCCGTCGGGCCGGATATGACGGAACAGCCAGTGGTAAACGCGCGTGGTGGACCAGCCGGCGCAGCGCGTGTCGATCTCGCCGCCGGTCTTCGGCTGCCCCACCAGGCGGAAGAACTGCTCCAGACTGCGCAGGGCGAGCGGCTTGGCGGCGCGCCAGGCGAGAAAATCGGGATATCGCAGGAGGAACAACTCCGGGGGAGCCACAATCCGCGGGTGGCCGCCGAGCATGACGCTGAGCAGGGTTGAGCCGGAGCGCTCACTGCTCAGCAGCAGCAGCAGCCGCCGGTCGTCGGGGGAGACGTGCACGTCAGGCCTGCTCCGCCGCCCGGCCCAGCCCGGCGGCTTCGATGAAGATCTGGTGCACGGTGGGAAACTCCCGGCGGATCTTCCGCTCGATCCGGCCCACCGCTTCGGCGACCTCCGTTGCCCGGATGCCGCGGCTGAATCCCAGCTCGATATTGACCAGGACCTGGTCGGGCCCCAGCTGCATGGTGAGCGGCGGCCGGGCGCGCTCGACCGCGGGGTCATCTTCGGCGATCCGGCGAATCCCGCGTACCAGCCGCAGGTCGGCCGATTCGCCCAGAAGCAGGGCCCGCGACTCCCAGACCAGGAAAGACGCGACGCTGACCAGGATCGTCCCGATCAGGACCGAGGCGACGCCGTCCAGCGCCGGCATGCCGAGCTGCCGGCTCAGCAGCACGCCCAGAAAGGCGACGACGATGCCCGCGATGGCGGCGGAATCCTCCGCCAGCACCACGAAGACCCCCGGGTCCTTGCTGCCCCGGATGGCGTGCCAGACGCTTTCACCCGGCAACCGGGCGCGGAGCATCGCCCGCATGGCGATCGTCCAGGAGGTGCCTTCGGAGACGAGCGCCACGCCCAGCACGACATAGTTCCACAGCGGATTGCCGGTCTCCAACGGGTGTGCCAAGTGACGGATTCCCTCGTAGATGGACATGCCGCCGCCGGCAGCGAAGAGCAGCACCGCTACCAGCAGGCTCCAGAAATAGAGCTCCTTGCCGTGGCCGAAGGGGTGCCCTTCATCGGGCGGCTTCTGGCTGCGGTGAATGCCGAGCAGCAGCAGGCATTCGTTGCCCGTATCCACCAGCGAGTGAATCCCCTCCGACAGCATGGCGGAGCTACCGGAGATGAACGCCGCGATGAATTTCGCCGCGGCGATGACGAAGTTCGCCGCGATCGCGACATAGACGGTGACCCGGCTGTCCTGGCTCGCCACGTCAGTCCGGACTCAGGACGGCGGCGTCGTGGCTCTGCCGCCGGAGCAGCCAGAGGGCGACCTGCTCCAGGACTACCAGCACCGCGGTTACCGCCACTGCCAGCCCGAAGATGGCAACGTTGCTGGTGGAGCCGGCGCGCAGGGCGAAGCTCATGGCGGTGGATACGGCGGGCGGATGCGCCACATTGAGGGCGATCATGCCGACGATCGTCAGTACCATGGCCAGCGCGGCGGGGATGTAGCCGTTTCCCAGCAGCAGGTAGGTCAGCAGCCCCAGCGTCGCGGCCAGCATCTGGGCGGACACCAGGGTCTTGACCTCGTTCATGCTGTGCTCGGGATCGAGGTAGATCAGGAATGCGCTCGATGCCAGCGAGGAGAAGAGCAGGCGCTGGCGGGTGAGGCCGTCCACCATGGCCAGCACGATGAGCACGGTGACCGTCGGCAGCAGGGCCAGCAGCAGCTCGCCCTTGAGGTCGAGCCGCCGGCGCAGGGACGTCCTGCCTCCCCGGCCCGTGGCCTTCTTCACCGGCCTACTTTGCGGTCGCGCCGCCATCCACCACCAGCTCGGCCCCCGTGACCCAGCGGGACTCGTCCGAGGCCAGATACAGCACCGCCCAGGCGACATCCTCCGGCTCGCCGATATGGCCCAGGGGAAATTCCTCTCCCAGCTGCTCCAGAGTTTCTCCATAGAAACGGCCGCCCTGCTCCGCCATGCGGGTGCGGATATAGCCCGGGTGAATCGAATTCACCCGCACCCGGTCGGCGGCCAGCTCCACGGCGGCATCCTTGGTCATGATGCGCACCGCGCCCTTGCTGGCTCCGTAAGCGGTATGGCCTTCGGCGCCGACCAGCCCATCCATGGACGACATGTTGATGATGGAGCCCCCGCCCTGCGCCACCATGGCCGGAGCGCAGGCGCGCATGCCCAGGAAGACGCCCCGGACGTTGGTGGCCAGGATGGCTTCGAGATCCTCCACCGAGGTCGTCGCCAGGTCGCGGATCAGGTAGATACCGGCGTTGTTCACCAGCACATCGAGGTGGCCCCAGTGGCGACGGGCGTGCGTGATAACACGCCCCCAGTCGGCCTCGCTGCGTACATCATGAAGCAGAAAGTCGGCCTCGCCCCCTTCGGCCCGGATAGCGGCGGCGGCGGCTTCGCCCTCGGACCCGGCAATATCGGTCAGCAGGACCGTGGCTCCCTCGCGGGCCAGGAGGGCCGCGGTGGCGCGGCCGATGCCCAGCGCCCCCCCGGTCACTACCACCACTTTGTCCTGAACCCGCCTCATGAGCCGGCCCCATTGAGGAAAGAGGCCCCCACCATGGCGGCTGGCGGCCTTTCCTGCCGTGACCTCGCACACCCCAGGGCCGATGCCGGATGTATATGCTTCCCAACCGATTACGCTCAGGTACCGGGGTGCCATACCTGAAAGTATGTTATCTGTTCACAATGAAACTCCCGGCCATGCTTCTCCGTACGGGCAGCATGAGCCGACAGCGGCAGGACTGGATTCGGGCGGGGACGGTCGCCTTGCGCCACGGCGGCGTGGGCGCCGTCCGGGTGGAGGCGCTGGCGCGGGAACTGGGTGTCACCAAGGGCAGTTTCTACTGGCATTTCCGCGACCGGGGCGAACTCCTCGAGGCGCTGCTCGCCGCTTGGGCCTCGGAGACGGACTGGCTGCTGGAAGAAGCCGCGGCGGCCACGCATCCCACCGCCCGGCTGCGGCGGTTCTTCGAGTTGGCCTCCCGCTCCGACTACCCGCCCGACCTGGCCATCTTCGCCTGGGCCCGGCAGGATGAGTCGGTGGCCCGGCAGGCGCGGGAAGTCGAGGAGCGGCGCATTGCGTTTCTCGCCGCGCAGCTCCGGGCGCAGGGACTCGACCACTCGGCGGCCCGGGAGCGGGCCGAGCTGGGCTACCTCGCCACTCTGGGCTGGATCGAGCGGCGGCAGCGCACGGACGCCGAGCCGGCCGAGCTGGCGGGATTTGCCGACCTGGTGTTTCGACTGCTCACCTCTCCGGTACTGGTAAGCGAACCGGCCACCTGACATCAACCGCGGAGCCACGATCCATGCGACGGACCACCGCCGTAGCCCTGGCTGTACTCCTGGCCCTTCCTTCTGCCGCAACGGCCCAGAGTGCGGCATCCCTCGACGGTGCCGCGCGCCGCGCCGTGATCGACAGTCTCACCCGGCGGCTCGACTCGGTCTACGTGTTTCCCGAGGTGGCCCGGCAGCTGGGCAGCGCCCTGCGGGACCGCGCCCGGCACGGCGCCTACGACCGCTACGCCGATCCGGACAGTTTCGCCGCGGCGCTTACCCGGGATCTGCGGAGCCTGGGGCATGACGTGCACCTGGGCGTCGACTACAGCGCGGACCGGCTGGTCCCTTCGGCCGATTTCGACAACGACAGCAGCCTGGCAGCGCGCCGCCGCGAGTGGGAGGTACTGCACAATTATGGCTTCCCCCGGGTGGAGATTCTGCCGGGGAACATCGGCTACCTCGCCATTACCAGCATGATGGACCCGGCCACCGGCGGGCCGACCGCCGCGGCCGCGATGAACTTCATCGCCCATACCGACGCCCTGATTCTCGATCTGCGCGAGAACCACGGCGGTTCCCCCGCGATGGTCGCCTTTCTGCTGAGCTATCTCTTCGACGGCAGGGTGCACCTCAACGACTTCGCCTGGCGCGGACAGGCCGACCGGCAGCAGAGCTGGACGGTGCCCTATGTCCCGGGGCTCAGGTACGGCAACAGGCCGGTCTACGTGCTGACCAGCCGCCGGACGGTTTCGGCCGGGGAAGAATTCGCCTATGACCTGCAGGCGAACCGGCGGGCGACGATCATCGGGGAGGTGACGGCGGGCGGCGCCAATCCCGGCGGCATGGAGCGGCTGACCGACCACTTCAAGGCCTTCATCCCGGTGGGTCGGGCCATCAACCCGGTGACCGGTACCAACTGGGAAGGCGTGGGTGTAATGCCCGACCGGGTAGTCCCAGCCGCGGCGGCGCTGATCGCCGCGCAGCGCGCGGCGCTGGATATGCTGTTCGCCTCCGGGCCGCCGGGACGGCGCGAACTGGTGCAGGAGGCCCGGCAGCGGTTGCAGCCGGCCGGGGGCCGGTGACGCTCAGGGGCTGCGTCTGGGCCGGCGGACCAGCTCGCCGCCGCAATTGGGGCAGACGCCCTTGTGGTTGCGGGTGCAAGCGGGACAGAAAGTGCATTCGTAGGAGCAGATGAACGCCTCGCTATCGGGAGCGAGCGGCGTCTCGCACTTCTCGCAGATGCTTCGCATTTCGAGTGGCATGGGATCTCGGCTCGCGATGGCCGGCGAGCCACGGCACGAGGTTGAACAGAATGGGCGGTTCCGGCGGCGCCGGCTCATGCTCTGGCGATGCGCCGAAGTCCGCCCAGCCGGCCCGAGGAGATGTCGCGCCTGGCTGCCTTAGATTGAAGATATGCGCTCCGTCAGTGATCGGGCGACCGTCCTGGTGGCGATTGTGCTGCTGGGGGGTGCCTGTACCAGGACGGCCCCTCCGGGGCCGGCGGTGGCCGAGCCGGCGTGCCTGCTGCAGCCCGGGGCGGCCGACACTCCGGATACGATAACCCTCGGGGTGACGGACTCCCTGCACCGTTCCGATGCTCCCCGGGCACAAAACCATGCCGAGCGGCTGGTCTTCGGCCTGCTGTATCCCGGGCTGGTTCGGCTCGATTGCCAGGGCCGCCTGATGCCCGGTCTGGCAGCGCGGTGGACGGGCGGGGCGAACATCTGGTCGCTCCAGCTGGCCGGGGACGCGCATTTCACCGACAGTGTCCCGCTCACGCCCCAACGCGTAGCCGCTTCGTGGCTGCAGGCCGGGGCCGGCGCGCTGGCGGGGCTGCGATTCGAGGCAACGACTCCCAGCGATTCGGGCACCCTGGTACTCGGACTGGACATCCCGAGTGACTCCCTGCCGGCCTTCCTGGCAGCCGGGGCGCTGGCGCCGGTGCTTCCAGTCGCCGGCGGGTGGCCCCTGGGGGCGGGAGCGTACCGCATCATCCAGGATTCCGGCGGTCTGCTCCTGGTACCGGGGCGGGAGTACACGCGGTTCCCGGTGCTTCGCGTCCGGATGGCGCCCGGTGCCGACCCGCGCGACCTGCTGGATGCCGGCGTGCAGCTGCTGGTGACCGACGATCCCGCGACGATCGACTATGCCCTGGCGCACGACTCGCTCGCGACGGTGCCACTCCCCTGGAACCGGGTTTATGTGCTGATCCTCCCCCAGGCGCTGGTCCAGGGGGCCGCGCCGGGGGAACTGCGCCGGGCGCTCGCCGGCGATGCGGTGCGGGTGGAGGCACGGGCTGCCCGCGACTCGCTGCCGCTGCGCTCCGGCGGGGCCGGTCCGGCGCGACGGGGCGCGACGCCCCGGGTGGTGTATCCGGCGACCGATCCTACCGCGGGTGAGCTGGCGCGCCGGCTGGTTTCGCTCGCCTCCCGTGCCGGGGGCGACACGGCCTCGTCCTGGGCCGCCCATGCGCTGCCGGGCGGACCATCGCTGGTGGCGGTGGGCCTGCAGCCCGAGCAGTTCGCCCGTGCCCTGGCGCGGGGAGACGCTGCCGGATATGTGGCCAGCCGCGATCTGCTGTTACCGGCCCCCCCGCCGGGGGGAGGTGTCGCGGTGCCGCTCATCGAAACCCGCTCCAGGGCGATCGTCCGTGCCGGCACGGGCGGTTTCGAGATCCAGGGCGACGGCACGCTCCGGGTCCGCGGGACGACCCCATGAGTTTCCGTGCGCGCCTGTTTGCCGGGTTCCTGATCGCGGTCATGATCCCGCTGGGGCTGTTCGCGGTGGGGGTGCGGCAGACCATGTCGCGCCGGCTGGTAGAGCAATACCGGGCGGGCACCGCCGCGCTGGCGGCCTCGGCCGCGGGCGAGCTGCAGCGCCAGGGCCAGGAGATTGCCGGCCGCCTCTCCGCCATCGCGGGGCGGTTGAGCGAGGACAACCGTTTCCGTCTCGGGTTGCTGGATTCGACCGCGCCCGACCGGCGCTACCTGCTGGATTACGCCGGCGCGGCCATGCGCGCCACCGGTCTCCACCTGCTGCAGATCCAGGATGCCGACGGCCGCATTCTGAGCTCGGGGCAGTTCCGGAACGATTACGACCGGCTCGATCCCGGTCTGCCGCGGTCTCTGGCTCGCAGCTCCGGACCGGCGGTGGTCGAGGCCCGGACGGCGGAAGCGCCGTTCCTGGCGCTGGCCCGGGTGGATTCGGCGAGGGTGGCGGGCCGGAGCCTCTATCTGGTCGGCGGGATCCAACTCGACCGCGATATCCTTGCCGGGCTCACCCGCGATTCGGTCCTGACGGTCTCGCTGATCGCGCCGGGCCATGTCATCTCGCCCGATCCCCGGCTGCAGGCCGCGCTGGATTCGTCCGCCAGGCCGGGGACTATCCCCGGCGACCGGATCGCCAGCCGCTTCGCGCTGCCGTACCTGTCTCAGCCTGCGCCGGCCAGCGTGTCCGACTCCGCTCTGCTGCTGGTGACCCAATCTCTCGGGCCGGTCGCAGCGCTGCGGCGGCAGACCGATCTCTGGTTTGCGGCGGCCGTGGGGTTGGCGGCCCTGCTGGGGCTGCTGGTGGCGGGATGGCTCTCCGGCCGGGTGAGCGCCCCCCTGCGCGAGCTGGCGGCGCGGACCGCGAGGCTGGATCTGGAACAGCTGGATCAGGACTTCACGCTCGACCGTGCCGATGAAATCGGCGCGCTCTCCCGGGTGCTGGGCGACATGGCCCAGCGGCTGCGGGGCGACATGATCCGGCTGCGCGAGGTAGAGCGCCGGGCGACGGTGGGAGACCTGGCGCGCCAGGTGAATCACGATATCAAGAACGGCCTCATCCCCATCCGGAACGTGCTGCGCCACCTGGAACAGGTTGCCCGGGAGCATCCCGAGACCCTGGCCGCGGTGCTGCAGGAGCGGCAGGAGACGCTGCATGCGTCGGTCGCCTACCTCGAGACCCTGGCCCGCAACTACGCCCGCCTGACGCCGGCGGCCAGCGGGGTGGCCTGCGACCTCAACCCGCTGGCGGCCCAGATTGCGCGCGACGCGGCGCGGCCCGGCATACAATTCGATCTCCGGCTGTCGGAGCGGCCCGCGGTGGTGGCCGCGGATAGTGTGGTCGCGCGGCGGGTGGCGGAAAATCTGATCGGGAATGCGGTGGACAGTCTGGACGGCCGAGGCGGTACGGTGGGAGTGTTCACCGAGCATGTCCACGGAGCGGACGGCGGCCCGCTGGTGCGCCTGACGGTCGCCGACTCGGGCCGGGGCATGACGCGGGAAGAGCTCAACCGCGCCTTCGACGACTTTTATACCACGAAAGAGACCGGCACGGGGCTGGGCCTCAGCATCGTGCGCCGGTTGGTGCTCGATCTGCACGGTGCGCTGCGCGTGGAGACGGAGCCGGGGCAGGGAAGCCGGTTCATTGTGGAGCTGCCATCGGCGACGACCCTGTGAGTAGGCGGAGGGGGCAGTCCTTCTCCCGTCCTTTTCCCGTCCTTTTCCCGTCTTTTCTTTCGCCTTTCTTCCGGTACCTGCCGTGACCCTGATTCTCATCGTTGACGATGTTCCCGCGATGGCGGAGCAGTATGCCTACGACCTGCGGCGGATCGGCGGCTATGACGTTCTGACCGCGCCGGGGGGCGAGGCGGCCCTGGACCTGCTCACGCTGGAGCCGGTGGATGCCATGGTGCTGGACCTGGAAATGCCGGGGCTGGACGGGTTCGGGGTGCTGCGCGCCATGCGGCAGCGCGCCATCGGAACGCCGGTCGTGGTCTATACCGGCACCGGGAACTTCGACCGTTGCGTCCAGGCGGTGAAGCTCGGCGCCTACGGGTTCATTGACAAGGCGGAGCCGGTCGAACGAGTGGTGCAGGAGATCGAAAGCGCGATCGACCGGAAGCGGCTGGAAGACGAAGTAGGCATGCTGCGGCGGCGCATGGTGGGCGAGGGCGCGCTGGTCGGCGACAGCCCCGCCATGCAGCGGCTGCGCGAGACCCTGGCGAGGCTGGCCCCGATCCCCAGCCCCGTGCTGGTCCTGGGAGAAAGCGGTACAGGCAAGGAGCTGGCCGCGCACGAGCTGCACCGGTTGGGGTCCACTCCATCGGCACCCTTCATCGCGGTCAACTGTGCGGCGCTGCCGGAGCAACTGGTGGAGAGCGAGCTCTTCGGCCACGAGCGGGGGGCCTTCACCGGCGCCGCGGCCCTGCGGAAGGGTGCCTTCGAGGCGGCGGGAAAGGGCACGCTCTTCCTGGACGAGATCGGCGAGCTGCCGCTCGCGGCCCAGGCCAAGCTGCTGCGGGTGCTGGAGGAGCGCCAGGTGACGCGGCTGGGCGGCACGCGGACGGTTCCGGTCCAGGCCCGCGTGGTGGCCGCCACCAACCGCGAGCTGGGCCAGGAAGTGGCCGAAGGCCGCTTCAGGAAGGACCTCCTTTACCGGCTCAACGTGCACACGGTGACGCTGCCGCCGCTCGACGAGCGCCGGTCGGATATTCCGCGGCTGGCGGAGCGTTTCCTGGAGAGTATCTGCGGCCGGTTCGGCATGCGGGCAAAGCGGCTATCGCCCGAGGCGCTGGCCGCGCTGATGGAATACGGCTGGCGGCAGAACAACGTGCGCGAGCTGCGCAACGTGATCGAGCGCATGATCCTCGCGGCCGACGGCGATGTCATCGGTGCCGATTGCGTTCCCGACGACATCGGGGGCGGCGCGCCCCCTCCCCGCGGTGAGGCTCGCACGTACCAGGAGCGCCGGGCCGAAGCCGAACGCCGGATCCTGCTGGAGGCGCTGGAGGAGAACGAGTGGCAGATCACGCGGACGGCCAGGGAACTGGGGCTGGCGGATCACTCCAGCCTGCTGAAGATCATGCGGAGATTGGGGGTGGAGAAAAGGAGTGAGGAGGTGAGGAGTGGGGAGAGAGGAGTGAGGAACGAGGAACGAGGAACGAGGAACGAGGACTGAGGAATGAGGACTGAGGAATGCGTGATCGTGTACGGACGGACACGATCGGTGGTTCGGCTCCGTGTCCGGCCGCACACAAGAGTCCTTGGTCGGGCCGCGACGCTTTCTGGAACTGACGTTGGCTTAAGGACTTAGCGAATGGGGGCGAGGATGGCCCCGCCCCTGCCTTTCTCCGGGGTGACCGCAGGTCGTCACTCACGGCGCCTCGGCGCCCATGCAAGGAGAAGGGCCATGCCCGCAACCCGCGCAATCAACTGCAAGCAGGACCGTCGTGTCTGGATTCCCATGGGATTTCTGGTGGGCTTCCTGGGGTTGGCGAGCCTCACGCTGGCCGCCTCCGGCTGCAGCGACAACGACGGCACCGCCGCGGTGGTGAAGACCACCCCGGCGGTGAACACCAGCACAACCGCGCCCACGGTCATTCCGGCGAGCACGGAGTCCGGCACCACGACCGAATCAAAGGTGCTGCCCGCCAACGTCAGCTTCGACCAGGCGCGGGAGGTGTACCGGACCGGCGATTACCGGGCTGCGGCGGATCTGTTCGGAGTGTACGTGCGGAACAAGCCGTCCAATCCCTGGGGCCATTTCATGCTGGGCATGTCGGAGTTCAAGACCGGGGATATCAGGGGGGCGGAGGAATCGTTCAAACAGGCGCTGGCACTGGACTCCACCCATCTGAAGAGCCGGTTCAACCTGAGCCGGGTCTATCTGCAGACCGACCGGCCGCGTGAAGCGCTGGAGCAGATCGAGCAGGCACTGGCGGTGGATTCCACCGCAGGCGAGGCGTTCCGGCTGCAGGGTATCGCCTACGGCGACCTGGGGCAGGACGACGAAGCGATCGATGCCTACCAGCGCGCCCTGGTCCGGGACGACCACGATGCCTGGTCGATGAACAACCTGGGTCTCCTCTATATCCGCGAAGGCCGTTTCGAGGATGCGCTGCCGCCGCTGGCGCGGGCGGTCGAGATCCGGCCCAACGCCCCGGTGTTCCAGAACAATCTGGGGATCGCGCTGGAGCGGAGCGGGCACTATCGGGCGGCGGAGACGGCCTATGGCGCGGCCCTGGCCGCGGACAGCGCCTATCCCAGGGCGGGCGTGAACCTGGAGCGGGTCCGTGGCCTGGAGGAGGATGCGCTGACCGGTCCGGTGGACCTGAGCGGGCTGGCCGAGTCGTTCATGGCCCAGCTCAAGTGGTGGCGGGACAGCTCGGTCCGGCCGGGCGACAGCGTCATCGATGTGGTGCCGGATACGACCGTGGCGGACACGGTAACGTCCGTGCCGGTGCCGGGGGACTCGACCGCCGCGGACAGCGTGACGGGCCGGTAAGCCGGGAGGCGTGAGGCGTGAGGCGTGAGGCGTGAGGTACCCCTTACGCCTCACGTCTTACGTTCGTTCCACCCTGAAAGCCCCGTGTTGAACAATTTCCCGCCTTGCAGTAAACTGTCCGGTCGGCTCTCCGGTCGGACTCTCTTTTCACGTCATCTTCCCGGTATCCATGTCTCAGGGAAAAACCGAGCAATGGGGTACCCGTGTCGGCGTCATTCTGGCGGTGGCCGGCTCGGCGGTGGGACTGGGCAACTTCCTGCGCTTTCCCGGGCAGGCGGCGGCCAACGGGGGCGGGGCCTTTCTCATCCCCTATTTTTGCGCGCTGATCTTCCTGGGCATTCCGGTCGGCTGGGCGGAATGGACCATGGGGCGCTACGGCGGTCGCAAGGGCTTCCACTCGGCTCCGGCGGTGATGGGCGTGATCGGCAAGGGCCGGCTGCCGCGCTACCTGGGCGTGGTGGGCGTGGTCATTCCGCTTGCGGTCTCGTTCTACTACGTGTTCATCGAAGCCTGGACCCTGGGCTACTGCTGGAAGTTCCTGACGGGCGGCATCGGGATCGACCCCGCGGCGCCGATCGCGGATCAGACCGCGGCCTCGATGCACTTCTACAACTGGTTCACCGGCGTGGCCAAGGACGGGGTGCTGGTGACCTCCGGCGGCGAGCACGCGGCGATCTGGTTCTGGATCATCACCTTTGCGGTGAATCTCTTTTTCATCTACCGGGGCCTGTCCAAGGGCATCGAGAAGTTCTGCACCTGGGCCATGCCGGCTATGGCCATCTGCGCGCTGATCGTGCTGATCCGGGTGCTGACGCTGGGAACGCCCAATCCCTCGCTGCCCGACCAGAATGTGATCAACGGCCTGGGCTACATGTGGAACCCGGACTTCAAGGCGCTGGGGAACTTCCAGACCTGGCTGGCGGCGGCGGGCCAGATCTTCTTCAGCATCTCGGTCGGGTTCGGCATCATCATCAACTACGCCTCCTACATGAAGCGGCGGGATGATGTCGTGCTCTCGGCCCTGACGTCCACCGCCACCAACGAGGTCTTCGAGGTCGGCTTCGGCGGCCTGATCACACTCACCAGCGCGTTCGTCTTCCTGGGGCTTTCGGGGACGGCGGCGGCGGTGTCCACCGGTACCTTCGGGCTGGGCTTCAATACGCTGCCGGTGGTGTTCGCCCACATGGGAGCGCTGGGGAACGTGATCGGCGCCCTGTGGTTCTTCATGCTGTTCCTGGCGGCCATCACCAGCTCGCTCTCGATGTACCAGCCCGCGGTGGCCTTCATCGAGGAGGCGCTGGGCGTCTCCCGCAACGTGGCCACGACCGCCATGGTGGTGATCGGCAGTATCGGGTCGTTCATGGTGATCTGGTTTACCAAGAACGGCACCTTCTGGAGCACCATTGATTTCTGGGTGGGGACGTTCCTGATCTTCGTGATGGCGATGGTGGAGATCATCTACTTCAGCTGGGTCTTCGGAATCGACCGCGGCTGGGTGGAGGCGCACGTCGGCTCGGCCATCCGGATTCCGCGGATCTACCGGTTTATCATGAAGTATGTCGCCCCGCTGTATCTGCTGGTGGTCTTCGTCGGGTTCTGCTTTCAGAACCTGCCCGCCTCCTGGCAGGGCATCAAGGCCGATCCGGTGGTGCAGCTGGCGCTGGCCTTCATCGGAGTGGTCATCGTGATTCTGCTGATAGTGCTCCGCTTCGGCGAGAAACGCTGGCGGGCGGCGGGACTCGATCTTGACGGCACCTCCCCGCCGGACGACGAGCTGGCCGGCGCCGGGGAGGCCGCATGACCACCATCGGCTGGATCTTCATGATCATTTCCGTTGGCGCCGTCTGGAGCCTGATGCTCTGGTGCTACTACAAGGTCCTGTCGGCGCCTCCCGAGGATCACGTCGTCAAGCCGCCGGATTCGCTGGGAGGCTGAATCGAGAAGATGACTGAGGACTGAGTTGCGGGCGACGAGGTGATCCCGAGCGCAGCGAGGGATGACACTCGGCTCAGTCCACAGTCGTTTTCTCTTTTCTCTCGTCTCTTCGATACACCGCCACCCGCTGCACCCCCAGGCTGTCCTTCTCGATGGTGATGATGTCGCCGGAGGGAAGAAAGGCGAGCGGGGCCGGGGCATTCTCCACGGTGCCCAGGTAGGCACCGTCCGGCCGGAAGAGGTCTACCCGGCGAGCTTCGTCCGGGAAGGTATGGCGCTGGATCCAGAGCGTGCCGTCCGGCGCGAACGCCATGGCCCCCTTGAGAACAGGCACCTCCGGCGCCATCCCGGTCTGCTGGGCGATCTCCTCCGGTGGGATGGTACAGGACTGCTGACCGATCTGCATGGTCTGTCCATCGCCCAGCTCCCGCCGGGCGAGATCCAGCGTCGCGGCTTTCGGCGTGATGTTCCGGCGAATGCTCAACGCCAGGTGTCCATCCCGGTAGATATCCGCCACGTACTCCGGGGTCATGACGCTCGCCACCCGTCCGGCGGCGGCCGCCCAGATGGGAAAGCTGGCGAACACCGGGGCCGCGGCATACGCCACGTGACAGCTGGCGAAACTGGCGTCCCTGGCCTGAATGACCGGGCTCTCTGCCAGCAAGGTCGTATCGCCTTCGGTAGCGACCGCCAGCCGGTAGTACTGTTCCAGCGTCCTCCGGTTGTCCACCCGATCAAGCAGGATCATGGTGTCGCCCGCCAGCGCGCGGACCGCCTGCGGGCCTGGCAGGGTGGTGCGAATTTCCGGCAGCGGGTTGCCGCCGGGATCGAAGCGCACGAAGGCGCTCTTCCCGGCGTCCATGACCCAGGTCGTCCCCGCCGGATCGATGGTTACCTGGAAGGGCAGTACGAACTCCCCCGGCCCGCCGCCCCGGCGTCCCAGGGTGCGGGACCAGGCACCGGTGCTGTCGAAGAACACCAGGCGATTGTGCTCATTGTCCAGCACGGCGAGGCCGCCGGTGGCGCTGGGAGTGACCTGGCCGGGAAAGAGACGGGTGAAGGAGGCGACACCGTTCTCCTCGCCGCCGAGCACGACGCGCCGGCGGAAGGACCAGCCGAGGAGGGAGTCCTGCCCGGTGTTCTCGACGATGCGGACGCCGGCGGAATCGCTGATCCTGGCCGAGGTAGTGTGGGTCGTCTCGCCGCCACAACCGGCCAGGGCCAGCAACAGAGTCAACCTGATCCAGGTTCCCGTCACAAGAATCCTCGCAATTCTCAGGCCTCGCACCCGGCGCTCGAGCCGGGATGCCGGCTCCGGCGGCACCGGTACCACTCCGCCCCTCTCCGGTTCGGTGGTGCCAGGGCCGGCACCCCCGGTCCTCGCGCCGGAAGAGCTTCCGGCTCAGTCCTCAGTCCCCGGCCCTCAGCCCTTTCCGCTCTTCCATCTCTTCCAGCGATCTGGGCCAGTCGCGCTTCAGGAGCCGTGAGAGCGCGCGGTCGGCCAGCAGCCGTCCCCCGGTCTGGCAGGTGGCGCAGTAGTTGGTCTCGTTATCGGCATAGCGGATGCGCTGCACCGGAGTTCCGCATACCGGGCAGGGTTGACCGTACCGTCCATGGACCGCCATGCCCTCCCGGAACGCGGTCACCTTTTCCGGGAGCCCCGTTCCCGTGCCGGTTCTGATCCGCTCGGTCCATTCGCGCAGCACGTCCCGGGTGCCGGCATACAACCGCTCGATCTCCGGTTGGTCAAGCTGCCGGGTGAGGCGCACCGGTGAGAGGCGCGCCCGGTGCAGAATCTCATCGGAATAGGCGTTGCCGATTCCGCTCAGCAGCCGGGGATCGGTGAGCGCCCGTTTGAGCGTGTGGTTCTCCCGCAGCAGGGCCTCACGAAAGACCTCGAGGCCGGCCTCCAGCGGCTCGACCCCTCCCCGGTCGAAGGCGGCGAGCGCGGCCGCTCCCTGCACCAGATGCAGCGAGGCCCGCTTCCTGGTGCCGGCCTCCGTCAGGAGAAGCGTACCGTCCGGAAAGTCGAAGGCCGCCAGGCCGAGGCGCCGCGGGAGGGGCGCCGCGGGCGGCTTCCAGTGGAGCCGCCCGGCGATCATCAGGTGGATCACGAGGAAGAGGCCGTCCTCCAGCTCCAGCACGATCCGCTTTCCCAGCCGGCGAACCGACCGCACCGGCTTTCCCGAGGCTACCGCGAGCGGCGGATCCACGCTGCGGAGCAGAAAGGGGCTGCCCAGGCGGACCTGCTGGAGTGCCTGGCCGGTGAACAGCTCCCGCAGGCGCTCCACGTAGACGGTGACGTCGGGGAGCTCGGGCATTAACGAGTGGGCAGGCTGGGCAGAGTGGGCAGAGTGGGCACGCGCTGCCTCAGTCTGCTGGCTTCAGCCCCCCGCCCCCGATGGCGCGTGCCTGCGCCTCCTGGTCTTCCGGGCGGGCGGCCTGCGGGTTGATCCATTCGATGACGGCCGCCCAGCCAAGGCTCTCGGGGTCGTGCCGGAGATAGCCGGGGATGACCGCCAGGACCCGGAAGCCGTGTTTCAACTGGAAGCTGAGGGTAGGATCCGTGAGCTTGCCGGCGACGATCCGGCGGACGTACTCGTCGGCCGGCATCCGGTTGGCGCAGGTGTGATAGCCCCGCAGCCGGGCGCCGGCCCGGATGCGCCGCAGACCCAGACGTTCGGTGAGCTCGCGCCGGGCGGTGTAGAGTTTTCGTCCGATCCCCTGCCGCTGGCGGGCCGGGTCGACCATCACTTCCGCGCCGTAGAGGGTATGGCCTTCGGGATCGTGATTGGTGAAATACCCGCCGTCGGTGAAGTCGCGCCAGGTGCCGTGCATCTCGTAATCGTCCCACAGGACGATGAGGCTGGCGGCCATGCCCACGATCTCCCCGCTGGCAGAGTCGAAGGCGACCAGCTGTCCCTCGGGGAACACGCGCAGATGGCTCTCCAGCTGGTCTTCGGTCCAGGACGGCGAGTCGGGATAGACCCGCCGGGAGAGCGCGATGATCCCCGGAAAATCCTCGCGCCGGGTGGGCCGCACGCCGATGGCTGGCCGGTGTGCCGTCACAGGGTGACCACCTCCACTTTGCCCATGGCCTCGTTGGTGCGGAGACTGTCCAGGAGCGGGATCACGGTGCCGCTCGAGCGGGTGTCGAGAATGGTCTTCATGTTGAGCTCCCCGATGACCATGGACTCCTGGTTCGGATTGCCCTCGGCGAGAATGCCGTCGCGCGAAAAGGCGAAGTCGCTGGGCGTCAGAATGGACGCCTGCCCGTAATTCAGGGAGACGGCGGGAACCATCGGCAGTGAGCCGACCGTGCTGGCCTGGATCACGTACATCTGGTTCTCGATGGCCCGCGCCTGCGCGCAGTAGCGCACCCGGAGGAATCCCTGCCGCTCATCGGTGCAGCTGGGCACGATGAGCACGTGCGCCCCGTGCCGCGCGGCAGCCCGGGCGATCTCGGGAAATTCCACGTCGTAGCAGACGGCGATCGCCATGGGGCCGAAGTCCGTCTCGAAGATCTTGACGTCGGATCGGGGAGAGACATGCCATTCCTCCGTCTCGAACCGGGTCATGTGAATCTTGCCCTGGACGCCGCAATCGCCGCGAGGATTGAAGAAGAAGCACTCGTTGTGCACCGTGTCGGTGGAGGGATCGTGCACCGGAATGGTGCCGCCCACGATGTAGATCCCGTGCTTCCGGGCCAGCGAGGCCATCAGCTCCCGGTAGCGGGGCAGCTGGCCGGCCAGGGCGCGGATCTGCACGTCGATGGGGCGCTTGACGTCGGCCAGCGTGAGCAGTTGCACGGTGAAATACTCGGGGAAAACCATCAGGTGGCAGCGGTAATCCGCGGCGGTGTCCGCCAGCGCCGCGACCTGGTCACGGAACTGATCGAAGGTCTGCACGGGCCGGATGTAATACTGCAGGGCGGCGACCCGGATGCGCTCCATGGCACTCCTCGGCGGGGGGCGGGCGTCATGCCGGCGGGTTCGAAAGCAAAGGTCGAAGGTCAAACTCGATCCCGCGGCGGTCTCGACTTCGACGTTCGACCCTGGACCTTCGACCTTTTGAAACTAGGGCGATTCTCCGGTGAGAGGTAGGGCTTATGCGGGTTGCCGGGCTCGCCCCAAGGTCACCATCGTACCACTGGCGATGACCAGCGCCGCGCCGGCCAGCTGCAGCGCGCTCACCGGTTCCACAAATACGGGCAGGGCAAAGACATAGGTCAACATGACACTGACGTAGTTGAGCGCGCTCATGCGGGCCGCGCGGTCCCGGGCGTAGGCGCGCGTCATGGCGATCTGGGCCAGCCCTCCCGCGATCCCGGTCCCCAGGAGGTAGAGCGCCCCGGCGCGGTCGGGCAGGCGCAACACCGGCAGAGAGATCAGCGCCATGGTCACGCCGGCCGTGAGCGAGAAGTGGAGTGCCACCGCTTCGGCGCTCTCCCGCTGCCCGATCCGCCGCAGCCAGATCATGGCGAGCGCATAGAAGACCGCGGCCAGCGTGGCGATGACGGCGATCGGCAACGCCGTGGCGAACGAGGGCTGGACGACCAGAGCCACCCCGGTGAAGGCAATGAGCACCGCGAGACCCACGTGCCGTCCCACGCGCTCACCCAGCAGGGGAGCCGACAGGAGCGCAACGAAGATGGGCCCCGTGGCACTCAGGGTGGCGGCATCGCCCACGGCGACACGGGGACTGCCCAGCGCATAGAAGACCCCCAGCGCCGAGATGGTGCCGAAGATGCTGCGGCCCCAGGCGGTGCGGCGGTCGCGGATGCGCAACGGCGCGCCGGTGGCCAGGGCCACGGGAATCACCAGCAGGCCACCCACCAGGAAACGCGCGGCCGCCACCTCCGACCAGGGCAGTTCGGCGGCGCCCAGGCGGGTAAGGACGTTCATTGCCGCGAACATGACCTGCGCGCCCAACATCCAGAGAGCGGCGGCAAGGGGACGGTTGCGCATGGCGGCAGGAAGATATCTTTCCCCGATGCCCGCACCAGCCTACGACCTTCGCGTCGCCGAGCGTCACCTCACCGCGGCCGACCCGGCGCTCGGCCGCTTCATCAGCCGTTTCGGCCGCTGCCGGCTGGAATTGGACACCGCCGGCACCACCTTCCGCGCCCTGGCCGAATCCATCGCCTATCAGCAGCTCACGGGCAAGGCGGCCGCCACCATCTTCGGGCGGCTGGAGGGGCTGTTTCCCCGCCGGAAACTCCGGCCGGCCGCCCTGTTGGCCCTGCCGGAGGAGGCCCTGCGGGGGGCGGGACTGTCCCGGGCCAAGGTCGCCGCGATGCGCGACCTGGCCCGGCGCACCCTGGACCGGACCGTGCCCACGCTGGCCCGCCTCCAGCGCATGGAGGACGAGGAGGTCATCGAGCGGCTGGTGCAGGTGCGGGGCGTCGGGCGCTGGACGGTGGAGATGCTGCTGATCTTCGTGCTGGGCCGGCCCGATGTCTGGCCCCTCAACGACTACGGCGTGCAGAAGGGGTTCCAGCGGATCTACGGCCACCGCAAGCTGCCGAGCAGGACCAGGCTCATCCGGCAGAGCCGGCGCTGGCGGCCGTACCGCTCGGTGGCGGCGTGGTACTTCTGGCGCGCAGCGGAGGAACGGCGGGACGACGCGGGGTGAGCCGCTTTCAGCCGGCCCTGGCCTCGTCCGGCTCCTGCAGGGCCTCGCGCAGGTAGCGCCCGGTATGCGAGGCCGGTGTGGCGGCCACCGTCTCCGGCGTGCCCTGCACCACGAGGCGCCCTCCCTCCGGGCCTGCCTCGGGCCCCAGGTCGATCACCCAGTCGGCCCGTTTGATGATGTCCAGGTGGTGCTCGATCACCACCACGGTATGTCCGGCGTCCACCAGACGGTCCAGCACCTGGATAAGCACCCGGACGTCGTCCAGATGAAGGCCGGTAGTCGGCTCGTCCAGGATGTACAGCTTGCGGCCGGCGCGTTTCTTCGCCGCCAGCAGCTCGCGGGCGATCTTGAGGCGCTGGGCCTCGCCACCCGAAAGAGTGGTGGCCGGCTGGCCCAGCCGGAGATACCCGAGGCCCACCTGCTGCAGCTGCCAGAGCGCGGCGCCCAGGCGGGGCTGATGGCGGAACCGGGCGATGGCCTCGTTCACGCTCCACTGCAGCACGTCGTGGATTGAGTTGCCCCGGATCTTGATATCCAGCACCTCGCGCCTGTAGCGGCTGCCCCCGCAGGTTTCGCAGGGCACGAAGACGTCGGCCAGGAAGACCATCTCCACCTGCACGAACCCCGCCCCCTCGCACTCGTCGCAGCGGCCGCCCGGCAGATTGAAGCTGAAGGTGGCCGCGGTATAGCCCCGGCGGCGGGACTCCGGCTCGGCCGCGAACAACTCGCGGATTTCGTCGAATGCCTTGATGTAGGTGACCGGATTGGAGCGGGGCGAGCGGCCGATGGGCGACTGGTCGACCAGGACGACATCTTCCACCTGTTCCCAGCCGGTGAGGGTCCTGACCTCGCCCACGGCCTCGCCCAGGTGGCTCTTGGCGGAATGGTTGCCGCGCAGCCGCCCCTCCAGCTGGCGGTAGAGCACGTCGTGCACCAGGGTGCTCTTGCCCGATCCCGACACGCCGGTGACGGCCGTGAGCGCGCCCAGCGGAATGTCCACTCCCACGTCCTGCAGGTTGTGCAGGGTGGCCCCGCGCATCCGGATCCATTGCGGCCCCGCGTGCCGCCGCATGGAAGGCGTGCCGATGCGCTTGAGCCCCGACAGGTACTGCGCCGTGAGCGAGTTGTGGGCCTCCGCCACCGGGCCGGCGTACACCAGCTGACCTCCGTGCTCGCCGGCGCCCGGGCCCAGCTCGACCATGAAATCGGCCTGCCGGATGGCGGCGGGGTCGTGCTCCACCACCACCACGGTGTTGCCCTGATCGCGGAGCCGGCGCAGCAGGCCCAGGAGCCGGTCGATGTCGCGCGGGTGCAGGCCGATGGAAGGCTCGTCGAGGACATACAGCGTATCCACCAGGCGGGAGCCCAGCGCGTTGGCCAGGGCGATGCGCTGGGCCTCGCCGCCGGAGAGGGTGCGGGTCTGCCGGTCGAGCGTCAGATAGCCGAGCCCCACATCGCGCAGGAACTGGATGCGGCCGGCCAGCTCGTCGAGAATCAGATGCGCCAGCTGCCGCTCGAAGGGGCTCAACGAGAGCCCGGCCAGCCAGCCGGCCAGCTGATCCACCGAGCGGCTGGAGACCTGGCCCAGGTGTTCGCCGTTCACCAGAACCGAGCGCGCCTGCTCGTTGAGGCGGCTGCCGCCGCAGGCGGGGCAGGTGAGCGCCAGCTGGTACTGCCGGAGGAACACCCGGATGTACTGCTTGTAGCGCTTCTGCTCCAGGTCCTTGAGGAACGGGAAGATGCCCACGTAGCGGCCGCTCCGGCCGTGGAGCAGCTCGCGCCGGTCCGCTGCCTTGATCTTCGACCAGGGGCGGTGCGGATCGATCCCGAGCTTTCGGGCCATGTCGCGCAGCAGCCGGCGCCGGCCGTCGTATCGCGGCTTGGTCCAGGGGTCGATGGCGCCCTCGGCCAGGCTGCGAGACGGGTCGGGGATGATCAGCGACTCGTCGTACTCCAGCACGGCGCCGAATCCGTTGCAGCCGGCGCAGGCGCCCCGCGGGTTGTTGAAGGAAAAGAGCGCGGGCGTCACCACCGCCGCAGGAGTGTCGCAGGCGCTGCAGGCGGGCGACTCGGAGAACCGCAGGCGGCCGCCCTGGTGCAGCACCAGGGCGATGCCTTCGCCCTCCTGGAAGGCAGTGCTGATCGCGTCGACCAGGCGGGTCCGGTCCGTATCGGTGGTCAGCCGGTCGACCACCACCAGCACGTCGCCGGCCGCGGCCAGATCGAGCCCGGGCGGCGGTTCCTCGAGGTGCACCGGTGCCCCGTCGGCCAGCAGACGGATGAACCCCATGGCCCGGAGGTTCTCCATCACGCTTTCGTGGGTTCGCCGGGCTTCGGCCGCCAGCGGAAAGGCGATCTGGATCCGCCCGCTGGCGCGTTCCAGCACGCTGTCGGCGGCCGACTGCGGCGTGTCGCGCCGGACCGGCGCGCCGCAACCGCGGCAGACCTGGCGCCCGATACGGGCAAAGAGCAGGCGGAGGAAGTCGTGGACTTCGGTGGCGGTGCCCACGGTGGAGCGGCTGGATACCGCCGGATTGCGCTGTTCGATGGCTACGGCCGGGGCGATGCCTTCCAGCCGGTCGACCAGCGGCTTGGGCATGCGGTCGAGGAACTGTTTGGCGTAGGTGCTCAGCGATTCGATATACCGGCGCTGGCCCTCGGCGTAGAGCGTCTCGAAGGCGAGCGAGCTCTTGCCCGACCCGGAGGGGCCGGTCACCACCGTGAGGGCCCGGCGGGGAAGCTCGACGGTAATACCGCGCAGGTTGTTCTGGCGGGCGTTGACGATACGGACGACGGGGTTGGACATCGCTGGTAGGCGAAAAATAGTCCCCTCGCTCCGGCGGGAACAGGGAACCCGGCCGCCGCCCGCCTCTTCCCCGATCTCCGGGTCGGGCCTACGTTTCCGGCCTAATGGCCACGGCCCTCTCTCCCCGCATCCTGCTCCGTGGGTTCGTCGTCTTTGCCCTGATCTCCATGGTCGGGTACGCGGCGGTACTGCTCTACGGCAACAATCTCCAGGGGTTTCTCCAGGCGCTGCGCGGGGTGCACTGGATCTGGCTGCTGGTGGGGCTGGGGCTCGCCTCGATGGACTGGATCGGGGGCGGGCTGCGCCTCTGGGTGGTGGCGCGGGAAATCCATCCCAACCCGCCGCTCAAGGGGATGATTCTGGCGGGCGGCATGAGCGCCTGGGCGGCCTACCTGACGCCGCTGCAATCCGGCGCCGCGCCCATGATGATCTACACCATGCGGCGCTACGGCCTGAGCGTGCCGGTGGCGATGACCTGTACGCTGATGACCTTCATCGGCACGGTGGCCTTCTTCGCCATCGCGGGCCCGCTGGCGCTGGTGTTCGGCGCGGGCAAATCGCTGGGCACCAAGGGCAACGTGCTGGGCCTCTCGCTCTACGATCTGTTCCTCGGCAGTCTCGGCATCTTCGCGGTGCTGGGCGTGATTTTCATCTTTGTCATCGTTTTCCCCCGCATCATCCGCGACCTGATCCACAAATTGACCGGCTGGATCGGCGGCAAGAGCCGCCGGGTTGCCGCCCGCCTGGAGAAGCTGCAGGCGGGGGTGGACGAGGCGCACCGCAGTGTGGCCATGTTCAACCGGCCTCGGGGCTGGCTGGCGCTCTTCTGGGCTACGCTGATTTCCGGGCCGTCCCATGCCAACAAGCTGCTGGCGGGCTACGTGGCCCTGCGCGCGGTGGGCGTCCATGCCAATTTCGTCGACGTCCTGCTGGTGCAGACGCTGATCACGTTCCTGCTCTACTTCGCGCCCACCCCCGGTGCCTCCGGCGTGGCCGAAGTCCTGTCCGCCCTGGTTATGTCGGTCTATGTGGCGCCCGCCGTGACGCCCCTCTATACCCTCTTCTGGCGCCTGATTCTGAGCTATTACACCATCGCTTTCGGGTTCTGGGTGTTTCTCGGCTGGGTGCGGAAGGGGTTGCGGTCCATCGAACCCGTCACCACCGAGGCGGCCTGAGGATGGCCGCGCCCGACCTGGCGCCGGACGAGCCGCTCGCGGCGGCTTACGACGCCGCTCTGCTGCGGCGCCTGCTGGCCTACCTGCGCCCCTATCGCTGGCTGGCCCTGCTGGCGGTGGTCCTGCTGCTCCTGAGCGCCGGGCTCACGCTGGTAGGCCCCTGGCTGACCCAGCAGGTGCTCGATGTGGCGGTGCCGCGGCAGGACACCGGCCTCCTGGCCCGGCTGGCGCTGTTCTTCCTGGCGTCCCTGCTGCTCGAGTTCGGCGCCCAGTACGGCTCCAGCGTGCTCACCACCTACCTGGGGCAGCGGGTGATGCACGATCTGCGGCTCCAGATCTTCCGCCACCTGCAGCGCCTCAGCATTCCCTATTTCGACCGCCACCCGGTAGGGCGGCTGATGACCCGGGTGACCTCCGATGTCGAAACGCTGAACGAACTGTTCAGCTCCGGCGTGGTGGCGATCTTCGGCGACCTGGTGACGCTGCTGGCGATCACCATCATGATGCTCGTCATGGACTGGCGGCTGGCGCTGGTCGCCTTTGCGGCGGTACCGCTGGTGGCCCTGGCGGCCGGCATCTTCCGCCGGCACGTTCGTGAGGCCTTCCGCCAGATCCGCGTCCGGCTGGCGCGGATCAATGCCTATCTGCAGGAGCACCTCTCCGGGATGCGGGTGGTGCAGTTGTTCAACCGCGAGGACGCGGCGGTGCGCGGCTTCGAGGAGGTGAACCGCAGCCATCTGGCGGCGCACCTCCGGTCGATTACGCTGTATGCCGTCTTCTTTCCGGTGATCGAGTTCCTGACCGCGGCCGCCATCGCGGCGCTGCTCTTCTACGGCGGTCTCCGCTCGCTCGGCGGGATGCTCACCGTCGGGGTGCTGGCCGCGTTCATTCAGCTCACCCGGCGCTTCTTCCAGCCGCTGCAGGACCTCTCGGAGAAGTACAATATCCTCCAGAGCGCCATGGCCAGCTCGGAGCGGGTCTTCCGGCTGCTGGACACCCCGATGGCCGTAGCCGAACCGGCGCGGCCGCAGCCGCTGCCCCAGCCGGTCCGGGGCGAAGTCCGCTTCGAGAACGTCTGGTTCCGCTATGCCAAGGACGGGCCCTGGGTGCTGCGGGATGTCTCGTTCACTGCCTCGCCCGGTACCACCCTGGCCCTGGTGGGCCATACCGGGGCGGGGAAGACCACCATCATCAGCCTGCTGCTCCGCTTCTACGATCCGGTGCGCGGCCGCATCACCGTCGACGGGGTGGACCTGCGCGATCTCGCCACCGCCAATCTGCGCGGGCTCATCGGCTTCGTGCAGCAGGACCTGTTCCTCTTCACCGGCGATATCATGCGGAACCTCCGGCTCGATGCTCCCATCGACGACGAAGCCGCCCGACAGGCTGCCCGGCGGGTGGGGGCCGACCGTTTCATCGAACGGCTGCCGGCCGGCTACGGGCACGTCCTGGGGGAGCGGGGCCGCTCGCTCAGTGTGGGGGAGCGCCAGTTGCTGAGCTTCGCCCGCGCCCTGGCGCGCGATCCCTGCATCCTGGTGCTGGACGAAGCCACCAGCTCGGTGGATACCGAGTCGGAGGCCCAGATCCAGCGGGCCATCGCGGAGCTGATGCGGGGCCGCACGTCGGTGGTCGTGGCCCACCGGCTGAGCACGATTCTGGGGGCGGACGAGATCCTGGTGTTACACCATGGTGAGATCCGGGAGCGGGGCACGCATCGTGCGCTTCTGGGCGCGCGCGGCCTCTACGAGCGGCTCTATCGTCTGCAATTGGAGGGGACGGCTCCCGCCCGCACGGCCTAACCTGCTTTCGCTTGCGCGGTTAGTGCTGGTCCGGGTAGTTTCACCCATCCTGCTGGCCAGGGAACCCTGATCATGATGCAGCTGGAGTACAGCGGACGGCGGTTCGACATTCCTGCCGGCGACTTGGGCATTGGTAACGGCCCGGATGACGGCATCCGCCTGGAGGGGGACGGCATCCAGCCCCGCCAGGCGGTGGTGAATGGGGCAACGGATGGGTCTGCCGTGATCCGGCGGGGCTCACCCGATGCAACCGTGCTGGTCAACGGGGTCCGCCTGGGCGCGGAGCCCGCCCCGTTACTCCACGGCGATCGGGTCCAGATCGGGGGCGCCACCCTGGTGGTCGCCGACCCCCGGACCAGCGGCAGTACCCAGTTTGTGAGCGCCTTTTCTCCGCCCGACGCCGGCCGCAAATCCCGGGATATGGCTTCGACGGCCGGCACGCCGATGAGCGGCGGCCGCCTGGTCAGCCTGACCGACGGTCGCGAATATCAGGTCCCGGCCACCGGGCTCTCCTTTGGCCGCGATGCGGCCGCCGACGTGGTGCTGGAGCATACCCAGGTGTCGCGGCGGCACGCCGAGATCTCGTTTACGCCGCGGGGCTACGTCCTGACCGATTCCAGCACCAACGGTACCTGGGTGAACGGCGACCGGATCGAAGGCGGGCGGCTCCTGGCGCGGGGAGACGTCCTCCGCATGGGCCAGCACGAATTCCGCTTCTATGCCGACGCCGCTCCCCCGGTGCCGGCCGCGGCGGCCCCGGCGCCCATGGCTCCTCCGGCCGGCGCCTTCCACCGTCTCAACGACACCATGCACGGCCTGCCCGCCACGCCGCCCCGGGGCTTCCCCTCGCCGGCGGCGCCAGGCCCCTCCCGGCGTTCCACGGAGGTGCCGCTGGCGTCCATGCTGGTACGGAGCGGGCCGCTCAAGGGGCAACGGATGACGGTGCGAAGCCCGGTGGTGAATATCGGGCGGGCCGACTACAACGATGTGGTCGTACCGGACGACTCGGTGAGCAGCGGACACGCCAAGCTGCAGCGCCGCGAGGGGGTCTGGATCCTCACCGATCAGGGCTCGACCAACGGCACCTATGTGGACGGCGAGCGGGTCGAAGGCGAGTACCCGCTGAGTCCGGGCGCCACGCTCCGCTTCGGGAAGGTCTCGGTCCTGTTCGAGCCCTCCGACGAGGGCATGCCGGCGGCCGACGGCGGTACCCGGATCCTGGAGCCGATCCGGCCGCTGGCCGATGCCGGGCCCGCTCCCGCGGCCGCTCCGGAGAAGCCCACGCATCTCACCGACGAGCGGCCCACTCCCGAATCCCTGCCTCGGCCCGAGCCGCGTCCCCGGCCCGTCATCCGACGGCCCCCCATAGTGGTCACCCCGGCCCCCCGCCGCTCGGCGCGGGGCTGGTGGATCGGCCTGGCCCTGCTCGCCGCCGCGGCGGCGGCGGCCGCCTACTACTTCCTGCGGTAGCCAGGGCCCCGTGCGATTCACCTGCGCCGCCCGCACCGATGTGGGCATCGTTCGCTCCGGCAACGAAGACAACTACCTGATGCTGGCCGACCGCGGGCTCTTCATCGTGGCCGACGGCATGGGCGGGCACGCCGCGGGCGAAGTCGCGAGCGAGATGGCGGTGCGTATCGTGGCCGACGAGATGGGCTCGTTGCGGGGCCTGAACGATCCGCAGGCGGGCGACCGGCTGCGCAGCTCCATTCGCGCGGCCAATTCGGCCATCTTCGGCCGCACCCTCCAGGAGCACGACAAGCGCGGGATGGGTACCACGGTGACGGTGCTGGCCCTCATGCCGCAGCGGTATCTTATCGGCCAGGTGGGAGACAGCCGCGCCTACCTGCTGCGCGACGGGCGCATGCTGCAACTCACCAAAGACCACTCCTACGTACAGGAGCAGGTCGATGCCGGGCTGCTCACCCCCGAGCAGGCGCGGGTCCATCCCTACAGCAACGTCATCACCCGTTGCGTCGGCGCCAGCAACGAAGTCGTGGCCGATATCTATTTCGGCGCCCTGCGCAAAGGCGATGTGCTGCTGCTTGCCTCCGACGGGCTCACCGGTATGCTGGAAGACGAGCAGCTGGCGCGCATCATCGATGCCGAAGGCGGCCCGCAGCACTGGGTCGACCGGATGATCACCGAGGCCAACCGCCGGGGGGGCCTGGACAACATTACCGTCATCGCCGTCCGGATCGATACCGTCGACGTGCCCTCAGGCGAGTATCCCGCCGTTCCCGCCAGCGCTTCCCGTTAGTCGTTAGTCGTTATCATTAGTCATTGGTCGTTAGTCGTTAGGGTCCGCGCCATCGAGGCTTGGCCTGGCGTTGCCGAGCCCTGGTGAGCGCACCGAATGACCAGCGACGAACGACTCGCGACTAGCGACTGATGGCCAGTGCCTCCACTTCTTCCGCGGGGAGCACCATCAGCTTCAGAACCGATGTCACCGGGCGGCTGGGTGGCAGGGCGGTAAAGACCCGCAGGCGGCGGGCGCTGCGGTAGAGCTCGTCGGCCACCCGGGGCAGGCCGAGCTGGCCCGCCCGGCCGGCGCCGGTCAGCCGTTCGACGCCTCCACTCCGGGTCCGGAGCGGCAAGTCCACCGACAGCATGCTGGGCCGGGCGGGGAAATCCACCAGGACCTGTCCCGGCTGGAGCCCGGCCTCCAGCGCCAGGTGATCCTCCAGGCGCTCGAGCACGTCGGGCCGTTCATGGATCCAGGGCTGCGCGTCCTGCGGGACATCACTGGCCGGCAGGTCGAGCGCGCGTTTGAAGAGGCGCCGTTCGTGCACCGCTGCGGCCAGGCCGGTGGGGTCTTCCCGGAACAGGTGCTCCATCAGCCCGCCGTCGGTCATGGTGGCCAGCGCTCCCGCGGTCAGCCGGCCAGCAGAGACGGTGGCGCGCACCGCCCGCTTGAACATGCAGGTTGCCGAGCGCACGGCGTGGTGCCAGTAGACGTTGCGGTACATCTGATACTTGGCGAAGAGCAGAGACTCCAGCGCGCTCACGCCCTTCTCGTGCACGCCGACCTCGCCGCCCCCGGGCATCTCCACCAGGGTGAGCGCCGCCAGGAGGCGGTTGACGTCCACCGTACCGTAGGGGACCCCGCACATCCAGGCGTCGCGGCTCAGGTACTCGACCTTGTCGAGGTCCAGCGAGCCCGAGATGAGTCCCGCCAGCGGGCTGGTGCTCCGGCCGGTGACCAGGGCGCCGATGCGCGCCGGCAGCTCTGGAATCCCGAAGGGGGTCAGGGCCTCTGCCAGCCCGGGCTGCGCCAGCCGCGCGACGCCGAGTCCCTCATGGTGGGGGAATCCGGCTTCTTCGAGAGCGTGGGAAAAGGGGTAGTGCCCCAGGTCGTGCAGCAGCGCGGCCAGCCGGACGGCGAGGCGGTCTTCGGGGGGGATGGACGCCAGCTCACCCCGCTCTTCCAGGGCGGTGAGCGCCAGTTTGGTCAGGTGAAAGGTGCCCAGCGCATGCTCGAATCGCGTGTGCGTGGCCCCGGGATAGACCAGGAAGGCATGCCCCAGCTGCCGCACGTACCGCAGCCGCTGAACCGCCGGCTGGTCCACCACCCGCATGATGCTCCGCTCGATGCGAATGTTATCCCAGAGCGGGTCGCGAATGATGTCGAAGGGAGAATGGGACATGCCTCCCTAGGCCTTTGGGCCCGCCGCCTTCACGGAATCCGGCACGCCGTCGGCATACTTCGCGAAGTTCTCCCGGAACATCGTTGCCAGCTTCTTCGCCTGGGCATCGTAGGCATCGTGGTCGGCCCAGGTCTCCCGCGGCGTGAGCAGCCGGCCCGGCACGTCGGGCACGGACATCGGCACCTCGAGGCCGAAGACCGGGTCGGTGCGGAAGGCGGCGTGGTCGAGCGCGCCGGACAGGGCGGAGCGGACCATGGTGCGGGTGTAGGGCAGGTTGATGCGGGAGCCGACGCCGAAGGGGCCGCCGGTCCAGCCGGTGTTCACGAGCCAGACGTGCACGTTGTGCCGCTGGATCCGCTCTCCCAGCATCCGGGCGTAGACGCCAGGATGGCGGGGCAGGAAGGGCGCGCCGAAGCAGGCGCTGAAGGTGGCGGTCGGCTCGGTGACGCCGCGTTCGGTGCCCGCCACCTTGGCGGTATATCCCGAGAGGAAGTGATACATCCCCTGCTCAGGGGTAAGCCGCGCAATCGGCGGCAGCACGCCGAAGGCGTCGGCGGTCAGGAAGACGATGTGCTGCGGGTGGCCGCCGACGCCCTCGGGCACGTGATTGGGAATGCAGTCGATCTGATAGCTCGCCCGGGTGTTTTCGGTGATTTTCTGGCTGTCGAAGTCCACCCGGCGGGTGACCGGGTCGAACTCGACGTTCTCGAGCAACGTGCCGAACATCCGGGTGGCGGCGTAGATCTCGGGCTCGGTGTCGGGCCGCAGGCGGATGACCTTGGCATAGCAGCCGCCTTCGAAGTTGAACACGCCCCGGTTGCTCCAGCCGTGCTCGTCGTCGCCGATGAGCCGGCGGGTCGGGTCGGCCGAGAGCGTCGTCTTGCCGGTGCCGGAGAGGCCGAAGAAAATGGCGGTAAGGCCGTCCGACCCGATGTTGGCGCTGCAGTGCATCGGCAGCACCTCGCGTTCGGGCAGGAGATAATTCAGGACGGTGAAGATCGCCTTCTTCATTTCGCCGGCGTAGCGGGTCCCGCCGATCAGCACCAGCCTCCGGCCGAAATGCAGCACGATGAACGCGCCGCTCCGGGTACCGTGGACGGCCGGATCGGCCTGCATCTCGGGGGCGTGCAGGACGGTGAAATCCGGCGCGAAGGAGGCCAGCGTCTCGGCGTCGGGACGCACGAACATGTTGCGTACGAACAGCGCGTGCCAGGCGTTCGGCGTCACGAAGCGCACCGGCAGGCGGTACTCCGGGTCGGCCCCGCCGTAGAGATCCTGAACGAACAGGTCCTGCCCGCCCAGATGCTCACGGACGCTCTGCAGCAGGCGTTCGAAGTGCTCATCGGACAGGGACGCGTTCTTGTCCCACCAGATGTTGTCCGCCGATCCCGGCTCCCGCACGATGAACTTGTCGTTGGGCGACCGGCCCGTGTGCGGCGAGGTGACCACCGCCATGGCCCCGCCCTGCAGCAGGGCGCCCTCCTCGCGGTGCAGCGCGTGCTCGTAGAGCACGGCCGGGGCGAGGTTGGCCTGGACCGAACCGGGCTCGAACCCGAGCTGATCGCCAAGGGAGGTTTGCCGGGAGCGGTGCGGGCGAGTCTGGGTCGACATGTACGTCCTTCCCGCGCCGGGGGGGCGCGTCTGAAGTCAGGGGCCGGTCGCTGCCCGGCGGCGGGCGCGCTCCTGCGCGTCCACGGCCGCAATGACGGCCAGGTTTACGATATCATCCACGTCCGAGCCGCGCTGGAGCACGTGGATCGGCGCCGCCATTCCTACCAGGATGGGGCCGATGGCCTGAGCACCTCCCAGGCGGCTCAACAGCTTGTAGGAGATGTTGGCCGCGTCCAGGTCGGGAAAAATCAACACGTTGGCCGCCTGCCGCAACCGGGCGAACGGGTACTGCCCCTTGAGAA
Organism: uncultured Gemmatimonadales bacterium; assembly: GCA_963779755.1. GTDB lineage: Bacteria > Gemmatimonadota > Gemmatimonadetes > Gemmatimonadales > GWC2-71-9 > CAVZZO01. The sequence goes on from CAVZZO010000001.1 coordinate 1,457,718, forward strand.
TGTCGGCCACGACCGCCGTGTCGGCCTGCATTTCGCCGTCCACCTGGAGGTCCGGGCGCTCCCGGTGCAGCCGCCGCACGGCGTCGGCCACCTTGCGCTGCGCCGGGTGCTGGACCGACCCGAAATTGGCGAAACTGAGCAGCGCCATCTGGGGCTCGATGCCCAGTTCCCGGACGAACTCGGCGGTGGACATGGCGATCTCCGCCAGCCGGCCGGCATCGGGATCGATGTTCACGCTGCAATCGGCGAAGAACAGGGTACGCTGCTGCAGGACCATCATGTAGATGCCGGCGACGGCGCGGTCCGGGCTGGCGCCGGCCACCTCGAAGGCAGGACGGATGGCGTTGGGATAGTGGCGGTTCACCCCGGTCACGAAGGCGTCGGCCTCCCCCCGGGTGACCATCATGGCCCCCCAGTAGGCGCTGTCCCGCATCCGCCGACGGGCCTCCGAGCGGGTGACGCCGCGGCGCTGCCGGCGCTTCCAGAAGTCGGCGGCGTACTCGTCCAGCCGGGGGTCGCTGGAGGGATCCACCACCGCCATGCCGGTGAGCGCGATCCCCGCCTCCCGCGCCGCTGCCCGGATATCGGCATCGTTGCCCAGCAGAATGGGGCTGGCGCTGCCCTCGTCGGCCAGGATCCGCCCGGCCCGGAGGATGCGGGGGTCCTCGCCATCGCCCAGGGCGACCCGGCGCAGATCGGCCGCGGCCCGGTTGCTGAGGCCGCGCATGATGGCGCGCCCCCGGCTCAGCCGGGATTCGAGCCCGGTCCGGTACTCCTCGAGGTCGATCACCTGCGCGGCTACGCCGCTGGCGATGGCCGCCCAGGCCACCGCCGGCGCCACCCAGAGCAGCACCCGGGGGTCGAACGGCTTGGGAATGAGATAGTCCCGGCCGAAGCGGAGCGCCTCGACTCCGTAGGCCCGCAGCACCACGTCAGGGACGTCTTCCTTGGCCAGGCTGGCCAGCGCCCGGGTCGCCGCCATCTTCATCTCTTCGTTGATGGCGCGAGCCCGCACGTCCAGCGCCCCGCGAAAGATGAAGGGAAACCCCAGCACGTTGTTGACCTGATTCACGTAGTCGCTGCGGCCGGTGGCGATGATGGCATCGGGCCGGGCGGCGTGCGCCTCCTCCGGCGCGATCTCCGGGACCGGATTGGCCAGGGCAAAGATGATGGGGTCGCGCGCCATCCGGGCGATCATCGCCGGCGTCACCGCTCCGCCCACCGAGAGGCCCACGAACACGTCGGCGCCTTCAAACGCCTCCGCCGGCGTCCGCGCCCGGGCGGCCGGCGCGAAGCGCGCGCGGTAGGGATCCAGGTCGGTCCGGTCGGCGCGGACCACCCCGTCCTTGTCGCACAAGGTGATGTGCTCCCGCCGCACGCCCAGACGGATATAGTGCTCCGCGGTGGCGATGGCGGCGGCGCCGGCGCCCATGAAGACGACCCGGATCTCCGCCGGCGCCTTCCCGGTGAGCTCCAGCGCATTGAGCAGCGCGGCACCGGAGATGATCGCGGTGCCGTGCTGGTCGTCATGGAATACCGGGATGGAGAGCCGGGCGCGGAGGCGTTCCTCCACCGCGAAACAGTCGGGGGACCGGATGTCCTCCAGGTTGATGCCGCCGACGGTGGGCTCCAGCATGCGGCAGAACTCCACCATCTCATCGACCGTGGGGGCGTTGATCTCCAGATCGAAGACGTCGATATCGGCGAAGGTCTTGAAGAGGACACCCTTGCCTTCCATGACCGGCTTGGCCGCGGCGGGCCCGATGTCGCCCAGGCCCAGCACCGCGGTCCCGTTGGACACCACCGCGACCAGATTGCCGCGGGTGGTATAGCGGTAGGCGTCGTCGGGCCGGTCGCGGATGGCCAGGCAGGGCTCCGCCACCCCCGGGGTGTAGGCGAGGGAAAGGTCGCGCTGGTTCTGGGTCGGCTTGGTGGGGACGACCTGGATCTTGCCGGGCCGCCCCTCTTCGTGGTACCGCAGCGCGTCGCGGCGGCGGTCCGTCACGGACGCACCGGCACCATATCGGCCGGGATATGATAGATCGCCTCGGCGGTCCGCACATCCCGGGCGCTCAGGTGGGTGACCACGGGGTTGGAGTACATGAGGTCGGTGGTGTCGCTGGTATGGTCGAAGAGGCCCAGGCTGTGGCCGATCTCGTGCGCCACGGTGACTTCGAGACAGGTCTCGAGATCGCCGCCGGGGAGGCGCTGGTTGATGTAGATGTGCATGGGCAGGCCCAGCTGGTGCCGGGTGGCCACGGTATCGAAAACCGTCGCCCCTTCGCACTCCGGCAGCATGGCCCCGAGGCGCACCGGGGGCACCAGCCCGACCTTGGGCGGGACTCCGGCCCGGACGATGACGTCGGCCAGGCTGGAATCCGCGACCAGCACCGCGTCGTACTCCCCATAGAGGAACGCCGCCTTCCACAGGGCGATGCCATCGGAGACGTGCCGAGAGAGGTCGAAAGTATCCTCGGCCCAGAAGCGCACCGGCAGCGATGCACGCGGCCAGTGGAAGCTGAGCGAGTCGAGACCGCCGGTGTCATTGGGAACGAACAGGCGCCACTCGTACGGAGCGGGGCGCGCCGGGCCGGCGATGTCGGTGCAGGCCCAGCCCAGCGCCAGGGCGGCGGCCAGGCCGCCAAGGACGAGTCCGCGTCGCATGGTCAGAAATACCTCGCGGCCCCGACCTGGAGGCCGAGCCGGTGAACGTCCTGTGCCTGGGAAAACCCGCGGGACTGGAGCTGGGCGGTGGTGAAGCGGTGATAGGCATAGCGGGCCGAAGCCGTCCATTCCCACCCGTCGCGCCAGGGCAGCCGGTAGTCCAGCCCGAAGCTGCCCATGAGACGCGTAGGCCCCCCCTGCAGGAAGAGCCCTTCCTTGCGGCCGGGCCAGTAGGCCAGCAGGCCCACACCCGCGCGCCAGTAAAGATGGCGCAGCATGGCCGGCCCTTCGGCGATCAACTGGATGGAGCCGGTCCGCAGCCCGCCCAGGTCGGTGGTGACGCCGTTCTCTTCGGCGTGCACCGAGCCCAGGGTGATCGCGGCGGCGATCCCCACCCGGTAGCGCGGCCCGCTGGGAATGGTGGCCTCCAGACTCAGCGTCGGCGCCAGGGAGGCCCGGACGTTGACCGGGTTGACGATCTGGTCGGTGACGAGCGTGCTGGACCAGGTGCCGCCGACCCCGGCGGCGACCCGGGTCTGGGCCGCCACCGGGAGCGGGAGGAGGCCGGCCAGAGCCAGCAGGATGGCTGATCGCATGGGCGGAAGATGGAGACGAGCGGGAACCGGGTCAACGCACCCGGCGGGGGCGGGCATAGGCGCGGAGCCGGCGGAGCATCCGCCGGTCTTCCCGCACCGGGTCGTCGCCCTTGGGCGTCTCCAGGACCTTGGTGACCCCGGCCAGCCGCGGGTCGGTCATGATGCGCCGGAACGGCGCCGGCCCCAGCGTTCCCTCGGCGATCAGGGCGTGACGGTCACGCCGGCTGCCCAGGGGCTGGCGCGAGTCGTTCAGATGCATGCAGGAAAGGTGTTCCAGCCCGATGGTACGCTGCCACGATGTCCAGACACCGTCATAATCGTTCACCAGGTCGTATCCGGCCGCGTAGAGATGGCAGGTGTCGGCGCAGAATCCGACGCGGTGGCGCAGGTCCTCGGGCAGCAGGTGGCGCAGCTCCGCCAGCTCCTCGAACCGGCTGCCCAGGGCGGTGCCCGATCCGGCAGTGGTCTCCAGCAGCACACGCACCGGGCCGGGGACGGCGGCCAGGCAGCGGGCCAGACTGGTGGCATTGCGGCGCAATCCGGCGGTAGGACTATCTATATAGTTGCCCGGGTGCGACACCACCGCCCGGATTCCCAAGGCCTGGCAGCGCCGCAACTCGGCGGTGAAAGCCCTTGTGGATTGGTCAGTTAGGGCCCTGTCCGGGGAGGCAAGGTTGATGAGGTACGAATCGTGCGCGACCACGTCGGCCAGACGGGTGCGCTCCAGCTCGTCCCGAAAAGCGTCACAAATGGAACGGTCCAGCACCGGCTCCCGCCACTGGTTGGGAGTCTTGGTGAAGACCTGCATCGCTGTGGCTCCGATGGCCGTGCCGCGTGCCGGAGCCCGGTGGACGCCGCCCTGCGTCGAGACGTGGGCGCCCAGTCGTTCGCCGGGGCCCCGGATATCGTTATGGGCCATGGCCGATCCTGCTAGACTCCGGTAGGAGTATGGATACGTCTCGCCCGACCTCAATTTTCCTCTCTCCGTGAGCGACCTTCGCCGGCCGCAGGTTCTGCTGTTGGGCGATCCCTCAGCGCGTCCCGACGGGCTGGAGCGCGTGCTGGTACGGGGCGGATTCCAGGTGACCGAGGCCGACAGTGTTCCACCGGGGCGCCCCTCGGTCCTGCCCGACCTGGTCCTGATTACCGCCGCCGAGAGCAGCCCGGAACTGGAGGAGGAACTGACCCGGCTCCGGAGCCGTCACTGGGAATCGGTGCCCACCATGGTGCTGCTCGGCACCTCCGCGCCGGAGGCCGCCACCCGGGTGCTCAACCAGGGGGCGAGCGACGCGATGACGGCCCCGCTGCATCTGCCGGAGCTGGTGGCGCGAGCCCATGCCCGGGTGCGGGGGCGCGTCGATCTCCACGGCATGCGGGAGACCAGCGAGCAGCACGAACTGCTGTTCGACATCCTGCAGGAGGCGTCCTCCAGTCTGCGGGCCGACGAGGTCATCAGTACCCTGGTGCGCCGCGCCGGCGAGGCTCTGGGCGTGGCCCGATGCTCCTTCGTGCTGACGACCGACGGCGATCAGCTGGGCCGGGTTGCCGCCGTGTTCGAAAATCCGACCGTGCGCGATCTGCAGGTCGATCTTACCCGCTACCCCGAGATTCAGGAAGCTCTCCGCACCGAAGCCCCCGTGCATATCGGCGACATCCAGGACGATCCCCTGTTTGCCGCCGCCCGCCAGCAGTGGAGCGAGCAGGGAATCAAGGTCGACGTCCGCAGTGTCCTGGCCCTCCCGGTGAATCTGCACGGCCGCACCTCGGGGGTCTTTCTGCTTCGTACCGGGCCGGAGGACGAGGCGCTCACCTCCCAGCAGGTGGCCTTCGCCCGCACCCTGGCGCAGACCACCGGGCGCCTGCTGGAAACCGAGGAGCGCCGCGCCGGCATCTACCGGCGCCAGCTGGCTGCCGCCGCCACCGATCCGCTTACCGGCTGCGGCAGCCTCGACGCTCTGGACCGGCGCATCCGGGAGGAATTCGAGCGGGCGCGGCGTTACTCGCTGAGCTTCTGTCTGATCCTGCTCGACGTCGACGGCCTCCATACGCTGAACGAGCAGTATGGCACCGGAGTGGGCGACCGGGTGCTCACCGAGCTGTGCGGCATTCTCCAGCGCGAGCTGCGCGCCCCCGATTTCGTCGCCCGCTACGGCGGCGACGAGTTCGCGCTCATCCTGCCCGAAACCGACCTCGATGGCGCCCGACGGTCGATCACCCGGGTGCGCGAGCGGATCGCGACCCATCCCTTCCCGGAGTTGCCCGATACCGAGCGTCCCCGCCTCAGCGCCGGGATCGTGGCCTTCCCCCATCCCTCGGCGATGCAGACGGAGGATCTCTTTGCGCTGGTGGAAGCGGCGCTGCTGCGGGGGAAATCGCAGACGGAGGAGCGGATCGGCACGGCGGAGAGCGTGGCGGCCTGATCCCGGTGCCCGCAGGCCAGCCGAGGTGTGCACGCTGCCCGGAGATCTATCTCCGCTTCCGCAGCCAGTCGGTCGGATCCAGGGCGATCGACACGTCCCCCTTGGTACCCCGGATTTCGAAGTAGAGATGCGGCCCCTCGTCGGAGTTTTCTCCCCCCACCGTGCCGATCGCCTGGCCTTTCTGCACCTCCTGGCCCTGCGCCACCGAGGTGCTCTCCAGCTGGCCGTAGAAGGAGTAGTAGCCGTTTCCGTGCTGGATCAGCACCGCCAGGCCATAGGTGCCGAGCCGTGTGGCCCAGACCACCTTGCCGGACTCGACCGCGTGAACCGGCGTGCCCACCGGGGCGGCGATGCCGATCCCGTTGCGGCGGATCACACCGCCGCTGGGAAGCGTCTGCCGGCCGTAGTTGTAGACGATCCGCCCTTCGACCGGCCAGTCCAGCTTGCCGATATCGCTGGTGGTGAGTGAGGCGGCGGTGCTGGCCCCGCCGGCCGCGGCATTCCGCCGGGCGCGTTCCAGGGCCGCCACCACGTCGTTGAGGCGCTGCTCGTCGCGCTCCAGCGCGCTCAGCCGGGCCTCGGTGCTCCGGGCCGACTGACGCACCTTTCTGAGCCGCTGGCCGCGCTCATCCGCCAGCGTGCTGTAGTGCTGCAGCTCGTCCTCCCGCTCGGCGCGGCGCCGGCCGAACTCGGAGCGCATGGACAGGAGGTCCTGCCGCTGCCGCTGGACCCGGTTTCGCAGTTCCTCGACCTCCGCCAGCAGAGCGCGATCCTGCCGGCTGGTGAGATAGAGATACTTGTAGCGGCTCAGCAGGTCGCCGAAGGATTCGGCGGTGAGCAGGACCTGGAAGGCGTAGAGCGGCCCCCGCTTGTAGATGTCCACCAGCCGCCGGGAGAGTACCGCCCGCTTGTCGGCCAGGTTGTCCTCGGCCAGGATCAGGCTGCTGCTTACCGAGTCCACTTCGGTGTTCAGCGTGCCGATCTGCCGCTCCAGCTCGTTCACGATGCGGCGGGTGGTTTCCTTCTGGTTTTCAATGTTGCTGAGTTCCTGGTCCAGCGTGTGGGCCTGCCCCTGCAGGCGCTGCTGCTCCTGCTGCAGCCGGGCCCGCTCCTGCCGGATCTGTTCGATGCGGCGCCGGTTTTCCTCCAGCTGTCGGGAGACATCCTGGGCATGGGCGGGAACGACGCCGGCTGCCAGGACAGCCAGGAGCGCGACAAGACGGCAAGACGGCAAGACGGCACGGGCGGCCCAGGTGCGTCCTCCCGTCCTCCCGTCCTGCCGTCCTGCCGTCCCGCTAGACATTCCGCAGATGGCGGCCGACGCTCACCAGGCTTCCGAAGAGGCCGATCAGGATCCCGAAGAGCACCAGCACCACGACCTGGCCGGGCCGGAAGAAGACCAGCTGGTCGAGCGCCCCCGCCTGCCGGCTGCGGAAGAGGAGATAGCCGACATAGACGAGGAGCAGCGACAGCAGCCCGCCGAGCAGCCCCTTGAGGGCGCCCTCCAGCAGGAACGGCCCCCGGATGAACCAGTCGCTCGCACCGACCAGGCGCATGATGGCGATCTCGCGGGCGCGCTGCAGTACCGTCATGCGGATGGTGGTGCCGATGATCACCACCGCGACGGCGGCGAAGGCGAGGCCGATCACCCCCACGACGGCCCCGGCCAGGTTCCGCAGCCGGTCGAGCCGCTCCACCCAGTCGCGTCCGTAGCGCACGTCCTCAACGAAGGGAAAGGCCTTGAGCCGCTCGGAGACGGCGGTGGCGTGGCGGGCGTCGCGGAAACCCGGCTTGAGGCGGATCTCCAGCGAGGGCGGCAGCGGATTGACCTTCAGATCCTGGAATGCGTCGCGGAACTCGACCAGGTTTGCCCGGGCGCGGGCCAGCGCCTCGTCGGCGCTGACATAGGTGACGGTCTGCACTTCGGGGAAGCTCTGGATGTCTTCCGATGCGGCGGCGATGACCTCGGGCGAGGTGCCCCGGAGCAGGAAGGCGACCACCTCCACCCGTTCTTCGACGCCGCGCAGCGCCTGGCGCAGGTTGATCGCCACCAGGCCGAAGAGCCCCAGCACGAAGAGCGAGAAGGCGATGGTGGTGACCGACAGGGTGGAGAGCAGGGGTGCGCGGCGGAACGAGAGCAGCGCTTCGCGGGAAACCAGCCTCATCGCATCGCCTCCGAGGGCTCGTCCCGGCCGCTGTCGAAGACCACCTCGCCGCTGCGCAGCTCGACGGTGCGGTAGCTGGTCGAGCGGATCAGGTTGAGGTCGTGCGTCGCCATGACCACACAGGTCCCGCCGGTGTTGATATCGCGCAGCAGCTGCACCACGCCGCGGGTGGCGCGTTCGTCCAGGTTCCCGGTGGGCTCGTCGGCCAGCAGTACCGGCGGATCGTTCACCAGGGCACGGGCGATCGCCACCCGCTGTTGCTCACCGCCGGAAAGCTCCCGCGGATATGCGCCCGCCTTGCCGGCCAGCCCCACCTGGGTCAGCACCCGCGCCACCCGCGAGGGGATGGCGTCGCGCCGGGCGCCGGTCACTTCCAGGGCGAAGGCCACGTTCTCTTCCGCGGTGCGGTCCTCCAGCAGCCGGAAATCCTGGAACACGATGCCCAGGCGGCGGCGCAACCGGGGGACCTCCGCCGCCCGGAGACTTCCCACCGAAAAGCCGGAGACCCGCACTTCGCCCTCGGAGGGGCGGCTGTCGGCGTACATCAGGCGCAACATGGTGGACTTGCCCGCTCCCGAATGGCCGGTGAGGAAGACAAACTCGCCCTTGCCGATGTGGAGCGACACGTTCTTCAGGGCGAAGCCGCCCTTGGGGAAGGTCTTGGAGACGTGATTGAAACGGATCAAGCGGCGTCAGTCTCGGTGGAACGATTCGATACTACAAGGATGCAGCGGTGGCCCGGCCCTCATCGCAGGGCCTGTTCCAGGTCCGCGATGATGTCCTCCACGTTCTCCACCCCGCAGGAGAGCCGGACGAAGCCGTCGGGGAAGCCCAGGGCGGCGCGCTGCTCGGGCGACAGGTGCCGGTGCGAGGTCAGGCGCGGCTCGGAGATCAGGCTCTCGACGCCGGCCAGGCTTGGTGCGTGTACCACCAGCTTGAGCCGCCGGAGGAACCGCTCAGCCGCCGGCGCCCCCCCGGTCACCTGGAGCCCCACCATGCCGCCGAAGCCCTGCAGCAGCTGCCGGGCGATGGCGTGGTCGGGATGGGTCGACAGGCCGGGGTAGTGCACCATGGCGATGGCCGGGTGGCCCGCGGCCCACTCGGCCACCGCCTGTCCATTGGCCGAGTGCCGCGCCATCCGGAGCTCCAGGGTGCGCAGCCCGCGGTCGATCAGCCAGGCGCTGTGCGGATCGAGGGTCTGTCCCCAGAGCCGCATGAGGCGGACGACTTCGTCCACCACCGCCGAGGTGCCCGCCACCGCCCCGGCGATCACATCGCTGTGGCCGTTGAGGTACTTGGTGGCACTGGTGATCACCACGTCCGCCCCCTGTTCCAGCGGGCGCAGGTGCACCGGACTGGCGAAGGTGGAGTCGACCAGGAGCGCGACACCCGCCTCGCGGGCCAGTTGGGCGAGATGGGGGAGATCCAGGACCCGGTTGAGCGGATTGGTAGGCGTTTCCACGAAGATGGCGCGAGTGGATTTGCGCATCATGCGCCGCCACTGCCGGGGCTGCTGCGGATCGGCGTAGCTGATTTCGATGCCGAGCCGTCCCAGCTCCTCGTCGAAGAGCCGCCGGGTGCCGCCGTAGATCCAGGCGCTGGCGACCAGATGGTCGCCGGGCCGGAGCACCGCCAGGTGCGCCAGGGCGGTGGCCGCCATGCCGCTGCTCAGGAAGACGGCCGCCTCGGCGCCCTCCAGCAGCGCGTATTTCCGGGCGATCTCCACCTGGTTGGGGTTGTTGCCGTAGCGGGTGTAGAGCACCTCCTCGTCCGAACCGACCGGGTTGGTGAAGGTGCTGCTCTGAACCAGGGGAGGCACCACCGGCGTCCAGTCGGGCCGGGTGTGGAGCGGGCCGTGGATGGCGACGGTGGAAAGGCCGGGGCGGCGTTCCGTCATTGCAGCGGGAGCGGCAGGTAGGCGCCCTCGCGCGCCTGGACCAGCCGGTGCAGCACCAGCGCCTGCAGGGCGTCGGCGGCTCGGCCGCCGGGCCACTCGAGGCTGCGGGCCAGGCCGGCGGCATCGGTCGGGCCGCCGCAGTAGATCAGATCGAAGACCCGCCGGGCGTCGGCCGACACATCGCCCAGCAGGAGCGGCGGGCCGCTCTCGCGCACGGCGGCGACCACCAGGCCGTGACGCATGAGGACGTGGTCGATGGCTTCGATGTGGTCGTCGGAGAGGCCCGTCAGCTGCACGTACTGCTCGCCACGGTAGGTGCCGTTGAGCAGGAGCTTGGCGACGACTTCGTCGGCGCAGCTGAAATCCAGGAGCCCCACGGAGGAGAAATCGAGGCGGGCGCAGATACAGCTGGCGCGGCGCATGGCCTCTTCCACGCCATTGCGCACGGCGATACCCGTGGAACGTGTGACCAGGTCCCGGTAGGGAGTGGCAACCGCTCCCTGGAGGATCCGGTCGAGCCGGATGGTCTCGATCATCGACTGGCGTTGTCCTGTGCGGGGATGACGACTTGCACCTGCGCCCCCGGAAAATACGGCAGATGCTCGCTCAGGGGAACATCGTCATCCCAGCTCGGTACAATCGCGAGGCGCGCGGTGCCGCTGCGAATGGAGATCTTGCCGTTCCAGCGGGCCAGATAGCGCTTGATCCCGGCGAGCCCGTGTCCACGACCCGGGTCGCGGAAGCGGCTCACCCCCTGGATCAGTGCCGATTCGAGCGCCGCGCCGTCGTCCCAGCGATCGCCATAGCGCTTGGCCTGGACGGCCTCCAGCGAGCGGCGGAAGCCGATCCCGCCGTCGCTCACCGCGATGACGACCACGCGGCGGCCGCCCAAGCGGCGGCGGAAGGTGTAGGCGTGTACCGCGACCCAGCCGCCGGTTCCGGCATGCTCCACAATATTCTGGCACGCCTCGGAAAGCGCCATAGCGAATCCCATAGTGGCCTTGGGCTCGAGGCCCAGCTCGCCGGAAAGGATCCGTGCGGCTCCCTCCTGGATCTTGCCCACCACGTGGTGCACATCCTCGGCCGCCCGGACCGGCGTGACATCCAGCAGCACGTCCGACTGCTCGTCGGGCTGCACCCGGGGCACCTTGCCGTGGATCTCGCAGAGCTCCACCGCATAGCGGAAGAAGCCGACCCGCGCCCAGTAGCGCCGCACATCCTCGTTCCCCGGGACGGTGAAGAGCGGCTTCTGGCCGCGGTGTTCACCCAGAAACTGGGCGGCGGTAAGCATCCCCACCAGCCCGTAGGGCGAGGCCCACTGCGCCCGGTGCGCGTCGATCAGCACCGGTTCCTCGGCCTCCAGCGCGGCGGCATAGGACTGCGCGAACTGATCGAAGCTCCGGTCGTCGAAGCTGGCGGGAACCTCCACCACGCGCGTCACGGCGTCACCAGCTCGCCGCGGAGATGCCGGGGCAGCCCGGTGGCGCCGCGGTAGGCCGCGTTCCTCGCGGCCAGGCGGTTGGCGGCACCCAGCGCCTCCTCCACCCCCTCGCCCGCCAGCAGGCGCGCAAACAGGGTGGCGCCGAAGACGTCGCCGCAGCCGGTCGGGTCGACCGCCTCGGCGGGCGGGCCCTGCACCCGGGCGGTGCGGGCGGCCGCGCCGGCGCCCGCCGTAAGCCGGGGCCTCCGGCCGCCGCCCGGCAGGCGCTCGAACCCGGGCGCGGCGACGTACACCGCGCCGCGGGCGCCCAGGGTGACCGCCAGCAGCGCCACCCCGGCGCTCAGCGCCTGGGCGGAGAGAGCGAGGGGATCGGGGGAAAGCTGGCGCATCTCGTCCTCGTTGATCTGGACCAGGTCGAAGCAGGCAAGCCAGTCGGTGGCGTCGGGAAGGGGTTGCAGCCTCCGGACGCCGTCTCCCTGCATGCCGAGCAGCAGGCTGTGCAGATCGGCATAGATGGCGCCGCCGAATCCCTGGCGCAGCGCCTGGGCGGTTCCCAGGCAGCATTCGAAGCCGGAAATGAAGTTGATGTACACCGCATCCAGGTCGCGGACCATGGGTCCGAGCTCGGCCCAGTTCCAGGCGGGAACGCCGCCGGCCATCCGTTCGCAGCGGCGCTCGCGGTTTTCATAGCGCAGGGTCACCCGGTTGTTCGGAACCGGCACCTCGATGAACCGGCTGCCCGGTTCGGCCCGGCGCAGGGAGCCCAGAAATCCGCGGGCCTGGGCCGCCATGTCGCGGCCCACCTTGATGAGCGGTACCAGGGTCCAGTCGGGCGCGAGCGCCGCGTCGAACCCCGCCAGGGCGTAGGCGATGCCGCCCCATTCCTCGACAGGCGGCGCCGCGGGATCGCGGCCATAGATCAGGTCCCAGACCATCGACCCGATGACGCCGACCCTAGGCATGCGGCTCCGGGTGATCCTCGTGGCGGGAGGCGGGATGGCTGCTCTGCTCGATGAACGACCGCGCGGCTCCGACGACGCCCGCCGTGCCCCGGAGCGCGCCGGGCACGATGCGGCAGACATCCACCGCCGGCTTGAAGGCGCGCCGCGCCACCTCGCGCCGGAGCGGAATGAAGAGCTTGTCTCCCGCATCGGTGACTCCCCCACACACCACGACCACCTCGGGATTCAGCACATTCACCAGGCTGGCCACCCCCGCCCCCAGGAACCTGGCCGTGTCGCTCACCACCTCCTGGGCGAGAGTATCGCCGGCGTGGGCGGCGTCGTACACCGTCTGTGCAGTGACCTTGCGGAGGTTGCCCCCGACCTGTGCCGGGATACTCGACTCCTCGCCGGTCTCGATCCGCTCCACTGCCCGCTGGGCGATGGCGGGCCCCGAGGCGTAGGCCTCGAGACAGCCGTCGTTGCCGCACTTGCAGCGCCGGCCGTTGATCTCCACGGTGCAGTGGCCGATCTCGCCCGCCACATCCGAGGCGCCGTGGAAGAGGCGGCCATGGAGGATCAGCCCGCCCCCGATGCCGGTGCCGATGGTAAGGCCCACCGCCGTCCGGCTGCCCCGCGCCGCGCCCAGCCACCACTCGCCCAGCACGGCACAGTTGGCGTCGTTATCGAGCGAGGCCGGCAGCTCGAGTGCCTCGCTCAGCCGGTCGCGGAGCGGCATGTTGATCCAGCCCAGATTCGGCGTCAGCAGCACCACGCCGCTCCGGGTGTCGAGCGGCCCGGGCGAGCCGATCCCCACCCCCAGGATCTTCCCGTCAGGATCGGCCTGCCGGCACTCCGCCACGGTGTCGCGTGCCATGACCGCCAGGCGGCTGATGATGCTGTCGGGGCCGTCCTCCGGCCGGGTCGGCTCGCTCCGCAGGCCATGCACCGCCGAGCCGTCCTCCGCGACGCAGCCAAGCACCAGATTGGTCCCGCCGATGTCGATGCCGACGATGTAGTTCACTGCGTGTCCGGACGTTGGGCCCCCGGAAGGGCGGTACAGGGATAACGGCGGCAGCTGCCCACGCTGGTTTCAGTCCTGAGGCGTCTCCCGGTCGCGGCCCCGCTCAGTCCCCAGTCTTCAGTCCTCGTATCGCTTCCAGCACCATCTCCACAGAGATCTCCGTCATGCAGCGGTGATGTCCCAGCGGACAGCGCTGCGGCCCGTGCTTCGAGCAGGGGCGGCAGGCCAGTCCCGGATGTTCCACCACCCTGTCACGCAGCCCGCGAGGGCCGAAGCCGAAGGCAGGCACCGTGGGGCCGAACACCGCCACGATGGGCGTGCCGGTAGCGGTGGCGAGATGCAGGGGTGCCGAGTCGTTGGTCACCAGCACGGCGGCCGATTCCAGCAGTGCGGCGGAGACCCGCAGGGGGAGTTGGCCTGCCGCATTGTGGGCCCGCCCGGGGCCTGCCGCCCGCACCAGCGACTCGGCGAGATCCCGGTCCTCGGGGCCGCCGATGACTACTACCGGCTTCTCCAGCCGCGCCGCCAGCTCTCCATAATAGGGCCACCGCTTGGTGGCCCAGATGGAGCCGGGGGCCAGGGCGATGAACCCGGAGCCGAGTCCTCGCGCCTCCAGCCATTGGGCCGCTGCCCGGCGGTCCTCTTCGGTCAGGCCCAGTGAAACCGGCGGGACCGGCTCGGCCCGTTCCGGTGCCAGCCGCAGCAGCCGTTCGACCTCGTGGCCGGTTCGGGGCCGCGGCACCCGGCGGGTGTACAGCAGCGACGCGCCGTCGCCGAAGCCCAGCCGCTCCGGAATGCCGGCGAGCCGGGCCAGGGCCGCGGTCCGCCAGGAGCGGTGGGGCAGCACCGCCCGCGCATATCCCTGCCGCCGCAGCGACCGGGCCAACCGGAATAATCCGGGCCATCCCCGATCGGCGCCACGCTTGTCGTAGCGGATCACCCGGCGCACCGCGGGATGGCTTTCCAGTAGCGGCGCCGCGGCGGGCGTGGTCACGACGTCCACCGTCCCGTACGTACCGGCCAGCGCGGTGAGGAGCGGGGTGGTCAGGACCACGTCCCCCAGGAAGGCGGTCTGGATGACCAGGGTGCCCCCGCCTTCCTGCATCCCATCCGGTGAGCGGTAAGCGGTAAGCGGCAGGCGAGGCGGAGCCCCGGGTTCCCTTCCGCTCACTGCTCACCGCTCACCGCTCACCATCCTATTCGACCTGCAGGACCGCGAGAAATGCCTCCTGCGGGATTTCCACCGAGCCCACCTGCTTCATGCGCTTCTTTCCTTCCCGCTGCTTTTCCAGGAGCTTCCGTTTGCGGGTGACGTCGCCGCCGTAGCACTTGGCCAGCACGTCCTTGCGCAGCGCGCTGATGGTTTCCCGCGCGATGATGCGGGAGCCGATCGCCGCCTGCACGTTGACCTGGAACAGCTGGCGCGGAATCAGCTCTTTCAGCTTTTCCGCCACCTTGCGGCCCCATTCGTAGGCCTTGTCGCGATGGATGATCACACTGAAGGCGTCGATCTGCTCGCCGTTGATGAGCATGTCGAGCTTGACCAGTTCGGAGGCGCGGTAGCCGGCCGTCTCGTAATCGAAGGAGGCGTAGCCGCGGGTCGCGCTCTTCAGCCGATCGTAGAAGTCGAGGACGATCTCACCCAGGGGGAAGTCCCAGTCGAATTCCACCCGGGTCTGATCCAGGTATTTCATGCCCAGGTAGATGCCCCGCCGCTCCTGCCCCAGCTTCATGATGGGACCGATGTAATCGGCGGGGGCCATGATGCGCGACTTCACATACGGCTCCTCGATCCGCTCGATGCCGGCGGGGTCGGGAAAGATCGTGGGGTTCTCCACCACCAGGAGCGAGCCGTCGGTCTGGTAGACGTGATACTCCACCGTGGGCACGGTGGTGATCAGGTCGAGATCGAACTCGCGCTCCAGCCGTTCCTGGACGATCTCCATGTGCAGCAGGCCCAGAAAGCCGCAGCGGAACCCGAACCCCAGCGCGGTGGACGATTCCGGTTCGTAATGCAGGCTGGCATCATTCATCTGCAGCCGCTCGAGGGCGTCGCGCAGGCCCTCGTACTGCTCCGAGTCGGTGGGGTACAGGCCGGCGAACACCATGCTCTTGACGTCGCGATAGCCCGGCAGCAGCTCGGCCGCCCGGTCGGCTGCGTCGAGTACGGTGTCTCCCACCCGGCAGTCGCGTACGCTGCGCAGGCTGGCCACCAGGTAGCCGACCTCGCCGGCCTCGAGCCGATCGGTGGGCCGCTGGCCCAGCTGGAGGTAGCCGACCTCGTCCACAGTGAAGACGTCGTCCGGATGGGAGCCGAACGCGATCTCCATGCCCGAGCGGATCACCCCATCCACCACGCGCACACTGGGGATGGCCCCGCGGTAGCGATCGAAGTAGTTGTCGAAGATGAGCGCCCGGAGCGGGCCGTCTTCCACGCCCCGGGGGGGCGGCACCCGCCGGACGATGGCTTCGAGCAGCTCGGGGACGCCGGTGCCTTCCTTGGCCGACACCTGGAGAATCTCGTCGCGCCGGACACCGATCAGGTTCATGATCTCCTCGGCGCGCTTCTCCGGCTCGGCCCCCGGCAGGTCGATCTTGTTGAGGACCGGGATGATCTCCAGCCCGGCGTCCACGGCGAGGAAGAGATTGCTCACCGTCTGTGCCTGGACACCCTGCGTGGCGTCGACCACGAGAATCGCCCCCTCGCAGGCGTTGAGCGAGCGGGAGACCTCGTAGGTGAAGTCCACATGCCCGGGGGTGTCGATCAGATTGAGCTCGTAGGTAACCCCGTCGGCCGAGGGATAGGCCATCCGGACGGCATTCAGCTTGATGGTGATACCGCGCTCGCGCTCCAGATCCATGGTGTCCAGGAGCTGCTGGCGCATGAGCCGCTTCTCCACCGCACCGGTGGCCTCGATGAGCCGGTCGGCGAGGGTGGACTTGCCGTGATCTATATGGGCAACGATACAGAAGTTGCGAATTCGGGACTGAGACATGGGGGGAATGTAGGTGGGAGGGCGGTAAGGGGGTAAGGCGGTAGCCGGGAGGGCGGGAAGGCGGGCAGTGTGGTAGAGGTGGCAGGGGCGTTGACACGGGAACCCGAACCTCGGCAATGACGCCCTGTGGACGAGTCGAAATCTGAAAACTCTGCCAGGAGGGGGCGCTTACGGTGTACCACATCACGAGGCAGTGGCCGCAGGAGGGAACCCGGGGCCTGATGTCCCAGGTGCGTCGCCCGGTGGTCTCAGCCGCCGTCAGCCTCCCCGAGGGGGCAGCCGCCTCTACCGGCCCTCCAGCTCCTCCAGCCGCCCCATTGCCCGGCGCAGGTGCGGGATCACGATGCTGCCGCCGACCACCAGGCCTACACTGAACAGCTCGAGGAATTCCTCGCGGGTTACTCCCTCCTGATGGCAGCGCTGGATGTGGTAGGTGATACAGTCGTCGCAGCGCAGGACGAGCGAGGCCACCAGCCCCAGCATCTCCTTGGTTTTCGTGCCCAGCGCTCCGGGCTCGTAGGCCCGGTGGTCCAGCGCGAAGAAGCGGTTGATGGTGAGGTTCCCGGCGCCCAGGATCACCTGGTTCATCCGGTCGCGGAAGGCGTCGAAATCCTGGAGAGATCCGCTCATGGAGGCTCCTGGTAAGCCGTTCGGGTGGCGGCGCGAAAGGTAATAACGCAGAAGCCGCAGACCGATGTCCGGTCCGCGGCTTCTTCTGCGATGGGTTGGGGAGGGTCAGCGACTGTCGGGCTTCCGCCGGCGGAGGACCGGCTGGCTCGACTGCGGCTGCCGGGAGGGTTCCGCCCGCGCGGGCTCCGAGCGTTGCGGCTGAGACCTGCCGGGCTCCGCCCGTTGCGGCTGCTGGCGGCCGGGCTCCGAGCGCTGTGGAGGCTCGGCACGCCGGGGCTCGGAGCGCGGCGGCGTTTCGGCTCGGGACGGCGGCCGCTCCGTGGTCCGCCGCTGATCCGGCCGGCCCGGCTGCGAGGGCTCGCCCCGCCGGGGTTCCGCGCTTCGTGAATCGCTGCCATTGTCCATGGGGCGCAGGTCGCGGTTGGGCTCGACCGTCCGGCGGTCGCCGGACCGGGGCGGTGAGTTGTCGTTGGGGTCGACGCTGCGCCGATCGGCGGGCTGCCGGTCGGCCGGCTGCCGGTCGTTCCCCGGGTTGGGATCGACGGTGCGCCGCTCGCCCGGGGCGTCGGTGCGCCCGCGATCGACGTTGGGCTGGACCGACGGACGCTCACCCGGTGTGGCGCGGCGGTCCTGCGGCTGCTGCGTGCCCTCGCGGCTGCCGGGGCTCTCCACCCGCCGCCGGCCCTCGACCGGAGCCGGAACGGCACCGCGCCCGCCCACGTCCGCGCTGGTCCGGTCGCGCTCGACGGTGCGGCGGTCGGTGACGATGGGCCGTTCGCGCACCCGAGTCACATAGTCGGACCGGCCGTCGTAATCCTTGAAGACGTAGCGCGGCGCGGCGCGGCGCGGCCGGGCAACCACCACCCGCCGCCCGGGGTAGTACCGGTAGGGGTAATAGTAGGAGTTATCGTAGATCACCAGCCGGAACCGGGAGCAGTGATAGCGGTACGGATCCCAGTAGCGGTAGCTCACGTAGGTATGGCAGTCGTAGCAGACAAAGCGCGGGTAGTCGTAGTGCTGCTCGACATAATAGGGGATGATGTCGTAATCGTAGGTGCCGCGCGCGGCGATGCGGGCGGCAAAATCCGTCGCGGTCACGTAGGGATCGCCCCGGACGCGGCCGTCGGCGATGGTGCGGTAGTCCCAGTGATCGCCCAGGACGTAGGAATCGAAGTCGAACGGATCGGGCGAGGCGATCGCGAAGACGTAGCCGACCCCGGGATAGTCGTCCACCACGAAGGCCCGGTCGCCGCGGTCCAGTACCTCGAAGGTGCGGCCGCCGCGCGCGAAGTTGTCTTCCCACGGTTCGCGCGGAAAGAGCACCCGGACCCGGCCATCGGTGTCGATCCGGACGACGGTGATGTAGCCGTCGGACTCGGGCCGGACATAGACCCGGACCCGGTTGCCCCGGTTGTAGGGGCTCTGGTCGTGATTGGTCCAGACGGTAATGCGGGGATCGGCGCTGGCATGCATCCAGGTCGAAATCCGGTCGAGGGCGCTGACCGGCAGCGGATGCGGCACCGCAGGAGCCGAGGCTCCCAGCGCGAAGGCGATACCGAGAATGGAAGTGAACATGTCCCCTCCGGGTGGCCACAAAGGAACTCGACACCATGGAAAGCAGAGCTTGTGCCATCAGGCTGGACGCCACCAAATAGCTGAACGGCAATGGGTTAGGTCATTCCTCCTGAGGGGTGATGCCGGCCGGCTTGTCCGCCTCGGGGGACATGCCCGCGCGTTGACTTCCGCCCCGTAACTCGGATACGTTGCCCCGCGCATGAACCGGCCCGGTGTTTCCCTCGCTTCCGCCCGTATCGACCTGCTGGATCCCTTCGAGGTCTCCCGCCTGGGCGGTCTGGAACTCATTTCCCAGGGCGTCGTCGAGGGCTTTCTGACCGGTCTGCACCGGTCTCCCCGCCGCGGTTTTTCGGTGGAATTCGCCGAGCACCGCATGTACCAGCCGGGTGACGAGTTGCGGTACGTAGACTGGAAGATCCTGGGCCGCAACGACCGGCTGTATGTGAAGCAGTTCGAGGAAGAAACCAACCTGCGGGCGATGATCGTCTGCGACGCGAGCCGGTCGATGGCCTGGTCGGGAGCGCCCGAGCGGGTGCTCACCAAGCTGGCCTACGCCCAGCGCCTTTCCGCCGCGCTCGCACTGATCCTCCTGCGCCAGCGGGATGCCACCGGGCTGATCACCTTCGACGAAGAAGTCCGCGCGGTGGTGCCGGCCCGCGCCCGCATGAGTCACTGGCATACGCTGCTGCGGGTGCTGAGCTCGACCGAGCCGGGCCGGGGCACCGCGGCTGAGCCCGCCCTGCGCCGGGTGGTGGCGCGGCTGCGCCGCCGGGGCCTGGTGATCTTCGTGTCCGATCTGCTGCTGGAGCGCGATCCGGCGCTTCTGGCGCTGCAGTTCCTCCGCCACCGCGGGCACCAGGTGATGGTTTTTCACCTGATGGATCCGGCGGAGGTGACGCTCGAAGGGCCAGCCGAGGCGCGCTTCGAGGACCCGGAGACGCGGGCGCATGTGGTGCTGCGTCCCCGCGATTGGGCAGATGTGTACCGCCAGACGGTCGAGGGGGTCATCTCGGACTGGCATCGGTCCTGCCGTCGCCACGGCATTCAGTACGTCCGGGTCACCACTGATACTCCGTTCGGGCTGGTCCTGCGCCGGGCGCTCTCGCGGCCCGCCGGTTTCGCGTGATCAGCTTTCTCCACCCCTGGCTACTGGCGGGCCTGGCGGCGGCCGCCCTCCCCGTGCTGCTCCACCTGGTGCACCGGCGGCAGCCGCCGACGGTCGAGTTCCCGGCCGTGCGCTATCTGATCGATACCACCCGGGAGCACCAGCGCCGCCTCAAGCTGCGCAACCTCCTGCTGCTGCTCCTGCGCACCGCGCTCATTCTTGCCCTGGTGCTGGCCGCGGCCGGCCCCAGCGCGCCCATCCGGGGCGCGCCCGCGCACGCGCCGGCGGCGCTGGCGCTCATCGTGGACAACAGCCTGAGCAGCGGGGCGGTGGTTCAGGGCGCCACCCGGCTGGATCAGCTTCGCCGCGCCGCGCGGGGAGTGCTGGACCGGGCGGGGGGGACGATGCGCTCTGGCTGGTCCTGGCCGACGGGAGCCCCCGGCGGGGCAGCGCCGCGGAGCTGCGCACGCTGATCGACTCGCTCCGGCCCGACGCCCGGCGGCTGGACCTGGGCGCCGCGCTGGCGGTAGCGCAGGGCGTGCTTGCCGGCCAGCCTCTCCCGGGGGAGATCGTCCTGCTCACCGACCTCCAGGCCAGCGCCGTGAGTCCCGCCGCGGTGCAGGTTCCCCTGCTGGTAGGCCGCCCCGAGGACCAGCCCGGGCCCAACCTCGGCCTCGCCGGGATCGATCCGGGGCCGCAGCCCTGGACGCCGGAGGGGGGACGGGTCCTGGTCCAGGCGGCCGGCGATTCCGTGTCCGCGCCGGTCACCGTGCGCCTGGACGACCGGCCCGGCCGGCAGGCACTGCTGCAACCGGCCGTTCCGGCGACGGTGTCATTACGTGGGAGCGCTCCGGGCTGGCAAGTGATCCACGCCGAGCTGGACCCGGACGAGTTGCTGGCCGACGACCGGCGCGATGCGGTGGTGCGGGTTGCCCCGGTGGCGCGGGTTACCTGGGACAGCGCCGACCGGTACGTCTCGGCCGCCCTGCAGGTGCTGGTGGCCAACGGGCGGCTGGACCGGGGGGGCCAACTCAGCATGGGAGCTCTGGGGCCCGGCCCGTCGGTGGTGGAGCCGCCGGCGGATCCTGCCGAGGTGGGCGCGCTCAACCGCTCGCTGCAACAGCGGGGCGTGGCCTGGCATTTCGGCACCCGGCGCGATGTGGCCGCCACGGTCGACAGCGGGGGGCTGGCGGCGGGCGTGCGGGTCCTGCGGCGCTACCAGCTGGAACCGACCGGCTCCGGCCGCACCGGGGTGGTGGCCACGGCGGGCGGCGCCCCCTGGATCGTGCGATCGGGAGGTGTGGTGCTGCTGGGCAGCCGGGTGGATCCGGACTGGACCTCGCTTCCGCTCACGGCCGCGTTCGTTCCCTTCATGGATGCCTTGCTCAACCGGGTGGCCCGGGGCGAAGTCGTCCTGGCCAACGGATCGCCCGGGGCGCCCATTACGCTGCCGGACCAGGTAACCGAACTGCGGCAGAACGATCGTCACTGGAGCTTCGAGGGCGGCTCCGATTTCCATCCTCCCGATGCCGGGGTGTATTTCCTGCTGGCCGGCGCGGATACCGTGGGCGCCTTGTCGGTGAATGCCGATCCCCGGGAATCGCTGCTGGCGCGGGCACCGGATCGCCAGGTGCGCGCGCTCTGGCGCGGCGCGCGGGTGCTGGCGCCGGAGGCGGCAGCGGCCCGGTCGTTTACGCAGGGTCTGCGGGCCGATCTCCGGGGCCCGCTGCTCTGGACGGTGCTGGTGCTCGCGCTGGCCGAGGTGGTCTTTGCCAGCCTGTGGCGGAGGCCGGCGTGAGTCTGCCGCAGGTGGTGGAAGCGTTCGGGCGGGCACCCGGGGCGGGGGCGTTGCGGGAGCGATTGCCCGGCCGGGGGACCGCGCTGCCGGTCGGCGGACTGCCCGGGTCGAGCGGGGCGGTGCTGGCGGCATGGCTGGCGCGACAGCTGCCACAGCGGCTGGTGGTCATTGTGGCGCCTACTCCCTCCGACGCGGAGCGCTGGCTCAGCGACCTGCAGGCCCTCACCGACGAGCCGGCCGGACTCTACCCGCAGCGGGAATCGCTGGGCGAGGAAGAGCCGCACCTGGAGATCGCGGGTGAACGGGTAGAAAATCTCGCGTCGCTGCTGCAGGGCCGTCTGCGGCTGCTGGTCACCACGGCGCGTGCCACCGCCGAGCGGACGGCGGTGCCGGCCACACTGGAGCGGCTGCGGCTCGACCTGCGCCCGGGGACGCTGCACCCGCTACGCGAGGTCGTCGCGACGCTCGACACCATGGGCTATCAGCGGGTCCCCACGGTGACCGAAGTGGCCCAGTACAGTGTGCGCGGCGGTATCGTGGATGTCTACGGGTTCGGCATGGCGCAGCCGGCGCGCTGCGAGTATTGGGGCGACGACCTGCATTCGCTCCGCTCCTTCGACCTGACCACCCAGCGCTCGGGTGAGCCGCTGGACGCCGCCACGGTACTGCCGGTCCGCACCATCCAGCCGGCGGAAGCGCCGCCGGGCGGTGCGACGGTCCGCCGCACGCTGCTCGATCTGCTGCCGGCCGACACGCTGCTGGTCGAGGAGTCGGCCGGCCCGGTGGCCGACGAGGTGCTGCGGGCCTGGCGGGAAGCGGAGCATCATCTCGCGGTGGCGCGCCGGCTCGGCGAGGAGGTGCCCGACCGCACCGCGCTCTTCGTCGCGCCGGAGGACTGGTCGGTCCTGCGGGAGAGCTTCGGGCGGCTGGTGTTGAACCAGGAGGGCGGGGTGCAGCTCGGGTTCTTCCCTCCCGAGCCGGTGAACCGCGACCTCAACCGCCTGCGGGCGGTGCTGGCCGGCGAGCTGGCCACCCTGGTGCTGTGCGACAACGAAGGACAGCTGGAACGCCTGGAGGAGTTGCTGAGCGAGGGGCGGCCCGGGTTCGGCGGCGGGTTGCAGGCGACGGCGGCCACGCTGGCGGTGGGGTCGCTCGACGGCGGCTTCGTGATGCCGACCCTGCGGGTGCTTACCGACCACGAAATCTTCCGGCGGGCGCGGCGGCTGCGCCGGCCCCGGCGCTACCGCGAGGCGGCGCCCTCGGCGGCCACCGGGACACTCAGTGTGGGCGACTACGTGGTGCACCTGGACCACGGGATCGGCATCTACCGGGGCATCGGCACCGTCAGTGTCGGCGGCGGCACGCTGGACGTCGCGGTGGTGGAATACGAGGGCGGCGACCGCCTGAACGTCCCGCTCTACCGGCTGGACCAGCTGGAGAAGTATCGCGCGTCGGGCGAGGACGGCGACCGGCCGCCGCCCCGCCTGCACAAGCTGGGGGGCTCCAGCTGGCAGCGGGTGCGGGAGCGCACCCGGGAGGCCATCAAGGTGATGGCGGCCGAGCTGCTGGACCTCTATGCGCGGCGCACGGTTGCGGCGGGCTACGGGTTCCCGCCGGACACCCGCTGGCAGCGGGAGCTGGAATCCAGCTTCCTCTACGAGGACACGCCCGATCAGGTGCGGGCCACCGCCGAGGTCAAGGCCGACATGGAACGGCCGCGGCCGATGGACCGCCTGCTGGTGGGCGACGTCGGCTACGGCAAGACGGAAATCGCGGTGCGCGCGGCCTTCAAGGCGGTCCAGGGCGGGCGGCAGGTGGCGGTGCTGGTGCCCACCACCATTCTCGCCGAGCAGCACGGCCGCACTTTCCATGAGCGGCTGGCCGATTTCCCGGTGCAGGTGGAGGTGCTCTCGCGCTTCCGGACCGGCAAGGAACAGAAGCAGGCGCTGGCGCGCCTGGCGGACGGCCGGACGGATATCATCATCGGGACGCACCGGCTCCTGTCGAAGGATGTGCTGTTCAAGGATCTGGGGTTGCTCATCGTGGATGAGGAACACCGCTTCGGGGTGCGGCACAAGGAACGGCTCAAGGAGCTCAAGCTGACGGTGGACGTGCTCACCCTGACGGCGACTCCCATTCCCCGTACCCTGCATCTCAGCCTCGCGGGTCTCCGCGACCTGACGCTGATCGAGACGCCGCCGCGCGATCGTTCGCCGGTGCTGACCTTCGTGGAGCCCTGGGATGACGGGCTGCTGGAGGAAGCCTTTGCCCGGGAGCTGGACCGTGGCGGCCAGGTGTTCGTGGTGCACAACCGGATCGAGACCATCGGCACCATCACCGAGCGGGTGCGCACGCTGGCGCCCCGGGCCCGGGTGGGCATGGCGCACGGGCAGATGCCGGCCGACGCGCTGGACCGGGTCATGCGGGCGTTCGTGGCGGGCGAGGTGGACATCCTGGTCTCGACCATGATCGTGGAGTCGGGGCTGGATGTTCCCAATGCGAACACCATGGTCGTGCACGATGCGCACCGGTTCGGGCTGGCGCAGCTGTACCAGCTGCGGGGGCGGGTGGGGCGCAGCCACCGGCGGGCGTACTGCTATCTGCTGGTGCCGGACCAGATCGCCCTCGATGCGGAAGACCGGCTCAAGGTGCTGGAGCATCATACCGATCTGGGCGCCGGTTACCGGATCGCGCTGAAGGACCTGGAGCTGCGGGGTGCCGGCAATCTGCTGGGCGCCGAGCAGTCGGGGCACGCGCACGCGGTGGGGTTCGACCTGTATCTCCGCTGGCTGGAAGAGACCGTCCAGGCGCTGCGGGGCGGGGGCGCGGTGGAGGCGCCGGCGCCCCCCGAGGTAGTGCTGGACCGGCCCGCCAATCTGCCCGATGCCTGGGTGCCGGACGACGAGGCCAAGCTGGACCTGTACCGGCGACTGGCGCGGGCGGGGTCATCGGGCGAAATTCAGGAGTTGCGTACGGAAATGCGTGAGCGGTTCGGGCCCCTTCCCGCGGAAGCAGAAACCCTGCTCAACATGGCGCGGCTCCGGGTCCTGGGGGCGCGGCTCGGCCTCCAGCACGTGCTGGTTCGTGGGGACGAGGCGCGGCTCACCTTCCGGCAGGGGGCGGTGCCGCGGCTGGCCGGGCTGACGCAGGCGATGGACGATGTGCAGCTGGCGGCGGAAGTCCGCCGGGCAGTGCCCTTGTCGCTCCGGCTCCTGCGGCTGGGCGGCGAGGCGATCATTCCCGCCCTGGTGCGGGCGCTGTCGCGCGCGCTGCAGGAGGATGCTCCGGCCGGGCGGTCCGCGGCGAATGCCGGGCCCCGGCCGGGGGGAACGAATGGCAGGACGGAAACCTGAGAGGAGTGTACATGCGGAAAGCATGGCTGATGCTGGGAGTGCTGGTGCTGGCGGGCTGCAATGGCGATCTATTCCGGGCGCACGCCGATGTGGCGGCGACGGCCGCGGGCCAGGAGCTCTCGGCCGACCGGCTGGGGACGTTGCTGTCTTCGACCAAGGGCCTCAAGGTGAACAACGAGGCAGCCGAGTTCCTGGCCAACGTCTGGATCGACTACACGCTGTTCGCCCATGAACTGGTGGCCGGCGATTCCCTGACCGACTCGACCCGCACGGTGGCCACCATGTGGCCTCAGATCGCGGAGATCGAGAGCCAGCGCCTGTTCGATACGCTGCTGAGCCGCCGGGCAGAGACTTTCTCCGCGGCGGCGGCCGACAGCGCGTATCGCGCGGGGGACATCCGCGCGGTGCAGCACATCCTCTTCGGCGTGCAGCCCAACGCCCAGCCGCCGGCCCGGGCCGAGGCCAGGCGGAAGGCCGAGACGGCGCTGACGCGCATCCGCAGCGGGGCGGACTTCGGCAGCATCGCGATGGAGCAGAGCCAGGATTTCCAGAGTGCGCGCGACAGCGGCTGGCTGCCGGCGGGCCCGAAGGGCCGGTTCGTCACCGCCTTCGACAGCGCGGCCTACAGCCTGAAGCCGGGCGAGACCAGCAATCTGGTCGTGACGCCCTACGGCTTCCACATCATCCGGCGTCCCGACATGGCCACGGCGCGCCCCCGCATGATCCAGTACCTGCGGCAGAGTATGGAGGATCAGCTCGATTCGCTGGTGCGGGACTCCCTCACCCGGGCCGACAAGCTCGAGGTGGCGAGCTCGGCGGTGAAACGGGCCCGGAGCGCCCTGGACGATCCGCAGGGGCAGCGGAATTCGGGGGAGACGCTGGTGAGCTACCAGGGCGGAAAGTTCACCGTGGCGGACTTCCTGCGCTGGGTCTATGCCATGCCGCCGCAGTTCGTTCCGCAGGTCAAGCAGGCGCCGGACGAAGACCTGGTCAAGTTCCTGACCATCCTGGCTCAGAACGAGCTCCTGCTGCGCGTGGCCGATTCCACCGGTGTCCGGCTGACCCCGGAGGAATGGGCCGGTATCCGGCAGCAGCAGGCGCTGACGATCGACACGCTGCGGACCACGCTCAACCTGGGCAGCGCGATCACCGATACGTCGGTCAGCGCGTCCGAGCGGCAGAAGATCGCCGCCATGCGGCTGGATGCCTACTTCGACAGCGTGGTCGCGGGAACGGCGCGGCTGCGCCGGGTGCCGCCGCCGCTCAGCGCAGCGCTCCGAACCGATGGCAAGTACCGGGTCAACCAGGCGGGGATCGCCCGTGCGGTCGAGCTGGCCGAGGCCGACCAGGCGAAGCGGGACAGCGTCCAGGGCGGCCCGCGTCCTCCGGGGCTGCAGCCGGCGCCCGGCGGCGCCCCGATTCCCGGGGCGGGTACCCCGGCAGACACCGTCCGCCGCGGCAGCGCCGGCGCGGGCGGAAGCACCACCGGGACGAAGGGCGGCAGATGATGCGGC
The DNA here is from genome assembly GCA_963779755.1 of uncultured Gemmatimonadales bacterium. Classification (GTDB taxonomy): domain Bacteria; phylum Gemmatimonadota; class Gemmatimonadetes; order Gemmatimonadales; family GWC2-71-9; genus CAVZZO01. The sequence continues at coordinate 1,483,837 of CAVZZO010000001.1, forward strand.
AGCTGGCAACCGCCGCCTTCATGGCGGCGGCTCTGGCCGGGGCAACCCCCGCCGCTGCGCAGCAGACGGCGGCGCCGCTGCCCCTGCCGGACGATACGACGGCAGTCGTGGACCGGGTCCTGGCGGTGGTCGGGAACGACGTGATCCTCCGGTCCCAGGTGGACGAAGAAATCTTCAAGCAGCAGGGGCAGGGAATGCCGCTGCCCACCGACCCCGACTCGCTGCACCAGTACCGGCAGAAGGTCCTGAGCGATCTGATTGACGAGTCGCTGCTGGTGCAGCAGGCGGAGCGCGATACGGCGATCCACGTGACCGACCAGGACGTGGCCGAAGCGGTAGACCAGCAGGTCCGCTATATCCGGCGGCAGCTGCCCTCCGAGCTGGAGTACAAGAACGAGCTGCGCAAGGCGGGATTCCAGACGCCGGAGGAGTATCGCCGGTGGCTGAGCGAGGACCAGCGCAAGCAGCTGCTGCGGCAGAAGTACATCGCCAAGCTGGAGCAGGAAGGCAAGCTCGACCCGGTGCAGCCCACGGATGCGGAGATGCGGCAGTACTTCGAAGAGCAGAAGGCCTCGCTGCCCGAGGAGAACCGCAAGCGGCCGGCTACCATCACCTGGCAGCAGATCGTACTGGCGCCCCAACCGAGCGACTCGGCCAGGGAGCGATCGCGACGGCTGGCCGATTCCATCGTGACCGCGCTCCGCGGCGGGGCCGATTTCGCCACGGCCGCCAAGCGTTTCAGCGACGATCCGGGCACCCGCGACAAGGGCGGCGAGCTGGGCTGGTTCCGGCGTGAGGCGATGATCCCGGAGTTCAGCCGGGTGGCGTTTCTGCTTCGACCGGGCCAGATCTCCGACCCGGTGGAGAGCCCCTTCGGCTTCCACATTATCCAGGTGCAGCGGGCGCAGCCGACTGAAGTCCAGGCCCGGCACATCCTGATCATGCCGGAGATCACCCAGGGCGAGGCGGACAGCGCGCGGGCCATGGCCGACAGCATCGCCGCCCTGGTGCGCTCGGGCGCTTCCGTGGACAGCCTGCAGCGCATCTACCACGATCGCTCGGAAGTCAAGAACGTGGAGGATGTGCCGGTCGATAATCTGCCGGAGGCGTATGCCAAGGCACTGGCCGACGCCGATTCCGGCCAGGTGCTGGTGGTGCCGATTCCGGCACAGCCCGCCACCCGCACCAAGTACGCGGTCGTGCTGGTGGGCGTGCGAACCCCGCCGGGCGAGATCACCTACCAGGACTACAAGGACCAGATCCGCTCGGCGCTGGCGAAGGACCTGGCGGTGCGCCGCTTCATCGCCCGCCTGCGCGCCTCGAACTACGTGGAGGTGCGCCCCACGTGAGGCCTCGCCTGGCGGTTACGCTGGGCGACCCCCGTGGCATCGGGCCGGAGATCGCCGCGGCGGCGCTCCGCTCTCCCCTGGAGGCCGAGGTCACGGTGATCGGGGCCGAGGACCAGGTCGCCGCCGTCCCGGCGGATCACCGGATCAGCCTCGGCCCCTGGCACCTGGGCAGCGGCGAGTCTCCCGCCGGCGAGCAGGGCCACAGCCGGACCATCCGTGCCGGGCGCCTCGCGGGCCACGCCATCGAGACGGCGGCCCGCATGGCGATGGCGGGCGAGGTCGACGGCATCGTGACGGCTCCCATCAACAAGTACGCGGTGCAACTGGCCGGATTTCCCTGGCCCGGGCATACCGAGTGGCTGGCGCATCTGGCCGGCGATGTCCCCGTCGCCATGATGCTGGCAGCCGACCGGTTGCGGGTCGTCCTGGTCACCATTCATGTCGCCCTGCGGGACGTGCCGGCCCTGCTCACCGGCGACCGGGTGGTGCGCACCGGACGCATCACCCGCGAGGCGCTCACCCGATGGTTCGGCATCGCCGAGCCCCGGCTGGCGCTGTGCGCGCTCAACCCGCACGCGGGGGAACAGGGGCTGTTCGGCGACGAAGAAGCCCGGATCCTGGCGCCGGCGGCGCGCGAGCTGGGTGCGGCGGGGCCGTTGCCGGCCGACACGGTATTCGTGCGGGCCATGCGGGGCGAGTTCGACGCGGTGCTGGCGCCCTATCACGACGTGGGAATGACGGCGATCAAGGTGGCGGCCTTCGGCCACGGGGTGAACGTGACACTGGGGCTCCCGTTCCCCCGTACCTCGCCCGATCACGGGACCGCACTGGATATCGCGGGGCGGGGCACCGCGGATCCGGGGAGCATGCGGAAGGCACTGGAGATGGCGGTGGGGATGGCCAGGGACAAGGAATCAGGAATCGGGAATCAGGGGGTGGACGGGCGTTCCTCCATTCCTGATTCCTGATGCCCGGTCCCTTTACAAGCGCCGCGACGTCCGGCGCGATGGTTTCGCCGTGGGGATCTCCGCGGGGAGCACCTTGGTCACCCGCACCCGCTTGACCCGCCGCCCGTCCATTTCCGTCACTTCGAAGGTGAACCCCTGGGCGGTGACGCTGTCGCCGGTGCGCGGCAGCCGGCCGATGCAGCCAAAGACGTATCCGCCCAGCGTGGTGTATTCCGAGTCGTCCAGATCGGCGGAGAGCTCGTCGTTGAAATCGCTGATCGGCATGGCGCCGTCAACCTCGGGCGCCCCCTGCGCCGGACGGACCGGCTCGGGCCGGTCGTATTCATCGTAGATCTGCCCGACGATTTCCTCCAGCAAGTCCTCCATGGTGACCAGGCCGGCGGTCCCGCCGTACTCGTCCAGCACGATGGCCATGTGGATCTTGATGCGCTTCATATCGGCCAGCACATCCTCGACCTCGCGGGTGCCCGGCACGAACAGCGGCGGGCGCATGATGTCGGAGATCCGCTGCCCCGGCGTGGAGCGGATGGCGGTGAGAATGTCCTTGCTGTGCACGATACCGACGATATCGTCGATCGAGCCGGCATAGACCGGATAGCGCGAACGCCGGGCGGAGACCACTTCGTCGGCCGCTTCCTCGACGGTGATGTCGCTGGCGAGGGCAGTCATCTGGGTCCGGGGAGTCATGACTTCCTGGGCGGTCTTCTCCGTGAATTCAAAGACTCCTTCCAGCAGCCGCGCGTCCTGCTGCTGCAGGCTTCCGCCCTCCTGGCTCTGTTCCACCAGCATCCGGATCTCTTCCGGTGAATGGAGCCGTTCCCGCTCCCGGGGCCGGGGGATGCGGAGCAGACGGAGGAGCGCATTGGCCGTCCCGTTCAGGACGGCGATCGGGGCGGCCATGATCCAGCTGAAGCCGAGCAGGGGGCCGGCCACCCAGGCGCCGATCACCTCCGGGTAGAGCAGAGCCAGGCCCTTGGGTACCAGTTCGCCCAGAATGATATGCAGCATGGTGATGAGGACGAACGCGACCGTCACCGCCACCGTGTGGGTGGCGATGGTGGCCAGTGCCCCCGGCAACCGGGCGAAGCCGCCCTGGAGCAGGCTGGCCAGCGCCGGCTCGCCGATCCAGCCCAGTCCCAGGGATGCCAGGGTAATGCCGAGCTGGGTGGCGGAGATATAGCGGTCGAGGTGCTGGAGGGCCCGGCGGGCGAGCCCGGCGCGGCGATTGCCGTTCCGGACCATCTCGTCGAGCCGGGTCTTGCGGGCGCCCACCAGGGCAAATTCGGCGGCCACGAAGAAGGCGTTGGCGAGGACCAGGATCAGGACCGCCAGCAGGCCGCCGGCCACGGGGAAGCTACTCGAGGGGTCGTCCATAGCTCTAACTGTATTGCCGCCCGGGAGTAACCGCGAGGGCCGCGCTCCGGCGGGGTGATCTAACGCCTTGATTGCCAAGGGGTAAGCCCCCGTATATTAGGGCATGCAAACGCTTGACGACGCGGGCTGCACCGCGACGCCGCAGCCGCGGACCACGCGGCGCCTCTGGCTGGTGCTGGCGCTGACCGGCGGGTTCATGCTGGTGGAGGTCGCCGGCGGCTACCTGAGCGGATCGCTGGCTCTGCTGGCGGATGCGGGGCACATGCTGACCGACGTGGCGGCTATCGGCCTGTCGCTGTTTTCGGCGGGAATGGCGCGCCGCCCGGCGGACGTGAACAAGACCTACGGCTATCTCCGCTACGAGATCCTGGCCGCCCTGGTCAACGGGGCGGCCCTGCTGGGCCTTACCGTCTGGATCGTCATCGAGGCGGTGCACCGGCTGGGCGCGCCGCAGCCGGTACAGGGGTGGATCTTCCTGGGGGTGGCCTCGGCCGGGCTGGTCGTGAACCTGATCGGCGTGGCGGTCATGCACGGGATTTCCCGCGCCAATCTCAACTCGCGCGGGGTCTACCTGCATCTGCTGGGCGACGCGCTGGGCTCGGTCGGTGCGCTGGCGGCGGCGGCGATCATTCTGCTCACGGGCTGGACCCCGGCGGACCCGATCGTGTCGGTGCTGATCGGCGGGCTGATCGTGATCGGCGCGTGGCGCCTGGTGCGGGAGAGTGTGGACGTGCTGCTCGAGGCGGTGCCCCCCGGCGTTTCCCTGACGGACGTGCGGCAGCGGGTGCTTGGCGTGGACGGCGTCTCCGGGGTGCACGACCTGCACGTCTGGACGGTGGGCAGCGGCATGGTGGCGATGAGCGGCCACGCGGTGGTTCCCGATCTCCAGGCCCACCCCGACGTGCTGGACGAGATCCGCTCCGGCATGTCTGCCCTGGGGATCGACCATGTCACGGTGCAGATCGAGGTGGCGCACCGGTGCGAGGAGCCGGCCGAACATCATGCGCGCCGAGCGGGGTAGCGCAGGAGGCTGGTGAGGCAGTGTCGCGCCGGGGTGAGGCGTGAGGCGTGAGGGGTTGCGTCTTGCCTGCAGGGGGCGCCGGCACCCGCGTTTTCCAGCCCGGCTTCCGCCTTTTTTCCCTCTCTTGCGGTCCGACGGAGCCCCGTCTATATATGCCGCGCGGAGACCCGGCCGGCGGCGTCACAGCGCCGGCCGCGCGACTCTCCGCCCCCGGGGTCGACCCGGTGTCCAGCGGCATTCGGGAGAGGTGAGCAGGCGTGATTCGGAACCTGGCGATTATCGCCCACGTAGACCATGGCAAGACCACCCTGGTGGACAAGATGCTCCGCCAGGCGGGGGCATTCCGGGCCAACCAGCAGGTGGAGGAGCGGGTGATGGACTCCAATCCCCTGGAGCGGGAGCGGGGTATCACCATTCTGGCCAAGAACACCTCGGTCCACTGGCGGGATACCAAGATCAATATCGTGGATACGCCGGGTCACGCCGATTTCGGCGGCGAGGTCGAGCGGATTCTGCGCATGGTGGACGGCGTCCTGCTGCTGGTGGATGCCGCCGAGGGCCCCATGCCGCAGACCCGGTTCGTTACCCGCAAGGCGCTGGCGCTGGGGCTCCGGCCCATCGTGGCCATCAACAAGATCGACCGGACCGACGCCGAGCCGCTGCGGGTGCACGATGAAGTCCTGGACCTGCTGATCGAGCTGGAAGCGACGCCCGAGCAGCTGGACGCGCCTTTCCTCTATACCTCGAGCCGGCAGGGGATCGCCACGCCGGAGCTGGACCAACCCGGCACCTCGCTGGAGCCGTTGTTCCGGACCATCGTGGAGTACATCCCGGCGCCGAAGAGCGACGCCGAGGGGCCGTTCCAGATGCTGATTTCCACGCTGGATTATTCGCCCTTCCTGGGCCGCATGGGGATCGGCCGGATCGAGCGGGGGCGGGTGCGGAGCGGCGACCAGGTGGCGCTGCTGCCGTTCGGGCCTCCGGGGCTGGTCGAGCTGGAGGGGGTGGAGCGGGCGCGGATCAGCAAGCTGTACACCTTCGAAGGCCTGACGCGGGTGGAGATCGCGGAGGCGTCGGCGGGCGACATCATCATGCTGGCCGGGCTGGAGGGCATCGAGATCGGGCGCACCCTCACGGCGCCCGATGCGCTGGAACGGCTGGAAGGCATCGCGGTGGAGGAGCCCACCATTTCGGTGGACTTCATGGTGAACAACTCGCCCTTCTCCGGGCGTGAGGGGAAATTCGTCACCAGCCGCCAGTTGCGCGACCGTCTCTTCCGGGAGCTGGAGCGCAACGTCGCCCTCCGGGTGGAGGATACCGATTCTCCCGACACCTTCGCGGTCGCGGGCCGGGGCGAGCTGCATCTGGCCATCCTGATGGAAACGATGCGGCGCGAGAGCTACGAATTCCAGGTATCGCGGCCGCGGGTAATTACGCGCACCGCGGAAGACGGCACGCGGCTGGAACCCTATGAAGAGTTGATGGTCGATGTGCCCGAAGCGATGCTCGGCACGGTGATCGAGAAGCTGGGGCCCCGGCGGGCCGAGCTGATCGAGATGAAGAACCCCGGGCAGGGTTCCGTCCGTATGAGTTTCCGCATTCCCGCGCGCGGGCTGTTCGGATACCGGTCCGAGTTCCTGACCGACACCCGCGGCACCGGGATCCTGCATCATCGCTTCCTGGACTACGGCCCCTGGGCCGGTCCGCTGGCGGGCCGGAAGAACGGGGTGCTGGTCGCCGACCGCGAGGGTGTGGCCGTGGCGTACGCTCTGGGGGGCCTGCAGGAACGGGCCCGGCTGTTCGTGCGGCCGGGCGATCCGGTCTACGCCGGGATGATTACGGGCGAGAACTCCCGGCCCGATGACATGGACGTGAACGTCACGAAGGAAAAGAAGCTCACCAACATGCGTACCACCGCGTCCGACGAGCATATCCTGCTCGAGCCGCCGCGGGAAATTACCCTGGAGTACGCGCTCGAGTATATCGAGGAGGATGAGCTGATCGAGGTTACCCCGCAGGCCATCCGGCTGCGGAAACGGGAGCTGGATGCCAGCGACCGGAAGAAGGCCGCCCGGGCCGCCCGGGCGGGTGGATCATAGGTCTGTCACCCCGGAGATGGCTGTGGTCACCAGTGATCGGGAGGATTCCATGTTGCCCTGGGAAGCGTCGATGGAAGCCGTCGAGCTCCGGCGTCGTAATGTGGACGACGACGATGAATTCGAGGACGACGGGTTCAGTTTCGACGACGAGGAAGACGAGGACGAGGACTACGACGAGGACGAGGACCTGGACGAGGAGGAGGAGGACCTCGACGAACAGGAGGACTACGACGACCTGGACGACGAGGACGAGGCTCCCCGCCGCGGCCGCAAGGTGTCGGGCGACGACTGGTAGGCCGGTGGCAGGGCGGGAGCACCCGGAGCGTGCGGAATCCCTGCCCGTTTGCCGGCTCTCATCCGGTTGCGGCGCCCGGGATGCGGCGTTATCCTGAGGCTCCCCGGGGCCTGTAGCTCAGGTGGTTAGAGCGCACGCCTGATAAGCGTGAGGTCGGTAGTTCAACTCTACCCAGGCCCATTACGAGGAGTGAAGGAATGAGAAATGGGGATTCAGGGGCGCCCCGCCGGAGATCCGGCGGGGCGTTCCACTTCGTGGTTCTCAGCGGGTGGTGAAGGCGAACACGGCGCCGTAGGTGCCGTTGCCATCGCGCCAGCCGGGGCCAATCTCGCCGCCGCCCATCATCCCACCGCCGCCCATCATCCCCTCGGTGGCCCACTGGCCGCCCAGGTGCCGGCAGGCCCAGTCCAGGTCCAGCGGATTGCCGGTCGAGTCCCGCATGCCGCCGCCCAGGTGCAGGGAGTAGTGCGTTGCCGGCGCCAGCGCGCTATCCTGCATGAAGGTGAGCATGGAATCGCCATGCGACCAGTGCCAGGAGCCGGGAACAACGGGACCGTTGATGCCGCTCAGGTGTAACGCGGCACTGGCCTCCCCGGCCATCATGGGGCGATCGAAGCGGATGATTACCGGGCGCGTCGGGTCCACGTCCGCGGCGCCGGCGGCAGGGGTGACGGCGATGACTCGCGCGGCCTCGGAAGTCGGCGCGTTGGCGGACGGGTTGCACGAGACGAAGACGACGCCGGCCAGCACGAGTGTCAGGAAGGTGGCATATGCGCGCACAGAGCTCTCCAGTCAGGCAGCGGAGGGAAAGGTCGGCGTTACGGCCTGAAGGCTTCATGAAGCCGGACAGAAGGCCACTTCATCTGGTGCTGCTTATCCTGGTGGGTCTGGCCGGGTGCGGAGGGGCGGCGACGGGTGGCGGCGCAGCCGCCGGCGCGGCCGACAGCACGGTGCTGGTCGGCGGCATCGCCGCTTCCGCCCTTCCGGACACGGGCTCGACGGGGGCCCGGCTGGTGGGACGGTACTGCGGCCAGTGCCACGCGGTTCCTTCTCCTGCCCGTCATGCCGCCGGCGACTGGATTCCCACGTTGCGACGGATGTATCTCCGCATGGACCACATGGCCGCCATGGGCGGCATGATGGCTGGGCGCGGGATGGGGCGGGGCATGATGGGGCAAGGCCGCACCGTCATCCGCAGCCCCACGCCCGCCGAGCGCGATACCATACTGGCATACCTCCAGGGCCACGCCATGCGCGCACTGGCGGAGGACAGCCTGCCCGACGCCGGCGCCGCCGGCGCGGCGATCTTCCGGCGCGCTTGCTCCCGCTGCCACGCGCTGCCCGACCCCGGGCAGCACACCGCGGCGGAGTGGCCGGCCGTGGTGGCCCGGATGCGGGAGCACATGCAGCAGATGAACGTGGGCGACGTCAGCGACGCGGACGCGCAGGCGATCGTCGCCTACCTCGGCCGTACCGCCGGCTAGGGCCGCTCGCGCCGGCCCAGTTCCCTCGCGAGTTCTGCCAGATGGCTGGCCATGGTCTCCTGCGCCCGCATGCTGCGCCAGAGGGCCGTCAAACCCACGGCCACGACGGCGATCCAGATCAGGCCATACAGCAGCATCATGCCGCCCCAGGCGCCCTGCATTCCCCACATGATTCACCTCCGGAAAAGGTTCTGGCCGGGAGTGTTCCGGGAACACCCCCGGCCGGAAAGTACCACTCAGTGCTGCTGGTACAGGCTGGTCGAGCCGTCCGCCGCGAACGCGATCACATTGTAGGGGGCCCGCTCGCCGTCCATGCCGGGTGACCCGGCCGGCATGCCGGGAGCCGCGAGTCCGGCCACCGCCGGGTGTTCCCGCAGGAGCCGGATGATATCCTCCGCCGGCACGTGGCCCTCGATGACATAACCCTTGACCAGCGCAGTGTGGCACGAGGCCAGCTCCTGCGGCACCCCGTGCTCCCGCATGGCCGCGGCGGGATCGGCGGCTTCCTTCACTTCAACCCTGAACCCGTGCGATTGCAGGTGTGCGACCCACTTCCCGCAGCAGCCGCAGCTGGGGCTCTTGTACACGACGACCGTCTCGCCGGTCGTCCGGGGGCCCCGCAGGGCCATGACCAGGACGGCCGCCAGAGCCAGGGTCGTTGCGGCGAGCAGCGGGCGGATCCAGCGGCGGCCGGCGGGCCGCGGTTTCCTTGGGGACATGACCGATATTCTCCTTCTCTTCGTAAGGTTGAGGCTCCCCGGCTATTCCAGCGCCTGGAGCCCGGTCACTCCGGTCCGGATCTTGGTGACTTGCAGTACCGGCTGGACGTAGACGATGCCATCGCCGCGGCGGCCGGTGTGCGCCGTTCGGACCAGGATCTCGGTGAACATGTCTTCCCGCTCTCGGGCGCAGATAAAGGTCACCTGGGCCTTATCAGTGGATTCCACGGCCTCATCCAGCGAGACCCGGGCGGAGGCCGGATCCACCCCGGCCCCGATCGCATGCACCCGGCCGACGGTAAGGCGGGGTACTCCGGCCTCCTTGAGCCGGTGGACCACCCGCTCCAGCATCTCACGCCGCACGATGGCGTGGATGGCGACCAGTTCCGGCATGGCTCCTCCTAGTCCTCGACCGTGAGCGCCATCTCGTCCCGCAGTGCCTCGCGCACCAGCAGGTCGGGCCGCCGGGCGACCTGCCGCCGGCGCCAGAGCAGATAGATGGCGGGAATGACCGCGAGGGTGAGCATGGTGGCGGTGAGCATGCCGCCCACCATGGGGGAGGCGATGCGGCGCATGACGTCCGCCCCCGTGCCCGAGCTCCAGAGAATGGGCGCGAGGCCGGCGATGATGGCGGTGACGGTCATGACCACCGGCCGCAGCCGCTCCAGCGCGCCGTCCCGCACCGCGGCCGCGACATCGGCCGAGCATTGCATCCGGCCCTCCAGGCTGCGGCGGTGGAAGGCCTCGTCCAGGTAGATGAGCATCACGACGCCGGTTTCGGCGGCGACGCCGGCCAGGGCGATGAAGCCCACCCAGACCGCCACGCTGGTGTTGTAGCCCAGCGCCCAGAGGAACCAGACGCCGCCCACAAGGGAAAACGGCAGCGCCAGCATGACGATGAGCGATTCAGGCACGCTCTTGAAGTTGAAATAGAGCAGCAGGAAGATGATGCCCAGGGTGACGGGCCCCACGAGCCGCATCTTCCGGGCGACCCGCTGCATGGATTCGTACTGTCCGCTCCAGACCAGGGTGTAGCCGGTGGGTAGCGTCAGCTGCTGCGCCACCGCCGCCTGCGCGTCCCGTACGTAGCTCCCCACGTCGCGCTCGCCGTTGTCCACGAAAATCGTGGTGACCGGGAAGGCGTTCTCCGTCTTGACCGCCATGGGCCCCTGGACGATGCGCACCGCCGCCACCTGGCCCAGCGGGATCTGCCGGCCGCCCATGGCGGGCACCACCACTTCCTTGAGCTTTTCGACGTTGTCGCGCAGCTCCCGGGGATACCGGACGTTGACGGCATACCGCTCGCGTCCTTCGACGGTGGTGGCGGCGGTGATGCCCCCGACAGTCGCCATGATGGCGTTGTGGATGTCGCCCACGTTGAGTCCGTAACGCGCCGCCTCGGTGCGGTCCACATCGATGTCCACGTAATACCCCGAGACGCCCCGCTCGGCGAAGGCGCTGCGGGTGCCGGGCACCCGCTGCATGATGCGCTCCACCCGCATGCCCAGCGCCTGCAGCGTGTCGAGGCTGGGGCCGAAGATCTTGATGCCTACCGGCGTCCGGATCCCGGTCGCGAGCATATCGATGCGCCCCTTGATGGGCATGGTCCAGGCATTGGTGACCCCGGGCATGCGGGTGGCCTCATCCATGGCGGCCACCAGCTTCTCGTAGGTCATGCCGGCGGGCCACTGATCCTCGGGCTTGAGGGTGATGGTGGTTTCGTACATGTCGAGCGGCGCCGGATCGGTGGCGGTCGAGGCGCGGCCGGCCTTGCCCAGTACCCGTTCGACTTCGGGGAAGGACGCCAGCACACTGTCCTGGTAGCGCATGATGTCGCGCGCCTGCGCAATCGACACGCCGGGCACCGTCGTGGGCATGAAGAGGATGGTGCCCTCATGCAGTTCCGGCATGAATTCGCTTCCCAGCCGACGCCAGGGCAGGATCGTTACCGCCAGGACCGCTATCGCCGCCAGAATGACCGTCCAGGGCCGCCGCAGGGCGAAGTCGATCACCGGGCGGTAGAGGCGCTGGAGCACGCGGTTCACCGGATTCTCCCGTTCCGGCCGGATCCGTCCGCGGATGAGATACCCCATCAGCACCGGAACCAGGGTAATGGAGAGAAACGCCGCCCCGGCCATGGCGAAGGTCTTGGTGAAGGCCAGCGGCTTGAAGAGACGCCCCTCCTGCTGCTCCAGGCTGAAGACCGGCAGGAAGCTGAAGGTGATGATGAGCAGGGAGAAGAACAGCGGCGGCCCCACCTGCTTGGCGCTCTCCAGGACGATCTCCCAGCGGGAGGTGCCCGGCTCCGCGCGCTCCAGGTGTTTGTGCATGTTCTCGATCATGACGATCGCCGCATCCACCATCGCTCCGATGGCGATGGCGATCCCCCCCAGGCTCATGATGTTGGCGTTGACCCCGATGGCGCGCATGACCAGGAACGAGATGAGAATCCCCAGCGGCAGCGTGATGATCGCCACCAGGGCGGAGCGGAAGTGCAGCAGGAACAGCACGGCCACCGCCGCCACGATCAGCGACTCCTCCACCAGCTTGTCGCGCAGGGTGTCGATGGCGCGATGGATGAGGTCGCTCCGGTCGTAGGCGGTGACGAGGCGCACCCCATGGGGCAGCCCCTTCTGGATCTCGGCCAGGCGGGCCTTCACCGCCTCGATGGTCTTGAGGGCGTCGGAGCCGAACCGCATCACCACGATGCCGGCGACGACTTCGCCCTTCCCGTCGAGATCGGCGGCGCCGCGGCGCGGCGCGGGGCCGACCTGGACGTTGGCCACGTCGGCAACCCGGATGGGCGTGCCGTTCATGGTGGCGCCCACGGTGACGTCTTCGATGTCGGCGACGCCCTGGAGATAGCCCAGGCCGCGAATCATGTACTCCCGGCCGCCCATCTCCAGCACCCGGGCGCCGATGTCCACGTTGTGCGAGCCGATGGCCTGCGCCACCCGGGTGACCGGGATGTTGAAGGCGCGGAGCCGTTCCGGGTTCACCTCGACCTGGTACTGCTTCTGGAAGCCGCCCAGGCTGGCGACTTCGGAGACGCCCGGCACGGCGGTGAGCTGGTAGCGGATATACCAGTCCTGCAGGGTCCGGAGCTGGGCGAGATCCAGGCTGTCGGACTCGAGCACGTACTCGAAGACCCAGCCCACCCCGGTGGCATCCGGTCCCAATGTCGGTTCCACCCCGGTCGGCAGGGTCTTGCGAATGCCGTTGAGGTATTCCAGGACGCGGCTCCGGGCCCAGTAGATGTCGGTGCCGTCTTCGAAGATGACGTACACCAGGCTGAGGCCGAAGAACGAGTAGCCCCGGACCACCCGGGCGCCGGGTACCTTCAGCATCTCGGAGGTGATGGGATAGGTGACCTGGTCCTCCACGATGCCCGGAGCCTGCTCGGCGAAGTCGGTCTGGATGATGACCTGCACGTCCGACAGGTCGGGGATGGCGTCGAGCGGCGTGGTGCGCATGGCCCAGACCCCGCCGGCAATGAGCGCGGCGGTGCCCAGCAGCACCAGGAAGCGGTTGCGCAAGGACCAGGCGATGACGGCGTTAATCATGGGAATGCTCCGCCGGGGCCGAGGGCGTCGAGGGGCTCATGTGCTGCATGCCGGGCATGGAGGCACCGGTGGTTCCCAGCCGGGACTCGGCGTCCACCAGGAAGTTGGCCGACCCGACGATCGTCTCGCCTTCTTCCAGCCCGCTGAGCACCTGCACCCGGTCTCCACCCCGGGCGCCGAGCACGACCTCCCGGGGCGAGAGCATGCCGCTGGAGTCGCGCACGAAAACCAGGTTGCGTTCGCCGGTCGCGATGACCGCGGCCATGGGAACCGACGGATACCGCTCGCTCAGGTCCGAATCGAAGTAGATGGTGGCGAACATACCGGGCTTGAGGCGCAGGTCGCGGTTGGGTACGGTGACCCGGACCCGATTGGTGCGGCTGTGCACGTCCACGGTGGGATACACGAAACTCACCCGTCCCATCACGTGTTCCCCGGGATAGGCGGACACCTCGATATGTGCCTGGGTGCCGGTACGAACGAACTTGAGGTCCTGCTCGAACATCTCGCCTTCCACCCAGACCTCGCGCAGATCGGCAATCTGGTAGAGTTTCTCGCCCGGCATCACCCGCTGCCCCTCGAGCACGCTCTTCTCCAGGACGATGCCACTCACCGGTGAGACCAGGGTGAGCGTCTTGGTCACCTCGCCGGTGCGCTCCAGGCGGTTGATCTGCGCCGGGGTGATGTCCCACCAGGCCAGGCGGCGTCGGGACGACTCCAGGGTGGCCTGGGCCCCGGCCCACGCCTCGCCCGCCGAGCTGTCCACCATGCCGGCCAACCGCTTCGCCGTCAGGAATTCCTCCTGTGCCGCGACCAGGTCGGGGCTGTAGATAGAGAGGAGCGTCTGGCCCCGCCGCACCGACTCGCCGGTGGTGTTCACGTACAAGTGCTCGACGTAGCCGGCCACCTTGGGTGTCACGTCGGCGACGTTCTGTTCCGGCGCCAGGATCTCGCCCACCGTGCGGATGGTCCGGGTGAGCGGCTCGCGCTGGACCGTGGTGTACGTCACACCCAGCGCCTGCTCCTGCTGGGCGGTGAGATGGACGGCCTGGCGGACGGCGGTGCCGGCGCTATCCATCGCCCCCTGGGTTCCGCCCGCCTGCATCTTCGCGTGCTCTTCTGCGGTCATCCCCGCCATGGGTGAGGCCTCGTCGGCGGACTTGCCGCAGGCTGCCAGGCCCAGGGCCACCGCCAGGGCGGCGCTCCAGATCATTCTCATTGGTTCTCTCCTTCAGTGCCCAGCAGGGCCTGGATACGCGCCATGGCCTGCTGCCACGAGGCGGCATAGCGGATGGCATCTACTTCGTAGCGGTTCACGGTCAGCTCGTTCTGGATCAGCGTCTGGAAATCCACCCGCCCCACCCGGTAGGCCGAAAGGGCCGATTCTACTGCCGCGTGCGCCTGGGGCAGGATGGCGGTGCGGTACAGCTCCGCGAGATCGCGCGCCCGCTCCGCCTCCGCCCGCTGCTCGGTCAACTGGGCAAAGGTCTCGTTGGCCAGATCCTGCGCCATGGCTTCCTCCCCCGCCTGCATGGCCGCCATCTCCCGGCGCAGGGGGAGTTGCCGTTTCCCGGCCCAGATGGGGAGGCTCACGCCCACCATGATGCTCACCATGTCGTCGAACTGGGGACGTTGACCGTAGGCAACCGAGACCATCAGGTCGGGGTACAGCGCGCGGCGTGCGGCGCGATAGCCCGCCCGCGCGGCCTCCACCCGCTCCGACGCGGCCGCCAGGGCGGGCCGCTTGTGCACGGCAATTGCGAACAGGGAATCGCCGGCGGGCAAGGGATCGCCAGGGGCGGGAAGGAGCAGGGTGCCCACTGGCGCCATGGCATCCCGGCCGAGCTGGGCGTTGAAGCGGGCCGCCATGGCCTGGCGGTCCTGCTGCATCACCGTGATGTCCCCGGTCATCCGGGCGATGGCGACCTGGGCCTGGAGTACGTCCTGCTGCAGGCCCTCGCCGGTGGCGTAGCGGCTCTGCGAGACCTTGAAGAAGTCCCGGAGCAGCTCGCGGGTATCGCCCATGACGGCCAGGGCCCGGTCCATGTAGGCCAGCTCGTAGTAGAGGACGGTCACCCGGCTTTCGAGCTGGAGCTCCGCCTCATCCGCGCTCAGGCTGCCGGCGCGGGAGAGGTGCGTGGCCCGCTCTCGTGCAAAACCGAGCTTGCCGGGCCAGGGGAAGGTCTGGGACAGTTCCAGCTGGTCCATGGTCATGGCCTGTCCGGTTCCGAAGCCGTCGAGCGGCCGGTTCATAAGGCCGAGGGAAAGCCGGGGATCGGGGAGTGCCCCGGCCGGCGAGATGCGCTCCGCGGCGGCCCGGGCCGAGCTGCGCGCGGCCTGGAGCGCGGGATTATTCTCGCGGGCGATCCGAATGGCGTCTTCCAGCCGGAGCGTATCCGTGCCGGCGCCCTGGGCCTGGGCCCATCCGGGCGCGGCGATCATCATGAGTATCAGGCACAACCACTCCAGCCGGTTGCGCGGCTTCGAACGGGACATACCTCTCCTGGTCGTTCAATTGTTGGAATCTCCCCGGCGCATCAGAGCCGATGCGTCAGGGTACATGTCAGCTGGGAGAGGTCAGACTTCGGGAGGTGGGAGGAGCGGGGCGGCGGGATCGGCCGGCTGGAACCGGGAGCGTTCCACCGTGGAAATGCGGTGCAGCGGAGTGGCGAAGGACAGCGCGACGACCGGATGGATGACGGCTGGGGCCGGCACGCCGCAGACTGCCGGCATGGCGCAGCCGGTTGAGGACGGTACGCCCGGGAGCATTCCCTGCCCATGATCACCCGGCAGGCTTGCCTGGTGACAGGGTGCAGTGGCCGGCATGTGGCACAAAGCAGGCGCCGCCAGCCAGAACAGCTGGCTGACCAGCAACAGTGCCGACAGATTCCGGATCAAGCGCACCTGGGCTCCTTTGACATCCACTCGCCGGACGCTGGAATCTATGTTCCGGCGCGGCACCCCGGCAATCGGGGGCCCGGCATGTCGCAATCTGGCCTTTGACATTGTCGCTCAACTGAAGAATTTGTGAGCATCTCTTCACGATTCAGGGAGATGGAGGGCGCTTATGCACTCATCCATGCTCGAGGCCATCGGCCGCGCCCTCTCCATGGCCTTCACCATGGGCTGGGAGATTCTCTGGGCGCTGGTTCTGGGATTCACGCTCTCCGGGGTGGTGCAGGCGGTAGTCTCGAAGCGGGAGATGCGCCGCCTGCTGCCGGACGATTCCCCCCGTTCCCTCCTGCTGGCCACCGGGCTCGGCGCCGCGTCCTCCTCCTGTTCCTATGCGGCCGTCGCGCTGGCGCGCTCGCTCTTCCGCAAGGGGGCCGATTTCACGGCGGCCATGGCCTTCCAGTTCGCTTCGACCAACCTGGTAATCGAGCTGGGCATCCTGCTGGCGGTGCTGATGGGGTGGCAGTTCACGCTGGCGGAGGCGGTGGGCGGGCCGCTGATGATCGTGCTGCTGGTGGTGTTCTTCCGGATGTTCCTCTCGCCCCGGCTGGTGAACGCCGCGCGACAGCAGGCGGAACGCGGGCTGGCGGGGCGGATGGAGGGGCACGCCAAGATGGATATGTCGGTGAAGGGCGGTGGGTCGCTCTGGCATCGGCTCTGGTCGCCGGAGGGTCGGACGGCCACGAGCCACTATTTCGTGATGGACTGGGCCTCGGTCTGGATGGACATCGCGGGGGGACTGCTGATCAGCGGCGCGCTGGCCGCCTGGGTGCCTCACGAATTCTGGCAGGGCTTCTTCCTGAGCGGCCACCCCCTCGTGGCAAAGTTCTGGGGGCCGATCATCGGGCCGGTAGTGGCGATCGCCTCATTCGTGTGCTCGGTGGGGAACGTGCCCCTTGCCGCCGTGCTGTGGAACGGCGGAATCAGCTTCGGCGGCGTGGTGGCGTTCATCTTCGGCGACCTGATCGTGCTGCCCATTCTCAACATCTACCGTAAGTACTATGGCTGGAAAGTGACCGTATTCCTGCTGGGCACCTTCTATGTGGCCATGGTCCTGGCGGCGCTTGGCGTCGAGTTCCTGTTCCAGGTGCTCGGCTTGATCCCGGCACACCGGCAGGCGCGGGTGGTGGAAGCAGCGGTCACCTGGAACTATACCACCTGGCTGAATCTCTCCTTTCTCGCGCTGGCGACGTTGCTGGTGATGCGGTTCCTTCGCACCGGCGGGCCGAAGATGCTGCGGATGATGAGCGGGCAGCCCCGGACGGCTCCGGCATCGGGCCAGCCGGAGAAATAATGAACCGCAGATTACGCAGATTGCTACGGTCATCTGCCGGCGTCCGCTGAGCTTCGCCAGCCCGCCAGGACGAGAACCGTCGTTCGGTTCCTGCGCCCAAGAGGCTGGATCGGAGCATCCCTCCCTGTCGGAAATCCATCCTGCCTGATCTGCGGCTCAACTGATCTTGAGAGCGCTAGGATCCCTTCCCGGGTCCCTTGTTCTCCGGCGCCAGCAACTCATCCAGCAGCCGCCAGGTGTAGAAGGAGGCCCGGCCCCGCAGCGCATCCCAGCGTTGCCGGGTTTTGAGGGGAATGGCGTCCGTCACTTCTGCCATGCCGAGGTAGTAGGCGAATTCACTGAGATATCCGGCCGACGAACTGGTCGCGTTGCGAAACATCCGGCGGTTGCCGGTACCCACCCCAAAGGCGAGCCGGGCGGCGGACCGCAGGGCGGTCCAGCGGAGGCGGTCGATGACGGCATCATCGAGTGCGCAGTCTTTGGTGTCCGTGAATACGGCCACCGCCAGGGCGTGGCAGCTCTTCCAGGCGTCGTTCTTCTCGAAGGTCATCATGGTGTCCCCGGTGGTTGCATTGGGGATACCAAGGTACGACCCGTCGCCGTTTTCGATGGACCATACGGCGGCGGGGCGTGCCGGAATGCCGCGGAGCCTCAGGAGCCCGGTGTGGCATCCCCCGTATCGACCAGCCGGAGGAAGCGCAGGGTTTCCGCCGTGAATCGCTCCGGTTCCTGCAGGTTGATGGCATGGCCGCCGCCGGGAATGACGACCATGCGGGAGCCGGTGATCCCATAGTGGAGTCCCGCGGCCACAACCTGCAGGTAGGGAATTTCCTCGTCGCCGATGAGTACCAGGGTCGGCGTGTGCACCTTGCGGAGCTCGTCGGCGCGTGCCGGCGGGGCCAGATTGGACGGGGGAGCGGGGTCCAGGAACTCGGTTCCCCGGTAGCTTCGCAGCAGCGCCTGGAGGTGCGCCTCGATGGGGGCCGGCGCCGGCTGCCCGTGGAACATCACCCGGTGGACCCATTCCGAGATGGCGGCGCGGAGGGAATCGAGCCCCTGGGTTCTGGCGATGGCGGCCCACCGGGCGGGCTGCGGGGCATCGGGGCCGTCGCCGGGCGGGTTGAAGCCGACGGGAGGCCCGCATCCGAGCAGGATGAGACCTTCGACGCTTTCCGGATAGCGGAGCGCAAAGGTCAGGGCTACCAAGGCCCCGGCCGAATGCCCCAGGATGTGGGCCCGGGGGATGCCGAGACTATCGAGCAGCCCTTTCAGGTCGGCGGCATCGGCCGTGGGGTCGGGTTTGCCGCTCGAGGTACCGAAACCCCGGCGATCGTAGCGCACAACCCGGTATCGCCGGGCCAGGTCCCCCACCACGTTGTCCCACTCGGTTTGATCGACCGCCCAGCCGTGGATGAGGACGAGCGGCTTCCCCGCGCCCTCGATCTGGTAGTGAAGGGTGACGCCATTGACCGCTACCTTGCCCGTTCGGGCCTGCGCCGCCAGCGGAACCGTGCTGAGTGATCCGCCGAGGAGCAGGAGGCCGAGCACTGCACCAGGGAGTCTCATCGTGCCTCCTTGTGTGGAACAAAGATCGGCCGGGGCTCAGGGGTCCTCCGGCGGTGGCGTATCCCGGGCGCGGCGCACCTGCTCGGCGAGGCGCCGGAAACGGGGATCCGACTGGATCGGATCCCAGAAGGGATGATCCAGCGTCTTGCGCATGCCGATGATGGGTAGCCGCTGGAGCATCGCGATTCCCCGCTGGGAAAGGCCGGCCCCTACCAGCGCCGCCGCCGAGCTGAGCACGACCAGCCGGTTGCGGGATTGCGCAGGCCGATACCGGGTCGAGAGTTCATCCAGCAGGCGCCGGGCCGCCGCCGTGTCGCCCATTCGCGCGGTGACGAGTACGCGCATCGCCGCGGCATAGACCGCGGCCGCGGTATCGGAAGCGGGTCGGCGGCCGACCAGCGTGTCGAGGGCGGTGACATCCGCCAGGGCGGCGGGCGCATTACCCCGGCCCAGCTCGGCCGTCATGTGCAGGGCGCGAATGGACATGTCATGGCGGCCCAGCGCCATGGCGCTGTCGATGAACTGGAGCGCATCGTTCCAGCGGCGGCGCTGGGAGTACAGGGTGCCGAGGAGCCAGGCGGTGACGGCCCGGTCGGGCTCCAGCGCGAGGGAATGCCGCAGGGCGGAATCGGCGACATCATCGTGGGCCGGGTTCTCGAACCAGCCTGCCACCGCCTCCGCCCGGCCGTACTGATACCAGGCTTCGGCGTCATCCGGTTCGAGCTGTACGGTGTGCTGGAGGGCGACGATCGACTGCGCTACGCAGTCCGGCACGCCTGCCGGACAGGTGGCGCCACCGGCCCCGCCGAGGAGAAGCGGGTCGATGGAGAAGCCGTGAATGCCCACCCCCGCGGGTGTAGGAATGAGCAGGAAGCCGCGCGCCAGCCAGCCGTCGGCGCCGGCCGAATCGAGGGCAATGGCGCGATTCGCGGCGGCGAGCCCGCGTGCGAGGAGACTGTCCTTGCCCAGGCCGGGATAGGGCCAGGGCCAGTTGGCGTAAATGCCGTACACCAGCCCCATGCGCCCCCAGGCGGCGGCGAAGCCCGGATCGAGTCGGAGGGCGGCCTGGTACTCGTCCAGGGCATGACGGCCGTCCGCTTCCGAGGTACGCCGGGCCAGGTAGAAGTTGCCCTTGAGGTAATGGTCGTAGGCCTCCCGATCGTTGGTGGGCCGGGCGGTGAGCGCGGTGCTCTCGGCCGGGGCCAGACGTCCTACTACCTCGCCGGCCACCGACTGGGCGATCTGGTCTTCGATGGCCATCACGTCGCCGTCGGGACGATCGTAGGTGCTGCCCCAGAGATGGCGGCCGCCGCGGGTGGTGACCAGCTCCACCCGCACCCGCAAGCTCCTCCCGGCGCCTTCGACGCTGCCGGTGACCAGATTGGCCACTCCCAGGGCACGCCCCACCTCGATGGGATCGGTGTTGGCGCGAAAGCGCTTGACCGCGTTTCCCGACGATACCGTCAGCCGGCCGACCTGGCCCAGCCGCCGGATGATCTCCTCGGTGATACCGTCGGCGAGGTAGGTCTTGCTCGAGTCGCCCGTGCGGTTATCGAAGTAGAGCACCGCGAGCCCGCCGGCTCCGCCGTGGCCGAACGGTTTCCGGGCGAGCCACCAGCCGGTGAGCGCCAGCAGGGCGAGGGCCAGGACGCCTCCGCCCAAACGCACGTGGCGGCGGGGTGCGGGTGAGGGGGCCGGCGCGACCGGTGGCGGAGCGGGAGCGGCGTCGAAGGCGGCGGTGAACTCCCGGGGGGTGGCATAGCGGTCGGCCGGGATCTTGGCCAGAGCCGTTTCGACGGCGTGCATCACCCCGGCAGGGGTGGTGGGCCGCAGGGTTCGAAGGGGCGGCACCGGGTCGATCGCGTGGCGGGCGAGCACGGCCTGCGCGCTGGGCCCGGTGAAGGGCGGCTCGCCGCCCAGCATCTCGTAGAGCACGCAGCCCAGTGCGTAGATGTCGCTCCGGCCGTCGATGCGCGGATCCCCGGATGCCTGTTCGGGGCTCATGTAGGCGGGGGTGCCGATGGCCAGTCCGGTTTCGGTAATGCGTTCGCCCCCGGCCGCATCCACCGCGCGGGCGATGCCGAAGTCGCTGACCACGGCGTGGCCCGCCGAGAAGAGAATGTTCTCCGGTTTGATGTCGCGGTGGATCACGCCCATGCTGTGGGCGTAGCCGACCGCGTCGGCCACCTCGCGGATGATCCGGAGCGCCTCGGGGAGCGGGAGCTGATGCTCCCGATCGAGGCGGCCGCGCAGCGACTCCCCCTCCACATAGGGCATGGCGTAGTAGAGGAACCCGTCGGCGCTCCCGGAGTCGTGCAGAGGGAGGATATTGGGATGGGTGAGGCGCGCCGCGATGGCGATCTCGCGCAGAAACCGCTCGTTCCCCACGGCCTGCGCCAGCTCGGGGCGCAGGACCTTCAGGGCGACCGGGCGATGGTGCCGGGGATCCTCCGCCAGGAACACCACCGCCATGCCGCCGTGGCCCAACTCGCGGTCGACGGTGTAGCGGCCGGCCAGAGCG
This sequence comes from uncultured Gemmatimonadales bacterium, assembly GCA_963779755.1. Taxonomy (GTDB): domain Bacteria; phylum Gemmatimonadota; class Gemmatimonadetes; order Gemmatimonadales; family GWC2-71-9; genus CAVZZO01. The sequence goes on from CAVZZO010000001.1 coordinate 1,505,042, forward strand.
GACCTGATTCGCTCAAGGAGATCGGCCATCGATGGCAAGATGGGGAAGGAGCCGGAGGGGCGCCAGAGTCCGCCGGCAAATTCGGCGCCTCTTACCAACTGCGGGTTCACGCGGTAGTCTGGACAGGCAAGCCATCCTCCTTCACCTCCGGAGCCTGCATGCCCCGATTCCTGATCCGATTTCTGCTGCTCGCAGCCCTGTGCGGCTTCCTCGCTCGTCCCGTCCGGGCCCAGGAACTGGTCCTCTCCGGCGCCGCCGGCGTCTACCTGTCTCCCATGGGGAAATGGGAATTCACATCACCCGGTGGCGTGTCGCAGAGCTTTACGAACCGGGTCGCGGTGGCCTGGGGAGGTTCGGTCGGCTATCAATCGGCGGGACGGCTTGGAATCGAGGCGGCATACCGCTATGCCCCGAGCCGGACGAAATTTCACGCCGATCTTGGCGTGGGGGGCATCGGGCAGACCTTCAAGACCCACCAGACCATGACGGCCATTCGGGCAATGTACCGCCTGGCGGGAGGGGTCGGGGCAAACAGGCTCACGCTCTTCGCGGGAGCCGCCAGCATCTCCCGCGGAGGGGACCCCCTGCTGGTCGGTCGCACGAGCATCGGGGCCACGCTGGGAGCAACGCTCCAGCTGGGCCAGGGGCCGGTCGCGTTCCGGATGGACGCGGAGAACTATCTCTTCAACGTGAACTGGAGCGGACTGGCCAGACGATTCCAGAACGACCTGGTGCTTTCCGGCGGCATGGCGGTGAGGATCGGCCTCGGCAGGTCACATTCCTGAAAGGGGCCGTTTTCCCCTGTCGCCCTCCGGCCGGTTGCCCCGCCGGGCGGTGGCCGGACAGATTGTCCTATCTGCCTGGTTCAACCCCTCATCCGCGTCCGGAGAGCAACCGTGAGGACCCACCCTCGTTTGAGCGCCGTTCCCGCCCTCGCCCTCGTCCTCCTCCTCCCGGTTCAACTCGCCGCCCAGAGCCTGCCCGCACCGTCGGCCGATCCCGCCGCCACGGCGCAAGAGGGCCGACCCATCCCCGGCCCGGTGTTCGAGACCGCGGGATTCACCCGGGCGGTGAAGCGGGGAACCCGGACACGCACGGGCACCCCGGGGCCGGGCTACTGGGTGCAGCACGCCCGCTATATGATTGACGCCAAGCTGGACGTGAAACGCGACCGGCTCGAGGGAAGGGAGCGGGTGATCTATCTCAACAACTCGCCCGATACGCTCCGGCGGGTGGCGGTCTATCTGCGGCAGAACATGTTCGCGCCGGGAAATCCGCGGCGGGACCCGGTGCCTGTCACCGGCGGGGTCAGGCTGGCGCGAGTGGTGGCGGACGGGCAGGACCTGCGGCCGGCTGCGCCACGCCAGCGGGGTATGAGGCCCGACTCCTCCGCCGCCTACCGGGTGGACGGCACTATCATGTGGATCCGTCTCCCTCATCCGTTGCTCCCCGGCGACAGCGCGGCGTTCGAGTTTGTCTGGTCCTTCACTCCGCCGCCGGCGCCGTCCGACGGCCGCGAGGGGCACGAGGACGGGGTCTACTTCCTGGGCTACTGGTATCCCCAGCTGGCGGTGTATGACGACGTCAACGGCTGGGTGACCGATCCCTACCTGGGCGCCGAGTTCTACATGGATCCGGCGGATTACGACGTACGGCTGACCGTGCCGCGGGGCTGGGTGGTGGGCGCCACAGGAGTCCTGCAGGACTCGGCCAGCGTGCTCTCCCGGCAGACCATGCAGCGGCTGGCGCAGACGCGGCGGAGCCGGGAGGTGGTGCACGTGATCATGCCGTCGGAGGTGGGGTCCAGCGCCGCGTTGGCCGGCGGCAGGCCGGTGTGGCACTTCATCGCCCGCAACGTGCGGGATTTTTCCTGGGGTACCAGCGACCGCTACGCCTGGGACGCGACCATTGCGCTGGTGCGCGACTCCGCCCGGGGCACGACGGATACCGTGGCTATCAACAGTTTCTTCCGGCTGACGCCGGAGGCGGCCGCGTGGGCGGCAGGCGGCGCCCGCTTCACCCGCGACGCCATCGAACAACTGTCATCCTACCTGTGGCCCTATCCCTGGCCGCAGATGACGTCGATGGAGGGAGTGCTCACCAGCGGCGGGATGGAATATCCCATGATGACCGTCATGCAGCCCTGGGCGGACACGCTGTCACTGGCGGGCGACCTGATGCACGAGACCGGCCATATGTGGTTCCCCATGCAGGTGGGGTCGAACGAGACGCGGCATCCCTGGATGGACGAGGGGCTCACCCAGTTCGATGTGGCGCAGGCGATGCGGCCGCTCTACGGCGAGCCGCGGGAAGGCGGCCGGCCCAACGACTCGGAGCAGGGGCAGCGCCTGCTCTACCTTCAGGCGGCCCGGCGGGGGCAGGACGCGCCGCTCATGCAATGGGGAGATCTTTTTCCTCAGGATCTCTACTTCATTGATTTCTACGACAAGACTGCGCAGGTCCTGGTGGCGCTGCGAACGGTCGTAGGGGAGGACACGTTCCACCGCGCGCTCCGGGAATACGGCCGGCGCTGGACGGGACGGCATCCCGATGCGCTGGACTTCTTCAATACCTTCGACCACGTGGCCGGGCGGGATCTCTCCTGGTTCTGGCAGAGCTGGTTCTACCGCGCGTGGCCGCTGAACCAGGCGCTCGCTTCGGTCCGCGACGACGGCGATTCGGTGGCGATCACGGTGGTCGACCGCGGCCTGGTGCCCATGCCGGTTCCCCTCACCATCAGCCGGGAAGACGGCGAGGCCCAGCGGCTGGTGATCCCGGTGGATGTCTGGCTCGGCGGCGCCCGGAAGGCCACCGTCCGGGTGGCTCGCGGTACCGGCGTGGTGCGGGTGGAGATCGATCCGGAGGCCGGATATCCCGATCTGGATCGGAGCGACCAGGTGTGGAGCCGTTGACGAGGGATCAGGAATGAGGAATCAGGAACCAGGGCCTGCACTCGAGGGTTTCAGTCCCTGTTCCTGATTCCTGATCCCCACTCCGTACCCCTATTCCTCCTGCTCCAGCTCTTCCCCGTTCGGCCCGACCTGGACCTCGCGCCGCTCCGAGCCGTTCTTCACCACGGCCTCCCAGGCCACGAGCTTCCCCCTTTTGGTGAGACTCTCGACCCGCTGGATGGTGCCGCCTTCGGCTTCCTTCTGGAGTGCTTCGCGGACGGCAGCGGGCAGGGAGTCCAGGCTCACCTGCTCCTCGATCTCCACCACATTGCCGTTGGCGTCCATCAGCAGGTCCTTGCTGTGGCCGTTGACCGTCATCTCCGCTTCGTAGAAAGTCCGGCCGTTCTCCGTTTCCCGGGCGAACCCCTTGACGGTCGCCCCCTTGCTCTGGGCATCCACCGTCTGCTGTACCGCCGCCGGAAGCTCGGAACGTTTCACTGCTTTCTCCTGCGCGGACACCCGGGCGGCACCGGCGAGGCAGAGTGCCGTCAGGGCTTCAAGTATGCGCCGCACCTGCATTGGGCCCACTCCCGAAAAGTGACGGGGTCGAAGCTAAACGGGCGAGGTGTCTGGATCGTGACGCGGCCGCTGGACCGGGCGCGTCCCCGGGTTCTAGATTCCGGGGAACCATCGGCTCTGCTGTGCGCCCGGCCCCGGTCCTGGGCGTCTCTCCGGGTATTGATGGCCTCACTTCCAGCCTGAGGTTTTACCATGGCCGCCAGCCCGTTACCGCAGGGGCGCTCTCCCGCCAGCGCCGAGATCAACGGCTTCACGCTTGCCGAAGGCGTGCACCCGCAGGGCAGCCGCCTGCCCTGGCACACGCACGACGGGCCGACCATCTGTTTCGTGCTGCAGGGCGGCTTTGTTGAGGGCTTTCACGGCCGCTCGCTGACCTGCGAGCCGGCCATGGTAAAGTTTACTCCGGCGGGGGAGCCCCATTTCAATCGCTTCGACTGGACCGACACCCGCGGTCTCCTGGTCGAGGTCGCGCCGGCGCGGGCCCGGGAACTGAGCCCGCGGGCCCCGGTGCTCGATCAGTTGGTCCATTTCCAGGGGGGGCTGGCTGCCGCGCTGGCGCTGCGGGTGCATCGCGAGTTGCGGTCGTCCGATTCGTCGGCTGGTCTCGCCATTGAAGGGCTGCTGCTCGAGCTCCTCGCCCAGGCCGGCCGGGGGGAGGGGCCGGAGCGGAGGCGCGATCTCCCCCCCTACGTGCTTCACGCGCGCGACCTGCTGCACGAGAGCCTGTCCGACGGCATCAGCCTGAGCCAGCTGGCGGAACGAGTGGAGGCGCACCCCGTGACGCTGACCCGGGCGTTCCGGCGCGCCTTCGGGTGTTCGGTGGGAGAATACCTGCGGCGCCTCCGGCTGGAGCGCGCCACCCAGCAGCTCACCGCGACCGACCTCCCGCTGGCCCGGATCGCGGCCGACGCCGGCTTCGCCGACCAGGCCCATTTCTCCAACCTGTTCCGCCGCCGGACCGGCCTCTCGCCCTCCCGTTTCCGGCAGGCATTGCGGCAATAGTGCCGGCTCAGGGACCGGAGCCGGTACCGGTCCGGCCCGGGAACCCGATTTGTCCCCGTTCGGTTTTGTAGAGGATATCCGCTCCCGTCGTGCCGCCCCGTTCAGCCTGCAGGGTCCAGTGCCGGGTGATCTGGTACTGGATCCGGACGGTGGACACCGGGCTGAAAAGGCCGATGGCGTAGCTGACATAGAGGTCGGGCGAGAGGTACTTCCCGGCCACGAAGGACGCCTGCTGCAGGTCGCCCGAGGTTTGCACCTTCGCGCTGCTGAGCCCCAGGGCCGAGCCGACCGATTTCGCCAGGAAGTTGCCCCCCCGCAGGCCCGCCGCGTTCACCGCCTTGCCCACCAGCGTGCCGTTGGACCCGCCGGCCTCCCCCGGTGCGTGCCCGGTTACGAGATACGCCAGCGCCCGGTCCTGCGCCATGGCGGGGTTGGAGAAAATATTGACCTGGGGATTCTGCAGGGTGCCGGTGATGCGCAGCCCGGCGACCGTGCTGTCCGCGGCAGTCCGGGTGGCTTCGATGGCCAGGGTGGGGTTGGTCACCGGACCGCCCGCGAAGCGGACCTGCCCGTTCTGGACGGTAAGGTCCTGGCCGTACGCCTTGTAGTGGCCCTGCTGGATCACCAGCTCGCCGCTGGCCGTGGGCGTGCGCCCGGGCGATTGCGCCAGCTGGAGCCGTCCACCCAGTTCGGTCGTGAAGTTGAATCCCTGGAAGGTGACGCTGTCGCCCAGGATGATCTCCAGCCGCGACGCGATACGCCACCCGCTGGAGGGGGGCGGTGCGGAATCGCCCACAAACACCACATCGTCGCTGGGGGGCACCGAGGATTCCGGCGTTTCGGTGAGATGCACCGCAACGAGCGGCAGCTTCAGCGTGCCCTGGATGTTGATGCTGTCGCCGGCCATCGTGGCATTCACGTCGGGCGAGATCAGCGCGTGGACTTCCGGGGTATTGATCGCCTCGAACCCGGTGCCCTGCACGTGCAGGTGGGCCGGTTCCTCCACCGTGGGATGCAGCGGGCTGGTGCCGGTGATCACGATCTGCCCCGGATCGGACCAGAGACTGGCATGCAGCGAGAGTGCGCCGCTGCTGTCGGCCTGCGCCGTCAGGTTGAGGTCGTGATACAGGACCCCGAGCAGCGGGAGCCGCGCCGAGACGCTGTCCAGCGAGAGGCTGCCGGACGCGTGGGGATGCTTCACCGTGCCGTCCGCTCGCAGCGCCAGCCGCGCGGAGCCGTCGAGGCTGTCAACCTGAGCAGTAAACCCGGCCAGGAAGCCCAGTTCCTGCACTTGCCCGTCCACCCGGGCGGTCAGCGGCTGCTGAGCGACCGGTGGCCCCACCCGGGTGTACTGCGGCAGCCGCAGCGTACCGGTGATGCGGCCGACCCGCGCCCCCCCCTCGTCGGCAAAGAGCAGTGTCAGGTTTCCATCCAGCCCGGCGCTGTCCACCCGCACCATCACGCCGGTATCGGCCAGCGCCACGCGCGCGGTACTGGAGGTGTCCGCCCCTGAAATGGCGAGGCCGCGGGGCACCAGGCGAAAGAACCCGGTGATGCTGCTGTCCGGCGCGACGTCGGCCCGCAGTTCGCCCTCCATGCCGCCGGTGATGCGGGCGCCCTGGGGAAGCAGCGCGAGCAGATGGTCGACCGCCAGGGTGCTCCGGATCTGAGGCGTGGCGACCGTGCCGCTGACGGTGGCATGCAGCGCCAGCCGGCCCTGCAGGGTGTCAAATCGGGCGGTCAGCGCCTGCAGGATGGCGAGTTGCCGAAGGTCGGTGTCGAGGCGCAGGTCCACGGGCTCGGGCCCGAGCGGCGCCCCCAGCCGGCGATACTCCGGCAGGGCGAGCGTCGCCTGCAGAGTGCCGAGCGGCGCATGGTTGATGTCGCTGAACCCGAGCGCCAGCCGGGCGTGCATGCCGGTATCGGCGGTGGCCCGGAGGGCGCCGCTGTCCACCACCACCTGCCGCTTGATGCCGGCGATGGGGTACTCGTAGATCACGCCCCGGGGAACCACCGTCAGGCTGCCGGCCAGTTGCCGCGTGCTGTCGATGCGCCCCGCCAGGGTTGCGTTCACCGTGCCGCGCGCCACCCGGTTTTCGCCCAGCCAGGCGGTCATCTTCGTCAACGCGAGCTGGCCCCGGATGTCCGGCGCCCGCACCGTGCCGTCCGCCTGCGCTTCCAGCGAAATATCCCCGGTGAGGCTGTCCAGCCGAGAGGTAAAGGCGCGGGTGACCGCCAAGTTCACCATTTCGCCGGTGAGCCGGAGCTGCACCGGCTGGGTCATCAGTTCCTGATGCAGATTGTGATACTGCGGCAGCGTGAGGCTGGCGGTGAGATGGCCGACCGGGGAGCGGTCGGGTGCCACCAGCGCGAGGCGCAGGGTCGACTCCAGGCCTTGGGCGCCGGCATCGAGCGCCAGGGTGGCGGTGTCGAAGACCACCTGCTGCAGCGCCGTATCGGACGGCGAGAGCGGATAAACAAAGGCGGTGCCCGCCGTATGCAGGGTGCCCCGGGCGCTGAGCCGGCCGCCGCGGGCCGAGGCGGTGAGCTTCCCCGACAGAGTTCCTGTGAAGCCCTGGCGCGTCCCCAACATGGAATCGGGCAGGACAGAATCGATCAGCGCCATCGGGAAGGAGTCGAGGCTGGTGGTGACCTGCCACTGATCGGCGGAGGCAAAGCGGCCGGCGGCGCAAAGGTGCGCAGGCGTGCTGTCGCGCGAGACCAGGCAGAGACGGCTCAGGGTGTCCGCCCCGGAGGCGACGGCCAACGCCGCCGGCCGGCTGAGCCGCCACCGGCCCAGGACTGGATCGTACAGGCGAAGACTGTCCACCGTGCCGCTCCATCCGCCCGGCTCGAGGGCTCCGGCGGCGGCGAGCGTCGCGGTGGTGCGGGGGCCCAGGGCCCGGAGCCGGACACGATGCGACGTCCGGCTGCCGCGCACCGTAAGGTCTACCGTGTCCAGGTGGACCGGTCCGGCCACCGCATCCGATCCGGTGAGCTGGATGTCGAGCGGCCCCCTGCCAGCGAGCGCCGCGTCAACCTTCAACCGGAGCCGGGCCAGGCTGTCGCTGTTCCAGGCAAGCTGCTTCCCCCGGGCGGTGGCGCTGACGCGCGGCGCCGTTCGCGACCCGGTGAGCGAGCCCTGCGCGGCGAGACTACCGGCGGCTCCGTTCACCAGCGTGCCCAGCCGGCCGGCGCCGGCCCGGAACGCGAGGGACAGGGTATCGCCCGCGTAGCCGGAGAGATCCAGCCGGGCCGTTCCCCAGGCGGCGCTGAGGGAGGGGATGCCAATGGCGGTGGTCGAGTCGGGCGTGTTCCCCAGCAGGCGCAGGGTGCCGGTGCCGCTCAGCAGTTGGTGGCGCAGGCTGCCGGTGACGGTGTCGATCGCCACCGTGCCATACACTCCGGTGCTGTCCTTCCTGCCTTTCACTCGCGCGCGGAACGCCAGCACGCCGGGCCAGCGCGCCGGGCGGCCCGTGAGCAGGCCCGGCTCAAGCTCATGGCCCGCCACCGCGAGGTTCCACGAGATGCCGGGCCACCAGGTCACGTCGCCGGTGGCCAGCAGCCGTCCCCGCAGCAGGGGTACGACGGCGGTATCGAGGTGGATCTGCGTGAGGCCGCCCGCACCAACCAGCCCGATCCGCAGCGTATCCAGCTGCGGCATGGAATCGAACTGCGGCAGCGACAGGGCCAGACTGGCGCGAATCTCGTAGCCGTCGGCGGGGCCGCTTATCCGCGCTTGTCCCTGTTCCACCGCAATGCCGCCCGGCGCGCGTACCGTGAAACCCCGGACGGTGGTGTTGTGCATGACGATACCGACCGGCAGGCTGGGCTTCCGGGGTGGTCCCTCGCTGGGCGGTGTCGAATCGGGAATCACCACGTGCAGCCCCACCAGGTGCAGCGAATCGATTCGTACCTGTTTCCGCAGCAGGCCGAAGGGACTCCAGTCAAACAGCAGGCTGTCGATGGTGATATCGGCGCTGGCGGTCCTGAGCCGCACGCCGCCCAGCGCCAGGGGGCCTCCCAGGTCGCCGTGGATGCGGGCGATGGCCAGGGTCGTATCGGCGGCGACCGCCCGGTGCAGGGCCCACTGAAGGATCCGGTCGCTCTTGAGGGCGATCCAGAGCACCACGAGCAGCAGGATCACCAGGCTGCCCAGGACGATCCCGGTCCACTTGAGGACGCGCTTCACGCCCCGGCTCACAGGTCGGGCCCCATGCGGAAGTGCAACAGCCAGGGACTACCGCCCAGGCTTGCCGGGCGATTGAGCGTATAGGCAAAGTCGAGCCGGATGAGCCCGACCGGCGAGATCCAGCGGATACCGGGGCCGATGCTGTAGCGCAGGGTGAGCGGGGTCCAGGAACTGAGGGCGTTGCCCGCATCGGTGAAGCCGGCGATGGCCCAGCGCTTGAGGAAGCGGTAGTCCATCTCCACGCTGCCGGCGAGGAGCACCTGGCCGCCCACGGGCTGCCCGGCCGCGTTCCGGGGGCCCAGGGTCTGGAAGCGGTAGCCCCGGATGGTCTCGTCGCCTCCGGTGAAGAACCGGATGGAGGGCGGCAACTGCAGGAAACTGCCGGTGAAGACCTGGCCCGCGTCAAGCCGCAGCAGCACGCGCGCACGGGGGGTGAATCCGTAGACCAGCTTGGCCCCGCCATCGACGCGGAGGAACGAGGTGTTGGAGAGCAGCCCCTGCCGGCTGCCCTTGATCTCACCGTGCACCCGGAAGCCCCGGGTGGGAAAGACCGTGTTGTTCGTGCTGGAGCGGTCGTAGCCCAGTCCCGCCACCAGCATGGTGGCGACGCCGGTATCGGGGCCGACGGTGAAGGCCTCCCGCTGATAGGTGAGCGAGAGATCCTCGTTCCAGCCGAAGCGCTTCCGGGTGAGCCTCCCGCCGACGATGAAGGTATGGCTGTTACTGATGGTCGGATTGAGAAAGGCGTAGCCGGCCAGCAGGGTCAGGGCGCCGGTGGGATGCAGGACCCCGGGAATGACGTAGCGGCCGGAGATGCTCTGCTGAATCGTCGACCCGATCACATCGATCTCGGCGTTGTGGCCGCGGCGATTGAGGCGCCGGAAGCGGGCAGTGGCACGGCCCCGCGGGCCGTTGTCGGTGCCGTAGCCCACCCCCACCTCGTAGGCCTGCGGCGGCAGGGGCTCGAGAATCACCTCGACAGGCACACGGGTGTCGACGGCCTGCTCGGGGTGGGGAATGACCTGGATGCTGGCGAAATAGGGTTCCGCCATGAGCACGCCCTGCAGCTCGTTCAGCTTGCGCTGCCGGAACACTTCGCCCTGCCGGAAGGGAACGCGCCGCGCCAGGAAGGCCGAATCGAGAATGTCCTGCCGGAAGGTCACCGGCCCGAAATGCATGAGTGGGCCGGTATGGAACCGGACCACGATACTGGCGGTGTCGGCCGTGCTGTCCACCAGGATGACGGTGCTGTCGAGCCCGGCATCGAGGTAGCCGCTGTCGGTGGCGACAGTGAGCAGACTGAGTTTCGCCGCTTCGTACCGCAAGTGGCTCAGGGTGTCCCCCTGCTGCTGGCGGAAGAGATCGGCCGCCTGCTGGATGCCGGGCTCCTCCGCCCCCGGCCCGGTGACCTCCACATCCACCCGGCGCACCATGGTGGCCGGCCCGGGGTGAATCAGATAGCGCGCCGTCCAGGTATCGCCGTCGAGCGACAGGGTGCCATGGATGAGGGGCTGATAGAACCCGTAGGGCTGTAGCGCCAGCCGGATCTGCCGGTTGCCACCACGGTACAGCTGGCGGATTCGGGATGGAGGAAGCTTCTCGCCTTCATCGTCGGCGCGTGCCAGGGCCAGGAGGGCCCGCACATTGTCCCGGACGTCGCCCTCCACTCCCTCGATCTGCACCCGCACCGGCGCGGTCTGGGCCTGGAGCGGGGCGGACCGGGCGAGCAGCAAGGGACCGACGGCGAGTATGACAGCGAGGGCAATGCGGAATCCCAAAGGCTTCTCCGTGGCGGAAGTCCCATCAGCGTCGGCGGTCCGGCCCGCTCGGAGACGGTCTCCGGCTGTCATAATGCGATACAGCGCACCCGACTGCACTGTGCTGAGTCACATCGGCGGTGTGATACCGGTACAAGTCCGCTTGGTGCGTGCAAGACGAGGAGGCAAGGCTCCCGCATACTGGTGCCGGGAGGTAGAAACATGTTCGAGAGGACGCTTGTCCTCGCCGCGGCCGCCCTGATACTGCTGGCGGGCTGCGGCGGGAGCGATGGTATGCAACCCACCCCCAAGCTCCAGGCCGCCAAGGCCTCACAAAGCGGGGATGGTCAGAATGGCACGGTCGGGCAGGATCTGCCGAATCCGCTGCAAATCATCGTCACCAGCGATGGACAGCCGGCCCAGGGAATGACGGTGACCTGGTCGGCCTCCGGTACCGGGGCGGCGATAGCGCCGGCCACCACCACCACAGGCACGGACGGATTGGCTGCCGCCCAGTGGACGTTGGGCCAGGCTGCGGGGACGCAGATGGCCCAGGCCACCGTGTCCGGCGCCGCGGGGTCGCCGGTGCAGTTCACCGCCACGGCGGCGCCCGGCGGGGCGGCCACGCTGGCCGGAGTTTCGGGCGATGGCCAGACCGCCGAGGTTGGCCAGGCGCTGGCGAACCCGGTGGTCGTCATGGTGACCGACCAGTTCGGCAACCCGGTGAGCGGGACCGCGGTACAATGGGCCGTGACGGGCGGCGGCGGAACGGTGAGCCCAGCGTCGGGCACCAGCGACGCCCAGGGGCGGGTGAGCGCCACCTGGACGCTGGGGATGACGGTGGGGCCGAACGCGGCGCAGGCGAGCGCCGCCGGGCTGGCCGGATCGCCGGTGGGTTTCCTGGCCTCGGCGGTGGCGACGCCGCCCCCGCCCCCGGCCATTACCATCACGGTCCGCAACAATTTCTTCGACCCCGCTGTGGATACCGTGGCCGCCGGGGGCACGGTGACCTGGAATTGGTCGAGCGGCACGGTGCTGCACAGCGTCACCTCGACCGGACCGACCAGCTTCACCAGCGATCCCGCCGGGGCGGTCGCGAGCCCGCACAGCTACGGCCCGATCACCTTTGCGACCCCCGGCACCTATTTCTACTACTGCACGGTGCACGGCGCCGCGGGTAATCCGCCGAGCGGCATGGCGGGTACCATCGTGGTGCGCTGAGTGCGCGCCGGCGGTGCACTGCTGATCTTGCTGCTGGCCGCAGCGGGGCGGCTTGCGGCCCAGGCCGACTGTTTCCCCCCCGCCGATTCGCACGAGGCCCAGGTCTTCGGTATCCTCTCCGTGCCGATCGCCTTCAGCGCCGCGGGCCCGCCGGAGCAGCTTGCGCCGGGCCGGTTCCAGGTGGGGCTCGAAGCGTCCTACCTGCCGCGGGTAGACCGCACCACGGCGACGCCGACCATCTGCCGCCCGGGCAAGGGGCCGGAGCACGTCAACCTCCTGCCGGGCTTCCTCCGGCCGCGGCTGGCGGCGGGGCTGCCGGGCGGCTTTGAGGTGGAGGTTGCCTGGGTGCCTCCGGTCCGTGTCCGCGAGGTGGAGGCCAATCTGGTCAGCCTCGCGGTGGCGCGGGCGCTGGCGCGGGGGCGTCTCGGGTTGGCCCTGCGCGCCCATGCCACCTTCGGCGTGGTGCACGCACCGGTGACCTGCGACGATGCCGCGCTGCAGGATCCGGCCAGCGAATGCTTCGGGGGGACGCGCTCGAACGACAGCTTTCACCCCAATATTCTGGGCATCGAGCTGCAGGCGAGCCAGAGGATGAACGGCCGCCTCGCGCTATTCGGCGCGGTGGGCTACAACCGCCTGCAACCGCGCTTCCGGGTTAACTTCACCAATCAGTTCGGCACCACGGACCGGCGGCGGGTCTCGGTGGATCTGGACCGCCTCGCCCTCTCGGCGGGCGTTCTCCTGCGCCTGGGCGCCGGGTTCGGCCTGGTGTCCGAACTGTACGCGGTGCCCGCCGATGCGGTGACGGGCCGGCTGGTCGTGCGCCGGCAGCTGGGAGGCTCGCCATGAAGACCATCCGCGCGCTCGCCGGCCTGCTCCTGGCGCTGGCGCCGGCGGCTGCGGGACAGGAGCCGGCGTTACCGTCCGCGGTGGTGGGCCAGGGAACGCTCAGCTTCGATGCGCACGCCTCGCTGGGCGACTTCACCGGCCGGACCGATTCGGTGCGTGGCTGGATGAGCGGCGGGCGGGTCCGGGATGTCCGGGGTTGTGTCTCCGCACCGGTCGGCTCGCTCACCACGGGTAACGGCCACCGCGACCGCGACCTGAACAAATCCATGGAGACCGGCCGTTTCCCCCGGATGTGGTTTGCGCTGGCCGAAACGGTCCCCGCCGCCCCCACCGCCGACTCGCAGCAGGTGGCGCTGATCGGCGATTTCACCATCCATGGGGTCACCCGACGCGACACCCTGGCGTCGGTACTCACCCGTGCGGGAGACACCCTGCACCTGCACAGCGATTTTCCGTTAAACGTGAAAGACTACGATGTCGGGGGGCTCAGCAAGATGCTGGGAATCCTCAAGATGGACGAGCATATCGTGGTGCACGTGGATCTGGACTTCCTGCCGGCGGCCGATTCGATTTCCACCGATTGTCCGCCCGCCATCGGCGGGGTTGGCCCGGGCCAGGCAGATTGAAGGGTCCACAGAGGAGGTGCTTCACCTCCGCTTGAGCCCGAGTCCGGCCCCGCGACGCGCTGACGGGCGGACTCTGCTCCAGCGACGAACAGCGGTTCTGTGGATCACACCTGCATGGGCTGGGGCTGGGGCTGGATCATATGACGGATCCGGGATTCCAGCGCCTCCCAGTCGGTGAACTCCCAGTCGCGCGAGGTGTCGGTGGGCCGGCCGGTCCGGGAACTGATGCGTCGCATGATCCAGCGGGTAATCGGGCCGTAGCGGGTATAGGTCACCGCGCCCGCAACCGAGGTGACATGGCGTGGCTGCCAGCCGGTCTCTTTCAGGAACCGCTGGACATATTCCCGTGCCTCCTGTCGCCCGCCCTCCTGATTGCCCGCCAGCGCCCCGCAAACCGAAATGAAGATCGACGGCATGGCGTTGAGCTGCGGCGCAAAGCGGCGGACGAAATCCCGGAGATAGCGCTGGTGCCGGCCGAATTTCACGGAGCCGGCAATGATGACGCCCTCGAACGGCTCCAGGCTCACCAGCGGCGGCAGGGCGTCACCCCGCCAGATGGTGACCTGCCGCCCCTCCCGGCGCAGTGTGGCAGCCACGCGCTCCACCACCTTGGCGGTGTGTCCGTAGGAGGTGCCGTACACAATCAGATATTCAGACATTTCGTCAGGCTCCCCTGGGTTCCCGTGCAGACTAGGGGCGGGTCCATGAAGCGGCGCTGAATGGCCAATGAAACCCACCGATGACACCGATGACACAGGGGTGTTCGGCGTTATCCGGTGCCGCCGGGGCAGGTGAAGGCGGCCCGGATTCTCTGCGTAATCTGCCTGACCGGTGTAATCTGTGGATATGGCGGCCCTTCTTCTGATCGTCTTCCTCCTCACCGGGCTCGTCCTGATCCCGCTCGGGCTCCCCGGCCTGTGGGTCATGCTGCTGGGGCTGCTGGGGTATGGCTGGCTTACCGGCTTCCGCACTGTGGGGGCGGGGATCATTCTCGCCGCCCTGGCGCTGGCGCTGCTGGGCGAACTGGTGGAATGGTGGGTGGGGTTCCGGTTTGCGCGCCGCTACGGCGGGTCGCGCCGGGCGGGCTGGGGCGCGCTGGTCGGAGGGATCGTGGGGGCGATCGTCGGTGTGCCGGTGCCGGTGATCGGGAGCGTGATCGGGTCGTTCGTGGGAGCGTTCGCCGGGGCGGTGGTATTCGAGTATTCCCGGGAACAGCACGGCCCCGCCTCGCTGCGCGCCGGTTGGGGCGCCCTGCTGGGGCGGGCGGTGGCGGCCGGGGCGAAGACGGCGTTCGGGGTGGGGATCGCGGTCCTGGGCGTGTGGGCGCTGTTTCGGTGACCTGCTGCCGGCAGACCGCCTGAGTACCCCGCCTGCCGGCTGGGGCGCATATTGGAACGCGGCAGGGAGCTTGCGGCCCGGGGGGCACCCGGGGCAGAATCCAACGCTCCCGCAAGAGCGCACCCCCCCCTCTTCCCTCTGGAGGATCGTACCATGCGGACTCGTATGCTTGTCCCGGCCCTGGGTGGCCTGCTGCTGTTACCGGCGGGCCTGGCGGCGCAGGGGAACCCGGTCTCCGACGCGCTGCGCCATGAGCTGGCCAGCGCCAAGCGCAATATGGTCGCGGCCGCCGAGGAGATGCCGGCGGACAAGTTCGGCTTCAAGCCGACCGACGCCCAGATGAGTTTCGGCCAGCTGGTGCTGCACGTGGCCGGCTCCAACGTGTTCATGTGCAGCTCGATTTCGGGCAAGAAGAGCCCCGAGGCTGCCAAGCTCGACGCGAGCGCGCCCAAGGAGCAGTTGATGCAGCGGATCAAGGACTCGTTCGCCTTCTGCGAGTCGGCACTGGGCGGGGTGACGGATGGCGATCTGGGGGGGCAGGTCCCCTACTGGGGCAAGTCGACCGTGTCCCGCGCCACCGCCATGATGGGCCTGGCCCAGGACTGGGCCGACCACTACGGCCAGCAGGCCATGTATCTCCGGCTCAACGGCCACCTGCCGCCGACCGCCAAGCGCGGGGACGACATGTGATCCCTCCCGGCGTCACCGCTCGGCCGGTTTCAGCCGCAGGTCCTGGAAATCGAAGCTGAAATCGACCGAAGGCGAGGCCGGTGCCATGCGCACTTCCGCGATGCTGCCATCCGGGTCGAGCCTGAATGTCACGAAGGCATCGGCCCGGAGCTCGCGGTCCCGCCAGCGGGCCAGGAAGGTGTCGTACTGCCAGTGCGTCAGGTCGCCCACCAGGGCGGGCGTGTGCGAGAACCGGATCACCAGCCGCCCATCCTCCAGCGCAATACCGACATCGCCGTACCATGGGTCGCGATAGGTCCCGGCATACCGCTCGAGCGGGAGTGACGGGCCGGCCGTGCTGTCGCGCGCGGTCGCGGCCCGGGCATCCGCCGCGGCCGTCAGGGAGTCCTGCCGGGCCCGGATCCGCTTCCATCCGCCACGCCAGTCGAAGCTGGCTCCCAGGTAGTGGTCCAGCACCTGGAGCGCGATCGCCTCCATGGCCGGGCTCTCGGAGTTGGTCAGCACCGCCACGCCGAGGTTGAGGTCGGGGATCATCATGACGCGGGAGACGTAGCCGGGCAGGCCGCCGGAGTGATTGACCAGCTTGTGCCCCCGGTAGTCGCGGACAGCGAGCCCCAGGCCGTAGCCGGAGAACTGCGGCTGCAGCGGGGCCAGCTCTGCGGGGTAGCGCCCGGTAGGGATGGGCGTCACGATCTGCCAGAGCTGCCGGGTGGTGGCGGGTGTGAACAGGCGCACGCTGTCGTGGACCCGGCCCGAGTCGAGCTGGGTGATGAGCCAGCGCGCCATGTCCACCGCGTTGGAGACGATGCCGCCGGCGGGGTTGGTATTGTCGCTGTCGAACGGCTTCACCGGCTGGAGGGTACCGTTCACCTCCGCATGCGGTGTGGCCACATTGCCTCCGCCCGCGGCCGCCCGGTGGCGGACCTTACTCTCCGTCATCCCCACCGGCTGGAGGATGCGGGTCCGCACGAAGTCCTCCCACGACATACCGCTCACCGCCTCGATCACTTCGCCTGCGATGAGATACAGCACGTTGTCGTAGGCGTAGGCGCTGCGGAAGCTCGTCGCCAGCGGAACGTATCGGAGCCGCCGGGCGATGCTGTCGCGGTTGTAGGTGGACGAGGGCCACCACAGCAGGTCGCCCGCTCCCAGGCCCAGCCCGCTGCGGTGCACCAGCAGATCGCGCACGGTGATCTCGTGCGTCACGTATGGGTCGGAGAGCCGGAACCACGGCAGGTAGTCGATCACCGGGGCGTCCCACTGAACCTTGCCCTCTTCCACCAGAAGGCCCAGCGCCGTGGCTGTGAACGCCTTGGTGTTGGAGGCGATGCCGAAGAGTGTGTGCGCGTCCACCCGGTCCGGTCGGCCCAGGGTGCGCACCCCATACCCTCGGGCCACCACCACCTGTCCGTCCTTGACGATCGCCAGGGCCAGTCCCGGGACCTCGAAGTCGTCCATGACCTGACGGACGTAGGTATCGAGTCCGGCTGGCGGGGCAGGGTGCTTGGCCTGCGGCCGGGCGGTGGCCGGCACCAGGAGGAGCACGACGGCGGGGCAGAGGATCCGGCGCATGGCGACTCCTGGTGGAAGGCGGGGAATGCCGCCAGCCTAGTGTGCCAGGCCTGCGGCGATGGCCAGCGGGATCAGGAGGTAGAGGATCAGATCCCGGACCAGGTAGAGCAGGAGAACGACGACCACGAAGCCCCAGCCGCGCTTGCGGAGGAGCCCGCGCCAGCCCAGCGACCGGCGCTCCTCGCGCAGGGTGCGAACAAACTCGGCGGCTTTGTGGGGCATGGGGGAAAAGATATGGCCGAAGGCGGGAAGGCGGGAAGGCCGAAGGCTCTCAGCCCTCCTCCCTTTCTTCATAGATCCAGCGCCGAACCCGCCGCAGGGTTCTCCAGTATACGTCCTCCATCAACCAATGCCCGAATTCACCGTTGCGGCCGAGGCTCAGCAGGTTCGCCACCCCGGTGCCGTGGTCGAGACTCTGGCGGTCCGTCTCATAACGATTGAGAAAGACCGGATACGCGACCGGGATCCGGACGACGTGCGAGCCCAGGAAACGCGGGCCGACACCGGGCACCCACTGTTCCAGCTGGTCCAGGCAGAGGCGTGCGAGGGTAGCGTCCTCCAGCCTCCAGTGCTCATCGCCGACCTCGGCGCCGAGGTCCGCCGTAACCATGGTCTTCCCTTCCGGGGCAAGCCACGGCATCGAACGGGTCGCTTCGGTGAGCCGGAAGAAGGGGGAGGTCCGCTCCGGAATCCAGAGCACAGTATCGGGAAGAAGATGCCGGCCTTCCAGCTTCAGGTTGACGCTGATCATGGGTCGGAAGCGGAACCGGCGAAAACGATCCAGGCGGTCGGTCCCCTCCACCAGGCGCGGAAGGATATGAATCGGGGCGGTGCTGATCACCAGCGAGACGGGCTGCACCTGTCCGTGCACCTGCACCGCCGTCGCGCGGCCGTCCTCGACCAGAATACGCTCCACCGGCGACTCCAGGCGGATAGCATCCGCCACTTCCTCCGCCAGGCGACGCAACAAGGCGCCGACGCCGTGGACGGGATACACGTGCCAGACGCTGGCATTCTCCGGCAGGCTGCTGCTGTAACCGGCGGCAACGGCGCGATGGCTGATGCGGCCGGCCAGACGGAGCCACATGGTGTGCAGGAGGCCGGTGGGCAACTTGTCGGCGACGGCGGGTGACAGCTCATGGGCGGAGGCTCCCGACCAGGCCTCCAGCAGCGGAATGGCCACGGTATCCGCCAGGGCCGGTCCGTACTCCCGCCGGAAGCGCTCGGCGGCGTTGGTGGCGGTGGGGCGGGGCCGGATGCGTTCCGCCAGCGCCGAGGCGACAAACCGCGGCTCGGCGAGAAGGCCGAAGGGATAGGAGCGCCGGGTGCCGTTCAGGGCGACCGACTCGCCGTAGGTCTGCACCGGACGGCAGGCGGCGTTCATGCCCAGTGCGGTCGCGAGCCGGTTGGTGATGAAATGCGCGCCGGTGTCGTAGGTAAAACCGTCCTCGTCGTGGTGGCTCGCCGCCAGACCCGCCACCGCGCGGCCGGCCTCGAACACCACCACCGGCACCCCGTGGCGCCGCAGTTCAGCGGCCGCCGTGAGCCCCGCCAGGCCTCCGCCCACCAGGGCGGCCGGGTGCATCAGGCCACCGGCCGCCGCAGTACGGCCTGGAGCAGGGCGCCTCGCCCCGCCCACTGAAACGGGAGATCGAAGAGGGTAAAGAGGGCCAGGGCGCCGGGCGAGGTGAGGCTGAAACGCTCCACCAGGCCACGAGGCGCGCCCCAGTCGTCCAGCCAGTTGCGGACGGAATAGGTCCAGTTGACCGGGCTCATGATAGTCCGGAGCCGGGTGACCTCGAACCCGGTCTGCCCGGCAAGGAGCTGCATGGCCCGGGCATCGAACAGGTTCCAGTGGCGGGGAAAGTGATAGCCGCCCCAGTGGCGGCTGCCGAAGGCATGCCGGTCGGGCGAGGCGGTATTGTCCGTCACCAGGAGCAGGCGACCCCCGGGGCGCAGAAGCCGCCAGACCGCGCGCAGAATGGCCGGGGGGTCGGCCACGTGTTCGATGGTCATGATCATCAGGGCGAGGTCCGTCCCGCCCTCGGGGTAGTCCATTTGCTCGACGGCCCCCTGGCGGACGGCGATTCCCCGGGCGGTGGCGGCGGCGATCGCCCGGGGATCGGTGTCCACACCCTCCAGGCGCCAGCCCGGCCGGCCGTACTCGCGAAGCAGGGACAGATGGAACCCGTCCCCGCACCCGATATCGAGGATGGCCGCGTCCTCCGCCAGGCCACGGCACTGTTGCATCAGGCGGTGCGCCTCCAGCCGGCGCCGGACCCGATAGGCCAGGCCGAACTTGACCGGACTGAAATCGAACGCGTGGTAGTTGTCGGGATACAGACGGGGCAGCTCGGAGAGGCACGGCCGGGGATCGAGATAAACGAGGCCGCAGCGCCGGCATTGGACGGCGAGAAAGCTGTCGGGCGAGGTGCGGTATTCGAAATCCTCGCCGACCGCCACCGGCTCGCTGTCCCGCGTGCCGCAGATGCAGCAGCGCGCGGCCTCCAGCGCCAGGGGACGAACGAGATCTGGCTCGCGCAGGGCCATGTGCCCATCGGGTGAATGGTGGCTGATGCAGCGTAGCCGTTCGCCTTCCGGCGCGCAATCACCACGGGGTGGGGAAGGCTGGGTGTACCTTTGAGGGATGTGCACTCTGAGCTGGTTGCCGGCGCCCGACGGCTTCATCCTGTGGCACAGCCGCGATGAGCGCCCCGGCCGCGGGGCTGGACTGCCCCCCGCCATGGGAGCGACCCGCGGCGTGGCCTGGATCGCCCCGCGCGATTCGGACTTCGGCGGCACCTGGGTCGGGGCCAACCAGCGCAGCGTAGCGCTGGCCCTGGCCAATCTCTATCTGCCCCTGCCGCCCCTTGCGGCCGGGCGCCGGATCAGCCGCGGGCTGCTGATGCTGGACCTGCTGGACCTGGACGCGGCAGCCATGCTGCCCCGGCGGCTGGCCGATCTGGATCTTGGCCGCTACGAGCCGTTCACCCTGGTCGCCATCGACCGGGAGGCCTCGCCCGTCCTGCTGCGCTGGAACCGGGCCTCGGTGCAGCCGGTTGCCCCGGAGGGCCCGCGGCTCCTGGTGGTAAGCGCCGGCGGAACGGCAGTTGAGGAGGCGCGCCGGGGGCTTTTCGAGGCCCTGGGAGCCGACGCCGGGGCTGACGAGATCGAGCGGTTGTACCGGTCGCATCCGCTGGGCGAGGCGAACTCCATATGCCTGCACCGGGCCGAGGCCTCCACCCGGAGCCTCACGCGCATCGAGGTCACCGCGCACCGGGTGCTCCTGATCCACACGCCGGGGCAGCCGTGTGTGACCTCTGCGCTGCCGGCAATCAGCGTGGACCTGGCGTGACAATCGTGGAACTGGAAGCTGCCAGTCGATAGCTGATAGCTTCCTCCTGTCTTCTGTATCTCTCCGGAGCTCCCTGTGCCCACCGCTGAAGACCAACGCCTGCGTGAAGACGAAGCCCGCGACCGGAACTGGAAGCGCTGGGGCCCCTACCTGGCGGAGCGGCAGTGGGGCACGGTCCGGGAAGACTATTCGGGGGACGGCGATGTCTGGACCTATTTCCCCCACGACCACGCCCGCAGCCGGGCCTACCGCTGGGGCGAGGACGGGCTGCTGGGGATCACCGACCGGGAGGGCCGGCTCTGTTTCGCGCTGGCGGTGTGGAACGGCAGGGATCCGATCCTGAAAGAGCGTCTCTTCGGGCTGTCGGGCCACGAGGGGAACCACGGGGAGGACGTGAAGGAGTGCTATTACTTCCTCGACGCGACGCCGACGCACTCCTGGATGGAGGCGCTCTACAAGTATCCCCAGGCGGCGTTTCCCTACGAGACTCTGCTGGAGGAGAACCGGCGGCGCGGGATGGATGATCCCGAGTTCGAGCTGGAGGACACCGGCGTCTTCGAGGACGACCGCTACTTCGATATCCGGGTGTCGTACGCCAAGGCGCGGCCCAACGACATTCTGATCCAGGTGGCGGCGACCAATCGCGGTCCCGAGGACGCGGAGCTGCACCTGCTGCCGACCCTCTGGTTTCGGAACACCTGGGCCTGGGGGCGCAGCGGTGAGGGCTACTGGCCCCGGCCGTCCTTGCGCCTGGCGGGCCCCCGCTCGCTCCGGGCGGACCACGCGAGCCTCGGCGGGTTCCGGCTGGAGCTGGACGGGCCGGACGAGCCCGTCTGGCTCTTCACCGAGAACGAGACCAACGCGCAGCGGCTCTTCGGGGCGCGAAACCCGACGCCCTGGGTGAAGGACGCGTTCCATGAGCGGGTGGTGGGGGGACGCGCGAGTGCAGTGAACCCGGCGGGCACCGGCACCCGGGCGGCCGCCTGGACTACACACCGGATCCCGCCGGGGGAGACGGTGACGCTACGGCTCCGGCTGTTCAGCGAACCGGAAGCGCCGGCCGATCCGTTCGCCGACTTCGACGCGACGCTGCTGCGCCGGCGGGCGGAGGCGGACGATTTCTATCGCCATCATCTGCCGGCCGATCTTACCCCCGACGAGCAGCTGGTGGTCCGGCAGGCCTATGCCGGGCTGTTCTGGTCCAAGCAATTTTACCATTACATCGTGCGCGACTGGCTGGAGGGCGACCCGGCACAACCGCCGCCGCCGCCGGAGCATGCCCGGATCCGCAACGCCGACTGGCGGCATCTCTACACCCGGGACGTGCTCTCCATGCCCGATACCTGGGAATATCCCTGGTTCGCGGCCTGGGATCTGGCGTTCCACATGATCCCCTTCGCCCGGCTCGATCCGCTCTATGCCAAACAGCAGCTGATCCTGCTCCTGCGCGAGTGGTATCTCCATCCCAACGGCGAGCTGCCGGCCTATGAGTTTGCCTTCGATGATGTGAACCCCCCGGTGCACGCCTGGGCGGTCTGGCGGGTGTACAAGATGACCGCTCCCCGCGAGCGACGGGACCGGGAGTTCCTGGCCGGCGCTTTCCAGAAGCTCCTCATGAACTTCACCTGGTGGGTGAACCGGAAAGACCTGGAAGGGAATCATCTCTTTTCCGGCGGGTTCCTGGGGCTGGATAACGTCGGCCTGTTCGACCGCTCGAAGCCGCTGCCCACCGGCGGCCACCTGGAACAGGCGGACGGCACCGCGTGGATGGCCTTCTACTGCGGCACCATGCTGGCCATGGCGCTGGAGCTGGCCGATTCCGATCCGGCCTACGAGGACATCGCCTCCAAGTTCTTCGAGCATTTCATCGACATCGCCGACGCCATGAACGCGCTGGGGGGTACCGGCCTCTGGCACGAGGAAGACGGTTTCTACTACGACCAGCTGCACGTGGACGGCTGGCACGCGTCCCTGCGCGTGCGGTCGGTGGTGGGCCTGGTGCCCCTGCTCGCGGTGGAGCTGCTGAACCGGCGTACCGTCGACCGCCTCCCGGGATTCGCCGACCGGCTCAACTGGTTCCTGGCCAACCGCAAGGACCTGACGGCCCATCTCAGCTGCGACTGCGGGACCGATGCGTCCGGCGTCGACCGCTGGCTGCTGGCCATGCCGTCACGGGAGCGCCTGGCCCGGGTACTCCGCTACGTGGCGGATGAGCGGGAGTTCCTTTCGCCCTACGGGCTCCGATCGTTGTCACGCTTCCACGCCGATCACCCCAGCGTCTTCGACGCGGACGGCCGGGAATACCGGGTGGACTACCAGCCCGCGGAGAGCCGCACCCGGGAATTCGGCGGCAACTCCAACTGGCGCGGGCCGGTCTGGTTCCCCATCAACTTCCTGCTGATCGAAGCTCTGGAGCGGTACCACCTGTTCTATGGCGACGGGTTCCAGCTCGAGTTCCCCGCCGGCTCGGGCCGCAGCCTGAACCTGGGGCAGATTGCCGCGGATCTGTCCGCCCGGCTGGCGGGGCTCTTCCTGCCGGGCCCCGGCGGGCGCCGGCCCTGCCACGGCGACGATACGCGCTACGCCGTGGACCCGCACTGGAAAGACCTGGTGCTGTTCTACGAATTCTTCAACGGCGATACCGGCCGAGGCCTCGGGGCGAGCCACCAGACCGGCTGGACCGCGCTGGCCGCAATCTGTGTCGAGCAGCTGAGCCGGCGCCGCGCGCCGGCGCCGCGAGCCTGGTGATGCGCGAGTGGTTGGAGGCCGACGGCCTGGGCGGCTTCGCGTCCGGTACCGCCGACGGGATCCGCACCCGGCGCTATCATGCCCTGCTCCTCGTCGCCGCCACACCACCGACCGGCCGCATGGTGCTGGTGAACGGGTGCGAGGTCTGGGTCGATACGGGGGGCGGTCGCATCGCGCTCAGCAGCCAGCGTTATGCCGACGGTACCGTCTATCCGGATGGCGCCTCGCGCATCGCCTCCTTCACGGCCGATCCCTGGCCCCGGTGGCGCTGCCGCCTGGAGGACGGCCTGGAGGTCGTGCAGGAGGTGCTGGTGCCGCACCAGCGGCCGGCGGTGCTTCTCACCTGGCGGCTCACGGCCGCGCGCCCCGGTGTCCGGCTGATCGTGCGGCCTCTGCTCTCGGGCCGGGATGCCGATGCGCTGCACCGGGAGAATCCCACGCTGGATTTCCGGGCGGAGGCGCGTGACGGGGCGGTCCGGTGGCGGCCCTATCCCGGTGTGCCGGCGATCGCCTGCTTCCATGGTGGGACCTACCGGCACGATCCCTCTTGGTACCGTTCGTTCTTCTATCAGGCGGAAGCCGATCGCGGGCTCGACGCCGTCGAAGACCTGGCATCCCCCGGCGAGTTGTCGTTTGATCTCTCGCGCGGCGAGGCGCGTTGCCTCTTTCGCGCCGACACCCCCGCGCCGGGCAAGGCGGTATCGGCGGAAGCGGTGGCGGCGCTGGCCGGCCGGCTCCGCGCGCGGGAGCGCAACCGCCGCGTCCCGCCCGCCGACCGGCCTGGCCGTTCCGCGACCGCCTATCTGGTGCGCCGGGGCAGCGGCATAAGCGTGATCGCCGGTTATCCCTGGTTCACGGACTGGGGGCGGGACACGTTCATCGCCCTGCGCGGGCTGTGCCTGGCCACCGGAAGGCTGCGCGAGGCCGGGGCCGTTCTGCTGGTCTGGGCAGGGGCGGTCTCGCAGGGCATGCTGCCGAACCGGTTTCTCGAGCGGGGAGAGCCCGAGTTCAATGCGGTCGATGCGTCGCTCTGGTTCGTGCTGGTCGCGCGGGAGTACCTCGAGGCGCTGGGCCGCGCCGGCCGGCGGGCACCGCCGGGCGCGCGGGCCCGGCTCCGGGAGGCGGCCGGGGCGATCCTCGACGGCTACGCGGCGGGAACCCGTCACGGCATCCGGCGCGACGACGATGGTCTGCTCGCGGCGGGCGAGCCCGGCGTCCAGCTCACCTGGATGGATGCCAGAATAGGCGACTGGGTGGTCACCCCCCGGATCGGGAAGCCGGTCGAGGTGCAGGCGCTCTGGATCAACGCACTGCTGGCGTGGGGAGATCTGGAACCGCGCTGGCGCGACATGGCGGCGCAGGCGCTGACCGCTTTCCGCGCCCGGTTCTGGAACCGGGAGGCCGGTTGTCTCTACGATGTCGTGGATGTGGATCACCGGCCCGGTACCGCCGACGGGCTGATCCGGCCCAATCAGGTATTCGCCGCCGGCGGGCTGCCGTTTCCTCTTCTGGGGCCGGATGAATCCCGGGAGGTGCTGGCGGTGGTCGAGCGGGAACTGCTGACCCCGGTCGGCCTGCGCACGCTGGCTCCCGGATCGCCCGGGTATGCGCCGCGCTACGAGGGCGACCTGCGCGCGCGTGACGGCGCCTATCACCAGGGGACCGTCTGGCCCTGGCTGCTGGGGCCCTTTGTGGAGGCGTGGGTTCGTGCCCGGGGCGACACGGGCGATGCGCGGGACACCGCCCGGCGGCGTTTCCTGCCGCCGCTCCAGCGACATCTTGGGGAAGCCGGCCTGGGCCATATCTCGGAAATTTTCGATGCCGAGCCACCGCACCGCCCCCGCGGATGCCCGTTTCAGGCATGGTCACTGGGAGAGTTCCTCCGGCTGGATCGCCAGGTGCTGGCGGAGGAGCGCCAGCAGCAGAAGTTTGTCCCCGGTTCAGGTCTTCTTCACGATCTGACGGAGAGATTTCCCCCTATGGACTTTTCATTTTCTGTCGCCGCGCCGGGGATCGATCTGGAGCGCTGGTCTGTCCGGGAGACGCTGCGGGACGGAGCGATCCTCGAATTGCGGGCCCTGCGGCCGGACGATCGCCCCGCGCTGGAGGCGTTCTTCGGATCGGTGAGCCGCGAGTCGCTCTATCTCCGGTTTTTCGACGGGCGCACCCGCATTTCAGATGCGGAGCTGGTGGCGCTGCTGCACGGGGACAGCGACGAGCGGGTGGCGCTCATCGCCCTGATCCCGGGTGAGGGCCGAATCGTGGGGCTCTGCCAGTATCACCGCATCCCGGATCCAGCCGGTGGGCCCCCCCGGGCCGACGCGGCCTTTCTGGTGGCCGATGCCTGGCAGCGCCGCGGCATCGGCTCGCTCCTGCTGCTGCATCTGGCGGCAATAGCCCGCGACCGCGGCTTCGAATACCTGGAGGCCGACGCGCTGGTCTGCAACAGCCGGATGCTGGATCTCTTCCAGCGCAGCGGGCTGGAGGTGGCGCGGGAGTATGCGGACGGGGAGATTCACGTGTCCCTGTATCTCAGCAAGGAAAAAGGAAGAAAGGACTGAGAGAAGAGCACTCTTCTCTCAGTTCGGTTCTCTCACTCCTGTCATCTTTCCGATCACCATCTCCGCCCAGCGTGAGAACGGCACGGCCGCTGCGGGGATATCGTCGTTCCCCAGTATGGTCCGAAGTTCATCCACCAGCCGCGGGTCTGCGGCGCCGGTCACCCGCTCGACGAATGCGCCCGGGTCCACCTGGAACCGGGCCATGTCGCGAAGGGCCTGGGTGAAGAGGACGTTGTGCGGCCCTTCCCAGGTTTCCATGACGATGGCGTCGCGCCAGAGGCGGGGCAGGGAAGTGAAGCGCTCTTCCACACCGTTGGCGCCCAGGATCAGCATGGCATCGTGCAGGAGCCGGGTCGCTTCCCGGGTCAGGACGGGCTTGCAGAGGCTCAACAGAATACGAAAATCCAGGGCCTCGGCGCTCCCGCTTCCCGCCCGCTCGGCTGCCTCCCGCAGGCGGACCAGCCGGAACAGCGCCACCAGTGCCCGGCTTCGCCACCGGCGGATGTCCTCCAGAGAGGCCTGGACGAGGGGGAAGTCCGCCAGCCGGGTGCCGAAGGCGGTGCGGAATCCGGCGTAGGTTTCTGCGATCCGTTCGGCCTGGCGCAGTGCGGCGGCGGCGAAGGCGACGCAGTGCAGCCGGGAAGTCACCAGTACCGATCCCACCACGATAGCGAGCCCGCGGTCGAGCGGGCCGACCGGCACGGCGGTCGCACCGGTGAAGGTCACCTCAGCAGTGGCCAGTTCGCGGGTCCCGAGCTTGTCCTTGAGCCGATCGATGGTATAGCCGTTTCGCTGGGTCCGGGCGGCGTCGCGCCAGGCCGGCACCAGGAACAGCGACACGCCTCCGGAGCCCGGCCCCCCCGCCGGCGGACGGCCGGTGACCAGGAACCAGTCCGCATTGATGTTGGAGCAGAACCATTTGAGGCCGTGGAGGGTCCAGTGATCGCCGGCGGGGCGCGCCTCCAGCTCGGCGGCGCCGGCATCGGAGCCGCCCTGGATTTCGGTGACGAACTGGGCGGCATGGGTAAAGCCGATAGCCGATGAGCGCCGGACCTGTTCCAGCGCCTCCTGGTGGAGCGGGTGCCCGCCGTATCGCTGGAGGACCCGTACCAGGCCATCGGTGCAGGCGACGGAACACGCCACACCGGCTTCGCCGTTCTGCAGCAGGAGGTACAGACGGGCGGTATAGCGCAACACGTCGTCATGCACCGCGCCCATCCGGGCGGCGCCCTCTACCCGCCGTAAGGCTTCACGGGTCGAGGCCGGCAGGAGGATCTCGTCCAGTCGGTGCCGGCGGGCGTCGTAGTGTCGGAGCCGCGGTGCCGACTCGGGCTGGGCGCTCTCTTCGGCGAGAGCGGCGAGCGGGCCGGCGCATTCGCTGCCCCAGCCGGCCAGACCTTCGGGCTCGACGCCCAGGGTCGCAAGGAGCCGCTGGAGCAGGGCGTCGTCTTCGTACCAGTTGCAGCCCAGCGCGGCGAAGAACGGATCGAAGGTGTAGTCGGTCATCCGGGTAATTTACCTTGCGTCAGTCGTCAGTCCTCAGTCCTCAGTCCTCAGTCCTCAGTCCTCAATCGGCTCGTCCTCGCCGAGCCCCTCCGCACGCTGAAGTGCGCCACCGGGGAAGGGCGTCGCATGTCTCCAAGGACATACGCGCGCTGCGGGAGGCCTCGGTGTCGGACTCGCCACGAGCTTCCCGCTCAGTCCGCAGTCCGCAGTCCGCAGTCCGCAGTCCGCAGTCGGCTCGTCCTCGCCGAGCCTCCCTCCGCGCGCTGAAGTGCGCCACCGGGGGAGGGCGTCGCATGTCCCCAAGGCACATACGCGCGCTGCGGGAGGCCTCGGCGTCGGACTCGCCACGAGCTTCCCGCTCAGTCCTCAGTCCTCAGTCCTCAGTCCTCAGCCCTCAGCCCTCAGCCCTCAGCCCTCAGTCCTCACCCCTCACACCTTCTCCAGCTCGCGGGTGCAGAAATACCAGTCGCGGCAGAGGAACTCCGCTTCCTGCAGACGGGCTTCGGCGCCATCCTGGGTGACCGGCGGGGGCAGCAGTACCGCCTCCCCGGGCTGCCAGTTGGCCGGGGTGGCGACCTTGCACGCATCGCTGGCCTGCAGGGCGATGACCAGCCGGAGAATCTCTTCGGTGTTCCGTCCCGTGGTCAGGGGGTAGTACAGCATGGCGCGGACGGCCTGCCGGTCGTCGATCACGAAGACGCAGCGGGTGGCTTCGGTGCCGCTTTCGCCCGGCATGACCATGCCGTAGCGGGTGGCGACGGCGCGGTCGAGGTCGGCGATGATCGGGAAGCCCACGCGGATACCGTGGGTTTCTTCCAGGTTCCGCAGCCAGGCGATATGGGAGTACACGCTGTCGACACTGAGCCCCAGCAGCTCGCAGTGGTGGGTCCGCAGCCGTTCCTGCAGACCGGCGAAGGCCAGGATTTCCGTGGTGCAGACGGGGGTGAAGTCGGCCGGATGCGAAAAGAGCACCAGCCAGTTGCCGGCGTAGTCCTCCAGGCGAATGACTCCCTGGGTAGTGACGGCTTCGAACGGGGGGGCCGGTGCGCCGAGACGGGGCAGGCCGGGCGCGGGTTCGGTGATCTGATCGGGGGAGGACGACATTGGTGCTCCTGATGGAGAGTCTGACGCGGACGCGCTCGGGTGCGTCATGATGGGTCCGTGGGGCTGAGAGGAGCGTGAAACGGGGGTGAATTCCGCGCCGGCGCGGCGTGACCTGGGGCACGGACGGGGGGCGCATGCTTGACGATGCTACCCGGGTCCGCCACACTTGGGCGCCCCCGCCGGGGGAGAGAGCTCACTTCCGAGGGAGGACTCTGCGTGTCGTTCGCGCGCTGGAAGCACCGGCTCCTGCCGGTCACACATCGGATCGCCGTCGCGCTCCTGCTCTGCGCCACCGCCGGTACCGCGTTGCTGCAGGCCCAGGTGCCCGATACCACCAAGCAGCGCCAGAAGGTGGACAGCGCGCTGCAGAAGCGGGCCGAGCAACGGGTTATCCGCAGCGCCCACAAGATCAAGCTGTGGGAAGTTGCCGCCGTGGCCGGCGGGGTCGCCGTGGCCTCCGCCGCCGACCTGACCGTCCGCGACTACGTGCAGGACCACCGCAG
Source organism: uncultured Gemmatimonadales bacterium (assembly GCA_963779755.1). Lineage (GTDB taxonomy): Bacteria > Gemmatimonadota > Gemmatimonadetes > Gemmatimonadales > GWC2-71-9 > CAVZZO01. Next base: position 1,533,536 of record CAVZZO010000001.1, read on the forward strand.
CCATTTCCTCGACAGCAAGCTGTCCATCTTCCGACGGGCGGGACAGCCGGAGGTCTACGCCACCGTCAGCCTCGGCGTGTACGGGGTGGGGCTCATCTCGGGCAGCAAGGAGGTCACCCGGGCCGGTCGCCGGCTGGTGGCCGCGGTGGGGCTGGCGGGCGCCTCGGCGCTCGCGGTGAAGGAGCTGGTGGGGCGAATCCGCCCCGACGGGGCTCCGGGCGATCAATACCGCTTCAAGCCCTTTTCCGGCAACGACGCCTTCCCTTCCGGCCATACCACCGCTGCCTTCGCGCTGGCCACGTCCCTGTCCGACGACATCAACAACACCTACGCGTCGATCGCCCTGTATTCCGCCGCCGGCTTTACGGCCTGGTCCCGTATCAACGACAACCGGCACTGGTTCAGCGATACCATGGCGGGCGCGGCACTGGGGGTTCTCTCGGCCAAGCTGGTGAACGGTCACTGGCAGATCTTCAATATCCATCCTCCCGGCTGGCTGGTGGTGCCGACCACCGCCGGCGTGGCGGTGAGCATGCAGTTCTGAGAGGGCGGAGAAGGCCGAGGGGGTCGAGGCCCATCCGGACCTCGGCCCCCTCGATTGTCCTGCGATACGGTATCAGGATCAGTACCCGGACGTGTCCTTCTGAGTGGTATCGTGCCTTATCCCGGTATCGCCCGGCTGCATGTTCATGCTGCCGCCGGTGGACATCGTATCCCGCGGAATCGGCGCGCAGGCGATGATGGTGCCGGGCTTCTTCTCCGTCCCGCCGACCTCGTGCACCGCCACGATGTGACTGCCGTCCATGATCGAATCGATGGGCATGTCCACGATGGTCGTACTGTTCAGCGACTGGTCGTTGCCGACCACATCCTGCAGGGGCTTCACGACCTTGCCCGGGTTGTCGCAGGTGCCTTCATGGATATGCGCGGGGTGATTCCCCGCCTTGGCCTGCAGCGTGATCACCACGGTGGTCCGCTGTTCCAGGGGGGTCAGGCTCAACTGCCCGCTGGCATCGGAGTTGTTCTCCGACTGCAGGTCGATCTTCCTGGTCTGGGGCACGTTGGTCTCCGCAGCTGGAGCCATCTCGGCGCCAGCCGGCGGGGTCTGCTCGTTGCGCTCCCGCCCGTTACAGGCCATCAGAACCGCGAGGGGGGCGAGGGCCAGGCCCCAGAGTCTCCGCTGCGTCATGTGTGTGTCCCTCCTCTGGGTTTCCTACGTAAATCACGGGCGCCGGACGCGCCGACGCCCCGCCGAGTGTTCGGCTCCCGCAGTGTAGGGAATCTGCCCGTCGGCGGGCCGTGACAGCGCTCACGGGAAAGCGTCGGCCATCCCGGGTTGACATTCCGACTAAAAAGGTCGTATTTCCTTCCCGTTCTCTGCTCATCCTCCGAGGGTCCCGCCATGCCTGATACCACAACCGACGCCACGCCCATTGCCGCGCGGGGATACGCGCACCCCGAAGTCCTGGTCTCGACCGACTGGGTGGCCGAGCATCTCGACGATCCGTCCGTGCGCCTGGTGGAATCGGATGAGGATCTGCTGCTGTACGACTCGGGCCACATCCCGGGGGCGGTCAAGGTGGACTGGGTGAACGACCTCAACGATCCCCTCCTGCGCGACTACGTGGGGCGGGAGCAGCTGCAGGCGCTGCTGCGCTCCCTGGGGATCAGCCGGGAGACGACCATCGTGCTCTACGGCGACAAGAACAACTGGTGGGCCACCTACGCCTTCTGGGTGTTCCGGCTGTTCGGGCTGGACCGGCTCCGCATCATGGACGGCGGCCGCGCCCGCTGGGCAGACGAGGGGCGCCCCCTGGTGAAGGAGGTCCCCTCCTATCCCGAGGGCAACATTACCTTGGCCGACCGCAACGACCAGGCGATCCGGGCTTTCCGTGACGACGTGTTGCAGCACCTGGCCCGTAAGGGTCCGCTGGTGGATGTGCGCAGTCCGGAGGAGTACCGCGGCGAGCGGCTGCACATGGCCGACTACCCCAATGAGGGCGCGCTGCGGGGTGGCCATATTCCGGGGGCGCGGAACATTCCCTGGGGCCGCGCGATCACGCCGGAGACGCACACCTTCCGCCCGGCCGACGAGCTGCGCGCGATCTACCAGGAGGAGCAGGGCCTGGCGCCGGGGCAGAAGATCATCGCCTACTGCCGGATCGGCGAGCGGTCGTCGCACACCTGGTTCGTGCTGACCTATCTGCTGGGGTTCGCCGGCGTGCGGAACTACGACGGGTCCTGGACGGAGTGGGGCAATTCGGTGGGAGTGCCGATCGAGCGTCCCTGAACCGCGACCATGGCCTTCAGACGGCGCACCACGGCGCTGAGTCCCTGGGTCCGCGTCATGCCCAGCGCCTCGGTGAGCCGGAGGCGGTCGAGCAGATCGTCCGGGAGTTCCGCCACCTGGGTGGCCGGTTTGCCGTCCAGGGCGGCCAGCAGCAGGGAGACGAACCCCCGCACGGTGGGTGACTCCCGCGGGATATCGGCCCCGAAGTGCACCACCCCCTCAGCAATCTCTACCCAGAGAAAGACCGGTGTCTGGCATTCGGCAATCCGGTGCAGCTCGCGGTCGCTGTCGGCCTGAAACCGCTGCGGCAGGGGCGGGAGCCGCTCGGAGTACTGTAGCAGCATCTCCAGCCGCCCGGTGCGGTCCATCCGCTGGAATCGATCGACGACACGCGCAAGATCGGGCATGAACGGAAGCTAACAGGACGGCCCCGAAGGCCTTCCTCCCGGCCCTCGCTCTTGGAGGCCGCTCGGTTGCAGGAGGGCAGGTTGCTCATCTGGTGGCTAAAGTGTAATGTCGCTTCGCCGTACCGCCGGACCCGCGTCCCTCTACGGGAGGCTCCATGCATCGTCGTGAAGCCGTGGCCGCCCTTGGCGGCATCCTGGCCCTGCCGGCCCTGCGCCGCCTGCCGGCCGATCCGCTGGCCCGTGCCCGGGTGGCCCACGAGCAGGCCGCCCGCATCCCGCCGGACTTTTTCAACCCCCACCAGCGCGAGACGGTCACCACGGTGGCCGAGTTGATCATTCCGGCTACCGATACGCCGGGGGCCCGGGAGGCGGGCGTGGGCGGGTTCATCGAGCTGATCGTGGGCTCCTGGTACACCGACCTGGACCGGGATGCCTTCCTGCAGGGCCTGCGCGGTCTGGACGAGCAGAGCCGCGCGGCTTTCGGTGCCGATTTTCTGGGGGGAACCCCGGGGCAGCAGGTTGACTTGCTGACCGCGCTGGAGGCCGAGGCGCGCCGGAACCCGGCGTCCCAGCGGCCCACTCCCTTCTTTTCCCGCATCAAGTCCCTCACCATTTCGGGCTACTACACCTCGGAGCTGGGCATGCGGGACGAGCTGCACTACGAAGTCATCCCGGGATCCTACGACGGGTGCGTGCCGCTGTCGCACCGGGCGGGTGGGCAATGAGCCCGGACTACGATGCCATCGTCGTGGGGTCGGGCATCACCGGCGGCTGGGCGGCCAAGGGATTGTGCGAGCACGGCCTGCGCACCCTGGTGCTGGAAGCGGGCCGGCCTATCGATCCCGGGAAGGACTACTGCGAACATGTCCTGCCCTGGCAGATGCCGTTCCGCGGCTGGGGCGACCGGACCGCGCTGGAACGGGACCAGCCGATCCAGCGGCACTGTTACGCCTGCGATGAATGGAGCGGCAAGTTCTTCGTGAACGACCGGGAGAATCCCTACGTCTTCGATCCGGCAACGCCGTTCCACTGGATCCGCGGCCGGCAGGTGGGTGGGCGGTCGATCATGTGGGGGCGGCAGGTGTACCGCTGGAGCGACCTCGATTTCGAGGCCAATGCCCGCGACGGCCACGGGGTGGACTGGCCCATCCGCTACGCCGATCTCGAGCCCTGGTACGATTACGTCGAGAAGTTCATCGGGATCAGCGGCGAGCGCCTGGGCCTGCCCCAGCTCCCCGACGGCCAGTTCCTCCCTCCGATGAACATGAACTGCGCCGAACTCGGCGTGCGCGAGGCCGTGGGCCGCCACTGGGCCGGCGAGCGCGTGGTGACCATCGGCCGCTGCGCCATCCTGACCCGGCCGCACGGCGGCCGCGCGGCCTGCCACTACTGCGGGCCCTGCGAGCGGGGCTGCATCACCCACAGCTACTTCAACAGTATCGGGGTGACGCTGCCGGCCGCCCGGGCCACGGGACGGTTGACGCTGCGGCCGTTCAGCGTGGTCCACAGCGTCATCTATGACGAGCGGCGGGGCCGGGCCGCGGGCGTGCGGGTGATCGACGCGAACACCCGCCAATCTCTGGAGTTCCGCGCCCGGATCATTTTCCTCTGCGCGTCCACCCTGGAGTCCACCCGGCTGCTGCTGCACTCGGCGACGCCCCGCTTCAGTGCCGGCCTGGCCAATTCCAGCGGGCAGCTGGGCCGCAACCTGATGGATCATTGCATGGGAGGCGGCGCCGGCGGCACGCTGGACGGTATGACCGACCGGACCACCCACGGGCGCCGGCCCAACGGGATCTACGTGCCCCGGTTCCGCAACGTGAAGGATGCCCACCCCGGCTTCCTCCGGGGCTACGGTTTCCAGGGTGGTGGCGGGCGCTCGGGCTGGGGGCGCGGCAGCACCCTGCCCGGCTTCGGGGCCGGGCTGAAGGAAGCCCTCCGGACCCCGGGGCCGTGGGGGTTTTCGTTCTACGGCTTCGGCGAGTGCCTGCCGCGGCCCACCAACTTCGTGGAACTGGATCCCGATGTACAGGATGCCTGGGGGATCCCCGCGCTGCGGATTCACTGCACCTGGAGCGAGAACGAGCGGGCCCTGCTCCAGGACATGTCGGAGACCGCGGCAGAGATGCTGGAGGCCGCCGGGGCCCGCGATATCCAGCCGTTCGTGCAGGACAACCCGCCGGGCCTGACCATCCACGAAATGGGCACCGCGCGGATGGGGCGCGATCCGGCGACCTCGGTGCTGAACGCCCACAACCAGTGCCACGATGTGCCCAATCTCTTCGTGACCGACGGCGCCGGCATGGCGTCGTCGGCCTGCCAGAATCCCTCCATCACCTACATGGCCTTGACCGCCCGCGCCGCGGCGTACGCGGTGGAGCAGCTCAAGCGCCGGGAGCTGTGAGCGTGACCGACCGCCGATCCTTCCTCCAGGCGCTGGGCGCCGCCGGTTTTGCCGCCTCGCTCCCCGGCACCCTGGGGGCCCGCCTTCCGGCGCGCGATCGTCTGGGAGCGATCGGCGTGCAGCTCTACTCCGTGCGCGACCTCATGCAGCAGGATTTCGAGGGCACCCTGGCCCGGGTGGCGGAAATCGGCTACCGCCAGGTGGAGTTCGCCGGCTATTTCGGCCGGTCACCCGTGGAGGTCCGCGCCATCCTCGACCGCCACGGGCTCACCGCCCCCTCCTCTCATCTGGCCATCGAAACCCTGGAGCAGGGCTGGGACGAGGCGCTGGAGGCGGCCAGGACCATCGGGCACCGCTACCTGGTGGTTGCCTGGGTGCCCCAGGAACGGCGGCCCACGCTGGCCGGGTGGCGCGAGGTCGCCGGGCTGTTCAACCGGGCCGGCGCCCGCGCCCACGAGGCCGGCATCGGGTTCGCCTTCCACAACCACGACTACGAATTCGTGCCGCTGGAGGGGAAGCTGCCCTACGACGTGCTGCTCGAGGCCACCGATCCCGCCACCGTCCGGATGGAAATGGATCTCTACTGGATTACCAAGGGGGGTGGCGATCCACTGGCCTATTTCGCGCGGTATCCCGGCCGGTTTCCCATGGTGCACGTGAAGGACATGGCGCCCGATCAGAGCATGGTGGACGTCGGCGCGGGGACCATCGACTGGGCGAAGATCTTCCGGCATCACCGGCAGGCGGGCATCGAGTACTATTTCGTCGAGCACGACGAGCCGAAGGATCCCTTCGCCAGCATCGCGGCGAGCTATCGATATCTGCGGCACCTCGATTTCTAGCAGGAATCAGGTATCGGGACGCAGGGGGACCGGCATCCATCCTGATTCCCGATTCCTCCCACTCTGATCCCGGGATACGGATGGGCTCCATCACCAGACGCGAAGCGATCGCTGCCTCCGCCGGACTGGCGGGGGCGCTCCTGCTGCCCGGCACCGGCCCTGCTCCGCTGGTCCGGGCCGCCGGCCCCGGCCGTCTCAAGCAGTCGGTTTGCCGCTGGGCGTGGGGCGGCCTGTCCCTGGACCGGCTCTGCCGGGCGGGCAAGGCGCTGGGGCTCGCGGGGATCGACCTGCTGAACATTCCGGACTGGCAGCGGGTGGTGGACTATGGCCTGCTCTGTACCATGGGCTACCCGGCCGACCGGCCGGATTTCAACACCACCGGGTTCAACGACCGGCGCCATCACCCCATGCTGCTGAGGGAGCTGGAAGGGGCGCTGCCGCTGGCGGCCCGGCATGGCATCCCCAACCTGCTGGCGATGGTGGGTAACCGCGAGGGGCGCAGCGACGCCGACGGCATCGCCGCATGCGCCGAAGGGCTGCGGCAGATCGCGCCGCTGGCGGAAGAGCAGGGGGTGACGATCTGTGTGGAGCTGCTGAACAGCCGGGTGGACCACAAGGACTACCAGGGCGACCACACCGCCTTCGGCCTGGCGGTGCTGCGGGAGGTCGGGTCACCCCGGGTCAGGCTGCTCTATGACATCTATCATATGCAGATCATGGAAGGCGATATCATCCGCACCATCCGTGATCATCTGCCGGAGATCGGCCATTTTCACACCGGCGGGGTGCCGGGCCGGCACGAACTCGACGGGTCGCAGGAACTGCAGTACCCGGCCATTGCCAGGGCTATCGCCGATGCCGGGTTCACCGGATATCTGGCTCACGAGTTCGAGCCGACCGGCAACCCCATTGCCTCCCTGCGGCAGGCCGTAGAGGCCTGCCGGGTCTGAGCGGGCAGAGACCTCTTCGCTGTCGTTCCGGCCGGCCGGCGCGCCCGGCAGTGGGTCCTCGCTGGCGTTCTCGCCTCGATCCTGTCATGTTCCATTTCCTTCTCCACCACCCCGCACTTTCTCGTGGGACACTCCGACATGTCCTCAGGCTCGTCCAAGACGTACGACGTTGTCATCGTCGGCTCCGGAGCCGGCGGCGGTATGGCCGCGTGGGCCCTTACCCAGGCAGGGGCGGAGGTGGCGGTGCTGGAGGCCGGTCCCCTGTGGTTCAGCACCAGGGATTCGGCCATGTTCAAGTGGGCCTACGACTCCCCCCGCCGGGGCGCGTCGACGCCCACGCGGCCGTTTGGCGAGTTCGATGCCTGCGACGGCGGCTGGGATATTCCGGGAGAGCCCTACACCCGGGCCCCCGGGACCAAGTTCGACTGGTGGCGCGCCCGCATGCTGGGGGGGCGCACCAACCACTGGGGCCGGATCTCCCTGCGGTTCGGGCCCTACGATTTCCAGCGGAGAACCCGGGACGGCCTGGGGCAAGACTGGCCCATCCGCTACGAAGACCTGGCACCGTGGTACGATCGGGTGGACCGGCTGATCGGGTTGTTCGGCAGCCCGGAGAACCTCCCCAACGAGCCCAACGGGGTGTTCATGCCCCCGCCGGCGCCCCGCTGCTACGAGCTGTTGGTCAAGCGGGCCTGCGACAAGCTCGACATCACCTGCATTCCGTCGCGCCTGTCCATCATTACCCGGCCGCTCAACGGCCGGCCCGGGTGTCACTACTGCGGTGAGTGCAACCGGGGGTGCGGGGTCAACGCGAATTTCTCCTCTCCCGGCGTGCTGCTGAAACCGGCCCTCGATACCGGCCGGCTCACGCTGATCCCCAATGCCATGGCCCGGGAGGTGACGCTGGACCGGTCGGGACGTGCCCGCGGGGTGACGTACGTCGACAAGTCCACCGGCACCGAATCCTCCATCCAGGGGCGGGTGGTCGTGCTCGCCGCCAGCGCCTGCGAATCCGCCCGGCTCCTGCTCAACTCCAGGTCTTCGAAGTTCCCCGACGGGCTGGCCAACGGGAGCGGCCAGGTGGGCAAGTGGCTCACCGACACCACCGGCACCGACATGGCGGGGTTCATTCCCCGGCTGGCGGGCAACCTGCCGCACAACGAGGACGGTGTGGGGGGCATGCACGTCTACATGCCCTGGTGGCTGGACAATGCCAAGCTCGACTTTCCGCGCGGCTATCACATCGAGGTCTGGGGCGGCCGCGGCATGCCGAGTTACGGGTTCATGGGAGGGATTCAGGGCTATCCCGGGGGCGGCGGGTACGGCCGGAACCTGAAGGATCTCTACCGCCGCTATTACGGCTCGGTGGTAGGGTTCAGCGGCCGGGGCGAGATGATCCCCAACGCGCACAGCTTCTGCGACATCGACCCGGAGGTGAAGGACCAATGGGGCATTCCAGTGCTCCGGTTCCACTGGCGCTGGTCCCGGCACGAGATCCTGCAGGTGAAGCACATGCAGGAAACCTTTCATGCCATCATCGATGCCATGGGGGGTACGCCGCTGTGGAAGATGCCGGGGCCGGAGGACGATTACGGCATCGCCTCGGGCGGGCGCATCATCCACGAGCTGGGCACCACCCGCATGGGCAGCGACCCGAACGGCTCGGTGGTCAACGGCTGGTGCCAGGCGCACGAGGTCAAGAACCTGTTCATCACCGACGGCGGTCCGTTCGTGTCCCAGGCGGACAAGAACCCGACCTGGACGATCCTCGCGCTCAGCATGCGCGCCAGCGACTACATCGCCCGCCAGCGTAAGGCGGGGGCGCTGTGAACGGAGAGCCGCCAAGGCGCGACGATCGCGAAGGGGTCGCAAAGAACCGTTGGTGGCTCCACGGCCTTCGCGATCTCTGCGTCTTCGCGGTGAATGCACTCACTGGAGGCATGCTATGGATCCCGTAAACCGTCGAGAGGCGGTAGCGCTTCTCAGCTCCGCCGCGCTCACTCTCGGCTTCCGGTGGACGCCGGCGGATGTGGATCGCGCCGCGCGCGCGGCCGGTGCCGCGCTGGCGGAGGGGAACTTCGCCCCGAAGTTCTTCACGCCCCACGAATGGGAGACGGTCCGCCTCCTCACCGACCTGATCCTGCCGGCCGATGGCCGGTCGGGGAGCGCCACCGATGCGGGCGTGCCCGAATTCATGGATTTCATGATGACCGACCGGCCGGAGAACCAGCAGGCCATGCGCGACGGGCTGGGGTGGCTGGATGCCGAGTGCCGGCGGCGGTTCCAGAAGCCCTTCACCGGCTGCGCCGCCGCCCAGCGAAAGGCGCTGCTGGATCTCCTCGCGTGGCCCGACCGCGCGCCGGCACCGGTCAAGGAAGGGGTGGCGTTCTTCAACAGCTTCCGGGACCTCACCGCCAGCGGTTTCTGGTCCAGCAAGATGGGCGTCGAGGATCTCCAGTACATGGGGAATACCTATGTGCAGGAGTGGAACGGCTGCCCCCCCGAAGTGTTGAAGCACCTGGGGCTGGGAACATGAGACGTAAGACGTGAGACGTGAGGCGTAAGGCATTTCCGACCTCAGACGCTCGACCGCGTTGACCCCCCGGCCCTCTCGACCACTTCAGGAGTACATCGCACCCATGGCTCCACGGCTCGGCATCGGCATCATCGGCAGCGGCTTCGTCGCAAAGTTCCATCTCCAGGCGTTCGTCGGGGTGCGCGACGCGGATATCCTGGGCATCTGGAGCCCCACGAAGAAACACGCCGAGGAAACCGCCGCCCTCTCCCGCCGGCTCGGCGTGGGGGAAGCCCGGGTCTTTGCCTCCATCGCCGAGATGGTGGCCGATCCCGCCATCGGAGCGCTGTGGATCTGCGCGCCGAACTACGCCCGGGAGGCCACGATCGAAGAGATCGTCCACGCGGTGCGGTCGGGCGCGGGTGAGCTCCGGGGAATCGCCTGCGAGAAACCGCTGGCGCGCAATGTGGCCGAGGCCAAGAGAATCACCGCGCTGGTCAAGGGCGCGGGCCTGCGCCACGGCTACCTGGAGAACCAGCTCTTCGCGCCCGGCATCACCCGGGGGCGCAGTATCATCTGGGCCCGCGGGGCGACGCTCACCGGCCGCCCCTACCTGGCGCGCGCCGCCGAGGAGCATGCCGGACCCCACATGCCCTGGTTCTGGCAGGGGCAGTTGCAGGGCGGCGGCGTGCTGAACGACATGATGTGCCATTCGGTGGAGGTGGTGCGGCATCTGCTCACCGAACCCGGCGCCGCGCGGGACAGCATTCGCCCGGTGCGGGTGACCGGCCGGATCGCCAGCCTCAAGTGGTCGCGTCCGGAGTACGTGAAGAAGCTGCGCAGCACCATGGGCAAGGAAGTGGACTACGAGCACCATCCGGCCGAGGACTTCGCCAGCGTCAGCGTGGAATACGAAACCGGCGATGGCCGCACCCTGATCGGCGAGGCCAGCACCAGCTGGAGCTTCGTGGGTGCCGGCCTGCGGTTGTCGGCCGAGCTGCTGGGCCCGGAGTATTCCCTGGCCTGGAACACGCTGGACAGCAGCTTGCGGCTCTTCTTCAGCCGGGAGGTCAAGGGCAAGGCGGGCGAGGACCTGGTGGAGAAGCAGAATGCCGAGATGGGCCTGATGCCGGTAGTGCCGGACGAACCGGTGGCCTACGGCTATGAGGCGGAGGACCGGCACTTCGTGCGGGCCTTCCTCGCCGGCGAGACGCCCTCGCTCATCTTCGATGACGGGGTCGAGGTCGTGCGCATGCTGATGACGGCCTACATGAGCGCGGAACAGGGACGGACCCTGGACTTCCCGCCGGCCGACCTGGACAGCTTCGTGCCGCAGGTGGCGCAGGGAACCTGGAAGCCGTAAATCTTCCCTTTCCCTCAGTCCTTTGGCTTTTGCTCCTTTGTTATAGCGTCCACCCCTTCCGGTACACCGGCTGGATATACTCGCCCGGAATCCCGCTGGTGGTGACCTTCCCCTGGCTGTCCACTTCGATGGTGCGGCCGGTGCGCACCGCCAGATCGCCCAGCAGGACCATCTCGGTGAGCGGGCCGGCATGGCCGTCGAAGGTGCTGCCGGCGGCCGGGCCGCCCTTGGCCGCCGCGATGAACTCGGCATAGACGCCGCCGGTGCGGGGATATTTCACCGGCACCGGGTGGGCGGTGACCTCGGCCATCTTTGCCGGATCCAGCAGCTTCGGCTCGTCCCCGTAGGTTCCGGCGACGAGCTTGCCTTCGGTCCCGATCCAGAGCTGGCCGCCCTCGGTGTCGAAGGGCCAGGGGTCGCCGGCCGGCACCTCGGGAGGACGCGGCGGGAAGAGCCCGCCGTCGCGCCAGACGGCCGTGATCTCGCCCCGGCCGTTGCGGGCGGGGAACTGGTATTCAATACGCGACGCGGCGGGCGCCGTCTCCGGATAGAGCTGGGTCACATCGGGGATGATGCGCGATGGATTGCGCAGGTCCAGCGTCCAGAACGCGGCGTCCATCAGGTGGCAGGCCATGTCGCCCAGGGCGCCGGTGCCGAAGTCCCACCAGCCGCGCCAGCGGAAGGGAGCATAGGCCGGGTTGTAGGGGCGCTCCGGGGCGGGGCCGAGCCAGAGATCCCACTGCATGGTGTCGGGAACGTAGAACTCCTGCAGCGGACGGTCGATCGCCTGGGGCCAGATAGGCCGGTTGGTCCAGAAGTGCACTTCCTTCACCGTACCGATGAGGCCGGCTTCCACCCACTCGCGGATGAGCCGGGTGCCTTCATGCGAGTGCCCCTGGTTGCCCATCTGGGTGGGCACCTTGAGCCGGCGGGCCGCGTCTTCCAGCGCATGGACCTCGCCCAGGGTGCGGGCCAGGGGCTTCTGGCAGTAGGTGGGCTTCCCCAGGTTCAGGGACATCATGGCCGCCGCGGCGTGGGAGTGGTCGGGAATGGTGACCGTCACGGCGTCGATGTTGCTGGCTTCCTTGTCGAACATCTCCCGGTAATCCCGGTAGCGCCTGGCCCTGGGGAACTCCCGGAAGGATTGGGCCGCGCTCTTGTCGTCCACATCGCAGAGCGCATAGATGTTCTCCACGCTCATGCCCTGGACGTCGTTGTGGCCCATCCCCCCGACGCCGATGCAGGCCACGTTGAGCGTGTCGCTGGGAGCGCGATAGCCCACCCCTCCCAGGACGTGGCGCGGCACGATGGTGAAGGCGCCGGCCGCCGCGGCCGTGCCCACGAAATCCCGCCGGGACATCGCATCGTCACTCATGGCCTCTCCTGTAGGCTTCGAGGAAACGGAAGGATCATGTGAAACCGCAGATTACGCAGATGACGCAGAATGGACGCCCGGGCCCCCATGTGGAATGCTCTTGTCAGCCCGGCAAGGCTCCAGGGAGGCTTGAAGGATCCAGGAGCAATCTGCGTAATCTGCGGTTTCCTAAACCGGGCTCCGAGCTTCTCTCCCGGTACCCGACCCGGCCGTCAGGCATCGATCAGCGCAGCAGCGCCTCCGCCGGGGCGGTTTCGTCCATCCGGCCTCCGCCCTGGGGACGGGGACGGAAGAGCAGGGCAAACGCCACCAGCACGACGGCCGCCATGGCGGCGGGCACCAGCCAGATGCTGTGCCAGTCGTGTACCGTCTGCAGGCACTGGCCCACGGCCGCCTGGGCATCGGAGCAGGCGGGGTTGGCCCGGGACCACTGCTGCACCACCCAGCCCGAGGCGAAAGCGCCGATGAAATAGCCCAGGCCATTGGTGACGAAGTTGATGAATCCCTGGGCCGCCGCCCGGATTTTCGGGCCCGCCTGCTCGTCGGTGTAGATCTGGCCGCTGACAAAGAAGAAATCGTAGCAGACGCCGTGGAGCAGGATGCCGCCGTAGATCAGCCACATGCCGGTTCCGGCATTCCCGTAGCCGAACGCCAGATAGCGGAGCGCCCAGGCCGCCATGCCGGTCAGCATGATGATTTTGATCCCGAATTTCCGCAGCGCGAAGGGCAGCAACAGCATGAAGCCGATCTCCGACATCTGTCCGAAGGTCTGGATGAAGGCGGGATCGGGCGCGTGGATCTCGTTCAGGAACGGGTTGGCCCAGGTGTAGTAGAACTGCAGCGGGATGCAGAGGAAGAAGCTGCCCAGCACGAAGATCAGGAAGGCGCGGTCGCGCAGCAGCTGCAGCGCATCGAGCCCCAGGGCGTCGCGGAGGTTGAAGGGCGTACCGGCGGCCGGCGGCGGCGTATGCGGCAGAGCGAAACAGTAGAGCCCCAGCAGCAGCTCGGCGCCGGCGGCCACCCGGAGCGGCAGCGCCAGCGCGTCGGCGTGGAGCACCCGGCCGATCACGATGCCCGCCACGATCCAGCCGATGGTCCCCAGCACCCGGATGGTGGGGAAGTCCCGGGCCGGGTCGTCCACGTGCGCGAAGGAGATCGAGTTGGAGAGGGACAGGGTGGGCATGTAGCAGAGCGCGTACACGATGAGCGCCGGATAGAACAGCCCGAAGCTCCCGCGGGTGGAGACGAACCAGAGCAGCCCTGCGCCCACGATGTGGAGGATGGCCAGCAGCTTCTCGGTGGAGAAGAACCGGTCGGCCACCATGCCGATGAAGAACGGCGTTACCAGCGCGGCGATGGCGGTGGCGCCGTAGGCCAGCCCCACTTCTCCGGCGGTGAAGTGCAGCGTCTGGGTCAGATAGGTGCCCATGGTGACGAACCACGCGCCCCAGACGAAGTACTGCAGGAACATCAGGGTGGAGAGCTTGAAGCGATTCATGAGCGTGCTCCCAAGAGGAATCAGGGATCAGGAATCAGGGGAGGCGGCCCTCGGTTGCTGATTCCCGATCCCTGGTTCCTGGTCAGTCCAGCTCCCGGACCTTGATATTGCGCAGCTCCAGCTTCCCGTCATGATCGCCCTGGATGCCCAGCAGTCCCCGGTGCGCCATGCCGTAACCGGGGTAGGCGGCGAACTTGCTCTTCGCCACCCGCGCCTTCCAGTCGGGACTCCACAGTTCGTATTGCAGCAGCTTCTTCCCGTTCATCCAGTGCTCGACGTGGGCGCCCCGCACGATGATGCGGGAGGAGTTCCACTGCCCCCCGGGATGAACGATGCCGGCGGGTGAGGGGTAGAGCGCGTAGTCGGCGCCCGCCGCGGTGAGGCGGCTCTTGCCGTCGGGATGGCCGGCGTCGTCCAGCAGCTGGTACTCCGGGGCGCTCCAGTAGATGTGGTCGTACTCCTCGGTGCCGCGGTAGAAGAACCCCGCGTTGCCGCCGGGCGCGAGTTTCCAGTCGAAGGTGATCTCGAAATCGCCGTAGCTGCGCCGGGTGACCAGGTCCTCGCTGCTGCCGGTCTTGGTGAGCACCCCGTTCGCCAGGCTCCAGCCCGCCGGGAGGGTGTCCGAACGGTAGCCGCGCCACTGGTCCAGCGAATTCCCACCCAGGAGCGGCTGCCAGTCGCCGGCAGGCGCGGCGCCGGTGGCGGGTCCGGGCGACGAGGAGGCGCAGGCCAGGACCAGCAGCGGCAGGGCGGAGGCCAGCAGCAGGCGGGAGAGCACGGAAAAAGGTCGGCCAGTCATGGTGTCCGGGGTAAGTCGAAGGTCGGTTGGGAGAGCAACAAGGAAGCAGCGTGAAGATAGGAATTCCGGGGCCCGGGCGCCATACGCGGGGCCCGATTACGCGCCGCCGATCCGGAGCGGCGCCAGGCCCGGCGCCCCGGGATCGGCCGCCCAGGCCTCCGCCTGGTCCAGTGCCCTCCGGATGCCGGGCAGATCGAGTCCCAGGGAATCGTCCGGGAGGCCGGCCAGTGCGGCCGCCGCCTTCCGGGCCTGGGCCGCCACGCCGGCATGGTTCCCCCGTTCGTAGTGCACCCAGACGCTGGCGGCGAGGATCAGGCCGTGCAGCAGCCCGCTCCGCGTCCGCCGCCAGGCGGCCTCCAGCACTTCATGGCTTTCCCAGTAGTTCCCGGAATTCACCAGGTCAACGAAACGGGCAAGCTCCGGGGGTGGGTTCGTGGGATCGGGGTCAGGGGACAAGGGACAAGGGACAAGGGACAAGGGACAAGGGATAAGGGACCGGGGTCAGGAGGCTGAAATTAGGGGACAGGGGCCTGTTCCTTCTTCCCTGTCCCCTGTTCCTCCTTACATATTCTCGACCATGGCGTCGCCGAACTCGCTGGTGCTGAGCAGGGTGGCGCCTTCCATCTGCCGCTCGAAATCGTAGGTCACCCGCTTCTGGGCGATGGTCTTCTCCAGCGAGCTCACGATGAGTTCCGCCGCTTCATTCCAGCCCAGGTGGCGCAGCATCATCTCACCCGAGAGAATCAGCGAGCCCGGGTTGACCCGGTTCTGTCCGGCATACTTGGGCGCGGTGCCGTGGGTGGCCTCGAAGATGGCGTGGCCGGTGAGATAGTTGATATTGGCCCCCGGCGCGATGCCGATGCCGCCGACCTGGGCGGCCAGGGCGTCGGAGATGTAGTCGCCGTTCAGGTTGGGGGTCGCGATCACCGAATACTCGGCCGGCCGGGTGAGGATCTGCTGCAGGAAGGCGTCGGCGATCACGTCCTTGATGATCAGTCCGCCCGGCAGCTTGCACCAGGGGCCCCCGTCGATGGGCTGGGCGCCGAACTCCTGCCGCGCCAGCTCGTAGCCCCAGTCGCGAAAACCGCCTTCGGTGTACTTCATGATGTTGCCCTTGTGGACCAGCGTGACGCTGGGCCGCTTCTGGCGCAGGGCATACTCGATGGCGGCGCGGATCAGGCGCTTGCAGCCCTCCTCCGACATGGGCTTGATGCCGATGGAGCAGGTGTCGGGGAAGCGGATGGTCGTCGCGCCCAGCTCCTCCTGGAGGAACCGCACCAGCCGCCGTGCCTCCGCGGTGCCGGCCTTGTATTCGATGCCGGCGTAGATGTCCTCGGTGTTCTCCCGGAAGATGACCATGTCGATCAGATCGGGGCGCTTGACCGGCGAGGGCACGCCCTGGAACCAGCGGACCGGCCGGACACAGGCGTAAAGATCCAGCTTCTGCCGCAGCGCGACATTGAGGGAGCGGAAGCCGCCGCCCACCGGCGTGGTGAGCGGGCCCTTGATGGCCACCAGGTGGTGGCTGATCGCCTTGAGGGTATCGTCCGGCAGCCAGTTGTCGAGCCGGTTCTTGGCCTTCTCGCCCGCCAGCACCTCGAACCAGACGATGCTGCGCCTGGTGCCGTAGGCCTTCGCCACCGCGCCCTCGAACACGGTGCGCGAGGCGTGCCAGATGTCGGGACCGGTGCCGTCGCCCTCGATGAATGGAATGATGGGATGGTCGGGCACGTGGAGCGTGCCGTCCCGCATGGTAATCGTCTCGCCCTCGGTGGGGGCGGCGAGGGAGCTGTAGGAAGGAGCCGTGGCAGTCATGAGGCCGAAGTCCGTATGAAGGTGATGGGGACCTCCAAAGATAAGGCGGACAAACGGGAAATGGGAAAAAGGAACCGGGAGCAAGACGAGGGCGCCCGGCCGTTCCCTTTTCCCTATCCCCCCCTTCCCGTTTTATTGCCTTCATGCCTCCACGGCTCCTGCCTGCCGAAGTCGCCGCCCGCATCCACCACGGGTTCGAGAGCTACAACCGGCGCTTCCACGCCATTACGGGCCGCGCCGGCCAGCGATTCGTCGAGCGGGACTGGGCCGGGGCCCAGGCGGATGCGCTGGAACGGCTGTCGCTCTACGCCGACGTACTGGACGGCCTGGTGGAGGAGTTGCGCGCGTTGCTCGGCGTGAATGTTCGCAATGCCTTCTTCTGGCGGGCCGCCCGGGCCAGCCATACCCGGATACATCGCGATACCCGCGACGCCGAGCTGGCCCGCACATTCTGGAATTCCGTGACCCGCCGGATCTTCAGCACGGTGGGAGTAGATCCCGATATCGAATACCTGGATACGGCCGGCGCCCCCCGCCTGCAGCCCGACCCTGCGCCGCCGGGGATCACCCGGCGCCTTCCGGCGGCCGACCTGGAGGCCACCCTGGCCAGGGTGCTCTCCTCGCTGCCCTTCGAGGCGGCCTTCGAGAACCTGCCTCGCGATGCCCGGCTGGCGGCCGACGCCGTCCGGCGGCAGCTGGCGGAGCGCAGGCCGGCCGGCCTGGCCCGGCAGCTGCACCTCGTGCCCGCCGTGTTCTACCGGAACAAGGGCGCCTATGTCATCGGCCGGCTGGAACTGGAGCACGGCAGCGTGCCGCTGGTACTGGCCCTCACCCACCCTCCGGACGGCATCGTGGTCGACGCGGCGCTCGCCACCGAAGACGAGGCCAGTATCGTCTTCAGTTTCACCCGGTCCTACTTCCACGTGGACATCGACCGGCCGCGCGCGCTGGTGGCCTTTCTGCGCTCGCTCATGCCGCTCAAGCCCGTGGATGAGCTGTACAACGCCCTGGGCTACAACAAGCACGGAAAGACGGTGCTCTATCGCAACCTGATCCGCCACCTGAAGCAGTCGAACGACTGCTTCCGCCCCGCCGAGGGCGACAAGGGGCTGGTCATGGCCGTCTTCGCGCTGCCCGGCCTGAATATCGTGTTCAAGGTCATTCGCGACCATTTCGGCCATCCCAAGACGACCACGCCGGCGGCGGTACGGCAGAAGTACCATCTGGTCTTCATCCGCGACCGGGTGGGCCGGCTGGCGGACGCCCAGGAGTTCGAGCATCTCGAGTTCGATGCCGACCGGTTCGATCCGGCCGTGCTGGAGGAATTGCTGGCCGAGGCTTCGGCCGCCGTGCGGGTCGTGCGGCAGCAGGTCATCATCCGCCATCTCTATACCGAGCGGAAGGTGACGCCGCTCAATCTCTATCTCCGGCAGGCCTCCCGGGCCGAGGCGGAGCAGGCCGTGGTGGACTACGGCAACGCCATCAAGGACCTGGCGGCGGCCAACATCTTCACCGGCGATATGCTGCTCAAGAATTTCGGGGTCACCCGCCACGGGCGGGTCATCTTTTACGACTACGACGAGCTGACCCTGCTCACGGAATGCAATTTCCGGCGGCTGCCCGAGCCGGCAGACATCTACGAGGAGATGGCCGCCGAGCCCTGGTTCTCAGTCGCGGAGAACGACGTCTTTCCGGAGGAGTTCCGCCCGTTTCTCGTCCTGCCGGGCCATCTGGGCGAGGTGTTCCTCGAATCCCACGCCGACCTGCTCACGGTGGAGTTCTGGCAGCGGATGCAGCAACGCCAGGAGGCGGGGGAAGTGGTGGACGTGTTTCCCTACCGGGAAGAGCGGAGACTACGGCGAGACTAAAGAGACAGGGACTGAGAGAAAAGGGCGACGTTGTTGCTCCTCCGCTCAGGGAACAACGAGCCGGATTTCCGTTCCTGTCTCCTGGAGCTGGTAAGTCGGGATCGGCTCCCGGGCGGGGCCGGCCTTCACCTGCCCGCTGCGGACGTCGAACTGGCTGCCGTGCCAGAGGCACTGGACGGTTCCGCAGATCATGACGCCGTCGGCCAGAGAGGCGCCGCGGTGGGTGCAGTGGTCGTCGAAGGCCACATAGCCCTGCTCGGTGCGCGCCAGGACGATCCGGCGGCCGGCCACGCGCACCAGCTTCATCTGGTCGATCTCCAACTCGTTGGCCTTCGCCACGGTGACCGCCTGGCCCGAGGTGCCTGGGACCTTTTCGTCCTTCCAGCGGCCCGCCCGCGCGTAGCGGTGCTCCACTCCCATCATGTTACGGCCCACCATCGTGCCGCCCATCCAGGTGCCCGCCGCCAGCAGGCAGGTTCCCGCCAGCTCCAGGAAGACCGTGAACAGGCCCGGCGGTTGCGACGGGCCGTGACGGAAGAACCAGGAGTGGGCAAACAGGGCGACCGCACCGAGATTCACGACCATGTGACGAAAGCCGCGGGTCTTGGCGGAACTCCTGGGCGGGACCGAGGCGACATAGTCGATGATGCCGGGAATGATGGCGATGACGGCGGTCAGAAGCCCGGCCACATTGAGCACCCGGCCCGCCGGCGTCCAGGGGTCGGGGTTGCCGCTGGCCCACGCAATGGCATCGCACACCAGGGCGCCGACGAGAAAGGCGATGGGAAACCCGACGATGCCGGGATGGATGGGATGCCCCGCAACGGTCGCCTTGCTGCGCACGCGCGCCCTCCCCGGAAGGATGATCGAACAGTCGGCCAGCGAAAACGATAGGCGGGATGGTGCGGGGAGGGCGTGACGCGGGTCACCCGAAGGGCGGGCGTGCCGGGATAGGGAACCCGGGAATACGACCAGGAGAGCGTGACTGAGCCTGGTCTTCCGCCGCTATTCCCGGTGCAGGCGCTCGCGGGCGGCTTCCCGGTACACCAGCTCGTAGGGCGACCGTTCCGCGATGGAGCGGTACCAGGGCGCCGCCTCGGCGGCCCGGTGGAGGCCCTGCAGGAGCGCGGCCCGGCGGAAACGGTCGAAGGCCTGGGAGTAGAATGGGCTGGTGACGGCGAGCTGGAACCAGGTATCGGCGCGGAGCGACTCCAGCAGACGCAGGGCAGTGTCCCGCTGGTCCCGTGCTTCGGCCACCACCGAGGCCAGGCTCAGGCCCAGATTACGAACGAAGTCCTCCGCCTGGTATGGCCGGTCCATCCTCTCGAGCTCTGCCTGGCGCGTGGCGGCCTCCTCGAGGCGCTGCTGCCGCTGCGCGACCAGGCCGAGGAGATAGAGCCGCAGATGGGGATGGACGCCGTTGTGGGCCGCGAAGGCGAGATGCTGGCTGGGTGGCGTGGCCGCGGCGTCCCAGCGAACGAGTTCCTGCTCGATTTCGTGCAGCTCATCGGGGTCGGGATCGAGGAACGGGAGCACCGCGAACAGCGCCCGGACCTCCAGCCCCCAGGATGGTTCCAGCAGCTGGGCTTCGCGCAGCAGGTTCCGCGCTTCCTGACGCTCCCCATGCGCCAGCAGCACGTGGGCCAGCACGATCAGCGCCAGCGCCCGCAGCTCGGGGGAGCGGATATCCGGCAGGAAGCCGCGCCCGAAGCGCTCGGCGCCCTCCAGGCTCCCGGTGTAGAGCGCCACGTCCGCGAAGGCGATGCCGATGGTGAGCGCCCGGGCCTGCGCCAGCGCCTGCAGCACCGCCGCCTGCTCCACCTCGTCCTTCCCGGCGAAAGCCCGGAGCGCCCGCATGGGGAGTGCCCGGTCTCCTTCAGGGCTCTGCCGCACGATGCGCTCGACCAGGGCGTCGCGCTCGGCGACGCGGCCTTCCAGCGCCGCGATGCGCACCAGATGCGCCATGGCGTTGACATGTGCGGGGTCCAGCTCCAGCGTCCGCTCGAAGGCGGCCCGGGCCTCCACCACCGACCGGCCCCGGAGCGGATTGCTGTGCACCCGGAGATCACCCAGGAGATACCAGGCCTCGAGATCGTCGGGATAGTTTCCGGTGATGGTGAGATAGAGACTCTCCGCCAGCGCGGCCGACCCCGACAGCCAGGCCCGCTGGGCGTCCAGCAGCAGCCGGTCGTGCGCGCCCAGCCGGGTACGGTGCAGGGCGGCGTGGCCGGCGGCCTCGCGCGCCAGCTCCGGCAGAGCCGCCGCAGCGCGAACGGCCGCGAGCCGGTAGTAGGCCACGGCGAAGCGAGGATCGTCGCTTACCGCCTGCTGGTAGGCATCCATGGCCTCGAAGTAGCGCCCGTCCCGGAATGCATGCTCGCCCGCGAGCCAGGAGCGGAGCGCGCGGAGGGAGGTCGTGGTCAGAGCCGCAAGCCGGGCCAGGCGGCCGGCGGAGCCGCGGGGGATCTCGGCCAGCAGCCGGCGCACCAACGTGTCGACCAGATCGAACAGCTCCGTCTCGGCGCCGCCGCTCGCCTCGGCGCTCCCCAGCCTGGTTCCGTCGGCGTGGTAGAGTGTGGCGGTCAGCTGCAGCCGTCCCGCCGCCTCGATGATCGCCCCCTCGAGGTACATGCCGGCGCCGGTCCGTTGCGCGATCTCCCGCCCGGATTCTCCGTCCCGCGCGCCGGCCAGCACGGCCCGCGGATCCACCGCCCGGATCTGGCCCGCATGGTCCAGCTTGGCGCTCAGCAGATCCACCATGCCTTCGGCCAGGTATGCGAACGCGTCATTGCCGCGGATATTGAAGGGGAGGACCGCCAGCAGGTCGGCCGGCGGCCGGACAGGCGGGGGGACAGAAGGTTGAAGGGCAGGCGGTTCGGGTGCCTGCTCGCGCATCCGGGCCAGGAGCAGGCGCGTCTCGGGCGAGGGCTCCACCTCGTAGGCGGCGCGGAGCCGGTCGGCGAAGAGATCATAGGCGCGGAGCGCCGCCGCGCGATCACCTCCCTGTGCCAGCAAGGTGGCCAGTTGCCGGAACGCGGCCTCATCATACGGGGTGAGCTCCAGCCGGCGCTGGGCCCAGTGCAACGCCTCAGTGCGCTGGCCGGTGCCGGCGGCGCGGTGGGCCAGGTCGCGGGCCGCTTCTGCGGCGCGGTCGCGCAGCCGCAGGCGCTCCAGCTCCAGCCACTGTTCGAACTCGGGCGTGTTCTGGAGAAAGAACCCCTGCAGCAGGTCGCCGGTGTAGAGATGCAGCGCCTCTGCCGGGCGGCCCCCGGTCAGGCGCTGTTCGAATGCCGCCGCATCGCACCAGACCAGCTCTTCCGCGACCGCCACCTCCTCATCCCCACGGCCGATAAGCGCCTCATCGCCCAGCGCCTGGCGCAGGAAATACAGGGTTCGGCGCAGTGCCGCCCGGGCATGGCCCTGGTCCAGATCGGGCCAGAAGAGCCCCATCAGGGTATCCCGGCGGTGGAAGCGCAGGGGCGAGGATACGGCGAGATAGGCCAGTACAGCCAGCCGCTTGGGTTGGCGCAACACCGTCTGGCAGGGGGTTCCGTCGGCTGCCCGGAGATCGAGCAGGCCAAGAGTCCGGAGCTGGATCGGCTGGGTCACCACGGAAAGCTGCGGTGAAAACCCGGAAAGGGTAGTCCCCGGGTCGAGCACCACCGGCCGGCGGCCGGAAAAAGAGGATGGTTGAAGGTCTCGTAACGGTTGGCCTGAGACTGCGAGGTTTCAGGGCAATCGTCCGTTTCCTCCAACCATCCAACCTTCCGAAGGCCGCGGGCTAGGGGGTGGCGGCCGACGGGAACAGTCTATTATCCGCCGCAGGGTGCCCGCTGTAGGCTGCATCACCGAACTCTGGCGGTTACCGGATGCGGTCAGGTACTGCTGCTGCCTCCGCTCAGGAGTGCAGCCTGTCGCCCTCGATTTCCCGGATGCGGGCCGCCACGCCGGCGGGAACGGCGCACTTCCGCCCCGCCGCATAATCATAGCAGACGATGAGCCCGCTGCCTTCGCCTGCTACGGCGTTCTGGCCGGCGGAGACGATGGCGTATTCCATGAGGAAGCGGTCCTCTTCCAGGCTGGCGGCGCGGCCTCCCAGATAGACCTGGTCGGGCCAGACGAGTGGCAGGCGGAAGCGGCAGGAGGTGGAGTGCAGGATGGCGCCCACCCGGTCGCGGTCCATACTGGCGGTGAGCCCGCAGGCCTCGAGATACGCCATGCGGGTGCTCTCGAAATAGCGGAAGAACACGGTGTTGTTCACGTGTCCATAGGCATCCATCTCCCCCCACTGGACCGGCATGGTCAGGTGGACGGTATAGCCGGCCAGCAGGGGGTGGGGTGCACCGGTCATGCGGGAAATCCGGGATGGGTGCGGACGCGATCGGCCTGCTGGAGATGGCGCCGCTCGTGGGCCGTGATACTCGCAAATCCCTGTCCCAGGCTCAGGCGGAGCAGCCGGAAGAACGGGCTGGGAAAGCGGACGGCCCCGAGGTCCAGGCCGTTGGCCCGGCGCACCAACTGGATCAGTTCTTCCTGTAACTGCTGGAACTCGGCCAGGGTGCGCCCGGGGTCCAGCTCGGGCGCGGGGCGGAGCGAGCGGGGGGCGGTCACCCGGAGCCGCGGTGGCGGCTCGAGATACCAGATAAAGAGGCGCCCCATCCACCCGTGGCGGTAGGGCGGGTTGCCCAGGCGGCGGCGGGCACGGGCGTCCTCGATGATTCCGGTCAGGGTATCGCGGTACTGATACCCCGTGCGATTCAAGTGGTCGAGACACTGGCCGATGGACCAGCGGTCCGGGCCCGGGCGCCAGTTGAAGCCGGCGGCGGTGAGCCCACCCGCGAGGTCTGTGGCGTGGAGCCCCGCCTGGTGCAGCTCCCGCTGGCGCTCGGCCAGCTCGCCGGCCAGCGCAAACCCGATTGTCTCACCCATGCTGCTGCTCCCGAGAGATCCGGCCGGAAGATACCGGCGGGTGCCGAGCGGGCCAACCGGCGCTTGGCGGCTCCGCGCCGCGGGGTTAGGGTTCTTCCCCCGGCGGCACTCCATGGGCCCGCTCTCCTCGAGGTCATGCGCACGCGATTTCCCCGTGCCCGGCTGCTGGCCGCGGCCGTTCTGTTCTCCACCGGCGGCGCCGCCATCAAATCCGTGGCGTTCTCCAGCTGGCAGGTGGCGAGCTTCCGCAGCGGCATCGCCGCGGTGGCGGTGCTGCTGCTGGCGCCCGCGGCGCGGCGGGGCTGGACCTGGCGCACCCCGCTGGTGGGTGTGACCTACGCCGCGACCATGGTGCTGTTCGTGCTGGCGAACAAGCTCACGACCGCGGCCAATACCATCTTCCTGCAGGACACGGCGCCGCTCTATATCCTGCTGCTGAGTCCGCTGCTCCTGCGCGAGCCGATCCGCCGCCGGGACGTACTCTTCATGATGGTGGTGGGCTCCGGGCTGCTGCTCTTCTTCGTGGGAGCGGAGCGGCCCCTCGCCACGGCGCCGAATCCCTTCCTGGGCAACGTGCTGGCGGCGGTGAGCGGGGTGACCTGGGCCGGCACCATGCTGGGCCTGCGCTGGATGGCGGTGGGGGCGGGCCAGCGCGAGGGTGCGGCCGTGTCGGCGGTGGCGGCCGGGAATATCATCGCCTGCCTGGTGACTCTGCCGCTGGCGCTGCCGCTGCCCGCCGGCGGGCCGGCAGACTGGGCCCTGCTGGGCTATCTCGGCGTCTTCCAGATCGCCGTTGCCTATCTTTTCGTGGCTGCGGGTATCCGCGAGGTACCGGTCTTCGAGGCGTCCATCATTCTGCTGGTGGAGCCGGCGCTGAACCCCATCTGGGCGTGGCTGGTGCATGGCGAGGAGCCGGGGGTGTGGGCGCTGGCGGGTGGAGTGATCATCATCGGGGCGACCACCCTCAAGACCTGGCTGGATACGCGACGGGCGCGGATCAACCTGCGCAGTGCGGCGTGAGCGGGGAGCGGGGAGCGGGGAGCGGGGAATGGGGAATGGGGAATGGGGAGTGTTGCCTTTGCCGCCCTGCCGTCTCGATCGGCCTTGATCGCCCCTTCCCGGGGTCTTAAATTGCCCCGGCTCGGAGCAGGTTGCGGGCAGCGTGGTGGTTGTAGCTCAATCGGTTAGAGCGCCGGACTGTGGCTCCGGAGGTTGCGGGTTCAAGTCCCGTCAGCCACCCTGGTCCGCAGATTACGCAGATTCTGCTGTCTGCAGAGACCTGGAATCTGCGAAATCAGCCGGAATCTGTGAAATCTGTGGATTAGGTCCGTAGCTCAATTGGCAGAGCACCGGTCTCCAAAACCGGGGGTTGCAGGTTCGATTCCTGCCGGGCCTGTTTGAAGGAAGGTGCGAGCCGGGCACGGTTCGTGGCAGGTGCAGGGAATGTGGCGCTATCGTCTAGAGGCCTAGGACACAGCCCTCTCAAGGCTGGAACACGGGTTCGAATCCCGTTAGCGCTATTCCCCCGGCCCCATCGTCTAACGGTCAGGACACCACTCTTTCAAGGTGGGAACAGGGGTTCGATTCCCCTTGGGGCTATGCGAGGAGCCAGGAATCAGGAGTCAGGATTCAGGGGGGCGAACTCGACCGGGTGGTGGACGGCGGGGCGGGGCGGGGGTTGAAGGGCTCGACCGGTGTGGTGCAGGGCAGGAGGGCCGAGCGCCGCTAGCTCAATTGGCAGAGCAAGTGACTCTTAATCACTAGGTTGTAGGTTCGATTCCTACGCGGCGCATGGTAAATACATTGCAGATACATAGTCTGGTTTGTGGCGGCCACGATTGGCCGCCTGTTTTTTTGGGATGTGTGTGAATCATCTCCAACCCCCCAGCTGGAGAGGGATGGGCCATCTGGCCCTGGCGCAGTTGCTAGGCGGCGGTAGGCTCTTGCTCTGCGTGACGGCGGACCGCCATTTTCGAATCACGGTCAGGCGCCGGTAGATCCGGCACCCCCATTGTCGAACCCTGCGCCACAGGCTATCTTGAGTGTTGCGACAGTCGCGCCAGCGGTGCGATGCTATTCCAAGGAACTGTAAGGGTCCCGGGAGTTACGCCGGGGCCCTTTCTGCTTCCTGAGCGGCCGCAGCCCCATCGTGAGGCCATATCACGAGTACCCGTCGCCGGGCCGGCCCCGGCGGTCGGAACACCACCAAGGAGTACGGCAATGCGCACTACCGGTACCGTGAAATGGTTCAACGACGCCAAGGGCTTCGGCTTCATCACCCCCGAAGGCGGCGAGAAGGACTGCTTCGTCCACCACTCGGCCATCCAGGCCGACGGCTTCAAGAGCCTGGCCGAGGGAGAGCGTGTGGAGTTCGACGTCGTCCAGGGCCAGAAGGGCCCCGCGGCGGAGAACGTCACCAAGGTCAGCGCCTGAGCTGACGCGCCGCATCACGACATAGCCTTCGGGCCCCAGGGTACGGCGCACAGCCTGGGTGATCAACACTGCCACGACGTTCGGCCCGGCCGGTGCTTCACGCACCCGGCTGGGCCGTTTGTCTTTCGGGCGATTCCCCTGCGAGCCGGAGGTGCAGCGCCGTTTCGATCCCGGAATAGCATCGCAGCCGGAATCTCCTGAGCTCGACTGAGTCGGATTCAGGATGACCACGGCTCGTGACCCGGCAGGCTACTGTCTGGCGGCCTGCATGTCGCGGTGCTCCGACTCCAGTGATTCGCGACAGCATCCTGATTGCCAGAGGCTTGGCCTGCCGGCCCAAATAGCGCGCAGCCCTGCGCGCTTGATGTTCCCCACCGGCTCGGCATGGGAGCAGACACGCACATCGCCGTTCGCCTGGATCTGGAGCATGCCCAGGGCGGCACAGACCGGGGCAGGCGAGGCAAAGGAGTGATAGCGATTCAAACCCTGCCCGTCGCGCGGAGCCTGAAAGTACTGCTGGATCCAGCGCAGGTCGGCTTCGGTGTTGGCGATGTGCACCCCCTGCCGCTTCAGCACGATCAGGTCCTCGACCGCAGCCACCGCCGGGGCGGTTTCCCGGGGCCAGTTCTCGCTCGTCAAATACCAGGTGGGATCTTCCCGCGAGCTGTTATAGGGCTGTTCGATCGGTTGATAATAGATGTCCACGCCCTCGCGGGTGGCGAACCGCGCCAGGTCCGCCAGTTGGTCGAGGTTATGGGCCATGATCACGGTCTTGAAGCGGATCCGGTAGCGCAGGCCCCGCTCCCGGCGCAGGCACAGCAGGGTTTCGATCGATCGGGAGGTACGGTCGAAGAATCCCTCCCGGCCGCGAATCCGGTCATGCGCTGCGCCGAGGCCATCGAGGGACAGCGTAATCTGCCAGGGATTGGCAAGCGCCGCCTGCTCGATTCTGGATTGATCTCCCCAGTACCCGTGGGTGAGGAGCTCCGCCGCGAGCCCGATTGCGGAGGCATGGCCGACGATCGCGATAGTCGAGGAGCGGAGCAGTGCTTCTCCGCCGGTGAAGATGAGGTGGACCGGCCCCAGCCACTGCCGGATCTCGCTGACAGCGGACAGCCACTGCTCCGGCGAGGGGCTATCCTCCTGGCCGCGGTTCTGCCAGATGTTGCAATGCACGCACCTGGCGTTACAGCGTTCGGTGAGCAGGAAGGCAATGGAGGTGGGGCGACACAGGTTGGCCAGGCGTCCGCCCCAGGCAGTCTGGAGCCTGGTGTTCGCGGCCGCGTACACGCGCTGATACGCTGCCTGCACGATGTCGATCACGAGAGCCCTTCGCCAAGGCATCCCTGCCACGCCGGCCGGTAAGGCGATCGGCCACGGTTTGGCTTGCCCGCTCTCCACAAGATAGCCGGGTTCGCCGGGAAGCGCCTGGAAATCTTTGCAAGATTGATACCTGATAAGGCCATAGCGAGCCGCCGGAGTGCGTCGTGCTTGCCCGCCGTCCTCCTGCCACAATGCATTGAGCCCGACCATTGTCGAAAGGCCGCCGATTCTTCCGCTGCGCCCTCAACTTCCGCGAGTGATGACCCCAGCGTCGAACGTGACGGTTTTCAATCTGGAAACCATCCAGCTGTCCGGTTCGGCTGAGCGCCCACAGGTTCTTCCCGACTCGAGCAATGCCGCTTCAGTGCGCGGTGTATTCAAACTCGGTTTCTACGTATACGACCTGGACAGCGTCACCCGCCCGGGCCGCCGAGGGCCGGCTCCAGGGGGGATCGGATAAGAGGGTTGCGGCAGCCCCAGGGGCAGCTTGCACGATCCCAACCCTTTTTGCCGCCCGGCCGGTGACGCGCCTCACCGCCGAGCAGGGCCGTAAGATGCGAATCTATCTTGGCTTACGGTGGGTAGTGCCGAGGCATGCATCTTGTAGACGACCGAGCCAGGCCGGTCCCTCATATCCCGAGTCCGGGCGTCCCTGGATCTCCCGGGGCCGCTTTCCCTTTGAAGGAGGATTTCTATGCGACTGAAGCCCAGCACCATCCTGGTAGCCCTGTTCCTGACCCTCGGTGCGTCCACGCTGTCGGCGCAGGTTCGTTTCGGTGGCCAGTTGGACTGGGGCAGCGATTCGGACTTCGGGCTGGGTGCCCGGGCTCTGTTCCCCATCGGCGACGCGGTGAATGTCCGGGGCCTCGATATCTCTGCCGCCTTCGACTACTTCTTTCCCAGCCACCCGGCGGGAACAGACCTCACCTACTGGGAAATCAACGGCAACGCTCTGTATAACATCCAGGTCCGGAATACCTCGCTGGCGCCCTATGTCGGGGCCGGCCTGAATATCGCCCATGCCAGCGCCGGAGTCACCGGCTTCGGCAGCGCCTCCAATACGGATGCCGGGCTGAATCTGGTGGGCGGGAGCTATCTCCGGCTCCGCAACAGCCGGATCATGCCCTTTGCGGAGGCCCGGGTCATCCTGGGCGGCGGCGATCAGTTCGTGCTGAGCGGCGGTGTGGTCTTCTAGGTCTACAGTATCGATCAGACAGATTCATTGCGGAACAATCCAGGGGGCAGGGGAGCGGCCATTCGGCCGTTCACCTGCCCCCTCGGTATGTCGGTATGGAGGAATCAACCGGCGTGAATCAGGGGACTCCTGCCTGCTGGCTGAGGTAGAGATTCACGCTCAGATCCGCGCTCACCGGCACGCTGCAGGCGCGCGCCGGTGAGCCGCTATCGGGTGTGGCCAGGATGTCGTAGACCCCGGCGCTCAAGCCGGCTACCTGAAAATGCCCGGCCGCATCGGTCTGCACTGTGGCCACGAGAGTGCCGCGAGCGCCGCAGGCCCAGCCGGGAAGTGAATCCGGTGGGAGCGGGAGGGTATCGACCGGGATGGAGTCCACCGGGATCGAATCGATGGGAATCGAATCGACGGGGATCGAATCCAGCCGGAAGGGCCGGCCGACGGTCAGCAGGGTATCGGGTGGCGGCGGGAAGCTGTCCAGCACGCTGGTGTCCGGTGGGAACGGGAGGCTGTCCGGCGGGGGCAGCGAGTCGTGCGGGATGGTATCGATCGGAAAGGTATCGGGAGCGATGCTGCCGACCAGCCGGATCGCTACCGTGACCCCCGCGGCCGGCGTCGCCAGGCTGTCGCTGAATCCGGGACCGAAGGAGACGGTGTAGACCGTTCCCTCCAGCGTGATCGCCCCATTGGCGTCCGGAGGGAATCCCGCGTCGGCGACCTTGTCACTGGAGGGAGCAAGGGTGCAGCCGGCCGCGAGGAGACCGAGGACGGTCAAAAGCGGGGTCCGTGGCGCGTGCATGGTCATGAGGAGGTCCTCGATGGGGCAAAAAAGGGCGTATACGTTCTCTGTCAGTCCAGACCCCGCTCAGGCGCCCAGCGTCACATCCGGAGATGATCACCGGCGACGCTGGTGGCCTATCGCGCCACCCGGAACCCCACGAAGACATCATAGAGGGTGCGCCGGCCCGTGGCAGGTCCGGCATAGACCGTCCCTTCCAGGTAGCTGTTCCGCATGAGCCCGAACTCCAGCGCCGGCCTGGGGCCACCCTGGTATTCGACGCCGAGCGCGGCCACCCAGATGGACTGCCCACCCTCCTGATAGCGGGTAATGAACGGATCGTCGCCGGCGGGGCCGCTGGAGAATACGTATTTGAGACTGGTGTAGGGGGTCCAGCGGCCGTAGTCGCGGGAATAGATCACGGTCAGGCTGGAGGGCAGGAGCCAGACGGTCTGGCCCAGCACCGCGAACTTGTCGCGATGCGTCTGGTTGAACCCCAGCTTGACGTAGGGAGCAACCAGCAGTGAGCGGGGACTGGTGCCGTAGCGGGAGAGCGCGTCGCTGCGGAGACTGGCCAACCCCTCCTCCAGATAGACCGCTACCGGCAGCCCGATCTCGATGCCCGGGCCGGCGAATCCGTAGCTGGGAGACACGAAAGCAACGATATCGGCGCCCTGGGGCTTGCCCTCGCGTTGCTGGTCGGTCAGGACCGCCGACCCGGCGGCGAGGTGCAGGCCGGGATTGATCCGGGCCGACTGGAGGGTGGGAAAGCACCCGGCCAGGGCGAGAGCACCGAGCAGCCGGGCATAGCCGGGGATTTTCATGGCGCCGGTCCGGTAGATGACGCGGACACAATAGCCCCTGGCCGTCCCCGGAGCGTGACCCGCTCGGCAGATCGATCCACAGATGCCACCGATGGCATGCCTCCGATCCACCTCGGGAGTCCGCGCAATTTGTGGATGATCTACGGGTGCACCAGGCGCGCGCTGAGCGAGACACTCATATCATCGTGAAAACGTGAGGGGAAAATAAGCCCGGGCGCGGACAGGCGAGCCTGGTAGAGCAGCGCCTCGGCCCCCGCGCGCCAATGGAGACCCGCTGCGGCGAATTCCAGCGCGCCCACGAGGCTTGCGCCCAGATCGGTGCGGCCGCCGAGGCCGCTCCAGCCGGAACCGGATCGGTGTATCAGCGCCGGCCCGGCTCCCAGATGCAGCGCCGCTCCGCCGGAGGAGAGGGGAAGCTCGGCAGCGAGCCGCATCGCGCCCGCCGCCAGACGTCCCGACCGGCCGATGAGCGACGCCGGCGTGCCGGGTGCGGAGTCGGTCACCGCGACATCGTGCAGGCCCAGCATGCCGGAGATTTCGACGGTGAGCGCCGGGCCCGCGCCGACATCGATCGTGAGGCTGGTCAGGTTGATCGGCGAGTTGCTGCCGTCGTAGCGTACGGTCTGTCCCGCCGGGCCGGCCCCGGTGACGTCGTAATTGGCCAGGCTCTGACCCAGGCCGACCCAGACGCTCCAGCGCGTCTGGGCCGACGCGGGCCCGGCGACCGTCATGCCCAAAGCCAGCAGCAGGATCTGACGGGTCATGGCATGCTCCGGTACGGGATATGGGCTAAGCTATCGCCAGAACCGCCCCCCGCTAGGGCCGGTAGACCAGGGTCACCTCGCCCACCTTGTAGTTCCCGTCCATGACCACGTGCGTCTGCGGGATGGTGATATTCGAGTACCGGGTCCACTCGTGGGCATCGATGATCAGGCCTACAAAATCGTCCTTCAACTGGAACAGCTGGTGGGCCGACTCCAGCAGGATCGAGAGCCCCGCCGCCGCCAGCACCGCGGCAATGGAGCTGGGATTGGTCCCGTACTGGAGTGCGAGCTGCGCCGCCGGCACCACCAGCGTGGTGCCGAAAACCGCGCTGGAGTAGTTGTGGTCCGGGTCCTTGATCTCGTTCGCGGTGTCGTCGTCCTCCCAGACGGCCAGGGCAAAGGGCCGGCGGCTGGCCGGCGTTCCCGCGGGATAGCGGTACTGCAGCTGGCTCAGCTGGTAATCGCTGGCCAGGCGCACGTTGCCCGTCCAGGTGTAGCTGTCCTGGTTGTAATAGGCGGGGTAGCTGACGTACTCGCCCGCATTCCCCCGCACCGGCTCATAGGCCCAGGCGGTCGAGTCCACCGGCTGCAGCAGGTAGATCTCCAGCTCGGGCGCGCCCCGCGCCCAGCCCTCGTGCAGGTTCTCCAGGTGCGAGTAGGTCATGTAGATGCCGGGCCAGGTGCCCCCGCCTGAGCCGCCGCCGCCATCCCCTCCGCCCCCGCAGTCGTATTCGTCTGACGGCACACAGGTGGCCGGCGCCACGGCGTCGGCGCGCTGGAAATCGAGCTCGCGCGGCACCAGCACCAGTGCCGGCGTTTCCGGCGGGTGATCGGCGGACAGACCCGCCACCGGGCGGCCCTGGAGATCGAACCCGACCGGCTGGTCGCCGTCGCGCAGGCTGGTGACCACGATCAGGTTGGTGCCGCCCCGCCAGGCCTCCAGCTGCCCGGGGACCGGCAGGTAGATCTCCAGATCCACGATGCTGTCGAGCCGGGCCGCGATCCCGCGGCTATCGGTTCCCCCGTGCCGGGACATCAGGCGGAGCAGATCGCCGCCGGGCCCTTCCAGGAAGGAACGGAAGTGCACCTTGTGCTCGCGGTAGCGGGAGGTGTGAATCGCCGCCGAGAGGTGGGCCCGCACGGCCGGGTCGCTGAGGGAAAGCGCAACCAGGCGCGTGACGGCGATGAGCGAACGGTCCATCGCTCCGGTATCGACGGCGAACCCGCCCGATGCCAGCATGAGCCGGCCGCGGGTGGCGGCGGGCGCCCCTCCGGGTGGGCCGCCGCCGGCATCGACCGGCAGATCGCGCGAGCAGGCAGGCAGCAGCAACAGAACGGCGAGCAGGTACGGCAGGCGGCAACGACGGCCCCCGGCTGTCCGGCAGCGAGAGAGCGGCGGCATGGCCCCTCCTGGGTTGAAGACCCCAGCAGGGTGGCACCGACGGTTCTACCGCGACGCAACCGGACAGGGAGGCGCCCAAACGCGGGCGGGCCCCGAAAAACCGCGGCGGTGGTGAGGATCTTGCCCTGCTCCGGAACGCCGCGGCGGCGCCGGCCGGTCGTCCCCTGTTTCCCCCGCAATTCCGCCCTGGCGGCGTTGCGCCCCCGAACGACGCGACAGTCTGGCGCATGGCCCTCATCTGCTGCCGGGACAAATTGTCCTGCGGGGGCGCCGCGGCCCATACCAATCGGGGAGGTAGTCATGAGGCTTTCATGTCTGACGGTCGCCGCCACGCTCGGACTCGCGGCGCCGCTGGCGGCATCCAGCGGGAGCCTGGATGGCGCGGCACGCGCCTATGTCCGGACGGCCACCTTCCGGGATGAGGCGACGGCGCTGCACCGGAGCATTCCCAGTTTTTCGCGCCAGACGGGGCTGGCCTGCAGCGCCTGCCATACCACATTTCCGCAACTCACCGTCTTCGGACGGCGCTTCAAGCTGAACGGATATACGCTCACCGGGATGGAGACCGTCACCGCCGGCGACAGCAGCAACGCGCTCAAGCTGGACCTGATCCCGCCGGTGTCCGCCATGGTGCAGGCTTCGCTTACCAGCACCAGCAAAGCGCAGCCCGGCACGCAGAACGGGGACGTGCAGTTTCCCCAGCAGCTGAGTCTCTTCGTGGGCGGCGCCATTACGCCGCGGCTGGGCACGTTTCTGCAGCTGACCTATGACCCGGCGGATGGCGGCATCGCGATGGACAACATGGATGTCCGCTACGCCAATTCTGCCTCGCTGGGAACGAAGGACCTGATTTACGGTTTCACGCTCAACAACAATCCCACCGTCGAGGATCCCTACAACAGCGTCCCGGCATGGGGCTTTCCCTATGCTGCCTCGGCGGTCGCCCCCACCCCCGCGGCCGGAACTCTGGTGGATGGCGCGCTGGGCCAGGCAGTGGCGGGTCTGGGCGCGTACTCGTTTCTGGCCGGGCACCTGTATACCGAGGTGAGCCTCTACCGCTCCGCTTTCCAGGGCGGCCCCAATCCGCCCGATGCAGGCGCCGAAGGCACGATCAAAGGCGTGGCCCCCTACTGGCGCGCCGCCTGGGAGCAGAACCTGGGCGGCTCCATCCTCATGCTGGGAACGTATGGGATGCGGGCCACTCTGTATCCCTCCGGGATCTCCGGCATGACCGACCGCTTCACCGATGTCGCCATCGATGGCCAGTTCGAGCGCGCCATCGGCAACGGGAGCCTGACCGCCCACGCCACCTGGATTCACGAAAAGCAGGATCTGGCCGCCAGCTACGCCGCCGGCGACGCGGCGAATCCGTCGCGTACCCTGCGGACATTCCGGGCCGATGCGTCCTACTACACGCCGGGACGGGTGGGAGCCACGCTGGCCTGGTTCAACACCACAGGTGACAGCGACCCCGGTCTCTACCCCGCCGACCCGGTGACGGGCAGTGCCAGCGGAAGCCCTGACAGCCGGGGCTGGATCGGGCAGGTTTCCTATATGCCCTGGCTCAATACCCGGTTCGGCCTGCAGTATGTGGCCTACAGCAAGTTCAATGGCGGCGGCAGCAACTATGATGGGGCGGGGCGCAATGCGTCGGACAACAATACGCTCTATCTGATCAGCTGGCTGATGTTCTAGGAGGCCCTAAAGGACTTCCTCGCGGCTTTCTATTGGAGGCCGCTCGGTCGCAGGACGGCCCTAAAGGACTTCCTCGCGGCTTTCTATTGGAGGCCGCTCGGTCGCAGGACGGCAGGACGGCGGGATGGCGGGAAAGGGCGAACGGGAACGATTCCGTTTTCCCCTTCCCCTTTTCCCGGTTCCCGGTTCCCGCCTTACCTTCCGGATGTCCCCCGCCCGGAGTCTGCCATGCTCCGCCTGCTCGCCCTCGGCGCGCTGCTCCTCATCCCCGCGGCATCGGCCGCCCAGTCGGTCCCCATCAGGGAATGGCCCGTCCCCTGGCCCAACACCCGACCGCGCGATCCCTCTGTCGCGCCGGGGCAGGGGATCTGGTTCGTGGGGCAGGCCGGCGATTATCTGGCCCTGCTCGACCCGGCGACCGGCAAGTTCAAGCGATACGACCTGGACCCCGGTACCGGGCCGCACAATCTGGTCGTGGGGCAGGACGGCATGGTCTGGTACACCGGGAACCGCGCGGCCCACATTGGCCGGCTCGATCCGGCTACCGGCACGGTCACGAAGTACCCCATGCCCGATCCCGCCGCCCGCGACCCCCACACGCTGGTGTTCGATGCCGCGGGCGATCTCTGGTTCACCGTGCAGGGCGGCAATTTCGTGGGGAAACTGGAAACCGCTACCGGGCAGGTGCGTCTGCTCCCGGTTCCGACGCCCAACGCGCGCCCCTACGGCATCGTGCTGGACGCGTCGGGACGGCCCTGGGTGGCCGAGTTCGGGAGCAACAAGCTGGCGGTCATCGATCCCGCCACCATGCGGCTGGAAGAGGTTCCGCTTCCCCGGGCGCGCACCCGCCCCCGCCGGATTGCCTTTTCGCAGGGGGCGGTCTGGTACGTGGATTACGTGGGTGGGCGGCTGGGACGGGTAGACCCGGGCTCCCGGCGGGTCAGCGAATGGGAGATGCCCGAGGGAGAGCGGGCGCTGCCGTACGGCATGGCGGCGGATGACCGGGGGCGGATCTGGTTCGTGGAAACGGGGCCCAGCCCCAACCGGCTGGTGGGGTTCGATCCGCGGCGGGAGCTCTTCTTCGGGAATACGCCGATTCCCAGCGGCGCCGGGGCGGTACGGAATATGTTCTACGATGAGCGCACGGGGATGCTCTGGTTCGGCACCGACCTGAACACCGTGGGTCGCGCGGAGGTGCGGGGCGTTCCCTCGACCGTCCCGCGTCCTCAGCCCTGAGCCGTCCCCAGGGCATCGAGCTGCCGTGCCAGCGCGCCCGTGGTGACGGCCCAGTGGGACGCGTGCCATACCGGCCGGCCCCGCACCAGCAGGATGGCCTGGGGTGACTGGTGGCGGACCTTCAGCTCCTCGGCCAGGCGGCGCGCCAGCGGCCGCTCACTGATCACATCCAGCAGATAGACCGGGGTCGCCGGGTGCTCCTCCGCGAAGCGCAGCACCTGGCGCAGCGCACGCCCGCTGGTCATGCAGATGGGGCTGTGCTTGTAGAGCACGCAGACGTCCTTTGCCAGTGCCTCGCGGACGGCGGGCTCGGTGCGTAGCGGTGTCAGGTTGCCCGGTTCGTCGCTCACTGCGTCCTCCAGAGCCATCGGCGGGTGCCGTGCGTCACGTCGCCCCCGTCCGGGGTGCGCGTAATGTACGGACCATGCGCAAGGGTGTTCTGTTCTTCCTGGTGATGCTGGCCGCCGCATCCTGCGGCCGGCCCGAAGCCGGCGGCCCGGCGGGCGCCGACAGTTCCGCCGCGGCGGAACCGGAGAGCGCCAGCGCCCCGGTACCCCCGGCCCACTCCGCGGTGGCGCCCGATACCGTGACGCTTACCCCCGCGTTCAGTTCCGCGGGCCTGCTGGCCCGGGCCGACCTGCTCAACCTGGAGGCTATGCGGACGGTGCGGTACGGGCTCGACCACATTCGCAACGAGATGATCCGTTCGCTTGCCTGGCGTCTGGCGGGAGACCACGCGGCCCTGCGGGATGAGTTCCGCCGCGTGGCCCGGGACGCCCGGGTGCGTACTAGTGTGGACCACAGGGCGGTGACCGTGCCGCCGGATGTGCTCCAGCGAGTGCGCGGCATCGAGGATGCTGCCCGGCAGAGCCGGGTATACCTGGACGAGCTGGATGCGCTCTACGCGGCCGATATCGGCGTTCTCCGCAGCGTGCTCATCCCGGCCGCCTACTCCAGCGATCTCCGGGATCTGCTGGGCCGCGATGCCGATATCCTGGCCGAGCACCGGCGGAAGGTGGACCGCCTGCGGGCGGCCCTCCCCCCCTGACCGGCGTCAGCTGCCGCGCGTCGTCGCCTGCAGGTACGACAGAATCTGCCGGGTCTGCTCCGGGGTGGGCGGCGTCACCCGCATACGCTGCATGTTGGTTTCCATCCGGCGGAACACCGCCAGCCAGTCCTGCGACGCATGCACCCGCGGGTCGGGCAGGGCGTGGCAGCGGCTGCAGATCAGCGCGAAATCCTCGCGCCCTTCGCCGGCGGGGAGGTTGGCGCCGCTCACCTGCAGCGCGTGGTCCATCAGATACGAGAGGATAGCGGCACGCGCGCCCTGGTCCGGTACCGCGATGTTCAGGCTGGACGGCAACATGTCCATCCGCAGCCACATCCGCCGCACCACGCCGGGCCAGTCGGTGGCGCTGTGCATGGTGGGTGCCGGAAGATTATGGCACTGGGCGCAATAGGTAGCGACCGCCTCGGCCCCGGTGCTGTGCGGGTCGGGCAGATCCGCGCCGGTGATGCCCGGCGGCGGGAGCGCGATCTTGGTGGCGGCGAGGAGGAGCTGGTCAGCGGGCGTCGCGGCGGTCTGCGTCGTGTCGCCGGCGTTCGTCGCCGCGGGATGTTCTTTGGGCTGGCAACCCGCCAGAAGGCAGGCACAGGCCAGAGTGCCGAGGATGTACCGCGACCGCATGGGTCCTCCTGGAAGTGGCAGGGGCGTGGTCTCTTTGATAATGAATGGCCAATGAACCGGATCTGAAGGAAGTGTGAAGCGCGGCCGGGCGGCAGTTCAGCCGGGGCGGCCCCCCGCGCGCGCCTGCACCTGCTCTAGGAGTGTAATCAGGCCCGGGCCGATGCGCCGCAATTCGTCCTCATGGACGGCGCTCAGGGCGGCCAGCAGACGCTCGCCGCGCGCCGTCACCCGCAGCTGCACCCGCCTCCGGTCCTGGCGGTCGGCGCGCCGGCGCAGCAGCCCACGCCCCTCGAGTCGCTGCACCAGGCCTACCGCGCTGTGATGCCGGATCTGCAGTTGCTCGGCGAGATCGCCGATCGTCACGGCCGTGCCGGTGGGCGCTCCGCGAACCGCCAGCAGCGCCTGGTGCTGACGGGGACTCACGCCATGCGCCCGGGCCGCCTCCTCACTGAAGCGGAGGAACCGCCGCAGCGTATGGCGCAGCCCCGCCAGGGTGCGGTACTCGCCGGGCCGGAGCCCGGGGCCGGGGGAGCTTCCTTTATATCGCATTACGATATAAAATGTCGCCCATGTCGCCCGGACGCCACCCGCCCGCCCCGGCCGGTTCCCCGGAACTGCTGCGCCTCACCGTCATCGCCGCCGGTGTCGGCATCGGTTGCGGGGCAACGGCGTGGCTGCTGTACCGCCTCATCGGCCTGCTCTCCAACCTGGTCTTCTTCCAGCGCATCGCCTTCGATATTCCCGCGGTACAGCATCATCACCTCGGGGCGCTGGTCGTCGTCGTCCCCGCCCTGGGCGGCCTGGTAGTGGGCCTGATGGCGCGGTTCGGCAGCGACCGGATCCGCGGCCACGGCATTCCCGAGGCCATGGAGTCGGTGCTGTTCCAGCGCAGCCGGATCGCCCCCCGGGTCGCGCTGCTCAAGCCCATATCCGCCGCGATCGCCATCGGCACCGGGGGGCCCTTCGGGGCCGAGGGGCCGATCATCCAGACCGGTGGCGCCCTGGGCTCGGTGGTGGGCCAGACCATCCGGACCACCGCGGCGGAGCGAAAGGTGCTGCTGGCCTGCGGCGCCGCTGCCGGCATGGCGGCAACCTTCAGTACGCCGATCGCGGCGGTGATCCTTGCCCTGGAGCTGCTGCTGTTCGAATTCAAGGCCCGTTCCTTCATTCCCCTGGTTGTGGCCACCACGCTGGCCACCGCCATCCGTTTCGTTCTCATGGGCCCCGGTCCCATGTTTCAGGTGGCGCCGGCCGACTTCCGGATCTGGCATGCGCTGCCGGGCTATATCGTTCTCGGCCTCCTCTGCGGGTTGCTCGCGGTGGGATTCACCCGGATGTTCTACCGGGTCGAAGACTGGTTCGAGCGCCTGCCGCTGGACCGCACCTGGTGGCCCGCGATCGGCGGGCTGGGGCTGGGCCTCATCGCCCTGCTGGTCCCCCGGGTCCTGGGTGTCGGTTACGACACGATCTCCGACATCCTGAATGCGCGGCTGGCGGTGCTGACCCTCCTGGGGATCCTGATCTTCAAGAGCCTGGCGCTCATGGTGTCGCTGGGCTCGGGGACCTCGGGCGGCCTGCTGGCACCGATGTTCATGGTTGGTGCGGCGCTGGGTGGTCTGTTCGCGGTGGGCACGAACGCCCTGATTCCGGGGGCGCATCTCGACCCGGGGGCCTGCGCCCTGGTGGCGATGGCCGCGGTCTTCGGTGCCGCGGCGCGGGCTACGTTCACCTTCATCATTTTCGGCTTCGAACTGACCCGCGACTACAACGCCATCCTTCCCCTGATGCTGGTCTGCGTCATTGCGGACGGCCTCGCGCTGCTCCTGATGCGCAACTCCATCATGACCGAGAAGCTTGCGCGCCGGGGCCTGGTGGTGAACCAGGAGTTCGAGACCGATGCTTTCCAGAACGTGCTGGTCTCGGAGGTCATGGACCGGGAGCTTCCGGCCGTGCCCGGCACGCTCCGCGTGGCCGAGCTGGTGGAGGCCATGGTGAGAGGGGACGCCGGCCCGGGGCGCGCCTCCGCCCAGCTGGTGCTGCAGCCCGACGGTTCCCTTGCCGGGATCGTGACCCGGTCGGATCTCCTGGCAGCGCTGGAGGAGGCACCCGCCGGCGATCCCACGGTGCAGGAGGCGGCAACGCGTGAGCTGGTGGTCGCCTGGCCCGACGAACGACTCAGTGAAGCGCTGACCCGGATGCTGCAACACGACGTCGGGCGGCTCCCGGTCGTGAGCCGGGAGGATCCCTCGCGGCCGGTGGGCTACCTTGGCCGCGCGGCCGTGCTGCGCGCCCGGCTGCAGCGCTACGAGGAAGAGCACATCCGGGATCACGGTTGGCTGACGTCCTGGCGGACGGGGGCGCAGCCGGGGTAGCGGTGACGGTGCCTGCGCCGCGAACTTTGCAGTAGATTAGGCCTTCCGAAGCTGCCGGGGAGTCCTCCTCCAGAAGCGGAGTGGGCATGACTGCTGGCTCAACCGCTGCCCTCGCGCCCCCGCGGTCGGGGCGGCAGAGCGCACCCGAACCCGCGCCGCCGGTGCAGGACTGGCCCGGCCCCGATGGGGTGCTGCCCGGGGGCCACCGGCTGCTCTCCCTGGATGCGTTCCGCGGCCTCACGATTGCCGCGATGATCCTGGTGAACAACCCCGGCGACTGGGGAAATATCTACCCTCCGCTGGAGCATGCCGCCTGGAACGGCTGGACTCCCACCGACCTGATTTTCCCCTTCTTCATTTTCATCATGGGCGCGGCCATTCCCTATGCGCTCGGACGCCGGATGGAGCAGGGGGTGCTGCGCCGCCAACTGGTCACCAAGATCGTGGTCCGGGCCATCGTGCTGTTCGCCCTGGGCCTGGTGCTCAACACCTTTCCCGGGTTCGACCTGAGCGGCATCCGGATCATGGGCGTGCTGCAGCGGATCGCGCTGGTCTATCTGGCCACCGGCCTGCTGTACATCTCGACGGGCGCGCGGCTCCAGGCGGTGCTCGCCGGGGTCCTCCTGGCCGGCTACTGGGCCCTGCTCCTGTTCGTGCCCGTGCCGGGTCACGGCGCGGGCGTTCTCGCGCGGGACGGCAACCTGAACCAGTATATCGATCTGCTCGTCCTGCGGGGACATACCTGGCTGCCCGACTGGGATCCCGAAGGCTTTGTCAGCACGCTTCCGGCCATCGTCTCCTGTCTCCTCGGCGTCATGGCCGGACGCTGGCTCCGCCGCGACCGGCGGGCCGGCGAGAAGGCCGCCGGGCTGCTCGTCTGGGGCCTGGTGGCGGTGGCGGCCGGACTGGTGTGGAACCACTGGTTCCCCATCAACAAGAATCTGTGGAGCAGCTCCTTCGTGGTCTTCACCACCGGCGCCGCTCTGCTGGTGCTGGGACTCTGCTACTGGCTGATCGATGTGCGGGCGCGCGTGGCCTGGGCCTGGCCGTTTTTTGTCTTCGGGGCCAATGCGATTCTGGTCTATGTGGTCTCCGGCCTGGTGGGCCGGGTGCTGATCCACTGGGAGGTGCCGGCCCCGGCCGGGGGAACCATGGCGCTCCGGACCTGGCTGTACCAGCAGACCTTTGCCTGGTGGCTCAGCCCGGTCAACGCCTCGCTCGCCTGGGCCATCGCGTGGACGCTGCTGTGGCTGGGCCTGATGGCGGTGGCGTACCGGAGGCGGTGGTTTGTGAGGATCTAGTCGTTAGTCATTAGTCATTAGTCATTAGTCACTAACGACTAACGACTAACGACTAACGTCTAACGACTAGCGACTAACGACTCTAGAACGCCACCAGCCCCGCCCCGCCCACCGGCAGGCCGTCCGCCCCGCCGGACTGCTTCAGCAAGCCATCCTGCCGAATCCGGAAGCCGCTGATGCTCGCGGTGCCGCTGTTCAGCACATAGAGGAACCGGTCGCCCCGGCTCACCGCCGCGTCGATCGGCGCCGTCCCCACGCCGGTCACCCCGCTCACGCCGTCGGGCGAGAGCAGCGACAGCTCGCCGTCATGGCTCACCCGGAAGCCGGTGACATTACCGCTCCCGGTGTTGGTCCCGTAGGCATACCGCCTCGAGTGCGTGGTCGCGATCCAGCAGATTGCCGTCTGGCCGGTCGCCAGCGAGGCGGTCGCCGGGACCAGCGAGCCGTCACTGCCTACGATGTAGGAGGAGGCGGTGCTGGCGCCCGGCATCCCGCCGGCCGCTTCGGAGACGATGAGCGCGTCCGGGCCGCCAAAGGAGAACCCGAACGGCGTGAGACCGCTGGAGGCATTGACCACCGGCGCGCCGGGCAGGCCGTTCACCTCCACCGGGAAGAGATCGATACGGCCGGTTCCCTTCTCGGTCACGGTAAGGAAGTGGCCGCCGGGTGTGAAGGCGACTTCCGCCGGCCCGACCCCGGGCGCGCTCAGCGGCACGGTTGAACCGGCCAGGGGGGTCAGCGACCCGTCGCCGCCGATGGCGAATCCCGAGACATTTCCGTCGCCCCCGGCGTTCAGCACATAGAGCAGCCTGCCGGAGACTGTCAGGCTGATCGGCATCGTGCCGCCGGAGCCGATGGTCTGCAGCAGCCTGGGGCCGCCCTCTCCCACGAGGGTAAACACGCTGATGTCGTTACTGCCGGCGTTGACGGCGTAAAGGGCACGGTGATCGCCACGGCCCACCAGGGCGCCCTGACTGCCCAGGCCGGCGCCGGTGCCGTTCCCGCCGGTGTCGAAGGCCCGCGGCCCCCCGAGCGAGCCGTCGGCCTGACGGCGGAAGACCAGCAGCTCGTTGCCGCCCTGGGCGTTCGACAGGGTGGCCACGAAGCCGGGATGGCCGGCGACGCTCAACGCCGGAGAGGCCGCCCGGGATGCCGATGGATCGGTGACGCCGGACTGATCACTACATGCGGCCACCGCCGCCATGGCAAGGAAGGTGAGCGACAGCTGGCAGAGCTTCATGAGATACCTCCGGAGGAAAGAGTCTGTGGAGGTAGACGAAATCATCGCGGGATCGGTTCTTTCCGTGACCGGCGGCCGATTCCGGCGGCGCCGCGCGAGGGATAAATTCCCTGCATGCTGATGACTGTCCTGGCCGCGGTCGCGCTGGGGGCGGCGCTCACCGCGGGGCCGCCCGCGCCCCGGCCCCGGCTGGTGGTCCTGGTGGTGGTGGATCAGATGCGGGGCGACTATCTGCAGCGTTACCGCGCGCAGTGGGCCGGCGGGTTCCGCCGCCTGCTGGAGCAGGGCGCGGTCTTCACCGACGGCCGCCAGGAGCACGCCATCACCGAAACGGCGCCGGGCCATTCCACGCTGCTCTCGGGCCGCTCACCGGCCAGCACCGGCATCGTCACCAACGCCACCGGCGTGGGCGATCCCGCCAGCCTGCTGCTGCAGGCCACCGGGCCCGGCGCTTCACCCTGGCGCTTCCGCGGCTCCACGCTCTACGACTGGTTGCGCTCGGCCGACTCAACCACGCGGGTGCTCAGCGTCTCCCGCAAGGACCGCGGCGCCATCCTTCCGGTTGGGCGGGCCGACGGTCAGGTCTACTGGTGGTCCCACGGGATGTTCACCACCAGCCGCTACTATCGCGATACGCTGCCCTCCTGGGTGAAGGCCTGGGACAACCGGCCCGGCCCCCGCCGGCTGGAAGGTGCGATCTGGCGCCTGCTCCAGCCCGCCGCGCAGTACAGCGAGCCGGACTCCATGCCCTACGAGCACAACGGCGAGGACTACGCCTTCCCCCACCGGCTGCCGGCCGACAGCACGATCCTGTCCCGGATCGTCGACTATCCCTGGATGGATTCGCTGACGCTGGATCTGGCCCTGGAGGGCACCGGAAAGCTGCACCTCGGCGCCGGCCCCACCCCCGACCTCCTGGTGGTCTCGCTCTCCACCACCGACGCAGTGG
This sequence comes from uncultured Gemmatimonadales bacterium, assembly GCA_963779755.1. Lineage (GTDB taxonomy): Bacteria > Gemmatimonadota > Gemmatimonadetes > Gemmatimonadales > GWC2-71-9 > CAVZZO01. The sequence goes on from CAVZZO010000001.1 coordinate 1,575,787, forward strand.
GCCATGCCTACGGCCCCGATTCCCGCGAGATCCACGACCAGCTCCTCCGGCTGGATCACTGGCTCGGCTGGTTCCTGGACTCGCTGGCCACCCTGGTCCCGCCGGGCCGCACGGTCCTGGCACTTACTGCCGATCACGGCGTGCAGCCGTTCCCCGAGTGGGCCATTTCGGCGGGGTCCGCCCGGACCGATACGGCGGGGATGGCGGGCTACACCGATCGCTATGCCGTGGGCCAGGCGGGCCGGGTCTGGCTCGGCGGCCTGGCCGTGCAGCTCGACCGCCTGTTCCGCGCGCGCTACAACGTGGATTTTCATTTCGGGTTCGACAGCGGCCTCCTCACCGCCGATGTAGCGGCCCTGCGTGCCCGCGGAGTCGATACGGACAGCCTGGCAGGCGCGGTGGCGGCGGAGGTCCTTGCCCGGCCCGGCATCGCGCGGGTATTCACGCCGCAGTCGCTGGCAGCCGCGCCCGGCAGCGACCGCGAGGCCTTCTACTGGCGCGAAACGCTGCCCCCCGCCCTTGGCTGGCTGATCTGCGCCAGCACCCGTCCCGGCTGGACCTGGCAGTCTTCCGGTGGCTGGGCCACGCATGGGACTACCAACCCGGCCGACATGCACGTGCCCATGGTCTTCTGGGGCGCCGGGGTGAAGCGCGGGATCTATCGCGAACCGGTACGCACCGTGGACATCGGGCCGACGCTGGCGAGACTGGCCGGGGTGCGGCCAACCGAGCCGGTGGAGGGGCGGGTGCTGGAAGACGCGGTGGAGCTCCCGGCCCCGTGAGATTCCCCTCGCTCCCCTGCTATCCCTGTCCCCACCAGTCCGCCTGTTGTGCCTACGGTACCACCCTGGACGACGACGAGGCGGAACGGATCGGCCAACGGGAGGGATGGGATCGGATTTACCGCACCCGGTGGGGTGAGTGGCGCACGCGAGTACGCGGCGGCCGGTGTACTTTTCTGCAGAACAACGCCTGCACCCTCCACGAGACCGATATGTACCCTGCCGTCTGCCGCGGGTTTCCCTGGACCGACGCCGAGACGGGCGGTCCCTATGAGTATGACCGGACGATCTGCCCGGAGTTTCTCGAGCGGCAGGATCTGAGAAGCTAGGAGTCGGGAGTCAGGGCCCTTCCGTCTCCACACCCCGTCGCGGTACGGATCAACCCCAGGCCCCGGAACTCATCATGCCACGGAACCGGCTGTTCCCTGCATTCCCGACTCCCGCACCCCGATTCTTCCTCCTGATCCCGGCGCTCCTGCTCATCGCCGGCCCCCTGAGGAGCCAGGAAAAAGACCAGGTACTGGCGCACGCAGAGAAGCTCCTCCATTCCTCACTGCTATGGGACGGCCACAACGATCTGCCCTGGGAAATCCGGATGCAGAAAGACCATCCCATGGACGTCGAGGCCTACGACCTCACCACCCGCACGTCCGGGCAGACCGATCTGCCGCGGATGCGGCAGGGCGGGGTCAACGCGCAGTGGTGGTCGGTCTATATCCCCGGCGAGTACCCCGACAGCGGATACGCCCGGATGCAACTGGAGGAGATCGACATCGCGCGGCAGTTCATCGCCAAGTATCCCGACCTCCAGCTAGCCCGCAGCGCCGACGACGTGATGCGGGCGTACAAGGCCGGGAAGATCGCCTCGCTGCTGGGCATGGAAGGCGGCCATGCCATCGAGAACTCCCTGGGCGCGCTCCGGGCCTATTACGACCTGGGGGCGCGCTACATGACGCTGACCCACAACGTGACGCTCGACTGGGCCGATGCGGCGCTGGACAGCGCGCGGCACGGCGGGCTGACGCCGTTCGGGAAGGAAGTGGTGCGGGAAATGAACCGGCTGGGGATGGTGGTGGACCTGAGCCACGTGTCGCCCGGCACCATGAGCGACGCGCTGGATGTGAGCGAGGCGCCGGTGATGTTCTCCCACTCCTCCGCGCGGGCGCTGGTGGACGTCCCCCGCAATGTGCCCGATTCCATCCTCCGGCGGGTCAAGACCAACGGCGGGATCGTGATGGTCACGTTTGTGGGCTCGTTCATCTCCAACGCGATGAACGACTCGATCGAAGTCTGGCGCCCCCAGTTCCAGGCGGCGCTCGCCACGGCGGCCAGCGACAGCGACAGCGTGCGGGTCCGGCGGGAATTCATGCGCACCCATCAGATGCCGCGGGCCACGGTGGCCGACGTGGCCGATCATGTCGAGCACGTGCGCGATGTGGCCGGCGTCGACCACGTCGGGCTGGGCGGGGACTACGACGGAACCAGCGGACTCCCCGTGGGCATGGAGGACGTCTCCGGATTCCCCCGTCTCTTTGCCGAGCTGATCCGGCGGGGCTGGAGCGATGCCGACCTGAAGAAACTGGCCGGCCTCAACATGCTGCGGGTACTGCGGGAGGTGGAGGCAGTGTCCCATCGCCTGCGGCAGGAACGGGGCCCGAGCACCAAGACCATCCAGCAGCTGGACAGCTCCAGCGCGGCGACGAGCACGCAGTAGGATGTGGCGACGCGGGCAGGGGTCAGGCATGCCTGACCCCTGCCCGCCCGCCTTACGTCTCACATCTTACCGTGGTGCCCAGCCACTGCGCCGCGGTTTCCTCCGCCCAGAACCGCGGCCGCCAGGGCGTTCCCTCCACCCAGCCCACATGACCGCCCCGGGGCGTGAAGGCCATGCTGAGGCAGGGGTTCTCCGCGACGGGACCGCGGGGGATGCCGGACGCCGGCGCGATGGGGTCATCCCCGGCATGGATCAGCAGGGTGGGGACACGGATGCCTGCCAGATACCCGCCGGCGCTGGCGCGGCGATAGTAGTCGGTCGCATCCCGGAAGCCGTGGAGCGGCGCTGTCACGGCGTCGTCGAACTGCGGAAAGGTGCGGGCCCGCAGCGCTGCGGATACATCGCAGCGGGCCGCCAGGTCGGCCTCCTTGGCCCGGACTTTCCGCCGGAGCGAGCGCAGGAAGAAACCGGTATAGAGCCGTCCCGCGCCTCGGCTCATGAGCCGGGCACCCGCCTCCAGGTCGTACGGCACCGAGATGCCGACCGCCGCCTCCAGCCCCGCGTCGTCGCCGCGCTCGCCCAGGTACTTGAGCAGGACGTTCCCGCCCAGCGAAAACCCCACCGCGCCCAACGGCACGCCGGCCTCCGTGGCGCGGAGCCAGGCGACCACCTGGCTCAGGTCTCCGGTTTCTCCCGAGTGGTAGAAACGGAGCGTGCGGTTGAGCCTGCCGCCACAGCTGCGAAAGTTGAGCCCGACCATCCGCAGCCCCCGGCCGGCCAGCGCCCGGGCCAGTTCGGCGGCATAGGAAGAATGCGCGGAACCCTCCAGCCCATGCAGCAGCAGGATCAGCGGGGCTCCCTCATCCACCGGATGGGCCCGGTCCACCGCGTACTCGAGATCGAGAAAATCGCCGTCCGGCGTGTCCAGCCGCACCCGGCGGAACCAGATGTCGCGCCCAGAGCGGGCAAACCGTCCCCCGATCGTCTGCGCGTGCGCGCCGGGAAGCCAGGAGGCGGGAGAGAAAGGGCGAGACGGGCTCGAACGCATGAGGGAAGGGAACAGGGAAAGGCGAAACGGGAAAGGGACCGCCTATTCCCGGTCCCCCTTTCCCGGTTCCCGCTGTTTCACGAACAGGATCGCTCCCCCGACAATCGCGATCGTCGCAAACCCGAACCACTGGATGGCGTAACTCAGGTGCGGGCCGTTGGAGAGCGGCGGTGGGCGGAGGCGAACCGGCACCGGCGGCGCGGCGCTGTCGGGGGACTGGAGCAGCCAGACATCGCGCAGGGGGTAGGGGAGCGCCGCGCGCAGGGCGGTCAGGTCCAGCCGCCGCCAGGTGGTGTGGCCCTCCGCGACCAGCCGGGCCCCCTGGCCGGATCCGGGCAGAAAGGGCTGGATCACCCCCTGGATGCGTACCAGGGACGTATCCTCACCTGGCCGGCCCAGGTCCACCGTCATGGCATCGGGCGACGGAACGAAACCCCGGTTTACCAGCAGCGCGGTATCGCTGCCAGCCAGCCGCAGCGGCATGACCAGTTCTACGCCCGGTCCCTCGTCGTGAAAGCGCTGCCGGAGTACTACCGTATTCGCCGGGTCCCAGTGGCCCCGGGCCGAGCCGGCCCGCCAGACCAGGCTCCCCGCCGGCGCCGCGGTCCGGTTCAGGTTCACCGCCGGCCGGCGCATGTTGGCCTCCACCAGCCGGTTGGCGGCGCGCCGCTGATGCAGCCGGCTCAACTGCCAGAAGCCCAGGCGGACACAGACGGCGGCGATGACGAGAAGGGCGATGAAGAATGAGTAACGCGGTCGGAAGGACATGAATTGTCTGCGGCAGAGGACAAGATCGACCGGGGAAGGTACCGCGGGCGGGGCATCAAGCAGAAGTGCCGGGGGGACTTAGCGTTTTCGGGCGGGTTGGTCTGCGGTTTGCTTTTGCACGCGGTGCGTCCATCGGCCCCGTCTCTTTGCCGCGAGGTCCCCATGCGATCGGTTCTCCCTACCGCCGCGCTGCTTGCGGCAGCCCTGCTCCTGGCGGCGCCGTTGGCCGCCCAGCATCCCACCGGCAATCCCGATCTTCGTGAAGTCCACTATTCCCGGCATCGCGACGGCTTCTGGGCCAGTCTCGGCCTCGGAGTCGGCCAGGATGCCTTCCGGTATAATGGCGATCCGGCCTATTCCGAGAACATCAACGCCGCGACGCTGTCCGTCAGCCTCGGCGGCACCCCCAGCCGGAACCTTCTCCTGGGTGGTGAGCTGTTCGCCTGGTTCCGTGACCAGTCCGGGGCCATCGAGTCGCTGAGCAGCGCGATGCTCATCGGCCAGTGGTATCCCTTCGGCTCGGCGGACCTGTTCCTGAAGGGCGGGTTCGGCCTCACCAACTATGCGCTCGATCCCGATTTCGGCGCGACCTACAATCAGTCGGGCTACGGCGGCGTCCTGGGGGCTGGTTACGACCTGCGGGTGGGCCGGAATGTCTCACTCACACCTACGATTGATTTCTACGGCCACCGCTACAGTGACCGGCACGAGCGGATCATGAATCTGGGAGTGGCGGTGACGTTTCACTAGGAGTGGGTAGAGCGGGCAGTATGCAGGTGCGTTCTGCCCATTCGGCGTCTTCTCTTGTAAATTGCTTTCCCCCTCCACTGTTGCGGGGGGGAGTCCCCGCCCGCTGCGGAGGGCCGGGCCACACCGTTGTAAGTGATGTATTCTCAGTCTTTTAAGTCTTTTTAAGTCTCATGGCCGCGCCCGTGTTCCGGGCGGCTCCTGCCGGGCTGGTGCTGCTGATGGCTGTTCCCCTGATGTCCCGCCGTTTCCCGCTTCGTCTGCCGGATTTCCTCCTGCTGGCGCTGGCCGCTGTGGGCGCCGCCACCTGTGGGGGAGACGGAGTCACCACGCCGCAGGAAGGGCAGCCGGCGGCCATCGCGCTGGTGAGCAGCGCCTCGCTCTCCGGAACCGTGGGCCAGTCCCTGGCGGACAGCGTGATCGTGCGGGTGACTGACAGCAAGGGGAGGCCGGTGCAGGATCAGGCAGTGGCCTTCGCGGTGACCAGTGGCGGCAGCAGCGCGATGCTGCAGCCCGACACGGTCATGACCGGCAGCGACGGGCAGGCCGCCACTCGATGGACACTGGGCCTGCTGGCGGGCATCCAGACCGCCGAGGCACGGGTCGTCGGCTTCCCCGCGCTGAAGGCCGGGTTCAGTGCCCAGGCGGCGCCTAATCCCGCGTCCCGTCTCGCCCTTACCACCCAGCCGCCGGGCGCGGCCCAGAGCGGGGCGGCGCTCGATCCCGCGCCGGTGGTCCAGCTGGAGGATGACAACGGCAATCCCGTGGCACATGCCGGGCAGGACGTGACGGTCAGCCTGATCGGCGCCGGGACCCTGTCGGGACCGACCAGCATCACCAGCGATGCCGCCGGGCAGGCAATGTTCAGCGGGCTCGCGATCAACGGCCGGCCCGCCACCTACAGGCTCGCCTTCAGTGCCGCCGGCCTCGTTCCCGATACGTCCACCACCATCACCCTGCTGTCCGGGACCGCGACCACGCTGGCTTTCATCGGCCAGCCGAGCAACGCCACGGCGGGCGTCGGCATAACGCCCGATATCAGGGTCGAGATCCAGGACAACGCGGGGAACCCGGTCTCCTCCACCGCGACGGTGCATCTGGCCCTGGGGAACAACCCGGGCGGAGACCCCATGGCTACCGTCTCCGTGGCCGCGGTCGGGGGCGTGGCGACGTTCTCCGGCGTGACGCTGCAGAAGGCTGGGAGCGGCTACACCCTGGTTGCGTCGTCCACCGGCCTGGCCTCGGCGACGAGTACGCCATTCGATGTCACCGCCGCGGCAGCGGCCGCCCTGACGTTCACGCAGCAACCCAGTAACGTCGTCGCGGCATCGGCCATTACGCCGGCGGTCCGCGTCACCCTGCTGGACCCGTTCGGCAACGTCGCGACCGGCAGCTCGGCGGCGGTCACGATGGCCATCGGCACCAATCCCGCCGGTGGTGTGTTGAGCGGCACTACGAGCGTGAACGCCAGCAGCGGGGTGGCCACCTTCACCAATCTGAAGATCGACAAGCCCGGCACCGGCTACACGCTGGTGGCCGGCAGCAGCGGCCTCGCCAGCGTTACCAGCACCCCATTTGACGTCCAGGTCGGCACGGGGAACAAGGTGGCCTTTGGCGTGCAGCCGTCCAACACGACCGCGGGGAATGTCATTTCGCCGGCCGTCACGGTCCAGGTCCAGGACGCCGCCGGGAACCTCGACCCGACGGCCACCAACCAGGTGACCGTGTTTCTGGGCCAGAACCCGGGGAACGGCCACCTGAGCGGCACCCTGCAGAAGAACGCGGTCAACGGCGTCGCCACGTTCAGCAATCTCGGCATTGATTCCGCGGGGACGGGCTATACCCTGAGCGCCGCGGCCACCGGCCTGGTCAGCGCCGAGAGCAATCGTTTCAATATTCTTACCGGTCCGCCGGCGACGATCGGCATCGTGACCCAGCCCTCGAGCACGGTGCAGAACGGGGTGCCGTTCCCCACGCCGCCGTCGGTCGTGGTGCGCGACCAGAGCGGCAACGCGGTTTCAGGGCAGGTGGTGACCGCTTCGCTGGCGAGCGGGTCGGGCATCTCGCTTTTCGGCGCGAGCGCCACCACCAACTCCAGCGGCGTCGCCACCTTCGGCGGAATCAGCGCCAGCGGGACGGCCGGCACGTTCAGTCTGCACTTCCAGGCCGGTTCGGCGGTGAGCGCCGCCACGGGCAGCATCACCCTGACGGCCGGCGCCCCCGCCAGCGTCAGCATCACGCAACAGCCGGTGGATACGGCGACGAGCGGAGTGGTCTTCCCCCAGCAGCCGGCGGTCGTGGTGAAGGACGGCGCGGGCAATCCGGTCGCCGGCCAGAGTGTGACGGCCTCGATTGCCAGCGGAAGCGGGACCCTCTCGGGAACGCTCACCCTCACGACGTCCAGCGCCGGCACGGCAGCCTGGTCCAACCTCGCGATCACCGGCGCGGGGAATTACACCCTGCAGTTCACCGCCGGCTCGGCCGTCAGCCCGCAGTCCAGCACCATTGTCGTCATCGGCGTGCCTGCCAGCGTGACGATCACGACGCAGCCCTCCTCGACGGTGCAGGTCGGGGTAGTGTTCCCCACGGTGCCCCAGGTGCGAGTCCAGGATGCCCTGGGCAAGAATATCAAGAACCAGGCGGTCGCCCTCGCGGTGGCGTCCGGCGGGGCGCTCACGATCACCCAGGGTACCGCCGTCACCGGCCCCAACGGCATCGCGGTCTTCACCGGCCTCAGCGTGGTGGGGCTGGCAGGGACGCGTACCTTCCAGTTCACGGCGGGCGGCGTCACCAGCGCTCCCTCCGCTCCGGTCTCCGTGACCGCCGGCGCCCCATCATCCGTGGTTGTAACCACCCAACCCTCCGCGGCAGTGCAGGCCGGGGTCCCGTTCCCGGTGCAGCCCGCCGTGACGGTCACGGATGTCGGGACCAATCCCGTTCCTTCGCAGACGGTAACGGCCGCGATCGCTTCCGGCGCCGGAACGCTGGCCGGGGCCCTGACAGCGACGACGAACTCTTCCGGCGTGGCGACCTTCAGCTCACTGGAGATTGACGGCGCGACCGGAACGCGGACCCTGAGCTTTACCGCCGGAAGCGCGAACGCCACGTCGGCGGGTATCTCGGTGGGCCCAGGCCTGGCTTCCGCATCCCATACCACCGCCAGCGTGCCGGCCGGGGCCGCCGGTTCCGCGACCGCGGTCACCGTGACCGCGAAAGACGCGTTCGACAATCCGCTCACTACGGGCGGGGCGACCGTGGGGGTCGCCGTGAGCGGCGCCAACATCGCCACGCCGGCGGTGAACGACAACGGCGACGGTACCTACGGCGCGAGCTATACCCCGACGAAGTCCGGCACGGATAACGTCGCGATTACGCTGAACGGCTCCGCCATTTCCGGCAGCCCTTACAGCAGCGCGGTGAGCGCCGGTCCGCCGGTCGCTTCCACCAGCACCGGCAATGTCCCGTCGTCCGTGACGGCGGGGAACGCGTCGATCGTGACCGTCACTTCGCGGGATGTCTACGGCAATCTTGAGACCACCGGCGGGGCGACCGTCGTGGTCACGGTCAGCGGGGCCAACAGCGCCGCGCCGGCGGTCACGGACAACGGCGACGGCACCTACAGCGCCAGCTACACTCCCACGGTGAGCGGGACCGACACAGTGGCCATCGCCCTCAACGGCGGCAGCATCAGCGGCAGCCCCTTCAGCACCACGATCAACCCCGGCCCGCTCGATCCCGCATCGTCCACCGCGTCGGTCCCCTCCAGCGGCACCCATGGTGTACCCGTGATCATCACCATCCAGGAGAAGGACCAGTTCGGAAACGATCTGGCCGTCGGGACCGGGACGGTGACGGTAACGGTGACGGAATCCGATGCCAGCACCATCAACGCGACCGTGTCCCCGCTGGCCAACGGGGGATATACCGCCAACTATACGCCGCTCGTCACCGGAGCCGACAGCGTGGCGATCACCATCAACGGGGTTCACATCACGGGATCTCCGTTCGCGATCACCATCAACTGAGCGATCGCCGCCGGGGTTCCGGCGGGGGCCGGGGCCCTTTCCGCCGCCGCGCCGGCCCTCCCGCCACAGGTGACGCAGGTCATATCCCGGTCCGGCTCTCGGGGCTACGGTGTCAGGGTTCGCCAGACGGAATCCTCCTACCGTCGCAGCGTTATGGCCCCACGAACGCTCCATAATCCACCCCCGAGAAAGAGATCCTGGGCTCTGCTCCTGGGGGCTGCGGCTCTGGTAACGGGCTGCGCCAGCGACCAGCTGGTGCTCCCCTCCGACGGGGGGCCGGCCGCCATTCAGGTCGTCCAGGGCGACGGGCAAGCGGCCCCCGTCGGCAGCATGCTGCGCGATAGTCTGGTGGTGGAGTTGTCCGACGGGATGGACCGGCCGGTGCAGGGTGGCCTTGTGGCCTTCCTGCCGGTGGGCAGTGACGCAGGAACTACCGCGCCCGACACGGCGGTCACCGACGCGTTGGGCCGCGCGGCTTCCCGCTGGAAGCTGGGTTCGCAGGCAGGTGCCCAGGAAGTGGAAGCCCGGGTGGTCACCGGCGGCGAGAGCGGCCTGGTGGCCAGTTTCAAGGCCACCGCTCAGCCGGGCGCGGCAACCACGCTCCAGAAGGTGCGCGGCGACAGTCAGTTCGGCCAGACGGCTACCCGGCTGCCCGATTCTCTCGTAGTACGGGCCACCGATGATTTCGGCAACCCGGTGGCCGGTGTGCAGGTTTCCTGGCAGCCGAGCGGCGGCAGCATCAGTCCGGCACAGGGTGTTACCGGCACCGACGGGAAGGCGGCTGCTTCCTGGACCCTGGGACTGATTCCCGGGACGCAGGTGGCCGCGGCCAGCGCGAGCGGCCTGTCCGGTAGTCCGATCACCTTCCATGCGGCTGCGCAGGTAGGTCCGCAACCGACCCTGGCGGTCGCCACGCAGCCCGCTCCCACCGCTTCCAGCGGCCAACCCCTGAGCACCCAGCCGGTGGTGCAGCTCAAGCTTCCCAGTGGCGGCAGTCTGCTGCAGTCCGGGGTTCCGGTAACCGCCGCGATCGCCAGCGGTAGCGGCCTGTTGGGGGGGAATTCGGTTGCGACCACCGACAAGCAGGGCCAGGCCCGGTTTACCAATCTCTCCATCACCGGTCTGTCGGGCAACTATTCTCTGATCTTCGCCTCGGCCGGATTTCTTGCCGTCATCAGTGATCCCATCGCCCTCACGGGTGGCCTGCCGAGCGGCAGGCGCTCATCGCTCCAGGTGACGCCCAGCTCGATTGCGGCGGGGAACGGCACGGCGACCGTCACTGCCGTGGTGCGAGACGACTCCAACACCCCGATTACGGGTGCTTCCGTCCTGCTGACGGCGAGCGGCTCCGGTAACTCGCTGGTGCAGCCCGGGGTCACCGACCCGCAGGGGAAGGCCACCGGAACTTTCAGCTCCACAGTGGCTGGAAGCCATACCATCAGTGCCAAGGCCGACGGGGTGGATATCAATCAGACCGTCACCGTGACCGTCCAGCCGGGCAGCGCGGAGGGCGGGCACAGCACTGCCGTAGTACCGGATGGTCAGCAGGGATCGGCCACAGTCATCACGATCACGACCCGGGATCAGTACGGGAATCAGCTCACCACGGGTGGCGCCACGGTGGTGGTAAGGGTGACTGGGGCGAACAGCACCTCGCCCTCCGTCTCCGACAGGCACGACGGCAGCTACACCGCGTCCTACACGCCGCAGGCGGCGGGCACCGATCTGGTCGAGGTGCAGGTGAACGGGACGCCCGTGCCGGGGAGCCCCTTCACCAGCACCGTCGCGCAGAGCGCCAGCGGACCGGACCCGGCGCACACCACGGCCAGCATTCCCGGCAACGTGAAGGTGTTGCATCAGGTCAAGGTCGTGATCACCACGGCGGATGCGACGGGCAAGAGGCTTACCAGCGGCGGGTATGCCGCCGATCTGGACGTCCGGGTGAGCGGGGCCAACAGCGGGCACCCGCAGATTCTTGACCGGGGGGATGGCACGTACGAGGCGAGCTACTTGCCGCTCTTCAAGGGAACGGACACGATCGCGATCACGTTCCAGGGAACGCCCATCAGCGGAAGCCCGTATCAGATCCAGATCAAATAGGGGGAGGCCTCAGGAATCGGGGCGGGCCCGGCCCTGGCCCGGCCCGATCGCCTCCTTGACCAGCAGGATCGCGTGATCGAGCGGGTCCACGCAATGGACCAGCTCCGGCGTGCATCGCTCGCGCAGGCGGGCAAGCGTGCTGGCCAACTCCTCCAGCCGCAGCGTCTCGATCCCTTCCATGAGCCGGGCATGGAGCGTGCGCACCTCACCCCGCAGTGCCTGGGCTCCGGCCTGCCGGGTTTCGATCAGGTGCTGCATCCTGGGATCGCTGTCGATGGCGTCCAGCAGGCGGGCGATGCGGTCGGCGAGGAGCTTGCCTAGCATGAGGTGCGGGGCCGGGAGGCCGCCTTCAGAGAGCCAGCGGTCGGGATTGAACCGACGACCGCCCGATTACGAATCGGGTGCTCTACCACTGAGCTACGCTGGCGAATCCGCGCGACGCGGAGATGGTGCAGCACGATAGCCTGCGGAACCTCCCGGAACGAGCAGGGGCCGAGAAGCCTTCCTCTCGACCCCGTCCAGTGCCCTGGCGCGGATTCGAACCGCGACGCCTTTCGGCACTACCCCCTCAAGATAGCGTGTCTACCAATTTCACCACCAGGGCGAGGGGCGGGGAAATTAAGACGCCGCGCCCCGGGAAAGCAAGCAGATCCCGATCAGCCCTCCCGGCCACCGGCCAGGTCGCTCGCGGCGGTCGCGGCAACGGCGCCACCCCGCTGGTCCAGGGGCGAGCCGCTGGCCCAGCGCCGCAGCGCCGGGACGGCGGGGATCGCCAGCCCGTGGGCTTCCAGCAGGCGCAGGGCGTCGGGCCCGTCGATGGTCTCGTGTTCCAGCAGCGCTCCCGCCAGGGCATCCAGGGCCGCCCGATGGCTGGTGAGCACGTCCTTCACCCGGGCGTAGAGCCGTTCGATCAGGCTGCGCACGTCGGCGTCCATGGAGCGATGGGTCTCGGCGCTGGGAGGGCCGGCCTGCTCGTCGTAGACCACGAGGCCGGTGCTCTCGCCCATGCCCAGATGATAGACCATCTCCCGCGCTACCCGGGTGACGTGCTGCAGGTCGCTCCGCGCGCCGCTGGTGATGGCCTCATGACCGAAGACGATCTCTTCCGCGGCCCGGCCCCCCAGTCCCTTGAGGATCTGGCCCTCGAGATAGCGGCGCGAGTGCAGGTGCCGGTCGTCGTCCGGGGCGAAGAACGCGACCCCCATCGCCTGGCCTCGCGGCTGGATGGTCACCTTGTGCAGCCCGTCCTCCGGACAGCAGAGGACTCCGGCGATGGCATGGCCGGCTTCGTGCCACGCCACCGTATTCCATTCGACATCGCTGGCTTCGAACCCGCTGCGCTCCTTGCCCAGCAGCATCCGGTCGCGCGCCTGCTCCAGATGGGGCCACTCGACGGTGGGGCTGGCATCGCGCGCCGCCGCGATGGCCGCCTCATTCACCAGGTTGGCGAGGTCGGCGCCGCTCGACTGCGGCATCAGCCGGGCCAGCCGGCCCAGATCGACCTGCGCGCCCAGGGGAATCGCGCGCCGCTCCACGTGCAGCCGCAGGATCGCCTCGCGCTCGGGGCCGGTCGGCAGGGCCACCGTGACGCTGCGATCGAACCGGCCGGGCCGGAGCAGCGCCGGATCGAGAGTGTCCGGCCGATTGGTGGCGGCGATGACCACGACCCCGTCCATGGGCGAGAAACCGTCCAACTCCACCAGCAGCTGGTTCAGGGTCCGGTCGTCCTCGTTATGCGACTGGTTGCGGCCGCGGCGGCCGCCCAGGGCGTCGATCTCATCGATGAAGATGACCCCGCCGTGCCGGCGCGCCTTGCGGAAGAGCGACTTGATCCGCATGACGCCGAGCCCCACCACGAAGCCGGTGATTTCGGAGCCGGAGATGCTCCAGAACGGCACCCCCGCCTCGCCCGCCACGGCGCGCGCCATCAGCGTCTTGCCCGTGCCCGGTGCCCCGAAGAGCAGGACGCCCTTGGGTGTCCGCGCGCCCAGCCGGCGAAAACGCTCGGGAGCGCGGAGGAACTCGATGACCTCGCGCAACTCGGCGGTGGCGCCGGTATTGCCCGCCACGTCGGCGAAAGTGGTGCTGCTTCCCGTCCGGCGGCCGACCTGCCCCCCGTTGGAGTTCCGGAGGTACCGGAAGGCCACCAGGCCCAGCGCGGCGATCAGCAGGATGTTGAGTGCCAGATTGAAGGAGAGCTCGGGCGCACCGGCATGGGGCGATTCGAACCGTACCGGGACTCCGGCGTCCTCCGCTTTCTGGACAATGCCGTCCACCGAGGTGGTCGGGAACTCGGCCCGCTCGCTGGCCGCCCCGACGGCCGCTGTGGTCCAGCCGATCACCTCGCGTCCCGGGACGATGGTCAGGGAGTCGAGCTGGTGCGCCGCCAGATGCGCCAGCACCGCCGAGTACGCCACCGTGGGCGTCGGCAGCGGGGCGACCCAGTGTCGCTTGAGCTGCACGCCCGCCGCCAGCGCCAGCATCGCGGCGCCCGCCACCATGAGGCCGGGCGCCAGGAGGCGGCGCCCGGTGCGGCGGGTGCTCCAGAACCGGGTGGTGGAGGGCCCCTTCGAGGTACGGGCCACTTCGGGCGAGGTGGTTGTTCGGTCAGTCACTGAGCAAATCTCCCGCGCACTGGAAGCACGGTGGCTTGGTCCTGGATACTGCGGAAGGAGATCCGGCACGCGGAAACTCTCCCGACTGTGGCATCGGGGTCAGGAGTTCGCGTTTCGCATGATTGAACCGATGACTCGGCCCTGCAGCGGCAGGCGGAATCCCAACTCCGCCTTGAAAGGTAGCAAATCATGTGCCCTGCGTCACATCCTGCTACGACCGCAGCAGCGTCTCGCCGAAGTAGCCGGGCGGAATGGTGCCCATCCCCATGAATGCTTCGTGGAAGTGCTTGAGCCAGTCTTTCGCGGGCGCGGCGCCGGCGCTGGGCGCGTGCTGCTCCCGATACGCAGCCCGGAGGCTCATGATCTCGTTCTTGCCCAGGTTGTAGGTGATCGCCTGGGTGGGCCACTTGCTGTAGCGGTAGATGGCGCGCCGGGCGCTGTCGCAGATGGCGCGGGCAGTATCGTCCTCCGGGGCGGCGCTGCAGGCCTGGGGATAGAACGACACATGCTCGGTGAAGTAGTCCAGCGCCTGCTGGTAGCTCATGCGCCCGGTGTGGAGCCCCACGTCCACCCGCACCCGGACGGCTCGCAGCAGCTGCCCCTGGAGCTCGTAGAAGTGCTCCGCGGGGGTATAGAACCCGTGCGGCCGTCCGGATACCGGCTCGGCCATCAGCTCCTCGGCGTAGAGGGCCCAGCCTTCGGCCGCCATGGAGTCCTCCCACATGGACGAGGAGTCTTCCACCGACCCCGGGGTCAGCCAGCGAATGTTGGAGATTTCGCCGGCGTGCTGCGTCATGTACTTGTAGTGCCAGTCGTGCCCGGGAAAGCCCTCATGCACCGCCGTATCCGCCACCGAGGCGCGGTTGTTGAGCCGCAGGGCGGCGGGGTCGTTGTCGGTGGGCGTGAGATAGAACCGCCCTACCCCGGAGTGCTTGAACGGCGGAGCGGGGTAGTAGGCAGCGTCGATGGTGCTCCGCAGCACCGGCGGCGTCGGGACGATCTCCAGCCGGTAGTCGGCGGGAATGTCGAACATGCGCTGCTCCCGTCCGTAGGCCACGGCGCGGTCGGCCGCTTCCCGGTACCAGCGGAACAGCTCCGCATCGTTCCGGGGCGAGTCCCTGGCCAGGAAGTCCATGACCGCCCGCGCCCCGCTGCGGCGCACGGCGTCCGACCTGAAATCGAGGCCCAGTTGCGCCTCGCGGGCCACCTGCTGGGCCACATCGAACAGCCGCGATTCGTAGAGCGCCACCTGCTCGGCGCCGTAGTCCCAGAGCTGCTGCGGCGTGCGGTCCACCTGGAGGCAGTGCTGCACCCGCCAGGCGTATTCTTCCTCCCCGATGGCGTAGCGGTCGGCTGCCTCGTTGGCGTCGTAGGTCTGCTCCAGGAACCCGGCAAAACCCTGGAAGGCGTCGGCCGCGCCGGCTCCGGCCTCGGCCAGTCGCGACAGCGTCTTGTTCGCGAAGGGGCGCGCCCCCAGGTAGCCCTTCGCCGTGGCCGGCAAGGTGGTGCGAAAGTAGTCGGCATTGGCCTGGCTGCCGGCGATGCCGTCGCGCCGCACCATCCGCCGGTCGGGCAGGTTGCCGTTGGCCTTGCCCGCCAGCAGGTTGGCGCGCGCGCTGGCGAGAAAAGCCGGGACCGCCTCCAGCCGGCTGATCACCAGGTTCCATTCGTCCAGGCTGCCCCGGTCTGCTCCCTCGAACGCTTGCATCTGCTGGATCTGCCAGTCGACGCCGCGGAACGGTTCGGCCACGTAGGTGTCCACCGCCCGCTCCTGCTGGCCCCGGGCAAACTGATGCAGCAGGAACTCCAGCTGCGCCGTCATCACGGCGTGGTCGATCTGGGCGGTCAGGTTGAGCCGGGTGGGGTCGAACGTGTCCAGCTGGTCGCGGTAGGTGCGATAGAGCCGGGCCTCGGCGGCCAGGCCCGGCTGGCTGTAGTCGCGCAGCCGGCCGTTGATGTCCCGCAGGGAGGGATCGTACCCGTCGCCGCCCAGATAGGTGGCGATGACCGGATTGTATTCCAGCGTGCGGAGGAAGTATTCGTCCCGCAGGCTCACGAAGGTGGCGTCGTTGCCGGTGGCGCCGGAGTGCGCGCCGCGGCAGGCGCCCAGGTAGCGGAGCACCCCGAACGACATGCCGATCTGGGAGGTCCGGAGCAGGAAGGTACGCCGGTGCATGGGGACTCGTGGGCTGGAGACCCAGAGAAGATAGAATGGAATGGGCAGAGTGGGCAGAGTGGGCAGAGGCAGTGGGACCGTCGGCATTCCGGGCCTCAGCGAGGCGCCTCGCTCCGCCCACTCGGCCCACTCGGCCCGTTCTCATATCTTTCGTCATGCGCAACTCTCCCCTCGATTACGATCTCGCCGAAATGCGCCGCATGGCGGAGCAGGTGACGGCGATGGTGACCGAACATCTGGCCTCACTGCGGGAGCAGCCGGCGTTCGCCGGCCTGGGCCGGCCGGAGGCGGAGCGGCTCATCGCCGGGCCGGCGCCGGAGGCGGGCCGGCCGTTCGAAGAGTCGCTGGCGTTCCTGCGGGAACGGGTGTTCGCCTGGTCGGCTCGCGAGCCGCATCCCGGGTTTCTGGCCTATGTGCCCAGTTGCCCCACCTTTCCCGCCGTCATGGGCGACTGGCTCACCGCCGGCTACAACTGCTTCGGGGGGGCGTGGCAGGTCGGCGCCGGGCCGAGCCAGGTGGAGCTGGTGGTGCTGGACTGGTTTCGCCGCTGGATTGGCCTGCCGGAGGGAGCGGGAGGGCTGCTCACCTCCGGCGGATCTCTGGCGACCCTGACCGCCCTGGTGGCCGCACGGCATGCGGCCGTGGGCGACCGGCCGGAGCGGCTGCCGTTCCTGGTGGTTTATACCAGCAATCAGGCGCATTCCAGCGTCGCGCGGGCGGCGTGGATCGCCGGTATTCCCCGGAACCAGGTGCGCTCGCTGCCGGTGGACGGCGAGTACCGGCTCCGGCTGGACGCGCTGGAGGAGGCCATCCGCGCCGATCGGGCGAACGGTCTGACGCCCTTTCTGGTGGTGGCGAGCGCGGGGACCACCAATACCGGCTCGGTCGACCCCCTGGAGGCGATCGCCGCGCTGTGCCGGCGGGAGTCGCTCTGGTTCCATGTGGATGCCGCCTACGGCGGATTCGCCGTCCTGACCGACCGGGGCCGCGCGGCGCTGCGGGGGCTGGCGCAGGCCGACAGCGTGGGACTCGATCCGCACAAGTGGCTCTTCGTGCCCTTCGAGTGCGGCTGCCTGCTGGTGCGGGAGCCGCGGCGGCTGCGCGAGGCCTTTCTCATTTTTCCAGAGTACCTGCGGGACAATGAGGGGCAGGAGTCGGAGGTGAACTTCGCCGACTACGGCCCCCAGCTCACCCGGACGACGCGCGCGCTCAAGGTGTGGCTTTCAGTGCAGACGGTGGGGCTCGCCGCCATCCGGTCGGCCATCGACGGCGCCATGAACCTGGCGCTCCTCCTGGAACGGCGGCTGCGTAAGGCGCCCGGTTTCGAGATCCTTTCGCCCGCCCGGCTCGGCGTCTGCTGCTTCCGGGCGTCGGGGGCCGGCGTTCCCGCCGCCCAACTGGACGCCCTCAACGAGCGGCTCAACCGCCGGCTGCGCGAAGGGGGGCGATTCTTCCTGTCCTCCACCCGGTTGCAGGGATGCTACGCGCTACGGGCGTGCTTTCTGGGATTCCGGACGACGGATGAGGATGTGGAGGCGCTGGTGCGGGAACTGACAGGACTGAGAGAAAAGGACTGAGAGAAAGGTATCAGTGGATCGAAACCACGATACTCACCGCGATCAGAATGATGATAATCCACTCCAGCACCTCCATCCGCCGGGCGCCGGCGCGGTCGGAGAGCTTCTGGTACAGGTTCTCGATCGTCTCCAGTTTCCGCTGAATGCTGGCGTCCCAGTCGGCCAGGTGAAAGCGCTGGGACACCGTCCGGTAGAGCCGGCCCAGGAACTGGTCGCCGAAGAGCTTGAGCGCGTTGGTGACCCGTTCGAAGAGCAGGGCCGCGTCCACCTGCATGCCGCCTACCTGGCCCAGCTCGCTTGCCCGCCCGGCGAAGAGTCCCCGGCGATGGGAGAGCGCCTGATAGGCCCGCTCCAGGGCCTGGTCCAGCTCTTCGTCCAGGTGCCGCATCTCCAGCAGCTGCACGTTGGCGAACTCGAGGATGGCACGCGACTCGTCGCCGTCCGGGTCGTAGATGAGTGCGGCGTTCCAGTCCACCACGGTGGCGTCGCCCGGTCCGTAGGACAGGCGTGCGGAACGGACATCCTCGATTTCCTGGCCGGATAGCGGGCCGGGGGATGCGCGGAGAATGCGGGCGATGACCGCCGCCTCATCCCGGCACAGCGCGTCCGCCGGCAGCGGCTCGGTGAAGCCGTCGATCTGAAAGACCAGGTAATCCTCCACCAAGGTTCCCAGGGCGGGGCGCTCCAGCGCATTCCCGAGCCGGTCCATGAGGTCGCCTACCCGCTCGCGGGCCAGATCGCGCAGCGCCGCATGCTCCGCCAGCGCATCGCTCAGGGCCGGCAGTGACTCCAGCGGGCCCTCCAGGGGAAGCGTGAAGGCCAGCGACACGGCTCCGAAGTCGAAGAGGACCGCATCCAGGCCCGGACGGGTGCTCCAGTCTCCGATAGCGACCGGCGCCGCCTCCAGCGGCACCCGGAGCGGCGCCGGCCGGTACTGGAAGGACTGCGGGGCCCGGCGGGTCTGCCGCAGGCGCTGCCGCTCCGTGGTTGCACGCAACGCCCGCTCGCACGCGTCCAGATCGATGCTCTGGGCGATATCGAAGGCGAAGAACAGGTGACAGCGCCCCCGCGCGATGTGAGGCATGGGGGAAGTATAAGGACGGGCGCCACCGGAACCCCTGTCATCCCGAGGCAACAGGGATCGAGAGGGTCGGGTTGGCTGGAGATCACCCGGCCGCGCGGTTTCCCCGGGGCCACCGGCCTTCCCCGGGCTCTGTCCTCCTTACTTCCCGCTTCATCCCCCGTTCACTGCTCTGCTCTTATGCTGGGTCATCTGGCCATGGGCCAGGCACTGTCACCCTCTAGCATGCGGGCTGCCCATGCGACGATCTGGCGCTGTGACTCTGTCCAACGTTGTCTGCCTGGCGGCGGGGCTGCTGCTCCTGGCTCCCGCGCGGGCGGAGGCGATCCCGGCCTTCGCGCGGCGCTACCGGGTCAGCTGTCAGCTCTGCCACAATGTGATCCCCCAGCTCACCACCTTCGGCCGGAATTTCATGGCCAACGGGTATCGGCTGAGCGCGGCGGAGATGCCGCGGGATACCATCGGGACGGGCGATCCCATACTCACGCTGCTGGGCAGCCTGCCGCTCGCCGTGCGGCTGGACGCCTACGCCCAGCTCTACGCCAACGGCCGGACCGCCACCGATTTCGAGACGCCCTACCAGCTGAAGGTGCTCTCCAGCGGCCCCCTGTCGCGGACCTTCTCCTACTACTTCTATGCCTTTCTGGCCGAGCGGGGCGAAGTGGGCGGGGTGGAGGACGCATTTCTGTATGTGAACGATATCGGCGGGCAGCCGGTGGACCTGGCCATCGGCCAGTTCCAGGTCTCCGATCCGCTCTTCAAGCGCGAGCTGCGGCTGGAGTTCGAGGACTATGCCGTCTACCGGGCGCGGATCGGTGAGGTGCCCGCCGACCTGACCTACGACCGCGGGCTCATGGCCACCGCGGAATTCGCCGGCTTCACCGTGACCGGCGAACTGCTGAACGGCAACGGCAAGGGCGCTGCGCTGGCCAACCGCCGCTTCGACAACGACCCCGCCAAGAACGCCATGCTTCATGTCAGCCGCGATCTCGCGCCCGGCTGGCGGCTGGGCTTCTTCGGGTATTACGGCCGCATCACCAGCACCGGACTGCTGAACGAGACCACCATGTTCGGGGCGGATGGGACGGTGGAACGCGGGCCGTTCACCCTCAACCTGCAGTATGTGCACCGGGAGGATGATCGTCCGACCTTCCTCCCCGTGGAGGCGCGGAACACCCTGGACGGGGGGTTCGGCGAGGTGTTGTTCCGCCCCACCGCCAGCCGCTGGTACGCCTTTGCGCTCTACAACCTGGTGGACTCCGACCGGCCCGTCCTGGACGTCCGCCTGGGCGGGCCGGTAGGGATCACCCGCTACCAGAGTGCGGCGGCCGGCTTCGGCCACCTCATCCGCCGCAACCTGCGCTGGGTCACCGAGGGGACGTGGGACTTCGAGGAGGAGGCGTTACGATGGACATTCGGCTTCGTGTCGGCCTTTTGATCGGGGGGGTGGCGCTGGCCGCCCCCGAAGCCGGGGCGCAGGCCCCGGACTCCCTGCCGCCGGCGGTCAGGGCGGCCATGATCGAGCGGGGGCGCGCGGTGTTCTCGGGCCCGGGGGCCTGTTTCGCCTGCCACGGCAGCGATGCGCGCGGCGCCCTGGGGCCCAGCCTGGCGGACAGCGTCTGGCTGCACAGCGACGGCAGCTACGAAGCGATCATCCAGCAGGTGCAACAGGGTGTGCCCGCCGCCCAGTCGAAGTCGGGCGTGGTCATGCCCCCGCGCGGCGGGACGCAGCTCAGTGATCAGGATGTGCGCGCCGTGGCGGCGTATGTGTGGAGTCTCACGCGGAGCTAGGGACCGTTTCCCGCGGTTCCGGCTCGCGCCGGCCGCCCGCTTCCCGGTCCTTTACCCGCGCACCGCTCTGGAGTAACCTCCGGGGGTCACTGCCAAGGACAGCGATCCCACGTGCCCGATCGGACCGTCTCGCAGCGCCGGCTCATCCTCGATACCGTCCTGCTGGGCGCGGCGGGTGCGGCGGCGGCCCTGCTCTTCACCTGGCTGGTCCGGCTGGGCAATGACCTGCTGCTGGGCGGCATTGCGGGCTACTATCCCCCCGGCCTTCCGACCGAAGGCGGCGTGGCCACCGAGCGGATCGGGCCCTACGGTCTCTGGCTGGTTCCGCTTTCTACCGCTCTGGGTGGCCTGATCGTCGGATTCCTGGCCACCCGTTTCGCACCGGAAACCGAAGGCCACGGTACCGACACCGCGGTCCGGGCATTCCACCGCGCGGGCGGCCTGCTGCGGGCCCGGGTCGCGCCGCTCAAGATGATCGCCTCCGCCATCACCATCGGGTCCGGCGGCTCGGCGGGCCGCGAGGGGCCGGTGGCGCTGGTGGCCGCCTCGATCGGGTCCTGGTACGGCACCATCTCCGGCCGCTCCGAGCGCGACCGCCGGCTGCTGCTGTTGATCGGCCTCTCGGCCGGACTCGCCGCCATCTTCCGCTCGCCCATCGGCACCGCCTTCTTCGCGGTAGAAGTGCTCTACAGCAACATGGAGTTCGAGTCCCGGGCGCTGCTGTACACCATGATCGCCTCGATCGTGGCCTATGCCCTGAACGGCCTCGTGGTCGGCTGGCGGCCGCTGTTCCTCATCCCCGCCGGCATTTCCCTCAGCGGGCCGCTGGATTACGCCTGGTATGTGGTGCTGGGGGTCGCCGCCGGGATCTTCGCCACCCTGTTGCCGGCGGTCTTCTATCAGACCCGCGACCTGTTCCGGCGGCTGCCGGTCGCGCCCATGTGGCGGCCGGCCATCGGCGGCCTGGGCGTGGGCATCATCGCTCTGGCGGTGCCCCAGGTACTGGGCGGCGGCTACGGCTGGATGCAGGATGCGATCGACGGCCGGATCGCGGTCCTCACGCTGGTGGTTCTGCTCTTCGCCAAGCTGATCGCCATGAGCCTCACCGTCGGCTCCGGCGGATCCGGCGGCATCTTCGCGCCCAGCCTCTTTCTGGGCGGCATGCTGGGCGGCCTGCTGGCGGCGGCGCTGCACCAGCCGCCCGCCCCCTTCGTGGTGGTCGGGATGGCCGCCGTCTTTGCCGGCGCGGCTCACATTCCCATGGCCACGCTCATGATGGTGACGGAGATGACGGGCGGCTATACCCTGCTGGTGCCCGCCGCGCTGGCGGTGATGTTGAGCTATCTGGTGCAGTCGCGGCTGTCGCAGCGGCTCCGCTACCGCAGCATGTACGAGACCCAGGTCTCGGGTCGGGCGGACAGCGCCGCCCACCGGACCGAGCACCTGGGTATCGCCCTGCGCATCCTGCGGGAGGGCAAGCTTGCCTCCGTCTCGGGCATCGGGCCGCTGGACCTCATGACGCTGCTCAAGTCCGGGATCCCGGTCGAGCTGCCGGACGGGCGCCGGCTCGGCATCGGGGTGCTCCGGCCCGATAGTACGCTGCTGCAGGATCCCGCAGGCGGCGGTCGTGCCCCACTGGGCGAGGGAGCCGAAATCGTGGCCGTCCTGCGGGGGGCGGGGACCACCCCCGTGGGTCGGGACCAGAGCCTCCAGCCGGGCGACCGTGTGATCGTGCTGGGCCCCCCCCGGACCCTGGAGCAGCTGATCGGCAAGCACCTGGATCCCTCTCCGTAGATTCCCCGACGTTACCCTGACAAATCTCTTTGCTACATTGGGTTGCACCGCTTCTGGGATGTCCCCCCATCCCAGGGCCCTCATGCGACTCCTATCCGCGTGACCGACCAACAACAGATCGAGGATCCCCCCCGGCTTCCGGAGGAGCATCGCGAGCTGCTGGTGGAGCTGGCCAACGCTCTCCTCAAGCATGCCATGTACCCCGACGGCCACCCCATGCTGCTCTCCGCAGCGGACGGGCTGGTGCAGCGGCTGGCATCGGTGCTGCGCCAGCGCCCGGCGCTGGCGCTGGGGGTGACGCCGCGGCAGTTGATCGTGGGCGGCGCGGCTACCGACCGGGGCAATACCTTCATGGTCGAATTCGCCGGCAGGCTGCACCGGCGCAACGTGGGCGTCATCCGGTTCCAGCAGGGGGTGGAGCGGACCGAACTGGTCGAATTGTTGCGCGTTATTGCGCGCGACGGCAGCGCCGAGACCGGGATCAGCGTCCATCAGTGGCCGCACGTGCGGCTGCATCCGCTCTCCTATGGGCAGCTGGAACTGCTGGGCAGCACCCCGCTACTGGCCGCGATGTCGTCCGACTCGTGGGCCAGCGGGTTGTGGCGCGAGCTGAGCCAGGTGGCGCTGGACGATTTCGGCGCGGACGGTTCGCTGGCCGATCCCGAGGCGATCGCGAAGGCTATCGAGGCACGCGACTGGGACCCGGCGTACGGCCAGAAGGTCGTCGGCTTCCTGAGCGACGTGGTGGATGCCTGCCGTACGCGCGGCGGCGCCGAGGCGGCCGCGCTGCAGCATCGGACCTCCCGGCTCATCGCTTCGATGTCCCGGACCACGCTCGAGCGGCTGATGGCGTTGGAAATCGACTCGGCGCAGCGCCAGCGCTTCGTCAACGAGGTCTCCGAAGCCATGGCGGTGGAAGCGGTGCTCGACCTGGTGCAGGCGGCCGCCGCGGCGTCCAGCCGGACGCTCTCGCCCGCCATGGTGCAGCTCCTCACCAAGCTGGCCACCCACGCGAGCCGGGGCGAGCCCGGCGTGCGGGAGCACGCCGAGTATGCCTTCCGGGACCAGGTGCGGCAGCTGATCTCGGGCTGGGACCACTGGGAAAACCCCGCCCCGGAGCAGTACCAGCACACGCTCGACCATGTGCCGGCGACCCTCCCGGTGGCGGTGCCGCGGTCGGCCCAGCCGGTGGAACCGGAGCGGGTGCTTGCGATCAGCCTGGAAGTGGGGGTGGTCGGGCCCGCCTCCGAACGCGCGGTGGAGGAGTTGCTGGCCGGCGGCCGCGTTACCGCCCTGCTGGACCTGCTGGATCACAACGCCGACTCCCCCGCGGCGGCCAGCATCAGGGAGCGGGTTCTCACCCCGGAAGCGCTGGAACGGCTGCTGGCGGTTGAGCGGCCGGACTGGCCGGCAGTGGAGCGTCTGACCGACGCGCTGGGCGGCCGCGCGGTGCCGCCGCTGGTCGATCTGGTGACGCTGGCACAGGATGCCGCGGTGCTCGACCATCTGGTGCGGCTGGTGCTCCCCCTGGGAGAGCCGGCGGTTCGGGTGGTGCTGGAGCGGCTGCCCGAGGCGCCCTGGCCGGAGCAGCGCAACCTGCTGGTGCTGCTGGCACGCTTCCCCACGCTGCCGAGCGATTTCGCGCCGGCGGCCTTTACCCGGCACGAGGATCTCGAGATCCGCTACGAAGCCCTGCGCATCCTGCTGGGCTCGCCCGCGGTGCGCACCCGTGCCATCTGCGATGCCCTGGCCACGGGCGAAGGCCGCAGTGTGCGGGCCGGGGTCGTCGCCGCCGCCGAGCAGTGTCCAGCCGCCGCGGTGCCGGTGATTGTCCGGCTGCTGCGCAGGCACGACATGGAAGAGGGTCTCCGGCCGGTGGCGGTCCGGGCTATCGCGGCGGTGCCGGTCCGGGCCACCATCGACTGTCTCACCGGCCTCTGCCTCACGCGCACTCGCGTCCTGCGCCGGCTCCGGCTGGCGCCCCGCAGCCCGGCGATGCTCGCCGCCCTGCGGGGTCTTGCCGCCCACTGGCGCGAGGATCCCCGCGCCAGGCCGGTCTTCCGCCTGGCGCAGGACTCGCCCGACGCCGAGGTGCGGGCGGCGGCGATGGAGCGCGCCGGATGAGCGGGCCGGCCATCACCTTTCTTACCGGGTTCGCCCAGTCGCTGGCGACCATGAAGCTCTACAGCCCGGGCCACCCTGCGCGCGGGCGGGCGGTGGACGGCTCCTTCCACCAGCTGCAGGCGCTGCTGGAGACCGAGCCGCGGCCGACCTTCTCCTTTCTGGATGAGCGCGTGATCTACCGGGAGCACCCGCTGCACGAGATGCAGCGCTGGCCCTGGTCATGCCGGCTGGCGGCCGCAGGCATCCAGCGCATGGAGTTCGACCGCTCGCTGAGCCGTGACGACTACGCCGGTTTTCTGGACGAAGTCCTGCTCCGTCTCACCAGCGGGGATGTCGAGCCGGGCCGCGCGCCGGGCGAGCGGCTCAGCGTCCGCTTCGGCCAGGTGGGAGTCCGGGAAGGCGATGAGGTCGTCGAAGGGGAGGGAATACCGGATGTCCGGCTGAAGTACACGCTGGACGAGGAGCGGCAGGTGATGCAGTACCTGCGGGAGCGGGCCCAGCAGGACGGGACCCTTTCCAGCGGCGAAGTGGAGACGGTGGTGCGTTCCCTGGCGGTGGCGATGCACGGCGACGGGCAGCTGATGGCGCCGCTCTGCGCGCTGCGGGAGCACGACGACTACGCGACCATCCACGCCCTCAATACCGCCGTGCTGGCCATGACCTTCGGCGAGAGCATGGGGCTCTCGGACGTGCGGGTGCACGAGCTGGGGAGCGCTGCCCTGCTGCATGATATCGGGATGACGCGCATGCCGGCCGAGGTCATGGGTTCCAACTCCCTGACGTCGGAGCAGCGCGCCCGGGTGGAGGAGCACGCTCTCCTGGGGGCGCGCATGATCCTGCAAAACGGTGAGCTGCCGGCGCTGGCCGCCGTGGTGGCCTATGAGCACCACATGCGGCCCGACGGGACCGGCTACCCGCGCCTGGCCCAGGCCCGCGCCTGTCATCAGGCGAGCCAGGTGGTGGCGGTCTGCAGCACCTACGACGCCCTCCGCATGGCGCGCCCCTACCGGCCGGCCTGGCAGATGCCGAAGATCCTGGAGTATATCTACGAAGGCGCCGGCACCGTCTTCGACCGCGAAGCCGCCTGGGACTTCGTGGCCATGATGCAGCGGCTGGAGGGGAGGGTGGTGTCGCTGGAGACGTGAGACGTGAGAAGTAAGAAGTAAGAAACGAGGCGGCGGGCACGGCGGCTTACCTCTCACTTCTCACTTCTCACACCCGGCTCAGCACCCGATCCTCACCGTACTTACCACAAAGTTGTCCATCCACCGGTCCTGTGCCACGGGCGAGCCGGCGTTCCAGTAGTTCTCCAGGAAGACCGCGTTGATGCCGTAGGCATTGAACGACCCTACCCAGTTCAGGGTGCTGCCGCCGCCCTGGCGGACGCCGTCGACCCAGAACTCGAAGATTCCGTTGCTCCGGCCCGCATCGTTGAGCCGGACGTGGGCCTCCACGCAGTGCCAGGCACCCACGTGCGCGGCGTCGTAGAGCGGAGTGGTCCCCCGCATGGCGCCGAGCCAGCGCAGGTTGGGGAAGTCATTATAGGCGGTGGTCCTGAGGTTCCCCTGCGGATCGGTGCCGGAAGCCGGATCCATGACCAGGTAGTACTTGCCGCTGTTGCGCCCGCTCCAGAGATGCGCCATCATCGCCTCCGCCCAGCTGGAGGACGAGGCAAAGATGATGGCCCGGGTGAGCTTGTCGCCGCCGCCCCCGGTCCAGCCTGCCTGGTTGCGGAGATAGAGCCGCCAGTAGATCTCGCGATAGTTCTGCGTGCCCCCGTCCACCGGGTGGAACGCCGCCTGCGGCGTGCGGCCGAAGGCCAGGTGCAGCGCGCCGGCCGAGACCTGCCCGACGGCGAAGTGGGCCCGCATGGCCCAGGAGCCGCCATTGCCGCTCCCGGCCTCGCGTACGAAGCTGTTGTTGTTGGGCACGTACTCGAAATAGCTGTTCAGCCGGTCCTGGTCGAAATCGTCGCACCAGATCCAGCCCGCCCGGGGCGCCGCGCACTCGTTGGCCAGGCCGGAAGGCGGGGGCGGGGGTGGCGGCGAGGCCGTATCGGCGATCACCACCCGGGCGGTGTCGGCCAGCCCGCTGCCGGGATCGGTGGCGATCACCAGCCAGCTGCCCGGCGTGCTGCCGGCCGCATACCGCCCCGTGCCGTCGATCGACCCGCCGCTGGCCGACCAGTTCGCCGCCACGAAGGTGCTCTCGCCCGGCTGGCCCTCGAACCGGAAGGCGCTGAAGCGAGCACTGTCTCCCGGATCGAGGCTGACGGCGCCGGGCGCGACGGCGAGGGAGGGCGATCCGGCGCCCGGGACGGAGGGCGCGCCGGCGTCGCCGGCGGCACAGGCGGCGGCGAGGAGGCAGGCGGCTAGCACGGGCAGCGATCCGGCAAGACGGAGTGGCGGGTCTGTCCGCCACGCAGAATAGGGCACTGGCGACATCCGGTGGGAGGAACGCCCAAACACTGGGCCGGATGTACACCAGGTGCAATTGACATATTCCAGACAGTGTCAAAAATGTTAGGGGACCAGGGACCAGGGACCAGGGACCAGGGACGAGGAAGCCGCGACCAGCGACTATTTGAAGATCCCGAATAGCTCTCCCAGCGCCGCCCCTTCCTCTGCGATCGGCAGCTTGAACAGCTTGGCCGCATTCTGGTACATGATCTTGCGCTTTTCGTGGTCGGGCAGTTTCAGGTCTTCCATGAAGCGCAGGTAGCCTTCCATCGACGAAATGGGCCAGTCGGTGCCGAATAACACGTTCTCCGGTTCCACGCCGTAGATCAGCATCTCCTGAAGTTGCTGGCGCATGTAGCGCTCGAAGCGGTCGGAGAAGTTGCCCAGTGTGAGGCCCGAGATATCAGTGTACACGTTGGCGTTCTTGTACACCACCTCCATGCAGTCGCGGATCCAGGGATTGCCGATGTGGCAGATGACGAAGTTGACCCGGGGGAAATCGACCGCCACCTCGTCCACGTTCAGCGGGTGGGCGAATTTGACCTTGCCGCTCGGCGCATACGTATCGCCGGTGTGGATCATGACGGGCACGTCGAACTCTTCGGCCAGCCGGTAGACCGGTGCCAGCTTCGGGTCCGCAGGGTAGAACGGCTGGTAGCCGGGATAGAGCTTGAGCCCCCGGACCGAGCCCTCCTCCAGGTACTGCCGTAGCTCGTTCAGCGACTCGGGAGTGAACCCGTCGTAGCTGATGCCGGCCACGACGTAAATATTCTTGAGGCCGCGAGTGGCTTCGATCACCTGGTGGGTGGAGGGGCGCCCCGGGCTCACCTTGTAGGAGGTGAGCACCAGGGCGATGTCCACCCGGTTCCGCCGCAGCTCGTGCTGCAGCTTCCGGAGGCTCTCGTCCAGCGCGCTGACGGTCTCGTCGTGGTAGTTGTTGAGGTGCGTGTGGCAGTCGATGATCATCGCAGTGAGTGCCGGGTTAACCGCAAAGACGCGAAGGACGCCAGGGGACGCGAAGGAGCCGTCCTCAATGGCCTCCATGGGGCTGGAGTTGCCGCATTCGCGATTCCATGCCCTGTTACCAAAGAATACTCCTTCGCGGTTCCTCGCGCTCCCTCGCGTCTTCGCGGTTGAATCAGCCCCGGGTGGAGCGGGACGTCCGCTCCAGGATCCGCGCCGCCCAGTCGCGGCCGCCCAGCCCGAAGGCCAGCGCCAGCGCCAGGCAGAAGCCGCCGAAGGCGATCTGAAAGGCCGAGACCAGTACCTGGCCGCCCACCTGCAGCTGCTCCAGCGCCAGCGAGACCACGAATACCAGCACCGCGTACTGCGCGATGATGCTGATGAGCAAGGCGCCTTCGATGCCTACGTTGCTCAGGTAGGTGAAAGTCACTCCCCGGATCAGCCGGGCGAAGAGCGTCCCGAACATGAGCACCAGGATGGCGACGAAGACGCGCGGCAGGTAGAGCACGATCTGGTTCAGCAGGTCGGCCGCGGCGCCCAGCCCCAGCGCGTTGAGTAGCGCCAGGACCACCGCAAAGAGCACCAGCCAGTAGAGCAGGTTGGCCAGAATGGTGATGGTGGTGGAGCGGACCCCGCCCTGGATCAGGAAGTCCTCGATACCGCTTCGCTCGGCCAGGGCCTCGAGCCGGATCAGACGGAAGAAACGAATGGCCAGACGCCGCAGCAGTCGCGCCGCGAGCCAGCCCAGGAGGAGCAGCACCACCGCGACCGCGATACGCGGCAGCACCTGCCCCAGCTCGATCCAGAACTGCCGGAACGCGTCCAGCATGGTGGTCGCCTGATCCATGAGTGCGCCCTCCCGTGGGAGTCAGGGGAATCGGGGTCGTTGCGATGCAGGAGAATAATGTCCCGGGAGATCGGGCGGGAATGGAAACTGCCGCCACGGAGGCGGCAGTTGTCTGCTGGCAGGCCGGCCTTTGGGGCAGGGTCGGGCTAGCCGGGGGAGGACCTCTTCCACTGCTCGGCGATCCGGAGCGCCTCGTCCATAGGCTCGCAGGGGCCGTCCATGAGCCGGCGGCAGCGTTTACTCAGGCTGGCGAGCCGTTCCAGCACATCGGCCGGGTCGCAGTGGTCGCCGCCATCGGTCAGGGTGCGATGCAGCGCCCGCAGGTCGCGCCGGAAGTGCGCCGCATCGGAGTTGCCGTCCTGCCGCAGGCGGCTCCGGAGTTGGGGATCGCTGTCGATGTCGTCCAGCAGCAGGGCCACGAGGGCCGCGCTGGTTCCCATGCCCCCCTCCTCGAACGAGCACACCCCCACCCCCTGACCCGGTACAGGGTTAACAAGGGGTGCAAAAATATCCGCGATCTTTTTGTCTCGCGAGTCAGGGTATCCGCCTACAGGAACGTCGGCGCTCGCCTACAAGCAGCGACGAGCCCGGCCGACAACCTAGGCTTGGAGCCAGCCTTGGAGCAGCGCGTAGCGGACGATGTCGGCCCGGCTGCGGAAGCCCAGCTTGTCCATGGAGCGGGCCTTGTAGGTCTCGACCGTCTTGACGCTGATGGCGAGCCGGGTGGCGATTTCCTTATTGGTATAGCCCTCGCTGATCAGCCGGACCACCTCGGTTTCCCGGTCGCTCAGGGTGGTATCCCGGGCCGCTGCCGGCTCCCGGATCACACCGTCGCCGTCGGTCCGGGCAAAGGCGCGGTCAATGTAGGTCTCGCCCGAGGCGACCGAGCGGATGGCGCGGATCAGCTCTTCGGGGGCCGAACGCTTGAGCACGTAGCCCGCGGCTCCGGCGGAGAGCATCTGCCTGAGGTAGCTGCGCTGTTCGTGGACCGTGAGCGCCAGGATGCGTGCGTCGGGGCAGCGCTCCCGGATCTGGCCGGTGGCCTGCAGTCCGCTGGCGCCCTCCAGCGAGATGTCCATGATGACGATGTCGGGCTGAATGGCGGCCGCCTGCTCGACGGCGTCGGGACCGTTGGCCGCCTCGGCCACGACGGCCATGTCGTTTTCTTCGGCGATCAGCGCCTTGACGCCATGGCGCACCACGGGATGGTCTTCGGCCAGCAGGATACGGAGCGTTCGGGCTTCGGCGGCCCCTGCAGCAGGGGTACTGGGGTGCAACGCGCTTTGGATGGTCATTGGGGGCATCCGTTCCCGCAAAGAGAGCCGCGACCGCGAGGCACCCGGGCGGGTGTCCGTTCGCTGCGGCAAACAGGGCCAGGACTCCGGGCCGGTTCCCGAAGAGGGAAGGAGGGAGTGAGCCTTGCTTTTCGGAAGAGACGCCTGCGCCAGCCGGGCCGCTCGGCGTGTTTCCAACTGCATCTCGATGTTAAGGCCGGTGTAAGGAAATGTCGAGTGGCCGCCGTCCCTGCGGGCGCCGTTCCGGCGGAACCGGGCGCCGCCCCCCGGGCGCATCTTGTTGAAGCCGCTTATTATAGGATATGCCTCCCCGCATGGAAGTCCGGCTGAGCCGCGAGATGCGGCTCATCGACATCACCATGATCGGGGTCGGCGCCATGATCGGCGCCGGCATCTTCGTGCTTACCGGCATCGCCGCCGGTGTGGCCGGTCCTGCCCTCATCCTGGTCTTTCTGCTGAACGGGGTGGTGGCGGCGCTCACCGCCATGGCCTACGCCGAGCTGGGCAGCGCCTTCCACGACGCGGGGGGCGGCTATCTCTGGGTCAAGCACGCCCTCCCCGATCCCAACGGTTTCCTGAGCGGCTGGATGAGCTGGTTCGCCCACGCGGTGGCCTGCTCGCTCTATGCCCTGGGCTTCGGCGCCTACTTCCGGCTGGTGCTCACGGCCTTTCATGTGCCCGAGTTCCAGCTCGGCTTCATGACGCTGGAGAAATGGCTGGCGGCGGCCACCGTGGTGCTGTTCGCCTGGATCAACTACCGCGGCGCCAGCGAAACGGGCAAGGCCGGCAACGTGGTGACGATCGGCAAGGTCGCCATCATCCTGGCCCTGATCGTCGCCGGACTGGCGGTCATGTTCGGCCGGCCCGACTGGCAGGCGGCCTTCCACCCATTTGTTTCCCACGGCTGGAGCAGCGTGTTCGTGGCCATGGGGCTCACGTTCATCGCCTTCGAAGGCTATGAGATCATCGCCCAGACCAGCGAGGAGGTGCAGGACCCAAAGCGCAATGTTCCCCGGGCGATGTTCCTCTCGCTGCTCATCGTGGTGCCGATCTACCTGCTGGTCGCCTGGGTCGCCGTCGGCGCCACGATCCCGCCGGCGGGCATGGAGATCACGCAGTACCTGGGCCAGCAGAAGGAGATCGCGCTGGTGCGCGCGGCCGACCAGTTCGTGCGGGGCGGGGGGGTGATCCTGATGGTGGGCGGCCTGCTCTCTACCCTTTCGGCGCTCAACGCCACCATCTACAGCAGTTCGCGGGTGGCGTTCGCGATGGCACGCGACGCCAACCTGCCGCCGGCGCTGGGCGAGGTGCATGAGCGGCGCGCCACGCCGCACTACGCCATCGCCGTCTCGGCCGTCATCATCCTGGTGATGGCCGTGGCTCTGCCCATCGAGGCGGTGGCCGCGGCGGCGGACATCATGTTCCTGCTGCTGTTCATGCAGGTGAACGTGGCCGTCGTCCGGCTGCGCAAGCAGCGGCCCGATCTGGACCGGGGCTTTACCGTCCCCTTCCTGCCGCTCACGCCCATCCTGGCCATCGTCACCATGGCCTTCCTGGCGTTCTTCCTGCTGCGGCACTATCCCCTGGCCCTGATCTCCACCGCGATATGGGTCGCCCTGGGCCTGGTGCTGTACTACACCTACAGCCGCAAGCGCGAGGCGGCGTTCGTGGAGCGGGAAGAGTGGATGGAGCGGATCGAGCGCAAGGAGTACCGGGTGCTGGTGGCGCTGGCTAATCCGCAGAGCGTCGCCTCGCTGCTGGAGGCGGCCCTGGCCATCGCCCAGTTCCACAACGGCGAAATCGTCGCCCTGGCGGTGGCGGAGGTGCCGGAAGGCGAGAGCCTGATGGCGGGGCGCAAGCGCGCCCGCGCGCTGGAGCCGCTGCTGAACCAGGCAATGCAGTACGCGGCGGACAAGGGCTGCGGCGTGCTGCCGGTGGTGCGGATCGCCCACCGGGTGAGCCAGGGCATTCTCGAGACGGTGCGGGAAGAAGAATGCAACTTCCTGGTGATGGGCCGTCCCGACACCCAGTCCGTCTTCGAGAAGCTGGTCGCCTCGGTCACCGAGCTGGTGCTGCGCGATGCGCCCTGCCAGGTCGGTGTGGTCTTCGGCACCCTCCGTCCCTCGCAGCTGAACGGCGTGCTGCTGCCGGTCACTACGGGTGATAATTCGCTCCTGGCGGCGAGCCTGGCGCCGGCCTTCGCCGCCCGCTATGGCGGCCGCTTCCGCGCGGTCACCGTGGTGGAACGGGGCGCGGAGGATGAGGACGTTGAAACGCAGACCGCCGAGGCCCGGGCCACGCTGGACGAAGCGGGGCTCGAAGTCGAGCTGGAGGTCCTGCGCCGGCGCGAGGTTGGCCGGGGGCTCGCCTTTGCCGCGCGCCGCGGCGAGCTGGTGCTGATGGGCGCTCCGCGTGGCGGGCCGGTGGCCGCCATACTGGGCGCCTCGGTGCCGGATACCGTGGCGCGCCGGGGCCGCAACCCGGTCGTCGTGGTCCGGGAAGTGGAAGAGCATCGTGCCCGCCGGTTCGAGCGGGTCTTCTTCGCAAGGAGCTGACCACCTCATGCAAGATCAGTCGCTGCGTCCCATTCAGGGGTTCATGGACCGGCTGGCCGACTATCTCCCCATCCTGGTGGCGGGCCTGCTGGTGCTGGTGGTGGGGCTGCTGGTGGGCTGGGTGGTGAAGCGCGCGGTGGTGCGCATCCTGGTGTGGCTTCGGCTGGACCGGCTGGGCGGCCGCTTCGGCTGGCGGGCCGCCTTCGGCAAGGGAGATGTCCGCGCCGCCATCTACGACGTGATCGGGGCCGCGGCGATGATCGTGGTGGTGCTGATCTTTCTGGACAACGCGCTGCAGATCTGGGGGCTGGTGGTGCTCTCCCGGATGGTGGACAACGCGGTCTTCTACCTGCCCAACCTGGCGCTGGCGGGGCTGATCGTGCTGGTGGGCGTCGTCCTGGCCAACCTGCTGGCCACCCGGGCCGAGGACGCGCTGGATGAGGAAGAGTTCGCCCATGCGCGCCTGGTGGGGAAGATCCTCAAGGGCGCCCTGCTCTCGGTGGTGGGGGCGTTGGCGCTGTGGCAGCTCAACTTCGCCCGGCAGATCGTGATGGCGGCGTTCCTCATCGGCTTCGGCGCGGTGGGGGTCGCCTTCGCTATCGCGGCCGGCCTGGGCTCGGCCAAGGCGATCGCGCGCGGGTGGGATTCGCTGTTCGAGAAGAAGGAGGAGTAGGTGCGAGGGCGTGAGGAACCGCCGGGCACCGCGAAGGCGCGAAGAGCGCAAAGGTGTTGTTCTGTTTTTCCCAAGGCGACCTCCGAGTGTGACCGGTGCTTACAACAGATCGCTTAGCCCAATGGATGCACGCAAAGAAACAGTTCCTTGGCGCCCTTCGCGTTCTTCGCGCCTTCGCGGTTGAAACCCAGCCCTTGAGGAAGGAGGAATAGATGGGCATCGGCACGGTCGTCCGGCAGGTCCGGCTGCCCGGCATCTTCCGCAAGCGGCATCCCCCGGTGGGGGCCAGTCCGGGCACGCTCATGGTTTCGCCCGAGGCGCTGCCCCCCTCCATCCGGGTGTACGACTACGGCCTCGATCATCTGGACGAGCGGGAGATCACCGACGTGGAGCAGCTGCTGCCCTACGCCACGCCTCGCAGCACCATCTGGGTGGATGTGCAGGGCCTGGGCGACGAGGCGATGCTGCGCCGCATCGGCCAGATCTTCAGCCTCCACCCGCTGGCACTGGAGGACGCGGTGAACGTCCCGCAGCGGCCCAAGACCGAAGCCTACGACCAGCATCAGCTCTTCATTACCCGGATGGTGCGCTGCTCCGGCCGGGGGTATGAATCGGAGCAGGTGAGCCTGTTCATCGGCCGCGGCTACCTGCTCACCCTGCAGGAGAAGCATGGTGACGTGTTCGACCCGGTACGCAAGCGGCTGCGCTCGGGGCAGGGGCTCATGCGCGGCTCGGGCCCCGACTACCTGGCCTACGCCCTGATCGACACCGTGGTAGACGGATACTACCCCGTGCTGGAAACGCTGGGCGACCGGCTGCAGGAGCTGGAGGAGATCGCCTTCAGCCGGCCCAGTCCCGGCGTGCTGCAGCAGATCCACGGGGTGCGCCGCGAACTGCTGGGCCTGCGCCGGGCCATCTGGCCGCAGCGGGAGGCCATCAACACCCTGGTGCGCGACGAGAGCACCCTGGTGAGCACCACCGTGCGCATGTACCTGCGCGACGCCCACGACCATGCCATGCAGATCGTGGACGTGATCGAAACCTACCGCGAGCTGGCGGCCAGCCTCATGGATCTGTATCTCTCCGGCCTGAGCCAGCGTACCAACGAAGTCATGAAGGTGCTCACCATCATGGCCAGCATCTTCATTCCGCTGACGTTTATCGCCGGGGTCTATGGCATGAACTTCGAGTACATGCCGGAGCTGCACCGGCGCTGGGGGTATCCCATCGTCTGGGCCATCATGATCGTGACCGCGGGGTTCATGGTGTGGAGCTTCTGGAAGCGCGGGTGGATCGGTGAGGAGGGGGTCAGGAGTCAGGAATCGGGGATGCGGGGGGATGCCGCGTCCGGTCCGGGCGCCTGATGGGCCGGACTTCGTCCTCGTGTTCCTGACTCCCTGATTCCCGTTTCCCGTTTCCCGATTCCCGATTCCCGATTCCCGATTCCCGATTCCCCTATCCATGCGCATCGCCGTCACATTTGATACGCCCTACCCCAACTGGGCCCCGGACCAGCACGCCCGGCAGATGGCCCTGGAGGTCGCCGGCTGGGTGCAGGACGAGCCGGAGATGGAATACCAGGTGGCCGACGCCCTCACCGAGGCGGGGCACGAAGTGCTGCTGGCGGGGGTGCATGACGATCTCCAGCCGATGATCGACATGCTGGAGGCGTACCGGCCCGAGCTGGTCTTCAACGCCACCGAGAGCTTTCACGGCAACGCCAAGCTCGACTACCTGGTGCCGGCGGTGCTGGAGAGCGAAGGCCATCATTACACCGGCTCGCCGCCGCTGGCTCTGCTGGTGACCCGCAACAAGGCCATGAGCAAGAAGATCCTGGCGTGGCACGGGATCAACGTCCCCGGGTTCGTGACCTGGCGGCCCCACGAGGAGATCACCGGGCCCGGGTCGCTCCGGTTCCCGCTCATCGTGAAGCCGCTCCAGTCCGACGCGTCGCAGGGCATCGCGCACGCCTCGGTGGTGCGGGACCAAGACGCGCTGGTCGAGCGGGTAGGGTTCATTCACGAGCGGTTCGGCCAGCCCGCCATCGCCGAGGAATTCATCGAGGGCCGGGAGCTGTACGTCAGCATCATCGGCAACGACGAAGACCTCGAGCTGCTGCCCATCACCGAGATGGTCTTCGACAAGGGCAAGACCAAGCCCGAGGAGCGGATCGCCACCCAGTTCGCCAAGTGGGACGAGCCCTACCGGGAGCGGCGCGGCATCAAGAACGTCTTTGCCCGGCCTATCAGCAAGGCTGCCCGGGCCACCATCGAGGAGACCTGCCGCAGCGCCTACCGGGCGCTCTGGCTGCGGGACTACGCCCGGCTGGACGTGCGGCTCACCGCCAGCGGCGAAGTCTGGTTCATCGAAGCCAACGCGAATCCCTTCATCAGCTATGGCCACGACGTGGCGACGGCGGCGGAGAAGGCGGGCATGGACTACACGGCATTCATCAGCCGGATCGTGCGGGAAGCCGAGGGCCGCCGTGGCCACGCGTAGGCGGCGGCGGGAGCCGTATCCCACGCCGGAGCTGCGCTGTGTCTGCGGCAACCCGCTGGAGCGCTACTGGCCCTTCTGTCCCCACTGCGGGCGGGCCCAGCGTTGGGGCGACACCAGCCAGGTGACCGGCGCCGAATGTTATCGCTGCGGCTGGATGGTCTCCGACAAGTCCAGCTTCTGCCCCTGGTGCGGTGCCGACATCCAGGAGGAGGGGGTGAGCAGTGAGGAGCCGCTCAAGGCGCCCAAGGGCTTCCGGATGGACGCCCGCTGCGACTGGGGCTGCGGCGGCGGAGTGCAGTATCCCATGCCGTATTGTCCCTGGTGCGGCCGGCCGCAGGAGTGGGAGCAGGAAGACGAGGATCGCTTCGAGGGGACCTGCCCTCACTGCGCCCGCGGGGTGGACGACTGGATGAATCATTGCCCCTGGTGCGGACGGGACGCCACCGGGCGGGACCTGATCCCCCGGGCCCTCACCCGCGTGCGGCGGCTCCTGGCGGTGAGCCGGATCAGCGACTGGGGCTATCGGGTGCTGCTGCGGCCGGGGATCAGTGGCGTGGACCCGCGCTATCCCAAGGTGGTGGAGATCGAGCAGCGCTACGTGGTAGGCAAGCGCCGCCGCGACGAAATCCCCTGGACCCTGCTGGTGGGGCTCATCACCCACGAGCTGGGCCACAGCTTCCTCTATCATCACTGGGCGTTCACCCGCACGCCGCGCTTCCGCCGCGCCTTCGGCGAGGTGGACAAGGCGTACGGGGGGATGGACGACACCTGGGTCTATTTTCAGCGCAAGCGGGTGGCGATCGCGCCGGTGAATCATGTCACCGCCTACGCCGCCAGGCATCCGCAGGAAGATTTTGCGGAGACCTTCCGGTTCTATGTCACGCGCCGGGGCCGGTTGCGGGAGTTGTTCAGCGAGCTGGGCACCAAGCGGAAGGGTGTCGTGGTGTACGAGAAGTTCCTCGTGCTGCATGACTTCGTGCGGAAACTGCGGGGGTGGGGATAAGACCGAAAAAAGGACTGGGGACTGAATAGCCTCAGTCCCCAATCCTCAATCCTCGGTGCTCAGTTCCCTTTACTCTACCGCGCTCAGCGCATTCACGAATCCCCGCCCGTAGTAGTCATCCACACCCGGTTTCCCCAGGTCGTCGGCCGACCGCTGCAGGGCGGCGCGGACCTGCGCCGGGAACATGTGCCCGCCGTTCTTCTCAATGATGAGCGCGGCAACCCCAGCCACGTGCGGCGCCGCCATGCTG
The DNA here is from genome assembly GCA_963779755.1 of uncultured Gemmatimonadales bacterium. Taxonomy (GTDB): domain Bacteria; phylum Gemmatimonadota; class Gemmatimonadetes; order Gemmatimonadales; family GWC2-71-9; genus CAVZZO01. Next base: position 1,612,673 of record CAVZZO010000001.1, read on the forward strand.
GTGCCTTCGGCGAAGTAGTACGCGTCGTTCACCGGCACCCCGCTTCCCGGGCTCAGGACGAAATCGAAGACAAAGAGCGGCAGCGGATAAGCCGCGTCGTTCCCACCCGGAGCCGCCAGGGTGATGGCGGACTGTCCGTAATTGGTGTAGGTGGCGGGACTGGTGTAGTTGGTCGCCCCGTAGGCGAAGCCGATGGGGCCGGTCGCCGAGACCGCGATCACGCCCGGCGACTGGGCCGGCACCGAGATCAGGTTGGCCGTGTGATCGAGGTCGGCAAAATCGTTGCCTGCCGAGGCGATGACCGTGGTCCCCTGCTGATAGGCGTAGATGGTCGCCCGGCCGATGGCGTTCGCCAGGCGGGCCGCCCCGCTGCCCTGTCGAGGGAAGAGCGCGCCCAGGCTCATGTTGATGATATTGGCGCCGGCGCCGCCCTGGGCGATCGGGGTGGCGGCGTAGAGGATGCCTGCAATGATCCACGAGAAGCTGCCGCTGCCGCCGTCCAGCACTTTCACGCTGACGATGGTGGCCCCAGGCGCAACGCCGATAGTGCCGACGCCGTTATCCGCGGCGGCGACGATGCCGGCCACATGGACCGCATGCCAGAAGGCGCCGGCACCGGAGGCATCTTCGTCGAAGTTCTTGCCGGGAACGAACGACGCCGAGTGGGCCACGTCGACGCGGGAGGCGAGGTCGATGTGATTGGGGTTCATCCCGCCGTCCAGGATCGCGACCCGCACGCCCGTGCCCCGGGCTCCGAGATCCCAGGCTTCCGGCGCATGGATGGACTGGGGCGCCCACTGGTAGGCGAAGAAGGGCTCGTCATCGCCGATGCTGGTGCCGGAGGGCGGAACCGGCGCCGCTGCGGACTGGAAGTTCTTCATGGCGGGGTCCAGCCACTGGACCATCTGGTCGGGATCCACCGACTGCAATCCGGGGATCCTGGCCGCCCTGGCCGCAAAGGCCGGGTCGCTCGACTGGGCGGTGGCGGCTCCGATCTGGGGCCAGCTGGTGGTGAGCGTACCGCCGGCGGCGGCGACCCTGGCGGCCAGGTTGGCCGGGAGGCTGGTGGCGCTGCTGGCAATGAGGATATAGCTGGTAGCGCCGGTGGCGGTGGTGGCAAACCTGGGCGCCGCGGCGACCGGCGCCTGGACCGCCGGCTGGCTGGGCGCGGTGCCCTCGCCGGCGCAGGCGGCGAGCCCCGCCAGCGCGGCGAGGGTAAAGAGCCTGGTAACGGGGTGCTTCATCGGGTCCTCCAGGGGGTGGAAGGAACGACAATGCGCGCGGGGAGGGGCGGCGCGGGTTACTGGGGTACTCCGGTTTGTGTCTCCGTCCTGCGGCGTTGCGGCCAGATGCGGGGTGGGGAAGTCAATATTGGAGCCGGGACACGAAGGCGCAACCGGGGGGACCGGTCGAGCCCGGGCCAGCCCGCCGTTGACCGGTCGAGCCCGACCCGCCGCCGCACCTCCCGGTCGAAGGTCGAACCCCGCCCCACCGCGCCACCGCCCGGTCGAAGGTCCGAGGGAACTTCCACATACGGGTACGAGGGGCTAGGTTTCCGCTCCCACGGCTGAAGCCGAGTCTCGGGGGTTTATCACTCAAGTGCAGAGCAAGCATTCGGCCGCGGAGTGGTGGGGTGGGAAGGGGTTTGACTGAGGGTGGAGTTGGAGAAGTAGTGGGCGAGGAGTCTGGAAGACGGACGAAGCAACCCTGCCGTCTTGCCGTCCTGCCGCCTTGCCGTCTTCCGGGACGTAGCGCAGTCCGGTAGCGCACCTGAATGGGGTTGACGCCCCCCCTCAGCCCGTCCCAACCGCGTCCGCTCCGCCGGCGAGGGTACGCCGGCTCCGCGTCAGGGGGCTCGCGGGTTCCCCGCGACCCAACTAGCATGTGGGCAGTGAAAGATCCGGGACGTAGCGCAGTCCGGTAGCGCACCTGAATGGGGTTCAGGGGGTCGCGGGTTCAAATCCCGCCGTCCCGATGGGTTCAAGAGCAAGCTCCGCAATCACTTCGGTTGTGGAGCTTTTTCTTGTCCCTCGCCCCCCACGTGGTGAGTACTGCTGCCAGTCTCTCCGATTGAACCCCGCGCTGTCATTGCGAGCCGCGTAGCGGCGAAGCAATCCCCCTGTACTGCGACCAGATTGCTTCGTCGGCCCCTGCGGGGCCTCCTCGCAATGACGCCCTTCCTACTCCGGCGGCGCCGCCGGCTTGTGCAGAGGCCTGGCACCCCTCCCAGACCCGCTGCGAGCATCCGGTAGGCGACCGGTCATGCCGCGGCGAAGCCCTCCCGCCAGCTCGGGTGCGCCGGCCGCCACGCCAGCTCGCGCTTGGCCTTGGCATTGGAGACACCGCGAAGCTCGGTCATCATCACCACAGCCGGCTCCCCCGCGACCAGCCGCCCGATGAATCGCGGCACCCGCAGCGGCCGCCTGGCCCCCAGGGTCTGCGCCAGCGCCGGCAACCACTCGGCCACCGGGGCGGGCTCATCGTCGACCACATTGTAAATGCCGCGACTGCCGTGCTCGACTGCCGCCACCGTCGCCTCCGCGGCGTCGGCGACGTGGATGAAAGACCACACCGCGCCCCCGTCGCCCACCAGGGGGAACCTGCGCCTGCGGACCAGCTCGAACTGGTCCCCGTCCGGCGCGAGTGACGTGCCCGGCCCGTAGAACCAGCCATAGCGCAGCACGACGCCCTCCGTCCACCGCGCACCGAGGACCGCCTCTTCCAGGTGACGGATCGCCACGAGGTTCGCCCGCATCTCCCTGACGGGTGAGGGATCATACGGGTCCTCCTCGGTCTTGACGGCTGAGCCGGTACGCGCGTACGCGGCGATGTGGCTCTGCGCCACGAACCGCCGCACGCCGACCGCCTGCCCGGCCGAGAGCAGGTAGTCGGTGCCGTCGGTCCGCAGGCGGTTGGTCGCCGTGAATGAGCGCTCGAAACGACGCAGGTCTATCGGCCCGATCGCGGTCAGCTGATGGACGATCACGTCCGGCCTGGCCCTGCCCACCGCCTCCGCGACCTGGTCGGGAGCAAGCGCATCCGCCACCACCGGCACCGCCCCCAGGCCGGACAGCATCGCCCGCTTGGACTCGCTCCGCGTCATCCCATGAACCTCGTGGCCCGCGGCGACCAGCCGCGGCACCAGCTGCCGTCCAATCGCTCCGGTCGCACCTGCCACAAACACTCTCATCTTCAGCTCCTTGATCGATGGTCGCCGCCACTTACAAGACACGCCGGCGGGCCTCGTTGTGACACCGCAGGCGCATCCAGGGGGAGCCGGGGCACGTTCGGCCGCGTGCCCGCCTGCTTATGTGAGCGCCGCGCGCTGCCCCGGCCTCACGATCGCAGTTTCGGAGAAGCGGCGGTGTGAGGAGGGTGGTAAGGATCGGGTCCCTGCAGAACGAAGGCCCTGTTTCGCCGGCCGTGTGCCGGCGGGCGACCGAGGGAGCTTGGACCTCACGCGCTGGCGCTGAAGGCATCAACGCCGCGCTCCCGCGCCATCTTGGCCTGGTACGCGACGCCCGCCCGACGGCCGCTCGGCCCCATCCGGATGGAAGAACGGCGAGGGAACAGGGAAGGAACGGCATCCTCCTACCTTCGTGAGCGACAGTCAATGTCTTCTCAATCACAGGAGGCAGGCCATGAAACGGTTCAAGCTCGTGACACACATGCGGGCCGTCGCAAGTACACTGCTGGCAGCAGGCCTGGTGGCCGGGTGCGAGAGCACCGCGCCGGTCGAGCCTGAACTGGGCCTCAGCAACGTGCCGGCCGCGGCCAACCTGCCGGCCGACGCCTACGGCTACACGGTATTCGATGTCCCGGGCGCCACCAATACTTATCTCTTTCGCATGAACGCGCGGGGCGATCTGGCCGGGACCTACAACGACGCCAGCGGGACCCACGGATTTCTGCAGCGAAAGGGCGATCGGCTTCAGACTATCAATGTCGAAGGGGCGATCGCGACCCAGGTCCGCGGCGTCAACGACCGCGGCGATGTGGTGGGCTTCTACAGCGAGGCCGGAAAACTGCACGGCTTCCTGTTGGGCGTGGATGGATACACGGTGATCGACTATCCCGACGCGAACGGCACCCGGCTCTGGGCCATCAACGCCCGCGGCGAGATTTCGGGTGAGTTTCAGGCGGCCGTCGGTGGCGCATGGCAGGCGTTCACCCTGCGCCATGGGACATTCACCGCGATCGACGTGCCGGGTGCGAACATGAGCGCTGGCTACGGGATCGACAACCAGGGCGACGTGGTCGGCCACTTCACCAAGCCCGGGTCGTCCAAGATGATCGGCTACCGGCTCGCGAGCGGGACGTTCTCCACCTTCGCCCACCCGCTTTCGGGAGATATGATGAGCTGCGCGCAGGGCATCGGGGTCCACGGTGAAGTGGTGGGCCATTACCTCGACCCGGAGGCCGATCAGGTGTTCGGCTGGGTGTGGGTCGACGGCGAGTTCGTCGCCACGCTGCAGGTGCCGGCCGCCATAGATACGTACGCGACATCGATCACCCCGGCCGGCGTGATCGCCGGCTATCACTTCGACGAGAACTGGGTGAGTCACGGCTTCATCGCGACGCCGCTCAACCGCGCCGGGTTGTGATCTACTCGCAGCATCCCGCTCTCCCCCGGGGCCCGGCGCACCTGCCGGGCCCCGGGTCGCATCTCACCAGGGCCCGGACTCGAGAATGCACCAGCGGCAGGACTCCACCCGGATCTGGATGTCCCCGGTGCCGGCCGGGTCCTCGATCCGCCCTTCCAGGGCCAGCACGAGATCGGCCAGAGGGACGTAGGCGCCCTTCCCGCGCCGGGTCACGTGCGCCGAGAGAAGCACCGTCCTGTGGACGCGAAGGGGGCACGTCGCGCAGCCGCCCGTCCGCGTGGCGAACAGTCGCGGTCCCTGCAGGAAAAGATGACCACGTCCCGAGTGGGCAGGCCCGTCGATGACTCTGGCGATATCGCCGACCGCTACGATCGGGTCCGCCGTACCGCTGCCCGCCCCGCTGGCGACGGCCCGTCCGACAGCCACCCCGTTGACGCGGATCAGGACGCCGCCGGACGGAGATTCCGGCAGCGTATCCGGCCACTCGCCGATCGGCGGCGATGCGCCGTGCTCGTCCGAGCATCCGATCACGGACATTCCGGCAAAGACCGACAGCGCCAGAGCGAGGGTGCGCCGCATGGTTGTGCTCCCGTGGGTGCAGCGGCGCGGCCCCTGCCCGGATGGGTGCAGAGAACGACGCCGGCGTATGCGTCAAGAATCGCTCCCGTGCGTTTCCCGGGTGTACCCAGAGCGTTCCCGGGCCCATCGGGCCCGGGAACGGGGCTCCGCGGGTCGGGATCAGTGAAGCGGCGTTGGCGGGCGCAAGGCGGCGAGGCGCGCAGCGGCGGCGGCGCGTGCGGGCTGGAACACGGCGTCGGCGTCGCGCCATGCATCCGCGACGTGCGCGTAGTGCACGGCCGCGCTGTCCGCGGCGCCGACCGCGTCGAAGGCGCGGGCGAGCAGCGCGTGCAGCTCGGTGCGGGTGACGTAGAGGTTGGACGCCTGCAGCGGGCCCCTGAGGGCAGGGCTCAGGATGGCGACCGCCTCCCGCGGCCGGCCCTGTGCCAGAAGCAGCCGACCGAGTTCCAGGTTGGTACGGGTGTAGCCCGCGACGGGTGAGAAAATTGCGCGGCGCAGGTCGGATTCCGCGTCCGCCGGCCGGCCTTCCGCGAGCGCGATCAGCCCACGCACGTGGAAATGAAGCAGACGGTCGCGGCCGTAGCCGCTCCGGGGCCCGAGCGCTTCGATGGTGTCGGCCAGCGCGCGGGCGCGCCCGAGGTCCCCCGCGCCGACCAGCGCCGAGGCCTCGTGTGTCAGGAACCACGCGCGGTTGCGCGCCACCTTGCTGCGCGGGCCGGTGTCGACCTGCATCAATGCCGCGATCGAGTGGAAGATCGCTGCCGCTTCGCGGAACCGGCCCGACTCGGAAAGCACGATCGCCTCCGGCAGCCGTGCGAACGCATAGCCCGGAGTCAACGCGCGCGTGCAGCGCGTGTGCTCCTTCGCCGAGGCGAGCGCATCCGCCAGCCGGCCCTGATTGCGATCGCTGATCGTTCGCCACCAGTCTGCCTCACACTGGGACGCCAGCTCTCCGCTCGCGTCCAGGAATGCCAGCCGCCCGGCGGCGACCGCGAAGGCGCCGCGGCGCAGGGCCCGCCCCAGGTCGGCGAGCGCGGCCGCGACCGGGGTGCGCGGCGAGATGTCGTTCGCACGCCGGGCCGCCGCGTCGGCCTCGTCGTACCGGCCCTGGGCGTCGTAGACGTTTTCCAGCAACCGCCATGGCGTGGCCGACTCGGGGAGCATCGCCGCGAACATGCGCGCCGTCCGCTCCGCTGCCTCCATCGAGTCGGCCATCATGTACGCGTCGGCCAGTTCCAGGAGCGCGTCGCAGCCGGTGCAGTGGGGCGCCTGGCCCAGTATCGCGATGGAGTCGAGCCGGAAAGCCCGGAGCAGCTGGTCGATCGCCTCGGAGAATCGGCCGTCCCATTTCAGCGCCTCGCCGAGCATGCGGTGTCCTTCGGGGAGAAGCGGATAGCGCTCGACCAGCGAGTCCGCGATCGCGAGGGCGCTCGGGTCATCCCGGGATCTGGCCCAGGTTGCACGAATGAGCAGGCGGTCCTGTTCGGTGGCGCGGGCGGCCATCCGCCGCGCCTGTTCAAGGAACACGTCGTGCCACGGGGGAGTCCCGCCATCGGAGACCATGGACGCGTAGTACGCCGCCATGGCAAAGGTCGAGTCCTCGGTCACGGCGGCGATGAAGAGAGGCCGCGCCGCCGGGGTGTCGCCGCGCAGGTAGTAGGCGTGCAAGCCCTGCTCATAGAGGCGGAACGCGGCAAGCGAAGGGGTGGCAACGTCGGCCACCCGCAGCGCGGGGATCCGGAGCCGCATGGCCCCCGCCAGTTCCCGGGTCGCGGCATCCACCACGGCGAACGGGTCCGGCCCCTGCACCGAGACCTGCTCGCTCACGGCACCGGTGCGAAGGGCGAGGCGATGCAGGTCGAAGCGCAATCGGCCGTCAGCCAGGTGATACAGCGCACCTTCGACGACCTCGGTCGCGCCCGCGCGCCGGGCCGCGCGCACGAGGGCCGCGGCTTCCTCACCGTCCTCCCCGGCCAGCATCTCGTAGAGGCGGGTGCTGCCCACCACCTGCACGCCGGGCACGCGCGCGAGGTTGGTGGAGAGGAGTTCGCGGATCATCGGCGCCACGTCCGGATCCAGCTGCCCGTAGTCCCGGATGTGGCCGATGGCGAGAATGGGATTCGTGTCCGCCGGACCTGCGCGCGCCACCAGGACCGCCCCGAGCCCGACCATGGCCAGCAGAGCGGCAGCTCGCGCCACGCTCTTCGCGCGGTGCCCGCGGCCGGGCGGCGCGACGTCGGGCTCGCCAGTCGCCGGATCCGGAGTGGTCGAGGGCGCGTCGGCGGCGGGTGAGGGCTGACTCATCACCACCGTGCGCGACCGGATTCGCTCGAGGAGCGCGCGCGTCTCCGGCGCCGGCTGCAGCTCGAACTCCGCCTCCAGCCGGTGCCGGTGCTCTTCGTAGAGCCGGAAGGCGCCGGCCGAGTCGCCGGCACGGTCGAGCAGCGAGAGCAACTGCCGCGTCGCGTTCTCGTCGTCGGGCGACAGGGCGATGGCGCGGCGACCGTACTCAATGGCGGCGGCACCGTTGCCGGCAGCCTCTTCGGCCTCCGCAACGCGCCACGTGGCCGCGGCCGCGAGCCGCCGGACCCGCTGGCGCTCGCCATCAAGCCAGTGCTCGAACGCAGGCGTGTCGGACAGGTAGAATCCGTGGAGCAGGTCGCCCCGGTAGAGAGCGAGCGCCTCGGCGGGTCGTTCCTCGCCGAGCAGCTCGTTCAGCGCGACGACATCGCACCACACCGCGCCCGGGGCGAGCGCCAGCTCCTCTTCACCCCTGCCGATCAACGTCCCTTCGCCCAGGGACTGGCGGAGGTGGAAGACCGTCTTGCGGAGCGCGGACCGGGCGTGCTGCTGGTCCAGCTCCGGCCAGAAGAGGCCGGTCAGGGTGTCCCGGCGTACGTAGCCTTCCGGCACGGCAAGGGCCAGGTAAACCAGGACGGCCAGGCGTTTTGGCTGGGCGACAACGGACTGGACGGCCAGCCCGTCGGCGGTGCGGAGGTCGGTTATGCCCAACGTGCGGAGCTGGATCTGCATGCCGCCCTGCTGGCGCGAGCGCCGCTGAGGGATGCCGTCGGCTGCCGGCATGATGAACAGTCGCGCCGGACCGGCCTGCGGGTCAAGAGTGCTCCTCTGGATGCTGAAGACGGCCCCCCGCTCGGGCTCGCTCTCGACGGAGATATGTGCCGCCGCTCTGCTCGGCGACCCCGTAGACGGGTCGAGAGGCCGAGGCCGAGCCCCGGGTCGAGCCGGGTGACGAGCCGGATATCCTCGCCGATCAGGCGGCCTGACGCCCGGACCTGTGACTGCGGGGCGGTGTGGCGGGGAGGGGTTCGTCCGGGGGGGGCGTGTGGTGGAGCGGCGACCGGCGGGGTAGGGTAGGGGGGGCTAGAACTCCATCCCCACCCTGAGCACCGCATTCCGTCCCGGATTCAGCGCGAACTCCTTGTACCGGCTCAGGTAGTCGCGATAGCGGGTATTGGTGAGATTCCGGATCTCCAGATCGAGCGACAGCGTTCGTGCACCGACCGGGTGCGTGCCGCCAACGTCCAGGTTCAGCAGGCTGTAGCCGTCGGTCGGGATGTCGAATACCGTCGCTCCCTGCCCCGGAATAGTGTACCCGCCGAGCCGGCCCTGATGGGCCACGGTCTCCACCTCGCCGCTGATGCGTCCGTTGGCCAGCCATCCCAGGTTTAATCCGTGCAACTCCACGCCCACCGCCGAACGGAAGGGCGGGATGAGCGGCAGGGGCTGATCCGTTCCATCCGCCGTGCCCCGCACATACTCTGCCCGGCCGGCAAGGGTGAGCCAGTCGCGGGGACTCACCGCAAGCCGCGCTTCGCCGCCCTGCAGCGTGGCATCGGTCTGGCCGTACTGGAAGACCCGGAGCGAGTCCATGAACTGCGTGGTGGGGGCGCCATAGATGAAATCCGCCACCCGGTTCCGATAGGCCGACACCTCCGCCTCGGCGAAGCGCGTCTGCCAGCGGAGACTCAGGTCGAAATTGAGACTGTATTCGGGCCGCAACGAGCGGTTCCCGATATCGAACCGCGCCTCGCCCAGCTCCGGCCCATAGGCGAACAGCTCGAAGAGATCGGGCGCGCGCCACGCCCGGCCGGCGTTGGCCGCGAGGGAGAGGCCGTGGCGCAGGTCCAGCACGGCGCCCAGGTCGGCCGTCCAGGTGCGGTAGCTGCGGTGCTGGGCGGCGAGCCGTAGATCGCTGTTGCCGTCGACCGACACCCGCCGCACATCGCCTCGCAGGCCGCCCAGCAACGACAGGCGGCCCAGCTCCAGCCGCTCGATCAGGAAGAGGCCCGCGCCGGCGGTGCGCGCGTCGGGGACCAGCGGCACGGGCCCCCGGGTATCGTTCTTCTGGTACAGGCCGGAAAGGCCGAGGGTACCGCTCACCCGGACGCCCAGGGTGTGGTGCAGCAGGAGATCGCTGGACCAGGTATCCAGCGCCAGGTCAAAGACCGGGCCTTCCATGGTGCCGCCACCGGGCGCGGGCGCCTCGTCCGAGACTTCCGAAATCCAGTGATGCTGCCACTGTGCCTTTCCCTCCAGGCGTAAGCGGCCCAGCACATAGTTGGACCGGAGTTGCGCCCGGGTGTCGGCCAGCTTGCGCTCCGGGCCGCCTTCCCCGCCGCTGTCCGCCCCCGGGCCGCCGGCCTCGAGCAGCTTGAACTCCCCGCCGTACCGGGTGAGCCGCAGGGTGGTGGCGCCGTTGGCGCTGTGGAGGCCGATGGCGCCCTCGCCGTTGAGCGCGGTGAAGCCGGTGTTGTCCAACTCGCCCGCGGGGGTGTGCAGATCGGCGGCGCGGCGGCCGATGAGGGTGACGGCCGTGCCCAGGCGGCCCCCGGCGTGGCGCAGGCCCAGCAGGGCGCTGGCCTCGGCGTTGTTGCTGGCGGCGGTGATCTCGCTGCGGAGCCGGGTAAAGCCGGGGCCGCCGCCGGCGTCGGGCAGCGGCGCGGGGAGCACATTCACCACGCCGGCAATGGCGTCGGACCCGTACATCAGGCTCGCCGGGCCGCGCACTACTTCGACCCGGTTGGCCAGGCGCGCATCCACCGATGGGCCGTCCTCATCGCTCCAGGAATAGTCTTCCAGCCGTAGTCCGTCGTCGAGCACCAGGACGCGGGGACCCACCAGGCCGCGGATCATGGGCTTGCCGATCTGCGCGCCGGTGCTGAGTGTCCGGATGCCAGGTATCTGGTCAATGGCCTGCGCCAGCGAGACGCCCGCATGGCGCTGCAGTTCTTCGCCGCTCAGATCAGTCGCGACCATGGGAGCCATCCGCGCCGCCATGGGAGTGCGCGAGGCGGTGACGGTAATCGGCGCCAGCCGGGCGACGCCCTCCTGGTGCAGCAGAGTGATGAGTACCGGCTGCGAAGGCAGCGTCACCTCGCGGGTGACGGCGCGGTAGCCGGCCAGCACCACCAGCAGGTGGTAGCTGCCGCCGGGGACGGCCAGGGCGAACCGACCGCCAGCGCCGGTGAGCACGCTGCGTTCCAGCTCCACCACGGTGACACGCGCGCCGGGGAGGGGGTGCCCGCTCATGTCCTGGACGACACCCAGCATGGAATCCGGGATCACCGGAACCGGCGGGGGCGCCGGGAAATGGGCCACGGCCGAGAGCAGGGCGAGCAGGAGAAGCATGGATCGGGAGGAATCGAAGGAGGCCCTAGGTAGCCTGACTCCGCAACTCCCGGTCCACCTCCTGACCCAGCCGCACCACGATGTGGGGCAGCGCGTCCACGTCTTCCTCCCGGGTGTTGAAGTTGACGATGCAGGCACGGAGCAGATAGTGGCCGCGCACCACGGCGTTGGAAACGAAGGCTTCACCCGAATTCTGTATGCGCTCGAGCAGCGCTTCGTTGAGCGTGTTCAGGTAGGCCTGTCCCTCGGGGCTCCCCCGGCCCGCCCGGAGATCCGCCGGAATGAACCGGAAGGTGGTAATGCTGAGGGCCTGGGTCCAGGCTTCCAGCTCGGGCTGCTCGGACACCCGGGTAAACATCCGCTCACTCAGACGGATGTCGTCGCTGATCATCCGCGTATATCCGGCTCGTCCCGCCTGCCGCAGGCCCAGCCAGACCTTCAGGGCCCGGAATCCGCGGGAGTTCTGGGGGCCGAAATCCACGTAGTTCGTGGCTTCCATACCGAAGTGGTAGTAGGGCGGATGATACGAGAACGCCTGCCGCAGCCGCTCCGGGTCGCGCACCAGCACAAATCCCGCCTCTATCGGGGCGTAGAGCCACTTGTGGGGGTCCATCGCCACCGAGTCGGCCTGCCCCAGGGCCTGGAGGTCCGCCGGCGTACCAGGGACCGCGGCGGCCAGGGCGCCGTAGGCCCCGTCCACATGGAACCACGCTCCGGCCTGCCGGCAGATGGTCGCGATCTCGGCCAGCGGATCGACCGCCCCGGTGCTAACCGAGCCGGCCGTTCCCACTACCATGAGCGGTCGAATGTCCGCCTCCCGGTCGCGTTGCAGCGCCTCTCGCAGGGCTGCGGGGTCCATCCGCAGGTCGTTATCGGTGGGAATCCAGCAGATGGCGTCCGTCCCCAGGCCGGCCAGATCGGTGCCCTTCTGCAGCCAGGTATGGGTCTCGACCGACGCATAGACCCGCAGGGGCCGGGCCGCAGGACTCGCCAGACCCTGCTTCCGGATGTCCCAGTCCGCGGCGGCGGCGCGGGCCGCAAGCAGCCCGACGAAATTGGCCATATTACCACCGCTCACGAAGAGGCCGCCGCACTCGCGGGGATAGCCGATCAGCTCGGCCACCCAGCGCACCGCCTGGGCTTCGATCTCGGTGGCCATCGGCGCCAGGCGCCAGGCGCCCACGTTGGCGTTCACGGCGGCGGCCAGCAGGTCGCCCAGCATCCCGATCGGCGTCGGCGACGAGGTGATATAGCCGAAAAAGCGAGGATGGCCGTTGAAGAGTGAGTGGTCGAACAAGAGCCGGGCAGTCGAGCCCAGGAGCTCGTCCGCTCCCATGCCGGATTCCGGCAGGGCGCGATCGCCATCGAGCAGGGCGCGAAGCGCCGCGGGCGACTCCCCGGTGGTCACAGGGCGGTCGGGAAGGGAGCCGAGGAATTCGGCCACGGCGTCCACCAGAGCGTTCCCCACCCGGCGGAATTCCTCCGGCGACAGGGAGAGCGGCGTCACACGCCGACGGGGCGGGGGCTCCGCCGGGGAGTCGCCGGTCTCCTTACCTTCCCACTTTCTGTTCATTGTCGGCCTCACTGGCTCTGATGCTGGCTGGATGGTTCCGGTGCCGGGAAACACTACAGCCTCACGGTGGAAGCCGTGAGGCTGTAGCCCGCATCCTAATCAGGCCCCGATCCACCGCGGTAGTGGACCGGAGAATTGGCTAACTCAGTCGGAGCAGTGCCCGGGACCGGTCAGGCCGTTGTTGTAGCTGTCCAGCAGGCCAGCCATCGCGATCAGCTGATCGCGAGTGAGGCTGGAGCTGCCGGGATCGGTGAAGTAAGCATCCGCATCGGACAGCGCCTGCTGCACGTTGGCCGGTGCTGAGGCGCCGCTCGCTACGTTCAGCGTCGCCGCGATGAACTGGTAGCCCAGGATGTAGTAGGCGTTTCCGTGCGCGGGAGTATTCAGGACTCCAAGCCAGGTCTGGCCGCTGGTATAGAAGGTGGCCGACGGCGAGTAGGGAGAAGGCCAGACACTGGTGTGGTTCTTCCAGTAGCCCTGGGTCAGGGTGCAACCGTTGGACGGCGGAGTCACCGGGTCGTTGTAATAGTCGAGCAGCAGGCCGACATCGCCGCTGTACCTGCCGCTGAACGTCGGCGTGCCAGTGATGTCGGAGCCCACGACTGGCGTGCCACTCGGGACCGAGTTGGTTGTCGGGGTGATGTGATTCAGTACGTAGGACGGATCGGAAAGCTCGGTGACCGTGATGTTGTGAATCCCCGGAACACCGTTGTTCGCCCCGAGCACCGCGCACTCGCCGTCGGCGAGGCTGATGCTCTGGGTGGCGCCGCCGTCGATGGTGTACTCGAAGTTCGCCGCAGTGCCGTGCTTGCACAGCTCGGCCTCGGCCAGTTCCACGACGTCGTTCGCGCTGAACTGCGGCTTGGCGCTAGACGCGGTCGAGCTCTGGGTCGGCTCGCTGCAGCCGACGACAATGCTCGCGGCGAGCGCCACAAGGGCGGGTGCCACGAAGTGCCTGATCTGGGACATGGGGATGATTCCTCCGAGTGTGAGACCTGACTGACATGCAGCGGGGCCACCGGATGCCGACAACGTACTCCCGGGGAGCGATGCTGCCATGAAACTGCTGTGAAAAATCCTGCACGTTTGGATCGGGAGAGCAACGGCCCGTTCCGGCCACCGGTGAAACACCCGCTAGAAACAGGCTAGCTAACTTCTGGTCAGGTCCAACCGGTCAACATACTTTAGGACAACAGCTTACGAGTTTCTTGACAGTTTGTTTGCCCGCCCCGGTGTAGCAAGGGAACAGCAGCTTACGAGGGGTCTACCCGACAGGGAGCCGGAAACGAGGCAGCCCCACGGACGTAAGCCGTGGGGCTGGCGCTGACCGCATCTCCATCCCGGCCGGCGGTACGGCCGGAGCTCCGGTGATTATACGGTGCAGTGCGACACTCCGCCCAGCCCTTTGTTGTAGTTGTCCAGGAGCGCGGCCAGGTTGGTCAGGTCGGTCTTGGTCAGGCTGGAGGCGCCGGGATTGGTGAAATAGCCGGCGGCGTCGTTCAGCGCCTGCTGCACGGCGGGGGGCACGGTCGCCCCGCTCGCCTTGTTCAGCGTGGCCGCAATGAACTGATAGGCCAGGATGTAGTAGGCATTGCCGTTGGCCGGCGTGTTCAGCACCTGGAGCCAGGTCCGGCCGCTGGTATAGAAGGGTGACGACGGCGAGTACGGCGCGGGCCAGTCACTGATGTGGTTCTTCCAGTACCCCTGGGTCAGGGTGCAGCCGGTAACCGGATCGTTGTAATAGTCGAACAGGAGGCCCAGATCGCCGTTGTATATCCCGCTGGCTGTGGCCGTGCCGGTGATATCGGCCCCGACCACGGGCGTACCGTTCGGCACCGAGTTGGTCGTCGGGGTAATGTGGTTCAGCATGTAGGAGGGGTCGGACAGCTCCGTGACGGTGATACTATGACTTCCCGGCACGCCGTTGTTGGCGCCGAGCACGGCGCACTGGCCATCGGCGAGGCTGATGTTCTGGGTGGTGCCGCCGTCGATGGTGTACTCGAAATTCGCTGCGGTGCCGTGCTTGCACAGCTCAGCCTCGCCGATTTCGACGATGTTGTTGGCTGCGAAGCGAGGTCCACCGGTGGGCGCGGTCGCGTTCTGGGGAGACTCACCGCAAGCCACTACGATACCGGCCGCGAGCGCCACCAGAGCGGATGTTACAAAGCGCTTGGTCTGGGACATAACGGGTCCTCCAGGGGGTGAGGTTGACGCGCCTGCAAGGGTTGCCAGAAGCCGGCAACGTAGGCCTCGAGGGATATCGCTGCCGTGAAACTGACGTGAAGATTGTTGCACTCGAAAGCCCAACAGATCGCAGGCCCTTCCCATCTCAATGCGCGGATGCCCGAGGACTGCCCAGCGTGATCCAGATCGGGTTCGATTCGCCCTAACTGCCAGAAACGAGCTAGTTTATGGTTGGTCTGTTACAATACGTAAAGAGCTCTGATGCAATGATTTGCACTTTCCTGGCAGGGATCAGGCCGTTCAGGTGTTGCATGGATGTAGCACCTGGTCGAGGGATTTTTCCGACACGAGTCCGTTCGTGACCAGATCTTGGCCCGACCAGCCAGTTGAGGCCGGGCCGTCACAAGAGTCCCGGATCCCCCGTCTATCATGCCAGAGAGACGAGGAGGAGCCGTATGGACCGTTCTGGCGAATCAAAGCTGAGCCTGTTTGAGCGCCATGGCCCGCGCCTTTTCGGGATCGCCTACCGGATGCTGGGCGTCGTAGCCGATGCCGAGGAGGTGGTCCAGGAGGCCTATCTGCGCTGGCACGAGGCCGATTTCGCCGCGGTGCGAAATCCCGAGGCCTGGCTGGTATCGGTAACCACCCGGCTGGCCATTGACCGGTTTCGGAAGGCGTCAACGGAGCGGATTCACTATACCGGCATGTGGTTGCCGGAACCGGTGGCGACGGAGCCCGGTGCCGCCACCGACCGGAAGGCCGAAATGGCCTCCGATCTCTCGATGGCCTTTCTCGTTCTGCTGGAGAAGCTGGGGCCGGAAGAGCGCGCCGCCTTCCTCCTGCGCGAGGTCTTCGATGCCGGCTACCCCGAGATCGCCCGCGTGCTGGGGAAGTCCCAGGCCGCCTGCCGCCAGCTGGTGCACCGGGCGCGGGTTCGGGTCCGGGGCGACCGCGTCCGGCAGGTCGTCCCGGCCGAAACGAAGGAGCGGCTGCTGGAACGGTTCCTTGCCGCTCTCGCGGCCGACGATCAGGAGGCGCTCCTCTCCCTGGTTGCGGAGGATGCTACCTGGACCTCGGATGGCGGTGGGAAGGTCCCCGCTACCCGCCGGGTGATATTCGGTGCCGGCCGGATCGTCCGGCTGCTGCTGGGCCTGGAGCGGAAGGGCCGGGGACTGGTGCGTCACACGGTGGCCTGGATCAACGGGGAACCGGCCCTCCGCACCTACGCCGGGAACCGGTTGCTCTTCACCACCGCCGTCGAGTCGGACGGGCAGCGGCTGTTGGCATTCTACCGGGTGCTCAATCCCGACAAGCTGCACCACGCCGAGACCTCACGGAGGATAGGCTGACCATGCGATTCGCCCGATGGGTCTTCCTGCTGGCCGGGATCTACGGCATCATCACCCTCCTCCCGATGTACTTCCTGGAAGGTGCGATCATCCGGATGACGGGTTCACTGGATCATCCCGAGTACTTCTACGGGTTTGTGGGGCTCGCCCTGGTCTGGCAGCTGCTCTTCCTCCTCATCTCGCGCGATCCCGCCCGCTGGCGGCCGCTGATGCCGGTGGCCGTGCTGGAGAAGCTGAGCTTCGGGGTGCCGGTGCTCGTGCTCACCGTCCAGGGGCGGGTGCCGGGTTCGGTGACCGGATTCGGAGTGATCGATCTGGTCTGGGGCGCGCTGTTCCTTCTTGCGCTGCCGGCAACCAGGCCAGCGGGCGTATCCTCGCAGCCGGCCTGATCGGGGCAGGTCACGGACCGGGCCCCCGCGCCGTCTGCCTGCTGGACAGACCACGGGAGGATACCTGTGCGGATTTTGCTGACCGGTGCGACCGGTGTAGTGGGCATCCGGGCCATCCCGCTGCTGGTGAGCGGCGGGCACGAAGTAAGCGCGGTGGGGCGCTCGCCGGCATCGCGGGAGCGCCTGCACGCCCTGGGAGCGCGGGCCATCGCCCTCGATCTCTTCGATCCCGGTGCGGTGGCGAAAGCGGTCGCGGGTCACGAGGTCGTCATTAATCTGGCAACGCACATTCCGGCGTCCCTGGGGCGGATGGTGCTGCCCTGGGGATGGCGCGAAAACGACCGCCTCCGGCGAACGGCGAGCGCCGTGCTGGCCCGGGCCGCGCGAGAGTCGGGCGCGGTGCGGTTCATCCAGGAGTCGTTTGCCCCGATCTATGAGGCCGGCGGCGATGCCTGGATCGACGAGCAGTGGCCTGCCCGCCCCACCCGGTATAACCGCACGGTGCTGGATGCGGAACGGTCCGCCGCCCGGTTCACGGATCAGGGCGGCCAGGGAATCGTCCTGCGCTTTGCGTGCCTCTATGGCCCCGATGATTTCGCCCGGACATTCATCGCCACGGTGCGGAAGGGATGGTCGCCCCTCCCGGGCCGCCCCGACGCATTCATCTCGTCCATCGCCCAGGCGGATGCCGCAGGCGCGGTGGTCGCCGCCCTGGCCCTTCCACCGGGCATCTACAACGTGGCCGACGACCAGCCGCTCACCCGGCGCGACCATGTGGCCGCCCTGGCCGGCGCGCTCGGCGCACCCATGCCCCGGTTTGCTCCAGCCTGGACAGCCCGGCTCCTGGGATCGGTGGGCGACGTGATGTCCCGCTCGCAACGGATATCGAACCGGAAGCTGCGCGCCGCCGGCTGGAGGCCGCGGTATCCCAGTGCCCGGGAAGGCTGGCCCGCGGTGGTGGGGGAGTTGGCACGGACTGAGCTTGAGGCCTGAGGACTAACGGCCCGGGAGTGCGGCCTCATTCCTCATGCCTCACCCCTTCCATCCCTTCAATCGCGATAATCGGCACCATGACCAGCGCCGCCACCGGGTCGGCCCACCACCAGCCCAGGAGTCCGTTCAGCGCGACGCCCGCCAGTGCGATCGCCGAGAGATAGGCGCAGATCGAAGTCTGCCTGGCCTCCTGGCGCAGAGCCCCGCTGGCCAGCGCCTGGGCCACCCGCCGCTTGGCGCGCGCCAGCACCGGCATGACGATGACGGAGAGGACCAGGACGAGAATGCCCAGCGGGCTGCGCTCCGGGCGCTCGTGGCGGAGCAAGGTGCCGCCGCTCTCCCAGAGGATCCACCCCGCCAGCGCCAGAAAGCTGACGCCGGTGATGCGATGGGCGATGCGTTCCACCCGCTCGCGACGCTCCGGGTCCAGATCGGCCCTGAGCCGCCACTGTGCCGCTCCACTGGCCGTTACCTCGATCACGCTGTCCAGCCCGAAGCTCAGTAGCGCCACGCTGCCCGCCAGCCAGCCCAGCACGATGGAGGCCGCTGCTTCCACCACGTTGTAGCCGATCGTGAGCCAGTTGAGTACCAGCCCGCGCCGGACCAGCCGGGGACGGTCCATGTGCCGGCTACTTCCGGGCGCTTGCCATCTCTTCTTCCACGATCCGCGTGCCCAGAACCGCGAGGAACTGCCCGATCCAGGCCGGATGCGCCGGCCAGGCGGGTGCCGTGACCAGGTTCCCGTCGGTCACCGCTTCGTGGATCTTGATGTCGGCATATTCCGCACCGGCGAGCCGCACCTCGGGAGCGACGGCAGGGTAGCAGGACACCCTGCGGCCCTGGATGACGCCGGCGGCGCTCAGGATCTGGGCGCCGTGGCAGATGGCGGCCACCGGCTTGCCTTCCTGGAAGAAATGCCGGACAATCTTGAGGACCCGCTCATCCAGGCGCAGATACTCCGGTGCCCGGCCGCCCGCGATGGCGAGCGCGTCGTACTCTTCGGCCTTGACCTCGTTGAAGCTGGCATTCAGGGCAAAGTCGTGGCCCCGCTTCTCGGAGTAGGTCTGGTCACCCTCGAAATCGTGAATCGCGGTGCGGCACTTTTCGCCGGCACCCTTCCCGGGACAGACCGCGTGCACCGTGTGGCCGACGGCCTGCAGGGCCTGGAAGGGAACCATGACTTCATAATCCTCGGCATAATCGCCGACCAGGAAGAGAATCTTTTTTGACATGAGAGCCTCCGCTCGGGAGAACAGGCAAAGAGGGAAACGGGAAAGGGCCGGGCTCGGATTGTAAACGCTTTGCCGCCCACCGGCATCCCACGCGCTGAACCGACCGGGGGCCACCCGGGAGCCAACCTATTGCCTGAGCCGCCCAGTCTCGACGATGCCCTGGCTGCGCGCGCCCGCGAGGGCGACCGGGCCGCGCTGGAAGCGCTGGCGGCCCGCTGCCGGCCGCTGGTGTACCGCTGGGCCCTGGTGCGCTCGGGCGACCGGGACGAGGCGGAGGACGTGGCGCAGACCGTCTTGCTCCGGTTGGTCGCGCGTCTCGGCGGCTTTCGCGGCGAAGCCCGGTTCACCACCTGGCTCTATCAGGTGACCCGGAGCGTGGTGGCGGAATTCGCCCGGCGTCAGAGCCGCCGGCGCCGGCTGGCCGAAGCGCAGGCGCGGGAACAGGAACCCGGCGCGTCGCCGCTCGAACACAACGCGCTGGATAGCGGCGCCCTGGCCCGGCTGGTGCGCGCCGAGTTCGACCGGCTGCCGCCGCGGCAGCGTGAGGTGCTCGATCTGGTGGACCTGCAGGGGCACTCGGCGGCCGAAGCGTCCCGGATGCTGGGCATCGAGCCGGCCACCGCCCGGGTGCATCTGCTCCGCGCCCGGCGCGCCGTCCGGGCGGCGGTGCTCGCCACGCAACCGGCCCTGGTGGAGGATCGCGGCGCATGAACTGTCAGCCCTGGTTGGACCAGATGCTCGAGGCCGAGCCGGAGGAGCTCCGGGGCAGGGGAGAGTCTCCGCTGGCCGGACACATCCGGAGCTGCGAGGCGTGCCGAACCCGGGCGGCCCTGCTGGTCCGTTCGGCGGAGCTGCTGGACCGGAGCCTCGCCGCCGAGGCCGCTTCGCCGCCATTGCCACGGCGAAGCCGACTCCATCACTACGGGGCGATCCGGGTCGTCCTCCCGCTGGCGGCGGCGGCCGTGCTGGCGCTCGTCTTCTTCGCCCCCGACCGGCGGCGGATGCCGATCCCCGCCGCTTCGGTGGCCGAGGCGCCTCCGGCGGTCCCCAGCGTTACCCCGCCGCCGGGGCACAGCGCGGCGGTCATGCAGACCGGCAACCCCGACATCGTCATCGTGTGGCTCTACTGAGCCGGGAGACCATCATGCGACGCTTCGTACTCGCGATCCTGACCTGCCTCGCCGCCGCCACCTCGGCCTGTTCCCGGCACCCCTCGCTGGAGACCCGGACGTTCGCCCTGCATTACATCACCTGGGGCAAGGCGCAGGATCTGATCAAGCCCTACGTCTATGAGGACCGACCCGGCGCCGCTGGCGCCTTGAGCGGTACGGATGGCGCCATCACCGTGCGGGAAACGAAGGACAACCTCGACAAGATTGCCCGGGTGCTGCAGGAGTACGATCATTCCGCGCCCAATGTGCGCCTGCATTTCCAGGTGATCCTTGCGGACGGCGCGGCCCCGATGGATTCCAGCATAGCGCCGGTGGTGAGCCAGCTCAGGAACTTGTTCCGGTTTGACGGATACCGGCTGGTGACCGAGGCCCAGGCAACCGGAACAGAGAACAGCCACATCTCCCAGCTGCTGGATGGCGGCAAGGCGCTGGGACCGATGTTACTCCTGGAAGTGCGAATCCTGAGCGTCCGCGGGGCGGCGGATAGTGGAGTGGCAGATTTGTCGGTGGCGCTCAAGAACGCGAGCGGTCTCAACATGGGAGAACTGCAAACCCAGATCGGGGCTCGTATGGGGCAGACCGTCGTGCTGGGGAGCACTCAGTTCTACGGGCACCCTGGCACGGTGATCCTGACCGTCAGGCCGGAACTGGTGCAGGACTGAGAGAAAAGAACCTTTCTGTCAATCCTCAGTCCCTTTCTCTTACATCGGGATACTTCTCCCCCAGCGGGAAGCTGCTTCCTTTCATCTCCCCGGCCACCCAGGCGGCGACCCTCTGGCGCGCTTCGGCCGGCACATCCGCATGCCGGTCGGCCTTGCCGCTCACGAACAGCTCGGCGTTGGTCTGCAGGATATGCGGCGGGTGCATCTCGAAGGCTTCCTGGTGCTCCTGCATGTAACGGAAGCCGCACTTCTCCACCACCCGCGCCAGTTCCGCGTCGGTGAGCGGCTGCACGCCCAGGAACTGCGCCACCTGGCGCACGACGGCGGGCAGGTCCTTCTTCATGTCTTCGAAGAAGACGAAGAGGACGTTGGACGCAGTTTGCGATCTGTCCCACCAGCCCTTCACGTGGTCGGTCCAGGTGCCCCACCACATGAGGTCGGGGGAGCAATACCATTCCTCGCAGGCGGCCAGGTCCGGCGCCATGGCGCCGGCGTTCGTCGCCACGAAGTCGATGCAGCTGGCGAAACAGCTCACCGGGTGCCGGGCGACATAGATGTAGCGCGCTTCGTCGCTCCAGGGGCAGATCTGCACCGGCAGATGGGTCTTGATGATGCGGCCGGGGCGTTCGGTGCCCACCGTGGGCGCTTCCTCCACCGGGACGCTCTTCCTCCCCTCGATCCAGGGCGCTACGGCATAGAGCGCGGTGCCGCTATCGACCAGGTTGCCACGGCCACGGTTCAGCACTTCGTACACCACATGCTGCATCCAGGTGGTGCCGCATTTCATCTGGGTGACGACGAAGATGTCCTCCGGCTTCGGCAGGTACGCCTCGGCCCGGGCGAAGGTCTCCTCGGTGCAGCTGCCCGTGGGACCCGACACTCCCTTGTGCTGGATCCGGGTGCGGCGGAAATCCATCCGGGCCAGCCTGCCGTTGAGCCACAGGATGGGCGAGAGGAGCAGCGCGTGGGTCCGCAGCGAGCGTTTGAAGCGATCGCGCCCGGCGGGGGTCCGGCCATAATAGGCCAGTCCTGCCGTCTGCTCGTCCTCCCATTTGAGCACCCAGGTGAGATAGATCGCTTGCAGGATGTAGACCCCGAAGATCAGGCCGACGATGCCGAGGATCCACCAGAGGATGGACATGGAGGGCGGTGCGCTCGAGTGTTGGGGAGCGGGAAATATAAGGGAGTAGACATCCCGGCCGAACCGGGATTCTATTTCTCGCTCCTCTTCAGTAGACGGCTCCCACCCATGGAAGACCTCAACCCCTTTCGTATCGCCCAGGCCCAGTTCGCCCGGGCGGCGCGGTACCTCAAGGCCAGCGAGGGCCTGCTGGACAATCTGGCCAGGCCGGAGCGTACCATCCGGCTGGAGTTTCCCGTCCGCATGGACGACGGCAGCATCCGGGTGTTTACCGGCTACCGGGTGCAGCACAACAACGCCCGGGGCCCGTTCAAGGGGGGTGTCCGCTACCATCCCGATGTGTCCGAAGACGAGGTCAAGGCGCTCTCCAGCTGGATGACCTGGAAGACCGCCGTCATGGACATTCCCTTCGGCGGCGCCAAGGGGGGTGTCATCTGCGATCCCAAGACCCTCTCCACCGATGAGAAGCGGGGGATCACCCGCCGCTTCGTGACCGAACTGGGGCCCAACATCGGCCCCATGATCGACATCCCGGCCCCCGACGTCTACACCGATGCGACCACCATGACGTGGATCTTCGATACCTACGACATGGTGCATAAAGGGCAGAACAACCTACCGGTGGTGACGGGGAAACCGCTGGAGCTGGGCGGCTCGCACGGCCGCTCGACCGCCACGGCCCGGGGCTGCATCTTCTGCGTGGAAGAGGCCATCGGGCGCGGCCTGGTCAACGGGGTCACGGCGCTGGCCGGGGCGCGGGTTGCGGTGCAGGGGTTCGGCAATGCCGGCTCGTATGCCGCCATCATTGCCCACCAGGCCGGTGCGAAGATCGTCGCCGTCAGCGATTCCACCGGCGCCGTCGCCGCTCCCGGCGGTCTCGATCCGTCGCGCCTGCTGGAGCACAAGCAGCAGACCGGCAGCGTCACCGGATTTCCGGGCACCGGCGAGCTGGCGCCGGAAGACCTGTTGCTGGTGGACTGCGATGTGCTCATCCCGGCCGCGCTGGAGAACCAGATCACCGAAGAGAATGCCGAACGGATCCGGGCGAAGCTGGTGGCGGAGGCCGCCAACGGGCCTACCACGCCGGCCGCCGACCAGATCCTCCACCGCCGCGGCATCCCGGTCGTGCCCGATATCCTGGCCAACGGCGGGGGGGTCACAGTGTCCTATTACGAGTGGGTGCAGAACATCCAGGACGAGCAATGGGACCAGGATACGGTGGACGCCAAGCTCCGCAAGAAGATGGTGAATGCCTTCCACAAGGTGTTCGACATCGCCCGGGAGAAGGAGATCGATCCCCGGACCGCCGCCTACGTGCTGGGTGTGGGACGGGTTGCAAGGGTGACCGAGATGCGCGGGCTGTGGCCGTAGGGGCGAGGCATGGCCGTAGGCCGTAGGGGCGAGGCATGCGCCGCCCCTACGGCCCCCGCCCCAACGGCCGCCCGCCGGGCCCCGACCACGGCCCCGGGTCGCGACGGCCCCGACGCGCCCCTGCCGTGCTGTCGTCACGCCCCCTACATTACGAACACCCCCGGCCAGGACTCCCCATGCGCCTGCTGCTCATCAATCCCCGGTTTGTCGAAAGCTTCTGGAGTTTCAAATGGGCCATGGATTCGGTCCTGGCCGGCCCCAGGACCGTGAACCCGCCCCTGGGGCTGGCGACGCTGGCCGCCCTCTGCCCGCCCGACTGGGAGGTCAGCATCGTCGATGAGAACATCGAGTCGGTGCCGCTGGCGCCGGAGGCGGACATGATCGGGGTCTGCGGCATGGGGGTGCAGTTTGAGCGCCAGGCGGAACTGCTGCGCTTCTACCGCAATGCGGGATACTACACCGTGGCCGGCGGCAGCTATGCCTCGCTCTGCCCCGAGGCCTACGAGGCGCTGGCCGATACGGTCGTGGCCGGCGAGGCGGAATACATCTGGCCCCGGTTCTGCCGCGACTATGCGGCGGGAACGCCCCAGGCCCGCTACCAGGAGACCGGCACGGTCGACCTCACCGACTCCCCGGTGCCGCGGTTCGACCTGCTCCGGCGCGACAAGTACCAGGCCATGAGCCTGCAGTTCAGCCGGGGTTGCCCTTTCCGGTGCGAGTTCTGCGACATCATCGTCATGTTCGGGCGGAAGCCCCGCACCAAGACCATGGCGCAAGTGGGCCGCGAGCTGGATGCGCTGCGCGCGCTGGGCGTCCACAACGCCTTCTTCGTGGACGACAACCTCATCGGTAACAAACGGGTGGCCAAGGAGTTTCTCGCCTTCCTGCGCGATTACCAGCGGGAGCACAACTACCGCTTCCATCTGGGCACCGAGGCGTCGCTCAACCTGGCCCAGGACCAGGAGCTGCTCGAGCTCTTCCCCGCCGCGGGCATGGAATGGGTCTTCATCGGCATCGAATCGCCCGACGAAGATACCCTCAAGGAAGCCCAGAAGATGCAGAACACGCGGCAGGACATCATGACGTCGCTACGCACGGTCTACCGGCAGGGCATCGATATCCTGGCCGGCTTCATCGTCGGCTTCGACCACGATACGCCGGAGACCTTCGCGCGGCAGGAACGCTTCATCCTGCAGTCCGGGATCCAGTCCTCCATGGTGGGGCTCCTGACGGCGGCTCCCAAGACGCCGCTCTACACCCGGCTTGCCGCCGAAGGGCGGATCATCCACCAGGCCAACGACGCCGACAACACCAAACTGGGGACCAACGTCCTGCCCAAGGGCATGACCTATGACGAACTGGTCTCGGGCTACCGCGGCCTGATGCAGCGGCTCTTTGCCGACCGGGGCATCGCCCTGCGCATCCGCAACAAGCTGCGTTACCTGGCGCCGGTCCGTGCGCCCTCCCGTTACTCGGCCCGGGAATCGCTCGCCATTCTGCGGCGCCTGCTGGTGCGCGGCATTCTGCCGGGTGGTCCCCTCCGGCTCGCCCGCTTTCTGCGCTCCATGCCCTGGGCCCGCCCCTCCCTGATCCCGCTGGCGGTGACGGACTGGATCGTGGGGCTCTCCATGCGCGACTATGTCGACCGCCATTTCCTGCCCGCCACCGAGGCGGGCCGGCAGCGGGTTCGCGGCTGGCTCCACCGGCTGGAGAAGGCGTTGCAGCGCTACCGCGAGGCGGGCGCGCTGGAGCTGTCGCTCTCGGAAGTGAAGAATGCCGCCACCGATCTGTCCCTGCGGCTCCGGGGGAAACTCGACCGCGGGTTCTTTACCCGGGCGGGGCGCCATCTGGAGGGGATGCTGCGGGAGACCCGCTCGGGGGTCACGCTGCGGATCGAAGAGCTGCAGGACGCCCAGATCGCCAACTTCCAGCGCCTGCTGCGCCGTCTCTCGCGCTACGGCGACCGGGTCCGGATCGTGCTCGACGAACACCTGCGCGACCGGGTGCAGGTCAACTCGTCGGTGTTTCTGCTGTCGTTCGAAGGCTAGGACAAGGCGGCAGGGCGGCAGGTTGGCCCCTGCCGGACTGCAGTCAGGCTGGGCTGCCGCCGTACCGCCGTACCGACGCCTATCCCGCTCGCTCCCGCTCGGCCTGGGCCGCCGGCAGCTCGATCCAGAAGCGGCTGCCGCCCGCCGGATTGTCCTCGAACCCTGCCGCGCCCCCCATGCGCTCGACCCCCTTGCGCACGATGGCGAGCCCGATGCCCGTGCCGGGGTATTCTTCCCCATGCAGCCGCTCGAAGACCCGGAAGATCTGCTCCCGATACTGCGGCGCAATGCCGATGCCGTTGTCTTCGATCCAGAGCCGTACCCGGCTGCCCTCCGCCTCGCTCCATACCCGGATCCGCGGCCGGCGGCCGGGAGCGACGAACTTCACGGCGTTGGAGAGCAGATTCTGCACCACGTGGAGCAGCGTCGTTTCGTGCGCCAGCACCGGGCCGCCGGCCAGGTCGATCTCCACCTGCGCCTCGCGCTCGTGCAGCTCGGTCCCCAGCTGGTCGAGGGCGGTCTGGACCAGCGGTGCCGGATCCAGCGGTTGCAGGCGGAGGTCGGAGCGGGCCACCCGGCTGTAGGACAGCAGGTCGCGAATCAGCTGGTCCATTCGCCGGGCCGCCTCGCTCACCCGGGACGCGTAGCGGCGCCCGGTGTCGTCCAGCCGCTCGCCATAGTCCTCCAGCAGCGCCTGGCTGAACCCCTCCATGGCGCGGAGCGGCGCGCGCAGGTCGTGGGAAATGGAATAGGCGAACGCCTCCAGTTCCTCGTTCCGTTCCTGCAGCTCGGTCGTGCGGTCCCGCACCCGCTCTTCCAGGCGCTCGGTCGCGCCGCGCACCTGGCGTACCATCTCGCCGAAGGAGCTCGCCAGCCGCCCCAGCTCGTCGTTCCGTACCTCCAGCGCGATCGGCTGGGCGTAGTTGCCGGCGGCGATCGCTTCGGCCGAGGCGGCGAGGTGCGACAGCGGGACGGTGATCCGCCGGCTCAGGAACCAGCTCAGCACCAGCCCCACCAGGAGGATCCCGAGGCCGATGAGCAGCCCATAGCGCAGAAACTCGTGTGCCGGGCCGCTCACGGCCGACTGGGGAAACTCGACCAGGGCCGTCCAAGGGGTGCCCGGAACCGACCGGGCGTAGGCCAGCACCGGCCCGGAGCCGGCACGCTCGTAGTACTGAATGCCGTTGGCCTGGGCGAGATTCACCGGTGGCGCCGGCACCCGCTCCCACAGGTCCGTCCAGGTGCCCTGGCCCACCACGCCGATATAGAGCCGGGCGCCGGGTCCGATCAGCTTGTTGGTGGTTTCCCGGCTCTTCGGCGACTGGGCAATGCGCCACCACTCCACCAAGTAGCCCCGGATCCGCCGGCTGCTGATGATCGGGGCCGCGATGGCGAACACCACCGAGTCGCCCTCGGAATCGAACGGCCCCATCACCATGCTGTCGGACCGGGTCAGCCGCCCCACCAGCTCGTCGGTCGCCTCGCCCCAGCGAGCCGTATCGCCCAGGGCCGCCAGACGCCGGCGCCGGGCGTCGAGCACCTGCACCTGGGCCAGCTGCTCGTTCTCACCCAGCCGGTCCCGCAGCATCCCGAGCACGTCCTCCCGGCCTTCGGGCGTCGGCAGCAGGACGAATTCCCGGATCTGGGCGGTATCAGCCATGCCGGTGATGTGGGTGGCAAGCCGGTCGCGGGACTGATGGAGCAGCTCCGCCAGCTGGTTGGTGGCGTTGGTGAGGCGGCCCTCGGCGGCCTGCCGGGCCGAGTGCTTGACGGTGCGATAGGCGGCCCAGGAGTAGCTGGCAATCACCACTGCCAGCAGGCCGCCGATGAGTAACGGCAGCTTGACCGCGATGGAGACTCCGTGCCTGGAGAGCCGTCCTTCGCCGGAGGGGGGGCGGCGTGATGGATCGGTCATGAGATTATCCGCGAGCGGCCTCTGGCAACCTAGTGCCGCCCGCGGCGAGGCTGCAAGACGGCCGCCGCTCAGCCGGGTTCCTATTCCTCGTGTGCCAGCAGTCCCGCCGGCGGCTGGTGCACGGCCCGCCATCCCGGTAGCAGCACCCCGCAAGGGTCACCGCGAGCAAGACGGAGAAGGGGCGCTGCATGCCTGACTCCTGATTCCTGATTCCTCTCCAGTATACTTCCCCCCATGCCTTCCCACCTCCTGAACCAGTTCCTGCCCACCGCCGGCGATCCGCTGGACCAGCTCGTCGCTCTCTCCAACCTGGTAGGGCAGGATGTCCGGCTGGTGCAGCCCGGCGGCGGCAACAGTTCGGTCAAGCTCCGGGTGCAGGATGCGCTGGGGCGCGAAACCGACGCGCTTCTGGTGAAAGGCAGCGGCACCGACCTGCGGACCATCGGGCGCGCCGGGTTCTGCCGGCTTTCCCTGGACGCGCTGGCCGGCCTGCAGTCGCAGGACCAGATGAGCGACGCCGAGATGATGCGCTTCATGGCCGCCTGCATGCTCCACCGCGACGATCCGGTCCCCAGCGTGGAAACGCCGCTCCATTCCCTCCTGCCGCACCGGGTGATCATCCACACCCACGATGTCGCCACCATGAGCCTGACCAACCTCGCGGACCCGGTGGCCGAGCGGGTGGTGGCCGAGGCCTTCGAGGGCCGGATAGCATATGTGCCCTATGCCCGCCCCGGGTTTCCGCTGGCACGGCTGGTGGCTGGCATCCGCGACCGCATTCCGGCCGGCGCGATCGGCTGCACCCTGGCCCACCACGGTCTGGTCGTCTGGGGCGAGGACGCGGCGGCCTGTCTGGAGCGGATCCGTTCGGTGATGCTACAGGCCGAGGCCTATCTTGCGGCCCGCCGGCGCGGGGCGCTGCTGGGGAGTGCTCGTGCCCCTGTGCCGCCCCCCGACGAGCGCCGCCGCCGCGCCGAGCTGGTCCTCCCGGTTATTCGCGGGGCACTGAGCGCGGTCCATCCCGTGATTCTGCATCTGGATGAAGGCGAGGATATCGCCGCCCGGCTGGCAATGAGTCGCATGCCCGAGCTGGCCGGCCGCGGGATGGCGACGCCGGAGCATGTGCTGCGGGCCGGCCGCCTGCCGGTCTGGCTGGAGTTGGACTGGTCGCGGTCCGAAGAGGACATCGAGCGCGCGGCCCGCGAGGGCATGGCGCAGGCCGCCACCGAGTACCTTGCCTACCACAATCGGCATGCCGCCGGCGAAGCGCCGCTGGACGACTGGGCCAAGGTGGTGCTGGTGCCCGGCATCGGCATGGTCACGGCCTTCCGCGATAAGACCAGCGCCATCACCGCCAATCTGTGCTATCGCGCCGTGCTCGAGTCCATCGAGAACGCCGAAGCGGTGGATGCCTTTCGGTTCCTCTCCGAGGCCGACGTCTTCGAGGTGGAGCACTGGCCCCTGGAGCGGCGCAAGGTGGAGGAGGCCATCGCGAAGGAACTGGCCACGAAGCTGCTGCCGCGCCGGGTGGTGGCGGTCATCGGCGGGGGCAGCGGCATCGGCCAGGCGGCGGCGCTGCGCTTCGCCGAGGCCGGGGCCCACGTGGTGGTGGGCGACCTCGATGCGGTGGCCGCCGAGCAGGTGGCGGCGGAGATCACCAGCCGGTTCCCGCACCGGGCAGTGGGCCTGCCGCTGGACGTGCGGGACGACGATTCCATCGCCGCGCTTCTGCGCCGGGCGGTGCTGGAGTACGGCGGTCTCGATTGTCTGTTCTATACCGCGGGCCTGGCGCCCCGCATTGCCCCGGTCACCAGCCTCACCCGCGCCGATCTGCTGGAGCAGCTCGCGGTGCACTACCTGGGTGCCGTCGTTGCCATCGGCGCCGCCGGCCGGATCCTCCAGCGGCAGGGCCGCGGCGGATCCATCGTTGCCTCGGTCAGCAAGGCCGCCGTCTCGCCGGGGAAGAACGCGCTGGGCTACGGCGGCAGCAAGGCGGCCCTGCTGCATGCGCTGCGGGTGGCGGCGGTAGAGTTGGGGGCGCACGGCATCCGGGTGAACGCGGTGAATGCCGACCAGGTCGACACGCCGCTCTTCCGCCGATTCGTGAGCGAGCGCGCCCGGCTGCGCGGCGTGAGCGTGGAGGAACAGCTGGAGTCCTACCGCAGGCGGAACCTGATGGGCGTGTCGCTCATTCCCCCCGACGCCGTGGCCGATCTGGCGGTGCTCCTCGCGAGCGACCGGTTCCGGTATACCACCGGGGATTTTCTGACCGTGGACGGGGGGCTGCCGGATGCATTCCCGCGCTGACGGGTGGAACTGTTTCCGCTTCCTGCACCAGAGGTCGCGATGAAAACTCTCGCCGTGCTGTCCCTCGGTATGCTCGTCGCCGCGCCGGCGCGGGCTCAGCAGCCCTCTTACCGTGTTGCCCGCACCGTCGCCCTCGGCGGCGAGGCGCGCTGGGACTACCTCACCGCCGATCCCGGGCGCCACCGGGTGTTCGTCTCCCACGGCACCGAGGTGATCGTGGTCGGCGCCGATACCGGCGAGGTGCAGGGGCGGATCGCCGACACGCCGGGGGTGCACGGGGTTGCCCTGGCGCCGGCGCTGGGCCGCGGCTTCACCAGCAATGGGCGCGACTCCAGCGTGACCATCTTCGACTACGGCTCGCTGGCGCCGCTGCAGCGCGTGACCGTTACCGGCCGCAATCCGGACGCCATCGTCTATGACCCGGTTTCGGGGAGGGTCTTCACCATGAACGGCGGCAGCGGCAACGCCACCGCCCTCGATGCGGCCACGGGCAAGGTGGTGGGGACGGTGCAGCTCGGCGGCAAGCCCGAGTTCGCGGTGGCCGACGGCCGGGGCCGGATCTTCGTGAACCTGGAAGACCGTGGCGCCCTGGTCTCCTTCGATACCCGCACCCTCGAGCCGGGGCCGACCTGGCCCCTCGGCAGCTGCGAGGAGCCGACCGGCCTGGCGCTGGATCCGCGCCGCCGCCGGCTCTTCAGCGTCTGCGGGAACCGCATCATGGTCGTGGTGGACGCCGATAGCGGCACCGTGCTGGGCACGGCCCCGATCGGGGCCGGCTCCGACGGGGCCCGCTTCGATTCCGGGACCGATCTCGCCATCAGCAGCAATGGAGAAGGCAGCCTCACGCTGGTCGACGGCCGCGGGCCCGATTTCTCCGTAGTGCAGACCGTGACCACCGCGCGCGGCGCCCGCACCCTGGCGCTGGACCAGGCCACACACGTCATCTACACCGCCACCGCGCAATACCCCGCCGCCGACAACACCGGCGGCCACCCCCGCCCGCTGCCGGGGACCTTCTCGCTGCTGATCGTGCGGCCTTAGCCGGGGGGATCTGCGTCCGGCGCTGCGGCAACCTTTGTCCGCCGTGGACCGTCCAAGAGGAAGCCCTTCCTTGCAGAGGAGTTCCTCATGCCACGTCGGCTCGTGCTCAGCCTGCTGGTGCTCGCTCTCATTCCGGCAGCGCTTCCGGCGCAGTCCTCCCGCGATACCGCCGCCGCCATCGCCCGGCTGCACCAGTTGATCCTCCAGCACGGGGCCGAAATCGGTCCGGCGGTCTGGTCGGGCTTCCGCCCCGATACCATCCCGACGTTGTACGTGATTCCGCAGCGCGCCAAGCTGCTGCTGCCCTGGACCGACGCGCTGCCGGACGGTCTTCAGCCGCTGCCGGGCTGGACCAACGCGGGGTGGACGGATACGCAATCGGTCTCCTTCCCGCCGGGTCGTATCGCCTTTCTCTCCGTCGCTCCGGGCGCCACGCCGGGGGAGATTCTGGGGCTGGCGCTGCATGAGGAGTTTCACCGTTTCGAGCGCAGCGTGGAGCAGGAGGGCAAGCGGTTCGGCGGCGGCGAAAACTCGCTGCTCACCGCTTCCTATCCCGTGTTCGACACCACCAACGAAGCGCTCTTCGCCCTGGAGGGCCGGCTGCTCCACGATGCGGTCCGCGCTTCCTCGCCCGATGCCGCGCGGCGGCTGGCCCGGAGCTTTCTCGATATCCGGGCTGAGCGCCGGGCCCGGCTGGATACCAGCCTGGTCGACTACGAGGACATGAGCGAGATGAACGAAGGCCTGGCCCAGTATGCGCTCCTGCGGGGTCTCACCAGCCTCGGCCGTCAGGCGGGCGGGCCCTGGCCGGCGGCGGCCCGGCGGGAGATCGACCGCGAGACCGATCTGCTCGATAGTCTCCTTGCCCTGGGCCCCCGCTCGATACGGCGGCGCTTCTATGCTACCGGCTCCGCCATCGCGCTCTGGCTCGATGCCCATGGGCCCCCGGCCTGGAAGGACCGGTTGGTGCGGGAGAACCTTACCCTGACCGAGGCTCTGGGCCGCGCGCTGGCCTCCGGGCGGGCGCGGCCGCTGGCGGCCGATTCGCTGGCTGCGCTTCGCCGTGTCGCGGCCGCCGCCGCCGCCCCGGCGGTACGGGCGCTGCGCGCCCGGCGGCAGGCGCAGGCGGACAGCCTCCGCGCCCGGCCCGGTCTGCCCCTGACGCTCGACCCCGGTTCGCAACCCGGCAACAGCTTCCAGTGGTGCGGCTTCGATCCGCAGAATCTGTTGCAGGCTCCCGGCGGCAAGCTGCTGCACATGCGCTTTCTCCGGGTGTGCAACGGGCCGGGCTTCGCGGCGCAGTTCGAGAGCGGTGTCGTCCAGGACGGGTTCGGCGGCGCCATCCATGCCGTGATCGGCGACAGCACCGCGCTCACCCTGAGCGCGGAGGGCCAGCCGGCCCCGCTGCCGGCCGAAGGCGCCTCGGCCCGGTTGAAGGACGTGAAGATCGCGAGCCCGGAGTTCTCCCTGGAGGCGCCCAGGGCGATGCTGTCACGGACCGGCGAGGAATTGGTGGTGGTACCCGGTCGGTGAGGGGCAAACGGGAAGCGGGAACCGGGAAACGGGAAACGTACCGGCTGCTCCTCTCCGCCTTGCCTTTTCCCCTTTCCCTGTTCCCCTCTCCCTTCTCCCTTCTCCCTTCTCCCTTCTCCCTGTGTCCCGGCCGTTTAGGTTGGGGGGGGCATGCGAACCTTTCGCCTCATCTTCCTCGGCGTATTCATCGCCACCGCGCTCCTGGTCGCCGCGTTCCTGGTAAACGCGCGCCGGCCCGCGGTCGAAGTCCAGCGCGCCACCCCGGAACAGGTCACCGCCACCGGCAAGTGCGCCGGTTGCCATCGCGAGGAAACCGGCGCCATCGTGGTGGAGTTCGAGCGAAGCCGGCACGCGGCCACCGGAACCAACTGCCTCGACTGTCACGGACCCCAGCAGGGCCAGGAAACCTACGAGCACCGCGGCTTTACGCTGGCGCGGCAGGTCACGGCGAAGAACTGTGCCTCCTGCCATCGCGAGGAGTACCGGGAATTCCTGCGCAGCCGCCACGCCGCGCCGGCCTACGCGGCGGTGCTGGGCTCCACCCCCTTCAGTGAGCCGCAGATCGCAGCCGCCGAGGAGTACAACCCCGGCGGGGTGCGGCGCCCGCCCAATGTGCTGGTGGCCATGGAAGGGAGCGCGGCGGTGCGGGCCGGCTGCCTTACCTGCCACTCGGTGGGCAGGCCCAATGCCGACGGGTCGATCGGCACCTGCACCGCCTGCCACGCCCGCCACATGACCTCGGTGGCGCTGGCCCGGCAGCCACGAACCTGCGGCCAGTGCCACATGGGCCCCGACCACAGCCAGCTCGAGATCTACGAGGAGTCGAAACACGGCGTCTTGTTCGAGGCGCAGCGGGAACACATGCGCCTCGACGCCGACCCCAAACATCTCACCCCGGACGATATGCCGGTGCCTACCTGCGCCACCTGTCACATGAGCGGGATGGGCGGCGCCGGCATGACACACGATGTGGGGCGCCGGTTGTCCTGGTATCTCTTCGCGGCGGTGTCGGAGCGACGGCCCACCTACCGCGAGGGCCGCGACCAGATGACCCGCATCTGCCTCACCTGTCATACCGAGCCGCAGGTGAAACAGGTCTTCGCCGCCGCCGAGTCGGTGGTGGTCGCCACCAACGCGCGCGTGCGCGAAGCGGGCGGCATCATGGATTCGCTGCGGGCGGCGGGCCTGCTCACTCCGGCCCCGATGGACCAGCCCATCGAGTTCACCTATTTCGACTACTGGCATTATTACGGGCGCACCGCCAAGCACGGCGCCTTCATGGGCGGCGCCGACTACGTCCAGTGGCACGGGAACTACGAGCTGACCCGCGGGCTGGTGGAGTTACGGGCGCAGGCCGCGGAGCTGCGCGACCGCGGCATGCAGGGTCGTGCGTCGCCCCGATAACGCGCTCCTGCTCGAGCTCTTCGCGACCGCGAACCTCGCCTTTCTTGCGCTGGATGTGGCGCTGGCGCACGAGGTGAACCAGTTCCGGAACGGAGCCGAGTGGATCCCGGTAGTGGTGGCCGGGGCCGCGGCCCTGGCTCTCGCCGTCAACCTGCTGGCCCGGCGGCCCTTCGATCGTGGCGCGGGGCGATGGGTGGGCTGGCTTGCCGGGGGGGCGGTCATCGTGGTAGGAGTGGCCGGGCTGCTATGGCATCTGGAAAGCCACTTCTTCCAGGAGCGCACCCTGCGGAGCCTGGTCTACTCGGCCCCCTTTGTGGCGCCGCTCGCCTTTACCGGGGTCGGCTTCCTCCTCCTCCTCAACCGGCTGGTCCCCCCCGACGCCCCCGCCTGGAGTCGCTGGGTCCTGGTGCTGGCCTGGGGGGGCTTTCTGGGTGACTTCCTGCTCGCCCTGGTGGATCACGCGCAGAACGGGTTCTTCTATTCAGTCGAGTGGGTGGCCGTCGGCGCCGGGGCCCTGGCCGTGGGATACTTCCTGGTCCTGCTGCTGGCGCGCCCCACCCCCGGGTTGGTCCGGGGCGGCTTCGTCGTGCTCGCGATCCAGGTGCTGACCGGGGTGGCCGGATGGATCCTGCATGTCTGGCCGCTGCTCAGCGGGGGCGGAATGCTGCGTTACCGCGTGCTCTACGGGCCGCCGGTGTTCGCCCCGCTCCTGTTCGCGAATCTGGCGGTGCTGGGAGCGATCGGCCTGATGGGGAAGGGAGAACGGGGAATAGGGAACGGGGAATAGGGAACGGGGAATAGGGAACGGGGAATAGGAAACGGGGAATAGGAAACGGGGAATAGGAAACGGGGAATAGGAAACGGGGAATAGGGAACGGGGCGTCGGATGGCACGTCCGCTTTCCCGTTTCCCCTTTCCCGCTTCCCGCTGTTACGGCGTCGCCGCGCTCGTCGCCACCCCGCCCGCCTTGCTCGCGATCTGTTGCAGGATCTGTTTCGCCAGGTCCTTGTCCCAGGTCACGTCGGACTTCTTGGCGACCACCTCCACATGCGTCCCCGATCCCTGCTCTTTGAGGTTCACCTCGATATCGCGGTCGCTGGTGGTGCCGTCCAGCTCGCGGCTCTCGATGTTGTCTTCCGTCTGGGTGGTCGTCTTCGTCTGGGTAATCCCCATGTCCTGGAACGTCTGCTGGGCGGCGGTGTAGGCATTGGTAACCGGCGCATTGATCTGCGCCTCGGCGCCGCGGTCGGAATAGTAGATGCCGGCGCCGGCGCCGGCGGCCGCGGCGGCCGCGACGCAGCCGCCGCTCGCCAGAGTAAGCAGAAGCACCCAGGGTGCCTGCAATCGTGAGCGTCGCATGATGAGCTCTCCTCGAGAAAGTGGTCTCCGAGGATGAACAATGGTCTCCGGGGCGCACGCCGGATGCGGCGACCGTCACGAGTCCGGCGTGACCGGGGCTGCACGCCTGGAGTTGACCTCAGCCCAACTGGGCGCATCTTCCCGAATACGAACCGAGTAGGCGCATAGATGGACTCCACCCCAACGGCCGGCCCGCTGCCCACCCGTGTGACAGGAGCCTTCCCATGAGCGAAGCACCTCCCTCCGGTCCCGATCTGGCGCGGGGCGTCGCCGCGGCCGACGTCGCGGACGGCGGCATGCTGGCCGGACACTTTGCGGGCGAGGCGGTGCTGCTCGCGCGCCGGGGAGAAGAGTGGTTCGCCGTCGGCGCCACCTGCACCCACTACGGGGGGCCGTTGGCCGAGGGCCTGATGGTGGGAGACACGGTGCGCTGCCCCTGGCACCATGCCTGTTTCAGTCTCCGTACCGGCGCCATGCTCCGCGCGCCCGCGCTGGACGATCTGGCGCGCTATCGGGTCGAACGGCGCGACGGAATCGTCCGGGTGACCGGGCGGGAGGAGGCCGCGCCGCCGGCGCCCCCGCTTCCTCCGGACCCGCCCCGGTCTGTCGTGATCGTCGGCGCCGGAGCGGCGGGAATCGCCGCCGCCGACGGGCTGCGACGGCTGGGCTACGGCGGGCCCGTGACTCTGGTGGATTCCGACCCCGACGCGCCCTGCGACCGTCCCAACCTCTCCAAGGACTACCTGGCCGGGAATGCACCGGAGGAGTGGATCACTCTGCGGGGCCCCGACTGGTTCGCGGATCGGGACATCGTCCTGCGCCGGGCTCGAGCTACCGGGCTGGAGCCGGAGGCCCACCGGTTGTGGCTGGACGATGGCCGCGCCCTGGAGTACGGGCGGCTGCTTCTCGCCACCGGGGCGGCGCCCCGGCGGCTGACCGTGCCGGTATCACCGGAAGCGCCGCTCTACTACCTGAGAACCGTGGCGGACGCCCGGGCATTGATCAGCCGGGCTGGCGAAACCGGCCAGGCGGTCGTGGTCGGTGGGGGGTTCATCGGTCTGGAGACCGCCGCTTCACTCCGCGCCCGGGGGCTGGAGGTCGATCTGGTGACTCCAGAGGCCCGGCCGCTGGAGCGGGTGATGGGCCCCGGGCTCGCCGGGTTGATCGGGCAGGTGCACCAGGAGCACGGGGTGCGGTTCCATCCCGGCCGCTCGATCGCCGGCATCGAGCCGGACGGGGTGCTGCTGGACGACGGAACCCGGCTGCCCGCCGGGCTGATCGTGGCCGGTATCGGCGTGCTTCCCGAAACCAGCCTGGCCGCGGCGGCAGGGCTGGCCACGGAGAACGGCATCCTGGTGGACGGGCATCTCGCCACCAGCACCCCTGATGTCTTTGCGGCAGGCGATGTCGCCCGGTGGCCCGCCGGAAACGCCGGCGAGCGGGTCCGCATCGAGCACTGGGTGGTGGCCGAACGGCAGGGGCAGTGCGCCGCCCGCAACCTGCTGGGCCTGCGGGAGCGCTTTGCCGCGGCCCCCTTCTTCTGGAGTCAGCACTACGACCTGCAGATCTCCTATGTGGGGCACGCCCCCCACTGGGACGAGATCATTACGGAAGGACGCCTGGAAGAGCGGGACGCCATGGTCCGATTCCGGCAGGGCGGCCGCGACGCGGCGGTGGCCACCGTATTCCGCGACCGGGCCAGCCTGGAGGCGGAGCTACGGCTGGAGGGGGCCGGCCCGGCGGAAGCAGACGAGGGGGAGGGACGCCGTCCGGTCTAGCGTCTTGCGCCTCACCAGTTTGCCGCCACTCCTTTAGATTGCAGCAGTCCCCTGATGCCCGACACCTTCGCGACCCTGCAAGAGGCCCTCGCCGGCCGATACCTGATCGAGCGTGAGCTCGGCCAGGGTGGCATGGCCACGGTCTACCTGGCGCAGGATACCAAGCACGAGCGCCAGGTCGCGGTGAAGGTCCTCCATCCCGACCTGGCCGCCAGCCTCGGCGGCGAGCGCTTCCTGCGGGAAATCCGGGTCGCCGCCTCCCTGCAGCATCCCCACATTCTGGCCCTCTACGATTCGGGCGAAGCCGACGGGCTGCTCTACTATGTCATGCCCTTCGTGGAAGGGGAGTCGCTGCGCGATCGGATGAATCGGGAGCACGAGCTCCCCATCCCCGACGCCGTCCAGCTCACGCGGGAAGTAGCCGACGCCCTGGCCTACGCCCACAGCCGGGGCATCATTCACCGGGACATCAAGCCGGAGAACATCATGCTCTCCGGCGGCCACGCCATGGTGGCGGACTTCGGCATTGCCCGCGCGGTCACCCAGGCGGGTGAAGAGAAGCTCACCCAGACCGGCATGGCCATCGGGACGCCCGCCTACATGAGCCCCGAGCAGGCGGGCGGTGAGGAAGCCCTCGACGGCCGGGCCGACATCTACTCGCTCGGCTGCGTGCTCTACGAGATGATCTGCGGGACGCCGCCCTTCGTGGGGCCCTCCGCCATGGCCATCCTGGCGCGGCACTCGATGGAAGCGGTGCCCCGGCCGCATATCGTGCGGCAGAGTATTCCGGCCGAGCTCGAGGACATCATCCTCAAGGCGCTGGAAAAGATCCCGGCGGACCGCTACGCCACCGCCAGCCATTTCTCCCACGCTCTGGGCTTGCCCGATACCATGTCGGGGCCGCGCCGCGCCAGGGGGGGCACCCAGCCGGTCCGCGCCCGGGGCACCCGCCTGCCGCGCTGGATCTGGAGTCTGACGCTGATTCCGCTGGCGCTGCTCGCCTGGCTGGGATGGAGGGCCTGGAACAGCCGCGCCGGAGGGAGCCGGGCGGCGGGCGGTCCCGATCCGCGCCATATCGCGGTGCTGTACTTCGACGATGTCTCCCGGGGAGACTCGCTGCAGCATCTGGCCGACGGCTTTACCGAGGCGCTGATCCACGAGCTGAGCCAGGTCAAGGATCTCCAGGTCATCTCCCGCAACGGCGTCCTCCCCTACCGCCACACCGCCGTGCCACCCGACAGCATCGCGCGCGCGCTGGATGTGGGGAGCCTGGTGCAGGGCACCGTGGCCCAGTCGGGTAACCGGCTGCGAGTGACGGTGTCGCTGGTGAATGCCGCCACCGGCCGCGAAATCTCCAGCAGGACCATCGAGCGCCCGCGGGGCGACATCTTCGCCGTGCAGGACGCCCTGGCGCAGGAGGTCAGCCTCTTCCTTCGCAAGCAGCTGGGCGAGGAGATCGAGGTGCGGGAGAGCCGGGCCGGCACCCGCAATGCCGAAGCGTGGGAAACGGAACAGCGGGCCACCGAAGCGGTGGTTGAGGGAGAACAGCTCTTCGCCGGCGGCGATACGGCGGCGGCGGCGCGGGCCATGCGACGGGCCGACTCGCTCTACGGGCGGGCCGAATCGCTCGACAGCCGCTGGGCCGCGCCGGTGGTCGCCCGCGGCCAGCTGGCGTGGCGCCGCGCCCGCATGGCGCCCAACTTCGACCGTACCTCCATGCCGCAGTGGCTGGAGATCGCGCAGGACGATGCCGACCGCGCGCTGCAGCGGCATCCGCAGGATGCCGACGCGCTCGAGTTGCGGGGAACGGTGCGCTACTTCCGCTGGCTGGTGAATCTGGAGCCGGACCGTGCCCGGGCGGCCGCGTTGCACGACAGCGCCGAAGCCGATCTGCGCGCCGCCGTCGACGCCAACCCCGACCAGGCCCAGGCCTGGAGCACCCTCAGTCACCTGCTGCTCAACGAATCGCAGAACGCCGAGGCCAAACTCGCTGCCGAGAACGCCTATCGGGCCGATCCCTATCTTACCAGCGCCAACCTGATTCTCTGGAGGTTGTTCCAGACGTCCTACGACCTGGGCGACCCGGTCGAATCCCGCCACTGGTGCGAGGAAGGGCAACGCCGGTTCCCCGGCGACGCCCGATTCGTCGAATGCCGGCTCTGGCTCTATTCGCTCCAGGGCGCCACCCCCGACATCGGCGCCGCCTGGCGTCTGCTGGGCCAGTACGACTCCCTGACCCCGGCATCCCAGCGCGACCTGGCCCACCGCCGGGGCGAGATGCTGGTAGCTCTGGCGCTGGCCGCCGCCGGGCGCGCGGACAGCGCCCGCAGCGTGGCCCTCCGTGCCCGGGCCGACGCCTCCCTCGACCCGACCCGTGACCTCACGCTCTACGAAGCGATCGTCCGGACCCGCCTGGGAGAACTGGACGAGGCGATGCGCCTGCTCAGCACCTACCTGGCCGCCAACCCCCAGTTCCGGGCCTCGCTGGCCCAGGACGAGTCCTGGTATTTCCGTGATCTACGCGCCGATCCCCGCTATCGCTCGCTGGTCGGTTCGGTACGCTGATACTGGCCCCAGGTTCCGGTCCCGCCTCGGCGCGTATCTTGCATCTTCCCGGCGATCGCCAATGTCGCCGGCCCCGTACGGCCTGGATCCCCTGAATCGGAAGAAGGCTACTGCGATGCGTCGTTCTCTGAGTGCCCTCGGCCTTCTGAGCCTGTTCCTCCTGGCCGCATGCCGCGAATCTCCCATGCCCTTGAGCCCGGGCGGGCCGGTGGCCGACGCGGCATACATCCCGCGATGCCAGCTGGGCCCGATCATGGATTTCAGCGCCCAGTATTTTGATCATGCCGATTTTGCCCGGGCGCAAGCGCTGGCGCGCGGTCAGTGGCGGGCGGTCATCCATGAAGACATCGGGCTGGCGACCAGTCGCGGCTTCGATCTCCTGGCGCTCATCGCCGATGCCCGGGATGCTGGCCGGCAGGCCGGCAGCCCGCAGGCCGGCTCCAGCCTCGCCAATGCGGTGCTGACCTGCATGGATGTAGGGCCCGTGAGCCTGCCGGTAGACTTCTCCAGCTCGCTCAGTGTCGGAGGGTTCGAGGTCCGCGGTGGCGTCGCCGATCCCACTGCCGCCGTACTCTCCGCCGACAACTTCTCCGGCGTCG
This sequence comes from uncultured Gemmatimonadales bacterium, assembly GCA_963779755.1. Classification (GTDB taxonomy): domain Bacteria; phylum Gemmatimonadota; class Gemmatimonadetes; order Gemmatimonadales; family GWC2-71-9; genus CAVZZO01. The sequence continues at coordinate 1,652,123 of CAVZZO010000001.1, forward strand.
GACTCAAGACCGGAACCTGGCTCGGCGTGCTGGGAACCCGGACCCTGTTCTTCGGGCTCCCTGATCTCAACACCACGTATGCGGAGTTGCTGGTGGGACAGCCGTTCACCTGGTCCACGATCCCCGCCCATCCTGCGCTCCCCCCTGGCCTGGTCGTGGGATTCTGCGTCCTCAATCCCGGAACCTTCCGGGTGGCGGAAGCTCACGCCAGCTCGCAGACGATCCTTGACCTGGAAGATGCGGGTTTCTTCCTCGGTAATTGCAGCGCCCCCAGCCCTTCCGGTCTCACGCCCAGCCAGTTGCGGCTGGCGCTGGGCGCCACCGCCGGGCCGGTAGGCGGGTCGGCCACCGGGTTCAGCGGCTTTGCCCCGGTCGATCCCGGCTCCATCAATCTGAGCTTTGTGCAACAGCCGTCCTCCGGCGCCGCCGGCAGCGCCATCGCCCCGCCGATTCAGGTGCTGGCCACGGGAGACGGTGCTACGCCATTCACCGGAGTGACGATCACCCTCGGGAGAGTCAACCGCGATAACCGGTTCATTGCCCTGAGTCCACCGGTTACCACCGGCAGCGACGGGCTGGCCACCTTCGCCAGCGTGGTACTCTCGCAGCCCGGCACATACACCCTCGTGGCAGCCGGGAGTGCCCCGGGGTATGCGTCGGTCCAGATCACGTCGGGCGCGTTTAGCATCCAGTGAGTCCGGCGGGACTTGAGGACTGAATGCAGCGGCTTGTTGCACGGTTGTGACAGGTCCTGTATTCAGTCCTCGACCCTTTCCACGTAGGCCCGGAGCTCTTCGGCATTCACGACGGCATGGCCGCCCAGGTCGTTATTGAAATAGGCCCAGACTTCCCGTCCGCAGTCCAATTCCGCACGAATACGTTCAGCTTCCTTCTGCAACTGGCCGGTCGGATAGCGCCCTGCGTAGAGGGCGCCGGCCCCATGATAGCGGAGGTAGAGCCAGTCGGCCGTCAGGCGCCAGGGATGGCTGGGCAGGCGATCGTGAATGCAGAGGGCGGCGCCATGGCGTTCCAGCACGCGGAACACCCGGGAACAGAGCCAGCTCGGCTCCCGGAACTCAACCGCGCAGCGATGGTGCCGGGCCGCCAGCGAAAGGAAGCGGTCGAGCCGTGGCGGATCGGCCCTCCAGTAGGGCGGCAGCTGGATCAGGACCGGCCCCAGGTGCTCCCCCAACCGGTCGGCGCGGCGGATGAAGCGCCGCCAGCCGCCCGACCCGCCGCCCAGTTTCATCAGGTGGGTGCAGAAGCGGTTGAGCTTGAGGGCATAGCGGAAGCCGGCCGGCGCCGCGGCGCGCCACTGGTCGAAGGTCCCCGCCTGGGGCAGCCGGTAGAAGGTGTTATTGAGCTCCACGGTATCGAAGCGCTCGGTGTACCGGGCGAACCAGCGCCGCTTCGGCAGCCCCGTGGGATAGAGCCGGCCCCGCCAGTGATTGTACTGATACCCTGAGGTGCCGATGTACACGCGGCCGGCGGTCATGCTCGCTTCCGCTGGCAACCGGGACAATACCAGGTGGTGCGGCCGCCCACGCTGGTCCGGGTCGCGGTGCCGCCGCAGCGGGGGCAGCGGTGATCGCCTTCCCGGTGCGGCAGGAGCCAGCGGCGGGGCAGCTCCGCCACCCTGCCGCCGTGGCGCGCGGCGGTGCGCAGCACCCGTCGCATGACCCGGTGCAGCCGGCGGACCTCGGGGCCGGTGAGCAATCTGACGGCGGTGGCGGGATGAATCCCCGCCTGATAGAGAATCTCGTCGGCATAGAGATTTCCGATGCCGGCAATCCGCGACTGGTCCAGCAGTCGCGCCTTGATCGCCCCACGCGCTCCCAGGCGCCGGCGGAGGGCGCCGGCATCGAGCGCATGGTCCAGCGCATCGGGCCCCAGGTGCTGGCTCCGCACAAAATCCTCGACACCCTCCGTCCAGCCGATGCGTCCCAGGCGGCGGGGGCACCGGTAGGCCAGGGCGTGGCCGTTACCGAATTCGAGCAGCAATCCGGTATGAGGAGGGATGTCCTCCTGCGCACGATCGTAGTAGCGCAGCGTGCCCGTCATTCCGAAGTGCAGCGTCAGCCAGCCCTTGCCGCTCCGGGCGAAGAGATGTTTGCCGTGCCGGCGAGTCGCGGTGAGCTGCTCGTGGGCCAGGCGGCGCGACAGCGCCGCGGCCGAGATGCCGCGCAGCAGCCGGCGGTCTCGCACCCGGGTATGGGCGATCGGTTGTCGCAGCGCGTGCCGCTGCAGGTAACGGCGGCAGGCCGCGACGTCGGGCAGTTCCGGCACCTCCGGCTCCTCGAGACGCGACCATGCTTGATGTCGTTGTCGGCCAGGCCCCTACCGTGACATCGGTCACCGTGTAGGTTCATGGCTCCACGCTAGTGTGCCCTATGGCTCGATCCGATGCTCTGCAGCGCTATCGGCGCAAACGGGATTTCCACCGCACGCCGGAACCTGCCGGCGGCCACCAGGGCGGCGGGACAGGCTCGCCGCGATTCGTCATCCAGAAACACGACGCCTCACGCCTGCATTATGACTTCCGCCTTGAAGCCGGCGGGGTGCTCAAGTCGTGGGCGGTACCCAAGGGCCCCTCGACCGATCCGCGGGAGAAGCGGCTGGCCGTGCAGGTGGAGGATCACCCCCTGGATTATGCCGACTTCGAAGGCACCATTCCCGAGGGATCCTACGGCGCGGGAACCGTCATCGTATGGGACGCAGGCACCTACCGGAATCTGACCCGGGACGATGAAGGCCGGGAGATCCCTCTGGCGCGCGCGCTGCAACAGGGAACGGCCGAGGTCTGGCTCGAGGGCGAGAAGCTGCGGGGCGGCTATGCGCTGGTGCACAGCCGGATGGGAGGCAAGCGGGAGAACTGGCTGCTGATCAAGATGCGCGACGACGCAGCCGACGCGCGACGCAATCCGGTCAGCACGCAGCCGAAGAGCGTCAGAACGGGGCGGACGATCGCCCAGGTCCGGGCCGCCGCCGGCTCCAGAGGGGAGCCCTCCCACGGCCGCCGATGACTGGACGTCGCGGCTTCCGTCGGGCCAGCGGGATCTGCTGCGGCGGGCTCCCCTGCCGTCCTGGACCGAGCCCATGCTGGCGACCCTCACCGACGAGCGGTTCAGCAGCCCGGACTGGGTCTTCGAGCGCAAGCTGGACGGCATCCGCTGCCTGGCCTTCCGGTCCTCCCGGGGCGTGCGGCTCCTCTCCCGCCGGAGGCAGGCGATGAACGCGACCTGGCCCGAACTGGTGGACGCGCTGGAGGCGCAGGACGGCGCCTTCCTGGCCGACGGCGAGATCGTCGCCTTCGCCGGGGGCCAGACCAGTTTCGCGCGGCTGCAGCAGCGCATGGGGCTGCACGATGCGGCCGCCGCGCGGCACAGCGGCGTGGCGGTCTTCCTGTACCTGTTCGATCTGCTGCATCTCAACGGCTACGATCTGACCGCACTCCCGCTGCGCAGGCGCAAACAGATCCTGAAACGGGCGCTGCGGTTCCGGGACCCATTGCGCTACACCACGCACCGGAATCGCGAGGGGGAGCGGCTGCTCAGCGCGGCCTGCCGGCGGGGATGGGAAGGCCTGATCGCCAAACGCGCCGATGCTCCATACCGGCACCGACGCTCCCGCGACTGGCTCAAGTTCAAGTGCGGCCGCCGGCAGGAACTGGTGGTCGGCGGCTACACCGATCCGCGCGGCGCCCGCATCGGGTTCGGCGCGCTGCTCCTGGGCTATTACGAAGGGGGGCGGCTTCGCTACGCGGGCAAGGTCGGCACCGGCTGGGATGACGCGGCCCTCCGGCAGCTGGCGGCGCGCCTGGAACGGCTGGAGCGTGAGTCTGCCCCGTTCGAGCCGGCCCCGCGCGAACCGGGCGTTCACTGGGTGACACCGCGCCTGGTGGCGGAAATCGGATTCACCGAGTGGACCGCTGATGGCAAGCTCCGCCATCCGCGGTTCCTGGGCCTGCGGAGCGACAAGACGGCGCGCGAGGTGCGGCGCGAGCGCCCCGATCCCCGTCCGCGATCCTCCGAGGAGACGGCATGACCAGGCGGACGTTCGGTCAGTATCAGTTCGAGAGTACGCATGAAGACCGGGTGCTGTTCCCCGACTGCGGCATCACCAAGGGCGCGCTGATCGACTACTACTCGCGGATCGCGTCAACCATGGTGCCCCACCTGCGCGACCGCCCGCTCACCATGCACCGGTTCCCCGATGGGCTGGAAGGCGAGGACTTCTTCCAGAAGACGGCGCCCGACTATTTCCCGGACTGGGTCGCCCGGGTCCGGGTGGAGACGGCCGAGGGCGTACAGGACCAGGTACTCTGTCAGAACGCCGCCACCCTGGCCTACCTGGCCCAGCAGGGCTGCATCACGCCGCATGTGTGGCTCAGCCGGCGCGACCGGCTGGACTGTCCCGACCAGATGGTGATCGACCTCGATCCCCCGGACGACGATTTCGAGCTGGTGCGCCGCGCCGCGTTCCGCTATCGCGAGCTGCTGGACGAGCTGAAGCTGCCGTCCTGCGTCAAGACCACCGGCTCGCGCGGCATCCACGTGCTGGTGCCGCTCGACCGCCGCAGCGGATTCGACGAGGTCCGGGCCTTTGCCCGCCGCATGGCGGACATCCTGGCGGCGCGCTTTCCCGAGGAGCTGACGACGGAGCAGCGCAAGAACAAGCGCGCGGGTCGGCTCTATCTCGATACCGGCCGCAACGCCTACGGGCAGACCGCGGTGGCCCCCTATGCCGTGCGGCCCCTGCCGCAGGCGCCGGTGGCCACCCCCATCACCTGGGACGAGTTGGGCCAGCACGACCTGCATTCCCGCACCTATACCATCAGGAACATTTTCCGTCGCCTGGGCCAGCGTGGCGATCCCTGGGGCGCCATCCGGCGGCACGGACGTTCGCTCTCCGCCGCGCGCCATCGGCTGGACCAGCTGCTGGTCCGGTGACCGTCCCCGATCGCACCGCCGTCGTTACCGGCGCGACCCGCGGCCTGGGCCGGGCCCTCGCCCTGGCCTTCGCCCGGCGGCGCTACGTGGTGTACGGTACCGCCCGGCACGAAGACGCCCTGCGGGAGCTGGCCGCGGGCGCCGCCGATCTGGGCCTGGACCTCCGGGTGCTGGCCGGCGATGTGTCGCAACCGGAGGATAATGCCCGGCTGGCCCAGCGCCTGCGGGAGGACGAGCGCCGGGTGGACGTGCTGGTGCACTGTGCCGGACTGCTGGGCGAGCGCGTGGAGCTGGCGGCGTATCCGCCCGAGATCTGGAACCGGGTGCTGGCCGTGAATCTGACCGGCCCGTTCGATCTCACCCGCCAGCTGGTGCCGCTGCTGCACCGCCGCAGCGTGGTGCAATTCGTCACCAGCGGGGTCAGCCTGACCGCCCGCGAGCGGTGGGGCGCGTACAACGTCTCCAAGATCGCCCTCGACGGGCTGGCCCGGATCTGGGCCCGGGAACTGGAAGCGAGCGGCGTGCGGGTCTTTCTCATCGATCCGGGCCGGATGCGCACCGGGATGCGCGCGGCCGCCTATCCCGAGGAAGACCCGGCGCGTGTGCCCCTGCCCGAAGAGAAAACCGGCATCTTTCTCCGCCTGGTGGAGGAAGGTACCCTGGCCCAGACGGGCCAGCGCTTCGAAGCGGGGCAGGAGGTCCATCCCGGGAGCGGTGCGCCGCCGGGGTAGAGCGCTCCCGCACCGTCGGTTAGATTGCAGGACCAACGGGACCTCACGACTCAGCCAACGTTCGAGGTGCGATCATGACGGAGCTTGCCGCCACCGCCCGCGCGCTCGTCGCCGCCGGCAAGGGCATCCTCGCCGCCGATGAAAGTTTCGGGACCATCGAAAAACGCTTCACCAGCATCGGCCTGCCCAGCACGGAAGAAAACCGGCGGGCCTACCGCGACGTGCTGTTCACCACCCCCGGCATCGAGCAATACATCAGCGGCGTCATTCTGTTCGACGAAACCATCCGCCAGCACAGCGCCGACGGAACCCGTTTTGTCGAGGTGCTCGACTCGGCCGGCATCATTCCCGGCATCAAGGTCGACAGCGGCGCCAAGCCGCTGGCCGGGTTTCCGGGTGAAAAGATCACCGAGGGGCTCGACGGCCTGCGCCAGCGGCTGGAGGAGTACCGGGACCTCGGCGCTCGGTTCGCCAAGTGGCGTGCCGTCATCAGCATCGACGAGGGACTGCCCACCCGCTTCGCGCTCGATGCCAACGCCCACGCCCTGGCCCGCTATGCGGCGCTTTGCCAGGAGGCGGGCCTGGTTCCCATCGTCGAGCCGGAAGTGCTGATGGACGGCAGCCATTCGATCGAGCGCTGCGAACAGGTCACCGAGGCCACCCTCAAGACCACCTTCGCCCATCTCTTCGGCCATCGGGTGGTGCTGGAGGAGATGCTGCTCAAGCCCAACATGGTCATCTCCGGCAAGGGCGCCTCGCCGCGCGCCGGCGTCGAAGAAGTAGCCGCGGCGACGGTCCGCTGCCTGCGCCGCTCGGTGCCGGCCGCAGTGCCCGGTATCGTCTTTCTCTCCGGCGGCCAGAGCCCCGAAGAGGCCACCGCGCACCTCAATGCCATGAACGCGCTGGGCCCGCTGCCCTGGGAGCTGAGCTTCAGCTACGGCCGCGCCCTGCAGGATGCCGCGCTCAAGACCTGGTCCGGCCAGCAGGCCAACGTTTCCCAGGCCCAGGATGCCTACCTCCACCGCTCTCGCCTGTGCAGCGCCGCCCGCAGCGGCGATTACAGCGAAGAGATGGAGCTTCAGCCCGTCTAGGCCATGACCACAGCGAAAGAAAAAGAGAAATGAACCTTTCTCTATCCTTTCCGCCGTATCAGGCCTGAACGCAGAATAGAGTCGACCGGGGGCAGGGCCTGGCGGGCCGCATCGGGCAAGCCGTCTCCCGGTCCGACCGGCACGGCGCCGGCGCCCCCGTCCCCCACCACGATCCGCCCGACCATGCCGGCCGCTTCGTGCGGGCGGCAGAAGTAGTCGTACACGCCGGGCCGCGTCAGGGTTACCTCGAAACTCGCTCCCGGATTGATCAGATACCCCGAGTCCCATGGCTCCGTGCCCGGGGGGATGCGCAGCGGATGGTGGTCATTCCGGGGGTGATAGGCGGTGGTCGTGTGGACATTCTGCCGCACTACCCAGCGTACCGTAGTGCCGGGTCGTATCCGCAGCCCGAGCGGGTCGAACCAGACGGTGCTCCCCTCGTCATCACTCCGCATCTCTACCAGCGCGATGGACAGGTACGGACGCAGCACCGGCAGCCAGCGGCCTGCGAGAACGAGGCCGCCGGCTGCCAGGAACTGCCGCCGGGTGAGCGCCCCGACGCTACTTGAGCTTCGCGGCTTCATCCGCCGAGATATACCACACCACGAAGTGATAGTGCGGCTCCGCGACACCGGGGTGCCCGGCATTGAAGTAGACGTCCACATGGTCCGCTTGCTGGTGCGCCACGGCCAGGTCCCTGAAGTCCTTGTGGCCGTTCATCGCCGAGAGCGGGATCATGTAAATACTGCTCACCAGATGTCCCTGGTGGTCATAGGCCAGAAAGGGCCCGGCAGGCAGCGTCGCCGGGTCCACGTACAACGTGCCCATGCCCGGCAGGAAATCGGGCAACGCCACCAGGCTGCTCGCCGGCTTGTAGGGGGCCGGAGGCGGCGCCTGTTCCTGGGCGCTGAGGGAGGGTGCCACGAGGGCAATAATAAGTCCGGTGAGGACGGGGAGCAGCAGACGGCGCTTCATGGGGACCTCCAGCAGTTCAGGGTCAGCTTCCTGTCCAATGAGGGCTCGTTTGGTATGAATATGCTAGTTAAGATACTTTAGCAAGTCAGAACTATCTTAACTCAGAGGTAACCTGTGCCGCCTGTAGCGACGGGGACGAAGCACCAGATTGTTGAAGCGCTTATAGATCAAGAGCTTAGCGCAGCTGATCTGGCCGAGCAGTTGTCCATCAGCCCGGCGGCTGTGAGGCAACATCTGGCGGTCCTGGGAGGCCTCGGGATAGTCGAGCGGCGAAAAGTGGTGACTCGGCCGAGCCGGCCGACCTTCCTCTATCGCCTTTCCCCGGAGGCAAGGGCCGCCTTACCGAAGCGCTATGATCTGCTGCTGCGGCAGGTACTGGCGGTGGTGCGGGATCGCTATGGGCGAGACCAGCTCGAGTCGGTGATGGCGGCCTCGGCCGAACGCGTGGCTGGAGGCATCCGCGATCGTCTGGCCGGGGTCTCGGAGGATGAACGGTGGGAGCTGTTGCTGGAGTGGCTGGAAAGGGAATTCGCCTGGCATGCGGAGGCGCACCGGAGGGGCAAGCGCGCCGAGCTGGTCATCCATCAATGTCCCTTCCAGGAAGTGTCTGCCGGCGAGCCGGAGGTGTGCGGGATTTTCTTCCGCAGCCTGTTGCGCGCGGTGTATGGCGACGTACCCATCGAGCACGTGCCGCACGGCGTGCCACCGGTCTGCTGCAGGCTGATTCTCGAAGGGCAGGACTTGCGTTAGCCACAGTCTGCGGGCGCGTCACACCATCAGTTCCAGCGCCTCTCCTGCCGCGCGGCTCTGGGCCAGCAGCCCGGCCACCTCGTCGTCGGTCGTCTGGGCGAAGTCCCGGTACCAGAGGCCGACCGCCAGCGGGTCCCGCACCCGATAGAGCCAGATCACGGCGTCCACCTCGGGCTGCAGGTGCTCCACCAGCGCATGCGAACACGCCGGCACCGCGAAGATGACCCGGACCGGCCGCTGCGCCCGGATACTGCGGACCGCCGCCATGGCGGCCGCCGGCGAGCTGCTGCCGTCGTCGGCCAGGATCACCGAGGAGCCGGCCAGCGGCAGCGGGAGATTGTCCCGGCGCATCCGCCGTTCGTCCCGCAGCACTTCCCGCCGCTCCAGCTCCACCAGGCGGTCCAGGTACTCCCGCTCCATCCCCAGACGCGCCACCGTGCCCTCGTGCAGCACCGTCGCGTCCCGGGCCACGGCGCCCAGCCACACGGCCGGATTGCCGGGCAGGCCCAGGTCGCGGACCACCAGCACGTCGAGCGGGGCCTGCAGTACGCCGGCGATCTCGGTTGCCACCCGCACGGCGCCTCGGGAGACGGCCAGCACGGCAGGTTGCTGGTCCCGGTAGAACCCGAGACGGGCGCCCAGCCGCCGGCCGGCTTCGCTGCGGTCGAGGAAGATCATGGCTGACTCCAGTGTGGTCCGGAGACAGCTTACGGCCGCGCAGGTGAAGAAGGCCTGAAGATGGGGGGAAGCCCGCCCTCACCTCGTCGCTCTCCCGTCTCTTCCCTCGCTTCTCCCAGCAGAATCCTCCCGTCCGCCGCCACCGCCCCGTCGGCGAAGGCCAGCAGCGGGTTGACGTCCAGCTCGGCGATGTCGGGGTATTCGATCGCCAGCTGAGAGATCCGCAGCAGGACGTCCTCCAGGGCCGCCAGGTCGGACGGCGGGTCGCCGCGGACCCCTTCCAGCATCCGGAAGCCGCGGATCCCGCGCACCATGTCCCGGGCATCGGCCCGTTGCATGGGGGCCAGCCGGAAGGTGACGTCGCCCAGCACCTCGACCAGCACGCCGCCCAGGCCGAACATCACCATGGGGCCGAAGGAGGGATCGCGCGAGAGGCCGGCGATCATCTCGCGGCCGCCGCGCACCATCTGCTGGACCAGGATGCCGGTGACCGAGGCTTCGGGGGCTCGCCGGGCTACCGCGGCCATGATCTCCCCGTAGGCGCCACGCACCTCCTGGGCATTGCCGAGGTCTACGCGGACTCCGCCCACGTCGGTTTTGTGCACGATTTCCGGAGAGACGATCTTGAGCACCACCGGGTAGCCCAGGCGCTCGGCGGCCTGGACCGCCGCATCGGCGCCGGTGACCAGCACGATTGGCGCCGTCCGGATGCCGCAGGCCTCGAGCAGCGCCAGGGTCTCATCCTCCGGCAGCTTGCGCACCCCGTTCCGGCGGGCCCGCCCCAGGATGGCGGCGATCTTCTCCCGGTCCATGTCCAGCGTGACCCGCTCCTGCGCGGGACGCTCGCACCATTCCCGGTACCGGCACATCGAGGATAACGCCCGCGCCGCCGATTCGGGGAAGATATAGGCGGGGATGCGCACCTCATGCAGCTCCGCCTTCCCCTGGGGGAGGCCTTCGCGCCCCATCAGCACCGCCATGATGGGCTTCTCCGGCCGGTCGGCCGCCGCCCGCGCGATCGCCTCCGCCACATCGGCTTGGCGGATGCCCAGTGGCGGAACGAAGATCGCCACCACGCTGTCCACGCCGGGATCGCTCAGCAGCCCGTCCAGGGCCGCCCGGTAGTTGGCCGGAGTGGCGGAGGCAATCATGTCCAGCGGATTTCGTACCGAGGCTTCGGCCGGAAAGAGCGTGCGCAGGCGGTCGGCGGTGGCGGGATCGAGCTCGGTGACCTCGAGCCCCGCCGCCTCCAGCGCGTCGGCGGCCAGAATGCCGGGGCCGCCGGAGTTGGTGAGCACGGCGGTACGCCGGGAGCCCGGCATGGGCTGGCCGCTGAAGGCCATGGCCAGATCGAACAACTCCTCCACCGACCCGGCCCGGAGCACGCCCGCCTGCGCCAGCAGGGCGTCCACGGCGGCATCGCTCGCCGCCAGGGCGCCGGTATGGGAGCTGGCGGCCCGGGCGCCCACCCGCGAGCGGCCGGATTTCACGGCGATAATCGGCTTGTGTTTCGTAATGCGGCCGGCGATTTCCAGGAAGCGGCGCGGATTGCCGAAGTTCTCGACGTACATGAGGATGACGCCGACGGCGGGATCGTCCTCCCAGGCCAGCAGGATGTCGTTGCCGCTGGTGTTGGCCTTGTTCCCCATGGAGACGAACTGCGCGATGCCGATGCCGTACTCCTGGGCGTAGTCCAGGACGCTCAGCCCCATGGCGCCGGACTGGGTCATGAAGCCGACCCGCCCAAAAGGCGGCATACTGGGAGCGAAGGTGGCGTTCATGGAGACCGCCGGATCGGCATTCAGCACCCCCATGCAGTTGGGGCCGATCATGCGCATGCCGTACCGCGTGACGATCTCCACCAGCTCCCGCTCCCGGGCGATGCCTTCGCCCCCAACCTCGCGGAAGCCGGCCGAGATGACCACCAGCCCCTTGACCCCCGCCCGGCCGCATTCGTCCGCCACCGTGGCGACGTACTGCTTGGGGACGGCCACCACCGCGAGGTCGGGCGGCTCCGGCAGGGCCGACACCGAGGGATAGGCGCGGATCGAGTTGACCGATCCGGCGGAGGGATTGACGGGGTAGACCGGCCCGCTGAAGCCGTAGCGCACCAGGTTGGAGACGATCTCGTGGCCGATGGTATTGGCGGACCGCGACGCGCCCACCACCACAATACTGCGTGGGCGCAGAATGGGAAGCAGCGAAGAGTTGGGCATGCGGGGAAGATAAACAGCCGGAATCAGGGGATCAGGAAAGAGGGATGAAGGGTGCGTGAGGGCCGTCACCTGTCGAGGCCCGCTCTCGCCCTATGCTGACGGATGGGATTACACGCGGTGGGACAATGGCTACGCCGGGGGCGGAACCGTCCGGCGGTCTGGCTGGCGCTCCTCCTCCTGGTGGTGACCGGTGGGCTGAGCGTCCGGAGCTGCGCCTCGGCTCCCCGGATCTGGCAGCCCCCGGCGCGCGAAACCCTGCCCGCCGACAGCGTGGCGGAGGTGGCAGTGGTCATGCACCGGGTGGACTACCGCGCGCTCGATTCGGCGGTGCTTCACATCCGCCTGCTCACCGGGCACCTGCACCCGACCGGCAACGCGCCCCCCAGCTTCGACGACCCGCGTTCCTTCCGGATCGTCATGGACACCGCGGTGGTTCTGGTGGATACGGCCAGCCTGGGGGCCCTGCTCAACGGGTACGTCTTCGCCTACCGGGGCTCACCCCTGCGCCAGCTCAGTGTTTCGGTGGAGGGTCGCCGGCTGCAGCTCCGCGGGGCGTTGCACAAGCTGGTGGACATTCCCTTCGAGATTTCGGCCGCCGTCACGCTGCTCCCCTCCGGTGAGATCCGGCTGCATCCCGTCTCGATCGACGTGTTCAAGCTGGGGGTGGACGGGCTGCTGGACTTCTTCGGGGTGCAGCTGGATGAGCTGGTCAAGGGCGGGGCGAGCCGAGGTGTCGTGCTGCGGGACAATGATTTCTATCTCGATGCGGCGGCCCTGCTCCCGCCCCCCCGGGCCGAAGGCCGGGTCCGGGCGCTGCGGCTGGAGCCGGGCGCGCTGCGGCTGGTATTCGGCCCCGATACGGCGCGCCCGGGTCCGCCTGTCGCTTCGAGCCTGGTGCCGCCGGAGGTGGCATTGGGTTTCCGGGGCGCGCAGCTGCGGTTCGGGAAACTGACCATGCGGCATACCGACATGCGGATCATGGATGCCGATACCACCGACGGGTTCGATTTCGACCTCAACCACTATCGCGTGCAGCTGGTGCCGGGCTATACCAGGACCCGGTGGGATGACGGCCTGGTGGTATATATGCGGGACTACGGGGATGCGCTGAAAGAAGAGACGAAAAGCGGAAAGGACTGAGCACTGGGGCCGGGTTCCGTCCCTTCACGTCCCCGGTTTTCTCATCGGACTCGGAGCAGGGCCAGATCCGTCCGCTGCACCGACAGCGGGGCGCCCCCCGCCCCGGTGTAGGAAATGCGCACGGCGCCGCGCGCCGGGATCTGGATATAGCGGGCATCCAGGTCGGTCAGGTGCATGGTCGAGACTGCCCCGGCCGGCGAGACGGTGACGTCGGCCAGCAGGGAGGGTGAGAAGAAGCTGCGCAGGTTCCACATCGGATCCTGGATGTCCGCACTCGCGCCGGGCAGTTCATCGGCGTACCAGGACAGCAGCCAGTCGCCCACCACCTTGTTGGGAGGATCGCTGGTGCCGCGCAGCGCGTTGGAAACCTGGGTAAAGGTCCGCCGCTCCGGCAGGCGGGAGAACCGCGCCAGGGCCGTGTCCAGCGGCTGCCCCGACTCGACCGCCCGGGAGATCAGGGCCGCCACCATCTGGCAGGCCATGGGGTAGTCCACACTGCTCCCGATCTCCTGCATCCGGGTCCGGTCCATCGCCAGTCCGCAGCGGGAGCGCACCACGGTCCCCGCCGGGGTCAGGATCCCGGGAGTATGGCTGAGGTTCGCGGTCAGCGGGTGGGGCAGCCCCTGCTCGGCCCAGAGATGGCGCATGAGGTCGGCATAGCCCTCGACCGTCCAGCTGCGCCAGGTATCCCGGCGGGGGCCGGGCGTGGTGAATCCGAAGTCTTCCAGGTGCGCCGTTTCGTGGGCCGCGGTCGAGAGCAGGCGCGCCTGCTGGACCGACGACGCCCGGAAGAGAGCGCCGCCGTCCAGCCATACCAGATTGGCCGTGATCCGGCGCCGGGAGCAGGAGGATCCAACCTCCCAGCCCGGATAGGCGAAGCCGCGCGCCCGGCTGCCGCTGCTGTCGCTGATCAGCACCGGGATGAGCTGCTTCGGCTCGCGGCCCGGCAGGACCTGATCGAAGAAGGGAGCCACCAGGGTGTCGTAGTCCGACAGGAACTCCAGCAGGCGCTGCCGTACCGCCATCGAATCGCGACGGGCCCGCCGCAGCGTGGGCCGGTCGAACAGCACCACCAGGTGTCGCGAGATGCCTACCACGTGCCAGTATTCGCTCCGCCGGTCCTGCCCGTGCAGACCCAGGAAGGCGCCCCGGTCCGTCCGTCCGGTGGCGACCTGGACCGAATCGCCCAGGAAGGAGGGGAAGGGGCAGGCCAGCGATTCTGACGCGAGGCCGGACGACGAGGAGGGGAGCGCGAATTCCGGGGTGGCCGCCAGCCACTGCAGTGCGTCCCGGCCGGTCGACTCCGGCCTCAGGCCGGCCCGGGGGGTGCGCCGGGGCAGGTTCTCCTCGTGCTGCAAAGCCCGGGCGCGGCGCAGCCGGCCCGAGACCGGCAGGATGCTGACCCGCCCCGCCACGCTGCCGGCATCCCCTGGGGTGAGGGACTGGTCGTGGTCCCAGGTGAACGGCATGGCCAGATAGAAGCCGGAGTCGGGCAACTCCACGGCGCAGCCGCGGGCCACGGCCGCGGTGGCAATGGCGTGTTCGCCCGGCTGGAGCGTCAGCCGGTAGGGAACCGACTGGGCCGGCAGCGAGAACGTGGTCCGCTGCCGGCCCCGCCTGACCTCGATCTCATAGGAAATCCCTTCGCGCAGGCAGGGGCGGAACAGCGCTTCCGGCACGACCAGGCGCAGGTGGGTCGGGGTGGACTCCAGCATATGCGCCGGGAGGCCGCCGATGCGCACGTGCACGCCCTCGAGATCGATACCCTGCAGCCGGAGCGGCCGGTCGGGATCCAGTACGCTGTCGCTCGGGGCGACCCGCAGGGCCACCGGTCCCACCAATCCCTCGTCCGCGCGGCACGCGATCGCCGCCACCACCGCCGCCGCGAGGAGCGGCAGGTGGCGCGACGTCCGGAGGGCCTGGCGGAGCAGGTAGCGCGCGATCATCGAGTTGCCTGAGCGAGAAACTGCCCATAGTGCGTGCAAGAGTGATACCGCTCACCTTTCCTCTGTGATCTGGCGCACAGTCGGCTGAGGAGCGGCTTAACGCGAGGACACTATTGGGTTTTGCGGATAATCGAGAGGACAGGATGGGGGGGGCGGGCCGGTCCCGAAATGGCGTTTCGCGCCTGGATCATGGATCTTTCACCCAGACTGTGCCATGCTCGAATGCCGGAAGTACCCTGCTTCGGGAGGAGGCAGCCAATGACACGCACCGCCATGAGCGTCCTCTTCGGGCTGGGGCTGCTCGCCGCCTGCGGCCAGGCGCCGGGAGCGGTGCCGGTCCTGGGTGACGTTGGGGCTCTGCAGGGTGAGTGGTATGGGGAGTACCAGAGCGCGGCGACTGGCCGGTCGGGCAGTATCTCGTTCACTCTGCGTGCGGGGACAGACACCGCCCAGGGCGATGTGGTCATGACACCACAGGGATGGGACCATCCGGTGCAACCGGCCGGCCAGCCCGGGATCCCGTCCGCTCAGCGCACCCGGCGCCGGATCCTGAGCATCACCTTTGTCCGCGCCTCCGGGGGGACGGTCACGGGGCGCCTGGATGCCTACATCGATCCGCAGTGTGGCTGCGACGTGATGACTACGTTCGAGGGGGGCCTCCGCGGCGATACCCTGGCAGGAACGTTCCGTTCGCACCACGTGCAGGGGGGCGCGACCCGAAGCGGTGAGTGGTGGGTGGTACGGAAAAAGGACTGAGGTGAAAGGACCGTGGGGCGTCGGCGGTCGCACATTCACTCAGTCAGTCCTCAGTCCTCGGTCCTTTCCAGCCATCCTTCGGGATAGACAGTGGACATCCCCGCCGCGGCGGCCAGCAGCTCCTGGGCGGCGCGGGCGTAGGGGACCAGGCGAGCCAGGCTGCCGCGCTGCAGCCGCAGCTTGCCCGTCAAGATGCTCATGACCGCCGGCGTATGCCCGGAGAGGAGCCGGTGCCATTCCCTTGCGCTGCCGGCCAGCACGAAGTCGGCGCCGGTTTCATCCTCCGGCGTGGCCACCCTCGCCACCCGACAGACGCCATGCCAGAGGTCCAGGAAGACCGCCCGCTGGCGTGGCTCCGGGCCGGGCGCCGTCATCACCAGCAGGATGCTGCCCTCCCAGGTCGCGGCGGAAACCCGGTACGCCTCGCTCTCGCCCAGCAGGGCGGCCCAGGCGGTGGCCCACAGCTCGGTGAACGCTTCGATCTCCATGATGCTCCCGGCCCTCCCAGGCCGTTTCGCGACCGGGCGAAGCTAGTGGCATCCGGCCGGCTGCGCCAGCCGTCGGCAACTGCCGTCGGAGCCAAGTGTTAGGCCCGCGCATGTGTATCGTATTGTGACACGTGCAATATGTGGCGTGTGCCACAGGGGATGTGGCTGTGATGTCTAGGCCCGCGGCGGTAGTACTCTTGATGTGGTCAGGGTGACCCCCGTCACTGTGCTTGGGCTGGCGGGTCATCATCTTGACCCCCGCACGAATGGTCGCCGTGCGCCCAGATTCGGTGCCGGTCGCAGGGAGCAGCGAGCAGTGTTGAAGAATCCGACAGCTTCGGCGTCGTGGAGCGAGACCCCGGGCCCGGCGGGCCGGACCGCGAACGAAGCTCACGCCCGTGTCCCCACTCTTTGGAGGTCTCACAGATGTCGCTTCTCACCCCCAACGCCGGCAAGCTGGCGGCGCTGAGTCTGGTAGCGGCGGTCGGACTCGCGGGATGCTCCCGCGTGACGCCCGATCAGCTCCAGACGCAGCTCACGCAGGTCCGCAGTGAGATGGCGTCCGGCGATAGCGCCCTGTCGCAGCGGATCGCGTCCAACGACCAGCGCATCACCGATCTCTCCACCCGGATGGATTCCCTGCAGCGCGATCTGGAAGCGCTGCGAACCGAGTTCCATGCCAGCATCCAGCAGATGCAGAGCGCGCTGCGCTTCAACGTGCCGGTGCATTTCGCCTTCGATGACGCTACCGTCCGCGAAGAGGACCAGCCGGTGCTGAGCCGCTTTGCCAACGTGGTGCAGAAGTACTTCGGCAGCGACGCCGTGATCACCGTGGAAGGCTTCGCCGATCCTGCCGGCAGCGCCCGCTACAATATCGAGCTGGGGCTGAATCGCGCCGAGTCGGTCAAGGATTACCTGGTCAACCAGGGAGGCCTGGCCGGGGCGAAGATCAACACCGTGAGCTACGGAGAGGCCCGCAACCGGCAGGTCACGCCGGGAGCCCATGGCCCCGGTGATACCGGCGTCGAGAACCGGCGGGTTGCGCTGGTAATCGATTACGCCGGCAATGCCCCCTCGACGACGGCGAGCCGCTGAACTTTCAGGGGGGGATACATAAAGGCCTCCGCATCCGCGGAGGCCTTTGTCTTCTCAGGAGGGTTACGCCTGGTCGGCCGGTTTGCAGATCCGGAGCTTGGGACTTCCAGGCATCCCCACGAAGGTGAGCCCCAGCCGGGCGATATCTTCGGTTGTCAGGCTGCTCAGGGTTTCCTGATCCAGGAACCCGCTGCGGCGCGCGCACGGCTCACAGATCCCGTGGGACACGGTAGATCCGGGAGGGCCTCCCTCGATAGTGACGCCACACCAGGCGCAGCGCAGAAGCAACGACATTCGATTCCTGTGGCTAGTTTTCCGGTGTCTCCCGGGGGAAATCGGCCCCATTCCGGGGTGTGAGTGCCTTCTCTCCGCTAAAAGGGCATTTCGCATGCCACGGTTGGCTTCGCTGAGCCGAAAACGGGCTGGGCTGCTGGTAACTGGAGCGCTCCTTCTCGCCCTGGGAGCGGTAGCGGGTCTGGTGCCGCACCCCCGTGGTGCGCCCGTGGGACGGCTGCTCGATCCGGCCGGCGGGATCTGGGCCGTGGCGGCGCAGGATGACGGTGGCCGCCACGGACTGGGAGGCACGCCGCACCGGCGTGCCTGGGTGCTGGCCGCCGGCGCCGGAGGGCTCGCCTGGGCGGCGTTGCTGGGCTGGCGCGCGGCGGTGTCGCCGCTGGTGCGTCTCGACCATCTGCTGGCAGCCATGCTGCACCTTCCCCCTTATGTGCTGCTCCTGGCCACGGTCCTCTCCGGTACCATGCTGGCGACGGGCGGAGCGATGCTGGGCCAGGGCCTTCGCGGGGTGAGAGGGCCGCATGTCTGATCTTCCCGCCCGCGTCGCGGCGTATCGCGCGCTGGCGCACGCGGCAGCCGAGGCCTTCGTGATCGCCGATGTCGAGCGGCGGGTCACGTTTCTCAATCCCGCGGCCGAGCGGTTATTCGGGCCTGCCGATCTGGTGACTGGCCGCGCGCTGAGCGAACTCATGGCGGACCCTTCGGCGCCTGATCTCTGTGCCGAACTGGACCGGCTGGCGGACGACCCCGGTGCCGACGGCCGGGTACTGGGAGTCCTGGCGCTCGGCGCGGACGGACACGGCATCCCGGCGGAAGTGACGGTGGCACGCTGGGAGGAGCACGGCCGGGTGCTGTTCGGCCTGATTGTCCGGGATATCAGCGAGCGGCACCGGACCCAGATGCGGCTCGAGCGATACCGCGAGATCGTCCAGCACCTGCCCTTGGGGCTCACCATCTGGCGGCTGCAGGATCTCTCGGATGGCGACACGCTCCGGTTGCTGGACGTGAACGAGGGGAACGCCGAGACGCTCGGCGTGGACCTGATCCCGCTTATCGGGCACCTCCTGCTCGAGTGCCTCCCCGGCCTGGCCGGCACCGGGCTGCCCGAGGCCCTGGCGGAGGTGGTCCGCAGCGGCACGGCCCGGGTCTTCGAAGACCGCCGCTATCAGGACGAGCGGGTAGCCGCGGGAATCTTCGCCTTCCGTGCTTTCCCGCTGCCGGACCGCTCGCTCGGACTGGTGGTGGAGAACGTGACCCCGCGCAAGCGGGTGGAGGATGCCTTGCGGGAGGCTGAGCGGCGCTACCGCGTGCTGGTGGACGCGATGTGGGCGGTGGTGTGGCGCGCCGATCCCGATACCCTGGCGTTCACCTTCGTCAGCCGCCGCGCGGAAGTCCTGCTGGGGTTTCCGGTCTCGAACTGGCTCAGCGACCCCGGCTTCTGGGCGGCGCGGCTGCACCCGGACGATCGGGAGACGGTGCTCGCGACCCGCCGGGCGGCGGTGGCCTCCGGGCAGCAGAGTGAGCTGGAGTACCGGCTGATCGCGGCCGACGACCGGGTCCTCTGGATTCTCGAGCGGCTGACGCCGCCCGCGACGGGTGAGGGCACCGGCGAGGTGATCGGGATCTTTCTGGATGTGACGGAGCGGAAGGATGCCGAGGCACGGGTGCGCGAGAGCGAACGGCGGCTGGCGGAAGCGCAGCGGCTGGCCCGGCTGGGCAGCTGGGAGTGGGATGTTCTGGAGAACCGCCTGACCTGGTCGGAGGAGATGACCCGGATCTACGGCCTCGAGGCAGGCGTGGGGCCGGGATCCGTCGAGGGATTCCTCCAGTTGGTGCATCCCGAGGATCGCGCGCGCGCGGAACAGATCGTAGGGGAGTCCCTCGAGCGGCGGGCGCCGTTCGCCTTCATGCACCGCATCGCGCGGCCCGACGGCGGAGTCCGCTGGCTGCAGGCGCGGGGAGAACCGGTGCTGGACAGCGACGGGTCCGTGCGGCGGCTGGTTGGGACGGCCCAGGATGTGACCGAACGGCGCGAGGCCGACGAGGTGCTGCGCGCCAGCCAGGAGCGATTCCGCATCCTGGTGGACGGCGTCCGCGACTACGCCATCCTGCTGGTCACTCCGCACGGGCTGGTATCCAGCTGGAACGCGGGCGCGGAGCGGATTCTGGGCTATCGCGCCGAAGACATCCTCGGCAGCCACTTCAGCCGGTTCTACCCGGCGGATGAGCGTGCCAGCGGCAAGGCGCAGGACGAGCTGCAGGTCGCCCTTCTGACCGGCCGCTATGAAGAGGAAGGTCGGCGCGTGCGGCGGGACGGCTCCGCCTTCCTGGCGCGGGTAACCATCACGCCGCTGCTGGATGCGGCGGGGCGCCTGCAGGGCTTCGCCAAGGTGGTGCACGATATCACCGAACAGAAGGCCAGCGAAGAGAAGCTGGCGAGCAGCCACCGCCAGCTGCGCGAGCTGAGCCGGCGGCTCGAAGCCCTGCGGGAGCAGGAGCGAGGCCGCATGGCGCGCGAAATCCACGACGAGCTGGGCCAGGCCCTGACCGCCATCAAGCTCGATCTCACCTCGATCAGCCGGCGACTGCGCGAGGATTCCGGCGACCTGCGGAGCCGGATTGCCAACACCATGCAGCTGGTGGACGGGACGATCGACACGGTCCGGCGCGTCTCGCAGGAGCTGCGCCCCGGGGTGCTGGACGATCTCGGCCTGGTCCCCGCGCTGGAATGGCTCTGTCAGGATTTCGAGCAGCGTACCGGTATCAGCTGCCGTCCCACGCTCCCGGCGCGGGAGATCGGGGTGGATGCGGATCGTGCAACCCATATCTTTCGGATCGCGCAGGAGGCGCTCACCAATGTCGTGCGCCACGCGGAGGCCCGGTCGGTGACCCTGGCTCTACGGCAGGGCGCGGAGGGAAAGCTGCACATGGTCATTCAGGACGATGGGCGGGGTATGGCTCCTCCGGCGCCGGGAGCGGCGCTCTCGCTCGGATTGCTGGGTATGCGGGAGCGGGCCGCCGCGTGCGGCGGCGAGTTGCGGGTCGTCAGTCCCGGGGGTGGCGGCACCCTGATCGAATTCCAGATGCCGCTGCCCATGTCCGAGGGACGGCCGGCATGATCCGCCTGATCCTGGCGGACGATCATCCGCTGATCCGGACCGGCCTGCGGACCATCCTGCAGGAGGAGCCCGAGCTCCGGCTGGTGGGCGAGGCCGACAGCGGCACCGGCCTGCTGGAGTTGCTGCCGCGGGTCGAGGCCGACGTGCTGCTGCTCGACATCAGCATGCCCGGGCCGGGATTCGCCGAATTGATGCGACAGGTTCGGACCGGCTGGCCCGGGCTCCGGGTGCTGGTGCTGAGCGTACAGCCGGAAGACCAGTACGCGGTGAGCGCGCTGCGGGCCGGCGCGGCCGGCTATCTCTCCAAGGAGCAGTCGCCGGAACGGCTCATTGCCGCCATCCGCCGGGTCCATGCCGGCGGCCGCTTCGTGAGCCCGACGCTGGTCGAACGGCTGGCGGAAGAGCTCTCTCCCGACCGTATCCGGCCGCCGCACCTGACCCTCTCCGAACGGGAGCACCAGGTGCTCACTCTGATGGGCGGCGGCCGGACCACCCGGCAGATTGCCCAGGAACTGGGGCTGAGCCCCAAGACGGTGAGCACGTTCCGGCAGCGCATCCGGCAGAAACTTCGGCTCACCTCCGATGCCGAGCTCATCCGCTATGCGCTGGAGCATCATCTGACCGCGTAGGCCGTTCTGCCTACGCTCTGGTGGGTGGGCGACTTACGCCGGGGCCGCTACCCTGCCGATAGCATGGCGGCCCGGGCCAGGGCATGTTATCAAGGTGGAATCCTGGAGCGAGACTCTCCCCCGGACGGTGCGAACCCTCATCGTCGACGACTCCAGCATCGTGCGCCGCCGTCTGGCCATCATGCTGGAAGAGATGGGGCAGGTAACGATCATCGGCCAGGCGCCCAACATGGCCGAGGCGCTGGGGCTGATTCCCTCGCTGCGGCCCGATGCCGTCATCGTCGATCTGCGCATGCCCGACGGCGACGGGATTCACCTGGTAGAGGCCCTGAAGCAGCTGGACAACCCCCCCCTGGTGGGCGTGCTGACCAACTATCCCTATGATCAGTACCGGAAACGCTGTCTTCAGGCCGGCGCTGACTTCTTCTTCGACAAGACCACCGAGTTCGCCCGGGTGCCCGAGACGCTGCACCGGCTGTCTGGGGGTCTGCGGGCGCCCTGACTACCGTGCCGTCCCTGCACACCACCGCTCGCCCCTCCGGGGCTGAGCCTGGACCCCTGTTGCCCGACATGGACCCTTCCGCTTCCGCCTGCGACCTCCTGCTGGTCGAGGACAACCCCTGGGACGAAGAGCTCATTCTGCGCTCGCTCGAGCGCGGCGGTCTGGCGGTGCGCACCAGCGTGGTACGCCACGGCGAGGAGGCGCTCGATTTTCTCCATGGCCGCGGCCGCCATGCGGGCCGGGCCGGTCTGCGGCTGCCCCGCGCGATCCTGCTCGATCTCAAGCTGCCGGGCCCGAATGGCCACGCCATTGTCCGGGCGGTGCGCAGCGACCCGCGGTTGCGCCACCTGCCGGTCGTCATGTTGACCTCCTCGCAGCAGGATCGCGACGTCGGCGAAGCCTACGCCGAGGGCGTGAACAGCTATATCGTCAAGCCGGTGGATTTCGAACGGTTCCTGCAGGTGGTGTTCGACGCCGCCCGCTACTGGGTGCACCTCAATGAACCTCCCGGATAGCCCTGTCTCTTCCCTCAATCTGCTGCTGCTGGAGGACCGGCCCGAGGACGCCGAGCTGATCGAGCGCGAGCTGTCCCGGTCCGGCAGGACCCCCGTGATCCGGCGGGTGGCCGGCCGCGACGCGTTTCTGGCCGCGCTCGATCGTCCACCCGATGCGGTCCTGGCCGATTTCCGAATTCCCGGCTTCGATGGGCTGGAGGCGCTGCGATTGCTGCGCGAGCGCTACCCCCGGGTGCCCTTCCTGCTCGTCTCCGGCGCCATTTCGGACGAGGTCGCCGCCGCCTGCATGCGCGGGGGGGCCGATGACTACCTCCTCAAGGACCGGCTCTCCCGCCTGCCGACGGCGCTCTACGGGGCTCTCGAGCGCCGCCAGGCCGAGGCGCGCTACCGGCTGCTGTTCGAGAGCGTGCCGCTGGCCACCTGGGTGTTTGATCTCGAGTCGCTCCGGTTTCTGGCGGTCAATCCTGCCGCCGTGGCGCTCTACGGCTGGTCGGCGGACGAGTTTGCCGGGCTCACCCTGCGGGAGATCCGGCCTCCGGCCGAGCTGCCCCGTTTGGAGCAGGCCATCCGGGCGTTGCGCGAGGGCACCGAAACCACCGGGCCCTGGCTGCATTGCCGCAAGGACGGGCGGGTGCTGGAAGTGGAGGTAACCTCGCGCCGGCTGCCGTTCGAGGGTCGTGAGGCCGTGCTGTCGGTGGTCCACGACGCGACCAGCCGGCGCCGGCTGGAGCGGCAGCTGGGTGAATCGCAGAAGATGGAGGCGCTGGGACGGCTGGCCGGCGGCATTGCCCACGATTTCAACAACGTGCTGGCCGCTATTTCGGGCCTCGCCGCCATCGGCCTGGAGACGGCGCAGGGCGAAGCGGCGGAGATGTTCGACGAGATCAACGGCACGATCCGCCGGACCGCGGGGCTCATTCGCCAGCTGCTCACCTTCTCCCGGCGGCAACCCGCGGCGCCCCGGCTTCTCTCACTCAACGCGGTGATTCAGGAGCGTGAGCTGATGATCCGGCGGCTCCTGGGCAGGGGGATCACGCTCGAGACCCGCCTGGCGCCGGAGCTGAGTCAGATACGGGCCGACCCGTCGCAGCTGGAGCAGGTACTGCTGAATCTTGTCATCAACGCGCGCGATGCGATGCCTGCCGGCGGGTGTCTGCTGATCGAAACCCGGGAGACGGGCGGGGCCGAGGGCCGCCCGCCCGACGGGCCGGCCCGGGCTGCCGTCCTGCGGGTGAGCGATACCGGCGACGGGATGAGCGAGGAGGTGAGGGGCCGGCTGTTCGAGCCCTTCTTCACCACCAAGGAAACCGGCACGGGCCTGGGACTCGCCTCGGTCTATGGCGTGGTCAGCCAGGCCGGCGGCCGGATCAGCGTGTCGAGCGCGGAGGGCCGCGGATCGGTGTTCGAGATCAGCCTGCCGGTCAGCGGGAGCGAAGAGGCCTGACCGCGGGCCACTGCTGGGTGACGCAGTGCAGCGCCCCCAGCCCCCAGACCAGTTCGGTACAGTCGATGCCCACCACCCGGCGGGTGGGGAAGAGATCCTGTAATATCCGGTGCGCCGCATGGTCGCCGGAGCGGTCGTAGGTGGGCAGCAGGACGACGCCGTTGGCGATATAGAAATTGGCGTAGCTCGCCGGCAGGCGCTCGCCCTCGCAGAAGACCGGCGCCGGCATGGGCAGCGTGACCACCCGCAGCGGCCGGCCGTCCTGGTCGGTCATGCGCCGCAACCGGGCGAGATTCTCCTGCAGGGGGCCAAAATTGGCGTCGTCCGGGTCCTCCTCCACCACGGTGACGACCGTCCGAGCGTCGGTGAACCGGGCCAGGTCGTCCACGTGCCCGTCGGTATCGTCGCCCGCGATGCCGTCGCCCAGCCACAGGATATGCCGCACGCCCAGCCATTCGCGAAGCGCGGCTTCGATCCCGGTTCGATCGAGCTCGGGGTTGCGGTTGGGGTTCAGGAGGCACGACTCGGTCGTGAGCAGCGTCCCCTCGCCGTTCACGTCGATCGACCCCCCTTCGAGAATCATCCCGGGATGATACACCGGCAGGCCCAGCTCGCTACCGATACGACTGGGAATGACGTCGTCCAGATCATAGGGGGGATACTTCCCACCCCAGGCGTTGTAGCCCCAGTCGAGGATGGCCTGCTCCGGGCCGCCCGGGCCCCGGCGCTGCACGAAGATGGGGCCATGGTCGCGGCACCAGGCGTCGTTGGTGGGATTGGCGTGCAGGTGTACCCGGCCCGGCGGCAGGCGGCATGCGGCCAGGCGGCGCCGGATGTCCTGCTCCATGTCCGGGCCGGTCACATTGATGTGTACTTCTTCATGCAGGGCCAGAACCGCGGTAAGCTGGGTAAAGATCTCCGGAATGCGCTCGAAGTGCCCCGGCCAGGACGCCTGCTTATGCGGCCAGCTGAGCCAGGTGCCCCGGTGGGGGGCCCACTCGGGCGGCATACGGAACTGCGGGAACCGGGAAGAGGGAAGGGGGAAAGGACTGGGGCCCCTTTCCCCCTTCCCTTCGGCCGTTTCCCGGTTTTCAATCCCCATCCACATACCTGCGCGTGATATCCCCGTAGGCTTCGATCCGCCGGTCGCGCAGGAATGGCCAGTGGGTCCGCGCGGTATCGATGAGCCCGAGGTCGCAGGGCACCACGAGCACCGTTTCGTCCTCTCCCGCTTCGGCCAGGACCCGGCCGTAGGGATCGGCGACGAAACTGTGGCCCCAGAAATCGATACCGCCGCCGGCGGCGCCTTCGTGGCCCACGCGGTTCACTGCGGCCACGAAGACGCCGTTGGCGATGGCGTGGCTGCGCTGCATCGTCTGCCAGGCGGACATCTGGGCGGCGCCGTATTCGGCCTTCTCCGCCGGCAGCCAGCCGATGGCGGTGGGGTAGAAGAGAATGCCGGCGCCCTGCATGGCCGTGAGCCGCGCGCCTTCGGGGTACCACTGGTCCCAGCAGACCAGCGCGCCCAGGCGGCCCGCCCGGGTTTGCCAGGCGCGGAACCCGAGGTCGCCCGGCGTGAAATAGAACTTCTCGTAGTAGAGCGGGTCGTCCGGAATGTGCATCTTCCGGTACTTGCCCAGGTAGCGGCCGTCGGCGTCGAGGATGGCGGCGGTGTTGTGATAGAGGCCTTCCGCCCGGCGCTCGAACAGCGAGGCGATGATCACCACGCCCAGCTCGGCAGCCAGCCGGCCCAGCCGCTCGGTACCGGGCCCGGGAATCGGCTCGGCCAGGGCGAAGTTGGCGTGATCCTCCGTCTGGCAGAAATACTGCGTGCGGAACAACTCCTGCAGGCACACCACCGTGGCGCCGCGCCCGGCGGCCTCCCGCACGCCTGCTTCCGCCCGCGCGAAGTTCGCCCCGGCATCGGGCGTGCAGCGTGACTGCACCAGACCGACGTGAACCGTTTCTGCCATGGGCCAGAATGTAATCTCAGGCCGGCGCTTGCGCTCCGGTCGGGAAGTGATCATGCTCCGGCGCATTCCAGTCGCGCCGCAGCGGATTTTCCCGAGCGAGGATCAGTTCCGGAACGGGAACTATGCCAGGCCCCCGACAGGCACCCGTCAGGTATTCTTTCGCTGGCGATGATGCCTCTGGGTAATCTGCGGATCACTCTTTCTTTGCTTCGAGAAGCCTGGAGGATCTCTGCGTCGTTCCCTGACCGTCCTGACCGTCCTGAGCCTGCTGTCGCCGGCGGCATCGCTCAGTGCCCAGGAAGTGACCTGGCGCAACCTGGGTGTCTTCTACGGCGACAACACCGAGTTCTTCACCCCGTTCCGCCGGGGTGAAACCATCCTCGGCGCCCAGGCCTGGAGCTACCTCCAGGTCGAAACCGGGGCGCACACCCGGGTGCTGGCCGGCGTCTTCGCGGATCACCGCGACGGCAGCCCGGATTTTCTCGATCCGGTCAAACCGGTGCTCTCGTTCCGGTACCACACGCCCACCTCCACCGCCACTCTGGGGATGCTGGAGACAGGAGACCGCCATGGCTATCTCGAGCCGCTGGAAGTCACCACCCTCGAGTTTACCCGTCCGGTGGAATACGGCGGGCAGTGGATCGTCCGCCGGCCCTGGATCGATGCCGATCTCTTTCTCGACTGGCAGCACCTGAACACGCCCACCAGCCGGGAAATCTTCAACTGGGGGGGGGTGATCCGTGGCCATCCGGCGCGGCCGCTCACGCTCGAATTCCAGCTGCACGGGCTGCATCACGGCGGGCAACTCTACAATGCCGGCGTCCCGGTCACCAACAATGTGGTGGCGGCTTACGGCGCCACCCTGGCCGACCATCTGCCCGTCGTCGGCAGCGCCAGCTTCTCGGCCTTCTACCTGACCAGCCGGGGGTACATCGACCCCGGTCAGCCGGGCACCCGGCCCGACCGGGGCCACGGGACCTATCTGCGCGCGTCGGTGACGCCGTTCGGATGGGTGGAACTGTTCGGGATCTACTGGGCAGGGCGCGATTTCCACAGCGACGAGGGCGACCCCAACTACAACTCCATCGGCGTGGATACGGCCTTCTACCGCAGCCGCCGCCGGTACAAGGAAATCGGTCTCATCCGCCGGACCACCATCGACCGGACCGTGCAGCTCGACGCCGAGTTCCGGCTCCACCGGGTGGACCAGGAGGAGAGTATCGCGTTTCTGGGTACGAAGTGGGAGTACAGCTACCGGGTGGTGGTGAGAGTGCCGGTCACGATAGGAGTGAGGGAAAAGGACTGAGACGAAAGCCCGGGGTCCTTTTCTCTCACTCCTTTTCTCTCAGTCCGATTTCCCCCTCGCCCTTTTCCGCTCCCCACAGCACCACCTGCGCCTCGCCCTGTTCCGCGGTATCGAACCCGCGCTCGGACTTGGCCACGGTGATGACGGGGTAATGCCAGCGGTCGGCCCGCGGGTTTGCCTTGATGGCGAGCGGTGCCAGCAGGCTCAGCTCCGACGCGAAACTGGCGCCGGGCCAGAGATCGCCGGGCCAGTGATAGCGCACCCGGCACTCGCCGGTCGGGGTAAAGCGGTAGGTCTTCCGCAGCTGCCCGCCCCCGGGCAGGCTGCCCCGCAGTCGCAGCACGACGCCGTCGTCTTCCCGCCCGATCTCCGCCTCCATCGCATGAGTCGCACCGAGCCACAACACCTCGGCGTGAGCCTGGGCGTAGGTCGTCGCATCGGTACCGTCGGCCAGCACGCGATCCACGAAAAGCGCGCGCCCCGCGTCGTCGAAGGGGGGCAGGTCCTCGGTGCGCAGGCTGTTCTCCAGGTCGTGAATGCTGGCGGTGCCGCCCTGCCGCGCCGCGTGCAGCGCCTCGGCCGGCATGTGGTAGGATTCCAGCCGCCGAGTCAGGACATCGGCATAGTTGAGGCCGGTGCGGAAGAGCGTGTATTCCTCCAGCGCGCCGCCCCGTGCCGGGCTGACCAGGGCGGAGAAGTGCGCCGAATGGAGCCAGATCTCCTCGTGGCCGTCGAGATCCAGGTCGATCCACTCCGCCACCAGCGGCTCCCCCTCGCGCAGCCCCGCCTCGGCCCGGGCCAGATTACGCCAGATGGCCTCCCGCAGGTGCCGCAGATAGAGCCCCCCGAAGACGCCGTGCCAGTAGGCGTCGTTGCACTGGGCGCGGCCAATCGCCTCGCGCACCTCGGGCGGATCGCCCCGTTCGCGTGCCAGCCGCGAGAGGGCCAGCATCTTCTTGTTCATCCGGTTGGACTCGGGGTACTTCACGAAGAAGTTGCGCCAGTGCGCGCCACGCACCAGGGCACCTTCCGGCCCCGCCATCCGCTCGCCCAGTTCGCGCTCCAGTGCCACCAGCCGGACGGCCGCCCGCGGCGGCAACGACCAGGTCTCCATTTCCCGGTAGGACGCGGTGGGCAGGTAGGCCAGCCCCGCGCTGGGCAGTTCATGCAGCGCCTCGTCCAGCCGAGCCATGCGCACCTCGCCGCCATCGATCAGGCCGGCCATGGTGTCCAGGAAGTGGTCCAGCCATCCCTCGTCGTACACCCAGCGGCGGGTGCCGGGCCAGCCGCCGAATTTCTCGCCATCGTCGGCCAGGACCGCCAGCCCGTGTCCCTGCTCCCGCAACTCGCGCAGGTAATCGGCGGTTTCCGACGGCGGCCGGAAGGGGATGAGATACCGCAGCCGCTCGTCGATGGCGAAGAGTCCCAGGCTCTTGCCGTCGCTTTCCGTGCGCCAGGGGCGGTGCAACTCTCCCGGCGTAAAGCCACTGACCAGGAAGTGACGATCGTCCACCAGCGCATACCCGACCCCGGCTTCGGCCAGATCGGCGGCCAATTCGGGCTCCCACACCCGTTCCGTCAGCCACAGACCGGTGGCCTCCACCCCGAAACGGGCGGCGAGCCGCTCCCGCATCCAGCCGATCTGTTCCCGCCGGTCTTGCCGGGGCAGCGAGGCCAGCACCGGCTCGTGATAGCCCGCCAGGAGCAGCTCCAGCCGTCCATCGGCCGCCAGGCGGCCGATCTGGTCGAGATACGCCGGCTCATGCGCCTCCAGCCAGTCGAGCAGTGGGCCGGAGACGTGCAGCAGCAGCGGGAAGAGGCCGCGCTGCTCGACCCGCTCGAGAAAGGGCCGGTAGACGTCGCGCAGGTGTTCCTCGAAGACGTGGTCGAAATTGCCGACCGGCTGATGGAGATGCAGTCCCAGGGCGAAGCGAATCGGGTCCATGAGTCGGGGAAGGAGGCTCGGGTCAGTCGGCAAAGCCCAGGCGCCGGCCGAGCGAGGCCAGCCGGGGACTGGTGCCGCGCAGCGGAGCGAACTGGAGTTGCGCTTCCAGTGGAACCGGCAGATCGAGCGCCTCCAGCAGGTCGAGGGCGCTCCGGGCACGGCTGAGGCCCGCCGCGGCGCTATCCCGCAGCAGCAGGGTGATCGCTTCCACCAGGGCTCCGGGCGCGATGCCGCGCAGGTCGGCCTCGCCGCTGGCGAGCCGGGCACGTTCCGCCGGGGAGAGGGCGCGTTCGGTAAGCTGGCGCAGCCGCCAGGTGGCGAGCAGGTCGCGGTGCCGGTCCCACAGTTCCGCGGTTCCGAACATCCAGCGGGCCGGCTCGGCCGGGGGCTCGGCGGTCACCGTAAAGGCAAACTCGTGGCCATGGACCCATTCGGAGGTGACCCGGAACACGTCGCGCCGGCCGGTGCGCCGTTCCTGCACCATGATCCGAGTGAATCCGTCGGCCAGCGGTGCCTCCTCCACGCAGTAGGCCGCGGGCAGGCCTTCGGTGGGTGGCGCGCCGCTGGCCCGGAGGGCCGCGCACCCCGCGGCGATCCGGACCATGGGCGGCAGCTCGGGCTGGACCTGCTCGCGGAAGAGCAGGCGGCCATTCCCGATTTCGGCGTCGTTGCTCCGGGCCGTCTCCAGCCGCCGGAGCAGGCCCTCTTCCAGCCGCGCGCGGTCGGCTCCCGCCAGCTCCAGCAGTCGGGCGGCGTAGGCCAGCACCTGCCGGCTTTCCAGTCCGCCGATATCGTCGAAGAACCAGGCGCAGCTGGTGAACAGCCGCAGGGCGTTGTGTTCCAGCTCCAGAAGCCGGTGCCGCTCCATGCTGCCGGTGTCTCCCGCCACGCCTGGCTCGGCGGCCGGATCGAATGCCTCCCGCGACGCCCAGGGATCGGGGAACACCGCCCGGCCATCGCGCTCGAAGATCCGGTGCGCTTCTGCCGCGAGCCAGTCCACGGCGTCCCGCAGTCCCGCGCGCCAGGCCTGCTGGCTGGGCCGGTGGGGCGCCGCCTTGCAGCCGCAGTCGGCTCGCCAGCGGTCGATGCCGTGGGTGCAGCTCCAGCTGGAGGGGGCGCGGAGCTCCACCGGGCCGCCGGAGGGAAGGCGGGAGAGGGCGCTGGTGAAGTTGGCCATGGCCAGGCCGGGGCTCGCCTCGATATGGCTGACCAGCCACGCCAGGGCCATCTCGCCGAAGACGTGATGATGCCCGAAGGTCTCGCCGTCGGCCGCCATGGCCACCAGCCGGGGCGCCGCGCTGCGGCAGCAGGCGATCCGCGCCGACCAGGCTCGCGCATCGCGCAGCAGGGTACCGAACGCCACGTCGTGCGCCAGCGGCCCGTCGTAGGCGAAGAGCGCGATGGCCCGGCCCGCGGCCGTGGTGTAGGTGCCGGGCAGCCCCGTGGCCGATGCACCGGCCACCTGGTGAGGCGCCAGCACGGTATAGCGGATGCCGGCGGCCGCCAGCACATCCAGCGTTTCATCGTCTACCGCCGTCTCGGGCAGCCACATGCCTTCCGGGTCGCGGCCGAAGCGCCGCCGGAAGTCCCGGATGCCCCAGCGGACTTCGGTCTCCTTGTCGCGCCGGGAACAGAGCGGCAGGATGACGTGATGAAAAGGGTGGGCCAGGGCGTTGCCGAAGCCGGTGCGCTCCCGGCTGGTGCGGTCGGCCTGCAGGACGGCCTGGTAGGTGGCGGGCGCGTGTCGCTCCAGCCAGGCCAGCAGCGTCGGCCCGGCATCGAAGCTGAGCCACTCGAGGGTGTTCACCACCCGGAGAATGCGTCCCTCGCCGTCCAGCAGCCGTGCCGCCGTGACCGGCCGGTAGCATTCCCGCTCGATGCGCTCATTCCAGTCGTGCCAGGGGGTAGCCGAGGCCTCCGCCTCGACCTCGTCGAGCCAGGGGCTCTCGCGGGGCGGCTGGTAGAAGTGGCCGTGAATGACGACCAGCGTATCGCTCATGCCACCGGCGGAGCCTTAAGCATGCGCTGATAGACCTCGAGATACCGGGCCGCCGACCGCCCCCAGCTGAAGTCGCGGCTCATGGCCTCGCGCATGATGCGCTGCCACGAGGGCGGATCGAAGTAGTGGTCCATCACGTGCCGGCCTACCCGCAGCAGATCCTCCGACGAGTACTCGTCAAACAGGTAGCCGGTGACGCCGTCCTCGATGGTGTCGGCGAGGCCGCCGACCCGGCGGGCCAGCGGGACCGCCCCGTAGCGCTGGGCCCGGAGCTGGGCCAGCCCGCAGGGCTCGTAGAGCGAAGGCATGAGATAGACGTCGGCGCCGGCCATCAGCCGGTGTTCCATGCGTTCGCTGAAGCCCAGGTGCACGCCGATGCGGTCGGGCCAGCGGGCCGCGTATTCCTGCAGGGCCTGTTCGAAGCGCGCCTCGCCCGTGCCGAGGAAGACGAACTGCGCTTCCAGCATGAACATGGTATAGGTGCCGACGATGAGCTGCAGACCCTTCTGCGAGGTGAGCCGCGCCGTCATGGCGAAGAGCGGCATGCGGGCCCGCTGCGGCAGCCCGAAGGCGCGCTGCAGCGCCACCTTGCAGCGCTTCTTGCCGCTCAGCTCGTCCACCGAGTAGCGCGCGGTGATGCTGCGGTCGGTGGCCGGGTTCCATTCGTCGGCGTTGATGCCGTTGACGATGCCGACCAGCCGGTCGCGCAGCGACAGGAAGACGTCGTGCAGGCCGAAGCCGCCCTTGACGGTCCGCAGCTCGTGGGCGTGGGTGGGGCTCACCGTGGTTACTGCATCGGCAAAGGTGAGGCCGCCCTTCAGGTAGTTGACCTTTCCCCACCATTCCAGCTGCTGATAGTTGTAGAGCGACCAGGGCAGCCCGATGGCGGCCATGGTCTCCGGCGGAAAGTGTCCCTGGAACCCCGCGTTGTGGACCGACAGCACGCTGCGGGTGGTGGCGCTGAACTCCCGCAGCTGGTCCAGCGTGCGAAGGTACACCAGCGACAGCGCGGTATGCCAGTCGTGCGCGTGCAGAATACAGGGGCCGCGCACCAGCCGGGGCAGGGCAGTCACCGCCGCCCGGCAGAAGAGCGCGAAGCGCCAGGCGTTGTCGCCGTAGTCGCTGCCCCCCTCCCCGTAGAGGCCGGGCCGGTCGAAGCAGGGATGGTCCAGGACAAAAACGGCGGGCCTGGCGGACGCACCGGGCACGCGGTAGAGCCGCACGTCTTCCGGCCCGTTGCCCATGGGGATGCTGAAGGGCTGGCCCACCGGCTCGAGCCGGCGCGCGGTCCGGACGGAGCGATGCATGGGAAGGAGCACCGTCACCGGAATGCCGCTCGAGGCCTGGTACTCCGCCAGCCCCTGGACCGCTTCGGCCAGGCCGCCGGAGCGGGCGAGATCGTTGTATTCCGAGGAGAGGTGCACGACCGAAACCGGACGGCTGTCGTGCGTCAGCGGGGAAGGGGCGGACCGCGGCATGCGGGAAAGGTAATGCAGCTTCGACGAATGCGATCGCGGAGGGGTCGGGCATGCCCGACCTCTCCGCTACCGGTTGCCTGTCCGGTTCCGCCTCCGCCCGCTGCTACGCCGTCGGCGGATCGTCCTCCCCCTGGTACCCCTCGATGGCCGGCAGGTAGTAGCGCCGCACGTATTCCTGCACCATGCGGCGGCCGGTGAACCGGGAGACCGCCACCTGGATCGCGTGCCGCATGTGTTCCACCCAGCCGACGGGGATGCCCCGCTGGTCCCGGGTGTAGTAGAGGGGGATCACCTTCTCTTCCAGCAGATCATACAGGTGTCCGGCGTCGGAATGTTCGGGATCTTCGCCGGCGGTGGCATGGGGGATGGCCCAGCCGTTGGTACCGTCGTAGCCCTCGTACCACCAGCCGTCCAGGGTGCTGAGATGCGGCACCCCGTTCAGGGCGGCCTTCATCCCGCTGGTACCGCTGGCTTCGAGCGGTACCCGCGGCAGGTTGAGCCAGCAGTCCACTCCCTGGACCAGAACGTGGGCCAGGTGCATTTCATAATCTTCGAGAAATGCCACCCGGCCTTCGAGCGCGGGGTCGCGGGTGAAGTGATACACGTTCTGCAGCACTTCCTTGCCGGGCTGATCGGCCGGGTGGGCCTTGCCGGCGTAGACGATCTGCACCGGCCGCCAGGGGTTCACCAGCAGCCGCCGCAGGCGGTCCAGGTCGAGGAACGGCAGGTTGGCCCGCTTATAGGTGGCGAACCGCCGGGCGAAGCCGATGGTGAGGGCGCCCGGGTCCAGCAGCGTGCCCGCGCCCACCACGTGCGCGGCCTCCTTCCACTGGCTGGCCCAGCGGCGGCGGGCATCTTCCCGCACGGTGTCCAGCAGAATCCGCTTGAGGTGCAGGTGGGCATGCCACAAGGCGGCGGCATCCAGGCCCAGCAGTCCCTCCCATAACTCCGGCTGATCCAGCCGCCGGTCCCAGTCGCCGCCCAGGTGGCTCTCCAGCTGCTGCATGATCGGCTGGCCCATCCAGGTGCCGACATGCACCCCGTTGGTGATGTGCCCGATGGGCATCTGGTCGGTGTCCCGCTCCGGCCAGAGATCACGCCACAAGGTCCGGCTCACCTCGCCGTGCTTGGCGGAGACCGCGTTGACGGCCCGGGAGAGCCGCATGGCGAGCACCGTCATGTGGAACCGGCCGCCGTCGCGCACCGGATGCTCGCCCAGGCCGAAGAACGCGTCGCGCGTGATGCCCAGCTCGTCCCAGAAGGGACCGATACAGGCCTGGATCTGTTCGATGGAGAAGGTGTCGTGCCCGGCCGGTACCGGCGTGTGGGTGGTGAAGATGCTGGCGTCGCGTACCCGCCGGGCCGCCTCCTCGTAGCTCGCGCCCGCGGCGACATGCTCCCGCAGCCGTTCCACCAGCATGAAGGCCGCGTGCCCCTCGTTGGCGTGCCAGGCTCCGGGGTCCACTCCGCAGGCGCGCAATACCCGCACCCCGCCGACGCCCAGCACCCATTCCTGCCGCAGCCGCAGGTCTACTCCGCCTCCGTAGAGCCGGGTGGACAGGTCGCGATCCTGCGGATCGTTCTCCTCCAGGTCGGTGTCGAGCAGATAGAGCGGCACCCGCCCCACCATCATGCGCCACGCGCGGAGATACACCGTGCGATCGTGGATCCGTACCGACGTGAGGTAGGGCACGCCGCCGGGGCCGGCCACCGGCACCAGGGGCATGATGTCGAAGTCGAACGGCTCGTCGCGATCCTCCTGCCATCCGTCCAGCCGCAGGTGCTGGTCGAAATACCCCTTGGTATACATGAGCCCCACGCCCACCAGCGGCACGCCCAGGTCCGAGGCCGACTTGCAGTGATCGCCGGCCAGCACGCCCAGCCCGCCGCTGTAGATCGGCACCGAGTTGTGCAACCCGAATTCGGCACAGAAATAGGCAATGGGCCGGCCGTTCACCGCCGGCCAGGTCGTCTGGAACCAGGTGTGTTCCGCGGTGGACTCCTGCGCCAGCCAGCCCATCAGATGGTCGTAGTGGCGAAGGAATTCCGCATCCTGGGCGCAGGCGGCCAGCCGGCTGGGGTCGACCCGCCGCAACAGGTCGATGGGATTGTGCCGCGTCAGGTGCCACAGGGGTTCATCGATGTGGCGGAACAGCGCCCGGGCCTCGGGGTTCCAGCTCCAGCTCAGGTTGGTGGCGAGATCGGCCAGGCCATCGATGCGGGCCGGCAGGAACGGGATCTTGCTGCGCAGTGCGTTCATGGGCGCGGGGTTGGGGTCAATGAACCAGCTTGCGATACCGGATACGGTGCGGTTGGTCCACGGCGGTGCCTCTGCGCCGATGGTAGTCGGCGGCGTACTCCTGGTAGTTGCCCTCGTACCAGACGGCCTCGCTGTCGCCCTCGAAGGCCAGAATGTGGGTCGCGATCCGGTCGAGGAACCAGCGGTCGTGGCTGATCACCACCGCGCAGCCCGAGAACCGGAGCAGCGCGTCCTCCAGCGCCCGCAGGGTGTCCACGTCCAGGTCGTTGGTCGGTTCGTCCAGCAGCAGCAGGTTACCGCCCCGGCGCAGGAGCCGTGCCAGGTGCAGGCGGTTGCGCTCCCCGCCGGAAAGGTTCGCCACCCGCTTCTGCTGATCGGCGCCCTTGAAGCCGAACCAGGAACAGTAGGCCCGGGCGTTCACGCCGCGCTTGCCGAATTCCAGGGTGTCGGCCCCGCCGGTGATTTCCTCGAAGACGGTGTGGTCGCCCTGCAGCGCCTCGCGGCTCTGGTCCACATACGCCGTCTCGACCGTGCTGCCGACCTCCAGCACCCCGCCGTCCGGCTGCTCCTGGCCGGTGATCATGCGGAACAGCGTGGTCTTGCCCGCGCCATTGGGGCCGATCACGCCGACGATCCCGCCGCGGGGCAGGTCGAAGTCGAGATGCTCGAACAGCAGCCGGTCGCCGAATCCCTTGGCCACATCCCGCGCGCGGACCACTACATCGCCCAGCCGGGGGGCGGGAGGGATGAGGATCTCGGCCGACTGCTCCTGCCCCGCCTGCTCTTCGGCCAGCAGGTTTTCATAGGCGCTGACGCGCGCCTTGGATTTGGCCTGACGTGCCCGGGGCGACATGCGGATCCACTCCAGCTCCCGCTCCAGCGTGCGCTGCCGCGCCGAGGCCTGTTTGTCCTCGGTGGCGAGGCGGTGCTCCTTCTGTTCCAGCCAGGAGGAGTAGTTGCCCTGCCAGGGAATGCCTTCACCCCGGTCCAGCTCCAGGATCCAGCCGGCCACGTTGTCCAGGAAGTAACGATCGTGGGTGACGGCGACCACGGTGCCGGGAAATTCCGCCAGGTGTCGCTCCAGCCAGGCGACCGACTCGGCGTCGAGGTGGTTGGTGGGCTCGTCCAGCAGCAGCAGATCGGGCTGCTCCAGCAGGACCCGGCAGAGCGCGACCCGCCGGCGTTCGCCGCCGGAGAGGGTGCCTACCGGGGCGTCGCCCGGCGGCAGCCGGAGAGCGTCCATGGCAATATCCAGGCGGCGGTCGATCTCCCAGGCGCCGGCGGCCTCGATGGCGGTCTGCACCTCGCCCTGCTGCTGGAGCAGGGCGTTCATGGTCTCGTCGTCCATCGGCTCGGCGAAGCGGGCGCTGATGCTTTCGAATTCCGTCAGCAGGTTCCGCAGATGCTGCACCGCCTGCTCCACGTTGCCCCGGACGTCCAGGGAAGAATCGAGCGCCGGCTCCTGCGGCAGGTAGCCGATGCGGACGCCGTCGGCGGGGCGCGCCTCGCCCTGGAATTCCTGGTCCACGCCCGCCATGATGCGCAGCAGGCTGCTCTTGCCCGCGCCGTTGGCGCCGATGACGCCGATCTTCGCACCGGGGAAGAATGAGAGGTTGATGCCTTTGAGGATTTCGCGCGAGGGCGGCACCACCTTGCGCAGGGCGCGCATGGTGAAGATGTACTGATAGTTCGCCATGGGCGGGAAAGTATAAGGACCGAAGCGAAGCAGGGGAACCACGGGGGGCAGTCTGAGGGGCACGCCAGCGGGCGTGCCCCATCGGACCTGCGGACCGGCAAGCGCCGGCCGTTTACTTCACGTGCTTGTTGACCAGGCTGGTCATCTCGAACATGGTGACCTTGCTGCGGCCGCCGAACACGACCTTGAGGTTTTCGTCGGCGTTGATCATCCGCTTGTTGACCTTGTCCTGCAGGCCCTTCCGCTTGATGTAGGCCCAGAGCTTCTTGGTGAGCTCTGTCCGCGGCAGGGGATTGCTGCCCACCACGGCCGACAGCGCGGCATCGGGCTGCACCGGCTTCATGAATGCCGCATTGGGCTTGCGGGCAGACTTCTTCTTCGCCGCCTTCTTGGTGGTCTTCTTGGCCGCGCGCTTGGTGGCGCGCTTCCGGGTGGCGGACTTCTTGGTGGACTTCCGGGCGGACTTCTTCGCGGCCTTCTTCTTCTTGGCTGCCATCACGCTCTCCCGGTTTGGAGTGATTCAGACCGACATGTCCCTCGGTACCGCCTCTACCACGGGCACCAAATTACTACTTCCCCCGAGCGGCGCCAATAGGGAAACCTGCTAATTTCCCTCTGAGAGGCCCTGGCCGCCGCCCGCCGCGCCCCCGGAAACGGCGCTGCCGGACGCCGGCGACACCCGTTCACCCCCCCCTGCGCGGGAGCCCCGCCATGTCGTTTCGCTCTACGCTACCCTGGTTCGCCGCGCTCCTGCTCCTCACTTCGGGCGCGTCCGCTCCTCCCTCCTGCGGGGCCGACAACGCCGGCCTGGTGCTGCCCCGGGGCTTCTGCGCCGTGCTGGTGGGCGAGCAGCTGGGCTCGGTGCGCCACCTGGCCGTCGCGCCCAATGGCGACATTTTCGCCTCCGTCTCCGGCGCCCATGGCGGGGTGCTGGCGCTGCGGGATACCAACGGCGACGGGCGCGCCGATGTCACCCGCCGCTTTGGTCCGGGCGGCGGCACCGGCATCGCACTGAGCGGCGATCATCTCTACTTCGCCACCGATGACGCGGTCTACCGCTGGCCCTGGAAGGCGGGCTCGCTGGAGCCGGCCGGCCCCCGGGAGACGATCGTGCACGACCTCCCGGCGGGGGGCGACCACAGCGCCAAGAGCATCGCGCTGGGGCCGGACGGTGCGCTGTATGTGAACGTCGGATCGGCCACCAACAGCTGCCAGCGGCAGAACCGCGCCAACCGCTCGCCCGGCATCGAGCCCTGCACCGAGCTGGAAACACGCGCCGGCATCTGGCGTTTCGACGCCAACCGGACGGGCCAGACCCAGGCGGACGGCGTGCACTGGGCCACGGGCATGCGCAACACCGTCGCGCTGGCCTGGGATTCCGGCTCGAGTGCGCTCTACGGCGCCATCCACGGCCGCGACCAGCTGGGACAGAACTGGGGCTACAGTGACGAGGACAACGCCGAGAAGCCCGCGGAGGAGTTCGTCCGGATCGGCCGCGGCAGCGATATCGGCTGGCCCTACTGCTACTATGATCCGAAGACCGGGACCAAGGTGCTGGCGCCGGAATACGGCGGCAACGGCCGCGACGTGGGGCGGTGCGCCGGAAAGCAGCCGCCGCTGATCGGCTTCCCCGGCCATTGGGCGCCCGACGGGCTGGTCTTCTACCACGGCCGCCAGTTTCCCGCCTCCTACCGGAACGGCGCCTTCATCGCCTTCCACGGCAGCTGGAACCGCGCCCCCTTGCCTCAGGCGGGCTACCGTGTGGTATTCGTACCATTCGATCAGGGCCAGCCGGCCGGCCGCTACCGCACCTTCGCGACGGGGCAGGCCGGCCCCACATCCATCCGGCCCACCGGACTGGCCGTGGGCCCGGACGGTTCGCTCTATCTCGCGGCCGACGGCAACCACCGCATCTGGCGGATTCTCTATCAGCCCGGGGAGGGCTCATGAAACCAGGATCAATTGCTGCCGCGGCCCTGTGCTGCGCGGCGCTCACCACGCCCGCCGCGGGGCAGGGCACCCCGCTTCAGGCCGGCGCACCGGCGCCGGACTTCGCGCTCCAGGGGGCCACGCAGTCGGGCGTGCTGCCCGATTCGGTCCGGCTCAGCGACTTTGCGGGGAAGACCGTGGTTCTCGCCTTTTTCTACCAGGCGCGGACCAAGGGCTGAACGGTACAAATGGAGGCGTACCGTGATCAGTACGCCACGCTCTTCAACGGCGGCCACGATGTGGTCCTGCTCGCCCTCAGCACCGATCCGGCCGACACCCTCGCGGCGTGGGCCGCGGATGAGCATTTCCCCTTCCGGCTCCTCAGCGATGCCGGCGGGCAGGTGGGGGCGCGCTACGGTGTGTACCTGGAGAAGGGCGGAGTGGACAGCCGGGTGATTTTCGTGATCGGGCCCGACGGCAAGATCGCGTTCCGCCAGGCT
The DNA here is from genome assembly GCA_963779755.1 of uncultured Gemmatimonadales bacterium. Taxonomy (GTDB): domain Bacteria; phylum Gemmatimonadota; class Gemmatimonadetes; order Gemmatimonadales; family GWC2-71-9; genus CAVZZO01. The sequence goes on from CAVZZO010000001.1 coordinate 1,690,527, forward strand.
CCCTTCCGCGAGCTCGATCCCTCCGCCTATCGCATGCTGGCCGCCGCGGTGGACAGCGTGTCCGGAGCCGGCCCGGAGCGCTGACCGGCAGGAGGCCGTGCATGCAGCAGATCAAGGGCAATGTACTGCGGGCCCGCATGGATTTTGTCCGGGAGCACTTCGGCGACCAGGGCATGGAGCGGGTGCTCGCCTTGTTGAGCCCCGACGACCGGCAGGCACTGCGCTCGGTGCTCACCATCAAATGGTATCCCTTCGCCCTGGGCCAGCGGCTGGATGCCGCCATCGTCCAGGGCCCCGGGCAGGGCCGGCCCGAGCTGTTCGAGCGGCTGGGCGAGGCCTCCGCCAGCCGCAATCTGCAGACCCTGCACAAGGGATTCCTCTGCCCCGGCGATCCGCAGGCCTTTCTGGCCAAGGCTCCGGTGATCTACGATCTCTACTACGAGACCGGCAACCGGACCTACCAGCGCAGCGGTGAGCGGGAAGGGGTGCTCACCACCCACGATGCGGAAACCTTCAGCGCGCCGGACTGTCTTACCGTGATCGGCTGGTACCGGCGGGCGCTGGAGCTCTGCGGCGCTCGCGAGGTGTCGATCACCGAAGAGGAATGCCGCGCCAGCGGCGGCACCGTCTGCCGCTATCGCGTTCGCTGGGCCGGCGTCGAGGGCCCGCCGGCCTGACCGCGCCGGTTAACGCCGCGGCCGGCGCCGCGTCGGTCCGGATGACTCTCTCGGTGAGGCATCCATGCGTTCGTTTCTGCTGATCCTCCGGCGTCCCGCCTGGCTTCTGGCTGCGGCGCTGCTGCTTCCCTTGCCGCTCACGGCCCAGGCGACTCAGGGCCGGGTGGTCCGCCCTGCGGCTCCCCGAACCCTGCAGGCTCCTGCCGGCCGCATCCAGCGGCGCGAGCTCCGCGCCGACCGGCGTGACCTGCGCCTGGACCGGCACCACCTCCGCCTCGACTACCGTGGGGTGCGGCGCTGCCGGCTGGATGGCCGACCGGTTCTTGTGACGCGGGCCCACCGGCACCTCCGGCTCGACCGCAGGGACCTGCGACAGGACCGGCGCGACCTGCGCCAGGACCGGCGCCGCTGGCGCAGTCCGGTGATCTGACCTGCCGTGAGCGGTAAGCGGTAAACGGGCTCGCCCCGGCTTTCCCGAGCGAGCCCGTTCCCCTTTTCCTGTTCGCGTTTCCCCGTTTACCGCTCACCGCTCTCCAGTTCCGCCGCCAGCGCCTCCAGGTCTGCCGGAATGCGCCGGGGCGGGTTGGCGCCCGGCGGCAGCGGCTCGCGCTGCCGGTGATACTCCACCAGGATTTCCGGATCCTTCAGCACGTGGCCGGTGAGGATCGCGACCACCCGCTCCTCGCGGCCGATCACCCCCTCCTCGCGCAGGCGCCGGACACCGGCCACGCTGGCCGCGCTCGCCGGCTCGCACCCGGTCCCGGAGCGGTCGATCACGGCCTTCGCTTCCAGAATGCGGGCATCGCTGACGGCGGTCACCACGCCGTGGGTCTCTTCGATGGCACGACGGGCGCGGTCCCAGGAGGCGGGATCGCCGATGCGAATGGCGCTCGCCACCGTCTCGGCGCGGACCCGGTGGCGCTGGGTAAAGCCCTCGGCGAAGCCCCGCGCGAACGGAGCCGCCCCGGCGGCCTGGATGGCCGCCAGCCGGGGCAGCCGCTCGATCAGGCCCAGGTCGCGCGCCTCGCGCAGCGCCTTGCCGAAGGCCGAGGTGTTTCCCAGGTTGCCCGCGGGCAGCGCGATCCAGTCCGGCGGTTTCCAGTCGAGCTGCTGCAGCAGCTCGAAGATGATCGTCTTCTGCCCCTCCACCCGCCAGGGGTTCACCGAGTTGAGCAGGGTGATACCCAGCCGGTCCTCCGCGGCCTGCACCAGCGCGAGACAGGCATCGAAATCCCCCGCCACCTGGAAGGTACGGGCGCCGTAGGCCAGGGCCTGCCCCAGCTTGCCCAGCGCGATCTTCCCCTCGGGGACGAGCACCAGGGCCGGCAGCCCGGCGAGCGCGGCATAGGCGGCCAGCGAGGCCGCCGTGTTACCGGTGGAGGCGCACGCCACCGCCCGCGCTCCCGTGCGCTTCGCCTGCGTCATGCCCACCGTCATGCCCCGGTCCTTGAAGGATCCGGTGGGATTCATCCCCTCATGCTTGAGCTGGAGGGCGTCCACGCCGGCCCACTCGGCGACGGAGGCTCGCTCGACCAGCGGTGTGTTGCCCTCGGGCCAGGTCACCGGGTCCGCCGCCCCTGGCATGACCAAGTCGCCGAAGCGCCAGACCCCCGAACCGCCGGCGATGCGACCCAGCGCCTGCCGGAGCGCCGCTCCCCGGTGTTCCGGGCGGCGGTGGTGCAGGGCCAGCAGGCCGCCGCAGTCGCAGCGGGTGCGGGGGTCGAGCTCGCTCAGCACGTCACCGCAGGCCTGGCAGACCTGCCAGCTCCGCTCGCCGGCCGGCCCGGTCCAGTCGTCGCGCGTCATTGGGCCAGATCTTCCACCCGGGCGCCCCGGGTGTCGACCCGGGCGATACGGGTGCGACAGCGCAGCCCGGCGCTGCCGTAGGCCTGGCGCAGCGCGAGCGCCACCCGCTCCGCGCCCGCGGGATCGCGAGCCAGGGCGAAACTGGTTGGGCCGCTGCCGGAGATGGAGCAGCCCAGGGCGCCCGCCGCCAGCGCCGCCGCCTTGGCCTCGCGGAAGCCCGGCAGCAGCGGAGCCCGGACCGGCTCGGCGATACGATCGTCGATGGCGCGGCCCAGCAACGCGAGATCACCCGCCGCCAGGGCGGCCACGATGGCGCCCACCTGGGCGGCCTGGTGCAGGGCGGTATCCCGGTCGATCACGGCCGGCAACACGGCGCGGGCCGCGCTGGTGCGCAGGGCCTGGTCGGGGTGCGCCAGCACAATCAGGAGATCGGGGGGGACCGGCAACGGGATGAGCTCGGGAGGATCCATGCTCCGGATCAGCACGATGCCGCCCAACAGGCTGGGCGCCAGGTTATCCAGATGGCGGCCGGCCAGCCGTTCCTCGGCCTCCAGGCCACAGGCGAGGATCGCGCCAGCGTCGAGCGGATCGCCCAGCAGGCGGTTGACCGCGACCGCCGCGGCGATTGCGCTGGCCGCGCTGCCGCCCTGGCCGCCGGCCAGGGGCAGGCCCTTCTCCACGGAGAGGCGCAGCCCCACCCCCTCGCGGCCGGCCCGCCGCAGGACGGCGGCGGCGGCCAGGCCGGCGGCGTTGCGGCCGGGATCGCTGGGGAGGGCGGGACCGCCCGGATCGGCGATGGTGATCCCCGGCTGGTCCGTGGAGCCGGCGATGACGCGATCGCCGGCCCCGGTGAGCGCCAGCCCCAGGATATCGAGTCCGGGACCCAGGTTCCCTACCGAGCCGGGCGCCCAGGCCCGGCAACTGTGAAACGGGAGCGGCATGGTCGGATGGCCGGTGCGCGGGACGGGTGACGTTAGGTACCCGCCTGATTAAAGTCCATAGGCCGTTGCCCCTCTCTTCCTGGTGGAAGCCATGGCATGCTGACCCTTCTGAAGCTGCTGCAGTCGATGGTGCGCGCCCTCCATTCGGAGGGGACGCCGGGGCAAGTGGCGGCGGGCATCGCTCTGGGAGCGGCGCTGGGCCTTACCCCGCTGCTGGCGCTCCACAATCTGGTCATCCTCGCGCTCATCGTGTTGCTGAACGTCTCCTTTCCCGGCGGGATGCTGGGCTGGCTGGTGTTCACCCCGCTGGGATTTCTGCTGGACCCGCTCTTCGACCGGATCGGCCAGCTGCTCCTGCTGCAGACGCCGGCCCTGCGGCCCTTCTGGACCGGGCTGACCAACACCCCGATCCTGCCCTACACCGATTTCAACAATACCGTCGTGCTGGGCAGCTTCGTCACCTGGCTGGTGCTGGTCGTTCCCATCTTCTTCCTGGCCCGGCTGGGGGTGGCGCGCTACCGGACGACGCTGGGCGAGCGGGTGCGCGCCTCCCGCTTCTACCGGGCGGTGGCGGCGTCGAAGGCCTATAACATCTACCGCTGGTTCCGGCCCGGATGAGCCGCCTGCGTGTCTTCCGCTGGCGGGCAGTGGGGCCGCTGCTGGTGATTCTGGCGCTGCTGGGTGTCCTCTGGCTCATCTTCGGCGACCTCCTGCTGCAGCAGACGGCCGAGGATGCGGGCAGCGATCTCCTGGGGACGCAGGTGGATGTGGCCGGCCTGCATCTGCGGGAGAGCCGGTCGACCCTGGATATCGGCCGGCTGCAGATCGCCGATCCGTTCGACTCGCTGCGCAACCTGGTGGAGACGGGGGCCATTCGCCTCGAGCTGGACCCGGCGGCGCTGCTGGAGAAGAAACTGGTGGTAAACCGGCTCGAATTGCATGGGCTGCGCTTCGGCACCCGGCGGGCGACGGCGGCGCGGCACGTCTCCGGGAGCGGGTTCGCGCCCCGGCTGGTCTCCCAGATGCAGGAGTGGTCCCGCCAGTTCGATCTGCCGCTGCTCCAGCTGACCCCGCTGGACACCATCCGGCAGCTCGCGCTGCACCCCGAGCAGCTCACTACCGTGCGGCGCGCGGAAGCGCTGGCCGGTACGGTGGACTCCACCCAGCGGGCGTTCCGCGATACCCTGGCGGCGATCGATCCGCAGCGGACCATCGACTCGGCCCAGGCGCTCATCCGGCGGCTCCAGGGAGCGACGCCGGCGTCGCTGGGCGTGCAGGGGATCCGGCAGGCGGTGACCTCGGTGAAGAACACGCTGGACGAGGTCAACCGGCTGGAGGCCCAGGTGCAGAGCCTGCAGCGCAACGCCGACGCGGGCGTCGGGGCCATCCAATCCGGCCTCAATGGCGTGCGGCAGGGGCTCGACGCCGATTACGCCTTTGCCCGGGGGCTGTTGCAGCTGCCCAGCTTCCGGGCGCCGGAGATCGGGTCGGCGCTCTTCGGCAGGGTGAGCGTCGATCGCTTTCAGCAAGTCACCTACTGGGCCGAACTGGCGCAGCACTACCTGCCGCCCGGCCTGCAGCCGCGGGTGCGGCCGGCCTCGAATCACCTGCGCCGGGGGGGCACCACCGTGACCTTCCCGAAGGCGGAGGCCTATCCCGCCTTCCTGCTGCGGCAGGGTGCGCTCGACCTTACCCTGGGCGAAGGCAAGGCGGCCAGCAGGTTCACGCTCAGCGTGCAGGGCGTCACCACGCAGCCTGCGGTCTACGGACGGCCCGCGGTCATCCGGAGCCGGGGAGCAATCGGCGGCGCCACCCCGGTCCAGCTGGGGCTGGATGCGGTGCTGGATCACACCGGAGGAGTGCCCAGCGATTCGCTGCGACTGGACGTGGCCGGTGTGCCGCTGCCCGGGTTCCGTCTGCCGGGGCTTCCCTTCCGGGCGCGCCCCGGGCCCGGCAGGAGCAGCCTCGCATTCCGTCTGCAGGGCGACCGGCTGGACGGACAGCTTACGTTACGCGCAAACCAGATTGCCTGGGAAGCCGATTCGGGGCAGCGCAGCATCCTGGAGCAGATCGTCTGGGAGGTGGTCCGGGGGTTGGCCAGCCTGCAGGTCAACGCCCGCATTGCGGGGCCGCTCCGCTCGCCATCGCTGAGTGTCTCGTCCAACCTCGACCAGGCGCTCGCAGCCCGGCTGCAGGCGGTGCTGGGCGAGCAGGTGGCGCGCGCGGAAGCGCGGGTGCGCAGCCAGGTGGACAGCACGGTGGCGGGGCGGGTGGCGCCGGTGCGGGCGCGAGCCGACTCGGTGCGCGTCTCGATCCAGGAGCGTACCCAGGCGCTGCAGCAGCAGGTGAAGGACGTCAAGGCGCAGCTGGAGGCGCGGCTGCGCGCCCTGACGGGTGGGTTGGGAGGGTTCTTGCAGTGAGCCGTGAGCCGTGAGGCGTGAGCAGTGAGCGATGAGCGGGAGCCCCCGCTCACGGCTCACCGCTTACCCCTCACCACCAAGGAGTCTCAACTTCACTTCCCAGGAGTACGGATGCGAATAGCCGTACCGAAGGAGCGGGCGCCCGGCGAACGCCGGGTGGCGCTGATTCCCGATTCGGTGGCCCGGTTGATCAAGAAAGGAGCCGAGGTCGCGGTGGAGCGGTCGGCCGGGAACGAAGCCGGGTTTCCCGATCCCGCTTACCAGCAGGCCGGCGCCACCCTGGCCGCCGATGCGGCCGCGGCCTGCGCCGGGGCGGACCTGACCGTCCGGGTGCAGCGGCCCGGCCCCGATGAAATCGGTCTGCTGCCGGAGGGCTCGGCCCTGGTGGGATTTCTCCAGCCCGGCTCCGATCCGGCCTACTTCGAATCGCTGGCCGCGCGGCGCGTCACCAGCTTCAGCATGGAGCGGGTGCCGCGGATTACCCGGGCCCAGTCCATGGACGCGCTGTCGTCGCAGGCTACCGTGGCCGGCTACAAGGCGGTGCTGCTGGGCGCGGCGGCCATGCCGAGGCTGCTGCCGATGCTCACCACGGCCGCGGGCACACTGGCGCCGGCGCGGGCCTTCATTCTGGGCGCCGGCGTGGCCGGGCTCCAGGCCATTGCCACAGCGCGGCGGCTGGGAGCGGTGGTGGCCGCGTTCGACGTCCGCCCGGCCGTAAAGGAGCAGGTAGAAAGCCTGGGCGCGTCCTTCCTGGCGGCGGAGGCTGTGAGTCAGGAGGCCGAGACGGCGGGCGGCTATGCCAAGGAACTGGGCGAGGAGCAGCACCGGCGCGAGCTGGAGCTGATCGGCACCCACCTGCCGGCGATGGATCTGGTCATCACCACGGCGCAGATTCCCGGCCGGCCCGCGCCGCGGCTCATCACCGGCGACATGGTAGCCGGCATGAAGCCCGGCGCCGTGATCATAGACCTCGCCGCCGACAGCGGCGGAAATTGCGAGCTCACCAGGGCAGGCGAAACGGTGGAGGTGGGGGGCGTGCGCGTGATCGGCGCGCGGAACCTGCCGGCCACGGTCCCGCTCCACGCCAGCCAGATGTACAGCCGCAATCTGCTCACGTTCATCGAATACCTGCTGAAGGACGGGGCGCTGGCGATCGACCTGGACGATCCCATCACCGGCCCCATGTGTCTCACCCACGCGGGCGCGGTGCGCGCCGGGGAAGGTGCCGCATGAGCGAGACCCTGATCGTCGGGATCGTGATCTTTACGCTGGCCACGTTCCTCGGTGTCGAGCTGATTCACCGGGTGCCGGCCACGCTGCATACGCCGCTCATGTCGGGCGCCAACGCCATCAGCGGCATCACCGTCGTCGGTGCGCTCATCGTGGCCGGCGGGGGCTACGGCTGGATTTCCCAGGTCTTCGGATTCGGCGCGCTGGTGTTCGCCATGATGAACGTGGTGGGCGGCTACGCCGTCACCGACCGGATGCTCCAGATGTTCCGCCGCAAGGAGGAGAAGTGATGCCCGCCACCCTGGTAGAGCTCAGCTATCTCGTCGCTGCGGTCCTGTTCATTCTGGGGCTCAAGCGCCTGTCCAGCCCGGCCACCGCCCGGCAGGGCAACCTCCTGAGCGGCCTCGGCATGCTGCTCGCGATCATCGTGACGCTGTTCAACCGCGAGATCCTGTCGTTCCCCATCATCATCGCCGGGCTGGTAGTGGGCTCGGGCATCGGGCTCTGGATGGCGCGGACGGTCAAGATGACGTCCATGCCCCAGATGGTGGCGCTGCTCAACGGTTTCGGCGGGGCGGCGTCGCTGCTGGTGGGCGGGGCGGAGTTCCTCAAGAGCCAGCTGGCGGGGCAGCCGCTGCCGCCGGATACCGATATCACCATTCAACTGAGCCTGCTGATCGGGGCGGTAACCTTCACGGGCAGCCTCATTGCCTTCGCCAAGCTGCAGGAGCTCATGCGGGGGCAGGCCATCACTTTCCCGCTGCAGAAGGCGGTCAACGCGCTGATCTTCCTGGGCATCGCCGGGCTGGCGACCTACCAGGTGGCGACCGCGGGCTCGATCCTGTGGCCCTTCTATACCGTGATCGGGCTGTCGCTGCTGCTGGGCATTCTGGTGGTGATCCCCATCGGCGGGGCCGACATGCCGGTGGTCATCTCGCTGCTCAACAGCTATTCCGGCATCGCCGCCGCCATGACCGGTTTCGTCATCCAGAACCACGTGCTGATCATCGCCGGGGCGCTGGTGGGCAGCTCGGGCATCATTCTGAGCCAGATCATGTGCCGGGCGATGAACCGCTCGCTCACCAACGTGCTGTTCGGCGCCTTCGGCGCCACCGCCGGCGGCCCGAAGAAATCGGCCGAGGGGCTGACCGTCCGGCAGGTAACGGCCGAGGACGCGGCGGTCCAGCTGGCCTACGCCCGGCTGGTGATCGTGGTGCCGGGCTACGGCCTGGCGGTGGCGCAGGCACAGCACCAGGTACGGGAACTGGCCGATCTGATCGAGAAGCGGGGCGGGGAAGTGAAGTACGCCATTCACCCCGTGGCGGGGCGGATGCCGGGGCACATGAACGTGCTGCTGGCGGAGGCCAACGTGCCCTACGACAAGCTGTATGACATGGACGAGATCAACAGCGAGTTCGACCGGGCCGATGTGGCGCTGGTGATCGGGGCGAACGACGTGGTGAACCCCGCCGCCCGCAGCGATCCGGGGAGCCCGATCTACGGCATGCCGATTCTGGATGTCGATCACGCACAGAGCATCATCGTGATGAAGCGCAGCATGAACCCCGGCTTCGCCGGTATCGAGAACGAACTCTTCTATAATCCGAAGACCAGCATGCTGTTCGGCGATGCCAAGGCGAGCCTGACGAAGCTGGTGAGCGAGGTGAAGGCACTCTAGGGAAACGGGAATGGGGAAATGAACAGCGGGAAAGGGAGCATGGGCGCCCTTTCCCGCTTCCCGTTTCCCGGTTCCCGTTTGCTTTACGGCGCCAACCGCGGCTCCGCGATGCCCGCGTTCTTCGCGATCCGCTCCTGCGCCTCCCGGTAGTTCTGGGCGAACTCCTCGCGCCAGCCGGCCGGCATGTTGGCGCGGAAGTAGTCAGCGGTCATGATCTCCTTGCCGCCGCCCCGGGTGGTCGCCTCGACCTGGCCCAGGAAACAGGTGCTGGCGCCCCCGTCCATGGTGTTGACCAGCCGGCATTCGAAGGCCGCATAGCAGTCCAGCAGCACCGGCACGCCGCCCAGGCCCAGCCGGAAGGGGATGTCCTTGAGCTTCTCCCGTGCCCGGCCGCTTACGAACCCCAGGTCATAGATCAGGTCAAACTGTTCCCGGTGCAGCAGATGGGCGGTGAAGCGGCCGCTCTGCCAGATCAGTTCGTGGCTGAGATGCCATTTGTGGACATAGATGGAGAGCCGGGGGAACTGGGGCGAGATGGTGGCCCGGGCCGCGCTGTCCAGGATCATCCCGTTGTTCCGCCCGCCATGGCTGGCGGTCACCGCCACCACCGGGGAGGCCAGGCGCCGGAGCAGCTCGTATTCGTCGCTGGTGAGCATGAGGCGAATCTAGTCGGGCGCAGCCCTCGTACAAGAAACGGGAACTTTCGCGGGTCCAGGGGGTTCCTCGCTGTGAGGGACCAGGATGTTGCTGAACACGCGGTCAGTTCTGCCGACGTGATCTGGACCCGTGACGAAAATGTGATCCAGCGCATCTATAGAGGAGTGCCACGGACGGGCGGAGTCGTTCGTCTTGGCCGTTCTGGGGTGACTCGCTGCAAGTAGCAGAGACACTACGAGTTACCTAAGGTGTTGATTTTGTGTAGTTTAAGTGATATATTTACCGGCTAATTATTGCACAGTCCCTGTTCGCGATGCGCGCCGTGGGGCTTGACGCATCGCAAGGAGGGTAAGAGTGAAAGTCGTAAAGTCTCGCGTGCGGCGCCGTCGGCCCATCCGGCCGGCCCAGATTGCGAAGGCGGTGGATGAGGGTCGCGAGAGTCTGGACCTGTACCTGGACGAGATCAGTCGGGTACCCCTGCTCTCCCGGGAAGAGGAGATGGAACTGGCCCACAAGGCCTTCAAGGGGAACGTAGCGGCCCAGGAGAAGCTGGCCCGGCACAACGTCCGGTTCGTGGTCTCGGTGGCCAAGAAGTTCCAGAACCGGGGTGTGCCTCTCGTCGATCTGATCGGCGAAGGCAATCTGGGCCTGATGACCGCCGCGCGGAAATTCGATCCCAACCGTGGGGTCAAGTTCATTTCCTACGCGGTCTGGTGGATTCGCCAGGCGGTGCAGGCGGCGATCGCGCGGCATGGCCGTCCGGTCCGGGTGCCGCTCAACCGTACCGCCGATCTCAACCGGCTGAGTCGCACGGTCACGCTGCTCAAGGACCGGTTGGGGCGGATGCCCACCACCGAGGAGCTGGTGCGGGCCACCGGGCTCACGCACGAAGCCGTGCGCAGCCTGAGCGCGCTCAACTCCGAGGCCGTCCGGCTCGACCATCCCGTACGGGACGGCGAGGCGAGCGAGCGCATCGAGCGGTTTGCCATGACGGAGCAGGAAGGCACCGACTCGACCGCCATCGCCAACAGCCAGACCAGTTACATCGAAGCGGCGCTGGCCACCCTGCCGCCCCGCGATGCCAAGGTGCTCCGACTCTATTTCGGCCTGGACGACGGCAACAGCCGTACCCTGGAGGAAATCGGCCGGATGATGGGCGTCACCCGCGAGCGCATCCGGCAGCTGCGCGACCGCGCACTGCTGCGGCTCCGGGAGGGCGACCAGAGCTCCAAACTGAAGGATCTGGTGGCGTAAGCGCGGCCCGGTCCGGAAACGCAAGCGGCCCTCCCTCGGGAGGGCCGCTTGGCGTTTGGACCGGGCCCCGCAGGAACCGGGAACCAGGGATGCCCCGCTGATCCCCGGTGGCTGGTTCCCTGATGCCTACTCCTCCAGGAACTTCCGCAGCACCCGCTGCAGGATCCCCCCGTGCGCATAGTATTCCAGCTCCACCTGCGAATGCAGCCGCACCCGCGCGGGAAACGTGATGGTCTTCCCCTCGGGGGAGCGGGCGATGACCTCGACGGTGCCGCCGGGCTCCAGCCCCTTCCCGATGCCGCTGATGGCGAAGGTCTCCTGGCCGGTGAGGCCCAGGCTCTCGCGGCTCGTGCCCGGCTGGTAGGAGAGCGGCAGCACCCCCATGCCCACCAGATTACTGCGATGGATCCGCTCGAAGCTTTCGGCGATCACCGCCCGCACACCCTGCAGGGCCGGGCCTTTGGCGGCCCAGTCGCGGCTCGAACCGGTGCCGTATTCCTTCCCCGCGAGCACCACGAGCGGGGTACCCTCGGCCTGGTAGCGCATGGCCGCGTCGTAGATCGACAGCACCTCGCCGCTGGGGAAATGCAGGGTCCAGTTGCCCTCGCGGTCGGGCACCAGGCCGTTGCGGATGCGGACATTGCCGAAGGTGCCGCGCATCATCACCTCGTGGTTCCCGCGCCGGGATCCGAAGGTGTTCCAGTCGAGCCGCTCCACCCCGTGCTCCACCAGGTAGCGTGCGGCGGGCCCGTCCTTGGGAATGGCGCCGGCCGGCGAGATATGGTCGGTAGTGACCGAATCGCCCAGCAGGGCGAGGACCCGGGCGCCGGTAATATCCCGGAGCGGTGGCGGCTGCACCGGGAGATCCTGGAAGAAGGGAGGCTCGCGGACATAGGTGGAATCGGGATCCCAGGCGAAGCGGGTGCCCTCGGGCACCGGCAGGTTCTGCCAGGTTTCGTCGCCCTCGAAGACCATGCCGTAGCGGTTCTGGAACAGCTCCGGCCGCAGCGACTGGGCCATGGCATCCCGCACCTCTTCGGGCGAGGGCCACAGTTCGTGGAGGTAGACCGGATTCCCGTCCCTGTCGGTGCCCAGGGGCTCGTGCAGCAGGTCGCGCGTGACCGTGCCCGCGAGGGCGGCTGCCACGACCAGCATGGGCGAGGCGAGATAGTTGGCCCGCACCTGCGGGTGAATGCGTGCCTCGAAATTGCGGTTTCCGCTCAGCACCGCGGCGGTGACCAGATGATGCTCGTCGATGAGGCTCGCCACCGGTTCCGGCAGGGGACCGCTGTTGCCGATGCAGGTGGTGCAGCCGTAGCCCACGATCTGGAAGCCGAGCTTCTCCAGGTAGGGCAGCAGGCCCGAGCCGGTGAGATAGTCGCTGACCACGCGGCTCCCGGGCGCCATGCTGGTCTTGACCCAGGGCTGGGTGGTGAGCCCCCGCTCGACCGCTTTCCGGGCCAGGAGCCCGGCCCCGATCATGACCGATGGATTGGAGGTGTTGGTGCAGCTGGTGATGGCGGCGATCACCACGCTGCCGTCGTTCAGCTCGAACTCCCGCCCGTCATCCATGATGCCGGGAATCCCCTGCGTGGGCTCGTCGTCCACCATGGTAACGCTGCTGCCCCCCTCGCCTACCCAGCGCGAGTAGGACGCCTCGGCCAGCTCGCGCCGGGCAGCCGGCGCCCTGGCGCTGAGCAGCGTGGGAAGCGTGCTGTAGAAGTTCCGCGGCAGGTCCTCCAGCAGGACCAGGTCCTGGGGGCGCTTGGGCCCCGCCACGCTGGGGCGGATGGTGCCGAGGTCGAGCGCCAGCGTCGTGCCGAACTCGGGATCGGGGGTATCGTCGGTGCGGAAGAGGCGCTGCTCCTTGCAGTAACGCTCCACTCGCTCGACCACCGCCGGGTCGCGCCCGGTGCGGCGGAGATAGCGCAGCGTTTCGTCGTCCACCGGGAAGAAGCCCATGGTGGCGCCGTACTCGGGCGACATATTGGCGATGGTCGCGCGGTCGGCCAGGCCCAGGGTGCTGAGGCCCGGCCCGTAGAATTCGACGAATTTGTCGACGACGCCCTGCTGGCGCAGCATCTGGGTGACGCGCAGGACCAGGTCGGTGGCGGTGGTGCCCACCGGGAGCGTTCCGGTGAGCTTCACGCCCACGACATCGGGCAGCATCATGAAATAGGGCTGGCCCAGCATCACGGCTTCGGCTTCGATGCCGCCCACGCCCCAGCCCAGGACTCCCAGGCCGTTGATCATGGTGGTGTGGGAATCGGTGCCCACCAGCGTGTCGGGGTAGGCGGTGAGTTCGCCGTCCTGTTCGCGCAGCTGCACCACCTGGGCGAGGTATTCCAGGTTGACCTGATGCACGATGCCGGTACCGGGGGGTACCACGCGGAAGTTGCCGAAGGAGCGCTGGGCGAACTTGAGCAGCTGGTAGCGCTCGCGGTTCCGCACCATTTCCAGTTCGACGTTCAGGGCGAACGCCCGGCTGGTGCCGTAGTAATCCACCTGGACCGAGTGGTCGATGACCAGATCGCAGGGGACCACCGGGTTGATGCGCGCCGCGTCGCCGCCCATGCGGGCCATCGCGTCGCGCATGGCGGCGAGATCGACTACGCAGGGGACACCGGTGAAGTCCTGCAGCACCACCCGGGCCGGCATGAAGGGCAGCTCGCCCTGCCCGGCGGACCCGGGCGACCAGCGGGCCAGTGCCGCCACATGGGCTTCGGTGGTGGGGCCGTCGCGGCCGGCAAACCGCAAGGCGTTCTCCAGCAGAACGCGAATGGAAAACGGCAGCCGGTCGAGGGTGCCCAGCCCCGCGCGCTCCACCGCGTCGAGGCGGTAGACCACTGCGCGGTCCGGGCCGAAGGTCAGGGTGGTCTGGCTGTCGAATGGATTAGCGGAGGTGTGGGCCATGGCTCCGGAGGGTTCTGGTTGCGGAATGCCGCCAACCTGTCAAGTATAGTATGCTGCCTCGCATCCTGAAGGCCGCGATCCGACGATCAATCACGCACCCGGGTGACGTTTCACCCGCGAACCGCTCACCCGGCGGGGAGGGAGTCGCAAGTCATGGCGGTATTCCATCCTGACAGCCCAGCCCGGCGGTCCTGAGACGATGGTGCCCGGCCTGCAAGTCTGGCTCTGGATCTGGTACGGGATTCTCGCCCTCGGCATTGTCGGGCTCGCGGTGGCCATCTACTGGGGCCGGATGACACGGTTCCGCAATCTGGACGAGATCTACCGCGGCGCGGGTACCATCTGCGTCTCGCTGGGAATGATCTTCCTGCTCCGCCACCTCTCCAGCTGGTTTGGCCGGGTGCTGCTGTTGCTCGCCCTCGGCGCCTTCATTGCCGCCTTCGTGTACGGCCGCCGTCCCCGGCCGCCGGATTCGGGCCCCCACGCGGCCTGAGCACAAAGGGGACCTGCTCCCTTGCAAATCGTCCGTGCGCCGCTATGTATTGGACAGCAAACACGTTCCGGCATATGCCGGAACCGGATTTCACCCCGGGGGCGTGTATGGCGGAGGAGGCGCGGCATTCGATTCTGGGTGAGGGCAGCACCGTGGGGATCATCGGCGCGGTCATCGTCGCGCTGTGGTTTCTCCTGCTCGACCTCGTGGACCACCGTCCCTTCTACACCCCGAGTATCCTGGGGCAGGTGATCCTCCTGGGGCGGGAGAACCCGGCCACCGGTCTGGTGCCCGAGGCCATTGCCCTGTACAGCTTCGTGCACTTCGCGGCCTTCGTGGTCTTCGGGATCGTCACCGTCCAGCTGGTGCACATGGCGACCCGCCAGTCGTTTTTCCGCTTCGCCCTGCTACTGCTGTTCGTGGGCTTCGAGTTCTTCTTCTACGGTTTCACCTACATTTTCTTCGCCGGCACGCGGGGGCTTTTCCCCTGGTGGTCCATTCTCGCGGCCAATACCCTGGCCGCCATCGGCATGGGCCTCTATATCATCCGGTCCCACCCCGGGCTCAAGGAATCGTGGGACCACCAGCCGCTGGGCGCGGAGACCACCTGACATCAATCCGGGCACCGTCCACGCACAGGAGAACGCAAGAGACGCAGAGTCACGCGGAGGAAGAACAGACAATTTCCTCTGCGGGTCTCTGCGTGTTCCGTGTTCTCCTGTGACGAATCGGTGTCTGTTAGTTTACTGCTACCCCGACATTCCCAGGCGGTCCTGCCGTGCGTCGCTTTACCGGTCTCGTGGTCTCGTGTGCGCTGATACTGCTCCCCGCGGCGGCCGCCGCCCAGGCGCAGCCCGCCGGCACCGGCGGACTGATGGCGGTGGACCAGCGGCTGCGCATGCTGGGCGCGGTGCGGCGGGTGCTGGTGATCGGCGCGCATCCCGATGACGAGGACACCGATCTCCTCACCCTGCTAGTGCGGGGCGAGGGCGCCGAAGCGGCCTATCTGGCCCTGGACCGGGGGGAGGGCGGCCAGAATCTCATCGGCCCCGAGCTGGGCGAGGCGCTGGGTCTGCTGCGTACCGAGGAACTGATGGGAGCGCGCCGGCTCGACGGCGCCGGCCAGTTCTTCACCCGGGCCTACGACTTCGGCTTTTCCAAGACGCAGGCCGAGACCTGGACCCACTGGGACAAGGACTCGATCCTCAAGGACGTGGTGCGGATCATCCGCCGCTATCAGCCGCAGGTGGTGGTGTCGATCTTCAGCGGCACTCCCCGCGACGGCCATGGCCAGCACCAGGCGGCCGGCTGGGTCGCCCACGAGGCGTTCCGCGTGGCGGGCGATTCGACCGTCTTTCCCGAGCTGGAGCGGCAGGAAGGCCTGGCGCCATGGACACCCGCCAAGCTCTACCACAGCACCAGCTACGACACGGTGGGCACGACGCTGACGCTCAACAGCGGGGCGCTGGATGCCGTCGTGGGGCAATCCTACCATCAGATCGCCATGCGGGGCCGCAGCCAGCACCGCTCGCAGGACATGGGGCGGCTGCAGCGGATGGGGCCGGCCGCGGTGCGGCTGCAGCTCCTGACGGACCGTACCGGGCATGGCAGTGGCGGCGTGTTTGCGGGAGTGGATACCTCGCTCTCGGGCAATGCGTTGTTCTCCCGTCCGCTGCAGGCGGGGCCGCATCTCCAGCGTTTTCATGCCCTGCTGGATTCCGCACGGGCCAATGCCACGCCGGGGGCGCTGGTCCGCGTGCCCGAGCTGCTGCAGTCGGCCCAGGCCGAGCTGCAGCTGGCGGCCGGCTCGCCGCGCCGGGAGCTCGAGCCGGTCTCCGCCGCCGGGCGCGATCTGCTGGCGCACCTGCGGGCCGCCTACATGGCGGCGCGGGGGGTCGTGCTCGACGCGGTCACGGAGGACGACCGTCTGGTGCCGGGGCAGGCCCTCCCGGTGACCCTGTCGGTCTGGAACACGTCTCCGGCGCCGGCCGGGGTGCGGCTGGAGGTGCGGCCCGGCATGCCGGGGGAAAGCGCCGCGGGCTCGCTCCGGGGGCGCACCGACTGCGTGTCCGTACCGCCGGGCCAGCTGGTGACCCAGGTGCTGCAGCTCGCGGTGCCTCCCGACCAGCCCCTTACCAACCCGTACTTTCTCGACCGGCCCCGCCAGGGCGGCATGTACGCGCCGTCCCCGGCGGCGGTGAGCGGCCTGCCGCGTAACCCGCCGCTGGTCGTGACCGACCTGCGCTCCTGCGATCCCGGCCAGGACCTGATGCAGGAGACCCGGGAAGTGACCGACCGCTTCGTGGATCAGGCCCAGGGTGAGATCCGCCGACCGCTGGCGGTGGTGCCGAGAGTGGGGGTGGAGCTCGCACCCGGCACGGATCTGTGGCGTGCCGACGGCGGCCCGGAGCACCGGTTTACCGTGACGCTCACGCACGGGGCGCCGGACTCGACCCGCGGGACCATCGCCCTGGAGGCGCCGGAGGGGTGGACGGTGTCGGACCCCCAGCGATTCCTGCTGGAAGGCCCGGAGGAACGCGTGGCGTTCACCTTCACGGTGCGGCCTCCGGCGCAGGCGCGCGGGGCGTTCACTCTTCGCGCGGTGGCGCACGATGCCGACGGGCGCAACTACGCCACCGGCAGCTTCACGGTCGACTACCCTCACATCCGGCCGGTCTTCTACACCCGGTCCGCCACGGCCACCGTCGATATCGCGTCGCTGGCGCTGCCGAAGCTCTCCCGGGTGGGCTACGTGCGCGGCGCGGCGGACCGGGTGCCGGAAGCGCTGGCCAGCGTGGGTGTACCCATCGTGATGCTCGGCCCCGCGGAGCTGGAGGAGGGCGATCTTTCGCGCTATGACGCGATCGTCATCGGCAGCCGCGCCTACGAGACCGACTCGGCGCTGGTGGAGAACAACCGCCGGCTTCTGGCCTATGTGCGCAGCGGCGGGCTGCTCATCGTGCAGTATCAGCAGTATCAGTTCGTGCAGGGCGGTTTCGCGCCCTTCCCGCTGGCTATCGCGCGGCCGCACGACCGCGTCACCGATGAAAACGCGCCGGTCACGCCGGTGGCGCCCAATGAGCCGGTGCTGACCACGCCCAACCGGATCGGTCCCGACGACTGGAAGGGCTGGGTACAGGAGCGGGGACTCTATTTTGCCCACACCTGGGATCCGGCCTACACGCCGCAGCTCAGCCTGCACGACCCCGGCGAGCCGCCGCTGCAAGGCGGATTGCTGATTGCCCGTTCGGGCCGGGGCACCTACGTCTACACCGGGTTGAGTTTTTTCCGTGAGCTGCCGGCGGCGGTGCCCGGTGCCTACCGCCTCTTCGCCAACCTGCTGGCGCTGGGACAGCAGCCGCGGCCGTGAGGCGCGCCGGCGGGCGTGGCAGGGTGGTGGCCGGCGCCGCGCTGGCGCTGCTGCTCCAGTCCGGCTGCGGCAACGGCGGCCGGATTCCCGTCACCGTCTACTCGCCGCATGGGCGCGACCAGCTGCTGCTGCTGGAGCATGCCTTCGAGGCCCGGCATCCCGAGATCGATATCCGCTGGCTGGATATGGGCAGCCAGGAGATCCTGGACCGGATCCGGTTCGAGAAGGTGAACCCGCAGGCGGATGTCTGGTTCGGCGGACCGACGACGATCTTCGACCGCGGCGTGGCCGAGTCGCTGCTGGCCCCGTACCGTCCGGCCTGGGCCGCGTCGGTGGGCCCCCGCGGGGTCGGTCCGGACGACCTCTACTGGCCGGTGTACCGCACCCCGGCGGTGATCGCCTTCAACAGCGAGGCGGTTTCCACCGCCGAAGCGCCGCACGACTGGGACGACATGCTGGCGCCGCGCTGGCGTGACCAGGTACTGATTCGCGACCCGGTGGCCAGCGGGACCATGCGCGCCATCTGGGGCCTCATCATCGAGCGGAGCCTGCGCGAGACGGGCGATACGGCGGCGGGCATGGCGTGGCTGCGCCGGCTCGACGCCCAGACCCGGACCTACACGCTGAACCCGGCGATCCTGGTGGAGAAGCTGGCTCGGCGGGAAGGCCTGGTGACCCTGTGGGACCTGCCCGACATTCTGATCGCGCAGAATCAGCACCTGCCGCTGGGGTATGTCTTTCCCCGGAGCGGCACGCCGGTGATCGACGATGCCATCGGCCTGGTCCGGGGCGCGCCCCATCCCGCCGCCGCGGAGCTGTTCATCGACTACGTCGGCAGCAAGGAGGCCGAGATCCTCACCGCGCGCAAGGCGTGGCGGCTTCCGGCCCGGGCCGACCTGCCGGCCGACTCGGTGCCGGCCTGGGTCGCGGAGGTGAACCGGTCGATGATCGTGGCGGACATGGACTGGCCGCTGCTGGCCCGCAAGGGCTCGGAGTGGATGGGCTACTGGGATCAGCATGTGCGAGGCACTGGACGCGAGCGGGAGGGAGGCCAATGAGCGCGCCGGAGAGCGGCGACTTTCTGCGGGTGGAGGAGCTGACGCGCCGCTTCGGCGAGGTCACGGCGGTGGACCGCGTCACCCTGGGGATCCCGGCCGGCGAGGTGCTGGCGCTGCTGGGCCCGAGCGGGAGCGGCAAGACCACCACCCTGCGGCTCCTCGCCGGGTTCGAGAGCCCCGACAGCGGCCGGGTGGTGGTGGACGGCGAGGACGTCACCCGGGTCGCCCCGGTGCACCGCCGGTTCGGCATGGTCTTTCAGCATTACGCGCTGTTCCCGCACCTCGACGTGGGCGAGAACGTGGCCTTCGGGCTGGAGTCGCTCAAGGTGCGCGGCGGCGAACTGGGCCGGCGGGTCGCCGCGGCCCTGGCCCTGGTGGATCTGGCCGGCTACGAGCGGCGCCCGGTCTCGGCCCTCTCCGGCGGCCAGCAGCAGCGGGTCGCGGTGGCCCGGGCGCTGGCGCCGGAACCGCGGGTGCTGCTGCTGGACGAGCCGCTCAGCAACCTCGATCCCGCGCTGCGCGAGCGGACCCGCCGGGAGCTGCGTGACGTGATTCGCCGGGTGGGGATTACCACCGTGCTGGTGACCCACGAGCAGGAAGAGGCGTTCGACCTGGGCGACCGCATCGCGGTGCTGCGGGAGGGGCGGGTCGAGCAGGTGGGTACGGCCGACGAGCTGTACGACCGGCCCGCCACGGCGTTCGTTGCCGGGTTCATCGGCCGCGCGGCCGAGCTGCAGGGCGAGCTGCTCGGGAGCGACCGCGCCGCGCGGGTCCGGATCGGCAGCGTGGAATGGCCCGCCCGGGTGGTGGGCGCGCGCGCGGGCGACCGGGTCCGGGTGCTGATCCGGCCCGAAGCGCTGCAACTGGAACGCGGAGGCGGCGGGCTCGCGGGGACGGTCGTGCTGCGCCGCTTCGTGGGGGCGAGCGCGTTCTTCACCGTGGAACTGGAGCAGGGCGGCCAGGTCGAAGTGAGCGCGGCGCCCGATGCCGCAGCCCCCGGCGATGCGGTGCGCGTCTCGGCCGCCGGCCCGGTCCATGCCTATCCCCTGGCGGCCGGATGAAGCGCCGGCTGCACGCGGGGGGTGTGCTGCTGCTCCTGGTGCTGCTCTGGCTCGTGGTCTATCCCCTGGTGCTGGTCGCCCTGGGGAGCATCCAGGGACCGGCGGGCTTCACCCTGGAGTTCTTCCGCCGGTTCGTGGGCCAGCCCAACGAATGGCGGGCGCTCTGGGGCTCGCTGTGGATCTCGGCCGCCACGGTTGTACTGGCCGGTGCGATCGGCATTCCGCTCGCGTTCTTCTTTGCGCGCTACGATTTCCCCGGCCGGCGGGTGCTGGGGGGGCTGGTGGCGCTGCCGGTGGTCCTGCCGCCGCTGGTGGGGGTGCTGGCCTTTCTCTTTCTCTTCGGCGAAACCGGGTTCGTCGCCCGGATCGTCATGCTGGTGACCCATGCGGACCAGGCGCCCTGGCGGCTGGAGGGGCCGGCGGCAATCCTGCTGGTGCACGCGTACTCGATGTACGTGTACTTCTATCTCTTCACCCGCGCCGGGCTGGCCGGACTGGACCAATCCCTGAGCGAGGCGGCGGCCACCCTGGGGGCGGGGCGGTGGCGCACGCTGCGGCGGGTGACCCTGCCGCTGCTGCGGCCCTCCCTGGTGGGGGCGGCCCTGCTCACCTTCATGACCTCGCTCGCCTCGTTCAGCGCCCCCTACATCTTCGGCGGCGGGTTCCGGGTCATGACCACGCAGATCGTCGCCACCCGGCTCAACGGGGATGTGGCCATGGCCATGGTGGAGACCCTCTCACTTACCGGCGTCGCGCTGCTGGGGCTGTGGCTGTTGCGGCGCAGCGAGGGCCGGCGCGACGCGGCGCTGCGCCAGAAGGGCGTGGCACCGGTGCCGCGCCGGATCGCGCGCCCCGGGGTACGCCTGCTGGTCACCGCCGCCGCCTGGGCGCTGGCCATCCTGCTGCTGCTGCCTCACGCCACCCTGCTGCTTCTCAGCTTCGTGCCGCTGGGCACCTGGAGCTCGCAGCCGGTGCCGCCGGTCTACTCCCTGGTGAACTACCGGACGCTGGTGACCGAGGCCCAGCGGCTGCGGCCGCTCATCAACAGTCTGTGGATGGCCACGCTGGCCATGGTGGCGGCCCTGGCGGTGAGCGTGTCGGCCGGGATCCTGGTGGTGCGCCGCCGGGTGCGTTCCGGCCCCGCCATCGAATCGCTGCTGGTGCTCCCCTGGGCGGTGCCGGGGACCGTCTTCGCCATCGCGCTGGCGACCATGTTCAGCGTGTCGCAGCCCTGGGCCGGGCGGGTGATCCTGATCGGAACCCTCTGGCTGCTGCCGCTGGCGTATCTCATCCGCAACCTCCCCATGACGGGGCGGGCAGTGCTGGCCGGCTACCGGCAGCTGGATCCCTCGCTGGAAGAGGCGGCGGCGACGCTGGGAGCGGGCCGGTGGCGCACCCTGCGGCGGGTGACGCTGCCGCTCCTGCGTCCCGCGCTGGCGGCGGGCGCGGCGCTGGCGTTTGTCACCGGCCTGGGCGATTTCGTCACCTCGATCATGCTGTACACCTATGATACCCGCCCGATCTCGCTGGAGATCCTCTCCAGCCTGCGCCAGTCGGACATCGGGGTCGCGGCCGCGTACGGCGTGCTGCTCATGCTGCTGAGCGGCCTGGTCTTCGTGCTCGGCGCGGACCGGCGCATGGCCACCGGATGACCGCACCGCTTCTCACCAAGACCGATCAGTTCCGCCGGCTCGCGGTGCTCATCGCCACGAGCTTCATCGACATGATCGGATTCATGATCGTGCTGCCGCTGCTGCCGTTCTACGCCCTGCGGCTGCACGCATCCGATGCCACCATCGGGTGGATCATCGCCAGCTTCTCGATTGCCCAGCTGATCTCCGCCCCGCTCTGGGGCTGGGTGTCGGACCGCTACGGCCGGCGGCCGGCGCTGCTTATCGGACTGACCGCCAGCGCGATCGCCTACGTGGTCTTCGGCCTGGCCGGCACGGTCTGGCTGCTGTTCATCTCCCGCATCGTGCAGGGAGCGGGCGGCGGGACGACGGGGGTGGCGCAGGCCTACGTGGCCGACACCATCAACCCGTCCGACCGGGCGCGGGCGCTGGGCTGGCTCTCCGCCGCCACCGGTGCGGCGGTCATCATCGGCCCCGGCATCGGTTCGTTCGCCGCGCGGCTGGGCACCGAGGCGCCCGGATTCTTCGCGGCCGGCCTGTGCGTGGTGAACATTCTGTTCGCGTGGATCTGGCTGCCGGAATCGCGCAAGCTGGAAGAGGGCGCCGCGCCCCGTCCCCGGCGGGCCCCCTGGCACGGAGTGATGCAGGTGCTGCGGCAGCCGGCCGCCCGGATCTCCCGGCTCATGTGGATCTACGGCGGCGGCATGCTGGCCTTCAGCGCCATGACATCGGTCCTGGCGCTGTACCTCAACGCCGAGTTCAAGGTGACCACCGAGAACATCGGTTACTTCTTCATCTACAACGGCGCGCTCTCGCTGGTGTTCCGGGCGCTGGTGCTGGGGCCGGTGGTGGACCGGATCGGCGAACCGTGGGCCATGCGGCTCGGCGCCGGGATGCTGATCGTGGGCCTGGCGCTCTTCCCCGAGATGCACAGCCTCTGGACGCTGGTGCCGCTCATGGGGCTCATCCCGGTGGGCACCGCGCTGCTTTTTCCCGCCACCACGTCGCTCATGTCGCAGCTGGCCCACCGGGCGGAACTGGGCGCCACCATGGGCGTGGCGCAGACCTTTGCCGGCATGGCCCGGGTCATCTCTCCCATTGCCGCCACCCGGGCCTTCCAGGACCTGGGGCACGAGTGGCCCTTCCTGCTGGGCGCGGCCGTGGTCACGGTGGTGGCGATGCTGACGCTGCGGGTGCAGGGCGGGGAACGCGCGCCGGCACCGACCTGATCATCCCCGGCGGGTCATGGCCGGCCCGGACACCCCGCAGTAGCTTGCAGGCTGACTCCCTTCCGGAATTCTGAGCCCATGTCCGACGACCGTCTGGAACGGCTCGAGCGGCGGGTGGAAGTGCTGGAGCGCCTGATGCGGCAGGTAACCGCGGGGCGCTCCGGCGCGTCGGACCAGCCGGCGACACCGGCCGCGGAACCCCCGGGAACCCCGGGCCGGCCGCCGGCGACTGCCCGTGCTCCGTCTCCGCCGCCCAGCTCCTCGTTGCGGAGCTCCCGGCTGCAGGTGCCCCTGGAGGAATGGGTGGGGCAGCGCGGACTCCTGGCCGTGGGCGTGGTAGCGGTGATTCTGGCCGCGGCCTACCTGCTGAAGCTGGCGATCGATCGCGGCTGGGTTTCCCCCCTGCTGCGGTGCAGCAGCGGTGCCCTCGGCGGGCTGGTGCTGGGTGCCATCGGCTGGCGCCTGCAGCCCCGGTTCCGTACCTACGGTGCCGCGCTGCTGGGCTGCGGGACCGCGCTCATTTACCTGTCGCTCTGGGCGGCGACGCGCCTGTTTGGCCTGGTGCCGCCGGTGCCGGCGGTCGCCGGGCTGGTGCTGGTCTCCCTGGTGCTGGCGGCGCTGGCCTTTGCGGTCAACGTGGAGGCGCTGGGCGCGACGGCCGCGCTGGGCGCGTTATTCGCGCCGCTGGTGGTGGGCATGCAGACGCCGGACAGCACCCCGCTGCTGGTCTATCTGGGCATCGTGGGCCTGGCTCTGGGTGCCGCCACGACCCTCCGCCGCTGGCGGATGGCGACGGCGCTGGTGGCGCTCAGTTACTTCGGCCTGGGCGTCCTGGGCGCCCGGGACGCGGCGCCGCGGCTGGTGTTCGCCTATGCGGTGCTGGGCGGGATGGGCGGCCTCGCCAGCGGCCTGCGAGAGCGCTGGATCGAAACCCGGCTGCTGGCGTTCTCCGGCGGCTGGGCGCTGCTGGGGATCGCCGCCCGGCATCTCTCGCCCGGCTGGTTGACGCTGGCCGGTGGGATTGCGCTCACGATTCCCGTGTGGCGGCGGGCACTGGCCCTGGGGCGTCTCTGGCCCTGGCGTCCCCTGCTGGGGCCCGGCGCGGACGCCGGGGAAGCGCTGTATTTCTATCTGTCGCCGCTGCTGCTCGCCTGGGCGATGCCCCACGCCGCGCCGGAGCTGTTCAGCCGTTATCCCGGGCTGAGCGGCCTGCTGGTCGCGCTGCCGTACCTGGCCGTGGGTCTGGCGCCGGGGCGGGAGTCCTTTGCCGCGGTCGCCCTGGCGGCTCTGGCTGCCGGCAGTGCCGCGCAGTGGACCGGTATTTCCCGGAGCATGGCGCTGGTGCTGCTCGCGATGGGCGCAGGACTGGCCGGGTGGCGCAGTGGGCGCCGCGACTGGGGCGGGTACGCACTGGGGCTGCTTGCGCTCGCCCTGGCCTGGCTGGTGGAGATGGCGTCGTTGCGGCCCGTCACCGCACCCGCGTTCCGGGATACCTGGGCGCTGGTCCTGTGGCTCCTGACGCTGGTGTCATCCCTGCTGGCCGCGCGGCTGTTGCCCCGCGACCGTCCCGGGGGCGGTGTACCCCTGGTTGTCCTGGCCTGGGCCGGGGCGGGGGGATTGCTGCTCTTCGGCGTGACGGGGGAACTGTTGCGCCTCTTCCGGCAGTGGTCCCTCTCGCCCGAAACGGGCCAGCTGGCGGGGGGCCTGGCCGTCAGCGCCTGGTGGATTCTCTTTGCCGCGGGACTGGTCCTGCTGGGCTTTCAGCGCAACTGGCGCGGGGTACGGCTGGCCGGGCTGTCGGTGGCCGGGCTGGCGCTGGCCAAGGTGCTGGCGGTGGACCTCTCCAGCCTCAGTGCGCTCTACCGGGTGGGGTCGGTGTTATTCCTGGGGCTGGTCTCGCTGGCGCTGGCCTATGTCTATCATCAGCGCGGCCGTGCGGGCTCCTGAGAGCGGGGCTCGCGCGATCTTCCGGGAGCGTGTTTATTACGTCACCCCCGCCCCCGGGCGGGCGGTCGGTATATTCGTCTGTTCTCGGGAGTTACGGTGACCCTGGCTTCGCTTCCCGCCAGTCCGGAGGGCTTTGCCCACGCCGGCTGGGCTGACATCCTGCCGTTTTATGAAGAGCTGGCGACCCGCGCACTCGATCACGAGCGGGTCGAGTCCTGGCTGGCAGACTGGTCGCGCCTGGAAACGCTGGTGACCGAGGCGGCGGCGCTGGCCCAGATCGCCTATACGGTGAATACCGAGGATGCGGCGCGGGAAGCCGACCACCTCCGGTTCTCCACCGAAATTCTTCCCCGGATGGACGAGCAAGGAGTGCGGCTGGCCCGCCGCCTGGTCGACCTGGGCTACGAGCGCCCCGGGCTGGAGCCCATGCTGGCCTGCTTCCGGACGCAGATCGCCATCTTCCGCGAAGCCAACGTGCCGCTGTTCTCCACCCTGGAAGAGCTGTCGGCGCGCTATCAGAAGATCACCGGCGGCATGATGGCCGAGTGGGAGGGCCGGCCGGTGACCCTGCCGCAACTGCAGCCCTATCTGCGCAGCCTGGATCGCGCGAAACGGGAACGCGCCTTCCACCGCCTGAACGAGCCCTACCAGGCGCGCCATACGGAGCTGGCCGAGCTGTTCACCCGCATGTTCGAGCTCCGTTCGCGGGTGGCGGCCAATGCGGGCTTCGACGATTTCCGGGCGTTCTCATTCCAGGCCAAGTGCCGTTTCGACTACACGCCCGCCGACTGCGAGCGCTTCCATGCGGCGGTCGAGGCCGTGGTCTCGCCCGCGGTGGAACGGGTCTATGCCCGGCGGCGGGAGCGATTGGGGCTGGAACGGCTGCGCCCCTGGGACGTGCAGGTCGACGCCTTCGGGCGGCCCGCCCTGCGGCCCTTCGAGCAGGTGGACGACCTGATCGCGGCCTCCGGGCGGGTGATGCAGCGCCTCGATCCGGTGCTGGGCGACGAGTTCGACACCATGGCGCGCGAGCATCTGCTCGACCTCGATACCCGCCGGGGCAAGGCGCCGGGCGGCTACTGCGAGACG
Source organism: uncultured Gemmatimonadales bacterium (assembly GCA_963779755.1). Classification (GTDB taxonomy): domain Bacteria; phylum Gemmatimonadota; class Gemmatimonadetes; order Gemmatimonadales; family GWC2-71-9; genus CAVZZO01. Next base: position 1,715,981 of record CAVZZO010000001.1, read on the forward strand.
CTGCATTTCCGGGGCCGGCCCTTCATCTTCATGAACGCCTCGGGCACGCTGGACGACGTCACCACCCTGTTCCACGAGTCGGGACACGCGTTCCACGCGTTCGCGTCGCATCCGCTCCCGCTCATCTGGCAGCGCCATCCCAGCATGGAGGCGGCCGAGCTGGCCTCCATGTCCATGGAGCTGCTCGCGCTGCCGCAGCTGGGAGCCGGGGACGGGGTGCTGAGCTCCGAAGAATTCGCCCGGGCCCGGGTGGAGCACCTGGAAGACATCCTGGTCAGCCTGGCGCACATCGCGTCGGTCGACGCGTTCCAGGGCTGGATCTATACCAGCGGCCGCGGCAGCGATGCGGCGGCCCGCGACCAGGCCTGGCTGGATATCCGGGACCGCTTCGAGCGCGGGGTGGACTGGACCGGTCTCGAGCCGGTCCGGGTGGCGCGGTGGTACCGCCAGCTCCATATCTTCCTGTACCCGTTCTACTACATCGAGTACGGGATCGCGCAACTGGGCGCGCTGCAGGTGTGGCGCAACAGCCTGAAAGATCCGGCCGGCGCGCTGCGCCGCTACCGCGAGGCGCTGGCGCTGGGCAACACCACGACGCTGCCGGCGATCTACCGGGCCGCCGGGGCGCGCCTGGTATTCGACCGCGAGGGCATGGCCGAGCTGGTCGCGCTGGTCGAGCAGGAGCTGGAGGCGGCGGAAGAGACGATTACCGCGGGACGCACCGCCTGAGCGAGGGCGGTTGCCCGGCCGGAATTCCCGGCCCCGCTTTACCCGAAGATGAGAGGCACTGGATGGCCAAAGAAGAAGGCATCGAGATGGAAGGCGTAGTGACGGAAGTCCTGCCGGACCGGAACTACCGGGTCCTGCTGGAGAACGGTCACTCCATCCTGGCGTATGCCGCCGGCAAGATGAGCAAGCACAAGATCCGGGTCCTTGAGGGCGACCGGGTGACGGTGGTGCTCTCTCCCTATGATCTTACCCGGGGGCGCGTGATCTACCGGCACAAGTGATCCCTCCGGTGCCGGACGCACGACGGGCCGCCTTCTCCCGCGAGAGGGCGGCCCGTCTGCTCTCATGCCGGCACCGCCGGCGCTGTGTGGTTACTGGGCTTTCGTGACGTTCTCGGCCGCGGGCCCCTTGGCGCCGTCAACGATGTCGAACTCGACACGATCACCTTCGGCCAGGCTGCGGAAGCCGTCCATCTTGATGGCCGTGTGGTGCACGAAGCAGTCCTTCGTGCCGTTTTCGGGCGTGATGAAGCCGAAGCCCTTCGCGTCGTTGAACCACTTTACAGTACCGGTTGTGCGTGCCATCTCTCCAAACTCCGTTGAGGGAAAATGCCGGGCGCTTGCATGCCCGACGTACATGAGAGCGAGCGCTTCTCGCTCCATGAACCTGGAACGTTCTCGCGAACGAATCAGTCTGGGTTTCGGCTGCGATAGGTAGGGATTCCGGCGCCAAGCCGCGTTTAATTTGCATTTTCGCGCTGTTTCGTCAAGACCTCTTCCCGGCCTGATATTCACGCCGGGCCGCAGGTGACCACGAGACAACGAGTTGCACGGCCGAGCCGGGGCGGATCAGCCCCCCAGGGCCCGGGCCACCCAGCCGCTGAGCCGTTGGCGGACCCCCCGGCCGGTGGCCCGGTTCAGGGCCTGGAGGAACTCCTGGGCGGTGGCGTAGCGCTGGTCCACCGCGCTGTTGAGCGCTCGCCGCAGCACCGATTCCAGCTCCGGTGACACATCGGCCCGTGCCTCGGCCAGGTCGGGGAACTGATTGGTGGTCTGCCGGGCCAGGACCTGTTCCGGCGAGTTACCGGGGAAGGGGGGCGTGCCCAGGAGGGCATAGCACGCGACCGCGGCCAGGCTGTAGAGATCGGTGCGCTGGTCCACCCGTTCGCCCAGCAGTTGCTCGGGGCTCGCGAACTGCGGGGTCCCGCTCTGGCTGGTGGCCCCGCCGAACTTCCCCTGCCCCCGGAGCGCCAGGGCCAGGCCGAAGTCGGTAATCCGCAGGCTGCCATCGGGGGCGTAGAGCAGGTTCTCCGGCTTGATATCCCGGTGCACCAGGCCCGCGGCATGGGCCTGTCCCAGCGCCGAGAGTGCCTCCCGAAGCAACCGAAGCAGCCGCTGGAGTGGCAGAGGCCCGTCCCGTTCCACCAGATGGGCCAGGTTGGGGCCGCGGACCAGCTCCATGGTGTACCAGATCAGGCCCGACCGCCCTCCGATGTCGTAGATATTGACGATGTTCGGATGATTGAGCCGGGCCGCGAGCTGCGCCTCGCGGCGGAAGCGCTCCACCACGGCGGGATCGGTGGTGAGCAGCGGATGCAGCACCTTGAGCGCCACTTCGCGCTCCAGGTGAAGATCGCGCACCCGGTACACCCGGCCGAAGCCGCCGGTGCCGAGGGGGCCCAGCAGCTCGTAGTCATCGCCCAGGGCGCGCCGCAGCCGCTTCTCCCAATCTTCCGGATCTTCCGCCGCAGGCGGGCTCTCGCCGGCGGAGACCACCGGGCTTTCGAATGCCCCGGCCTCACTGGTGAAATCTTCCAGCATCTCGGCGGCGGTCAGGAACCGGTCGCCGGGGCCGGGATGCAGGGCGCGGAGAATGATCCGCTCCACCGCACGCGGGCAGGTGGGCCGCAACTCGGTGGGCGGGCGAAGGGTGCGGACATCCTCCGGCGGCTTGACGCCGGTGACGGCGAAGTAGAGGATGGCGCCGGCGGTGTAGATGTCGCTGGCCGGCTCGCCGGCGGCGCCCGCACGGATTTCCGGCGCCATGAACGCCAGCCCGGTGGGCTGGTGGCCCTGCGGGATGGCGGGGAGCGTCCAGCTGCAGTAGCGCAGGTCGGTCACCGAGCCGCGGCCCGACGCGCCGATCAGGAGCGAGGCGGGCACGATGCGGCGGATGATCAGTCCGTGTCCGTGCGCGTGCTCCATCGCGCTCAGCACCTCGCGCGCCAGGTTGTGTACCGCCGGCATGGGCCGCGGGCCGCGCTGGACCGCGCTTTCCAGGCTCTCGCCTTCGATCCAATTGCCCACCCGATAGGCGATGTCGTCGGTCACGCCGGCGTCATAGATATGCCGGATGGCAGGATGGTCCAGCGCGGCGAGCGACTCGGCTTCGCGCATGAACCAGGTGCGGACCGTCTCCTCCGACCAGAAATTGAGCCGCAGGCTGACGCGCCGCTTGAGGGTCAGATCGAACGCGCAGAAGAGCACCCGCTCTTCCGAGAAGGCGACGAGATGTTCCAGCCGGTAGCGCCGGCCGAAGACTTCATTGGCGCGCTGGTGATACCAGGTGAGCGGGGGCAGCGTCCGGGGCGGCGGGGGCTCGGACGGAGCCGGTGTCATCGCCCGCTCCGCCGCCGCTCGATCCGGTGGCGGCGGCCGCAGGTGGCGGCACTGCACCATCGCCGGTCGTGGTTGGGCGAAGTGTCAATCAGAAACAGGGTACAGTCCTCGCCGGAGCACTCCCGCACCACCGCCAGGGGGTTGGCGAGCGTGGCCGCGGCGGAGCGGGCGATCGCGTCCAGCGCCGCCACGGGACGCTGGGGCGTGAAGCGCACCTGCCACCGTCCGCGGACCCGCACCAGCTGGTGCGCCCCCACGCCCTCGGCCAGGATTTCGTTCAGCGCGTGGATGGGGGCGGAAGGCGTCTGGCGATTTTCGCTCAGGGCCTGCGCCAGCGCGTCCAGCCGGTCGCGGAAGAGCAGCACGTCCTCGAACGACATGTGCTCCCCGTCGATGGCGAGCTTTTCGGCCTTGATCCAGCGATGATAGGCGGCGGGGTCGGTCAGGCGGTCGGGGATCTCTTCGCCCGTGCCGCGCCGGGTGTTGACGAAGTCGAGCCAGATCGCGTCGCCCAGGAGGAGAAAGTCGGGATCAGGCATGACCGGCGGGTCCCTGGGCGATCTGATAGCGATTCCGTCCGCCGCGCTTGGCCTGGTACAGGGCTGCGTCGGCCGAGGCGAGCAGCTCGCTCACCGAGGTGCCGTGCCCCGGCGCGGCGGCGATGCCCAGGCTCAGCGTCTGCCGGCCGAATTCGGGGTGCCGCCGTTCGAGGTCGGCCATGGCGCGCACCAGACGGTCCACGAAGGTGAGCGATTCCTGGGGGGTGGTCATCGGCAGGATGACGAGGAATTCGTCGCCCCCCAGGCGGCCGACCACGTCCAGGGTGCGGCACTGGCTGCGGAGCACATCGCCCAGCAGCGCCAGCAGCCGGTCGCCCCCGGCGTGGCCCATGGTGTCGTTCACGATCTTGAACTTGTCCAGATCGAGCAGCACCACCGTGGTGGTAAGCTGGTGCCGGCCGGCGCGGGAGATCTCGGCCTCGAGCCGCTGCTCCACCGCGCGGCGGTTGTACATCCCGGTCAGCTCGTCGGTGGTGGCGGCGCTGTGCAGCTGCTCCACCAGCTGGGCATTCTTCAGTGCGATCGCGGCGGCGAAGGAGAGGGTACCCGCCAGCTCGAACTCGGCGACGCCGTAGCTCTTGCGCGAAATGCGCGGGCCCAGGGCGAGGACCGCCATGCGCTCTGCCCCCGCCTCCAGCGAGATCAGCACCCGGGTGCGCGAGTCGACCACCGCCGCGAGCCCGATTTCCTCCGTCTGGACCGGCGGGGAGCCGAGCGGGAAGGCGGCGTCGAGCCGCTGCTGGTCGATGGGGGCGGGACGGGTGTCGTCGGCCAGGGCGCGGAAGGCGCGGGGCACATACTGGCCGTCTTCCAGCCGGTAGAGGCAGGCCCACCAGGCGAAGAACACCTCGGCCATGAAGTCCATGACCAGTTGCTCGGTTTCTTCCGTCGAGTGCACCGACGAGAGCAGACGGGTCACCTGCCGCAGGGCGCGTAACTGGAAGGTGGCGTCGTCCAGCGCCGCCTGGCGCTCGAGCAGCACGCTGCGCAGCTCCAGGACGATCGAGAGCCCCAGGGCCAGCGGGAGCGCCACTCCCCGCATCGTCTCCGCCACCTCGGGCTCGGCGGAGACGATCACCTCGGTGTCGCCGCTCCCGATCCGCGCGACCTCCTGGGCATTCTGCCGCCCGTCGGAGGCGCCAACCGCCGTCACGCTGCCCGTGCGCTCCCGGATGACCAGCCAGATCCGGTCGCTGTGGAATCGCCGGACCAGGGCGTCCCGGCAACGCTCGAACAGCTCGAGGTCGCTCCGGGAGTCACGGCAGGCTGCAGCGAAGGCGCTGGGAAGCGAAGCGAGAGGGTGGGAAATCGGTGTCAGACTCATCGCGCCGAATATAGTCGCTGGCCTAGCCGTAGGCGAGACATTCGGTTATCCATGGGCCGGTGCCCCGGGCGCGGGACTTGCTGTACGGCCTGATCGGGTCTATATTGATGCTGCGAATACAGAAGCATAGCCCTTCGGGGCCCCAGGGGTATGGCTTTCCAGCCTGGGTGATGAAAACTGGAAGGCCCGCGGTCCCGGCCCGACATCAGTCGGCCGGGATTTGTGTTACCCGATACCCGGCCATGCTCCGCCACCTCACGCGCGCGTTCCCCGTCCTGCTGGGTCTCGTGCCGGGCCTGCTCCAGGCCCAGGCCGCTCCCGCCGTCTCGCCGCTCACCGCCCTCAGCCAGGAGTTCCAGTCCATTGCGGCCCGGGTCAGTCCCGCCGTGGTGGAGATCTTCATCGTGGCCTACGCCCCCCCGCGCGATCCCGACGCGCCGGCCGGCTATGCGCCCGACCAGCGAGGCGGATCCGGGGTGGTGATCGACCCGGCGGGCTATCTCGTGACCAATGCGCACGTGGTGGAGGATGCCCGGCGGGTGCAGGTCATGGTGCCCCGCGCGGCGGCGGATGCCGGCCGAGGCACCCGGCTGCTCGACGCGCGCATCGTAGGGGTGGACGAGGAGACCGACCTGGCGCTGCTCAAGATCGACGGCGGCCCGTTCCCGGCGCTGGAGCTGGCCGACTCCGACCGGCTCGCTGCGGGGCAGCTGGTGCTGGCGTTCGGCAGCCCGCTCGGGCTGGAGAATTCGGTGACCATGGGGATCGTAAGCGCCACGGCGCGGCAGCTCGACCCCGACGATCCCATGGTCTACATCCAGACCGACGCGCCCATCAATCCGGGCAACAGTGGCGGGGCGCTGGTGGATACCGAGGGGCGCCTGGTGGGCATCAATACCCTTATCTACAGCCAGAGCGGCGGCAGTGAAGGCCTCGGGTTCGCGGCGCCCAGCAATATCGTGCGTGCCGTCGCCCGGCAGTTGCGCGCGCTGGGACGGGTGCGTCGCGGCAGTATGGGCGTGGTGGCGCAGACCATCACCCCGGACCTGGCGGCGGGCCTGAACCTCGGCCGCGATCGCGGGGTCATCCTGGCCGACGTGGATCCCGCCGGGCCGGCCGCGGCGGCGGGGCTTCGTCCCGGCGATATCGTGATCGCGCTGGACGGCAAGGCGCTGGAGAGCGGCGCGCTGCTGGATATCGGCCTCTATGGCCGTGCGCCGGGCACCGCCGCCCGCCTCACGGTCGACCGGGATGGGGCGAGCCGCGAAGTGGTGGTCACGGTGCAGGAACGCGCCGGCGGGGCCGAGCAGCTGGCAGAGCTGGCCGCGCGCCACCCGCACCCGGTGGCGCGGCTGGGGATCCTGGCGCTCGACCTGGACCCCGATGTGGCGGCGGCGCTCGACTGGTTGCGCGACTCCAGCGGTGTCGTGGTCGCGGCCCCCGCCATCGGCCCGGGGTACCGCATGTCGGATCTGCTGCCGGGCGATGTCATCCACGCCGTCAACGGCCGGCGTGTGCGCAACCTGGCCGGCCTCAACCGGGGCCTGTCGGCGAGCCCCGCCGCCGGGCCGCTGGTTCTGTGGATCGAGCGGGAGGGCCGCTATGTGTACCTGGTCGCGGGGCGGCAGGAATAGCCGGAATGGGGAGCGGGAGGTGTTTCCTCTCGCCGGTCCCGGCTATCGGTCGTCGCTGTGCAGGTGGCGGGTCAGCTCGGCGGCCAGCAGCCGCAATTCCGACAGCATGCCCCGGTGAGGCCAATCGCCCCGCCGCTCGAGCGTTTCCAGTAGCGAGCGGTACCACCAGAGCAGCTGGTCGCTGCTGGCCTGGGAGATGGTCGGGAGGTATTCCACGCCCAGACGGCGCAGATCGGTGGTGAGGGAGCCGCAGAGATGGATTTCGCTGGCGGCGCAGACGTCCAGCGCACGGGCATGGGCCTGCCCCAGCTGTCCCAGATATTCCAGCTTGCAGACATTATACGGCCGGGCTTCGCCGCGGTGATCCCAGCGGGGCTCCCAGGCGTCGCTCAGTGTAGTGATCACCACGCTGCCGAACTTGTCGGCGATCTTGTGCCGCAGCTCATGCTGCACGCCGGGGCGGGCGACCCACAGGACAGGATGGAGAATCCCGGCTACGATGGTCGGATCGTCGCAACCATAGCGCGAGAGGATCACCGCGGCATGTGCCGGGTGGGTCAGGTACCCGACGGCGGGCCGTCCTTCGGGTGGGGCGTAATACTTGGCGGCGAATGCCAGGGCGTGGTTCACCGTATCGCTGTAGCCGAAGGCCATGCGCTCCTCGTCTGGGGGCCGGTCGGTCGTCAGGGAATGCCCAGCAGTTTATGCGTCTGCAGGCTCAATCGCCATTGCGGGTGGGCCAGGCAATAGGCCAGAGCCCGGCGGGTGTTTCCTTCGCGCTCCGGGCCGTCCATGGGCTGGAGAAAGAAGTGGCGGAAGCGGAGGCCGGTAAAGCGCTCGGGCTCCGCGCCGGCCTGTGGGTAAACCAGCTTCAGCTCGCTGCCCTCCCGCAGCCGGAGCTCCGCCCCCGCCTTCGGGCTGACGCAGATCCAGTCCAGCCCCGCGGGGGGGATCTGCGTGCCGTTCGTCTCCACCGCGATCTCGAACCCCGCCGCATGCAGGGCGCCGACCAGGTCATGATCCAGTTGGAGCAGAGGCTCGCCACCGGTGCAGACCACCAGCGGCCTGCCGCCCGCGTCCGGCGGCCATGCCGCCGCCACCGCCCTGGCCAGGCTCTCGGCGCTGGGAAAGCGGCCGCCCCCCGGCCCATCGGTCCCCAGAAAATCGGTATCGCAGAAACCGCAGACGGCGGTTGCCCGGTCCGACTCGCGACCGGTCCAGAGATTGCACCCGGCGAAACGGCAGAACACGGCCGGCCGGCCGGTCTGCGCGCCTTCTCCCTGGAGGGTATAGAAGATTTCCTTGACGGCGTACATGGAGGGAAGATAGACGGGAGAAAGACGGGAGAAAGATGGGAGAAAGACGGGAGGAAAGACGGGAAGAACGTCTTCATCCCGTCCTCCTCCCGTCCTATTCCCGTCCTCTTCCCGCCGCGGGATCGGGCATTCCCGCTTCCTGGAAGCCCTTCCGCCGCAGGAGGCAGGCGTCACAATGGCCGCACGGGATGCCGGCGGGAGCGGGATCGTAGCAACTGATGGTCAGGCCGTAGTCCACGCCCAGGGCGATCCCCCGGGTGATGATCTCCCTTTTGGTGAGATGGAGCAGGGGAGCATGGATCGTCACGCGCCGGCCGTCTTCGGTCCCCATGCGGGTGGCGACATTCGCCAGGTCCTGAAACGCGCGAATGAACTCGGGCCGGCAGTCGGGATAGCCGCTGTAGTCGAGGGCGTTCACCCCGATGAAGATGTCCGTGGCGCGCAGCACTTCGGCCCAGGCGAGAGCAAAGGACAGGAAGATGGTATTCCGGGCCGGCACGTAGGTGATGGGGATGCCGGCGCCGATGGCCGCCGGGGAGCGGTCGCGGGGAACCGGCGCATCGCTGGTCAGCGCCGAGCCGCCGAAGGCGCGGAGGTCGATCTCCACGACCTTGTGGCTGGCGACGCCCTGGGCTGCCGCAACCCGGCGGGCGGCTTCCAGCTCCAGGGCATGACGCTGTCCATAGCGGAAGCTCAGGGCATGGGGGGCAAAGCCCAGCTCCCGGCTGATGGCCAGTACGGTGGCGGAGTCGAGCCCGCCGCTTAGCAGCACGATGGCGGGAGGCAGTTCTGCCGTCATGCGCCTAAGATAGCCGGGGTGGCGCGCTGGATTCGGGTGCGGTCCGCATCCGGCTCGCCGCGGCATTCCGGGCGACGGCGCTGAGCATTCCGAGGATATGCAAGAAAACGCGGAACGAGCGGGAACCCCCGGTTCGGGGGATAACACAAGCCGGCCCAGCCGTTGGTATCGTTGCCTGGCACTACCGTGGCCGGAAAACGCGCACGGAGGCACCCGAGCCCCCGGTGCCGGTCAGGGCACCCCCGATCCGTTCTCCCTCCCCAGCAGGTGTCGCAGCGCGGGCTCGAGGTGGGGATATCGGAACCGGTAGCCGGAGTCCAGCAGCCGCCTGGGCACGGCCCGGACGCTGCTCAGCACCAGTTCGTCGGCCATTTCCCGGCCCAGGGCCAGCCGCAGTGCGGCGGGGGGGACCGTGAACGGAGCCGGCCGGTGCAGCACCCGGGCCAGCGTGCGGGTGAGTTCTTCGTTCCGGACCGGCTCCGGGGCCGCCAGGTTGATGCCGCCGGCCAGCGACTCGTTCATCAGGGCCCAGTAGATGCCGCCCACCACATCGTCGATAGCCACCCAGCTCACCCACTGCTGCCCCGCGCCGATCTTCCCGCCGAGTCCCAAACGGAAGGGGAGCATCAGGCGGTCGAGAAATCCTCCGGCAGGCGTGAACACCGGGCCGAACCGCAGGTGGACGGTCCGGATCCCCGCGGCATCGGCCGCTCTGGCGCCGTCCTCCCAGCCGCGTACGACTTCCGGCAGGAATCCGCGGCCCCCAGGTGCGTCGTCGGGAAGCAGCTCGTCGCCCCGGTCGCCGAAATAGTTGATACCGGAAGCGGAAATCAGGACCCGCGGCGGCCGTTCCAGACTGGCCAGGGTCTCGGCCAGGAGCTTCGTTCCCCGGACCCGGCTCTGCCGGATGCGCTGCTTGACCGATTCGCTCCAGCGGCTGCCGGCGATATTCTCGCCGGCCAGATGGATGACCGCATCCACGCCTTCGAACGCCGCCGCCTCCACCGTTCCCTGGCTGGGCTTCCAGAAGATCTCCTGCTCCCGCGGGCGCCGCCGCACCACGGAGACGACTTCATGCCCCATGCTGGTGAGGAGGGGGCGCAGCGCCCTGCCGATCATCCCGCTGGCGCCGGTCACCGCGATCCGGAGCGGGGACGCCTCGGGCAGGCGGGCGAGCAGGGCCATATCGCCCTGCAGGACGGCATGCCGGTAGGTAAAGAGCCGGTCCAGCTCCCGGGCCACATAGCCGCCGGCGGCCAGCAGGCCCAGGCCGCCCAGCGGCAGCTCGTAGGCGACATGATCCCGCAGGATACAGCGCTCAGGTCCGTGCGGCTCCAGAAAGTGGCTGTGCTGCCAGCGGCGGAAGGGGCCCCGGGTCTGTTCGTCGATGAATCCGGTGCCTTCCTCGGAAGCCCGGTGGACCGCGCTCCAGGTCAGCCGGAGCGGCCCGACCGGAACCCGCAGGATGGTGCGGGCGCCGGCGGCAATCCCGCCGCGGCGGGAAAGGACTTCGATGGACTGCCAGGGGGGAAGCATGCGCTCGAAGGCGCCCGGCCGCTCATGCCAGGCATAGGCGGTGTGAGCCGGAACGGGTAGATCAATCGAGCGTTCAAAGTGCAGGATAGTCTGGACTCCCGGGATAACCTCGACCCCCTTGATCCTCTCGACCCTCTCGGACCTACCAAAGAGGTCGAGGGGGCCGGGAGGGTCAAGGGGGTCGAGGGAAGTGCCGGTAGTCGCCTACTCGATGGTGAACGGCTGCACCATACCGTGATCCAGGTGCGGCTTGCCGTCCCCGCGATCGGGAACGAAGCAGGCCAGCACGTAATTCCCGGCATCCAGGTTCACGTCGAAATCGCCCTCGCCACCCACCGGAAGGGTGCCCATGCCGCCCCGGACCTCGAACGGCGGCACACCCTTCATGCCGGCGCCGGCCCAGGCCTTGAGATCGGCCGCGGTCTTGCCCGGCAGCATCTTGAACAGCACCAGCTCGTGGTCCTGCTGGCCGGCGTTGACCACCCTGATGGTGTGGTGGCCGGCCGTCAGGGCGGGACTGGGCTCGAAGCCGTAATCCACCAGCTTGATGGTCACGTCGCCGGCCGGCATGGTCGCGGTGCCGGGAGTGCCGGTCACCGTGAGGGGATGCATCATGCCCTTGGCCACGTGAGGCATCCCGTCGGGCGAGGGAATGAAGCACAGGGCAACATACTGGCCGGCCGAGAGACTGACCGTGGCGTCGGTTTCCTGCCCCGGCATGGTGGCGTTGGGGCCGCCGACCCCCACCAGCCAGGCGGGGAAGGCGGCTTCACCCTGCTGGAGGAGGGCCATGAGGTCCTGCACCGTCTTGGCGCTGTCCAGCCGGAAGAGCTGCACCTGGTGCAGTTCCTTGCCGCTGTTCTGGATCCGGACCGTGGTGACGCCCGGCGCGACCGTATCGGGCATGACAAAACTGTAGTCCTTCGCCGTGATTGTCAGCGCGGTGGGCGTGGCGGGGGCGGCGGGCGCAGCCGCCTGAGCCGTCTGATGGGATTCCGACTTGCCGCAGGCGCCGACCAGAACCAGAACTGCCAGAGAGAAACTACGTCGTATCATGATGACGCTCCTGCACCGGGTAGGGATGTGGGGGGACGAACGGGTCACAAATCTGATAACCGGGCCGCCGCCGCGCCAGAGGTAGTGTACGGAGCCTCGGCTCCGGGATTAGCTTCCCCTCACATTCCCGCCAACTCCGGAGACCAGCATGCTCCGATCTGCGCTCCTGCTCCTCGGCCTTGCCGCGCTGCCCGCCGGGCTCTCCGCCCAGTGGAGCGTGGCCGATACCTCCCCCTTCCGCGCGCTGGACCTGCCCGCCGCCACCCGTTACCGGGGCGGCGACGGGCGGCCCGGTCCCGACTACTGGCAGCAGCGGGTGGACTACCGCATCCAGGCCCGGCTGGACACCGCCAGGCAGACCGTCACGGGGACCGAGACGATCCACTATACGAATCACGCGCCCATCGCGCTGCCCTATCTCTGGATGTTCCTGGAGCAGAACATGTGTGCGCCGGGGAGCATCACCAACCAGCTGCATCAGCCGCCGCTGGTTTTCCTGGGAAGCGTGTTCGACTTCTCGTGTCAGGGTTTTGCCGGCGGCGACTCCCTGGCCTTCGTCCGGGTCGACGGGAAATCCCTGACCCCCGTGCTCTCCGGCACCACCATGCGGCTCGATCTGCCGCAGCCGCTGGCGCCCGGCGCCTCGCTCGATCTGGAGCTGGGCTGGTCGTTCCGGGTCCCGCCTTACGGCGGCGGCCGCATGGGGCGCGACGGATTGCTCTACGAGATTGCCCAGTGGTATCCGCGGATGGCGGTGTATGACGATATCCGCGGCTGGAACCACGAGCCGTATATCGGGGCGGGTGAGTTCTACCTCGAGTACGGCAGCTTCGATGTGCAGCTTACCGTCCCCGCCACCTTCCTGGTGGCGGCGACCGGGACGCTGCAGAACCCGGAGGCCGTCCTGACCGCCGCCGAGCGCGACCGGCTGGCCCGCGCGCGGCAGTCCGACACGGCCATGGCGGTGATCACGAAGGCGGAAGCGTCGAACGCGGTGAAGACGCGTCCGGCGCAGCGCGGCGAGCTGACCTGGCACTTCACCGCCGACAGCGTACGCGACTTTGCCTTTGCCACGGCGCCGGGGCTGCGCTGGGATGCCAGCGGCTACGACGGGATCCTCATCAACACCCTGTATCGCCCCGCGGCCGCCCGCTGGGAAGAGGCCAATCGGATGGCGCGCGAAGCCATTCGGTATTTCAGCGAGCAGTGGTACCGCTATCCCTATCCGCACGCCACCACGGTCGAAGGGCCGATCGAGGGGATGGAGTACCCCATGCTCACCTTCGTACCCAACAGCCCCGCGCGGGAGGACCTTCAGTGGGTGCTCTCCCATGAGTTCGGGCACGAGTGGTTCCCCATGGTGGTGGGCTCCAACGAGCGGCTCTACCCCTGGATGGATGAGGGTTTCAACACATTCATCGACCTCGGCGGGGCGGCGCGCTACTTCGAGGGAACCCCCTACGGCGACAGCATCGAGGTGCATCCGCTGCACCTCTACCCCGATCACGCCGTCGCCGGCCAGGAGCAGCCGCTCATCACCCGTCCGGTGGAATCACGCGACCTCTTCTGGACCGCATACCAGAAACCGGCGCTCATGATGCAGGAGCTGCGTTACGAGGTGCTGGGCAGGGAGCGCTTCGATCCGGCCTTCCGGGCGTACATCCAGGCCTGGGCTTTCAAACATCCGGCGCCGGCCGATTTCTTCCGGCTGATGCGCGATCAGTCGGGCGTGGACCTGGACTGGTTCTGGCGCGAATGGGTGTTCTCCACTGCTCGGCTCGACCAGGCGGTGGACTCGGTGCGCTCCAGCCCCGACAGCGGCAGCGCGGTCTATCTCTCCAACCGGCGCAAGATGGTGATGCCCGCCGAGCTGGAGCTGACCTACGCCGACGGCCGGACAGAGCGGATCCATCTGCCCATTGAAATGTGGAACCAGGGGCCGCGGTTTACCTATCGCGCCCCGAAGGGGAAGACGGTGGTGAAGGCGGATCTGGATCCGCGTCATGCACTGCCGGATGTGGATCGGGGGAACAATGTGGGGACGGAAACAGGAGAACAGCACTGAGAGAAAAGGCCTGAGAGAGAAGGACTGGGAGAAAAGGACTGGGAGAAAAGCCGGTCCTTCCGCTCAGTCCTTTGCGCGTTCCTCTTTTCCGGTCGCCCGCCGCAGCATCAGCAGCTCGGAGACATTCTCCAGGGTCAGCAGCCCGACCAGCCGGCCGTCCTGCACCACCGGCAGGGCCGGCACGCCGCTGGCCCGCAGCCGCGCCAGCGCCTGGGGAAACGGCACCTCGGGCCCCAGCGCCGGTACCGGGCCGGCCATGGCTTCGGCCACCGTCCCGTTCTCCCCATGCTGGGCGAGTCCCCGCACCAGCAGGTCCCGTGTCAGGATGCCTTCCACGGCTCCGAGGTTGTCCACCACCGGGAACTCGCTCTGGTCGCCCTCCAGCAGCAACCGCGCCGCATCGCTCAGCCGGGCGTGGATCGGGAGGGTCTGAAAGCGTGTCATCATCATATCCGCCGCCGTCACGCCCGCCCCGGCAAAGCGGGTTTCCACCGCCGACATTTCGGCGGCGGCGCCGGTAAAGACGAACAGGGCAATGAGCAGGAGCAGGATGTTGAAATGGCCCACCACGGCCAGGATGCCGAACAGCACCGCGAGCCCCTGCCCGATGCGCGCGGCGACCCGGGTGGCCCGTTGCAGCCCCATCCGGCTGGAAAGGATGGAGCGCAGCACCCGTCCGCCGTCCATGGGAAAGGCGGGGATCAGGTTGAAGACCAGCAGGATCACGTTCACCAGCATGAGCTGGGTGAAGAAGGGCAGGGTGAGGGCATTTTCCGTCCGGGGCAGGATCGGCTGGTGCGTCAGCCGCAGCATCACGAGCAGCACGCCGGCGATGGCCAGGGTGACGGCGGGGCCGGCCAGGGCAACCAGCAGTTCCTGTTTCGGCTCCTCGGGAATGCGCTCCAGCCGGGCCACGCCGCCGATGGGGAGCAGCAGGATGTCCGGCGTGCGCACCCCGAAGCGGCGCGCCATCATGATGTGGCCGAACTCGTGCGCCAGCACGCAGGCGAAGAGGGCCAGCAGAAAGACGACGCTGCCCACGGCCGCCGCCGTGCCCCCCTGCTGTGCTGCGCTCAGGGCAAACCACGCCAGCAGCAGGAGGAAGGTCACATGGACCTTGACCTCCGTGCCGGCGATGCGGACCAGACGGAAGGACCAGCGCATGCCCGAAGTATAGCGGCTTCCTCCCGTCTGGCCCCGGTCGGCGCTAACTTATTCCCGTACCCCGTCCTGGAGCCCTCGCCATCGCCACCACCACCGCGCCCGCCGCCGCCGGCTGGACCACCCGGGATTCCGAGAAGCTCTATAACATGAGCGGCTGGGGCCAGGGCTATTTCCGGATCAATCCGGACGGCCACGTGTCCGTGCACCCGGACGCCAATCCCAAACGCGGGCTGGACCTCTACCAGTTGGCGCTCGATCTCAACGCCCAGGGCGTCGGCCTGCCGCTGCTGCTCCGGTTTTCCGATATCCTGCGCTCCCGCGTGGATACGCTGGCGGGCGAGTTCCAGCACGCCATCAGCGAGTTCACCTATGAAGGGGCCTACACCGCGGTGTATCCCATCAAGGTGAACCAGCAGCGTCACGTGGTGCAGGAAATCGTGGAGTTCGGCCGCCCCTACCACGTGGGGCTGGAGTGCGGCAGCAAGGGCGAGCTGCAGGCGGTACTGGGGCTCACCGATCGCACCGAAAACCTGATCATCTGCAACGGCTACAAGGACGAGGAGTTCATGCGGCTGGCCCTGATGGGCCAGAAGCTGGGCCACCGCGTCATGATCGTGCTGGAGCAGCTGAGCGAGCTCGACGTCCTGCTCCAGGTGGCCGCGGACCTGGGCACGGTGCCCACCATGGGGGTGCGGATCAAGCTGGCCAGCCAGGGAAGCGGCCGCTGGGCCAAGAGCGCGGGCGAAGGCTCCAAGTTCGGGCTCAGCGCCGCCGAGCTGATGAAACTGCTGAGCCGTCTGGATGAGCTGGGGCGTCGCGAGGTGCTCAAGCTGATCCACTTCCACCTGGGCAGCCAGATCCCCGACATCCGCTACATCAAATCCGCCCTGGAAGAGGCCAGCCGGTTCTACCTCGAGCTGCACCGGATGGGCTTCCCGGTGGAGTTCGTGGATGTGGGGGGCGGCCTGGGCGTGGATTACGACGGCTCCCGCTCCACCCGCCCGGCCAGCATCAACTACAGCATCCGGGAGTACGCCAACGACGTGGTGTACACCCTGGGGAATGCCTGCCGCACGGCCGGGATCCCCATGCCGCACATCGTCTCCGAGTCGGGCCGGGCGCTCACCGCCCACCATTCGCTCCTGCTGGTGAATGTGATCGGGGTCGAGATGCCCTCGGAGCCGCCGGTGCCCAAGGTCGGCAAGCGGGCTCACCAGGTGCTGCGCGACATGGCGGAGAATCTGGAATCCATGAGCGTGGAGCGGGCCCAGGAAGTGGCGCACGACGCGGTGTTCGCCAAGCAGCGGGCGCAGGAGCTCTTCGTGAACGGCGTGTTCAGCCTGGAGGAGCGGGCTACGGCCGAGCAGCTCTACGTCGCCACCATGCGCCAGCTGGGACGGCTCATCGCCGAGGAAAAATCGAGCTTCCCCGAAGTGAGCGCCGACGTCGAGGCCACGCTGGTGGACCGCTACTTCTGCAATTTTTCCGTCTTTCAGTCGCTGCCCGACAACTGGGCCATCGACCAGCTCTTTCCCATCATGCCCATCCACCGGCTGCTGGAGCAGCCCACCCGCCGGGGTACGCTGCACGATATCACCTGCGATTCCGACGGCGTAATCGACCGTTTCCCCGGCGGCCGCAAGGGCAAGCCGGCGCTGGAGCTGCATGCGGTGGCCGAGGGAGCGCCTTACATCCTGGGCATCTTCCTCACCGGTGCCTATCAGGAGATCCTGGGCGACCTGCACAATCTCTTCGGCGACACCAACGCGGTGCACGTCCGCCTCACCGACACCGGCTACGAGATCACCGACCTGGTGCACGGCGATACCGTCACCGAGGTGCTGAACTACGTGCAGTTCCACGCCTCCGACCTGCTGGCCACCTTCCGGCGCAAGGTGAACGCCGCCAGCGGCCTCACCCGGCAGGAAGCCAACGCATTCATCGCCGACTACGTAGCCGGGCTGGAAGGCTATACCTACCTGGAGGGCGATATTCCGCGGGAAGCGGCCGGCTGAGATGCCCCGGAAACCCGGCAAACGACCGGCGCCGCGCGCACGCAAGGCCGCCGGGAAGCGTGCGCCGGGCCGCCGGGCCGCCGAGCCCGGCGCGGGGAAGGGCCCCTTCCCGGTCGTGGCGATCGGCGCCTCGGCCGGCGGTCTGAAGGCCCTGCAGGGGTTTCTCAGCGGCATCCCGGCCGACTGCGGCCTGGGGTTCTGCGTCATTCAGCATCTCGATCCTACCCACCGCAGCAACATGGCGGAGCTGCTCGGCCGCCATACCGGGCTCACGGTCTCCGATGCCGAGGAGGGGACGCGCCTCACCCCGGGCCACGTCTACACCATCCCTCCCAATACGGTGATGGTGATCGCCGATGGGACCCTCCACCTGCACCAGCCGTTGGAAAAGCGCGGGGCTCGCATGCCCATCGACGCGTTCTTCCGCTCGCTGGCCGAGGAACGGCAGGAGCGGGCCATCGGGGTGGTCCTCTCCGGGACCGGCTCCGACGGCACCCTCGGCTTGCGCGCCATCAAGGCGGCGGGCGGGCTCTGTGTGGCGCAGGACCCCGACACGGCCGAGCACGACGGCATGCCGCGAAGCGCCATCACCACCGGTCTGGTGGACTATATCCTGCCGGTGGAGCGCATGGGCGACGCGCTGCTCAAGTTCGTGCGCCATCCGTATATCACGCAGGCACCCCCGCCCGACCGGGCGGCCCCGGCGCCCGACGGCATCCAGGCCATTCTGGCGCTGTTGCGTGCCCGGATCAAGTTCGATTTCGCCGGTTATCGCCGGGGCACCCTGGCGCGCCGCATCCAGCGCCGCATGGGCTTGCGCCATATCGTGCGTTTCCCGGAATACCTCCAGTACCTCCGGGATCATCCTGCAGAGGTGCAGGACCTCTTCAAGGACCTGCTCATCAGCGTCACGGCCTTCTTCCGCGAGCCCGAGGCCTGGCGCTACCTGGCGGACCACGTGGTGCCGCGCATCGTCCCCAGCCACGACGAAGAACGGCCCGTCCGCGTCTGGGTACCCGGCTGCGCCACGGGAGAGGAAGCCTACTCCGCCGCCATGGTCATTCTGGAGAAGCTGGACGCCCTGAACCTGAGCATTCCGGTGCAGGTCTTTGCCTCCGACCTCGATCGCGACGTGCTGGAACAGGCCCGGATGGGCATCTATCCCGAGAGTATCGCGGCGGAATTGTCCCCGGAACGGCTGCGCCGGTTTTTCATCCGCCGTGAGAGCGGGGCGTATCAGGTCTGCAAGCAGTTGCGGGAGTCCGTGGTGTTCGCACAGCAGAACGTGCTGGTGGACCCGCCCTTCAGCCGCCTGGATCTCATCACCTGCCGGAACCTGCTGATTTACCTGGAGCCGGAGACCCAGCGCCGCCTGATGTCGCTCTTCCATTTTGCCCTGCGGGAGAACGGCTTCCTCTTCCTCGGCAATGCGGAATCGGTCCCCGCACAGCAGGATCTGTTCGAATCGGTCTCCAGACGCTGGCGCGTCTATCGCCGCATCGGCGCGGGCCGGCCCGAGCGGGTGGAGTTTCCCGCCCCCACCGGGTCGATCGCGCCACGCGCGCCCACCGTGCTGCCGCCGATGTCGCTTCCCCTGCCGGCCCGGGAAGCGAAGGTGGGCACGGCCGTCCAGGATATTCTGCTCGAGCGGTTCATCCCCGCCAGCGTCGTGGTCAATCCCAAGGGAGAAATCCTCTATCAGTACGGCCCCACCGGCCGCTTCCTGGAGCCGCCGCGCGGGCGGGTCAGCAGCGACTTGTTACGGCAGGTGAGCGGCGGTCTCCGCAGCCACCTGCGGAACGCGCTGCGGCAGGCGGGCCAGACGGGTGAACGGGTCACCACCCGGGTCACCCGCCGCAAGGGCCCGGACGGCGGCCAGCTGGTGACAATCTCGGTCGAGCAACTCCACCATCCGCCGGAGGCCGGGGGCCTGCTGCTGGTGGTGCTGGAAGAACAGCCGCTGCCGGACCGTGCCGGTACCCTGTCGGCCGCGGAGGAGCGCCTGGTATCGCAGCTCGAATACGAACTCCGCGTGTCGCAGGAAGAGCTGCGCACCACCACCGAACAGCTGGCGACCTCGAACGAGGAGTACAAGGCCGCCAATGAAGAGATGATGTCGATGAACGAGGAGCTCCAGTCCACCAACGAGGAGCTGGAGACCTCGAAAGAAGAGCTGCAGTCGCTCAACGAAGAGCTGAGCACGGTCAACAGCCAGCTGGAAGCCAAGGTGGCCGAGCTGGAACAGTCGAACAACGACCTGGCCAATCTGATCAACAATACCGAGATCGGCACGCTCTTCCTGGATCTGCATCTCCGGGTCCGGCGCTTCACGCCCGCGCTCAACCGGCTGATGCGGCTCATCCCGGCCGACATCGGCCGCTCGATCGGCGATGTCCGGCAGCGCTTCCAGGCCGTCGATCTGTACCACGACGCACAGGCGGTGCTGGAACGGCTCACCCCCATTGAGCGGCAGGTCCGGAGCGAGGAGGGAAGCTGGTATCTGTGCCGGCTGCTGCCCTATCGCACCGAAGACCACCAGGTGGGCGGCATCATCATCACCTTCGTGGACATCACCGACCGCCGCCTGGCCGAAAGCCGCCGCTTTGCCGAGACCATCCTCGCCACCACCCGCGAGCCGGTGCTGGTGCTGCGGACCGATCTCCAGGTGTATGCCGCCAACCGGGCCTTCCTCGAGCTGGTCGGGAGGCCGAACGCGGACGTCGAGGGCGCCGCGCTGGCCGATATCGCCGCCCTGCTGGGGAGCGACGAGACCCTGATCGCCTCGGCGCGGCGCGTCATCGACGGGGCAGAGGTAACCACCGATATTCCGCTCGGGCGGGATATCGGCGATGGTCGCCATGCCCTGATGGGCGACATTCAGCCACTGAAGCTGGACGACGGCGGCCCGGACATGATCCTCCTGGTGTTGCGGGACGTCAGCCGGCAGCAGGAGGAATCCAACCAGGCCCGGCAGAACCAGATGACTACCCGCGAGCTGCTGCGGGAGTTCCTGCGACTGCAGGAAGAAGAGCGGCGGGGAATCGCCCGCGAGCTGCACGACCAGGTCGGACAATACCTGACGGCGATCGGCCTGGCCCTGAAATCGCTTCAGGGCCGCACCGCCGACGACCCGGCGCTGGCGGGGCTGCTGGATCATCTGCGGGAGATGACCGGCCAGTTGAGCCGGCGCACGCATACCCTGGCGCTGGAGTTGCGGCCGCCGGAACTGGACCAGCTGGGGCTGGTGCACGCGCTGGAGAGCTATCTGGAAGAGCGGGCCGAGCATGCCGGCCTGCAGGTGAGTCTCGATGCTTCGGGCCTCGCCGGGGCGACCCTGCCGCCCGAGACGGAAACCACCCTGTTCCGGGTGCTGCAGGAAGCGCTCACCAACGTCATCCAGCATGCGCATGCGAATGCGGTGCAGGTGTCGCTCAGCGTGCAGGATGGCACCGTCACCATGCTGGTGCGCGACGACGGCAGCGGCTTCGATGCCGCGGCCGTTCTGGCCGGCCGGGGCCCCGCGCGCCGGCTCGGCATTCTCGGCATGGAGGAGCGGGTCAGTCAGATCGGCGGGTCGCTGACCGTAGAGTCGGCGTCCGGGGCCGGTGCCACCGTCCGGGTGGCGGTGCCGGTGGAAGGGTCGCCGCCCCCCGGGGTGTGAGCTTCCTCACTTCCGGCGCGGGCTGCCCGCTGCACTTTTCCCCAATCCTTAACCTGCCTATGGTATGGAGGAGCGGGCGACCGATCCGCTCCGGCTTCTGATCGCTTCGCCGTTCCCTGTCACATCCCGCCGCGGGTGCGCCCGCGCGAGTGCCTTCATGCCGCCTGTCTCCGACCGCCGCAAGACCAAAGCCCAGTTGCTGGCCGAGCTGGACGAATTGCGTGAGCGCCTGGCGCGGCTGGAAGGCAACGGCACGGGGCGGGCGGAAAGTCCGCGCCCATCCTCCCGGCTGGCACAGGCCCTGCTTAATGCCGTGGGAGAGGCGGTCATCGCCACCGACGCCGAGGGGAAGATCCTCTACTGGAACCGGGCGGCGGAGGACCTGTATGGCTATGCCGCTACCGAGGTGATGGGCCGCCCGGTGCTGGAGGTGACCGTGCCGGCCGGCGACCAGGCGGAGGCGGCGGAGATCATGGGCCGGGCAACCCGGGCCGGCCCGTGGTCGGGGCAGTTCCAGGTGCGCCGGAAGGACGGCGCGCTCTTTCCCGCCTGGGTGAGCCTGGCGCCCTACCACGAAGGCGAACGGCTGGCCGGGTTCATCGGCATCTCCAGCGATATCTCGGAACGCACCCGGATGCAGGAGGAGCTGCGGAACAGCCGTCAGATCTACCGCGACTTTATCGCCCAGAGCCTGGAAGCAGTCTGGCGGTTCGAGATCTCCGAGCCGATTCCGGTAGACCTGCCTCCCGAGGAGCAGATCCGCCGTTTCTATGCCACCGCGCGTCTGGTCGAGTGCAACGACGCGATGGCACGGACCTTCGGCATTCCCGGTGCCGCCCAGCTGATCGGTACGCCGCCCGCCAGCTTGCTGAGCCCGGAGAATGCCCACAATCAGGCCGCGCTCCACGACTTCATTCAAGCGGGCCACCACCTGGAGAACCGGGAGTTCCGGCTGATCGAGCGCGACGGACGCCGGCGGTACTTCCTGGCCAACATGGTGGGGGTGGTGCACGGCGGCCGGCTGGAGCAGGTGTGGGGCACCCTGACCGAGATCACCCGGCGGCGGGCGGCCGAGCTGGCCGCCCGGGAGCGCGAGCGGGAGCTGCGGGCCATCACCAATGTGGTGCCCGCGCTCATTTCCCGGATGGACCGCGACCTCCGGCTCCGGTTCGTCAACACCACCTGGGAAACCTGGTGGGGCATCCCCGGCAGCGAGGCACTGGGGCAACCCATCGCCGAGATCATGGGAGCGGAGCAGTTCCGCGAGGTGCGGGAGTACCTGCAGCGCGCCCTGGAGGGACAGGCCTCGACCTTCGAGATCCCCTTCCGCTTCGCCGACCGGGTACGCCAGATCCGGGCCTCCTGCCTTCCCGACAGGGACGATCGTGGCCGCGTGCTCGGCGTGGTCACCATGGTGACCGATTTGACCGAGCGGGTGATGGCCGAGCGCGCGCTGGAGGAGAGCGAGTTGCGCTACCGGCTCGCGGCCCTCGCCACCTCCGACACCATCTGGGACTGGAATCTTGCCACCGGCGCGATCGCCTGGTCGCCCGGCCTGGAGACCACCTTCGGTGGGCGAGCCGACCAGGTGGCGACTTTCGATGCCTGGGCCGGATTGATTCACCCGGACGACCAGGATCGGGTTTCGGGCAGCCTGCGGCGGTTGCTGGAGACGCGGGAGCAGACCTGGCGGGCGGAGTACCGGATGCGGCGGGGCGACGGCGGCTGGGCCGAAGTGCTGAACCAGGCGTTCGTGGCCCACGATGAGGCCGGCCAGGCCGCCCGCGTGGTCGGCGCCATTACCGACTTCACCGAGCGCAACCGTGCCGAACGGGAACTACGGGCCAGTGAGACACGGTTTCGCCAGCTGGCCGATGCCATGCCCCAGATCGTCTGGAGCTCGCTCGCCGACGGCACGCTGGACTATTACAACCGGCGCTGGTATGAAGCCACGGGCGCCACGCCGGACGAGATCGGCGACCAGAGCTGGCTGCCCGTGCTGCATCCGGACGACCGGCAGCGGACCCTGAACCGGTGGTATCACTCCGTCCGCACCGGCCAGGAGTACGAAATCGAGTATCGTTTCCGCGACCCGGCCACCGGCGGCTACCGCTGGCACCTGGGGCGCGCGCTGCCTGCCCGCGACGAGCAGGGCCGCATCGTGCGCTGGTTCGGCAGCTCCACCGATATTCACGACCACAAGCAGGTGGAGGAGGCGCTCCGGGAAAGCGAGGGACAGCTGCGGCTGGCGCTCGATTCGACCGCCATGGGGCTGTGGGAGTTCGAAATCCCGACCGGGCGGGTGAAGTGGTCGGAAGGGGTCGAACCGCTCTACGGGATGGCGCCGGGCAGTTTCAGCGGGACCTACGAAGCCTTCCTGGACACCCTCCACCCCGATGATGCTCCGCGGGTGGTGGAAGCCGTCCGCCGCGCCATCGAGGACAACGCCGAATACGACCTCGCCTTCCGGGTTCTCTGGCCCGACGGCAGCAGCCACTGGCTGATCGGGCGGGGCCAGGTCTTTCGCGACGCCGTGGGCCGCCCCCAGCGGATGCTCGGCATCACCATGGACATCACCGCCCGCAAGCGGGCCGAACAGCAGGTGCTGGCGGAGCACACCGTCACCCGCATCCTGGCGGAGACGCCGGGCACCAAGGATCCGGTGCCGGCCGTCATGCGCGCGCTGGGTGAGCTGCTGGAGTACCGGGTGGCGGCGTTCTGGGTCCCGGCCGAGGGCGGCGAGTATCTCCGCTGCGCCGACGCGTGGTCCGATCCCGCGCGGCCGGCGCCGCAATACCTGGCCCTGACGCGAACGACCCTCTTCCGTACCGGTGACGGGTTGCCGGGACGGGTCTGGTCCGGCCGGAGCCCAGCCTGGATCGACCGGCTGGGGGAGGCGCCGGACCTGCCGCGTCGCGAGGCGGCCCGGGACGAGGGGCTGCGCTCCGCCGTCGCCTTCCCGGTGACAGTGGGCGAGGAATTCATCGGGGTACTCGAGTTCGTGGCCGGACGGCTGGAAGTGCTGGACGACTCCTACCGGCACATGGTGGACTCGGTCGCCAGCGAGTTGGGGCAGTTCATCGCCCGGCGCCGGGCGGAGCGGGCCTTGGCCGAGCAGGCCGCGCTGCTGGAGCTGAGCTATGATGCCATCATTGTCTCCGACCTTGACGGCCGGGTCCAGTACTGGAACCATGGCGCCGAGCAGATGTACGGCTGGCCCCGGGGGGACGCCACCGGCCGCATCGTGGCGGAGCTCCTGCATACGGAGCTCCCGGCCTCGCGCGAGGAGATCCAGGAGCAGCTCCGGCGGGAAGGCCGCTGGCACGGAGAGGTCGTCCGTACCCGGCAGAATGGGCGCCAGATCACCGTCGCCAGCCGCAGCTCGCTGTTACGCAACGATCTGGGCGAGCCCTATCGCATCCTGGAGATCAGCTCCGATCTCACCGACCGGCTTCAGGCCATGGAGGCGCTACGGCAGAGCGAGGAGCGGTTCCGGGTGACGCTCAAGAGCAGCCCCATCATGGTGCTGCACCAGGACCGCGAGCTCCGCTACACCTGGGCGCACAATACCCACTCCACCTTTCCGCCCGAGCAGGTAGTGGGGCGCACCGACGATGAGTTGGTGCCCCCCGCGCTGGCGGAGCGGTTCCGACGGCTCAAGCGCGGCATTTTCGCCACCGGCGAAGGCACCCGCACCGAGGTCGATATGGAAATCGGGGGCGAGCCGCGAACCTGGGACGTGACCATCGAGCCCTTGCGGAACGGCGAGGGCGCCATCACCGGGCTCACGACCGCCGCGGTGGATATCACCAGCCGGAAGTGGACCGAGCGCCGCGTGCTGGCGGAGCACGCGGTCAGCCGGATTCTGACCGAGGCGGCCACGACCGAGGAGGCGCTGCCCGCCATCGTCGAAGCTATCGCCCGGCACCTGGAGTTTGCGGCCGTGGAGCTCTGGCTTCCCTCCAAGGGCGATTCCTGCCTCCGGCTGGGAGCGCTGTGGACCCGGCCCGACAGCCGCTTCGACCAGTGGCGGGAGGCCGCGCTGGGCCAGACGTTCCGCGTCGGCGAAGGCGTGCCCGGCCGGGTCTGGGCCACCCGCGCGCCGGTGCTCGACCGAGATCTTGCCGACTCGGCCGATTTTCTGCGCCGCGAAGCCGGTGCAGCCGCCGGGCTCCGGGGCGGCCTCTGCGTGCCGCTGCTGGTGCCCGGCGGCGAAGGCCAGTCCGGGGTGCTGGGCGTGCTGGCCTGCTATTCCGGCCAGGTGGCCCGCCCCGACGATGCCCTCCTGCAGACCATTCTGGCGATCGCCGCCGAAATCGGCCAGTACGTGCGCCGCCGCCGGGCGGAGGACCAGCGGCGGGAGGCGGAACACCGGCTGCGCTTCCTGGCCGAAGCCAGCACCGTGCTGGCCAGCTCCCTGGAATACCAGCGGACGCTGACCCACGTGGCACGCCTGGCCGTCCCCGTGCTGGCCGACTGGTGCGCCATCGATCTGGTCGAGGCCGACGGCAGCGTACGCCGGGTGGCGATCCACCATCAGAACCCCGCGAAGGTAGAGCTGGCCCGGGAACTCATGCAGCGCTATCCGCCGGACCTCGACGCGCCGCGGGGGCTGGGGCAGGTGCTGCGCAGCGGCGAACCGGAGGTGGCAAGCGAGATTCCCCCTGCGCTGATCGAGGCTTCAGCGCCCGATGCCCGCTGGCTGGAGATCATTCGCGAGATCGGGCTGCGGTCGTTCATCATCGTGCCCATGGTCATCCACGACCGGGTCCTTGGCGCCATCACCCTGGTGAGCGCGGAATCGGGGCGCCGATTCACCGGGGACGATCTCAGTCTGCCCCAGGACCTGGCCTACCGCGCCGCAGTCGCGGTCGACAATGCCAGACTCTTCCGGGAAGCCCAGGAAGCGGCGGAGCGCCGGGAGGAGATTCTCCGGCTGCTGGATACGGTCCTGGCTGCGGCGCCCGTCGGGCTGGCGTTTCTGGACACCGAGCTGCGCTACGCCCGGATCAATACCGCCCTGGCGTCGCTCGACGGGATGACGCCGGCGGAGATCGTCGGCCGCAGTCTCTTCGAGGTCATCCCCGACCTGGCCCCCGATCTGGCCCCCATCTTCCGCCGGGTGCTCGAAACCGGCGAGCCGGTGCTGGGGGTGGAAATGGCCTGGAACCCGCCCGGGCTCCCGGGGGAGACCCGCTACCGGCTGCAGAGCTTCTACCCGGTGGCGGGGGCGAATGGCCAGGTGGTCTGGGTGGGCACCGTGGTGGCGGACATCACCGAGCGCAAACAGGCGGAAGACGCGCTGCGCGACTTCGCCCGGCGTCTGGAACGCAGCAACCAGGAGCTGGAAAACTTCGCCTACATCGCGTCCCACGACCTGCAGGAGCCGCTCCGCATGGTGTCCAGCTATACCCAGCTGCTGGCGAAGCGCTACCGCGGTCGGCTGGACAGTGATGCAGACGACTTCATCAACTACGCCGTCGAGGGCGTGACCCGGATGCGGGCGCTCATCACCGATCTGCTGGCCGTGAGCCGGGTGGACAAGAAAGGTGCGGCCTTCCAGCCGACCGACTTCAATCAGGTGGTGGAGCGCGCGCAGGCGGTCCTCCATCCGGTGCTGGAGCAGGCCCGGGCCGAGCTCGTGGTGGGCGAGCTCCCCGCGCTGCCTGCGGATCAGAGCCAGATGCAGCAGGTCTTTCAGAACCTGCTCGGCAATGCGCTCAAGTTCCGCCGCCCCGATCGGGGCCTCCACATGGAGATCGGTGCGGAGCGGGAGGGCGAGGAATGGGTGTTCCGGGTGCGCGACAACGGCATCGGCATCGACCCGCAGCACCTGGAACGGATTTTCATCATGTTCCAGCGGCTGCACACCCGGGCGGAATATCCCGGCACCGGGATCGGGCTTGCCATCGTCAAGAAGATCATCGAACGGCACGGCGGGCGAATCTGGGCGGAATCGAAGCCGGGCGAGGGGGCGACGTTTCTCTTTACGCTCCCGGTCAAGACGGAGAAAAGCGAAACCCCCGACTGAGGCGTACGGCAAAGAGAGAAAAGGACTGAGAGAAACGCCCTTTCTCCCAGTCCTTTTCGTCTTTGTTCCGCGCTCCGTTACTTGCGCTGCACGATCGGCACATAGGGTCGCTCGTCGTAGCCGGCGTAGATCTGCCGGGGCCGGGCGATCTTCTGTTCCTTGTCCAGCAGCATTTCCTCCCACTGCGCCAGCCAGCCGGGCGTGCGCCCGATGGCGAACAGCACGGTGAAGTAGTCGCGCGGGTAGCCCATGGCCTGGTAGATCAGGCCGGAGTAGAAGTCCACGTTGGGGTAGAGCTTCCGGGAGACGAAATAGTCGTCCTCCAGCGCGATGCGCTCCAGTTCCAGCGCGATCTCCAGCTTGGGATTGAGCCCCGTCTGCTCGAAGACGTCGTAGGCCACTTTCTTGATGAGCTTGGCGCGCGGATCGTACGATTTGTAGACCCGGTGGCCGAAGCCCATGAGCCGGCCTTCGCCCTTCTTCACCCGCTCGATGAACCCGGGAATGTTCTTCTTCTCGCCGACCTGGTCCAGCATGGCCAGCACGGCCTCGTTGGCGCCGCCGTGCAGCGGGCCGTACAGCGCGGCGATGCCGGCGGACACGGCGGAGAAGGGATCGACCTCCGAGCTGCCCACGCTGCGGACTGCGCTGGTAGAGCAGTTCTGCTCGTGATCGGCGTGCAGGATCAGCAGGATCTCCAGCGCCCGCTGCAGTACCGCGTTGGGCTCGTGCTTGCCGCCGATACTGAACGTCATGTTCACGAAGTTCCCGATGTAGCTCAGGTCGTTCCGCGGGAACTCGTAGGGCAGCCCCCGGCTGTGCCGGAAGGCGAACGCCGCGATGGTCGGCAGCTTGGCCAGCAGCCGGACCCGCTGGGTATAGCGGTTGGCCGGATCGCGGATGTACTTGGCGTCGGGATAGAAGGTGGACAGCGCGCCCACCGCGCCGAGCAGCATGCCCATGGGATGGGCGTCGTAACGGAACCCCTCGAGAAACTTGATGACGTTGGTATGCACGTAGGTGTGATACCGGATGTCATTCTCCCACTTGGACAGCTGTTCCCGGTTGGGCAGTTCTCCTTCGCTCAGCAGGTAGGCGACTTCCAGGAACGAGGCTTTCTCGGCCAGCTGTTCGATCGGGTAGCCCCGGTAGCGGAGAATCCCGCGGTCGCCGTCGATGAAGGTGATGGCGCTCCGGCAGGAGGCCGTGTTCATGTACGCCGGATCGTAGGTCATCAGGCCGAAATCTTCGGCCGAGGTCTTGATCTGGCGCAGGTCCATCGCCCGGATGGTCCCCTCGGAGACGGGGACTTCATAGTTTTTCCCGGTGCGATTGTCGGTGATGGTCAGTGTATCTTTGGGCACGGAAGATTCCCTTGCGGTGCGATGTGGCGGTTGCGAGGGGCGCAGGGAACATAGCCCCACCTAGCCTCACACCAAAGTCCATCCATGCCTGCTCCAGACCCCACACTCACCGAGCGCGCCGCCGGCGCGCTGCTGGGTCTCGCCGCCGCCGAGACCCGCGGCACCAGCCCGGCGGGGGAGCTCCCGCCCGAGACCGGCCTGGCCGCGCTCCAGGCCGAGGCGCTGCTCCAGCAGCCGCTGGAGCTGGAGCGTCTGGTGGGCCGCTGGATCGACTGGGCCCGGAGCGGGGGCGCGGGCCTGGATGCCTGGACCCGCAAGGCGCTGGAGCACATTGCGCTGCACCAGTCGCCGCCCGCCGCCCTGGCCGGCCCCGCAGGCAGCGCCGCGCTGGCCCGGACCGTGCCCGTCGCCCTGGCGGCGCGGGCAACCCCGGCCAATCTGCTGAGCGGCAGCTTTCACCTGGCGTGGCTGCTGCACCCCGACCCGCGCTGCGCCTGGGGCGCGGTGGCGGTCAACGTCGCCATCGCCCGGTTCCTGGCGGGGCGCCGCGACTTCCTCCCCGACGTCATCGAAGCGCTGCGGAATAACGACGCGCCGGCCGAGTTGCTCGAGGCCGTACGCCGGGTGCCGCTCAGGCGCCGGGAGGAGATGGCCGGGCCGGCAGAACATCAGGAGCCGGTGGTGCGCTCCGTCGAGCTGACGCTCTGGCTGGCCTGGCACGAGCCCCGCTGGGAA
The DNA here is from genome assembly GCA_963779755.1 of uncultured Gemmatimonadales bacterium. Classification (GTDB taxonomy): domain Bacteria; phylum Gemmatimonadota; class Gemmatimonadetes; order Gemmatimonadales; family GWC2-71-9; genus CAVZZO01. The sequence goes on from CAVZZO010000001.1 coordinate 1,744,588, forward strand.
CGAGGCATGGAATGGCTGAGCCAGACGCAGCCCGATGCCGCCAGGCACGCGCCGATCGCCGGCGCCGTGCTCGGCGCCCGCGACGGCGAACGGGCCATCCCCCCGGCCTGCGTCAATGGCATTCCGAAACTCGCCGACCTGCGCCGCCTGGCGCACCGTCTGGTGGGGGTGATAGAGAGTGAGCAGCCTGGCAGGTTGTCACCCTGAGCGCAGCGAAGGGGCCGAAACCGGCGGAAGGCTTCGGCCCCCCTCGGTCGCTGCGCTACCTCAGGGTGACAGTTATCCCGCAGTCCGCAGTCCGCAGTCCTCAGTCCTCAGTCCTCAGTCCTCAGTCCTCAGTCCTCAGTCCCTTCTCCTTTCTCTATTCTCTATCCGTTCCGCCCCGCTATCTTCCCCCGGTGGGACCCGCCCCATCTCCCATCTCACCTTGAGGCACCATCATGAGACGCTCCCTCGCGCTGCTCGTCTGCTGCGCCGTGGCCGCTCCCCTCTCTTCCCAGACCGTGGACACGACCGGCGCCGGCGCACTCATCGGTCAGGCCATGGATCATTCCGAGGTCATGGCCAACCTGGAGCACCTGGCCGACGTGATCGGCCCCCGGCTCACCGGCTCGGCCGCCGCGCGCCGGGCCAACGACTGGACCATGCAGCGGTTCCAGGCCTATGGCCTGAAGGCGCACCTGGAACCCTGGACCTTCGGCGTCACCTGGGAGCGTGGACCGGTGGCGCTGCGGCTGACGGCCCCGTTCGACCGCATCATCGTGGGGCACAGCTGGGCCTGGACCGCGGGCACCAACGGGACCGTCGCCGGCCCCGTGATCCGCGCCGATATTTCCAGTCCCGAGAGCCTGGCGGTCTATCTACCCAAGGTGAAGGGGGCGTGGATTCTCCCCAACGAGCCCCGGCCCATTTTCAATCCGGACGGGCCGCCGCCCACCGCTGAGGACTCGGCGGCGATGCGGGAGGCCTTCCGGGCGCGCTTCCGTCGCCCCGCCGACACCACCGAGGCCGGGCGCAAGGCGCGGCAGCAGTTCATGATCGACCTGCCTTACAGGCTGAAGCAGGCCGGCGCGCTGGGCACGCTGACCGACGCGTCCAAGGAATACGGGCTCATGAACATGAGCGGGTCGCCCTATCGGGTGTCGCCGCTACCCAACATCGTCATCGCGCATGAGGACTATGCCATGCTGTGGCGGGAGCTGGAGCAGGGCATCGCGCCGCGCCTGGAAGGCAGTGTCCGGAACCGGTTCGGCCGCGAGGCGGCCACCCAGTGGAACACCGTCGCCGAGATTCCCGGGACGGAGCATCCCGGCCAGGTGGTGATTCTGGGCGGGCACCTCGACAGCTGGGACCTGGGCACCGGGACGACCGATAACGGCACCGGCAGCATGGCGGTGCTGGAGGCGGCCCGCATCATCGCCCAGTCCGGACTCAAGCCGAAGCGCACCATCCGTTTCGTGCTCTTCACCGGCGAGGAGCAGGGCCTGTTGGGGTCAAAGGCCTATGCCGCCGCGCACCGCGGCGAGGCCGACAGCATCCAGGCCGTCCTGGTGCTGGACAACGGTACCGGCCGCATTCTGGGCCAGGCGCTGCAGGGTCGGGCCGATCTGGAGGGGTTGTGGAAGGACCTGCTGGTGCCGGTGGCCTCGCTCGGCGCCGACCGGGTGCGGGACGCCAACAAGGGCGGCACGGATCATCTCTCGTTCCTGCCCTACGGCGTGCCCGGATTCAACTTCGACCAGGAATCCCGGGGCTACGGCCACACCCACCATTCGCAGATCGACACCTACGAGCACGCGGTGGGCGATGACCTGAAGCAGGCCTCGGCGGTCATGGCGGTCACGGCCTTCGAGCTGGCCAACCTGCCGTCCATGCTCCCGCGGGGCGAGACGTCGACCGTAACGCCGCCCGAGGTGGCGAAGCCGTCGGCCGGGCTGGAGAAGTACGAGGTGACGCGATAGGAGTCAGGGACAAGGAACAAGGGACAAGGAACAAGGGACCAGGAAAGAGATCCCTTGTCCCCTGTCCCTTCTCCCTGGTCCTATCCCCGGCTCCCCTGTTCCTCTCCCAGCACCACGGTGCACGTAGTATCGAACCCGCCGCGCACGTTATACACCGTCCGCACTGTGAGGCTGACCGGCTCCAGCACCCGGAACAGGTCCTCCGCGATGCGGGCGGTCGCGTGTTCCTGGAAGATCCCCACGTTACGGAAGCTGATCACGTAATACTTGAGGCTCTTGAGCTCGATGCAGCGGTCCTTCGGCACGTACGCGATGGTGAGCCGGGCGAAATCGGGCAGGCCGCTGTAGGGACAGACGGCGCTGAATTCGTTCGTCTCGGTGACGATCTCCTGGCGCGGTCCGTCGTAGGGGAAGGTCTCCAGCACCGAGACGTCGATCGTCTCGGGGTTGGTAAAGGGCAGGGTGCGTCCTTCAGCGGTCGGCATGGATCAAAGATAGTGCCGCCCGGGCGGAATCGAGCATCGGCCGGAACTGGGGATCGGCGTCTCCCCAGAGCGCCAGGAATCGGCGGTAGCAGATTGCCGCCTCCTCCCGCCGGCCTACCCGCTCCAGTGCCTGGCCCTCCCGCCAGGCTGCAGGGCCGGCATAGGCGAAATCCGCAATGGACGGCGGCCGCAAGCCCGCGTACCATCCCGCCGCCCGAGCATCCTGGCCCCGGTGCTCCGCCAGCTCCGCCTGGAGCCAGCGGTCCCACGGCCGGGAATAGAACGCGGAGAAGCCGGCTTCGGTCGCTTCGATGCCGTCCCAGGATGAAAGAAGCAGGGTCGCGGCCTGGTCCCCATCGCCGGCACGCGCCACGCGCCACGCCGCCAGACTCTGCCCCAGCACCCGCCACATCTGCTTCGTTGAATCCGCGGGGTCCGGGGGGACCGCAGGCCACGGGTCGCTGGCTCGGCTTCCGGTTTCCATTGTGATCAGCCGCGCGAGGTACTGCCGGATCATACCCTCCCGCGCCCGGTCCAGATCGAACCAGAAGACGAAAGTCCGGCGCACCGGCCTGGTCGGCTCCTGCAGCCATCGCAGCGCGGCACGCCTCCCCGCGGCCGTTACCGAGTCGGCAGGCAGGAATGGCGCCACCCAGAGTTGCGCCCCGACTGTCGCGGCCGACACCGGTTCCAGCCGTACGGCCTGGCCGAGTTCGGTTTGCATCTCGTCCCAGCGGCCTCGGGCGGCCGCAAGCTCCGCCAGGAGCTCATAACCGAACGCCCGGATCTCGCCGGTCTGCCGCGGCGAGATCAGCAGCCGGGCCAGCATGGCGGCGATCCCGGGCCGGCCGAAATCCACCGCGGCCGCCTGGGCGGCTTCGGTGATCTGCCAGGCGCTGGCGGTCTCGAATGCGGCGACACCGGCCGCAATGCGGGCTGAATCCCGCTGTGCCAGAGCCAGGATCAGCTGAGTGAATGGATCGGGATTCCGCGCCTGGAGATGAACCGTCCAGGTCTGGATATCCGCTGCCGCCTGATCCAGATCGCCGGCTCGCGCCGCCGTACTCCAGAGATGCACGTACGGCCGCCAATCCGCGGGATCGGCTCGCTGCGCGGCTTCCCAGTAGGGCCGGGCCTCGCCGGGGTCGCGGCCCCGGGCCCAGTTGTGGTGCCAGAGTACCTCGGCCATGCCGATGTTGGGTTCCGAGCCCAGACGGTCCACGGCGAGCGCCGCATCGAAGCGCCGCTCCGCCTGATCCGCGCGCCCGTCGGCGAAGAGGCTCCAGCCATCGACCAGCAGGGTCTCGGTCGGGTCCAGCCCGGCGGCGCGAACGCTGGCGGCGTTGGCCAGGATGCGCGCTCGGTCGCCCAGTCCGAACCAGGCGTTCACCCGCGCCAGCTCGTGCCACGCCAGAACGAAATTCGTGTCGAGCTGCAGCGCCCGGTAGTAGGCAGTAGCCGCTTCGTCCATGACGAAGTGGCGCGCCAGCTGTTCGCCCCGGAGATACTGCAGCAGCGCCGGCAGTGAGCCGGTGCGCGCGCTTTCGAGACGGAACCGGCGCCGCTGGAGGACCGGTTCCAACGGGAAGAGGGATCGCGCAATCCCCGCGGCCATGCTCGGGAGATCCTCGAGCGTGCCCGCCGCATCGGCGGTGTGCAGCTGCCGCCCGCGCGCCTGTGCCTCGCGCGTCCGGGCATGAACAGTGATGCGGCCGCCGGAGGTAGTCAGGGTCGCTTGCAGGAGGACGCCGCTTCCCGGCCGGCTGGGGAGCGTGGCCGTGTCACCAGGCACCAGGATGATGCCGTCGATTCCTGCGAGTGTCTCTTCCAGCAACAGCTGCAGGGCATTGCCCGCTCCCGCCGGACGGTCCCCGGCAACGGTCACGGGCGCGATGACAATCCGGCGGGGCGCCCCCGGAGGGGGGCGCCGGAACAGCAGCACTCCCAGTGCCACCGTTGCCGTCGCCAGCATGGCCACTCCGACCACCAGGCGGCGGCGCTCCCCGGCCGGTCTGCGGGCCTGCCGCCGATGAGCCTGCACAGTGGCGCGCAGCGTGGCATCTTTCCGGGCCAGAGGAGCAAGGACGCGCGCGGCCGCGCCGTGTAGCCGCCGGCGCGTAGCGGGCGGCGTGCCATCGTAGGCCACCTGGCCGATCGCCTCGCCCGCCAGGCGGTACAATCCCGGCTGGCCCGGTGATCCCCGCAGGTACCGCCTGGCGACCGCCTCCCCCAGGGCATCGGCGAAATTGTCCGCGTCGATCCCGCTGACGCGCGCGAGGAGCGCGGCCGGAACCTCTCCTCCGAGGATGGCCGCCGCCTGGACCACACTTCGTGCCTCGGATGAGAGCGCATCGAAGCGTCGTCGCAACCGGGTGCGCAGATCGGCGGCCAGCGGGAGCCGTCCGGATGGCAGCGCGGGCGCCGCCCGCCAGCGCCCGTCGGGGCCGAGCAGCAACAATCCCTCGTCCGCCAGCAGCGTAGCGGTGCTGATCACGAGGCCCGGGTTTCCGCCCGTTTCCCGCACCAGCCGCTCGGCCAGATCCCGTCGGTCTTCCGGGTCAAATTCGCCCATGCCGGCCAGCATCTGTTCCACGCCCACCCGGTCCAGCGGCTCCAGGGGTACCCGCCGCATCGGGATGCTGCCCGAGGGGGGAACCGGGAGGCCCGCGGGAAGGCTCAGGATGAGCAGCACACCGGGGACCGGGCGGCGCAGGAGGGATTCGATCAGTTGCCGGCTGGAGGCATCCGACAGGTGGAAGTCATCCACCGCCGCCAAGACTGGCGACTCGGCAGCCACTTCGGCAAGCACGCGCCCGACGGCCTCCGGGAGCTCATCCGGGGGCGGCGCGGAGCCGGCCGGGTAGCGCTCCGCGAACTCGGGAAACCGACTGGCCAGCGTCTGGAGTGCGCCGGGCGGAGCGGCGGCGATCCCGGGAGCCGCCGCCAACGGCGCGAGAAGGTGACGGGCGAGAAGGAGATCGCGGTGCTGTTCCGCTTCATACCCGCGGCTCTGCAGCACGCAGGCCCTGGGTGCTCGTGCCGCCGCGAACCGGAGGAACTCTTCGAGCAGTCGGCTGCGCCCGGTGCCTTCCTCTCCGGCTACCAGAGCCAGGCCCGGCCCCCCACCCAGGACCGCATCCCACATCCCACCCAGGATCTGCATCGCCGGTTCCCGTCCGACCATATCGGGAGTCAGCAGGGCTCGGCTGTCGCCCGCAGTCCGGCGGTTGGATGGCGTCAGTCGTTCCAGGCGCGCTAGCGCCGCCGCGGCGTCGGGATCTTCCGGAAGAGCCTCCTGCCAGCGTTCCGCATGCGCGACGGCGGTGCGCCAGTCCCCGCGCTCCTCGGCGGCGGAAACCAGTGCCGCTCCCAGCCGGGCGCGGCGCCGCTGCAAGGCTGCCCGCTGGCCGTCAATCCAGGTCCGGAGCTCTTCCCCCACCCAGAGCTCCGCTCCCGCCGCGAACTCGCCGGTCCAACGATGCTCCGCTTCCTCGTATCGTCCGCCCTGCACGTCCTGCTCGAACCGGTTGGCGTCGAGCAGGACGACACCTCGGGGCAGTTGCACGGTGCTCTCGTCCGCCTCGATCACCTCGCCGACGGCTTCCCGCAGAGCAAGAATTGCCTGCCGCAGGCTCTGCCGGGCATGGCTCTCGTCCGCCTCCGGCCAGAAGAGGGCCGCCAGTTCGGACCGCGGAATCCGGACCTCCTCCCGGCGGGCCAGGTACACCAGCAGGAGCAGCGGCTTGCGGCGGCCGCTGAGCCGGGGAACCTCGTCCCGGAGGAGCTCAAGCTCGCCTAGCGAGCGGAGCCAGAACGTTGCCGTCAATTGATTGTGAGATAAGAGATTGACGCCGCGATTCACGGCCGTTTGGCGTCGCCCGGCTAATATGCCGCCCGCATGAACACCCCGCAACCATCACCCGCCGATGCGGCCACCGAACCGGGTTCCATGCCGGGGTACTTCATGGTCCGCGCGCGGATGGCGCCGGGACTGGGTCCCTGGCGGGTCACCGGCGTAGTCGAACGCCTCGGTACCGGAGAGAAACGAGCCTTCGCATCCGGCCTGGAGCTGGCCCGGATGATCGAGGAATGGAGTCGCTGACGATCAGAACGGAGCTACCGATGACGTACATCCGCCCCCGACCGCTCGCGCTGGTGCTGCTGTTTGCCCTGGCCTGTGGCGGCGACAGCCCGACCGGCGGCACGGCCGGCGGCAACATCAGCCTGGAGACCTCGAAAGCGGTGAGCGACAGCATCGGCCCGGCGGGCGGGACGCTCACGGCGCGCGCCGCGAGCGGCGTGACCTACACTCTCACGATCCCGTCCGGCGCCCTCATGACGGCGGCGAAGATCACGCTGACGCCGATCGCGGCGCAGCAGAACCTGCCGGTGAGCGGCGGGTTTGCCGCGGGCGTGGATCTCGCCCCGGTGGGGCTGCATTTCGCGCGGGCGGCGCAGCTGACGGTTTCACCGGCGCCCACACCGCCCGCCGGCATGGTGGCCGCCGCGGTCAGCTTCGAGGGCGACGGCGACTCGCTGGGCCTGACCACGCTGGCGGCAGGGCAGGGCAACCTCATCGCCCAAGTGACGCACTTCAGCGGCGTGTCGGTGGTCTTCGGCACCACGGCAGATCTGCAGATCCTGGCCGGTCAGGTAGGGACGGGGATCGCCAGTCAGTCGTTCATCAACCAGCTGGTGGCGTTGGGCTTTCCTGGCGGGATACCCGGCAGCCAGCCCATTCCGGCCGCATTGCCGATTCTGCAACAGTGGTTCAGCAGTGTGATCCTTCCCGAGTTGCAGGGGGCGAGAACCGATGCCGAGCTGCTGCTGGCGGTAGGCGACTACGACGAATGGGCACAGAGCGCGGAGTTGTACCTGCTAGGGACCATTCCGATCGCTGGAGGTCTGACTCCGCCCAGGACTCCCGCGGCGCTGGGGACGGAGGCGGGGCAGGCGTCCAGCGCCGCCGCCGCCTCGCTGCGCCAGGCGATCGCGGGCAACAACAGCGTGTGCCTGACGCAGCACAATTTCCAGGCGCTCATGAACGTGCTGTACTGGCAGGGCTACGCCACCTACTTCGGGGTGGCTACGCCGGCGGAACAGCTGGATGTGCCCAGTCTGCTCCCGGGCCTCTGTGCCCGGTTCGTGGCCGAGAGCGTCGGGCTGGTGGATCCGCTGCCGCTGGGGCAGACGGTCTCGTTCGATCAGGTGTGGGCAGTGGAGATCGGGAGCAGCCCGCCGCTCATTCCCGCCGATTTCCAGGTGGATATCGGCGTGACCGGCCCGGTCACGGTGGCGACGCCCGGCGGCTTTACCGGCCCCGATCCTCAGGGTGGCGCCATCACGCAGGGCTTCTACACCACGGTAGTCAGCGGCCAGCAGCCGGGGAATGCCACCTTCGACGTGCAGGCCTGCCTGATTTCGCCCTTTGCCGGGCTGGGGACGCCCCAAGGCAGCGGCTTCTGTGGTGTCACGGGCGTGGTACGCCAAGTGGGAGGCAACGCGAATCTGGCTGGCACTTGGGTCGGGGGTGTGACATTTGGCTGCGGCAATACAGCGCTTGCCTCCCTACCCCTCACTGTCGAAGTGCAGGGAAATCCCCAGGCAATCTCCGGCACGTGGGTGCTCGGGTCGGGAAACTGCGCGCCTGGCGGCCTCCATGGGACGTTCACCGCGACCATGAGCGGGAATCAGGTGCTGACTTTCACCATGACAAGCACGGATGCCTGTGGCGGTCCCAGCTCATCCCAGGTGACTGCGACGGACGGGACTTTCGACCTGTTTGGCGGCGCGGACAACAAGTTCCTGACGATACGAAATAATGTCGGTTTCAACGACGGTAGCGGACCGCAGGGCTCGTTCTTCTGCGCGGGCCAGTGGGATATAGGGCCCACTGGCGTCGGGTTTCAGGGACCACAGCCGTGATCAGTGATTGTTGGCTCGCTCCCTGGGCGTCGTGCACGCTTCTGCTCTTGGCGGTGGCCTGTGGCAGTGGCGACAGCACCGGCCCGGTTGATGGAGAAGTGGCTGCCATACAGTAAGCCCGGTACTGCAGGCCCCATTCTCCGGAGCACTACCATGAGTTTCCTGTTCCGTCTCGGTCGTGCCACCTGGTATCCCCCCCCCCGGCACGGCCGCTGCCGCCTGTGTCCTTACGCTGGCGCTGCCGGCCTGTGGCGGCGACAGCCCGACCGGCGGCACTGCCGGCGGTAAGATCAGCCTGGAAACGTCGAAAGCGGCAAGCGACAGCATCGGGCCGGCCGGCGGGTCGCTCACCGCACACGCCGCGAGCGGCGTGACCTACACGCTGACGATTCCGGCCGGCGCACTGATGACTACCGAGCGGATCACGCTCACCCCGATCGCGGCGCAGAAGCATCTCCCGGTGAGCGGCGGGTTCGCCGCCGGGGTGGAGCTGGCGCCGGCCGGGTTGCACTTCGCCCGCGCGGCGCAGCTCACGGTCGCTCCGGCGCCGGCGCCACCGGCCGGCATGACGCGGACCCATCCCCTAGAAAGGGATGCGGAATAACCGCCGTGGTACTGGACGATAGGAATCAGGGACCGGGGCCATCGCGCTCAGGGGCGGAAGGCCCTGGTCCCCGGTCCCTGATCCCTGCTCCCTACAGATCCCCCACGATCCCCTTCTCCAGCCAGGCGTACCGCCCTTTCATGAGGTCCTGGGCGGCGCGATAGGTCGCGTCGTCCTCGTTGGTGCCGATGGCCTGGAAGCGCTCGTCCACCCGGGCCCGGCTGTGGCGGCAGAAGAGATCCGCCAGCTCCACCGGCGAGCGGTCCTGCGGATTCTTTTTCACCAGCGCCTGCGCCCGGGCGCAGACGGCGCTGATGGCCAGCAGTTCCGCCCCGATCTCCACCATCCGGCCCAGCACCGCCTGCTTCTTCTCCAGCCGCGGGCCGAAGCGGATCATGCTGTGGAACAGGGTTCGCGCCAACTTGCGGGAGGCACGGTTGACGAACCGGAGGTGGGTCGCCAGCGGGCCGAACTCGCCGTAGCGCGGCCACCAGCCCCAGCCCAACCACTGCTTGGGGTACCACCAGGCATAGAATGCACCCGCCCGGAACAGCGCCGCCACCTTCCTGCCGGCCGATGCCTTGGGATCGACCAGGTCGCCCGCCACCCGCAGATGGGTGTCCACCGCCTCGCGGGCGATGAACAGCCGCATGATCTCGCTGGACCCCTCGAAGATCAGGTTGATCCGGAAGTCGCGCATGATGCGCTCGACCGGGTCGGGCTTGTCGCCCCGGCTGCGCAGGCTGTCGGCCGTCTCGTAGCCGCGGCCGCCCTTGATCTGCATGGTATCGTCCACGATGCGCCAGCCGAGTTCGGTGTTCCACATCTTGGCCATGGCGGCCTCGAGGCGGATATCGTAATTCCCCTTGTCGGCCATGAGGGAGGCGAGATCGCTCACCGCCTCCATGGCGAAGGTGTCGGCCGCCATGCGCCCGAGCTTCTGGGCCACGGCATCGTGCTTGCCCACCGCCGCTCCCCATTGCACCCGCTCGGCGGCCCATTCCCGGGAGATCTGCAGGCAGCGCTTCGCGCCCGCCACCGCCGATGCCGGCAAGGTCAGCCGGCCGGTGTTGAGCGTGATCAGCGCGAGCTTCAGGCCCTTGCCCTCGCCCCAGATCACGTTCTCCTTCGGCACCTTCACATCCTTGAAGCTGATCACGCCGTTCTCGATGGCCTTGAGCCCCATGAAGTGCAGGCGCTCCACCACTTCGACGCCGGGCCAGTCGGTTTCCACGATGAACGCCGTGATGCTCTTCGGGCCGGTACGGGCCATCACCACCATCAGCTCCGCGATGGTCCCGTTGGTGCACCAGAGTTTTTCCCCGTTCAGGATGTAGTGCGATCCGTCGGCCGAAAGCACCGCGTTGGTGGCCAGGCCGGCCGGATCGGAGCCCACGTTCGACTCCGTCAGCGCGAAGGCCGAGACCGCTCCCGCCGCTAGCCGGGGTAGGAATTTCTTCTTCTGCTCGGCGGTGCCGAAGAGCTTGAGCGGGGTGGGGACGCCGATCGACTGCGCCGCCGAGAGCAGCGCCGTGAGGCTGCCGTCCTGGCTGGTGACCAGCCCGATGGCGTGGGTGTAGCTGGTCTGGCTCAGCCCCAGCCCGCCGTATTCTTCCGGAATCTTGATGCCGAACGCGCCCAGGTCCCGCAGGCCCTGGATGACCTCAGGGGGGATCTTGCCTTCGCGGTCGACCTTGTCGCTGTCCACCTGCTCGCGCATGAACCGCTCGAGTTTCTCCATGAAGGGGCGGGCGCGTTCCACCTCGGCGGGATCAATCTCGGGGAAGGGATGCACCAGCTCGAGCCGGAAACGGCCCTCGAACAGCTCACGAACGAAGCTTGGCGCCTTCCATTCTTTTTCGCGGGCGGCTTCGGCCACGTCCCGGGCCTCACGCTCGCTGGCCAGCGGCGCATCGGGCGGGCGAGACTCCTGCCTGGGCTTCCGCGCAACGACGTCAGTCATACTCATTCCCCTCGTGGGTTGGCCTGAATGCCGGTTTCCCCGTTCCGCACACTGCCCCTTGATTAAAGAAAGGGAGCCCCCCGGCAAGTGGAAAGGAGGAAGCTCCCGCCGGGTGAGGTACCGGGTCGCGGCCACCCGCCGAGCCCGGGTGTAAGCGCTGCATCAACAGGGAGTTACGGACACCCTTGAGGCGGGACCTGCGATCTGGCCCGGCCGGTGGCTGCAGGGCTATTTTACGAGACCGATCGGTCTCTACAGGGGGAGTCGCCATGTCGCGGGGAGAGCGCACCCGGCAACACATTATTGCCCAGGCCGCCGCGCTGTTCAACCAGCAGGGCGTGGCGGGTTCCTCAGTGGCCGACATCATGGAGGTCACGGGGTTGCAGAAGGGCGGCATCTACCGGCACTTCGGCAGCAAGGAAGAGCTGGCGCTCGCGGCCTACGACTATGCCGTGGACGTCCTGGAGCAGCGCTTCCTGGCCGGCATGGCTGGGACGCGCGATCCGCTGGCCCGGCTGCGGGGGCTGCTCTCGGTCTTCCGCCAGCATATCACCCGGCCGCCGCTGCCCGGCGGCTGTCCCGTGATGAACACCGCGATCGAAGCGGATGACACCAATGCGGTGCTTCGGGACCGGGCGCAGCGCACCATGGAACAGTGGCGCGGTACCGTGGCCGACCTGTTGCGTCAGGCGGTGGCGGCGGGCCGCCTGCGAGCACGGGTGGATCCGGAGGAGGCCGCGACGGCCATGGTCGGCAGCCTGGAGGGCGCGGTCATGCTGACCCGCCTCACCGCCGATCCCCAGCACATGCGCCGGGCGGCCGATTTCTGGACCCGCTATCTGGAGGAGGACGATTCGCTCGGCCCTCCAGACGACTCGACCCGCTCGACCGGGTTACCGGGTCGAGCGGGTCGCAGACGTCGAGCGCCGCCCGGCTAGTTGGGTACTTTGCTGGATTGCTTCGCGACGCGCTCTTTCTTGATGCGCTTCTGGGCGTACAGTTCCTGGTCGGCCTGGGCGAGGATGTCTTCCACCGACCGGGTGTTTTCCGGATCCACGCGGACCGCTCCCAGGCTGGCCGACAGCTTGTAATCGAGGTTGTGGCTGCTGTCGTAGCGGCTCATGTTCTCCTGCAGGGCCGCGGCGATGATGTCGCTGCTGCCCTCGTAGGCATCGATGGCCAGGATGGCAAATTCATCGCCCCCGATGCGGCTGACGATGTCGGAACTGCGGAAGGTCTCGCGCAGCACCTGCGCCATGGCGACGAGCGCCCGGTCGCCCTCGGGGTGACCGTAGGTGTCGTTGATGCGCTTGAGGCCGTCCAGGTCCACGAAGATGAACAGCAGGTCCTGGTTGGTCCGGTGGGCGAACCGCAGCTGCTGCTCGGCCAGGGTGAGAAATCCGCGCCGGTTGTAGAGGCCGGTCAGCTCGTCGGTGAGTGAGAGCCGGCGCAGCGCCGCCCGCATCTCCTGCCGCTCGACGGCGTAGCGCAGCGCCCGCGCCAGCAGCACGCCATCGGTGTGATTCTTCACCATGTAGTCCTGCGCCCCTTCCCGGACCGCGGCGCAGGCCAGGTCTTCGTCGTCTATCCCGGTGAGCACCACCACCGGCATTTCGGGCGCCGCCGCCTGGACCTGGAACAGGGTATCCAGGCCATGGGCATCGGGCAGCGAGAGGTCCAGCAGCACGACATCCACGACCTGCTCGCGCAGGCATTTCACGCCTTCGGAGACGCGGCTGCTGGTGAGGAGCTCGAACGCCGGCCCGCCGGCGCGCCCGGGGCGCTCTTCCCGCAGCGCCTCCTGGATGAGCCGGGCATCGCCGGGGTTATCCTCGATCAGCAGGACCCGCAACGTCTGTCCTTCCATGCGCCTCCAGGGACCAGGCCGCCCGGCTTCGGGGGAATCAGGAGTAGGGGAGCGTGACGGTGTCCAGCCAGAACTCCTCGATACGACCCACCACCAGGTAGAACTCGTCGAGATTCAGCGGCTTCCGGATATAGCAGTTGGCGTGCGATTCGTAGCACACCCGCACGTCGTCCTCGCTGCTGGAGGTGGTCATGATGACCACCGGGATGCGGCGCAGGTCCGGGTCGTTCTTGATTTCTTTCAGCACCTGCCGCCCGTCCTTCCGCGGCAGGTTGAGGTCCAGGATGATCAGTCGCGGCCGCGCGGCATGCTGGTACACCCCGCCGCCGTGCAGGAAGGCCAGCGCCGCCTCGCCGTCGCTTGCCACGTGGAAGTTGGCGCGGGTGCCGGTTTCGGCGAACGCCTCGAGCAGGAGCCGCACGTCGGCCGGGTTGTCCTCGACCAGCAGGATGTCGGTCAGCCCGCCCGGCTCCCGCCGTAGCGGGCTCTCGCGGGCCAGCGCCCGGTGGGAGGCGGTTTCGGGCACCCCGCACTCGGGGGTCGCGTCAGGCACCGGGCACCGCCCGGTTCCGGCGGATTCTCCCTGGATGTGGTAGCAGTTCCATATGGAATACCAAGATAGGGCAAAACCGCAATCGAGGGAACTTTGGGGTACCGCAGGGCCGGGGCTGTGACCTGCCTCACCTTTCCGGGGCCGGAGCCGGCGGCACCGGTGGAGGGGGGGCGGCCGGCATCATTCCGGTCCCCAGGTCCAGCGCCACCATATGCGGCTGGCCGTCGCGTACGCTCAACACCAGCAGGTCGAGCCCCTGCACCCGCAGCCGCTGGCCCGGCTCGACCTGGCGGGGCAGGTGGTCCAGCAGCCAGGAGGCCAGCGGGACATCCGCGGAGCGGTCCAGCGAAACCCCGTAGAACTCTTGCAGATCGCCCACCGTGGCGAGCTGGGCATCGAAGGAGAACTCCCGCCGGCCGGCCAGGGACGCGGTATCGGGGCGCGAGGTGCGGAACAGCCGACCCACCAGCGGCCCCTGCGACACCTCATAGAGCACGTAGACCTGGTCGCGCGCCTGCAGCACCGTACTGCCCCGCGGCGCGATCACCTCGACGCCCCGAACCAGCAGCAGCACCAGCGCATCGCGGGGCAGCGGGAGTTCGCGCACCGGGCGTCCCTCGGCCGGGCTGCCCGCTTCCACCCGATAGCCCAGCAGCTCCTGGCCGGTTTCGCGCAGTGCCGTCAACTCCAGCGAGACCGGCGGCTCGCTAACCGCCGGCTGGGTCAGGCCCAGGCGGCGCGCCAGGGGGACAAAGAGCGTACCCTGCACCAGCACCGACAGCAGGACGACGAAGAAGACCAGATGGAACATGGTCTCGGCCTGGGGCACGCCGGCGGCGAGCGGGAGCGTGGCCACAATCACGGGAAAGGCGCCGCGGAACCCGCCGAAGGAGAGTACCACCTGCTCGCGCCAGTTGAAACGGAACGGGGTCGCGGATACCAGCACCGCCAGCGGCCGTGCCAGAAAGACCAGCACGCCGGCGATAATGAGCCCGGGGCCGATCGAGCGTACCAGGTGGCTGGGCGTGGCGATGGCGCCGACCAGCACGAAGACGCTGACCTGGGCGATCCAGGAGGTGCCGTCGTGGAAGCGCCGGATGCCGCGATCCATGGGAACCCGGGCGCTGCCCACCACCACACCTGCCACGAATACCGAGGCGAAGGCGCTGCCGCCCAGAACATGGGCCGCGCCGAAGGCCAGCAACGCGGCGCCGGTGGTGAGCGCCAGATACAGCCCGGCCACATCCAGGTGCACCAGCCGCATGGCGCGCGCGGTACCCCATCCCACCAGCAGCCCCACCAGCATGCCGACCCCGATCTGACGCAGGAAGACGAATCCTACGCCCCACCAACTGGGGTGATTGCCGTTCTGCTGCAGCATGCCGATGAACGCGATCGCCAGGAACACGGCGATGGGGTCGTTGAGGCCGGTTTCGACTTCCAGGGTCTTGCGCAGGCGGGAGGGCAGCAGCACGCCGCGGCCGCGCTGCACCGCGAAGACGGCGGCCGCATCGGTCGAGCCCACGATGCTGCCGAGCAGCATGCCCTGGGTCCAGGAGAAATCGAGCAGGTACACCGCGGTGGCGGCCACCACGCCGGCGGTCACCAGCACCCCCACCGTCGCCAGCGCCGTTGCGGGGCCGGCCACGCGCCGGATGTCTTCCACCGGCGTCGTGAGTCCGCCGTCGAAGAGGATCAGCGCCATGAAGGTGAGCGCCACCCCGCTCGCCAGCACCGGGTCGAGCTGCGGGACGCGGAACGGCCCCTCCGGACCGGCCACGAAGCCGATCAGGATAAACAACAGAATGAGCGGGATTCCCGCCCGGATGCTGAGCCGGCTGGAGAGCACGGCGGCAGCGAGCAGGAGCCCCGCCACCATCATGAGCCGGGCGGCGAGATCCATGCCTGAAGAAGGCGGCAAGACGGCAGGACGGCAAGACGGCAGGACGGCAGGACGGCAGGACGGCAGGACGGCAGGACGGCAGGACGGCAGGCTGCATCCTGTGTCACTGGTCGCACACTCGGCTGCGCCGTACCGCCGTACCGCCGTACCGCCGTACCGCCGTTACCGCCGTTACCGCCTGACCGGCCTACGCGTCGTAATACAGGAAGAACTCGTAGGGATGGGGCCGCAGGTTCATGGGGGCGACATCCTTCGCCCGTTTCATGGCGAGCCAGGTTTCGATCAGGTCCGGGGTAAACACGTCGCCGGCGAGGAGGAACTGGTGATCGCTCTCCAGGGCATCGAGCGCCTCGGCGAGCGAGCCGGGGGTGTTGCGGATGGCCGCCTTGCGGGCGTCGTCCAGCTGGTAGAGGTCTTCGTCAATGGGCGGCGGCGGCTCCAGCCCGCGCAGGACGCCGTCCAGCCCGGCCATCAGCATGGCCGAGAAGGCCAGGTAGGGGTTGGCCGTCGGGTCGGGGGCGCGGAATTCTACCCGCCGGGCCCCGGGGCTCGCCGAGTAGGCGGGGATGCGGCAGATGGCGGAGCGGTTCCGCTGGGAATACATCAGGTTGACCGGCGCCTCGAAGCCGGGCACCAGCCGCCGGTAGCTGTTGGTGGTCGGCGCGCAGAGGGCCAGCAGGGCGCTGGCGTGGGTGATGAGGCCGCCGATGTAGTGCCGGGCGGTGTCGGAGAGCAGCCCATAGCTCCCGGGGCTGAAGAACAGGTTGGTGTCGCTGTTCCAGAGCGACTGGTGCACGTGCATGCCGGAGCCGTTGTCGCCGAAGAGCGGCTTGGGCATGAAGGTGGCCGTCAGGCCCAGGGAATGGCAGACGTTCTTCACCAGGTACTTGTAGGCCAGCAACCGGTCGGCCGTCTGCACCAGGGTACCGAACCGGAAGTCGATCTCGCATTGTCCCGCGGTCGCCACCTCGTGGTGCTGGGCCTCGACCGGAATCCCTGCCTGCAGCAAGGCCAGCATGATCTTCGAACGCACGTCCTGGAGGCGGTCCACCGGCGGCACCGGGAAATACCCTTCCTTGTGGCGGGGACGGTGGCCCAGGTTGGGGGTCCCGTTGCGGCCGCTGTTCCAGACGCCTTCTTCGGAATCGACGTGGTAATAGGCCTCGTGGGCGTTCTGATCGAAGCGCACCGAGTTGAACACAAAGAACTCCGCCTCGGGGCCCCAGTAGCTGGTGGTGGCAATCCCGCTGGTTCGCAGATACTCCTCTGCCTTGAAGGCCACGAAGCGCGGATCGCGGGAGTAGGGCTCCAGCGTGGTGGGATCGTAGATGTCGCAGGCGACTGACAGCGTCGGCACCGCCAGGGCCGGGTCCACGAAGGCCGTGGTCAGGTCGGGCAGCAGCAGCATGTCGCTTTCATGGATCGCCTGAAAGCCGCGAATGGACGAGCCGTCGAAGCCCAGCCCCTCGCGGACCAGCTCCTCCGTCAGCGCCGCGGCCGGAATGGAAAAGTGCTGCCAGGTGCCGGGCAGGTCGCAGAACTTGACGTCCACCACCTGGATCTGCTGCTGGCGGATGAGATCGGCAACCTGCTGGTATAGCGCGGAGCTCCCGGCGGCGAGCCGGGTCGTGGGGCGGGCGGTGGTGGCCATGAAGAATACCTCAAGCAACGGGGTGCGGGGCCGCTGGGGACGGCAGGACGATAATATCGCCGACCCAGCCTGTCAATGAAATCGTGCACAATATGCACTGCCAGGTTCGGATAATGCACAAATATCGCCATTGATCGCTTGGATGACATGAAAACTCTGCAATATTGGCAAGATATTGTAGCCATATGAGATAAACGGTACGGCCGGCTCCTCAGGCCGGTCGGCGGGAGGGGCGATCCTGTGGCCACCCCGCCGCAGCCCCGCCGCATGTATCTTGGTGCGACCTCCTGATCCCTGATCCCTGATCCCTGATCCCTGATTCCCGATCCCTCTCCTGTGCCCACCTGTCCCGCCTGCCAGACCCCGCTGCCTGAAGGCGCCGCCTTCTGTTCCCAGTGCGGCGCCGGCACCCCCAGCGGGGCGGCCCCCGGTCCAGCCGGGGAAATCGACGCCAGGCTGCGGGCCGCCCTCGGTCCCCAGTACCAGGTACGCCGGCTCCTGGGGCAGGGAGGCTTTGCCCTGGTGTTCGAGGTGTGGGATGCGGAGCTGGAGCGCCGCCTGGCCCTCAAGGTGCTGCGCCCGGATCTGGCCTGGACGACCGGGATGCTGGACCGCTTCCGCCACGAGGCCCGCATCCTGGCCCGGCTGCAGGACCCGCACATTCTTCCCATCCACTTCGTGGGCGAAGCCGGGGGGCTGACCTATTACGCCATGCCGTTTGTGGAAGGCCGTTCGCTGGGTGATCTGCTGCGCAGCGACGGCGCGCTGGACCCCGGGCGTGCCGTCGCCATCATCCGGCCGGTGCTGGAGGCGCTGGAGCACGCCCATAGCCTCGGGCTCGTTCACCGCGACGTGAAGCCCGAGAACGTGATGCTGGAAAAGGGGACCGGCCGCGTGGTGCTGGTGGATTTCGGGATCGCCAAGCAGGTGAACGGCCACGGGCCCGGGCTCACCCAGACCGGCCTGGCCGTGGGCACGCCGCATTACATGAGTCCGGAGCAGGCGCTGGGGCAGGGCAACATCGATCACCGTGCCGACATCTACGCCGCCGGCGCCATGCTCTATCAGATGGTGACCGGCACCCCGCCGTTCGAGGGAGAGACCTCCCAGGAAATCGTCGGCAAGCATATCGCCGAGCCGGTGCCCCGGCCCAGCGCGCGGAATGCCCGCATTCCCGGCTGGCTGTCCGATGTGATCGTCCGCTGCCTGGCCAAGCGGCCGGGCGAGCGCTTCCAGTCCGCCCGCCGGGTGCTGGAGGCGCTGGACGAGGGCCGCAAATCCGGGCCGCAGCAGGCCATCAGCGCCGACAGCCTGGCCCGGCGGTTGCGGGCCGAAGACCAGCCGACCGCCGTCATTCCCTCAAGGGAACGGCCGGCCGCCGCGGACGCGCCCACCACTCCCCTGCCCGTCGCGGGCCGGCGGCGTGGCCGAATCGGCTGGCTGCTGCCCCTGTTGCTCCTGCTTGCCGCCGCGGTCGCCTGGTTCTGGCTCTCCCGTCCCCGGCTGATGGTGGTAAACCAGCTGGTGGAGCCGGTGCGCCTCAGCCTGGCCGGCACCGAAAGGGAGCTGGGGCCGGGCGATACCCTGCGAGTGGTGCTTTCCCGTGGTCGCCAGGCCATTCTGCAGTGGTTCGTGGTGCAGCCGCGCTCCCCGGGAGGTCGTACCCTGGGCGATCCGATGCAGGGCACCTTCACCGAGGCGCGCCCGCAGGGCCGGCTGGAGTGGCACATTACCCCGGCCAGCGCAGGCGATCCCTTCTTCGCGCCGCTCATCACCAATGCGGCATCGCAGGGGCTGCGGATTATCGTCAACGCCGGGCTGCAAGGCCAGGTGGATTGCGACTGCAGCGTTCCCGCCGGAGCGGAACACGCGCACCTCGGCTACTACCGGCTCTATGCCAACAGCCGGGTACGCGCCATCGCGCCGGGCGGGCGGAGCGCCCTGTTCCAGGACCTGGCGGCCCACGTGGATTCGACGGATGGATCCGTGGGTCTGCGGTTCGAACGCAAGGATTTCCAGTAGCGTGAGGAGCGCGCAACCTTTTCCGGCCGGGGACCGTCTTAATGCATCCCGAAGGTACAGGCCCACACCCCTTACTCGAGAACCAGCGATGACCCACACCCCCCTCATGCCGTCTCCCGGAGCCGAGACGACCTGGCAGGATGATATCCGCACGGTGGAGAACGAAGCCCGGGAGGCCTTCTTCCGCGCAGACCTCGCCGCCCTCGACCGGATCTTCTCCGCGGATTTCCTGGTCAACTCGCCCCTGAACATGGTGAACGACAAGGTGGGCCTGCTGGCGGCGCTGCGCACGGGGCGTATTCGTCATACCTCGTACCTTGCGGAAATCGAGGCCATGGCGCGCTACGGTGATACCGTCGTGGTGATGGGCAACGATACGGTGACCGACCCGCCCGAGGAGATGATCACCCGGCGGCGCTACACCAACATCTGGCAGCTGCGGGAGGGCCGATGGCAGTTCATCGCCCGGCATGCGCAGGCGGTGTCGCGGGAAGCGAAACCGGCGGCCTCGCAGGCGTGAGCGGCCGTGAGACGTAAGGAGTAAGGCGTGAGCCTTACCCCTTACGTCCTGCGGTCGTTCCTTCCCCCCTTTCCCCGTTCCCGCGTCCCCGCCGTAATCGCGCGCTGCACCGCGTCAAACCCGTACTTCTCCCGCACCCGGTCCACCGCCCGGGTGAGCTCCCGGGCGCGGCGGCGCGCCTCCGGCTCGAAGAGGTCGGGCGGATCGGCCGGCTGCAGATTGGTGGCGCCGAGTCCGATCAGGCGGATGCCCTGGTCCCGCCGGCGCGCCTCGGCGAACGCGGGGCCGAAGAGCGCCCGTGCGGCACTCAGCAGTTCCGGATCGAGATCGGTGGCCGTCTCCAGGGTGCGGCTCCGGGTGATGGTGCGAAAGTCGCCGTGCCTGAGCTTCAGCGTGACGGTGCGGGCGGTCAGGCCTTCGCCCCGCAGTTGGGCGCCCACCCGGGCGGCGAAGAGGGCCAGGATCTTCTCCAGCCGGGCCGGATCGACGGCATCGCGCCCCAGGGTGGTCTCGCGGCTGATCGATTTGGGACTGGCGTGGGGGGTGAGGCGCGCGCTCGCCTGGCCGTGCGCCCGCCGCTTCAGGCCGGCGGCCTCGTCACCCAGCACCCGCCGCAGCTCCTCCAGGCTCATGCCCTGCACCTGCCAGACGCCGGTCAGGCCGCGGTCGGCCAGCCGCTGGGCGGAACGGGGGCCGATGCCGGGCAGCGCCCGCAGTTCCAGGCCGGCGAGGAATCCCTCCTCCCAGCCTGGCCGCACTTCGAGCAGCCCGCGCGGCTTGGCCGCGTCGGACGCGAGCTTGGCGACCATGCGATTGGGCCCGATCCCGATGCTGCAGTCGAGCCCGCTGGCGGCGTGGACCGCGCGGCGCAGTTCTTCCGCCACCGGCAGCAGGGACACCGGGTACAGCAGTTCGGTGCCGGTGAAGTCGAGGTAGGCCTCGTCCAGGGAAGCCATGACGACGGTGGGCGAGAATTGGCGCAGCACGCCCGCCACCTGGAGGGACGCGTCCCGGTAATCGGCGAAGGCGCCCTGGTGAAAGGTGGCTCCGGGGCAGAGACGCGCCGCCTGCGCGATCGGCATGCCGGAGCGTACGCCATAGCGGCGGGCGCCATATGAGGCGGACTGCACCACGCCGCGCTGATCCCTCCGGCCGCCGACCACGAGCAACTCGACCTCGCGCAGCCCGGGATTCCGTTGCCGGCATACCTCCACGAAGAAGGCATCCAGATCCACGTGCAGAATGCGTGGGGGCATGACCTCCCTGATTCCCGATTCCTGATTCCGTCAGACCAGATGTACCGCCATGGTCTTGAAGGTAGCGGTGACCTGGTCGCCCGGGGCGAGCCCCATTTCTCCGGCGGATTCGGTGGTGACGGCGGCCACCAGGGGCCGGCCTACGTCCAGATAGACGTAGGTCACCGGGCCGGCCCGTTCCAGCCGCTCGACCCTCCCGGCAAAGCGGTTGCGGGCCGAGCTGGGGGCGGGGGCACGACTCAGCATTATGTCCTCGGGCCGGATGATGGCGTGCATGGCTCCCGCCCGCTCGGCCACCACGTCGAATTCCAGGGGGCCGCTGCGGAAGCGGGCGGCGAAGGGCGGCGGGCCGCCGCTGGCCGGCGTGGCGGCGCCGGGCAGAATGTTGCCGATCCCGACGAAGCGGGCCACGAACGCGGAGGCGGGATATCGGAAGACCTGCTCGGGCGGCCCCTGCTGCACGATGCGCCCCTGGTGGAGGATCACCACCTGCTCGCCCAGGCGAAGGGCGTCCTCGAAATCGTGCGTGACCTGCAGGGTGGTGATGCCCTCACGCTCGTGCAGCTGGCGCAGGTCGCGGCGGAGCGCGTGGCGCATGGCGGGATCGATCGCCGTAAAGGGCTCATCCAGCAGGAGAATCCCGGGCCGGCCCGCCAGGGCCCGCGCCAGGGCCACGCGCTGCCGCTCGCCCCCGGACAGGCGGGTGACAGCCCGCCCCAGCAGCGCTTCGATGCCCAGCATCGCGGCGAGCTCGCGGACTCTCGCCTCGCGCGGGCCGGCGCGGCCCCGGCCGGCGGGCAGCCCATAGCCGATGTTGTCCCGCACCGAGAGATGCGGGAAGAGATGGTGGGCCTGATACACCAGTCCCAGACCCCGCTCCTCCGGCGGCAGGAAGGTGGCATCGTGGCCCGAGAGGGTCACCCGGCCCTGCAGCGCCGGCACGTGACCCGCCAGCACGTCCAGCAGCGTGGTCTTGCCCGAGCCCGTCGGTCCCAGGATCATGGCATAGCCGCCCGCCGGCACCTCGAAGGAGATATTCTCGAGGGTGAAGGCGCCCACGCGCGCGGCGAGTCCCTCGACCCGGATCATTGCGGCGGTTCCGGGTGCAGGAGACGCAGGCCGGCGAACACCAGCAGTGCCAGGAGGAGCAGCAGGACGGCGGCGGGAACGGCGGCGGGCAGGCCGAAGGAGGTGAACCGGTCGAAGATCAGGACGCTCGCCACCTTGGGATTGTAGGTCAGGATGACGATCGCGCCGAACTCACTGATGCTGCGGGCCCAGGCCAGGATGGCGCCGGCCAGAATCCCCCGGCCGGCCAGCGGCAGGGTCACCCGCCGGAAGGCCCGCCAGGGTGAGTCGCCCAGACTGCGAGCAACCTGTTCCAGCCGGGGATCCACCTGGCGGAACGCCTCCCGCGCGCCGCTCACCAGCAGCGGCGCCGAGACGAACAGCATGGCGGCGACGATCCCGGGGACGTGGCTCACGAACTCCAGGCCCAGCCGTCCCAGGACCGATCCCACCGGCGAGTGCCGGCCCAGGAAGAGCAGCAGCGCGATGCCGGCGACGGGGTGGGGCACAACCACGGGCAATTCCACCAGTCCCTGGATGAAGCGGGCGCCCGGCAGCCGCATCCGGGCCAGGCCGTAGGCCAGGGGGACTCCCAGCAGTATGGCGATGGCGGTGGCGCAGGTGGCGGTGGCGATGGTCAGGACGATGGCAGCCTGAAGTTCGCTGTCCTGCAGCATGGCCACCCAGGCCCCGGGGCTGGCCGCCAGCAGCAGCCGCAGCAATGGTCCGACGATAAACAGGACCAGCAGGGCGCCGAGCGCCGCGGGAATCAACCGGCGCCGAGAGTATAGACGGAACATTCCGACCGTCCGCACCAGAGGGTGAGCGGCTCAGTGGTGACGCGGAATTACAGCAACGCCGTGAAGTATATCGGGGCCGATGGCGTGGTCACGACCGACGGCACCAGCCGCCGCGGCCGTGGGCCTCGATCGCATCGATCAGGATAATCTCCTGCCGGCACCAGCCATACCTATCCCGCCGACGGTCACCGGCGGCGGTCTGAGCGATTCGCAGACCCGGACCGTCAACGTCACCTGCGGCCCCACCCTCGGTTTCGCTTTTCGGGCCTCGCGGGCGGCCGCGCGCGGATTATCTTGCGCACCACGCCAGCGAAGGAGAACGACATGGACATCGGCTTTCTGGGCCTGGGCGCGATCGGCACGCCCATGGCGGCCCGTGTCGCCGCGCGGCACCGGCTCACCGTTTGGAACCGCACCGCCGGGCGGGCTCGCGAGTTCGCCGCCGCGCACGGCGCGCAGGCGGCGGCCACCCCGCGCGCCCTGGCCGACGCCGCCCAGGTGGTGATTACCTGCCTGCCGACTTCCCGTGAGGTGGAGGCCGTGCTGGACGGGGCCGACGGTCTGCTGGCCGGCTTGCGGCAGGGCGCCATGCTGCTCGACTGCACCTCGGGCGATCCCGCCACCTCGCGGCGCATCGCGGCCCGGCTGGCGGAGCAGGGAGTGGCCTTCGCCGATGCTCCGGTAAGCGGCGGCACCGACGGCGCGGCCGCGGGAACGCTGACCGTCATGGTAGGGGGCGAGGCGGGGGTCTTCGCCCGCGCGCGTCCGGTGCTGGAGGCGTTCGGGAAGCGGATCGAGCACCTGGGGCCGGTCGGCACCGGCCACGCCATGAAGGCGGTCAACAACGCGCTGCTGGCGGTCAACATCCTCGCGGTGGGTGAAGGCGCGGCAGCTCTGGTGAAGGCGGGCATCGCTCCCGGGCGGATCTTCGACGTGCTGAATGCCTCCAGCGGGCGGTCGTTCGTCAGCGAACGTCTGGTGCCCGAGCGGGTGCTCACGGGCCACTTCCCCAACACCTTCCGGCTGGCCCTGCTGGCCAAGGATGCGGGGATTGCCCAGGAGGCGCTGGTGGAAAGCGGCGTCAACGGGCCCGTACTCGCCGCCGCGCTGGCCCGGCTGCGTGAAGCTCTGGCCCACCTGGGCGAGGGGGCGGACTATCTCGAGGCCATCCGGTTCATCGAACGGGCGGCCGGGGTGGAGATCCGCGGGTGAGCGACTGGGCTGCCACGCTGCGGATGCCGGCCGAGATCCTGCTGAGCGAGCAGACCGTCCTGCGCGGAGAGCTCCACCTGCAGGCGCGCGTGGCGGTGCACGATGGCGCGGAGACGCCGCTGGAAATGCTGAACCGGCCCGACCCGTTCTTCCCGCTGAGCCTGCCGGAGGGGGGCGTCGTCTTCGTGGCCAAGGACCAGGTCGCCTGTGTGAACTGCCCGGCGGAGACGGCCCTGTCGGAGCCGGAACGCCTGGGCGCCGCCCGTGTAGTGCGGCTCGGGGTGGTCCTGGTGGGCGGCGTCGAATGGGCCGGGTGGGCGGCGCTGGAGCTGCCCCCCACCCACGCACGCGCGCTCGACTATCTCAACAGCTCAGGACCCTTCTTCACGCTGCGCAGCGACGACGCGACCCGCTATGTGCATCGGCGGCACGTCCGGCTGGCGCGGCCGCTCGACTGATCCGGGGGACGATGGCAAGGCTCGACCGCTTCATTCAGCTGTTGTGGGATCAGGAGGGAGACGCGCTGGAACTGGTGCCGGGGCAGCCGGTCCGGCTGCGCCGCCAGCAGGCGATCCGGCCGGTGACCCGGGACCCACTCAGCGCCGCCCAGATCCTGGGGCTGGCGCGGGAGATCAGTCCGCCGGCTCAGTCGGCCCAGCTGGGCGGCGCCGCCCCGGTGGAGTTCCGCTACGACGCGGCGGCCGGCCCGGTCCGGGTGGAGGTGCACGGCGGCGCCGAGCCCCGCATGCTGCTCTCCCGTGACGCGAACGGCGCGGGCCGCTCGCCCGCGGAGACCGGCCGGATGGAAGGCCTGCTGCGCCAGCTCGCGGCCTCCGGGGCGTCGGACCTGCACCTGCGCACCGGAGAGCCGCCCATCCTGCGGCGGGACGGCGCGCTGGAGTGGCTGGAGCAGCCGCCGGTCGGAGCGGACGAGCTCCGGGCCATGTTGCGCACGGTCATGTCTCCGGCGGATTTCCGCCGGCTGGAGGAAACCGGCGACGCCGACTGGGCCTATGAGCTGCCGGAGACGGCCCGGTTCCGGGGTAACGCAGGGATGGACCGGCGCGGTCCCATGGCGGTGGTGCGAATCATCCCCACCGCCATCCGCTCCGCCGACGAGCTGGGACTGAGTCCGGAAGTCCAGCGTCTCTGCCGGCTGAGCAAGGGGCTGGTGCTGGTGACCGGCCCCACCGGGTCGGGCAAGTCCACCACGCTGGCCGCCATGGTCGACCTGGTCAACCGCACCCGCCGGGATCATCTCATCACCATCGAAGACCCCATCGAGTTCGTACACCAGAGCAAACAATGCCTGGTGACGCAGCGGCAGGTGGGGCTGCATACCGGCTCGTTCAAGCAGGCGTTGCGGGCCGCCCTGCGGGAAGATCCGGATATCGTCCTGGTGGGTGAGATGCGCGACCTGGAAACCGTCTCCATCGCCATCGAAACGGCCGAGACGGGCCACCTGGTGTTCGGCACGCTGCACACCACGACCGCCGCCTCCACCATCGATCGCGTCATCGATCAGTTCCCGCCCGACCGGCAGGGGCAGGTCCGGGTGATGCTGTCGGAGTCGCTGCGGGGGGTCGTTGCCCAGGTGCTCTGTCCCCGGAAGGGTGGGGGCCGGGTGGCGGCGCGCGAGGTGCTGCTCAGCACGCCCGCCATCTCCAATCTGATCCGGGAGGGAAAGACCTTCCAGATCCCGTCCATCATGCAGACCAGCCGCCGGGCCGGCATGGTGACGCTCAACGAGGCGTTGCTGGAGCTGGTGGAGCGGGGCGAGGTCGAGCCGCGCGAGGCGTATCTCAAGTCGGCCGAGAAGGCCGGGCTGCTGGCCGCGCTGAAGGCGAAAGGGCACGAGATCGAAGGAGAACCGTGAGCGCCCCGCTGCTGGTTCTGGTCTCTCCCCAGGATATCGTCAACATCGCCGCCGCGGTGCGCATCGCGAAGAATTTCGGCCTGGCCGACATCCGCCTGGTGCAGCCGGAGGTGTTCGATCCCTGGCGCATCGAAGGCATTGCCCACAATACGGCCGATCTGGTAGAACGGATCCGGCTGTTCGACAGCCTGGAGGAGGCCATCGCCGATTGCGTCTTCGTGGCGGGGCTGACCGCCCGGGGACGCGCCGCCAAGCGCACGGTGCTCCAGCCGCGCGAGGCGGCGTCGGCGCTGGCGGAGCGGTGGGACCGGGGTCCGGTGGCCCTGGTGGCGGGGCGGGAAGACCGGGGGCTCACCAACGACGAACTGGATCGCTGCCACGCGCTGGTCACCATTCCCACCTCGCCCGACTATCGCTCGCTCAACCTGGCCCAGGCGGTGGCGGTGATGAGCTACGAGACTTGGCTGGCGCGCTCGGGCGAGCATCCCCGGCCCAAGGCGCCGCGCCGGCCGGCGGGCCCGGCCCACGCGGAACAGCTTGCCTGGCTGTTCCGCGACTGGGAACGCGCGCTCTGGGCCATCGAGTTCTTCAAGACCCGGCAACCGGAGCAGGTGCTGCGCGGCTGGCGGGAGATTCTCTATCGGGCGGACCTCGATGCCCGCGAGGCGGCACTGGTGCGCGCCATGGGAATCGAGGTCCGGCGCTACCTCGAGCGGCAGGGGCTGACACCGCCCGCGCCGCCCGCCGATTCCTGACAGCATGCTCCCTACCATCGAGGGGAGAGGCGCATTAATTTCCGCGCGCTAGCCGCTGTCTGCTGCTCTCGATTGAGGTCTCCGAGTGGGGCGATCCCGGGCGTACTGGAAATCGAATCTCTATCGCGAAGCGGACCCGGCGCCCGATCCGGCAGCGCCATTGCGAGATCTCCCGCCCAATGCCGCGCATCGTTTTCGTCGGTTGCGCCAGGGGCTGTTGAGCCTGCCGGAAATTCGGGAGCGGGTGCGCTTCATGGGCGAACCCTGGCGCTGGGCCTGGGAGTACGGCCGCGGCCCGCGCAAGCTCTGCTGGTTGCACATCATGGAAACCGGAGTCGCAGGAACCTTCACCGTCTCGCAGGCGGAGGAAGCGCAGTTGCGCTCCGGCTCCAAACCGGCTGCCGTCGTGCTCCGCGCGCTGGACGCGGGGCAGGCGACCGGACCGGTCCGCTGGTGCTGGGTGGAGTTTCCCGACATCCGTTCCGTCGAGGGTTTTCTCGGCTTCGTCCGCAGGAAGGCCGTCTGGCTCGCCAGTGCCCGGCCGAACCAGGTGACAGGCAAATCTCGCGCAGGCTGAGCCGTCCCGGGGGCTGATTCCCCCCCCGAGGCAACCCGGAGGTACGGCACGACTTGCATTCTTGTGATTGCTTTCACAAACTTCTGCCGCCCGGCCGGGGACATCCGGTCTGGCGGCCCGGCTGTGCACTCCCAACCTTCTGCCCGGTGACCCTCGCGTATGCGTAAGGCAGTCTACGTCGGCGCTGGAACTGCAGTCCTGGCGCTGACCGGGGTGTTGTTGCTCCGGCAGGACACCAGCAAGGCGCAGACGCCGGCGCCGGCGCCCACCGCGCCGGCGGCGGCCGTGATCGCCGCCGGCGACACCGCCGGCCTGCCCGGCCCGCGCCAGCCGATCTTCTTCCGCCATGATGTTCACGCCGGGCAGTACCGGATCCAGTGCCAGTACTGCCACTACTCCGTGTCCCGCTCCAAGGAGCCGGGGATCCCCTCGATGGAAACCTGCTACGGCTGCCATCTGGTGATCGGCGGCACCGACAGCTCGTCCAAGGTAGAGATCGCCAAGGTGCGGAAGGCCTGGTCGGACAAGACGCCCATCCAGTGGGTGCGGGTGCATGCGCTGGCGCGCTTCGCCCACTTCCCGCACATGCTGCACATCAAGAAGCTGGGCCCCACCGCCTGCATGACCTGCCACGGCGAGGTCTACCGCATGCCGCAGGTCTACCGGGTGAACAACATCAGCAACATGGGGTTCTGCATCACCTGCCATATCCAGCGGGACGTGAACCGCGACTGTACCGCATGCCACTACTGAGCCGTTCTTCCCGCCGGCGCGCGAGGATTGCCGATGTCTGACGACGTTCAGCCGGGTATCGACCGGCGCCGATTCCTCACCGTTCTCGGGGTCACCGGGGCGGGGGCGGCGGCGGTCTCCGGATGCTCTACCCAGCGCATCGAAAAGCTGGTGCCCTATCTGGTCCAGAGCGAAGACCAGGTCCCGGGCATCCCCACCTGGTACGCCAGCACCTGCGGCGAGTGCAGCGCGGGCTGCGGGCTTCACGTCAAGACGCGCGAGGGCCGCGCCATCAAGCTGGAGGGGAACCCCGACCATCCGGTAAACGCCGGCACCCTGTGCTCCATGGGGCAGTCGTCCTTGCAGGCCCTGTACAACCCGGGCCGGCTGCGCGGGCCCATGGCGCGGAACGCCTCGGGCGGGTTCGATCCCGTCAGCTGGGACGACGCGCTGAAGCGGCTGAGCGCCGAAGTCGGCAAGGCGGGAGGGCGGGTCGCGCTGCTCACCGGCGCGGACGACGGCAGCTTCACCGACCTGGCGGGTGAGTGGACCCGGGCCCTGGGCGGGCGGCTGGTGCGCTACCAGCCCTTCGCGCACGAGCCGGTGCGGGCGGCCAACCGCCTCACCTTCGGCCTGGACGAGCTGCCGGCGCACGACTTCGCCCGGGCGAAGTACATCCTGTCGTTCGGCGCCGACTTCCTGGAGAGCTGGCTCTCGCCGGTGGAGAACCAGCGGGGCTACTCCTCGTCGCACGGCAGCGGTCTGGCGATCATGGCCAAGCATGTGAGCTTCGATCCGCGGATGTCGCTCACCGGGCTCAATGCCGACGAGTTCTATCTCGTGAAGCCGGGCACCGAGGCCGCGGTGGTGCTGGCCATGGCCAACGTCATCCTGAGCGAGCGGAGCGGCGCGCCGGCCGACGCCAACGGGCTGCGGAGCATGCTGGCGCAGCACACGCCGGAGCAGGCCCAGACCGAGACCGGCGTCAGTGCCGAAGTGATCAAGCGGGTGGCGCGGGAATTCGCCTCGGCCGAGCCGGGGCTGGCGGTGGCGGGCGGCATCGGCAGCCAGCATCGGGGGGCCATCGAGCTGTGTGCCGCGGTGAACCTGCTCAACTACGTCGCCGGCAATGTGGGCCGCACGGTGCTGTTCGGCGCGCGGCTCGCCTCCAGCGACGGCTACGGCGCCATGACCGACCTCATGGCCGCGATGGACGCGGGGCAGGTGGGACTCCTGCTGGTGCACGAGTCCAACCCGGTCTACACCGTCCCCAACAGCGCCGCCCTGGGCGACAAACTCAAGAAGGTGCCGTTCAAGGTCTCCTTCTCGATGTTCCTGGACGAGACCAGCAAGCACTGCGATCTCCTGCTGCCCAACCACCACTTCCTCGAGCGCTGGGGCGACCATCGCCCCCGGGCCGGCCTCTATGGCCTGATGCAGCCGGTGATGGAGCCGGTCTTCGGCCACAAACCCGACGAAGCGGGTACGAAGGATACCGGCGACGTGCTGCTCCAGGTGGCCAAACAGGCCGGCGGAGCGCTGAGCGGCCTCACCGCCCCGAGCTTCGAGGCCTGGCTCAGGCAGGCCTGGACGGCGCTGGCGAAGCAGCAGGGAGCCGCCGATGCCGAGGCCTTCTGGCGCGACGCGCTCCAGCGGGGCGGGCTCTTCCTGCCGCCGCCCGCGCCGCCCACCGTCCGGCTCGCGCCCGGCGCCTCGCAGGTGAGCTACACCGCGCCCGCCTTCGACGGTGACGGCGAGTTCGTGCTGGTGGCCTATCCCACGGTGCTGGGCGACGGGCGCGGGGCCAACCGGCCCTGGCTGCGCGAGCTGCCCGATCCGGTCACCCGCATCACCTGGCACTCCTGGGCGGAACTGCATCCCGACACGGCCGCCCGCATGGATGTCCGGGCCGGGGAAATTCTGCGGATCACCTCGCCCCACGGTGTGATCGAGGCCCCGGCCTGGCTGCACCCGGGGCTCGATCCCGGCGTGGTGGCGGTCCCGCTGGGCCTGGGCCACAGCGAATACGGCGAGTATGCCGCCGGGGTGGGGACCACGCCGCTCTTCCTGCTGGACGCGAAGGACGGCCAGGGCTTTCTGCCCTACGTCTCCACCCGGGTGACGGTCGAGAAGACCGGCGGCTGGAAGGCGCTGGCCAGCACGGCGGGCAGCACCCGCCAGCTGGGCCGCGGGGTGGCCAGCGCGATGCCGGCCGACGCGGTGGGGAAGGGGCTCACGATCGATCAGTACCTGCGGGGCGAGGAATCGGTCCTCGCCGAGCGGGCGGCGGAGGTGCACACGCTGTACGGGGAGAACCCGGAACGCGAGATCCCCGCGCTGAAGGGCTTCGCCGAGAGCCAGCACGAGCATACCAAACACGGCGACTATGCCCGGGCCAATCCCCAGTGGGGCATGGTCATCGACCTGGCGAAATGCACCGGCTGTTCCGCCTGCGTCACCGCCTGTTATGCCGAGAACAATCTGCCGACGGTGGGCGAGTCGGACGTGATCCGCGGGCGGGAGATGAGCTGGATGCGGATCGAGCGCTATTACGAGGGCGGGACCGGGGGCGAGCCATTCAGCATGCGGGTCATTCCCATGCTGTGCCAGCAGTGCGGCAACGCGCCCTGCGAGCCGGTCTGCCCGGTCTATGCCGCCTACCACACGGCGGACGGGCTCAACGGCCAGGTGTACAACCGCTGCGTGGGTACCCGCTACTGCAGCAATAACTGTCCCTTCAAGGTGCGCTACTTCAACTGGTTCGCCTACGGGCTGCGCGCCTTCCCCGAGCCGCTCAACCTGCAGCTCAATCCCGACGTGACGGTGCGGCCGCGCGGCGTGATGGAAAAGTGCACCTTCTGCGTGCAGCGGATCCGCCATGCCCAGCACCAGGCCAAAATGGAAGACCGGGAGCTGCGCGACGGCGAGATCATCACCGCCTGCGCCCAGGCCTGCCCCTCGAACGCCATTGTCTTCGGCGACCGGATGGACCCGGACAGCCGGGTGAGCAAGGCGGCCCAGAGCCCGCGCGGGTATCACGTGCTGGAAGCGCTCAACGTACGGCCTTCGATTACGTACCTGGCGAAGGTCATCAAGCGGTCGGAGGCCTGATCGATGGCCGTTCTGGTGCACGAGAATCCATCCGTCATCCGCTCGCAGGCGGATGTGACCCGCGACGTGCTCGGCACGCTGAGCCCGCCCAGCCGCGGCTATCTCCTGATGCTGGGCGGCGCGGTCACGATGTTCCTGATCGGCATCGTCAGCTTCCTGCTGCTGCTCAAGTACGGGCTGGGGCTGGCCGGCTACCACCCGCCGGTGATGTGGTCGGTCTACATTACCAACTTCGTCTTCTGGGTGGGCATCGGCCACGCGGGGACGCTGATCTCCGCCATCCTGTTTCTCTTCCGCTCGCCCTGGCGCACGGCCGTCTACCGGGCCACGGAGACGATGACGGTCTTCGCCGTGATGACGGCGGGGCTGTTCCCCATCATTCATATCGGGCGCCAGTGGTTCTTCTACTGGCTGCTGCCCTATCCCAACCAGCGTTTCATCTGGCCCAACTTCAAGTCGCCGCTGATCTGGGACGTCTTCGCCATCGGGACCTACCTGACGGTCTCGACCGTGTTTCTCATCATGGGGCTGGTGCCCGATACGGCGGCCATCCGCGACAAGGTCGGCGGCTGGCGGGGGCGGATCTACCGGATCGCGGCCATGGGCTGGCGCGGGACCGACAACCAGTGGCGCCACTACGGCCGGGGCTATCTCTACCTGGCCGCGCTGGCGACCCCGCTGGTGCTCTCGGTGCACTCGGTGGTGTCCTGGGACTTCGCCATGGGCATCATCCCCGGGTGGCACGGCACCATCTTCGCGCCCTATTTCGTGGCCGGCGCCATCTACTCCGGCATCGGCATGGTGTTTACGCTGATGGTGCCGCTCCGCAAGGCGCTCAAGCTGGAGCACATCATCACCGAGTACCACTTCGACAACATGGCGAAGCTGGCGCTGCTCACCGGGATGATCCTGTTCTACTCCTACGGCATGGAGTATTTCGTCGCCTGGTACAGCGGCAACACCTTCGAGCGGACCACGTTCTTCCGCCGCGCCTTCGGGCCCATGTGGTGGGGCGGCTGGACCATGATCATCTGCAATGCCCTGCTGCCGCACATCCTCTGGTTCCGGAAGGTCCGCACCAACCTGACCAGCCTGTTCATCATCTCGATTTTTATCAATCTCGGGATGTGGTTCGAGCGGTACGTGATCATCGTGTCGTCGCTGCAGAACGACTTCGACCCCTACGCCTGGGGCAATCTCACGCCCACCTGGGCCGACTGGGGCATCCTGATCGGATCCTTCGGCTGGTTCGCGATGTGGTTCCTGATGTTCGCGAAGACCTTCCCCATCGTGGCCATCCAGGAAATCAAGGAGCAGATACCGATGCCGCGGCTGAAGAAGGAGGCGGCGCACTGATGCCCAGACCAGTCTCCGGCGTCCTCGGTTCGTTCCGCCACATCGACGCCGCCACCGCCGCCATCCGGACCCTCCAGGGCCGGGGCCGGCGCGACTTCACGGTCTATTCCCCCGCGCCCAACCACGAGCTGGACGAGGCGCTGAAGCATCCGGTAAGCCCGGTCCGGGTCTTCACCCTGGTGGGCGGCATCACCGGCTGTCTGGCCGGCCTGGCGCTCACCTTCTGGACCTCGCTCGACTGGCCCCTGCTGGTGGGCGGCAAGCCGATCGCGACCATCCCGCCGTTCGTCGTCATTCTCTTCGAGCTGACGGTGCTGTGCGGCTCGCTGGTGACGGTGGCCTCCATCATCCTGCTCTCGGCCCTGAAGCCCACCCGGCGGCTCATGTTCGATCCCAGCTTCACCGACGACACCGTCGGCATCTTCGTGCCCTGCAAGCGCGAGGAGTTCCCCGCCATCGAGACCCTGCTGCGCGAGGCAGGCTCCACGGAGGTCCGGCATGAAGCGGCGTAACCTCCGGCTGCTGGCGGCGCTGGGCTGCGTGCTGGGACTGGGTGGTTGCCAGTGGTATTACAACACCCTGCCGTCACCCGACGACCTGATGCATGCCGTCCCCTGGTTCAACGCCATGATCACCAATCCGTCGGTGGCGCCCTACGAGCGGGCCGACGTGCCCCGCTATACCCCGGAGGGCACCGTGCCCGTTACCGGCGGCCAGAAGGACTGGGGCGCCGAATGGCGGGTGGGCACCACCACCACCGCCGACAAGCTGGTCAACCCCACCAACGGCGAGGCGACCGCCCGGGGCGACACCCTCTTTCACATCTTCTGCGCCACCTGCCACGGCAACGCCGGCGCGGGCGACGGGCCGGTAGGGAAGAAGATCTTCGCCCCGGCGCTGCTCACGCCCAGGGCGCGGGCCTATACCGACGGCTATCTGTACAGCATGATCCGCTACGGACGGGGCGTGATGCCCCGCTATGGTGACAAGGTGACCCTCCAGGCCGACCGCTGGGCGATCGTGAACTACGTCCGGAAGCTGCAGGCCGCCTCGCCGCCCCAGCCGGCGGCGCAGACGCAGCCGTCGGGAGGACAGCCGCGATGAGCCTGGCAAGCATCCGGGAGCGCCTGCTGGCGCAGCCCGTGGGCGGGCGCTTCAACGCCGTGCTCTGGATCGGCATCGTGCTCTCCGTGGTCGGGGTGCCGCTCACGGTGATCGAGCTGCTGGGCCCCAACGCCGACCGCGCCTGGCAGCTCTTCCACGTCAACTGGATCTACTTTACCGGGCTGGCTCTGGGGTCGGTGGCGGTGGTAGCCGTCCACAAGGTGGCCAACGCCAAGTGGTCCGGCTTCGTGCTCCGCTTCGCGGCGCCGCCGGTGTACTTCCTGCCCCTGTCGTTCATCGGCCTGCTGCTGATCTTCGGCCCCGGGTATCACCATATCTATCCGGTGATGCACGATCTTTTCCCCGGCAAGGCGATCTGGCTTACCCGCTGGGTCATGTTCGTGCGGCTGGCGGTGACGCTGCTGGTGCTCTTCGTCCTGGCCTTCCTGCTGATCCGGACCGACCTGGTTCCCGATCTGCACGCCATCCGGTCCCGGGTGGACGAGGCCCGCCGGCGTCGCTGGGATAAACTCATCGGCAAGTACGACGGCTCCGAAGCGGCGGAACGGGAGAACTTCCGGCGAGTCCGCCGGTTCGCGCCCATCTTCCTGATGTTCTACGCCTTCGTCATGACCCTGGTGGCGTTCGACGGCACCATGGCGCTGCAGCCCCACTGGTTCAGCAACCTGCTGGGCGGGTTCTACTTCATGGGGGCGTTCCTGGGCGCCAACATGATGCTGGCCATCATGCTGAATTACGGGCGCTACCAGCTCGGCATCCCCGATCTGGTGAGCCCCAAGCAGCGGCACGATCAGGGCAAGCTCTGCTTCGGCTTCACCGTGTTCTGGGCTTACCTCATGTGGTCTCAGTTCATCGTGATCTGGTACGGCAACCTGCCGGAAGAGACCGGGTTCCTCTTCGCCCGGCTGTGGGGCCCCTGGATGCCGGTGGCGCGCGCGGTGTTCGCCGGCATCTTCGTGCTGCCGTTCTTCGGCCTGCTGGGGGTGGCGCCCAAGAAGTTCCCGCCCACCATGATGTTCTTTGCCTCCATCAGCCTGATCGCGCTGTGGCTGGAGCGTTACCTGCTCATCATGCCGTCGGTCACCCACGAATCAGGCCCGATCCTCGGCCTGGCCGAGGCGGCGCCCACCCTGGCCTTCGCGGGCCTGTTCCTGCTCTGCTATGCCCTGTTCGCCCGGAGCTATCCCATGGTGAGTCCGCGCCTGGCGGAAATCACCGTGCGGCAGGAAATGGGGCACCACCTCGAAGCGTTCGAGCATACCGAAGGGCCGCAGGACTACATTCCCGAGGCGCGGTAGCAGCGGCACGGGAATAAGACGGGAATAAGACGGGAATAAGACGGGAACAGGACGGGAACAGGACGGAAAGAGGGCGGAAAGACGACGGGAGGAACACGGGATCCACTCCCGTCTTCCTCCCGTCTTCCTCCCGTCTTCCTCCCGTCTTATTCCCGTCCTATTCCCGTCCTATTCCCGTCGTCCTAACGATCCGGCATCGGCAGGGGCAGGCGGTTGAGCAGGGCGCGGAGTGAATCCACCGGTACCCGTCCGGTGACCGCCACCATGCGGTTGCCGTGCCGCATGGCCATGTAGGTGTCGGCTGCCGCGTCGGCCGGCGTCCGGCCCTGGCTGCTCAGCAGGTCGGTGACCCGGTCTGCCGGCCCCTCGATGGTGCGGATGAACTCGCCGCTGGCCAGCTGCTGGTCGACCGCGACGATCTTCTCGTGGGGTGAGAGCCGCTGGACCTTGACCTGGATGACGGGCAGCCCCTGCACCCGGGCCAGCGGCGCTCCGGATTCCTGCTCGGCCGCCGCGACCGAAAAGAGCAGCCAGAGGCCCGTGTCCTGGTCCTGGCCGGCGAGGCCGGCATCGCTGCCCTGTTGGGCCTGCGCTTCACCCGCTCCCGAATCGGGACGCGAGAGCGGCAGCGGCGCCACCGCAACCGTGGTTTCGATGCTGGCGGGACGCACGGGGAGATTGTCGCCCGAGGGGCGGGGCGTGGTGCGCGCCTGATGGCGGGGTGGCGGCGCCGGGGCCGGGGCCGGCTTCTCCTGCCGCGCCACCTGCCGGCTGGTGCTCGAGTCGGCCAGCCGAACCCGGGTGTTGGCCGTGTCGCCCCCCAGGCTGTCCTGGCCGGCGCCAACCGGCTGCAGGGTGGCGGCGACCCGGGAGGTCGCCGGCCCGGGGCCGGTCCCGGTATCATGCCAGGTGTGGGCGGTCCAGCCCAGCCCCAGAGCGACCAGGATGCTGGCGGCCCACCACCCCCAGCGGGGGCGGCGGCGCGCACCGGCGGCCGCCGCACGGCGGCGCAGCTCTTCGAAATCGGGCGGAAAGACCGCCGGCGGGGCCAGTTTGGCCAGCAGGGCGGTGGTGCGGTCGCGCAGGCCGGCGATGGCATCCCGGAGGTCGCGGCAGTGGTCGCAGGAGGCGAGATGGCGCTCGATCTCCACGCACTGGGAACGGCTCAGTGCCTGGTCCAGATAGGCGTGCAGCTCTTCCTCAGGAATGTGCCGCATGGTCCCTGTGCTCTTCACGGTCGTGGGCCTCTACCAGCCGGCGGCGGGCCCGGGCGAGCGTCGTACCGACCGCGCCCACCGCCAGGCCGGTCTGCTGAGCGATCTCGGGGTAGCTCAGGCCCGCGTCCCACAGGAGCAGCACCTCGCGGTCGCGGGCCGAAAGGAGATCCAGGGCCCGCTGTACCTTGGCCAACTTTTCGTCGTGCTCGACCAGATCATCCGGCGCCGGCGGGCTTCCCGGCAGCACGCCGGTATCGGACTTGAGCAGGGTCAGATGCCGTTTCCGCCGCACCGCCGCCCGGGCCTCGTCCCGCGCCAGGTTGGCCGCCACGGCGAAGACCCACGCCCGGGGCTTCTCCGGCTGGTGCGTCATGGCCCGCAGGAAGACCTCCTGCGCCAGGTCCTGGGCACGATCGGCATCCCATACTTTGCGATAGAGGAATCGCACTACCGCCGAGTAGGTCGTGCGGTATAGTGACTCCAGATCGTCGCTCACATGGGCTCCTTCCGCCGGGGACCTTCGTTCGAAGCTGGCCATTCTGCCGCCTGCGTCCAGATCCTGCCCCACGGCTAGTTGACGCCGGCCACCGATCCGGTTGCACAGCCGGTGCTTGCGGCGCGCCGTCGCCGGCCGGCAAAGACACAGCCGGGGTGCAACCCCTTGCCCTTGGGCGGCCAGTCGCTGCAGAGGTCGGGCTTGGCGGGGCGGCCGTCGGCGCGGGTCCGGCCGTGGAGGCTGCAGGCCCCCTCTTCATCAAGATAGCCGCAGGCGGAAATCATCTCCGCCTCGATGGAGAAGTCCCCCTCCCGGGATACCTTGCACAGGTAGGGCGACTTGCGGGCGAATACCAGCCGTTCCAGGAGGACTTCCTTTCTGGTGCACATGATCTCGACCTGCAGATCCCGGCAGCAGGCGGAACCCCTGGTGTTGTCGGCGGTCCGGCAGGGCGCATCCTGACAGGGGTTATCCTCCTGGAGGACCGGCAGCGCCCGCCGCGGTTGATCCAGGTCGCGCCGGACCAGGCGCTGGTGGTCGACCACCCGGAAGGACCGGAGGCCCAGCCGGCGGGGCTGCTCCCGGGTGGCGCGCTGGCGCGGCATGTCGCCGGTGAAGCCATGGGCTCGGCAGCGGGCGCCGGGGCCTTCCCGGGCCAGATGCTTGCATGGGACGTGGAGCACAGCCTCGACGTATAGATCCTCTCCATCGTTCCACGGGTCGCCGAAGGTGATGTGCTGGGTGTGCCCCAGGAGCCACGTCGCCTCATGATCCAGCGACGCCTCCCCCTCTTCCAGGCTGCCGATACGGAGGGTTACCCGGAGCGAACGGCAATCGGCCCCGAGGGCGGTACAGGCGGGCAAGCTGGGCATGGCGAAAACTGGCGAAATTGCGGGGGGGGATTATACTTGTGAACTCATTCACAAGCGGATTTCTGTTCGACTGCAGTCATAGCCACAACAATCTTAACGATCCCGGAGGTCTGACAGCAATGCGCACCAGCTTACTGATGGCAGGAGCAGCTCTTCTTCTGGCCGCCTGCGGCGGCGGCGAGAAGCCGGCGAACCAGCAGACGGCAGTGGACACGACCGCCACTACCCCGCCCGCGGTGGCCGGCACCACGACGGCGAACGCGACCGGCACGGTCCATGACGTCAACATGGAGCTGAACGGGTCGACGTACGAGTACACCCCCGCGAACCTGACCATCAAGCCGGGCGATGCCGTGCGGTTCCATAACGTGAGCGGCGGCCCCCACAACGTCGAGTTCTATCCGGACAGCATTCCGGCCGGCGCCGCCGACGTGCTGAACAACAACATGCCCGACCGCACCGGCCCGCTGGCGGGCCCGCTGCTGGTGGAGCCCAACGCGACCTACACCATTTCCTTCGCGGGCGCCCCCGAGGGCGAGTACAAGTTCTACTGCCTGCCGCACCATGCGCTGGGGATGAAGGGGACGATCGAGGTGGAGGAGTAGGAAGCAGGACGGAATAGGACGGAATAGGACGGGAAAAAGACGGGAGGAAGACGGGAGAGTCCGTTATCCTCCCGTCCTGTCTTCGTCCTCATTCCGTCCTGTCTTCGTCCTTTCCCGTCCTGTTCCCGTCTCTCTCCCGTCTTTCTCCTGCTTTCTATCGCAACGGCCGCCCCAGCACTCTCCACCCGCTCCCGACCTCCAGCCAGCGCACTGCGGCTACGACGCCCGCGCCGGTCGCCAGCCCCGCCAGCGCGTCCACGCCGTAGTGCATCTGGCAGTAGACCACGCCGACGGTGAGCAGGACGGTCGGCAACAGCAGGATGGCGCCGAGGCGGCGTGAGCCGAGCCACCCGGCCAGGGTCGCGGCCACGGTGGCCGCGACGTGGGAAGAAGGGAAGGCGGCGCCGTAGGAGCTGCCCTCGGCCAGCGTGGCGTACACCAGCCGCGCCGGCAGATTGGCCACGAAGCTCCCCGTGGGGTGGGGGAACGCGTAATAGGGGCCGGCGACGGGGAAGAGCAGGAAGGCGCTATAGCACACGACGAAGGTGGCCATCACCATGAGCACGGCCCGCCGGAGCGCGCGCAGGTCCCGCCGCCAGGCGAACCAGGCCGGCGGCAGGGGGATGATCAGATAGTAGGAGAAGTAGGCCGCGTGCAGCACGGTGGACCAGAAGCGGCTGGGGTGGCTCTGCCACCAGGTGCGGCTGATCTGGGTGCCGAAGGCGGCGGTTTCCCAGTGCTGAATGAGCGCATCGTGTACGTGCACCAGGTCGACCCCGTTCAGCAGGTCGAGCTGGCTGTAGAGACTGACCAGCAGCAGCAGCGGATAGATCTCGTGCAACGCCACCCCCGCCGGCCCCAGCTCCCGGCGGGTGAAGAGGAAAATCAGGACGACGATGAGCAGGTTGGACAGCAGGACCCAGGGAGCCAGCGGCCGGGTGCCCAGCCGCGCCAGGGCGACTACCGAAACCAGCACCAGATAGGCCAGCAGCACCAGGTCCACGGCGAGCAGCCGCGCGGCGGCCTCACCGGTGGGAGTACGGCTCAGAGCCATCCGGCGGCGCGATACCAGGCCAGGGTCTCGCGCAGGCCGCCCTCGAGGTCGTAAGCCGCCCGCCAGCCGGTGTCGCGGGTGAGCGACGCCGGATCGCAGGTCCAGGCTGTCTGGAAGAACTCGTTGGCCTTGTCGGCGGTGAGCAGGGTGCGGCGGCCGGCCAGCCGGGCGGCGGCGCCGGTGATGCCCAGAATACCGCGGCCCAGCGGCTCGGGCACCGGCAGCAGCAGGACGCGGCGCTCCATGACGCGGCCGATGGCCCGGGCCAGCTCCCCGCTGGTGGTCTGGTCCGGGTGCGCGGGGTAGTAGATCCTGCCGGGCGGGGCGCCGACCGCGGCGAGGAACGCCAGCACCAGGTCGGGCGCGTAGATGGCCGAGAGGCGCTGGTCTCCCCGGCCGAAGACCGGCACCAGCCCGGTGCGGGCCAGCTGAAAGATCTTGAGGACCTCGCGGTCGCGGGGACCGTAGACCGTGGGGGGGCGGAGAATGGTCCAGGGGAGGGGCCCGGTGCGCACCACTTCCTCGGCGGCGAGCTTGCTGCGGCCGTAGGCGCTGACGGGCGCCGGGGGCTCGTCGCCGGCGCGCGGTGCGCCAGCAGTGGCCGGCCCGGCGGCCGCCAGGGTGGAAACCAGCACGAAGCGCTCCACACCCGCCCCGGCCGCGGCCTGGAGCAGGCGGGCGGTGCCCTCGCGGTTCACCCGATAGAACTCGGCCTCATCCAGCGCGGCCACCAGGGCGGCGGAGTGAAAGACCACGTCCTGCCCGGCGGCTGCCTCCCGCAACGCGCTTTCATTATCAAGGTCGCCCTG
Source organism: uncultured Gemmatimonadales bacterium (assembly GCA_963779755.1). Classification (GTDB taxonomy): domain Bacteria; phylum Gemmatimonadota; class Gemmatimonadetes; order Gemmatimonadales; family GWC2-71-9; genus CAVZZO01. The sequence goes on from CAVZZO010000001.1 coordinate 1,784,261, forward strand.
GATGGTGCGGACGTCGGGCGCGAAGAGGGCGGCGGCCCGCTCCGGCGAGCGGACCAGCGCGGTGACGCGGTCGCCGCGGCGGCGGAGGGCTTCGACCAGATGGCTCCCGACGAACCCGGTGCCGCCGGTCACCAGGACCTTCATAGGGGCCGGTCGTAGAGGCGATAGGTCTTGTACACCGAGAAGCCCATCTTGACCAGGCCGGCGTTCATGGCCGGGTTGTCTTCCAGGATCCAGCCGGCCTCTCCCCAGCCGATGCCACGCTCGGTACCGCGGGACCAGATCCAATGATAGAGCATGGCGTCGATGCCCTTGCCCCGGTGCTCCGGCAGCACGCCCAGTAGCAGGATCCGCAGCCGGGTAAACCGCTTCATCTTGAGCCACCAGAGCAGCCGGAAGATGACCGGTAGCAGGCGGCCGTTGCGGTTGGTGCGGAACACCTGGTTCAGGTCGGGCAGGGCAAGGGCAAAGCCGATCACCTGGCCGTCCTTCTCCGCCATGGGCACCAGGTCGGGCACCACCACCGGCCTGAACTGCCTGGCCAGGTGGTCGATCTCGTGTTCGGTCATGGGGACGAAGCCCCAGTTCTTCTCCCAGGCAGCGTTGTACAGCTCCTTCACCCGCTCCACCTCGGCGGTGAACTGGCGCATGTCGAGCGCCCGCAGCGTGACGCCCTGCCGTTCGCCGATGAGCTGCACCGCGCGGGTGAGGCGCTCGGGTACCGGTGGCAGGTCGTGCTCGTCGCCGTTCTGGTAGACCAGCAGGTCCCGTGCTTTGGCGAACCCGGCCCGTTCCAGCAGGGCGGCATAATAGGGCGGGTTGTGCGGCATCATCAGGGTGGGCGGCGTGTCGAAGCCGTCCACCAGCAGGCCGCACTCGTCGTTCACCGAGAACGATGCGGGGCCGCGCAGGGTATCGTGCCCCCGTGCGCGGCACCAGGCGGCGGCCGCGTCGAGCAGCGCGTCCGCCGTGTCCTGGTCGTCGATGCATTCGAAGAAGCCGAAGAACCCTGCCCGGTCCTGGTGGGTTTCGTTGTGCAGCCGGTTACTGATGCCGGCGACGCGGCCCACCACCTTGCTGCCCCGGAGGGCGAGGTAGTACTCGGCCTCGCCATGCTCGAAGAAGGGATTCTTCCGGCGGGACAGCAGCGTACGGACGTCCTGACGCAACGGCGGGACCCAGAGCGGGTCCCGCGCGTGCAGCCGATACGGAAGATCGACGAAGCGGTCGAGGTCGCGGGCGCCGGTGACCGCCCGGACGAGGACCCCGGCCGTCAGATGACCCCCAGCTCCCGTCCGATCCTGGCAAAGGTGTCCAGACAGTAGTCGATCTGATCGAACGTGTGGGTCGCCATCAGGCTGGTCCGCAGGCGGCAGGCCGAGGCCGGCACGGCCGGCGGGGCGACCGGGTTGGTGAAGACCCCGGCGTCGAACAGCTTGCGCCACATGATGAAGGTCTTCTCCAGCGGCCCGATCAGTACCGGGACGATGGGCGTCTGGGTGGGGCCGATCTCGAAGCCCAGGCTGCGGAAGCCCTCGTGCAGGCGGCGGGTGTTGGCCCACAACCGTTCACGCCGCTCGACTTCCACCTGCAGCGCCTCCAGCGCCGCCAGCACGCCGGCCGTGTTCGCCGGCGGCAGGGAAGCGGTGAAGATGAGGGGCCGGCTGTGGTGGCGCAGGTAGTGAATGACGCTCTCGGTGGCCGCTACGAACCCGCCGATGGAGGCGAGCGACTTGGAGAAGGTGCCGGCGATGATATCGACCTCGTCGGTCAGGCCGAAGTGCGCCGCGGTGCCGTCGCCGTTGGGGCCGAGGACCCCGATGGCATGCGCGTCGTCCAGTGCCAGGGCGACGCCGAAGCGCCGCGCCAGCCGGACCAGGCCCGGCACGTCGGCGATGTCGCCTTCCATGCTGTAGACGCCGTCCACCACCACCATGGCGCCGCGGCCGGAGCGTTCCCGTTCCAGCTTGCGCTGCAGGCTGTTCAGGTCGCCGTGGTTGAAGCGTTCGGTCTCGCCGTAGGAGAGCTTGGCGCCGTCCACGATGGAGGCGTGGTCGAGCTTGTCGAGATAGACGACGTCGCCCCGGCCCACCAGGCCGCTGATCAGGCCCAGGTTGGCGGAATACCCGGTGGAGAACACCAGGCAGTCTTCCTTGCCCAGAAACTCGGCCAGGGAACGCTCCAATTGGCCGTGCAGGTCGATCGTCCCGTTCAGGAAACGGCTGCCGGTGCAGCCGGAGCCGTAGCGCAGCAGGGCCCGCTGGGCCGCTTCCAGCACCTTGGGGTGATGGGTGAGCCCCAGATAATTGTTGGAGCCCAGCATGATGCGCTTCTGCCCTTCAATGACGACGACCGTGTCCTCGGACTCGGAAATCGGCTTGAAGTAGGGATAGAGCCCCGCCGCCTGCACTTCGCGCGCTTTGGTGAACTGCTTGCACTTGTCGAACAGCGCGACCTGTTGGAGCGTTTGGGTGTCCACAGTACCTCGATGTTAACGGGGACCCGACGGCAGGTGCTCGCCAGTCCGGTGGCTGAAATGGCTGCATGATTTTAGCGCCTGGCCCCTGACGGCACAAGGGTTTACGCCGTTTCCGGCCGGCTGTTCGGGGCCCGGATTCCATGGCACCTCACCAGAGTATTCTGGCCTTTCGCGAACTCCATCCGGGGCCGGTGTCCATGCGGCAGCGTCCGGGACGTCTAAGTCCATGTCACAAAAGTCACGAGGCCGTCGGGAACTTCCGGGCACGGTAGTACGTTTCTTGCTTGGCAGCCGGCTTTATATCCTTTTTCGGCAGGGTTCAGGAATGGGTCGTCACGCGAGGTGGGCCCCCGCGCTCGTCATCGGGCTGGTGCTGTTTTCGGCGGGGCCGGCCTTGGCCCAGCATCGGGCGGAGCCCGGGCGCTTCGAGGTGCCCTGGCTGGATTTCCGGCCCGACGGTGCCTGGCGGAAGCACGCCAACGCAGTCCGGGACAATCGCCGGCTGCTGTTGAGCGCCGGGGCCATCGGGGCGGTGAACGGCGCCGCCGCGGTAACCGGCGACTACAAGATCCCGGTGGTGCTGTTCAACTTCAGCAACCGGATCAACGCGTTTACCCCCACCGATTACAGCAACCTGTTCTTCAGCCCGACGCCCACGCCGCCCGCCGGCCAGTACCGGCCCTACACCCTGAAGACCTTCTACGAGCAGCTCTCCAACGGCAACATCACGGTGGACGGGTCGGTCTTCGGACCGGTGCCGGCCGATTCGGTGGATACCTTTTATGAGGACGGGTGCGACGGCATCGGGGTGACGCCGCAGGGCGCACCCACGACATGCGGCACTCCGCTGCAGGGGAGCGGGGTCTCGGCCAACTTCCGCGATCTGCTGGTCGAAGTGATCGGCAAGGTGGACAACGGCTCGATCGACTGGAGCCAGTTCGATCACGACGGCGACGGCTTGGTGGATTTCATCACCTTCATTCAGCCCGAGGTCGACGGCGCCTGCCAGACGACCAACCTCTGGGCGCACCGGTTCAGCCTGCAGGGACTCGGCGACTCGCCCATCCCCACCCAGACCCCCTGGCCGGGGCACAGCGGCCAGTTCATCAAGATCAACGACTACATCATCCAGAGCGGCCAGGGCGGCGACGGCTCCTGCACCGCGGGGGAGATCATGCCGGTAGGCACCGTCGCGCACGAGACCGGCCACGCCTTCGGCCTGCCGGACTTGTATGATACGGAGCCCGCCAGCGGGACCGAGGGGATCGGGGAGTGGGGGCTCATGGGGAGCGGCAACTACGCCCGTCCCTATAGTCCCAGCCGCATGGAGGCCTGGTCGCTGGCCCAGCTGGGCTGGGTAACCGTGGACACGCTCTCGGCCAGCGGGCAGGTGACCATCAACCCGGTCTCCAGTTCCGACACGGTCTGGTATGTTCCCACCGCACGCGCCGGCGATTATTTCCTGCTGGAGAACCGCGATTCGCTGGCGTCGGACACCGCGCAGATGAACTCGGCTTTCTCCACCCGCAAGAAGTCGCCCGGGCTGCTCATCTGGCATATCGACGATGCCCGGGTTGCCCAGGGCACTGTTTTGGGGCAGAACTCCGTCAACACCGGCGCGATCCAGGGCGTTGCCCTGGAACAGGCCGACGGCCTCAACCAGTTGCGCACCGCCAACCTGGGCAACCGGGGCGACATCGGCGACAGTTATCCCGGCAGCACGGGGAACTCCAGTTTCACTTTCTCGTCCAATCCGCAGGCGGCGGATAACACCGGCGCCTATGCCGGGTTCATCATCGACAGCATCACCCGGCACGCCTCGGGCGTGCCCGGGGTCGCAAGCCCCATGACGCTCTACTACCTGCTGCGCGGCCTGTCGCTCATCGCGCCGGACGCCAACCACGCCAGCGCGCAGGTCAAGGTCAACGGCGTGTCGACCGCCCGGTATGCCAACGCCATCGCGCCGGGCGAAACGGTGAATCTCTCGGTCACCAGCCCGCAGACGGCCAATGCCGGCCGTTCGGAGTTCACCTTCCTTTCCTGGAGCGACGGCGGGGCCAGCAGCCACAGTTTCGTTTCCAGCGTGGCCGGTCCCGACACCGTGATCGCCACCTTCACGGCCCGTCACAAGGTGACGCTGACCTCCACACCGGTGGGCGGGACGGTGACGTCCGATCTGGCGGTGCCGCTCGACACCCTGGTCGCCGGGACGTTCGTGCAGGAGAATACGCCGGTGACGCTGTCCGCCGCGGCCGATGCCAATTTCCTGTTCACCGGCTGGACCGGCGACACCAGCACCGGCAACGCCACCGTGGTGCTCCCCATGGGGCGCCCCTACGCCGTGACGGCGCAGTTCACCGCCACGGTGGTAGTGGCCTCGGACGATGCCGCCAACGATCTGCTCACCAACCGCGGCTGCGGCTGTCTCACCACCACCCAGCGGAGCTTTCTGGACCAGGCGGGCAACCACAACGGCGTCTACGACCTGGGCGACTTCCTGGCCTACGCCAACCGGTCCGGTCTCAATCCTTCGTCGCCCGCCATGCAGCGGGTGCTTTCCCGCCTGGGCGCCGGCACGCCGGCCGCGGCGCGAAAGGAGCGCTGAATCATGAAATCGCTTCGCGCCGTGGCCCTGGCCGGGCTGGCCGTGGCGCTGGCCGGCTGCGGCAAATCCGATGGCACCGGACCCGTCGCCGGACTGCTCACCGTTACGCTGAGCACCAGCAGCGCCAACACCGGGGCCCTGATGTTTACCGTGAGCGGCGGCCCGATCGATGCCGTCAACGCGACGGGATACCGGACGTACCAGACCGCCGTCAATTCGACCTCGCGCCGCATCATCCTTACCGGTGACATTGGCGCCGGTACGGTGGTCCAGCTCCAGGTGCCGGATATCAACCAGGCCGCCAGCTATACCGCCCAGGTGGAGCAGGCCGCCGACCGGACCACCTATCTGCCGCTTGCCGGGGGGTACTCGCTCAGCGTCCAGAGGCAATAATCCCCTGCCGGTGCGCCGCCGCCGCCCGTCGCTGCACGGCCGGTGGCGGCGCATCCCGCATTCCCCTCTCCGCGTTCCATCCCCTATCTTGTAGTCATGTTCACCGACAACCCGCGGCAAACGGTTCCCGCCGGGACGGTCCGGTTGCGGGCCGCCGCCGCCGGCGACCTGGCCGGGGTAATGCAAGTGGTGAAGAGCGCCGGGCTCATTACCGGCGGCCTGGAGGATCAGTTCCCCGGTGCCTATGTCGTGGCGGTGGCCGACGCCGACACGGTTGGTGCTGCCGGCCTGGAAGTCTACGGGCGGAGCGGCTTCCTCCGGTCCGTTGCCGTCCGCAACGACTGGCGCGGGGCCGGTCTGGGCCGTCGGCTGGTGGCCGACCGGCTGGCTGCCGCCCGTGCGCTGCACCTGGACGCCGTCTACCTGCTCACCGACACGGCCGCCGGGTTCTTCCGCCGTGAAGGGTTCCTGCCCCTGTCCCGCGAGGCCGTCCCCGCCGAAGTTCGCGCGGCACCGGAATTTGCCTCGCTGTGTCCGGCCAGCTCTCACGTTCTGGGGTTCTCCCTGGGTGCGCCATGACCGAACTGCTCGTGAACGGCAAACACCTCCGCACCAGCGCTCCTCCCGACACCCCGCTACTCTGGGTGCTGCGCGATGAGCTGGGGCTTACCGGCACCAAGTTCGGCTGCGGCGCCGGTTTCTGCGGCGCCTGCACCGTGCATCTCGACGGGACGGCGGTGCGCAGCTGCCAGCTGCCGTTGAGCCAGGTGGCGGGGCGCCGGATCACCACGATCGAAGGCCTCTCGCTGGAGGGCAATCATCCGGTGCAGCGCGCCTGGTTGGAGATGCAGGTGCCGCAGTGCGGCTATTGCCAGTCGGGCCAGATCATGACGGCAGCGGCCCTGCTCGCTTCCAATCCCCATCCCAGCGAGGCCGAGATCGGCACGGCCATGGCGGGGAACCTCTGTCGCTGCGGCACCTACCAGCGGATCCGGCAGGCGCTGCAACGCGCGTCAAAGGGAGGTGCGGCATGACCGGCCTCTCTCGCCGCGACTTTGTGCAGGCCGGCACCGCGGCGGCCGGCGGGCTGCTCCTCGCCTTCTATCTGCCGGGGTGCCGTCGTCCTCCCGGCGCGGCGGCCGCGACGCCCTTCGAGCCCAATGCCTGGCTGCGGATCGCGCCGGACGAGACGGTTACGGTAATCGTTGCCCATTCGGAGATGGGCCAGGGGGTGCTGACCTCGCTGCCCATGCTGGTGGCCGAGGAGCTGGACGCGGACTGGGCCGCCATCCGGGTGGAGCAGGCGCCCGCCACCGCGGCCTACGCCGGCGGCTCGGGCATGCAGATGACCGGCGGGAGCAGCAGCGTCCGGACCTCGTGGGAGCCGCTGCGCCGGGCGGGCGCCACGGCGCGCCGGATGCTGATCGTCGCCGCGGCGCAGGAATGGGAGGTGGAGCCCGATTCCCTCCTCACCCAGCCCGGCATGGTGGTGCACCCGGCGAAGAGGCTGCGCGCCACCTACGGGTCGCTGGTGGGCCGCGCCGCCTCGGTGCCGGTGCCGCAGGAGGTGCCGCTCAAGGATCCGAAAGACTTCCGCATCATCGGCCGGGCCGAGCCCCGGGTGGACGGCCTGGACAAGGTGACCGGCCGAGCCATCTTCGGCCTCGATGTCCGCCGGCCCGGCCTGCTCACCGCCTGCATCGCCCGCTGCCCCGTCTTCGGTGGCCGCAGCAGGAGCTACGACGCCACCGCGGCCCGGGCGGTGCCGGGCGTGCGCCAGGTGGTGCAGGTCTCCAGCGGTATCGCCGTCATCGCGCGGGGGTATTGGGCCGCCCGCAAGGGTGTCGAGGCGCTGCAGGTTACCTGGGACGAGGGGCCGCTGGCGACGCTGGACAGCGAGGCCGTCACCGCGCGCTTCCAGGCGCTGGCCCGGCGGGGGGGCACGATTGCCCATCGCGCCGGGAACCCCCGCCTGGCGCTGCGCCGTGCGGCGAAACGGCTCAGCGCCGACTACGAACTGCCGTACCTCGCGCATGCCACCATGGAGCCCATGAACTGCACCGCCGACGTCCGCGCCGACGGCGCCGATCTCTGGGTGCCCACCCAATTCCAGCAGGGCCCGGGCAGCGGCACGCTGGGCGTCGCGGCGAAGCTCACCGGGCTCCCCGCCTCCAGCATCACCGTGCACACCACGCTGCTGGGCGGCGGGTTCGGCCGCCGGGCAGAGACCGACTTCGTGACCGAAGCGGTGGAGTGCTCCAAGGCGGTGCAGGCGCCGGTGATGGTGGTCTGGTCGCGGGAAGACGACATGCGTCACGACTTCTACCGGCCCGCGTCCTATCACCAGCTGGCGGCGGGGCTGGATCGCAAGGGCGCCCCCGTGGCCTGGACCCACCGGATCGTCTCGCCGTCGATCATGGCGCGCTGGGGCGGGGTCTTCGGGGGCGCTCCCCGGGGCGCCGATCCCACCTCGGTGGAGGGAGCGGCGAATCTGCCCTACGCCATCCCCGCGCTGCAGGTGGATTATGTGCAGGCCGACGTAGGGGTCCCGGTCGGGTTCTGGCGCTCGGTGGGCAATTCCCAGAACGCCTTCGTGGTCGAAAGTTTCGTGGACGAGCTGGCGCACGCCGCCGGCGCCGATCCGGTCGAATGGCGCCGCGGGCTGCTGGCCGCGCATCCCCGGCACCTGGGGGTACTCGAACTGGCGGCGGAGAAAGCAGGGTGGGGAACCCCCGCACCGCAGGAACGCGCCCGCGGGGTGGCGGTGGTGGAGTCGTTCGGCAGCTATGTCGCGCAGATCGCCGAGGTGTCGGTCGGAGGCGCCGGGGTGCAGGTGCATCGCGTCGTCTGCGCGGTGGACTGCGGGCAGTATGTGAATCCCGATACCATCCGGGCGCAGATGGAAGGCGCCATCGTCTTCGGGCTCACCGCCGCGCTCTACGGCGAGATCACCCTGCAGGGCGGCCGGGTGGTGCAGGGGAACTTCGACGGCTATCCGCTGCTCCGGCTGGATCACATGCCGGTGGTGGAGGTGCACATCGTCCAGAGCTCCGAAGCGCCGGGCGGCGTGGGCGAGCCGGGCACGCCGCCCATCGCGCCGGCGGTGGCCAATGCGGTCTTCGCCGCCACCGGGCGCCGCATCCGGCGGCTGCCGCTGCAGAAGGAGTTGGCGGGGTGAAACCGTTCCCGTTTCCCTTTTCCCGCCGTCGGCTTCTCGCTAGTTTCTCCCCTCCGTGGGGGCGGTAGCTCAGCTGGGAGAGCACCTGGTTTGCATCCAGGGGGTCGTGGGTTCGAATCCCATCCGCTCCATTCACGACGGCAAGACGGCCCTGAAGGCCTTCCTCGCGGCCTTTTCAGTGGAGAGCCGCTCCTTCGCAGGACGGCAGGACGGCAGGTGACCCGTTCACCGTTCACCGCCTACCGTTCACCGTCCCCATGGTCTCACTCACCCAAAGCTATCTCCTGCTCGCGGCCGGCAGTCTCCTCCTCGCCGACCGCCGGCGGCGCTACGCCGCGCTGATCGGCGTGATCGCGGTGGCGCTGGCAATCGCCGCCTTCGACGTGCGCAACCGGATCCTGGCCGGAACGGGCCCCGTTGATCTCGCGCCCGCGGGGCTGAGCTTCCTCCGCATCAATCTGGGCCTGCTGCTTGTCGGCCTGGCGGTTGCTCTGGGCGCCGCGTTACGTGACGCCGTCACGGTCCAGGCCGAGCGGGCGTGGAGCGCGCTGGGGGCGCTGCTGGTGGCGGCGGCGGTAAGCCTCCTGATCTGGCGCGAATGGGCCGGGCTGAGCCTGGCCCCCTGGAGGGCCGCGCTGGGCGTTGCCCTGCTGCTCGCTGCCGGAGCGATGGCCGCCGCCCTCGTGGTGGGCATGCTGCGGATCGGGCCCGCGGTGAACTGGCTGGACGACCGGGTGCTCAGCCGCTCCCCGGCGTCGCCACCGCTGCTGCTCGACTGGGGCCGGATGATCGCAAGCTGGGCGGCGCTGGCGCTTGGCACCGGCCTCGTCGTCTGGGCTCCGCATCTCCATCTGGTGGTGGCCGGGGCCTTCCTTGCCGCTGTCGCGGCGCACCTCCTGTGGCGGGCACAAGGACGGGGCACGCCGGTGCCGCTGCTCCCGCTGGCCATGCTCCCGCTGCTGGTCTTCGCCGACCGGGTCGGTACTATCGCGGGGCCCGTCGGCCTGTCACTGAGCGCGCTGTCGGGCGGCCCGTTCAGTCCCGCCGCGCAGGCCTGGCTGCTGCCCTGGCTGCTCATCCCGGTCTGGGCCTGGACCGGATTCTGGCCGCTGCACGGCCTGGTGCCGGCGGGGGCGGGGCGGGTGGTCGGCGGCCTGTTGCTCTGGCGGCTGGGGGTGCAGCTGTTGCCCGACGGCGTCCTGCACTGGCAGCCGCTGGCCGCCGCGGTCATCGTGGTCGGGATGGGCCACGCCGCCGCCACACGGCGCATTTCGGCGGGCGTGCTGGCCCTGGCGGTGTTCGGCCTTATCAGCCGCGCGCCGGCGGGTCCGCACGGCGGGATCTGGCTGCTGGCGTTCTGTGCGGTCCTTCCTTTCACCCGCTTCTGGGAACCGCTGCTGCCTCCCCTGCCCACGCGCATTGTGCGTCTGGCCTGGCTGCTGCCCGCCTGGGCGCTGCTGCTGGTGCTGCGCGGCGGACTCTCGAGCCAGGTTCTTCTCACGGTGCTGCTCGCGGCCGGTGCAGCGGCATTGCTGTGGAACGCGCGCTTTACCGCGCGGGCAGAGTGACTCCCCTCACACCTTCCTGACCCGCGGTTCGCTATGCTGGATCGCGGGCCGGCCGCGGGGAGGAAGGAGGAGGCATGATACTCTGGACCTGGATGCTCACGCTGGGAATCGCGTTTATCATCAGCCTGCTGTTCATCGGCCCGCTGGGGTGGCGCCGCACCGAAGAGGATACGCTCTGGTCGAGCGCGCTGTTTCTGTTCGTGCTCACTCTGGGCTTTGTGTGGCTGGCGGCCATCTGGGTCCGCCCCATCGGACCGACGATTGCCGGCATCGCCTGGATTCCGCTGATCGTGGCGGGGCTGCTGGTGGCCCTGGTACTCGCGGTCGCCACGCCGGGCCGGCCGCGGCCGCGCGGTGCGTTGCCGTCCACCGAAGAGCCGCCGTCGGCGGGCGCGCTGGGCGCCTTCTTCTGGGTACTGGCGCTGGTGGTTATCCTGGCACTGGTAGCGGGCTACCGGGCGGGCTGAGCGCCGTCACGCGGCGTTGACCGCCTTTTCAAACGCGTCCATATTGCGAACCCCCGCTGCAGCAGCGAGTGGCTCGACCGTCTTTTCATGTGTCTGACAGGAGTTCCCTCTTATGGCCTTTTCACTGCCCCCGCTTCCCTACGCCTACAACGCCCTGGAGCCGCACATCGACGAGCGGACGATGCAGATCCATCACGACAAGCACCACCAGGGCTACGTGACCAAACTCAACGCAGCGCTGGAAGGTCATGCCGATCTGCAGAAGAAGTCGCTGGATGAGCTGATCTCCAACCTCGATGCCGTACCGGAGAACATCCGGACCGCCGTGCGCAACAACGGCGGCGGCCACTCGAACCACAGCCTGTTCTGGGTCATCATGACCCCGGGCGGCTCCTCCAAACCCACCGGCGCGCTCGCTCCGGCCATCAACGATGCCTTCAAGGGGCTCGATGCGTTCAAGGAGCAATTCGGCGCCGCGGCGGCGGGCCGGTTCGGCAGCGGCTGGGCCTGGCTGGTGCTGGACAACCAGGGCAAGCTGGGCATCGAGAGCACGCCCAACCAGGACAGTCCGCTCATGGTGGGCAAGCTGCCGGTCATGGGCATCGACGTCTGGGAACATGCGTACTACCTCAAGTACCAGAACAAGCGCGCGGATTACATCGCCGCGTGGTGGAATGTGGTGAACTGGGACGAGGTCGGTAAACGCTACGACACGCTCCGCAAGTAGGCTTACGCGCCGGGGAGCCCGCGCGGTTCCCCGGCATTCTTCCCCCTGTTCGCCCCCGATGCCTGTGTCCCTGCCGTCTGTCGCATCCTGCGTCCGATTCTTCGCTCCCCTCCGCCTCGGGCGAGACGGTGCATCTCGCGGACTTGCGCGGCCCCGATGTCCCGCTCGCGTTTTTCCCGGGGCGTTTACCTCCGCGTCCCCCGCCGAGCTGTGCGCGTGACGTTTCCTCCCCGTCCCTGCTGATGGCCGTGCCTTCGCCCGGCCTGCTGAGCCGCGGTGACAAGTGGTATCTTGGCGCCGGTGACGGTCTGGTCTGGGCGCCGCCCTTTCCTCTCTGGCACGAGACCCCGGGGTTCTGGGACGAGGCCCACCTGCTGCAGTATCCCGTCGGCCCCCTGTTTACCGTCAGTGTGCTTCCCGCCGGTCCGCCGCTGCGCGCGGAGGAGTTCGACTGGTCGCCCGCCGGCCTGCGGCTGCGCTACCACATGGCGCCTCGCCTGCAGGCGGTGGAACGCCGCTCCGCCCCGGGCGACCGGATTCTGGCCTCCGAATGGCAGTTCACCTGGAAAGGGGCGCGCGCCCGGACGCTCGACCTCGTCCTCTGGACCGCCGTCGACGGGGAACTGGTGGCAGAGGACGGCGTCGAAGAAGAGAAGTCCGGCCTGGTGCTGCGCCGCCGGGCCCGCGACCGCAAGGGGCAGGAGCTGGCCCTGCGGCTCACCTACCGCATTACCGGCGGCCACCAGAGCTGGGGCGCCTACCGCTCCGAGCCCTCCGCGCCCATTCCCGACTACCGGCTCACCCCGTTCTACGACCGGGAAGCGGGCGAACCGCCGCTGCGCAACGAGGCGCGGCTCGGCGGCATCGATGCGCGGGGCCTGGTCTACGTCGGGCTGCACCGGCGGCTGAACCTGCGCGCCGGGCGCAGTGCCAGGCTGGCGGCCGCGGTGGAAATCACGCCCGAAGACCTTCCGGTGCCGCGCAATACCACGCCCGCGCGGGCGATGTCACGCGGCGCCGCGACCCGCGCGGAGCAGAGCTGGAAATCCTTCTGTGGCGAGGTGCCCCGCTTTTCCTGTTCGGACGAGCGCTGGGAGCGCTACTGGTGGTATCGCTGGTATGGCCTCCGGCTCAACGGGGTGCCCGCCGGCCTGGGCCAGTATCGCGCGCCTTCGGTATGTGAGGGAATCGGCTATTTCCATCAGCCGATCAGCTATTCCGCCATGTGCCATGCGCGCGAAGTGCGCTGGCATGCCGATCCGGCCTGGGCCCGCGGCGTCATCGACACCTTCTTCGACCGGCAGCGGGAGGACGGCTCGGTACCGGGCCGGGTGTATCTCGATCACCTGCAGGAAGCCGATTTCTATCACGCCGACTGGGGGCGGGCGGTAGCGGACGTTGACCGGGTCGCGCCTGATGCCGGGTGGCTGGCCACGCTGCGCCCCCGCCTGGCGCGCTACGGCGAGTGGCTGGCCGGCACCCGCGACAGCGGCCGGACCGGCATGATCGACGTGACCGATCAATACGAGACCGGACAGGAGTACATGTCCCGCTACCAGGCCGTCGATCCCGAAGCCGACCGCCACGGCTGGGAGCATCGCCTCCGGCTCAAGGGCATCGACGTGACGGTCTATGCCTATCGTCTCTTCCGGCTGCTGGAACGCACCGGCACCGACGCTGCCGAGCGCGCCGGCTGGCGGGAGCGCGCGGAACGCACCCGCACCGCCGTGCGGGATCAGATGTGGGATGACGAGGCCGGCATGTTCAGCGATGTGGATCCGGCGTCCGGCCGGCGCACCGGGGTGAAGGCGGCGGTGTGTTTCTATCCCTATCTGACCGACCTGGTGGACGAACGGCACCTCGGCGGCCTGGAACGCCACCTCTTCAATCCCGACGAGTTCTGGACGCCCTACCCGGTGCCCAGCTCGAGCCGCGAGGATCCCCGCTTCAGCCCCGACGCGGAGTGGAACGGCAAACGCCACGCCTGCCCCTGGAACGGGCGGGTGTGGCCCATGACGAACAGCCACATGGTCGATGCGGTGGCGCGGGCGGTGCGCCACGGCCGGCCCCGCTGGGCCTCGAAGCTGGCCCACCTGCTGGAGCGGTTCATCAGCATGATGTCGTTCGAGGGTGATGCCGAGCGGCCCAACTGCTTCGAGCATTACCATCCGTTGACCGGCCGGGCCAGTGTCTATCGCGGCATTGACGACTACCAGCACTCCTGGGTCAATGATCTGCTGCTGCGCCATGCGGCCGGCGTCCTCCCGCGCGGCGCCGAGGGGGTCACCATCCAGCCCATTCCGCTGGGACGCACGGTCGAGGTGTCCGGGCTCCTCCTGGCGGGCCACCAGGTCGAGGTGCGGGTGATGGACGGCGATCGGGGCACCGCCGACGTTCGGGTGGACGGCCACGCCGCCGGCCGCGCCACCTTCGATCAGCCGCTGGAGATCGCCTGGTGAGAGAAGTCGTGCTGGTGGCGCGCGGGCCGGAGCGCGCCGCCGCACGACGGTGGCTGGCAACCGAGGCAGCGGTGCGTGCCCGGGACGCCGGCGATGCGGCGCGCGTGGATCTCGACGGCTGCGATCTTCTCTGGCTGCACGACGTCGACGCCATCCCGCCGGGCCTGGAGGCCTGGCTGGCGGCCGGCGGCCGGCTGCTGGCCACGCTGGGCTCGGCCGGGATCGCCGCCGCGCTGGGGCTGGAACCGGTCCCGCCCGATGACCGCCGCGAGGCGGTCTGGCATCACGCCGACGACGAGTTCTGGCTCGAAGAATATCGCTCCTTCAAGGACTTCCCCCACATCCGCGGCCTGGCCGCCTTCGGCCCTCATCCGCTCTTTGCCGGTCTCGATCAGGGCACCTTCGTGTGGGCGCCGTCGGAAGACGAAGCCTATCGCTGGCTGGCGTATCGGGCCAACCGGCCGGCTGCGGGCTCGATCATCGCGGTCGAACGTGCCTTCATTCATCTCAACGCCGGCCGGGCCGTCGCCTGGGAGCACCGGGTGGGCGACGGCGGTATCCTCGCCATCGGAGCCTTCGTCCACCTCGCTTCGCCCGACGATCTGCTGGCGCGTCAGCTCCGGGCCATGCTGGCCAGCGCGGTGGCGGGCGATGCGGTGCCCCACCGCGAGCGGCCGGAGCCGGTGGCCCTGTGGCCCGCGCCCGCGTCCTCCGCGCGGCGCGAGCGCGTCCCCGTTCCCGAACTGCCCGATCTCAGCCAGCCCTGGAGCGACGACGATACTCCGCTGGCACTCCGCCGGGCTGCCGGACACGATGAGCCCTGGACGCTGGCCGGGCGGCGTACGCTGCTGGCGGGCGGCGAGCGCGGGGGCCTGCAGGAGGTCTGGACCCATCCCTTCCGCCTGATGCGGGACGTCACCCTGCTGGCCGGCGACACGGTTCCCCGGGCGGTCGCCGCCTCGCCCCTGGGTTTCCGGCGGGAGCTGGCATCCGTCGACCTGCGCCTGCTGGAGCGGTGGACCTGCGGGCTGGAGCTGCCCGTCGCCGTCGGAGACTTCGACGCCAGCGGACCGCTGGACGTCACACTCGACTGGACGGTGGATCTCCGGCGGATGTGGCCCTATCCCGCCGGCGCGTTCGGCGATCTGCGGTGGAATCTTTCCGAGCGCGCCGATCGTCTCTGGATCGGCGCGAGCGGCGCCGGGGTGCAGGCGGTGTTTCAGGTGCAGGGCGGGACCTTCCAGGTCGAGCCCCTCGCGGAAGAGCCCGCGAGCCTGCGGGTGCGCCTGCACGCAACGGGCAGCGCGTGCCGGCTGGTGGCGCTGGGCGCGGTGGACAGCGCCGACCTCGCCAGCGTGCTCGGTCGGCTCGGCCGCAAGCTGCTGCCCGGACTCCAGGCCCAGCGGGCGGGCCACGCCGCCACCCTGCATCAACACGCCTCGCGGCTCGGTACGCCCGAGCCGGAGCTCGACCTTGCCTTCGAGTGGGCCAAGGTTCGCGCCGACAGCTTCGTGGCGGAAACGCCGGGTGTGGGGCGCTCCCTGCTGGCGGGGTATGCCCGCTCCACCCCCGGCTGGGGCGACGGGCGGCCGGGCTATGCCTGGTATTTCGGGCGCGACGCCTGCTGGACGGCGTTCGGGCAGCTGGCCGCCGGCGACCGCGAAGGCCCGCGCGAGGCGCTGCGCTTTCTCTCCCGCACCCAGGACATCACCGGTAAGGTCCTGCACGAATACACCACCAGCGGCCTGGTGCACTACGACGCCGCGGACAGCACGCCACTCTACCTCCTGCTGGCCGGACGGTTTGCCGCCTGGACGGGAGATCTCGAATACCTGGCGCGCCACTGGCCGGCGGTGGAGCGCGCCTATCGCTTCTGTCTGGAGACCGATCGGGACGGAGACGGCCTGATCGACAACCGCCGCATCGGGCACGGCTGGATCGAGCACGGGCCGCTGGGCGGCGCCGCGGTGACGCTCTATCTGGCGGCCTGCTGGACCGCCGCGCTCGAGGCGCTGGAGCCGGTGGCCGATGCGCTGGGCTATCCCGTGCTCGCCGCCGAGCTGCAGGAGCGTGCCGCGGTGGCGCGGCAAGCCGTCGAGCGGCGGTTCCGCCTGCCGGAGGGCGGCTGGGCTCTGGGGCTGCGCGATGATGGCTCGCCCCTGCGGCACCTGACCGCGATGCTGGCCGTGCCCCTGCTGCTCGGCGTGATTCCGGCCGCGTCGGCGGAGCCGTGGCTGGCGGCGGTCGCGGGGCCGGCGTTCTCCTCGCCCTGGGGTGTCCGCATGATCGCGACTGATGACCCCCTGTTCCAGCCGGCCGGCTACCATCGGGGCGCGGTCTGGCCTTTATATACCGGCTGGGTGAGTCTTGCGGAATGGCGCAGCGGGCGGTGGGGCGCGGCTCTCGACCACCTGCGGAGCAATGCCCGCCTGCTCCGGCAGCGGGAGCTGGGCGGCTTCGATGAGGTGCTGCATGGCGAGGGGGAAAGGAGTGCCGGGGTTTGCCCTGACCAGGCCTGGTCGGCCGCCATGATGCTCTCGCCGGCGGTCGAGGGGCTCTGGGGTGTACGGCCCGATGCGCTCAACGACGCGGTCCGGATCGCGCCCTGGCTGCCTCCGGAGTGGCCCGCCATGTCGTTGCAGTGCTTGAGGATCGGTCGCACGATCCTGGATCTGGAAGTCCGCCGGTCGGCCGGCGGGCTGCTGATCCGGGTTGCCCGGGTCTTCGGGCCCAATCTGCAGGTGGTGGTGGAGCCACGTGGTCTTTCGGAGGGTGCCAGCCTCCTGGTGGACGGTGAACCCGTGGGTGGTGGGCGGGCGCAGTTCCTGGCCGACGACCGCCACGAGGTCATGGCCCTGGTCTCCTAGGTTCCACCACCGGCCAACCGTCGTTGTGGCAGGAGCTTTGCAGGCTTGCAGGACAGTCTCCGAAGGCGACCCCCAGGCCTGACGAGTGGAGCCACTGCGCATGCCGTTGCCGAGCTGGCCGGGACCCGGGTCTGTCGTGTGGTTTGTCGCGGCACATCTCGCGATCTCGGGCTGCACACTCGCTCTCCTCACCCTCCGGCGCCGAGTCGGGGTGGGGTGGCTGTGGCTGTGGGTGGGCGCGCTTTCCAGCATCATGTGGCTGGCCTATGCCGCCGGTTGGCGGGTGGCCGGCCCCGGAGAGCAGCATCTGTTCTTCGGGAGCGGTTTCATCGCGCCGTCTTTCCTGATGCTGATGCTGCTGGTGTACCTGGAGCATGGGGCGCGTGATGCGCGCCGCATGCTGCTGGGCATCGCCGCCAGCGGCGTCCTGTTCCAGATCTTCTTCCAGCTGGCCCGGGCCGAGGGCGTCACCACGCTGCAGCGGATCACCTGGCAGATGGTGATCGCCGAGCCGATGTCCCTGGGCGCCGCCCTGGCGCTCATGTCGGTGCTGTACCAACTGAGCCTGCAGCTGCGGCTGGCGCTCCCCGTTTCGCTGCGCTTCTTCCTGGCACTGCTGCTCGGCATCGCGGTGGACACGGTTCTCTTTCCGGTGCTCGGGTTCGGCGATTTCCGGATTCTGCGTCTCATCAGCTCGCCCACCGATTTCGCGCTCGCCAAACTCTTCAGCGCGCTGCTGCTCACGCTTCCCGCCGCTTTCTATCTGCAGCGCCAGGCCCGCGCCGGGCGGCGGCTGGCGGTGCAGGACATGGGCCCGCTTTCCATCGCGGCGCTGGGCCGCGAGGGGCCGGTGCCGGACTTCGAAGTCTGGCGCTCCATGGCCGAAACGCTGGGCGACGGCATGACCGCCGCGGTGGGCGACCATCTGGTGTTCGCCAACGCCGCCATGGCCCGGATCGCCGGCTATGAGCGGGCGGAGGAGCTGACCGGGCTGCCGCTGGAACGGCTGGTGGCGCCCGAGGATCTGGAACGGGTGCTGACGGAACAGCGGGCCCGCCAGGAGGGTGCGGTCTCGGAGGGCTCCTACGAGTGGCGTCTCCGCCGGCCCGACGGCACCGGGCGCATCCTGGCGACCACCGCCACGCCCGCCCTGCTGGGCGCGGGCCGGGTGGTGATCGGTATTCATCGCGATGTCACCGACGAGCGCGAAATGCAGGCCCAGGTCGAAGCCAGCAACCTGGCGGTGCATGCTCTCATGGCGGGCGCCTCGTCGCTGGTAGCGTCGCTCAATACCGAGAAGATCGTCGCCGCGGTGGCCGAGCAGGCGGGGCGCCTGGTGGGGAGCGAATTCGTGGTGTTCCTGGAAAAGGTGCCGGGGCACGACCGGTTCCGCTGCCGGCATATCGAGGGTGCGGCGAGCGGCATCCTGGTGGGCGAGGAGCTCTCGCGCGAGGAGACCGCCTACTTCGGGCATCTGCCGCGCTCCGGCGGCCGCCATGCGCTGCCGCTGCTGGCCGACGGCCAGGAGTTGGGCATGCTGGTGGTGGCGTTGCGGGAGGAGGGCCGCACCTTTACCTGGAACGAGTTGGCGCTGCTGGACGCGCTGGGCGCGATGGGCGCGGCCGCCCTGCGGACCAGCCAACTGGTGGCCGGGCTACGCGGCGCGGAACAGCGCTATGCCATGCTGTTCGACCAGGTGCCGACGCCGGTGTTCCTCTACCAGCTCGATTCGCTGCGGATCTCTGCCGGCAACCAGGCCGCCTCGCGCCGCTACGGCTGGCCCGCGGCGGAGTTCCTCCAGCGCAGCATGGCCGACCTGCTGGCGCTCCCGGAGCGGGAGGCCTCGGAAACCGCGCTACGCCGCGCCGCGCCCGGCCGCCCCGCGCTGCTGCAGCGGCATCGCGACCGGCAGGGCGAAGAGTTCGACGTGATGGTGAATATCGCCGAGATCGAGCTGGCCGGGTCGCGCTGGGGGCTGGCGGCCTGCGTGGATCTTACGCTGGAACGACGCAACCAGGAACGGCGGCAGGTTTCCCAGCGCCTGGAATCGCTGGGCCGGCTGGCGGGCGGCATCGCGCACGACTTCAACAACATCCTGACCGCGCTGCAGGTCGATCTCGACCTCCTCGGCGCCGACTACCGGGATCAGCCCGCCCTGCATAATGAGCTGGCCCATGTGCGCGGGGCGGTGGAGCGCGCGGCCGATCTCACCCGCCAGATCCTGCTGTTCAGCCGGGGCGAGGAGCCCAAGCGGCGGCCGGTGCGGGTCAACGAGGCGGTCCGCGCCATCGAACGTCTGCTCATGCGCTCGCTGGGCGAGACGGCCGAGCTGGTGGTGCAGCTGGCGCCGGAAGATCCGCGGATTTCGGCCGACGTCTCACAGCTCCAGCTGGCGCTGGTGAATCTCTGCCTCAACGGGCGCGACGCGATGCCCCATGGCGGGGTCCTGCGCGTGACTACCAGCCAGGTCCGGGTGGATGACGAGATGAGCGCGCGGCTGGGCATGAGCCCGGGCCGCGCCGCGCTCCTCACGGTGGTGGATACCGGTATCGGAATGTCGCCCGAGGTGCTGGAGCGGGCGCTGGAACCGTTCTTCACCACCAAGAAGGCCGAGCGCGGCACGGGCCTCGGCCTGTCGATCGTGCATGGCGTAGTGCGCGCGCACGGCGGCGCGGTGGAAATGGAATCGCGCCCGGGGGAGGGCACCCGGGTGCTGCTGTACTTTCCGGAGCTGGAAGCCGCGGATGCCGATCCCGAAGCCAGCGCCCCGCAGGCGACGCTGCACGGCCGCGGCACCGTACTGCTGGTGGATGACGAGACCGCGATTCGCCGGGCCGGGCGTCGCATGCTGGAGCGCTACGGCTATCGCGTGCTGCTGGCGGAGGACGGCGAGGCGGCGCTCCGGGAGCTGCACGGTGCCAACGGGGCGGTAGATCTGGTGCTGACGGACCTGGTCATGCCGCGCATGGATGCGCTGGGGCTGGTGGAAGTAATCCGCCGCGAATGGCCCGGCCTGCCGGTCGTTCTCTCGACCGGTTACGATGACGGCCGCCTGGGGCCGGGCCAGGTCGAGCTCTTCAGCGCATTCGTCAGCAAGCCCTATACTCCCAACGAGATGCTGCAGACTGTGCGCGAGGTGCTGGACGCGGCCAGAGGAGCGGGCAGCGGGAAACGCTAATAAGGAAAAGGGCGCCGAGCCCGTTCCCGCCGCCTTTTCCCTTTTCCCCGTTCCCGCTGTGCGGTACCTTTCGTCGTCGTCCCACCCTTACCCCATCCCACATGCGTCCCCTGCGGCTGCTGATCCTGAGCGCGGTTCTGTTGTGCGCCTGTCATCTGGAAGACCGGACGCCGGCCGGCAGTCGGAACGATGAGGCCGAGATTCGCCAGGTGGTGCGCCAGGCATATGCCGACTGGGAGCAGGGGCACTGGGGCGCGCTGAGCCGCCTCTATGAGCGTCCGCCGGCCGACAGCACCGCGGCGGGGCCCTGGCGGCGGCAGGCCGGACTGGCGGTCCGCGTGCTGCGGACGGATGTGCACCAGGCAGGGAATCTGGCCGATGTCTGGGTTGCCGCCAGGGTGTCGAGCCCGGCGGGCGACCGCGACGAGATTCACCTGATGGCGCTGGCGCGCGAGCCGGGCACGCCGCCCGACTGGCGGGTGCTCCTCTGGCGGCCGACCGCGCCCGCTCCCTGAATGGCCTCGCTCGCGCTGCGGCAGGTCAGCAAGGTATTTCATCCGCCGGCGCGGGTGCTGGATAATGTGACGCTGGAAGTGCGGGATGGCGAATTCCTCGCTATCCTGGGCCCGTCGGGCTGCGGCAAGAGCACCATCCTGCGCTGCCTGGCCGGTCTCGAGCCCCCCACCACGGGCGACCTGTTCATCGGCGAGCGCCGGGTCAACGACGTGCCTCCGGCCGAGCGGGACGTCGCCATGGTATTCCAGAACTACGCGCTCTATCCCCACCTCACCGTGCGGCAGAACCTGGAGTTTCCGCTCCGCATGCGCGGGGTGGGCCGCGAGCGCCGGGAGCAGCTGGTGCGCGAGGCGGCCGCCCGGCTGGAGCTCGGTCCGCTGCTGGAGCGGATGCCGGGCCAGCTCTCGGGCGGCCAGCGCCAGCGGGTGGCGCTGGGCCGCGCGCTGGTACGCCAGCCGGCGGCCTTTCTCTTCGACGAGCCGCTCTCCAATCTCGATGCCGCGCTCCGGGTGCAGCTGCGCACCGAGCTGATGGGCCTCCATGCCCAGCTCGGTGCCACCATGCTCTACGTGACCCACGACCAGGTCGAAGCCCTCACCATGGGCCAGCGTCTCGCGGTGCTGGATCAGGGGCGGGTGCAGCAGATCGGCACGCCGAGAGAGGTCTTCGACCGGCCCGCCAATATCTTCGTGGCCCGGTTCGTGGGCTCCCCCGGTATGAACGTGCTGGCCGGCGCGATCGCCGCCGGAGAGGGCTCCTGGTTTCAGGCCGGCGCACTCCGGCTGCCGCTCGCCCCGACGGCGGGGGTGCCGGGATATGCCGGCGTGCGGCCGGAGCGGGTCCGGGTGGAGCCGCCGGAGGCCGGCGGCGCCCCGGCGCGGGTACGCACCGTGGAGCGGCTCGGCTCGGAAACCCTGGTCCACCTGGACATGGACGGCGGTCCGCTGGTTGCGCGCCTGCCCGGGCTGGCAGCGCTCGATCCCGGCGATGCCGTGTCGGTGACGGCCGATCCGTCGGGGCTGTACTGGTTCGGGCCGGATGGCGCCCGTCTCTGAGTGGAGCCGGGGAGCGGCACTGGCCGTCCTGCTGCTGCTGGGCGGCTGCCACCCGGACAGCGGTGAGGTGGTCCTGCGGGTGGCCTCCTGGGCCGATCCGGTCGAGCAGCGGATCGAACAGAGCTATATCGGCGAGTTCACCCGCCGCCACCCCGGCGTCGCCGTGTCGCTCGAATCGGTTACCAACCAGGCCGAATACCGGGAGCGGATTCTCACCTCTATCGCCGCCGGCTCTCCCCCCGACGTCTTCCTGCTGGACAATATCGATGTGCCGGCATTCGCCGGGCGCCACGTGCTGCTCGATCTCGGCCCCTATACCCGGCGGGTCGGGCTGGACACGGCAGACTTCGACGAACGCGTGCGCGACATCTTCACCGTCAACGGCGAGCTGGTGGCGTTTCCCAAGGGCTATACGCCGATGGTGCTGGTCTACAACCGGCGGCTGTTCCGGGAGGCCGGCATTCCCGAGCCGGGGCTGGACTGGACCTGGAACACCTTCCTGCGGGATGCCCGCGCGCTCACCCGCGACACCGACGGCGACGGCGAACCGGACCAGTGGGGGGCCTTCTTCGACCGGCGAGACTTTCTCTGGCTGCCCTGGATCTGGTCCGGCGGCGGCGACGTGCTGTGCCCCGGAGGCCGGCGCGCCAGCGGTTGCCTGGACAGCCCGGCCACGCGCGCTGCGCTGCGCTGGTATCTCGACTGGGTGGAACGCGACAGCATCGTGCCCCGGGTGTTCACCCTGCGGCAGTCGCTGGGCGACCAGTTCCGCCTCTTCAACAGCGGGCGGATCGGCATGCTCACCACCGGTCACTTCTGGATCCCGAATTTCAAGCCCTACGTCGAGCAGGGAAAGCTCGACATCGGCTTCGCGCCGCTGCCCCACCGCGCGGGCATCTCCCCAACGACCGTCATCTATGCCAGCGGCTGGGCCGTGCCGAGGAACGTGCCGCGCCGCCGCCTGGCGGTCGAGCTCGCCGCCTTCATGGCCGATACGCTGGCCCAGCGCACCCGCGCCGAGCTGGGGCTGGAAATCCCGGGCCTGACCGCGGCGGCCGATGCCCTGGTGGCGCAGGACACCACCGGCTGGGAGCAGGTGTTTCAGTACGCGCTCCGGGGGGCGCGGGCTCCCTGGGGATCGCGGGTACGCGGCTGGCGGGAAATCGAGAACCGGCTGCCCGATGTGATCGACCAGGTGCTGCTGGAGCACCGGCCCCTGGACGACGCGCTGCATGACGCGGCGACGGACATCGACGCCATCCTGCGGCGGACAGAACCGTGAGCCGCTCGCGCCCGGTCTGGTGGCTGCTGCTCCTGGGAGCGCTTGGCGTGGGCGGCTCGCTCACCGGCATGGCCTGGAGCGGCGCGCGCTACCGCCGGTCGGTGCAGCGGGAGGCCGCAGGCCAGGCGGCGCAGGGTGCGGCCGGCTTCCTGTCGCTCACGGCGCCGGTCGATTCGGCGCGACGGTACGAGCCGCGCGCCCTCCTGGCGCTGTCGCACGCGCTGGCGGCCGACCCCGCCTGGCGCGCCGGGCTCCAGGTGTCCTGGCGCGGCGCCGCCCTGCTGCCCGACCGCGCCGGGTTGCTGCCGCTGAGCCGGCAGCATGAACGGCTCCTGGCGCAGGGGTATCGCCTGGTGCACCTGTCCCGGCCCGCGGCCGGGCAGGTTGCCGTGGCGCCGCTGCTCGACCGCGACCTGTGGGATGCCGTGGGCTGGGTGGCGGTCTGGGGCGCGCTGCCGCCGGCACCGGCGGCGGACGTCTTTCCCTGGCTGCTCTTCCTCGCCGCGCTGGGCGGCCTCGGCGTGGTGGCGCTGGCGCGGCCGGAGGCCTCGCGGCTCCTCCGGAGCGGCGCCGCCACCCTGGCCCTGGGAGCTGCGCTGAGCCTGGCGCTCCAGGCGGACACGGCGGGCGCGCGCCTGGCTGCCCGGGCGACCGATCTCTCACTCCAGCGCCTGCGGCACCTCACGGTGCTGGCGGCGCGGGACCGGTCAATGCCGGCGTCCCGCCTGAGCCGGCTCGCCCCCGGGCTCCGGTGGCGGCTGGTCGACTCGGCGGCGGCGCCCGCGGAATCGGTGCGGCGCGGCGTCCGGGATGGCCAGCCAGTCGCAACGATTCAGGTGCCGCTCCCCAACGGTGGGGCGGTGGAGATCGGCACGGTGCCGCTGGAAGACCGGCGCGATGGCTTTCGTGCCGCCCTGGCCGGCTGGCTGGTGTTGCTGGCGGCGATCCTGTTTCTGGTCCCGGCGGTCGCCCGCGCCCGCGCCGACCGGCTGGCATTCCGGCAGACCGCCGCCGCCTGGGGCTTCCTGGCGCCCGGCCTGGCGCATCTCGCGGTCTTTGCCTTCGGGCCGGTCGCGTTTGCGGTGTACCTCTCACTGCATCGCTGGGGACTGGTCGAGCCGGTGCGGCCCTGGGTGGGCCTGGCCAATTACCGGACGATCCTGGCCGACCCGCAGTTCTGGCACTCGCTGCGGGTCACCGGGGTGTACGCGCTGTACGTGCCGGTCACCATGGCACTGGCGCTGGCGGCGGCGCTGGCCCTGGAGCGGGGCGGTGTCCGGGTGCGGCTGGTGCGCACCATACTCTTCCTGCCGTTCATCTCGTCCGTCGTGGCGGTGGCGCTGGTGTGGCAGTGGATGTACCAGCCGGACTTCGGGCTGATCAACGCGGGGCTGCGCCTCCTGGGCTGGCGGGGGCCGGACTGGCTGGGCGATCCCCGGACCGCGCTGCTCGCCGTCATGGCAATGTCGGTCTGGGTGCATCTGGGCTATCAGATGGTGATTTTCCTGGCGGGCCTCCACGCGATTCCGCGGGAGTACCACGACGCGGCGCGGGTGGACGGCGCCCGCCCCTGGCAGCGCTTCCGCTATATCACCCTGCCGCTGCTCCGGCCGACCATTCTGTTCGTGCTGGTCACCGGCATCATCGTGTCCTTCCAGGTGTTTACCTATATCGCGGTGATGACCGAGGGCGGCCCGCTCTACGCCACCGACGTGGTGGTGTACCGGATCTACCGGGAGGCCTGGGAGTTTCTCCGCTTCGGCACCGCCAGCGCCATGAGCCTGGTGCTGCTCGCCCTGCTGCTGGTGGTCACCTGGCTTCAGTTCCGCTGGTTGGGGAAGCATGTCGAGCTGGCCTAGGCGCGCCGGCAGCCGCGGGCTGGTCCTGCTGCTGGTGCTCTCGGCGCTGGCGCCATTCTTCGTGATGGTGGCCACCAGCCTGATGCAGGAGTTCGAGGTCTTCCGCCAGCCGCCGCCGTTGCTGCCGGGCTCGCCCCAGTGGAGCAACTACCCGCGGGCCCTCACGGCCTTCCCCTTCGGCCGGTTCTTTCTCAACTCGCTGATCTTCGCGGTGGCCGTGGTGGCAGGGCAGGTGAGCACCGCCGCCCTGGCCGGCTACGCCTTTGCCCGGCTCCGCTTCCCGGGCCGCGACCGGCTGTTTCAGCTTACGCTGTCGCTGCTCATGGTCCCGGTGGTGGTGCTGCTCATCCCCCGGTTCCTCCTGATCAACGCGCTGGGGTGGGTGGATACCCTGCACGGTATGATCGTCACCGAGCTGGTGTCGGTCTGGGGGATCTTCCTGCTGCGGCAGTCGTTCCTGTCCCTGCCGCGCGACCTGGAAGACGCCGCCCGGCTGGACGGGGCGGGAGAATGGTCCATCTTCTGGTATATCGCCTTGCCCACTGTCCGGCCGGCGCTCGCCACGCTGGCGCTCTTCGCCTTCGTGGACGCCTGGAAGAACTATCTCTGGCCCCTCATCGCCACCCGTTCGCTGGACCGGCGCACCGTGGAGGTCGGAGTGGCCTCGTTCCACGGATTCTATTACTCCAACTGGCCGCTCCAGATGGCGGCGGCGGTCACCGCGGTGGTCCCGCTGCTGATCGTCTTCCTCCTGGCCCAGCGCTATTTCATCCGTGGGATACAGTTGTCGGGGTTCAAGTAGTCTCGACCCCCTCGACCCCCCTCGACCTGCCCGAGAGGTCGATGACGTCGATGCGATCGAGAAAGTCAAAGAGGGTCGAGAGGGTCGAGGACCATTAGATTCAGCCCGGCTGCCCCATGACCATTCCATCCGTTCCTCCTACCGGCCTCGCCCTCCTGGGCGCCGTGGCCCGCCTGCTCAACTCGGGCCAGGCGGCGGAAGATGCGTTGGCTCAGGCGGCCGAGCTCCTGCGTGCCGGCCTGCCGGCCGAACGGGTGGGCATCTGGATGCGGGAGCCGAATGCCAGCACCTTCCGGGGGCTGGTGGCCCCGGCAGAGGAGGCCGGCAGCGCCGGGCCCGGGCCCTGGCGCGGCCGGCGCGCGGTGCCCGAGCGGCCGCCGGAGGCGGAGCGAGTCCACCTGGTGCATGAAGGCGAGTGGCTCGGCGTGCTGGACGCGTCGGTGGCGCCGGAGCGGCGGGAGCGTGCGGCCGGCCTCCTCCAGGTGATGGGTGACGTACTGGCGCCCTATCTGGCGTCGATCGAGCTCTCCGAGGACCTGGCCCATGAGGTGGCGCTGCGGGCGCGGGAGATCGAATCGCAACGGCGGTTCATCAGTCTGGTGATCGACACCCTGCCGGTGGGCCTCTACGTTGTGGACCGCGACTACCGGATTCACCTCTGGAACCGCAAGCGCGAGGCGGGGACCCAGGGGCTGCCCCGGGAAGATGTCATGGGGCGCTCGGTGTTTGATGTTCTTACCCGCCAGCCCGCGGGGGAGCTGAAGGCCGAGTTCGACGAGGTCTTCCGTACCGGCGAAATCCGCCAGCTGGAGCTGGATGTCGGCAGCGGCGCCGGGCGTCGCACCTTCCGGATCAGCAAGATTCCCATGCGCCTGGAGGGAGACGACGTCACCCACGTGCTCACCCTGGGCGAAGACGTGACCCGGTGGCGCCAGGCGCAGCAGCAGGTGATGCAGAGCGAGAAGCTCGCCGCCATCGGCCAGTTGGCCGCGGGCGTCATGCACGAGATCAACAACCCGCTGGCCACCATCAGCGTCTGCGTCAGCGCACTCGAGGCCAGGCTCGAGGCGCTGGCCCGGAACGCGCAGGGCGATTTCCGGGAATACCTGCAGGTCATCGAGAAGGAGGTGGAGCGCTGCACCCGCATCGTCGACGGGTTGCTGGACTTCAGCCGGCCCAAGGCGGCGAGGAAGCGGCGGCTCGATCTCCACGTCCTGCTGGAGGAGACGCTGTTTCTCCTCAAGCACCACAAGGGATTCCGCAAGCTGCAGGTGGACCGCAGCTTCGATCCCGGGTTGCCCCCGGTGTTAGGCAACGGCGACCAGCTCACCCAGGTGTTCATCGCCCTGGCGCTGAACGCGGTGGACGCCATGGAGCGGGGCGGCCGCCTGGGGCTGCGCACCTCCCGGGCCGACGCCGAGGGGCCGTTCGTCCGGGTGGCTATCGAGGACTCGGGCGTGGGCATTCCGCCCGAAGATCTCACCCGGATCTTCGAGCCGTTCTACACCACCAAACCGCAGGGCCGCGGCACCGGGCTCGGCTTGTCCATCTGCTACGGCATTGTTGCCGAGCACGGGGGGCGAATTACGGTCGAGAGCACCCCCGGACGGGGGAGCGTGTTTACGGTCTGGCTGCCGGTGGAAGGTGAAGCCGTGAGAGGTGAGGCGTAAGGGGCCAGTGAGGGCCGAGGGGAGTCGAGCATGAGATTCAGCGTGCGAGCAGCTCCGTGAAGATCCTCGTCATCGAAGACGACCACACGGTTGGCGAATACGTCAAGCGCGGCCTGGAAGAGCAGCGGTACCACGCCGATCTGGTCGCTGACGGGCTGGAGGGCCTGCGCATGGCCTCCAGCGGCGTCTATGATCTGCTGGTGCTCGACCTGCGTCTGCCGGGCATGAACGGCCTGGAACTGGTGCGCACCCTGCGCGATCGGGGCAAGACCACCCCGATCCTGGTGCTCACCGCGCAGGACTCGGTGGATTTCAAGGTCCAGGCCCTGCGGGCCGGGGCGGACGATTACGTGACCAAGCCGTTCGCCTTCGAGGAACTGCTGGCGCGGGTGGAGGCGGTGAGCCGCCGCCCCGCACAGATGGCGCCCCCGGTCCACCGCGTGGCCGATCTGGAGCTGGATACCGGTACCCGGGAGGTGCGCCGCGCCGGGCGGCGGCTCGATCTCACGCCCAAGGAATACGCGGTGCTGGAGTACCTGATTCGCCACCCCGGCCGCGTCATGTCCCGCACCCTGATTACCGAGTATGCCTGGGACTACCACTTCGATCCCGGCACCAACATCGTGGACGTGGTGATCAACCGGTTGCGCAAGAAGATCGACTCGGGCTTCCCGGTGAAGCTGATTCACACGGTGCGCGGCGTGGGCTACGTGCTCAAGGCCGGCGAGCGCGAGCGGTGAGGCCGGGGCGCACGCCGTGAATACCATTCGCGGCCGCCTGACGGTGTGGTTCACCGGCGCGATGGCGGTGGTGCTCCTTGCCTTCGGGTCCGCCCTGGTGTACGAACGGCGGCGGCCCAGCGAACAGGAGCTGGACCAGCGCCTGGCCAGCGAGCTGCAGTACGCCGAAGAATCGCTCACCGAGTCGCACCGGGTGCTGGGGCAGCTGACGACCGTCCAGGACAGCACCCGGATGCTGGCCGGCAGCGTCACCTCCCCGTTCGAATCCACCCGCGATCTGATCCTGATCGCCGACAGCACCGGCCGCCTGCTCTTCGCCAACGCCAGCGCCCGCCAGCTGCAATACGACGCGCTGATCCGGCTCCTCGACCTCATCACGCCCATTCCGGAGCCGGTGCGCAACGGCTACGTGGCGCTGCCGCCCCCGGCCGGCCGGCTCCGCTATCTGGCGGCGCGCGACAGCACCGCCGGCCTCGAGGTCGCCGCCATGCTGGTGGCGACCCCGACCGACACACCCACCCTGGAGCCGGAACACCTGATCCGCTCCATGCTGGCCGTCGCGCCGGTGGTGCTGCTCTTCACGGTGGGTATCGGCTACTGGCTGGCCGGCACCGCGCTCCAGCCGCTGCGGGAGATCATGGACGAGGTCGGCGCCATTACCGACGGCCGCAGCCTGCACCGGCGCGTCATGGTGCCGGTCGGCGCCGAAGAGCTGGCCGGGCTCGCCGTGACCCTGAACGGCATGCTGGCGCGCCTGGAACAGAGCTTCGCCAGCCTGCGCCGCTTCACTGCCGACGCCAGCCACGAGCTGCGCACGCCCCTCATGGTGGTCCGTGCCGGCGTGGAGCGCGCGCTCACCGCCTCCCAGACCCCGCCCGAGATCCTCTCCACTCTGGATGAGACGCTGAATCAGGTCAATCGCATGAGCGAGCTGGTCGACACGCTGCTCATGCTGGCCCGGGCGGATGAAGGACGCGCCAGCCTCGCCCTGAAGGAGACCGATCTGCATGCGCTGGCCGCCGATGCGGTGGAGACCGCCGGCATGCTGGGCGAGGCCGCGGGTGTTACCGCCTCGGCGGAACTGCCGGAAGGGCCGCTGCTGCTGCCGGTAGACCGGGGCCGCATCCAGCAGCTCCTGCTCAACCTGATTACCAATGCCGTGAAGTACACGCCCGCCGGCGGCACCGTCACGGTGGGCCTGGCAGACCGCGGCGACCAGGTCGCCCTCTGGGTCCAGGATACCGGCATCGGCATCGCGGCCGGCGACCTGCCCCAGATCTTTTCCCGCTTCTGGCGAGCGGACGTGGCGCGGACCCGCGGCGCGGAACACGGCGGCTGGGGCCTGGGGCTCGCCATCTGCAAATGGATCGCGGAGGCGCACGGCGGCAGCATCAACGTGCAGAGCCGGCCGGGGCGGGGCACGATCTTTACCGTGCTGCTGCCGAAGCAACCCCCGACGTCCTAGGTCTCCTCGACCCCTCGCTTTCCTTGAGGGGTCGAGGCGGGACAAACCCAACCCGCCTGCAATCGAATTGTCATCCGGCTCCAATGCGGTGGTCAGGTGGCGGGCGTATCTCTGGAGTGACCCCAGTCCCGGGAGGCTCCGAATGCGCCTGGTTCTTTCTTCTTCTCCTCCAAGGCGGCAGCCGTTCGCCGCCGCGCTGGCGCTGGCGGTTCATGCCGGAGTGATCACGGCCCTCTTGGGCCGCGCGGCAGCTCCCGTGCCCTCTTCGACCGCGCCGGATCCGGCCATACCCCTGCCGCTCTGGCCCGCCGAGCTTGACACCGGGAGCCCCGGCGCCCCGGCAGGCGCTCCGGCCACCCTGGAGACGCTCCTTCCCGCGCCCGCGCCCCTGGCCGGACCGGGGCCGGTCATCTCCCCGCTCCCGCTGCCGCCGGGAGTTGGTTCCGGGAACCCGACAGGCCCGGTGGGTCTGCCGGGGAGGATCTCGGGCGGACCGGTACGCTGGGACCACGTTCTGGCCGACCAGGAAGTGCAGCCGCCGAGGATGCTGGATAGCCTGGAGCTGCCGTTTCCGCCGGGGGCGCGCGGCGGGCTGGTAGAAGTAGAGTACGTGATTACCACCACCGGCCGAGTCGACCTTTCCTCTTATCATGTAATGGGCAATCCGGACTCCGCGCTGGCCGCCGCTGTCCGGGGCGCCTTGGCGGTGGCGAGATTCCGGCCTGCGCTGCGCGGTGACCGGCCGGTCAGGAGCGTGGTTCGGCAGCGTTTCCGGTTTGAGCGGCAGGAAAGGCGCTGAAAACGGGCGGCGTTCGCTAATGCGAATGTCATGGAATTGTAATCTTCGGGCCAGCCTGGAATTATCCGGCCCTGCTTAACTACAGTCCCATACTCGGTCGTCTGGGAGGCGCCGTGTTTGATACCCTGATCGAATCGAAACGCAAGCGACAGAAGTCGCTGGGCCAGACGTTCTTCTCACTGGCCTTTCATGCGCTGCTGATCTTCGGGCTGGTGAAGGTCACGGCCAATGCCGCGCAGCGGGTGCAGGAGATCAACGAAGACACCACGCTGGTCTTTCTGGAGCCGCCGAAGGAAACGCCGCCGCCGCCGGAGCAGCCGCCGCCGGATCAGATCGTGAGCGCCAATCCGCCACCCAAAGGGTTCCAGACGGTGGTGGCCCTGACGGAGATCCCCAAGGAAATTCCGCCCGTCAACCTGAACGAGAAGCCCATCGATCCCAAGGACTTCACGGGGAAGGGCGTGGAGGGCGGCATCGCGGCGGGGATCGTCGGCGGCACCGGGCCGGTAGAGATCACCGGCGAGACGTTCCTGGAGGCGCAGGTGGACGAGCCCCCCACCCGGCTCTCGGGTCCCGAGCCCCGGTTCCCACCGGCCATGAAGGCCGCGGGCATTCCCGGCCGGGTGGAGCTGCAGTTCGTGGTAGACAAGGACGGCAAGGTGGAGACCGGGTCGCTCAAGGTGCTGAGCAGCACCAACCCGGCGTTCGAGGAGCCGGCCAAGGAGGCCATTCTCAAGAGTGTCTATCGTCCCGGCAAGGTGAAGGGCACGCCGGTCCGGGTGCTGGTGCAGCAGGCGGTGAGCTTCAAGATCTGACGGCGGTTCGCCGCCATCCGGAAGGCCGAGCAGACAGGTTCACTTCGAGGAGATTCACAACATGCAACTGGATCTATTGCAGCTGTTTCAGCAGACGGGATGGTTCGCGCGGGGCGTGATCATCGTGTTGGGGATCATGTCCATCTACTCGCTGACCATCGTCTTCACCAAGCTGGTGCAGTTCGGCCGCAGTGCCTCGGCCACGCGGAAGTTTGCGCCCGAGTTCTCCCGGGCCATTCAGGAAGAGCAGCTGGAGCAGGCCATCAAGCTGGCCGAGACCCACAAGAAGAGCCACGTGGCCCGGGTGCTGGGCGACGCGCTCTCCGAGGTGAAGCCGCTGCTGCGGGACCGGGCGACCATCACGTCGGCCGACATCAATTCAGCCGAGCGGGCGGTAGAGCGGCAGATGCTGCTCGTGCTCTCGGAGTTGCGGCGCCAGTTGGCGGTTCTGGCCACGGTGGGCGCCACGGCGCCGTTTGTCGGCCTGCTGGGTACCACGATGGGCATCGTGAACTCCTTTACGGGCATGGCCGCGGCGGGCGCGTCGGGCGGCCTGGCGGGGATTTCGGCCGGTATCGCCGAGGCGCTGATCACCACGGCGTTCGGCCTGATCGTGGCCATTCCGGCGGTGTGGGCCTACAACTACTTCACCACCAAGCTGGAGTACTTCACGGCCGAGATGACCTACACCTCGAAGGAGCTGATCGACTACCTCATCAAGAGCGTGGGCAGCGAGTTCGGGCGGTCGATCTTCACCAAGGAATTCCAGGCCCAGAAAGCGGTGAGCGGCAGTGGCAATATCCACGGGTAGCGGCGGAGCGGTGAATTCGGACATCAACGTGACGCCGATGATCGACGTCATGCTGGTGCTCCTGATCATCTTCATGATCGTCACCCCGCTCATCGCCGCCGGCTTCAAGGCGACCTTGCCGGTGGGCGAGCATCTCCAGAAGGATCCGGAGGAGAAGGACGAGGTCGTGCTCGGAATCGACGCGTCGGGGCGGTACTTCCTCGACGGACACGCGATCTCCGACGAGGCCCTGGGCGACCAGCTCAAGGCGATCTACGCCACCCGGGAGAAGGACAAGGTCCTGTACTTCAAGGCCGACAACAAGCTGCGGTACGGCCGGATTCAGCAGGCGGTGGAGCTGGCCCGCGGCGCCGGCGTCCGGGTGCTGGCGGCTGTGACGGAGCCCAAACGCGGCTTGCTGGAGACCGGGAAGTAACGGTGATGGGGCCCGCCCTCCGGGGCGGGCGCATCCTTCGGAGGAATCGAGCGCATGGCATTCAGTACCCAGGGCGCCAAAGGCGCCCAGCACGACATCAACGTCACCCCGATGATCGACGTGTTGCTGGTGCTGCTGATCATCTTCATGATCACGCAGCCCCTCTCGCGCCAGACCATCCCGGTGCAGGTGCCGCCGCCGCCGCAGCCGACGCAGAACAAGTCGGCGCAATCCAACCAGATCGTGCTGGAGATGCCGGACAACGGGAGCTACGCCATCAACGGCACCCAGGTCCCCAAGTCCCAGCTGGAGACGCAGCTCCACGCGATCTTCGACCCCCGGCCGGCCAAACTACTGTTCGTCAAGCCGGGGCAGAACCGGGTCTACCAGGACGTCATCGACGCCATGGATGTGGCCCGGGCGGCGGGAATTCAGGTCATCGGCTTCACGCCCAAGGAAGCCGACCAGGCGGGGTGAGCGGGCGGAGGGCCGGGTGAAGGTGCGCCTCGGAGCAGGACCGGTTCGGCACGATCAATGGGCGCCGTTTCGCGTCGCTCCCATGGTCGACGCGACGCTGGTCCTGCTCTGTGTCTTTCTGGCGGCTCAGCCTTTCGCCCGGTCCGCCCCCGGTGCCGCCGCCCGGCCGCCCGGCGCCTCCGCGCCGGACCTGCAGCTCACCCTCGAGCTGCGCGCCGACGGCAGCGATGCCCTCAACCACCAGCCCGTGCCGCGGGCCCAGCTCCCGCTGCTGCTGGGCCGCCTCTACCGCAGCCACCCCGACCGCCCCCTCTTTCTCCAGATCGCTCCCGACCGGCGCTACGGCGACGTGCTGGACGTGCGCGCCCTTGCCCGCGCCGCCGGCATCCGCGTGGTGGCCGTGGTGCCGCCTCCCGCCTCTCGCCCACCCGGCCCCGCTGCGCCGCTAGATTAACCGGAGCCGGCCTCCGTGTGGCTGCGCGCCGCCGGCACGTCACCCCGGTCAGGTGGCCGGCCACGTTCCTTTCAGCCCGAGGTTGTCGTTACGCGCCCTCCCGTCCCCCTCAGCCTGAAGCTCACGCGCCGTCGGAGCGGCCCGCTGGGGCTCATTGCCAGTGTGCTTGTGCACGTGGTGGTGATCGGGCTGCTGGTCTATCCCTTCATCCGCGCCGAACTCCAGACCACGGCGGGAACGCCGGGACTGCTCGGCACCGGCGGGAGCGCGGGCGGCGGTGGCGGTGGGCGACGGGTGGCATATATTTCCCTGCCTGCTTACGTCCCCCCGGCGCCGACGCCGGCCCAGCCGGATCCGGTGGTTCCGCCGCCCGAGCCGGTCCCGGTGAAACCGGCGCCCCCGCCCACCCCGGTGCCCGACACCGTGGCGACGGCGGATACCCAGGCCGTCACGCTGGCCTCGGCCGGCGATTCGGGCCAGGGCAACGGAACGGGCTCCGGGACGGGCGGCGGCAGTGGCGGGGGCTCCGGCGGCGGTATCGGGCCGGGGAACGGCCCCGGCAGCGGCGAGGGCACGGGAGGTGGCACCGGCCGGGCCACGGCGCCTCGCGGCAAGCAGCTCATCGTTCCCCCGATGGAGAAGGTCCCCAAGTCGCTTCGCGGCAGCACGGTGCAGGTGGTCTTCCACATCACCGCGCAGGGGGACGTGGCGCGCGTGGATGTCCGGCCGAGGATCGAGGACGGCGATTACGCCCGACGCTTCGAGGAAGCCATGCTGGGCTACAAGTTCTGGCCCGCACTCTCGCCCAGCGGCGACGCCATTCCCGGTACGGTGCTGTACCGGATCCAGCTCTGAGTGCCCTCCGCGCCCTTCGGGGCGCGGGTCCTGTCGCGGCGGCTCCAGCCCCGCATTCCGTAGTCTGTTCCTCACGTCGTTCAGTCTTCTCCAGAGCCAGGAGTTTGAACCTTATGGTGCCTAGCACGCTCGCCCCGGAGGCTGCGGCCTCCGCCGGCGTGACGCGGCCGGCCCGGAGGCGCGGTTTCGCCGCGCTCCGGCTGGCGCTCGTGATGCTCATCGCCCTCGCCGGTGCGGGCCTGTTCGCCGGGCCGCTGTTGGCGCAGGCCGCTCCGGCGGCCGCGGCCGCGGTCCAGCAGGAGGCCGGCGGCGAAGCCAGCCTGGTGGTGCCCGACCTCGGTAGCGTGCAGTTCGGCGGGATCAACGGCCGGACCCTGCTGCTCATCGGGCTCGCGGTCTGCGTGCTGGGGCTCATCTTCGGGCTGGTGATCTACCGCCAGCTGCGGGGTCTCCCGGTGCATCAGTCCATGCGGGAGATCTCCGAGCTCATCTACGAGACCTGCAAGACCTATCTGATCACGCAAGGCAAGTTCATCCTGATCCTGGAGCTGCTCATCGGGGTGGTCATCGTCCTCTATTTCGGGACGCTGCTGCACTTCGACGCCGGGCGGGTGATCATCATCCTGCTCTTCAGCTTCATCGGCATCCTGGGCAGCTACGGGGTTGCCTGGTTCGGTATCCGGGTCAACACGTTCGCCAACTCCCGCACCGCCTTCGCCAGCCTGCGGGGGCGGCCCTTCCCGGTCTATTCCATCCCCTTGCGGGCCGGGATGAGCATCGGGATGCTGCTGATCAGCGTCGAGCTGTTCATCATGCTCTGCATCCTGCTGTTCATCCCGGGCTCCTATGCGGGGCCCTGTTTCATCGGCTTCGCCATCGGCGAATCGCTGGGCGCCTCGGTGCTGCGGATCGCCGGCGGCATCTTCACCAAGATCGCCGACATCGGGGCCGACCTGATGAAAATCGTCTTCAACATCAAGGAAGACGATGCCCGCAACCCCGGCGTGATCGCCGACTGTACCGGCGACAACGCTGGCGATTCGGTCGGCCCCAGCGCCGACGGCTTCGAGACCTACGGCGTCACCGGCGTCGCCCTCATCACCTTCATCCTGCTGGCGGTGCACGACCCGGCGATCCAGGTACAGTTGCTGGTGTGGATCTTTGTGATGCGCGTCATCATGCTGATCGCGAGCGGCGTGTCCTACCTGCTGAACGAGGCGCTGGCGACGGCGCGGTTCGGGGCCTCTCCCAAGTTCAACTTCGAGTCCCCGCTCACCGGCCTGGTGTGGCTCACCTCGTTCGTGTCCATCGCGTTCACCTACCTGGCAAGCTGGATGCTGCTGTCCGGGCTGGGCGACGGCACCATCTGGCTCAAGCTGGCCACGGTGATCAGCTGCGGCACGCTGGCGGGGGCGGTGATCCCCGAGCTGGTGAAGATCTTCACCTCGACCGAGTCGGAGCACGTCCGCGAGGTGGTCACCTCCTCCCGGGAGGGCGGGGCCTCGCTTAATATCCTCTCGGGCTTCATCGCCGGGAATTTCAGCGCGTACTGGCTGGGGCTCACCATCGTGGCCCTCATGGCCATCGGCTACGGCGTGAGCACATTGGGCCTGGGCGCCCTGATGGTGGCGCCGGCGGTGTTCGCGTTCGGCCTGGTGGCGTTCGGCTTCCTGGGCATGGGGCCGGTCACCATCGCGGTGGACTCCTACGGGCCGGTTACCGACAACGCGCAGTCGGTCTTCGAGCTGTCGGTGATCGAGCAGATTCCGGGCATCCAGGAGGAGCTGCAGCGGGATTACGGTTTCACGCCGGACTTCGAGACGGCCAAGCGGTTCCTGGAGGAGAACGATGGCGCGGGCAACACCTTCAAGGCCACCGCCAAACCGGTGCTGATCGGCACCGCCGTGGTGGGCGCCACCACGATGATCTTCGCCATCATCGTGCTCCTGACCGACGGGCTCACCAGCAACCTGGACAAGCTCTCCCTGCTGCACCCGCCCTTCCTGCTGGGGCTCATCTGCGGCGGAGCGATCATCTACTGGTTCACCGGGGCCTCCTGCCAGGCGGTGACGACGGGCGCCTACCGCGCGGTCGAATTCATCAAGGCCAACATCAGGCTGGAAGGGGTCACCAGGGCCAGCATGGAGGACAGCAAGCGGGTGGTGGAGATCTGTACCCGCTACGCCCAGCGGGGCATGATCAACATCTTCCTCACCGTCTTCTTCGCCACGCTCGGCTTCGCCTTCGTGGAACCGTATTTCTTCGTGGGGTATCTCATTTCCATCGCCCTGTTCGGGCTCTACCAGGCCGTGTTCATGGCCAACGCCGGCGGCGCCTGGGATAACGCCAAGAAGATCGTGGAGGTGGAGCTGCAGCAGAAGGGCACGCCGCTGCACGCCGCGACCGTGGTGGGCGATACCGTGGGCGATCCCTTCAAGGATACCAGCTCGGTGGCCATGAACCCGATCATCAAGTTCACCACCCTGTTCGGCCTCCTGGCCGTGGAGCTGGCGGTGAGCCTCTCGGCCGGGCGGAGCGGCACGCTGGGCCATGTGCTGGCCGTCGCCTTCCTGGCGGTATCGGTGGTCTTCGTCTGGCGCTCCTTCTACGCCATGCGCATCGAGAGCCAGGAGTCCGCGGCATGAACCAACTGTTCGGCCGCAAGTCGGTTGCCGATTTCGAACGGGACCTGTCCGAGCACGGCGGCCTGCGCCGCACGCTCAACAAATGGCACCTCACCGCCCTGGGAGTGGGGGCCACCATCGGGGCGGGGATCTTCGCCACCACCGGCACCGCCATCGTGGGCGACCCGCTGCGCCCGGGGGCGGGGCCGGCCATCGTCCTGTCGTTCCTGCTCACCGCGCTCACCTGCGGATTCGCGGCGCTGTGCTACGCCGAATTCGCGGCCATGGTGCCCATCTCCGGATCGGCCTATACCTATGCCTATGCCTCCCTGGGCGAATTCATCGCCTGGATCATCGGCTGGGACCTGATCATCGAGTACGCCGTGGGCAACATCGGGGTGGCCATCGGGTGGTCGGGGCATTTCCGCGAGCTGCTCACTCATTTCGGCGTCTCACTCCCGCCCTGGCTGGCCACCGACTATCGCTCGGCCTACGCGGCGGTGAAGGCCGTGGCCGGCGGCGCGGCCGATCCGCTCAGCCAGTATCTGGCCTCGGCGGTGTCCTCCGCTCCGCATATCGGCGGCGTGCCGGTGATCGTCAACCTGCCGGCCGCGCTGGTGGTGGTGGCCATCACCGTGCTCCTGGTGATCGGCATCCGCGAGTCCGCCAACTGGAACAACGCGATGGTGCTGCTCAAGGTGGGCATCATCATCTTCTTCATCGCGGTGGGTTTCTTCCTGCTGCGGCCCTCGAACTGGACCAACCCCGCGACTGGCGGGTTCACGCCCAACGGGTTTGCGGGCATCGGGGCCGGGGCGGCGATCGTATTCTTCAGCTACATCGGGTTCGATGCCGTCTCCACGGCGGCGGAGGAGTCCAAGAACCCGGCGAAGGATATGCCCTTCGGCATCATCATGAGCCTGGTCATCACTACGATACTCTACGTCCTGGTGGCGGGGATCATGACGGGGATTGCGCCCTGGCAGAAGCTGGGAACCGCCGAGCCGATGATCACCGCGCTGGTCTTCGCCCAGGGCTCGCCCGGGCTGCTCAATTTCTCCCGCTTTATCGTGGCCCTGGGCGCGGTGATCGCCATGGGCAGCGTGCTGCTGGTGTTCCAGATGGGGCAGCCGCGGATCTTCTTCTCCATGGCGCGCGACGGGCTGCTGCCGCCGTTTATCGCCAAGGTGCACCCCCGGTTCAAGACGCCCTATGTCGGCACCATCATCACCGGCATCTTCGTGGCGGTCTTCGCCGCCTTCGCCAACATCGCCGAGGTGGTGGACCTCACCAATATCGGCACGCTGTTCGCCTTCGTCCTGGTCTCGCTGGGCGTCATCGTGCTGCGCTACCGCGAACCGGAGCGGAAGCGTCCCTTCCGGGTGCCTTTCATGCCCTGGACACCCATGCTGGCGATCGTGGCCTGCCTCTACCTCATGCTGCAGCTGCCCACGGTGACCTGGATCCGGTTCGCCATCTGGCTGGTGCTGGGTCTCCTCATCTACTTCGGCTACAGCTACCGCAAGAGCCGGCTGCGGATCCGGCGGGAAGAGGAGGCGTGAGGCGCTGAGGCCGCGGGGATGACCCACGGCGGCCGAAGCGGGCCGGGACGCGCCGCCGCCGGGGACGGGGCCCGCTCCCCGGTGCCCGACCGTGCGGTCCCGGCGCTCGCCGTGGCCGCGGTCCTGGTGCACGTGCTGGTCAACGCGCTGTCGCCCTACGGGGCCCATCGGGACGAACTGCTCTATCTGGCCATGGGCCGGCATCTCCGGCTCTTCCGCATGGACTTCCCGCCGATGATCGCGCTGGTTGCGAACGCCGAGCGCCTGCTGGGCGACTCGCTCGTGGTCGTCCGGATTGTTCCCGCCCTGATCCATGGTCTGCTCATTCTGCTCGCCGCCCGGTTCGCCGCCCTGCTGGGTGGCGGCCGGTACGCCCGCCTGCTCGCCGGGGCCGCGGTGGCGCTGTCTCCCGTATTCCTGCGGTCCGGCGCCCTCTTCCAGCCGGTGGTGTTTGATCAGCTCTGGTGGACCCTGGGGCTGCTGCTGCTCCTGAACATCGGCCGGGCGGGCAGCGATGCCGGCGCGGCCCGGCGCGGGTGGATAGCGTATGGGGCCGTGTGCGGTCTCGGGCTGCTGACCAAGTTCAGCATCCTGATCTTCGGCTCCGCGTCCCTGGTCGCGATCCTGCTTACCCCGCTGCGCCGCTGGCTGGCGACCCCCTGGGCCTGGATCGCGGCCGGGATGGTCGTTCTGATCGGCGCGCCCAGCCTTGCCGGGCAGATCAGCCTGCACTTCCCGGTCATGGGCCAGATTCGCGACCTGAGCGCGGTACAGCTGGAACGGGTGGGGCCGGCGGACTTCCTCGCCGGCCAGCTTCTCATGGTCGGCCTGGGCGCAGTTCTCGCTCTGGCCGGCGTCATTCGGCTGCTGCGCGGCTCCGATGCCGGCGGACGCGCCGTGGCCTGGACCGCAATCACCTGCGTTCTCCTGCTCCTCGTGCTGCGGGGGAAGGCCTATTATGCGGCGCCGATCTATCCCGCCCTCTTCGGAGCCGGTGCCGCGGCCCTGTCCGCCTGGAGTGCCGGCCGGCACGGCGCCCGCCGGCTAGCCGTGCGCTCGGCGGCGGTCGTTCTGCTGGTGGGACCGGCTCTCTTAACCCTTCCGTTCGGCCTGCCCATCCTGCCGCCGCCCCTGATGGCGCGCTACGCGGCAGGGCTCGGGGTTGCGGAAGGCACCCGCGCCAATTGGGGCGAAGTGCTCGAGCTCCCCCAGGATTATGCCGACATGCTGCCGTGGGAGGGCCAGGCGGCGGCAGTGGGCCGGGCATATGCCGCGCTCTCCCCGGCGGACCGCGCCCAGGTGGTGATCGCGGCCAGCAATTACGGCGAGGCGGGCGCTCTGGATTTCTACGGCCCGCGCTGGGGGCTGCCGCCGGCGATCGCGCCGGTGGGCAGCTACTGGTACTTCGGGCCGGGGGATCGCCCCGGCAATGTGGTACTCAAGCTGGGTGGAGACCTGAAGGACATCGAGCCACTCTTCCGCTCCTGCGAGATCGCCGGGTACGCCGACTCGCGCTGGGCGGTGCCGGAGGAACGCCACGCCGCGGTGTTTCTCTGCCGGGGACCGTCCCAGCCGGTGCAGGCGCTCTGGAGCCGCTGGGAGGGGAACAACTGAGGCTCACGCTTCCCCGGCCATCGCTTCCGCCAGGTGCAGCGCCCCCAGTGCCGGCTCCACCTCGGAGGGGTGGGGGCGGAGACGGGGTTCGCTGCCCAGCCGTTGGGTGATGACGTCCCGCAACAGACTGCCGGGCCGCAGCAGGCCGCCGGCAAAGGCCAGCGGCACCGGCCCGTCGCCGGGAAATGTCTCCAGCAGGATAAGAGCCAGCTGGCAGAGTTCGCGGGCGGCATAGTCGAGAATGCCCTGAGCGACGACGTCGCCCTCCGATGCCACGGCTACTACCGCCGGCCCCAGAGCCGCGACTTCCGCGGGAGTGGCGGTGGCCGCCCAGGCGATGAGGCCGGGCATGCCGTCCACATGTGCGGCCTCCGGGATGCGCTGAACCAGGCTGGTTTCCGGGCCCCGGTTGTCGGCGGCGCGGCCCACCGCGCCCAGGGCCGCCCGGCCAATCGCATAGCCGCTGCCCTCGTCGCCCATCTGCCAGCCGTACCCGCCGGCGCGGTGCAGGGTGCCCTCGGGGTCGCGCCCGATGGCGATGCTGCCGGTACCCGCGCTGACCACGATCCCGGGCTCGCGCCCGAAGGCGGCGGCGAGGGCGATCTCGATATCCGTCGTGACGCGTACCCGCCGGGCGATGTGCTCGCTGCGCAGCGCCCGCGCCAGCTCTTCCCGCTCGTCTTCCCGGCCCGCGCCCGCCGCGCCCACCAGCAGCACATCGGCCTCGGTGGTCCGCGCATGGACCAGCGCTCGCCGGACGGTATCGCCGATGGCGCTGGCGGCAACCAGCGCCCGGCCCGGGCGCACCGCGCCCGCGGCACCCTCGGCCCGGCTCAGAATGGTATGGGCATCGCCCACCACGGCCGTGGTCCGGGTTCCCCCGGCATCCACGCCGACAACGATGACGGTCATGTGTTCTCCTGCGCGTGAGGCAGCAGGCTGAGCCCGGCGCCCGACAGCAGCGTCAGCGCCGTGCCCAGCGGGACGTACCAGGGCCAGGCCAGGCGCCCCACCGGGGCGAGCCAGCCCAGCCCCGCAACCGTGCTCAGCCGGGCGGCGAAAATCACCACCAGCATCACCGCCACGGTGAGCACCACCGCTCCCGCCACATCCCGGCCCTGGGCCCGGGGCCAGCGGCCCGCCAGCAGGTAGGTGCCGAGCAGGGCCCCGTAGGTCACCGAGGCGATGGACAGCGCCAGGACGATGACGGGCGTGTCTCTGCCCGCAAAGTAGTGAAATACCAGCGCGCCTCCCATGATCCCGGCGGCCCAGAGCACGCTGAACCACCGGCCCACCCGGAGCAGGTGCACCGGGTCCTTCCGGCCGGTAATGCCGGCATAAAGATCGTGCGTCACCGACGAGGCCAGCGCGTTGATGGCCGAGCTCTGCGTGCTCATGGCCGCGGCCAGGATCGCCGCGATCAGGAGGCCCGAGAGGCCGGCCGGGAGATGGCTGATGATGAACGACGAGAAGATCTGGTCGGCCGGCATATCGGCCGGCGCCAGCCCGGCCGCCCAGATGGCGGAGCCGACCAGCAGAAAGAGCGAGAACTGCCCGATGACGAGCACCCCGGAACCTACCAGCGCCACCCGGGCGGAGCGGAGCGAGCGGCTGGCCAGCAGGCGTTGCACGATCAGGTGATCGGTTCCGTGGCTCGCCGCCGAAAGCATGGCGCCGCCGATCAGGCCCCCGAAGAAGGTATAGGTGGACGACAGCGAGAGGCTGAAGTCGAAGAGCCGCAGCTTGTGGGCGTCGGCCGCGAGCTGCAGCGCCGGCCCGGCGCCGCCGGCCAGGTGCCAGGCAATGGCCAGCGCCGCCGCGCCGCCGGCGAGATACACCAGCAGCTGCAGCACGTCGATCCATACCACCGCCTTGAGCCCGCCGTGCCAGGTGTAGATCAGGGTCACGATGCTCATGGCCACGATCGCCGCAGGGATGCTCCAGCCGGTCAGCAGCGCCAGCGGAATCGCGCTGGCGAAGACGCGCACGCCGTCGCCCAGCGCGCGCGTTACCAGGAAGACCACTGACGTGAGTCGCCGGGTACCGGGGCCGAAGCGCGACTCCAGCCGGGCATAGGCGGTCTCCTGCTCGCCGTGGAAGTAGCCGGGCAGGAGCCATACGGCCACCGCGATCCGGCCCACCAGATAGCCCAGCGTCAGCTGCAGGAAGGTGAGATCGCCCCGCGCGCCGAGGGCCGGCGCCGAGATGACCGTGAGCGCGGACGTCTCGGTGGCCACGATGGACAGCAGGATGGCCCAGGCGGGAAGGTCGCGGGCCCCCAGGAAATAGTCGCCCGCGGTCTGCTGCCGGCGGGAGACCCAGAGCCCGCCGCCCAGGGTGGCGACGAAATAGACCAGGATGACGCCGAGATCGACCGGGCTCAGTGTGGCTCCTCGCGGCGGAGGGACTGGGGGATATCAAAAGGGCCCACGGAGAATCCGTGAGCCCTGGTCGAGCGGA
Source organism: uncultured Gemmatimonadales bacterium (assembly GCA_963779755.1). Classification (GTDB taxonomy): domain Bacteria; phylum Gemmatimonadota; class Gemmatimonadetes; order Gemmatimonadales; family GWC2-71-9; genus CAVZZO01. The sequence goes on from CAVZZO010000001.1 coordinate 1,826,457, forward strand.
GCGAAAGCCTCAGGCGGTGAAGCTGCTGCCGCAGCCGCAGCCGCCGGTCGAGTTGGGGTTGTTGAACGTGAAGCCCGACCCCTGCATGGAGGAGGTGTAGTCGATGGTCACGCCGTTCAGGTACTGCGCGCTGAAGCCGTCCACGAACACCCGGATGCCTGCGCTCTCCAGCACCAGATCATCTTCCAGCGAGCGCTCTTCGATATTGAGGCTGTACTTGAAACCGGAACAGCCGCCCGGCAATACGCTCACGCGCAGACCGGCGGACTCTCCCGGCAACTGCTCGGACTGCATGAACTTGACCACCTCGGCCGCTGCCTTGTCGGTCAGAATAAGGGCCAGCCCGGGGGTGCCCACCTGCTGTTCGGTATTGCTCATCCTCCAGCTCCTTCGTCGAGGCGCCGTCGACGCCACCTGAATGGGGGTCCTGCACTAACGTGTGAAAGTTACGTGAAGGACGCCGGGGGGTCAATTACTCCCGCCTTACCGCTCGCCTTCCGCCGGATTCTTCGGCGGGTCCTTCCGGTTCCCGGCCTGTTCCAGGCCGTCCACCACCCCCACCACCCGGTTAGCCACGCCGCGGCGGACGGCGAAGATCTTGTGGTTCTCCCGGGTAGGGTTCACCCGGTTGGTGAGCAGCACGACGGCCAGGTCGCGGCCGGGATCGAACCAGATCGATGTTCCGGTGAAGCCGGTATGCCCGAAGGCCTGCGCTCCCAGGCTGTCGCCCCCGCTGCTCAGTCCCGAAGGTGTGTCCCAGCCCAGCGCCCGGCTGGAACCGGGCACCAGGTCCTGCCGGCGGGTAAAGGCCCGAACCGACCGGGGCGGCTCGATGGCGAAGGGCGGGACTCCGGCGCCGCCGCCGGGGGCGCAGCGCGGAGTGGGGCAGGGTTGCCAGGCGCTCAGCATCCACTGGGCGAAGGTGAGCAGATCGGCGGCCGTACTGAAGAGACCGGCGTGGCCCGAAACGCCGCCCAGCCGGGCGGCATTCTCGTCGTGCACCTCGCCCCGGATGATATGGCCCCGCCAGGGGTCGTTCTCGGTGGGGGCGATGCGGGGCAGCCAGCCGGCCGGCGGCAGATAGCGGGTGGACCGCATGCCCAGGGGGCCGAAGAGCCGGTCGGCCTCCAGCGAGTCCAGCCGCTCGCCGAAAACCCGCTCGACCGCCTGGGTGAGCACGATCGCGCCCAGATCCGAGTAGACCGTGCGGACGCCCGGCAGCGTGTCCAGCGCGGTGGTATCCACCAGCGCCAGGGCCTCCTCGCGGGTGGCGGTCTCCAGGTACAGCGGCCGCCAGGCCGGCATTCCGCTCGAGTGGGTGAGCAGGTGCCGGATGGTCACCAGATGCTTGTGGGACCCCCGGAACTCCGGGACGTAGCGGTCGACCGGCGCATCCAGATCCAGCAGGCCGCTGTCTACCGCCATCATGACCATCGAGGTGAGCCCGATGACCTTCGAAAGCGAGGCAAGGTCGTACACCGTGTTGCTGTCGGGCCGGGCGGCAAGGCCCACGCCCAGGTGCCCGGTGCCGTAGAGGAACCGGTGTCCCTGCCAGGTCACCCCCAGCACGGCGCCGGGTGCGGCGCCGTCGGCGATGGTGGAGTCGAGGTAGGAGGTGACCGGCCGCCACACCTGATCGGGCGCCGGCGCGGACGACGCCGGCGCGCGGTGGCAGGCCGTGGTCATGCCCAGGGCGAGGAGAAGGCCGAGAGTCGGTCGGGTCATGGATGGATTCGAGTCAGCAGGGGTTCCCGGAACTTAGCCGCAGATTGATCCACAGATTGCATGGATCATACACCCGAGCAATCTGTGCAATCTGCGGAACCTTCACGGCCGGGGCATGCCCCGGAGCAGGCCCGTCCCTCTCGGATAACGGGGGGGAATGCTGATCGGCAGCTTCCCCTCGATCGGTTGGGCGCCCGCCAGCGCTCGAGCGACTGCACGCTCGCTCATGGCGCGCGGCGACCATCCCAGCACGTAGGATCCGATATCCGGCATCTGGCCGATTATGTATGGAGACCCCAGCGACACCAGCAGAGTCGGGTGCTGCCGGGCGACGCTGTCGGCAAAGGCCGCCATCTGGGTCGGCAGCGCGATCGTCCCGCTCCAGGCGGACGCGCGCACGCTGGCGACGAAGATGGCATAGGGGGTGACGCGCGCTGCGGACGCGGCCGAGTCGTAGCTGGCCGGGCCGCTCTGGGGGTAGAGCCGGAAGAACTGCACCGGGAAGCCCCGGTCGCGCAGCTCGGCGGTCAGGGAACCCCCCACCTCGTCGCCCCAGGCGATCACCGTCACCGCCCGCGGGGCGGTGCGCAGGCTGTCCACCACCCCGTCCCGGTCCTCCGCCAGTACGACCGACCGGGCGGTGATCTCGCGCGCGATGTCCTGGAACGGCGCGGAGCCGACCACCTCCGGAATGCTGTCGAGCGAGACGGTACGCTGCCGGAACAGCCCCATCCGCCGTTTCAGCTCCAGCAGCCGCCGCACCGAGTGGTCCAGCCGCTCCATGGAGACGCGGCCGGATGCGACGGCGGTAGTGAGCGCATCGATAGCCACCGAAGGATCGGCCGGCTGCAGCAGGAGATCCGCCCCTGCCTCGAAGGCCCGCACCGCCGCCTCGCCCGCACCGTAGCCGTTCACCAGCGCGCCCATGTTGAGGGCGTCGGTCACGATCAGGCCGTGAAACCCGAGCGAATCGCGCAGGATGCCCTGGAGAATCACGGGCGAGATGGTGGACGGCCGGGTGTAGCCCGGGTCCACCAGGGGGAGCGCGATGTGCGCCGACATGATGCCGGTCACGCCGGCGCGGATCGCGGCCCGGAAGGGCGGCAGTTCCAGCGTGTCCAGCCGGGCCCAGTCCGCCGTCAGCACCGGCAGCGCCAGGTGAGAATCGGTTTCGGTGTCGCCGTGTCCGGGAAAGTGTTTGGCCACGGCGTACATCCCGTGCTGCTGGATGCCCCGCACCTCGGCCGCGACCAGCCGCCCCACCCGGGCCGGGTCCTCGCCGAACGAACGGGTGTTGATGATCGGGTTGGCCGGATTGCTGTTGACGTCCGCCACCGGCGAGAAGGTCATGTGGATGCCCACCGCCCGGCCTTCCAGCGCGGTCACCCGGCCCATCTGGTAGGCATCGAGTTCACTTCCGCCCGCGGCCAGACCCATATTGGTGGGGAAGGCGGTGCCGCCCACCAGCCGGAAGGCGGTGCCGCCTTCCAGGTCGGAGGCCACCAGCAGCGGTAGCGTCGAGCGGCGCTGCAGCCGGTTCAGTTTCGCCGCCACGTCCAGGGGCGAACCGATGGACACGATAATGCCGCCCACGTGGAGCGAGTCCACCCAGCCCTGCACCCGCTGGAACGCCGAATCGTCGAAGGGCGCGTAGTTCCCGGCCACCCAAGGCATCACCACCTGGGCGACCTTGTCTCGCAGCGGCAGGCTGTCCAGCAGCCGGTCCACCGCGCTGGGCGTTCCCACCAGCGGACCGGCGGGCGGGGTCAGGTCGAGCGGCGGCGCCTTGGTGATGGAGGCGCAGCCGGCGAGGGCGACGATCAGCACGGGAAGAAGAGAGCGAAAGCGATGCACCGACTACTCACGTGTCTGGGGATGGCGGGCTGGATCGCCTGCGGCGCGGCGCCGTTCCCGGCGCCGGCGCCCGTCCCGGTCCGGCCGGGGATCGAGGTCCTGCTGACGGACAGCCTGGGGCTGGTACGAGGACGCCGGGTTGCCCTGCTCGCCAACCGCGCCAGCGTCGATGCCCATGGGGTCGCGGACGCGGTCCGGCTGCGGCAGGCGGGCGTGAACCTGGTGGCCCTGATGGCGCCTGAACACGGCTACGGCGGAACGGCGGCGCCGGGCGCGCCGGTCGCCACCACCACCGATTCTGTCACGGGTCTTCCAATCTACAGCTTCTACGGCCCCGATTCGAAGGGGGTCCTGCCGCCGCAGGCGGAGATCGTCCTGATCGACCTGCCCGATGTCGGCGCCCGCTACTTCACCTATCTCAGCACGGCGGTAGATGTCATCCGGGCTGCCGCCCGCTCGGGCGTGCCCGTGGTGGTGCTCGATCGTCCCGATCCCATCGGCGGGGTGGTGCAGGGGAACGTGCTCGACACGGCGTATCGCTCCGCAGTGGGGCTGCTGGCGGTTCCCATGCGCTACGGCCTCACCCTGGGCGAACTGGTGCGCCTGGCCATTCGCGACCTGAACCTGCCGGGCCGGGTGAGCGTTGTGCCGGCCGACGGGTGGCGGCGCGGCATGACCCTGGCGGAGGCGGGGCTCCCCTTCGAGCGGCCCAGTCCCAATCTGCCCACCCTGGAGAGCCTCTATCACTATCCCGGGTTGTGTCTCTTCGAGGGCACGAATCTCTCGGTGGGGCGGGGGAGCGATGCGCCCTTCGAGCAGATCGGCGCCCCCTGGCTGGATCCTGCGCGAGTGCTCCAGCGGCTGAACCGCGAGCCCCACCCCGGGGTAGACCTCGAGGCGGTGCGTTTCACTCCCCGGCATCCCGGTGACGGGAAGTATGCCGGCATCGCCGTGCGGGGCATCCGGCTGCGCGTGACCGACCGGGCGGCCTACGATCCGACCCGGACCGCGGTCCAGCTGCTGGCGGCTATCCGGGCGGCCTACCCCGACAGTCTGCGCTGGATTCCTTCCCACTTCGACCGGCTGGCCGGGACCTCCCGGCTGCGGCTGGCGATCATGGCGGGGAAGGAAGCCGGGGAAATCATGGCTCCGTGGGAGGACGAGCGCGCACGGTACCTGGAACGGCGGAAGGGAATACTGCTGTATGGGGAATAGGGAAGGGGAACAGGGAACCGGGAAGGGGGAAGAGGCTCCCTTCCCCTTTTCCCTTTTCCCGGTTCCCGGTTCCCTGTTCCCTGCTGCCCACGGTCGGGGTCACGGCGGGGGGACGGAGGGCCGTCAGATTGCCACCATGCTCCTGCGGCGTGTTGATCTAACCCGTTCTGCCGGTTATCCTTTCGCGGCGCCGAACCAGGGATGTGGATGCGCACTGACTCGCGGAACTCCGGCCGGATCCGGCACTTGTGAAGCTGCTGCCTCCCGTGGTGGAGCGGGGGTTCTATGCTGCGGTCCAGCCCCTGGTGGACCGGCTCCTGCGGTCCGGTGTGCGTCCCAACGCCATCACCACCTTCGGCACCTCCCTGGTGCTGATCTCCAGTGTCGCCTACGGTGCCGGACTGGTGCGCTGGGGCGGCCTGCTGCTGCTCCTGAGCGGCATCGTCGACACGCTGGATGGCCAGGTGGCGCGGGGCGGCCGGATGGTGACCAGCTTCGGCGCCTTCTACGATTCCACACTCGACCGCGTGGGCGACGGTGCCACCTTCATCGGCATCGGCACCTTCCTGCTGACGACGCCGGATGTGGCCTGGCGGGTGCCGGCGGTGGTCGCCTGCATGCTGGCGATTCTCGCCTCCTTGCTCGTGTCCTATGCCCGGGCGCGGGCGGAGGGACTGGGGCTGGAGTGCAAGGTGGGCATCGCCCAGCGGGCGGAGCGGATCATCGGGCTGGGCGCGCCCTCGCTCATTGTGGGCGCAGGGCCGCACGCGTTGGTGCTGGAGGGGCTGGTGGCCCTCCTGGCGCTCGCCTCGGTGATCACGGTGGTACAGCGGTTCTACTACGTCTATCGGCAGACTAACGGCGCCGCCCCCGCGGGCGCGCCGCCGTCGCAGCGGGTCGCGGCGGATTCTCTTGTGAAAGGACCGTAACGGTGGCGAAAGCGGAGACCCGGACGATTCAGCCGGCCAGGGGCAGACTCGGCGTCATGTGCGTCGGCCTGGGCGCGGTGGCGTCCACCTTTATCGCGGGCGTCGAGAACATCCGCCGGGGCAAGGCCCAGCCGGTGGGATCGCTCACCCAGATGGGCACCATCCGGCTGGGGCGGCGGACCGAGGGGCGGACGCCGCTCATCCGCGAGTTCGTGCCGTTGTCGGACCTCAAGGATCTGGTCTTTGCCGCCTGGGATCCGGTGCCGGACGACGCCTATGTCTCGGCCCTGACCTGCGGCGTGCTGGACAAGCACGAACACGTGGAGCCGATCGCCGACTTCCTCAAGTCCATCAGGCCCATGCCGGCGGTGTTCGACCAGCAATACGTCAAGCGCCTGCAGGGCACCAATGTGAAAAAGGGCAAGACCAAGCGCGAGCTGGCCGAGGCGCTGCGCGAGGACATCCGCCGCTTCAAGACGGAGCAGAAGTGCGACCGGCTGGTCATGGTATGGTGCGCCTCGACCGAGATCTTCATCAAGCCGGGGCCGGCGCATGAAACGCTGGAGGCCTTCGAGAAAGCCATGGAGGCGAACGACGCGACCATCGCGCCGTCCATGCTCTACGCCTGGGCTGCCCTGATGGAAAACGTCCCCTTCGCCAACGGCGCGCCCAACCTCACCTGCGATGCCCCGGCGCTGGAGCAGCTGGCGCGGGACCGCGGTGTGCCCATCGGCGGCAAGGACTTCAAGACCGGCCAGACGATGATCAAGACCGTGCTCTCGCCCATGTTCAAGGCGCGGATGCTCGGCGTCCAGGGCTGGTACTCCACCAACATCCTGGGCAACCGGGACGGCGAGGTGCTGGACGACCCGGAGAGCTTCAAGACGAAAGAAGAGTCGAAGCTTGGCGTGCTGGAGTACATCCTCCAGCCCAAGCTCTACCCCGAGCTGTACGGCAAGCTCTATCACAAGGTGCGGATCAACTACTATCCGCCCCGGGGCGACAACAAGGAAGGCTGGGACAACATCGACATCTTCGGCTGGCTGGGCTATCCCATGCAGATCAAGGTGGATTTTCTCTGCCGGGATTCCATCCTCGCCGCGCCGATCGTGCTCGACCTGGCCCTGTTCATGGACCTGGCCCAGCGGGCCGGCCTCTCGGGCATCCAGGAATGGCTCTCGTTCTACTTCAAGAGCCCCCAGTTCGCCAAGGGCCTCTACCCCGAGCACGATCTGTTCATTCAGCAGACCAAACTGAAGAACACCTTGCGCTACCTGCTGGGCGAAGAGCAGATCACGCATCTGGGGATCGAGTACTACGAATAACAGGAATCGGGGATCAGAGCCCGGGGATCAGGGGTGGCGGGCGGCCCTGATTCCTGATTCCTGGTCCCCGATCCCTTATCTTTGGGAACATGAAATACTTCCATCGCACCCATCTCTCCCCCGACGAGGCCCTGGTGGCGGGCGTCGAGTTCTTCGGCGCCCGGCTGACCCCCGCCGAGGAATCGCCGCGCCGGCGCCAGTGGAGCGGGGCCATCGGGCGCATCAGCCTGAGCGCCCATCCCGAGGGCGGGCACTATACCCTGGTGAACCTGGAAACCGACCAGGTGGGCGAGAGCGAGGCCGACAAGATGGCCAAGCGATTCCTCACGCTGCTGCACGCGAAGGCCGAGCCCGGGCATGCGGTGCGGGGGGCGTATTGAAGATGGTCAAAGGTCCAGGGTCGACGGTCAGACTCCGGAGGTTGCACCAGAGGCAGGGGACAGCGCCCGGATTCGACCTTCGACCTTTGAGCTTCGACCTTTGACCTTCGAGCACCTGGTGACCGGCCACTCGCGACGACCATGACCCACCTCCGCCTCGCCATCACCGGTATGACCGGCGTCCCCTGCCGGCAGAAGATCGAGCGCGCGGTGCTGGGGTTGTCCGGCGTCGAGGCAGCCGTGGTCTGCCTGGGCCAGGGCTACGCGGACATCGAGTACGAGGAAACGGAGCTGGCCCCGGAAACGCTGCTGGAGACCATTGCCCAGGCCGGCTACCAGGCACGGATCGGGGGCTAACCGACGCCAGGGGTGAGGCGTCGGGCGTGCCATGCCTCACCCCTCGCGTTTCACCCCTGGCGTCTCACGTCTTGACTCTCCTCTCCAGCCGATAAATCTTTCCCCGCCATTTTGTTACCCGATCACGCCGCCAGGAACCACATGCCCACGCCCGCGCCCGCTTCTGCGCCTCCGGCTCCTCCGGCGGGCCTCACGCGGGACCAGCTCCTCGAGCTCTATTACTACATGCGCCTGACCCGCTCGCTGGAAGAGCGGCTGGTGAATCTCTACCGGCAGACCCGCGTCATCGGCGGCCTGTTCCGTTCGCTGGGCCAGGAGGCGGACAGCGTGGGCAGCGCGTACGCGCTCGACCGCTCCCGGGGCGATTTTCTCTCTCCCCTCATTCGCAACCTGGGCAGCATGCTGGTCCAGGGGGCGACGCCGGTCGAGATCCTGCGCCAGTACATGGCCAAGGCCGACAGCCCCACGCACGGGCGCGAGCTCAACATTCACTTCGGCGACCTCGAGCGCGGCTTCATCGGCCAGATCAGCCACCTGGGCGACATGGTCCCGGTCATGGCCGGCGTCACCCTCTATTTCAAGATGAAGCGGCAGCCGCGGGTGGGGCTGGTGTACGTGGGCGACGGCGCGCTCAGTACCGGCGCGTTCCACGAGGGGATCAACTTCGCGGCGGTGCAGCGGCTGCCGCTGGTGATCATCGCCGAGAACAACGGCTATGCGTACACCACCCCGTCGCGGAAACAGACCGCCGCCCGCCGCCTCATGGACAAGGCGGAGGCGTACGGTATCCCGGGGCTGCAGGCGGACGGCAACGATGTGCTGGCGGTCTACGAAACCACCCGCGGCGCGGTCGATCGCGCCCGGCGCGGCGAGGGCGTTTCCTTCATCGAGCTCATCACCTTCCGGCGCAAGGGGCATGCGGAGCACGACAACCAGTCCTATGTGCCCAAAGAAGAGCTCGAGGCGTGGGAAAAGAACGATCCGCTCGATCGCTACATCGCGCGGCTCGTCGGCACCGGCTGGGCCGGCGCCGCCGAGCTGGAGGCGCTGGACCGGCGGGTGGAGGACGAACTGACCCGCGCGGTGGAAGCCTGCGAGAAGGAGCCGATGCCGGAGGGGACGACGGCGCTGGGAGGGGTGTACGCGGAGCCGGTGTCAGCAGAGCTGGAATGGTATCGAAGGCAGTCCGGGCGGTAGAGGCGGGAGGGCGGTCCGCTGGTCCGACCGCCTGACCGCCTGACCGCCCGAGCCGCCCAACCTGGAGCGCCTTTCGCATGCCCGAAATCACCTATCTCGAAGCCATCCGCCAGGGTCTCTGGGAAGAGATGGAGCGGGATGAGCGGGTGTTCATCCTGGGCGAGGACGTGGGCGCCTACGGCGGGGCGTTCAAGGTCACCGACGGGTTTCTGCAGAAGTTCGGCGACTCGCGGGTGATCGACACCCCGATCAGTGAGGCGGCCATCGTCGGGGCGGCGGCGGGGGCGGCGCACATGGGCATGCGCCCGGTGGCGGAGATGCAGTTCATCGACTTCATCTCCTGCGCCTATGACATGCTCACCAACTATGTCGCCACCGCCCGCTACCGTGCCGGGCTGCCGACCCCCATGGTGGTCCGGGGGCCTTCGGGCGGCTACGTGCGGGGCGGCCCGTTCCACAGCCAGAACCCGGAGGCTGCCTTCCTTCATACCCCGGGGCTCAAGATCGTGGCGCCGGCCACCGCGCGCGACGCCAAGGGGCTCATCAAGGCCGCGGTGCGCGATGACGATCCGGTGCTATACTTCGAGCACAAATACCTCTACCGGCGGATCAAGGAAGATCTCCCGGAAGGGGAGGAAATCCTGACACCGCTGGGCCAGGCGCGCCTCGCGCGCGAGGGGAGCGACCTCTCGATCATCACCTGGTCGGCCATGGTGTGGAAGGCGCTGGAAGCGGCCGAGCGGCTGGAACAGGAAGATGGGCTGCGGGTGGAGGTGCTGGATCTCCGCACCCTGATGCCGATGGACGACGCCGCCATCATGGCAACGGTGCGCAAGACCAACCGGGTGCTCATCGCGCACGAGGACACCCGCACCGGGGGCATGGCGGGCGAGATTACCGCCCGGATCAACGACCAGGCGTTCGAATGGCTCGATGCACCGGTCAAGCGCGTGGCGGCGCACGATGTGCCGCTGCCCTACGCGCCGACCCTGGAAGATTTCGTGCTTCCGCAGACCGACGACCTGGTCGCGGCGGCGAGATGGCTGGCGAGATACTGAACTGCGTGAGCAGGCGGCGGTAAGCGGGTCTCCCGCTCCCCGCTCCCCGCTCACCGACGCGGAGCTTCAGGCATGGCAACAACCGACATCATCATGCCCCAGATGGGCGAGTCCATCGCCGAGGGGACTCTGTCCAAGTGGCTCAAGCAGGTGGGCGACGAGGTCAAGCGCGACGAGCCCATCTTCGAGATCTCGACCGACAAGGTCGACGCGGAGATCCCCTCGCCCGGGGCGGGGGTGTTATCGGAAATCCTGGTGCAGGAAGGCGAAACCGTCGCGGTCCAGACCGTGGTCGGGCGCATCTCCACCGACAAGGGCGCGGCGGCCCCCGCGCCCGCCAAACCGGACGCGCCGCCCAGGGCCGACGCCCCACCCAGGGCTGCGGCTCCCGCGCCCGCGCCGGAGAAGCCGACCGCTGCGCCGCCGCCCCCGCGTTCCGCCCCCGCCCCCGCGCCGGCGTCGGCGCCGGCCGCCGGTTCCCATGACAACGAGACGGCCGATGAGCGGCTGCGCCGCCGGTCCACCCCCCTGGTGCGCCGGATGGCGGCCGAGCACAACCTGGACATCGCCGAGATTCCCGGCACCGGGCACGCGGGCCGGGTGACCAGGAACGACTTCCTGCAGTTCCTCGACAACCGGCCCGCCGCGGCGGCACCCGCCCCGGCGGCGGCCCGGCCCGCGGCCCCTGCCCCTGCCGCTCCGGTGGAGCACGCGCCGGTGGTGGAGCCCTGGCCGGGCGACCGGGTGGAGCCCTGGTCGAAGATCCGCAAGCTCACCGCGGATCACATGATCATGTCGCAGCGGGTGTCGGCGCACGTCTCGAGCTACTTCGAGGTGGACTTTACCATCGTGGCCCGGCTGCGCGCGGCGAAGAAGGCCGAATATGCGGGGCGGGGAGTGAACCTCACCTACATGGCGTTCATCACCAAGGCCGTGGCCGACAACCTGCGCAAACATCCGGTCGTCAACGCCGCCGTCTCGGGCGAGTCCACCATCTACCGCGGTGAGATCAACATCGGCATCGCGGTGGCGCTGGACTGGGGGCTCATCGTCCCGGTCATCAAACGGGCCGACGAGCTGTCGCTCATGGGGGTGGCGCGCGCCATCAACGACCTGGCGGAGCGGGCCCGCAGCAAGAAGCTGAGCCCGGACGAAGTCCAGCGGGGGACCTTTACCATTACCAACCCCGGGGTGTTCGGCAGCGTGATCGGCTTCCCCATGATCAACCAGCCGCAGGTGGCTATCATGGGAGTTGGCACCATCGAGAAGCGGGCGACCGTGGTCACCCTCCCCGACGGCACCGATGCCGTGGCGCCGCGCCTGCGCGGCATGATCTCCATGTCCTACGATCACCGTATCGTGGACGGGGCCGACGCCGACCGCTTCATGGCCGACGTCAAGAAGACGCTCCAGGAGTTCCCGGAGCACGGCGTCTGACATGGCCCGCACGCTGAGCGTTTCCCGGGTGCGGGTCGTGCCGGAACGCGAGGGCGAATATCTGGCCACGCTGGCGGCCCTGGCCGCGCTCCTCGGCCCCCGGGGCCAGCGTCTCTGGGTCTTCCGCAGCACCGCCGATCCCCGGCTCTTCCTGGAGTTCAGCGAGAGTCCCACTCCCATGTCTCACCGGCATCTGGCCTCCCGGACTCAGGAAGAGCTGCGGTTGGAGCAGCGGCTGCACCGGGTGGCCGATTACCAGGGCGACGAGGAACCGCTCTGGGAGGAAGTGCCGCTCAGTGCCAGCAATACACCGGAGAACTGAACGTGCCCAATCGCGTCATAGTGGTCGATGGCGAGTCCTGGACGGTCGAGCCCTCGGGCCGGACCACCCAGTATGTCCGCGATGAATTCAGCCTGCTCTTCACCCGCGGCCACGGCCCCGACCGGGAGCGCCGCGTCACCCGCTATTCGCCCCCGGCCGCGCGCGACCCCGAGGGCTCGCTCGACGAGCTGACCGACCAGGAGCTGGGGCAGCTGCTGACCACCTCCGAACCCGCGTGGATTTCGCCGGAGACGGGATACCAGCGCTGAGCGGCGGGACGGTCGACCTCCACGTCCACTCCACCGCTTCGGACGGCAGCCTGGCGCCCGCCGCGGTGGTGGCCCGGGCCCGCGCGGCCGGGCTCGACGCGATCGCGCTGACCGACCACGATTCCCTGGCCGGCATCCCTGCCGCGCTGGAGGCCGGCGCCGCCGCCGGCCTGCGCGTCATCGCCGGCTGCGAGTTCTCGGTCGCCGCCTCCTGGGGCGAGATGCACGTGCTGGGCTATTTCCTCCCGTCCGGTGATCCCTCCCTGGAGTCCTTTCTCCAGCGCTGCCGTGACGACCGCCGCCGGCGAGCCGAAGAGATGGTCGTCCGGCTGCGGCGCTCCGGCGCGGCCCTCACCCTGGACGACGTGCTGCGCGAATCGGCCGGCGGCGCCATCGGACGGCCGCACGTGGCGCGCGCCCTGGTGCGCCGGGGCATAGTGGCCGGCATCGACACCGCGTTCGAGCGCTTTCTGCGGCATGGCCGCCCCGCGTTCGTGGCCAAGCGGCTGCCGGCGTTCGCCGAGGTGGCCGGGCTGGTGCATGCGGTGGGCGGCCTGGTCGCGGTGGCGCATCTCAAGGAGCGCGGAACCCGGAAGCGCCTGGCCGGGTTCAAGGCACAGGGGCTGGATGCCGTGGAAACCCGCCACCCCAGTCATGATCCGGAAACCCGGGCCCGTCTCACCGATCTCGCGCTGGAGCTGGACCTCCTGCGGACCGGCGGCAGCGACTGGCACGGCGATCCGGCACCGCCGGCCACCAGCCATGCCTCGCTGGGCTCGCAGCAGGTGCCGCTGGCCTGGCTCGACCTTCTGGACGCCCGGCGTGCCGGGCCTCACCCGGTGGAACGATGAGCACACCCCTTGCCACCGGCACCGCGGCTCCGGCGTTCGACGCCGAAGGGTCCGACGGGCGTCGGTACAATCTGAAGAAGCTGCTGGCGCGCGGCCCGGTGCTGCTGGTGTTCTACCCCATGAACAACACCTCCGGCTGAAACCGCCAACTCTCCGCCGTGCGCGATGAGATCGAGCAGTACCGCAGTCACGGAGTACAGCCCTTCGGCGTCAATCCGGCATCGGTGGACGCGCATGCCTCCTATGCCGAACACCTGGAGCTGAATTTCCCCCTGCTGTCCGACCCCGGGCGCAAGATCGCCTCCGCCTACCAGGCCGCCCGCCCCATGGGCATGGGCGTCATCCGGACGGTGTACCTGATCGGGCAGGACGGAACCATTCGGTTCGCCCAGCGCGGCGCGCCGGGGGCCGAGGTGAGCCTGCCGGCGCTGGAAAGCGGGGACTGATGCCGACGACCTTCGACTTTTCGGGCAAGACGGTGCTGGTCACCGGCGTGGCGCGCCGGGGGCAGATCGGACACGCCGTGGCGCAGGCATTCGGCCAGAGCGGCGCCCGGCTGGTGGCGGCCGACCTGGATGCCGTGGCCGTGGCCGAGCGGGCGCGCGAGTTTGCCGCCGCCGGGCTGGAGGTGCGGCCCGTCGCCGGCGACCTGACCGAGCCCGATATTGCCGCGCTGGCGGTCGAGACGGCGGTGAAGCACTTCGGCGGGCTGGATGTGCTGGTGAATGTGGCCGGCGGCCTGACCACCTTCGGGCCCCTGGGCCAGAGCACGCCCGACGGCTTCGAGCGCGAACTGGCCATCAACCTGCGGACGTCGTATCTCATGTCCCGCGCCGCGCTCGATGCCCTCACCGCCCGCCACGGTGCCATGGTCAACTTCGCCTCGGCGGCGGTATATCATCCCGACCCCAACCTGGCCGTTTATACCGCGGCCAAGGCGGCGGTGGCCGGCTTCACCCGCAGCCTGGCGGTCGAGTTGCACCCCCGGGTCCGGGTCAACGCGGTGGCGCCGGGAATGGTGCGGACCGCCGAGAATATCGCGTCGGTGGGCGAGAACGCGGCGTACGTCGAGATGGCCGATATCGTCCGCGCGGTGCTGTTTCTGGCCAGCGACGCCGCGGCCGGCATTACCGGGCATGTGCTGCCGGTGACGGCCCATCCGCTCTGAGCCGGGGCGCTCGCCCCGCTAGTTTTCCCCTATGAATTCCGGTACCGACGCCCCGGCGGTGGAGAGCCCCGCCGGGGAGTATGTCCAGTTGGGCGAGGTCGTGGTGATCGGCGGCGGCTGCTACGGGACCTTCTATGCCCGCCAGCTCGAGGCCGCCCGCGAGCGGGGGAGCGCGGCCTTCCGGCGCCTGCTGGTGGTGGACCGCGATCCGGCGTGCCGCATGCGCCGTGAGCTGGGGGAGAATGATCGCCGCCGTCTGGTGATTCGCGACTGGGATGCGTTCCTGGGCGAGTGGCTGGCGGACGCGGCGCGCGAAGCCCCCGGTGCCCCGGACGTGATCGTTCCCTCGCCGCTCATGCCCCACCTCATGTACCGCTGGCTGCTGCGACGCGCCCGGGAACGCTGGCCCGGCCGGGAAGTGGAGACCCGGCCGGTGCCGGCCGGGCCGGGCACGCCGTACGATCAGGCCGCCCCCGACCACACCCGCTACGTCTCCTTCGCCGACTGGATCTGTCCCACCCACTGCATCGAGCCGGCTCGCTGTCCCGTCATCCGCGGCCCCCGGACCTGGGAGATGAGCGAAGCCGCAGCCGCCCTGGTCCGCCGGCTTGCGCGGACCGGCCCCGTGGCGGGGCCGGTCCTCTTCCACTGCCGCCACACCGTCTTCGGCGTGGGCACCTTTCCGGCCGCCCTGGTCCGCCAGGGCGACCGGACCGTCGCGGCAGCGGGAGCGGCGGGGACGGCCGTGGATGTGCTGGTGGGAACGGTTTCCTCCTGCCACGGTGCACTCAACCTGCTGCACCTGGGCGAGGCCTGAAGCCGGGAACCGGCAGGGGTTCTATATTTGAAGCAACTGGCAACTGGCAACTATCGACCACCGATCTCCCTCTCTTTCTCGACTGTTTCATGTCCCACGATCAGAACGCCCCCAGTTTCCATGATCTCGTCATCGTCGGCGGCGGCCCCGCCGGCCTCTGCGCCGCCATGTATGCCGGCCGCGGCATGCTGCGCGCGGTGCTGCTGGAGCGGGGCAAGCCGGGCGGCGAGCTGCTCAATACCGAACTCATCGAGGACTATCCCGGTTTCGAGAGCATCCTGGGCCGCGACCTGGCCGAGCGGATGACGGAGCACGCCATCAAGTTCGGCGCCGATATCCGGCAGGAAAACGTGGATGCCATCCGGCGCCATCCCGAGGGCGGTTTCGAGATTACCACCTCGCTGGGCGCGGCATATCGCTCGCCCGCGGTCATTCTTACCGCCGGCGGCACGCCCAACAAGCTGGGGGTGCCGGGGGAGCTGGAATTCGCCGGCCGCGGCGTGTCCTATTGCGCCGTGTGTGACGGCGCGTTTTTCAAGGGCGAGACCATCGCGGTCGTGGGCGGCGGCGACGCCGCGGTGGAAGAGGCGGAGTACCTCACGCGCTACGCGGAAAAGGTCTACGTCATCCACCGCCGCGACGCCTTCCGGGCCAGCAAGATCCTGCAGGACCGGCTGTTCGAAAACCCGCGCATCGAGGTGATCTGGAACCGCACGGTGAAGGAAATCCAGGGCGGCCCGGCCGGGGTAACCACGCTGGCGCTGGAGGACACGGTCACCGGCGAGGTGTCGGAGCTGGCGGTTGGCGGCGTGTTCATCTTTATCGGATTCACCCCCAATACCGGCATCGTGAAGGAGCACGTAAACCACGATGCGGCCGGCTACCTGATCACCGACGAGCGCATGATGACCTCCGTTCCCGGCCTCTTCGCCGCCGGCGACCTCCGGGTACAGCTCACCCGGCAGATCACCACCGCCGTCGGGGATGCCACCACCGCGGCCATTGCGGTGGAAAAATACCTGGCCGAACAGCGCAAGCGGCCCGACCGGGAGGCGGCCGTCGGTGTCTGAGCCTTTCGTGCTGCCGATCGTGAACGGCCAGCTGGTGGAGAACTGCTACCTGCTGGGCGATCCGGATTCCCGGGCGGCGGTCCTGGTGGACCCGGGCGAGGAGACCGCGCGCTTCGAGGCCGAGCTCGCGCAGGGAGGGTGGCGGCTCGAGGCCATCTGGCTCACCCATGCGCATGTGGACCACATCATGGGCGTGGGGCGCATCCGGGCGGCGCACCAGGTGCCCATCCTGCTGCACCCCGCCGACCGGCCGCTCTATGACGCGCTGCCGCAGCAGGGGGAATGGGTCGGGTTCCGCCTGGAAGCGCCGCCGCCGCCCGACGAAGAACTGCGCCACGGGCAGGTCCTCCGGGTGGGGCCCTGGCAGTGGGAAGTGCGCCATACGCCGGGCCATTCGCCCGGCAGCGTCAGCTTCCGCGGCCACGGCATGATCCTCGGCGGCGACGTGCTCTTCAGCGGGTCCATCGGCCGGACCGACCTGCCCGGCGGCGATACCGCCACGCTCTTCGAGTCGATCCACCGCGAGTTCCTCACGCTGGACGACGCCACCGTGGTGCACAGCGGGCACGGGCCCGCCACCACCATTGGAGCCGAGCGAACCTGCAATCCGTTCCTGACCGGGGCAATCCATGCCGGCTGAGCCGGGTTCGGCGCCTCGGCCGGTCGCCGGCGATCCGGGGCCGCGCTGCAACCGCTGCGGGTTTGAAGTCCGCGGCAAGCCCCGGGGGTGCAAGAATCCCTGTCCCAACTGCGGGACCGTCTACCCCCTGGGCGACTGCTCCGACTGACCCACTCGTGCCCGCCGCCGTCGCCGAGGCGCCCCTCCACCTCTCCCGTTCTCCCCTGCCGCCTGCTCCCGCCGCCGGCGCGAGCTTCACCGTTCTGGACATCACCAAGTCGTACGGCGACACCAGCGGCGGGGTGAAGACCTATCTTCGCGAGAAGGGCCGCTATGTCGCGGCCCGTCCCGGCCTGCGGCAGGTGGTGGTGGTCCCCGGCGCGCAGGACGCCGTCGCGGACGAGCCGGGCAGCCGCTGGTACCGGTTGCGGGGACGGCCGGTCCCCTTTCAGCCGCCGTACCGGTTTCTACTCTCGACCGCCAAGGTCGCGCGGATCGCGCGGCACGAGCATCCCAGCGTGGTCGAAGTGGGCAGCCCCTTCTTCGTGCCCTGGGTGGTCCGCCGCGCGTTACGCGACCTGGCTATCCCCCGGGTCTGGTTCTACCATGGCCATCTGCCGGGAATCTTTCCCGCCCCGGCCTGGCTCACTCGGCGGTACGTCCGCCGGTTGAGCCGTCTCTATGATCGGGTCCTTGTCGCCAGCGACTTTGCGGCCGACGCACTGCGCGACTATGGCGTGGACAATGTCGCTCGCGTGCCCCTCGGCGTGGATCTCGACCTCTTTCATCCCCGGCGCCGCGTATGCCGGGAGCGGGTCCGGGAACGCCTCGGACTCGGAGCGGGGCCGCTGGTGCTCTATGCCGGGCGGATTGCCGGGGAGAAGGGGCTGGGCCTGGTGCTGGAAGCCTGGAAAGAGGTTGAGCGGCGCAGCCCGGCCACGCTGGTGCTGGTGGGCGACGGGCCCTCGGCGCAACGCTATCGCGCGCGCGCCGGGGCCGCCCGGATTCGCTGGCTGCCCTACGAGCGCGATCGCGCGCGCTTCGCCGATCTGCTGGCGGCCGCCGATCTGTACCTTGCCCCCGGGCCCAACGAGACCTTCGGCCTGTCGGTGCTCGAAGCCATGGCGTCCGGGGTGCCGGTGGTATCGGTTGCCGCCGGCGGCGGCGCCGAACTGGTGCGGCGCGCCGGGGCCGGGGAGCTCTACCAGGCCAGCCCGGCCGATGCGGCGGCCGCCGTGCTCCGCGCGTTGGACCGGGGGGCAGGCGCTGCACCGGGCGGAGTGCGCGCCTGGGTGGAGCGGGAACACAGCTGGACCCACGCCTTCGACCGGCTGTTCCAGATCTATTACGGCCTCTCCTCGTGACCTTTGCCGAAGCCAACCTGGTCTGTCTGGCGCTGGTGGCGGCCGACCTCGCCGCCCGCGCGGTGCGGATTCAGTGGTTTCTGCGCGGACTGGGCTATCGGCTCCGGTTCCTCGACGCGCTGGCGATTAATGCCGTGGGCGACGCCGCCTGCGGGCTGACCCCCTTGCGGATCGGGGGGGAGCCCAGCCGGCTGGCGATGATGCTGCGCTCGCGCATTCCCGCCACGGCCGCCTTCGTGGCCATCGGCTATGAAGTCCTGGCGGCCTGGCCGGTGATCATTCTCAGTGCCGCGGTGCTGATTCTCGGGTGGGCCCCCGAATGGTGGGCCAGCGTGAAGCCCAACCTGGTGCATGCCGGCCGCGAGCTGGGGCCCTGGATGCTGGTCATCGCGGTCCTGACCGTGCTGGCCTGGTTCTGGGTGCGGCGCCGGGCCCCGGCGGCAACCCACCAGCTGCGCCGCCCGCTCCGTCGCACCCTGGTGCACTGGCGGCGCATGGCCAAGTGGCCCCTCTTCGCCAGCGGGCCGCTCACCCTGGTGAATGTGGTGGCTCGTGTCGCCATGCTTCCGGTGCTGGCGCTCACGCTGCCGCATCCCCCGCCGCTCGGCCCCACCGTGGTGGGCTCGTTCGCGCTGCTCTACAGCCAGCTCATCCTGCCCACGCCCTCGGGCGCCGGGGCCGTCGATCTCGGCTTTCTGGCCGGCGCCGCCGGTGACCTGGGCGGCGACCAGGCGCGCCTGCTGCTGCTCTGGCGGCTCTACACCAGCGGTATCGGCGTGGCACTCGGGCTGATTATCGGGATACGGATCTACGGCTGGGCGGCGCTGCGGGGGCTGCTGGGACGGCCGGGCGGCGTGAATGTGGTGCGCCCCGGAGAACGCGACCCGACTGAACAGCGGGAATGGGGAGCGGGGAAAAGGGAATAGAAAGCGTGCGCTACCGTTTCCCCCGCTTCGTTCTAGGTTCCCTGCGTTGTCCGATTCCCGATTCCCGATTCCCGATTCCCGATTCCCGATTCCCGATTCCCGATCCCTGTCCCTGATATGCGAACCGAACGCGATCCTCTTGGCGAGAAGCAGGTCCCCGACGAGGCGCTGTACGGAATACAGACTCTCCGCGCCCGCGAAAACTTCCCCATCAGCGGCCTGCTCCCGCTGCCGGATTTTGTGGATGCGGTGGTGTGGATCAAGCGGGCCGCCGCACTGACCCATAAGGAAACCGGCCGGCTGGAGCCGCGCCTGGCCGATGCCATTGTGCAGGCGGCCGACGAAGTGCTGGGGGGGCAGCATCGCGACCAGTTCGTGGTCGACCCTTACCAGGCCGGCGCCGGCACCAGCCACAACATGAACGTGAACGAAGTCCTGGCCAACCGGGCCAACGAGCTGCTGGGCTCGGCGCGGGGCGCGTACCAGCCGGTCCATCCCAATGATCACGTCAACATGGCGCAGAGCACCAATGACGTGATCCCCACCGCCATGCGGCTCGGCACCCTGGCAAGGCTGCCGCACCTCCTGGATGCCCTGGAGCGGCTGGGCACGGCGCTGCTGGCGCAGGGGAAGGCGCTCGACGATATCATAAAGTCGGGCCGGACCCACCTGCAGGACGCCACTCCCATTCGCCTGGGGCAGGAGTTCACCGCCTACGGCCATACGGTGGAACGACACCGCGCCAAGCTGGCGCAGGCCGCCGGGTGGTTGCGCCCGCTCAATATCGGCGGCACCGCGGTGGGAACCGGCCTGAACGCCGAGCCCGCGTATCCCGGCCTGATGGTGAAGCATCTGCGGCAGATCACCGGCCTGGAGCTGTCGGAAGGGGAGGATCGGGTGCAGCTCATGCAGTCCATGGGCGATATCGCGAGCTTCAGCGGCGCCCTGCGGTCGTATGTGCTGGATCTCAACAAGATCGCCAACGACATCCGGCTGCTCTCCTCGGGCCCGCGAACCGGCCTGGCCGAGATCAACCTGCCGCCGGTCCAGCCGGGCTCCAGCATCATGCCCGGCAAGGTGAACCCGTCCATTGCCGAGATGGTCAACCAGGTCTGCTACCAGGCCCTGGGTCTCGATCTCACGGTGGCGGTGGCGGCGGAGGCGGGCCAGCTCGAGCTCAACGTGATGATGCCGGTCATCACCCACAACATCCTCTTTGCCATGCGCATCGTGGAGAACGCCTCGCGCGTGTTCGCCGAGCGGTGCATCGAGGGGCTGACGGCCGATGCGAAGCAGTGCGCCTACTGGCTGGAGCGCAGCCCGGCCATCGTGACCGCCCTCGCGCCCACGATCGGCTACGCCGAGGCGGCCAAACTGGCCAAGGAGGCCGTGGCCGAAGGCCTGACCGTCCGGGCGCTGGTCCGGAAGAAGGGGGTGCTGAGCGGCGACGACCTGGAGCGGATACTGGATCTGCGGGCCATGACCGAACTGGGGGTGCCCGGCGGCCCCCACGGGAGCTGAGCCCGCCTTCCTTGCTGCGGGCGGTCCCCGGCTCCATATTGGGGGTATGCGCGTCACAACCTGGACGGAATACAGCCTGATCATCTCGATCCATCTGGCCCGGCGGGCCGGCGCCGGGCTGGGCCCCATGCCTGCACGTGAGCTCGCCGAGCAGGAAAAACTCCCGGCCGATTACGTGGAGCAGATCCTGCTGCGGCTCCGCCGCGCCGGGCTGGTCGAAAGCGTCCGCGGCGCCCGGGGCGGTTACTCCCTTGCCGGCGACCCGGCCCAGCTCTCGGTGCGCGACATCATGAGCGCCTCCGAGCACCAGACCTTCGAGGTCAACTGTTCCACCCATCCCGTGGACGGATCCCGCTGCGATCCCGGATCGGGGTGCAGCATCCGCCCGGTCTGGCAGGCCCTGCAGCACCGGGTCGACGAGTTCCTCGGCAGCGTCACGCTGGCCGACCTCCTGCACGAAGAGGCCCAGGTGTCGGAACTGGTCGGGATCGCGCCCCAGCAGTGATTGCAGCGCCCGGCTGTCCAGCCGGTTGATGGCTCCGTGTCCTCCCCGTCTCTTCCCGAGCTCGATGCAGCGGAGCTGCTGCGCTATTCGCGGCACCTCCTGCTTCCCGGTGTCGGCCTCGAAGGCCAGCGCCGGCTGAAAGCCGCCCGCGTCCTGTTGGTGGGCGCCGGCGGCCTGGGATCGCCCGCGGCGCTCTATCTTGCCGCGGCCGGGGTCGGCACGCTGGGTATCGCCGAATTCGACCAGGTAGACCTCACCAACCTCCAGCGGCAGGTGCTGCACGGCACCGGCGATGTGGGGCGCCCCAAGCTGGACTCCGCCACCGACCGGCTGGGCGACCTCAATCCCAACGTCACCGTAGTGCCCGAGCCGGGCCGCCTTACCTCCGGGAACGCCCTGGAGGTGGTGGGCCGCTACGACCTGGTGCTCGACGGCTCCGACAACTTTCCCACCCGCTACCTGGTGAATGACGCCTGCGTGCTGGCCGGGCGGCCCACGGTGTACGGCAGCGTCTTCCGCTTCGAGGGGCAGGTCTCGGTCTTCGACGCGCGGCGCGGCCCCTGTTATCGCTGTCTCTTCGCGGAGCCGCCCCCCCCGGGACTGGTGCCTTCCTGCGCCGAGGGCGGGGTGCTGGGCGTGCTGCCGGGCATCATCGGCAGTCTTCAGGCCCTGGAAGCCATCAAGCTGATTCTGGATCTTGGCGAGCCGCTGATCGGCCGGTTGCTGATGTTCGATGCGCTGGCGCTCCAGTTCCGGGAAATCGCGCTGCGCAAGGATCCCGATTGCCCGGTGTGCGGCACCGCGCCCACCCAGCGGGAACTGATCGACTACGAGGCCTTCTGCGGACTGGGCGGGGCAGGGGCGGAGGGCCTGGAGATCAGCGTGGATGAGCTGGCTGCCCTGCTGGACGGCAAGGGAAACGCCCCGGTGCTGCTCGATGTGCGGGAACCGTTCGAGTGGCAGCTCGTCCGGCTGCCGCACGCCGTGCATGTCCCGCTGGGCGAGCTTCCCGCCCGCCTGCGCGAACTGGAGACCGGCCGCGAGATCATCACCTACTGCCATTCCGGTGTGCGTTCGCTGCAGGCGGTGAGCCTGCTGCGCGGGGCCGGATTCGCGGCCCGGAGCCTGGCGGGGGGAATCGATGCCTGGGCCCGGCAGCGCGATCCGGCGATGGTGCGCTACTGATAGCCCGGAGCTTGCCGGCGCCTCCCGAACGCGTGTCCGGTGAGCGACTCGCCGGCCCAATGGCGTTGCTGCCGCTCTCCTGCCAGGCTACTGCCGGACTGCGGTGAAAATCCCGGTTGCGACCACGCCACCCTGCAGCCACCGGGCATTGCCACTCAACGTACTGCCGTTGAGTGTTCCGTCCAGCCGCTTTTCGTCGGGCTGCTGGTCGAGGAAGATCGTGCCCCCGGCCGAGCCGGCGGAGCCCGTGAGAGTGCCGCTGGGGAAGGTGTAGGTAGGAATCAGGGGGCAGGTCACGTCGGCGGAGCCGTGGGTGCCGCTGAGCGTGGCCTGCGTCTCCTGGATAGTGACCGTGATGTCGGTGATGGCGCAGTCGCCCGTGCCGGAAATGGCCATGCCGGAGAACGAGACGGTCCAGCTGCCGGAGAGATCGACTGTCGTGGGCCCGGTGTCGTTGCCACCACAGGCCGCGATCACGATAGCCACTGCCGCTATCAGCATCCGTTTCATTGCGCGCTCCTGTGGCGCGTGGCATGACCCACGATGGTGTGCGATTCTGAGCCGGGGGAACTTGCGGGTGAACCTACCGGCCGACGGCGGGTCCGCAAGAGGCAAGAAAAATCCCGGGTGGGAGCCCGGGATGGAATGCCGAAGGGGGGATTCGAACCCCCACGGGCTTGCGCCCACTGCGCCCTGAACGCAGCGCGTCTACCAATTCCACCACTTCGGCGTTTGGGGGAGCGGAAGCTAGGCAAACAGGCGGCGTCCGACAAGGGCCCACGGATCAGGTGTGCAATCGTGTAGACGGGCGACCCCTTCGCCGCCGCCTCCTGATTCCGCTTCCCTGGTCCCTGATTCCTGATTCCTGCTTCCTGGTCCCTTCTGTTGACCGCACCGAACTCCAAGCCTACATTCGAGTTACAGTGTCGGCCAAACCGCCCGAGCCCGGGGAGGGCAAACGCTCGATCGCCCGGAACCCGCGGGCGACGCATGACTACCACATCCTGGAGACGTGGGAGGCGGGAATTGCGCTGACCGGCACGGAGGTGAAGTCGTTGCGCAGCGGCAAGGGATCGATCAAGGAAGCCTTTGGCCGCATCAGCCGGGGCGAAGTCTTTCTGGAAGGCATGAACATCACCCCGTACGAACAGGGCAACCGCTACAACCACGATCCGGTGCGCAGCCGCAAGCTGCTGCTGCACCGGAAGGAAATCGAGCGGCTGATCGGCGCGGTCGAGCAGAAGGGGCTCGCGCTGATCCCGCTGGAGCTGTATTTCCGCCGGGGCCGTGCCAAGGTGACCCTCGCATTGGGCCGCGGCAAGAAGCAGCACGACCGGCGGGAAGACATCAAGCGCCGCATGGCCGATCGTGAAATGGCCCGCGCATTGCGCTGGAAGAACACATGATGCTTCCCCTGGTCGCGCTGCTGGCCCTGGTGCCCGCCTCGCCGCGCGCCCTGACCGTTTCCACCCCGCGGGGCGAGGCCACCCTGGCCGTGCACTACGACCTGAGCGGCGCGCCGGTGCTGGCGGCGCTCCCGCTGGCGGGCGCGCTCAACGCCACCCTGACTACCGGCGCGGGCTGGACCACGCTCTCGATCGCCCACCAGCCATTCCGCTTTCCGCTGGGCGCGCCGCTCGTCCTCTATCAGGGGCACCTGGAGCCGCTGGCGGCCGCGGCGTCCCTGGAACGGGACACGCTGTTCGTCCCGCTCCAGTTCGTCACCGAGCTCCTGCCACGGCTGTTCAGCGAACGATTCCGCTACGACGCCGATGCGTCCCGATTCCTCGAGTTGGGGCCCGCACGCACCCGGCCGAAGCGCCTGCCGAACGGATTGCTGCCGGGGCACGTGGTCACGGTGGATCCGGGCCACGGAGGGGTCGATCCCGGAAACCCCGGGCTGTACTTCCCCCGCGGCATCCGGGAGAAGGACGTCAATCTTCAGGTCGGGCTGGCGCTGCGCCGGGAACTGGAACAGCGGGGGATCAAGGTCGTCATGACCCGCACCACCGACACCTTGATCGACCTGTACGACCGGGGCGGGTACTGCGCGGAATCATGCGACCTGTTCGTGAGCCTGCACGTGAACTCCCTGGCCCGGCGGCGCGGGTATACCGCGGTCCGCGGGTTTGAGACCTATTTCCTGGCGGAGGCCAAGACGGAAGACGCCCAGCGGGTGGCCCGGATGGAAAACGACGCCATCCGGTTTGAAGCGCCCGCCTCGCAGGCGCGGCTCGGCGGCCTCGATTTTATCCTGCGCGACCTCCAGCTCAACGAATACCTGCGGGAGTCGGCCCGCCTGGCGGAGCTGGTCCAGAACCACATGGACCATGTGCACAACGGGCTGGACCGGGGCGTCAAACAGGCCGGCTTCGTCGTGCTGACCACCGCTCAGCGTCCGGCGGTGCTGGTCGAGATGGGCTACAGCACGAACCGTGAGGATGCCAGGATCATGTCGGAGAGGAAGGGGCAGCAGTCCCTGGCCTCCGCCATCGCGGACGCCGTGGTGGATTACCTCAAGGAATACGAGCGCAAGGCCGGACTCGCGCCGGCGGAGGGCTCGCGCTGATGCGCCGCCGTCTGATCGCGGCCGTGTTCCTCCTGGCCGGATGCGTTTACTACAACGGGATGTACAACGCGCGGCGGCTCGCTCACGACGCCGAAAAGGCCGAACGGGAAGGTCGGACGTTCGATGCCGCCAGCCTCTGGGGGCAGGTCGGCGTCAAGACCGATACGGTGCTCGCCCGGCATCCCCAGAGCAGCTGGGTGGACGATGCCGAGTACCTCCGGGGCAAGGCCTACGAACGGCTGGGCGACTGCAACAGCGCCCTGCCGTATCTCGAAGCCGTCCTGGCCCGCAGCCCCGACTCCACCCTGATCGAGCAATCCGCCCTGGTGCTGGGCGACTGCTATCAGAAGCTGGATCGGCCCACCGACGCCGGCCGGGTCTTCGCCCGCCTGCTGGCCAGCCCCGACACCGCCCGCCGCAATCAGGCCCTGTATCAGCACGGGCGATCCTTGCGGCTCAGCGGCAACTACCGTCAGGCGGTGACGGAGCTGTCGCGCAGCGGCTACCCGGCGGCCCGGGCGGAGCTGGTGGCTGCCCTGGCGGGGTCGGGGCAGATCGGGCCGGCCCGGGCCCTGGCCGACTCACTCCGGATGGCGGGGGACACCACCGTCCCCTGGGGCGACGTGCTGGCGCTGATCGCCCGGTGGGACGAAGCCGCTGCGGGCGGGATGCTCGATTCCCTGCTGGTGGCGCCCGGCGTCGCGCCCGAGAGCCTCGCCGTCTGGCTGACCCAGGACGGTGAGCGGCTGTCGCAGACCGATCCCGGGGCCGCTAACCGGCGGCTTGAGCGCGCCGGCCAGGTCGCGGCGGGCACGCCGGCCGCCCGCGAGGCGGGCCTGGCCCGGCTGCGGGTGCAACTGCGCCTGGTGGATTCGCTCGCCGAACTCCGCCAGCTGACCACCCTGCTGCAGCAGCAGGTGCAACTGGGCGGCGCCCAGGCGCTCGAGACCGGGGCGCTGCTGCGCAATGCGGAACTGATCGTGGCGGCGGTGGATTCCTCGCACGCGGGCCACGGGCCGCCCGATCTGCAGCTGTTCTTCGCGGCCGAGATCGTCCGCGACAGTCTCCACGCCGAGCGGCTCGCCGGCCGTCTGTTTCAGGAGGTGGTGGCGGAGGATTCGCTCTCGCCCTTCGCCCCCAAGGCGCTGCTGGCGCTGGGCGCCCTGCAGCCGTCCCGGCTCGATTCGCTGGGGCAGGTGCTGGAGCAGCACTATCCCGACAGTCCGTATCTCGCCTTCATCCGCGGCGATTCCGCCTCCGGCTTCGCCGCGCTGGAAGACTCGATGCGGGTCTTCGGTGTGGCCTTCCGGGCCGCGTTCCAGCCCTCGCGCGGCCAGCGGCGAGCCGATGACGCGCCCGGCGCGGGCGGACGGCGGCCGATCCAGTAATGCCGCTGCCGAGCCCGCTTTCCCGCGACGTCTTCGGCACCACATTCCAGAATCCCATCCTGCTGGCCTCCGGTACTGCGGGCTTCGGCCGGGAGCTCGCCGGCGTCGTGGATCTCGAGCGGCTGGGCGGCCTGGTCACCAAGGCGGTTTCCCGGGAACCGCGGGCCGGCAATGCGGCTCCGCGAGTGGCCGAATTCCACGGCGGCATGATGAACTCCGTCGGACTCGCCAACCCGGGACTGGAGCGGGTGCGCCGCGACGAACTGCCCTGGCTGGCCCGGCACCTGCGGCGCGCCCGGGTCCTGGTGAATGTGGTGGGCTTTACCGTCGAGGAATATGCCGAGGTGGTGGCCGGCCTCGAGGACGTGGAGGGGATCGCCGCCCTGGAGCTCAACCTGTCCTGTCCCAACACCTCCGCCGGCGGCATCGAATTCGGGGCCGAGCCGGGCACGGTGCGGGCCATCGTAGCCGGATGCCGCCGCGCCACCCGCCGTCCGCTCATCGCCAAGCTGTCGCCGGTTCTGCCGGATATCGCCGGCATGGCTCTGGTGGCCCGGGACGCGGGTGCCGATGGCGTGACGGTCGTCAACACCCTCCCCGGGTTCCTGCTGGGCGACGACGGCCGGCCCCGGCTGGGCAACGGCACGGGTGGGATCAGCGGGCCGGCCCTGCTGCCCGTCGGGGTGCTGGCCACCCGGCGTATCGTGGAACGTTCCGGAGGGATGCCGGTGATCGGGGTGGGCGGCGTGCGCACCGCGGCCGATGCGCGGCAGTACCTCGATGCCGGCGCGTCCCTGGTCGCTGTCGGCACGGCGGCCATGGCCGATCCCCGCGTCCCCGAACGTATCATTCGCGATCTGGAGACCGGCCGTGGCTGAAGTCATCCTGGCGCTGGATGTTCCCGACGCGGAGCAGGGCGAGCGGCTGCTGGACCGGCTTCCCCGGCTCCGCTGGGTCAAGGTCGGCTCGGTCCTCATGACCCGCGAGGGCCCGGATCTGCTGCGGCGGCTCGCCGGCCGCGGGCTCAAGGTGTTCCTCGATCTCAAGTGGCACGATATTCCCAACACGGTGGCGGGCGCTGTGGAGGCCGCCGCGGCGCAGGGCGTGGCCCTGGCGACGCTCCACGTTGCAGGCGGCGAAGATATGATCCGGGCCGCGGTGCGCGCCGCCGGTCCCGATCTGGCCCTGGCCGGTGTGACAGTGCTGACCTCTCACGATGACAAATCCTACGCCCGGGTCACGGGCAGGGAGCAGGTAACCATCTCCGGCGAAGTCCTCCGCCTGGCGAGCCTGGGCATGGCAGCCGGCCTCCGTGGCGTGGTCTGCTCGCCGGGCGAGGTCGCGCCGGTTCGCGAGCGCCTGGGCGCCGGGGCGTGGATCGTTGTGCCCGGTATCCGCCGCGCTGCGGATGCGGCCGGCGACCAGGCCCGTGTCGGTCCTCCCGGCCCTGCGGTCCGGGCCGGGGCCACCCACCTGGTCGTGGGCCGGCCCATCCTGCGGGCCCCCGACCCGGCCGCCGCGCTGGAGGAGTTCCAGGAGGCCGCGCGATGAGAGCCGGGCTCTCCTGGCTGGTCCTTGCCCTGGCCCTGCCGCTGCGGGCCGGCGCCCAGACCCCCTCGCTGCGTCCCGCCGCCGAGGCCGCCCGCCAGCACTGGCTGCACCAGGACCCCGAACAGCTGGTACAGGGGAGTCAGGGACTCCGGCTCCAGCTCCCCGGGGCCGATCCCTCGGGCACGCTGGACCGCCGCCAGGCCGCGGCGCTCCTGCGCGACTTCGTGCAGAACACCGAGGAAGTGGGGGTCGACATCCAGGATGCCCGCCAGGTGGGGGACGACCGGGGGTTCGTGGAGCTGCTGCGCCACTACCGGGTGAAGGGAACCCAGGAGATCAAGGAACAGTCGCTGTTCCTGAGCTATGCCCGGGAGGGGGAGGGGTGGATGCTGACCGAGCTCCGGGTGGCGGGCCGGGAGCATTGAGCCCGCCGCGGGGCGGGGAAAGCCCACCGGCCATGGGGCTTACCCGTTGCCTTGCATGCCCTTCAGGGCCCGCCTATATTGGGGAGCTAACCCCTAACCTTGGGTTCTGGAGCGTCGAGTGAAGGTACGTTCAAGTGTGAAGCCGATCTGCGAGCACTGCAAGGTGATCAAACGCGCGGGAGTCACGCGCGTCATCTGCAAGCGAAACCCCAAGCACAAGCAGCGGCAGGGCTGATATGGCACGCATCGCTGGCGTGGATCTCCCGCGGGAAAAGCGGGTCGAGATCGCGCTCACCTACATTTTCGGGGTCGGCCGGCCGACCAGCAACCGGATCCTGACCGACACGGGCGTGAGCCCGGACGTCCGGGTTCGCGACCTCAGCGACGCCGAGGTGGCGCGGCTGCGCCAGTACATCGAGCGCTCGCTCAAGGTCGAAGGCGCGCTGCGCACCGAAGTGGCGATGAATATCAAGCGCCTGATGGACATCGGCAGCTATCGCGGCATCCGGCACCGCCGCGGGCTCCCGGTGCGCGGGCAGCGGACTCATACCAATGCGCGGACCAAGAAGGGGCCGCGCCGGGCCATCGCGGGCAAGAAGAAGGCGACGAAGAAGTAATGACTGCACCTACCAGACCGGCGGGCGCCAAGCGCTCCAAGAAGGCCGCCGAGGCGGAAGCGATCGCGCACATCTCGGCGACATTCAACAACCTGCTGATCACCATCACGGACCTGCGGGGCAACGCGATCACCTGGGGCAGCGCCGGCAAGGCGGGCTTCAAGGGGTCGAAGAAGTCCACCCCGTTCGCCGCCACGGTGGCGGCCGAGAACTGCGGGCGCGAGGCCATGAACCTCGGCGTGCGCCGGGTGCACGTACGGGTGCAGGGCCCCGGCAGCGGGCGCGAGTCGGCCATCCAGGCGCTGGCATCGGTGGGCCTGCGGGTGCTGTCCATCCGCGACGTCACGCCGATTCCGCACAACGGCTGCCGTCCGCCCAAGAAGCGGAGGGTCTGAGCCATGCGTTACATCGGACCCAGCTGCCGGCTCTGCCGGCGCGAAGGCACCAAGCTGTTCCTCAAGGGCACCCGCTGCCTCACCGAGAAGTGCGCCGTCGACCGCCGCGGCTACGCCCCCGGCCAGCATGGGCAGTCCAGCGGCCGCGGGCGCAAGGCCTCGGAGTACGCGCGCCAGCTGCGGGAAAAGCAGAAGGTCAAGCGCACCTACGGGCTCTCGGAGCAGCAGTTCCGGAATCTGTTCGAGGCCGTCACCACCCTGCCGGGTGTGAAGGGCACCAACCTGCTGATTGCCCTGGAAAGCCGGCTCGACAATATCGTCTACCGCATGGGCTTCGCGCCCAGCCGCAAAGCGGCGCGCCAGCTGATCGGCCACGGCCATGTCGAGGTGAACGGCCGCAAGGTGGACGTGCCCTCGTATCAGGTGGTGCCGGGCGAAGAAGTCCGCGTCGCCGCCGGCAGCCGGGACCTCACCCTGGTCCGGGCCGCGCAGGAGCAGGCCGCCCGCGGGGCGCCCGTCGGCTGGCTCTCGGTCAACACCGAGCAGGCCAGCGGCCGCTATACCGAACGGCCCGCCCGCGAGGCCATCCCGATCAACGCCCAGGAGCAGCTCATCGTCGAGCTGTACTCGAAGTGACCATGAGCATTGACCTGACAGGACTGGTACGCCCCCACCTGGTCGAAATGACCAAGCGGGACGACAACCCCAACTTTGCCGAGTTCCGGCTGCAACCGCTGGAGCGCGGCTTCGGTTACACCCTGGGGAACTCTCTGCGCCGCCTGCTGCTGTCGAGCCTGCGGGGCAGCGCGGTCTGGGCCTTCCGCCTCGACGGCGTGGTGCACGAGCACCAGACGGTGCCCGGCGTGCTGGAAGACGTGCACCAGATCATCCAGCGGCTGAAGGCGCTGACCCTGGTGCTGGACGAAGACGCCGATGAAGCGGTGCTGCGCATCAAGCGCGACTCCGCCGGCCCGGTCTACGCCCGGGACATCCAGCCCCATGCCTCGGTCACGATCGTCAACCCCGATCACCTCCTGTTTACGGTGCAGGACGACCGGGAAATCAACGGCGAACTGTACATCAACAAGGGCCGCGGGTATGTCGAGGGCGAGCTGCACCAGATCGACCGGTCGCTGCCGGTCGACCTCGTGCGCATCGATGCCATCTACAATCCGGTGCACCGCGCCAACTTCACCGTGGCCGAAACCCGCGTCGGCCAGCGGACCGACTACGACCGGCTGACGCTCGCGGTCGAGACCAACGGCACCCTTTCGCCCGAGGACGCGCTGGCCTACGCCGCGGCGCTGGCCCAGGAGCACTTCCGCTACTTCGTGGAGTTCGGGCGCGTGCCCATGGCGCGGCCCGAGGCCCAGGGCGACGGCGCCTCCGCCGATGCCGGCGCGCTGCGCGAGCGGCTGGCCCGGCCCATCGACGACTTCGGTCTATCGGTCCGCTCGCTCAATTCGCTCAAGAACAGCAACATCCGGACGCTGGGCGACCTGGTCCAGTTCACCGAAGACGATCTGCTCAAGGTCAAGAACGTGGGCGAGAAGGCGCTGAGCGAGATCGCCGACCTGCTGCGGGGTGAGGGCCTGAAGTTCGGCATGAGCTTCGAGGAACGCGACGGCGAGCTGCGCATCACCAACCCCGGCACCGAGCCGGCCGCTCCAGCGGCCCCGGCCGACGGCGGCGAGGAGGGCTGATGCGGCACAACGCCAAGGGACGGCAGCTCTCCCGCACCGCCAGCCACCGGCGGGCCATGCTGAACAACATGGTCACCAGCCTCTTCGCGCACGAACGGGTGGTCACCACCCAGGCCAAGGCCAAGGAGCTGCGGCCCTTTGCCGAGAAGCTCATCACCCTGGCCCGGCGCGGCGATCTGCACAGCCGCCGCCTGGTCGAGCGGCGCATCAAGGATCGCGCGGTGCTGAGCCGCCTCTTCGCCGAAATCGGGCCCCGGTTCGCTGCCCGGCCCGGCGGCTACACCCGCATCCTCAAACTCGGCCACCGGCCCGGCGACGGCGCCGATGTCGCGCGGATTGAGCTGCTTCCGGAGTGAATCGGCCGGCCCCGGCGCCGCCGCCGGTGCGCCGGGCATTCCGGTGGCCGGCAACAGCAAAGGGGGACCCGAGGGTCCCCCTTTTTTCATGCCCGCCGGCCGGGAGGGCCGGACCTCAGACCGCCTTCGAAACCTTGTTACCCTTGATGCAGCGGGTGCAGACCCGGGCGCGCCGGGGCTCGCCGTTCACCAGGATCCGCATGACCTGGAGATTGGGGTACCAGCGCCGCTTGGTCCGGTTGTTGGCGTGGCTGACATTATTGCCGGTGACCGGCCCCTTGCCGCACACGGCACAGGTGCGTGCCATAGCTTCCGTCCTTGGGTAAAGCATCGTCCAGAGGTTCGTCTACAGACCCGCAAATGTAACCAGCGCTTGGCTATGACACAACTCTCGAGGGGCGGCTCCCATGCCTAAGGCGCTCATCACCGGGGTGACCGGCCAGGACGGATCGTACCTCGCCGAGTTCCTGCTCGGCCGGGGTTATGAGGTCTACGGGGTGGTGCGCCGGACCAGCCACCACAGCTACGAGCGGATCGAGCCCATCCTCGACCGGATCCATATTCTCCCCGCCGACCTGCTCGACCAGCATTCCCTGACGGTCGCCATCGGCGATACCCGGCCGGACGAGGTCTACAACCTCGCCGCCCAGTCCTACGTGCCCACCTCCTGGACCCAGCCGGTGCTCACCGGCGAGTTCACCGCGCTGGGCGTCACCCGCATTCTGGAAGCGATCCGGCTGGCCCACCCCCGGGCCCGGTTCTATCAGGCCAGCTCGTCGGAGATGTTCGGCAAGGCGACGGAAACGCCCCAGCGCGAGACTACGCCGTTCTATCCCCGCTCGCCCTACGGGGTGGCCAAGGTCTACGGCCACTGGATCACGGTGAACTACCGCGAGTCCTATGGTCTCTACGCGGTCAGCGGGATTCTCTTCAATCACGAGTCTCCCAGGCGGGGCGTCGAGTTCGTCACCCGCAAGGTGACCCGCGCCGCCGCCCGCATCAAGCTGGGGCTGGACCGCCAGGTGCGGCTGGGCAATCTGGACGCGCGGCGCGACTGGGGCTTCGCCGGCGACTACGTGGATGCGATGTGGCGCATGCTGCAGCAGCCCCAGCCGTCGGACTACGTCATCGGCACCGGCGTCACCCACGCCGTGCGCGAGCTGGTGGAGCTGGCCTTCAGCCACGTCGGCCTCGACTGGCAGGACCACGTGGTGGTGGACCCGGCCCTGGTGCGGCCCGCCGAGGTCGATCTCCTGCTGGCCGATCGCGGCAAGGCGGAGCGGGAGCTGGGCTGGGTCCCCACCATGGGCTTCGAGGAACTGATCCGCACCATGGTCGATGCCGACCTCGACCGCTTCCGCCGGGGCGCCAGCGGAAGCGGGCCCGCGTGAGTCCCGCCTCCCGCACGCCGTCCGCCCGGCGGGTCCTGGTGACCGGGGCGGACGGGTTTGTGGGATCCTGGGTGCTGCGGGCCCTGCTCCAGGCGGGGCACGACGTGACCGGGAGCACCATGGAGGCCCGCCCGCGCAACCCCATTCTCTCGCCCGCCGAGTGGGAAGCGGTGCGCTGGCTCCACATGGACCTGGCCCGGCAGGAGTCGGTCAACCTGGGCGCGCAGGGCGGCTGGGACGCGGTGATCCACCTGGCGGCGGTGTCCGGCTCGGGAGAGGCGGCCCTGGATGTGGGGCACGGATGGAACATCAATGCGGGCGGCACGGCCCGCCTGCTGTACGCCCTGGCGCGCCGGCCTGAGGCCGGGCCGGCGCCCCGCTTCCTGCTGGTCTCCACCTCGGAAGTCTATGGCGAGGGGGCGGGCCGGCCTCCCTTCGTGGAAACGGACCCCGTGGCGCCCCTGTCTCCCTACGCCGCGAGCAAGGCCGGCGCCGAGATTGCCGCGCGGCAGGCGGCGCGGCAGGCCGGCATTCCGCTGGTGGTCGCGCGGCCCTGGCCGCACACCGGCCCGGGGCAGCAGGCCGAGCGGCTGATTCCCCGCTGGATCCTGCGCCTGCGGCATGGGGAGCGGGAGATCGCCTTCGCCGGGGCGGGCGGGGTGCGCGACTATCTCGACGTGCGGGATGTGACAGCCGCCTATCTTGCGCTGCTCACCGGCGGCGAGCCGGGAGAGACCTATAACATCGCCTCCGGCCGGGGCGAGACGTTTGCCGCCCTCTTCGGCCGCCTGGCGGCGCAGCTGGGGGTCGACGCGCGGCTGCGTGACGATCCCGGCAGCCGCCGCGGGTGGGACGCGCAGCAATCCGTGGGAGACGCCGCTAGACTTCATCGCGCGACGGGCTGGAGCCCGCGCATTCCGCTGGATCAGACGTTCGCCGACATGCTGCATGCCCAAACGGACTGACCTCTCGACCATCCTGCTCATCGGCTCCGGGCCTATCGTCATCGGCCAGGGAGCGGAGTTCGACTACTCGGGCACCCAGGCGGTGCGCGCCCTCAAGGAGGAGGGCTATCGGGTGGTGCTGGTGAATTCCAATCCCGCCACCATCATGACCGATCCCGAGCTGGCCGACCGTACCTACCTCGAGCCGGTCACGCCGGAATGGGTGGCGCGGGTGATCGAGCGGGAAAAGCCCGATGCGCTGCTGCCGACCATGGGCGGCCAGACCGCGCTCAACGTGGCCATGGAGCTGGAGCGGCAGGGGGTGCTGGCCCGCCATGGGGTCGAGCTGATCGGCGCCGATGCGCGCGCCATCAGGATCGCGGAAGACCGGGAGGAATTCGGGCGGGCCATGGAGCGGCTGGGCCTGGCGACCCCGCAGGGCCGCACCATCCGCAGCTTCGACGAAGCGCTGGAGCTGGTCGAGCGCCTCGGCTATCCCGCCATCATCCGCCCGTCCTATACGCTGGGGGGGACGGGCGGCGGCGTGGCCTACAACCGCGACGAGCTGGAGCAGCTGGTGCAGCGCGGGCTCGACCTCTCCCCGGTGCATTCGGTGCTGGTGGAGCGCAGCATCATCGGCTGGAAGGAATTCGAGCTGGAGGTCATGCGCGACGGAGCCGACAACGTGGTGATCGTCTGCTCCATCGAGAACATCGACCCGATGGGGGTGCACACCGGCGACTCCATTACCGTCGCCCCGGCCATGACGCTGAGCGACCGCGAATACCAGCGGATGCGCGATGCCAGCCTGGCCATCATCCGCGAGGTGGGCGTGGCGGCGGGAGGCTGCAATATCCAGTTCGCGGTCGATCCCGCCACCGGCGAGCAGCTGGTGATCGAAATGAACCCGCGGGTCTCCCGCAGCTCGGCCCTGGCCTCCAAGGCCACCGGGTTCCCCATCGCGCGGATCGGCACCAAGCTCGCCGTGGGCTACCGCCTGGACGAGCTGCCCAACGACATCACCCGCACCACCCCGGCGTCGTTCGAGCCGGTGCTGGACTATGTAGTGGTAAAGATTCCCCGCTTCGCCTTCGAGAAATTTCCCGCGGCCGATCCGCGCCTCACCACCCAGATGAAATCGGTAGGCGAGGTCATGGCCATCGGGCGCACCTTCAAGGAGGCCTTCCAGAAGGGTGTGCGCGGTCTGGAGATCGACCGGCCCGGCTGGACCATCGGCGCCACGCCCGACGCCGACCGGCTGCCGGACGGGTCGCTGGATTCGCTGCGGGCGGCGATCCGCACCCCCACGCCCGAGCGGATCTTCCAGATCAAACGCGCCTTCCTGGCCGGGCTGGAGGTGGAGGAAATCGCCGATCTCTCGAAGATCGACCCCTGGTTCCTGAGCCAGATGAAAGAACTGGTGGACGCCGAGACGGAGTGGCGGCAGGACGGCAGGACGGCAGGACGGCAGGAGTTGCTGCGGCGGATGAAGCGGATGGGCTTCAGCGACCGGCAGCTGGCCGATCTGGAAGGGACGACCGAAGAGGCGCTGCGGCACGAGCGGCACGCCCTGGGCATCCGGCCGGCCTACAAGACGGTGGACACCTGCGCCGGCGAGTTCCCCTCGTCCACCCCCTACCTCTATTCGTCCTACGACGAAGAAAACGAGTCGTCCGCCGGGGCCGGGCGGACGGTCATCATCCTGGGGAGCGGGCCCAACCGGATCGGGCAGGGCGTGGAGTTCGACTACTGCTGTGTACGCGCGGTGATGGCCTTCCGGGAGATGGGCTACCGCACCGTGATGGTCAACTCCAATCCGGAGACCGTCTCGACCGACTACGACATGTCGGACACGCTGTATTTCGAGCCGCTCACCCTGGAGGATGTGCTCGAGATTGCGCTGCTGGAGCAGCCCCTTGGCGTGGTAGTCCAGCTGGGCGGCCAGACACCCCTCAAGCTGGCCCGCGGCCTGGAGGCCGCCGGCATCCCCATCCTGGGGACCTCGCCCGAAGCGATCGATCTGGCGGAAGATCGCGGACGGTTCGAGCAGCTGGCCCGCGAGCTGGGCGTGGCCCAGCCGCCCAGCGGTACGGCCCACTCGCTGGATGCGGCCCTGGCGGTGGCGGAGCGGGTCGGCTATCCGGTGCTGGTGCGCCCCTCCTACGTGCTGGGCGGCCGCGCCATGCAGATCGTCTACGACGGCGAGAGCCTGCGCAGCTACTTCGCCCAGGCGGTGCTCGCCGGGCCGGGGCACCCGGTGCTGATCGACCGCTTTCTGGAAGACGCCTTCGAGGCCGATGTCGACGCCATTGCCGACGGGCGGCGCTGCGTCATCGGCGGGGTGATGCAGCATATCGAAGACGCCGGCATCCACTCGGGCGACAGCGCCTGCGTGCTGCCGCCCTATCTCATCACCGACCGGCAGGTGGAGCAGATGCGGGCCTTCACCCGGGCCTTCGGCGAGCGGCTGGGGGTGGTCGGGCTGCTTAATGTGCAGTACGCCATCAAGGACGGCGTGGTGTACGTGCTGGAAGTGAACCCCCGCGGCTCCCGTACCGTCCCCTTCGTCTCCAAGACCACCGGGGTGCCGCTGGCCAGCCTGGCGGCCGCCGTGATGGCGGGGCGGACGCTGGAGGAGCTGGGTATGCAGGAGGAGGTGGCACAGCCCTACGTCGCGGTGAAGGAGGCGGTCTTCCCCTTCAACAAGCTGCACGGCGTGGACCTCATCCTGGGCCCCGAAATGCGGAGCACGGGCGAGGTCATGGGGATCGGCGATTCCTTCGGCATGGCCTTCGCCAAGGCGCAGATCGCGGCCGACGGCGCCCTGCCGCTGGAGGGCGGCGTGTTCATCACGGTCAACGACCACGACAAGGCCACGGTCACCCCCATCGCCCGCCGGTTCCATGAGCTGGGGTTCCGGATCTATGCCACCGAGGGCACCGCCCGCTATCTCCGGGCCCGCGGCGTTCCGGCCGATCCGGTGCTCAAGGTGTACCAGGGGCGGCCCAACGCCGTCGACCTGATGGTCTCCGGCAAGATCCACCTGCTGGTCAATACGCCCATGGGCAAGCTCACCCAGCAGGACGACTATCTCATCCGCCAGGCGGCGTTGCAGCGCCGGGTGCCGTATACCACCACCATCTCGGCGGCCGCGGCCGCCTGCGAGGCCATCATCGCGTTGCGCAGCCGCGGCGGCAGTGTCCGGTCACTCCAGGAGTGGCATGAACTGGCAAGGACCGAGCGGGAAGGACTGAGGACTGAGTCCCCGGCCCTCAGTCCTCAGTCCTCAGTCCTCTCCGACCATGTCTGATTACTTCGCTCACGAATCGAGCTATATCGACGAGGGCGCCGTCATCGGTGCCGGCACGAAGATCTGGCACTTCTGCCACGTCATGGCCGGGGCGATGATCGGGGAGCGCTGCAACCTGGGCCAGAATGTGGTGGTGATGCCCGGCACCCGGATCGGGAACAACGTCAAGATCCAGAACAACGTCTCGATCTATCAGGGCGTCGAACTGGCCGACGACGTCTTCTGCGGCCCCAGCTGCGTCTTCACCAACGTGGTCAATCCCCGCAGCCAGGTTTCCCGGAAAGACGAATACCGGTCCACCCGGGTGGGGCAGGGGGCCAGCATCGGGGCCAACGCGACCATCGTCTGCGGCGTCACCCTGGGCGAGTACGCGTTCATCGGTGCCGGCGCCGTGGTCACCCGCGATGTGCCGCCCTACGCCCTCATGACCGGTGTGCCTGCGCGCCGGACCGGCTGGATGTGTCGCTGCGGTGTGCGGCTCGGGGTGGAGCAGGGGCGCGCGGTCTGCGGCGCCTGCGGCAGGGCCTTCCAGGAGACGGACCGGGGCCTCCAACCTCGTTGATTCCTCCTCCGGGGCAGGGTACCTTTCGCGGCTGTATCCGGGGCGCGCCACCTGGTCCTAAGTCGTTTCCATTTCGCCGGTTCGAGGTCGTGTGAACGTTCCGTTGCTGGACCTGGTTGCCCAGTACCGGCAGATCCAGGACGAAGTTCTGCCGGCCCTCATGGCGGTGATCGAACGGCAGGGGTTCATCATGGGCCCGGAGGTCGGCCGGTTGGAGGAGGAAATCGCCCGCCTCTCCGAGGCGCGCCATGGCATCGCCTGTGCCAGCGGGACCGACGCGCTGCTGCTCTCCCTCCGGGCCCTGGACCTCCAGCCGGGCGACGAGGTCATCACGCCGTCCTTTACCTTTTTCGCCACCGCGGGCGCCATCCACAACGCCGGCGGCACGCCGGTCTTCGTGGATATCGACGCGGATACCTTCAACGTGTCGCCGGAGGCGGTCGAAGCCGCCATCACGCCGCGCACCCGCGCCATCGTGGTGGTGCATCTCTTCGGGCAGATGGCCGCCATGGAACGAATCCTCCCGCTGGCCGGGCGGCACGGGTTGCCGGTCATCGAGGACGCCGCGCAGGCGATCGGGGCCCGGCGCAAGATGGACGGTGCCTGGCGGATCGCCTGCAGCCTGGGCTGGACGGGGACCCTGTCGTTCTTCCCCAGCAAGAATCTGGGCGCCTGGGGTGATGCCGGGATGATTCTCACCCAGGAGGGCGAACTGGCCGAACGGCTCCGCCGCCTGCGGCTGCATGGCGGCGCCCGCGAGTACTATCACGACGAGGTGGGCTTCAACAGCCGGCTGGATACGCTGCAGGCGGCGGTGCTGCTGGCCAAGCTGCCGCACCTCGCCGCCTGGAGCTCGGCCCGGCGGGAGCGTGCGGCACGCTATACCGAGGCCTTCCGCGACCACCCGCGCGTGCGGCCCCCGGTCACCGACCCGGCCAACGAGCACATCTTCCACCAGTACACCCTGCGGGTGCCGGAGCGCGACCGCCTGGTGGAGCACCTGCGAGCCCGGGGGATCGGGTGCAAGGTGTACTACCCGCTGCCCTTGCATCTGCAGCCCTGTTTTGACGGTCTGGGTGCCGGCGCGGGCAGCCTGCCGGCCACCGAGACGGTCATGCACGAGGTGGTTTCCCTGCCCATCTATCCCGAGCTGCAGGACGCACAGCAGGACGCCGTGATCGGGGCGGTGAGGGACTTCTACGCCTGAGTCGGCCCTGTGGCACGGGAACGACGGATGGCGCGCACCAGGCGCGGGCCGATTCACTAAGCCCCTGCCGGACAACGCCTTGAGCCGGTCGAAGCCGACTCGCTCGTGGCGCTCTTCTTGCTCCGCCTCCCCACACCCGCCGCGCGGCGGGCCGGGGGATCATGAACAGCCTGAGGACGTATGACCACTGCGCAGGAACTCATCGCGAAAGCCGAGCGGCGTGAAGCCCTGTTCGGCGTGATCGGCCTGGGGTACGTCGGGCTTCCCCTGGCCGTGGAGATGGCCAAGGCCGGCTACCATGTGCTGGGCTATGATATCAGCCAGCGGGTGGTGGACGGACTGAACCAGGGCCGTTCCCACGTGAAGGACATTTCCAACGCGGAGCTTGCCGCAGTGGTCAAGTCCGGCCGCTTCACGGCCACCACCGACGCGAGTCGCCTGGCGGAGCCGGACGCGATTTCCATCTGCGTGCCGACACCGCTGTCCAAGTTCAAGGACCCGGACGTCAGCTACATCAAGGCGGCCACCGATGCGGTGCAGCGCACGCTGCGCCCCGGACAGGCCATCATTCTGGAGAGTACCACCTATCCGGGAACGACCCGGGAGATCATGCTGCCGGCGCTGGAAAGCACCGGCCTCAAGGTGGGGACCGATTTCTTTCTGGCGTTCAGCCCCGAGCGGGTGGACCCGGGTAATCCGACGTTCCAGACGCGGAACACCCCCAAGGTGGTGGGCGGCATTACCGAGGAATGCCGCACGGTGGCCGTGGCGCTGTATCAGCCGGCCATCGATACGCTGGTCCCGGTGAGCACCACCGAGGCGGCCGAACTGGTGAAGCTGCTGGAGAACACGTTCCGCAGCGTGAATATCGGCCTGGTCAACGAGATGGCCATCGTCTGCGACAAGCTGGGCGTGGACGTGTGGGAGGTGATCGAAGCGGCGGCCACCAAGCCGTTCGGCTTCATGAAATTCCTGCCCGGGCCCGGTCTGGGCGGCCACTGCATTCCGATCGATCCGCACTACCTCGCCTGGAAGATGCGCGGGCTCAACTACAAGACCCGGTTCATCGATCTGGCTGGCGAGCTGAACACCGAGATGCCGGTCTTCTGGGTTCGCAAGGTAGCGGACGCGCTGAACGAGCAGTCGCGGGCGGTACGCGGCAGCGTCGTGCTGGTCCTGGGGGTCGCCTACAAGCGCGACATCGACGACCTGCGCGAGAGCCCGGCGCTGGACATCATCCGGCTGCTGGAGCAGCAGGGGGCGAAGGTGAGCTACCACGATCCCCACGTGGCCACCTTCACCGAGGACGGCCACGAGATGCGCTCGGTGCCGCTCACGCCCGAGACGGTCGCCGCCGCCGACGCCATCATCATCGTGACCGACCACTCCAGCGTGGATTACGGCATGGTCAAGCGGCACGCGCGCCGGGTGGTCGATACCCGTCACGTGCTTCCCCGGGACTGAGCCATGCATGTCGCGGTGATCGGAAGCGGGTACGTCGGCCTGGTGGCGGGCGCCTGCCTGGCGGAAACCGGCAACAACGTGGTCTGTGCCGATACCAACGCGGAGAAGGTCCGGCGCCTGCAGCAGAACGAGGTCCCCATCTACGAACCGGGCCTGGAGCCGATGATCCGGCGCAACCAGGCGGAGGGGCGCCTGGCGTTCACCACCGACGTGGGCGGCGCGGTCGAGGCCTCGCGGGTGGTGTTCATTGCGGTAGGCACGCCGGAGGGCGAGGACGGCTCGGCCGACCTGCAGCACGTGCTGGCGGTGGCCCGGACCATCGGGCGCCACATGAACGCCTCCAAGGTGGTGATCACCAAGTCGACCGTCCCGGTAGGCACGGCGGAGAAGGTGCGCGCCGCCATCCGGGCCGAAACCGATGTGCCCTTCTCCGTCTGCTCCAATCCGGAGTTCCTGAAGGAGGGCGCCGCCATCGACGACTTCATGAAGCCCGACCGGGTGGTGGTGGGGGTGGATAACGAAGACGCCCGGCAGGTGCTGGATGAGCTGTACTCGCCCTTCGTCCGGACGGGAAACCCGATTCTCTTCATGGACATCCCGTCGGCCGAGGTCACCAAGTACGCCGCCAACGCCATGCTCGCCACGCGGATCTCGTTCATGAACCAGATCGCTGCCTTCTGCGAGCTGGTGGGCGCCGATGTCTCCAAGGTGCGGCAGGGCGTGGGCAGCGACCGGCGGATCGGGCCCGCCTTTCTCTTCCCGGGGCCGGGGTACGGCGGCTCCTGTTTTCCCAAGGACGTGAAGGCGCTGATCCGCTCCGCCGAGGAGCACGGGCTTCAGTTCGACCTGCTCGAGGCGGTCGAAGAGGTCAACCGGCGGCAGAAGCTGCTGCTGCTGGACAAGACCCGCCGGGCGCTGGGCGGCTCCCTGGCGGGCCGGACCGTCGCCGTCTGGGGGCTGGCCTTCAAGTCGGAAACCGACGACATGCGCGAGAGCCCGGCCATTCCTCTGATCCAGGGCCTGGTGGAGGAAGGCGCCCGGGTCCGGGCGCACGATCCCAAGGCGCTGGAGACCGCCCGTATCGTCTTCGGCGACGCCATCGAATATGTCGCCGACCCCTACGACGCGGTGGACGGGGCCGAGGCGCTGGTGATTGTCACCGAGTGGCTGCTCTACCGCAACCCGGATTTCCCGAAGCTGAGGCAGCGGCTGGCCAATCCGCTGGTGCTCGACGGCCGCAACCTCTACGAGCCGGCCCGCATGCAGTCCATGGGCTTTACCTATCACGGTATCGGGCGGAGGCAGCCGTGAGGATTCTCATCACCGGGGCGGCGGGCTTTCTGGGCTCGCACCTGTCCGACCGGCTGCTGGCCGATGGGCACGAAGTGATCGGGATGGACAACCTGGTCACCGGGTCGCCCGACAACATTGCCCACCTGATCGGCAACTCCAGGTTCCGTTTCATCCAGCACGACGTCACCAACTTCATCTACGTAGACGGGCCGCTGGACGGCATCCTTCACTTCGCCTCCCCCGCCAGCCCCCAGGATTACCTCGAGCTGCCTATCCAGACTCTCAAGGTAGGCTCGCTGGGCACCCACAAGGCGCTGGGGCTGGCCAAGGCCAAGGGTGCCCGCCTGCTGCTGGCGTCCACCTCGGAGGTCTACGGCGACCCCCAGGTGCATCCCCAGCCCGAGACCTACTGGGGCCACGTGAACCCGGTGGGCCCGCGCGGTGTCTACGACGAAGCCAAGCGATTCGCCGAGGCCATCACCATGGCCTACCACCGTTTTCACAAGGTGGACACCCGCATCGTGCGGATCTTCAACACCTATGGCCCCCGGATGCGGGCCCGCGATGGCCGGGTGGTGTCGAATTTCGTGGTGCAGGCGCTGGGCGGCGAGCCGCTCACCATCTACGGCGACGGCTCCCAGACCCGCTCGTTCTGCTTCGTCTCCGATCTGGTGGACGGGATCGTCCGTCTCTTCCACAGCAACGAGACCGATCCGGTCAATATCGGGAACCCCAACGAGTTCACCGTGCGGCAGCTGGCCGAGATGACCATCAAGCTGACGGGCTCCAGCTCCCGCATCGTGCAGCAGCCGCTGCCCACCGACGATCCCAAGGTGCGCAAGCCCGACATCACGCGCGCCCGGACGCTGCTGGGGTGGGATCCGGCCGTGTCCCTGGAGCAGGGGCTGCAGCGCACCATCGAGTACTTCCAGAAGATGCTGGGGTCGTGACGCGGGTCCTGCTCACCGGGGTCGCCGGGTTCATCGGGTCTCACCTGGCGGAAGCGCTGGTCCAGCGGGGAGATGAGGTCGTCGGGGTGGACAACTTCGACCCGTTCTATCCGCGGGACATCAAGGAGCGGAACCTGGCCGGTCTGGCCGGCCGCGCCGCCTTCCGGCTGCAGCAGCAGGATATCCTGGCGCCGGGGTTGGCCGGGCTGATGACGCCCGAAACGGTCGTGGTGCACCTCGCCGCCAAAGCCGGCGTCCGGCCCTCGCTGGAAGACCCGGCGGGCTATGCCCGGGTCAACCTGAGCGGCACCGCGGCGGTGCTGGCTGCGGCGCGGGAGGCCGGCGCCAGCCGCATCGTCTTCGGCAGCTCCTCGTCCGTCTACGGGGATGACACGCCGCCCCCCTTCCGGGAAGATGCGGCCGCCATTCAGCCGGTCTCGCCCTACGCCGCCACCAAGCGGGGCGGGGAGTTGTTGCTGCGCGCCCTGGCCCCGATCGCCGGTTTTCGTTCCGCCGCCCTGCGGTTCTTTACCGTGTACGGTC
Organism: uncultured Gemmatimonadales bacterium; assembly: GCA_963779755.1. Lineage (GTDB taxonomy): Bacteria > Gemmatimonadota > Gemmatimonadetes > Gemmatimonadales > GWC2-71-9 > CAVZZO01. Next base: position 1,869,219 of record CAVZZO010000001.1, read on the forward strand.
CGCGGCAGCGTCCCGATCTGGCCATCCATGCCTTTTCCCGGCGGATGCTGGACGGCCGGACGATCACCCTGTTTGGCGACGGCAGCCAGTCGCGCGACTATACCTATTGCGACGACATCATTCGGGGAGTAATCTCGGCCATCGACTGGACCGGGAGCGCGCCGGCCGGCATGGAGATCTTCAACCTGGGCGGCAGCCACCCGGTGCCGCTGCGCGAGATGGTCGCTCAGCTGGCGGCCGCGCTGGGGGCGGAGCCGAAGATCGCCTGGGCGCCGATGCAGCCGGGCGACGTGCAGCACACCTTCGCCGATCTCACCCGCTCGGAAGCCGTGCTGGGTTACCGGCCCCGGGTCTCGTTCCCCGAAGGGGTGCGGCGCTTCGCCGCGTGGATCAAGGAGGAGCGTGGACGTCAGCGTTGACCATCTGATTGCCCGGGCCCGGGAGCGTTTCGTGCTCCAGGACTACTACGGGGCCATACACCTGCTGGAGGATGTGGTCACCTCCGGCCGCGCCTTTGCCGACGTGCTGCACCTGCTGGGTCTCTCCTATGCGCTGGTGGAGCGGTCGGAGGAGGCCCTGTCCTGGTTCGACCAGGCGCTGGACCTGAACCCGCGCTACTTCGAGGCCCACGTGCACCGCGGCATCGTCCTGAACGAGCTGGGACGCCGCGCCGAGGCGGAGGCCGCCTTCCGCCAGGCCGCCACCGCGTCCCCCGCGCCGGTGGGCAAGCTGCCGGGGCATGTGGCGGCCCAGCTGGCCAACCAGCACGCCGCCCTGGGCAACCAGTATGCGCAGGCCGGCGCCCTGGCAGAGGCCATCCGCGAATATGAGAAGGCCATCGGCCTGGGGCCCACCTTCGCCGACCTGCAGTACCGCCTGGCGCGGCTGCTGCTCGAGGCCGGGCGCACCCTGGAGGCGCGCGAGATCCTGGAACAGGTCGTCCGTGAGCGGCCGTCGTTCCACGACGCCCACGCGGCGCTGGGGCTGGCGCGCTATCTCTCGGGAGACGCCGCCGGTGCGACCGAGATCTGGACCGCCTGCCTGGCGCGGCGCCCCGGCCAGCCGCGGGTAGAAGCCTATCTCGCCATGATGGAGCGGGGCGAGGCGTGAAGCCGCTGCTCCTCCTGCTGGTCCTGGCCGCCGCGTGCGTGTCCGCCGCCGCGGACCACGAGAAGCTGGGCGATGCCGCGGCCGCGCAGGGTAACTTCGATGATGCCCTGCTGGAGTATCGCGCCGGGGTGCAGGCCAGCCCGCGTCCCCGGCTCTTCGCCAAGCTGGCCCAGGCGGCGCTTCGCACCCATGACTACCGGACGGCGGCCGACGGCTACCGTCGCCTGGCGGAGGAAGACCCTACCCGGGCGGGAGAGGCCGCGACCGGGCTGGACATGGTCGCCGAGGGGGCGGCACGCACCGGTGATGCGACCGCCCTGGAGTCGGCCGTGGTGGCGCTGCAGTCGCTGGCGCCCGACCGGCCGGTCGGGCGCCTGGCCCTGCCGCTGGTGCTGAAAGGGACCCTGGCGCCGGAACGGGAGCTGGCCCTGCTTCCCGATGCGCTGGCCGCGGCCGGCGACGGCGGCACGGTGGATTCGCTGCTCATCCTCTACGCCGGCGCCTACCGCCGCACCACGGCCTGCGAGGACGCGGTGCGGGTCTACGGAATTCTGGAGCGGCGGGCCGGATCGCTGCCCGATGCGGCAGTGCCGGGCTACGTGGCCTGCACCTTCCAGCTGGGGGCCGATGCCCAGGCGCTGGAGCAGCCGGAAAATGCCGAACGCTGGTATGCGCTGGCGCTGCGACTAGATTCGACCTCCACCCTGGGACGTCGCGCGCTGGTGGGGTACGCCGACGCCCGCGCCGCCCAGGGCGACACCGCCGCCGCCGTGCCCGCGCTCGAAGCCGCCGCCGGGGGTCAGGATTCTGTTGCCCAGCGCGCCCGCCGGCGGTTGCAGGCCCTGGGCGCACCCGTTTCCGGCGATTCGATCGCTCCCTGATGACCAAGCATCTGACTCTTCTGGCCATTCCCGCCTGTCTCGTGCTGCTCGCCGCCTGCGGGCGGACGATCAATGCCCCGGCGGCCGGCCCGGCGCCTATCAGCCTGGGCGGTGACAGCCTCCAGGTGGACACGCTCTGGACCCAGGCCCGGCAGGCATACCGCGCCGGCAACTGGGACCGGGCTGCCACCCAGCTGGAGCGCCTGTTGCTGGAATACCCCGCCGGGGACCCGCGCATCGACGAGACGCATTTCCTGCTGGCGGAGTGTTACTTCGCGCAGAAGGATCATATCCGCGCCGCCCGCGAGTTCCGCCGCGTCTCCGATGAGACGCCGAATTCGCCGCTGGCCCCGCTGGCGCTGGAACGGGCGGGCGATGTCTACGCCGATCTGTGGCGCCGGCCGGAGCTGGATCCGACCTATGCCCAGACGGCGCTGGCGACCTATCGTGAAGTACTGAACCGCTACCCCGGCACCGAGGCCGCCCGCCGTGCCACCGACCGCATTGGCGATCTGGACAACGAGTTCGCCCAGAAGGAACTGAAGAACGCCGAGTTCTACCTGCGGCTCAAGGCGTACGATTCCGCCATCATCTACCTGAAAGACCTGGTGGCGACCTACCCCCGGGCGCGTGTCGCCCCCGACGCTCTCATCAAGCTGGTCCAGGCCTACCAGGCGCTGGGCTACGCGGAGGATGTGCAGGAAACCTGCGGCTACATCCGCCGCTTCCATCCCACCGCTCAGGGCGTGGGAGAGGTCTGCCCCGCGCCCGCCGACAGTACCTCCTAGGCATGGTCGGGCTGTTCGGCGGAAGCTTCGACCCCATTCATCATGGCCATCTGATCGCCGCGCTCCGGCTGGTGGAAGAGCTGGAGCTGGAATCGCTACGGTTCCTCCCGGCACGGGAACAGCCCTTCAAGGCTGGCCGCCACGGCGCCCCGGCGCATCAGCGGGCGCGGATGGTCGAGCTGGCCATTGCCGGCGAGCCCCGGTTTGCCCTGGAGCGCTGCGAGCTGGAGCGTCCCGCCCCGTCCTACACCGTCGACACGCTGCGGCTGCTGCGGGAGCGGGAGCCGCAGCGGGAATTCACGCTGCTGGTGGGGGCGGATGCCGCCGCCGAGCTGGGCGCCTGGCGGGAAGCGGCGCAGCTGCCCTCCCTGGCCCGGATCGTGGTGTTTTCCCGGCCGGGCGTGCCGCCGCCGCCCTCCGGCCTGGTGAGCCGGGTGGCAACCGTCCCGGCCATCGAAATTTCCGCCACGGCCATCCGCCGCCGGGTGGCGGACGGGCGCTCGATTCGCTATCTGGTGCCGGAGGTGGTGGCCGCCCACATCCGGCAGGAGGGGCTATATTTAAAGGATGCTTAAGACGTTTGCGACCAAGCTGTTCGGGAGCCGGTTCGACCGGGAGAGGAAGAAGCTCCAGCCGATCCTGAATCAGATCCACGAACATGAAGAGCGGCTGAAGACGCTGGACGATGCCCAGGTCCAGGCCCAGACCGCGAAGTTCCGCCAGATCCTGCATGAGCGCACCGCCGAGATCAAGCAACAGCTCGACGAAGTCCGCGAGGCCAAGCACGCCTGCCCCGACCCGGAAGAGCGCGATCGGCTGGAACGGCAGTTCTATCAGCTCGAGGGCGACTACAAGAAGCTGCTGAGCCAGGTCCTCGACGAGCTCCTGCCGGAGGCGTTCGCCACCGTGCGGGAAGCCTGCCGCCGGCTGCTGGGCACCAGCGTGATAGTGACGGGCCACGAGCTGGCCTGGGACATGGTCCCCTACGATGTGCAGCTGTTCGGGGGGATCGTGCTGCACCGGGGCCGGATTGCCGAAATGGCGACGGGCGAGGGGAAGACGCTGGTGGCCACGCTGCCGCTCTATCTCAACGCCCTCACCGGCCGCGGCTGCCACCTGGTCACGGTGAACAACTACCTGGCCCGGCGCGACAGCCAGTGGATGGGGCATCTCTACAAATGGCTGGGCCTGTCGGTGGCGGTGCTGGATGATACCGAGCCCAGCTCTCCCGAGCGCCGCGCGGCCTACATGGCCGACATCACCTACGGCACCAACAACGAGTTCGGGTTCGACTACCTCCGCGACAACATGGTGTTCTCGCTGGAGCAGCGGGTACAGCGGGAGCATGTCTACGCCATCATCGACGAGGTCGATTCCATCCTCATCGACGAGGCCCGCACCCCGCTCATCATTTCCGGCCCTACCGGCACCCCGGAAGACGACAATTACGGCCAGTTCAACCGCCAGGTGGGCGATCTGGTGCGCCGCCAGGCCACGGTGGTGAGCGGGCTGCTGACCGAAGCGGAGCAGTTGCTCAGGGACCCGAAGACGCAGTCCGACGGCGCGCTCATGCTGTATCAGGCCCAGCTGGGCATGCCCAAGAACAAGCGGCTGCTCAAGCTGCTGAACGAAACGGGCGTGAAGCAGCTGGTGCAGCGGGCCGAGCTGGACGTCATCGCCGACCGCAAGCTGCCCATCCGGCAGCAGAAGCTGCGGAACATCGAAGACCTGCTGTATTTCGTGCTGGACGAAAAGGGCCACGCGGTGCACCTGACGGACCTGGGCGCCGAGACCATGTCGCCCAACGAGCCCGACCTGTTCATCGTCCCCGACATCTCGCAGGAAATCCACCAGATCGAACACGATCCCGATCTCTCGCCCCAGGAAAAGGTGGAGCGGCGGCAGGAGGTGGAGGCGCAATACGCCATCAAGAGCGAGAAACTGCACATCATCCACAAGCTGCTCCAGGCCCACGCCCTCTATGAGAAGGACGTGGACTACGTCGTGCAGGAGGGGCAGGTGCTCATTGTGGACGAGTTCACCGGCCGGCTCATGGCGGGGCGCCGCTGGTCCGACGGGCTGCACCAGGCGGTGGAGGCCAAGGAAGGCGTCCAGGTGAAGGGTGAGACCCAGACGCTCGCCACCATCACCATCCAGAACTACTTCCGCATGTACGAGAAGCTCTCGGGCATGACGGGCACGGCGGAAACGGAGGAAACCGAGTTTTTCCAGATCTACGGGCTGGAGGTGTCGGTCATCCCCACCAACAAGCCTATCCGCCGGCGGGACCGGCAGGACCAGATCTTCAAGACCCGGCGGGAGAAATACAACGCCATCGTGGACGAAGTGGAGCGGCTGCACGAGCTGGAGCTGCCGGTGCTCATCGGCACGGTGACGGTCGACGTCTCCGAGACGCTGAGTCGCCATTTGAAGCGCCGGGGCCTGCGGCACGAGGTACTGAACGCCAAGTACCACCAGCGGGAAGCCGAGATCGTCGCGCAGGCGGGCCAGCCGGGCTCCGTCACCATCGCAACCAACATGGCGGGCCGCGGCACCGACATCAAACTGGGCAAGGGGCTGGATCTCTCGACCGACGAGGCCGGGCTCCAGATCATCGGCACCGAGCGGCACGAGTCGCGCCGGATCGACCGGCAGCTGCGGGGCCGCTCCGGCCGCCAGGGCGATCCGGGGCAGTCGATCTTCTACATGTCGCTGGAAGACAACCTGATGCGGCTGTTCGGGTCCGACCGCATCGCCCGCTGGATGGACAAGAGCGGGGCCGAAGAGGGCGAGGTGATCTCCCACCCCTGGGTCACCCGCGCCATCGAGCAGGCCCAGAAGCGGGTGGAGCTGCAGAACTTCCAGGCGCGGAAGCGGCTGCTCGAATACGACGACGTCATGAACCAGCAGCGCGAGGTCGTCTACTCGCTGCGGCTGTTCGCGCTGGAGCGGGGCGAGGAGCTCAAGGCCGAGGCCCGCCGGATGATCGCCCACGCGCTGGAGCGCGCCACCGCGCAGTTCATCGGGGGCACCCGGTTGGACGAGCTGGACCGGCCCGGGCTGCAGGCCTCCCTGCTGCTGCACTATCTGGTGTCGCCCGAGAAGGTGCTGGACCCGGGCATCACGCCGGACGAAGAGGCCCTCCTCGCCGCCATCAAGGAGGAAGGCGAGCACGCCTTCAAGCGCAAGGTCGAGTACCTGGTCGATTTCGGGAAGAAGAACGGCCTGGTGGATGTCGACAAGCAGGTGTTGTCGCAGGTGATGCTCACCGTGATCGACGAAAAGTGGAAAGACCACCTCTACGATCTCGACCAGCTGCGCAACGCCATCCAGTACCGGGCCTACGGCCAGCGCGATCCGCTGGTGGAGTACAAGCAGGAAGCGTATTCCATGTTCGAAGACCTGATGCACGACATCCGGTCCACCTTCACCGAGCGCTTCCTCAAGATCCAGATCTCGGCGGAGCCGCCGCGCCGGCCGCCGCCGCCGCCTCCCCCCGGTTCGGGCGGCAGCGGCCCCACCCGCACCAACGGCCCGCGGGGTTCTGACGATCTCTTCGCGCCCGAGGCGCGGCGCGCACCCGTGCGCGCGGAAACCGCGGCGGTCGGAGCCACCGCGGGCGGCATGCCCCTGGGCGGATCATCCTCGTCGGTTCCCCAGGTAGGGCGCAACGATCCCTGCCCCTGCGGCAGCGGCAAGAAGTACAAGAAATGCCACGGAGCAGCCTGAGACGTTGCCGCTCCAGCCACCAGTAAAACTGCGCCGTGCATCGAAAGAGTCCGAGGCACGGCGCGCGCGTTATCGGGCAATGAAGAAAGATTCACGGCCGGTTTAGGGAACAGCCAGACTCGGATCACGGCGCATGATCGGCCGGTCCGGCGCGCTTCCGTCACGCGGAACGCTCCCCCCGCCGCACGGAACCTCCCGCCGGCCATGGTCTTAGCCCGCACACCGCCGTCGCGCGCGGCCGCCATGCCGTGGCTCCAGCGGGAGAATCTCCCCTCGCACATCCGCAGGATTACGGGGTTCCATGCCCGGAGCGGGCCGGATGGTTCCGCTTCCCCGTACATCCTACGTTCATCGCGTATTCACAAGCGATTACGCGACATGCCGCTCGCCCTGGTAGGGATCAATCATCGGACCGCGCCACTCGCCTTGCGCGAGCGGCTCGCGCTGTCGGTTGGTGAGCAGCGCGCACTGCTGGAAAACCCCTCCGCCCGGGCGGTGGCGCGGCACGCAGGCCTGGCCGAGCTGGTGCTCCTCTCCACCTGCAATCGCACCGAACTGTACGCTGCCGCAGATCACGCCGACCACCGCGTGGCCGAGGTGCCCCGGGGCATGCTCGAGTTGCTGGCGGGCGCCGGCGGGCTGGAGCCCGAAGCCCTGCTCCCCCACACCTATATGCACGCCGGGATGGATGCGCTCCGGCACCTGTGCACCGTGGCCGCGGGGCTGGATTCGATGGTGCTGGGGGAGTCGGAGGTCCTGGGGCAGGTAAGCCAGGCGCACGAAGCCGCCGCGCGGGTGGGCAGTATCGGCCCGCTGCTGGAGGAAGCCTTCCGCAGCGCGGTGCGGGCCGGCCGCCGGGCCCGGACCGAGACCGGTATCTGCCGCCGCCCGGCCAGCGTGAGCAGCGAGGCGGTGCGGCTACTGGCCGATGTCGCCGGGGAGCTGCAGCACCTCCGGGTGCTCATCGTGGGGACCGGCAAGATGGGGCGGCTGGCGGGCGAGGCGCTCCGCGCGCATGGCGCGCGCCGGCTGCGGGTGGTGAGCCGGACGTCGGAACACGCGGCGGCGCTGGCCGGACAATGGGGGGTGGACGCGCTGCCCTGGCACGACCTGGCCGGCGCCATCGCCACCGCCGACGCGGTGATCTGCTCCACCGGCGCGCCCCATGCGGTGATTACCCGGGAGCTGGTGGAGCGGGCCCGGCGCACGCTACCCGCGGCCCGGCGTCAGATCTTCGTGGATATCGCGGTCCCGCGGGATGTGGAACCGATGGTAGCCGGCCTCGACGGGGTGGAAGTCTATGATCTGGATGCCCTGCAGGAGCGGCTGAACGGCAATCTCGAGCTGCGGCGGCGCGAAGTCCCTGCGGTGCAGGCCATTGTCGAGGAAGAACTGCGGCGTTTCGAGGAGTGGCGTCACGCCGCCGCCCTGCGTCCCCTGCTGACCGAGATGCATGCCCGGGGCGAGGCCATCCGGCGGCGCGAGGTCGAACGCATGCTCCGGCGCATGGGCCAGGTTCCACCCGAGCTGCAGGAGCAGCTCGAGGCCTTCTCCCGTTCGCTGGTCACCAAGCTGCTGCACGAACCTACCCGACGGCTTCGCCAGACGGTCAATCCCGAGGAAGTGCAGACCTACACCAGCATTACCCGCGAGCTGTTCGGTCTGGCCGGCCGGCCGGTCGACGACACCGCGGCATGACCACCACCGCGCTGCTGCGCTGCGGCACCCGGGCCTCCGCCCTGGCGCGATGGCAGACCGGCCGGGTCGCCCACGCGCTGCGCGACCGGACCGGCGCCGCCTGCGAGACGATGCTGCTCTCGACCGAGGGCGACCGGCGGCTGGATATCCCGCTGCCGGAGATCGGCGGCAAGGGTGTCTTCACCCAGGAGCTGGAAGCGGCCCTGCGCGAGGGCAGCATCGATTTCGCCGTGCATTCGCTCAAGGACCTGCCCATCGAGCCGGCCGACGGTCTGACCCTGGCGGCGGTACTGCTGCGGGACGATGCCCGCGACGTGCTGATCGCCCCGGCCGGCGCCTCGCTGGCCTCGCTGCCGCGGGGGGCGCGCGTCGGTACCTCCAGCACCCGGCGCGTGGCGCAGCTGCGGGCCGCCCGGCCCGATCTCACCATCCTGCCGCTGCGCGGAAACGTTGACAGCCGGGTGCGCAAGCAGCGGGACGGCGAGTACGAGGCGATCGTCATCGCCGCCGCCGGCGTGCGCCGGCTGGGCCTGGCCGGCGCCATTGCCGAGTATCTGCCCTGCGAGTTGATGCTGCCGGCGCCGGGGCAAGGGGCGCTGGCGGTTCAGTGCCGCGCGGACGATCACCGTACCCGCGAACTCCTGGCCGTTCTGGATGAGGCGCCGGTCCGGGCCGCCACCGGGGCGGAGCGCGCCTTCCTCGAGGCGCTGGGCGGCGGCTGCGCGGCGCCGGTGGCGGCCCTGGCCGAACCGGCCGTCCGGGAGGGCGAGTACCGGCTGCGCTGTCTGGTGGCATCCCCGGATGGGGCCCGGGTGCTGCGGGTCGAGGGCCACGCCCCGGTGGACGGGCTCACGCCGCTGGCGCTGCGACTGGCGGAACAGGTAATCGCCCAGGGCGGACGGGAACTGCTGTGATGACTGCCCTCGCCGGCCGCCGGGTGCTGGTCACCCGCCCGCAGATGGCGGACGACCCGCTGGTGCGGGCGCTGCGCGAGCGCGGCGCCGAGCCGGTGCTGCTGCCCACCATTGACATCCAGCCCATGGAAGATCCGGGGCCGCTGGATGCCGCGCTGGCCGCATTGGACTCGTACGACTGGATCGTCTTCACCAGCGGCAACGGGGTGGCGGTGTTCTTCGACCGGCTGGAGCAGCGGGGCCAGCGTCTGGCCGAATCGGTGCGGCTGGCGGTGGTCGGCAGCGCCACGGCCCGGGCGCTGGAGGCGCGGGGCGCGCGGGCCGATTTCATCCCCTCGGCCTATGTGGGCGCCCGGCTGGGCTGGGAGCTGCCCGACGTCTCCGGCCGCCGGGTGCTGCTGGCCCGCGCCGCGATTGCGCGGGAGGACCTGGCCGCCATTCTGTCCGGCCGCGGTGCCCTGGTGGATGATGTCCCGGTTTACGACACCCTGCCCACGCTGCCCGATCCCGCGGGGCTCGCCGCCCTGGAGGGCCGCGCGGTGACGGCGGTGACGTTTACCAGCGCATCGACCGCCCGGAATTTCGCAGCCCTGCTGGGTTGCCGCGCGGCTCCGCTGCTCGCCGGGGTGGTGGTTGCCTGCATCGGGCCGGTGACCTCCGACGAGGCCCGCGGGCTGGGATTCCCGGTCCATGTGGAACCACGCGAACACACTATCCCCGCCCTGGTGGACGCGCTGGAAGCGCATCTGGCCGGCGGGGCTGCCACGGAAGGCCTGACGTCATGATTCGCCGTCCCCGCCGACTCCGGCTCAACTCCGCCATGCGCGGTCTCGTGCGCGAGACCAGGCTGTCGGCGTCGGATTTCATCTATCCGCTGTTCATTACCGCCGCCTCCGACCAGCCGCGGCCGATCGGCTCCATGCCGGGCATAACGCAGTGGCCGGTGGATCGTGTGGCCGCCGAAGCACAAGCCGCCGCCGATCTCGGCATACCGGCGGTCCTGCTGTTCGGCATTCCCGCGGCCAAGGACCCGTCCGGGACCGATGCCTACGCGCCGGAGGGAGTGGTGCAGCAGGCGATTCGCGCCATCAAGCGGGCAGTCCCCGGGCTGCTGGTGATCGGTGACGTCTGCCTCTGCGAGTACACCGACCACGGCCACTGCGGGCTGCTGAACGGATCCTCGCCGGCGCTGAGCCGGGACGACCTGCCGCAGGGCTACGTCCTCAATGACGAGAGCGTGGAGCTGCTGGGGCGGATCGCCGTGGCCCAGGCCGAGGCGGGCGTGGACATTGTGGCGCCCTCGGCCATGCTCGACGGCATGGTGGCCGGTATCCGCCAGGCGCTGGACGGCCGCGGGTTCACCCACATTCCGATCATGTCGTACTCGGCCAAGTTCGCCTCGGGCTTCTACGGCCCGTTCCGCGATGCGGCCGAGGGCGCGCCGAAGGAGGGCGACCGCTCCAGCCACCAGATGGATCCCGCCAATGTGCGCGAGGCCCTGAAGGAGAGCGCGCTGGACGTGGACGAGGGCGCCGACATGCTCATGGTGAAGCCCGCGCTGGCCTATCTCGACATCATCAGTGCGACCCGTGCCCGGTTCCCCGACCTGCCGCTCGCGGCCTACAACGTGAGCGGGGAGTACTCGCTGGTGAAAGCCGGAGCCCAGGCCGGATTCCTGGACGAGCGCCGGGCGGTGCTGGAGATCCTGACCGGCATCCGCCGGGCCGGCGCCGACCTGATCATCACCTATCACGCGAAGGACGCCGCCCGCTGGCTCCAGGGCTGAGCGCGGCGGCGGAGGGACGACACGTGCCGGAACAGACTCCTCAGACGTTCAACCATTTTTCCCTGGTGCGCTTCAGCGCCGAGTACTGGCGCGAGGCGCCGGAGGCGCGGCGGCGCCTGCTCTGCGGCTGGCTGGGGCGGCTCCGCGACCGCATGGATGCGTTGCACCTCTACCAGCTCTTCGGGGTGGAACAGGGGAGCGATCTACTGGTCTGGTCGGCCCTGGCGGGCGACGATCCGGGCATTCCCGCCCGGTTCTTCGCCGAGTACGGGGGGGCGGCTCTGCCCTATCGACGCTATCTGGAACTGGGGACTGCGCTCTGGGGTTTCACCCGGCCCTCGCAGTACACCAAGACCCGCTCCACCCAGGAGCTGGATCCGTTCGCCGCCGGGCGCCGGCCCTACCTGGTGATGTACCCGTTCACCAAGACCTCCGCCTGGTACCAGCTGCCGCGGGAAGAGCGGCACGGCATGATGATGGAGCACATCAAGGTGGGGAAACAGTATCCCGACATCACCCAGCTGCTGCTGTACTCCACCGGACTGCAGGACCAGGAATTCGTGGTGGTCTACGAGACCGACGACCTGCTCCGCTTCTCCGGCCTGGTGACCGATCTGCGCAGCACCCTGGCCCGGCCCCATACCGAGCGCGACACGCCGCTGCACACCGCGGTGTACCAGCCCGACATGGACGCGCTCTACCAATGGCTCTGACCGCGTCCGGTACCGCACCCCTGCTCGCGGCCGCCCGCGGCGAGCCGACCTCGCATACCCCGGTCTGGTTCATGCGCCAGGCGGGCCGCTATCTGCCCGAGTACCGGGCCATCCGGGAGCGCCACACGCTGCTGGAGATCGTCGCCCAGCCCGAGCTGGCGGCGGAGGTCACGCTCCAGCCGGTGCGCCGGCTGGGGGTGGACGCGGCCATTCTCTTCGCCGACATCCTGTTGCCGCTGGTACCGATGGGGCTCGACCTGGCCTTCGAGAAGGGTGAAGGGCCGGTGATCCGGAATCCGGTGCGCGCTGCGACCGATGTCGCCCGGCTGGCCCCGGTGGATGTGGCGGATGCCCTGGGATCGGTGCTCGAGGCGATCCGGCTGGTGCGCCGGGAACTGGACGAGGCGGTGCCGCTCATCGGGTTCGCCGGCGCGCCGTTCACCGTGGCCTGCTACGCCATCGAGGGCGGCTCCTCACGCAACTTTCTCGAAGCCAAGCAACTCATGTACGGCGCGCCCGATATCTGGCACGCCTTCATGACCCGCCTGGTGACGGTGCTGGGCGACTACCTCGCGGCGCAGGCGGCGGCGGGCGCCCAGGCCCTGCAGGTCTTCGACAGCTGGGCCGGCGCGCTGAGCCCGGACGACTACCGTCGCTACGTGCTGCCGTATTCGCGCCGCCTCTTTCAACGGCTGGAGACGCTGGGCGTGCCCACCATTCACTTCGGAGTGGATACCTCCACCCTGCTGGAGCTGCTGGCGGAAGCCGGCGGCGATGTCATCGGGCTCGACTGGCGCCTCCCGCTCGACCTGGGGTGGCAACGGATCGGCGGGCGGGCGGTGCAGGGGAACCTGGACCCTGCGGCGCTGTTTGCCCCGCGGGCCGAGCTCGCCGCCCGGGTGGTGGACATTCTCGACCGCGCGGCGGGCCGCCCGGGCCACATCTTCAACCTCGGGCACGGGCTGCTGCCCGGCACGCCGGTGGATGCGGTGCGGGCGGTGGTGGATCTGGTGCACGAGCGGACCGCGCGATGAGCGGCCGGCCCACCGGCGTCCTGGTGATGGCCTACGGCGGCCCCTCGCGGCTGGCGGAGGTCGAACCCTATCTCATGGACGTGCGGGGATTCCGGCCCACGCCGCCCACCGTGGTGGAAGAGGTGCGCCGGCGCTATGAGGCGATCGGCGGGCGGTCGCCCATCCTGGAGCGCACCCGGGCGCAGGCCCGGGCGCTGGAGGCAGCGCTCAACAGCAACGGAAACCGCTTCTCCGCCGCCGTCGGCATGCGGCACTGGACCCCCTACATCCGCGACGCTCTGGCGGAGCTGCAGGCAGCGGACATCTCCCGGGCGGTGGGCGTGGTGATGGCGCCGCACTACTCGCGCATGAGCATCGATGCCTACTACCGCAAGGTGCGGGAGGCGGGGATCGCCATCGAGATCGCGCCTATCGAAGAGTGGCACCTCCTCCCCGGCTACCTCGAGGCGCTGGCGGCGCGGGTGCGCCAGGCACTGGAACGGTTCCCGGCCGCGGGGCGCGACGGCATCCCCGTCATCTTCACGGCCCACAGCCTGCCCCGGCGGATCCTCGAATGGGACGATCCCTACCCGGGCCAGCTCGAGGCCACCATGCGCGCGGTGCTGGACCGGCTGGGCGACCGGCCGCACCGGTTTGCCTACCAGTCGGCCGCCATGACGGGCGATCCCTGGCTCGGCCCCGACGCCGGCGACGTGCTCGAGGAGCTGGCGGCGGAGGGATATCGTGCCGCGGTGCTCGCGCCGGTCGGGTTTACCTGCGAGCATGTCGAGGTGCTGTACGACGTGGACATCGAGCTGCAGCGCCGGGCCGGCGAGTTGGGCGTGCGGCTGGAACGGGTCGACATGGTGAACGACGATCCCGGCATGATGGCCGGCCTCGCCGATCTGGTGCGGCAGACCGCCGCGGCAAGAGGCTGGATATGACCGAGCGGGTGCGGGCCGCCATCGTGGGCGGGGGGATCACCGGACTGGCGGCCGCCCTGCGGCTCTCCGGCCGGCTCGAGGCGGGCCGCCTGCTCCTGCTGGAGTCCGACGGCCGCCTGGGCGGGAAGATTACCACCGAACGCCACAACGGCCTGGTCATCGAGGGCGGCCCCGACTGCTTTCTGGCCATGAAACCCGGTGGGATGGCCCTCTGCCGCGAACTGGGCATGGCGGACCGGCTGCGCGGGACCAATCCGGCCTTTCGCCGGACCTACATCCGGCGCGGCGGCCGGCTGCACCAGCTGCCCGAGGGCCTCTCCGGCCTGGTACCCTCGCGGCTGGGGCCGCTGCTCCGGACCTCGCTGCTCTCGCCTTGGGGGCGGCTGCGCGCCGGACTGGAGCTGCTGGTGCCGCGCGCCGGAGCGGGCGAGGAGAGCATCGCGCAGTTCGTGAGCCGGCGCTTCGGCCGCGAGGCCTACGACTGGCTGGTGGAGCCGCTGCTCTCGGGGATCTACGCCGGCGACGGCCGGCAGCTCAGCCTGTCGGCGACCTTCCCCCAGTTGATCCAGATCGAGCGGGAGCACGGGAGCGTCGTCCGCCACATGATGCACAACCGGCTGCGGGCGCGGAACGCCCCGTCCGCCGGCCCCGGGTTCGTCACTCCGGCCGGCGGCCTGGGGGAACTGGTCGAACAGATCACCCGGCGGCTGCCCGCCGGGACCGTCCGCACCGGCGCGGGGGTGACCGCCATCGAGCGCGGTCCCGATGGGTACCATCTCTTCCTGGCCGACGGCGGCAGGATCGGGGCCGACCAGGTGATGCTGGCCACGCCGGCCTGGGCCAGCGCCGACATGCTGCGCGACCTGGCGCCCTCCCTGGCGGGTGAGCTGGCCGGCATTCCCTACGTGGCGAGCGCCACCGTATCGCTGGCCTTCCCCGCCGGGCAGATCACGCGGCCGCTGGACGGCTACGGCTACGTCTCGCCCCGGGCGGAAGGCGGCGACATTGTCGCCTGCACCTGGACCAGCAACAAGTTCCCCGACCGGGTGCCGCCCGATCAGGTGCTGGTGCGGTTCTTCGTCGGGCGCGCCGGCCGGGAGGAGATCGTCGCGGCGGACGACGCCACGATCCTGGCGCTGGTACGCGGCGAGCTGGAACGGGTCTCCGGCATCACCGCCGAGCCGTCGGTCAGCCGCATCTTCCGCTGGACCCGCGGCATGCCGCAGTATCATGTCGGTCATCGCGCCCGGCTGGAGCGGATCGATCAGCATCTGCGGAAACTCCCCGGCCTGCTGCTGGCCGGCAGCGCCTATCGCGGCGCCGGGATCCCCGACTGCATCAGCCAGGGCTGGGAGGCGGCCGACCGCATCCTCGCGTCGGCCGGGGCGGTGGCCGCATGACCACCGGCACCGAGAGCCGCTCCGCCGCCCTGTTCCGCGACGCGCAGGATCTGCTGCCCGGCGGCGTGGACTCGCCGGTCCGCGCCTTTCGCGCCGTGGGCGGCGACCCGCTGTTCATCGCGGGCGGGGAAGGCGCCTGGCTGGAGGATGCCGACGGCCGCCGGTACGTGGACTACGTGCTCTCCTGGGGGCCGCTCATGCTGGGGCACGCCCCGCCGGCGGTGGTGGCGGCGATCGCGGCGGCGGCGGCCCGGGGCACCAGTTTCGGTGCCCCGACGGAGCGGGAGCTGGAGCTGGCCCGGCTGGTGCAGCAGTTCTTCCCCTCGCTCGAGCTGCTGCGCTTCGTGAACTCGGGCACCGAGGCCACGATGAGCGCCCTGCGGGTGGCCCGGGCGTTCACGGGCCGCGCCCGGATTCTCAAGTTCGAGGGCTGCTACCACGGCCACGCCGATTCCCTGCTGGTGAAGGCCGGCTCGGGGGTGGCGACCCTGGGGCTGCCCGATTCCCCCGGGGTTCCCCCGGGCACCGCGGCCGATACCCTGGTGACGCCCTACAACGACCTGGCCGCGGTGGAGCGGCTCTTCGCCCGGCAGGGATCGGAGATCGCTGCCGTCATCGTCGAGCCGGTGGCGGGCAACATGGGAGTGGTGCCGCCCGCCGAGGGCTTTCTCGAGGGGCTCCGGCGCATCACCCGCGCCGCGGGTTCGTTGCTCATCTTCGACGAGGTCATGTGCGGCTTCCGGGTGCATCCCGGCGGTGCCCAGGCGCTGTACGGTATCACGCCGGACCTCACGACGCTGGGCAAGGTCATCGGGGGCGGTCTGCCGGTCGGAGCCTATGGCGGCCGGCGCGACATCATGCGCCTGGTGGCGCCGGCGGGGCCGGTGTATCAGGCGGGAACCCTCTCCGGCAACCCTCTGGCCATGGCCGCCGGCATCGCTTCGCTGGCGGAGCTGGCCCGGCCGGGTGTCTGGGAGGGCATCGCCGGCCGGGCCGCCGAGCTGGAGCGGCGGCTGGCGGGGCGGGCCCGGACGGCCGAAGTGCCGGTACGGATCAATCGCGTGGGCACCATGCTGACGGTGTTCTTCTCCCGGCAGCCCGTGACCGACTGGGCCAGTGCCAGCGCCTGCGATACCGCGCGGTTCGGCCGCTTCTTCCGCGCGCTGCTGGATGAAGGCGTCTACTGGGTGCCGTCCCAGTTCGAAGCGGCATTTCTCTCGGCAGCCCACGGGGACGCCGAGCTCGACCTGACCGATGCGGCCGCCGCGAAGGCGTTTGCGGCCCTGGAGGAATCCTGATCATGATGCCCGAGGCGACTATCGCGGGGGAGCAGTATCCGGGATACATCTTCGACGCCGCGCCCAGGAACGTCTACTGGGAAATGACCATTGCCTGCGACCTGGCGTGCCAGCACTGCCGGGCCAATGCCATATGTCATCGCGATCCGCGCGAGCTCAGCACCGAGGAGGGCAAGGCGCTGCTGCGCGAGATCAAGGCCATGGGCAGCCTGTTGATCCTGACCGGCGGCGACCCCATGAAGCGCCCCGATCTCTTCGAACTGATCGCCTACGGCCGGGGCCTGGGGATGCCGGTGTCGATTACGCCGAGTACCACGCCGACCCTCACCGAAGCGGCCATCGCGCAGTTCCGGGACCTGGGTGTTGCCGCCCTGGGCATCAGTCTGGACGGCCCCAGCGCTGCGATCCACGATGCCTTCCGGGGTGTGCCGGGGACGTTCCAGCGCTCCATGGACGCGCTGGGCTGGGCCCGGCAATACAAGCTGCCGGTGCAGGTGAACACCACCGTCACCCGGGAGACGCTGCCGCATCTGCCCCGGATGCTGGAAGTGCTGAAGGCCCAGCCGGCGGTGCGCCGCTGGAGCCTGTTCCTGCTGGTCCCCGTGGGCCGGGGCGAAGACCTCGGCATCCCCAGCGCGGAAGACATCGAGCAGCTCTTTGCCTGGGTGTACGAGGCGGGAGAAGCCGCGCCCTTCCACGTGCGCACCGTCGAGGCGCCGCACTACCGCCGCTACTGGATCGAGCGCAAGCTGGCCGGCGGTATGCCGCGTGAGGCGCTGGTCCAGGCCGGCAAGCGCATGGGCTTCGGTATCCGCGACGGCAACGGCATCATCTTCGTGTCCCACCAGGGCGAGGTCTTTCCCGCCGGCTTCCTGCCGGCCCCGCTGCTGGGAAACGTGCGCGAACGCCCGCTCTCGGAGATCTACCGCGATCACCCGGAGCTGCGCGCCCTGCGGAACATGGATGCGCTGACCGGCAAGTGCGGCGGGTGTGAGTACCGCTGGGTCTGCGGCGGCTCGCGGGCACGGGCCTACTCGATGACGGGCGATCTCCTCGGGTCCGACCCGTTCTGTGCCTACCAGCCGGCGGCGTAACCGCGCCCCGGGTGGCGTGGAGCCCTGTGCTCCACGCCACAGTTTTTCGCCGGCCTTTTCCCCACATTGGATCCGTCATCCGGCTCATGAGTTGAGCACGGCGATCGCTGGGTCCAATGGAGGAGAGCATGGCGGAAACGCCGCACCAGCCCCGGCGCGGAAGCGCCATTCCCCTGCTGGTCATCTTCGCATTCCTGATTCTCGCCGGGATCCTGGTCTGGGTCGTCCGGCCTCGGTGGGCCGATACCGATCACCGGGAGGCCGCGGCTTTGCCGGCCGATTCTTCCCCGGCTGCGGAGAGGCCGGCGCGACCGCCGGCCGCGCGGGCCCCGGGCCCAGCGGTCTCGGTTTCGATCGGCCCGGATTTCGACGGCCGTGATATCCGGCGCATCCCGCTGGGCACCATTCTGAACTACGCCAGCCGGACCTTGACGTTCGATGAATCCCGCGGAGGCGAGGCCACGCTCCGGGGCAGCGGCGCCAGCGTGCGGATCGCTCCGGAGCACTCCGTGGGGTATCTGACGCGCGATGAACTGGGCGAAGGGCGCATTGTTGCCCGCATCAGGAGCGATAGCGCGGTTCCCGATCTGGGGCTGGCCAGCGGGCTGAACTACCTCTGGATGGAGCAGGGGGACCGGGGCCTGCGGGGCGTGGTCATTCCCGCCACCGCCTTCTCGCCGCTGCACCAGCTGGATCGGATTGTCGTCAGCCGGCCGGCCGCGCGGGGCCTCTCCCCCACCCGGGGGGCGTCCTGGGTCGAAGTGAAGGGTCGGACCGTGCCCTGGGTGGCGTGCGCGCGGTGCTGAACGGCGGCTGACCGTCTTCAGTTTCCCGCACCGGGCCGCGATGTTTTTTCCTACCGCCAGGCGCCGCCCCCGGGCTAGCCTGGTGCATGGCGGATCCCCCGGCCCTTCTCGACCTCCCCCGTGAGCGTCTCTGGACGCTGGGCGCCGGCGCGCTGAGCCTGGCCGAACTGATCGCCGTCTTGCTGGGAACCGGCGGCCATGGCCGTTCGGCGCTGCAGGTGGCCAGACTCCTGCTGGAGCAGGGCGAGGGGTCGCTCCGGCGCCTGGCGGCGCGGCCCCGGGCCGAGTTGCTCCGGGCCCCCGGCGTGGGCCCCACCAAGGCGGCCCGGCTGGCCGCCGCCTTCGAGCTGGCCGCCCGGATGACGCTGGAGAGCCGGCCCCCCCTGGTGCGGATCCGCGAGCCGGAGGATGTGGCCCGGCTGTTCGCCGCCCGGCTTCGGGACCTGCAAGTCGAAGAGTTTCACCTACTTGCGCTCGACAGCCAGAGCCAGGTGCTGCGGGAGATTCTGGTAACCCGGGGGTTGCTCAACAGTTCGCTGGTGCACCCCCGCGAGGTGTTCCGGCTTGCCATCGCCGAAGCGGCAGCCGGTATTATCGTTATACATAACCACCCCAGCGGAGATCCGACTCCCTCCGCGGAGGACCGCGCCGTGACCCGGCAACTGGTGGAGGCCGGGCGCCTGCTGGATCTCCCGGTCTATGACCACGTGATCATTGCCGGCGACCGGTGGGTGAGCTTCGCGTCGGCAGGGTGGTTGTAACGGAAGTCGCTAGTCACTAGTCGCTAGCGGCCGATTCCCTGGTGACTAACGACTAACGACTAACGACCTTCTCGTGACCACCATCGCCCCCCAGCTCGCCGCGGTGGCTCCGGAGTTCAAGGAGCTGCTCGAGCGCCACGCCGATCGGCTCGATCTCGACCTGATCGAGCGGGCGTGGCGCTTCAGCGCGTCCGCGCACCGGGGGCAGAAACGCCTGTCGGGAGAAGATTTCATCTCCCACAGCGTGGCGGTCGCGATGATCCTGGTCGACGAGCTGCTGGATTCGACCTCGGTGGCGGCGGCGCTGCTGCACGATGTGGTCGAGGACAGCGACGTCAGCACGGAAGATATCCAGAAGGAGTTCGGCCCCGAGGTGGCGGGGATCGTGGACGGGCTCACCAAGATCTCACACCTGACCTTCCGGTCCTCCACCGAGGAGCAGGTGGAGAACTACCGCAAGCTGCTGCTTTCGATCGCGCGCGACGCCCGGGTCATCATCATCAAGCTGGCCGACCGGCTGCACAACATGCGGACCCTGGAGCCGCTGGCGGAAGAGAAACGGCGCCGGATCGCGCTGGAGACGCGGGAGATCTACGCCCCGCTGGCACATCGCTTCGGCATGGCCGAGGTCAAGGCCGAACTGGAGGACCTGGCCTTCAAGTATCTGGAGCCCGACGACTATCTCTCCCTGGTGCACCAGGTGGCGGCCAAGCGGCAGGTGCGCGAGCAGATGATCGAAAAGCTCCGCATCCCCCTGGAGGAAGAACTGCGCGAGGCGGGCATCGAGCAGTTCGAGGTCACCGGCCGCCCCAAGCATCTCTGGTCCATCTTCCAGAAGATGCGCCGCCGGGAAAAGCCGTTCGACGAAATCTACGATCTCATGGCGGTCCGGGTGCTGGTAGGCAGCGTGCCCGAGTGCTACCACGTCCTGGGCATCATCCACCACAACTGGACCCCGATCCAGGAACGGATCAAGGACTACATCGCCAGCCCCAAGTCCAACGGCTACCAGTCGCTGCACACCACCATCTTCGGTCCCGGCGGCCAACTCTTCGAGGTGCAGATCCGCACCGAGGAAATGCACCGCACGGCCGAGCACGGTATCGCGGCTCACTGGCTCTACAAGCAGGACGGGCCGCGGGACGAGCTGGATCACCAGCTGGGCTGGTTCCGCCAGCTGCTGGAGCTGCAGCAGGACACCCATAATCCCGAGGAGTTTCTGGAGTTCCTGAAGATCGACCTCTACCAGGACGAGATCTTCGTCTTTACTCCGCAGGGCGACGTCAAGCGGCTGCCCAAGGGCGCGACCCCGATCGATTTCGCCTTCACCGTGCATACCGAGGTAGGGCTGCGCTGCCAGGGGGCCAAGATCAACGGCCGGATCGCTCCGCTGCACCGGGAGCTGCGCAACGGCGACACCATCGAGATCCTTACCAGTACTCATGCCCGGCCCAGCCGCGACTGGCTGAGCCACGTGCGCACCGCGCGCGCGCGGCACAAGATCAAACAATGGGTTCGCCACGAGGAAGAACAGGTGAGCCTGGGCCTGGGAAAGGAGATCCTGGCCCGCGAGGTGCGGCGCCGCCGGCTGTCCCTCCCCGACGAGGCCCAGCTCAAGAGCGCCGCCGAGGCCCTCGGCCTCACCAGCGCGCAGGCGCTCGAAGTAGCCATCGGCCGGGGCGACGCGCCCATCGGCCAGGTGATCAAGTCGCTCTATCCCGACGTCCCGGGCGATGCCATCCAGGAGCAGCGGCCCAACATGTTCGGGCGGGTGATCGACCGGATCCGGCTGGGGCGCGGCATCAAGATCCAGGGTGTGGACGGGCTCATGGTGCGCTATGCCCAGTGCTGCCAGCCCGTCCCCGGCGATCCGGTGGTCGGCTACGTGACCCAGGGGCGGGGCATCTCCATTCACCGCGCCGATTGCCCCAACCTGCTCACGCTGAGCGCGCAGGACCGCCGCGTGGAGATCGACTGGAAGGAAGTGGAGGGCGAGTCCTTCGCCGTGCGGCTGGTGATCAGCGGCGAAGACCGCCGCGGTCTCTATGCCGACATCATGCAGGCCATCAGCCAGACCGGCACGAATATCCGCAGCGCCGAGATCCACACCAAGGACGGTACCGTTTTCGGCAACGTCTATGTCGAGGTGGACAACCTGCCGCACCTCGCCAAGGTGATGAAATCCATCCGGCGGGTGAAGGGCGTCACCGAGGCCGAGCGGCGCGAGCCGGCGCCGGGGAAGGCGACCTGAAGAAGTCGTCAGCCGCCAGTCACCAGTCCACGCCGCCACAGTCGGATACCCCCCATGTACTGGATTCTCAAGACCGAGCCCTCGACCTATTCCTTTGACGACCTTGTGCGGGAGAAACGCACGACCTGGGACGGGGTGCGGAATCCGGTCGCCCTCAAGCACCTCCGCGCCATGCAGGCAGGCGACGAGGTCCTGATCTACCACACCGGAAAAGAAAAGGCCGTGGTGGGCCGGTCGAGGGTGGCCCGGGCCGCGTATCCCGATCCGAAGGCGGGCGACGCCAGGCTCGTGGTGATTGATCTGGAGGCCGGCCCCGCCGCTCCACGCCGGGTGACTCTGGCGGAGATCAAAGCCGAACCCGCCTTCAGGGATCTGGCCCTGGTGCGCCAGGGACGGCTGTCGGTGGTGCCGGTGCCGCCGGAGCTCTGGAACAGGCTCCGGTCCATGGCTGGATTCCCTTGAGCCTCTCGAGCTTCTGGACCAGTAGTTGAGTCGAAGGTCAAAGGTCGAAGGTCAAACTCCGGAAGTTCACCAGGCGCTGCAGTTGCACTGGAATTCGACCTTCGACCTTCGACCGCCGAGCGCCCGGCCGTTCGCCGCCCTCGACTATATTCCCGGCATGTCCGTCCAGTCTTTCCAGGTCGTCGCGCCGTTCGAGCCCGCCGGAGACCAGCCGCACGCCATCGAGCAGCTGACGGCCGGCCTGGTGGCCGGACGGAAATACCAGACGCTGCTCGGCGTCACCGGCAGCGGCAAGACGATGACCCTGGCGCACGTCATCGCGAAGTACGGCAAGCCCACCCTGGTGCTGTCGCACAACAAGACCCTCGCGGCCCAGCTCTACGGCGAGCTGCGGCAGTTCCTGCCGCACAACGCCGTCGAGTATTTCGTGTCCTATTACGACTACTACCAGCCGGAAGCGTACGTCCCCACCACCGACCTCTATATCGAGAAGGACGCCTCGCGCAACGAAGACATTGAAGCGCTCCGGCTCCGGGCCACCACCAGCCTGGCCGAGCGGGACGACGTCGTCATCGTGGCCACGGTCAGCGCCATCTACGGCCTGGGCGATCCGGTGGAGTACCGCAACCTGATCGCCGGCGTTCGGGTGGGCGAGGAGCGGGGACGCGACGATATCCTGGCGGACCTGGTCCGGATCCAGTACCAGCGCAACGACGTCGCCTTCGAGCCCGGCACCTTCCGGGTCCGGGGCGACACCATCGAGATCTTCCCCGCCTACGATGAAGTTGCGGTGCGCATCGAGCTCTGGGGCGACCTGGTCGAGCGGATCACCAAGTTCCATCCGGTGAGCGGCCAGACGGTGGCGCAGCTGGACCGCTGCGCGATCTATCCCGCCACCCACTTCGTCACCCAGCGTTCCACCGTGGAGCGCGCGGTGGTGCGGATCCGCGAAGAGCTGGACGACCGTCTGCGAGTGCTGCGCGGCAGCGGTCGGCTGCTGGAGGCGCAGCGGCTGGAAAGCCGGACCAATTTCGATATCGAGATGATGCTCGAGGTGGGCACCTGCGCCGGCATCGAGAACTACAGCCGGCACATCAGCGGCCGGGCCGAGGGCGAGCGCCCCGCCTGCCTGCTGGACTACTTCCCGCCCGAGTTCCTCGCGGTCGTGGACGAATCCCATGTCACCCTGCCGCAGGTTGGCGGCATGTACAACGGCGACCGCGCCCGCAAATCCACGCTGGTGGAATACGGATTCCGGCTGCCCTCGGCGCTGGACAACCGGCCGTTGCAATTCGACGAATTCATGACCCTGGTGCCGCAGATGGTCTGCGTCTCCGCCACCCCGGGAGACTTCGAGCTGCGGCTCTCCGAGGGCCATGTGGTGGAGCAGATCATCCGCCCCACCGGGCTGATCGACCCGATAGTCTCGGTCCGGCCGGTCCGGGGGCAGGTGGACGACCTGCTGGAAGAGATCCGCCAGCGCACCGCCAGGAACGAGCGCGTCCTGGTGACGACGCTGACCAAGCGCATGGCGGAAGACCTGACCGACTATCTGCAGCAGACCGGCATGCGGGTCCGCTACCTGCATTCGGACATCGACGCCATCGAGCGTATGGAAATTCTGCGGGGACTCCGGCTGGGCGATTTCGACGTGCTGGTCGGCATCAATTTGCTGCGCGAGGGGCTCGATCTGCCGGAGGTATCGCTGGTCGCCATACTCGATGCGGACCAGGAAGGCTTCCTCCGCTCCGACCGGTCGCTCATCCAGACGGTAGGGCGCGCCGCGCGCAATGTGCACGGCCAGGCCATTCTCTACGCCGATCGGATGACCGGCTCCATGGAGCGCGCCCTGGCCGAGATGGACCGGCGGCGCGCCATCCAGCAGCAGTACAACCAGGACCATGGGATCACGCCGGTCTCGATCGTGAAGTCGCTGGAGCAGGTCCGTCTCTCTACCCGCGTGGCCGACGCCCGCACCCAGCGCCCCCCCGCGCAGACCGCCGCCATCGCCGGCGGCGACCTGCACGATCCCGAGCAGCGCGCGCGCGCCATCGAAGCCCTGGAGCAGCAGATGCGCGAGGCGGCCGCCAATCTGGAATTCGAGATGGCCGCCCTGCTGCGCGATCAGCTGACCGAGCTGCGTGCCCTGGGCGCGCCCAACGTGCGCCGGGAGTCCCCCTCGCGTCCCCGTGCCCGGACGCGCCGGCGGGCATGATCCGGCCCCTTACCCAGGCGGAGCTGGTTGCGGAGGGGCAGTCCCTGGGGCGCGCCCTGCCGCCCGGCAGCATCGTCTTCCTCGAAGGGGAACTCGGGGCGGGGAAGACCACGCTGGTGCAGGCGCTGGTGCGTGGCCTGGGTGTGCCCGAAGCCACCAGTCCGACCTATGCGCTGGTCCATCGCTATACCGGCCGCCGCGGCCCCGTCTTTCACCTGGACTGCTACCGCCTCCGCTCCCCCGACGATGCCGCCGACTTCGACTGGGAGACGATGCTGCGCGAGGGCGACGCCATCCTGATCGAGTGGCCCGAGCGGGCCGGTTCCTGGGCGCCCGCGCCCACCATGCAATTGCGGCTGCATCACCTGGACGATCCCGTCCTCCGCGGACTGGAGATCGGCTGATGTGGCTGGCACTGGAGACTTCCGCCGAGCTCGCCTCGGTTGCCCTGGGCACGCCGGGCAAGCCCGGCG
Source organism: uncultured Gemmatimonadales bacterium (assembly GCA_963779755.1). Taxonomy (GTDB): domain Bacteria; phylum Gemmatimonadota; class Gemmatimonadetes; order Gemmatimonadales; family GWC2-71-9; genus CAVZZO01. Next base: position 1,893,555 of record CAVZZO010000001.1, read on the forward strand.
CCGAGGTGGTGGTCGAAGGGCCGCGCCGGCATGCCTCCCAGCTGCTGCCGGCCCTGGAGCGCGCGCTGGTCCAGGCCGGCCGGGCGCCGGGCGACATCACCGGGATCGTCCTGGCCGACGGACCCGGCAGCTTTACCGGGCTCCGCGTCGCCGCCACAGTCGCGAAAGCGCTGGCGCACGATCGCGGCCTCCCGTTGCGAGCGGCGTCATCGCTCCTGGTGGTGGCATACGGCGGGTGGTGGGAGGCGATGCGGCCCCAGCCGGCTCGGGTGCGGTCCTTGTCCGATGCCCTCCGGGGCGAGGTGTATGCGGCGCAGTATCGGATCGAGGCGGAGACCATCGGCATCGACCTCCCGGCCGGCGTCTTTCGGCCCGGGGCCCTCCCCTCGGGGCTGCCCCGGCCGGACCTGCTGGTCCATGCCCTGCCACCGGCGCTGTCGGACACGGTGTCGGTCCCCGGCGCCGCCCTCTGTGACGGCCTCCGGGCGCGGCCCCGTGCCGCCACCCTGATTCGTCTGCTGTCGGTCGAGGGAGGTACCCTGCCCGTGTCGGACATCGCCGGTTGGGAGCCGGAATATGGACGGCCTGCCGAAGCGCAGGCCCGCTGGGAGGCGGCGCATGGCCGACCCCTTCCGGATCCGGGCCGCGCGCAAGGCTGACGTGGCGGCGCTGGGAGCGCTGGAGCCCCGTTGCTTCAGCGATCCCTGGACGCCCGACGCCTTTCGCGAGGTGCTCGCTTCGCCGGCGGTGAGCGCGCTGGTGGCGGAGAGCGCGGACGGGGCGGTCACCGGGTATCTCATCGGCTGGGTGGCGGCCGACGAGGCCGAGGTCTTGAATCTGGGCGTGGCCCCGGAGTGGCGCCGCCGGGGCGTGGGCCGGGCGCTGGTGCGCGAAGCCGTCCGGCGGTACCGCGAACTGGGGGCGCGCCAGGTCTTCCTCGATGTCCGCGAGTCGAACGCGGCAGCCTTGCGACTCTATCAGGACGAAGGCTTCGTGCGGATCGGACGCCGCCGCCGCTATTACCGGCGCCCCGTCGAGGACGCCCTGGTGCTTCGGGCCGGCCTCGATTCCGATGCGGCGTTTCGTGCCTGAGGCCGTATCTTTCGGTTAGCCTGACGGGCGCGGACGCATTATTCTTGGCCCCTCGCTCCAGTCATCCAGTCCCAGTACAGTCCTGAACGCGGGAGGTTGTCGTGAGCCGGAGTCTCAACAAGGTGATGCTGATCGGAAACCTCGGCGCCGACCCCGAGGTCCGCAGCACCGGGAACGGAACCCGGGTCGCCACCGTCTCGCTGGCGACCAGCCGCCGCTGGAACAGCCAGAGCGGCGAAGCCCAGGAAAAAACCGAGTGGCACCGGGTGATCTGCTGGAACCGCAAGGGCGGCAGCGGGCTCGCCGACGTGGTCGAGAAGTACGCCAAGAAGGGCGACAAGCTCTACGTCGAGGGCAGTATCGAGTACCGCTCCTGGCAGGATCGCGAAGGCCAGACCCGCTACACCACCGAGATTCGGGCCTCCGAGATCATCCTGCTCGGCAGCCGCGGCGACGGTGAGGGCGGGTCGCCCGCGCGGGTCACGGCCGGCGCCGCAGCGCCGCCCCGTAAGGAGGAGTCGTTCGACGACTTCCCCGAAGCGCTCGATTCCGAGGACGACGATCTGCCGTTCTAGAGGGCAAGGCGGCAGGGGCGGCAGGGGCGGCAGGGGCAAGGCATGCCTTGCCCCTGCCGCCCTGCCACCCTGCCGCCCTCCCGCCTTCCGCCAGAGCGGCAGCATCCTGCCCTTTACCCCCGCCTGAACCGGTGTTTCACCCTCCCGGGGACCACGCATAAGTCCGCATCCTGTGGAAACTTGCGGCGCCGCATCAGGTGTGCCGGCGTATGGCGTTGATTTTGCTGGACTTATATATTGACTCGCACCTCGGCACCAGCCGCTCACCCCCGGTGCCGGTCCGTTCCAGTCCGTTCTCTGGGAGACCTTACGATGCTCCGTTGCGTTGCGCGGATCCTCTCTGCCCGCTCCACGGCCGGCCCGGCCGCCGCCTTGCTCCTGCTGCTGGTGCCGGGCCCGCTCCTGGCCCAGGCGCCGGTGCCGGAGACGCATACCGTCAAGAAAGGCGATACCCTCTGGGATATCGCGGGCCAGTACCTGGGCGATCCGGTCCTCTGGCCGCAGATCTACCGGCTCAACACGGACGTGGTGGAAGATCCGCACTGGATCTTTCCGGGTGAGGTACTGAAGCTCCGGGCTACCGAGGGCCCGGTCTCGGCGGTTCCTGCCGAGGCCGCCCCCGCCCCGGGGCAGGTGGCGGAGCAGCAGCCCGCACCGGCGGCCGCCGAGCCCACCCCGCAGGCCCAGGTCGCGCCACCCGATACCACGGCGGCGATGGTCGTGGTCCAGGAGCCCCCGGCGCCCATGCCGGCGGTGGCGAACCGGTCAGAGGCGGAATCGGCCTATGCCCAGCCGCTCTCCGGCCTGTTCGGGCGCACCGGCACCCGGGACCTCGACGCCGAGCTCACCGCCTATGTCGAGCAGAACTACCGGCCGCTGCGCCGCAGCGAGGTGTATTCCTCGGGATTCCTGAGCGAGAATCAACCGCTTCCCTTCGGCGAACTGCTGGGGCCCGTGGCACCCTCCCAGATCGCGAGCATCACCAATACGCCGACCGCCCAGCTCTACACCGAGGTGGCGGTCCGGCCGCCGGCCGGGGCCACCTACCAGGTGGGCGATACCCTGCTGATCGTGAATACCGAGCCGGCCCTCAACGGAAAGTACGGCGAGGTGGTCATTCCCGCGGGACTGGTGCGGATCACGGACGTGAGCCGGCCGGAGAACCTGGGCGTGGTGGTGGCGGTCTACGGCCCGGTCCGGCGCGGCCAGCGGGTGATGCCGCTCGAGCCCTTCAACGATCCCGGCCGGGTGCGCCCGGTGCCCATCTCCGACGGAGTGACGGCTCAGATCATCCAGTCGCGCGACGGCCAGGTACTGAAAGGCCTTGGCGACGTGCTCTTCCTCGACAAGGGCCGCACCGACGGCGTCGCCCCCGGCGATCTGTTCGACGTGGTGCGGCAGGTGGAAGTCCGCGACGGCGGAGCGGCAACCATTCCGGAGACGATCGGAGTGCTGCAGGTGCTCCACGTGCGCGATCACACCGCCACCGTCCGCATCCTGCGCGAGACGTCTCCCGATGTCGGGGCCGGCGCGCAGACGGTGCAGCGGGCGAAGTTGCCAACCTGATACGGCTCCAACCAGCCGGAACGGGGTGCCGCCCACGCGACACCCCGTTTTCTTTGGTGCAAGCCGTACCTTTTCGGGGAGTCGGGTTTATCCTTCACGCTCGAACAGCGCCCGGCAAGCGCGGCGGGTTTCCAGGTTCTCACACCATCCCGAGAGGAGTGGCATGACCGGCAAAGTCCTGCTGACCGGAGGTGCAGGGTTCATCGGCTCCCATCTGGCCGCCGAATATCTGAAAGCGGGGTGGGACGTGACCGTCATTGACGATCTCTCCCGCGGGCGGGCAGACCAGGTGCCCAGCGGTGTACCGCTGATCCGGGCGGCGGTGCAGTCGGCCGAAGCACGGCGGGCCGCGGCCGAAGGCGGGTTCGATGTGCTGAATCTTCAGGCGGCGCAGATCGACGTACGCGTCTCGGTGCGCGAGCCGGCGGTCGATGCCTCCACCAACCTGATGGGTCTCATCAACATGCTGGAAGGCGCGGCGGCCGGCGGCATTCGCCGCGTGGTGTTCGCCAGCAGCGGCGGCGTGGTCTATGGCGACCCGGAGCAGCTCCCCACCCCTGAAACGGCGCCCAAACAGCCGATCTCGCCCTATGGCGTCAGCAAGCTGGCCGGCGAGCACTATCTGCGCGCCCTGGGCGTGCTCCGGGGCTTCGAGACCGTCGCCCTGCGCTATGCCAACGTGTACGGCCCCCGACAGGACCCCAAGTCCGAAGCCGGGGTGGTGTCGATTTTCGTCTCGCACATGCTGGCGGGCGAGCCGCTTACCATCTTCGGCGACGGCGGGCAGACCCGCGACTACGTGTTCGTGCGCGACGTGGCCCGGGCCAATGTGCTTGCCAGCACGGCGGCGGTGCCCGCCGCCGGCGATCATGACGCCCGGGCGTTCAACGTGGCGACCTCGCGCCAGCAGTCGGTGAACGACCTGGCCGAGGCGGTGGGCCGGGTGATGGGGCAGCCGCCCCGCATCGAACGGGCGCCGGAGCGGCCGGGCGAGCTGCAGCGGAGCGCGCTCGACATCCGCAAGGCGGAGGCCGTCCTGGGCTGGAAGCCGGAGGTTTCGTTCGAGGACGGGCTGCGGGAAGTCGTGGCCTGGTTCCGGGAGGAGACGTGCTGATGCTGCAGCAGATCGGTGGAGCGATGCCCAGCTCAGCCCTGGATCTGGTCTGGCGCTCCACTACCGAGACGAAGGTCGTACTCATCATCACGGCGGTCTTTTCGCTGGCGTCCTGGTTCATCATCGTCTACAAGTGGTGGCAGTTCCGACGGGCCCGCCGCCAGGCCGACCGCTTCTTCGCGGAGCTGGAGCGGACCACCCGTCTGGACGACGCCTACCGCTCCGTCATGCGGCTGCCGCCCTCGCCCTACAACCGGATCTTCCGCGAGGGCATGGCCTTCATCGCCGACCTGCGCCCCACCGGCAACCCGGAGCGGCAGGTCACCGCCGGTTCCCTGACGGGCACCCAGCTCGAGGCGTTCAAGATGGTCCTGGCCAAGGACATCACGGCGGAACGCGACGCCATGGGGCACTATATCCCCTGGCTGGCGACGGTCGGTTCGGTCGGTCCGCTGCTGGGGCTGCTGGGTACGGTGCTGGGCGTCATGTCGGCCTTCATCGGCATCGCCTCCAAGGGCTCGGGCAACATCGCCGCCGTGGCGCCCGGCGTGGCCGAAGCGCTGGTGACCACCGTGGCGGGCCTGAGCGCCGCCATCCCGGCGGTGATCGGCTACAACATCTTCGTCAACCGGCTCAACGTCTTCGCGGCCGAGCTCGAGGGGTTCGCCAACGAGCTGATCGGCACCATGGCGCGGGAGGGGGTGCTCTAGCATGGCCATGGGGCTGGGGTCCGGCGGCCGGCTGGGGCGGGGCAATCTGCCTCTCAACGCCGATATCAACGTCACCTCGCTGGTGGATGTGGCGTTCGTGCTGCTCATCATCTTCATGATCACCGCGCCCATCATGCAGGGTGGGGTGGACGTCCAGCTGCCCCGCGCCGAGGCGCGACCCCTCACCGCCAAGGAGGGGATGGTCATCTCGGTCGACCAGCAGGGGCGCATTTTCATCGACGAGACGCCGGTGAGCTATCGGGACTTCCGGGTCACCTTCGCGTCCATTGTGGCGACCCGCAAACCCACCGGGGTCTACCTCCGCGCCGACACCCGCGTGCCCTACGGCGACGTGGTCCGGGTGCTGGCGGTGATCCGGGCCGCCGGGGTCAACGACGTGGGGCTGGTGGCCGAAGAGGAGCAGCGCAGCCCATGAGCAGGCGGCGGGCCCGGCGGAGCACCCATCGAAGCGGGACCATGATCGGGCTCGCCGGCACCCTGCTGGTCCACGGGGCGTTCATCGGGCTGTTGCTGCTGGGGGTCAGGCCGCCGAAGGCCCTGCCGCCGGTCTACGCCGTCCAGCTGGTGGCCGCGCCGGCCACCCCGCAGGTCCGGAAGGCGCCGGAGGCGGTGGAGCGGCCCGCCGAGCCGCCCCCGGCGCCGGTCAAGACCAGGCCCGCCAAACAGCCGGCGGTGCCCACGCCGAAGCCGGCGCCGGTCACGCCGCCCAAGAAGAAAGAACCGGCGCCGCGCGCCAAACCCACCACGCAGACGCCGGCGCCCGGGGAGACGCCGGGCACCGGCACGGACGTCGCCAACATCAAGACGCCGGGCCTGACGTTTCCCTACCCCGATTATCTTGCCAATATCGTCGCGCAGATCTACAAGCGGTGGGAGCGGCCGGTCAGCGCGGCCCCGCTGCGTGCCGAAGTCAGTTTCCTGATTCTGAAGGATGGTACCGTGCGGGATATCCGGTTCGTGCAGCGCTCCGGCAACTTCTCGTTTGATCTGGGTGCCCAGGGGGCGATCGAGGCCGCGGGCAACGCCCAGGTCTTCGGCCCGCTGCCGGACGGGTACGAGGCCGATGTGCTGCCGGTGAGTTTTTTCTTTACCCCGCGCCAGCGGTGAGGCGCCTCCTCGCCACCGCCCTCCTGTGCGTGGGCGCCGCGCTGCCGGTCCATGCCCAGGACACCAGCGGCGTACGCGGTGTCCGGCTGGGCATCACCTACAGCCCGGGCGTGCGTCCCAGCCTGGTGGTGCTCCCCGCGTCCGGGCTCGACTCGGTCCGGGCCATTCTCTCGCGCGATCTCGACTACAGCGACCGCTTCGAGGTCGTGGTGCTGCCCCCGGGCGAGGTCTCCCGGGTGGGCAAAGGCAACGCCATCAATTACAAGCTCTACCGCACCCTGGGCGCGCAGTACGGAGTCGAGGTCGTGCCGGCACCGGTGGGAGTGACCGTGCGGCTGCACGATCTGGACGCCGGCGCCGTCCGGGTGGAGCAGGCGGTGGCGCTCTCGGCCGTGGGCTCACCCGATTTCCGTATGCAGGTGCACCAACTCGCCGACCAGGTGGTGCGCTGGATTACCGGCGTTCCCGGCATCGCCGCCAGCCGGCTGCTCTATGTGGTCGAGGGGCGGGTCTGGCGGGTGGACAGCGACGGCTATGATCCCGGGATCGTCACCGGCGGCGCCGGCCAGGCGCTCTCGCCGGCCTGGGAGCCCGGGGGCCGCCGGTTCGCCTATACCCGCTTCGAGGACGGCCGCGGGAGCATCGTGCTGCAGGATATCCTGGGCGGCGGGAGCAGCGTGCTGCCGGGCACCACGCGCGAACTCAACATCACGCCGGCCTTCAGCCCGGACGGCCACTGGCTCGCCTGGGCCCGGGTGGGCGAGGACGGAACCGACATTTACAAGGAGAACGTCGCCCCGGGCGGGGGGCCGCAGCGCTTGACCGCCGGGCGCTTCGCGGATAACCTAAGCCCGACGTACTCGCCCGACGGGCGGCGCATTGCCTTCGTTTCCACCCGCGCCGGCCTGCCGCAGATCTACGTCATGGGCGCCGATGGAACCGACCAGGAGCTGCTCGCCCCGTTCGATTACGGCGTGACCGGCAGCTCCAATGCCCCCGAATGGTCGCCCGATGGAGCCAGCGTCGTGTTTCATCGCGAGGTCGACGGCACACCCCAGATTTTCGTGCTTGACGTGGGCAGTCACCGCGTCCGGCAGTTGACGTCCTCGGGGCGGAATACCGACCCGACCTGGGCGCCGGACGGCCGGCATGTCGCTTATGTTTCGGACCGCAGCGGCCGCCGGCAGTTGTGGGTGATCGACATCGAAACCGGGCGGATCCGGCAGATTCAGACGGCTGGCAGTGTTCGCCTTCCGGCGTGGTCTCCCCGTCTGGGCGGGACCGCGGCTCTCACAAACCCCTGATGCCGAAGGAGTGACGATGCGCGTCTTCACGCTGTTCGCCCTGGGAGCCGCCGTGCTGGTCGGCGCCTGCGGCGGCAAGCCTCAGCCCGAGCCTCCCCAGCCGACGCCGACGCCGGTCGACAGTACGGCCATCAAGGCGCGGCAGGACTCCATCGCCCGGGCCGATTCCATCGCCCGTGCCCGCCAGGACTCCATCGACGCGGCCCGGCGCGCCGCGGCCGAGGCCGAGCGTAGCCGCCAGGCGCTGATGGCGGACATGCAGGCCATGATCCACTTCGACTACGACAAGTCGGATATCAAGCCCGACGATCAGGCCACCCTGGACCGCAAGGCGGCCATCCTGAGCGCCAATCCGGACCTGAAGATCCGGATCAGCGGCCACGCCGACGAGCGCGGCAGCGACGAATACAACCTGGCGCTGGGCAACCGCCGCGCCCTGGCCGCCAAGCGCTATCTGGTGAACCAGGGGATCAGCGCCGACCGGATCGACGTGGTCTCGTTCGGCGAGGAGCGTCCCATCGCCCAGGGCCACGACGAATCGGCCTGGTCGCAGAACCGGCGTGACGAATTCGAGATCACCGCCGGCGGGTCAACCCTGAAGGCGCCGGGCAGCTGAGTCCTTGCCCCGGCTTACTCCCGTTCTTGCGATCCTGGCGGGCGGCGTCCTTGCGGGCTGCGCCCTGAAGAGCGACGTCCGCCGGGTCGAAGAACAACTGGCCGCCTTTCGTGCCGAGTCCGCCCGGGCGAACTCGGCACAGGCGGCGCAGCTGGCCGAGCTCATCCGGTTTCAGCAGCGCATCATGGATTCCCTCGGCACCGAGATCGCTGCCACTCGCCAGACGGTGCGGGCCATGCAGGGCAGCGTGGCCGGCGATCTCTACAACATCCAGCAGCAGCTGGTGCAGGTCCAGGAACTCACCGGGCAGAGCCAGCGCCGGCTGAACGAGATGCGCGCCCAGCTGGAAACCAGGGGCGAGCAGCTCAATCAGACCATGAGCGATACCGCGCAGCCCGCCGGCGCGGGAGCGGGGCCGGAGCCGGCCGCCGCGGGCGGTCCCCCTCCGGCGCCGGAAGAGCAGATGTACCAGGCGTCTCTGCAGCAGCTTCGGCAGGGCAGCGTGAGCACCGCGCGGCTTGGCTTCCGGCAGCTGCTGCGGAGCTACCCCACCGGCAGCCACGCGGCCGATGCGCTGTATTTCATCGGCGAGAGCTATGCGGGCGACACCCCCGATTCGGCCGCGGCGTACTATCAGCAGGTCGTGAACAGCTATCCCTCCACCCCCCGGGCGCCGAGCGCGCTCTACAAGCTCGGGTTGCTGGCCGAGCAGCAGCACGACCTCCCGACCGCACGGTCCGTCTACCAGCGGGTGGTGCAGAAATACCCGCGGTCCGACGAGGCCGCCCTGGCCCGGGACAAGCTGAAGACGCTGGGTCCGTAGGTCCGGCGCGGTTCGCCCATGGCAATACGCACGGGGGAAATGCCGTTCCTCGACCACCTCGAGGAGCTCCGGCATCGCCTGCTCAAGGCCCTCTCGGCGGTGATCATCGGGTTTGCGGTCGGCCTCTGGATCGTCCAGCGCTTTCAGCTGGTCTCCCTGCTCAAGAAGCCGATCGAGAGTTATCTCCCCGGCGGCAAGCTCACCGTGCTCAGCCCGACCGAGCCGGTGATGATCGTGCTCAAGCTGAGCTTCATCGTGGGCCTGGTATTCGCCTCCCCGGTGATCATCTACCAGACCTGGGCGTTTCTTTCGCCCGCCCTGTACGACAAGGAACGCAAGGCGGTGGTCCCGGCCCTGTTCGTGGGGCTGGTGCTCTTCCTGACCGGGGGCATCCTGGGCTACGTCTTCATCGTGCCCCAGGCGTTGCGGGTGCTGTTCAGCTTCCAGAGCGAAGCCCTGGCACCCTTCATCACCTACGACAATTACTTCGGCTTCGTCCTCCAGATTGTCCTGGCGCTGGGGATCTCCTTCGAGTTGCCCCTCGTCATCATCGTGCTGGCGGCGATCGGGCTGATCACGCCGCCGGCCCTGAGCCGCTTCCGGCGGTTCTTCGTGGTGCTGGCCTGCATCGCCGGCGCCATACTCTCTCCCGGCACCGACATCATCTCGATGATCATGATGACGGTGCCGCTGCTTTTCCTGTATGAGATCGGCTACGCGGGCACGGTGCTGATCTACCGCCGCCGGCGGCGCGCCGAGGCGCGCGCCGCGGCGGGCGAGCCGGGCAGCGGCGCCGGCCGGACCATGCTCATCCTGTTCTGCCTGCTGGCCCTGGGGGCGGGGGCGGCCCGGGCCCAGGTCCCCAAGCGGCCGCCCAAGCCCCTGAAGGGCGATACCACCCAGGTCCAGCCGGGGGCCAACGCTCCCCTGGGGGTCACCCGGGCCGGGGCCGATACGGGACAACCCCTCCCCCAGGCCATGGACACCGCGACCGCCCGCCGGCTCGGCCTCCCCACCGCCCCCACCCGCTCCTTCCCCGACCCCGATTCCCTGCTGCAGAGCCTGGTGGCGCTGCCGGGCTATACCAGCATCCGGTTCGCCTCCGACTCCGCCACGCTCTTGGCCGGCGAACGGCGCATCCTGCTCACGGGGCACGGCATCACCAGGCGGGGAACCAGCGTGCTGCAGGCCGATGCCATCGCGTTCGACGACAGTACCTGCACGCTGCGGGCGCGCGGCAGCCCGCAGCTGTTCGACCAGAGCTCGGTCCTGGTGGCCGACACCATCCGCTACAACACCTGCGAACGGCGCGCCCTGGTGGCCGGCGCGCTGACCAATTTCGACCAGAACGGCGCCACCTGGTTTCTCCGGGGCAACCTGGCGCAGGACTCCAGTTCCAGCCGGCTCTTCGCCTCCAGCGGCAACATCACCAGCTGCGATCTCCCCGTTCCGCACTACCACTTCTCGGCCAGGGAGGTGAAGTGGATTTCGCAGACCGTGCTGGTCGCCCGGCCGGCCGTGCTGTACGTGCGCGATGTCCCGGTGCTGTGGCTGCCGTTCATCTTCCAGGATGCGCGGCCGGGCCGGCGCTCCGGCATTCTCATTCCCCAGTTCGGCATCAACGATATCGTCCGGCCCAATCCGGGGTATAACCGGCAGGTCACCAACCTGGGGTATTACTGGGCGCCGAACGACTATCTGGACCTGACGGCCCGGGTGGACTGGTACGCCAACCGGTACGTCCAGTTCGGGGTGACGGGGAACTACCGCTGGCTGGACCGGTTCATCTCCGGCGGGGTGAGCTACAGCCGGCAGCACGAGAGCGGGGGAGGCGGGGCGACCGCCCTGCGCTGGACCCACCGGCAGAATTTCAACGTCAGCACCACGCTCAACCTGAACCTGAACTACATCAGCAATTCGTCGATCGTCAGCCGGAACGCGATCGACCCGCTGCTGACCACCCAGCAGATTACCAGCGCCGTCAACTTCACCAAGCGGTTCGCCTGGGGCAACGTGACTCTGGGCGGCAACCGGCGGCAGAGCCTCACCGACAAGAGCGCCAGCACCCAGTTTCCCGCGTTTACCATCAGCCCCAAGCCGCTCGACCTGGGGCGTGACATCACCTGGTCGCCGGCGCTCACCGTGACCAACGATCTGACCAGCAACAGCCCCCAGCCCGACCTGCTGGTGGCGAACGCGGTAGGCGGCGTGGATACTCTGAAGGTCACCTCGGACAGCCGGGTGACCGCGGTGAGCTTCGATACCCCGCTCCGGCTGGGCGGGTTCAACTGGCGCAACAGCTTCAGCATGAGCGACCGGAAGGTTACCGGGCTCCAGTCCGTCGCGGCGGTGAAGGTGGACAATCCCGCCACGGCCGATCCGAACGACTCGCTGCTGGTGAGCCGGGTCTACGACGGCGACTTTTCGACCAGCCTCAACTGGGACACCGGCATCAACCTGCCGCCGATGTTCCGCGGCAGCTGGAAGCTGCAGCCCAGCGTCGGCATCGAGAACTCCACCTCCCAGGGGCCCTTCGGCCTGCGCAACCGGAATACCGGCGGGAGCTACGTGTTCCAGGGGAAGCGGCTGTCGTTCGGGGTGAGCAGCTCGCCCACCATCTTCGGGTTCTTCCCCGGCATCGGGCCGCTGCAGCGCATCCGGCACAGCGTCTCCCCGGTCATTACCTGGAATTACCGCCCGGCCGCCAACATCCCCGAGGCCTTTGCCCGGGCCCTGGCCGGGCCGGGCATCGCGCCCCAGCTGCGCAGCGATGCGGTCCAGACCGCCAGCATCAGCCTGTCGCAGAATTTCGAGGGCAAGCTGAAGGCGGCCCCGGGCGACACGACCGCCGTCGACCAGCCGGCGAGAAAGATCCGGCTGCTCAGCATCTCGACCAGCGCTCTCACCTATGACTTCGAGCAGGCCAAGAAGCCCGGCCGGACCGGTTGGACCACCAGCACCCTCTCCAACACGTTCCAGAGCGATCTGCTGCCGGGGTTCAACCTGAGCCTCACCCACAGCCTGTGGGAGGGGACCGTGGGCACCGACTCCGCGAAGTTCAAGCCGTTTCTGCAGAGTGTCAGCGCCAGCTTCGCCCTGAGCGGAGGCACCGTCCAGTCGCTGCTCTCGATCTTCGGATTGGGCAGCAAGTCATCGGCGGCCCAGACGGGGAAGAACCGCGAGCCGCCGGCGTCCTATATCGCCGACGCGGGTCAGCGGCGCACCGGTTCGTTCTACAGCTCCGACCAGGTGAACAGCATCCGCAGCGGCGCAGGCTTCAGCGCGAACTTCAACTTTTCCCTGTCCCGGACCCGCCCCGTTCCGGGCCTGCCGCCCCAGAAGAGCCGCCAGAGCCTGGGGTTCAGCACCAGCTTCCAGCCGACCCCCCTCTGGCAGGTCTCCTGGACCTCCCAGTACAACATCACCGACGGCCGCTTCGAGTCCCAGGTGGTGCGGCTGATCCGGGACATGCACGACTGGCGCGCCGGGTTCAACTTCGTCAAGAACGCCAACGGCAATTTCGCCTTCTTCTTCAGTATCTACCTGGTAGACCTGCCGGACGTGAAGTTCGACTACGACCAGACGACGATTAAACAGTAGGAAGCAGGGACCGGGAACCAGGAACCAGGGATTCCTGATTCCTGGTTCCTTGTCCCTTGCCAGTGACAGGCGGAATGGCCGACGCCGGATCTCAAACGGTTGACGGGTAATAACTTCCGCCTAGGCCTCCGTGGCACATCTCGTGCTGATCTCGCGGACACTCACCCACTGGAGCCGACCATGCGTCTGATCTGGCCGCTCGCGATCCTCGGGCTGGTGACCGCAGGGTGCCGCGAGACCCTCGGGAGCAACGGCGCCGCCGTGGCGCCTCCCTCCAATCTGATCTACACTGTGGAACCGAGCGGTACGCCGGGCAGCCCGTCCGGTATTCTGCTCCACTGGGACTACGATAACAGCTCGGCGCTCGCGGTCTGGCACGTGTATTCCCGGGCCAACACCGCCGACGCCTACGGCCTGCGCGGCTCCACCACCAGCAATACGTTCCACGATAATGGGGTGCCGCACCTGCAGTATTACGTCACCGCCGAGGACGATCAGGGCATCGAGACCGGCCCCAGTAATGTGGTGACCGTGGATGAGCGGCTGGCGCTGGACGCGCCCGCGTGGCTCAACAGCACCTCGCTCAACGGAGCCATCGCCCTCGACTGGGCCGACAATGCCTTCCAGGCCGAGCCCCAGGGCTTCAAGATCTATCGGGTCTACAGTACCCCCTACGATCTGGATCAGGGCACCTGCGGCGCGACCTGGGTACTGGAAGGCACCACGGTATCCCCCGAGTTCGTCGCGGGCGCGCTGCCCAACGGAGTGCCGCGCTGCTTCGGCGTTTCCGCCGAGAGCATCGAGGGCTTCGAGAGCCTGTGGTCGCCGATTCGCGATGACACCCCGCGGCCCGACGCGCGGAACGTGCTCATCTATGCACGACAGACGCAGGATGCCGGCAGCGGGTTCCGCTTCTGGCGCGATCTCAACAACGACCAGCAGAGCCAGCCCGGGGAGCTGGGCCTGATCAGCTCGGGCTCGGCGAGTGATATCGATTTCTCGGTGGAACGCGATGTCTCCGGCGCTTTATTCCTGACGCCGGTGCGGACCGGCACGGCCGTCCAGGCGTACGGCAGCATCCCGGTCGAGGACCTTACCGGGGTGGATTTCGCACCGCTCACCGGTTACTCCACGCTGCCGATCCAGGCGGTGCCGGGCTGGGGCTACGTCTTCGAGATGGACGAAGGGGACGGCTTCTACCGGTACGGGGCGGTTCGCGTCACCCACGTGGGCCAGGATTATCTGATCCTCGACTGGGCGTACCAGACCGACCCGGGCAATCCGGAGCTGGTGCGGGGCGGCAGGTAGCCCCGGGGAGCAGGGCCCGGACCTGACAGGACCGCGGGGGCGACGCATGCGTCGCCCCCGCGGTCTTTCCCTTTTCCTCTTTCCCTCTTCCCCGTAGTTTCCCGCGCATGCCCGACACCCTTACGCTGGACGGCCGCAGTCTCACCGTCGAGGCCACGGCGCGGTTTGCCCGGACGGCCGATCTTCAGCTCCGGCTCGATCCGGCGGCCCTGGAGACGCTGGCGGCGAGCCGCCGGCGGGTGGAAGCGGCCATCGCCGGCGGGCAGGCGATCTACGGCATCAACACCGGATTCGGCAAGCTGGCGAATGTCCGGATCGACCCCGAACGGCTGGACGACCTCCAGGCCAACCTGATTCGCAGCCATGCCGCGGGCGTGGGCGATCCCCTCCCGCCCGACGTGGTGCGGGCCGTCATGCTGCTTCGGGCCAACGTGCTCCTGCGGCCCACCAGCGGCGTCAGGCCGGCCTTGGTGGAAGCGCTGGCCGCTCTGCTGCAGAGTGGGATTGTTCCCCGGGTGCCGGAGCAGGGAAGTGTGGGGGCGAGCGGCGACCTGGCTCCGCTGGCCCACATAGCCCAGGTGCTGATGGGCGAGGGCCAGGTGCTGGGGCCCGCGGGAGCGGAACCCGCCGCCGCCGCACTGGCGGGGGCCGGGCTCGCCCCCTACCGCCTCGCTCCCAAGGAAGGCCTGGCGTTCATCAATGGCACCCAGGCGCAAACCGCCCTGCTGGCGCTCCTGGTGTACGACAGCGAGGTCCTCTGGCGCACGGCAGTGGCCGCCGCCGCCCTCAGCCTGGAGGCGCTCCGGGGCACGCCGGTGCCGCTCGACCCGCGCATTCACCAGGCCCGTCCCCATCCCGGCCAGATCCAGACGGCGGCCCTGATGCGGCGCCTGCTGGAAGGCAGTGAGATTCGCGAATCCCACCGCGAGAACGACCCCAGAGTGCAGGACGCCTACAGCCTGCGATGTACCCCGCAGGTGCTGGGTGCGGTGGCCGACGCCATCCGCTTTGCCCGGGAGACGGTGGCCGTCGAGTTGAATGCCTCCACCGACAACCCTCTGGTCTTCGAGGGCGGCGACGTGCTCTCGGGCGGCAACTTCCACGGCCAGCCGGTGGCCCAGGCGCTCGATTTTCTGGGGGTAGCACTCACCACGCTCCAGGCGATCGCCGAGCGGCGGGTGGAGCGGCTGGTCAATCCCGATCTCTCTCAGGGGCTGCCCGCCTTCCTCACGGCCGATCCCGGTCTGCGCTCCGGGTTCATGATGGTCCAGATCACCGCCGCCTCGCTGGTGGCGGAGTCGCGGACGCTGGGGCATCCGGCCAGCACCGGCTCCATTCCGACCGACGCCAACCAGGAGGACTTCGTTCCCATGGGAATGGCGGCGGCGTGGAAGGTGCGGCGGATCCTGCAGAATGCGCGGCGCGTCGTGGCGGCCGAACTGCTCTGCGGCGCCCAGGGGCTGGAATACCTGCGCCCGCTCCAGCCGGGCCGGGGGGTGGGCCGGCTGTACGCCCGGATCCGCGGCGAGGCGGGCATCCCGCCGCTGACCGACGATCGTCCGCCGGCGCCGGATCTGGAACGGCTGGCCGCAGCGCTGGCGGGCGGTCTCCTCGATCCCGGCCCCGGGGAGGGGTGACCGGCTCCGGGCGCGGCCCCGTTTCGGTCTCCCTGCCTGTCTCGTATCTTGGTACGTCCGGGGCAGTTCGGTTATCTTGCCCAGATTACCCGCATCCTCTTTTCCCTCTCGTCGCCCGGGCCGGATGAATCTCGAGAAACTCAAGGACGCGGCACGTAAATACGAGCAAAAGGAGGACTGGCGCCGGGCCATCGACGTCTATCTGAAGGCCATCCAGGAGTTCGAGTCGGGTCACGATCCCAATCCCGACCTCTCGATCTACAACCGGCTGGGCGACCTGTACATGAAGGCGAACGACCCGGCCGACGCCGTCCAGGCTTACGAGCGGGCCGCCGATCTGTACGCCGAGCAGGGGTTTCTGAACAATGCGGTGGCGCTCTGCGGCAAGATCCTGCGGGTGAACCCGGGCCGGATCCAGGCGTACCTCAAGCTGGCCTATCTGCACGCGCGCAAGAACGTGGTCATCGAGGCCAAGAAGAACCTGCTCGAGTACCTCGAGCGGATGAACGCCGCCAGGCAGCTGGATGAAGCCTTCAAGGCGATGAAATCCTTCGCCGACCAGTTCCCCGGCAACCAGGAAATCCGTCTGATGCTGAGCGAGCTGCTCCGCGCCTCCTCCCGCGACGACGAAGCGCGCGAGGAGTTGGAGAAGCTCAACGTGGATATGGATTTCGAATCCCGGGGCGACACCCAGGGGGCCCGCAAGCCCCGGGAACGGCTCTCCCGGCTGGATTCCGACCTTCCCGGCCGCAAGAACGACCTGGTGTTCCTGGATATCGGGATCGAAGTCTCCGAACCGGCGGCCCGCCCCGCGGCGCCGCCGCACCGGCGCGCGACCGTCCGCACCCCGCGGCCCACGGTACGCATGTCGCCGGCCTCGGAGGAACCCCTGGTGGCCGATGAGCCGGACACGGCCGCCCCCGCCGGGGAGCCGCTCGACCTGGAGCCCACCAGTCTGGCCGCCGAAGCAGCGGCCGTCGAACCGGCGCCGGAATCGCAGATGCCTGACGACCTGCTCCGCGCCGATTCCGGCCTGGGCGAGGAGACGGAGGCCGTGGGCGGGAATCTCGATCTCGAGACGACGGCCATGGAGGAGGACCTCGAGGCCGGCCCGGTTGAGCGCCTCGAGGGGCTGGACATCGAAAGGCCGCCCGACAATGTCCCCGGCGTCGAAGGGCTGGAGTCCACGGCGGAGGAGGGGCTGGAGGGCATCAGTCTCGACGAGGCCTTCGAGTCGCTGGAGGTGGAGCACACCTCGCTGATTGAAGAGCCTGCCCCGGGCGAGGCCGAGGCTTCGGCCGCCGACGATCTCGAAATCCTGATTGAAGCCGAGCTGAGCGACGGCGGCGACGCCGCCGACGACCCCGGGCTGGCCCCCTTCGGGACCGGTCTGGAGGAGATGGTGGTGGAAGTCTCGCCCGAGGCCGAGATCGGGCCCGCCGACGAGGGCCTGGACGACTGGGTCCTCATGGACCAGTCGGACGCGGACCTGCCGACCGAGTCGGACGACGACTCCGAGGTGAGCGAGGCGGTAGCCTTCGTCGACCCCAACACCCCGCCGCAGATCGAAGCGCTGGAAGAGCAGGTGCTGGACGACCCGGAGAATCCGGAGCCGCATCGCCGGCTGGGCGAGGCGCTGCTCAGCGTGGGGCAGGTCGAGCGGGGCGCCGACGAGCTCGATCTGGCCCTCATGGCGTACGAGAATCTGGAAGACTGGGAACATGCGCTGGATGTGGTACACGAGCTCATCCGGCTCGATCCCGGCAGCGTGCGCTATTTCCAGAAGCGGGTGGAGATCGCCTATCGGATGGGTGAGAAGGGCCGGCTGATCGACGCCTACCTGGAGCTGGGTGATGCGTTGATGCGCTCCGGTTCCATGGAGAAAGCCCTGGCGGTGTACCACCGGGTAGCGGAGCACGATCCCCACAACACACGGGCCAATGCGGCCATCCAGGCCCTGGAATCGCCCGAGGAGCGGGGGTTGGTGCCGCCGGCCATCCCGGGCCAGGAGCCGAGCCAGGAGGAAGGCCCCCGTGCCCCGCAGCCGCCGCCGGAGGCGGTGGAGGAGAGCGGATACGTGGATCTCGCCGGGCTCATCGCCGAGGTCGAGCCCGTCCGCGATACCCGCATGCGGATCGAAGACGAAGAGCCCACCGGCGATGAGGAAAAAGACTTCGCCGAGATGCTGCGCCAGTTCAAGCGGGGGATCGAGGAGAACATCGAAGCCGAAGATTTCCAGTCGCACTACGATCTGGGCGTTGCCTTCAAGGAAATGGGGTTGCTGGACGAAGCCATCGCCGAGTTCCAGAAGGCGCTGCGGGCCCCCGAAGGCCGGCTGCGGACCTCCGAAGCCCTGGGGATATGTTTCTTCGAGAAGGAGCAGTTCACCATCGCCGAAGCCATCCTCCGCCGGGCCACCGAGGGGCAGCCCGGGTCGGACGACGAAAAAGTCGCGCTGCTCTACTGGCTGGGCCGCTCGCTCGAAGCGCAGAACCGTGCCGACGAGGCGGTGGCGGTGTACCGGCGGGTGATGGCCGTGGACATCCGCTTCGCCGATACCGGAACCCGGGTGCGCCAGATCGGCGCGGGACGGCCCGCATGAGCTCCCCGACGCTTCCCGTCGAGCTCCAGGATCTGCAGGCTCCCGTGGCGCAGCAGCTCGAAGGGGTCATCGAGGAGCTGCAGCGGATCGTCTGGTCCGACTTCCCGCTGATCACCGAAGTCAACCACCATCTGCTCCAGATGCGGGGGAAGATGTTCCGGCCCACCCTGCTGCTGCTGGCCAACCAGGCCACCGGCGGCCAGGACGGCCGGGGCGCCACCATGGCGGCGGTGGTGGAGCTGATCCACCTCGCCACGCTGGTGCACGACGACTCGGTCGATCACTCGGTCACCCGGCGCGGGATGCCGACCGTCAACGCACTCTTCAGCCACCAGATCTCCGTCATCATGGGCGACTATCTGTACTCGCGCGCGGTGATCGAGCTGGTGCGGCTGGACGACCTGGAGCCCCTGCGGGTACTGGCCCGGGTCACCAACGAGATGACCGTTGGCGAAATGCGCCAGCTGCTTTCGCACGAGCCGCTGACTTTCACCGAAGCCGATTACGACCTGCTGATCCGCTCCAAGACGGCGTCGCTCCTGTCGGGCGCGTGCGAGGTCGGCGCGCTGCGGGCCGATCCCGACGCGCGGGCGGCCCTCCGGCGCTTCGGCGCCAATCTGGGAATGGCGTTCCAGATTGTGGACGATCTGCTGGACTACACCGAACCCGAGGCGGTGACCGGCAAGCCCAGCGGCTCCGACCTGCGGGAACACAAGGTCACGCTCCCGCTGATCCGGGCTCTGCCCCGGCTCACCGCCGCCGAACGGGCCGAAGTGGACCTGCTGATGCAGACCGGCGAGCCCAGCGACAGCCAGATTGCCCGGGTGGTGGAGGCGGTTGGCCGGGCCGGTGGCCTGGAATATGCCCGCACCCGTGCCCAGCGGTTCGCCGAACTGGCCGAGGCCGAGCTGGAGACCATTCCGGGCGGGCAGGCTACCGAGGCGCTCCGGGCCAGTATCACCTACGTGCTGGAACGGCGGCGCTGATGGCGACCGGTCCCCGGCGGCCCGGCTTCTACCTGGGCGTACTGACGGCGGGCTTCCTCGCCGGGGGGTTCCTGACCGCCCTCCTGCAGGAGTTCCTGCCGGACAGCGTGGCGAAACAGGTGTTCACCTATACGGTGACCCCGTCCATCGGGCCCTTTTCGGCGGACCTGCTGGTGGTCAATTTGACTCTGGGGCCCCTGGGGCTGCATGTTTCAATACTGAGTCTGCTTGGCGTCGTGCTGGCCTATCTGGTCGCGCGTTCGCTCTTCTGAGGAGTCATAATCATGTTCGGGAATCTGGGGTTCGGCGAAATCATGATGATCCTGGTGGTGCTGCTGCTCGTATTCGGGGCGCGGCGACTGCCGGAAATCGGGTCGTCGTTCGGGAAAGGCATCCGGGAGTTCAAGCGCAGCCTGACCGATACGCAGGATGCCATCGCCGGCCGTCCGAAGCAGGAGGATGGGGCCAGTCAGAACCGGCAGCTGGACGGGCCGCCGGCCCCGCCTTCCGGGGGAGAGCCCAAGCGGCTGTCCCAGTGATCCGTCGATGATCCGGAGGCCGCTGGAACACGCCGGAGATGCCGGGTAATCGGTGTCTGCCGTGACAGGACAAAAAAGGGGGGCGGCCCATCGGGCCGCCCCCCCTTTTGGTCCGGGCCGCCGTGCGGTCAGCGGCTCTGGGTCTGCGCGTTCTGGGCTTCGATCTGAGCGTTGGTCTTGGCCAGCTGTGCCCGGTTGTCGATCACCTCGGCTTCATCCTTCAGGTTGGCCACGTAGCTCTGGATCCGGTTCTGCTGTGCCTGCCGGATGGCCTGCACCCGCAGATCGTCCATCTGCTTGACGAAGGCGGCGGAATCGGCCGACGTATGCTGGAGTACCTGGAGGAAGTAGATCCCGTCCTTGGTGTCCAGCATGGGGCTGACCTGGCCCTCTTTCACCCCGAAGGCCGCCCCCACCAACTGGGGGCTGGGCAGCGGCGGACTCACCCGGGGGAAGGGCCCCAGTTCCTGGTGCGGCAGCTTGAGGGCTTCCGCCACCTGCCGGAGCGAACTGCCCTCCTTGAGCCGCTTCTCCACCTGCTGCCCCAACTCGCGGGCCTTGGCCCACTTCTTTTCGTCCTGGACAGCCAGGGCGACGGCGGAGCGGATCTCGTTCAGAGGAGGGACGCCCGCCGCCTGAGTGCTGTCCAGCCGGAAGAGGAAGAAGGCGTCGGGAGACTCGATGACCGGGCTGACCTCACCCTGCTGCGCCTGGAAGGCCCAGACGCCCGCATCGGACACCGCGTAGCGGCCCACCTGGACGCGGCTGCCCTGTTGTACCGGGGCGGTCTTGCCGATGCGCAGGTTGAGCACGCGGGCGACCGTATCCAGGGCGGCGGGATCCAGCCGCTCGGCGGCCAGGGCATCCAGCGTATCGGCTTCGCTGTCGAGCTTGTCGCGGTGGTCGCCGGTGACCTCGATGGGGATGAGAATATGGCGGCCGGTGGCCTTGTCGCCCTTCCGGCTGGTGACCTCGATCAGGTGGTAGCCGAACTGGGTCAGGACCGGCTGGCTGACGGTATTGAGCGGCATCGAGAAGGCGGCGGAATCGAAGGCCGGCGCGAACTGGCCCCGGGTCCACTCGCCCAGATCGCCGCCCTTCTTGGCGGAGACCGAATCGGCGCTTTCCTGCTTGGCCACCTCGGCGAACGGCGTCCCGTCCTCGATTTCCTTGCGGAGATCGCGGGCCCGCTGCAGGGCCGCGGCGGTATCCGAGGCGTTGGGCTGCCGCGCCAGCGCGAGGTAGCTCAGGAAGGCGGTCCGGGGGCGCTCGAATTCCTTCTGGTGCTGGTTGTAGTACCGGGAAATCTCGGCATCGGTGACCGTCACCGCCGAATCGGGGATGACGGTCCGCGGCACGATGGCCGTGAGCAGGATCTTCACCTGCTCGTGCTGGTCCCGGTACTTCTGCCACAGCGCGGGATCGGACAGGAAGACGTCGGCCGTGACCAGGCGCCACAGTTTGGCCTTCTTGATTTCGTCCCGGTACTGGGCCTCGAGGTAGGGGATCACCTGCTGGCCGCTGCTGGACTGGAGCCAGAGCTGGTACTTGTTCGGGTCGAACTTGCCGTTCGTCTGGAAGTTGGGATCCTGCAGGATCTGCGGCAGCGGATTGTTCCGGATGGCGTCTGCGACCTCCTCCGGCGTCACCGTGATGTCATGCTGCTTGACCGCCTGGGTCAGCACCCGGTCCTGGATCAGCTGGTTCCAGATCTGATCCCGGATCTGCTGAATGTCCTCCAGGCTGAGCGGCGTGCTGCGCTGCTGCTGGCTCTGCTGAATGGCCTCCTGTACCGCCTGTTCGTAGCGCCGGGAGTCGATCGACTGGCCGTTGATCTTTCCCACGCTGGAACTGGAAAAGAGCCCCCCACTGGAGAGGCCGCTGAGTTCGCCCAGCAGCCAGAACACCAGCAGGGCGCCGAAGACGATGACGATGATTTTGCTGCTGCTGCGAAACGCTTGCATCATAGGGAAAAATCCCCGCGGAGATTGCTGATCTGGGAAAGAAGGGGAATCTTAAGCCGCCGGGGGGGGATTCTCAAGCGGAATCGGGCTATCATCCGCCGCGGGCCGGTTGACAGTCGCCCCCGCGATCGCTACTGTTTGTCTAACTCTGACAACAACTTAGCCCACAGGGCCTGGGATGGCGCATACCAGCGAAATCGAGAAGCTCGAACAGCGTTGGCGCGACAATCCCCAGAGCCGCCACTTCGCTCCCCTGGCCGATGCCTACCGCAAAACGGGGCAGTTCGATCGTGCCATCGAGGTGCTGAGCGTCGGCCTGGAGCAGCACCCCGCCTACGCCTCCGCCCACATCGTACTGGGCCGGACCCGCATGGATATGGGGCAGCCGGCGGAGGCGGAAGCCGCCTTCCGCCGGGTGCTGGAGCTCGACGGCGAGAACGTCATCGCCATCCGCGCCCTCGCCGAGATCAGCGAGGCCGACAATCGCCTGGAAGAGGCGGAGCACTGGCTTAACTACCTCCTGTCCATCGACGCCGGCAACGAGGATGCCCGGGAGCAGCTGGGCAACGTGACGGTGCGGCGTTCCCGGCAGGCCGCCGTTCCCGAGGTGCCGCCCGAGGACGAGCCCGCGGCCGAAGCCGAAGCACCGGTGGCGGAGGACGAGGCGCCGGTAGAGGGCGGGGAACCGTCCGTGGAGGACGAGGGCGTGGCGGAGCCGGTCGCCCTGGAGGAGGTGCAGGAAGCCGAGACCATGCAGTTCGTCGCCTCCTCCGGCGAGGAAGCCGGAGAGATCGAGCCCGAGGAAGCACTCCCCATCGAGAGCGCCGCCGACCAGCTGGTGCCCGAACCCATCGATCTGCAGGAGGAGCCGGAGGAGCCGGCCATCGACCACTGGGCCGATAGCCCCGAATCGCCCGAAGCGCCGGCCCCGCCGTTCGAGCTCGGCGTGGAGCGCCAGGAGGATATCGTCCTGCGCCCCTTGGGCTCGTCGGAATTCCAGGCGCCCGATGCGTCGCAGGACCTCGCGCCCACCGCCGGGCCGGACGCCACCGGCGAAACCCCGGAGGCGGGGGAAGCGCCGGCGCCGCCGGCGCCGCCGGCGCTGCCGGCCTGGGCCTCGGAGGAACGGTGGGGCGAAGATCAGTGGGCCAGCCTGAGAGAACCTCCCGGCCCGGCGGCCTCGGAGCCTCCCGGCAGCATGGAGCCGGCCGATGCCTTTGCCGGCGAGCCCTGGGAGGATGGCAGCCCTGAGGCCGGCATGTGGACCAGCCTCTCGGAGCCGGGGGCGGTAGTGGGTACGGACGCCGAAGCGGTGGAAGAGATGGCCGCGCCCGAATCCGGGCCTGACCTCGCCGCGGCGGCCGGGCCGAGGGCGTCCAGGGCCGAACCCACGTCGCCGGAGACCCCGCCCGAGCGCACCATGCTCTCGGAATCCGCGGCGCTCCAGAAGATCGAGGAGGCCCCCCTCGCGCCGCCACCGCCGCGGCCCGAGCCGGAGAGCGGCGGGCGGCGCCACCTGGAAGACGAACGGGCCGCCGCCGGCGCCCCCCTGACCGAGCCGGAACTGGTCGTGACCCAGAGCATGGGCGATGTCTACGCGGCGCAGGGCCACCGGCGGGAAGCGCTCCAGGTCTACCGCCGGCTGCTGGAACGCACCCCGGGCGATGCGGCGCTCAGGCGGAAGATCGACGCCCTCTCCGAACCGGCGGTTCCCCCGCCGGCTCCGGTGGCCCATGCCGCCCGCGAAACCGGCGGCCAGTCGGTACGCGACTATTTCCACGCTCTGCTCACCCAGGCATCCAGCGGGGGCGCGGAGCCCGCGGAATCGGCGGCGCCCGAAGGGCCGGGCTCCAGCACTCCCGACGAAGCGTTTGCCGGCGAACAGGGGATGAGCGGCGCGCCCACCCGGCCGGCGGCGGAACCGATCTCGCTGAGCGATATCTTCGGCGAGGACTCCTCACCCGTGCCGCCGGTCATGCCGTCGGGCGAGGAGGAAGAAGAAGAAGGAACCCGCTCCGGCCTGTCGTTCGACGAATTCTTCGGCGACACGCCGCCGCCCCGTCCCGAGGGCCGGCCCCGGCCGCGCGCGGCGCGCCTCTCCCAGGCGGAACAGGACGACCTCGAGCAGTTCCATAACTGGCTCAAGGGACTGAAGCGCTGAATGCGCATAGCGGTGCTGAACGGTCCCAATCTGAATCTGCTGGGCAGCCGCGAGCCGGAGGTGTACGGCACCGCCACCCTGGACGACATCGAACGGCTGCTGCGGGCGGAGGCTGGGCGGCTCGATGTGGCGCTCGACTGGGAGCAAAGCAATCATGAGGGCGCGCTGGTGGAGCGGGTCCAGGCGCTGGCCGGCCAGGCCGACGGCCTGCTGCTCAATGCGGCGGCGCTGACCCATACCAGTCTGGCCCTGCGGGACGCCCTGCTGGCGGTCCGGATTCCCTTCGTCGAAGTGCACCTCTCCAACATCTTTGCCCGTGAGCCGGAACGCCGCCGGAGTCTGCTCGCCGATCTGGCGGTGGGGATCGTGGCCGGGTTCGGGCCCCGGAGCTATCTCCTGGGGCTGCAGGGGCTGGTGATGCATCTCCGTGCCGGCTGACCGGCGCGCGGAACGGCAGCAGGCCCTGCGGACGCTCCTCGAAGCGGAGGGGCTGGACGCGCTCCTGGTGCAGTCGCTGCCCAACATCCGGGCGCTGACCGGCTTCACCGGATCGGCCGGGCTGCTGCTGGTGCGGTCCAGCGGGCTGGTGCTGGTCACCGATTTCCGCTATGCCGCCCAGGCGCCGCGAGAGGTGGGGCCGGCCGCGCAGATCGAGACCGATCGGGTAAGCCCGTGGCACCTGCTGCTGCGGCTGCTGGCCGATGCGCCGCCCGAGTGCCTCGGCTATGAAGCGCCGGTGCTCTCGGCGGCCGACCTGGGCCGCCTGGAAGGGGCGCGGCTCCCGCTGCGGCCGACCACCGACCTGGTGGAGCGGCTGCGCGCGGCCAAATTTCCGGAGGAGGTCGCCGCCATCCGGGCCGCGGCGGCGCTGGCGCAGGAGGCGCTGGCGGAGTTTGTGGCCACGGTGCGCGTGGGCCAGACGGAGTTCGCGCTCGCGGCCAGCCTGGAGGCTGCCCTGCGGCGCCGGGGCAGCGAATGGCATCCGTTTCCCACCATCGTTGCCGGCGGGCCGCGCTCGGCGCTGCCGCATGCCGGGACCAGCGCCCGGCCGGTGGGCCGGGGCGAGTTGCTGCTGGTGGACTTCGGTGCCCGGGTGGACGGTTACTGTTCCGATCTCACCCGGACGTTCGTGGTGGGGGCACGGGCCGATGAGCGGCAGCGGGCGGTGTATGCTATTGTCGAGGCGGCCCAGCGTCGGGCCCGCGCGGGCGTGCGGGCGGGCCAGACCGGCCGGGAGGCCGATGCCCTGGCCCGCGACGTCATTGCGGAGCACGGATTCGGCGATGCTTTCGGCCACTCCCTGGGCCACGGTATCGGGCTGGAAGTGCATGAGGCGCCACGGCTTTCGCCGCTGGCCGAGGAGCCCCTGCCGGCCCACGCGGTGGTCACGGTGGAGCCGGGTCTGTATTTTCCGGGCTGGGGCGGGGTGCGGCTCGAAGACGACCTCTACCTGCACCCGGACGGAACCCAACTCCTTTCGGACGGGCGGACCGGTCTGGTAGAATTGGATGTTCCCGACTGACACCCGAGCCGGACTCGACCATTCCCACTGATCCCGGTGGCCATGAATATCTCTGAGATCGAACGCCTGGCGCGGCTGCTCCAGTCCATGCCCGAGATCGGGTCCATCGAGGTGCGGGGCTGGTTCGGCCGTGGCGTCGTGGTCACCCGTAACGGGGCCGGCGGCGGCATGGTGCATTACGCCCCGGCGCCGGCGCACGGCGGCTTTCCCGCCGCGCCGCCCCCGGCGCCGGCCCCGGAGGCACGCGAGGCGCCGGCCGCCCCGGAGCCCCCGCCCAGCACCCTGCGGGAAATCAAGTCGCCCATGGTAGGCACGTTCTACAAGGCGCCGGAGCCGGGCGCCGAGCCGTATGTCAAATCGGGTAGCCGGGTGGCGGTGGGGCAGACCGTCTGCATCATCGAGGCGATGAAAATCATGAACGAGATCGAAGCGGAAGTGGGCGGGCTGGTCCGCGAGATCTGCGTGGAAGACGGCCAGCCGGTGGAGTTCGGCACCGTTCTCTACCGGGTGGATCCCAATGGCTGATACCGCCGCCGGGCCGGCGGCGGCCCCGTTCAATTTCAAGCAGGCCATTTCGCAGATGGTCCAGCGCAACGGCTCGGACCTGCTGCTCAAGGTGGGCCGCTCGCCCAGCATCCGGGTGAACGGCGAGCTGACCAGCCTGGACATGCAGCCGCTCAAGCCGGAGGAGCTGAAGCTCCTGGCCGAGCAGATCATGACGCCGCGCCAGGTAAAGGAATTCTCGGAAAAGAAGGAAGCCGATTTCGCCATCGGCGTCCCCGGCGTGGGCCGCTTCCGCACCAACATCTACCAGCAGCGGGGCACCCTGGCTTTTGCCTTCCGGGCCATTCCCTACGAGGTGAAGACCGTTCGGGAGCTGCACCTGCCCGAGGTGCTGGAGGAGATCTCCCTGCGCCCGCGCGGGCTGGTCCTGGTGACGGGGGTGACCGGCTCGGGCAAGAGCACCTCGCTGGCGGCGATGATCAACCACGTGAACCAGCATCGCCGGGTCAACATCATCACCATCGAGGATCCGATCGAGTTCCTGCATCGCGACGTGCACGCGAACATCTCGCAGCGCGAGGTAGGGAGCGACACGCTGTCGTTCGCGTCCGCGCTGCGGCACGTGTTGCGGCAGGACCCCGATGTCATCCTCATCGGCGAAGTGCGCGACATGGAAACGCTGGACACCGCGCTCAAGGCGGCCGATACCGGCCACCTGGTGTTCTCCACGCTGCACACCACCGATGCGACCCAGACCATCAACCGGGTGATCTCCTTCTATCCGCCGCACCAGCACCAGGAGATCCGCTCGCTCCTCTCCACCGCGCTGGCCGCCGTGGTGTGCCTGCGCCTGGTGCCCCGAACCGACGGCAAGGGGCGGGTGCCGGCCTGCGAGGTGCTGATCAACACGGCCGCCGTGGCGGACAACATCCGCGATATCGAAAAGGCGCTCAACATTCCCGATCTCATCGCCGAGGGCACCGTCTCCTACGGCATGCAGTCGTTCGACCAGTCGCTCATGAAGTGGTACCGGGAGGGCGTGGTGAGCTATGAAAGCGCCCTCTTCTATTCCAGCAACCCGAGCGAGTTCGCGCTGCGGGCCTCCGGGATCGATTCGGCCTCCGACCGCACCTTCACCGAGATCACCGGCGAAGAGCCGCGGCAGTCGGGCCCCCAGGACCAGCCCTTCTCACCCTGATGTTCAACAAGGTGCTGATCGCGAACCGCGGAGAGATCGCTCTGCGGATCATTCGCGCGTGCCGGGAGCTGGGTGTGCAGACCGTGGCCGTCTACAGCGAGGCCGACCGCGAGTCGCTGCACGTACGCTTTGCCGACGACGACGTCTGTATCGGGCCGCCGCCGGCCCGGCAGTCCTATCTGCGGATTCCTCATCTCATCGCCGCGGCCGAGATCACCGGCGCCGACGCCATCCATCCCGGCTACGGCTTTCTGGCGGAAAACGCCGAATTCGCCGATACCTGCCGGGCCAGCAACATCACCTTCATCGGCCCCACCGGCGACCAGATCCGCTCCATGGGCGACAAGGCCACGGCGCGCCGCCTGGCCCAGGAGGCGGGCGTCCCCACGGTGCCCGGCAGCACGGGCACCATCGAGGAGATGGACGAAGCCCTGGGAGTGGCCGGGGAAATCGGCTACCCCGTGATCATCAAGGCGACGGCCGGCGGGGGCGGGAAGGGGATGCGCATCGCCAACGACGCGGAGCAGTTCGCCCAGGTGTTCGGGCTGGCCCAGAACGAGGCGCTGGCCGCCTTCGGCAACAAGTCCGTCTACGTGGAGCGGTACCTCTCCCGCCCCCGGCACGTGGAAATCCAGGTCCTGGGCGACAGCCACGGAACCGTCACCCATCTGGGCGAGCGGGACTGCTCGGTGCAGCGGCGGCATCAGAAACTGATCGAAGAGAGCCCCAGCCCGGCGCTCACCACCGACCTGCGGGCGCAGATGGGCGAGGCGGCGGTCCGGCTGGCGGCGGCCATCAACTACGAGGGCGCCGGCACCATCGAATTCCTGCTGGACGAAGACGGCAGCTTCTATTTCATGGAGATGAACACCCGGATCCAGGTGGAGCACCCGGTGACCGAGATGGTCACCAGTTTCGACCTGGTCAAGGACCAGATCCGCATCGCCGCGGGCGAGCGGCTGAGCTTCCAGGGCGACGGAACCAGGCTGCGGGGGCACTCCATCGAGTGCCGGGTCAATGCCGAGGACCCGTACCGGAACTTCCAGCCCTCGCCGGGGACCATCAGCGCCTATCACCCGCCGGGCGGACCGGGGGTGCGTGTGGACAGCCATATCTACGACGGCTACACCGTCCCGCCCTATTACGATTCGCTGCTGGCCAAGGTCATCGTGCACGGGAACTCCCGCGCCGAGGCGCTCAACCGCATGGCCCAGGCGCTGGACAGCTTCATCATTGAAGGCGTCACCACGACCATCCCTTTCCTGGCGCGGGTGATCCGCCACCCCGATTTCGTCGCCGGCACCGTGGATACCCGGTTCCTGGAGCGCGAGCCCCACCTGCTGCGACCCGAGACATGACGCTGGATGTCGTCTTCACGCCGGACGGCCTGGCACCCGGGGGGCTGGCGGGACGGGCGGTGTTCGTGATCGACATCCTCCGGGCCATGACCTCCATGTGTACCGCGCTGCGGCACGGCGCCCGCGCGGTGGTGCCCGCGCCCTCCACCGAAGAAGCGCTCCGGATGGCGCAGACCCTGGGCCCGCCCGACGTGGTGCTCGCCGGGGAACGGCACTGCGAGCGCATCCCCGGTTTTGCGCTGGGCAACAGCCCGCGGGAGATGGCGGCGGCGGCGGTGCGGGGCAAGACGGTGATCATGTGCACCACCAACGGCACCCGCGCGCTGCTGGCCACGCAGGGGGCGGCGGCGGTGTATCCCGCGGCGGCCGTCAACCTCGCGGCGGCGGGTCGGAGGGCGGAGGAGGTGCTGGAGCGCGACGGCAGTCTGGTAATCCTCTGCGCGGGCCGCGAGGGCGATTTTGCCCTGGAGGACGCCTATTGCGCCGGCCGTCTGGCCGTGGCCGCCATGGGGGGGCGGCGGCGTACCCGCGGCCTCAACGATGCCGCCCTGGCTGCCCTCGATTTGGTCCGCCGCTACGGCGAACGCTGGGACCGGCCGCTGCGGGCCAGCCGGGCGGGCCGGCAACTGGCCCGCCTGGGCTACGGCGAGGATGTGCTGGAAGCGGGAAATCAGGACAGCTGCGCGCTCCTGCTCACCTATCACGACCGGCGCGTGACCGCGTCGGCAGCCTCATGAGCGAAGAGAACCGGCGCCGGCTGGGCGCCCTGTCGGCCCTGGTGATCGGGGCCTTCCTGGGCCTGGCCCTGCTGCCCTTCGGCATCACCGGCCCCGTGGGCGGGGGCCTGGGGCGCTTTCTCTGGCGCATGCTGGGCCTGGGGGCCGTCGGCATGCCGCTCCTCGGCCTGGGGCTCGCCGCCGCCGGGTTCCAGCGCACCCAACGGGTGAGCATGCGGCAGGCGGCCCTGCTGCTGGGCGGCCTGGTGATCCTGGTGCCCTATTTCATCGGCGTGCTGGCCCGGGTCCCCGCGCCGGCGTTCGATCCTCCGCTGGCCCAATGGGGCTGGTCGGCGCGGGCGGTCGGGCTGGTCCCCGGTTTCCTGGCCAACGGGGTGCGCAGCATCATCGGGTTCGGCGGCGCCCTTCTGCTGGGGTTTCTGGCTCTCTCGGCCCTGACCCTCCTCACGATCGCATGGCACCCGCTGCAGCCGCTGGAGCGGCGAGAGGAGACGGGGGAACCGAAGGCCCCGGCGCGGCGCTCCCGGTCGAAAGCCCTCCCGGAGCCGGAGCCGGAGCCGGTGACCGACGTGATCGAACCGCCGGCCCCGGTGGTGGCGGCGCCGCGGAAGGCGGAGCGGGCGCGGAAGGCGCCGGCGGCGAAGGGCGCCAGGCCGGCGCATGATCCCGATGATACCGGCCTGCCGCCGATCGAGCTGCTCACCCCGGCGGCGGAGGTGGACCGCGCGGCCGATGGGGCGCAGCTCGACCGGCTGGGCGAGCGCCTGGTCGAGACGCTGCGGACCTTCAAGGTGGACGCATCCATCGCGGGGCGGACGACGGGGCCGGTGGTGACCCAGTTCGAGGTGGTGCCGGCTCCGGGGGTGAAAGCGGGGCGGATCGCCGCCCTGGCCGATGACATGGCGATCACCATGCGGGCGCCCAGCATCCGGGTGGCGCCCATTCCGGGCAAGGGGGCGGTGGGGGTGGAGGTGCCGAATCCTACCTCGCACATGGTGCACCTGCGCGAGCTGTTCGAGTCGGACGAGTGGGCCCGGACCCGGGCGGCGCTGCCTATCGCCCTGGGGCGGGACCTCGAAGGGCGCGCGGTCATCGCCGACCTGGCCAAGATGCCGCACCTGCTCATCGCCGGCGCGACCGGCTCGGGCAAGTCGGTGGCGATCAATACGATCATTACCGGGCTGATCTACCGCTACCACAAGAAGGACCTGCGGCTGCTGATGGTCGACCCGAAGATGGTGGAGCTCTCGATGTACAACGAGCTACCCCATCTGCGGCACCGGGTGGTGACCAACAACCATGATGCGGCGACCCTGCTCAAGTGGGCGGTGGGCGAGATGGACCGCCGTTACAAGCTGCTGCACGCCAACAACGCGCGGAACCTGGCCGATTTCAACCGCAAGGCGGCCGACGGCCGGCCGCTCAGGATGCCGGTGCGCCCGCGGCCCACGCTCACCAGCATCAGCGAGGAGCCGGAACCCTCGCCGCCCCCCGAACCGGAGGCGGAGGCGTACACCGAGGGGCCGCTGCCCTACATCGTGGTGGTGGTGGACGAGCTGGCCGACCTCATGATGACGGTACAGGGCGAAGTGGAGACGCCGCTCGCCATGCTGGCCCAGAAGGCGCGCGCCATCGGCATCCACATCATTTTGGCTACCCAGCGGCCCAGCGTGAACGTCATCACCGGCCTCATCAAGGCCAACTTCCCCTGCCGGATCGCCTTCCGGGTCGCCTCCAAGGTGGACAGCCGCACCATTCTGGACGGGAACGGGGCGGAGACGCTCCTGGGCAACGGCGACATGCTCTTTCTGCCGCCGGGGAAAAGCGAACCGCTCCGCATCCAGGGCGCGTTCATCGCGACGGAGGAGACCGAGCGGGTGATGAGCTGGTACGCCATGCGGAAGGCGCAGATCGCGGCCGAGGGCGAGCAGCAGGAAAGCGACATCCTGGAGGAAATCCGGACGCGGGAGGCGGCGGAGGAGGGCGGCGGCCCGCGCAGCGAGGGCGGGGAAGACCGCGACCCCCTCTTCCGCGAGGCGGCGGAGGCGTGCATCCAGAACCAGGGCGGCAGCACCTCGCTCTTGCAGCGAAAGCTGCGGATCGGTTACGGCCGTGCCGCGCGCATCATCGACCAGCTGCACTATGCCGGCATCCTGGGCCCCCCCGACGGGAGCAAGCCGCGGGAGGTGCTGATCGGGATTGATCAGATAGACGAGTACGCCTGAGGGACCAGGAATCAGGGACCAGGGACCAGGGACTCAGGGACTCAGGGACCAGGGACTCAGGGACTCAGGGACCAGAGACTCAGGGACCAGGGACCAGGGACCAGGGAACAGGTAACGGGAACGGGGTGCGACCCAAGGTTCCTGATTCCTGATTCCCGGTTCCTTTTTTCCGCTCCGTTTCGCGCTCGGAGGGTGACACTCCTCCGTCGCCCCTGCGCTATCCTCGCTGCATGCACACCCGTCGTTTCATCCCCACCGAAGAATGGGAAGACGCCCGGCAGCTCCGGGGGCTCCGCGGCGAGCGGGCTGCCCTGGCCTGGCTTATCGCCTGCGGCTGGGAGGTCGAGGCGCACCGGTTCCGCCTGGGGCGGCACGATATCGACCTCATCATGCGGCGCGGCGGCATCGTCGCCTTCGTCGAGGTCAAGACCCGGCGGGGCCACGCCTGCGGCACTCCCCTCGAGGCCGTGGGTCGCCGGAAACAGAGCACCATCGGACGTGTCGCGGAGCTCTGGCGGCTGCGCTACGGGAGGCCGGGAGATAGCTACCGGTTCGATGTGGTGGCGGTGGATGAGCTCGAAGCCGGTCGAATGGAGATTCAGCACCTGGAGGATGCGTGGCGGCTTTAGCGAGGGACCAGGGATCGGGAATCGGGAATCAGGGGAACGCACCCAGGATTCGGAACTTTCGCGACCTGCTCGTCTGGCAAGCAGCCATTGACCTGGCAGTGGAGACATATCGTATCGCCGCCAACCTGCCAGATTCTGAGCGCTACGGCCTGCGTGCGCAAATGCAGCGGGCCTCGGTGTCTGTGGCCGCCAATATCGCCGAGGGAAATGGCCGAGCGGCGACCGGCGCCTATATCAACCATCTCGGAATCGCGCACGGCTCCCTCATGGAGTTGGAAACCTATCTGGTGCTCGTGGTTCGCCTCAGGTTTCTCGGTTCCGAGGATACAGCCTCCTCCGCTTCCCTTGCCCGCGAAACAGGCAAGATGCTGCGACGCCTGATCCTGCGCCTGAAGGAACGTGTAGGCCGGACCGCCCAAGAGCCAGGATCAAGGGGAGAGGGCGGACGCCGTATTCCCGATTCCTGATTCCTCGTCCCTCTTGCTTCGGATTTTGTTCGGCAATAGATTAGTTCCTATCGCAGTGGCGCAAAATCAGTCACCCCAATACCGAGGGCCCCATGGCCGCAACCGATGAGTCCCGTCTCGACGCCGAGAAGCGCAAGGCGCTGAACCTCGCCATTTCCCAGATCGAAAAGCAGCTCGGCAAGGGGTCCATCATGCGGATGGGGTCGGAAACGCCCCGGGTCCGGGTGGCGGCCATTCCCACCGGGGCCATCAACCTCGATGCGGCCATCGGCATCGGCGGGGTGCCCCGGGGCCGGATCACCGAGATTTACGGCCCGGAAGCCTCCGGAAAGACAACCCTGACCCTGCACCTGGCAGCCAACGTCCAGCGGCTGGGCGGTGTCGCGGCCTACGTGGACGCGGAGCACGCGCTGGATATCGAATACGCCCGCAAGCTCGGTGTGGACGTGGAGAATCTCCTGGTCTCCCAGCCCGACACCGGGGAACAGGCGCTGGAGATCGTCGAAATCCTGGTGCGCTCGGGCGCGGTGGATCTGGTGGTGATCGATTCGGTGGCCGCCCTGGTGCCCAAGGCGGAAATCGAAGGCGAAATGGGCGACAGCCACGTGGGGCTCCAGGCCCGGCTCATGAGCCAGGCGCTGCGGAAGCTGGCGGGCGCCATCAACCGCTCCAACTGCGCCGTGGTGTTCATCAACCAGCTGCGCGAAAAGATCGGCGTCATGTTCGGCAACCCCGAGACTACCACCGGCGGCAAGGCGCTCAAGTTCTACGCCTCGGTGCGGCTGGATATCCGGCGGGTGGGTGCGGTGAAGGAGCGGGAAAACGTGATCGGCAACCACGTGCGGGTCAAAGTGGTGAAGAACAAGGTCGCGCCGCCCTTCAAGCAGGCCGAATTCGACGTCATGTTCGACGAAGGCATCAGCCATACCTCCCTCCTGGTAGATATCGCCGCCGAAGCCAACATCATCCAGAAGTCTGGGGCCTGGTACTCCTATGGCGACCAGCGCATCGGCCAGGGCCGGGAGAACGCCAAGCTCTTCCTGCGCGACAACGCCGCGCTGCAGGCCGAGGTCGAACAGAAAGTGCTCGATTATCTCGGCATCCGTCCCACGGTAACCGCCGGAGCGGCGGAGGATGAAGACTGAGCTCCCGTTAAGCGGCGCCTCCGCCACGGAGGAGCGGGCTGCGGGGCGGATTACCGCCCTGGAGCCCGATCCTCGCATGCCCGGGGCCGTCCGGGTGGCGGTCGACGGCCGGCTGCAGTGGACCGTCGCCGCCGAGGCCGCCGATGGCGCCGGACTGCGGGCGGGGCTGGAGGTCACCGCGGCCCTGGAGCGTCTGCTGGAACGGGCGGCCGATGCCCAGGCCGCCTGGCGCGCAGTACTCGCCGCGCTGGCCCGCCGCGGCTATGCCCGGCGCGATCTGGCCCGCCGGCTGACCCAGCGTGGCCACCCCCGGCCGGCGGTCGATCAGGCGCTGGATCGCGCCGCGGCGGCGGGGCTGCTCAATGATGCCGAGTTTGCCCGGCACTATGCCCAGGTGAAGGCGGCGCGCGGCCGGGGGCCCGCGCGCCTGCTGCGCGACCTGCTGTTGATGGGGGTCGAACGCGGGGTGGCCGACCAGGCGATTGCGCAGGAATGGGAGGAGAACGGCACCGGCGACGACATGCCGCGCCGGCTGGCGCAGCGCCGGTCGTCGCAGCTGGGCGATCTGCCGCGGGAGGTCAAGCTGCGGCGGGTGAAGGCCTACCTCGCCCGGCGCGGGTTCAGCGGGCCGGCGATCAGCCGGATGGTGCGGGAGGTGCTGGGCGGCTCGTAGGGGCGTGGCATGCCACGCCCCTGCGAGCCGCCACGGCATGCACGCCCCTACGAGCCGCCCGGCATGCCACGCCCCTACGAGCCGCAGTGGGCACGGCGCCGCCGTGCCCTTACATTTCCCGCATGCACTCCAGCGCGATCCGCCGTCTCTTCCTCGACTTCTTTGTGGCTCGGGGGCACCGCGAGGTGCCCTCGTCGTCCCTGGTCCCCGCCGACGATCCCACGCTGCTCTTCACCAACGCCGGCATGGTGCAGTTCAAGCGGGTGTTCCTGGGGCAGGATCATCGCGACTATACCCGGGCCACCACGGTGCAGAAGTGCGTGCGGGCCGGGGGCAAGCACAACGACCTGGAGCAGGTCGGGCTTACCCGGCGGCACCACACGTTCTTCGAGATGCTGGGGAATTTTTCCTTCGGCGATTACTTCAAGCGCGACGCGATCGCCTTCGCCTGGGAGTTCGTGACCAGCGCCGACTATCTCGGCCTGGACCCGGCCCGGCTCCGGGTTTCCGTCCATCACAGCGATGAAGAAGCCCGCGCCCTGTGGCGGGAGATCACCGGCCTGCCCGACCACCGTATCTACGGCCTGGGCGACGCGGACAATTTCTGGCAGATGGGCGACACCGGTCCCTGCGGCCCCTGCAGCGAGATCTTCGTGGATCTCGAATGGAATCCGGGCGCGGCGCCGGCGCGGATCGACCGGCCCGAATTCGAACGGCTGGCGGAGGCCGGCCGGTTCCTGGAGATCTGGAACCTGGTCTTCATGCAGTATGACCGGCAGGCGGACGGTGCGCTGACCCCGCTGCCCCGGCCGTCGGTGGACACCGGGGCCGGGCTGGAGCGCATCGCCGCCGTGATGCAGCAGGAAGACGATAATTTTCACACCGATCTCTTCCTGCCCATTCTGCGGCGTGCCGAAGCGCTGATCGGCCGCCCCTATACCCGGACCGCCACCGGCACCGATATCTCCTTCCGCGTGCTGGCCGACCACGCCCGTGCCGTCGGCTTCCTGCTGGCCGACGGCGTTTACCCCGGCAACGAGGGGCGCGGCTACGTGTTGCGCCGCATCCTCCGGCGCGCGGTGCGGCACGCCTGGCTGCTGGGCCGCCGGGAGCCGACCCTGGCGCAGCTCACCCGGACGGTGGTGGAGCTTATGGGCGAGGCCTATCCCGAGCTTCAGGCCCGCGCGGAGTTCATCCAGCAGACCACCGCGGCGGAAGAGCAGCGCTTTCTGGAGACCATCGAGGGCGGGCTGCGGCGCCTGGAGGAGCTCTTCGGCTCCGGGGCCAGGGAAATCCCCGGCGAGGAAGCCTTCAAGCTGTACGACACCTACGGGTTCCCGGTCGACCTGACGCAGCTCATCGCGGCGGAGCGCGGCCTGCAAGTGGACCTCGAAGGCTTCGAGCGCGCGCTGGAGGAGCAACGCGAGCGCTCCCGCGAAGCCGCCTCCCGGGCGAAGGGGACGGAATCCGGTGCGCCGGCCATCCACACCACCGACGGCGCCGACTGGCGGACGCTGCGCTCCGGTGCGCAGGAATTCGTCGGCTATACCAGCGACGAAGCCGAGACCGATCTGCTGGCCTTCCGGCAGGAAGGCGACCGGGTGGAGCTGGTGCTGCGGGAGAATCCCTTCTATGCCGAGTCCGGCGGCCAGGTGAGCGATACCGGCGGCCTCACCGGCCAGGGCTGGTCGCTCCGGGTGGAGGATGTGCGCAAGGATCCGCGGGGGACGGTGCTGGGTGGCCGGTTCGGCGAAACCTTTGAGCCCACGCCGCTCGATGCCCGGGTGGACCGCAGCCGGCGCCGCAGCATCGAACGCAACCACAGCGCCACCCACCTGGTCCATGCGGCGCTGCGCCGGGTGCTGGGGACGCATGTGCGGCAGCAGGGCTCGCTGGTGGACGCCGACCGGCTGCGGTTCGACTTCTCTCACCACGGGCCGATCGACCCCGCCACGCTGCAGTCTATCGAGCGCGACGTGAACGAGCAGATCCTCGCCAACGCACCGGTTACCACCCGGGAGATGGCGTACCCCGATGCCCTGCGGCTGGGCGCCATGGCGTTCTTCTCCGAGAAGTACGGCGACATCGTCCGGGTGGTGCAGATGGGCGACTCCATCGAGCTGTGCGGCGGCACCCATGTTCGTTCCACCGGGCAGGTCGGGCTCTTCCGCTTCGCCAGCCAGGGCGGGGTCGCGGCCGGGGTCCGGCGCATCGAGGCGCTGACCGGCGAGCGGGCCTACGAGGCGGTGGTGGGGCTGCAG
Organism: uncultured Gemmatimonadales bacterium; assembly: GCA_963779755.1. GTDB lineage: Bacteria > Gemmatimonadota > Gemmatimonadetes > Gemmatimonadales > GWC2-71-9 > CAVZZO01. The sequence goes on from CAVZZO010000001.1 coordinate 1,929,999, forward strand.
GACCGGCTGCACCAGGTGGCCGATCTGCTCAAGGCGCAGCCCGAGCATCTGTCCCGCCGGGTGGAACAGCTGCTGGAAGAGCGCGCCCGGCTGGAGTCCCGCCTCTCGGAGCTGCTGAAGAGCGGCGCGGCGGCGCCGGAGGCCGGCACCGAGATGGACATCAACGGGGTGCGGCTGACGCTGGGCGAGGCGGGGACCGACAACCGCGATGAAGTCGCCGCCATGGCCGACAGCTTCCGCAGCGGCCGCCAGAACGCCGTGCTGGTGCTGCTCGGCACGGGCGAACGCGCGTCGGTCCACGCCGCCGTCACCGACGACCTGGTGAAACGCGGCCGGCGGGCGGGCGATCTGGTGCAACGCATCGCGGCCGTGGCCGGTGGCCGTGGCGGCGGGCGTCCGCAGTTCGCCTCGGCCGGCCTGGGCGACGTCTCGCGGCTGGCGGCAGTGCGCGCCGCCGTTCCCACCGTGGTGGCACAGTGGCTGGCGGGATGAACCCTGCCGATTGGGTGGTGGCGCACAGCGTCCGGGCGCCGGGGCCGTTGCGCGACCGGGTGCTGGGCACCCTGGCCTCGGTCGAGCCAGGCGGCACCGCACCGGAGACCCTGGCGCGCGCGGCCGATGCTGCCCTGGCCCGGGTACTGGAACAGGAGTCGGGAGGGCGCGAGCTGGCGCTCGATCTGCTGAGCGCCGACGCGCTCATCACCCAGGCACTGGAAGCGCAGGCGGAGCTCGATCCCGCCGGCCTGGAGGACTTCGCCACGCAGCGTCTCGACGCCTCGCTCCTGGCGTGATCGATCTCCACTGCCATCTTCTGCCGGGAGTGGATGACGGCTCCCGCTCGGTGGAGCAGTCGGTGACGGTGCTGCGCGAGATGGCGCGGCACGGCATTACCGACGTCTGCCTGACGCCGCACCTGACGGCGAGCCGCCTGAACCACGGCATCCCGGCGCAGTTCGACGAGGCGTTCACCGCCCTGCGACAGGTGGCGCCCGCCTCGCCCCGGTTGACGCGGGCCGCCGAGGTCATGCTCGACTGCCCCCTGCGCTACGAGGTGGGTGCCGAACGCCGGGCCACGCTGGGCGGTTCCCGGTATATTCTCGTGGAGTTTCCCCGGCTGGTATCGGCGGACGTGGTCGAGCGCGCGCTGCGCGATGTGTTGCGGGTCGAACTGGTGCCGCTGCTGGCCCATCCCGAGCGTTACCGCTGCGGCACGGCGGGGAACGTGCGGAAGTGGCGCGCCCTGGGCGCCCGGATGCAGGTGGATGCGACCACCCTGGCCTCACCCCGCAAGCGGGGGCAGCGCGCGCGCGATCTCCTGGCGCTGGGTATGGCCGACATCGCCGCCGCGGACAACCACGGCGACGGACGCCTGCTTACCACGGTCCGCCAGCTGCTGGAGGCGCGCCACGGCGAGGAGCAGGCCGAGCTGCTGACCCGGGAGAACCCGGCCCGGATCCTGGCCGATCGCGAGCTGGAGCCGGTGCAGCCGGTTCCCTGGCATACCTCCTGGTGGCGCCGTTTCAAACTCGCGCTGGAAGGCGACGATTTCTGACCCCCGCAGGGAGCCCGCGTGACTCCTGATTCCGGCTCGACCCGCGACGCGGCGGGGCTGGTGACCGCCGAATTGCATGCCCTCGCCGATCTGGCCCGTGCCACCGCGGCCGATGCCGGCCTCATCATCCGCATCGCCGATCGCTACGCCGCGGTGCTGCGCGAAGGGGGCGCGCTGCTCTTTGCCGGGAACGGCGGCAGCGCCGCCGACGCGCAGCACCTGGCCACCGAATACGTGGTGCGCTTCCGGCGTGCCCGCCGGCCCTTTGCCGCCCTTGCGCTCACCACCGACAGCTCCCTGCTTACCGCCGCCGGCAACGATCTCGGGTTCGAGGCGATCTTCGCCCGGCAGGTGGAGGCGCTGGCGCGCCCCGGCGATCTGCTGGTGCTCCATACCACGAGCGGCGAGAGCCCCAACCTGTTGCGGGCCGCCGAAGCCGCCCGCGCCCGCGGCATCCCGGTGGTCGCCTTCCTGGGGCGGGGCGGAGGCCGCCTGCGCGCCCTGGCCGACGAGGCGCTGGTGATCGCCTCCGCTGAAACCAGTCACATCCAGGAGCTGCAGATGGCGGTGGAGCATATCATTGTCGAGCTGGTGGAGCGCCGCTTCGCCGGAGACGACGCATGATCGATCTGTCCGGCCGGATTGTGTTGGTGACCGGGGGGAACCGGGGCATCGGCCGTGCGACCGTGCTGCTGCTGGCGCGGGCCGGCGCCGACGTGGCGCTCACTTACCGCACCCGGGAAGCCGAGGCGCAGGGGGTGGCGGAGGAGGTGAGGGCGCTGGGCCGGCGCGCGCTGGTTGCGGGCGGCGACCTGGCCGAGGCCGGGGTCAATGACCGGATCTTCGGTGCCATCCACGACAGCTTCGGCCGGCTCGACGGCTTCGTCGCGAATGCGGGCATCTGGCCGGCGGACGAGGCGGCCCTGCGGGACATGTCCCCCGAGCGCTGGCGCCGGACGCTCGCCGCCAACCTCGATTCGGTCTACTACAGCACCCGCGGCGCGCTGCGCCTGATGCAAGGCGGGGCCGTGGTGCTGGTTTCCAGCACCGCGGGACAGCGGGGCGAGGCCTGGCACGGCGATTACGCGGCGAGCAAGGGCGCCATTATCTCGCTCACCAAATCGCTGGCGGTCGAGTGCGCGCCTGCGATCACGGTGAATTCGGTGGCTCCCGGCTGGGTGGATACGGAGATGAGCGCCATTCCCTATGCCGGGGGCGGCAAGGAGCGGATCGCCGCGACCATTCCGCTGCACCGTGTGGCCAGCGCGGAGGATGTGGCCGGGCCCATCGTGTTTCTGCTCTCCGACCTGGCGCGCCACATTACGGGAGAAATCCTCAACGTGAATGGCGGCAGCGTTCTCTGTGGCTGATCTGGAGCCCGGTCGCGGCCGGCCGGGCGAAACGGCCGGCGTGCTCGACGTTCCCGACGAGGTTCTGGCCATCGCCCGCCGGCTGGAGGAGCACGGCCACGAGGCATGGTGCGTGGGCGGCGCGGTGAGGGACGCGCTGCTCGGCCTGGCCCACGCCGACTTCGACCTCGCTACCTCCGCCCGGCCGGAGGAGGTCCAGGCGCTCTTCCGGCGGACGGTGCCGGTCGGCATCCAGTTCGGCACGGTCGGCGTGCTGGACCGGCACGGCCGGCTGCACGAGGTCACCACCTTCCGCCGTGATGTCTCCACCGACGGCCGACGGGCGGTGGTCGCCTATGGCGTTTCGCTGGACCAGGACCTTGCCCGCCGCGACTTCACCATCAACGCCATCGCCTATCACCCGCTGAAGCACGAGTGGCGCGACCTGTTCGAGGGTCGCGGCGATCTCGAGCGCGGGCTGGTCCGGGCGGTGGGCGTGCCGGGCGAGCGATTCCAGGAGGATTACCTGCGGATTCTCCGCTGTGTCCGTTTCGCCGCGCGATTCGACTTCGCGGTGGACCCGCCGACCTGGGAGGCGGCTCAGGCGGCCAGTCCCGGCCTGGGAGGCCTTTCCGCCGAGCGGGTGCGCGACGAGTGGTTCAAGAGCCTGGCCGGCGCGCAGCGGCTTCTCCGGTTCGTCACGCTCTGGCGGGACGCCGGCGTGGCGCAGGTGTGGACTCCCGAGCTGCGGCCTGCCGGCGAGCTGGAGGCGATTCCCGCCCTTTCCCGGACGGCGCCGCCGCCCGGCGAGGCACGCGACGCGGTCCTGCTGACGGTGCTGCTCTGCCGGGATGCCGCCCGCCTGCTGGAACGGCTGCGGGCCTCGCGGGCGCAGATCGGCCGGGCCGAAGCCATGGAGCGGGGGCCGGTCGAGCCCGGCGGCAGCGGCGAGGTTGCTGTGCGGCGCTGGCTGGCCGCCACCGGCCCGGCGGCCGACGATCTCACCGCCCTGTGGACGCTGCGGCATGACGCGCCCGCCCCCTGGGAAGCACCGGTTCGGGCCATCCGGGCGCGGCGCGATCCCCTGGCCCGAGGCGACCTGGCGCTGAACGGGGCGGACCTCCTGGAGGCCGGCGTGCCGCAGGGGCCTGAACTGGGGCGCATGCTGGACTTTCTGCTCGACCGGGTGCTGGAGAATCCGGGGCTGAACCAGCGTGGCCGCCTGCTGGCGCTGGTGGCGGAGCGGCGGACATGACGCCATTCTGGTTTGCGCTGGCTGCCGCGGCCGGCAACCTGCTCGGCGCACTCGCCGTGGTCCGGCGTGAGCGGCGCAGCCTGCAGCTCATCGAGTTGTTCGTGGGATTCGGCGCCGGGTTCATGCTGGCGGTGGCCGTGCTCGAGGTACTGCCCGAGGCGTTCGCCGGCTCCAGCCATGCCGCCTACTACGTGCTGCTGGGCTACCTGGCGGTGCACCTGGCCCAGCACGTCTTCGTGCCGCATTTCCATTTTGGCGAGGAGACGCATGCGGTCACCCCGCACGCCGGCACCGGCGCGCTGATCGGGTTGTCGCTGCATACCTTCTTCGACGGCGTGGCCATCGCCAGCGGGTTCCTGGTGTCGCCTTCGCTGGGCATTCTGCTGTTCCTGGCGGTCCTGCTGCACAAGCTGCCCGAAGGCGTGGCCATCGCCAGCGTCATGGTGGCATCGGGGCAGGGGCGCCGTCGCGCGATTGGCGCCGGCGCGCTGCTGGGGTTCGCCACACTGCTGGGCGTCTTTGCCACCGAGGGTGCCTCGGTCCTCACCCGGCACGGTCTGGCGCTGTCGGCCGGCGTCACCATCTATGTGGCCGCCTCGGACCTGGTACCTCAGATCCAGGGGAAACACGGCTGGCGCATGCCGGCGGCTTTCTTCAGCGGAGCCGCGGCGTTTTTTCTTACCCAGCTGCTGCTGACGGCGGCGGGAGTAGGGTGAGGGGCGTGGAAGAGCTGAGGACTGACGACTGAAGCCGGGCACGCCAGGCTCAGTGTCACCCTGAGGGGCGCAGCGGCCGAAGGGGCCGACACCCGGGGAAGCTTCGGCCCCTTCGCTTCGCTCAGGGTGACAATCGTATCCCGTCACGGGGCGCCAGGCTCGGTGTCACGCTGAGGGAGCGCAGCGACCGAAGGGGCCGACACCCTATTACGATTCAGGCATGACCGCTCCCTCGCTGTTCTCCGCTCCCGAGCCTCTGGCCGCGCGGCTGCGCCCGCGCACCCTGGAGGAGTTCGTGGGGCAGGAGCACCTCCTGGGGCCGGGCCGCGCGCTGGGCGAGGCCATTCGCCGGGGCGATGTGGGGAGTCTCATCTTCTGGGGGCCGCCCGGCTCCGGCAAAACCACGCTGGCCCGGCTGGTTGCCCGGTACACGGACCGGGAGTTCGTGGCCTTCAGCGCGGTCACCGAGGGGGTGGCCCGGGTGCGGGAGATCATCCGGGAGGCCGAGCAGCGGCGCACGCTGGGGCGGGGAACCATTCTCTTCTGCGACGAAATCCACCGGTTCAACCGGGCGCAGCAGGATGCGTTTCTGCCGTTCGTGGAGAACGGCGTCATCACGCTGATCGGCGCCACCACGGAAAACCCCAGCTTCGAGCTGAACGCGGCTCTGCTCTCGCGTTGCCGGGTGTACGTGCTCCAGCCGCTGGGCGCCGGCGAGATCGTCACCCTGCTGCGCCGTGCCCTGGAGGATGCCGGCGAAGGTCTCGGGGCGTTGCGATTGCAGGCGGACGACGCGGTGCTGGAGTATCTGGCCGTGCAGGCCGATGGCGATGCGCGCCGGGCGCTCAGCGTTCTGGAAGCGGCAGCCCAGCAACTCGGCGCCGGCGGCGAACTCACCCGCGATCTCGTGGCCGAGGTGCTGGCCCGGCGGTTACCGGCGTACGACAAAAGCGGCGAGGGACACTACAACCTCATCTCCGCGCTGCACAAGGCGGTGCGGGGCAGCGACCCGCAGGCGGCGCTCTACTGGCTGGCGCGGATGATCGACGGTGGCGAGGACCCGCTCTATATCGCCCGCCGGGTGGTACGCATGGCCGCCGAGGACATCGGCTTGGCCGATCCGCAGGCGCTCGCGCTCACCATCGCGGCGCGGGACACGTTCGAGTTCCTGGGCGCTCCCGAGGGCGAGCTGGCGCTGGCGCAGGCGGTGGTCTATCTGGCCACGGCGCCGAAATCGAACCGGGTATACGCCGCGTGGGACAAGGCGCTGCGAGCGGCCCGGGACACGCCCGCCGCTCCGGTGCCGCTGCACATCCGGAACGCGCCCACCGGCCTCATGAAGTCGCTAGGCTACGGCAAGGGCTATCGCTACGCGCACAGCGAGCCGGAAGGGTACGCGGCCCAGGAATACTTTCCGGACGAGGTCCGCGAGCGTCAGTATTATCAGCCGGGATCGTTCGGCTATGAAAAGAAGATCGGTGAGCGCCTGGAGTGGTGGCACCGGCTGAAAGCGCGGGCCGCGGCTGCGCCCGACGCCGGCGGCGATGCGGCCGGCGACCGGGACGAGCAGGAGGAAACGGAATGAAGCTGGCCGGAGTGCTGCTGAGCGGAGTCCTGGCCGGGTGTGCGGCAATCGGGATGACGAAGTTTCAGACGCCCGGCATCGTGGTGGATGCCGTGACGCTCCGGAGCGTGAGTACCTCGGGGGGGACGCTCGACGTCACGCTGAACGTGGACAACCCCAATCGCTTCGATCTCAAGGGCGTCGGGCTCGACCTCGGACTGGATGTCGAGGGCGTGCACTTCGGGGACGCCCGGTACAGCGAGCAGTTCCAGTTGCCGAAGGAGCAGGTCACCGCGGTGACGGTGCCGGTGAGTTTCACCTGGGCGGGTGTCGGTACCGCGGCCCGGGCGATTCTCAGCCGGGGCGAGGTCGAGTACAGGGTGGACGGTACCACCCGGCTGCAGACGCCCTATGGCCGGGAACAGCTGCCTTTCACGCGCACGGGGACTCTGTCGCTTGGCCAGCCCGCCGGGAGCGGGCCGGCTCCGGGAAAGGACTGAGCAGGTATTCGCAATCTGATTACGGTCGAACCACCGGTCGAGCGCGCCATCCTTGTGGCCGCGCCCCGGAAGGGCTCGCAGGACGCCGCAGAAATCGACGAACACCTGGCCGAGCTGGGACGGTTGGTCGATACCGCCGGCGCGGAGGTGGTGGGACGGCTCTCGCAGCAGATCGCCGCGCCCAATCCCGGATTGCTCATCGGGGAGGGCAAACTGGAGGAGCTGAAGGCGCTCGCGACCGGCGCGCGCGCCACCCTGGTGATCTTCGACGAGGAGCTGAGCCCGGTTCAGGGCGCCAATCTGGAGCGGGAGCTGGGGCTCCGCGTCATGGACCGGGCCGAGGTGATCCTCGACATCTTCTCCACCCGCGCCCGGACCCACGAAGCCAAACTGCAGGTCGAGCTGGCGCAGCTGGAATACCTGCTGCCCCGGCTGACCCGCATGTGGACCCACCTCTCGCGCATCCGCGGGGGCATCGGCCTGCGGGGCCCGGGCGAGACCCAGCTGGAAACCGACCGGCGGATCATCCGGCGGCGGATCCAGGCGCTGCGGGAGAAGCTGCGCGGGGTGGAGCGGCACCGCGAGACTCTGCGCGCCGGCCGGCAGGGTCTCCTGAGCGTCGCCCTGGTGGGCTACACCAACGCCGGCAAGTCCAGCGTGCTGCGCGGGCTCACCGGCGAGCGCGACATCTTCGTCGAAGACCGGCTCTTCGCCACCCTGGATACTCTCACCCGCGAGGTCGATCTGGGCGACGGCAGCCGGGTGCGGGTGAGCGATACCGTCGGTTTCATCCGGAAGTTGCCGCACCACCTGGTCGCCAGCTTCCGGGCGACGCTGGAGGAAGTCCGGCAGGCCGACCTGCTGTTGCATGTGGTGGATGCGAGCGACCCGCAGTGGGAGGAGCAGATGCGGGTGGTGGACGAGGTCCTGGCGGAGCTGGAGATTACCGACCGGACGATCGTTCCGGTCTTCAACAAGATCGATCGCGTGCCCCATCCGAAGGCCTTTGCCGAGCGGGCGCGCCGGCTCTATCCCGCCTCCGTCCTGACGAGCGCCACGCGGGAGGGCGGGCTCGACGACCTGCGCGCCCTGCTGCGCGAGCGGGAGCGCGCGTCGCGCCCGCCGGTGCGGGTACGCGTCCCGCTGGCCGACGGCGCCCGGCTGGCGGAGGTGTACCGCCTGGGCGAGGTGCTGAGCCGGGAACAGTCCAACGGGGTCTTCGAGCTGATAGTGCGTATGGATCCGGCGGAGGCGGAGCGTTTGCGCGGATCAGGTACCGACGTAAGGCGTGAGACGTAAGGAGTACCAGCCCGCCTCACGCCTTACGCCTCACGATCACTCCCCGTTCAATATCTGCTCCATCACCAGCCAGCGGTCCATGCCGGCGAACTTCTGGTGCATCCGGGTGCTGGGCGGCCCGTCCGGATGGGATTCTTCCTCGATCTGCAGATCGGCCAGCGCTTCCAGCCCCTGATTCAGGAACTTGCGCAACCCGCGCTCCAGCGCCTGCCCCGCCGTGCGGAAATTGAACAGCGTGGAGAACTGGAGGATGTAGCCCAGGTCGGCCAGTTGCTGATTGGTGATCAGGTGCCCCGCCTGCTTGGCCCGGCCAAAATAGAGGGAGGGCGACAGGTTGAATCCCAGCATCTGGGCAGGGTAGTGCTTCCGCACCCCCTCGGCGAACTCGGTGGGCTGCACCAGGTCGGTATTGTTGAATTCCGCCCAGATCACGTCCACGCCGAGGTCGGCGGCCTCCAGGGCATCGTCGATGGCCATGGAGACACCGCCCCGGTCGTGCCCGGGCACGGCGCCGTCCACCGAGTCGGTGCGGGCGATGATCACGACATCGATCCCGCTGGCCTGCGCGGCCGCCTTGATCGCCTTCAGTTTGGCAATCCACGCCTTGCGGGGGACCAGCACCTTGGCCCGCTTCTGGCCCTCCACCTTGACGATGTGCCCGCAGGTGCGCTCGGACGGGTCCTGGTTCTCGAGGTGCACGCCCCCGGCGCCGGCCCGGATGAGCTCGGTGGCCAGCGTGAAGGTCTGGCCCGGGCCGCCGAAGCCGGCTTCCATGTCCACGAAGAGGGGCGGCACCTGCAGCACCTCCTTGCCGCCGGTCTCGTAGAAGCGGGTGTGTCGGGCGCCTTCGATGCCACGCCACAGTTCGTGGACCAGGCGCACCATGTCATGGGAGCCATACACCCCGATATCCGGGTACATGCTCTTGGTGGCCGCCAGCTGCCACCCGCTGCCGTAGAGCGATGTGAACCCCAGGCGCGTCATGATGGCAGCGGTGAACGCATCGTAGGCGCCGACCGTATGGAGATAACTGCCCTGCTCGCGGGCCTGGTGCAGCAGGCGGCGCAGTTTGTCCGCGGGCCGCTCGCTCTCGGGGGGGGCGAACAGCCGCGACAGCTCCTGGGCGGGATAGTTCTCGCTCTTCCTCGGCGGTGTTGCCGTGGCCATCTGGGAGGCTCCTTTGGTCAGGGCACGAGTTCCCGGCCCTCGCGGGCGAGGCCTTCCGGGTTGTCTGTGTAAAATAACGGGTTTCGGCGTCTGTTCGGCCAGGGGCGCCGCCACCAGCAGGGGAGTTCAAGATGCGGGCCGCCGCCGGGGCGGCGATGTGGGCGGGCGCACGGCGGAGCGGTGGCCGCCCCACCGTCAGCGGCTCAGCGCTTGGATACGACGATGAGGGTGACTACGGTCGCCAGGACCTGGGCACCGGCCGAGAGAATAGTGGCGATACTAGTCCCCTGCTGCTCGGCGGCGGTGCGGCGCGGCACGTAGACCTGCCCGCCCGCGCCCAGGTGGGGTACATGGTCGGCCAGCAGCCAGCGGCGCTTGACCGCGTCCTTCTTGCCGTCGGGCTGGACCACGTAGGTGCGCTTGCGGTCGGCGTGCTCGGCATAGCCGCCCGCGCGACTGACGTACCAGTCGGCCGAGCGGCCGGGCTCCCAGGCAACCGGCCCGGGAGAGTTCACCTCGCCGTCCACAACCACGATGTTGCTGTACTCGGGGATGCTGATGCTGTCGCCATCGGCGAGGATCACGTTGTCTTTCGCGTCGGCATCCTTGAGCACGCGGGGCAGGTCGATGCCCACCCGTTCGCGCAGCACCATGGGGGCGGTGAGCACGCTGTCGGGTTTGCCGGTCATGGTGGCGGGTTTCGGCATGGTCGTGTCGCTGGTATCCTGCGCGACGCTGTCGCTGTCGGCCGCCGGATGCAGCAGGACGCCGGTCACCCGGTAGAATTCGATGCCGCCGGCGTAGGCCTGGTCGGTCAGGCCGCCGGCCCGCTCGACCAGGTCGCGCAGGCGCTCGGTCTTGCTGAGCAGGGCGTAGCGTCCCGGGTGGCGCACTTCGCCGGTGAGCGTCACCAGGCGGGGCAGGGCCCAGCCGGTCTGGCGGGTAATGAGCACATTGTCGTACGGCTGCAGCATCACCTCCGGCGCGCCGGACGCCCTGGTGGGAATGCCGGGAGGGCCGCCATAGCCCTCTGCCGTGCGCTCCACCAGGTAGGTGGAATCGAGCGGTGCCTCGATGGTGCGGGCCAGCGTGCCGGGCTTGCGGTCGTCCGGGACGCGGGCGATCTGCGCCTGCCGCAGGTCGGCGTCCTGGGTGACGCCGCCGGCCAGGAGCACGGCATCGCGGAGGGTCATGCCTTCGCGATAGGCCACCCGGCCCTGCTGGCGGACGGCACCCACCACCGACACGTAGCGCTCCGGCCGGAAGTTGCCCCGGCCGAAGACGGTGATCTCATCTTCCTGCTGCAGGACGATGTCCTGGGTGAGCGAGCCGGTCGAGTCGCGGAAGGCCGAGCGGAGCTGGACCCGGCTCGAGTCGGCGCGCACCCGGGAAACCAGGATGCGATCGAGGTAGACGTCGGGCCGGGGGCCGCCGGCCAGGCGCAGCGCGTCGGAAAGCCGCATGCCCTCGCGGTAGCCGACCACGCCCGGGGTCCAGACGTCGCCCAGGACGGTGACATAGCTGCGCACGCGCGCCGGTACCTTGAAGACCACGATGGAATCGCCCGCCTCCATGGGCACGGCCGGCACCGCGCCGCCGGTGAACTGGTCGGGCCCGACGTCGATGACCACTCGGGTGCCCTGCGGCTCGCCCGCCCCGGAGGGCAGTATCCGGTGGATCTGCACCCGGCGCTGAATGGCTTCGGGGTCGAACCCCCCGGCATCGGCGATGGCGTCCCGGAGCGTTTCGCCCGTTTTCATCTCGTAGACGGCCGGGCGGATGACCGCGCCGGTGATCTTGACCAGGGGGCCGTGCACCGGAACGAAGACCACATCGCCGGTCTGCAGACGCGCCTGGGTGCCGAGGTCGCCGTGCAGCAGGTAATCGTAGGCATCGACCGAGTCGACGATGGTCGAGCCGTGCCGCACCAGGATCCGCCGCAGGCTGCCCTGTTCCGTGGGGCCGGCGGCGGCATAGAGCGCGGTGAGGGGTGTGCCGGCGGCGGACACCTGGTAGGAGCCCGGCTGTATGACATCGCCGACGACATAGACCTGAATATTTCGCAGGGACGCGACGCTCACCTGGAAGTGGGTGGTGGCCGAGGCGCCGCGGCGGACCCCGGAATAGACCTTGCCCAGCCGCTGATACAGCAGATCGTTCAACTGCCCCAGCGTGAGGTTGGCCACATACACCGTTCCCACCTGGGGAATGAAGACAAAACCTTCCCGGGTCACCTCCAGGGTGTAGGCGTTCTCCACGTCGCCCGAGAGGATGAGCACCAGCACGTCGCCCGGTCCCAGGCGGTAGTTCTCGTCCACCGGCCCGGTCTCCGGCGCCTGGAAGGCGCTGCTGACCCGCTGAAAGGCCTCGAGCCCGAATCGCTGCAGCCCTTTCTTGCGCCGCAGCGTATCGGCCGCCAGGGTATCGGCCCGGCGGCCGGCGAGGGAGTCGCGCAGCTGCTGCAGGGAGTCGGCGCCCTGCATGCTGACGATGCCCAGCGCGCCGATGGCGTCGAGCACGCCCTGGTTCGGCATGGGCGTCTGGGTGGTGTCGGCGCCCTGAAGGTAGGAATCGAGGAGATTCTCGGGATACCCCATGGCACGGAGGCGCGCCCGTACCTGATCGGGCGTGAGTCCCGACTCGCCGATCCGCCGTCGCAGCTCCGACACGAGGCCGGGCTGGGTGCGGAGCAGCTGCTGCGCCTGGTCGGCCGTCGGCAACTGGGCGGATGCCCGCGCCGGGAGGAGCCAGACCAGAATGCAGAAGAGGAGAGCGGAGTGAAACGCGAGAACCCGGCTCCGCCGGGTATGTGATGGCATAGGCCTCCAAAGTGCGCGGGCCCTGCGGGCAAATCAAGGCCGCAAGCCGGTCAGCCGGCCGCCTGCTCCACCTGCCGCCAGAACTCGAGCGTGCGGCGGGCCAGGGCGACGTCCACGAACTGATCCATGACGCGGGCCCGGGCCGCGGCACCGATCGCTTCGCGGCGCTCCCGGCTTTCCTGCAGTGTGCGCAGCGCCCGGGAGAGTGCGTCGACGTTCTCCTCGGGCACGATCAGTCCCGCGTCGCCCAGCACGTCCGGCAGCGCGCCGGAGTCGCTGGCTACCACCGGCAGCCCCCGCGCCATCGCTTCCAGCACGATCCGTCCGTGGGCTTCGACCCATCGCGGCGTGGTCCGGGCCGGTAGTCCGAGACAATCCGCCCGTCGCCAGGCCGCTTCCAGCTCCGCCGGGGGCAAGGCGCCCAGCCAGGTAATGCGCGAGGCGATCCCCAGCCGCTCCGCCAGCCGCTCCAGCTCTTCCTGGGCGGGCCCGGTGCCAACCACGACGATCTCCCAGCCGCCGAAGAGCTGCACGCAGGCGCGGAAGAGCAGGTCCAGCCCGCGTTCGGGCACCAGGCGGCCGATGAATACGATGGTGAACTCGCGCGTGCCGCGGGGCGGAGGCGCCGGCGGAACCGAGACGCCCAGCTGGGGCAACACGGCGGCGGGAATGCCGGGCCGATCGCGCAGGAGCAGACCGGTGGCGCGCCGGTTGGGCCCCAGCACGCCGGCTACCCGGCCCAGCACCCGCTGCCGGCGCCAGCGTTGGCGCGCGGGCAGGCTGCGCTCCAGGCTCTCGGCGCTGAACAGCACGGTGGTGATGCCCAGTCGCGCCGCCGTCGCCGTGATGGCGCCGGCTACCTGGGTCCAGGGCTCTTCCTCCACCTGCACCACATCGGGGCGAAAGTCCCGGAGGAGCTTGCGCAGCGTGCGCCGGTCCCAGGCGGCGGTCTCGCTCCCCGGGCGCAGCACCGGCACCGGGGCGATGCGCAGCCCGCTGTCGTCTTCCCAGGCGGCGCGCAAGGTGCCCCGCGGGGCCGGGAAAGGCCAGGACTCTGGTACCGCCACGGTCACGGCGCAGCCCCGGCCCGCAAGCGCCCGGAGCTTTCCCCGGTTGGCGGGGTCGATATAGGGGTGGCCCACGATAACGGCCCGCATGCTCACCGCTCCAGCAGGGCGCGGATGGCGGAGGCGGTGCGCTCGGCGGCGTCTCCTGTGCCGTAGGCGTCGCGGTCCCAGGGCCGCCCAGGCTTGTCTTCCAGCCGGGCCTGGACGGCGGCTGCCAGATCCCGGGAGGCATGCTCGGGCGCGACCAGGTGATTGGCGCCGAGTGCCAGCGTCTCGGTCCATTCGGTCTCGCGCCGGATGGTGATGCACGGGACGCCGAGCCAGTAGGCCTCGCGCTGCACGCCGCCCGAATCGGTCACCACCAGGCTGGCATCCCGGGTGAATCCGATGCTCTCCAGATAGCCGACGGGGGGGATGATCTCCAGGCTGCCATGGGCTTCCAGGCCCAGCCGGTCGAGCGCCAGCCGGGTGCGCGGGTGCGCCGCCAGCTTCACCGGCAGCGGCAGGCGGGCGAGAGCCCCGATCACATCGGCCAGCACCTCGGGGTGGTCGGTCAACTCGGCGCGGTGCAGGGTGGCGAAGACGTAGGGTCTGGTGCTGCCCCCGGTGGGGGGAAGATCCTCCGCCAGGACGTGTTGCAGAACGTCACGTGCGACGTCCCCCGTCTGGACCACGGTGGCCTCCGGCCGTTCGCGGCGCAGGCGCTCGGTCGCCTGGGCGGACGGGGTGCAGAGCAGCTCGCCGATGGCATCGGTCGCCCGGCGGTTGATTTCCTCGGCCATCTGGTGATCGGTGGCGCGCAGGCCCGCCTCCACGTGCGCTACCGGGACGCGGAGCTGGGCGGCGGCCAGCGCCGCCCCCAGGGTCGAGTTGGTATCGCCGATCACGATGACGAGCCGGGGGCGGGCGGCCTCCAGCAGGGCGGCCGTCCGGGTGAGTACCGCCGCCGTCTGTTCGGCGTGGCCGGCGGAGCCGACCTCGAGGAAGTGGTCGGGGGGCGCGACACCGAGCTGCTGGTAGAGCAGGGCATTGAGGGCGAAATCGTAATGCTGGCCGGTATCGACCGAGAGGAGCCGCCAGCCCGGCGCCAGCGCCCGGCGCAGCGCGCTGGCCTTGATGACCTGGGGGCGGGTCCCGTAACACAAGGCGAGATCTACCGTCAATCCGGGTATGCCGATCCTCCGGGGAGTTCGCCGGACCCAGTCCGGCGGCGCTGTAAAATGACCGCACGTCCCCGCGGTTCCAAGCGGTGGCGCGGGACGACAGTTGACAAGGCGCCTTTTGTGGGCAGGTTCGGTCTCAGGAGCAGGCCTGTTTCTCACCCTGGGTGGCGGAGCGCATGCGGATTCTGCATCTGGCGAAGTACTACTGGCCCCATTCAGGAGGAATGGAGCGGGTGGTCCAGGATCTGGCCGAGGGCGCGGCGGCCCTGGGGCACCAGGTCGAGGTGGTGGCCTATGAGAGCCGGATCCGCAGCCGCAGCGGCGGCGAGCGCCACACCGTCAAGCGGGTGTTCTCTTTCGGCGCAGTCGCCTCCCAGGAGATCGCGCCCGGCTACCTGGCCGCCGCCTGGGGCGCAGCCGACGTGGTTCACCTGCACCATCCGCACCCACTGGCCGATTTCGCCGTGATGGCGCGGCTCCGGCGCACCCCGCTCGTCATCACCCATCATGCCGATACCCGGCGGTTCACCTCCCGCCTGCTGGCGCGCTCGGCGCTGCGGCGCGCGCGCGCCGTCGTGGTGCCGAGCCGGGCGCATGTGGCGCTCTCGAGCGAGCTGCAGGATTACGAACCCAAGATCGAGGTCATCCCCTTCGGCATCGACGCCGAGCGCTGGCGCGCGGTTCCGCCGCCGCCGGAGGGTCCGCCCCGCGCCATCTTCATCGGGCGGCTGGCGCGCTACAAGGGCGTGGACGTGCTGCTGCGGGCGCTGGAGCTGGTGCCGGAATTGTCGCTGGACATCGTCGGCACGGGTCCCGAGGCATCGCGCCTGCGCACCCTGGCGCGCGCGCTGGCCATTTCCGACCGGGTGCGCTGGTGGGGCGAGACGCCGGACGAGGACCTCCCGCGGCGGATGGCAGAGGCCAGCTTTCTGGTGCTGCCCTCGGTGACGGTGGAGGAGATGTTCGGACTGGTGCTGCTGGAGGCCATGGCGGCGGGACGTCCGGTGATTACCACGGCGGTGCCCAGCGGGGTGCGCGAGGTGACCTTGCCGGGAGAAACCGGGCTGGAGGTGCCGCTCCGGGATGTCCGGGCTCTGGCCATCGCCCTGGAGACTCTGGCTCGCGATCGCGCGTTGCGCCAGCGGATGGGTGATGCGGGGCGGCGGCGGGTCGCGGGGCAGTTCACCCGGGAGGAGATGGTGAGCCGCCATCTGGTCCTCTACCAGCGGTTGCTGGCCGGCGCGCCGCCCGTGGGGGTTGCCGATGCTTTAAGTCGGCCATCGCGTTAAGTTTAGGAAGCCGCTCGACCCTCGTTGGCGGGCACTTTGCCGGTAGACTATGCCAGGACCACGGATTGCTGTCGAAACTCCACCTACTCAGCCCGCGATGACGGCCAGTCCCCGTCCGGCCCTCCTGTCTTCGGAGTCAGTCCTTCCGCCCCCCCACGCCGTGCCGGTCGAGGTGCGGCTGGCCCTGCAGCGCCGCGCAGCGGGCAACTTCCGGCGCCATCTCTTCCGGGCGGTTCGCCGGGTTGCCGTCCTGATGCTGGCGGATCTGGGCACCTTCGAACTGATGCGGGTGGCGCTCCGGTCCCTGCGCGATCAGGCCACCGGCGGCAGCGACCTGGCCCGGATGCTCCAGGTCACCCTGCCGACCGGCTACCTGGGCGGGTGGCAGTTCGCCGCCGCGCTGCTGCTGGGGCTCTGGATTACCGGGAACTATGCCCCGGGTGACAACCGCCGCAGCGGGCGCCAACTGCTGGCCGGGTGCGCCTTTGCCGTGGCGCTGCCGCTGTGGCTGGCGCTGTGGAGCGAGGGCGCATCGCTGGTCCTTTTCCAGTATGCGCTGACGGTGTTTCTGGTCTGGGCGGTCATCATGGGCGAACGGCTGCTGATCGACCGGGTGGTGGCCCTGGTGCTGCCGGTGGAACATCGCGCGGCGCGCACCCTCTTCGTCGGGCCGGCCGCCGCCTGCCGCACCGCCATGGGCAACCGGGCCTTCTCCCGGTCCCCCGATCATTTGGCGGTGGGATTCGTGGATCTCAGTCTCCCCCCTGCCGCCGACGCGCTGGGGTCGATCCCCGAGCTGCCGCAGGTGCTGCAGCGCTCGCGGGCCGAGGCGGTGGTCGCCTGCGGGTACCTCTCCGACGCGCAGCTGCACGATGTGACCGAAATAACGCTGCTGGCCGGGTGCCAGCTGCTCTCGCTCCCCCGGACGATCAGCGTGGCAGGAGTGCAGCCGGCGGTGGTCTGGCGGCAGGGACAGCCCGTGGTGGAGCTGAGCGCGCCCAGCCTCAAGGGGCAGCAGTTGTTCATGAAGCGCACGCTGGATCTCCTGGGCGCCTCGCTGATGCTGGTGGTGGCATCACCGGTCATGCTGCTGGCGGCGATCGCCATAGTGCTGGATTCCCGCGGGGGTGTCTTCTTCCTGCAGGACCGGATCGGCACCGGGGGGCGGACGTTCAAGGTGTGGAAATTCCGGACCATGGTGTACGGCGCTTCGGATACCGTCCACCGGGACCTGGTCAGCCGGATGATCCGGGAGAACGATCCCGAGGCCGGGCAGGCCGCGGGCGACGGCCGGCCGGTCTACAAGCTGGTCAACGACGCGCGAGTGACCCGGGTCGGCCGCTGGCTGCGCCGCACGTCACTGGACGAGTTGCCCCAGCTCTTTAACGTTCTGAAGGGCGAAATGAGCCTGGTGGGGCCGCGTCCGCCGCTGCACTATGAGTTCGAGGCGTACGATCACTGGCAGTACGACCGGCTCCAGGTGCGCCCGGGGATCACCGGCCTGTGGCAGGTTTCCGGCCGCAACCTGCTCACCTACCGGCAGATGTGCGAACTGGACGTGGAGTATGTCCGCCAGTGGTCGCTGTACCTGGATCTCAAGATTCTCCTGCGCACCGTGCCGGTGGTCCTGTTCAACAGCGGCCGGGCGGCGTGAGTGCACGGCAGGACGGCAGGACGGCAGGACGGCAGGACGGCAGGACGGCAGGACGGCAAGACGGCAAGACGGTAGGACGGCAAGACGGCCAGGACTGGCGACTGGTGACTGGCAAGTTTCGCGACTTATTTTCCGCGGCCGATAACTGATAGCATGCTCCCACCCACCTGAGGTCATAGCGCATCGTGCCACCACTGCGTGTCGGGGTCATCGGGTGCGGGTACTGGGGCCCCAATCTCGTCCGGAATTTTGCGCGCCATCCGGAGAGCCGGGTCAACGCGGTCTGCGACCGGATGCATGAGCGTGCGGCGCGAGCCGGCGCGGAGTACCGCGTTCCCCTGGTATCAGACGACCCGCAGGACCTGCTCAGCTCGCGGGAGCTGGACCTGATCGTGATCGCGACGCCCAGCTTCACCCACTTCGATCTGGCGAAGGCGGCGCTGGCAGCGGGGAAACACGTGCTGGTGATGAAGCCGCTGGCGACGCGGGCGGAGGAGGCGGAGGAGTTGTGTGACCTGGCCGACCGCAAGGGGGTGCAGCTGGCGGTGGATCATACCTTCGTCTTTACCGCCGCCGTCCGGAAGATGAAAGAGCTGATCGACAACGGCGAGATCGGCGATCTCTACTATTTCGATTCGGTGCGGATCAACCTGGGCCTGATCCAGACCGACGTGAACGTGATCTGGGATCTGGCGCCGCACGACGTCTCCATCATGGACTACCTGCTGGCCGAGGAGGCGGTGGCGGTCTCCGCGGTGGGAGCGTGTCATGGCGGCAGCCCCACGGAGAACATCGCCTACATCCACGTGCAGTTCAGCGGCTCCCTGCTGGGGCACGTGCACGTCAACTGGCTGGCGCCGGCCAAGGTGCGGACCACCATTCTGGGAGGCTCCAAGCGGATGGTGATCTACGACGACATGGAACCCAGCGAAAAGCTCAAGATCTACGACAAGGGCGTGCTCATCTCCCAGGATCCCGGGCAGGAGAGTGAGTATCAGTGGATGATCCAGTACCGCTCCGGCGACATGCACGCCCCCAAGCTGGATGCCCGCGAGGCGCTGGCCACCGAGGTCGATAACATCATCCGCGCGACCCGCGGCCAGGAGCCGCTCATCTGCGACGGCCGGGCCGGGTGGCGGGTGGTCCGCATTCTGGACGCCGCCCAGCGATCCATCGAACAGGGCGGGATCCGGGTGGCGGTCAACGGCGCCGGGATCTCCTCCCGCTGACGCGGATGGCACCGGCGGACGACGATGCGCGGCTCTGCCGGATCGCGCCGGACGTGAAGCTGGGGCGCGGGGTGCGCCTCTACGCCTTCGTCAACCTCTACGGCTGCCAGATCGGCGACGACACCTCCATCGGTACGTTCGTCGAAATCCAGAAGGGCGTGCGGATCGGCGCCCGCTGCAAAATCCAGAGCCACACGTTCATCTGCGAAGGCGTCACGATCGAAGACGAGGTCTTCGTCGGCCACAACGTCAACTTCATCAACGACCGGTTCCCCCGGGCAGCCAATCCCGACGGGTCCCGCCAGACCGAGGTCGACTGGGCGGTCGAGCCGACGGTGGTCCGCCGCGGCGCGTCCATCGGGACTGGGGCCGTGCTGCTGGGCGGGATCACCGTCGGCGCGGGCGCGCTGGTGGGAGCCGGCGCGGTAGTGACCCGCGATGTCCCCGCGGGCGCGACGGTGGTGGGCAACCCCGCGCGGGTGGTGGAGCGGGAGGGCCCGGCCTGAGCGTCTTCGCCCCGCAACCGCTGGCGGAGCTCTGGGGCCTGCAGCCGGCGCGCTCCGCCATCCCGCCCTCCGGGGCCGTGCTGCCGCTGGGGCGGCACGGCAGCGTGCTCGATCTGGGGGGCGGCGAATCCCTCGAGACCAGCGGAGGGGTGATCGTCAGGCTGCCGGCGCCGGGCGGCGCGGACGCCCCGCTCCTGAACGATCTCGAGGCGGCGGCCCGCTACGTACTCTCCGAAGCCTATCGAGGCGAGCACCCTGCGGAACCTTCCTGGCTGCTTCGGGCCTATTACCGGTTGCGGCCGCTGATGCCCCGGCCGGTGCAGCTCATGCTGCGGCGCCGGCACGCGCGCGGGCGGGCGGCGCGGGCCTGGCTCGGCTGGCCGGTGGATGGGCGGTGGGTGGCGCTGGCGGAATCGTGGCTGTTTCTGCGGCTGGGCGCGGCGGTCGAGGTGAAGGTGTTGCGCGCGTGGCCCGAACCGTTTCGCGCTGCCGCCGCCCTGACCCACGACGTCGAAGGCAGCGAAGGGCAGGCGCGCTGCCTGGAGGTAGCCGCGCTGGAGGAGCGCTACGGCTTCCGCAGCTGCTTCAACTTCGTGGCGGAACGCTATCCCCTCGACCAGGGCGTGATGGATGAGCTGCGGGCGCGGGGCCACGAAATCGGGCTGCACGGTATCCGGCACGACGGCCGCAAATTCAGCAGCCGGTCCATCTTCGAGGAGCGGGTGCAGGCGATGCGGCGCTATCGTGACGCCTGGCGGGTCGAGGGGTTCCGCTCGCCCGCCACGCACCGGCGCTGGGACTGGATGCCCGAGCTTCCCTTTGCCTACGACAGTTCGTTTCCCGACACCGACCCCTACGAGCCGATTCCCGGTGGTTGCGGCAGCCCCTGGCCCTTCCGCCTGGGGGACCTGATCGAGTTGCCCATCACCCTGCCGCAGGACCACACCGTCTGGGAGATTCTGCGGCAGCCCGCGCTTCCGCTCTGGCTGGCGAAAGTGGACTGGCTGCGGCAGGTGCGCGGCCTGGCGACGATTATCGTGCACCCGGACTATCTCAGCCGGCGGGAACGGTGGGAGGAGTACGAGGCGTTCCTGGCCGGGCTGGCCGGCCGGCAGGAGGTCTGGGTTGCGCGGGCCGGGGACATCGCCCGCTGGTGGCGGGAGCGGCGCGAGCGGCAGCGGGCGACCCGGGTACGGGAGGGATCGGTATGGCGTATCCACTTCGCCTGAGCACGCGATGAGCGGCGACGGGCTGGTCCGGCGGGGGCGGCTGCCCTGGCGCCATCTCGCGTTCTTCGGCTGGATGCCGGGGCCGCTCAAGCGCTGGTGCTATCGGCACCTGCTGGGCTACCGGATCGGCCGCGGGGTCGAGCTGGGCTTCGGCTCGGCGGTGGTGGGGCAGGAGGTCGAACTGGGCGACGGGGTGTCAATCGGCTTTCTGACCATCGTGCGCGGCCGGCAGATCCGGATCGGCCGGCATACCCAGATCGGCGCCACCAGCTATCTCCTCTGTGAGCGCATCGAGATCGGCGAGGACGCGAAGATCAACGAGCAGGTATTCGTGGGCGGTCCCATGCTGCCGGATTCGCTCTTCCGGCTGGGCAGCCGCACCATCGTGATGCAGATGGCCTTTCTCAACCCGACGCGCCCCCTGGTGATCGGGGATGACAGCGGCATTGGCGGTCACTGTCTCATCTTCACCCATGGGTCGTGGCTCAATGTGCTGGACGGCTACCCGGTGTCCTTCGAGCCGGTGACGATCGGCGAGAGCGTCTGGTTGCCGTGGCGAGTCTTCGTCATGCCGGGCGCGACCATCGGCGATGGCAGCGTGATCGGCGCCAACTCCCTGGTGCAGGGTGACATTCCGCCCTCCAGCCTGGCCGTGGGGTCGCCCGCGCGGGTCATCCGGTCGGCGCCGGAGTTCCCCCCTCGGCCCGACGAGCGCCGCCGCCGGCAGCTGGTGGACACGATGATCGGCGCGTTCGACGAGTATGTGGCGCGCAACGGCGTGCAACGCGAGGGCCGGCGCTACCGGGCGGAGGGCCGGGAGTACACGCTCCTGTGGCGGCGGGAGCCGGCCCCGCTGCCGCCCGCGCTCACGGCCGGGACGCTGCTGCTGACGGAGGTCCCGCTCAGCGAGGCAGAGAAGGACATCTTGCGGCGGCAGCATGCCAGCTGGCTGGACCTGGCCGGCCGGAGCCGGAGCGAGCACGGCAACCGCCTGTGCGAAGAGCTGGCGCTCTTTCTCTCGCGCTACGGCATCCGCTTGCCGCGGGACGGCGGCCCGGGCCCCGGCCGATGACCGGAGGAACCGTCCCACGCCGGGCTGCCGCCCTGCTGGCCCTGCTCTGGCTGGCCGGGTGCCGCGATCTCACCCCACCGAAGACGCCGGAAGGATCGGTGCTGCTTCCCTCCGCGCCCGCCCACGTCTTCTCGGCGTTGGCCGACACGCTGCAGCTGCGACCCCTGGCCTTCGATGACCGGGGTTGGCTGGCGGTCGATGCGCGTTTTTCATTTGCCAGCAGCGACACCTCGGTGGCGCGGGTGTCTCCCCGCGGGCTGGTTCGCGCCGTGGGCAATGGCTCGGCCCTGGTGGTCGCCGCCGTGCAGGGCCGGGCAGCCGCCGGCAGCCTGAGCGTGGTCGTGCGGCAGAAAGCCGACTCGCTCGCCGTGGCCCTGAGTGATACGTCTTCCATTCTCACCCTCGATGCCGGCGATCCGGTTCCACTGGTTTGCCAGGCCTGGGACCATAACCGGATGCCGCTGCAGTTTCCGCTGCCGGTGGAGAGCGCGACCGGAGTGGTTCCGGCCGGCTCGTGCGACGGTCTGCCGGCGCTCCGGTCCGGGCTGGATACCCTGACGGTCGCCGCCGGCTCCCTGTCGGTGGCGCTGCCCCTGGCCGTGGCGCTGGCGCCGGTGGTGGACGTTCCCGATGCCTATCCGGTGCCGGTGGACGTTCCGCCCGCCGGGCAGCGCCCCTGGGCCCCGACCCTGGTGCGGAGCAGCCGGGGCACGCTGGATCTCTATTTCGGCAACTACGCGCCCGACTCCACCTCGGTGATCGGGGCGCGGGGCGATCTGGCCCGCTACGTCTCCCAGGACGGGGGGGCCAGTTTCCAGTACGACGGAACCATGCTGGCCCGCGACAGCGTTCCCTGCAGCCCCAACGGCGACGGCATCGAGAACATCGCCATCGCGCCCCGCCCGGACGGCGTGGGCTATCGCATGTTCTACAGTTCCGGCGGTTTCACCTGCTACGGCTGGCAGGTCTTCTCGGCCGTGTCGACCGACGAGCGCACCTGGACGCGCGAGCCCGGGGTGCGGCTGAGCAACGGCGGGCCGCTGCCGCCCGATCCGCCGGCGGGCCCCTACCGGCCGACCGGCGAGGGCATGATCATCGACCAGCTGCCCTCGGGCGAGTGGCGGATGATCTCGGGCACGGTGGTCCCCGGCTCGGCCAGCGGCAAGTTCGCGATCACCGAATGGCGCTCCCCCGATCAACTGGCCTGGACCTACCTGCGGACCCTGCTGACCACCGACGACCTGGGCCCCGGGGCGGAGCGGTCGGTCTACAGCCCGACCATCCGCGAGTTCGCGCCGGGCCTGTACCGGATGCTTTTCACCGGCGATAATCGTGACGTCCCGGGCGGCCTGAGCCGTATCTACTCCGCCGTCAGCCTCGATATGGTACACTGGAAGGTGGAGGGGGTGCTTCTGCAGAGTTCCACCGCCAACCTCTACTACAGCAGCCTGGTGGACGACCTGCTGGTGCTGATCCGGCAGAACCCGGGCGTGCCGGTGTACTTGGCGATGGCCAGGGTGGAGATGCGATGAAAGAGAAACGGACCGAGGGCTGAGAAAAGTGCCGGGCCGGGATTAGGTTTGCAGCCGCAGATACCTGTTCACTTCCTGGTGGGAGCCGTGTCGTGACTTCGGGTGCAACTCCGGCCTCCGTGCCGTTTCTCGACCTTGTTTCGCAGCACCGGGCTCTGGAGGAGGAGCTGGTGGCCGCGTTTCGCGCCGCCGTGCGGTCGGCGGCCTTCGTGGGGGGGCCGGAAGTCGAAGGATTCGAGCGCGAGTTTGCCGCCTATACCGGCTGTCCCGCGGCCGTAGGCGTGAACAGCGGCACCGATGCGCTTCGATTCGCCCTCATGGCCATGGGGCTGCGCCAGGGCGACGAGGTCATTACCGCGCCCCATACATTCATTGCCACCACCGAAGCCATTACCCAGGCCGGTGGCCTCATCCGGTTCGCCGACATCAGCCGCGACAGCATGACGCTGGATCCGGTCGCGCTCGCGTCTGCCGTAACCCCGCGGACGGTCGGCATCGTACCGGTGCACCTCTACGGACATCCGGCCGACATGCAGGCGATCGCGGCGATCGCCGAACGGCATGGGCTGTGGATTGTCGAGGATGCCGCGCAGGCGCACGGGGCGCACTATCGGGGCCGGCCCGCCGGCTCGCTGGGCGCGCTGGCGGCATTCAGCTTCTACCCCGGCAAGAACCTGGGCTCGTGCGGGGAAGGGGGGGCGGTCACCGGCAGTGCACCGGAGCGGCTGGAGATCGTACGCCAGCTGCGGGAACACGGCCAGCGGGAGAAGTACTACCACGTGACGGAGGGGTACAACGGGCGCCTGCATGCCATCCAGGCGGCGGTGCTGCGGATCAAGCTGCCCCATCTGGAACACTGGATCGAAGGACGCCGCCGGGCGGCGGCGTGGTACCGCGAGGCCCTGGGCGACCTCCCGGAGGTGGAGCTGCCCGCCGAGGCGGGCGAGGTCCGGCACGTCTATCACCTCTATGTCATTCGCACCGACCACCGCGACGCGTTACAGGCCCACCTGCGGCAACAGGGGATCGGCACCGGGCTGCACTATCCCGTGCCCCTGCATCTGCAGGAGGCCTATGCCGGGATGGGGCTCGGCCCCGGAGCTTTTCCCGTGGCGGAGGACGCCGCCGCGCGCGGGCTGAGCCTGCCCATGTTCCCCGAGCTGACCCGATCACAGGTCGAGCGTGTCGCTACAGCCATCCGTGCCTTCTTCCGCTAACCCCAGGCCGGCAGGCCCGGCATGAAGCAGGTGGTGCTGCGTTCCGGCCAGGCGCTGGTAGTCGATGTGCCGGCACCCGCCGTCGCGCCCGGCGGGGTGCTGGTCCGGGTCAGCCATTCGGTCATCAGCTCCGGCACCGAGCGGGTCAACCTGCAATCCAGCGGCGAGTCGGTGCTGTCCCGGGCCCGTCGCCGCCCGGAACTGGCCGCGAGCCTGCTCCGCCAGGCCTGGCGCAATGGTCTTGGCCCCACGCTCGAGAAGGTCCGCCGGAAGCTGGACGCCGAGCGTCCGGCGGGGTACACCTGCGCCGGTACGGTCGTCGCTCCGGGGGCCGGCGTGACCGACCTCCCCGCCGGAACGGCAGTCGCCTGCGCGGGGGGCGGCTATGCCGTACATGCCGAGTACGTGTGGGTCCCGAGGAATCTGGTGGCGCCCATTCCCGAAGGGGTCACCGCCGCGGCGGGTGCCTCGGTGGCGATCGGCGCCATCGCGCTGCAGGGCGTGAGGCAGGCGGCCATCGAGTTGGGCGATCGGGTGGTGGTGACCGGACTCGGGCTCATCGGGCTGCTGACCGTCCAGCTGGCGCGCGCCGCGGGTGGCGAAGTGCTGGCGGTGGACCCGCTCCCGGAGCGGCGCAAGCTGGCGCTGACCCTGGGTGCCGCGCACGCGGCCGGCCCCGGAGATGCCGCGGCACTGGTGGCCGGCTGGACCGCGGGCCTCGGCGCCGACCGGGTGTTGCTGACCGCGGCCACGCCGAGCGACGGGCCGCTGCGGCAGGCCATGGAGCTGGTGCGGCAGCGCGGTACCGTTGTGGTGGTCGGCGACGTGGGGCTCGGCCTTACCCGTTCGCCCTTCTACGAAAAGGAAGTCGAGCTCCGGATCTCCTGTTCCTACGGCCCGGGGCGATACGATCCTTCCTACGAGGAGGGCGGCCTCGACTATCCCGCCGGTCTGGTTCGCTGGACCGAGAACCGGAACATGGCGGCTTACCTCGAGCTGTTGCGTGCGGGATCGGTGCGGTGGGAGCCCCTCGCGTCGCGGACGCTGCCGGTGGACCAGGCGGGGCAGGCCTATGCCGATCTCGAGTCCGGCGCGCCACCGCTGGCTATTACCCTGACCTATACACCGGATGGTCCGCCCGACCATTCCGCCGGCGCGACGGTGGCGTCGCCCGCCCTGGTGCGCCGGAGCGGCGTGGTGCGTCTCGGCATCGTGGGGGCCGGCGAATTCGTCCGATCGATGCATCTGCCGCAGCTGCTGCGGCTCCCCAACCGGTTCTCCGTGGTAGCCGTGGCCAACCGCACGGGGCTCAGCGCACGCTCGGCGGCCCAGCAGGCGGGCGCTCCGTTCTGGACCACGGAGGTCCAGGCGCTGCTGGAACGGCCGGAGGTCGATGCGGTGCTGATCGCGACCCGGCACCACCTCCATGCGGAGCTGGCGATCGCCGCGCTCGAGGCGGGGAAGGCGGTATTCCTGGAAAAACCGCTCGCGGTCGAGCCGGAGGAGCTGGACCGGCTGCTGCCGGTGATCGCCGGCTCGGACCAGCCGTTCCTGGCGGGGTTCAACCGGCGTTTCTCGCCGGCCGCCGCCCTGCTGGCCGAGCGCATCGCGGCGCATGCTGCGCCGCCGGTGCTGCTGTACCGGGTGAATGCCGGCCCGCCGGGGAAAAACGACTGGACCCTCGGGCCGGAGGGCGGTGGCCGCGCGGTGGGCGAGGCGTGCCATATGGTCGACCTGCTGGAGTTTCTGGGCGGACCGTTCGACCCCGCGATCGGTGTGGTTGCCGCGGGCTCATCCTGGCCCGATGCCGACTTCAGCGCGCAGTTCCGACATACCGGCGGGGCCGCAGCCACCCTGGTCTATACGGTGCGCGGCAACGCCGGGCTGCCGAAGGAACACCTGGAGGCGTTCCTGGGCGGGGAAGCCGTCGTCCTGGAGGATTTCCGGCATGTGGTCGGCTATGGGCGCGGGCGGCCATCGCGCCGGAGCACGGGGAAAGGCCACGCGGAGATCTGGGAGGCGTTCTACCGCGCCTGTACCACCGGCGACCGGCTGCCGATCCCGCTGGATTCGCTGGCGTCGGTGGCGCGGGCGACGTTCCGGATTCGCGCTCTGGCGCGCGGCGGTCAGGACTCCAGCAGCTCTTCGTAGATGCTTCGCAGCACCTGCGCTTCGCTTTCCCAGCTCAGCCGCTCGCTCACGATCGCCCGTGCCCGTCGGGCCCGCTCCGCCCGTTCCGCCGGCGATGCGGCGCGGAACTCCCGCAGCACCTCCACCGCCGCGTCGACCGACCCGCCCGGAAAGTACCAGAGCGTGCCGGGCGGGAAGTACTCCTGGTAGGTCGGCAGCGCGGTCGCCACGACCGGCAAGCCGAGATGCACGTATTCCAGCAGCTTGGTGGAGAGCGAGTACCGGGTCATCCCGTTCTCCCGGGTCGGGACCAGCCCGGCATGATACCGGGGCAGCAGCACCCGCAGTTGTTCGTGTGGTGCGGAGCCCTTGAGCCGCACGAACGGTCCCAGGCCGGCGGCGGCAATACGCCGTTCCAGCGCTTCCTGCTGAGGCCCTTCTCCATAGAGATCGAGCTCGACCTCCAGGCCTCGCTGCCGAGCGGCGGCGACGATGTCCACTGCAATATCCAGCCCGTAGAGCTCGGTCAGGGTCCCGTGGTAGACCAGCCGCAGGGGGCCCGGCTCGATGATGCCGCTGGTGACGCCGCCCGGTCCGAAGTCGGCCGGGTCGGTTACATTGTGTACCACCGCGATCCGCTCGCCGTTGCCGGCGGGGCGCTGGCGCAGCAGCCGGGCAACCGCTGCATTCACCGTGACGACCACCGTCGCCTGCCGGCGCGACCAGCGTTCGACCGCGGCGGCCAGGCGGCCGGCCAGGGCGCCCGCGGGCCCGGGGAACTTGGTGCGTGTGAACTCGGGGAAGATTTCGTGCAGATCGAGAATCACCCGGGCCCCCCGCCGGCGCGCCGGCGCGGCGGCGGCCACCAGGAAGTCCGGCAGCGTGTGCACGTGGACGATGCGGGCCCGCCGCAGCCGGTCGTCATTCGCGATGAGCCGCCGCGCGCGCCTGAGGAAATCCAGATAATTCAGCAGATACGTGGCGAACCCGCCGCGGCGCCGCGGGGTCGGCAGCCTGATCACCGCCAGCGGGCCGTAACGCGAGATCGGCCGGGGATCCCGGCCGCCTGCCGCCACGATGAGCGCCACGCGGCGGCCGCCTTCGGCGGCCACCATGGCTTCACGCCGGGGACGGGGGTCCTCGGGGAAGGGCGTGTGGGCCACGTGAATGATGTCAAACGGCGGATGCTGGGAACGGGGCACGGGCCGCTCTGGGCTCGGGAGATGGTCGGCTCTGGACTCGGAGGAGAAAGGTGCTGCAACCGGAGGGGCTGGCAAGGGGTGAGGACCGGATGAACCGGAGGGGGCGCTAGATGTGCGGGGTCGCCGGACTGGTGGGCCATGCCCCGGACCGGGGACGGCCGCTGCTGGAGCGGCTCACGGCGGCGCTGGCGCACCGCGGCCCGGATGGCGCCGGCATCCGCTGCTTCGACGAGGGCGTGCTGCTGGGGCACCGACGGCTCAGCATCGTGGATCTCGCCACCGGCGACCAGCCGATGTCCAACGAGACGGGCGACGTCTGGATCACCTATAACGGCGAGATCTACAACCACCTGGAGCTGCGGCGCACCCTGGAGGCGGCGGGACATCGCTTCCACACCCGGGCGGACAGCGAAGTGCTGGTGCACGGCTGGGAGGAATGGGGCACCGAGCTCTTCCCCCGCCTCAACGGCATCTACGCCTTCTCGCTCTACGATCAGCGCCGGGGCCCGGGGCAGGGCGTCTGGCTGGTGCGCGACCCGGTGGGCGTGAAACCGCTCTACCTGGGGCACAGCGGCGGGGGCTTCTGGTTTGCCAGTGAGCTGGCCGCTGCGCAATCCGCCGGCCTGGTGCCGGGCGCCCTGCGCGCCGGGGCGCTCGGCGAGTTCCTGGTGTACCGCTTCGTCCCTTCGCCCGGGACATTCTACGAGGGCGTCTGGAAGGTGCCCCCGCGCCATTTCTGCCGGCTCCCAGCGTCGCCGGGCGCCGAACCCGAATTCCAGTCGTTTGCGCCACGCTTTGCGCCGGCGGCCCCGCCGCGGAGCCGGGACGAGTGGGAGGAAGCGATTCGCGACGGCCTCGACGGGGCGGTGAACCGGCAGCTGATGTCGGATGTCCCGGTCGGGTCGCTGCTGTCGGGCGGCGTGGATTCCACGGTGGTGACCGGCCTCATGCGGGATCATCTGCCCGATCCACCGCAGGCCTTCGCGGTCGGATTCCCCGAGGCGGGAGCATTGGCCGAGTTGCCGGTGGCGCGCCGCGCTGCCGCGGCGCTCCGGGTGCCGCTGCGCGAGGTGGAACTGGACCGCACCGAGTATCTCGCGGCATGGCCAGCGCAGGCGGCAATGCTGGGTGAGCCGATCGCGAACACCGGGTTGCTGATGGTGGGGTTGTTGTGCCGGACGGTCCGGCAGACACACAAGGTGGTGCTGAGCGGCCAGGGGGCGGACGAGCCGCTGGGCGGCTATGCCCGCCATGCGGCGGAGCGCTGGTACCGCTGGACCCGCCATGTCCCCGGCGTGCTGGCGCGGTTGCCTGAGCGGCTGGCCAGTTCCGACCGGGTGGCCCGCCTGGCGCGCGCCGCAGGGGAGGCCGACGAAGCGCGGCGCTATGCCGAAATCCTGGCGGTGTTCTCGCCCGAGGAGAGCGCCGCCCTGCGCGGCGCCGCCGACGCCGAACGCCTGGTCGCGCCGGTGCGGCGCTGGCTGCCGGCCCCGGGCGATTCCGACTCGCTCAACCGGCTGTTGCGGGTGGACGCCCGGCTCTCGCTGGCGGACGATCTGCTGACCGTTGCCGATCACATGGCCATGGCATCGTCGGTCGAGTTGCGGGTCCCGTTTCTCGACCTGCCGCTGCTCGGGCTGCTCGAGGCGATGCCCGGCCGGTACAAGGTCTCGGTCCTGGGCGAGCGCAAATGGCTTTATCGCCGCGCGGTGCGTCCCCTGCTGCCCGCATCACTCCACGGCCCCCTGCTGGGCTGGCGTGAGCGAACCGGCCCCAAGCTGGGATTCAGCACTCCGCTGGATGCCTGGTACCGGGGGTGGCTGCGCGCCCAGGCTGAAGACTACCTGGTGGGACCGCAGGCCCGGCTGCCGGGCTGGCTCCAGCCGGCGCGGGTGCGGGAGGTCGTGGCCGAGGCGCGCGATCGAGGCCGCCCGCGGCAGCGCCAGCTGCTGGCCCTGTACACCCTGGAAACCTGGTTACGGTCGCATACCTGAGCGAACGGCACCGTAGGCCGCGAGCAGCGCGCGCGAGGCCTGCGCCCAGCCGAATGTTCCCTGCAGCGCCCGCATGGCCGCGCCGATATTGCGCCGGCGGGTCTCGTCGCGCAGCAGATCCAGGGCACCGGCCAGCGCCCCGGCCGAGGGCGGCTCCAGTACCAGGGCATCGGCCACGCCGCGCATGATCCGGCCCGGTTCTCCCAGCGGCGCTGTAATGAGCGGCAGGCCGTAGGCGATGGCCAGATGGAGCGTGTTGGACGCGGCGAAGCGGGTGTAGGGATGGGAAGGCTCCAGGACATAATACAGTGCGTCGGCGGCGGCGTAGAGCCCGGCGGGCTGGTCCTGCCAGCCGGTTACCCGCAGGTTGCCGCTGTTCTGTCCGGCGGCCTGGAGCCGGCGCTCCAGGGGGAGCTCTCCCCGTCCCGCCACGACGAACATCCAGCCGGGGCGCTCGGCGGCCGCCTCGATCAGCAGGTCGAGCCGCCGTTCGGCCGCGATTCCGCCCGCATACAGGAGCACCGGGGTATCGTCGGTGATCCCCAACTCTGCCCGGGCGCGGGCGCGGGCTTCCCGGCTCACGGTCACCGGATCGTACCAGTTCCCCACCACGAACACCGGGGTCCGTCCCCGGACGGCATCCCAGTATGCCGCCACCCGCTGCTGGCTCACCGTGACCAGCGCGTCGACCGAATGGCGCACCAGCCACCGCTCCGTTCCCGCCAGGGCGGCCAGCAGCGGTCGCGGGTATCGCTCGGCTTCCATCACGTGGTAGATCTCGTGCGCATCGTAGATGAGCGGTGCCCGCAGCCGCCGGGCGAGGAAGGCGCCCAGCGGGAGCATCAGCAGGTCGTGGGCATGCACCACATCGGCCCTGGACTCGCGCGACCGGCGGCTGGCCTCGCGATAGAATCGCGCCAGCGTACCGAGCTGCCGGATGCCCCGCTGCCGCTCAGCCGGGGTGCGGATGCGTTCGATCAGGAGGCCGTCCCGGGTTTCGGTCTCCGGAGCGCGGGCCTCGCGATCCCAGCAGAGAATCCGGACCGCTGCGCCGGCGTCCCGCAGCGCGGCCGCTTCCCGCAGGACCCGCCAGTCGGGGGCGCAGGCATTGTCCAGCAGCATCAGCACCCGCCGCCCCGCGAGCGCCGCGCTCATGCGGGGGCGGGGAAGTCGGCCCGGAGCACCGCGGTGAGCAGCGTGGCCGCGATCAGCACGGTGCCGGCCGTCGAGAAATAGGGCTGCAGGCAGGCGGTCACCCCCATGATGGTAAGACCGCCGAGCGAGGTAGCGGCGATGCTTCGAGTCGCCTCGTCCCGTATGGCCGCCCCGGCGCGACGGAACCAGAGCAGCGTGAAGGGAAGCGCGGCGGCTACCCCGACGAGACCGTTGTTCACCAGAAACCAGAGCGGATCGTTGTGGATCGAGCTGGTGAACGAGGCGGCAAACTCGGCGACTTCGATGTTGAAGTATTCGAAGACGTTGGTGAAGCCCAGCCCGGTGCCGAGCAGGGGGTGGTCCAGCCAGGTGAGGAAAGCGTTGCGCCAGGAGAAGAGGCGCCAGAGCCCCGAGGTGGTGATGTTCTCCGGGTTGAATCGCTGCAGGATCAGTCCGCCCAGCGGGGTGGCGGTGATGAGGATGTAGAGGACTGGCGCGGCCACCAGCGCCATGGCGATGGCTGCCAGGATGGCGCGGCGGCCGCGCATGATGACGAGCTGGACGACCAGCCCCGCCGCCAGCGCTGCCCAGGCGGTGCGATAATTGGACACCAGGACGGCGCCGGCGTCGACAGCGGCCAGCAGCCACCAGCCGGCCGAGCGGGTGCGCGGGTCGAGGGCCCGCGACACCGCGATGAGCACGCCGATCCCGGCGGTGCTGGCCTCGATGAAAGAGAGATACCGGATGGTCGATCCGGCCAGCAGCTCCTCGGCGTATCCCGTCCCGGTGGCCACCCGTACGACGGCGATGATGGCCACCCCGATCCCCGACAGGGCCAGCGCGTTCATGGCCCGCTCGACGTGCCCCCGGTGCTGCAGGACGGCCGCGGTTACCAGGATGGTGAGTGAATACAGGCCCATGCGCCGGTAATCGCCCAGGGCGCTGCGCAGGTCGTTGCCGGCGAGGGCACCGTGCACGAACGAGAGCGTCAGCCAGGAGAATAGCAGGAGATACATCCTGCGCCCGGGCCAGCGATGATCCCAGCGCTCCGGCGCTATGAATGTGCCGATCACCGCCGCTCCCAGGAGTCCTGCCACCAGGATGTCCAGGTAGTAGACGCGGATACCAAAGTCCACGCCGCCCGTTCCCAGGGGCAGGCCGAAGACTGCGGAGAGCACCAGCACGCTCAGCAGCGCCGGCATCGGCTCGGCGCTGGCGAAGATCATCAGCGTGCCGCCCAGCGCCACCATCAGCGGCAGCGCGAAGAGCGGCTGCTGGCCCAGCAATGCCACGGTGCCGGAGACGGCCAGGGCTAGTCCGGCCGCCAGCCAGGTCCAGCTGGAGCGACGCATCAGCGGGCGTTCAGGAGCGGGTGCCGACATCGATAACGGTACGGATCGCGTGTACGGCCCTGCCGGGAACCAGCTCGCCGGACAGCCGCAGGTAAGAGGCGGGAGCGCGCCGCGAATAGCCCGCACTGTACCAGCCGTCGAGGGCTTCCCAGCGTGCCGTGATGCCGTGGAGCGACGCCTGGCCGGTGAGGATCGCCCCTTGGCTCGCGACCCGCCAGGTCTCCGCAGTTACTTCCTGCACCGCCACGCCGGGCGCGAGCGGCAGCGTGAGGCAGATCGGCAGCCGGCTGGCGTGGCCCCGGCAGGGCTGGAGCAGGTCGAGCACGATCCAGCGGCGCGTCCCCGGACGGTGCGCGATGCGCCGGATGTGGCGGAGGTGAAACGGCGCCCGCTGATAGCCGGTATGGCTGCCCCGGAAGACCCAGGTGCCGCCCTGCTGCCGCAGCGCGCGGTCCACCGGCCGGGCATCGGGGATGAGTCGGAAGGCGCTGGTATCAGAATAGCGGTTCTGTTCAGCGTGCCCCACCGCCACCGTGCTGTGCATCAGGGTGGAGCGGAAGTGCTGCCGCGCAGCTACGTCGCGGGTGTAGACCCAGGTTCCGGGATCGGCGATGACCTCGCGGCCGTCGTGGAACAGCGTAAAGCTCAGCTTGTCGTTGTGGGCGTGCCCGCCGCGTCCGTTCTGGCCGTTCCAGCCGCACACCGCCACCAGTTCGGTCGCGCCGTCCGACAACCGGGCGATGCCCGCCGCGGGCAGGAACAGCGCCGCCCGGCCGGGCCTCCCCGTGGGGCCATTTCCCCGAACGGCGGGACCCCGCAGCCAGACGGTCTCGGGCGTGTCTTCCCGCGGCTCTCGCCCGGCGGCGGGCCCGAACAGCGGCACCAGATAGCTGAAATCCCGGGGATCCCTGGAATGGAGCACGTGCAGCCGCGCGTCGTCCGAGTCGCCGATCTGCGGCGCCTGCCCGCGGGCGGTGGTCAGCACGTCCGCCGCCTCCAGCATGCGCTCGAGCCGCTCCCGGAAGCGGCCGCGGGGCGCCTCGCGGTCGGCCAGCGCAGGATAGGCCAGCAGCTCCAGCGCCAGCCGATGGTAGCCGGCGGAAGATTCGAACGAGAATCCGTCGTCCAGCGTCTGCAGGACGATTTCCCGTTCCGCCTCCCGGCGACCCAGGGCGGCCCAGCGGGCGGCGGGAGGATAGACCGGGGCGAGGTGCCCGAGATAGGCCAGTCCGGCGAGATCGGCGAGATAATGATTGGAGCGAATCCCGTCGCGGTTCTCCAGGTTACGGACGATGAACCGTCCGTGCTCCACCAGGCTGCGAAAGAGCGGCTCGGCGAGCGCATCCGCCGCCGGCGCATCGCGGATCATGTCCCACGTCGCGATCCAGTTCGCCGCCCGGATAGCGACGTCCATGGTGCTGACCCACTGGATGCCGTACCCCACCGGATTGTCCGCGATGAAGGAGCGGACCTGCCGGGCGATGGTATCCGGGTAGGCGGGGTTGTGGCGGAGCCGCCATGCCTGGGCCAGGGTCAGCAGATGCAGGCAGCGGCCCAGTTCCCAGGGCACTTTGGGATCGAGGCCCGGCTCCCGCCCGATGGCCAGCCCGGCGGACGGGACCGCAGGATCCCAGCCGCCCTGCGCGAACCAGTCCCGGTGCCAGTCAGGGGTCCCGCCCGGCCCGGCGATCCGCACGTCGCGGCCGAACAGGCAGACCCGGCCGGCGCACAGGGCATCCGCCGTTGCCACGATCTGGCCGGCGTGGTCGGGGAAGATCCGTTCCAGCACCGCGGCCGTCCCGGGGCGGGCGCCGTACCAACCCAGGCCGGCGGCCCCTTCGCGCCACCGCTGGAGGGCACCGCGGCCCAGGCGCTCCCGCAGCGCGGCCCACTCGCGCTCGTCCAGGCCGGCCCGCACTCGGCGCCGATGGCTGGCGCCCGAGCGCTGCTCCAGCTCGCGCCGCACCTTACCGCGCAGCAGTTCCAGGGTCATGCCGGGCCCCAGCAGGCGGGCCTCGCGCCATCCCCGGCGCCAGTCCATCAGGATTCCGCCCCGCCGGCCGGGGCGGCGTGCCGGACCAGATACCATCCGGTGCCCGCCACGCCCAGGGCCAGCAGCGTGAAGGAAATGAACGACGCGAGCCCCGCGCCTTCCAGCCCCATGCGGGGGAGCAGGAACAGCGTGGCGGTGATCTTGACGACCGCCGCGCCGACGGTGAGGGTGGCGATGACCCCGGTACGGCGCAGCAAGGCGTGCAGGTTGGCCAGCACCTGCACCGAGGCGTTGGCGGCGGCTCCCCATGCGATCCACCGGAGGGCCGGGGCGGCCGCGGCATACTGCGGGCCGGTCACCAGCCGGATCAGCGGGTCGGCCGCGAGGGTAAGCGCGGTGGCGGCCAGCAATACCAGCACCAGCGTGCCGCGATGAAACCGGGACACCAGCCGGGCGGCGGCGCCGATGCCCGAGCGCGCCTGGCGCTGGAACACCATGGGGGGAAGGAGCGCGCCCAGCGGCACCACGATGAGCAGATTGGTGACGCCGCCCAGCCGGGCCGCCACGCCATACAACCCGGTGGATTCCAGGCCCAGGATGCTGTTCACCAGATACCGGTCCACCAGGCCGAGTCCCCATCCGCTTACGTTGACCGCCACCAGCGGCAGGCCGTAGGCCAGCGCGGGGCGGAGGAACCGTTGCCAGTCCGCGGGCAGGCGGGGTCGGTCGCGCCGCACCAGCAGCCCCACCGTGGTTCCGCCCAGGGCGGCGCCCAGGCTGGCGAGTACGAAGCCGCGGATGCCCAGATGATGCACCACCAGGAGCAGCACCGCCAGCAGCGCGAGCAGCCCGCTCTGAACCGCCGCGAGCGAGGCGAAGCGTGCCGCATTGCCCGAAGCGCGCGCCGCCGCCTGCTGCAGGGCGAAGATGTTCTGGGCGACAAAATAGGCCAGGGCCAGCGCGACGATCTCGCCGCTGCGGCTGCCCAGGACAAAATCCGAGAGGCCCGGCACCAGCCACATGGTGGCCATCAGCAGGGCGGCCGCACCCAGGCTGACCAGGCCGACCAGCGCGGTGATGGCGCCGATCATCCGTCGCCGGTCCGACTCGTCCCGGTAATCGTAATATTCGCGCACCAGCGCCGAGTTGAGCCCCAGCAGGGTGACGGCCGAAAAAAGGCTGTAGGCCGCCGTGATCAGGGTGAGCGAGCCGAACCCCGCCAGCGACAGCGTACGGGCATAGACCGGCAGCAGCACGAACCCCATGGCCGTGGGCCCGACGGCGCCGGCCCCATAGAGGCCGGCCCGCAGGAGATAGCGAGGCTGCAGCCAGGCCGGCCGGGGGCGGGGTGCAGAGGTGGTGGTATTATTCACCGCGGCTGTCCCTCATCCGTCCGCGAGCCACATGATGCCATCTGCCGGAGCCGTTGCCGAGCCATCCGTCTGCCTGGTGGGCGACCTCCCGCCGCCGCCGGGCGGGGTGGCCACCTACTGCCGCGCGCTGGCGGAGGAACTGGCGCATCGGGCGTGGGCGGTGCATCTGGTGGATACCTCGGGCGGCCGCGGCAAGTCGCTGCCCGCGGGCCTGCGGCGCTACGATGCCATCACCCCGCTGGGCAGCCTGCTCTGGAGCATTCCCGGCGGCATCCCGGCGGGGCTGCACCCGGCAGCCTTTCGCGATCGGGTGCGCTTCCGCGCGCTGCGCGGCCGGCTGCGTGCGCTGTTGCGGCAGACCCCGTCTCAGCTGGTTCATGCCAACCACGCCGGGATCCGCAGCTGGGCGGCGCTCTGCGCATCGCGCTCGGCCGGCGTGCCGTTCGTCCTCACCATCCACGGGGCCGAGTTTTCGGCGGAGGCACTGGCACCGCTCCGTCCAGCCGCCGTGGCTCTGTGCCGGGCGGCCGATGCGATCATTGCCAACTCGGCGTTCACGGCCGGCGCCGCGCGCGCCTGCGGAGTCGACGCGCCGATCGAGATCATCCCCCTCGGCGTGGATACCCGGCGCTTCCATCCCGGCCCGGTGCCCGAGCCCTTTCTGCAGCGCTACCGGATCGACCCCGCACGCCGGCGGATCCTCTTCGGCGGGTGGATCTCCCGCAACAAGGGGCCCGACGTGCTGCTGGCGGCGCTGCGCCTGCTGCCGCCGGCGGAGCGCGACGGGGTCGAGTGTCTCTTCGTCGGTCCGGATCGCGGATGGGGTGCGGAGCTGCGCTCGCAGATCGCCTCGTCCGGCCTGGACGGCGTGCGTCTGCTCGAGCCGGAGCGGCCGGAGGATTTCCCGCTGTTCTACCGGACGGCGGATGTCTTCGTTCTTCCTACCCGCGAGTACGAAGGGTTCGGCCTCGCGGCGCTGGAGGCGCTGGCCTCGGGTTGTGCCGTAGTGGCCTCGGATCTGGGTGGAATCCCCGAGGCGGTGGCGGGGAATACGGCCGCCCGGCTGGTGCCGCCCGGCGATGCCTCCGCTCTGGCCGGCGAGCTCCGGAGGCTGCTGGCCGACCGCGAGGCCCTCGCGGCATTGCGCGAGCGGGCGGCGGTTGAGGCGGCCGAACGCACCTGGGCGCGGGTGGCGGCGCATACCGAGGTGGTCTATCGGCGGCTGCTGGATGCTCCCTCCCGGCGCGCCCGATAGCGCGCGCGGCGGCATCAGGGCCGGGGCAGCCGGCCGAACAGCCGGGCCTGCGCCGAGGCGTGCAACCGGCGCAGCAGGGGTGAGGCGGTTCCGTCCAGCGGCTGGCTGATGGTCCGGAGCAGGGCCAGCGCCGTTCCAATGAAGGCGGACAGCACGGCCGTCAGGATGACCGTGGCCCGACGCTTGGGCCAGCTGGGGCGCACCGGCAGGGAGGCGGGCTCCAGCACGGTGATGAGCGGTGTGCTGTTCACTTCTTCCAGCCGGGCATTGTCGAACTCGTGGCGCAGTCCGTCGGTGACCTCCTGCCGGCTGTCCACCCGGTGGGAGAGCCGCTGGTAGGTGAACGACAGCTCGGGGGAAGAGTAGACCTTGTTGCGCTTCAGGAACTCCTGCAGCGTGTCCTCCGCGGACCGGACCTCCTGTTCCGCCTCGGTCAATCGGGATTCCAGAAACTGCCGTTTGACGTGCGCCCGGGTTTGCCGGGTTTCGATGTTGTAGGTATTGACCGACTGCACCAGGGAATCGGTCAGCTCCTGCGCCAGAGCGGGGCAGGCGGCTTCGAGGACCACCGTGACCACGCCGGTGTGCAGGTCCACGCCGGCGGACACCAGGTCGTTCAGCCGCTTGCGTCCCCGGAAGAGCGAGTCGGCGGGAGACCGGCCGCCGGCATCCAGGAGTTCCAGGACCGTGGCGGCAGGCCGGCCGCAGGTCTCGCTGGGGCGGATGCGCAGCAGATGATCGAACACCGGCCGCGACTGGAGCAGCCGGATATAGAAGGCCGGCGACTCGGCGCTGGCGCTCTTGAGGTTGAGCTGGCTGATGAGTCCCAGCACGGCCGAGGGCAGATTGATCCCCTCGCCCGCCTCGGGCACGAACGACGATTCCGACTGATAGCGCCGGGGTGTCAGCAGCACCACGATAACGGCGATGATCGTGGCGGCAATGGGAATGCCGAAGGCCAGCAGCGGCTGGCGCCGGGCGCCCTCCCAGGCGGCGGCAACCGTGCCGCTCAGGGAGGACAGCACGCCTTCGGGGCGGCGGTCGTCGGGCATTGCATCCGGGTGTTGTGGCAAGGTACAGGAAACTCGCTGCCAACGGCCCGGTTCACAAGCCTTCCCGCCGGAAGATTCCCAGGCGCATGTCGGCGCAGCGCGAGGCGTAGCGGGCGTGGAGGCGAGCCGCCGGCCCCTCACCGCGGCAGAGCAGGTAATCGTCGCTCCGCAACACCGGCGCTCCCGCCTGCGCCAGGGTTCGCTCCAGCCGGTCCCACTCGATATGATCGTCGGGCCAGACGTGCAGGTCGCCGTCGGGCTGATAGCGCGGGTTGGTGAGACGGCGGAGCCGGAGCATCCAGCGCGCCGGCGACGCCAGACGCCGGAGCCGCCCGGCCGAGCCTCCCCGGGCCTGGAACTGGAGCCCGGTCAGCTCGCGCCGGTAGGCCTGCAGGTCAGGGCCGGGGGCCCAGTATGCCGGCCCCGCTTCGTGGTCGAGAAACAGCACCCCACCCGGCCGGAGTACCCGGACCATGTCGCGCGCGGCGGCAAGGTAGTCGGGAACGTGGTGCAGGACCGAGTAGGCGCCCAGGAAGTCAAAGGCCTGGTCCGGCAGGCCGGCGAGATCGATACCGTTGAGAACGAAGCGCCGCTCCGCCGGCAGGCCCAGCCGGTCGCCGACCGCGGCGACCGAGCGTGGGGACACATCCGCCACCGTGACCTGGGCTCCCAGCGCCGCGAGCTGCTCGGCCAGGTTGCCGTCGCCGGTGCCGAAATCGAGGCTGCGGGGCCGCTCGGAGCCGGTGGCGGCCAGCGCACCGGCCAGCGCCTTCCTCAGCCGGTGCTGCTCGACCTCGTTGTAGATCTCGGGATGGCGGGAGCGATAGGTGGCGACGCCCCGATCGTGCGCCGAGATGTTGTGCTGAATCCTGGCATCGCGGCGCACGGGGACTCTGCTACTTCGCGGCCGTGCTGTCGCCGCCTGCCGCGGGCGGCGCGTTATCGCTGTTCCAGATGTCGGTAGCGGCATGCCACTCGCCGTTATCGCCCTTGACCCAGACCACCACATACTTGCCGTTGTCCTTCATCGGCTGCGGCCCGCCCGCGGAAAGTGTCCAGGTGCCCCGCTCGGCGGCCATGTCGCCGGAGCCGGCGACCTGGATGTCACCGGGAGTAATCACCAGCTTCACATCGGGCAGCTGCCACAGGCCGGCCCAGAAGGCCCGGATACTGGCTGCGCCGCTCTGGCTCGGTTGGTTGGGCGGCATCAGGACGCCGTCGGCCGTGTAGAGCGCGGCGATCCCCGAGTCGTTCCGGGCGACGATCATCTGGTTCCAGCTCTGGTCCCGGTCGCGGATCGCCTGCTGGACGGCGGCGGTATCGACCGTCGGCCGGGGCTGCCCGCAGGCGGCGAGCAGCGCGAGCGCTGCTGCCCCGGCAAGGCGCGGGATACGCATGGGATTGCTCCTGGGAAAGGGGTGAGGCGGAATAGTCGGCCCCATCCCGGCGGAGTGTCAAGCCGTGCCGTCGGGGCAGGCCGGCGCCGCCGCCCA
The DNA here is from genome assembly GCA_963779755.1 of uncultured Gemmatimonadales bacterium. GTDB lineage: Bacteria > Gemmatimonadota > Gemmatimonadetes > Gemmatimonadales > GWC2-71-9 > CAVZZO01. Next base: position 1,969,177 of record CAVZZO010000001.1, read on the forward strand.
GGCCTGCGCTGCGGCAAGAAAGGCGGCCAACGCTTCCCCGTCGCCGGCCTTCACGGCCTCGGTCAGCGCCCGCAGCACGTCCTGCAACGCCTGCAGGGCTGTCGCATCGGCCACCCGGTTGCTGCGCACCGCGCCGGCCCACAGCAGGGGGGAGCTCAGCGCCAGCCGCGTGGTGTCGCGGCCGCCCGGCCCCAGGGACGCCCGCGGCGTCCCCGCCTGCCGCAGGGCGAGCGCCAGGGCGGAAGCCAGCAACTGGGGCAGATGGCTGGTCCAGGCCATCTCCGCGTCGTGCTGCTCCGCCTTCATGCGCCGGCAGCGCGCCCCGAGGGCCAGCCACAGGCGCTCGGCCGAGGCAATACTGTGGGCGGCGCTCTGCGGGCCGGGGCAGATATAGACCGTCGCATTCTGAAAGAGTCCCAGCCGCGAGGCCTCCCAGCCCGAGCGGTGATCGCCGGCCAACGGGTGTGTCCCGACGAAATTGCCCAGGCCCAGCCGGGCGGCGGTCGCGACGATCTCCTGCTTGGTGCCCCCGACATCGACCACGGTATCGTAAATGCCGGTCCGGGAGGCATTGGCCTGGAGCCAGGCGGGGGCCGCCTCCGGCGGGATGGCGAGGATGAGCATCTCGGCGCGGGCGTCCGGCTCGTCGCAGGTGATGATGCCCTCGGCCCGGGCCTGTTGCAGGGTCCCGGCATCGGCGTCTTCGCCCTGCACCCGGCAGCCGCGAGCCGCCAGCTCGCGGGCGATGGAACCTCCGATGAGGCCCAGCCCGACGATCCGCGCCGTCTCGAAAGGCCGCTCGGGCCGGCTGCCCCCGCTTCGGCCGAACCGGCCCAGCAGCCGGAGCGAGGTCGCCACGCGGTGCGCCCGCTCGACGGCCCGGTCCCAGGAGGCCTCATCGACGTTGGTATCCAGCTCGAGAATGAAGCGGTAGGTCCAACGCTCCCGGGCCGGGCGCGCCTCCAGTCTGGCGAGATTGATCCCGGCATCGGCGAAGGGCAGCAGCAACGCCGCGAGTGCACCGGGGTGGTTGGCCGTCTCGGCCAGGAGTACGGCGCGGCCGGTGCTCGCGGAGCGAAGGGGAGCGGAGCCCGGTGGCCCGACCAGGTAGAAGCGGGTTTCGTTGTCGGAGCGGTCCTGGACCTCTTCCGCCAGCAGCGTGAGTCCATAGTGCCGGGCGGCTTTGCGGCCGGCCAGCGCCGCCAGCGTCCGGTCGCCCGATTCCGCGACGAGGCGCGCGGCGCCGGCCGTATCGGCTACGGCCTGTGCCAGGATGGCGGGGTGGCGCGCAAGAAACCGGGTACACTGACTCAGGGCGACGGGATGCGAAAGGATACGGCGGAGGCCCGGCCATTCCGTACCGGGGAGCGCCGCGAGGCAAAGGGGGATGCGATGCGTGAACTCATCCAGAATGACCAGATCCCCGCCGGCAAGCAGATCGTAGACGTCGGCGATGCCGCCGGCGGTCGAGTTCTCCACCGGCAGGAGCCCGTACTCGGCTCCGCCGGAGAGCACCGTTCGCGCCACGGCGCCAAAGTCGGGGCAGGGCAGGGCCGTGGCCGAAGGCGCGGCGCCGAGAATCGCCTCCTCGCTGAACGCACCCGGTTCGCCCTGGTAGGCGATGCGTACCGCGCTCACGCCTCTTCCACCTGGACCCCGCGGCACAGGCCGATCACCTGCCAGAGGAGCTGGCGCACCTCCTCCACCGGGAGGCCGGATTCCCGGGCAAAGACCGCCGCCCGCCGGACCACCGCCGCCTCCTGGGCCGGATCCACCAGGGGGAGCCGGGCGTTGCGCTTGATCTCCCCCGCCTCACGGGCCAGCGACATGCGTTCGGCGAGGAGCGTGAGCATCTGCCGGTCCAGTTCTTCGATCTCCACCCGCAGCTGCTCCAGGAGCTGCTGCGGCGCGGCACCGCTGCACCTGGTCGTCATGCGGCCTCCCCGGCCTCGCAGGCCGGCAGGGGATCCAGGGTGCGGCCGGCCGCCTCGGCGATGAGCCGGACCCGGCGCATGCACGCGGCGAACTCGACCAGCGACAGCGACTGGTCGCCGTCGCTCCGCGCCTGGCTGGGATCGGGATGGACTTCGATGAGGAGCCCGTCCGCCCCGGCGGCCACCGCGGCGCAGGCGAGCGGCGGGACCAACGCAGCCCGTCCGGCGGCGTGGCTGGGATCGACCAGCACCGGGAGGTGAGTTTCGCGCTTCAGGACGGGAACGGCGGCAATATCCAGCGTGTTGCGGGTGGACGTCTCGAAGGTGCGGATGCCCCGTTCGCAGAGGACCACGTCCGGGTTGCCCCGGGCCAGCACGTGCTCGGCGGCGTGCAGCAGCTCGGTGATCGTGGCACCCATGCCGCGCTTCAGGAGCACCGGCCGGCGGATACGGCCGGCCTCCGCCAGGAGAGTGTAGTTCTGCATGTTGCGCGCGCCGATCTGGATCATGTCGGCCACCTCGGCGACCTGCTCCATCCGGCGCGGGTCCATCACTTCGGTGACCACCGGCAAGCCGCTGGCCCGGCGCGCCTCGGCGAGGAGGGGGAGCGCGTCCTCGCCCAGGCCGGCGAAGGAATAGGGGGAGGTGCGGGGCTTGAAGGCCCCGCCGCGCAGCAGGGTGGCCCCCGCTGCCCGCACCGCGCGCGCCGACTGGAGCAGCATGTCGGCCCCTTCCACCGAGCAGGGGCCGGCAATCACCGCCACCTCGCGGCCGCCGATGCGGGCCGGCCCCACCCGGACGACGGTGGGCTCGCCGGTGCCGAGCGCCGCCAGCGGACAGGACACCGGGAGGGGCAGGGCGGCCTCCACCAGCGGATGCGCTCGGAGCAGATCCGGATCGACCGGGCCGGTTTCGGGGATGCAGCGGAGCAGGGCGCCGTGCTCGCCGCGGGAGCATCGGGTGCGGGCGCCGCGGGATTCGATTAACTCACGCAGCTGATCGAGCTGCTGCTCGGTGGCGCCGCGACGAACCAGAATGAGCATACCGTACCTCCGGGGGGGACAAAAAAAGCGGCCCGTGAATTTCACGGGCCGCCGTCTTCGGAAACGCAGGGTCGCTAGACTCGCAAACGCCCGGTTCCGCGGCCCGTGGTTGGGGTCGCGTAGCTGAAATAGAAAGCGAAGCGGGAGCGTGTGGTCACGTGCTATTGATACCATCCGGGCCGGCGGGCGTCAAGTATTTTCCCCTTTCCCCCTTCCCGTTTCCCTGTTCTCTGCGTGCCGGTCCCTTTCGCGAACGGCGGCACCGGCGCAGATTGCACCGGTGTTCGGGCCCTTAGCTCAGTTGGTTAGAGCAGCGGACTCATAATCCGTCGGTCGCTGGTTCAAGTCCAGCAGGGCCCATTGAGGACGGCAGGACGGCAAGACGGGAGGACGGCAGGACGGCAAGGAATATCCTCGACCCTCTTAGTCCCCTCGACACCTCGACCCACCCATGCCAGACGAGCGCACCCGCCTGAAGGATGCCCTTGCCGACCGCTATGCCCTCGATCGGGAAATCGGGAGCGGGGGCATGGCCACGGTCTACCTCGCCCAGGACCTGCGCCACGACCGTCAGGTGGCGGTCAAGGTCCTCCGGCCCGACCTGGCCGCCACGCTGGGGAGCGACCGGTTCTTCCGCGAAATCCAGGTGGCCGCGCGGCTGCAGCACCCGCACATTCTGCCGCTGCTCGATTCCGGCGAGGCGGGCGGCTTCTACTACTACGTCATGCCCTATGTGCAGGGCGAGTCGTTGCGCGAGCGGCTGGCCAGGCATGGCGAGTTGCCGGTGCACGAGACGGTGAAGCTGCTCTCCGAAGTCGTGGATGCCCTGGCCGAGGCCCATGCCAACGGCGTAGTGCACCGCGACATCAAGCCGGACAACGTGATGCTCTCGGGCCGTCACGCGCTGGTGATGGACTTCGGCGTGGCCAAGGCGGTGAGCGAGGCGACCGGGCGGCAGAAGCTGACCACGGCCGGTATCGCGCTGGGGACGCCCTCATACATGGCGCCGGAGCAGGCGGCGGCCGATCCGCAGCTGGATCACCGGGTGGACATCTACGCGGTGGGGGTGCTGGGCTACGAGATGCTCACCGGCAGCCCGCCGTTTGGGGGAAAGAGCCCGCAGGAGATCCTGGCGGCGCAGGTGACCCAGGCGCCGGAGCCGATTTCGAAACATCGCCCAGCCGTGTCGGCGGCGCTGGAGTCGGTACTGATGAAGTGCCTGGAGAAGCGGGCGGCCGACCGGTGGCAGACGGCGGAGGAGCTGCTGGGGCAGCTGGAGGTGCTGGCCACGCCAAGCCTGGGGATGACGCCGACCCAGACCCGGCCGGTGGCGGCGGTCGCGGTCGGCGGCCGCGGGTTCCCGCTCTGGGCCGCCTGGGTGCTGGGCGGGGCGCTGGTGGCGGCGGGTGCTCTGGCATTGACGCTGCGGCAGCGAGCGCCCGCCGTGCTGGACCTGGGAAATCGCACCCCGCTGGCGGTCTCGCCGGACATCGAGCAGTGGCCCGACCTCAGCCCTGATGGAAAGCTGGTCGCCTACACCGTGGCGGACACGGCCGGAGTTCACCTCACGGTGCGGCAGGTGGGTGGCGGGGTTCCCATCGCCATTACCGAAGGCACTCAGGCCTGGGTCGGCGCCATATCGCCCGATGGCAGCCGCCTCCTGCATTCCGGCCCGAACGGTCTGTACGTCATGCCGCTCCTCGGTGGCCCCGCCCGGCCCGTAGCGGACATCAGCCCGATGGGCGCGGCGTGGTCTCCCGACGGACGGCGTGTCGTCCTTGCCTCCCGGGATACCCTGTTCGAGCAGAGCCTGGACGGCACCGGCCGGAAGCCGCTGGCGGCCGGCGTAGATCTGCATTCGCCCGCCTGGTCGCCCGACGGCAGGTGGATCGCCTACGTCGAGGGAAATTCGAGGTTCTACGGCCAGGGCAACAACGCGCCCAGCCGGATCCTGGTACTACCCGCCGCGGGGGGCACGCCGGTCGCCGTGACGGACTCGGCCTCGTTCAACACCAGCCCGGTCTGGATCCCCGGCCGGCGCGCCCTGCTGTTCATTTCCGACCGCGAGGGCGGCCGCGATATTTATCAGCTGGAGCTGACCTCCAGCGGGGCCGCGGCCGCTCCCCCGGTCCGCATCACGACCGGCCTCAACCCCGGCCGGATCAGCCTTTCGGCCGACGGGAAACGCCTGGCCTGGTCCACCGGAGTCCAGACGTCCAACATCTGGGAGATCCCCATCTCCGGTCGCGATTCGGTTCCGTTCTCCCGGGGCCGCCAGGTCACCACCGGCTCGCAGGATGTCGAGCAGGCAGACGTGTCGCCCGATGGCCGATGGCTGTACTACGACTCGAACCTCGGCGGCCACTCCAGTATCTGGCGCCAGCCGCTGGCGGGAGGAACCCCGGAGCGCCTCACCAGCGACTCCGCCGACGATTTCGCCCCCGCCGTCTCGCCCGACGGACGCTGGGTCGCCTTCCACTCCACGCGCAACGGCAGTAGTAACCGGGACGTGTTCGTGATCCCGGCGGCGGGAGGGCCTGCCGTGCAGGTCTCCACCAGTGCCGGAGACGACCGGGTCCCTCATTGGAGTCCGGACGGCAGGATGCTGGCCTGGTCCGATAACGACAGGCCCGACAGCAATATCCTGGTAGCGCACCGGCAGGCCGGCGGGTCCTGGTCGGCGCCGCGGCGGCTTGCCGCGCGGGGATTTCAGGCAGGACAGTGGCGGCCCACGGGTGGGATCACGCTCGGGTCATCCGCTGGAATCTCGCTGCTGGACCCCGCGAGTGGGGCGACGACCCTTCTGGTGGACTCGACCGGGGCCCCGGGGGGGGGTGCGTACACCGCCTGGTCCGGGGACGGCAAGACGCTGTATTTCGCCGTACGGGATTCGGCGGGCCCGGTCGTCCGCCTTCGGGCAATCACGCGGCCGGGGGGCCGGCCGAGGACGGTGGCGTACACCGATAATCCCCGGGCCCAGTTCTTTCGCTTCGGCCTGGCGGCGCATGCGGGATATCTCTACCTGCCACTGGTGGATGCAAACTGGGATGTGTGGGTGGCGGATGTGGAGCGCTAGGAATCAGGGACCAGGAACCGGGGATCAGGGGCATTCCCCTCATCACCGATGATCCGGCTTACCCTTCGCGGGGACCCCGCGCAATCGCGCGACTACACGCAGGCGCTGATCCGGGTGGGCCGCGGCTCCGGCTGCGATTGGGTGGTCCAGGGCGATCAGGCGGAGAGCGTCTCCCAGTTTCACGCCCAGATCTCCCTGCGCGACGGGTCCTGGCTGCTGCAGGATACCGGCAGCACCAACGGCACGCTGGTGAACGGGCAGCGGATCCAGCGGCGCGTGCTGCAGCCGGGCGATGTGATCAGGCTCGGCGCGGGCGGGCCCGAGCTCCTCGTCGAGATCGATTTCGACGCCATTCCCCGCGGTGCACCCGCCGTCATGAGTACCGCTCCACGTCCCGCCCTGCCCGATGATCCATCCAGCGACCTCCCGCCGGGCGATCCGGTGCCGGCGGGACGGCCCAGCACCGCCCTGGCGGTGGAACGGGCGGTATTGGATATCGAAGCGGCGCGCAGCGAATCCGGTGGCCGACGGCGCAGCACCCGTTCGCTCCTGCGCGAGGCGCTCCACGAGGTCTCCGCCACGGTGCAGGCGAGGACCCGGCGCCGCTGGGTGCGGGTGGTGCTCGGTGTGGCCGGCGTCGGGCTGCTCGGGCTCATGACCCTGGGCGTGATCGTCGTCCGCCAGCAGCGGCAGCTCGCCGCTCTGCTGGCCCGGAAAGCGGCCATCGACCGGCAGATCGAACAGGTGCAGGAGGCCATGCAGAATGAAGATGATCCCGGCCGCCTGGCGCAGCAGGAACAGCTGCTCGATGCGCTGACCGGCAACGCCGAGGCCACGCTCGTGGCCGTAGGACAGCGCGACAAGGCCCGGGCCGCCCAGCTGGCGCAGGGCAGCGACGAGCTGGACCGGGAGATCCGCCGCATTCTCTCCCAGTTCGACGCCACGACCTACGCGGTGCCCCCCATCTTCCGGGAACGGCTGCAGTATCACATCGACCAACTGGTTCACTCGGGAACCCTGGGCCAGGTGTACCGGCGCAAACAGAAATACTGGCCGATCATCAGGAAGGAATTCGGCGCCCTGGAGTTGCCGGAGGACATGGCCTACATCGCCTGGGCCGAGTCGGAGTTCGATCCCGAGGCGCTGAGCGGCGCGGGCGCGCGGGGGATGTGGCAGATGACGGTCGCGACCGCCGAGCGCTACGGGCTCATGGTGAACGACTCGGTGGACCAGCGGCTCGATGTCCGCCTGCAGACCCACGCCGCGGCCCGCTATCTGGCCGACCTGCTGAGCGAGTTCGGCGAGGATGCCTTCATGCTGGCGCTGGCCAGCTACAACCGGGGCGAGGCCGGCGTGCGCCGGGCGCTGCACGACGTGGCCGCCGATCCCGGCGGCTTCCGCCGGGACAAGCGGAACTTCTGGCATCTCTACCGGCTGAAGAAGCTGCCGCCGGAGACGCGGGAATACGTGCCCAGGGTGCTGGCCGCGGCCGTGATCGGGAGCAACCCCGAGCGGTACGGGCTCGCACCGGCCTCCTCGTCACCTCAGGCTTCCCATTAGGAACCGCAGATTACGCAGATTACGCAGATTGACTCTATGAAATCAGCGGATCAACCCCGGCCTCTCTTCACCCCCGCACTTCTCGACCGGATTGGATGCTGGATCTGGGCACCGCTGCCAAGATGGTTGCGGGTCGCTCCAGATTACATCTGCGTAATCTGCGTAATCTGCGGCTTCTTCCTCCCCAGCCTCGCCGTTGCTCAGAAGCCGGGGGCTCTGCCGTACCAGGATCCGCGATTGCCGATCGCCGAGCGGGCCCAGGATCTCCTGGGCCGCATGACGCTGGAGGAGAAGTTCTGGCAGCTGTTCATGATCCCCGGCGATCTGGACGATCCGGCAAACGACTACCGCCACGGGGTTTTCGGCCTACAGGTGTCGGTGGTGGATTCGACCGGAAGCGCAGGCGAGATCGCCCGGGCCCACGCGTGCCGCATCAACGCCATCCAGCGCTACTTTGTCGAGCGCACCCGGCTGGGGATCCCGATCATTCCCTTCGATGAGGCAGTTCACGGGCTGATCCGGCCCGGCGCCACCATGTTTCCCCAGGCCATCGCCCTGGCCGCGGCCTGGGATTCCGCGCTGGTGGGAGACGTGGCCCAGGCGATCGCCCGGGAGACCGGGAGCCGGGGCATCCGGCAGGTGCTCTCGCCGGTGCTGAACATCGCCAGCGATGTGCGATGGGGCAGGGTGGAGGAGACCTACGGCGAGGACCCGGTGCTTGCTTCGCGCATGGGCGAGGCGTTCGTGCGCGCCTTTGAGGCGCTGGGCGTGGCGGCCACCCCCAAGCACTTCGTGGCCAACGTGGGCGAGGGCGGCCGGGACAGCTATCCGATCGACTACGACCGTCGGGCGCTGGAGGAGCGGTTCTTCCCTCCCTTCCGGAGTGCGCTTGCAGAAGCGGGCGCGCATTCCGTCATGGCGGCCTACAACTCGGTGGGCGGGATCCCGGCCTCGCAGAACCGCTGGCTGCTGACCCATGTCCTGCGGGGGGAATGGCACTTCGGCGGTGTCGTCATCTCCGATCAGGCCGCGACCGCCGGCCCGACCGTGTTGCAGCACACCGAAGCCAGCACCGCCACTGCGGCGCAACACGCGCTCGAGGCCGGGCTGGACGTGATCTTCCAGTCGGCGTATCCGCAATATCGCCCCTATCTCGCGGCCTTCCAGCGGGGCCTGGTCCCCCGGCCCGTGCTCGACACCGCGGTGGCGCGGGTGCTGCGGCTCAAGTTCGAGCTGGGTCTCTTCGAGCATCCCTACGCCGATCCGGACAGCGCGGCCCGGTGGAACGGCAATGCCAGGCATGCGGAGCTGGCGCGGCAGGCCGCCCGCGAGTCGATCGTGCTGCTCCGGAACCGGAAGGGTACGCTGCCACTGTCCCGGTCGATCGGCTCGGTCGCGGTGATCGGCTCCGATGCCGTGGAAGCGCGGCTGGGAGATTACAGCGGTGCCGGAGCTCGGCCGGTGTCCATCCTCGACGGCATCCGCCAGGAGCTCGGCTCCTCGGCACCGGTGCGGTACACCCCCGGCCCGGGCCGGGCCGATACGGAGTATGTGACCATTCCGGCGGCGTTGCGGGGCGAATACTTCGCCAACCCGCGGCTGGAAGGGGAGCCGCGGGTGGTCCGGAGTGATACGCGGGTGGATTTCCACTGGACCATCAGTCCGCCGGCGCCAGGCATCCCACAAGACTGGTACTCGGTGCGCTGGACGGGGCAGGTGACCATCTCCCCCGGCGGGGTCCGGCGAATCGGCGTCGAAGGGAACGACGGCTATCGTCTCTACCTGGACGATTCGCTGGTCATCGACAACTGGCGGAAACGGTCCTACGGTGTGCGCCTCGCCCCCGTGGCGGTGGTTCCCGGCAGCAGCCACAGGCTGCGCCTGGAGTACTTCGAGACCAGGAGCAACGGCCGGATCCGGCTGGTCTGGGACGCCGGGGCCGCTCCCATCTGGCCGGCCGCGCTCAAGGCCGCCGTCGCGCTGGCGCGGACGAGCGACGTCGCCATCGTGGTCGCGGGCATCGAGGAGGGCGAGTTTCACGATCGCGCCTTGCTCGCGCTCCCCGGCCGCCAGGAGGACCTGATCCGGCAGCTGGCGGCGACGGGCACGCCGGTGGTGGTGGTCCTGATCGGCGGCAGTGCCGTCACCATGCCCTGGCTGGAGGAGGTGGACGCGGTGGTTGACGCGTGGTACCCCGGCGAGCAGGGCGGCCCGGCGGTGGCCGATGTGCTGTTTGGCGGCTACAATCCGGCCGGGCGGTTACCGATCACGTTCCCCGTCGCCGAGGGGCAGCTGCCGCTGTACTACAACCACGAACCGGCCGGCCGGGGCGACGATTATGGCGACCTCACCGGGCTGCCGCTCTTTCCGTTCGGCTTCGGGCTGAGCTATACCACCTTCGAGTATTCGTCGCTCGGCATCTCGCCCGAGTCCATGGACGCCGCCGGCACGGCGGTGATCCGCTGCCGCGTGCGCAATACCGGAACTCGCGGGGGCGACGAGGTGGTGCAGCTATACATCCACCAAGTGCTGGGATCGGTGGCCCGTCCGGTGATCCAGCTCCAGGGCTTCCAGCGCATCCACCTGGAGCCGGGCGAGGAGCGCGAGGTCCGGTTCCGGCTTTCGACCGAGCAGTTGAGGACATTCCAGCGGGGTGGGGACTGGGTAGTAGAGTCCGGGGCATACCAGGTGATGGTCGGAGCTTCCTCCCGGGACCTCCGGTTGCGGGGGGTGCTGCTGATCCGCTGAACACCTGGCCTGAGGGCCGGTCTGCGCCGCGCGGACGGCCCGGCCATCCCTCCGCGCGCTGGTGGTGCGCGCTCCTTTCTGGAGATCCCGATCCACTTCACCGCGCCCCAACGCGCGCTCCGGGATGGTCCAGCCCGTCGGCGCGGCTGGGGGAAGGCAGCAGCAGAAGGGGCCTCCCGCCGGGGCCGCTGGGTCCCGCAGGGCGCGTCGGAGCGCCCGCAGGTGGATTGGGGATGGCGGAAAAGCGAAGGGATCCGTGAGGGCGCGGCGACGGCCCGGCCATCCCTCCGCACGCTGGTGGTGCGCGCTCCTTTCTGGAGATCCCAATCCACTTCACCGCGCCCCAACGCGCGCTCCGGGATGGTCCAGGCCGTCGGCGCGGCTGGAGGAAGGCAGCAGCAGAACGGGCCTCCCGCGCGGGGCCGCCGGGCAGGAGGCCCGTGTTTCTCAGCGGTGAGGTCTCTCCGACGCGGCCACCAGGGCGACCGGTTGAGGAACACGCTTCGCGGGGAGCGGCTCCTTCTTCCTGCCGGTCTGCGGACTCCCCGCCAGGTGTCTCGCCACTCCCAGCAGCGCGTCGGGGCTCAGCGACATGCTGTCGATGCCCAGCCCGACCAGGAACTCCGCGAACTCCGGATAGTCGCTCGGCGCCTGGCCGCAGATCCCCACCGGGCGCCGCTTGCGATGGGCCGCCTCGATCACCATGGCGATCATTCGCTTCACCCCGGGGTCGCGCTCGTCGAAGAGCGGAGCCAGCAGGTCGGAGTCGCGATCGATGCCCAGGGTCAGCTGGGTGAGATCGTTGGACCCGATGGAGAATCCGTCGAAGAGGTCGGAGAACTCCGCGGCAAGGACGACGTTGTTCGGGATCTCGCACATTACATAGACCTCGAGCCCGTCTTCCCCCTGGCGCAGCCCGTGGCCGGCCATTTCCTCCAGAACCCGGCGTGCCTCTCCCAGCGTGCGGCAGAAGGGGATCATCACCTTGAGGTTGGTGAGCCCCATGGTCTCCCGTACCCGGCGTATGGCGGCGCACTCCAGGGCGAAGCCGTCGCGATACCGCTCATGATAGTATCGGGAGGCGCCCCGGAACCCGATCATCGGGTTGGCGTCCACCCGCTCGAAGGCGCGGCCGCCCAGCAGCCCGGCGTATTCGTTGGTCTTGAAATCCGAGAAGCGGACGATCACCGGCCGGGGATGGAAAGCTGCCGCGATCTGCCCCACACCCGACGCCAGCCGTTCCACGAAGAACTCCGCGGGCGTACCGTATCCCCGGGCGCGAGCCTCGATCGTCTGCCGGTCCGCCGCATCGGCCATCCGCTCCGGATGGGCGACGGCCATGGGGTGGATGCCGATCCACCCCGAAATCACGAACTCGATCCGGAGCAGACCGACCCCGGCGGCGGGCAGCTGAGCCAGGCTGAAGGCCTGGTCGGGGTTCGCCAGGTTGAGCATGAGCGGGACCGGCGACGGCGGCAGGGTTGCGGGGTCGATGTCCTCCCGGGCAAAGGCCACCTCGCCTTCATAGACCCGGCCCTCGTCGCCTTCGGCGCAGGAGACGGTGACCACGCTGCCCGCGGCCAGGCGCCCGGTGGCATCGCCGGTGCCGACCACGCAGGGGATGCCCAGCTCGCGCGAGACGATCGCCGCGTGGCAGGTGCGGCCCCCCTCGTCGGTGACCACCGCGGCGACCCGTTGCAGCACCGGCTCCCAGTCCGGGTTGGTCATCCGGGTGACCAGCACCTCGCCGGCCTGCACCTCGGCCAGTTGCGATGAGCCGCTGATCAGCCGGACCGGGCCGCTGGCGACGCGCTCCCCCACGCTCTTGCCGGTGACCAGCACCCGGCCTTCGCCGCTCCGCCGGTAGAGCGTGATCCGGGTGCCCCGCCGTTCCGCGTGGACCGTCTCCGGCCGAGCCTGCACCACGAAGAGCTCGCCGCTGCGGCCGTCGCGGGCCCACTCGATGTCCATCGGCGTGTCCCGGCCCGCCAGGCGGGTGTAGTGCTCCTCGATGGCGAGGGCCCAGCGCGCCAGCGTCAGCAGGTCCCCCTCCTCCAGCACGAAGCGGGAGCGATCGCTCTCCGGGACCGCCACCTCGGTGACCGGCCGGCCGCCGTCCTCGGCATACACCAGCTTGACGTCCTTGCCGCCCAGCTCCCGCCGCAGGATGGAACGGAAACCGGCGCGCAGCATGGGCTTGTGGATCCAGAATTCGTCCGGTACCACCCGCCCCTGGACCAGAGTCTCGGCGATGCCCCAGGCCCCGGTGATGAGGATGACGTCGCGGAACCCGCTCTCGGTATCGAGGGTGAAGATCACCCCGGCGGAGCCCAGGTCGCTCCGGACCATCTTCTGCACCCCCACCGACAGGCTCACGCTCCGGTGGGCGAAGCCCTTCTCGGTCCGGTACGCGATGGCCCGGTCGGTATAGAGCGAGGCGAAGCAGGCACGGATCGCTCCGTCCAGCGCCTCCAGGCCGCGGATGTTGAGATAGGTCTCGTGCTGTCCCGCGAACGACGCGCCCGGCAGGTCTTCAGCGGTGGCGCTGGAGCGCACGGCGACGTCCGTCTCTGCCTCGCCGAAGCGCTGCGACAACTCCGAATACGCCGCCGCGATGAGCGGCCGCAGCTCCTCCGGCAGCGGTGCTTCGCGGACTCGCTTCCGGATGGCCTCGCCGGCGCGGGACAGGGCGTTGACGTCCCGCACGTCCACGCCCGCCAGGGTGGATTCGATCCAGTCGGTGAGGCCGGCCCGGTCCAGGTGCAGCCGATAGGCCTCCGCGGTGAGGACGAACCCGTCAGGAACCCGCACGCCCTTCTTGCCCAACGTCTGAAGCATCTCGCCCAGCGAGGCGTTCTTCCCCCCGACCTGGCCGATATCGGCCAGGGTGACGCCGTCGAGCGGCCGCAGATAGACCCGATGAGAGCTGTTCATCTCTCATTCCTAGCGGTCCGCTTCTGAAGGAAGCGGGAAACGGGAGTGAAGCGGGCGCGGGCACGCCGTGGCCGATCGTGGCGCGGTTCTCCTGAAGCGACTTCTGAAGAGCGTTTCAAGACTCCTTCACCTGCGCTTCGGTGGGGCCCGGACAGATTGTCGGGAACCAGCGGTTCTGCCGCGCATCCTGGAGCGCTCACGGTGCCACACTCCGCAGGAGCATCCCACCGATCCGAGTGCCACGCGGGAATCCTGGTCGCCATTGGGGGCTCGGAATCGAAGGATGGCGTGCCGGAGATCCTGGGGCGTTTCGTGTACGCGGCGGGCGGGCGGCACGCCGATATCCTCCTCATTCCGATTGCGTCGTCCCTGCAGAGCACGGCGGAGCGTTACCGTGCGACTTTCCGGCATCTGGGAGCGGCGTCGGTGCAGGTGTTGCATCCCAAGACGTCGGGTGCCGCCAACGATCCCGAGGCCGTGGCGATGGTGGGCCAGGCATCGGCGATCTTCTTCACCGGGGGAGACCAGTACCGCCTGGCCCAGCGCCTTGCCGGTACCGCGCTGGAGCGGGCGATTCGAGAGGCGCATGCCCGCGGCACCACTGTCGGAGGGACCTCGGCCGGCGCCTCCTTCCTCTCACGACGGATGATCGCGTACGGCAAGAGCGGCTCCACTCCGCGGCACGATCTGGTCAACCTGGCCGATGGGCTGGGCCTGACCTCCCGCTTCATCATTGATCAGCACTTCCAGGAGCGAAACCGCATGGGCCGTCTGCTGACGGCGCTCGCACTGTGTCCCGGCGCCATGGGGCTGGGGCTGGATGAGGGGACGGCCGCGGTGCTTGACGGCGACTCGCTGGAGGTCGTCGGCGACGGTGCCATCACGGTCCTCGACGGCCGCCGTATGGACGCCCGCGTGCCGCATCACTGGGACCGGCACGACCCGATCTGCCTGACCAACGTGCGGATGCACATCCTGGTGCACGGCGCGCGGTTCGATGTCCGCCGCCGCCGCGCCACCCCACCGTCAGCTACCGAGAAGGAACCCCGGCAATGAACATCGAGGGCATTTCTGTCTACCAGGGCCCGAGCGTCTGGGCGTATTTTCCGGTCATTCGTGTCCGGCTGGACCTGGGGCTGCTGGAGTCGTGGCCCAGCGGCCGACTCGGCACGGCGTTCCAGCAGGGACTCCTCAGGGCCTTGCCCGGGCTGCGCGAGCACGGCTGTTCCTACGGCGTTTCCGGCGGATTCGTGCGGCGCCTGACCGAGGGCGATGGCACCTGGCTGGGGCACGTGATGGAACATTCGGCCCTCGAGCTGCAGAATCTCGGCGGGTTCCCCGTCAGCTTCGGCCGCGCCCGCGGCGTCCCCGGCCGGCCCGGGGTGTACGACGTGGTCTACCAGTTTCGCGAGCGGGAGGTCGGCCTCGCGGCCGGCCGGCTCGCGCTGACGCTGCTGTACTCGCTCCTGCCGGAAACCCTGCGCGAGGGCTTTACCCCGCCGCTTCCTGATTACGCCGCGGAGCGTGAAGGCTTCCTGGAACTGGCGCGGCGCAAGACGCTGGGGCCCAGCACGGCTGCTCTGGCCCAGGCCGCACAGCAGCGGCGCATCCCCTGGGAGCGGCTGGACGGCGACCACCTGATCCAGCTGGGAACCGGGGTGTACCAGTGCCGGGTGCAGGGGTCCATCACCAGCCGTACCTCGCAAATAGGGGTGGAGATCGCACAGGACAAGGCGCTGACCAACCGGGTGCTGGACGCTCTGGGGATTCCGGTGCCGGCCCAGGTGCGGGTCGATGACGAGGACGAAGCCGTGGCGGCGGCGGCTCGGCTGGGATGGCCCGTTGTGGTGAAACCGGTGGATGGCAATCACGGCCGGGGGGTCGAACCGGGGGTCAGTACCGCGGCCGAGGTGCGGACGGCGTATCATGCTGCGTCGCAGGAGGGGGGTGGGGTGCTGGTGGAGGAGCACCTCGAGGGGCGGGATTATCGGCTGCTGGTAGTGAACGGGTCGGTCGTGGCTGCCGCCCAACGGGTGCCGGCCCAGGTGGTGGGCGACGGGATAAGCGCGATCGAGGCGCTGGTGGAACGGGTCAACGCCGACCCGCGGCGGGGGGAGGGACATGCGAATGTGCTGACCCGCATCGAGCTGGATGAAGAAGCGGACCGGATGCTGGCGCGGGCCGGGCACCGCCGGGACAGCGTCCCCGCCCGTGGAGAGGTGGTTCCATTGCGGGCTACGGCCAACCTTTCCCGGGGCGGCACCTCGGTGGACGTCACCGACCGCGTTCACCCCGACAATCGTCTGCTCGCCGTGCGCGCCGCCCTGGCGGTGGGCCTGGACGTGGCGGGCGTGGACTTCCTCTGCCCCGACATCACCCGTTCCTACCTGGAGGTGGGTGGCGGCGTGTGCGAGCTGAACGCCGCTCCCGGCCTGCGCATGCATGTGGCGCCGGCAGCAGGTACGCCCCGCGACGTCGCCGGCCCGATCATGGATTATCTGTATCCGCCCGGCTCTGCCACCACCATTCCCATCGCCGCGATCACCGGAACCAACGGCAAGACCACCACGGCCCGGATGGTGGCGCACCTGGCCGCTGCCGCCCACCGGCGCGTGGGGCTTGCCACGACCGACGGAGTGTACGTCGGCGGGCGGCGGATCGCCCGCGGCGACATGACGGGCCCGGCATCGGCGCGCATGCTGCTGCGGGACGCCACGGTGGACTGCGCCGTGCTGGAGACCGCACGGGGCGGCATTCTGCGCGAGGGGCTGGGCTTCCGGCATTGCAGCGTAGGCGCGGTGCTCAACGTGACCGCGGACCATCTGGGACTCGGCGGCATCGACACGGTCGAAGGCCTGGCCGACGTCAAACGGATCGTGGTCGAGGTCGCCGGCAACCTCGCCGTCCTCAACGCCGACGATCCGCTGTGTCTCGTGATGGCGGAATCCACCGAGGCGCGTATCTGTCTGGTCAGCCTGGACCCGATGAACCCGGCCATCGTGCGGCATCTCCAGAGTGGCGGGCTGGCCGTCGTGCTGGAGGATGGCAATGATCCGTCGCTGGTGGTCTGCGAAGGGGCCCGGCGCACCCCCCTGCTGCCGGCGCGCCGCATCCCCGCCACCCTGGACGGCAAGATCCGCTTCAACATCCAGAATGCAGCTTTCGCGGCGGCTATCGGCCTGGGATTGGGATTGGACGTTGGGACGATCCGGGGCGGGCTGGCTACCTTCGAGGCCAGTATCACCCATACACCGGGACGGGTGAACCTGTATGACAAACATCCGTTCCGGGTGCTGGTGGACTACGGGCACAACCCGGCGGCGGTACGCGCCATGTGCGAGGTGGCCGGGAAGCTGGCTGGCACGGGGCGGACGATCTGTGTGCTGGCGGTGCCGGGCGACCGGCGGGACGAAGATATCCGGGAGGTGGCCCGGGTGGCCGCGGGCTGGTGCGACTACTACATCTGCCGTCGCGACGACCAGCTACGCGGCCGGCGACCGGACGAGGTGCCGCTTCTCCTGTGCGAAGGGCTTCGTTCCGCCGGGGTGCCGGCCGAGCGAATCAGCGTGGTGCCGTCCGAAGCGGACGCCACGCTGACGGCGCTCGGCACGGCCCGCCCGGGCGATCTGCTGCTCCTCTTCGCCGATAACCTGGAGCGGACCTGGCAGCAGGTGGTGACCTTCCAGCCGGAGGTGCAGCCGGTGGTGTCGCGGGGTCGGTTCAGCACGCCGGCGGTCGCCCGGCGGGAGCAGGCGCTCGCGTGATTGAACTGGCGCTCTTCGAGGAAGACGCCGTCCTGGCCCGGATGGCGTTCCGCACCGCCTCCGCTACCTTGGCGGAAAGGAGATGTTCAAACTGCTTGAACGGGAGCCTCGCATTTTACGACTCACGGGCGGTATGGCATGACCCCGGACACACCACCGGAATCCCCGCTCTCGCTCACCGAGGCCCAGCGCCGGCGCCTGGCGGTGTTTCTCGAAATCGTGGACCGGGGGATCGCCGAGGTAGTCGGCGCCTCCCCGCCGCCGAGCCCGCCGGGAATCCTGGGGCATGAGGCCGACGATTTGCCCCAGGGATTCTCCGAGGCGATCGCAGCCGATGCGCACGCGGTGCGCGCCGAGCTTCGGCTGCTGGTCGAGAGCCTGGGCCTGGCGCGGACCGAACGTTCCCGCCGCAAGCGGATCCGGGCCCTGCTGGTGTCCATGATCGTCAACCTGGAGGACGCCGGCTCCCGCGGCCTGCGAGGCTACGGCCCGATGGATGAACGCATCGGCCAGGCCATCGACCCGGCACTCGACGCCATTCGCTCCCGGCTGGTCCGGATCGCCCGGCTGCTGGACGAACCATCGGGATGACGCCTGGGAGGGAGCCCCGGCCCGGGGGCGGCCGCCACCGGGGGTCAGCGGTAGCGGCTGCTCTCGCCGCTGTCCGCCGTGAGACGGAACTTCCGGCGGGTTCGCCGGTATCAGGCAGGAGCAGCACCAGCCAGGTGCGTCGCCGGCACCTGATGAAAGGCGGGACGAGATGCATGGAGGAATCGGGCTGACGCTCGGTGTGATGGCCGGGATGGTCTTGTGGGCCGGCCGGGCTGTGGCGCAGGCCGACAGTACGCGCCGGCCGGTATCACCGGTCGACAGCGTAGACCTGCACCGGTACATGGGCCGCTGGTACGAGGTGGCGCGCCTGCCCAACGGCTTTCAGAAGCAGTGCGTGGGGGAGACCACGGCCGATTACGACCTGCTGGCGGACGGGCAGATCCGGGTGGTCAACCAGTGCCGCCAGGCCGACGGCACCCTGAAACGCGCCGAGGGCCGGGCACGGCGGGCCCACCGCAAGGCGCCACTCTCGGAGCTCAAGGTCCGGTTCGCGCCGAAGTTCCTTTCTTTCCTCGGCGTGGTCTGGGGCGACTACTGGATTCTCGACCTGACCGACGACTACTCCGCCGCGCTGGTGGGCGAGCCGAGCCGCCGGTATCTCTGGGTGCTTTCACGCACGCCGGTGCTGGCCGATTCGACTTACCAGCGGATGGTCGCCACCGCCCGGCGTCAGGGATTCGACACGACGCAGCTCATGTTGTCGCCGGCGCAAGCGGAGGCCGGGGAGCCCCCCTCCTCTGCTCCGCCCGCTCACGGCGGAAGTCCGGCTCCTGGTCGGGACGGCGGGAAGCCCTGATTACGGCATGGCGGGCCGCACGCTGACCTCGTGCCGCTCGCCGTCGTCCACCAGGAGGATGGCCGGCCCGTTCACCGGCCGGCCGTCCATCATCAGTTCCACCGCTCCCCGGGCGGCGCCGTCCGGATTGTGCACCACGATGACGTAGCGGCTCCGTCCGTGCCGGTACTCGATGGTGTATTCACGCCATCCTGCGGGGGCCCTGGGCTCCAGGAACAGCATCTCGCCGCGTTTGTGGAATCCCAGGATTCCTTCCAGGCCGGCGCGGTACATCCAGCTCGCCGATCCGGTGTACCAGGTCCACCCGCCGCGCCCGAGGTGGCCCTCGGCCGTGTACACATCGGCCGCCACCACATACGGCTCCACCTTGTAGATCTCCACCTCCTCCGGCGTGCGCGCGTGCGTGAGCGGATTGAGCATCTGGTACAGTTCGAACGCCCGGTCCGCGTCGCCGCGCAGGGCCGTTGCGAGCACGGCCCATATGGCGGCATGGGTGTACTGGGCGCCGTTCTCGCGGATGCCGGGCAGGTAGCCCTTGATGTAGCCGGGATCCTGCGGCATCGTGTCGAACGGCGGGGTGAGGAGCATGATGAGCCGCGCATCCTCCCGCACCAGGCGGTGTTCCAGCGAGCCCAGCGCCTGGGCCTGCCGGTCCGGGTGCCCGGCGTGTGACAGCACGCTCCAGCTCTGCGCGATGGAGTCGATCTGGCACTCCTCGTTCCCGGCGGAGCCGAGCGGCGTGCCGTCGTCGAAATAGGCGCGGCGATACCAGGCGCCGTCCCATCCATGCGCCTCGACCGCGGCGGTGTAGGCTTCGGCGTGTCGCCGGCAGTCGGCCGCGACGGCCGCATCCCCACGGGCTTCGGCATGCTGCGCGAAGCTCCGCAGGGTCGCAATCAGGAACCAGGCCAGCCAGACGCTCTCCCCCCGGCCCGCCACGCCGACGCGATTCATCCCGTCGTTCCAGTCGCCCGCCCCGATCAGCGGCAGCCCGTGCGTCCCGGCGGTGCAGGCGTGCGCGAGAGCCCGGCGGCAGTGCTCGTATACGCTCGCCTCCTCGTCGGCGGTGCGGGGCACGTCGTACACTTCCTGCTCGTCCGGCTCGAGCGCGCGCATGACGAGGAAGGGGACCGGTACGTCCAGTACCGACGCGTCCCCGGTCGTCCGGATGTAGTGATCGACCACATACGGCAGCCAGACGAGATCGTCGGAGAACCGGGTGCGTATCCCGCGCCCGGCCGGCGGATGCCACCAATGCTGCACGTCCCCTTCCAGAAACTGGCGGCCGGCGGCCCGGACGATGTGCTCGCGCGCCAGGGCCGGGTCGGCGTAGACGAACGCCATCACGTCCTGCAGCTGATCACGGAAGCCGTAGGCCCCGCCGCTTTGATAGAGCGCCGAGCGTCCCCACATGCGGCAGGAGAGCGCCTGGTACAGCGTCCACCGGTTGAGCATGGCGTCGAAAGTGGGCTCCGGTGTCCGGACGGTGATCGCCGAGAGCCGCTCGGCCCAGGCGGCGATGCTGCCGGCGAGGGCGGCCTGTGCCCGGGCCACGTCGCGATACTCCGCCACCGCCTGCCGGGCCGCGGTCTCGTCGCCGGCGGCGCCCAGCAGGATGGCGATCTCGCGCGTCTCTCCCGGCGCCAGCGACAGCTCGCACTGCAGCGCGGCGCAGGGATCGATGCCGGCGCCGGTGATGGCGTTCAGCCTGCCGCCGGCACGAAGCGCCGCCGGGTCGGCGACGGTGCCGTTCCTGCCGAGGAAGTCCAGCCGGCTCGCGGTGTGCGCCGCCAGCGGCTCGGTGATGGCATGGAAGGCCACCCAGTCGGCGAACTGCGGGTCGAAGGTATTCTGCGCCAGGATGGCGCTCTGCGCAGGGTCCGGCATGGTGCGCACCTGGTGCTGCGTGTGTTCGCGCAGCACACCCAGCGTCCATTCCACGTAGGTCGTGATGGTGAGCCGCCGGGGACGGGTGTCGTGATTGGTCACCCGCAGGATCGACAGCTTCACTGCCGCGTCGTCCGCCATGCCCAGCATGAGCGTGGTGGTGATGCCTCCGCCGTGTTCGTGCTCGAACGAGGTGGTGCCCGCGCTGTGGCGGACGAGGTAGGGCAGCGCCTGTCGTACCGGCCCCGGTGTGGCGCTCCACAGCTCCCCGGTCTCGTCGTCCTGCAGGTAGACGGCTTCGGTCACCTGATCGCTGACCGGATCGTTGTGCCAGGGCGTGAGCCGGTAGAGCTGGCTGTTGGCGGCCCAGGTGAATCCGCCGCCCCGCTCGGTCACCACGAACCCGCCGTGAGGATTGGCGATGACGTTCGCCCAGGGGGCCGGGGGGAGACGGCCGTCCTGGACCTGGATCTCGTAATCCCCCTCGGCGGTGAGGCCGCCGAAGCCGTTGGCCGGCGGCGGGGGCGGCGCGCCGCCCCGGCGTCCGGTGCCGGAGGACCAGCTGGAGAACAGCGGCGCGGTGAGCGGCCCGAGCAGACGCGCCCCGATTCGCCGCATCACATTCGCCACCCGCAGGTCGCTCCGCTCCGGGGCGCGCGTGCCGGAGGGCGGGGATTCGTCTTCGTCGGCCGGCAGCTCGTCCGGCGGCGTGGCGGCCGCCACGGCACGCCCCAGCGCCCGCCCGTCGCAGGAGATGTGCACCCGGGCGGTGGCGCGCAACATCTGGAGCGCGTCGGCAGCCAGCTGATCGCGCCGGCGCACGAAGACGCCTCCGGGGCGGTCGAACGAGCCGGAATCGCTCACGGCGTAGACCGCCGCGGTAATCCGGTCGGTCAGGTCCTGGTGATAGGTGGATGCGGCCATGTTGAGGACGACCAGATCCACCGTCATGCCGCGGCGCCGCCAGTAGCGGTGCGCCGCGAGCAGCTGGCGCAGGGTGGAGAGCCCGTCGGCCGACTCGATGGTGGCGAGCAGAATAGGCCAGTCACCGGAAAGGCCGGCGGTCCACAGCAGCGGCTGGGAGCCGCGGTTGCGGCGCAACTCCGACTGCGGCGGACGCAGGCCCGGGTTGCCGTAGAACAGGTCTCCGGCAAGTTCCTGGAACACGGCGGCATCGGCCGGTGTGAGCCCGAGCTCCCGCAGTTCGACCTGATTCGAGGTCCAGGCCAGATCCAGGGCGCGCTGGGCTGCGTGGGGATCATGGTAACGGTCCGCCAGCTCGAAGGCCCGCTCGGGGCTGGTGGCGACCAGCGTGGTAAAGGCCACGGACGCCGACTGCCCCGGCGCGAGCCGGACCCGGGTGCGCAGCGCGAAGACGGGATCCAGGACCGCCCCGGTGGTCCCCGAGAGCGGCCCCTCGCCCTCCAGGGCGGCCGGGTCCCGGGGCGTGCGGCCCCGGCCGAGGAAGCGGGCCCGGTCGGTTTCGCAGGTCACCGGCCCGACCCGTTCCTTGCCGCTATCCATCACATGGACGCACCAGAGCTGCCGCTCCTCTGCCGACCGCGGCCGGCGGGTGGCGGTGATCGCGCTACACCACTCGTGCCATTCCGTCTCGACGAACAGATTGCTGAAGGCCGGATGGGCACGGTCCGCAGTCGGCGGAGCGAGGACGATCTCCCCGTAGCTGGTGAGCTCGACCTCGCGGTCATCGTCGGCGTGGTTGGTCAGGATCACCCGCCGGACTTCGGCCGAGTCCTCCGGGACCGCGACGACCTCGGTCCGGGTCTCGATGGCATCGTCCAGGCGGTGGAAGGTCACGCGATCGGTGGCCAGATGGGCGTGATACCAGTCGGCCGCCGCGGCCACGGGCTGGTGCGCCGCCGACCAGACCCGCCCGGTCGACACATCCTTGAGGTAACAGAACTGCCCGGTGGCGTCGCAGGACCCGTCGGCCCGCCAGCGGGTCACGGCGAGGCCCTCGTAGCGGGAGTACCCGCCGCCGCAGTGGCTCAGCATCACGGTGTAGGGCAGGTAGCCCAGCAGCGCGACATGCGGCTCGGGCGTATCGGGCGTCTCGAACTGGCGCACCACAGGCTCCTCTCCTTCCCCCTCATGCCGCATTGGGTCGGGCCGGCCGCCGTCGCGCTCCTGCAGCACCAGCCGGCGCGGGATGCGTTCGTGCAGCAACAGTTCCGCCGAGCGCACCAGCGGATCCGCGTGAAAGCGGCGCTGCCAGACCCGCGAGGCCAGCAGGTTCGTGAGCGCGACCAGCCCCATCCCGATATGATGGGCCATGTAGGTATCAACCAGGGCATAGCGCCGGTCCGGATCGGGGCGGGTATAGTCCAGCGCGTCCCGGAACCCGTACGGACCGAGGGCCCCCTTGCTTTCCAGCAACTGGAGGTTCGCCAGGGCGGCCTGCGGGTCGATCAGGGTGGCGAGGATGCTGGCATAGGGCGCGACCACCAGTTCCCGTCCCAGGCCGCGCTTGAGGGCGAGGTCGGGCACCCCGAAGGCCCGGTACTGGTACGTATGGTGCCGGTCGCGCACGTTGTAGGCGCTCTCGCTCACGCCCCAGGGGACACCGCGCGACGCGCCGTAGGCCATCTGCCGGGCCACCACCCCCCGGTACGTCTGCGCCAGCAGGGTGAACGGGAACGACTGCATGACGAGCAGGGGCATCAGGTATTCGAACATGCTCCCGCTCCACGATACCAGCGCCGGGGTTCCCGCGGCGTAGGTCATCGTGCGGCCCAGGCGGAACCAGTGTTCCACCGGTACATCGTTCTTGGCCACGGCCAGGAAGCTGGCCAGGCGCGCCTCCGAGGCAAGGAGATCGTACGACGATGCGTCCAGGGCGTGCGTGTCCTGGTGGAAGCCGGTCGCGAAGAGCTTGTGCTTGCCCTCGAACAGGAAGCGGAAATCGGTCTCCAGGGCGTAGGCGTAGGCCCGCTCGGCCAGGGCTTCGAGCCGGGCCGCCAGGTCTGCCGCGGCCGGCGAGCGCACCGCCAGTTTGCGCAGGGTAGCCG
This sequence comes from uncultured Gemmatimonadales bacterium, assembly GCA_963779755.1. Taxonomy (GTDB): domain Bacteria; phylum Gemmatimonadota; class Gemmatimonadetes; order Gemmatimonadales; family GWC2-71-9; genus CAVZZO01. The sequence continues at coordinate 1,992,560 of CAVZZO010000001.1, forward strand.
GGGAATCCGTCCCGAGGCCGTCGGTCAGGGCGGGCTGCCCGGCGATGCGCTGCAGGCTCCACTCGATCCATTCCGACGCCTGGTCGCGTTCGGCCCCGGGGAGCCCCGCGCGGGCGATCGCGTCCTGCGCCTGCGCCAGGGGGCCGGCCACGCCGGCGAGGGCCGCCGCCGAAACGGGCCCCCGGGCCGAGGCGGCCAGCGCGTCGCGCGCTGCGCGGAGATGCTCGTCGGCGCCGTTCGCCGATGCGGGAGAAGGCAGCCGGTCGCCGGCCAGGTCCAGCGCGGCCTCCAGCGCGAGCCAGGGCGCGCGGGTGAGCACCGGCTGATCCATCAGCGCGAGGCATGCCTGGCGCAGGGCGACCAGGTGGCCGGCGAGATTGCCGCTGTCCACGGTGGACACGTAGGCCGGCTCCAGCACGCTCAGGTCCCGCAGGTCGTACCAGTTGTAGAAGTGCCCCCGGAAGCGGCGCATCCGCTCCAGGGAACGGAACGCCAGCTCCAGGCGCCGGACCATCTCGCCCAGAGTCAGGAAGCCCAGGTCGGCGGCGCTGACGGTCGCCAGCAATTGCAGGCCGATGTTGGTGGGCGAAGTGCGCAGCGCCACGACCGGGTCGGGGCTCTCCTGGAAGTTGTCCGGAGCGAGCCAGTTGCTCCCGGCGTTGACGAAGCGGTCGAAAAAGCGCCAGTGCAGCAGGGCATAGCGCAGCGCCCGGCTCTGCAGACCCTGGCCCAGGCGGCGGCGCCGGGTGACGGCCGGCGCGCTCAGCACCTGCGCCACCGCCGGGGCGATCATCCATGCCAGCATCAGCGGCAGCACGGCGACCGCGACCTCCCAGGCCGGTGTGCCCGTGCCCGCGGGCCGGGCGCTCAGGCGCCACAGGAACCCCAGCAGCACCAGGCCCGCCACCGCCACCGCCGGTCCCATCGCCCGCCAGGCGGCGGCGCCCGAGTCCGGCAGGCCCTGCTCGATATGGGACGCCGTCTGCCATTCGAGCAGATGGCGCCGGGTGACGAACATCCGCCAGAGGGTCCGGACGATCGCGTCCGTGGACACCCAGGCCTGATGGGGAAGGAAGATGATCGCGAGCGCCAGTTGCCGGGCCGCGGTTTCGGTATCGCGCCCTACCGCCGCGTAGTAGGCGCGCCACGACTTGTCGAGCGATGGGCGGAGCAGCGCGAGCGAGAGGGAAACGATCCAGGGGGCGGCCACGGCCCCCAGGCCCAGCAGTGTCCAGCGCAGCGGCGAGCCCGGCAGGAAGAGCCAGCCCGCAACCAGAAAGGCGAACTGCGCCAATTCCACCGTGCTGCGCCGCAGGTTGTCCAGGATCTTCCAGCGGGAGAGGAAGGAGAGCCGGTTGGGTTCCGGGCCGTTCGGCCCCGGCACCCGGGCAGTGAGCCACGGCAGCAGTTGCCAGTCTCCCCGGATCCACCGGTGCTTGCGGCGGCTGAACGTCAGATACCGGCGGGGATAGTCGTCATACACGACCACATCGGTGGCCAGGCCGGCGCGGGCGTAGCTGCCCTCGATCAGATCGTGGGAGAGCAGCGCGTTCTCCGGGAAGCGACCCTGCGTGGCCCGGTGGAACGCCTCGAGATCGTAGATCCCCTTGCCGGTGAAGCTGCCCTCGCCGTAGAGGTCCTGGTACACGTCGGAAACGGCGGTGGTGTAGGGATCGACGCCGGGATGCCCCGAGTGAATGTCGGCGAAGCGCGACCGATGCGCGCTCGGCAGGGAGACCCCGACGCGCGGCTGCAGGATCCCGTAGCCGCGCACCACGCGCCCCTGCGCCGGGTCGTACCACGCGCGATTGAGCGGGTGGGCCAGGGTCCCCACCAGAAGCGGCGCGGCATCCGGCGGGAGGACGGTGTCGGAATCGAGGGTGACGACATATCGCACCTGCCGCAGCGGATCCGGGTCGCCCACCACCAGGGTGAACCCGCCGGCCTCCCCGGTCATGATGAAGCGGTTGAACTCGGTGAGCTTGCCCCGCTTGCGCTCCCATCCCATCCAGACACCCTCACCGGGATTCCAGCGCCGGGGCCGGTGGAAGAGATAGAAAGCATCCTGCCCATCCACCGCGTAGCGCGCGTTGAGGGCCCGCACCCCGTCGGCCGCCGCGGCGATGATCTCCGCGTCGCCGGCCCGGGTCTCCTCCGGAGCGTCGGTCAGGTCGCTCAGGATGGCGAAATGGAGATGCGCCTCCCGGTTGGCCAGGAACTGCACTTCCAGATTCTCCAGTGCCTCGTGCACCGCACCCGGACTCTCGAAGAGAGTGGGGATGACCACCACCGTCCGGAACTCGGGCGGCACGCCGTGCTCATGAAGATCGAGCTTGGGCAGCGTCCGGGGCGGCAGGAATACCGTGATCAGCTGGTTCACCACCGTCAGGGCGATGTCGGCGGCGGGCAGAAGCCCGAGGAGCACGACGGCGAGCCACTCGGAGCGGGCGGCCGGGCCCCCCAGCCACAGCAGGAGGGCGAGCGCCGCCGCCGTTGCCGACAGCACACTGCCCCCGAAAACCATATTGGGATGCCGCCGGGCCCACCGGTCCGCTGCCTCCGCCGCCGGAGGGCGGTACCCCAGGTCCCGCTCCAGCCGGGCCACGCCGACGTCGATCAGGTAGTAACCGACATGCGTGCGCCGCGGGTCGCCTCCGTCCCCTTCCGCCGCCCCGCGCGCGTAGTCGATGGCCCGGCGCGCCACCGCCTCCTGCGGCAGGCCCGTCCGCTTGGCGATACGCTCCACCACATGCCGGTACCGGTCGCGGGTGGCGAACGTCATGCGCCCATAGTCACCCGAGGGGTCGGCGCGCAGGATCGCCTCCATGCGGCTCTGCCCCTCCACGAAGGCGCCCCATTCCATGCGGGCGATGGCACGCAGGCTGGTGATGCTGTTGGCCATTCCGACCTGGGTCAGGGCCAGGCGCTGGGTCGCGCGGGCGGCGGCCTCCTCTGCGCTCAGGGCCTCGTCCGCGATCCACTGCTCGAGCCGCTGGACGGCCGGGAGCGCACCGCCCTCAACCCGAAGCTGCTGCAGGAAACGGGAGACGAAGGTGGGGGTGAGGGTCGGGGCGTGGGAGGCGAAGCGGTACAGGGCCGCGTCCAGGGTTGCCGCGTCCGCGGCGGCCCCCGCGATGGCGGCTGCCTCGGCGTCGGCCGCCGCCAGCTCGTCCAGCCGTTGCACCGTGCGGAGGGCCATGCGACGGACATTCTCGATCAGTCCCAGCCGCAGCATGGCGGGGATCGCCCAGAGCTCGCCGACCGACAGGGGGGCAACCTGCTGAAACGCCGTCACGAACCCGTTCAGGTTTTCGAGATCGATCCGGCCCTCGCTGTGCGAGATCAGCGTAATCGCCAGCTCGTAGATCCGGGGGTAGCCCGCCAGCGGGCCGGTGGCCAGCTCGGGCAACTCCCGGTAATAGCTGCGGGGCAGACTCTCGTGCACCTCGCCGATATGCTCCAGGACAATGTGGTAGTTGTCCAGCAGCCATTCCCCGGCGGGCCCGACATCCCGGCCCCGGTCGGCGGCGGCGGCCAGCCGTGCCTGGGCATCCCGGAGGATGCGGCGGGTGGCTTTGAGGCGCTCCAGGAGCGGGACCAGTCGCCGGGCGCGCGCGGGCGGCGCCAACCGCTGGCCACGGGCGATGACCTGGGCCCGCTCGGCCAGGTGTTCGGCGCCGAGCATCTCGCCGGCAATGGGGCCGGCGATCAGATCCTGGCGGGCGTCGGGCCGGCGGGAGAGAAGGCGAGAGAGGAAAGCGGGCGCCTTGAAGGGAGCGTTCGTCGGGGACCTCGAGTGAGGGACGCGTGGATCAGGCCGCGGTTGAAACGTAACCCCCGGCGGAAGAACGCAACGCCGGCCCCGCCGTCACCGGCGTGCGAGGCGACCCCGGCCCGGACGGCGAGGGCCGCGTGAACATCGCTTCAGGAATCCCTCAGGATAGATCCATCAAGAACAGTTGATCTTTCCTCCCTATGGCCAGTTCGCCGCTTCCCATTCATCACCCGGTTGCCCCTCCGGCCGCTTCCCTGCGAAATCCGTGGTGGGGGGCCGCCGGGGCAATCCTCTGGCTGGCGTTGTACAGCCAGGCGGCCGCGGTATCTCACTGGGTTACCTATGGTCTCCTGGATCTCGCCGAGGGCGGCCGGGTGGGGGCGTCCGTCGGCTTCTTCCTCTACGAGGTTCCCAAGGTCCTGCTGCTGCTGGTCGCCGTGGTGTTCGCAGTGGGGGTGCTCCGCAGCTTCGTCACCCCCGAACGCACCCGGCAGATCCTCGCCGGTACCCGGGAAAGCGCCGGAAACGTCCTTGCCGCCGGTCTCGGCGTGGTCACCCCCTTCTGTTCCTGCTCGGCTGTGCCGCTTTTCCTCGGATTCGTGAAGAGTGGGGTGCCGCTGGGAGTCACCTTCTCGTTTCTCATCGCCGCTCCCATGGTGAACGAGGTGGCGCTGGTCCTGCTGGCGGGGCTCTTCGGCCCGCGGGTCGCGCTGCTGTACGTAGGCACCGGGCTGAGCCTTGCGATCATCGCCGGCTGGATTATCGGAAGGCTGCACCTGGAGGGCTGGATCGAGCCATGGGTGACGGCCATGCCGGCCGTTCAGGCCGGGGGCGGCGTTGCCGGCCCCCGGCGCTGGAGCGAGCGGGTGCAGGCCGGCCGGGAGGCGGTGAGAGAAATCGTGGGGAAGGTGTGGCCCTGGGTGGTGGCGGGCATCGCCGTCGGCGCGGTGATTCACGGATACGTCCCTACCGGTGCGATGACCAGCCTGCTGGGAGCGGAGCGGTGGTGGTCGGTCCCCGCGGCCGTGCTGCTTGGCGTGCCGATGTATTCCAATGCCGCCGGGATCATCCCGATCGTGCAGGCGCTGATGGAGAAGGGCGCCCCGCTCGGGTCGGTGCTCGCCTTCATGATGTCGGTGATCGCCCTGTCGTTCCCCGAGATGCTGATTCTGCGCAAGGTGCTGCAGCCGCGGTTGATCGCTCTCTTCATCGGGATCGTGACCGTGGGGATCATTGCGGTGGGCTATCTGTTCAACGCGATCTTCTGAGGGAGGAAGCATGCGAGTGGAGATTCTGGGTACCGGATGCGCCCGTTGTCACCAGCTCACGCGTAACGTGCAGACCGCGCTAGAGCGGCTCGGCGCCGAGGCCGACGTGCGCCAGGTGGAGGACCCGCAACAGATTCTGGCCTACGGGGTGATGAGCACGCCGGCGCTGGTGGTCGATGGAGCGGTACGCCTGGCCGGGCGGGTACCGGGGCCGGAAGAACTGCAGCAGTACCTGGCCGGTCCGCCGGCCCCGGCCGATCTCGCCGTCACCCCGGCCCGGGAAGAGCGGTAGGCTCCGAAAGAAAGCGGCGGACCTGGCGTACGATCTTCTCCGCGTCGTCGGCGACGCCGCAGAGCAGCCCGGATGCCCGGCTGTTCTGCCACTCACGTCCGACATAGAACAGTCCGGGAACCGGGGATAGGCCGCGATGCTCCAGGAAGCTTCCGTGGGCACCGGTCGCTCCGGGGATGCTCATCCAGGACGGATCATCCCGATAGCCGATAGCCCAGACCACGGCGTCGAAGGCGGCCGCGCGGCCGCCTGCGAAGCGCAGCGTGGCGCCGTCGGCATCGATCGTGCGCGGCACCAGGCGCACTCCCCTGCGCCGGAGCGATCCGGGCCGCAGGTGCGCGCCGGGGAAGGGATCCAGGGCGCGGCTGACGCGGCCGGGGACGGTGGCCTTGTCCGCACGCAGAGCGCCGAGGTGGTCCGCCCACCACAGGTTGTCTCGGCCCAGAATGCGCTGGGGCAGAATTACCGAGCGCCGGCCCGTGGAGAGCCACGTCTCGTGCGTGGATGCCAGCTCCCGGGCGACATTCCGGCCGGTGGGACCGCCGCCGACTACCAGGACGCGTCCGGGGGGGACCTGCTCCGGCCGCCGATAACTGGCCGCATCGAACCGGGGCAGTCCGGGTGCGAGGTTCGCGGCAAAGGAGGGGGTGACGGGTCGTTCGAAGCCGCCGGTCGCGACGATCACCGCAGTGGCTTCGAGGCTGCGTCCCTGGGCGGTGCGCGCCGAGAAACGGCCGCCCTGTCGCTCGAGCGCTATCACCGCATCGCCGAGGGCAAGGGGGAGCTCGAAGGTGCGGGCGTAGCGGCCCAGGTAGTCCGCAATCTCGTGGCCGGCGGGATACCCCTCCGGGTCGCCGGAGAGAGGCAGGCCTGGAAGCGCGCTGTAGGACCGGGGCGAGAAGAGGGTGAGAGAATCGTACCGCCGGCGCCAGGAATCGCCGGAATACGCGTGCCGTTCCTGGATGTGAAAGGAGAGGCCGTTCGATGCGAGGGCCCGTCCTGCGGCCAGGCCGGCCTGGCCCGCACCGATCACCAGGACGTCCAGCCCGGTTCTGGAGGACTCCTTCACCAGCGCACTGCCTCCCCCGATTACGGTTGCGTCGGGGCGGCGCCGGCCGCCCGCCTCTCGCCGGTAAGCTAGTCGCTCACCCGAGTGCCGCGCGCCGGCGTTCCAGCTCGCCGGCCAGGAGGGCGCGCGTCTCTTCCGGCACGCCGGTGGCACGCGCCTGCCGCTCCCAGCCGGCCACCGCGGCAATCGCCTGGTCGATGACCTTCCCGGCCCCCTTCACGGCGAACTGGTGTCCCACCGACAGCAGGTCGGTGCGGGTGATGCCCTCGCGCTTGTCGGCCACCCGCATCTGGTGCCGGCTGGTGAAGCCGTGGCCGCGGGCGAAGGTGATGTCGTAGGCCGGCGCCAGCCGCCAGCTCCCCTCCGGGGTCATCTGGAAGGACAGGTTCTTCACGTGGTCGTCCTGGTTGACCGCGACGACGTTGAACACCATGCGACGGTAGCCCTGCTCCACCGCGGCGGGCGGCAGACCCAGTCGCAGGACGGTGCGCAGGTATTCCTCGTAACTGCTCGCACCCGCGTCGTTATAGTCGAGGTGGAGCAGACCGCCCAGCGTGTGCTGATGCAGCCGGGTACCGTCCGGGTCCAGGTCGAACCGGCGGATGAGCAGGTGGGCGTAACCGCCGGCCCCTTCCAGCACTTCGACATGCGCCATGTCCACCCCGGCCTCCCCGGCCATGCGGGCGTAGGCCGCTTCGATCCGGTTGTAGGGGGCCGGTTGTTCCAGATGATCCCGCCGCAGCGCGTCGCCCACGCCGTCGAACTTGATGATGTACGGCTCATCCCCGGCCTGCGGTGTGGCATAGCCCGAGCGGATCCGGCCTGATGGGCGGTTGTACAGGACCAGGGCCTTGGGCCGCATGCCGCCGGCCGAGGAGCCGATGCGGTAGATCTCCGGCACCGCCACGTCGGGTTTCCCTTCGATCACCTTGCGGGCGTCGCGCACCAGGGCGGCCACCTCCAGCGACTCCTGTTCGGCGGGGCGGCCCGGCAGCTGCACCTCGGGATGGTAGGTGAGGGCGCCGATGGCCCGCCGGCCGACGTAGAGCAGGCGCTGCACCGGGGACATGGCGCGCTCGGTCTGCCCGCGGGCGGTGTAGAAGGCCCGGATCACCAGGTTGCCGAAGGAATCGGGCAGGGAATCGGCGAAGACGCCGGGCAGGCCGTTGAAGGCCTCCTTGCGGCGCAGCTCGTCAAAGGAAACCGCCTGCGCGAGTGACAGCGGGAGGTGCAGGGGGGAGATCTCCAGCCCGCTGCGGCGGAAGGCGGGATCGTACTCGAAGACGATGCGACCGTCGTCCATTTCGGCGACCGCGCCAACCGTGCGGTCCCAGAGCCGGACTTCCGCCAGGCAGCGTACCTCAGGCATCGGGACGCCCCTTTCCGGCCTTCTTTGCCTGGCGCAGAAGGGCGATGGGGCTCACCTCCGGTGCCGGGATGAACGCATCCAGCGCACCCAGACGGCCGTAGACCCGGAGCATGCGGATGATGGTGAGCAGGGTGGGGTTCTGGCCCTGTTCCGCTCGCGCCACCGTCTGGCGCGTGAGCCCGGCCTGCCGGGCAACCTCCTGCTGCTGGCGCGATCCCCGGAGTGCCCGCAGCCGGCGGCCAATATTCTGGAGGATCTCCGGGTCGGCCATTTCGGTGAATGATGTATTTGGCATATCCCGCGTTCCGGGCCGGGGAAGTTCGATACAAAGCACAGAAGGAATGTACTCGGAAGCCATCTGGAAGACAAGTCATCTGTGGATGATATATCAAACTTATATGGCTATTACTAGCACATAAGTTATATATATTTTGCTCATCGACGCGCATGGAGCGGGACTCGGAACCTGGTCTCCTCTGCCGCACCGGCTCCCGCCACTGGCTGCTGCCGGACGGGGCGCCGGGGACCACGCCGGTGGCCGCCGGAATCCATCGCTGCTTCGGTGACGTGCTGGTGGTCACTTCATCTCCGGCATTCCGGCGAAACCATGCAGTGCCGGAGCGTCCGCTCCGGCGAGCGGGGGGAGGCACCACAACCGGGAGCGCGCATGGCCGGGGAGGGCAGGCAGGAGCTGAATCGCCAATTGGGCCAGCTGGAGGATCAGATGCCGGACCGGCTTGCCCGCTTCATCGAATGGTTGCGGCATCCCTCCTCCCGCTGGGTGCGGATTCCCCTTGCCATCATCTGCATCGGCGCCGGCTTCCTGGGCTTCCTTCCCATCCTCGGCTTCTGGATGTTGCCCCTGGGGGTGCTGCTGCTGGCGCAGGATATCCCCTTTCTGCGGAAGCCGACCGCCCGGGCCCTGGAGCGGGTGGAAGACACCTGGGGCGAGCTCAAGCAGAAATGGCGGGAGCGGAAACGCGGCCATTGAGGCGCGCGTGGAGAAAGGCAGGGCTCACCCGACCGATTGCGAAGGAGTCGATCAATGGGAAACGATCCCCATCAGCCTCATATCGACGATCTCTGGTACAAGAACGCCATTATCTACTGCCTCGATGTCGAAAAATACATCGACGCAAATGGCGATGGCATTGGAGACTTTGCCGGCCTGACCCGGCGGCTGGATTACCTCGCCGGCCTGGGCGTCACCTGCCTGTGGCTGCAGCCGTTCTATCCCTCTCCCAATCGCGACAACGGCTACGACGTCTCCGATTATTACGGGGTGCACCCCAAACACGGCACCCTGGGGGAGTTCGTGGAGTTCATGAACCACGCACAGCAGATCGGCCTGCGGGTGATCGTCGACCTGGTCGTCAATCATACCTCCGAACGGCATCCCTGGTTTCGCGCCGCGCGGAAGGACCCCGCTTCGTACTACCGGGACTGGTACGTATGGTCGACGACGCGGCCGGCCGACTGGAACAAGGGGGTGGTGTTTCCGGGCGTGCAGAAAGCGACCTGGAGCCGTGATCCCGTGGCCGGCGAGTATTACTTCCACCGGTTCTATGACTTTCAACCGGACCTCAACACCGGCAATCCTGCGGTGCAGCAGGAAATCATGCGCATCATGGGGTTCTGGCTGCAGCTTGGCGTGTCCGGATTCCGGATGGACGCCGTGCCGTTTCTGATCGAAGCCAAAGGGGCGGGTGTCGCCCCGCGCAAGCATTACGACATGCTCCACCTGCTGCGCGACTTCCTCCAGTGGCGCCGGCGGGACGCCATCCTGCTCGCGGAGGCCAATGTGCCTCCCGCCGAGAGCATGCACTACTTCGGCGACAGCGGCGACGACCTGCAGATGATGCTGAACTTTCCGGTCAACCAGCGGCTGTTCTATGCCCTCGCCACCGGGGATATCCGACCCCTGGTGCGAGCGCTGGAGGCCACCTACCAGCGGCCGCCGGCGGCACAATGGGTGAATTTTCTTCGCAGCCATGACGAGCTGGATCTCGGCCGCCTGACGGACCGGCAGCGCGAGCGCGTGTTTGAGGCCTTCGCGCCGGCCAAAGAGATGCGATTGTACCAGCGCGGGATCCGGCGCCGGCTGGCGCCGATGCTCGACAACGACCGCAGCAAGCTGGAGCTGGCCTTCAGTCTGCTGTTCACGTTGCCCGGCACCCCGATGCTGCAGTTCGGCGATGAAATCGGCCTGGGTGACGACCTCTCCCTTCCGGAACGGGAGTGCGCCCGGACGCCGATGCAGTGGTCCAGCGCGGAGCACGGCGGCTTCACCACCGGCAAGCCCGTAGCACCGGTCATCGCGGACCCGATCTACGGATATCAGCGCGTCAGTGTCGAAGCCCAGCGTCGCGACCCGCATTCGCTGCTGAACTGGATGGAACGAAAGATCCGGATGCGCAAGGAATGCCCGGAGATCAGCTGGGGCGACTGGAAGATCCTGAAGACCGATCAACCCGGGGTGCTGGTGATGCGGTATCAGTGGGATGACCGCACCCTGGTGACGCTGCACAACTTGACGGCCAAGCCGCGGGCGGTCGTGCTCGATCGGTCGGCCGTGGGCGCCGACACCGGCAGCGGCACGCTCGTCGATCTGCTCGCCACCAACGACAGCCACGCCGACGAGAGCGGCCGCTACGCCATCCAGCTTCAGCCGCATGACTATCGCTGGCTGCGCGCCGGCGGCATCGAGCTCAGCGTCCGGCCATGAGGCCCCGCGCGGCGCCCCTCACGGTACCTCGAACACCTCCCTCGCCAGTACCCCCGGGTCCTGGCTCCTCGGATCGAAACCCCGCAGCCGGTACGACCACGAGTAGCTCGCGTCCGTGAGGCGATAGGCGTCGTGAGTCTGCGCTCCCCACGAGTCGTCTCCACCGACGCCCATCTGGTGGAGGTCGAGCGCGAGCCAGGTGAAGGGCCGCGGCACGATATCACTGATGTGGCGGTTGAGCGTCTGGTCGCGGTCCACGAAGCCCGCTCCCGGCGTCTCGAAGTCCTCGGGCCGGTTGTGATGGGCTTCGACCTCGAGCACCGGGGCACCGACGGCGAGGAGACCGGCGTCGTCGCTGGTAAGTGCCACCCAGCGAACGTCGGTCCTGTTGCCGTTCTCCTGCGGCCGGACGTACGGCACGTACTGTGACGCGACCGACGCGCGGTAGCGCCCCACGAACGCCGCTGACTTCCGGTCCCAGTAGTTCTCGAACGGCCCCCGGCCGAACCAGGTCATCTGGTCGAAGCCCTGCGGCAGCACCAGGTTCACTCCCACCCGGGGCAACTCGACCGTCGTACCGGTCTTGACGAGGGTGTTGTCAACCAGGATGTCACCCGTACCCAGGACGGTGTAGCGGGTGGCGAAGGTGGCGACCTCGGCCCCCCCGTCGTCGTGGAGCACCTCGTCGAAGGAGACCCGCACCACGCCCGGCGCGGGCTGCTCGACCGTCGGCGGCCCCACCGATGCATGCTCCGCCGCATGGCGCCAGACCAGCGCGCGGCGCGGCAGTCCGTTGCCCCAGTCATTGTCGGTCGCCGGGCGCCAGAGATTCGGCGCCGGGCCTCGCCGGATCAACTCGGTGCCGCGGAATCGCAGAGAGGAGAGCGTGCCCCGTCCGAGGTCGAACTGCGCGACCAGGTCGGCGCCGGTGACGGTGATCCGGAGGCTGTCGCGGGTCATGGTGAGCGCCGGCAGCGCGGCCCCGGCGACCGGCGTGACGGCCTGCGACACCGGCAGCGCGAACTGCCCGGCGGCCAGGACCGTGCCCGCCGGCACCAGCCCGGCATCGGTGCGCCGGCTCAGCGCCAGGTCGAGAAAATATTCATGGCCCGGCTGCGCGGTAGGCAGCCGGTAGCCCAGCGATACCACCGCGCTGTCGCCCGGCCCGATCCGGGGGCGCACCGCGCCGGAGTCCACCGGAGCGCCGTCGTCGGTGATGGCCCAGCGCAGCTCGAACTCGTCCAGCGAGGTGAAGAAGAACTCGTTCCGCACCCACACCCGGCCCGCCGCCAGGTCGGCGGCGGCGAAATAAACGTTCTGGTAGACCTGCTTGGCTTCCTCGAGCCCCGGATGCGGCACCCGGTCCGGCCCCACCAGACCGTTCGCGTTGAAATTGGCGTCGCTCGGTGTCCCCGGCGGTCCGTAGTCGCCCCCGTAGGCCCAGAACGGCGCGCCGCCCCACGACGTGTCGCTGAGCCCCTGGTCGACCCAGTCCCAGATGAAGCCGCCCTGCAGCTTGGGGTACTTCCGGATGGCGTCCCAGTACTCCACGAGGTTGCCGGTGCTGTTGCCCATCGCATGGGCATACTCGCACATGATCAGCGGCCGATCGCCGTCGCTCGTCGCGTAGCGGATCAGATCCTCGACGCTCGGGTACATCGGCACCCTGAGGTCGGAATGCCGCCGGCCGGAGGCCGGGTTGTAGCCTTCGCTCTCGCGCTCGTACTGCACCGGCCGCGATCCGTCGCGCTGCTTGATCCAGTTGTAGTTCGCCACGAAGTTGCGCCCGTCGCCGGCCTCGTTGCCGAGCGACCAGATCACGATGGACGGGTGGTTCTTGTCGCGCTCGACCATCCGCTGGGTGCGGTCCAGGTGCATGGTGAGCCACTCGGGCTTGTCGGCCAGCGTAACACGCGGATCGTAGCCCATGCCGTGCGACTCGATGTTCGCCTCACCCACGATATACATCCCGTACTCGTCGGCCAGCTCGTAGATACGCTCCGGCTCGGGGTAATGCGAGAACCGGATGGCGTTGAGATTGTGCTGCTTCATCAGCGCCAGGTCGCGCCGCATCATCGCCTCGCCCAGGACGTGACCGGTCGCCGGGTCGTGCTCGTGGTAGTCGGTGCCCTTGATGAGGATCGGCTTGCCGTTGAGCAGGTACTGTCCGTTCTTCACCTCGCTGGTGCGGAAGCCCACCCGGTTGGCCACCGACTCCACGGTGCGCCCGTCGGGGCCGATCAGTGTCAGCGTGAGGGTGTAGAGGTTGGGCTGTTCGGCGGACCAGAGCCGCGGGTGGGACACCGGCGCTTTCATTGTTACCGACGCCGAGTCCCCGATCGAGACCGGCTGCCGCCGTTGGGTGATCATGCGGTCGCCGTCCCAGAGGCGGGCGACGATGACGTGCCCCATCGGCGCTCCTCCCGGCCCCTGCAGTGCCACGTCGACGGCGAGCCGGCCATCACGGTAATCGGGCGTGAGGGTGGCGCGGACGAAGAAGTCACGGATATGCGTACGGGGCCAGGCGTAGAGATAGACGTCGCGGGTGATCCCGCTCAGCCGCCAGAAGTCCTGGTCCTCGAGATAACTCGCCGAGCTCCAGCGGTAGACCTCGAGGGCGAGGGTGTTGTTCCCGGCATGCACGAACCTAGTGACATCGAATTCCGCCGGGTCCTTGCTGCCTTCGTTGTAGCCGACCAGCCGGCCGTTGACCCAGAGATAGTAGGCCGAGCTCACGGCGCCGAAGCGGAGATAGATCTCGCGGCCGTTCCACTCTGCCGGGACGGTGAAGCCGTGGCGATACGACCCGACGGGGTTGTTGTCGGCGGGCAACTCCGGCGGTGTCGGGCGGCCGTTGGGGTGAAAGGGATACTTGATGTTGGTGTAGATCGCGACGCCGTAGCCTTCGCGCTCCCAGTTGGCCGGTACCGGAATGGTCGGCCACGCGGAATCGTCGAAGTCGTCGCGGTAGAAGCCGGCCGGGCGATTGGCCGGTTTGGGGGACCAGTGGAACTTCCAGCGGCCGTTGAGGCTCCGGTACCAGGGTGCGGTGGTCGGCTGGTCGGAGAGGTAGAACGGCGCGATGTTCCGGGCCGTGCGCGCCGCGTCTTCGGTGGGCCAGGCGGTAAACGAGGCGTGGGTCGGCTCCACGTTCCGCCGTACGACGGCGGGGTTGGCCCAATCGGGAAGCGTGTCGGCCGATACCGGCACAGCGTTGGGCCGCGAAGCGGGCGATTGGTGAGAGCGTGCGCCCAGGAGCAGCGCCAGCAGGATGGTCCCGAAGATTCGAGCAGGCGGCACAGCCATCGAGTCCACTCCTCGCTGTGGGTTCGGGTCTACTGTTTCGGCTGGTCTTTCGTGTGCTGCCGCAGTGCCTGTTGGATCGCCCGCTCGGCCAGCGGCGCCATGACACGGTATCCGGCCTCGTTGGGATGCACACCGTCGGTCGAGAGCGCCTGCTTCATCCCCTGCCGTTCGTCCGCCATGGCCGTGAAATAGTCGAGGTATACCGCGCCGTGCGCGGACGCGTATTGCCTGATCCAGGCGTTGAGCGCCACGATCCTGGGCGCCGGCTCGAGACCGGGGCGCCAGGGGTAGTCATACACCGGCAGCACCGAGCTGAGCACGACCGCGATGCCGTGGGCCCACGCCAGCTCGGTCATGGATGCCAGGTTGTCCTCGATCATTCCCAGAGTGGACGGCCCGGTGTTGCCGGCGATGTCGTTGGTGCCGGCGAGAATGACCACGACGGCCGGCTGGAGCGCGATGACGTCCTGCCGGAAACGGACCAGCATCTGGGGCGTGGTCTGCCCGCTGATGCCGCGCCCGATATAGGGCTTGCCGGGGAATTCGGCGGGGAAGTATTGCGCCCACGCGTCGGTGATCGAGTTGCCGTAGAACACGACCCGCTGTTCACCGGGACGGGGCGGGCCGAGCTCGGCGTTGGCGGCGCGGTAGCGCTCGAGGTAGGGCCAGTCGGTGTGGAGGCGGTCGGTGTTCTGCGCGGCGGCGCGGGTGAACGGCACGGCGATCAGGGTGGCGGTGACCGCGGCGGCGAGCGCGAGGCGGTTTCGAGAGTTCAGCACGTGGATGTCCATCACTGTAAAGCCCTCATGCGAAGAGAACCGCGGGGCAGGTCCGCCGCGCCCCAACGTGCGCCGGGAAGTATACCCGCAGGGGGTCTACGACGCGCGGATCACCCCGGGTCATCGACGCAATCAGGTCCACGGATCACACAGGCGCTGAAAGCGGGACACCTCTCCGACCGGGAACACAGAAAATGGCCGCGGAACCGCTTCACTCCGTCCGCAGCCGGTATCCGACGCCGGATTCCGTCGTCAGCAGCCGGGGGCGTGCCGGGTCCCGCTCCAGCTTGTGCCGCAGCTGGGCCATGTACACCCGGAGATACTGGGTGTGCTCGATGTAGCCCTGGCCCCAGACTTCCTTGAGCAGCTGCCGGTGGGTGACCACCTTGCCTGCATGGCGGATGAGGGTGGCCAGCAGCTTGTACTCCGTCGGCGTGAGGTGCACCTCCCGGCCGCCGAACCGCACCTCGCGCCGGCCGAGGTCCACTGTCAGGTCTCCGGCCACGAAGACCGGGTCGGGTGAGCCCCCTGGAGGCAGGGCCGCGTGCCGCAGGGCGACGCGGATCCGGGCCAGCAGCTCCGGGACGCCGAACGGCTTGGTCAGGTAATCGTCGGCGCCGATATCCAGCGCCGCCACCTTGTCCTGCTCTCTGCCGCGTGCCGAAATGACGATGATGGGCGTGGTGGTCCACTCCCGCACCTGCCGGGTGAGCTCCAGCCCGTCCATGTCGGGCAGCCCCAGGTCCAGCAGGATGACCTCGGGGTTGCGGCCGGCCACCTGGGCCAGGCCATCCCGTCCGGTGGTGGCTTCGACCAGTTGATAGTCCAGATTCCCCAGTGCGGCGCGCAGGAACCGCCGCATCGGCGGCTCGTCCTCGATCAGAAGAATGACGGGTGGCGATCCGGACATGGCGGTCTCAGACCTCGGCCGCTTCGACCGGGGTATCCAGCGGGGGCGCACCGGCCAACGGGATGGCGAAGCGGAACAGCCCGCCTCCTCCCGGGCGCGGCTCCGCCCAGATCCGCCCACCATGCGCCCGGAGGATACCGCGACAGATGGTGAGGCCGAGTCCGGTGCCGGCCGCGGCCCCGGGAGTCGAGGCCCGATGGAACTTGTCGAACACTGTCTCTTCTTCGTCCGGCGGAATCCCCGGTCCGCGGTCGGCCACGCTCACCACGATGTCCCCGCCTTCCTTGCGGGCGGTGATTTCGATGGGGGTACCCTCGGGGGTGTAGCGGGCGGCATTCTCCAGCAGATTGATAAAGACCTGCTCCATCAGCAGGCCGTCGACCGGTACCAGGAGCATGTCGGGCAGGTGGACCTCGACCGGATGCTGCTGCAGCTGGTCGCCCAGCCGCAGCAGCGCGACCCCGATGACCTCCTCCAGCGGCAGCCATTCCTTGTGCACTCCCAGCGTGCCGGTCTCGAGCCGCATCATGTTCAGCAGGTTACCCACCAGGCGTGTCATGCGCTGCGATTCCTGCAGAATGGTCTCGGCCAGCTCCCGGCGGGCCGGCACGCCGGTGACGGCCGGATCCTGCAACAGGCTGCTGGCCGCGCCTTCGATGCTTCCGAGCGGCGTCCGCAGGTCATGGGAGAGCGAGCTGAGCAATGAGCTGCGGAGACGCTCGGCTTCGATTTCCATCTGGGCGTTGCGGTTGCGCTCCGCCAGCCGGGCCCGCTCCAGCGCAATCGCCGCCTGGCCGGCGAAGGTCTCCAGCAGGCGCCGCTGGACCGGATCGCGAAGGCGGGACGGATCCGCGGCCCAGACACCCGCGATGCCGACGGCCCGGCCGGACACGGTGAGCGGCAGATAGAGGCCCGACGCCGCGGGAAGCGTATCGGTGCTGGCGCCGGCGGGCAGCCGGTGCTCATAGGCCCAGCGGGCCACGCTGCGTTCCTTCCAGCTCGCCAGCGGCCCCTCGCCGGGCCAGATGAGATCGCCGCCGGGGCCCGGCAGGACAATGGCGACCGTGCTGTCGAGCGTTTCCTCCATGTGGCGGCTGGCGATTCCGGCCAGGGCCTTTTCATCCGCGGTGGCGGCCAACTCGCGGCTCATGGCATAGAGCGTCGCCGTCCGGCGCTCGCGTTCCCGGGCCGTCTCGGCCTGTCGGCGGATGCGGGCGGTGAGCCGGCTCATCACCAGCGCCACGACCAGCATCATCAGAAAACTGAGGAAATACTGGCTGTCGGAGACATCCAGGGTCCCGTAGGGCCGGACGAAGAGGAAATCGAACGCCGCGATGGTCAGGACCGAGGCGAGGACCGCGGCGGGCTGGGAGAACCTGGTGCCGACGATCACGACTTCCAGCAGGAAGAGCATCGCGACGTCGATGATCTTGAGATGCGTTCGCAGCGGCAGGAGGAGAATGGTCGTGAGCGCCACGATCCCGGCGGCCCGCACGTATTCCCGGAGCGGTGTCGCCTGCCGTGCCGGGACGAGCCGGCTCGGCAGGGCCGGGGATCCCTCGCCGGTCACCACGTACACGTCGATGGTGCCGCTCTGCCGTACCAGGGCCGTCAGCAGCCCACCCCGCAACCGCGTCCAGAGGGTGGGGCGCGCCGGTTTGCCCACGACGATCTTGGTAATGTTGTGCTGCCGTGCGTAGGACAGCACCTCATCGGCGATGCGTTCGCCCTGGACCGTGGCCGCTTCCGCGCCGAGCGACTCTGCCAGACGGAGGTGCTGGGCGACCATTTCCCGGTCGGCCGGGGACAGCCGCTCGTGCGCGGGCGATTCGACGTAGAGCGCCACCCAGGGCGCGTGCAGGCTGGCGGCCATGCTGTGGGCCGCGCGCAGAACCCTGGCGGCCACCGGGGCGGGCCCGACGCAGACCAGGAGTCGCTCGGTAGTGGGCCAGACCTCGCGGATTCCCTCCAGTCGCATGTAGCCGCGCATCTGCGCATCTACCCGCTCGGCGGTACGCCGGAGCGCCAGCTCGCGCAAGGCAATGAGATTGCCCCGCCGGAAGAAGCGATCTACCGCCCGGGCCGCCTGCTCCGGCAAATAGACCTTGCCTTCACGCAGACGTTGCAGCAGGACATCGGGCGACACGTCCACCAGCTCGATCTCGTCGGCCCGTTCCAGCACGGCGTCCGGCACGGTCTCCCGCACGGTGACGCCGGTGATCTGGGCGACCACGTCGTTCAGGCTCTCCAGATGCTGAACGTTCATCGTGGTGTAAACGTCGATTCCGGCGCCCAGGAGCTCTTCGATGTCACCCCAGCGCTTGGTGTGGCGCGAGCCCGGGGCGTTGCTATGGGCCAGCTCGTCCACCAGCAGCAGAGCGGGCCGGCGGGCCAGGGCGGCATCGAGGTCGAACTCGAGCAGCGTCGTGCCGCGGTAGGAGAGCGCGTGACGGGGAAGGATGTCCAGACCGGCGAGCAAACGCGCGGTTTCTTCCCGGCCGTGGGTCTCGGCCAGGCCGACCAGAACGTCCACGCCGTCGGCCCGCCTGGCGCGAGCGGCCTCCAGCATGGTGTACGTCTTGCCCACGCCGGGACAGGCCCCCAGGAAGATCTTCAGCCGCCCCTGGGCGGCCCGGGTCTCCTGCGCCTGGACTTCGGCCAGCAGCAGGTCGGGATTTCCGCGCCGGTCCATGGAACAAAGCTAGGGGATTCGGGGGCCGGCGGTGAGGGACCGCCCCTTCCGGGCATTTCGGCGCAGGCTGTCCAGCCCCAGATTCAAGCTCAGCACATTCACCCTCGGCTCCCCCAGAATACCGAATTGCCGCCCGGTGATGTGACGGCCGATCAGTGCCCGCAGCGTGTCCGCGGCGAGTCCGGTAGCCCGGACGATGCGCGGAACCTGATAATCGGCGGCGGCTGGAGTGATGTCGGGATCCAACCCGCTGGCGGATGCCGTAAGCAGGTCCACCGGAATGGCATCGCCGGTCGCGCCGTCTCCCCGTCGGAGGGCGGCGGCGTCCTGCTGCATCCGGTTCCGCAAGACCGGACTGGAGGGGCCCAGGTTGGAGCCGCTGGACGCGGCCGCATTATAGGCAAAGCCAGGCGTGGCCGAAGGACGGCTCCAGAAGTGCCCCGGCTGGCTGAACGCCTGCCCGATGAGCCGGGAGCCGAGCACCCTGCCGTCCCGGGTAATCAGATCGCCCGAAGCCTGCACCGGGAAGACTACTCCCCCTACCAGGCTGATGAGGGCGGGATAAACGCCGCCGGTGAGGAGCGTCAGGACCAGAAAGGCCAGCAGGGCGGGGCGGAGCTGCGCACGAAACATCAGGTGAGGCCCAGGGCGACCAGCAGGAGGTCGATCAACTTGATACCGGCGAAAGGAACGACCAGGCCTCCCAGGCCGTAGACCAGCAGATTCCGCCGTAACAGGGACGCCGCCCCGACCGGCCGGTAACGAACGCCCGTCAGGGCCAGCGGAATGAGCGCGACGATCACCAGCGCGTTGAAGA
Organism: uncultured Gemmatimonadales bacterium; assembly: GCA_963779755.1. Lineage (GTDB taxonomy): Bacteria > Gemmatimonadota > Gemmatimonadetes > Gemmatimonadales > GWC2-71-9 > CAVZZO01. The sequence goes on from CAVZZO010000001.1 coordinate 2,011,562, forward strand.
TCACCGCCGAGAGAATGGCGCTGGCCGGCGTCGCCAGGTGCATGACGTTGAGCGCGCCGAGGGCGGGATAGACGGTGGCGAAGGCCGCGGGGATGATGGCGAAATACTTGGCCACGTCGTTGGAGATGCTGAAGGTGGTGAGGGCGCCGCGGGTCATCAGCATCTGTTTCCCGGTCTCCACGATTTCGATGAGCTTGGTCGGGTTGGAGTCGAGGTCCACCATGTTCCCCGCCTCCTTGGCCGCCTGCGTGCCGGAGTTCATGGCGACGGCAACGTCGGCCTGGGCCAGCGCCGGCGCATCGTTGGTCCCGTCCCCTGTCATGGCGACCAGCCGGCCGCCCGCCTGGTATTCCCGGATCATGGCCAACTTGGCTTCCGGGGTCGCCTCCGCCAGGAAGTCGTCCACTCCCGCCTCCGCGGCAATCGCGGCGGCGGTGAGCGGGTTGTCGCCCGTGATCATCACCGTCTTGATCCCCATGGCACGCAGCTCGGCAAAGCGCTCGCGGATGCCCCCCTTGACGATGTCCTTCAGGTGGATCACGCCGAGCGCCCGCCCGCCGTCGGCCACCAGGAGGGGTGTGCCGCCGCCCCGGGCGATCTGCTCCACCGCGGATTCCACTGATGCCGGCACCGTGCCGCCCTCCGCACGCACAAAGGCACGGATTGCATCGGGGGCGCCTTTGCGTATCCGCCGGCCGTCCAGGTCCACACCGCTCATCCGGGTCTGTGCGGTGAACGGAATGAACCGGGCGTGGAGCGCGGTGATATCCCGTTCGCGGATGCCGTGCTGCTGTTTGGCCAGGATCACGATGCTGCGGCCCTCAGGCGTCTCGTCGGTGAGAGATGCGAGCTGCGCCGCATCGGCCAGCGATGCGGCGTCGACTCCGGGCGCGGGAACAAACGCCGAGGCCTGCCGGTTGCCCAGCGTGATCGTACCGGTCTTGTCCAGCAGGAGCACGTCCACGTCTCCCGCCGCCTCGATGGCCCGGCCCGACATGGCAATGACGTTCTTCCGGATCATCCGGTCCATTCCGGCGATCCCGATCGCCGAGAGCAATCCGCCGATAGTGGTCGGAATGAGACAGACCAGCAATGCGACCAGCACCGGCAGCGAGACCGGCGTCCCGTGGCCGGCCACGCGCACGCCGGAGACGGAATAGGGGAGCAGGGTGGCCGTCACCAGAAGAAAGATGATGCTGAGGCCGGCCAGCAGGATGTCCAGCGCGATCTCGTTGGGTGTCTTCTTCCGGCTGGCGGCTTCGATGAGCCCGATGATACGGTCGAGAAACGACTCACCCGGGTTGGAGGTGATCCGTACCACCATCCAGTCGCTCAGCACCCGGGTGCCGCCGGTGACGGCGCTGCGGTCTCCGCCGCTCTCCCGGATGACGGGAGCGCTCTCCCCCGTGACCGCGCTCTCGTCCACCGAAGCAATGCCTTCCACCACATCGCCGTCGGCCGGGATCTGCTCGCCGGCGGTGATGAGCACGAAGTCGCCCCGGCGCAGCTCGGTCCCGAGGACCGGTGTAAAGGTCAAGTGGTCGTCCGGCCTGGCCAGCCTGCGGGCGCGCACGTCCTCGCGCGAGCGGCGCAACGCATCGGCCTGCGCCTTGCCGCGCCCTTCCGCAAGCGCCTCGGCGAAGGTGGCGAAGAGGACCGTCACCCAGAGCCAGAAGGCCACGGCGCCGGTGAAGCCCGTCCCGCTCCCATGGGTGAACAGGGCGACGACGAAGAGTGCGGTGGTGAACGCGGCGCCCGTTTCCACCACGAACATCACCGGATTCCGGGCGAGGTGGCGCGGGTCGAGCTTGCGGACGGCCTGACGGGCGGCCCGGCGGGTCATTCCCGCCTCGAAGGTCGGACCATTCGGAGCGGCACGCAGGCTCATGGTCCCCGGAGCAGCAGGTGCTCCACGATGGGCCCCAGTGCGAGAGCGGGCAGGAAGGTGAGCGCCCCGATCAGGATCACCGTGCCGAGCAGGAGACCGACGAACAGCGGGCTGGCGGTGGACAAGGTTCCCGCGCCTTCAGGCACGCGCTTCTTCCGGGCGAGCGAGCCGGCGATGGCGAGGACCGGCACCATGAGCCAGAACCGCGCCAGGACCATGGCGATGGCCAGCGCCACGGCGTAGAACGGGAGACCGGCGTTGAGGCCGGCGAAGGCGCTGCCGTTGTTGTTGCCGGCCGAGGAGAAGGCATAGAGGATTTCGCTGAACCCGTGCGGGCCGGCGTTGAACGCCCCCCCGCGGCCGGCCGGCAGCGACACGGCCGCGGCGGTGCCCAGCAGCACACAGATGGCGGGGATCAGCACCACCAGCATGGCCATCTTCACTTCGTAGGCCTCGATCTTCTTTCCCAGGAACTCGGGTGTGCGGCCCACCATGAGCCCGGCGATGAACACCGCCAGGATGCCGAAGATCAGCATCCCGTACAGGCCCGAGCCGACGCCGCCGAAGATCACCTCCCCCAGTTGCATCAGCCAGAGCGGCGCCAGGCCGCCCAGCGGGGTAAAGGAGTCGTGCATCGCATTCACCGATCCGTTGGATGCCGCGGTGGTGGCGGTGGCCCAGAGCGCGGAGTTGGCGATGCCGAAGCGGACCTCCTTGCCTTCCATGTTGCCGCCGGCTTGGAGGTCGGTCGCCCGCAGATCGGCGCCGGCGGCCGATTCCATTGCGGTACCGTGCTGCTCGGCGGCGATGGTGCCGGCGGCCAGAGGGACGAAGACGATGGTCATCGCCGCGAGGATGGCCCAGCCCTGGCGCGTATCTCCCACCATCCGGCCGTAGGTATGGCAGAGGGCAGCGGGAATGAGCAGAATCGCGAGCATCTCCAGCAGGTTGGAGAGCGGCGTGGGGTTCTCGAACGGATGCGCCGAGTTCACGCCGAAGACACCGCCGCCGTTGGTGCCCAGTTGCTTGATGGCGACCTGAGATGCCGCCGGCGCGCGGGCGATCACCTGGTGAGTCACCGTGCTGTCGCCCGCCCGCTGCGGTTCAACCAGCTCGGCCGTGGCCGGGCCCCGGAAGGTCTGCACCACTCCCTGGGAGACGAGGGCCAGGGCCAGCATGGTGGAGAGCGGGAGCAGGATGTACACGGTGCCGCGCACCAGGTCCACCCAGAAGTTGCCGATGGTTGCGGCGTTGCGCCGGGTGAACCCGCGGATGAGCGCTACCAGCACCGCCATGCCGGTGGCGGCGGACACGAAGTTCTGCACCGTGAGGCCGGCCATTTGGGTGAGATAACTCAGCGTGGTCTCGCCGCTGTACGCCTGCCAGTTGGTGTTGGTGACGAAGCTGATCGCGGTATTGAAGGCGATGGTGGGGGCGACGCCGCCCAGGTGCGCGGGATTGAGCGGCAGGAATTGCTGCCCCCGTTGCAGCAGGTAGAGGCCGGCGAATCCGACGGCGCTGAACACCAGGACCGCGGCGGCGTAGCCTGTCCACGCCATCTCTGCGTCCGGAGCGATGCCCAGCATCCGCAACAGTGCGCGCTCCAGCCAGCCCAGGAGGCGGGTGGCCCAGAAGCCGTCGCCCTGATATACGCGGGCCATGTAGTGGCCCAGCGGCCAGGCCAGCAGCAGCACCAGGCCGACGTAGCCGGCCAGCTGAAGCCAGTCGCGGCCGGTCATTCGAAGGACTCTGGCTTCAACAGCGCCAGGAGGAGATAGACCAGCAGGCCCAGCGCGATGAGCCCGCTGATCCAGTCAGCGGCGGTCACAGGCGCTCGCAGAGACGGATCAAGCTGGCGGTGCCGAAATACAGGCCGGCAGCAAGGAGGAGGAGCTGCAGATCGGTCATGGGGGAATAGTGGCGGCCCCGGGATCAGGGGGATGTCAGAGACACCGGCTGCCACATCAAGAAGGCGTAAAGGGAAGGTCAGCGGCCCTGAGCTGGGAGCGAAGATCAGTTTTCGAGGTGCCGCGAGGCCTTCGCGGGCCCTCAGCTTATCAGTTCAGCTTCGCGTGGGTGAGGCCGCTGTGCGCGCCGATCCGGGGTGATGTACCTGCTGAACGGCCCTGAAAGCGAAACACCTCTCCGACCGGGTGGTCGAAGAGGCGCAGGAACGTAGGCGATGGGCGATGAGGGACTTGAACCCCCGACCTCGCGCATGTGAGGCGCGCGCTCTAACCAGCTGAGCTAATCGCCCTGGGGGAGCCTTGATTTGGGCTGGGGAGTCTAGACAAGCAGGTCGAGGGGGTCAAGAGGGTCGAGACGGCTGAGCGCAGCTGACCTCGACCGCCTCGACTCTCTTGACCCCCTCGACCACCCCCTAGATCAATCCCCCCCGCCTGAGCTTCCCGATCTGATCGTACCGCTCCTCGTGCATCGCCAGGACCTCGTCGGGAAATACGGTGGCGACGCCGGCCTTGCTCACCTCCACCCCCGCGGCGTAGTTGGCCAGGACGGCGCCTTCCAGCACCGAGGAGCCCGCGGCCAGCGCCGTCCCCAGCCAGGCGGTGACGGTATCCCCCGCGCCGGAGACGTCGAAGACCTCCCGGGCCAGGCTCGGGATGTGCGACACCGCGCGGTCCTTGGTGACCAGGACCATGCCCTGGGCCCCCAGCGTCACCAGCAGGTTGTCCACGTTGAGACTGGTCAGCGCCTGGGGCAGCGCGTCGCGATGCTGCAGGTCCACCCGGGCGCCCAGCGCCGATTCCAGTTCCCGCCGGTTGGGCTTGAAGACGGTGGCGCCGGCGTACTCGAAGAATTGCCGGAACTTGGGATCCACCACCACCGGCACGCCGCGGCGCAGCGCGGCGGTCATGGCCGCCTTGATGAGCGGCGGGGCCAGCACTCCCTTGTTGTAGTCCTCCAGCAGCAGCACGTCGGCGTCCTGGATGGCTTCCATGACCATGCCGGTGAGGCGCTCCAGGTCGTTCCCCTCCAGGAGCAGGTCGACTTCCTCGTCGATCCGTACTACCTGCTGGCCCCGCGCCATGACCCGGGTCTTGCTGGTGGTGGGCCGCCCGGCCACGGTCATGATGCCCCGGTCGTCCAGCTGCGCCGCCGCCAGGTCCTGCCGGATACTGAGGCCGTTCTGGTCGTCGCCCACCGTGCCGATGAGCTGGCAGCGCGCGCCGGTGGCGGCAACATTGGCGGCGACGTTGGCGGCGCCGCCCAGGGCGGTGCGCCGCTCGCTGATGGTGACCACCGGCACCGGCGCCTCGGGGGAGAGCCGTTCCGTATCGCCCACGAAATAGCGGTCGAGAATGATGTCGCCCACTACCACCACCCGGCAGGCGCGGAGTTTGGCGATCACGTGCAGCAGCCGGTCGCGGGAGAGCGGCGGATACGGCGTCTGTCTCACGGCAGGGCTCCCTCGCTGGTAAAGCCGACGGTCACGAGCAGGCGGGCTTCCAGCCGGTCGCGCGTGCGGCCGGCCACATGGTCGGCGTTGACGATGTGATGATAGCCGCCATCGGCCGAGAGCTCCACCGGCCCCACCGCCCCCTGCAGCCCCAGTCCCGCGCGCCAGGTCCGCTCTACCGTGCCGATGAACACCTCGGGGGTGCTGCCCAGCGCCGTGCTCCGGGCCGGCGGATAGGGCGCATCGATCATGCCATGGCCCTGCCGCAGGAGGGTCAGATCCGGCAGCAGCAGCAGGCGGTGTTTGAGCGGTACGCTGAGCTGCAGGCGCAGCTCGTCGTTGTCGGCGAAATTGCGGCCGATGCCTACGCCGGCATCGGTGAAGTCCTGGTGCTGGGGATCAAACGTCCGGAACGCCAGGCTCGACGCCTGGGAGTACCACGCCCGCCATGCCAGGGCGCTTCCCAGCGGGCCCGAGGCCATGAGCGTGAAGGCGTACCGATCCGGGTTTCGCGTCGCGCTATTCCGTCCTTTGTAGGTGAAATCGTCCAAGGCGAGCTGGGCCGAGAGCCGGGTGCTGCCGAAGGCCGCCCATTGAAGGTCGAGCCCCAGCATGCTGTTGCTCTCCTGGCCCAGGCCGTAGGCGTTCTCCAGAAAGCTCAGGCTCAACGGGTTCAGCAGCCGCAATTCGGCCGATCGGTCCTTGCCCGCGAAGACGACCGTTTCCCAGGCGGCCAGGGAGAAGCGGGGGCTGAACCGCAGGCCCAGGCGGTGCGCGAAGAAATAGCGATGGTACAGGGCGCCGGTGCTGTCGGTTTCGTCGCGCAACTGCGAGGCCAGGGTGCTGAACCGGATCGCGCGCGTGGTCACTTCCACGCCGATGGCCGGGCGGCCATAGCTGTAGTTGCTGAGGGGGATTCCCGGCAACCCCACCGGACCCCAGTTCCGGTCCATCTGTCCATAGAACAGGTTGATCCAGCGGAACTGGGCGCTGATGTACGACTCCGCCTGCCGCCCGGATACCTGGATGTCCTTGCGGCCCGGCCAGTCGGGATCCACCACCAGCCGCGGCTGCAGCACCGGCCGGGTCATGAGGACGATATTGCCGACCACCGCGCCCAATCCTAATTCGGCATAGGGCCGCACGCCGCTCGGCCCCGCCGGATGCAGCAGGTCGCGCCGGGCATGGGTGTAGGCCTCGTCGCCCACCCGCGGCGCCACCCGCCAGCGATTTCCCATCTTCTCGGCGTACCAGGCACGCAACTGGGTAGCCAGCACCCGGTCCGACGCCGAGGCCGACGGCCGCGGGTCCGCCAGTACCCGCAGCAGATCCTTCTGCCGGAAGGGACGAATCATGGGTGAGGGATCGGTGATCGCCCCCCGCAGAATCAGATGCTCCACCAGCGGGAGTCGCGGGTCGTCCAGCGGCACATAGGGAGAGGCCTGGGCCTGGGCGCGGGTCGCAACCGCAAGAAGCGCCAGCGCGGTGAGGCCGGCACGCAGAGATCGCAGCATTCGCTAACCGGTCAGAGGTCGAAGGTCAAAGGTCAGGGTCGAAGGTCGAAGGTCGAAGGTCGAAGAGGCCTTCGGTATGCTCCTCAGGAGATTGCTTCGGCGGCTGGCGCCGCCTCGCAATGACAGCGATTTTCCTGCCGTCCTGCCGTCCTGCCGTCCTGCCGTCCTGCCGTCCTGCCGTCCTGCCGTCCTGCCGTCCTGCCGTCCTGCCGTCCTGCCGTCCTGCCGTCCTGCCGTCCTGCCGTCCTGCCGTCCTGCCGTCCTGCCGTCCTGCCGTCCTGCCGTCCTGCCTCATTCCTCATTGCTCATTCCTCATTCCTGATTCCTGATTCCTTTCCGCTCCCGTTCCAGCCGCTGATCATCCCACGAGACCGGATCTTCGATCGGTTCGAGATGGGTGAAGATGGTGCAGAACGACACCCGTTCGCGGATCTCGGCCTCGATCTGCTCCAGCAGGTCGTGGCCCCGCTGGACCGACCAGTCGCCGGGAACCAGCACATGAAAGGAAACGAAGCGCCAGCGGCCGGCCCGGCGGGTGCGCAGCGCGTGGAACTGGACCCCTGCCTCCCGATGGGGCGCCAGGACCTCCAGGATCTGGTTGACCACCGGCTCGGGCAGCGCGGTATCCAGCAGCCCGAGTGCCGAGCGGCGGAGGAGGTCGATGCCGGTGCGCACGATGTTGGCGGCGACGATGAGCGCGACGATGGGATCGAGCGCGTTCCACCCGGTGGCCGCCGCGAGGCCCACGCCGCCGATCACCCCGACCGAGGTCCAGACGTCGGTCATCAGGTGGCGGGCGTCGGACTCGAGGGTGATGGACTCGAAGCGCCGGCCGGCGCGCGCCAGCACCTGGGCCACCACCAGATTCACCAGCGACGCGATGCCCGAGACGGCGAGGCCCAGCACCGGGGCGTCGATGGGGCGCGGCGCCAGGAGGCGCTGGACCGAGGTGAAGGCGATGCTCCCCGCTGCCACCAGGATCAGCGCCCCCTCGAATCCGCTGGCGAAGTACTCCGCCTTGTTGTGGCCGTAGGCGTGGTCTTCGTCGGCCGGCCGGGCCGCCACCGTCAGGGCGATCAGCGCGATCACCGCCGCCAGGAGGTTCACCAGGCTCTCCAGTGCGTCGGAGAGAATGCCGACCGAGCCGGTGAGGAAATACGCCCCGCCCTTGAGCCCGATGGTGATCAGGGCCGCGAGGATGGAAACCAGGGCGTAGCGCCGCAGCGAGGGCAGGGACAGCCGATGCCTCGATGGTGGGGTCGGGCCGAAATGTGGAGCCCGGCGGCCTCCGCCACAAGCAGCCGCTGGCAAAGCGGGAGCGCCTCTGTACCTTTCCCCCATGTCCGACCTGCGTATTGAAGTCTGCCGAGGGGAGCTGGTCGAATCGGTTCATACCGTGCATGCCGCGGTGGTGGACGCCGGCGGAAGGCTCCTGGCTCGCTCCGGTGATCCCGATCTGGTGACCTTCTGGCGCTCCGCCGCCAAGCCCTTTCAGGCCATGCCGCTGGTGTTGGACGGCGCCGCCGATCATTTCGCGCTGAGCGAGGCGGAGCTGGCGCTCTGCTGTGCGTCTCACTCCAGCGAACCCATCCACCTGGAAACGGCCGCCGGCATTCTCCGCAAGCTGGGCTTGCGGGAAGACGCCCTGGCCTGCGGCCCGCATCCCCTCTCTCCCGGCCGCACCGAGCAGGTGCTGCGCGAGCACCTGAATCCCACCCCGCTCTGGAGCAACTGTTCCGGTAAGCACTCGGGGATGCTGGCGCTGGCCCGGTTCCACGGGTGGCCCATCGAGGGTTATAACCAGGCGGGCCACCCGGTGCAGGAGCGGATCCTGGAGGAGCTGACCCGCTGGACCGGGCTCTCCCGGCCGGAGATCGCCCTCGCGGTGGACGGCTGCAACACCGTCTGCTATGCGCTGCCTGTCGCGGCTATGGCGCTGGCCTACGCCCGGTTCGGGTCGTCGCCCGAACCCGGCGCGACCCGCCTGCGGCAGGCCATGATGGGTCACCCATTGCTGGTGGCCGGCACCGGACAGCCCTGCACCCGGATGATGGAAGCATGGGGCGGGCGCCTGGTGGCCAAGATCGGCGCCGAGGGTGTCTACTGTGCCGCGTTGCCGCAGGCGGGGCTGGGCATCGCCCTCAAGATCGAGGACGGCGACAGCCGCAGCGCGGTCCCTGCCCTCCTGAGTCTGTTACAGCGCCTGCGCGAGCGCGGACTCGCGGGCGAGGTACCCGCCGGGGTCTTCGATCCGCTGCTGGATCTGCTGGACCAACCGCTGCTCAATACCCGCGGGGTGGTTGTGGGCGTTCTGCGCCCTGCCGGCGCCCCCGTGTTTATTTGACCAGCGCGGCGTTCGTTCGGTCCCCGGTTTTCCTCGTGGAGGTGCGAGACTGATGCCGAAGCAGGACCAGCTGGACCGGCCAACCCTGGCGCTCGTGCGGCTGGCTCCCGCAGTGGCGCTGGGCTACGAGCTCGATATCCGCGACCGGATCGAGGAGGCCCGGGAGAACCAGGTGCCGACCCCCTGGGTGGAGGAGCTGTTGCTGCAGACCGTGCTGATGGCCGGCTACCCCCGGGCGCTGGTCGCGTTCACGCTGTGGCGCAGCCTCACCGGGGTGCCGGCCCCCGAGGCCGATCCCGATGCGGACTACGGCCAGGTGGAGGAGTGGACCCGCCGGGGAGAGGCCACCTGCGCCGCCGTCTACGGTGAGAACTACCGCCGGCTGCGGGCCAGCGTGCAGGCGCTGCATCCGGCGCTGGACAGCTGGATGATCACCGGCGGCTATGGGCGAACGCTGTCACGTCCTGGCCTGGACCTGCTGCGCCGCGAGCTGTGTACCGTGGCTCAGACGGCGGTGCTCGAAGCGCCGCGGCAGCTGCATTCGCACCTGCGGGGCTCGCTCAATGCCGGCGCCAGCTTCGCCCAGATCGACGCCGTGCTCTCGGTGGTGAACCCGATGCTGTCGCTGGATCAATGGAAACGGGTGAAGGAACTGTGGCACACGGTCAAGGAAGGCTGGGGTGAAGAAAGTTGAAAGAGAAATGGACTGAGGACTGAGGACAGGACGGCCCTGAAGGACTTCCTCGCGGCTTTCTATTGGGGAGGCCGCTCGGTCGCAGGACGGCAGGACGGCAAAAGGAGAGCAGTGTCACCCTGAGCGCAGCGAAGGGGCCCGAAGCGCTGGCTTCCTCCCAATGCCAGTGCCCGGCCCCCGGCCCCCGGCCCCCGGTCCCTGGTCCCTGATTCCTGATTCCTGATTCCTGATCTTTCCTGATTCCTGATTCCTTCCTTCACTCCCGACCCCTCTCATGCTTATCGACCGCGCCGTCATTCACGTCACTGCCGGAACCGGCGGCAGCGGTGCCTGTTCTTTTGCCCGCTTCAAGTACAAGCCCAAGGGCGGCCCCGACGGTGGGGACGGGGGGCGGGGTGGCAGTATTTACGTTCGGGGCGACGCCAATCTGAGCACGCTGCTCGACTACCGCTACCGCACCGCCTGGAAGGCGGAGCGGGGGGAGCACGGCAAGGGGAAAACCAAGACCGGCGCCTCGGCCGACGATCTCTACCTGCCGGTGCCGCCCGGCACGGTACTCCGCGACCTCCAGACCGGTGAAGACCTGGGCGAAATCCTGCGTGCGGGAGAGACCCTGCTGGTCGCCCGGGGTGGCCGGGGCGGCCGCGGCAACGCCCGCTTCGCCACCGCCACCCACCAGGCGCCGCGGGAGTGGGAGCCGGGAGAAGAGGGGCAGGAGCGCGAGCTGGAGCTGGTGCTCAAGCTCATCGCCGATGTGGGCCTGGTGGGCGAGCCCAACGCCGGAAAGAGCACACTGCTCTCGGTGGTGTCCGCCGCCCGGCCCAGGATCGCCGATTATCCATTCACTACCCTGGAGCCGAACCTCGGCGTGGTGCAGCTGGCCGATCATCGCTCCTTTGTCATCGCCGATATCCCCGGCATCATCGAGGGCGCGCACCAGGGCCGGGGGCTCGGCCTCCAGTTCCTCCAGCACGTCGAGCGCACCCGGGTCCTTGCCTTTCTGGTGGGGCTCGACAGCGAGGACGCCCAGCGCGCCCTCGACCGCCTGCGGCATGAGGTGGCGAGCTACAGTCCCGAACTGGCCACCAAGCCCTGGGTTGTGGTGCTCACGAAACGTGATCTGCTCCAGGCCGACGCCGGCCTGCCGCCGCTGGAGGCCCCGGGCGCGGCGGCCGTCACTGCCATTTCCAGCGTGTCGGGCAGCGGACTGGACGAACTGAAAGACTTGCTCTGGGGCATCGTCCGCGAGGCGCGGACGCAGGAAATGCCAGATGCCCAATTGGAAGAGGACCTCCCTGCTCCAGGGGAGTCGTCGTGACGCGTGACCGCGCCGCCTATGTGACGCTCGCTCTGACGCCGGGCATCGGCCGGGGACGACTCGCCCTCCTGCTCGACGCCTGTGGAAGTGCCGAAGGCGCCCTCGCGGCGCCTTCCGCGCTTTTACGTGCCTTGCCGGGGTTCTCCAGCGCCGCCGTCACCACCATCAAGGCGGCCGATCCCGCCGTGGGGCAGGCGCTGCTGGACCAGGCGGCGGCCCTTGGGGCCATCTGCCTGCTGCCGCAGGACGAGAGCTTTCCTCGGGCGTTGCGCGAGATCCCCGACCCACCAGCCCTGGTGTTCGTTCAAGGGAATCCCGCACTGCTGCACCAGGAGGCGGTCGCGGTAGTCGGCAGCCGCGATCACACCCACTACGGCGCCGAGGCGGCCCGGCTCGTGGCCGGCTCGGCGGCGCGCCAGGGCCTGGTGGTGGTAAGCGGGATGGCCCGGGGTCTGGATGCGGTGGCTCATCTCGCCACGCTCGACGCGGGCGGCGGCACCATTGGTGTCCTGGGGAACGGCCTGGGCGTGATCTACCCGGCCGCCAATCGCCGCTTGTACGAGCGGGTAGCCGAGTGCGGCCTGCTCCTCACCGAGTTTCCACCGGGCGAGCGGCCGCAGGCTCACAGTTTTCCCCGGCGCAACCGGCTGATCAGCGCCCTTGCGAGGGTCACGGTGGTGGTGGAAGCGGCCGCCGGCAGCGGAGCGCTCATCACCGCCGATTGCGCGCTGGAGCAGGGAAGGGAGGTCATGGCGGTACCGGGGCCCGTCACCAGCCGGACCAGCGCCGGTGCCAACCGTCTCCTCCGGGATGGCGCCGGCCCCTGGCTGGAGCCGGCCGATCTCGCGGGTCACTATCCGGGCCTGGCCGCTCCTCCGCCGGGGCGGCCGGTGGAGGAGCGCCGTCCGCGCGCCGATCTTCCCGAGTCGCTGCTGAAGCTATATGCTCAGTTGGGTGGCGAGGCCCGGCACATCGATGACCTCGTTCGCCACGCCGCCCGCCCCATGGCCGAGACCCTGGCCGCGCTGAGCCAACTGGAACTGGAAGGCTTGGCGGTGCAGGAGCCGGGCTGGCGCTTCCGGCGTTCCTGAGCACCGGTACGTCCACAGCCCTGGCGCCTCCATGGTTGACTCACCGCCGAGTACGCAGAGCTACGCCGAGAAGGATCACTGGCGGAATTGTCTGCTGCCGGCAATGGTGTGACCATGTTTCGTCGGCTGAATGCGCCTCCACAAAGTCGTTCTCTGCGTACTCGGCGGGCTCGGTGAGTAAACGCCGCCCGGTCAGGTGGGCCGGCATCGGCCTCCTGGGGCTGTTACTGCTCGCCGGCCCGCTCGCCGCGCAGACCGTCCAGGGTATTCTCCGTACTGTGGCGGACAGCGCGCCGGCGCCGGGGGCCCTCGTCCTCCTGCTCGACTCCACCGGGGTGGAACAGGCCCGGACGGTGAGCTATGGCTCCGGCGGCTACTCCCTGAGCGCTGCAGCCGCCGGCAGCTACCATCTCCGGGTGCTGCGGATCGGATCGCTTCCTTTCGAATCGCCCTCCTTCGCCCTGGCTGCGGGGCAGGTGCTGGCCTATCCGGTCACTTTGCCGCGCTCGCCGGTGGTGCTCACGGAGATCGTCGTGGCCTCGCACTCCGACTGCCGGCTCTACCCCGACTCGGAGACCACAACCGGCGAGGTGTGGCGGGAGGTGCGGAAGGCGCTGGCCATTACGGTGGAGACCATGCGGCACGGGCCCTATCGATTCACCACCAGCATCCGGCGCCTGTATTTCGATCCGGATATGCGGCTCATCCGCGGGGACAGCGTTCCGGGGCCGCGGCTGGAGCAGTGGCCGGTGGTGAGCTGGTCGCCCGACAGCCTGGCGGAGCACGGCTATGTGCGGCGGGGCGACGTGGATATGATCTACTACGGAATCGACCCCGGGCTTCTCTTCTCCACCTCCTTCCTCGATCGCCACTGTTTTCACCTGGTCCGCGAGAAACGCAACGACAGTCTCATCGGGCTGGCGTTCGAGCCGGTCAGGGGCATCTCGCGTCCCGATGTGAAAGGCACCCTCTGGCTCTCGAAGGACGATGCCGAGTTGCGCTATCTCGAGTTTTCCTACGTGAACCTGGAACGCTGGATCCCGCGCGAGAAGACGGGCGGCCGGCTCGATTTCATGCGGCTGGCCAACGGCGCCTGGCTGGTGCGGCAGTGGTGGATGCAGGCGCCGCGACGGCAGGACCGTCCCGGCATGCGCCGGCCGGCGGTGGCGGGATGGACCGTCTGGGGAGGACGGGTGACACAGGTCCTGGATCGCGAGGGCCACCTGTTGCGGACCATCCCGCCGCTGTCGGGACGTTGAGCGGAGTCGTGCCGGTTGCGGGCGCCGTTTCGTTGCCGGGGGACCTCCTCCCGTGAGGCGCCGGTGCCTGTCGGCGGGCACGGTGGCAGCCGGCGCGATGCTCTCGCTGATTGCCGCGCCGGTCGCTGCGCAGAGCGTGCAGGGCCTGCTGCGCCAGGCCGCCGACAGCGCGCCGGTCGCCGGCGCCCTGGTGCTGCTGCTGGATTCGGCCGGGGTGGAGCGGGGGCGCTCCGTCAGCTACACCTCCGGACGCTATGCCGTCACCGCCGGCGCGCCGGGCCGTTACCGGCTCCAGGTGCTCCGCATCGGCTCCCGGCCCTATCAGACTCCCGCCTTTGCTCTGGCTGCGCGGCAGGTCCTCGCTCTGCCGGTGCTGCTCCCCAGTGCTCGGGTGGTCCTCTCGGAAATCGTGGTGGCCGCCGATTCCCGCTGCCGTCTGCATCCCGAGGCCGATGCCGTGATGGAGGCCGTCTGGCAGGAGGTCCGGAAAGCGATTGACATCACGGTCGAGACCATGCGGCACGGCCCCTATCGCTTCGCCACCGAGCTCCGGCACCAGCGATTCGATCCCGATATGCTGCTCATTCGCGAGGACAGCGAACCCGGACCCCAGCTGCAGCAATGGCCCGTGGCCAGCCTGCCTCCGGACAGCCTGGCCCGGTCCGGCTACGTCCAGCCGGGCAGCCTGGGCATGGGGCCGATCTACTACGGCATCGATCCGGCACTGTTGTTCTCGGCCTCCTTTCTCGACCGGCACTGCTTCTACCTGGTCCAGAACCGCGATGCCCCCGGCCTGATCGGCCTCGCGTTCGAGCCGGCCGGACGGCCCTCCCACCCGGACGTGCAGGGCACGCTCTGGCTATCCCGCGCCAATGACGAGCTCCGGTATCTCGAGTGGTCCTACACCCGCCTGGATAGCTGGGTGCCGCAGCAGAAGACCGGCGGTCGGCTCGATTTCATGCGGCTGGACAATGGCGCCTGGCTGGTACGCAACTGGTGGATGCGTGCGCCCATGCGTGAGGATCGGGACCGTGGCCATCACGTAGTCGGCGGCTGGGTTGTGCAGGGGGGCCGCGTGACGGACGTGCGCGACCGGCAGGGACAAGTTCTGCAGCAGGTGCCGCTGCCCGGCGACTGAGCCGTTCGCCGCTCCCCTTTCCCTTTTCCGCTTTCCCGTTTCCCTTCCCCCGGTGCATCTCTATATCCATGTCCCCTTCTGCGCCCGGCGGTGCAGCTACTGCGACTTCGCCATCGCGGTGCGCCGGCGCGTGCCCGCCGAGGAGTACGCTGCGGCGGTCGAGCGGGAGTGGGCGGGCTGGCAGGAGCACCCGGTGTGGGGGGAGGCGCCGGGATTGGAGACGGTCTATTTCGGCGGGGGAACGCCCTCCCTGCTGGCCGCCGGCTCCCTCGAACGGCTGCTCGAGCGTTTCCAGCGCGATCATCCCCTCGTCACCGGCGCCGAGATTACGCTGGAGACCAATCCCGACGATATCAGCCAGCCCCGGGCCGCGGAGTGGCGCCGGCTGGGGGTCAACCGGATCTCGCTCGGGACGCAGTCGTTCGATCCCGCCGTGCTCGCCTGGATGCACCGGACTCACTCCGCGGCAGACATCCCGCGCGGGATGGCGGTGCTGCGGGAGGCGGGGTTCGAGAATATTTCGCTCGACCTCATCTTCGGGCTGGGTCCGGAGCTCGCGCGCGACTGGGCGGCCGACCTGGACCAGGCGGTGGCGCTCGGCCCGGAGCACCTGTCGGTGTACGGGCTGACGGTCGAGCCCCAGACGCCGCTGGCCCGCTGGGTGGAACGCGGCAGCAGCCGCCCGGCGGACGAGGACGCCTATGCGACGGAATTTCTCCAGGCCGACCAGCGGCTGACCATGGCCAGCTTCGCGCATTACGAGGTCTCCAACTACGCCAGGCACGGATCTCGCTCGGCACACAATTCCGCCTACTGGCGGCGGAGGCCGTTTATCGGGTTGGGGCCCTCGGCCCACTCGGGCTTTGGCAGCCGGCGGCGCTGGAATCTCCGGAATTGGGCCGAGTACCAGCAGGCAATTGCGGCAGGGAAGGATGTCGTAGCCGGAGAGGAAACGCTGTCGGATTGGCAGCAGCAGCTGGAGGATCTGTATCTGGGGCTGCGGACGGACCGCGGTGTGCCGGACGGCCGGGTCCCGCCCGAGGTGGCTCGCCGCTGGATCGGAGCGGGCTGGGCCCGCCGGGAGCGGAACCGGCTGGTTCTCACTCCCTCAGGATGGCTCCGGTTGGATGCGCTGGTCGCCTCGGCGGAGAGCCATGATCTGGCTCCTAACTTGCGCCCATGAATAGATTTGTATGATGTCCTCCAATGATCCTCTGAGCGACCGCGAGCTTCGGGTGCTCGAAGCCGTGATCCAGGTCTATGTCCAGACCGCGGAACCAGCGGGGAGTCAGACTATCGCCAAGCGGTTCGGGCTGGGCGTGTCTCCCGCCACCATCCGGGGGACCATGAGCGAGCTGGAGGAGAAGGGCTATCTCTATCACCCGCACACCTCCGCCGGCCGGATCCCGACCGACCGAGCCTACCGGCTCTACGTCGATAACATGATCCGGCTGCATCCACCCAGCGAGCAGGAGCGGAACGCACTGGAAGCGGAGCTGCCCGCGCCGCGGGGCGAGGTGGACGAGATTCTGCACCGGGCGGCGCAGGTGCTGAGCGTGCTCACGGAGGAGCTGGGCGTCGCGGTGGCGCCGGCCCTGGACCAGGTCGTGCTGGAACGGCTGGAGCTGGTCCAGGTCGCGTCCGACCGGCTGCTGCTGGTGTTCAATCTCCGGAGCGGGGTGCTGCGAAGCATTTTCGTACAGGTCCCGTCCACCATCCCGCGCGAGGTCGTCTACAGCGTGGGGCAGACGCTGAACCAGCGTCTGGCGGGCCTCACGCTGCGCGAGATCCGCGAGACTCTGGCCGACCGGCTGCGCGATGCCGCGCCCGGTGGCGCGTCGGACCTGCTCAACATCTTCATCGAAGAGGGCGACGGGATCTTCGATCTCACCGCGCGCCAGGGACTGGTGCTGGGCAGCGCCAGCCAGCTGGCGGGACAGCCCGAGTTTGCCTCCAACGAGCGGATGCGCGAGCTGCTGGCCCTGACGGAGCGGCGCGAGTTGCTGCGCCAGGCGCTGGAGAGCCACCGCCAGGGCGGCCTTACCATTACCATTGGCGGCGAGAACCTCGACCCGAAGCTGAGCGACTTCACCCTGGTGACCAGCTCCTACCGGGTCGGCGGGACCAGCGGCGTCATCGGCGTCCTGGGCCCGACACGGATGCCCTACGACAAGATCATCGGGCTGGTAGATCATACCACCCGGCTGGTGGAAGGATTGCTGGAATGAGCGACTATTACGAGCTCCTGGGAGTCGAACGCACGGCGACCGAGGTCGAGATCAAGAAGGCCTACCGCCGCCGGGCGATGGAGCTCCATCCCGACCGGAACCCCGAGCCGGGCGCCGAGGAGCAGTTCAAGGCGCTGACCGAGGCGTACGAGGTCCTGAAAGACCCGCAGCAGCGATCGGTCTATGACCGCTACGGCAAGGCGGGGCTCGGCGGCGCGGGCGCGGGCGGATTCCACCACGTGGATCTGGCCGAGGCCCTCAGTATCTTCATGCGCGACTTCGGCGGCATGGGGGGGTTCGAATCTCTCTTCGGCGGCGGCCAGGGCCCCCGCCCCGACGCGCGGCGCGGCCAGGACATCCGGGTAAGCCTGCGTCTCAGGCTGCCCGAGGTGGCCACCGGCGTGAAGCGGTCGATCAAGCTCAAGACCCTGGAGCGCTGCCAGCACTGCGAGGGCACCGGCGCCGCCAAGGGCAGCCGCCCGGCAACCTGCTCCACCTGTGGCGGCAGCGGCGAGGTCCGGCGCGCCACCCGCAGCGTCTTCGGCCAGTTCATGACGGTCTCGCCCTGTCCCACCTGCGCCGGGGAAGGGGAAGTCGTTCGCGAGCCCTGCGAAATCTGCCGCGGCGAGGGCCGGGTCAAGGCCGACCGCACCGTCAAGGTGGAGGTTCCCCCGGGCGTGTCGGATAACAACTATCTCACGCTGCGGGGCCAGGGCGCGGCGGGCCGGCGGAACGGCCCCAGCGGCGACCTGCTGGTCATGCTGGAGATCAAGCCCGACGAGCGCTTCGAGCGCCAGGGTGACGATCTCATCTTCGACATGCCGATCTCGTTTTCGCAGGCGGCGCTGGGCGGGGAATTCACCGTGCCGACGGCTACCGGCGAGGAGCGGCTCACCGTGCCCGCCGGCACCCAGACCGGGACGCTTTTCAGGCTACGAGGCAAGGGGCTGCCCCACCTGGGCCAGGCGGGCAACGGCGATCTGCACGTCCGGGTACATCTCTGGACGCCGGAGCACCTCACCAGCGAACAGGAGCGGCTCTTTCGCGACCTCGCCCAGATCGAAGGCGAGCCGCCCAAGCGGTCGTCGGGCTTCTGGAACCGGCTCAAGGAAGCGCTCCGGGCCTGAGCTGGATCGCGCTGGAGATCCGGCTCCCCGCCGGCTCCGGCGGCGATGCCGACGTCCTGGCTGGCTGGCTTGCCGGCCGCACCGGCCAGTCCGTCTATCACCGTGACGATGACATCCTGGTGGCGACGGTCGGCGATCCGGCCGCCGCCGCCGCCCTTGCCGCCGCGCTCCGGCGGGAGCATCCCGGGGTGGAGCTGGTGGCCCGGCGCGAGCTGCCGGCGGTGGACTGGAGCACCGCCTGGCGCGCCGGGCTGGGGCCCCGCGCCATCGGGCGGCTCACCATCGTGCCCTCCTGGCAGGAGCCGGCGCCGGCGCCGGGCGACGCCGCGCTGATCCTCGATCCCGAAATGGCCTTTGGCAGCGGGGAGCACGGCTCTACCCGCGCCGCGCTCCTCCTGCTGCAGCGGTACCTCCGGCCCGGCATGGCCGTCCTCGACCTGGGAAGCGGAAGCGGAATTCTCACCCTCGCCGCTGCGCGGCTGGGCGCCGGCAGGGCAGTGGGCATCGAGTCCGATTCCGGGGCAATGCCGGTGGCGCTGCGGAACGCCAGGCGCAACGGGCTGGAGGCGCGGGTCACCTTCCTGGAAGGCGACGCCGGCGCGCTGGCGCCGCTGGCCGGGCCGGCCGACGTGCTCTGCGCCAACATCCTGCGCGAAGCCAACATCCAGCTGCTTCCCGCGGTTCGAGACTCGCTCGCGCCTCAGGGGGTTGCCATCTTCAGCGGCATGGAAGTGTCCGAGGCGTCGCTCTTCCGCCAGGCGCTGCAGGCCGCCGGGTTCGAGATGCTTGAGGAGCTGGCCGACGAGGGGTGGTGGGCCGTGGCGGCGCGCCGGCCATGATTACGCTGCTCGCGGCGCCGGGATCGCTCCGGGCTGGCGCCACGCTGACGCTGGATGAGGCTGAGGCCCACCATATGCGCGTGCGCCGCGCCGCGGCAGGAGACGTGATCCGCCTGGTGGATGGCGCCGGCACTACCGGCCGGGCGCGGGTCATCGATGCGGGCGGGCCGCGGGTGGAGGTGGAGTCGATCGAGCAGCTGCCGGCGCCGGTGCCCCTGGTCCTGGCGGTCGGGGCCGGCGATCGCGACCGCTTCGGCTGGCTGGTGGAGAAGGCTGTGGAACTGGGAGCCACGGAGATCGTTCCGGTGGAGTCGGAACGCACCGGCGGCGTTGCCACCCGGCTGCGTCCCAATCAGGTGGAACGCCTGGGGCGGCGCGCCGCGGAGGCCATGAAGCAGTGCGGCTCCGCCTGGGCGCTGCAACTCCGGCCGCCGGAGCCGCTCGGCGCGCTGCTCGAGGCGGTCACCCAGCCCATTCGGTGGGTGGGGGCCGCAGAGGGGCGCCCGGTACCGGGTTCGCTCGCGCTCGATCCCGCGGTTATTCTGATTGGACCGGAAGGCGGTTGGAGCGCGGAGGAGATGGAGGGGATCGGCGGCGCCGGATTCCTGCCGGTCTGCTTCGGGCCGCACATCCTGCGTTTCGAGACCGCCGCCCTCACCGGCGCGGCCCTGCTGCAGGCGGCGAGAAGGCGGTAAGGGCGGTAAGGGCGGTAAGGGCGGTAAAGGCGGTAAGGTGGCGCCAATTTCGTTGTCATTGCGAGGCGGCTTTAGCGTCGTTGTCATTGCGAGGCGGCTTTAGCCGCCGAAGCAATCTCCTGAGGAGCACACCGTCGACCTGCGACCTGCGACCTGCGACCTGCGACTAGCGACTAACAACTAGCGACTAACCCCATGCCCGATTGCATCTTCTGCCGCATTGCAAGCGGCGACATCCCCGCCGATATCGTCAAGCGCTCGGACGGCGCCGTGGCGTTCCGCGACCTCAATCCTCAGGCGCCGGTGCATATCCTGGCGATCCCGGTGCAGCACGTGGCCTCGGCGCGCGACGCCGATCCGGACATGCTGGGACATCTGGTCGCCTTCGCCACCGGCGTCGCCAGCGACGAAGGCCTGGACCAGAACGGCTACCGCCTGGTTCTCAATACGGGCCCACATGCGGGGCAGTCGGTCTTCCACCTGCACCTGCACCTGCTGGGCGGGCGGGAGATGAAGTGGCCGCCGGGCTAGGAGAAGGGACGGAGGACTGAGGACTGCGAGCCAAGTGTCACCCTGAGGGAGCGCAGCGAGCGAAGGGGGCCAAACCCGAGGTGGGCTTCGGCCCCTTCGCTTCGCTCAGGGTGACAACTGCATCGACTCAACTCAGTCCTCAGTCCTCAGTCCTCAATCCTCAATCCTGAATCCTGAATCCTGAATCCTGAATCCTGGATCCTCCGTCCTCGTCCTTTCTCTATGCTCTGCCGCACGCTTATTTTACCGGGATGCCTCCCGCACTGGCCCAGACCCTCCAGTCCCAACTCAATACCGCCCGGAAGGCCCAGGACAAGCCGCGCACCCTGCTGCTCGGCACCCTGCTGGCCGCGGTGAAGAACCGCGAGCTGGAGCTGAAACGCGCTCCCACCGACGAGGAAGTGCTCGAGGTCATCCAGAAGAACATCAAGACCCGGCGTGAGTCGGTAGAGCAGTTCGAGAAGGGCGGCCGGCCGGAGCTGGCGGCGCGGGAAGCCGAGGAGATCCGGATGCTCGAAGTGTACCTGCCGCCGCAGGCCGATCCCGAAGACATCCGCGCGGCGGTACGCGAGGCCATCGCGGCCGGCGCCACCGACCTGGGCCGCGTCATGGGGCAGGTGATGCCGAAGTTCAAGGGCCGCGCCGACGGCAGGGAAATCAACCGCATCGTCCGCGAGGAGTTGAAGGTCGGATGACGGAGTCCGGCGGGAGGACAGAGACCGACGGGGTGCCGGCGCGGGACACCGGCACCCCGTTCTCTTTGCCCGCGGCCCAGGTGGCGGACGCCCTGGAGGCGCTGGAGTTCGAGGCGGCGCTGGAGCGGGTGGCCGCGCACGCGGCCGGCCTGTCGGGCGCGGCCGAGATCCTGGCGCGCCGCCCCACCGACGATGCCGGCTGGATTGCCGCCGAGCTGGCGCTGGTGGCCGAAGCCCTGCAGCTGGAACAGCGCGACATCGGACTCGCGCCGGAGCCGGTGCCCGAGGTGAGGGAGCCGCTGGCGCGTCTCCGGGTCCACGGCAGCGTCCTGGAGGCGCCGGACCTTTTTGCGCTCTACCGCCTGCTGATGGCCGGCCGCCTGGTAGTCGGGGAGCTGGACCGCGTGGCGGACGAAGCGCCCGGCCTGGCCCGGCTCCGGCGGCCGGTACCCGAGCGCAAGCTGGAGCGACGGCTGGAACTCTCGGTGGATGCCGAGGGCACCCTGCTCGATACGGCGAGCCCGAAGCTGGCGGCCGCGCGGCAGGCGGTGCAGCATGCGCGGGAGCGTCTGGTGCGCAAGCTGGAGTCGCTGCTGCGCGCCGGCCAGGGCGGTGAGGCCGAGGTGACGGTGCGCAACGGCCGTTATGTGATCCCCGTCCGGCGCGATACCCGCCAGAAGGTCTCCGGAATCATCCACGGTGAGTCGTCCAGCGGTGGGACGCTCTTCGTGGAGCCCGCCGAGGCGGTGGAGCTGGGGAATGAGCTGCGGGAGGCCGAAACCGCCGCGGAACGGGAAGCGCTGAGGGTGCTGCGCGAGCTGACCGACCTGCTCCGGCCTCACGCCGCGGCGCTGGTGGATTTGCAGATCATGGCCGTCGCGGTGGACAGCATCGTGGCCCGGGCGCGCTACGCGGCCTCGGTGGGCGGCCATCCGCCCCAGTGCGGTGAAGGCGAGTCGCTCCGGATCCGTGAGGGCAGGCACCCGCTGCTGTTTGGTGGCGGGAACACGGTGGTGTCGTTCGATCTCGCACTGGAGCCGGGCGAGCGGACGCTCATCATCAGCGGCCCCAATACCGGCGGCAAGACCGTGCTCCTCAAGGCCGTGGGGCTGCTCGCCGCGCTGGTGCAGAGCGGTGTGGTACCGCCGGTAGGGCCGGGCACGGTCTTTCCCGTGTTCCGGCGCTGGTTCACCGACATCGGCGATCGCCAGTCCATCGCCGCCAGCCTCAGCACCTTCAGTGCGCACGTGCAGGTGTTGCGCCAGATTCTGGATGAGGCCGACGGATGCTCGCTGGTACTGCTGGATGAAGTCGGCGGCGGAACCGATCCGGTCGAAGGCGCCGCCCTGGCCGGGGCCGTGCTCCGGGACCTTACCGCCCGCGGGAGCCTGACGCTCGCGTCCACCCATCTGGGCTCGCTCAAGCAACTGGCGCAGGAGTCGCCGGGGATCGTCAACGCCTCACTGGAGTTCGATGCCGCGCGGCTGGAGCCGACCTACCGCTTCCTGAAAGGGGTGCCGGGCCGGAGCTACGGGCTGGCGATCGCCGAGCGCCTGGGTCTGCGGCCGGATGTATTGCGCGACGCCCGTGAGCGGGTTCCCGAGGGCGAGCGGCGGCTGGACGAGCTCCTGGCCGCGGCCGAAACGCGGGAGCGCGAGGCCGCCCGGCGGGAGGAGGCCGCCGCCGAGCGGCAGGCCGGACTGGAGGCCCTCTCCGCCCGGCTCGAGGCGCAGGCTACCGAGCAGGCGGCGCGGCAGGCGGAGCTGGACCGCCGCGACCGCGAGGCGGAACGCCGCGCCCGGAGCGAGGCGCGGAGCTTTCTGCTCAATGCCCGCCGCCGGGTGGAGGAAGCGGTGGAAACGGCCCGGGGCGCCGCCGATGAGGCCGCCGCCCGGGAAGCGCGCCGCATGGTGGAGGAAAGTATCCGGGAGGAGACGGAAGCCCTGGCCCGGAGCGATGCCGGGACGGTGCCGGCCGGAGTCAGCGGTCCGCTGGCCGTGGGACAGCGGGTGCGGCTGGGCACCGGTGCCACCGGCGTCGTGCAGGAATTGCGGGGCGACGGGCGGGTGGCGGTGCTGGCCGGTTCGCTCCGGCTCATCCTGGACGGCTCGGAGGTGGTGCCCATTGCGGGTGCCGCGCCGGCCGGCCGGGAGCGGGCTCGGGGCGGCGGCCTGGACGAGGCGCCGTCGATGCCGGGGGAGATCGACCTGCGGGGCCTGACCGGCGACGAGGCCGAGGCGGCCGTCCTGGCCGCGCTGGACGGCGCCGTGCTCGCCGAGCTCCCCTCCCTGCGTATCATTCATGGCAAGGGGACCGGGGTGGTACGGGAGCGGGTGCGGCAGGTGGTCTCCCGCGACCGTCGGGTGTCGAGCCACCTGTTCGCGCCGGCCAACCAGGGAGGCACAGGAGTCACCATCGTGGAGTTCGCCCCATGAGCATGATTCCGGACGAGATCATCGAGCAGGTGCGCGACAGCGCCGATCTCGTCGGAGTCATCGGAGAGTCGGTGGATCTGCGCCGCACCGGCGCGGACTACCGGGGGCCCTGTCCCTTTCATGGCGGCACCCATCGCAACTTTGCCGTGATTCCCCGCAAGGGACTGTTCTACTGCTACGTCTGCCACGCCGCGGGCGACATCTTTTCCTACTTCATGAAACGGTTCGGCATGGACTATCCCTCCGCCGTGCGCGAAGTCGCGCGGCGGAGCGGCATCGTCATCCCCGAACAGACCAGCCGGGCCGGGCCCGATCCGCGCGAGCCGCTCTTCAGTGCGGTTTCGGTGGCGCAGGAGTGGTATGCGCTGCAGCTGCGGGAATCGCGGGAAGCGGAACCGGCGCGCCGCTATCTTGCGGGGCGCGGCTTTTCCCCGGAGGCGGCGCAGCCGCTGGGGCTGGGCTACGCGCCGCCCGGCCCGGCGTTCCTGGCCGAGATGGGCAAGCACGAGATCCCCGAGGCGATCCTGCTGGAGGCGGGGCTGGTGTTCCGCCGGGATGACGGCTCGCTGGTGCCGCGCTTTCGCGGGCGCCTGCTGATCCCCATTCACGACCTCCGCGGCCGGGTGGTGGGGTTCGGGGGGCGCATTCTGGGACCGGGAGAGCCCAAGTATCTCAACTCGCCCGAGACGCCGATCTTCCACAAGGGATCGCTGCTCTACAACCTGCACCAGGCCCGCCACCCGGTCCGCAAGGCGGAGCTGGCGATCGTGGTGGAAGGGTATTTTGATGTACTGGCGCTGGTGCAGGCCGGCATTGAAAATGTGGTGGCGCCGCTGGGCACCGCGCTGACGGGCGATCAGGCCGCCCTGCTGCGCCGGTTCGCGCCCGCTGCGGCGCTCATGTTCGACAGCGACAGCGCCGGCCAGCGGGCGACCTTCCGCACCGCCGACGAGCTGTTGCGCCACGAGGTCCGGGTGCGGGTGGCAACATTGCCACCGGGCCAGGATCCCGATACCGTGGTGCGCGAGGCCGGCGCCGCCGCCATCGAGAAGCTGGTGGAGGATGCGGTGGACGTGCTGGAGCGGAAGATCCAGCTACTGGAACGCAAGGGCTGGTTCAGCGGCATGGAGCACCGCCGCGACGCGCTCGACCGGCTGCTTCCCACCGTGCGGGCCGCCCACGATTCGATCACCCGCGAGCTCTACCTCGGCCTCATCGCCGAGCGGACCGGCGTCAGCCGCCGGGTACTGGAGGAGGAGCTGGCACGGAACACCCGCAACGCGCCCCCGGCAGCGGAGGCGGCGGCGCCGGAGCGGCGGGAACGTGCGGCGCCCCCGGCGCGGCCCCGCGCGGGCGCCCACGCCGAGCGGGAAGTGCTGCGCGTCGTCATGCACTACGACGGCTGGCTGGAGCGCGCCAGGAACGATATCCCGCCGGAATGGATCGAAGGCCCCGCGGCGCGCGAGGTGTATACTGCGTTGCTGGACGCCGGCCCCGACCTGGCGGCCGAGCGGTTGGAGAGTCTCAGCGAACCGGCCCGGGCATTGTGGGAAGCCCTCACGGTGCCGTCCGGTCTGGAAGAGCGGCAGGCGGGTGACAGTTATGAGGCGGCCCGCCAGATGCTCGAGGCCCGGCCCCATTTCCGGCAGTACTACCGCCTGAGCCGCCAGCTGCGGATCGCGGCGGGAGAGGAGAAGGACGCCTTGTTCGTGCAGAAGAATGCCATGCGGCAGGACCTGCGGCGCCGCTTTCCCGGCGCGTTCGACCGCTTCATGATGCGGCGCCACTCCGGCCGCCGGGCGCAGGGATGAGGGAAGGGTCCAGCATGCCCTCCGGCTGGCGGTTTCGGCTCCCCTCCACTCCCGATTCCCCATTCCTTCATTCCTGGAGTCTTAATGCATCCTGAGATCGTCAAGCTGCTGGATCTGCAGACCAAGGATTCCGCCGTTCGTGTCGTCGATGATAGCCTGGAACAGCTCGCCTCGGAAGAGGCCGCGCTCGATGCCGACCTGGCGCAGGCCCAGGCCGGGCTGGACGCGGCCGGACGCGCGGTGCAGGACGCCACGCGCCGGCGCGACGAAATGGAATCCAAGATCGAACTGCACCGGCAGCATCAGGAGCGGCGCCGCGAAAAGCTGGAGTTTCTGCATAACCAGCGCGAAATCGCCGCCCAGATGGCCGAGATCGACCTCGCCCGTTCCGTGCTGGCCAACGAGGAAAGCGAGTGGGTCAAGACCTCCGACCAGGTGCAGGCGCTGCAGGCCAGGGAACAGGAAGTGGGTGAGGAACTCGCCCGCCTGAAAGAAGCCCAGCAGGAACAGCGCGCCGCGCTGTCTGCCCGCCGCGCCGAGCTGGGCCGGGAACGGGAGGCGGCGGTGGCGGAGCGTGAGCGTAGCGCGGAAGGGATCGATCGCCAGTTGCTGACGCAGTACGATCGGCTGCGGAGCAGCCGGAGCAGCGAGGTGGTCGTCTCGCTGAGCGGCGCCGCCTGCGGGGCCTGCTTCACCGCGGTCCCGCTCAACCGGCGGAGCCAGATCCGCAGCGGCCAGCTGGTCGAGATCTGCGAATCGTGCGGGGTTATCCTGTACGCAGCCGAAGGAGAATGATCCCGCCGGCTGCCCCGGTGGAAGCATTATGGGAGTGATGCCCTCACCCGTGTCCCTGCCGGTCACCCGCTGGGTCTTCGCCGAGGCCCCGCCGGCCCAGCTGGTGGGCGCCCTCGCCGCCGAGCTGGGATTGCCCCTGCCCCTGGCGGCACTGCTAGTGCAGCGGGGGTTCGACACCCCCGCGGTCGCGCGGCGCTTCCTCCGGCCCGGAATGGAGCAGCTCTCCGATCCGGCGGCCCTGGCGGGCATGGCCGATGCGGTCGATGCCGTGGCGCGGGTGGCGCGGGCCGGGGGGACCATCCTGGTGCACGGCGATTACGACGTCGACGGCCAGTGCGCCGCCGCCCTCCTGACCCGGGTGCTGCGGCTCTCGCCGGCGCGGGTGGTGCCCTTCGTCCCGCACCGGCTGCGCGACGGCTACGACTTCGGCGCCGCGGGCCTCGCCGCCGCCCGGGCGGCGGGGGCCAGTCTGATCATCACCTGCGACTGCGGCATCACCGCGGTGGAGGCCGTGCGCCAGGCCACGGAGGCCGGCATCGGCGTGGTGGTGACCGACCACCATCTGCCGGGCCCCCTCCTGCCTCCGGCGCTGGCCGTGGTCGATCCGCAGCGCCCGGACGATCGCTCCGGCGCCCAGGGGCTCTGCGGCACCGGCGTCGCCTTCAAATTGGCGCAGGCACTGGTCCCCGTCCTGGGGCTTCCGGAGAATCTCCCCTATCACCTGCTGGATATCGTCGCGCTGGCGACCGTGGCCGATCTGGTCCCCCTTACCGGCGAAAACCGCGCGCTGGTGCGGATGGGCCTCCGGCTCCTCAACCGGAGCCGCTGGCCCGGGGTCCGCGCCCTCATCGAGGTGGCCGGCCTCGCCGGGCGGGAGATCCGGGCGGGCCATCTGGGCTTTCTGCTGGGGCCGCGGCTGAATGCCGCCGGCCGGGTGGGCGATGCGGGGGACGGCCTGCGCCTGCTGCTCTGCGACGATGTGCCGCAGGCACAGGAGCTGGCCCGGCAGCTGGACCGGCTCAACGAGGAGCGCCAGCGCCTCGACCAGCGCATGCTGGAAGAGGTCCTGGAGCGGATCGAGCGCGAGAGCGGCGACCACACCCGCGCCGTGGTGCTGGCGGGCGACGGCTGGCACCCCGGGGTGGTGGGGATCGTGGCCTCCCGTGTGGTCGAGCGCTTCGGCCGCCCGACGTTCCTGGTGGCGTTCGACGGCAATGTGGGGCGCGGCTCAGGCCGCAGCATCTCACGGTTCGATCTTCACGCGGCGCTCCACGCCTGTGGCGATCTGCTGGAGCGATACGGCGGCCACCATATGGCGGCCGGCCTCACCATCCGGCGCGACCGCTTCGACGACTTCCGCCGGCGCTTTGCCGGCGAGGCCGCCCGCCTCCTGGCCGATGAAGATCTCGGGCCGGAGCAGCGGGTGGATCTCGTTCTTCCGCTGGCCGACGCCACCGCCGACCTGGAACGGCTCTGTCGCCACCTGGAGCCCTGCGGCATGGGCAATCCCGCCCCGGTTTTCGGGGTGCAGGGCGTCCGGCTGGCGGGCCGCAGGCGGGTAGGCAATGGCCATCTCAAGGGTACGCTGATCGACGGCCCCAGCCGGCTCGAAGTCATCGGCTTCAGCTGGGCCGACCGGGTCGGCTCCCTGGAGGACGGGCCGGTGGATATCGCCTTCCGCCTGGAAACCAATGAATGGCAGGGCCGGGTGAGCCTGCAGGCCCGGGTCATCTCGCTGCTGGCCTCTGCCTGAACGCGGCATGCGGATCACGGGAGGGACGCTCCGCGGCCGGCGGCTGGCCCCGCCCCGCGACGCGCGGGTCCGGCCCACCAGCGACCGGGTGCGGGAGGCCTGGATGAGCATTCTTCAGGGAAGCCTCCCCGGCGCCCGGGTGCTCGACCTCTATGCCGGAAGCGGGGCCCTGGGGCTGGAAGCCCTGAGCCGCGGGGCCGCGCGGACCGATTTCGTCGAGCTGAGTCCGCCCTCTCTCCGGGCCTTGGGCGAGAACATCGCCAGTCTGGGTGTGGAGAGCCGGGCGGTGGTGCACCGCGCCGACGCGCTGCGGTTCGCCGGGCGCCTCCAGGCCGGAGCGTACGATCTCGCCCTGGCCGATCCCCCCTACAATCGGGATGACGCGCTCCAGCTGGTGGACCTGTTCCGCCGCACGCCCTTCGTGCGTATCCTGTCTGTCGAGCACCGCTCTGCCCTGGAGCTGCCGGGCGACGACACCCGCCGCTACGGCGACACCGCCCTCACCTTCTGCTACGCGCCATGACACGCATCGCGGTCTATCCCGGCTCGTTCGACCCCCCCACCCGCGGGCACGAAGACCTGATCCGCCGCAGCCTGGCTCTGGCCGACGAGTTGATCGTGGCGATCGCCACCAACTCCTCCAAGAGCCCGCTGTTCACCGTGGAGGAGCGGCTGGCGCTGCTGCAGACGGTGGCCGGGGGCCTGCCTCGCGTCCGGCTGGAGGCCTTCGACGGCCTGCTGGTGGACTTCGCCCGCAAGGTGAACGCGAGCATCATCGTGCGGGGGCTGCGGGCGGTGAGCGATTTCGAGTACGAATTCCAGATGGCCCTCATGAACCGCCAGCTCCATCCCGCCCTGGAGACCGTCTTTCTGGTGCCAGCGGTGGACCAGACCTACCTGAGCGCCAGCCTGGCCCGGGAGGTGGCCCGCTACGGTGGGGATGTCAGTGCCCTGGTGCACCCGGAGGTGGCCCGGGCGCTGGCGGCCAAGTTCGCCCCGGCGGGCCCCTCCCGGGCCTGACCCGCCACCTCGCGCCCCAACCCCAATTGTGATATACTGTTGAGTCGTATGGCGGAGGACTGCTCGGCGATCCCTTGCCGTCCTGCCGTCCTGCCGTCCTGCCGTCCTGCCGTCCGGGAGGAGTTCCATGGGCTTTACCGCCGTCCGCGAATCCAACGGAGTCATGGTGGTGCGGGTCGAGGGTCAGCTCATCGTGGGTAACCGCCAGGAGCTGAAGACCGTCGTCCAGCAGGCCCTGGAGAACGGCGAGCGCAAGTTCCTCATCGACTTCTCCCGCACCGGCTATATCGACTCCTCCGGACTCGGCGCCCTGGTGTCCATCTCCAAGAAGATCCGGGAACAGGGCGGCGACCTGCGTCTGTCGGGGCTCAACGAAGATCTGCGATCGCTGTTCGAGCTGACCAAACTGGATACGCTCTTCGCGATCGCCGATACCCCCGAACAGGCGCTCGCGGCCTTCTAGCCATGGCGGGGCCCCTGCGGGTCCATCCGGAGCCTCCGGACGGCGGCGGCCGGCCGCGAACGGGCGAGACCGTCCTGCGGCTCTGCGTCCGCCGGGCTCCACGCCCGGAGTCCGGGCGCGGCGAGGTGGTTTCGCTGCGGCTCCCCAGCGAAGTCGCCTGCATCGAGGAAGCGGTAGACCTGCTGGTGCGCCACTGCCTCGCCAGCGCCGCCTGGACGTCCCGCCGGCTCCGTTTCACCCTGCGGGTGGTACTGGCCGAGTCGCTGGCCAATGCCATCATCTGCGGGAACGGCGAAGATCCGGGCAAATCGGTGCTGGTCGAGGCCGAGCTCGAGCCCGATCAGATCCGGCTTCACGTGACCGACGAAGGGCCGGGCTTCGACCCCGGCCTGTTGCCCGATCCCACCGCCCCTGACGATATCGAGAACACCTGCGGCCGCGGCGTCTTCCTCATTCGCCGCATGGTCGACGACGTCAGCTTCAACCCCAGGGGGAACTCCATCTGCATGACGCTGCGCCGCAAGTAGCGCGGCTCGACTCCGTCCTCGAACAACTCGGCGATCTGGCGGGCGGCACCATCCGGCTCTGGCGGGAGGATGGCCGGGGGCTCCACCTCTGGCATGGCCCGGCGGCGGAGTACGTGCCACCCTCGCCCGCCGTCGAGGGGTTCGTCACCACGCCCGAGGGCGGGTCCTGGCTCCTGCCCGTCCCCGAGGCCGAAGGCCTCTGGCTGGAGCTGTGCGGCGGGCTCGACGCCGAGCAGCGCGCGCGCGATGCCGTGCCGGTGGTGGCGGTCCTGTTCGAGCGCGAGCGCCAGACCATCCATCTGGCCGAGGAGCTGGCCAGCCGCTACGAGGAGATCGATCTTCTCTACGCCATCAGCGAAATCCTGGGCCGCACCGTCCGGCTGGAAGAAGCGGCACAGACCATCGTGCGCGAGGTGAGCACGGTGGTGGGCGCGCGCCGTGCCAGCATCATGGTGGCCGACAACGGCACGCTCCGCACCGTGGCCGCGCGGGGCTTCTCGGCCTCCCAGCTGGAGCCGGTGCCGGTGGACGACAGCCGCTCCGTGGCGGCGCTGGCCTGGCGGGAGCGGCGGGTGGTCGCCTTCGATCCCGCGGCGCCACCCGGCGATCTTCCGCCCCCGGCCCCCGGGCGCGGGTATCGCACCCGGGCCTACGTTTCGGTGCCCATCTCCTATGCCGCACCCGGCGGCCCTTCCCGCTGCATCGGGGTGCTCAACCTGACCGACCGGCTGGGTACCGATGCCTTCGGCTCCCGCGACGTCAAGCTACTCACCGCCGTGGCCAACCAGATCGGGGCGGCCATCGAGAACGCCCGGTTGGTGGCGCGCGACCTGGTCCAGCAGCGGCTGCGCCGCGAGCTGGAACTGGCGCACGATCTCCAGCTCCGCCTGCTGCCCTCGCCCGCGGTGCTGCACGGGGCCGCCGAGGTGGCGGCGCGCTGCCGACAGGCCGACAGCGTCGGCGGCGATTTCTACACCTTCAGCCGCCTGGCGGGCGGCCGGGTGGGCGTCATGCTGGGCGACGTCAGCTCGCACGGGTTCCCCGCCGCCCTGGTGATGGCGCTGGTCATCGCCGCCGCCGGGATCCACGCCGCCTCGTCCTTCAGCCCCGATGAGACGCTGGTCGCGCTGCTGGAGAGCCTGGCCAAGGAGCTGGAATCCACCGAGATGTTCCTCAGCGTCTTCTACGGCGTGCTGCATCCCTCCGCCGGCCAGCTGATCTACTCCAGCGCCGGGCACCAGCACGCCTTCCGGGTACCGGCAGCGGGAGCGCCCGAGCGGCTGGAAGTCACCTCGCCACCGCTGGGGCTGGCCTCCGCGGAGGGCATTGGGCGCCGGGTAGTAGACTGGGTGCCGGGGGATGACCTGCTCTGCCTCTGGACCGACGGCCTGGTGGACGGCCGTAACGAGGCGGGACAGCCCTTTGGCGAGGCCCGCCTGCTGGAGCTGCTCGGATCGATGCGGACGGATGATCCGGACGCCATCGTCGAGCGGGTCTTCGCCGAAGCCGAAGCCTTTACCCAGGAGCCGACGGACGATCGCACCCTGCTGGTGATGCGGGTGTGAGAAAACAGGACTGAGAGAACAGGACTGAGAGAAAAACGCAGCGGGCCGCGGCCGCGGAAGTCGCTCGGCCAGCATTTCCTGTCCGATCCGGGCATTCTCAACCGGATTGCCGAGGCGCTCGAACCGCGCTCCGGCGAAACCGTCCTGGAGATCGGGCCGGGGCGGGGTGGGCTCACCGAGGCGCTCCTGCCGTGCACCTCGCGTCTGATCGCCATCGAGCGAGACCGCGCCTTGGTTCCCGTGCTGCGCCAGCGGTTCCCCTCGGTCGAGATCATCGAGGGCGATGCCCTGGCCCTGGACTGGCATGCGCTGGTGGGAGCCGGGCCGTTCGCGATCGCCGGCAACATCCCCTACAACATCACGTCCCCCCTGCTGGACCGTGCGCTGCAGCCGCCTCGTCCGCGCCGGATCGTCTTCCTGGTGCAGCTTGAGGTGGCCCAACGCCTCGCCGCGCCGGCCGGCGGCCGCGAGTATGGAGCGCTGACCGTCGGGGTTCGGGCCGTGGCGGAGGTGGAACAGCTCTTCCGCGTTCCCGCCGGCGCGTTCCATCCCCGGCCCCGGGTGGATTCGGCGGTGATCCGGCTGACCCCTCGCGGCGCTCCCCTGGTGGCCGACGGCGACATTGCGGCGTTCCGGCGCCTGGTCGTCGGGCTGTTCGGGTTTCGCCGGAAGCAGGTGATCCGCGGCCTGCGCGAGCTCACCGGCTGGCCCGCCGACCGGCTGCTGCCCATCCTGCTGGCGGCCGGCATCGCCGCCGAGGCGCGGCCCGAGACCCTCCCTCCCGAAGCGTTCGCCCGCCTCTTTCAGGGCCTGGGGGGCAGAGGTGTGTTTCCTTCGGATTGACGCAAGCCCTTGCGGCGAGTAGCTTTGTGAAAGTTTTCACAAAATCAAATGCGCAAAATCGCCGAATCCACCGTTCGTCGGCTTTCCCTCTACTTGCGGTTTCTCGAGGAATTCGAGGACCAGGGCATTGCCACGGTCAGCTCCGACGCGCTCGCGCTGCGGGGCGGGACCACCTCTGCCCAGGTGCGGAAGGACCTGTCATTCTTCGGCTCGTTCGGCAAGCGGGGGCTGGGCTACGCGGTGCCCGAGCTGGCGGCGCAGCTGCGGGAGATCCTGGGGCTCAAGCGGCGCTATCGCGTCGCACTCATCGGGGCGGGGAAGATCGGCAGCGCGCTGGTGCAGTACAAGGGCTTTCAGCGCCGCGGGTTCGATATCGTCGCGATCTTCGACGTGGACCGCAACAAGATCGGGCGCCAGTGGAACGGCCTCACCGTCTCCGATGTGCGCGACCTGGAAAGCGAGCTGGGGGCCCACCAGGTGGAGATCGCCGTGCTGGTGACCCCGGCGGAGGTGGCGCAGGAGCTGGCCGAGCGCCTGGTGGCGCTCGGCGTGAAGGCGATCCTCAATTTTGCGCCGGTCCAGCTGGGTGTGCCGGACGATGTCGCGGTGAAGAACGTCAATCTGGCGCTCGAGCTGGAGGCGTTGAGCTATGCCCTGACGAATCGGTAAGTGCGCCTTCAACCCTCTCGAGACCCTCGACCCTCTTGACCCGCCGGTAGAGGTCGAGGGGGCTGAGATGGTCGAGAGGTCGGCGAGGGTCCCATCCCCCGTTAACTTCCTTCCGCATGCCTCCCGTCCACGTTACCTCCGAAATCGGCGCCCTCCAGAGTGTGCTGGTCCATACGCCCGGCCTCGAGCTCCAGGCGGTCACGCCCGGGACGCGCGAAGACTACCTCTACGACGACATCATCGACCTGGAGATCGCTCAGCGCGAGCACCGGAAGTTTGTCCAGGTGCTGGGGGAGTTCGCCCAGGTGCACCAGGTGTCGGAGCTGCTGGTGCAGGTGCTGGATCAGCCCGCCGCCCGGGAATACGTCATCACCAAGACCATGGATGTGCTGGCCTCCGACGCCCTGGCCCAGGCGATGACCGCGCTGCCGGCCGACGCGCTGGTGCGGATGCTGGTCGAAGGGGTGGAGGAGGAGGCGGGCCCCATCGCCCGGTCGCTGAACGAAGCCGGATACATGTTCCCGCCGCTTCCCAATCTCTTTTTTCCCCGCGACATCGGCTTCGTGATCGGCGACCGGGCCGTGGTGGGTTCCATGCGCCACGGCGTGCGCTGGACCGAGGAACTGCTGGTCAAGGCCCTGTTCCAGTTTCATCCCGAGCTGGAGAATGCCGGCCTGCTCTACGACGGCTCGGAAGAGCGGCGCAACAACTATACGCTCGAAGGCGGCGACGTTCACCACCTGCGCGAGGATCTGCTGGTGGTGGGCTTCAGCGAGCGCTCCTCCCCCGCGGCGCTGGACCAGCTTTGCGAGGTGGTCTTCGATCGCGGCACGGTCACCGACGTCATCATCGTGGTGATGCCCAAGGAGCCCACCGCCATCCATCTCGACATGCTCTTCACCCAGGTGGATCGCGAGCGCTGCGTCATTTACCCGCCGCATTTCGTGGGGCCCGAGCGGCTGGCCATCCTGCACCGGCGCAAGGGCCAGCAGGGGGTGCGCGAGATGCCCAACTTCTTCGCCGCGCTGCAGGCCGTCGGGCTGCCGCTGGAGCCGATCTTCTGCGGCGGCGAACACCGCGCCACCCAGGAGCGGGAGCAGTGGAGCTCCGCCTGCAATTTCCTGGCGCTGCGGCCCGGCGTGCTGCTGAGCTACCACCGCAACGAGGCGACCCTCGAGGCGCTGGCCCGGGGCGGCTTCCGCATCCATCCCGGCGCCGACCTGCTGGCCGGCCGTCCGGCGCCCGAAGGTCCTACGGTGATCACCATCGAGGGCAGCGAGCTGGTTCGCGGGGGCGGAGGCCCGCGCTGCATGTCCCTGCCGCTCCGGCGGGAAGATCCATGAGCGGGCTCACGGCCTATCCCGACCGCACTCTGGGAGAGCGGGCCGTCGAGCATCTGCAGGGGGGGCCCCGGTCGGCCGCCGACCTGACCCGCGACATCCTGGGCCTGCGCAACGCGCCGGAGGTCATCGCCGAGCGCCTGACGGTGGCGTTGCTGGGCGCGGACCCGCGGGTGCGCCAGCTGCCCGACGGCCGCTGGGCGGTAGCCTCGGCCGCGCGGGTCTCCTCGCCCATCGGCGAGTGCAGCTTCGCCGTCGTGGATGTCGAGACCACCGGCGCCCGGGCCGGCGACGGGGATCGGGTCATGGAAATCGCGGTCGTGGCCGTTTTCGGCGCCCGGGTCGAGATGATCCTGGATACGCTGGTGAATCCGGGACGGCCCATTCCCTGGTGGGCCACCTCCGTCACCGGCATCACCGACGGGATGGTCCGCGGCGCCCCATCCTTCCACGAGGTAGCCGACCAGGTGCTGGCGGCGCTCGCCGGCCGGGTATTCGTCGCGCACAACGCGCGCTTCGACTGGCGTTTCGTGGATGCGGAGGTCCGGCGTTCCCGCGCCCTGGCGCTGGACGGCACCCGGCTCTGCACCGTCCGGCTGGCCCGCCGGCTGCTGCCGGGGCCGCGTTCCTGCGGCCTCGATGCGCTGAGCCGCTTCTTCGGGTTCGACAACCCGGCGCGCCATCGCGCCGGCGGCGACGCGCTGGTCACCGCCTGGTTGTTGCAGCGGCTGCTGGGGCTGGCCGGCGAGCGGGGTGTGGGGACGCTGGAAGAGCTGGGGGCGCTATGACCCTGACGCACGATTTCCATGTCGGATCGCTGCGCTGCTTCACCCTGGAAGGCGGGCGGCAGCGGCTGGACGGCGGCGCCATGTTCGGCGTCGTTCCCAAGCCGCTGTGGGAGCGGCGCATCCCGGCCGATGCGCGCAATCGCATTCCGCTGGCGCTGCGCTGCCTGCTCATCGAGCATCCCGAAGGGCTGGTCCTGGTGGATACCGGGCTGGGCAACAAGGAAGATTCGAAATTCCGCGATATCTACGGCGTGGAGAACCAAGGCGCCTCCGGCGCGACCCAGCTGGAAGACGCGCTGCTGGACCTGGGGTACCGGCCGGAAGAGGTGCGGTGGGTGATCAACACGCATCTGCATTTTGATCACGCGGGGGGGAATACCCGGGCGGCAGGACGGCAAGGCGGCGGGACGGCAGGCGAGGCGCAGCTTTCCTTCCCCAATGCGACCTACATGGTGCAGCGGCGGGAGCTGGAGTTTGCCCGGCACACCAACGAGCGCACCCGGGCGAGCTATCTGCCGCACAACTGGGAGCCGGTGGCCGCGGCCGGCCGCTGGCGGTTGCTGGAAGGCGACGAGGAGGTGCTCCCCGGGATTTCCGTGCGGCTCACGCCCGGGCACATCCCCTTTCATCAGTCGGTTCTGGTGCGCGATCACGGGCAGACCGCCTGCTTTCTGGGCGATCTGATCCCCACCTCGGCCCACCTGCCGCTGGCCTGGATCATGGGCTACGATCTGGAGCCGCTGCGGACACTGGAGACCAGGCGGACGCTCCTGCCCCAGGCGGCAGCCGAGGGTTGGCGGCTCATCTTCGAGCACGACCCGGTGGTGGTCGACGGCATCGCGCGGCAGGAAGCGAAGGCGGTGGGACTGACCGACGTGACGACCGTTGAGAGAACTGAAGAACAGGACTGAGGACTGAGGACTGAGTATCTTCCCGTCCTGCCGTCCTGCCGTCCTGCCGTCCTGCCGTCCTGCCGTCCTGCCGTCCTGCCGTCCTGCCGTCCTGCCGTCCTGCCGTCCTGCCGTCCTGCCGTCCTGCCGTCCTGCCGTCCTGCCGTCCTGCCGTCCTGCCGTCCTGCCGTCCTGCCGTCCTGCCGTCCTGCCGTCCTGCCGTCCTGCCGTCCTGCCGTCCTGCCGTCCTGCGACCGAGCGGCCTCCAATAGAAAGCCGCGAGGAAGTCCTTTAGGGCCGTCCTGCCGTCCTGCGACCGAGCGGCCTCCAATAGAAAGCCGCGAGGAAGTCCTTTAGGGCCGTCCTGCCCGCCTTGCCGTACTCTCGCCCATCTCATAGCTTCTCCCTTCGCATCGCAGGATGCACCCCGTCCGCGGGAAGGGATCATCCCACCTGTGCTGTTCGAGGATCAGTCCTGACCCTCTTCTGCCCGTCATTCGCGGACACCGGGCGCTATGGAAGGGGGAGCCATGACCCGCCGTCTGCCTGCACGTCCCAGTCTCGAACATCTTCGTAAACAGGCCAGGCAACTGCTGCGCGGGGTGCAGCAGGGCAACCCGGAGGCGTGTGAGCGCCTGCGCTCGCTGCTGCCGCCGCCGCTGCCCGACGAGCCCAGGCTGGCCGACGCGCAACGCGCCATCGCCCGGGAGTATGGGTTTCCCGGCTGGGGCCGGCTCAAGGCCCGGGTGGAGGAGTTGGACCGCGCCGCCGATCCGGCGGCCCGGCTGGTGGATGCGGTGAAGGCCGGGTCGGCCACGCGGGTCCGCGCCGTCCTGCAGCAATCGCCGGCGCTGGCGGCGCGGCTGAACGAGCCGCTGCCCGGTTTCGGCTTCGGCGGCACTGCGCTGCTGCACGCAGTCTCCCACGGCAAGCTGGAACTGGTGGATGTGCTGCTCGATGCCGGGGCCGACATCAACCAACGCAGCCATTGGTGGGCCGGCGGCTTCGGCGTGCTGGACGACGACGGCGGTCTGGCGCCGCAGCTCATCGCGCGCGGCGCGCGAGTCGACATCCACGCCGCCGTGCGGCTGGAGATGCGCGAGCGGGTGGAGGCGCTCCTCCGTCAATCGCCGGAGCTGGTGCATGCGCGGGGCGGCGACGGCCAGACCCCGCTGCACGTCGCACCTACCGTCGAGATGGCCGCCCTGCTGCTGGAGGCCGGGGCGGACATCGATGCCCGGGATGTCGACCACGAGTCCACTCCGGCGCAGTACATGGTGCGGGACCGGCAGGGGGTGGCGCGGCATCTCGTGGCGCGCGGATGCCGGACGGACATCCTGATGGCGGCCGCCCTGGGCGATCTGGCGCTGGTGCGCGAGTACCTGGACCGGGACCCTTCCAGCCTCCGCACCGAGGTATCGGAGCGGTACTTCCCCCGGCAGAACATCCACAGCGGCGCCACCATCTACCTCTGGACCCTGGGCAATCACAAGACGGCGCACCTGGTGGCGCGGGAGTTCGGCCACGAGGACATCCTGCAGCTTCTGCTGGAGCGAAGCCCGGAAGACCTCCGGCTGGCGGTGGCGAGCGAGCTGGGAGACGAGCCGCTCGGCCGCCGGTTTCTGAAGGCGCGGCCCGGATCAGGGATGGAGATTCCCGACAGCGACCGTCGCCGCGTGGCCATCGCCGCGCAGAACAACAATGGCGACGCGGTGCGGTTGCTGCTGGAGGGGGGCTGGCCCGCCACAAGCCGGGGCCAGCATGGCGGTACGCCGCTGCACTGGGCGGCCTGGCACGGCAACGCCGCCATGGTGCGGGAGCTCCTGGCGCATGGGGCCGCCGTGCATGTTCGCGGTGACGAGTACGACCTGCCGCCCCTCGGCTGGGCGCTGCACGGCTCG
This sequence comes from uncultured Gemmatimonadales bacterium, assembly GCA_963779755.1. Lineage (GTDB taxonomy): Bacteria > Gemmatimonadota > Gemmatimonadetes > Gemmatimonadales > GWC2-71-9 > CAVZZO01. The sequence goes on from CAVZZO010000001.1 coordinate 2,049,141, forward strand.
CTCAACAGCTGGCATCGGGACAGCGGCGATTACGCGCTCACGGTGCGCCTGCTGCGGGAGGCGGGGGCGGAGCTGCCCCGGCCGGCCAGCGAACTGGAGGGCAGTGACGAAGCCTTGGGCGCGCTGGGGTAGGGCCGGCCCGCCGCCTTGCTCTCCGGGCCCTGTCGGCTTAATTTCGGGTCCAGTGAAGCGGGGCAGCGGACCGCCCCCACCCTCAGCCGCAGCAGGATGCGCGCGACCGGGTCCAGACATGAAGCACCGGGGGGAGGCGTGTCCCCGTGGCGATGTTCGGACATCCGGCTCGACTGGGTGTCCGTTTTTGTTCTGGGTGTCTCATTTGCCGGGAGGTTTTACTGTCAACGACTGATAGAGAAAAGAGGGTCCGGGTCAATCGGCAGATCCGCATCAGTCCCGTCCGGGTGGTCACGGGGGACGGCGAGCAGCTCGGAGTGATGCCGATCGAACAGGCGATGGCGGCGGCCGATGAGCGCGGGCTCGATCTGGTTGAGGTCGCCCCGATGGCGCGGCCGCCCGTGGTCAAGATCATGGACTACGGGAAGTACAAGTTCGAGGAAGCGAAGGCCGCGCGGGCGGCCAAGAAGAAGCAGCACGTCATCCAGCTCAAGGAAGTGAAGCTGCGGCCGGGCATCGACGAGCACGATCTCGAGTTCAAGTCGCGCCACGCCCGCGAGTTCCTGGGTGAAGGCAACAAGGTCAAGCTGACGATGATGTTCCGGGGCCGGCAGATGGCCCATACCGAGTTCGGGCGCGCGGTGCTCGATCGGGTGGCCGAGTCCCTGGGTGATATTGGCAAGGTGGAAGTCGAGCCCAAGCTGGAAGGGCGCAACATGACGATGGTCCTGGCGCCACGATAGGCCCGGATCAGACGGAGATGATATGCCGAAAATGAAGACCAAGCGGGCGGCGATGAAGCGCTTCAAGCGCACCGGCAGCGGCAAGCTCAAGCGCTTTCACGCCAACCACAGCCACATCCTGACCAAGAAGACGCGCAAGCGGAAGAATCACCTGCAGAAGCCCGACCTGGTGAGCAGCGCCGACTATCCGCGCGTCAACCGCCTGCTTCAGGCGTAAAGGAGACGGGTCATGCCTCGAGTCAAAAACGGCCCCGCCCACCACGCCCGGAAGCGGAAGATCATGCAGGCCGCCAAGGGCGCGCGCGGCGGCCGCAGCAAGCTGTACAAGTCGGCCAAGGAAACGGTCGAGCGCGGCATGCGCTATGCCTATCGCGACCGGCGCAAGAAGAAGGGCGAATTCCGCATGCTCTGGATCGCCCGGATCAACGCGGCGGCCCGGATGCACGGGCTGAGCTACAGCCGGCTCATGAGCGGGCTGCGGAAGGCCGGGCTGGAGATCAACCGGAAGATGCTGGCCGATCTGGCGGTGCGGGACGCCGAGGCGTTTGCCCGCATTGCGGAGGCGGCCAAGGCACAGGGCTGAGCCGGGCGAGTCGCCCGGCCGGAAGCTGACGCCAGGGGTCGCCCGCCGCGGACGGCCCCTGGCTTTATTTTGGATCCCATGTCAGAACTCACCGACCTGCAAGCGAAACTCTCCGCCTTGCGCCAGCGGCTGGGCGGCATCGGCGCTCTGGACCGGCCCGCCCTGGACGCCGAGCATACGGCGGTGCTGGGCCGCAGGCAGGGGGCGCTTACCGCCCTGCTCCGTGCCCTTCCCAGCCTGGCCCCCGCCGAACGGGTGGTCGTGGGGCGCGAAGCCAACGAGCTGCGCCAGGCCTTCGAGCACGCCTTCGAGGAGCGCCAGCAGGCGCTGGCGGTCGAGGCACTGCTGGCCGACAGCGCAGCCCGCGACCTGACCATGCCGGGCCGGGGCCGCTGGACCGGCGGCACTCACCCGGTCACCCGGGTCATGGCGGAGATCTGCGAGATCTTCCGCGAGCTGGGCTTCACCCGCGCCGTCGGGCCCGAAGCCGAGACCGAGTGGTACAACTTCACCTCGCTCAATTTCCCGCCCGATCATCCGGCGCTGGATCAGCACGACACCCTCTACCTCGATACCGGGGAGCGGCGCAGCGGGGAAGAGCGGCGCCGGCGCCCGGGCGCGCATCCCGGTGTGGAGCGGCGGGTGAGCGGGCAGGACCGTCGCGCGCCCGGCGGCCGCATCCTGCTCCGCACCCACACTTCGCCGGTGCAGATCCGCACCATGCTGGCCTGGCCCCCGCCCATCCGGGTGGTGATCCCGGGGATGGTCTACCGCAAGGACACCTTTGACGCCTCGCACGCCCCCGCCTTCAGCCAGATCGAAGGGCTGGTGGTGGACGAAGGCGTATCCTTTGTAGACCTCAAGGCCACGCTGGCGCACTTCGCCCGCCGCTTCTTCCGCGCCGATACCCTGGTGCGGTTCCGCCCCTCCTACTTCCCCTTCACCGAGCCGTCGGCGGAGATGGACGTGAGCTGTGCGCTGTGCAGCGGCGGCGGCTGCCCCGCCTGCAAGCAGTCGGGCTGGATGGAGATTCTGGGCTGCGGCATGGTCCATCCCGCCGTCTTCGAGGCGGCGGGCGTCGACCCCGAACGCTATACCGGTTTCGCCTTCGGCATGGGGCCGCACCGGATCGCCATGCTGCGCTACGGCATTCCCGACATCCGGCTGCTCTGCGAAGGCGACATGCGCTTCCTGGGGCAGTTCGAGCGCCCCAGGGGAGCCGGCGCATGAACATCTCGCGCGCCTGGCTCGAGGCCTTCCTGCGCCGCCCCCTGGATGCCGGCGAGGTCGCCGGCCGCCTGGCCATGCTGGGCGCCACCGTGGACGCGATCGAACCGGTGCATCCCGGCCTGGGCGATATCGTGGTCGGCCTGGTGGAGGCGGTGGCACCGCACCCCAACGCCGACCGGCTCCGGGTGTGCACCGTGGACGACGGCTCGCCCGCGCGCCGGCAGGTGATCTGCGGCGCGCCCAACGTCGAGGCAGGGAAGAAATACCCCTTTGCGCCCATCGGCAGTACGCTGCCCGGCGGGATCGCCATCGAGAAGCGCAAGCTCCGCGGCGTCGTGTCCGAAGGCATGCTCTGCTCCGCCCGGGAGCTCGGGTTGGGCGAGGACCATGCCGGCATCCTCGAGCTGGACACCGATGCGGCGCCCGGCGCGGCGCTCGCCGCGGCGCTGCCCGTGGGCGACCAGCGGCTGGTGGTGGACGTCACCCCCAACCGCCCCGATCTGCTGGGCCACAAGGGCGCCGCCCGTGAGTTGGCCGCCGGCTATGGGGTACCGCTGCGCCTGCCGGAGATTCCCGGCGCCGACCCCGCGGGGGTCCCCACGCCCCGGCGGGCGGAAGCCACCGAAGGCACCATCGGCGGAGTGCGGGTGCGCATCGACGATGCCGACGGCTGCCGGCGCTTCGTCGCCGCGGTGCTGCGGGGGGTGCAGGTGGGGCCGTCGCCCCGCTGGCTGGCCGAGCGCATCGTGGCCATCGGCATGCGCTCCATCAATAACGTGGTGGACGCGACCAACTACGTGATGTTCGAGCTGGCGCAGCCGATGCATGCCTACGACGTGGCCCGGCTGGAGGGGCCGCTGGTGGCGGCCCGGCGCGCCCGGCCGGACGAGCGGCTGGTTACGCTGGACGACGTCCCCCGGATTCTCACCGACGATATGGTCGTGATCGCCGATGCCAAGGCGGCGGTGGGCGTGGCCGGCGTCATGGGCGCGGCCCACGTCGAGGTCACCGGGGCGACGACCGATCTCTTCCTCGAGTGCGCCTGGTTCGAGCCCCGGCGGGTCCGCCGGGCCCGGCGGCGGCTGGGCATCTCCAGCGAGGCGAGCTACCGCTTCGAGCGCGGGGTGGACCTCTGGAATGCCCCGGAGGCCATGCGCCGCTGCATCGAGATCATCCAGGCGACGGCCGGGGGTACGCTCGAGGAGCCGCCGCTGGACCTCTACCCCCGTCCCACGCCGCCGCCGCGGGTCTTCCTGCGCGGCAGCCGGGTGGCCCAGGTGCTGGGCATCGAACTGCCCTGGAGCGAGCTGGAGCGGACCCTCTCGGCGGTCGGAGCGACCATCCTCTCCAAACCGGATGATGGCCGGATCGCGGTGGACGTGCCCGGCTGGCGGCCCGACCTCGCCCGGGAGATCGATCTGGTCGAGGAGATTGCCCGGATCTACGGCTATGACAATTTCCCCGTGGACCTGCGGCCCTACCGGCCCGGGACGGTGCCCGACGCGGTGGAGGCTCGGGCCGAAGACCGGTTGCGCGACGGGCTCACGGCCTGGGGGTTGCTGGAGGCCATGACCCTGCCGTTCGGGCCTGCCGAAGGTGCCGACAGCGTCCGGGTGGTGAACCCGCTCTCGGCGGAGGATGCCTGGCTGCGGCAGCGGCTGGTCCCCGGCCTGGTGCGCCAGGTCGAGGCCAACTGGGCCGCGGGCACCCGCGCGGTCCGGCTGTTCGAGGTGGGCCACGTCTTCCGTCAGGCCGATCCGGGACGGCCGCCGGCCGAGGAGAGCCGGGTGGCGGCGGTCATTACCGGCGAGCGCGAGCCAGCCCACTGGACCACGGCCGGGCACACGCCGGTCTATGATGAATGGGACCTCCAGGGCCTGTTCCGCGCGGCGGTGGCTCTGGCGCAACCGGACGCATCGGTGCAAGTTGAAGGCAATTCTTGGGTTGCCATAACCAGCGACGGCCGCACCGTGGGCCGCGCCGAGCGACTGCCGGCCGATGCGCCGCCCTGGGCGGCGCCGGTCTACGGCTTCGAGTTGAGCCTGGTCATGACGCCCGAGCCTCCCCTCCAGGTCCGGCCGCTGCCCGGCACCCCAGCTTCGGACCGCGATCTGGCGCTGGTGCTGCCGGCCGGGGTGGCCGCCGCCCGGATTCTCGAGGTGGTTCGCCGGGCCGGCGGAACGCTGCTCGAGACGGCCGACATTCTGAGCGAGTATCGCGGGTCCGGCCTGGCGGCGGGCACCCGGAGCCTGGCGGTTCACCTGGTCTTCCGGGCGGCCGACCGCACGCTGCAGCGGGATGAAGTCGAGCAGACGGTGGGCCGGATCCTCAAAGTCCTGGAAAGGGAACTCGGTGTTCACCTACGAGAGGCCTGATTTCCGCGCGCTGGAGGAGCTGCAGGGTCTGCTGCAGCACCTGGGGGAGGAGCTGGCGGCATGGCGCCGCCGCTGCCTCAAGGCCGAGGCGGAGCTGCAGCAGTTCCAGGACGCCGGGGGAGCCGGCGGGCCCGACCTGGTGCAGTCGCGGCAGCGGGTGGTGGAGCTCGAGGTGGAAAACCAGCGGTTGCGCGAGCGCATCGACGCGGCGAAGGACCGCGTGCGCATGATCGAAAACCGGCTGGCTTTCGTGGATCAGGGTTCCGAGGACGGTGCCGCATGAGCGCGTCGAAGCACGCCGTCCGGGTGGTGATCGGCGGCGAGGAATACACGGTGCGCTCGGAGCTGCCGCCGGAATACACCCGGGAGGTCGCCGCCTACGTGGATCAGGCGCTGGCCCGGGTACGGGACATGGTCCCGAGCGTAGAGTCGCACAAGGCGGCGATCCTCGCCGCCCTGGCCATTACCGACGAGCTGTTTCAGGCGCGGCGCGGCGACCGGGAGCTGGCGGCCCGGTTGTCGGCACTGGGCGATGAGCTGGCCCGGTTGCTGCCGCCGGCCAAACGGGGCCGTCGGGTTTCCGGGAGTGTCCCGGCGCAGGACTGACCGCGAGCGGACGCCGCCCCGCGTCCCCGTGCTGGAGATAGATCTATGCCTCAGCCATTCCTGCTGCCTCTGCTCGGAGGCGTCGCCGCCGGGCTGATCGTGGCTGTTGTCGCCATTACGCTCTACATCCGCGCCCAGAAGAAAGAGGCCGCCGGCATCGTGGCGACCGCCCGGGTCGAGGCCGAGCGCCTGGTCGCCGAAGGCCGCCGGGAGGTCGAGGCGGCGCGCGCCCAGGCCGCGCTGGAAGGCCGCATGGAGACCATCCGGCTGCGGGAGGAGGTCGACCGCGAGGTCCAGCGCCGGCGGGAAGAGCTGGAGCGGCTGGAGCGCCGGGCGGAAGACCGGGAGCGCTCGCTCGACCGCAAGCTGGGCGAGGTGCGGGAACAGGAGAAGCGGCTGGAGGCACGCGAGGGCGAAGCCCGGCGGCGGCTGGAGGAGCTGGAACAGCGGCAAGTGGAGCTGGGCAAGGGGGAGGCGGAGCAGCGCCGCCAGCTGGAGCGGGTGGCCGGCATGACGGTCGACGATGCCCGCAAGGAATTGCTGCAACAGGTGGAGGACGAGGCCCGGGGCGCCGCGGCCGCGCTGGCCCGGGACATCAAGGACCAGGCCCGCAAGGGCGCGGAACGGGAATCCCGGCGCATCGTGGCCATGGCGATGCAGCGTATCGCCGCCGAGCACACCGCCGAGTCCACCGTGGCGGCCGTGACCCTTCCCAGCGACGAGATGAAAGGCCGGATCATCGGCCGCGAAGGCCGGAACATCCGCGCCTTCGAGGCGGCCACCGGCGTGGACGTGATCATCGACGACACGCCGGACACCGTGGTGGTTTCCTGCTTCGATCCCATCCGGCGCGAAGTGGCGCGCCGGGCCCTGGACGCCCTCATCGCCGACGGGCGCATTCATCCCGGACGCATCGAAGAGGTGGTGAGCAAACTGCAGAAGGAGCTGGACGAGCAGCTGGTGGAGCTGGGCGAGCAGGCGGCCTACGAAACCAGCGTGAACGGCCTGCATCCCGAAATCATCAAGCTGATCGGCCGGATGCGCTACCGCTCGTCCTACGGGCAGAATCTGCTGGAGCATTCCAAGGAGGTGGCCTGGCTGGCCGCCATGATGGCCGCCGAGCTGGGGGTCGACGTCAAGCTCGCCCGGCGGGGCGCGCTGTTGCACGATATCGGCAAGGTCCTGAGCCACGAACACGAGGGGACCCACGTGGAGCTGGGAGTCGAGATCGCGCGCAAGTTCGGCGAGGATGCCGCCGTCATCAACTGTATTCACGCCCACCACGACGACGTGCCGCACGAGAGCACCGAGTCGGTGCTGGTCCAGGCCGCCGATGCCATCAGCGGCTCCCGGCCCGGCGCGCGGCGGGAGGCTTTCGAGAGCTACGTCAAGCGGCTCACCCGCCTGGAGGAAATCGCCAACGGCTTCGAGGGCGTGGAGAAGTGCAGCGTCATTCAGGCCGGCCGCGAGATCCGGGTGGTGGTCCGGCCCGACCGGATCAACGACGATGCCGCCGCCACCCTGAGCGACCAGATCGCCCGCCGCATCGAGAACGAACTGCAATACCCGGGGCAGATCAAGGTGGTGGTGGTGCGCGAGACCCGCGCCGTGGAGTTTGCCCGATGAGCGCCCGGCGGCTGGACGGCGCGGCCCTGGGCAAGACCATCCGCGCCGAGGTGGCCGGCGTGGTGAAGGAGCTGGTGGCGGCGGGCACCACGCCGGGCCTCGCCGTGGTGCTGGTGGGGGACAACCCGGCCAGCCAGGTGTACGTCCGGAGCAAGGGGCGCGCCTGCGAAGAGGCGGGGATGCACTCGGTCACCATCCGCATGCCGGAGGAGTCGAGTGAGGAGGAGGTGCTCGCGACGGTCGACCGCCTCAACGCCGACCCGGCTATCCACGGCATCCTGGTGCAGCTTCCGCTGCCGCCCCAGATCAACGCCGAGCTGGTGCTGGAGCGGATCGACCCGCGCAAGGACGTGGACGGATTCCATCCGGTGAACGTCGGCAGGCTGGTGCAGGGCGATCCCGCCGGCTTCCGGCCGGCCACGCCCTACGGCGTGCAGCAGATGCTGATCCGCTCCGGCATCGAAACGAAGGGTGCCCATGCCGTGATCGTCGGCCGGTCCAATATCGTGGGGAAGCCCATGGCCAACCTGCTGGTGCAGAACGGTCCCGGGGGCAACGCCACGGTGACCGTCTGCCATTCCCGCAGTCGCGATCTTCCCTCCATCACCCGCCTGGCCGATATCCTGGTGGTGGCGATCGGCAAGCCCGGCTTCGTGACCGCCGGCATGGTCAAGCCCGGGGCCACGGTGGTCGACGTCGGTATCAACCGGGTCGACGACGCCAGCCGCGAGCGCGGCTACCGGCTGGTGGGCGACGTGGACTTCGAGCCCGTCTCCGAGGTGGCCGGCGCGATCACGCCGGTGCCCGGCGGGGTAGGGCCCATGACCATCGCCATGCTGCTGGTGAATACCCTGCAGGCGGCGAAGGCGGTAGGGGCGACGCAGCGGTAGGGGCGACGCATGCGTCGCCCCTACCGCCTCGCCCCTACCGCCTGCGTCGCCCCTACCGCTGCGTCGCCCCTATCGCTGCGCCCCTCGGTCCTTTTCTCTCAGTCCTGCGGTAAGTTTCAGCCATGACCCTCCCGTTGTTCACCGCCCCCACCGACACCGCCTGGACCGTCACCCAACTGGCCCGGGCGGCGAGGAAGCAGGTGGAAGGCAGCCTGGGGCAGGTCTGGGTACGGGGAGAAGTCCGCGGGCTCAAACAGTACCAGAGCGGCCACTGGTATTTCTCCCTGCGCGATGCCGAGAGCCAGATCCGTTGCGTCATGTGGCGTACCTGGTCGCGCCAGGCGGGGCCGCCCCCCGCCGAAGGCACGGAGGTATTCGCCTGTGGCACGCCCACCATCTGGGAAGAGCGGGGCGAGTTCCGGCTCAATATCACCCAGCTGCTGGCAACCGACGGACGGGGAGAGCGGCACCGCGAATTCGAGCGGGTGAAGAAACTGCTGGAAGGGGAGGGGCTCTTCGCCGCCGCGCGGAAACGGGCGCTGCCGGCGCTCGCCACCTGCATCGCGGTGGTGACCAGCCCCGACGGCGCCGCCCTGCGCGACATCATTACGGTCACGCGTAAACGCTGGCCCTGCGTGCGGCTGCTGGTCTTCGGGGCCCGCGTCCAGGGCAACGAGGCCGAGGGAGACCTGGTGCGGGCGCTCCAGCGGGTGAACCGCATGGATGGGCCGGAATTGTGTATCGTGGGCCGGGGCGGGGGTGACGGCGAGGACCTCTGGGCCTTCAATCGCGAAGGCGTGTGCCGGGCGCTGGCGGCGGTGCGCGTGCCCACCGTCTCCGCGGTAGGCCACGAGACCGACGTGACGCTCTGCGATTTCGTCGCCGACGCCCGCGCCGCCACCCCCTCGGCGGCCGCCGAGCTGGCGGTGTGCGACCGCGAAGACCTGCGGCGCCGCTGCGACGCGCTGGGCTCCCGCCTGGGAGGTGGGCTGCAGCGCTATACCCGGGTCGCCTCGGAGCGGCTGCACCGCAACGCCGACCGGCTGGAGCACTGCCTGGAGCAGCGGCTGGAGCGCTGGCGCCGGCGGCTGGAGCAGGCCGGCAGCCGGCTCGATGCCCTGAGCCCGCTGCAGGTGCTGCAGCGCGGCTACAGCATGGCGCAGGACGCCGAGGGCCGTGTGCTCCGGCGCGTCGAGGATTTCCCTGCTGGCCTGCGGTTTTCGCTCCGGGTGGCGGATGGGCGAGTCCCGGCCCGCGCCGACGATTCTTTCCCTTCGAGGCCCGCTGGTGACTGACGAACCGGGTTCCGCACCTACCGCTCGTACCCGATCACTCGGCGACGAGCTGCGCCGGCTGGAAGAGATCCTCCGCGCCATGGAATCCGAGGATCTCGATCTCGATGCCGCGCTGGCGCTCTTTGAAGAGGGCGTGGGCCGGCTGCGGGCCGCCCGCGAATGGCTGCGTGATGCCGAGGTCCGGGTGCAGAAGGTCCTGGAGGACGCCGGCGGAACCCTCCGGGTTTCCGACACCGACCGCTGATGCCGCCGGAGGGCAGCGGGACACCCACGCTGACACTCGCCGACCGCCTGCTGGCGGAGGCCCGCGCCCGCACCGACGCCCGGCTGGCTCGCTGGGCCGGCCGGCTCTCGGCCCGCGCCCCGGACGGACTGGGCCCGGCCCTGGCCTACGCGCTGCAAAGCCCGGGAAAACGGGTCCGGGCGGCGCTGGTGCTGGCCGGCTATCACGCGGCCGCCGGCGAGCTGCCCGGGATTGACGGCATCGCGGCGGCAGTGGAGACGGTCCATACCTACTCCCTGGTGCACGACGATCTTCCCTGCATGGACAACGACGACCTGCGGCGCGGCCGGCCCACGGTGCACCGCGCCTTCGGCGTCCCCCGCGCCACCCGGGCCGGCTACGTCCTGGTACCGGTGGCCGCGCTGGTCCTGAGCGAAGGCGCCCGCGAGCTGCAGCTGCCCGGCGCCTCGCTGGGCGCTCTGGCGCGCGAACTGTTCCATGCCGGCGGCATTGAAGGCATGGTGGGTGGGCAGTGGCGGGATCTCGAGGCGGAGCAGCGGCGGCTCGATCTGGCGGGCCTCATGACGGTGCATCGGGGCAAGACCGGCGCGCTGATCCGGGCCTCCTGCGTGCTCGGCGGGCTGGCCGCGCAGGCCCCGCCGCCGCTGCTGGCGGGGCTGCGCGCCTTCGGCGAGGACATCGGCCTGGCGTTCCAGATCGCCGACGATGTGCTGGATGTGACCGGTACCAGCGATGAGCTGGGCAAGACCGCCGGCCGCGACGAGGCGCTGCAGAAATCCACCTACGTGCGCCTCCTGGGCGTCGAGGGCGCCCGGGCGGAAGCGGGTCGGCTGGCCCGCCAGGCGGTGGAACACCTGGCGGCGGTCGGATTGCCGCCGGGATCTCTGGCCGCCCTGGCCGAGTATATTGTTAGACGGAGGCACTGAGGGCAGGAGGGGTATTCACCGCAGAGACGCAGAGGACGCGGAGAAAGCGAGAATACCGGCGAGGGCCTCCATTCTCCGCGCGCTCAGCGCCTCTGGGGTTCAGTGTTTGTCCGTCTCCCGTCGCCATCGGCACTTGCTGAAAACGTGGTGAGCTCATGTCCCTTCTCTCCGCCATCTCCGGGCCCGATGACCTCAAGCACCTCAGCCAGGATGAGCTGGCCGCGCTGGCCGCCGAGGTGCGCGAGCGCCTGATCGACTGCTGCTCGGTCACCGGCGGGCACATCGGCGCCAGCCTGGGCGTGGTGGAGCTGGCCATCGCGTTGCTCCACTGCTTCGACTCGCCGCGCGACAAGATCCTCTGGGACGTGGGCCACCAGGCCTATGCCTGGAAGCTGCTGACCGGGCGCAACGACGCCTTTCCCACGCTGCGGCAGGCCGGCGGCATCTCCGGCTTCCTCAAGCGGACGGAGAGCGAACACGACCAGTTCGGCGCCGGCCATGCCGGCACCGCCATGTCGGCCGCGCTGGGCATGGCCACGGCGCGCGACCTCCAGGGCGATTCCTACAAGGTGCTGGCGGTCGTGGGCGATGGGGCGCTCACCTGCGGGCTGTCCTACGAGGGCATGAACAACGCGGGCCATTCCGACCGCGACATCATCCTGATCGTCAACGACAACGGCATGTCGATCTCTCCCAACGTGGGGGCGATCAGCAAGATGCTGGGCCGCATCGTGGCCAATCCCGCCACCAACCGGGTGCGCGAGGGCATCAAGAGCGTCACCCGGGCGCTGGGCGGCGTCTTTGGGGAAGGCGTGGTGGAATTCGCCAAGAACGTGGAGGAGAGCGCCAAGAACCTCTTCTCGCCCGGGATGCTGTTCGAAGAACTGGGGTTCCGCTATTTCGGGCCGCTCGACGGCCACGATCTGGGCAAGCTGATCGAGACGCTCCGCTTCGTGAAGCCGATGAGTGGCCCCCGGGTGATCCACGTGATTACCGAAAAGGGGAAGGGCTTTTCTTTTGCCGAGGACAATCGCGAAAAGTGGCACGGGCTGGCCGCCTACGACCCGGTCACCGGCGAGGCGCGCAAGAAGCCCAGCGGCCCGCCCGCCTGGACCCAGGTCTTCGGGAACGCCCTGGCGGAGCTGGGGGCCGAGCATCCCGAGCTGGTGGCCATCACCGCCGCGATGCCCTCGGGCACCGGCACGGCCATCTTTCAGAAGCGCTGGCCCGGCCGCTTCTTCGACGTCGGCATTGCCGAGGGACACGCCGTCACCTTTGCCGGCGGCCTGGCGACCCAGGGCATCCGGCCGGTGTGCGCCATCTACAGCACCTTCCTGCAGCGGGCCTACGACAACATCATCCACGATATCGCGGTGCAGCAGCTCCCGGTCATCTTCTGCATGGACCGGGCGGGGCTGGTCGGCGAGGACGGCCAGACCCACATGGGGCTGTACGATATTGCCTACATGCTGGCGGTGCCGGGCATGACGGTCACCGCACCCCGGGACGGCGACGAACTGATCGGGCTGCTCAAGTGCGCCCTGGCCCATACCGAGGGGCCGTTCTGCACCCGCTATCCCCGCGACAAGGCCCCGGCCGACCCCAGCCCGGTGAGCGAGGTGCCGGCCGTGCCCTACGGCCGCTGGGAACTGCTGCGGCAGGGCCGGGACGTGGCCGTGCTGGCGGTGGGAACCATGGTGCGTGCCGCCGAAGGCGCCGCCGCCCGGCTGGCCGGCGAAGGCGTCGACCCCTCGGTGGTGAACTGCCGTTTCCTGAAGCCGCTGGATACCGCCATGCTGGAGGCCCTGGTGCAGGACCACCGTATTCTGGTTACCGTGGAAGAAGGCACGGTGGTGAACGGGTTCGGCGCCTATCTGGCCGAGGTGCTGAGCACCATGCATCCGGAAGTGCGGGTAGTGGCGCTGGGCGTGCCCGACCGGCTGATCGACCAGGCGCCGCGGGCCGAGCAGCTGGAGCGCTACGGGCTCACGCCCGAGGGCATCGCCCGGCGGGTGCTGGCCCTGCATCGCGAAGAGAGCCTGGACCCGCGATGAACGTCGGGATCATCGGGAATCCCCGCTATCCCGATCTGCGTGGCCTGCTCGACCACATCGCCGAGCTGGCGTCGGTGCGCGGCATGTCGCTCTTCGCCGAGGAAGGCCTCACCGCCATCTGGCAGCGCGAGATGCCGTCGCTGGACGACGCCGATCTCGACGTGCTCATTACCCTGGGCGGTGATGGCACCCTGCTGCGCGGGGCCCGCGCCATCCAGGGCCGCCAGATCCCCATCCTGGGCATCAATCTGGGCCGGGTGGGCTTTCTCACCACCTCTACCGGCGAGGCGCTGGATCCGGCGCTCGACGCCCTGGTGGCGGGCGCCTATCAGGTAGACGACCGCATGGCGCTCTCCGCCCAGATCAGCGGCACCGACGGTACCACCCATACGCGGCAATTCGCGCTGAACGACGTCGCCATTCACAAGAGCGGCGTCGCCCGCGTGGTGCGCCTGAGCGTGGAAATCGAAGGCGAAGAAGTCGGCCCCTACAGCGCCGACGGCATCGTCGTGTCGTCGCCCACCGGGTCCACCGCCTATTCGCTGAGCGCCGGCGGCCCCATCATGGTGCCGGGGGTCGAGGGGATGATCGTCACCCCGATCTGCGCCCACACGCTGGCCGTGCGGCCGCTGGTGGTGCCGGCGCGGTTCTCCATCACCGTTACCCCGATCCCTCCCTGGGCCGACGACCTGCTGGTTTCCTACGACGGCCAGGTCGGTACCACCCTGACCGGCGGCGACCGGGTGACCGTCTGCCGCGCCTCCAGCGTGGTCCGGCTCATCCGCATCGGGCCGGAGGGGTTCCTCACCCGGATGCGGAAGAAGCTGCACTGGGGCGATCTCTCCGGGCGGGAGCGGCGGACCTGATTCCACCCCATCCGCGGGGACGCACCATGAACCCAGGCCGCGGGATCCTCTCCGGCGCGTTGATGCTGCTCCTGGCTGCCGCGAGCGCGCGGGCGCAGGAATCCGCCGCCCCCTCCGCGCTGCGAACCCGCTGGGCGGCTTCTGTCGATACGGCCCATCCCTGGCCGGAATACCCCCGGCCCCAACTGGTGCGGCCAGCGTGGCGCAACCTGAACGGCTGGTGGGACTACGCGGTGCGCGATTCGGCCGCCCCCGCGCCGGACCGCTATGACGGCCGCATCCTGGTGCCCTATCCCATCGAATCCCGGCTGAGCCGGGTGCAGCGGGCGGTCACGCCGTCGCAGCGGCTCTGGTATCATCGTACCTTCGTGGTCCCTGCGGACTGGCGGCGAGGGCGGGTGCTGCTGCACTTCGGCGCGGTGGACTGGGAGGCGGCCGTGTACGTCAACGGCCGCCGGCTCCGGACGCATCGCGGCGATTACGATCCGTTCACTCTGGACATCACCGGTGCCCTGGTACCGGCCGCGCATCAGCAGGTGGTGGTCGCGGTGCGGGACCCGACCGACAGCGGCGGCCAGCCGCGGGGCAAACAGGTGCTGCACCCCCGCAGCATCTGGTACACCGCGGTCACCGGCATCTGGCAGACGGTGTGGCTCGAATCGGTACCCTCCACCTATATCGCCGCCCTGACGGTCACGCCCCGGGTGGATTCCGGCGCGGTACGCGTTGCCCTGCGGGTGGAGGGCGCCGGCTCCGGCGGCACCGCGACGGTCGAGGTGCGCGACGGGGCGCGCACCATAGGCCGCTCGAGCGGGCCGGCAGACCGGGCGCTTACCATTGCCATTCCCCGGCCGAGGCTCTGGGCACCGGGCCATCCATTTCTGTACGGCCTGCGGATACGGCTGGCCGGCGGCGACTCGGTGTCGTCCTACTTCGGTATGCGGTCGATCGCGCTCGGTCGCGACTCGGCCGGGGCGGTGCGCCTGCTCCTGAACGGCTCGCCGCTGTTCCAGCTGGGGGTGCTCGACCAGGGCTGGTGGCCCGACGGGCTGTACACGCCGCCGACCGAGGCCGGCATGCGCCACGACCTCACCACGGTGCAGCGGCTCGGATTCAACCTGCTGCGCAAGCACGTGAAGGTGGAGCCGGCGCGCTGGTACTATCTCTGCGACAGCCTGGGCCTGCTGGTGTGGCAGGACATGCCCAGCGGGGACAACGCCAGCGACAGCGCCCGGTCGGAATTCGGGCGGGAGCTGGAACACATGGTGGCGGCGCTGGAAAACCACCCGTCGATCGTCATGTGGGTGCCGTTCAACGAGGGGTGGGGACAGCACCAGACCCCCCGCTACGTCGCCTGGCTCGAGCGGCGCGACCCCAGCCGGCTGGTGGATGACGCCAGCGGCTGGACTGATCGCGGCGTGGGCGAGGTGATCGATCTGCACGCCTATCCCGGGCCCGGGATGCCCGCGCCGGACAGCGTCCGGGCGCGGGTGCTGGGAGAATTCGGCGGCCTCGGACTCCCGCTCGAGGGCCATACGTGGGTAGGGCGCGACAACTGGGGCTATCGCACCTTCACTTCGCTCGATTCCCTGAATGCCGCCTACCGCCGGCTGATGGGGCAGCTCCGTATTCTCATCGGGCGGGGTCTGGCGGCCGCGGTCTACACCCAGACCACCGACGTCGAAGTCGAGGTGAACGGGCTCATGACCTACGACCGCGAAATGGTGAAGCTCGACTCCGCATCCATCGCGGCAACCCGCCGGATTTACCGTCCGCCGCCGGCCGTCCGCATGATCGTTCCTACCTCGGAAGATTCCCCGCAGCCGTGGACCTACACCACCCGGCGGCCCGACGGCGAATGGTACCGGGCCGGATACCATGCCGCGGGGTGGCAGGAGGGCAGGGGCGGATTCGGCACGCCCGATACGCCCGGCGCCCACGTGGGGACGACCTGGAACACGGCGGATATCTGGGCCCGGCGCACCTTCGAGCTGGGGGCGGTGCCCGCGGCACCGCTCTATCTGGCGCTCCACCACGATGAAGATGCCGAGGTCTATGTGAATGGCGTGCTGGTAGGTCGCTACCCCGACTATACGGTGGACTATGCCTACCTGCCGCTGCCCGATTCCGCCCGGGCCGCGCTTCACGCCGGCCGGAACACCCTCGCGGTTCATGTGCACCAGACGAAGGGCGGCCAGTTCCTGGATGCCGGGATTGCCTCCGTGGCCGACCCGGCGCGCCCGTGAGGGAGCCGCGATGCGAATCCGGATGGTCGTCTTCGCGCTTGCGGCGTTCGCGCTCCTTCCCGCCGCGGCGGCGGCTCAGGCGCCGCGCGTGAGCTCGGCGCCCTTCGGCCGGCTGCCCGACGGCACGGCCGTCAGGTTGTTCACCCTGGACAACGGCCACGGCATGCGGGTGCGCGCCATGACCTACGGGGCCATCATCCAGCAGATCACCGTGCCCGACCGGAACGGGACGCCGGGCGACGTCGTCCTGGGGTTCGATTCGCTGGCCGGCTACCTGCACGACTCGCCCTACTTCGGGGCGGTGGTGGGGCGGTACGCCAATCGCATTGCGGGCGGCAGGTTCAGCCTCGACGGCGCCACCTATCACCTGGCGGTGAACAACGGGCCCAACGCGCTGCATGGAGGCGTGCGGGGGTTCGACAAGGTCGTCTGGCAGGCCGAGCCCTTCCGGCGGGGCGACAGCGTCGGCGTGGTGTTCAGCCATACCAGCCCCGACGGAGACGAAGGCTACCCCGGCACCCTCCGGGCCCGGGTGACCTACACCCTGACGCCCGACGATCGCCTGACGGTGGAGTATCACGCGGTGACCGACAAGGCGACGCCGGTCAACCTGTCCCAGCATTCCTATTTCAACCTGGCGGGAGAGGGCAGCGGCGACATCCTCTCGCAGGTGCTGACCATCCACGCCGACGGCTTTACGCCGGTGGATTCGACCCTCATCCCCACCGGGGAGATCCGCCCGGTCGCCGGCACGCCGTTCGATTTCCGCACGCCGCACGCGATCGGCGCGCGGATCGACGAAGCCGACGAGCAGCTTCGCTTCGCCGGCGGGTACGACCACAACTTCGTGCTGGCGCGGACCGGGCCCGGGCTGTTCCATGCCGTCCACCTGCTGGCGCCTTCCACCGGCCGCACGCTGGATGTCTACACCACCCAGCCGGGGCTGCAGTTCTATAGCGGGAATTTCCTGGATGGGACGCTGCGCGGGAAGGGCGGCCACCCGTACCTCCACCGGGGGGCCCTCTGCCTGGAGACCCAGCATTTTCCCGATTCGCCCAATCAGCCGGAGTTCCCCTCGACCATTCTCCGGCCGGGGCAGCAGTTCCAGTCCCGGACGGTCTTTGCCTTCGGCGTGGCGCCGTGAGAGGCCCGGCCCGATGATCACCGAGCTTCGGGTTCGCGACCTCGCGACCATCGCCGACGTGACGCTCCAGTTCGGCGCGGGGCTCAACGTGCTCACCGGCGAAACCGGGGCCGGCAAGTCCATGTTGGTGGACGCGCTCTCCCTGCTGCTGGGCGAGCGGGGGGACAGCCAGCTGGTCCGGCCCGGCGCGGCGCGCGCTGTGGTGGAAGGCGCCTTCGAAGTGGCCGACCCCGCGGCGGAGCGGGGCATCACCGACCTCGGCCTGGACCTCGACGAGCACCGGGTGGTCATCCGGCGCGAGGTGAGCGCCGAAGGCCGCTCACGCGCATGGATCAACGGCAGCCCGACCACGGTCGGCGTATTGCAGCAGGTGGGCGCGCTGCTGGTGGACCTGCATGGGCAGCACGAAACCCAGTCCCTGCTGCATCCTGCCACCCAGCGCGACCTGCTGGACGCGCTGGGCGATGCGGCGGCCGAACGCCAGGCGGTAGCCGAGGCGCATCGGGACGCCGCCGCCCTGATGCAGGAGGAGGCCGCGCTGCTGGGCCGGCGCGACGACGTGCGGCGCCGCGCGGACTACCTCCGGCACGTGGTGCAGGAGATCGACCAGGCGCGGGTGCAGCACGGCGAGGACGAGGAGCTGCAGGCCGAAGCCCGGCGGCTCACGCATGCCGGCCTGCTGGGAGAGAACGCCCGGATGCTGGCCGAGCTGGTCGGGGGCGACGACGCCTCGGCCCTGGTGGCATTGGGACGTGCCGAGAAGCCCCTGGCCGCGCTGGAACGGACCGACCCGGCCACCGGGGCCTGGCGGGAGCTGCTCGACGCCGCCTATGCCAATCTCACGGAGCTGGCTCGGGTGGCCGGTGAATACGCCGGGCAGATCCAGGAAGATCCCGGCCGCCTGGCCGACATTGAACGGCGGCGCGATCTGCTCTTCCGGCTTCGGCAGAAGTACGGCGAGACGCTGGATGCGGTTCGCATGGCGCGGGTGAATGCCGCCGCCGAGCTGGAAGTTCTGGACACGGCCGAGTTCGATCTCAAGACACTGGCGGCGCGGCGCGTGGCGGCCGAGGGTGCGCTGCAGGCAGCGGCCGCGGCATTGACCGGCAAGCGCCGGGCGGCGGCGAGCCGACTCGCGCGGGGCGTGAACCGTCTGCTCCCGAAGCTCGGGATGCCCGGCGGCAAGGTGCGGGCCGAGCTGGCCACGCTCGATGCGCCGGGCCCAGCGGGGCGCGAAAGCGTCTCGTTCATGGTGCAGCTGAACCTGGGCCTGGACGAGCGGCCGCTGGCGAAGTCGGCCTCGGGCGGCGAGCTCTCCCGGCTCATGCTGGCGCTCAAGGTGGTGCTGGCCAGTCACGATGCGGTCGAGACGATGGTCTTCGATGAGGTCGACCAGGGGATCGGCGGCGAAGTGGGCCGGCAGGTAGGCGACGCGCTGGCCACCGTGGCCGGGCGGCGCCAGGTGCTGGTCATTACCCATCTGCCGCAGATCGCCGCCCGGGCCGACCGGCATCTGGTGGTCTCCAAGGAGGCGCGGGGCGGCATCGCGACCAGCGACGTGGGGGTGGTCCATGGCGAGGACCGGGTGGTGGAACTGGCGCGCATGCTGGGCGACAGCGGCAGCCCCGAGGCGCGCCGCCACGCGCAGGCGATGCTGCGGCGGTAGGGGCACAGGGGCGGTAGGGGCGAGGCGGTAGGGGCGAGGCATGCCTCGCCCCTACCTACCGCCTCGCCCCTACCGCCCCAATTCCGCCAGGGCGGGGTGCCCATACCGCGCCCCCGCCACCATCACCCGCACATTGGGCAGGACCTGCACATCGGCCGGGGTATGGGTGTGGCCGGCCAGCACCAGGATCTCCCGGTCGGGGAAGCGCGGCGCGATCTGCCGGATGGCGTCTCCCGTCGCCCGCGAGGTGAAGTACGGCAGCCAGTGCTCCGCCGGCATGTCCTCGCGGTGCCGGGCCCCCTGGGCGAAGGGCGGCACGTGGGTCAGCAGAACGACGCGGGGCCAGCGCTCCAGCGCAGCCGGCAACTGTTTCCGGATGGTCGCTGCTCCTTCGTCGGCCAGGGCGCGCATCTTCGCCAGGCGGCCCGGCGGATCGAGCCCGGCGAAATCGGTGATCAGGCGGTGGTCGGCCGGAACAAGAGGCGAAGCCTCGACCTCGCCCAGCCGCGCATCGGACCAGCCGCCGTGTCCCACCAGTCCCAGGCCGTCGCCCAGCGCAACCAGTCCCGCATCCGGCAACCAACCCAGCTGCGGTACCGCGGCGCAGAGCTCCCGGACGTCGGCCCGCACCTGCGCGATACTGCCGCCGTAGTAATCGTGATTCCCCAGGACGAAGGAGACCGGCGCCTCGACCGTGCGGGCCAGCACCCGCAGGCGGGCCGTGAGCCCCGAGGCATTGTGAATGTCCCCGCCCAGCAGCAGGTGGGTCGGGTGGCGCCGCGCCAGGGCGACGCAGAAGCGGGAGAGGCCGGCGGGGGTGAGAAACTCCAGGTGGAGATCGCTGCCCCAGAGGAGCCGCACCCTCAGAACATCCGGGCGTAGAGGCGGAACCCGATGTCCATCGAGCGCCGTTTGGGCACCGCACCGCCGGAGCCGCGGACCGGCCCCTGGATGGTCCAGTGGGCCTCCACCGGCAGCCCGTGGGCGGCGGGATCTCGCGCGCCGGGGCTGGAATAGGTAATGCCCGCCTCGAAACTGGTGAGGCTGGCTTCGGTATCCCGGCCCAGCACCGACGCGCTGATGCCCGGCAGCGAGTCCTGCGTCGAGGGATAGACGTACTGGTCCGCGCCGGCGCGCCAGTACCGCAGGCCTCCCAGCAGCGCCAGCGAGGGCGCCAGCCGCAGATACGGTGTGACGCCCACGTCCAGCACCGCTCCGCGGGTGCGCCGCACGGTGGTCTGCAGGTTGGCGAACGGCAGCGGCGCCGAAGGCGGCGCCACCCGCTGTTCCAGGTTCCGGGCGAAGCGGTATTCGTACCCGCCATCCACCCGCAGGCCCACGCCGCCGCCGCCCAGATCCAGAATGCCGCCGACACGCAGACCGAGGTCGCCCCCGCCGGTGCCCAGCCCGGTAAAATTTCCCGGCAGGTTGACCAGTCCGGTGGGCAGCCGGACGCGGATGTCCGCCGCGGTGCGGAGACCGCCCGCATGGCCATTCCGGTTCCAGTGATCGATCAGGGTGATGATCGCCCCGGCTTCGGCGTCCCCCACCCGGGCCAGCTTGTAGCTCTCCAGCAGGTTGCCGCCCACGGGGCCCGAGGGGTTGGACAGGAACCCCGCGAATTCATCCGAGCTGATCGGCTGCACGGCATACACCGGCCGGGCCGCGAAGCCGCCCACGCCGAGCGAGCCGCTCAGCGTGTTCTGCAGCGAGACCACCGCGCTGTCGATCGCCTGGCTGGTGTTGCTGCCGGCCAGCGGCACGAAGGGGCTGGCGGGATCGAGATAGACCGCCGCCAGATCCTGCTGCAGGCCCTGCGCTTTGGCGAGGGTCGCCTCGGCCAGGGCCTTCTGGGAGGGGCTGCCGTCGTAGCCGCCCGCGGCAATGTTGGACGCGAGCGTGCTGATGGCGCCGTCCAGCTCGTTGAAGAACTGCTGGGTCTGCTGCCGGCCCGCGACGGTGCCGAAGACCGGGTCGGCCGGATTGAATCCGGCGTTGGCGGTGGCGGAATCGAAGGCCAGCGAGATCTGGATCCGCTGGCGGACGATGGGCACATTCCCGTAGAGCGTGATCCGGCTGGTCAGGCCCAGCGCCAGTCCGAGGTTGAACGTCCCCGTGGTAACCAGGCCGTTGGCGCTGGTATGGCCGATGGACAGCCGGTAGGCGGGCTGGCCGGTGAGCCGGGCAAGGCCGGTCTGGGCCGCGGTGAGGGAAGGGAAGAGATCGGCCCCGGCTGCCGCCGACGAATAGTCCTGGAAGATGTCCTGGGTGCTGCCGCCCAGAAACCGGGAGTCGTAGTGCTGGAACCGTCCCCCGAACTCGAAGCGCAGCACCCCGCCGGGCACGCCGGGCTCCGGTAGCTGGGCCGTTGCCGCCGCCGGGAACAGCACCAGCAGCAGGCCCAGCACCGAGCGGCCTCTTCGTTGCTTCACGGCTCCTCCACGGCTACTCTCTCACTCGTGAGTCCCAGTCCCGCGCGCGACGCAACTTCGCTCTTCCGGAGCCGCTTCGGAAGCCACCCGACCGTCGGAGCCTCCGCCCCCGGCCGGGTCAATCTGATCGGCGAACATATCGATTATAACGGCGGCCCCGTGCTCCCCTGCGCCCTGCGCCGCCGGATCGCCGTCATGGCCGGGCCGTCCCCGGTGTGGGAATTCGTATCGGCCCTGGATGGAACCGTGGTCCGGCATGATCCCGCCGCCGGGCTTCGAGGCGACTGGTCCGACTATCTGACCGGAGTCCTCCGGGTCCTGGCCCGTCGCGACGCGGCGCCACCGGTCGCGCGTATCAGCGTGGCGAGCGACCTCCCGGCCGGTGCCGGGCTCTCCTCCTCGGCCGCGCTGTGCGTGGCGGCCGTCAAGGCGCTGGCCGCCCTGGCCGGCGTGCGCGCGCGGCCGGCCGAAATCGCCGAGTGGGCCTGGGAAGCGGAGCACTTCGAAGTCGGGGTGCATTGTGGCCGTATGGACCAGACCGTCGCCGTCCACGCCCGGGCCGGCACCGCCCTGCTGTTCGAGACCGCCACCGGGACGCTGACTCAGGTTCCCATGGGGGAACGCCTCTGGATCGTCGAGACCGGCGTGGCTCACACCCTCAGGGAAGGCGGTTACAACCAGCGCCGCCGTGAATGTGAGGAAGCCGTTGCGCTGCTGCGCGAACGGGGCTGGAGCATCGAGCGGCTGGCAGAGGTCCCGCCGGAGCGGCTGTTCGAGGCGGAGCGTGTCCTGCCGCCGCCGCTCGGCCGGCGGGTCCGCCATGTGGTCGGGGAGACGATGCGGACTCGTGAGGCCGCCGACCGTCTGAGGCGGGGTGACATCCCCGGTGTGGGACGTCTCCTGGTCGAGGGGCACGAATCCCTGCGCGACAGCTACGAATCGTCCTGTCCCGAGGCCGACTTTCTGGTGGAGCAGGCGGTGGCCCTGGGAAGCCGGGGTGCCAGGCTGACCGGTGGCGGTTGGGGGGGAGCCGTCCTGGTGCTGGCTCCCCCGGAGCGGGAACGCCGCATCCTGGCGGCCCTGGGCGAGACCTTCGCCGGCCGCTTTGGCCGTACGCCGTCGATCTGGTGGAGCCGGGCGGGCGCGGGAGTCAGGCGGGAACGGGCAGACTAGCGGCAGAGTACAAGGTTGGGGTCGACACCCGGCGTTATCTTATGGGACAGGTTCGCAGCATGCCCGGGTGGTGAAACGGTAGACACAAGGGACTTAAAATCCCTTGAGGCTCACGCCTCGTCTGGGTTCGAATCCCAGCCCGGGTACTCCCGCAGGCCCGCGCGCCCGCGGAACAGACGATCCGGACGCTGACCTTGCAGGTGTTCGATGGTTATGAGAGCCCAGGCTTCCCTACCGCCCTCCCGGCACCACGTCGGGTCCGCTTCTTTCATTTCGGGGGCGGTTCCCTGGGGTGTAGGCCTGCTGGGCACCGTCGTATCGCTGCTGCTCTGGGAAGCGTTTCGCCAGCATTTCGCGGCCGATGTGCGCCGCCAGACGGAACTGGCGGCGCGGGGGGCGGCCGCCGATCTTGGCGGCCACCTGGACGACCGGGTGCTGACCCTGATCCGAATGGCGCAGCGCATCGAGCACGGCCCGCCAAGCCTCGCTCCCTGGCGGGCCGATGCCCGGTTGCAGCTCTCCCAGTACGACGACCTGCTTACCCTGGCGCTGCTCGATACGGCCGGGCGGATGCACGCCAGGCTCGACCGGCCCGGACTCGCTGTTCCCCCTCCATTGCGGCCCGTCCCCGGCTCCGCCTATGCCGAGGCGATGCGGGACACGGCCCGGGGCTCCCGACCCGTGGCGGTCCGGCCCGGGGAAAATGGGAACGGTGCCGATCTTCTGATCGTGGCGCCCCTGCGCCTGCCCTCGGCGGTACCGGGAAACCTGGTGGCCGTATGGCGGCTTGACCGGGTCCTGGCGCTGGTGGATTCGGCCCTTTCGGATGAGTTCGTGCTGCACATTCGGCAACAGGGACACCCGCTGTTTATCTCGGCCTCGGCCCCGGCTTCGGATGACGCCTGGGCCCGGGCCGAGCTGGACCGGTCCTACGGGATGTGGGAGATTCAGGCCGCGCCGGTTGCCAACAGCCTGACGGCCCGATCGTCCCGCCGGCTGACCTCCCTCATGTTGGCCGGAGGGTTGCTCAGTTCGGGGCTGGTGGCCATCACGCTCCAGTCGCGCCGCCGCACCCGGCTGGCCCGCGATCGCGCCAACGCGATGGCCGATCAGTTGCGGGAGGAAGTCTCCAGCCGGGCGGATGCGCAGCGATCGCTGGAAGCCGCGCGGGAGCGGCTACGGCATGTGCTGGATGCGCTGCCGGTGGGTGTCTGGCTGTTCTCGCCCGAAGGGACGCCGGTGGACCACAATCCCGCGGCGCTGCGGATCTGGGGCGGCCCCGGATTCGCCGGTCGGGGCGGGGAACTGCGGTTGCCATGCCTGGATCCGGTGACGGAGCGGGCCGTGGGCTCGGGCGACTGGGCATTGGCCCGGATGATTCAGCGGCAGGAGCAGGCCGGCCCTGAGACGCTGCTGATCCAGTTTCCCGATGGCCGCCACCGGGTCATCGTCTCCGAGGTCGCGCCGCTGGAGGAGCGCGCGGCGAGTGGTGGCCCGGCCGGTTATGTGCTGGTGAGCGATGACATCTCCGAGCGTTTCGCCCTGGAGCGGCAGCTGCAGCAGGCCCGCCGCCTGGAGTCCCTCGGCCGGCTTGCGGGCGGCGTGGCGCATGACTTCAACAACATCCTCACTGTGATCCTGGCCGGGGCAGACCTGCTGCTGGATGAGGTCGCGCTGCCGGCGCCCGCCCGGGAGGACGTGCGACAGATCCGGTCGGCGGCCCACCGCGCGGCGAACGCTCACGGCCCAGCTGCTGGCCTTCGGCCGGCGCACCGCCATGCGGCCGGCGGCCCTGGACCTGAACGAGGTCGTGCGCGGGCTGATGGAGATGCTGGGCCGGATCATCGGCGAGCATATCCAGGTGGATGCCGTCCTGGACGAGACGGTCCCGCCCGTGCACATGGACCGGACCCAGTTGGAACAGGTGATCCTCAACCTGGTCTTCAACGCGCGCGATGCCATGCCCGGCGGTGGGGTGCTGACCATCGAAACCAGCGCGATCCTGGTCGACGAGCACGACGTGCGCGCCCAGGCCGGCGCCGTGGCGGGCCGGTACGGCCTGCTCGCCATCAGCGACACCGGCGAGGGTATGAACGAAGCAATCCGCAAACGGGTCTTCGAGCCGTTCTTCACTACCAAGAGTCCCGGCAAGGGCACGGGGCTGGGGCTGGCCACGGTCCACGGGATCATCCATCAGAGCGGCGGCTGGGTCCGGGTGTACAGTGAGCCGGGCCTGGGGACCACCTTCCGGGTCTACCTGCCGCTGGCCGCGATGGAAGCGGGCCCGGTCGCCTCGGAGCCGGCGGTGCCGTTGCGCCTCTCCGGCACCGAGACACTGCTCCTGGTGGAGGACGATGCCGCCGTCCGCACCGCCACGGCCGCCGCCCTGCGCCAGGCGGGGTACCGCGTGCACGAGGCCGCCGGCCGGGACGAGGCCACGCTGCTGCTGCGGCAGGGCCCGCAGCCCGCGCTGGTTATCACCGACATCATGCTGCCGGAAGGCACCGGCGCGGATCTCGCCGCCGCCGTCCCACTCCTGCGGCCGGGCCTTCCGGTGCTGTTCACCTCGGGTTACGCCGCCGAGAGCGTCCTGCGCCGTGATATCCTCGATCCCGGAGCGCTGTTCCTGCAGAAGCCGTACGCCATGGCGGATCTGCTCCGGATGGTGCGGACCGCGCTCGATCGCGGTGCGCGCACCGGTAGCTGAGCGCCGGGTGTGAGCGGCATCACACCGGGCCCATCTCGTCCCGCCCAACCCTGATACATTCCAAGACCGGCAGAGCGCGGCAGCCGCGAGAGGGAGGAAACGCTCAGGCAGAGGAGGAGAGGGCATGGCGAAGTCCACGGTCCGCGCCACCATCGGCGATTACGCGATCATCGGCGACTGCCTGAGCGCGGCGCTGATCTCGCGCGATGGCAGCGTGGACTGGCTCTGCTGGCCCCGGTTCGACAGCCCTTCCATTTTCGGCGCCCTGCTCGACCGCGGCTGCGGCGGCGAGTTCAGCATCCGGCCGGTCGCCGACGAGCTGCATATCTCCCGCGCCTATCTCGGTTTCAGCAACGTGCTGGAGACCACCTTCCGCTGCGAGACCGGTGTGGTGCGCGTGATCGACTTCATGCCGATCGCCGCCCAGCCACTGAAGAACCGGGAGCTCTGGCCCGACGGCCAGCTGGTGCGCATTGTCGAATGCGTCGAGGGCGAGGTTGAAATCGAGGTGGTCTGCCGCCCGCGGCCGGAGTACGGGCGGGTGGTGCCCCATCTGGTGAGTCGGGGGAAGCTGGGCTTCTACTATAGCCACGAGGGCCGCTCCCTCGTCCTCCGCAGCGAGGTGCCGCTCCGGCTCTCCGAGGCGATGAGCGATCTCGCGGGCCGGGTCACCCTGCGGGCCGGCGAGCGCCGCCGGCTGGCGCTGGGCTACATGCGGGGGGAGATCGCGGTGCTGCCCGCGCTGGGCGACGAGGCCGACCGGCGTCTGCGGCTCACGCTCGACTGGTGGGAACGCTGGGCCGCCCGCTGCACCTATGACGGGCTCTACCGGGATGCGGTCCTCCGCAGCGCCCTGGTGCTGAAGCTGCTCTGTTACGCGCCCTCGGGCGCCGTGGTGGCGGCGCCCACCACCTCGCTGCCGGAGAGGATCGGCGGGGTGCGCAACTGGGACTACCGCTACTGCTGGCTGCGCGACGCCTCCCTCACGGTCCAGGCGCTCTACGACCTGGGATACACCCAGGAAGCCGCGGCCTTCGTCTCCTGGCTGCTGCACACCACCAAGATCACCCGGCCCGAGCTGCAGGTGGTCTATGACATCTTCGGCGAATCCCATCTGCACGAGCGCACCCTGGACCATCTGCACGGCTTCGCCGGTTCCCGGCCGGTGCGCGTGGGCAATGCCGCGCACGGGCAGTTCCAGCTCGACGTGTACGGCGAAGTGATCGACGCAGTGCATGAATTCGTGCTGCGCGGCGGCCAACTGGACCGCGCCAGCGCGGCCATGCTGGAAGACTGGGGCGAGGCCATCTGCCGCCGCTGGGACGAGCCCGACAACGGTATCTGGGAGAAACGCTCCGAGCGCCAGCACCATACCTACTCGAAGGCCATGGCCTGGGTGGGGCTCGACCGGCTGCTGCATCTGCATGAGAAGTGCGGACTCAAGGTCGACCGGAAGAAGCTGTCGGATATCCGCGATGCCATTCGCCGCCGGGTCGACACCGACGGCTACGACGCGGGGCTCAACAGCTACGTCGCCGTCTTCGGCCGGCAGGAGGTGGACGCCAGCCTGCTGCTGCTGGACCGGATGGGTTACACCGACGGGGACTCGGCACGGATGCGCGGTACCTACGACCTCGTCGTCACCCGGCTCAGTGCCAATGGGCTGCTCTACCGCTACGCCACCCAGGACGGGCTGCCGCCGGGCGAGGGCGCCTTCGGGATCTGCGGGTTCTGGGCGGTGGGGACGCTGGCCCGGATGGGTGAGCTGGAAGCCGCCCACCGCAGCTTTCAGCGGCAGATCGACTATGCCAACGATCTCGGCCTCTTTTCCGAGGAGATCGATCCAGCCACCGGCGAACTGCTGGGCAACTTTCCCCAGGCCTTTACCCATGTCGGCCTGATCGACGCGGCCCTGACCATCAAGGAGTTCAGCGGCGAGGAGGCGCGGCCGCAGAAGAACCGTCCCGCGCGGGAGGAGAAGCAGCTGCTATGAATCTGCCGAGTATCCTGCTCTGGGGGTTTCTCGCCACCATCGTGCTCACCTCGACCATGGCCGCCAGCCAGGGCCTGGGGCTCTCCCGGATGGGCCTGCCCTTCATGCTGGGGACCATGTTCACGCCCAACCGGGGACGCGCCGGCGTGATCGGCTTCGTCGCCCACATGGTCAACGGCTGGATCTTCGCCCTGCTCTACGCGCTCATCTTCGAGAGCCTGGGGAAGGCCACCTGGCTGCTGGGGGCGGGGATCGGGTTCGCGCACGGCCTGGTGGTGCTGGTGGCCTTCATGCCCCTCATTCCCGGCATCCACCCCCGCATGGCGACCGAACGCGACGGGCCCGATCCCACGCGGGCCCTGGAGCCCCCCGGCTTCCTGGCGCTGAACTACGGCCGGCGCACCCCGATCATCGCCCTCCTGGCCCACACCATGTACGGGCTCATCCTCGGGGCCTTCTATCATCTGAGCCACTGACGCCATGCGTACCAGCCGGCTGGTCGTGCCCGAGTCCGGCATGCGCCGGGGCCAGCGCCCCGAGCCGTCGCTGCTGGTGATCTTCGGCGCGACCGGCGATCTCACCCACCGCGAGCTCGTGCCCTCGCTCTTCGAGCTGAGCTGCCAGGATCTGCTGCCGGAACACTTCGCCGTTCTGGGCGTGGCCCGGAGCGAATGGAGCGACCAGGAATTCCGCCGCCGCATGTACGACTCGGCGCGCGAGGTGGGACGCTGCGACGAGGCCACCTGGGCGGGGTTCCAGCATCGCCTGTTCTATCAGCCGGGCCACTTCGATGCATCGGAGGATTTCACCCGGCTGGCCGGGCGCATCGCCGCGCTGCAACGGGAGCAGGGACTGGGCGGCAATGTGCTGTTCCATCTGGCCACGCCGCCGGCCTTCTTTCCCGTCATCGCCGCGCATCTCGACCAGGCGGGGCTGGCCCACAGCGAGGCGGGCTGGCGCCGACTGGTGATCGAGAAGCCCTTCGGCTCGGACCGCGGGTCCGCCCGGGCGCTGGACCAGGGGCTGCGCGCGGTGTTCGACGAGTCGGCCATCTACCGGATCGACCACTTCCTGGGCAAGGAGACGGTGCAGAACATGCTCGTGTTCCGCTTCGCGAACCCGAGCTTCGAGCCGGTCTGGAACCGGAACTACATCGATCATGTGCAGATCACCGTCGCCGAAGAGATCGGCATCGGCACCAGAGCGCGGTTCTACGAGAAGGTGGGCGTGGTGCGGGACATGGTCCAGAACCACCTGCTCCAGCTGCTCTGCATGGTGGCCATCGAACCCCCGGTGCGCTACGCCGGGGGCGCCCTGCGCGACGAAACCGTCAAGGTGCTGGAAGCGGTGCAGCCGCTGGTCCCGGCGCGCGACGCCGTGCGCGGCCAGTACGGGGCGGGGCTGGTCGACGGCCAGATGCTGCCGGGCTACCGGGAGGAAGCCCATGTCGCCCCCGATTCCACCACCCCCACGTTCGCCGCCCTGCGCCTCGGCATCGACAACTGGCGCTGGGCGGGGGTGCCGTTCTACCTGCGCACCGGCAAACGGATGCGGCGCAAGCTTACCGAGGTCGCCATCCGCTTCAAGCCTACGCCGCACCTCATGTTCCCCTTCGAGGAGCGGCTGCTGCACAATGAGCTGGCCTTCCGCCTCCAGCCGCAGGAAGGCATCATCCAGACCTTCGGCGCCAAGCAGCCGGGCCCCGACCTGTGTATCCGGCCGGTCACCATGAATTTCCTGTATGCCGATGCGTTCGGCGTGGCCGAGCCGCCCCGGGCCTACGCCTGGCTGCTGCTGGACGCCATGCAGGGCAATCAGACCCTCTTTGCCCGCAGCGACTGGATCCGGCGGGCCTGGGAGATCGTGGACCCGGTGGTGGCGCACTGGGAAGCGCACCCGTCCGGCGATTTTCCCAATTATGCCGCGGGCACCTGGGGCCCCGCTGCCGCGGAGCGGCTCATCGGCGACGACGGCCGCGAATGGCGGGTGATCTGATGCCGGAACGCGACGACCTGGCCGCCGGGCGCCTGATCACTGAGCCCGATGCCTGGGCCGCGACCGCCGCACTGCGGCTGGCGGCACTCATCACGGCCGCGCAGCGGGAGCGGCCCCGCCTCGCGCTCGCGCTGGCGGGTGGTGGCACCCCCGCGCCGGTCTACCGCCGCCTGGCCGCGCTGGAGGGGCCGGACTGGCAACAGGTGGATATCTTCTTCGGAGACGAACGGGCCGTGCCGCCGGACCATCCCCAGAGCAATCTCCGGATGGCGCGCGAGACGCTGATCGGGCCCGCCGGCATCGCCCCGGAGCGGGTCCACCGCATGGAGGCCGATGCGCCCGACCGCGAGGGCGCGGCGCGGCGCTACGCCGCCCTGCTGCCCGACCGTCTCGACCTGCTGCTCCTCGGCATCGGTGAGGATGGCCATACGTTGTCCCTCTTCCCCGGCGCACCCGCGCTGCAGGAACGCGAGCGGCTGGTGCTCCCGGTCAGCGGGCCCAAGCCGCCGCCGGAGCGGCTGACCCTGACGCCTCCAGTGGTCCGGCGGGCCCGCGCCGTGGTGGTGCTCGCGGTGGGGGCGAAGAAGGCCGACGCGGTCGCGCGGGCGCTCGAGGGGCCGCTCGATCCGGCGCAGTGCCCGGCGCAACTGGCCCGCGACGGGCTCTGGATCCTCGACCGCCCCGCAGCCGCTCACCTCAAGGAGTAGCCCCGCATGGATGTGCTGGTGGGTGATATCGGCGGGACCCACGCGCGGCTCGCCGTCATGAGTCTCGAGGAGGACCGGTGGAAAATCCGGCGCCAGCAGGACTACCGCAGCGCCGAGTTCCCCGGCCTGGCGGCCGTCGTGCGCGCCTTCCTCGCCACTCTGGACCAGGTGCCGGACCGCGCCTGTTTCGGCGTGGCCTGTCCGGTGGACACCGGCATCTGCCGGCTCACCAACCTGGACTGGGAAGTGGATACGGCGAAGCTGCCCGGCGAGTTGGGCATCGAGCGCACCCGGCTGATCAACGATTTCCATGCCGTCGGCCTGGCCGTGCCCCTCCTCCGCGCCGAGGACCTGGTCGTGCTGCAGCCGGGCCGGCCCGAGCCCCGGGGCGCGCTGGCCATCATCGGGGCCGGCACCGGGCTGGGCCAGAGTCTGCTGGTGTGGGACGGCAGCGCCTACCGGGTCCACGCCTCCGAAGGGGGGCACGCCGATTTCGCCCCCCGCTCCCGGCTCGAGGCCCAGTTGTTTCTCTACCTGCTGGAGCGCTACGGCCACGTGAGCTACGAGCGGGTGCTGTCCGGCCCGGGCCTGGTGAATCTCTATCGATTTCTGCTGGACAGCGGCATCGGCACCGAACAGCGCGCCGTTCGCTCGGAGATGGAAACCGGCGACCCCGCCGCCGTCATCAGCCGGCACGGACTGGAGGGCACTGACGCCGTCTGCGTCCGCGCTCTGGACCTCTTCGCCGGCATCTATGGCGCGCAGGCGGGAAACCTGGCGCTCACCGTGCGGGCGGAAGGCGGGGTCTTTCTGGCCGGCGGTATCGCGCCGGTCATTCTGGAGAAGCTGCGCGACGGCACCTTCCTGCAGGCCTTCACCGGCAAGGGCCGCATGGCCTCGCTGCTGGAGCAGGTCGCGGTGCGCGTCATCGTGAATCCCAACACCGGGCTCATCGGCGCCGCCGCCGCGGCCCGGGCGCTGGAGTGAGCCGGGTGGCGCTCAAGCCCGTGCCCCCCGGCGCCAACCTCCGGCTGGACAACCGTCTGGCCGAGCCGCCGGACGATCTTCCTTCGAGCGGCGCGCTCAAGGAGTCGCTGGCCCAGCTCATGCACCGCATGCAGGACCTCCAGTACGAGCTGTACGCGGAGGGTCGGCGGGCCCTGCTGATCGTGCTCCAGGGCCGGGACACCGGGGGCAAGGACAGCACCATCCGCCATGTCTTCGGGCCGCTCAACCCGCAGGGCGTGGAGGTCAGCGCCTTCCGCGCCCCTACCGCGGAAGAGCTGGCCCACGATTTTCTCTGGCGGGTGCACCGGCGCGTGCCGGCGAAGGGGATGATCGGGATCTTCAACCGGTCGCACTACGAGGACGTGCTGGCGGTCCGGGTCCACAATCTCGCGCCCGAGGCCGTCTGGTCCCGCCGGTTCGCCCAGATCAACGATTTCGAGCGGCTGCTCGTCGATAGCGGGGTCACTATCCTGAAGTTCTTCCTGCAGATTTCGCGGGAGGAGCAGCGGCAACGGCTGCTGAAACGGCTGAACGATCCGCGCCGGAACTGGAAGTTCAACCCGCGCGACCTGGAAGAGCGCCGCCGGTGGGACGACTACACCGCGGCCTACGAGGACGTGCTGAGCCGGTGCAGCCCGGAATGGGCGCCGTGGTTCGTCGTTCCGGCCGATCGCAAGCCCGCGCGCGATGTGCTGATTGCCGAGACTGTCGTGCGCACGCTGGAACGGATGAAGCCCGAGCCGCCGGCGGCAGATGCCGAGGTGATTCGCCAGGGAAGGGAATTGCTGGGGAGCACCGGCTAGCCCCCTCCCGCCTCACTCCTCCGGTCTTATTGCCGTCCGTCCTTCCCATTCAGCACCTCCATCGCATTTCCCAGAAACGATTCCGGGCCGGACGCGCTGTGGTAGACGAGACGCGGCGTTTCCAGGATGAGCTGGTATCCGCCCTCGCCGGTCATCCGGTACTGGATGTCGGGGAGCACGGGGCCCACCGCCGCCAGGGTGGCGGGGAGGTGGCCGCTGTCGGCGGCAAACCGGTCGATCCGGCGGGCTTGCAGATAGAGTGCCAGGCGGGCACTGGCTTCCGCGCGCTCGGGCGAGACTTTCGGTCCCTGCAGCCAGGCCGGCGGGGAGAGGATGAACCATCCCAGCAGCGCGGCGAGGATCAGCGCCAGCACCGCCCGCGGCATGAGGCTCCGGCCCGGCGGCGGCGCCGCCGGCTCCGAGGGCCCGGCCCCCGACTGGATCGCCTGCTGATACGCCTCCGCCAGAGCGCGGCGGTGCGGGGGGGTCTGGTGGCCTTGCGGGTCGGTCATCGGCGCGTTGGCTCCACGGGGTCGAGTATCGGCCTAGTCGGTGACGGTCTCGCCGGCCAGCGCCCGTTCCACCTGGGCCGGGAACCCGCGGACGTCCAGCGGCTTGGTGACGTAGCCGTCGAATCCGGCTTCCAGCGCGCGGTCCCGGTCGCCCGCCATGGCATGAGCCGTCAGCGCCACCACCCGCAGTGCCGGCCAGGAGGACTCGCGAATCCGCTGCAGGAGGGTATATCCGTCGGCCTCCGGCAGCTGAATATCCATGAGGACCAGATCGGGGCGGCTCGCCTCGATGGTTTCCAGCAGCCCCTCGCCGCTGGTCAGCTCGGCCACTTCATGGCCTTTCAGCGTGAGCAGCGCGCGGCAGAGCTTCATGTTGTCCGGGTTGTCTTCCACCACCAGTATGCGCGCCATGCAGATGTTCCGTTGTGGGGACCGTCGCCAATAACTACCATTCGCGCAGGTACGACGCAACTCCGGTTCCGCCATTCCCGTTCCCCTGCTTAGCATGCGTCCACAATCACTCGCCGTTCTGGGACTCGGTACGCTCGGCGGGTCCGTTGCCGCCGGCGCGCGCGACGCCGGGGTGGAACGGATCGCCGGCTATGCCACTGCCCGCTCCGACGGTGTCCGGGCGCTGCAGAGCGGCGTGATCACCGAGCTGGCCGGCACCGCCGCCGGGGCGGTCCGCGGTGCCGACGTGGTGGTGATCGCCTCGGCTGCGCGCACCGCCATGACTCTGCTCGAGCGCATCGCGGGGCGCGTGGGGGAGGGCTGTCTCGTCACCGACGTGGCGGCGGTCAAGGCGCCGGTAGTCCAGCGGGCCGAGCGGCTCGGACTGGCCGACCGCTTTGCCGGCAGCCACCCCCTGGCGGCCTCGATGCCCGATGACGGCACTGTCCCCCGGCCCGACCGCTTCCGGGATGCCCTGGTATACGTCTGTCCCACCACTACCGACGGCGGGTACGCCGCCGCACGGAACATCATGTCCTTCTGGCAGGATCTCTACGGCGCCCAGGCAGTGCTGATCGAGCCGGCGCAGCATGACCAACGGCTCGCCTGGAGCCACCACCTTCCCCAGGCCGCCGTCTTTGCGCTCGCGCGCGCGCTGGCGGGAAGCGGTCTCCCCGGGGCCGCTTTCGGCCGCGATGCGCGCGAGATTACCCGCGCGGCCGGCACGGGCACCGACGCCTGGGCCGACGTGCTGCTGCTCAACCGGCAGGCGGTCGCCGGGGCGCTCGCGCAGGCCGGCAGCGAGCTGGCCGAGCTGCAGCGGCGGCTCGCCGCCGGCGACCGGGACGGGGTGCAGGCCTTCCTCGAGGAGGCGGCGGCGTTCCGCCGGACGCTGGGCGAATGATCGTCCAGGGAGTGATCCGTCCCCCGGGAGACAAGAGCATCACCCACCGGGTGCTGCTGTTCGCCGGTCTGGCCCGCGGCATCAGCCACGTCGGCGGTGCGCTGACATCGCTCGACGCCCGTTCCACCGCTCATGTGCTTCGGGCCCTGGGCGCGGAGATCTCCCCCCTGCGGCCGGGACAGGTGCTCCGCATCCGGGGCCGGGGGCGGTTCTCGCGTCCCGCGGGCCGGCTCGACTGCGGCAACTCCGGCACCACCGCCCGCCTGCTGCTCGGCCTCCTGGCCGCGCACCGTTTCAGCAGCACCCTGACCGGCGACCGGTCGCTCCGCCGCCGGCCCATGCGGCGCATCACCCACCCGCTGCACCTGATGGGCGCCCGCATCCGGGAATACGACGGCGACGGCCTCCCGCTTACCATCCGCGGCGGTCCGCTCTTGCCCCTGCGCTACGAGCTGCCCGTCTCCAGCGCCCAGCTCAAGAGCAGTCTGCTGCTGGCGGGGCTGGCCGGTAATGTGGCGGTGGCGGTGCGCGAGCCCACGGGCCGCTCGCGCGACCACACCGAGCGCTTGCTGCGCGCCTTCGGCTACAGCGTCCAGGACACGAATGGCTGGATCGCCTTCGAGCCGGACGGTGAGCTTTCGCCGTTCGAGCTCCAGGTGCCGGGCGATGTGTCCTCCGCCGCCTTTCTGGTCGGGGCCGCTCTGCTGGCCGAGGCCGGCGAGCTGCTGGTGGCCGGGGTGGGGCTCAATCCCACCCGCACCGGGTATCTCGGGGTGCTGCGGCGGATGGGAGGCCTGGTGCAGGAGACCGTCACCGGCGAGGAACACGGTGAGCCCATCGGGGATCTGCTGGTGCGTCCTTCCGCCCTGCGCGCCGTCGTGGTGGAGGCCGAGGAGATCCCCGGGCTGATCGACGAGATCCCGCTGCTGGCGGTGCTGGCCTCCCGGGCGGAGGGCACCAGTTGTTTTCGCCAGGTGGGCGAGCTGCGAGTCAAGGAAAGCGACCGGCTGGGCCTCCTGGCCGCCAACCTCCGGGCGCTGGGCGTGGAAGCCGAGGTGCAGGGCGAGGATCTCCACGTGACCGGCACCGACCATCCTCCCGCCGGCCGGGTAAAGACCGAATCTGATCACCGGCTGGCCATGGCCTTCAGTGTCCTGGCCCGGGTGCCGGGCGCCAGGGTCCGGGTGGACGACCCGGAGTGCGCCGAGGTGAGCTTCCCCGACTTCGGCGACGCGCTGGGCGCCATCCTCGCCGGGGGCAAAGGGCGTGGCTAGCCGGGTCATCGCCATCGACGGTCCTTCCGCCAGCGGCAAGTCCAGCACCGCCCGCGCGGTGGCGCGGGCCCTGGGCTTCGGCCACCTCGATTCCGGAGTGCTCTACCGGGGAGTAACGCTGGTGGCACTGACGGAGCGGGAGCGGCGGGGCGGGGCGGGCAGGACCCTGCCGCCGCACGAGCTGCTGCAGGCGGCGGAAGCCCGCGGGCTCATGCTGCAGTCCGACGGCGAGGCATTTGTGATTTATCTGGACGGCGAGCCGGCGGAGGCCCTGGTCCGCACCGCCCCGGTCACCGCCGAGGTGTCTGCCGTGGCCGCCATTCCGGAGGTGCGGGAATGGGTGAACGAGCGGCTGCGCCAGGTGGTCCGGACCGGCCTCTCGGTGGTGGTGGACGGGCGCGACATCGGTAGCGTGGTCTTTCCGGATGCCGGCCTCAAGATCTTTCTCACGGCCTCATCCGAAACCCGGGCCCGGCGGCGCCTGGCCCAGCGGGGGGAGGGCGACGATCCCGAACAGGTGCGCAGCGAGTCCGCCCTGCTGGCGGCCCGTGACCAGGCGGACAGCACCCGGGAGGTGGCGCCGCTGCGCCAGTCGGAGGACGCCGTGCCGCTGGATACGACCGGCCTGAGCTTCGAGGGGCAGGTGGAGCGGATCGTGGCCCTGGCCCGGCAGCGGTTCCCGGAAGGTGAGAGGTGAGCCGTAAGGCGTGAGGAGTGTCCCCCCATGCCTCAGGTCTTACCTCTTACCCTGCCGTGACTTGCCATTTCCAGTGCGTCTCTCGTATTATTACCGGCTCCCTCCCAGTCTGGGAGGGCCGTTTACCTTTGTCCCGCAGCCCCTCCGGTGCGGCCGTACCTGGAAGAGGAAGACCACTTTCGCATGCCTGAACTCAGCTCCTACGAACCGATTACCTCCCACACCGGGCTTCGTGTCCGGGAAGACCTTCTTGACGAGGAATACAGTCAGGAAGACTACGAAAAAATGCTCCCTCTGTACGAGCAGACGATGGCGTCTATCGCCGAGGGGGAGATCGTCAAGTCGAAGGTCCTGCGGGTCACGGACAACGCCGTCATTCTGGATGTCGGCTTCAAGTCCGAGGGCTCGGTGCCGCTGGATGAGTTCAAGGAACCGGAAAATCTGAAGGAAGGCGACGAAGTCGAGGTCTTCCTGGAGCACCTGGAGGATCAGGAGGGCGCGGTCGTGCTCTCCAAGAAGAAGGCCGACTTCATGCGGGTCTGGGAGAAGATCCGCCAGGCCTATGAAAGCGATCAGCCGGTCGAAGGTACCCTGGTCAAGAAGATCAAGGGCGGCGTCGTGGTGAACCTGATGGGGGTGGATGCCTTCCTCCCCGGCAGCCAGATCGCGCTGCGCCGGGTGCCCAACATCGACGAGCTGCTGGGCAGCACCTACGAGTTCAAGATCATCAAGCTGAACAAGCGCCGGCGGAACATCGTGGTGAGCCGCCGCGTCATTCTGGAGCACGAGCGGGCGCACAAGCGCGAGCACCTGATGAAGGAGCTCGAGGTCGGGCAGGTGCGGAAGGGTGTGGTCAAGAACATCACCGATTTCGGCGCCTTCATCGACCTGGGCGGCGTGGACGGCCTGCTGCATATCACCGATATGTCCTACGGGCGGGTCTCCCATCCGTCGGAAGTGGTCCAGATCGGCCAGGAGGTCGAGGTCAAGATTCTCGACATCGACTGGCAGCGCGAGCGCATCAGCCTGGGCATGAAACAGCTCCAGCCCTATCCCTGGAAGGACGTGGCCGAGAAGTATCCGGTGGGCACCCGGGTCCAGGGCAAGGTCGTCTCCATCACCAACTACGGGGCCTTCGTGGAGCTGGAGCCGGGCATCGAAGGCCTGGTGCACATCAGCGAAATGAGCTGGACGCGCAACGTGCGCCACCCGTCCAAGATCGTGAGCATCGGCGAAACGATCGAAGCCGTGGTGCTCAAGGTGGACGAGAGCGAGGAGAAGATCTCCCTCGGCATGAAGCAGACGGAGCAGGATCCCTGGGTGGTGCTGCCGCTCAAGTATCCGGTGGGCACCCGCATCAACGGCAAGGTGCGCAACCTGACCAGCTTCGGTGCCTTCGTGGAAATCGAGCCCGGCATCGACGGCCTGATCCACATCTCCGACATGTCCTGGACCAAGCGGATCCAGCACCCCTCGGAGGTGGTCAAGAAGGGCGACGCGGTGGACGTCGTCATCCTCAACATCGACGGCGACAACAAGCGGATCAGCCTCGGCCTCAAGCAGGCGGAAGAAGATCCCTGGCTCAAGATCGGCGAAACCTATCCGGTCAACATGGAGTTGCGCGGCACCGTGACCCGCCTGATGGACAAGGGGGTGGTGGTGGACCTGGGCAACGACATCGAGGGCTTCGTGCCCATGTCGCAGCTGGGCGTGGCCGAGATCCAGCAGCCGGGCGATGCGGTCCGCGAGGGCCAGCCCGTGGATCTCAAGGTCCTGGAGGTCGATCCCATCCATCACCGGATCGTCCTGGCGGTGGTGGGCTACCCCGAGTTCGACCCCTCCACCCTGCCGCCCCCGCGCCCGCCGGAAGAGACCCCGGCCGAGAGCGAGAGCGAGAACGACGCCGAGGCCTCCGCCGAGGAAGCGGCCCCGTCGGAATAAGACGGCCCATCAGCACCAGGAAAAGCCCCGTTCATTCGAGCGGGGCTTTTTTACCGCGAAGACGCGAAGGGCGCGAAGGGTCCGAATACCTTGTCTTTTGTAGGCCGGTGTTGATTTACAATTCGCCGGATCCCTCTCCCAAGGACCGGGACGTTGAAATTCATCAGCAGCGCCAGAGGCAGGCGGAGCAGTCGGAGGTAGGTTAGCACCTGGGCCAGGTGGATAGCAGTTACCTCTTCAACCGCTTTGACCTCCACCAGCAGCACCCCTTCAATCAGGAAGTCAGCCCGGTAACTGCAAGGAAGCCGGACGCCTTTGTAGAAGACCGGCAGTGCCACCTCGCGCTGGTGTTCCAGGCGCCGCAGGGAAAGTTCGTGACCCAGGCATGTCGCATACGCGCTTTCGAGCAGGCCCGGGCCGAGGCTCCGGTGAACTTCGATCGCCGCGCCGATCACCTGATGGGACAGACGGTCCGCAAGGTCGGACTTTTGTACTAGGTCGATTGCCATGCCCCCACAGTACACATCCCAACGCCTTGAAACGTACCAAAAACTCACGATCCTCATCCTTTCGCGCTCTTCGCGAGCTTCGCGTCTTCGCGGTTCCGCCCCGGCTATATTCCGGCCCATGCCCGATCCCCGAAACCTCCTCGACGATCTCCACCGCCGGCAGGCCGAGGCCGAGCAGGGCGGGGGGAGCAGCGCATCGCGCAACAGCACAAACGCGGCAAGCTCACCGCCCGCGAGCGGCTCGATCTCCTCCTCGACGAGGGCAGCTTCGTCGAGTACGACCGCTTCGTAGTCCATCGGGCCACCTCGTTCGGCCTGGACCAGGAGAAATACCCGGGCGACGGCGTCGTCACCGGCTACGGGCGCATCGACGGACGCCTGGTGTACGTCTTCTCCCAGGATTTTACCGTCTTCGGCGGCTCGCTCTCGGAAACCTTCGCCGAGAAGATCTGCAAGATCATGGACCTCGCGGTGCGCAACGGCGCGCCGGTGATCGGCCTCAACGATTCGGGCGGCGCCCGCATCCAGGAGGGCGTCGCCTCCCTCGGCGGGTACGCCGACATCTTCCTGCGCAACACCCTGGCGTCCGGCGTGGTCCCCCAGATCTCCGCCATCCTGGGCCCCTGCGCCGGCGGCGCCGTCTACAGCCCCGCCATCACCGACTTCGTGTTCATGGTCCGCAACCTGAGCTACATGTTCGTCACCGGGCCCAACGTGGTGAAGACGGTGACGCACGAGGAGGTGAGCTTCGAGGAGCTGGGCGGCGCCGACACCCACGCCGGTACCTCGGGCATCGCCCACTTCGCCTGCGACAGCGAGCCGGAATGTCTCGCCGCCATCCGGGAACTGTTCAGCTACCTCCCCGGCAACAACGTGGACGATCCGCCCTTGCGCCCCAGCGATGATCCTCCCGGGCGGCGCGACGAGTCGCTGCTGGGGGTCATCCCCGAGGCGCCGTCCCGCCCCTACGACATGCACGAGGTCATCCGGGCCGTGGTGGACGAGGGCACCTTCTTCGAGGTGCATCGCGAGTTCGCCGGGAATCTCCTGACCGGATTCGCCCGGTTGGGCGGCCGCCCGGTGGGGCTCATCGCCAATCAGCCCGCCGTGCTGGCCGGAGTGCTGGACATCAACGCGTCGGTCAAGGGGGCGCGGTTCATCCGTTTCTGTGATGCTTTCAATATCCCGCTCGTCACCTTTGTAGACGTCCCCGGGTTCCTGCCCGGGGTGGCCCAGGAGCACGGCGGCATCATCCGGCACGGGGCCAAGCTGCTCTACGCCTACTGCGAAGCCACCGTGCCCAAGCTGACGGTGATCACCCGCAAGGCCTATGGCGGAGCCTATGACGTGATGAGCTCCAAGCACATTCGGGGCGACCTCAACCTGGCCTGGCCCTCGGCGGAGGTGGCGGTCATGGGGCCCAAGGGCGCGGTCGAAATTCTGTTCCGCAAGGAGATCGCCGAGTCGGCCGACCCGGCCGAAGCCGCCGCCCGGTTTACCGACGACTACACCAGGCGGTTCGCGAATCCCTATAGCGCGGCGGAGCGGGGCTTCGTGGATGACGTCATCGACCCGCGCGACACCCGGCCCCGGCTGATCGACGCGCTGGCCACCCTGGCCACCAAGCGCGACCGGAATCCGCCGAAGAAGCATGGGTGTATACCGCTGTAGGGACAGGGGATAAGGCACCAGGGACAGGGGATCCCGTCTGTCCCTGGTCCCTTGTGCCCTGTCACGGTATGAACCATGTTACAGGCCTGAAACAGATCTCCGATTCCAAGCCCATGCACCGAATCCCACCTGTCTGGCATCGCGGCGTCTGCGCCGCCCTGGCCCTGTGCCTCGGCGGCTCCGGCCTGCTGTACGGCCAGGGGTCGGTGGACCCGACGGTGACGCCCCGGGCCGCCCTGATGGACCGGGCCGGGGAGCGGGGGATGGCCACCGAGATGCTGGGGCGCTACCTGGCCACCGCGCCGGACGACGGAACCGCCTGGTTCCATCTGGCGCGGTTCTACCTGCTCGATGCCCGCGACTGGCATCTTCAGGGCCACACCGGCGATCCGCCGGGGCCGCTCTATCTCGATCTGGCCGGAACCGCCATGGACGAAGCCGTGCGGCTGCTGGTCGATTCCGGCGTGGTCTACCGCGCCCTGGTGGAGATGGAACGCGCCCGGCTGTTCGTGGAGGCCCACGGCTGGAATGCGGCCCGCGAGCGCCCGCGCGACGAACCGGTCTATCTGCCGCCCTTCCTGCGTGAGCTGGGCACCAACCTGCTCTCCAGCTGTCCCCGGAACGGAGTCCTGGTGACGGGCGGCGATCTGGAAATGGTCGCGGTATGGTACGCCTCGCTGGAAGGCGGCCACCGGCCCGATGTAACCCCGCTCGATCCCCGCTTCTACGCCACCGATTCCCTCTACCGTGCGGCCATCGCAACGGCGCTGGGAGTCGATCCCGGCCTGCCGGTGCAGCAGGCGCTGCAGCAGGTGGCCAGCCGCCGGCCCGTCTGCCTGGCCCCGCTGGCCGACCCTGCGGCGGTTCCCTTCGACAACTTCGCCCCGCGGCGCCTGGTGCGGGTGAGCCCGGCCGATGCCGCCGGCGAGCCGGCCCCCGGCGCCCTCAGCGTCGCGCGGCTCATCGCCGTCGAGCGCGGCAGGGGCTCCGTCTGGACCACCACGGTCCGGCGGATCTACGGCCAGGCCGCTCAGTTCAACCCGCTCCTCTGTCAGGGCCTGTTCCAGCCGCTGGGAGACCGACCTCTCGGCGCATGCGGCCGCTAAGCCGCATCCTCGTCGCCAACCGCGGCGAAATCGCTCTCCGGATCATCCGCGCATGTCATGAAGAAGGCCTCGAGGCCGTTGCGGTCTATTCCGCCGTCGACCGGCTGAGTCCGCACGTCCAGGCCGCCGACCTCGCTATTCCCATCGGGCCGGCCTCCCCCGCCGAGAGCTACCTGCGGATCGACCGGCTGATCGACACGGCCCGCGAAAGCGGCTGCCAGGCGGTGCATCCCGGCTACGGGTTTCTGGCCGAGCGGGCCGCCTTTGCCGAGGCGGTAACTGCCGCGGGACTGGTGTTCGTCGGGCCGCCGGCCGACGCCATTCGTGCCATGGGCGACAAGACCGAAGCGCGCCGGCGCATGGCCGAGGCCGGTGTGCCGATCGTGCCGGGCACCACCGTGCCCGACGCCGACCCGGGCCGGAGCCGTAAGGCGGCCGATGAGATCGGCTATCCCGTGGTGGTGAAGGCGGCGGCGGGCGGAGGGGGAAAGGGCATGCGCGTAGTGCGGGAGGGGGCGGCGCTGGCCGGCGCGCTCGCTACCGCCTCCTCCGAAGCGGAAAAGGCCTTCGGTGACGGCGGGGTCTACCTGGAGAAGTACATTGAGCGGCCCCGGCACGTGGAGATCCAGGTCCTGGCCGATCACCAGCGGACCGTCCATCTGGGCGAGCGCGAATGCTCGGTGCAGCGGCGCCACCAGAAACTGGTGGAGGAAGCGCCCTCGCCCGCCGTTTCGCAGGAGCTGCGGCAGCGCATGGGGGCCGCCGCGGTGCAGGCCGCGGAAGCCGTGGGCTACCTCGGCGCGGGTACCTGCGAATTTCTTCTCGGGGCCGACGGCAGCTTCTACTTCCTGGAGATGAACACCCGGATCCAGGTCGAGCACCCGGTGACGGAGCTGGTCTACGGTGTGGATCTGGTGCGCGAGCAGCTCCGGATTGCGGCCGAGAAGCCGATGCGGGTGCCCACCCGGCCGCTGCATCCCCGGGGCTGGGCGCTGGAATGCCGGATCACCAGCGAGGATGCCGCCAACGGTTTCCTGCCTTCTACCGGCCGGATCGAATATCTGGAGACTCCCGCCGGCCCCGGTGTGCGCTGGGACGGCGGCATCGCGGTGGGCAATGAGGTCACGCTCTACTACGACTCGCTGCTGGGCAAGCTCATCGCCTGGGGCGCCGACCGCAGCCAGGTGATCTCCCGGATGCTGCGCGCGCTCGACGAGCTGATCATCGTGGGCGTCTCCACCAATCTGCCCTTCCATGTCCGGCTGCTGCGCGATCCCGACTTCCAGGACGGCGAGCTCGACACCCAGATGCTGGAGCGCCGCCCCGACCTGCTGCAGCTGGATCTCCCCGACGATCAGGCCGCGACCCTGGCGGTGGCGGCCGCCCTGGCGGAGGACGAGTCCCGGCGCCGGCGGCGCCCGCCGGTGAGCGCCGAGGCCCCGGCGGCCAGTCTCTGGTCGCGCACCGGCCGGCTCGACCAGCTGCGATGACCGGGGGCGAAACTGTGCGGATTGACCGGCTGGCCGCCGGGGGCGACGGCGTGGGCCGCCTGGCTGACGGCCGGGTGGTGTTCATCCCCCGCACCGCGCCGGGCGACCTGGTCCGAACCGGCCCCATCCGGCGGGCGCGCCGTCTGGCTCGTGCGCGCGTGGCCGCCCTGCTCGAGCCGGGGTCCGGGCGGGTGGAGCCGGCCTGCCCCCACTACACCCGCGACGAGTGCGGCGGCTGCCAGCTGCAGCACCTGACCGCGGAAGCGCAGGTACAGGCCAAGTCCGGCTTCGTGGCCGATGCTCTGCGGCGGATCGCCCATCGCGAGACCGGACCACCGCCGGTGGAGGCCGCGCCCGAGGGCTGGCGCTACCGTACCCGCATCGCGATGGCGGTCGGACGCGATGGGCGGATCGGGTTGCATCCCGTGGATCGCCCCGGCGCGGTATTCGATCTGGACGACTGCCCCATTACCGCGCTGCCCCTGATGCGGCTCTGGCGATCGCTGGCGCCACATCGCGGCCTGCTGCCGTCCGATACCCGTCGCCTGCTCCTCCGGCTGGATGAACACGGCGGCCGGCACGTCATCGCCGAGGTGAGCGGGACGGTCCCCTGGAGCCGCGCCCCGGACCTGGCCGGTGCGCTGGAGCGGGCGGGCGAGCAAGCAGTGCTGTGGTGGCATCCGGAAGGCGGGGCCGCGCGGACGGTGGCGGCCAGCGGCGAGGCCTATCCCGCCACCGTCTTCCAGCAGGTATACCCGGTGATGGCCGCCCGGGTGCGTGCCCACGCGCTGCGGCGGCTGGCCGCGGGCACGGGTTCGACGGTGTGGGACCTGTACGCCGGCACCGGCGATACCTCCCTGGCGCTGGTGGCGGCCGGGGCGAAGATCGCCAGCGTGGAGCAGGATCGCCGGGCCGTCGCCCTGGCCGAGGTGCGTCTCCGGGGGCATCTCGGCATCGCGCCGGAGCGGCCGCTGCCGCCGGCGGTGGATATCCGGAGCGGCCGGGCGGAGACCCTGGTGTCTCGGCTCCCCCGGCCCGACCTGATCATCACCAACCCGCCCCGGACCGGCATGGCGGAGGGGGTCACCCTGGCCGTGGGCAGGGGCGGCGCGCATCGGGTGGTGTACATCTCCTGCGACCCGGCCACGCTGGCGCGCGACGTGAGCCGGCTGGGTTCCGGTTGGCGGCTGGCCGATGTGCACGCGTTTGATCTCTTCCCCCAGACGGCCCACGTGGAGACGGTGGCGGTGCTGGAGCGCGCGTCATGAAATACTTCGTGCGGGTGGCAGGGAAAGAGTGGGTGGTGGAGGTCGATGGCGACCGGGTGGCGGTGAACGGCCGCGAAAGCCGCGCCCAGCTCGGCGCCATCGCCGGCACTCCGCTGCGGCACCTGGTGCTGGACGGGCGCTCCCACCGTTTCCCGTTCGCCCCGGGGGGGCGCGGCAGCTGGCGTATCGGCCAGGGCGGCGAGTTCTGGGACGTCGAGGTGGTCGATGAGCGCACCCGCCACATCCAGAGCCTCACCGGCCAGGCGGGCGGCGCCCGGGGGCCGGGAGTGCTGCGGGCGCCCATGCCGGGGCTGGTGGTCCGGCTCGAGGTCCGGCCGGGCCAGCAGGTGGCCGCGGGACAGGGGGCCGTGGTGCTGGAGGCGATGAAGATGCAGAACGAGCTCCGGGTGGCGAGCCCCGGGACGGTCAAGGCGGTCCGGGTCGCGGCGGGGCAGGCGGTTGAGAAGGGGCAAGTGCTTGTGGAATTTGATGATGAGGAGCCAGGGGAGGAGAGCGGGGAGTAAAGGGCCTCTCCCGCGCCCCGGGGGAGGGTGGCGGCCCGATTTCGGCCTTGACCTAAATCGTTACTGCCAGCTAGTTTTAGCGTCTGGCTTCTTTCGGGAATTTTCTGGACTTCCGGGGTTATGAACACCTATACGGCAACACCGAAGGACATCACGCACGACTGGCACGTGGTTGACGCTGCCGGCGTGCCGCTGGGCCGGCTGGCGAGCCAGGTGGCGCAGCTCATTCGCGGCAAGCACAAGCCGACGTTCACGCCGCATATGGACGGCGGCGACTTCGTCGTGGTCATCAACGCCTCGCAGGTGCGGCTTACCGGCCGCAAGCTGACGCAGAAGACCTACTTCGCGCACAGCGGCTACATGGGGCACGAGTCGCATACCGCCGCCCGCGACATGCTGGCGCGGCACCCCGACCGGGTGATCGAGAAAGCCGTCTTCGGCATGCTGCCCAAGAATTCGCTCGCCCGGCAGAAGCTGCGGGGCAAGCTCAAGGTCTATCCCGGGGCGGAGCATCCTCACGAGGCGCAGCAGCCGGCGCCGTTTGTCATCGCTTCTTCGACGGTGAAGTCATGAGCGCGAGTCCGGAATTCCGCTGGCAGGCCGTGGGCCGCCGCAAGACCAGCGTGGCCCGGGTGTACCTGACGCCGGGAACCGGCAAGTGGGACATCAACGGCCGCACCCTGGGCGATTTCTTCCCCCGGCCCTCGCTGGTGCAGCACATCCAGCAGTCGTTCACCGCCACCGATACGCTGGGTGCCTTTGATGTACGGGCCCACGTGCGGGGCGGCGGCGTGTCGGGGCAGGCGGGCGCCATGCGCCTGGCCATCGCCCGGGCGCTGGTGGAAGCCGACGGGACGCACCGCACCAAGTTGCGCGGCGCCGGCCTGCTGACGCGCGATCCCCGCGCGGTGGAGCGGAAGAAGCCCGGGCAGCCGGGCGCCCGGAAGCGCTTCCAGTTC
The DNA here is from genome assembly GCA_963779755.1 of uncultured Gemmatimonadales bacterium. Taxonomy (GTDB): domain Bacteria; phylum Gemmatimonadota; class Gemmatimonadetes; order Gemmatimonadales; family GWC2-71-9; genus CAVZZO01. Next base: position 2,093,890 of record CAVZZO010000001.1, read on the forward strand.
TCGAAGCGGTAGTCCGCGGCCCGGGCGGGCAATGCTGCCCGCCGGGTCGAATCTTCACATCACCGGATTTCCGTCCGGGTGCCCCGCGGGGTTCGACGGAGAGAGGAAGGTGATGGACGATCAACCCTGAGCAGGAGAGGAACAACCGTCTGCATGTCTCAGCCGCAACTGCAGGACCTGCTTGAAGCCGGAGTTCACTTCGGCCATCAGACCCGCCGCTGGAATCCGAAGATGCGCCGGTTCATCTTCGCGGAGCGTTCCGGGATATACATCATCGATCTGCAGAAGACCCTCCGCCAGATCCTGAAAGCGGAGGAACTGCTGCGCTCCATCCTGCTGCGGGGCGAGAACGTGCTCTTCGTCTGCACCAAGCGGCAGCTCAAGGGCATCGTCCGGCAGGAGGCGGTGGACTGCGGCGCCTTCTACGTCACCGAGCGGTGGCTGGGCGGTACGCTCACCAATTTCCAGACCATCAAGCGCCAGCTGCGGCGCTACAAGGAGCTGGAGCAGGGCAGCGCGGAAGGCGAGTTCGCCCACTATACCAAGAAGGAAAAGCTGCTCTTCGAGCGCGAGCGGGAGAAGCTGGGCCGCAATCTCGAGGGCATCAAGAACATGAGCCGGCTGCCCGGGGTGCTCTTCGTGGTGGATGCCAAGAAGGAGCGCATCGCGGTGGCCGAGGCCAACAAGCTGGGGATCCCGGTGGTCGGCATCGTGGATACCAACGCCGATCCGGACCTCATCACCGTGCCGATTCCGGGCAACGACGACGCCATCCGCTCCGTCTCGCTCATTACCGGCGCGCTGTGCGATGCCATCCGCGAGGCCCGCGCCCAGATGCCGGTGCGCGAGGCGAACGAAGATCTCGAAGCCGAGACCTACAGCACCGATGCCGGCTCGGAGGCCGACATGGACGCCGAGCGCCGCAAGCGGCGGACCCGGCGCAAGCGCCGGCCCAAGCCCGAAGCGATCGCCGCCCGGCTGAAGACGGAGAGCGAAGGGAGCGAGGGCGAGGGCGCCCCCGCGGCCGCGAGCGGCCCCGAAGCCTGACCGCGGAGGCCGGCCGATCAGACGCGCCGCCGCTCGGGGCCCGGGAGGGCTCGGGCGGCGGTCTTGTAATTCACCAGAGGAACGACCGATGGCTCAGACCATAGCAACGACCAAGGATATCGCCGAGCTGCGCCAGCGCACCAGCGCCGGCATGATGGACTGCAAGAAGGCGCTCGAGGAGTCGGGCGGCGACATGGAGAAAGCCGTGGAGGTCCTGCGCAAGAAGGGGATCGCCCGGGCGGAGAAGCGGGCCGGCCGCAGCGCCGCCCAGGGGCTGGTGCTGAGCTATATCCATCACAACGCCCAGGTGGGCGTGCTGCTGGAGCTCAACAGCGAAACCGATTTCGTCGCCCGCACCGACGACTTCCGCGAGCTGGGCCGCGAGATCGCCCTGCACATCGCCTCGCACGACCCGTCGCCCATCGGGGTGTCGGCGGCCGATCTGCCGGCCGATCTGATCGACCGGGAACGGCGCATCGCGAAGGAACAGGTCGAGGCCGAGGGCAAGCCCGAGAAAATCCGCGACAAGATCGTCGAGGGCAAGGTGCAGAAGTTCATCAGCGAACGAGCCCTGCTGGAGCAGAAGTTCGTCAAGGACGACAGCAAGACCATCGCCCAGCTGGTGCAGGAAGTGAGCGGCAAGGTCGGCGAGGCCGTCCAGGTCCGCCGCTTCGCCCGGTTCAAGGTCGGGGAGGCCTGATGCCGCCGGCCTACGCGCGCGCACTGCTGAAGCTGTCAGGCGAGGCGTTGGCCGGAGACAAGGGCTATGGGCTGGACTATCGCGTGGTGGACGCGCTGGCCGACGAACTCAAGGCCGTCTATGCCAGCGGCGTCCGCCTCGGCCTGGTGGTGGGTGGAGGCAACATCATGCGCGGCGCCGCGGCGAGCCGGGACGGACTCCTCGATCGCGTCGCCGCCGACAACATGGGCATGCTCGCCACCGTGATCAACGCGCTGGCGGTGCAGGACATTCTGGAAAAGAAGGGCGTGGACACGCGGGTGATGACCGCCATCCGGATGGAGTCGCTGGCGGAACCCTACATCCGCCGGCGCGCCATCCGCCACCTGGAAAAAGGCCGCCTGGTTATCTTTGCGGCAGGGACGGGGAATCCCTATTTCTCGACCGATACGGCGGCGGTGCTGCGGGCCCTGGAAATCGAAGCGGAAGTGATCCTCAAGGGCACCAACGTGGACGGCGTCTACACCGCCGATCCGCGGAAGGACCCGGCAGCGAAATTCATTCCGGAGTTGTCGTTCCAGGAGGCGCTGGTCAAGCAGTACGCCGTGATGGATGCCAACGCCTTCGGGCTCTGCATGGGGCACCACCTCCCCATCAACGTGTTCAACATCAACCAGCCCGGCGCCATTCACCGGGTCCTCCAGGGCGACCGGGTGGGGACCATCGTCCGATGACGACCATTGCCGACACACTGAAGCAGGCTCGCGAGTCCATGGACAAGGCCGTGGAGAGCACCAAACGCGAGCTCCAGACCATCCGCAGCGGCAAGGCCAGCCCGCAGCTGCTCGATCTCGTCCGGGTGCCGGCCTATGGGGCCGAGGTGCCGCTGAACCAGGTGGCCATGGTGGCCGCCCCGGAGCCGCGGATGCTCACGGTGCAGCCCTTCGACAAGTCGCTGGCCCACGCCATTGAAAAGGCCATTCGCGACTCGGACCTCGGGCTCAACCCCGCCGCCCAGAGCGGCATCATCCGGGTGCCGATTCCGTCGCTCAACGAGGAGCGGCGCAAGGAGCTGGTGAAGCTCACCCACAAGCTGGCCGAAGAGGGCCGGGTGGGCGTCCGCCATGCCCGGACCGACGCGCTGCATCGGATCAAGAAGACCGAGCACGTCTCCGACGACGACAAGTCGCGCGCCGAGAAAGACGTGCAGAAAATCACCGACGAGCACATCAAGCAGATCGACCAGCTGCTGACGGCCAAGGAAGCCGAAATCATGGCAGTGTGACCGGTGCGGCCGGTGCGAGACTGAGATGACCCAGGACCTCCTGCAGCAGATCCGCGTGAACGGCGCCATTCCCGCCCATGTGGCCATCATCATGGACGGGAACGGCCGCTGGGCCCGCACCCGTGACCTCCCCCGCCCGGCGGGCCATCAGGCCGGCATGGCCGCGGTGCGCGAAGTGGTCGAGGGCAGCCTCGCCGCCGGCATCGAAGTGCTCACCCTCTTCGCCTTCAGCCAGGAAAACTGGCAGCGGCCGCCGGACGAGATCGACGCCCTCATGGCCCTGCTGGAGGAGTATATCGCACGGGAAATGGCCGAGCTGCGCGACCAGGGTGTCACCGTACGCGTCCTGGGCGACATCGAGCGCCTTTCTCCCGGCGCCCGGGGCGCGGTGGACCGCATCATGGCCGAGACCGCCCGGGGGGAAAAACTGGCGCTCAATCTCTGCATCTCCTACGGCTCCCGGGCGGAGCTCACCCGCGCCGCTCGGCGACTGGCCGAGCAGGTGGCACGGGGCGAGCTGGCGCCGGGCGACATCGACGAAGCGGCCGTGAGCCGGGAGCTCTATACCGCGCCCTGGCCCGATCCGGATCTGCTCATCCGCACCTCGGGCGAGATGCGCATTTCCAATTTTCTCCTCTGGCAATTGGCCTACGCCGAAATCTGGGTGACCCAGGTGCTCTGGCCCGACTTCAACCGGCAGCATCTCTTCCAGGCCATTCTCGACTTCCAGCGCCGCGACCGGCGGTTCGGACGCGTGCTCACCTGATGGACGCCAATCTGCTGCGGCGGGTGGGGTTCGCTGTCCTGGCCATCCCGGCGGCGCTCCTGCTCATCTGGTACGGCGGGTGGCCGCTGGTGCTGCTGGTGGCCCTGGCCGGCATGCTGGGCACCCGCGAGCTGTTCGACCTCGCCCGGCGGCAGCGGATCGAGCCCGCCATGGAGCTGGGCCTTCTCACCGTGCTGGTGTTCGCTCCGGTGGCCTACGTGGCGCTCACCGCCATGTACGAGAGCTGGTGGGTGCTGGCGGCCGGTGTCTACGCCGGCGCCGCCTGGCTCATGCTGGTCATGTTCTGGGCGCTCTGGCGCCGCCCCCCGGGCCAGCACCCCCTCGCCTCCATCGCGGTCACCGTCTTCGGGGTGCTCTACGCCGGGTTGCTGCCCGCCTTCCTCATCATCATTCGCCACAGCGGCTACCGGTTGCAGTCGCTGCCCGGCGCCTCGCTGGTGGTCTTTCCCCTGGCGGTAACCTGGATCTGCGACACCGCCGCCATGTTCGGCGGACGTGCGCTGGGCGGGGCGAAGCTGGCCCCGGTGGTGAGCCCGGGCAAGACCTGGTCCGGGACGCTGGTGGGCGTGGCCGCCGGCCTGATCGTCGCCCCGCTCTACCAGGCGCTGGTCTTCGAACCTCTCGGTCTGCATTTCGCGCTCTGGAAGCTGCTGCTCTGCGCCGGCCTCTGGGCCACGCTGGGCCAGGCGGGAGACCTTGCCGAATCGCTCTTCAAGCGGGAAGCCGGCGTGAAGGACTCCAGCGCCCTCATCCCCGGCCACGGCGGCGTGCTCGACCGGCTGGATTCCCTCTACGTGGTCATCCCGTTCGCCGCGCTGCTCTATCGCGTCCTGGGCATTCGCTGACATGAAGGGCGTGGCCATTCTGGGATCCACCGGATCCATCGGGCGGAGCACCCTGGCCGTGCTGGGGCGGCAGCGCGACCATTTCCGGCTGGTCGCGCTGACGGCCCACCGCAACGCCGAGCTGCTGCGCAGCCAGGCGGCAGAGTGGCGGCCGGCCTTCGTCGGCCTGGCCGACCCGGCCGCGCAGGGCAACGGCGATGCGCGCCGGGGGCCGGATGTGCTGGTCGAGGCGGTCCGGCATCCCGACGTGGACATCGTCGTCAACGCGGTGGTGGGCAGCGCCGGCCTGGAGGCGACGCTGGCCGCGCTCCGGGCCGGCAAGCGGGTGGCGCTCGCCAATAAGGAAACGCTGGTGATGGCCGGGGAACTGGTGCGGCAGGCCGCCCGGGAGGGCGGGGGCGAGCTCATCCCCGTCGATTCCGAGCACAGCGCGGTGCTGCAATGCCTGGCGGGGAGCGCGACACCCTGCAGCCGTCTGATTCTCACCGCCTCCGGCGGCCCCTTCCGCGGATGGGACCCGGAGCGGATGGCGCGCGCCACCGTACGGGAAGCGCTCAACCACCCCACCTGGCAGATGGGCCCCAAGGTGACGGTCGACAGCGCCACCCTGGCCAACAAGGCGCTGGAAGTGATCGAGGCGCATCATCTCTTTGGCCTGGGATACGACGATATCGAGGTCGTGGTCCATCCCCAGAGCGTAGTCCACGCGTTCGTGGAGTTCTGCGACGGCAGCGTCATTGCCCAGGTCGGCTTTCCTTCGATGGAGATGCCGATTCTCTACGCCCTGACCTATCCCGGCCGGCTGGCCGACCGGGGGCCCCGGCGCTTCGATCCGGTGGCCGCCGGCCCGCTCGAGTTCGAAGCGGTGCCCGGGACCTTCCGCGCCTTCGCCGCCGGTGTTGCGGCCGGGCGGGCGGGCGGTACCGCGCCGGCGGTGTTCAATGCCGCCAACGAGACGGCGGTCGCTGAGTTCCTGGCCGGCCGGATCGCCTTCGGCCGTATTGCGGAGGCGGTGGAACGCGTGGTGCAGGAACACGTGCCCCGGCCCTCCCCCGACCTGGCCACGATTCGCGAGGCCGATACCTGGGCCCGGCGCCGGGCGCTGGAGGTGTTGCAGTGAATATCGAGGCGGTGCTGATTGCGCTCGGCGCGCTGGCCATCGTGCTGGGGGTGCTGGTGTTCGTCCACGAGCTGGGGCATTTCGTTGCCGCCAAGATCGCCGGCATCTACGTCCACCGGTTTTCGCTGGGCATGGGCAGCCCGGTCCGCTGGCTCACCACCCGGCGGGGAGAGACGGAGTACTCCATCTCCTGGCTGCCGCTGGGCGGCTACGTCAAGATGGCGAGCAGCGCCGAGGATTCGGCCAGCAGCATGCTGGAGGGCGGCCAGGCGGCCACCCCGGTGCCGCCCGGCCGGGTCTTCGAGGCAAAACCGGTCTGGGTGCGGATGATCGTGATCCTGGCCGGCGTCACCATGAATGTCCTCTTCGCCTGGGGCGCCTATACCTACCTGGCGGCCCGGCACGGCGAGGAGATCCTGCTGACCACGCGGGTGGGGCAGATCGTCCCCGGGGTCCTGCCTCCGGAGGCGCAGGCGGTAGAGCACCTGCAGCCCGGGCAGCGGATCACCGCCGTGAACGGAACGCCGGTCGCCAACTGGAACGAGGTGGTGGACGGGCTGCTCAACGCGCCCGGCGATTCGCTGGCCATTTCTCTGGAAGGCCGCGCTCCGCTGATTCTGCCCATTCCCGCCGTCGCGGTGGACAGCCGCATGCGCATCCGCCTCGCGGTGCAGCCCTTCATTCCCGCGGTAGTGGGGCAGGTGCTGCCCAACTCGGCGGCGGCAGCGGCGGGCATCGAGGTGGGCGACAGCATCGTGAAGATCGGGGGGCAGCCCATCACCGAGTGGTACGATCTGGTCGATCAGATCGAGCCCGGCGCCGGCCAGGCAATCCCGGTCGAACTGGTGCGCCAGGGCCGGCCGCTCAGCCTGGTGGTCACCCCTCGCGCGGAGCCGGGGCCGGACGGGAAGGACGTGGGCAAGATCGGCGTGGGCGTCCGGCGCGAGGTGCGCCACCGGTCGTATTCGCTGGGCGAGGCGTTCGGGGTCGGCTTCGACTCTACCGTGGCGGCGTCCACCCAGCTGCTGCGCGGTATCCGCGGAATGATCGGCGGCCAGGTCTCGCGCCGCTCGCTGGGCGGCCCGATCCTCATCGGCCAGCTGGCGGGGCAGAGCATTCAGCTGGGACTGGATGTGTTCCTCTCGTTCATGGCGCTCATCTCGGTGAACCTGGCGGTGCTCAACCTGCTGCCGATCCCCGTGCTGGATGGCGGCCAGTTCCTGTTCCTGCTGGCCGAGGCGGCCATCCGCCGCCCGCTGTCGCTGCGGTTGCGCGAACGGCTGACGGCGGTGGGGCTGGTGGTCATCGTGCTGCTCATGGTCTTCGTATTTTCCAATGACATTCTGAGGCTGTTCGGGATCTGAGCAGGACGGCAGGACGGCAGGACGGCAGGACGGCAAGATTTCCCGTTTCCGCTTCCCATTTCCCTTTTCCCGGCGAGTACGATGCGGCGTGCGCTCATACTCCTGTTGGTCACTGCGGCTCCGTTGGCCGCTCAGACACCCGCCACGGTTCCTGAGCGCACCAACTACCAGCGCACCTCCACCACGGCCGAGGTCGGGGCATTCCTCGACAGTCTGCAGACTATGGGGGCTCCGATCACTCTCGGTACCATGGGGCATTCGGCGGGCGGCAAGCCCCTGTATCTGGTGATCGCCTCCGAGCCGCGGATCACCAGCCCGGCCGAGGCCGCCGCGTCCGGGAAGCTGGTGGTCTACCTGCAGGCGAACATCCACGGCGGCGAGGTGGAAGGGAAGGAGGCGGTGCAGCAGATCCTGCGCGAGCTCATGGGCCCGCGCCGCTCGCTGCTGGAGAAGCTGATTATTCTGGTGGCTCCGGTCTACAACGCCGACGGGAACGATGCGCTGGGGCCGCAGGAACGGAATCGTTCGGAGCAGAACGGTCCGCCGCTGGTGGGCCAGCGGCCCGATGGGCTCAACCTCGATCTCAACCGGGACTATCTGAAGGCGGAGGCGCCCGAGACGCAGGCCTCGCTGGCGGCGATCTACGACACCTGGGATCCCGCACTGATGATGGACCTGCACACCACCGACGGCACGCTGCACGGGTATCTGCTGACCTACTCGCCGCCGCTCGATCCCAACGGGCCCGGGGGCCCCACCGCGTTCGTTCGCGACAGTCTGTTGCCGTCGGTGCGGAAGACCCTGCAGGACCGGCATCATGAGCCGGTCTTCGACTACGGTAACGTCGAGAACCCGATGGAGCCCAAGGCGTGGACCACCTACGCGCCGCTGGGCTGGTACGGGACCAACTACGTAGGGCTGCGCGGGCGCATGGCGGTGCTGAGCGAGGCCTATTCCCACGCCGATTTCGCCACGCGCGTCCGGGTGACGCACGATTTCACGGTGGCCATTCTGGAGTATGCCGCGGCCCATGCCGGCGAGATCCGGGACATCGAGCGCGCCGCCGACCGGCAGACCACGCTGGAGGGTACGGCCACCGTTCGGCCGGCCCTGGCGGTAGAGTACCAGCCGGCCTCGCGCGGCAGCAACGAGCCCATTCCCCTGGAGATCGTCCGCCCGACGGGCGATACCGGCGTGGAAGGGCCGCGTTACCAGGGAACGGGCAAGCTGCACACCGTCTCGCTTCCGGTGTACGATCGCTTCCGCGCGAAAGAAACGCGGCCGCTGCCGGCGGGATACTTTCTCCCGGCCTCGCTCCGGGGCATCGTGGACAAGCTGCGCCTGCACGGCATCCAGGTACAACAGCTGCGGCAGGCGTTGACCGACACGGTGGAGGCAGTGCATCCCGATAGCCTGCGCTGGAGCCCGCGGGAGTTTCAGGGGCACCACCTGCTCTCCATCCGTGCCAGCTACGCGCGCGAGGCGCGAACCTTCCCGGCCGGCACCTGGTATGTCCCCACCGGGCAGCCGCTGGGCCGGCTGGTGTTTACGCTGCTCGAGCCCGAGGGCTACGGCCTCTGGGCCTGGGGCGACTTCGACCGGATGCTGGGCTCGGAGGTCGGCGCGCTGTCGGGGCTGGTGTACGGGTCGTCCCGTGTGGGGGAGCTGCCGATCTGGCGGGCGCTCAGGGAGCCGAAGAGTGTGATGCGGACTGAGTAGGGTCGAAGGTCAAACTCCGGGAGTTTCCACCACGCCGATGGGGAACCCTCCCGGACTTCGACCTTCGACCTTTGACCTTCGACCTCTATTTCCGGAATCTTCGCCACCAAGGGCGCTTCTCCTCCGGGGCCGGCGGGGTGCGAGACTCGGCCGTCACCCAGCCCGCCGGGAGGCTGATGTCACTGGTACGCCGGTGGGAGGGATGCTCCAGGTCTTCCAGCAGCGCCTGGGCGTCGGGGTAGCGGTCGTCCGGGTGCTTGGCCAGCAGCTTGAGGATGATCCGCTCCAGCCGCCGGGTCAGTTCCGGCCGGCGGCTGCGCGGCGGCTCGGGCCGGGTCTCCACGTGCATCCGGGCCAGCTCGAACCAGTCCTGGGAGCGGAACGGCAACTCGCCGGTGGCGGCCTGGTAGAGGGTGATCCCCAGGGAATAGAGATCCGACCGGCCGTCGAGCGTGCGTCCCTGGGCCTGTTCAGGGCTGATGTAGCTGGGCGTGCCGATGGTCGTGCTGTAACCGGTAGCGGCGGCATAGCCGTTGATGGCCCGCGCCAGCCCGAAGTCGGTCAGGACGGCAGTTCCGTCCGCCGCCAGCAGCACATTGTCGAGCTTGATATCGCGATGCACAATGCCGCTGTCGTGTGCGAAGGCCAGCGCCCGGGCCACGTCGGCTCCCATCCGGAGCACGTCGGCCTCGGGCAGCGCCCCCCCGCGGCCCAGCCGGGCGGCCAGGGTATCGGGGTAGAGGTCCATGGCGAAGAAGACCCGGTCGCCGCTGCGGCCGACCTCCTCGATATGGACGATGTGGGGATGGCGGAGCTGGGCGGCCAGCTCGGATTCCTGGAGGAAGCGCTGCCGGAAGGCGTTGTCGATCCCGAACCGCGGCTTCAAGAGCTTGACGGCAAAGGAGTTACCGTCATCGCGCGAGGCGGCGAAGACCCAGGCAAAGCCCCCCTGGCCGAGCAGGCGGTCGAGGGTGTAGCGGCCCAGTACCATGCCGGCGTCGGGCAAGTTCACAGACGGCCCCCGGGTTGCTTGGGGTAAAGATCCCCGTTAATTTTAAATGCTGTGAAAGAGTGGTGATAAGTGATGCTCGCGCAACTAGATGAGGATACAGCAAGAATGAGTATTGACAAGCAGGCCGTGATGGAGCGTCACGGCGCACATGAAGGCGACACCGGCTCGGCCAAGGTACAGGTCGCCCTGCTCACCGAGCGGATCAACTACCTCACCGACCATTTTCGCACGCATCCCAAGGATCACCACAGCCGGCGCGGGCTCCTCAAGATGGTCGGCCGCCGCCGGCGGCTCCTGACCTACCTGCGGCGGAGCGATCTGGGAACCTACCGCGCGCTCATCGAGCAGCTGGGTCTCCGCCATTAATCTGATGCAGCCTCCGACGGGCGCCCCTCATGTTCCCCTGGGGCGCCCGTGTCGTATTGGTGTCTCCTGAAACTCGCAAAGGCCGAAATCGTGCAACGGATCGAAACGCAGTTCGCCGGACGCAATCTGGTCATTGAATCGGGCCGCCTGGCCAAACAGGCCGCCGGCTCCGCCCTGGTTCGCTTCGGCGATACGGTCGTGCTGGCGGCGGTGACCGTCTCCCAGAACACCTCGGTGCTCCCCTTCTTTCCCCTCACCGTCGAATATCGCGAGAAGACCTACGCCGCGGGCAAGATCCCGGGCGGGTTCCTCAAGCGCGAAGGGCGCCCGTCGGACGAGGAAATCCTCTCCGCCCGGGTGATCGACCGGTCCATCCGGCCGCTCTTCCCCGAGGGGTTCAAGAACGAGGTGCAGGTGTTCTGCACCGTGATGTCGGCCGACCAGGAAAACGATGCGGACGTCGTGGCGGCGCTGGCGGCCTCCACCGCGCTGAGCCTCTCGACGGTGCCGTGGAACGGCCCCATTGCGGCGGTGCGGGTGGGCCGGGTGGAGGGCAACTGGATCCTGAACCCCACCTTCCAGCAGCTCGAGTTCAGCACGCTCGATCTCATCGTGACCGGCACCGCCGACAGCATCATCATGGTCGAGGGCGGCTCGCTGGAGATCAGCGAAGCGGAAATGATCGAAGCCCTCAAGGTAGCGCAGAAGGGCCTCAAGGAGCTGATCGGCCACCAGCAGACCCTGCTCAAGAAGATGCCCCCCGCCAAGCTGGAGTGGACCCGTCCCGCGCCCTCGGCCGAGGTGGTGGAGAAGGTGCGCCAGATGGGCGAGAAGGCCATGGCCCAGGCCATCAACGCCAAGGACAAGGCGGGGCGGGCGGACGCGGTGCGCGCCCTGCGCAAGGACATCGTCACGCAGTTGAGCGAGCAGTACCCCGAAAATCTCCGGGACATCACCGGCGAGCTGGAAGAGATCGAATACCGCACCATGCGGGCCCAGGTGCTGGACAAGGCCGAGCGGGTGGACGGGCGCGATCTCGATACCATCCGGCCCATCAGCATCGAAGCCGGCCTGCTGCCGCGAGCCCATGGCTCCGCCCTGTTCACCCGGGGCCAGACCCAGGCGATGGTGGCCGTCACGCTGGGCACCATGGACGACGAGCAGCGGATCGACAGCATCGATGTGGCGGGCGAGACCACCAAGTCGTTCATGCTGCACTACAACTTTCCGCCCTACTCCACCGGCGAGGTCCGGCCCATCCGCGGCACCAGCCGGCGGGAGATCGGCCACGGGGCACTGGCGGAGCGCGCGCTGCAGCCGCTCTTGCCCGACTATGACAAGTTTCCCTACACCCTGCGCGTGGTTTCCGAGATCCTGGAGTCCAACGGCTCCAGCTCGATGGCCACCGTCTGCGGCGGCTCGCTGGCCCTGATGGACGCGGGCGTGCCGATGAAGTCTCCCTGCGCCGGCGTGGCCATGGGGCTCATCAAGGAAGGGAAGAAGGTCGCGATCCTGACCGACATCCTGGGCTCGGAAGACCACCTGGGCGACATGGACTTCAAGGTGGCCGGGACGCGCAACGGCATTACCTCCATCCAGATGGACATCAAGATCGAAGGCATGGATCTGTCCATCATGGAGGAGGCCATGGAGAAGGCGCGCAAGGGCCGCCTCTTCATTCTGGACCAGATGGAAAAGGCCGTGCCCGGCCCCAGGGCCGATCTCTCCCCCTATGCGCCGCGCATCATCACGGTGCAGATCAAGCCCGACCGGATCGGCGACATCATCGGCCCCAAGGGCAAGACCATCCGCGGCATCCAGGACCAGACCGGCGCCCGCATCAACGTCGACGACAGCGGGGTGGTGACCATCTCCGCGGTGGGCGGCGAAGCCGGCGCCCGGGCCAAGGAGATGATCCTGGCCCTGGTGGAAGAGCCCGAGGTGGGCAAGACCTACGAAGGCCCGGTCAAGAGCACCACCGCGTTCGGCGCCTTCGTGGAGATCATGCCGGGCGTCGAGGGGTTGCTGCATATCAGCGAGCTGCAGCACGGCCGCACCGAGAAGACCGAAGACGTCGTCAAGAAGGGCGATGTCGTGAAGGTCAAGCTCATCGAGGTGGATGAGCGCGGGCGCATGCGGCTGTCCCGGAAAGCGCTGCTGTCCAAGGAGTAACTCGCCGTGGAGAGCGTGGGGCTCGACCGCGGTGTAACGCGCACGACGGCGGCCAACGGCCTCACGGTGCTCACGGAGTCGTTGCCCGGAGTCCGCTCGGTCGCCATCGGTATCTCGGTCCGCAGTGCCAGCGCGCGGGAGGCCCCCCGCGTGCTGGGCGTGTCCCACCTGCTGGAACACATGGTCTTCAAGGGCACCGAGCGCTATAACGCCCGCGAGCTCGCCATGGCACTGGAGCTCCGGGGCGGCAGCCTCGATGCCTATACCGGCCGCGACCACACCACCTTCCAGGCCCACCTGCTGGACGAGGACCTCCCCCGCGCCGTGGAAGTCCTGACCGAGCTGGTCCGCCGGCCGCTGCTGCGGCAGAGCGATCTCGACCTCGAGCGCAACGTGGTGCTGGAGGAGATCAACATGGTGGAGGATACGCCGGACGACCTGGTCTTCGATCTGGCCAGCGCCCGGCTCTGGCCCGGGCACGGCTACGGCTATCCCATCCTCGGCACCCGCGAGACGGTCGGCACCCTCATGGCCGACGACCTGCAGGCCACCCACCGGCGGGCCTACTACCGCGGCAACTGCGTGGTGGCCGCCGCCGGCAACCTGGAGCACGATGCGCTGCTCGAACTGCTGGCGGCGGCGGGCTGGCTCGACGGCGGGGAGCGCGAAGCGCCGCTGCCGCCGGTCGCTCCCGGGGCCGCGCGGCGGGGAGACGTCACGCAGGTGGCCCGCGAGGGCGCGCAGGTGCACATGGTCTTCTCCACCGACACCTTCCCCTACCGCGACCCGCGCCGCTTCGGCCTGGCCATGCTGGTGAACGCCTTCGGCGGCGGGATGTCGAGCCGGCTCTTTCAGCGGATCCGCGAAGAGCTGGGGCTGGCCTACGCCGTGTACGCCTACCAGACGCTGTATCAGAGCACCGGAGTGGCCGGCGTGTATATCGGCACCCAGGCGGCCACCGCCGGCCGGGCCGAGGCGGCGATTCGCGAGGAGTACCGCCGGTTGGCGGCCGAGGCCCTCTCGCCCGCCGAGCTGGATGAATCCAAGCGGCAGCTCAAGGGGCAGGTGGTGCTTTCGCTGGAAAGCCCACAGAGCCGCATGAACCGGCTGGCGGCGGTGGCCCTCCACGGCGACCGCTACCGCACGCTCGACCAGATGCTGGCGGAGATCGAAGCGGTCACCGCCGGGGAGATCGCCGAGCTGGCCGCGGAGTACTTTGCGCCGGAACGGCAGACGGTCCTGCGCCTGGGGCCGGACCGCGGCGAAACGGGAAACGGGGAAACGGGAATAGGCAAATGACTGGCGGAGCCCTTTCCCTTTTCCCGTTTCGCCCTTTCACCATTCCCTTTTCCCGTGGCCGAATTCGGCCGTCCTTCACCCATAAATCGAGTCTCCCATGATCATCGGCGTCCCGAAGGAAATCAAAACCAACGAAAATCGCGTTGCGCTGGTTCCCGCCGGCTGTGAGGCGCTGAGCGCCGCGGGGCATACCGTCTATCTCGAGAAGGATGCCGGGGTCGGGAGCGGTTTCGCGGACGAGGCCTATACCGCCGTGGGCGGCAGGATCCTCCCGACCGCCGACGAGGTCTGGGCCAAGGCCGACATGATCATGAAGGTGAAGGAGCCGATCGAGGTCGAGTGGCCCCGCATGCGCCGGGGCCAGCTGATCTATACCTACTTCCATTTCGCCGCCGCCGAGGGGCTTACCCGGGCGGTGATCCAGTCGGGCGCGGTGGCGGTGGCCTACGAGACGGTCCAGCTGCCCAACCGCGAACTGCCGCTGCTGACCCCCATGTCGGAGGTGGCCGGCCGGATGGCGGTGCAGGAAGGGGCCAAGTACCTGGAGAAGGTGTTTGGCGGCAGCGGGATCCTGTTGGGCGGCGTGCCCGGCGTGGCGCCGGGCGAGGTGGTCATCATCGGCGGCGGCGTGGTCGGCACCAACGCAGCCAAGATGGCCGCCGGGCTGGGGGCACATGTGGTGATCCTCGACGTCTCGCTCGACCGGCTGCGCTATCTGGACGATGTGCTGCCGGCCAACGTGGATACCACCTACTCCAACCGCCACAATATTCTGGACGCAATCCGGCGGGCCGACCTGGTCGTGGGCGCGGTCCTGTTGCCGGGCGCCAAAGCCCCGCATCTGGTGAAGCGGGCCGACCTGTCGCAGATGAAGCCTGGGTCGGTCATCGTGGACGTGGCCGTGGACCAGGGCGGGTGCGTGGAAACCATCAAGGCCACTACGCACGAGAACCCCACCTACGTGGTGGACGGTATCCTGCATTACGGCGTCGCCAACATGCCGGGCGCGGTCCCGCGGACCTCCACCCTGGCGCTGACCAACGCGACGCTGCCCTACGGGGTCAAGCTGGCCAAGCTCGGCTGGCAGGAGGCCTGCCGCCGCGACGACAGCCTGCGGCTGGGATTGAACGTGGTGGAAGGGAAGGTGGTCTACCCCGGCGTCGCCGAGGCCTTCGATCTGAAGCTGGTGCCGGTGGAGCAGGTCCTCTGAGCAACGACGGAACGGGGGTGCTGATCACGCGGCTGGACCACGGGGAGGGGATGCCCCTCCCCGCGCGGGCCACGGCGGGGTCGGCAGGCTATGACCTGGCCAGCGCGGAGGAGGGAGAACTGGCGCCCCTGGAACGGCGGCTCTTCCGTACCGGGTTCGCCATCGCCATGCCCGGCGGCTGGGAATGCCAGATCCGGCCCCGGTCGGGCCTGGCCCTGAGGCAGGGCGTCACGCTGCCCAACGCGCCGGCGACGATCGACAGCGATTACCGGGGCGAGATCATGGTCGCTCTGGTCAACCTGGGGTCGGAGCCGGTGCGGATTACCCGGGGCATGCGGATCGCACAGATGGTATTTGCCCGGGTGGAACTGCCGGTGTTCACGGAAGTGGCGGAGCTGCCGCCCAGCGGCCGCGGCGCCGGAGGGTTTGGCAGCACGGGGCATTGACGGGGCATGAGGCTTGCCCCTGTTCCTCCTGTCCCGCTGCGGTGATGTTGGGCCGGAGATCTACGTCCGTACCGGGTTCCGCGGCACAAGTGCATGCCAATCCGCATGCTAGCCCAGCGTGCGGGAGCGCGGCTCCGGGCCGGTCGTGGCGCCGGGAGCGGGGGCGCCGCCGGGCCGCCGGCTGGTGCAGGGGCATGCAGTAAGCCAGTCGGAGTGCGGTTTCCGGCAGTGGGCCTAGGCGCCTGTCTTGTATGCAGTTAGCTCGCACGTTACTTTGTGACCTACCCCAGCCCTTGCCAGCCAGCCGATGAAGTTTCCCAGCTTGAAATTGAGTTCGCTCATCCCCGCGAACGAGATCGCGGTAGATCTGGGCACGGCCAACACCCTGGTGTATGTGAAGGGTGAGGGGATCGTGCTCAACGAGCCCTCGGTGGTGGCCATCGAGAAGGCCACGGGGAAGCCGAAGGGGTACGGGCTGGACGCGAAGCGCATGCTGGGGCGCACACCGGACGGCATTCTGGCGGTGCGGCCGCTGAAGGACGGCGTGATCGCCGACTTCGACGTCACCGAAAAGATGCTGCGCTACTTCCTGAAGACGATCATCGACAAGCACGTCTTCAAGGTGAAGCCGCGGGTCATCGTCTGCGTGCCCTCCGGCATCACGGAAGTCGAGCGGCGGGCGGTACGCGATTCGGCCGAGACGGCGGGCGCCAAGCAGGTCCTGATGGTAGCGGAGCCGATGGCGGCCGCCATCGGCGTGGGGCTGCCGGTGGAGACGCCGACCGGCAACATGGTCATCGACATCGGCGGCGGCACCACGGAGATTGCGGTGATCGCGCTCTCCGGCATCGTGAGCGACACCAGCATCCGGACCGGGGGCGACGAGCTGGACCAGGCTATCGTCCAGTTCATGCGGAAGAACTACAACCTGCTGGTGGGCGAGCCGACGGCCGAGTTGATCAAGATCAAGATCGGCTCCGCCAGCCCGGTGGGCGAGGAGCGGGAGATGGAAGTGAAGGGCCGCGACCTGGTCTCCGGGATCCCCAAGACGGTGCGGGTCCACTCCAGCGAAATCCGCGAGGCGCTGCAGGAGCCGATTCAGCAGATCGTGGACGCGGTGCGGCGGGCCCTGGAAATCACGCCGCCCGAACTGGCCAGCGACATCGTCGACCGGGGCATCATCATGACCGGCGGCGGGGCCTTGATCCGCGGGCTGGACGTGCTGCTCTCCCAGGAGACGGGCCTGCCCATTCACGTGGACGAAGATCCGCTCACCTGCGTCGTCCGCGGCGCCGGCCGCATCCTGGACGACTTCGAGAAGTACCGCAGCGTCCTTACCACCTGATCCATGGTGCTGGTTCCGGATCGCTCTACCTATCGCCGGGACACCCTCAGTTTCGTGCTGTGCATCGTACTGTCGGTGGTGGCGCTCTTTGTCCCGCAGTCGTGGGGCGACGCCGTCTCCACCGGCATCCGCCGCACCGCGCTGCAACCCTTCCTCTGGATGCAGCGGGCGGGCGAGGAAGGCCGGACCAGCCGGTCGCGCTTCCGCGCGGTCGAGTCGGAGCGCGACAGCGCGGCGCTGATGGCGCGCAGTGTGCCCGGCCTGGCGGCGGAGAACCGCGAACTACGCCGCCTGCTGGGGTTGAGCGACCGGCTGGGCCCCGCTCATATCGCCGCCGAAGTGCTGCACCAGCCGCTGCCCACCGACGGCCGGACCCTGCTGCTGGGGGTCGGCCGCAATGGGGGGGTGAAGCCCTTCTCGCCGGTGCTGGCGCCCCAGGGGCTGGTGGGGGTGGTGCGGCAGGTGGGACCCAATTACTCGGTCGCGATGACCTGGGCCGATCCCGATTTCCGGGTGAGCGCCCTGACGCTGGACGGCAGCATCTCCGGCATCGTCGCCGCGGCCCCCGCCTCCACCCCGGCCGAATCCATGCTGGAGCTGCAGGGCGTGCCCTATCGCGATTCGCTTGCCGCGGGCACGCTGGTGGTCTCCTCCGGGCTGGGCGGGGTGTACCCGCACGGGATTCCCATCGGGACGGTCATCGGCGTGCTGCGGGAGGAGCGGGGCTGGGAGCGCACCTACCTGCTGCGCCCGGCCGCCAACCCGTCGGCGGTCAGCCACGTCATCATCCTGGTCTCGTCGCCCACCGCGGTGGACCAGGCCTACCCGGCGGATTCGTTACCGTGAGCGGCATGCGCTCGGGCCGGGTCCGGCTGGCGGTGGTCATCGCCATCCTGCTGGCGCTGCACTTCTATGTGCGGCCCCGGATGCTGGAGGGCCGGCTGGCGCCCGATTTCCTGCTCATTGCGCTCCTGGTGTATGCCATCCGCAGCCGTCCCGGCGATGCGGCCATCGCGGGCTTCATCGTGGGGCTGCTGGGTGACGCCCTGGTGCCGGCCCGGTTCGGGGCGGGAGCCCTGGCGAACACGGTGGTGGGCTATCTCACCGCCTGGGGGCGCGAGGTGTTCTTTGCCGATAATCTGATCGTGAGCGCCGGCGTGTTCGCGGGCGGGCTGTGGCTGCGCGATCTCATCGTGCTGCTGGCCAGCGGCACCAGCGGGGCCGCGCTGCTCAACCAGCTGAGCGTCTGGTCGCCCCTCCGCGCGCTCACCACGGCCGCCGCGGGCACCCTGGTCCTGTTCCTGTTCCGGGAGTGGCTCGAGATCCGGTTCGAAGAATGAGCGGCTTTCATCCTGTCCGCCTGCGGCAGCGGGCGGCCGGCGCCCGCTGGATCCTCGCCGCGCTGTTTACCATCCTGGCCCTGGCGTTCTTCCGGGCCCAGATCGTTCAGCACGAGCGCTATCAGTTGCGGGCGGAAGGCAACCGCCTGCGCCCGGTGCCGCTCACCCCGCCGCGGGGCGCCATCCTCGACCGGCACGGGAACGTCATCGCCGAGAACGTGCCGGGATATTCGGTCAAGCTGCTGGCCTCCTCGGAGGACTCGCTCCGCGCCGTGCTGGCGCGGATGCAGGCCTACGTGCCGCTCGATTCCAGCGCCGTCCAGGACGTCGTGACCCGGTACCGCGCCTCCCGCTACCAGCCCGCCGTGGTGCTGGGCGATGCCGATTTTCCGACCGTGGCGCGGCTGGAGGAGCACCGGATCCGGCTGCCCGGCCTGGTGATCCAGGCCGAGCCCAAACGGCTCTACCCGGCGGGCAAGGCCGTGGCCCACCTGGTGGGCTACGTGGGCGAAGTCACCGATCCGGATCTTCAGACCGGACGCTATCCCGGGGCCCGGCTGGGCACGCTGGTCGGGAAGGCGGGCCTCGAGCTGGAATACGACTCGCTGCTGCGCGGGACGCCGGGCGTGCGCTACGTCGAGGTGGATGTCCGGGGACGCATGGTGCGGGAGGAAGGCGCGGCGCCCACCCTGCTGCCGGTCGCCGGCGCGCCGATCAAGACCACGGTGGATCTCCCGCTGCAGGAATTCATCGACAGCCTCTGGCCACCAGGGGTGCGGGGCGCGGCGGTTGCCATGACGCCCGACGGGCAGATCCTCGCGCTCTATTCCGCGCCCACCTACGACCCGAACGAGTTTATCGGAGGCATCTCCAGCGCGCTCTGGCGGCGGCTGAACTCCGATTCCGCCAACCCGCTGCTGAACCGCGCCATCCAGGCGCGCTATGCGCCCGCCTCGCCCTTCAAGCTCGCGATGGCGATCATCGGTATGCGGCGCGGGCTCGTCAACATCCACTCGCACATGGATATCCCGTGTAGGGGCGGCCTGCAGTATGGCAACCGGTACTTCCGCTGCTGGAAACCGGAAGGGCATGGCTCGCTTGACCTGCTGGGCGCCATCGCGCAGAGCTGTGATGTGTACTTCTATCAACTGGGGCTCAAGCTCGGTCTCAATGCCATTCTGGAGGAAGGGGTCCGGCTGGGGTTCCGCGAACGCACCGGCGTGGACCTGCAGTACGAACAGACGCCCATCTTCCCCGCCTCCCGCGCGTACTACGACCGGCGCTACGGTCCCCGCGGCTGGGTCGAGGGCAGCACCGCGCTCAATCTGTCCATCGGCCAGGGCGAAAACGATCAGACCCCGATCGGGATGACCACCTTCTATGAGGGGCTGGCGAACGGCGGGATCGAACATGTGCCCTATCTGGTGCGGCCCACCAGCCCCGAAGTGCGCGATTTCCACCTGACGCCGAAGGAAGCCGAGGACCTCCGGATGGCGCTGGCGACGGTGGTCACCCGGGGCACCGCGGCCGCCAGCCAGTCGGCCCGGTTCACCTTTGCGGGGAAGACCGGCACGGCCCAGAATCCGTTCGGCAAGGATCACGGCTGGTTTATCGGGTTTGCGCCGGCGGAAAACCCCAGGATCGTGATCGGCATGGTCATGGAGTTCGCCGAGCACGGCACGGTCGTCGCCCCCTATGTGGCGCGGGTGGCGGGGCGGTACCTGCTGGGCCCGGATGAGCCTGTCCTGAAGCAGCTGAAGGTGGCGGCGCCCCAGGATTCGGCGCCCCGGGCCGTGGAGATCAGGCCGCAGCCCGCGGCGCCGGCCCGGCCGGATAGCGGCGGTGTCCGCCGCCCCGGACCGGTCCTGCCATGAGGCGCCTGGGGCTGGACCGGCAGTTGCTGGCGGCGGTGATCATCCTGGTCGTCTTCGGCCTGCTGAACCTGTATTCCGCGGGGCAGACCGACATT
This sequence comes from uncultured Gemmatimonadales bacterium, assembly GCA_963779755.1. GTDB lineage: Bacteria > Gemmatimonadota > Gemmatimonadetes > Gemmatimonadales > GWC2-71-9 > CAVZZO01. The sequence goes on from CAVZZO010000001.1 coordinate 2,113,895, forward strand.
CCCACTGCCGCCCACAACGTGTGGCAGCGCCAGCTGGTCTGGCTCGGGCTGGGCGTCATCTTCGGCTGGCTCGCCTTCCGGGTGAGCCCCAGGCTGCTGGAGTGGGCGGCCCCCTGGCTCTACGGCATCGCTCTGATTCTGCTGCTCATCACCCTGGCGGTGGGCACCGGCGCGGGCACCGCCGCCGGCACCAGGAGCTGGCTGGCGATCGGCGGGCATCAGATCGGCCAGCCGGCCGAAGTCGCCAAACTGGCTGTGGTCCTGATGCTGGCCCGCTATCTCTCGGGCCGCCGTGAGGCGCCGCGGAATCTGCGCGATCTGGTCATGCCCTGTCTCATTGCCGGCGTGCCCTTCCTGCTGGTGCTGAAACAGCCGGACCTGGGCAGCGCCCTGGTCTTCATCGGGATTCTCTTCGCCATGCTGTTCTGGGCCGGGGTGCGGCCCGCACTCCTGGTCCTGCTGGCCTCCCCCGCCGTGAGTCTCCTGCTGGCGTTCAATACCTGGACCTGGATCGGGTGGATGCTGCTGCTGGTGGTGCTGCTGCTGGTCTGGCGGCCTTTCGCGTACGAGGCGGTGGTGGTGGGGGTTGTCAATGCCATGATGGGGTTCATCGCAATGCCCCTCTGGCGCGGCCTCGCGCCCTACCAGCAGAACCGGCTGCTCACCTTTCTCAATCCCGAGATCGACCCCCGGGATGCCGGCTACCACGCCATCCAGTCCAAGGTGGCCATCGGCTCGGGCGGCCTGTTCGGCAATGGCTGGCTCGAGGGGCCGCAGAAGCGGCTGGCCTTTCTGCCCGCCCAGCACACCGACTTCGTGTTCTCCGTCTGGGGGGAGGAACTGGGGTTCCTGGGGGTGATGGCGGCCCTCATCGCCTTCTTTCTGCTGTTCTGGGCCATGGTGCGGATCGCCCGCCGGGCCACCGATCCCTTCAGCAGCCTGGTCGTCTTTGGTATCCTGGGCCTCCTCTTCACCCACGTCTGGGAAAACGTGGGAATGACGGTCAATATCATGCCGATTACCGGTATTCCCCTCCCGTTCTTCTCCTACGGCGGGTCCTTCCTCCTGGCCACCTCCCTGGGGCTGGGCATGGTTCTGCGGGTGGCCTGGGACGCGAGGCTATCCGGCTATGCCGATATCTGACAACGAGTTAGCTGTCAAGGTCTAGCGTTGCCCCCCGGTCCTCCCCAGATTAGGAGGCCCATTGATCTCGATCGATAGCCTATGGCCGTTATGGCATGGTTCAAGAAGGAGCGCAAACCTCGGACGTCGCGGCGCGAGCGGCTGGAGATCCCGGCCGACGCCTGGGAGAAGTGCGACCAGTGCGGCCACGTGGACATCCGGGAGCGCTTCGAGAAGGCGCTCAATGTCTGCCCGGAATGCGGGCATCACCGGCGCTTCAGCGCCGAGGAATACATCGAGCTGCTGACCGATGCCGGAACCTGGCGCGAGCTCTACGGCAATCTCCGCTCCGAAGACCCGCTGCAGTTCGAGGGGTATGCCGAGCGTAGCGCCGCCGCCTACCAGAAGGCTGGCCACGCCGATGCCATCTTTACCGGCTCCGCCCGCATCGAAGGATTGAGCTACCATCTGGGCGTCATGAACTTTGCCTTCATGGGCGGGTCGATGGGGTCGGTCGTGGGCGAGAAGATCGCCCGGCTGGCGCGCCGCAGCGCGGAAAAGCGGCTGCCCCTGGCCCTGGTCTGTACCTCCGGCGGGGCCCGCATGCAGGAGGGCGTGCTCTCCCTGATGCAGATGGCCAAGACCAGCGCCATGATCGCCCAGCTGCACCGCCTCTCCGTCCCCTACGTGTCCATCCTGACCAATCCCACCACCGGCGGCGTCTCCGCCAGCTTCGCCATGCAGGGCGACGCCATCGTGGCCGAGCCGGGGGCGGTGATCGGGTTCGCCGGCCAGCGGGTCATCAAGCAGACCATCGGGCAGGACCTGCCCGAAGGGTTCCAGACCGCCGAATTCCTGCTGGACCACGGTCAGATCGACGACGTGGTACCCCGGGCCTCGCTGCGCGAGACGCTGGCCCGGCTGTTCCGGCATATGCAGGGCGAGCGGCCGTTGGAACTGGAAGCCTGAACAGCAGGGACCAGGGACAGGGCGGGGAGCGGGAGAAGGGAATCGGGAATGGGAAGGCGTGAGGCGTGAGAGGCGACGTCTCACGCCTTACGTCTTACGGGGCGATTCCCCTTTCCCTTTTCCCGGTTCCCGTTTCCCTTTCCCGCCATGCCACTCTCCTACGGCGAGGCGCTCGGCTTCCTGTTCCCCCGCACCACCACCATCAAGTTCGGCCTGGAGACGACCCGCGCCCTGCTGGAGTCGCTGGGCAACCCGCAGGCGATCTATCCTACGGTGCATATCGGCGGGACCAACGGGAAGGGAAGTGTCGCGGCGCTGGTGGCGTCCGCGCTGGAGGAGGCGGGCTGGCGCGTGGGCCTCTATACCTCGCCGCACCTGGTGAGCTTCCGCGAGCGTATCACCGTCAACGGCGTGCCCGTCAGCGAGGACGCCGTGGCCTGCTGGACCGACCGGCTGCTGCCCCTCCTGCACCGGCATCAGGCGACGTTCTTCGAGGCCAGCACGGCCCTCGCCTTCGCCGATTTCGCCGCCCGCGGGGCGGAGATCGCCGTCATCGAGGTGGGGCTGGGGGGGCGGCTCGACAGCACTAATGTGATCACCCCGCTGGCGTCGGGGGTGACCCACATTGCCTGGGATCACATGAAATACCTGGGCAACACGCTGGAGGCGATCGCCCGGGAGAAGGCGGGGATCGCGAAGCCGGGCGTCCCGTTCATCATCGGCGAGCGCGATCCGGCGCTGGCCGCCGTGATCCGCCACGAGGCCGGTCGGCTGGAGGCGCACGCGCACATCCATCAGGTCCCGCCGGAGCGCCGCTGGGAGGGGCCGCTGGGGCTGGTAGGGCCGCACCAGCGCCGCAACGCCGCGGTGGCCGAGGCGTTGCTGCAGGCCCTGCCGCCGCCGTGGCGACCGGCGGCCGACGAGATCCGACGCGGGTTCGGCCGGACCCGGGTAGCCGGCCGGTTCGATCGCCGGGGCAAGTGGCTCTTCGATGTGGCGCACAACGCCGACGGCATGGGGGCCTTGTTGCGGGCGCTGGAGACGGAGCCCCCCCGGCGTCCGCTGCATGCGCTGGTTTCCATTCTGGGAGACAAGCCCTGGGCCGAAATGCTGGTGCTGCTGGACACGGTGATCGATCGCGGGATTCTGACGTTCGCGCCGACCGCGGCGGATCGCGGCTGGGACGCGGACTGGCTGCAGGACTGGTTGCACCGGGCCGACCGGCCGCCGGCCCGTGCCCAGTGGTCGCTGGTGGCCGGCTTCGAGCAGGCAATCGCCCAGGTGCAGGAGGGCGCGGGAACCGTGCTGGTGACCGGGAGCTTTCACACCGTGGGGGACGTGATGGATGTGCTTGGGCTGGGGGCGTTGTGATGACGGCGAGACGGCAGGACGGCAGGACGGCAAGGCGGCAAGGCGGCACGTCGGCAAGACGGCAGGGCGGCCGGGTGTGCCTGGTGGGGGCCGCGCTCCTGGCGGTTGCCTGGGGTTGCGCGAAGCCCGCAGCTGCGCCGGGGCCGGCGGTGCCAATCGTCACCGAGCTTCCGGTCACGGAGTTCGGGTACCACAACGAGACCTCGGTCGCGGTGGATCCCGGGGCGCCGGGGCGCGTGGCCGTCGCCTACCAGGTACCGGCCAGCGTGTCCTGGTCGGCCGACAGCGGCCGGACCTGGGCCGGCGGGTCGCTTCCCGGCGTGGGGGCATTCCAGCTCTCGGGCGATCCCTCGGTCTTCTATGACGACCGGGGGCATCTGTATGCCCTCTATATCGCCTTCGACCGGCCGGACGACTACGACACCCTGGGACGCTCGGCGCACCGGAACGGAATCTTCCTGAACCGCTCCGACGACGGAGGGCAGACCTGGAACGCCCAGGCGTCGCCGGTGATCTTCCAGCCGGAGAAGCCGGGTATTCCGTTCGAAGACAAACCGATGGGCACCGCGGATGACGCGGTCCGCTCGCCCTGGCGGGGCAACGTCTATGTCGCGTGGACCGAGTTCCGCCGGCACGAGACCGTCATCCTCTTCAGCCGCTCTACCGACGGCGGCCGGAGCTTCCAGCCGCCGATGGTCATCAGCGATCACCCGGGCAGCCCGAAGGACAGCGTGGGCGCCGCGGAGGGAACGGATGTGGCGGTGGCCGCCGACGGCACGGTGTTCGTGGTCTGGAGCGATTCCACCGGCATCCTGCTCGACCGCTCCACCGACGGAGGCGTCACCTTCGGGGCCGACCAGCTGGTGGCGCCGACCGGCGACATCGTCTTCAACGTGGCGGGGGTGGCGCGGGTGAACGGCTATCCCAGCCTGGAGATCGACCGCTCCAGCGGGCGGATGTACATCATCTGGGTGGAGCCGCGGGGCGAGCGGACCGGTATTCTGCTGGCGCGTTCGGCCGACGGGGGCGACCGCTGGTCCCCGCCGCACGAGATCCCGGCCGCGGTGCCGCCGGCCCCCGGCAGCCGGTTCTTCGCCTGGCTGGGGCTCGACCAGAAGACCGGCGCCCTGGTGCTGGGCTATTACGAAGCCACTGCTGGCGGGCGGCTGAGCTACAACCTGGGCTGGTCGCGGGATAGCGGTGCCAGCTTCGGCGCGTGGCCCTGGAGCCGGGAGGCGTTCCGGCCCGGCGGCGAGTTCCTGGGCGACTACACCGGGGTCGCGGCCGCGGGTGGCGTGGCCTACGCGGCCTGGACTGTGACGGCCCCGGGGGACAGTCTGAGCGCCGGGCTGCACTCGCGGGCACACCACACCCGGGTGACGGTCGGCCGGGCGATGCTGGGGGCGCCCTAGCTGCCGGTGGGCTGCGGCGTCCTCCCGTCTGCCCTCCGCACCGTCTATCTTCCGCCCATGCAAATCCAGGCCCTGCCGGGCTTTCGCGATTTCTACCCCGAGGACCTCGCTCTCCGCGCCTACATCTTCGATACCTGGCGGTCGGTCGCCACGCGGTACGGGTTCGAGGAGTACGACGGGCCGCCCCTGGAGCCGCTCGAGTTGTACACGGCCAAGAGCGGGGCGGAAATCGTCGCCCAGCTCTACGCCTTCACCGACAAGGGCGAGCGCGAAGTGGCGCTGCGGCCGGAAATGACCCCCACGCTGGCCCGGATGGTGGCGGCGCGGGCGGCCGGGATGAAGAAGCCCATCCGCTGGTTCTCGCTGCCCCAGCTCTTCCGCTACGAGCGGCAGCAGCGGGGCCGCCTGCGGGAGCACTTCCAGCTCAACTGCGACATCATCGGCGAGGCCAGCCCGCTGGCCGATGCGGAGATCATCGCGCTGGCGGTGGACATCATCCGGGGCTTCGGCCTGACGGCGAAGGACGTCCGGGTCCGGCTGTCGGACCGGCGGGTGTTGACGAACCTGCTGCATGCCAGCGGGGTGCCGGAGGGCAACCTGCCCGATGTCTTCGCCGGCATCGACCGGATGGAACGGCTCAAGGAAGCCGACGTCCGAGCCATCATGGCAGGGCCTGCGCCCGGCAGCGAAGAGGCAGCCGACCGTCCGGGCGTGTTCCGGCTGGAGGATGGGCTGATCAGCGACGTGCTGTCGGTCATTCGCCTGCGAACCCTGGAAGAGATTGAAGCGCAGCTGGGGACGGCGGCGGCGGACCTCGCGCCCCTGAGGCAGGTCATGGCGGCCCTGCACGACATGGGGCTGGGCGAGTTCGTGGATCTCGACCTGACCATCGTCCGGGGCCTGGCCTACTACACCGGTACGGTCTTCGAGCTGTTCGATGCGGGCCGCACCCTGCGGGCCATCTGCGGCGGCGGCCGCTACGACCGGCTGGCCGGCGCCATCGGCGGCGTGGACCTGCCCGCCGTCGGCTTCGGGTTCGGCGACGTGGTGCTGGGCGAGCTCCTCAAGGACCGCGAGCTCCTTCCCGGGCGCGGCGCGGGGCTCGATGTGTTCATCGCCGGCGTCACCCCGGAGGACACCGGGCACGTCCTGGCCCTGGCGCATCAGCTCCGGGATGCAGGCTTCCGCGTCGAGTTTGCCCTGGGCGGCCAGGCGCTGGGCAAGCAGCTCAAGCTGGCCGACAGCCGGAACGCGTGGGCCGCCATCGTGATCGGCCCCGACGACCGGGCGAAGGGCGAGGTGGTGCTGCGGGACCTGCGGGCGAAGTCGCAAGGCGCCGTCCGCCGCGAGGAGATCACGACGGTACTGGGGCAACTGATAAGGAGTCAGGAGTGAGGAATGGGGGTTGAAGGGGCACCGCTTGACCTCCTCGACCCTCTCGACCCCCTCGACCTGTTGACGAGCGCAGCGATCTCCACGAGCACTCACGACCAGACGAACGGTATGGCCGATACAAAGATCACCCCCCGCGCCCAGGACTTCAGCGCCTGGTATAACGACGTCATCATGCGGGCCGAGCTGGCGGACTACAGTCCGGTGCGCGGCTGTATGGTGATCCGTCCCAACGGCTACGCCATCTGGGAGCAGATGCAGCGCGCCCTGGACGACATGTTCAAGGCCACCGGGCATCAGAACGCCTATTTCCCGCTGTTCATTCCGCAGAGCTTCCTGGCGCGGGAAGCGGAGCACGTGGAGGGGTTCGCTCCCGAGACGGCGGTGGTCACCCACGGCGGCGGCAAGGAGCTGGAGGAGCCGCTGGTGGTGCGGCCGACCTCGGAGACCATCATCTATGCCATGTTCAGCAAGTGGATCCAGAGCTATCGCGATCTCCCGCTGCTGATCAACCAGTGGGCCAACGTGGTGCGCTGGGAGCTACGCACGCGGCTCTTTCTGCGCACCACCGAATTCCTCTGGCAGGAGGGCCATACCGCCCACGCCTCGGAGGCGGAGGCGGAGACGGAGACGGTCCGGATGCTGGGCGTGTACCGCACCTTCATGGAAGAATGGATGGCTATGCCGGTGCTCACCGGCCTCAAGACCCCCGCCGAGAAGTTCGCCGGCGCCCTCCGGACCTACGCCTGCGAAGCGCTGATGCAGGACAACCGCGCGCTGCAGGCCGGCACCAGCCACAACCTGGGACAGAACTTCGCCCGCGCGTTCGACGTGACCTTCCAGACCGCCGAGGGCGGCCTGGACCATGTCTGGAGCACCTCGTGGGGCGTCTCCACCCGCCTGGTGGGTGCGCTCATCATGACGCACGGCGACGACAAGGGGATGGTGTGTCCTCCCCGGCTGGCGCAGCATCAGGTGGTCATCGTCCCCATCTACAAACAGGACGAAGAACGCGCCGGGGTCCTGGAGGCGGCGGAACGGATGCGGCAGGAGCTGGCCGCCGCGGGTCTGCGCTGCCATCTCGATGCCCGGGAAGGGATGACCCCGGGAGCCAAGTACTACGAATGGGAGGCCCGGGGAACCCCGCTGCGCCTGGAGCTGGGGCCGCGCGATCTGGCGGGCGGGACCGTCATGCTGGCACGCCGCACCGGCGGCCGGAAGGAGCCGTTGCCGCGGGCCGGCCTCGCGGCCCGGCTGCTGGAGGAGAGCGACACCATGCAGCAGACGCTGCTGGCCGCCGCCCGGGAGCGGCGGGAGGCCAACTCGGCTCGTGACCTGAACCGGGAGCAGTTCCTCGAGTTCATCAACGGGCCCGGCGGGTTCGCCTACGGCGGGTACTGCGGCAATGAACGCTGCGAAGCCGAAATCAAGGAAGCCACCAAGGCCACCATCCGGGTGCTGCCCGATGCCGAGTTCCGTTCGGCCGTCCCGCCGGAGCACTGCATGTGGTGCGGCGGCGCCAGCGTGGCCGAGGCGGTGTGGGCGAAGGCGTACTGATGGCGGGCAAGACGGCAGGACGGCAGGACGGCAGGGTGGATACGCAGGCGCTGTTGCGCGACGCCGGCATCGAGTGGCAGGGCGGATGCCTGGCCATGGCCGGGGTGTCGCTGGAGCGGATCGCGGACGAGGTGGGCACGCCGGTGTTCGTCTACAACGCCGAGGTGGTCCGGGTCCGCTACCTGGCGCTGACGCGGGCGCTCGAGGGGCTGCCGCACCGGCTGCACTATGCGGTGAAGGCCAACAGCAATCTCGCCATCCTCCACCTGCTCTACGGTCTGGGCGCCGGCGCCGATATCGTCTCGGCGGGCGAGATGCACCGGGCACTGGCGGCGGGCGTGGCGCCGGATCACATCGTCTTCAGCGGGGTGGGGAAGTCACGCGACGAGCTGCGGCAGGCGGTAGCGGCGCAGCTGGCGCACATCAACGTCGAGTCGCTGGAAGAGTTGGAGCTGCTGGAGGAAGTCGCCCGTGAGGCGGGGCGGCGGGTGCCGGTCGGCATCCGGGTGAATCCGGATGTGACGGCCGAAACCCATCCCTACATCAGCACCGGGAAGAGCGGCATCAAGTTCGGGGTGCCCAGCGATCAGGTGGAGGCCGCGGCCGACCTGATCCGCGCCTCCCGCCGGCTGGAGCTGGTCTGCCTCGCCATGCATCTGGGAAGCCAGCTGAGCTCACCCGAGCCCTACGCCAACGGCATCGAGCGTCTGCTGGAGATGCTGGCGGCCGTGCGGGCGCGAGGCCTTGGGTCGGTGCATTCCCTGGATATCGGCGGCGGCCTGGGCATCCGCTACGCCGGCGAGGATGAGATGGACCTCGCGGCCTTCGCCCGGGCGGTGATACCCCCGCTCCAGGCCACCGGCCTGACCGTGTGCCTGGAACCGGGCCGGTTTCTGGTGGGGAGCGCCGGAGTGCTGCTGGGCAGCGTGCTGTATCGCAAGCACTCGGGGGGCAAGGAATTCGTGGTCGGTGATGCCGCCATGAACGACCTGCTGCGGCCCAGCCTGTATCATGCCCATCACGAGATCGTCCCGCTGGCTGCGCACACCGGCGAGCTGGCCACCCGCGACGTGGTCGGGCCCATCTGTGAGACCGGCGATTTTCTCGCCCTGGAACGCCCGCTGCCGGCGCTGGAGCGGGGGGAACGGTTCGCGGTCCTGGGAGCGGGCGCCTACGGGTTCGTCATGAGCTCCAACTACAATACCAGGCCCCGGGCCCCGGAGGTGCTGGTGGATCGGGGGCGCCACGCGGTGATCCGGCCACGGGAGCCGCTGGAGCAACTCTGGGCCGGCGAAGTCGTCTCTCCTTTCAATTGAGGCCCGCATGACCTCGCACCACCCCGGGATCCTGATCATCGACTTCGGGTCGCAGTTCACGCAGCTCATCGCGCGCCGGGTGCGCGAGGCGCATGTCTATTGCGAAATTCATCCGCCCAACCGTACCGTCGAATGGATCCGGGAATGGGCGCCGCAGGGTATCATCCTCTCCGGCGGCCCGGCATCGGTCTACGGGGAGAACGTGCCAACCGCCGATCCGGAGCTCCTGCGGCTGGGGGTGCCGGTGCTGGGCATCTGCTACGGCATGCAGGTGATGGCGCACCTTGCCGGCGGCCAGGTGGTGCAGGCGGCGCGGCGCGAATACGGCCGGGCGGTGGTGCGGGTGGAGGGCGGGGCGTTGTTCCAGAGCTTCCAGCCGGGCGAAGAGACGCCGGTGTGGATGAGCCACGGCGATCACGTCAGCAGTCCGCCGCCCGGCTATCGTACCGTGGCCTCGAGCGAGAACTCGCCTATCGCGGCCATCGAGGACCCGAGCCGCAGGCTCTACGGCATCCAGTTCCATCCTGAGGTGGCCCATACACCCCGGGGCGGGGAACTGCTCAACGCGTTTCTGTTCGATATCTGCGGCTGTACTCCCGACTGGACCGCGGGCCACTTCATCGAGGGTGAAATCGACCGCATCCGCGAGCAGGTGGGGCGGGAGCGCCGGGTCATCTGCGGGCTGTCCGGCGGCGTGGATTCGTCGGTGGCTGCGGCCCTGGTGCACCGGGCGGTGGGCGACCGGCTCACCTGCATCTTTGTGGATCATGGGCTGCTGCGGCTGCACGAACGGGAACAGGTCGAGCACACCTTCCGGCAGCATCTGGGCATCGATCTGCGGGTGGTGGACGCCGGCGCGCAGTTCCTGGGGCGGCTCGAAGGCATCACCGACCCGGAAGAGAAGCGGCGCCGGATCGGGCATACCTTCATCGATGTCTTCGAGGCGGCCGCGCGCGAGGTGGGCGACAACGTCGGTTTCCTGGTGCAGGGCACGCTCTATCCCGACGTGATCGAATCCCTCTCGCCCCGCGGCGGCCCCTCGGTGACCATCAAGACCCACCACAACGTCGGCGGCCTGCCCGAGCGCCTGCCGTTCGCGCTGATCGAGCCGCTGCGCGAACTGTTCAAGGACGAAGTGCGCCAGGTCGGCCGGGAGCTGGGACTGCCCGAGGAGATGGTCGGGCGGCACCCGTTTCCGGGGCCCGGCCTGGCGATCCGCATTCTGGGCGAAATTACTCCTGCGCATCTGGAGATCCTGCGCCACGCCGACGCGATTTATATCGAGGAGATCCGGGCCGCCGGTCTCTACGATGACATCTGGCAGGCCTTCGCGGTGCTGCTTCCGGTCCGATCGGTCGGGGTCCAGGGCGATTATCGCAGCTACGACCAGGCGATCGCGCTCCGGGCGGTTACCAGCCGCGACGGGATGACGGCCGACTGGTTCCCCTTTCCGCCCGATGTGCTGGGGCTCATTTCCAACCGGATTGCCAACGAGGTCGCCGGGGTCAACCGGGTGGTCTACGACGTCAGCTCGAAACCGCCGGCGACGATCGAATGGGAGTGAAGGGGGGAACAGGCGAGAGAGGCGGGGACAAGGGACAGGAGACCAGCGATCAGGGACAGGGCCCGGGGGCGGGCGCCCTGTCCCCTGTTTCTTGTCCCTCAGGCCCCCTTCTCTTCCAGCAGGGCAAAGAATTCCTCGACGGTTTCGAGCTTCGCCATCCGCTCCGGCACGTCCGGCTCCTTGGCGAACTGGGCAATGCGCGCCAGCACCGGCAGGTACTGGTTGGAGACCTCCACCGGGGGCGCCGCGATCAGGAAAATGAAGTGCACCGGCTGGTCGTCGATGGCGTGATATTCCACTCCCGGCACGCTGCGGCCAAAGGCCAGCCGCAGGCGGTCCATCACGGGCGAGCGGCAGTGCGGAATGGCCACGCCGTTGCCCACGCCGGTCGAGCCCAGATTCTCCCGCCGCCTGGCAATCTTGAACAGCGCCTGCGTCGCCTCGTCGTCCAGCCGGAGCAGGCGGATGACTTCGAGCAGGACGTCTTCCTTGGCGCTACTGGTAAGGTGCAGGTCGGTCGCGTCGGGGGCCAGCAGATCCCGCAGCTTTATCATGCCTGATCCGGTGAGCGGAGAGTCGAAAGAGTGTCCGGATGAAGGGTGGCGGAAGCTAACCCCTGCGGGGAATGGGTGTCAATTTGCCGCGCCGCCGCAGGGGCCTCGGCGCAGCAGACGGCTCACGACCGGGCGCGCCGCGCCTGGGCCGGCGCCGCCTTCGGCAGATTCGCATGCAGCTTGCGCACGGCGGCGTCCAGCGCGCCGAGCTCTTCATCCGTGAGGGTATCGAACGCCGCCGGCGGGCGGCTGTACTCGGAGAGCAGCGCAGCGGTCGCGACCGCGCCTTTTCGGGTCAGCGCGACGATCTTGACCCGGCGATCCCTTTTCGACACCCGCCGCTCTGCGTAGCCCAGCCGCACCAGCCGATCGACCAGCCATGTCGCCGTTGACGGATGACACTCGAGATCCTGCGCAAGTTTCGCGACGGGTTTGCCGCCCCGGTCGAGGGCGAAGAGCACCCGGGAGTCGTTCGGGGTCAGGCCGCGCTGCTGCAGGGCTTTCACGCGCTCGGGGCTGGTCCGCATCAGGACGTCCAGCATCAGACGCCATACATCGGCGGCCTGCGGAGGGGGCGCGTCGGAATGGTCTGCCATGGTGAAACAATGGCTCACAAAGGGGAATGCCACAACGGGGCTTGAAAGCCTCCCGGCGCATAATTACTTTGATAGCTCAAAGTAATGTGTGGAACGGCCGAGCGCCCGCGGTGACTGACGGCGCGGCACGCGAGGCCGGAGCAGCCACAGGAGAACATCATGCCTCTCGATACTTCGGTCCTTATCGTCGGCGGCGGCCTGAACGGCCTGGCCATGGCCGCGCTGCTGGCCCGGCTGGGCGTCGATTGCGTGGTAGCCGAACGCCATACGTCGACCTCGATCCAGTACAAGTTTGCCGGTATCTCGCCCCGCAGCATGGAAATCTTCCGCCAGCTCGGCCTTGAGGAGGAGATCCGCGCCAACCGGACCGGCGATCAGCAGGGCGGCGGTATCGCCCGCGGCCGGACGCTCTCGGACCCGGCTCTGGTGTGGGGGGGACCGGCATGGCCCGATACCTCCGACGTCAGCCCGACGCCCCCGGCGACCTGCGACCAGCACGTGCTCGAGCCGATCCTGAAGCGCTCCGCCGAGCGGCGGGGGGCGGAAATGCGATTCGGGTGGGACTGCGTCCATGTCGAGGAAACGGCGGACGGCATCCAGGCCCGCCTGCAGAACCGCGCCGCCGGCGGGGAAGAGGAGGTGACAGCTCGCTATCTGGTCGCGGCCGACGGTGCTAGCGGCACGTTGCGCGCAACGCTGGGGATCCCCCTGCATGGGCCGGGCCCGCTGCAGCACTGGATCAACATCATCTTCGACACCGACATGCCGGACGAGATCGGTGGCAGGCGCTTCACCTCATGCTTCGTCACGGAACTCAATGCGACCGTCACGCCCCGTCCCGGCGGGCGCTGGCTGCTTGCGCTGCAGTACTTTCCCGAAAATGGGGAGACGCCGGAGAACTTCGACCCCGGACGAACGCGCCTGCTGGTACGGCAAGCGGCCGGCCGCGATGTGCGGGCCGATCTCGTTGACGCGCGCGCCTGGACGGTTGCCGCGCAGGTGGCCGACCGCTTCCGGAGGAGCCGCGCCTTCCTGATCGGCGACTGTGCCCATGTAATGCCCCCGACCGGGGCGTTCGGCGGCAACACCGGCATCCACGACGCGCAGAACCTCGCCTGGAAGCTGGCGCTGGTGCTTCGCGGCGCTGCCCCTCCCGAGTTGCTGGACGGCTACGACGCCGAGCGGCGCCCCGTGGTGGAGCGGACGCTGGACCAGGCGCTGGCACGCCTGCGAAAGTGGTTCAAGGACCCGGCCGGCCGGCTGCCGCCTGCGGTGGAGCTGGTCGAGGACTATGACGTGGTGTTCGGTCAACGCTACGACGCAGGCGCCGTCATCCCGGAGGGCCCGCCGCCGGCCCGGCCGTTCGAGCCGTTCCGGGAGCTTTCGGGGCGGCCCGGCACCCGCATGCCGCATGTGGTGGTCGACGACAGCGGGTCGTCGACCCTGGACCTGTCTGCGGGCGACCAGTACCTGCTGCTCACCGGCGGCCCGGGGTGGGCCTCGGCGGCGCGCGGCCTCGCCGATACCGGTGCGCCGCTCCAGGTCGTGTCGCCAAACGGGGCCTGGGAGGGGCGGTTCGACGTAACGCGAGATGGCGCGGTGCTGGTCCGGCCGGACGGCTTTGTCGCCTGGCGGGCGACCGAGGGCTCGTCCGCCCCTGCGGCGGACTTGAGCCGCGTCCTGCGCGAGCTCGCGAGTACCTAGGTCGCGAGACTGTCACCCGTCGACGTGCCGGTTCGCCCGCCCCTCCCTTCTGGATAGCGAGCTGGAGACCGGAACCGTCATGAAGATCGACGGCCGACACGCGCTCATCTGAAGGGCCGGCCGCAAGCCGTCGAACAGACAGGAGACACCCCATGCCCAGCATCAGGCAGAAGATCAAGACGTTCCTCTGGTTTGAGGACCAGGCCGAGGACGCGGCGCGCTTCTACACGTCTCTGTTCGATAAGAGCCGGATAGTGAAGGTTGCGCGCTACACCGCCGCGAATCCCGACAAAGAAGGATCGGTCATGCTGGTGGAGTTCGAACTCGCCGGCCAGACGTTCTTCGCGCTGAATGGCGGGCCCAATGACCCTTTCAACGAATCCGTCTCGCTTCTGGTCGAATGTGACACCCAGGCCGAGGTCGACGCACTCTGGAGCCGTCTTACGGAAGGGGGCTCTGAAAGCCCCTGCGGGTGGCTCAGAGATCGCTATGGGTTGGCCTGGCAAATTGCCCCGAGGCGGCTGCTCGAACTGGTGACCAGCGACAATCCTGAGACGGCCGCCGCGGCGATGCGCGCCATGTTCGAGATGAAGAAGATCGTGATCGCCGATATCGAACGCGCCGTGCGGGGGCGGTAGCAGCCCGGGGCGGCCGGCAGATCCCGCCGCTGCGTCATGCCTGATCCGGTGTGCGGAGAGTCGAAAGAGCGTCCGGAGGAAGGGTGGCGGAAGCCAGCCGCTGCGGGGAACGGGTGTCAATGGGCGATGCGGCCGCATGCCGGGCTCGCCGGCTCTGCCTCACCAGCAGCAATCCCGCCAGCAGGGCCATCGTGCCACCCAGCAGGAGGTGGTAACTGGCCAGGCGCAGGGTCACCTGGAGCAGGTAGGCGACGACTGTAAGCCACTGGCCGGTGCTCTCGGAAATGGGCGGGCCGTGAATCTGCCGCAGCAGAGCATTGGGGTCGAGCCCCCTTCCGGTGAGCCAGACCGATCCGGCCACGACCGCCAGGACGCCGCCGGCCAGCACCAGAGGGCCGCCGACCCAGCCCAGGCCGGCCGCCCCCTCCTCCCGGTGCAGCGCGAAAAGCCCGGCCAGCGCGGCCAGCACCAGGGCGCAGCACAGGGGGAATTCCCGTCCCAGGAAGAGCGCCTCCTGAATACCCCGGTGCGCATCGGCGCTGAAGCGCGGGCGAACCGGGATGCTGTCCTTGCCGGTGGCAACCATGTGGTCGAGCTTGCGGTCCACGCTCTCGAGGATCGACTTCTGCACGAAGCCGGGAGGGCGACACTTCGGAAGGTCGTGCAGCTTCTTCCGCTCCGGAATGTCGGTGAACAGCTCCTTGATGCCCATCCAGGCGATACCGGCAAACTGGCCCAGGTCGCATTCCGGCCGGCTCCTGAGCTTGGCCGCAATCAGCGTCTTGGCGTGCCCAACCACGACCGGCCGCTCCTGCTTCAGAGACACGAAGAACTGGAAGCTGTCCACCGGCGAACGGGGCACGTGGGCGACGATATCCTGGTGCACCTGGTGCGCCTTGGCGGCGACATCTTCCGGCGTGAAGCTGGTCTGGAGCAGGCGGGTGAGATCGCGCTCGGTAAGCTCCAGGACCGTGCCCCTGAGCTCCCGGATCACCGGATCCTTCTGCAACTCCAGAACGACGGCGGGGATGCCGGCCGCGTAGAGGTACTCGGGATCGAGATGCCCATCCACCAGCCCCGGCTGTTGCAGGAGCTGGAGGAACCAGGCCATCGGGATCAGCAGGACACAGGCCAGGACCACGAACGTAGCCAGCGCCAGCGAGAGGGGGCGTTTCACGTCTTGCCTATTCCATTCCGTTGTGCGAACCCTTCAACCTATGCCGGCAGGCCGGAGCGGCCCGTGAGCCCCGTTACCCCGACCGGGTGATGTCCATTGCCGGGGAGGGAGGCGGCAAGTATTTTCACCGCATGCAGTTGCCCTACGCTCCTGGGGTATCCATCCCCCTGATTCTGGCCCCGATGGCGGGGGTCTCCGAAGCGCCGTTCCGGCAGGTCTGCCGGAGCCTGGGCGCCGATGTGCTCATGACCGAGTTTCTCTCGGCCGAGGCCATCCGGCGGGGAATCCGCAAGACCCTGGAGGGAGCGGAGTTCGAGCCGGTCGAGCGCCCCATCGGAGTGCAGATCTACGGCGCCGACCCGGAGGCCATGGCCCGCGCCGCCGCCGTGGTGAGCGAGGCCTACGAGCCCGAATTCATCGACATCAATTTCGGCTGCCCGGTAAAGAAGGTCGTGAAGCGCAACGGCGGCTCGGGCTGCCTGCGCGACCTGGGCCTGGTGGACCGGATCATCCGTGCGGTGTCTGCCGCTACGCATTTGCCCGTCACGGTGAAGACCCGCAGTGGCTGGAACGATGAAGGGCGCGACCCGGTCGGCATCGCTTTGCGGATGCAGGATGCCGGGGCGCGGGCCTTTACACTGCACGCCCGGACGCGCACCCAGATGTTCACCGGCAGGGCCGACTGGGATGAAATCGCCCGCGTGGTTGAAGCGCTGGAGATCCCGGTTATCGGCAACGGAGACATCCGGAACGGCGGGGACATCCTCGCCCTGCAGCGGCACACCGGGTGCGCCGGCCTGATGGTGGGCCGCGGCTCCTTCGGCAACCCCTGGATCTTCCGCGCTGGCCGGGCGCTGCTTCAGGGCCACGCGATCCCGCCGGCCCCCACCGCCGCGGAGCGCTTCGCGGTGGTGCGGCAGCACGCCCGCCTGGCCCTGCGACTTCAGGGGGACAGCCGGCGCACGGTGGTGGAGTTCCGCAAGCACCTGGGCTGGTATACCAGGGGGCTGCCCGGTGCGGCGGCGCTGCGGGCGCGGCTCTTTCAGGTGGAGTCCATGGCCGAGGCGGAGGCGGTGTTCGGGAACTACCTCGAGCCCGTCGCCCAGGTGGCGTGAACCGCTCCGCGCTGGAGCGCCTGCTCGCCGAGGTTGCGGCCGGAAGTCTGGCCCCCGATGCCGCGCTGGAACGGCTGCGGCACTTTCCTTCTGAACAACTGAGCTACGCGCGGCTGGACCACCACCGCTCACTTCGCCAGGGGTGGCCGGAGGTAGTCTTCTGTGCCGGCAAGACGGTCGACCAGGTGGTGGGGATCTGCGGCCGCCTGGCCGAGATGAACCGGACCTTCCTGGGGACCCGCGCGAGCGACGAGCAGGCGGAAGCCTTGCGCGGTTATCATGCCGAGCTGGAGTGGAATCCGCTGGGCCGGACGGTGTACCTCCCTGCGCCGGAAGCGGCTCCGGAGCTGGGAACCGTGCTGGTGGTATCGGCGGGCACCAGTGATCTGCCCGCCGCGGAAGAGGCGGCGGTCACCGCCACGGCCTTTGGCGCCGGGGTGGAGCGCCTGGTGGATGTGGGGGTCGCGGGATTACACCGCCTGCTGAGCGCCGAGGAGAAATTGCACGCGGCGGACGTGGTCATCGTGGCCGCGGGCATGGAGGGAGCCCTGCCCAGCGTGGTGGGAGGGCTGGTGGCCCAGCCGGTCATTGCCCTGCCTACCAGCGTGGGATATGGCGCCTCGTTCGGCGGCCTGGCGGCGCTGCTGGCGATGCTGAATTCCTGCGCCAGCGGCGTCACCGTGGTGAACATCGACAACGGCTTCGGCGCGGCGGTCGCGGCGGCCAGGATCCTGGCGGGGAGACGACCGTGACCATCGGCGCTATGATCTCGGGTCTGCTGCTGGTCGCGCTGGCCTTCGCCGCTGGAGTCGCCTTCGGGCGCCGGCGGCAGGCGCCCGCGCCCGATGCGCCGCCGGACGACCATCCGCTCCGCATTAACGATGCGATGCTGCACTGGTTCGGGGCCGCCCACGAGGCCGTGGGCACCTGGCTCATGGAAAAGGGCGGAGTGGCGGTCCGATGCCATCTGGAGGCGGCACTGCCGGCCGGTGAGATCCTGACGGTCGAGCGGCGCCTGCTCACCTTCGCCTCCGTGGAGGGAGACGGCGTCGAACATCTCGATTCCGGTACCCTCCTGCTGCACGCACGGCGCGGGTCGGTGGCGGGCATGCTCCTGCCGGAGACCCCGAAGCCCCAGCTCCTCGACCGGATGCGCGAGGACATGCGGGAACTTCTGGTCGGCCTGTGGCAGGGCGCCTCCGCCCCGGAGCCGGGCGCTGAGCTGCCGCTCCAGACGCTGGCCAGCATCTGCCAGGACCTCGCCAACCGGTTGGAACATCTGGCCGGCAGCGGGTGCTTCGTGGCGGTGCTGCTTCGCTCCGGAGTGCGCGTGCTCGGGACGTCGCGCTCGACCGACTCGCGCCTGGTAGATGTCCAGGTAGCGAAAGCCAGCCCCGTCGATCGGGTCGCCCAGGGCGCGGTGCCGAGTCTCATCACCCGGGATAATCCGGTAGGGGAGGTGGTCGCCGACCGGCGCGAGCGGCGCGAGTTCACCCATCTCTTCCCCATCCAGCATGAGGGCGTCATCGTGGGAGTGGCCGCGCTGGCGCAGCTCCACGACCGCGAGCTGTCGGGGCCGGTCTATGCTCAGCTGAGCGCCGCCCTGCGCGAGGCGGGCCCCCGCCTCGCCAACGGACGCCATGTCTGGGAACTCAAACGTTCCGCCGTCACCGATCCGCTTACCGGGCTGGCCAACCGGCGGGGGCTGGAGGATGCCATGGGGCGTTTCGGGCTGACCGGCGGTGCGCTGGTGTACGCCGACCTGGACCGGTTCAAGTCGCTCAACGATACGCTGGGACATCCGGCGGGCGATGAGGCCCTGAAGCACTTTGCCCGCATCCTGAAGAACCAGATCCGGCCCACCGACCTGGCCGCCCGTATCGGCGGCGAGGAGTTCGCCCTGTGGCTTCCGGGCGCCGCCCTGAACCTGGCGGTGGGTATCGCCGAGCGCATCCGGGAGCAGTTTGCCTCCCGGGAATGGGCCTGGCGCGGCACCCCCTGGGAGCTCTCGGCCTCATTCGGCGTGGCCTGCTGGCCGGAGCTGACCCGGAGCCGGGAGAACCTGGCCGCCCTGGCAGACGCGGCGCTCTACCGGGCCAAGGAGGAGGGGAGGAACCGGGTGGTGACGGCGACGGTGGGGGGTGAGGCGTAAGGCGTGCGGGGGTAAGGTGTAGCGCATGAGGCGTGAGAGAAGGGGCAGAGCCGGCAAGATGATTAAGGTAACTTCTCAGATCTTTTTTCTTACTCCTTACACAGTAATGATTTGCACCGACACACGACATTCCACGTCCCTTGAGAATCCACCGGCTATCCCTTATAATTATGGCGTCTCGGGGGCGATCGGTTTCGACGGGTTCGTTGAAGAGATTGCTGCGTGCCCAGGTCCAGGTTCCTGGATAAACCACTTGGAACGCTTTAACTGCCAACTCTGAACTGGCACTGGCTGCGTAAGCTGAGCTAAGCTCGCTTCACGCTCCTCCGATGCATGAAGCCCGTCCGGGGCGCTGTGCATTGGATCGCAAATCCGGACTAGCCCGCGGTGCCGCCCCGGCACCAAGGGTGAGACTTCAGGGGCTGGTTTCCCGATGGGTCGGTTTGGCACCCGCCGGGCGACGACGCAGAAAGCCGAGCCTACGCACGTAGATGCGGTTTTGGACACTTACTCGGACCAGGGTTCGATTCCCTGCGCCTCCATGAAAAAAACCGGCCAAGGCCGGTTTTTTTTCATGGGCGGTAGAGGCGGTAGAGGCGGTAAGGGCGGTAAGGCGGGGTGGCGGGACAGGCTTCAGGGAGCCGCCGGTGGATTCCCCAGTGAGCGATACAGCGCCCACGTCACCACCCCTGCGTGATTCCGTAGCTTGTCAATGGTCTCCCAATTCTCCTGAGGCAGATAGCCCAGATCGCGGGCCAGTCGGAGACAATAGGACAGTTCTGACAAGGACCCCAGGGAGATGTCCAGAAACCTGCGGAACTCTCTTCTCCCGCGCTTCGCTGAGCCCTCAGCGATATTGACAGCCGCCGAGAAGGCCGAACGCCGCGCCTGCGCCATGAGGCCGTAGGTCTCCTCCCGGGGCCAGCGCCCGGTTGCTCGATAGACCTCCAGGACCAGCCGGTGGCACAGCCTCCAGGCCTCGAAACGCTCATATGGCGGCATTCTGAATACCTGGCCCTGAGCGTCAACCCAGTATCAACTCCGCCATCAGCACTCCAATCCCACAGCACCCTCCTCAGCCGCCCTTATCGCCTCTGCCGCCCCTGCCGCCCTTACCGCCCCTACCGCCTTTCCCGCCTTGCCCGCCCCCCAACCTTTCCGTCCCCCCGCCCGACTAATCTTCCAGCAATGACTTCACCGGCCGATGCGACGGAGCGCTCCGATCGGGAGCTGGCGGACCGGGTGTGGCGGGATGGGGATGAGCAGGCCTTCCGACTGCTCTACCGCCGCCATACCCCGCGACTCTACCAGCTGGTGCTCCGGCTCCTGGGGCATGCCGAGCAGGACGCCGAAGACGTCGTGCAGGACACCTGGGTCCAGGTGGTGGAGCGGCTGGGGGAGTTTCGCTGGGAATCGGCCTTCGGCACCTGGCTCACCGCCATCGGGCTCAATCGGGCCCGGGATCACCTGCGGCGGGCAGGGCGGCGGACCATGGTCCCGCTCCCGGATGGTTTGCCCGGGAAGCGCGGCGGGATGGCCGAATGGGTGGACCTGGAGCGTGCCATCGCGCAGCTGCCGGAGGGGTACCGCACGGTGCTGGTGCTGCACGATCTCGAGGGCCTGACGCATGAGGAAATCGGTGTCACGCTCGGTGTCACCGCGGGAACCTCGAAGAGCCAGTTGTTTGCCGCCCGCAGGGCAATGCGGGGCCTGCTGGCCCCGGCTGGAGGAAAGCATGTCTGACGAATACGATCTGAGCCTGGAAGACCGGGCGCGCCTGGCCCGGCTGCCGCAGGAGATGTCACCTCCGCCGGACCTGGAGGACCGTACCGTGCGAGCCCTGCGCGGGCGGGGGCTCCTGGGCCGGCGGCGTCGCCTCCCGTGGGCGGCCGTCTGGATCCCCGCGATCGCGGCGGCCAGCCTGGTGCTGTTCCTTGGGGGCGTGGCCGTCGGGCAGTGGCTCGGCGCCCGGAGCACCTCCCAGGCGATGGCTGACATGAACCGGACCAACGCCCGGCAGGTGGCCGCCCTGGTGCAGCGCACCGGTTCGGCCTACAACGAAGCGCTTCAGGTGCTGGGCCAGGTGGCCGACAGTGGCGGGGCCGATCGGGCGCTGCGCACCCAGAGCAGGGAAGTGGCCCTCAATTCGCTCTACACCGCCGCCGCGCGGATCGCGCACCTGTATCCCGACGATCCACTGGCGGTGCGAATTCTCCAGACCTTCAACGACCAGCGGGCGCGGGAGCAGGGGAACGCTCCCACCCGGCGGGTGGTCTGGTTCTGAAGAAAGGATGCATCACATGCGTATCGCGCCGATCATGCTGGCGGCCGGCCTGCTGGCGATGGGGGCTCCGCTCCAGGGGCAGGGAGCCCCGGTCAGGTCATGTCCCGGACACCGGTTGCCGGTGGCCGATCTGGGCATCGAGCACTGGAGTTGCGACTGCACATTCGAGGTTTCCAGCGAAGGGGCGACCCAGCGCTGGTACTTCCGGGGCGAGCCCACCCTGCTCGACATCCGGCCGGGCGGCCCGTCCGACGGCAAGCTGCGCGACGGCGATGTGCTCGTCGCGGTGAACGGTCTGCTCATCACTACCCGTGAGGCGGGGCTGCGGCTCGCCACCCTGAAGCCGGGGGAAGCGGTGCGGCTCACCATCCGCCGCAACGGCCAGGAACGGCAGGTCACGATTGTTCCGGGGTCCCGGTGTCCGCCGGAGGCGCCGGTCGCGCCCGAGGCTCCCGCGGTCACGATCGTCCGCCCGGCGCCCGCCGCCGCGGTGGCGACTCCCGCGCCGCCGGCGAGGGTGTCGGTCGCCGCCGCCCCCCAACCGGCGCCTCCGGCACCGGCGGCAGTCGCGGCCCCGGCGCCGCCGGAGGCCCCCCGCCCCTGGTTCGGCTTCGGGATCACCTGTTCGCATTGCGAGATCCTGGGCGGCAACCACTGGCGCTTCAGCAGCTATCCGGAGATCTATTCAGTGGATCCGGGGAGCCCGGCCGACCGGGCAGGCCTGCACAAAGGCGACGAGCTGATCGCTATCGACGGGCTGTCGTTGCTCAAGAGTGAGGGCGCGGCCCGGTTCGATGCGCTGGAGCCGGGTGAGACCGTCCGCTGGACCTACCGGCGGAATGGGCGGACAGACACGGTACGCATTACCGCCGAATCGGCACCGGGGTTCCATGTGTTCACCGTGCAGCCGGATCGGATCGCCCAGCATGAAGTCGCGCTGGCCCTCACCGACTCGATCGTGCAGCGGCTGCGGGGGACCTCCATCCACCTGGCCGAGGTGACGCGCGAACAGCGCGAGGCCATGGCGCGGGCGGTGCAGGCCGAGCTGGCGGCGGCGCAGGCCCGGACGGTGGTGGGACAGGCCGCTCCGGTCCCCTCCGCCCCCTCCCGTCTCCGCTACACCGGTTCGCTGGGAAACGTGGATGTGGACGTGCGCGGTCCCGGATCGGTGGAGGTCACCCGGGACGACGGAACGGGCGAGTTGGTGATCCGCACGGCGGACGCGGTGATCCGGCTCAAAACAAAGGACTGAGAGCAAAGGACTGAGAGAAAAGGGAGCGGCACGGTTCTTTTCTCTCAGTCCTTTCGTCTTTCCTCCCCGCATCTGGACCTTGGCCCCGCCGGGGGCTTATTTAGGGCCATGCCCCTCGACATTCCGAAGCTCCGCGCGCAGTTCCCGGCTCTCGAACGCGAGTACGCCGGCGTCCCCGTGGCCTACTTCGACGGGCCCGGCGGCACCCAGGTGCCCCGCGCGGTAGGCGAGGCGGTGTGCGACTATCTCTACCACCGCAACGCCAATACCCACTGGGCCTATCCTACCAGCGCGGAAACCGACGAGATCATCGCCCGGAGCCGCCAGGCAATGGCCGATCTGCTGCGCGCGCGGCCGGACGAGATCGCCTTCGGCGCCAACATGACCACGCTCACCTTCCATCTGGCCCGAGCCCTGGGCCGGCAATGGACGGCGGGCGACGAGGTCGTGGTGACGGAGCTGGATCACCACGCCAATGTGGCGCCCTGGACGGCCCTGGCGAAGGAACGCGGGATCACGATCCGGGTCGCACGGATGATTCCCGAGCGCGGGATCCTCGACTGGGAGGACCTGGAGCGGCAGGTCGGCCCCAGAACGCGGCTGCTCGCCATCGGCGCCGCCTCCAACGCGCTCGGCACAGTGAACGACGTACGGCGGGCGGCGAGCCTGGCCAAGGCGGCCGGGGCGCTCACCTTCGTGGATGCGGTGCATTTCACTCCCCACGCCGTGGTGGACGTCCAGGCGATGGGCTGCGATTTTCTTGCCTGCTCGGCCTACAAGTTCTACGGTCCGCACATCGGGGTGCTCTTTGCGCGCCGCTCGGTGCAGGAGACGCTGGATGTGCCCAGGCTGGCTCCGGCGCCCGACACGCCACCGGAGCTGCTGGAGACCGGCACGCTTAACCACGAGGGGATTGCGGGGGCGGCAGCCGCGGTGGACTTTCTGGCCAGCTGGGTCGAAGGCTCCCAGCGGCGGGAGCGCCTGGAGGCCTCCCTGACGGCGCTGCACCGGCGGGGCCGGGAGCTCTTCGCGCGCCTCTACAGCGGCCTCTCGGCGCTGCCCGGCGTGGAGCTTTTCGGCCCGCCGCCCGAGGCGGAGCGGACGCCCACCATCAGCTTCGTGGTGCAGGGCATTGCCTCGGAAGAGGTGGCGCGGTTTCTGGCGGGCCGGGGGGTGTTCGTCAGCCACGGCGACTTCTATGCCGCCACCGTGGCGGAGCGGCTGGGGCATGCACAGGACGGGCTGGTGCGTGCCGGCTGCGCAGCGTATACGACGGTCGAGGAGATCGACCGGTTGGTGGAGGGGGTGGATGCGGTCAGGCGAGAGAAGTGAGACGCCCGGCGGTACGCCTCACCGCTCACTCCCGGTCTCTCGCTGCTCCCTTCTCACGTCTTACGTTCCTGCCGGCACCACCACTCGGGTAGTCCCCCACTCCAGAATCAGATTCGCCGCATCGGCCCGCTGCGGCTGGGCCCGGATGGTGAAGGTCTCGACCGGCTGGCTCGTGGCAGTGGCGGGGACGGTGGCGCGTCCGACCTCCTGCGCCTTCACCTCGGGGGTGTAGGAGTGCTCCTCCCCCCATTGGGTGATGGACCGGTTGACGATAATGGTCCACTGCTCCCTGCCTGGAACCGTGTACAGCGAGTAGGTGCCGGGTTGGACTTTGATCCCGGCGATGTCCAGCGCGACCGGCGTGTGGATCATGGTGGGCTCGTTGGCGCCGGTGCGCCAGAGCTTGCCGTAGGGAACGGCCTCCCCGCCGATCATGGTGCGCCCTCGCAGGGAGGGCCGGCCGTAGCACACCTTGATGGTCTTTCCCGACAGCGAGAACTTGGTTGAATCGAGCGGGCTCTGCCGCGAGGATAGCGGCAGCTCGTGGTTCATCACGATGCAGGAATCGGTGGCCGTCGGGGGCCCGGCGGGCGCCGCCGCCAGCAGTACGGTGAGCGCTATCAACATGGGGGTCACCCCTCTTTCGGAGGCAGGGTCTTCGCCAGGACTTTCGCTTCCTGCTTGCGGCGGAACTCCGTCAGCTTTGCCGCCAGGCTCTTGTCGGAGAGTGCCAGCAGCGACACGGCGAAGAGCGCCGCGTTGGTGGCGCCGGCATCGCCGATGGCGAAGGTCGCCACCGGAATGCCGCCCGGCATCTGCACGGTGGAGAGCAGGGAATCGAGGCCCTGCAGGTGCTTCGACGGCATGGGAATGCCGAGAATCGGCAGGGTCGTGTTGGCGGCCAGGACGCCCGCCAGATGCGCCGCTCCTCCCGCGCCCGCAATCAGGCAGCGGATCCCCCGGTCGGCGGCCTCGCGCGCGTAGGCGGTGGCCTGGTCGGGCGTGCGGTGGGCGGAGAGGACACGCGCTTCATGGGCAACGCCGAAGGCGTCGAGTTGCTCCGCCACTTTGCGCATGACGGGCCAGTCGGAATCGCTGCCCATGAGAATGCCAACCAGGGGTGAGGCCATGTACGGGGACTCCTGTCAAGGACTGGGATGCCGTGGACCTGATACTTTCGCGACATGCCGGCAGGTCGAAGAAGCGGAGCCGGCCTTCACGGACTCCCAAACAAATCGGACGGGTCGAGAATGTCGAGGGGTTCAGTCTTCCGCGTTCTGCCCCGCTTCGCCAGTGGCGAGGCTGAGACGGGCGCGCCTTTCCTGCCGGTGTTTGCGGGCGCGCTCCAGCAGCCAGTAACCGCCGCCGCCGATGAGCGTCAGGGCAAGCAGCACGATGCTGAGCCAGAGCAGCAGCTGGTCCATCGTGCCCACCTGCCGGCCGGCGAAATGCGCCAGCAGGCCGATGGACATGGCCCACACAATGCCGCCGGAGATGTTATAAAAGAGAAACGTGCGGTAGTGCATCCGTGAGGCGCCGGCCACGAACGCCGCCACTACCCGGAGGAACATGATGAAGCGTGCGAGGAAGATGGTCTTGGCCCCGTGCTGCTCGAAGAAGTGTTCCGCGCGGTCCAGCTTCTTTTTCCTGATGCGGATAGGACCCACGCCTTTGAGGAGCAGCGGCCGGCCACCCTTGCGCCCGATCCAGTAGCCCAGGGTATCGCCCAGGGCGGCCCCCCCGGCGGCGCAGAGGATCACCCACCAGACGCTGAGCCCGGTCCCGACGCCGGAGGCGCCGGCGGCCACCACCAGTGCGGTTTCCCCCGGGAGAGGCAGCCCCAGGCTCTCTCCCATGACCAGGAGAAAGACGGCGGGGTAGCCCAGCGTATCGATGATGTCGGCGACACTCATTCCCGGAGGGTAGGGGACGGAACTTCCCTCCCGCCGTGCGACAGGTCACGATCGGTTCAGTGATGTTGGGACGCTGTGATGCCGCTCAGCGCCTGGCCGGGCGAAGAAAGCGGCCGCCTGTCTGTTCGGACGAGGAGGAGCGCGGCACCCGAAGCCACCGGCGTCTTCCGGAGCGGGATTGAGCCCGGAAAAATGGAAAGGGGAAGGGACTCACGTCCCTCCCCCTTTCACCCGCTCCCGTTCGGCTCAGTACTTCGTGTAGACCGTCGTCTTGCCCGACTTGTCGAAGGCCAGCACGTTGTACGCGTCCTTCTGCGGCCCCTCCATTCCGGGGGAGCCCGCAGGCATGCCCGGCACCGCCAGCCCCGCTACCTTGGGGTGGTCCTTGAGGAGGCGCTTGATGTCGGCCGCGGGGACATGGCCCTCGATGACATAGCCCTTCACCACGGCGGTATGACAGGCGACCAGCGGGCCGGGCACGCCCAGCATGGCGTTGGTCTCGGAGAGGTCGTCCATGTCGTGGACGGTAACTTTGAAGCCGTTGGCCCGTAGGTGGTCCACCCAGGCGCTGCAACAGCCGCAGCTGGCATTCTTGTAGACGGTCACTTCCGGAGCCGGCGGGGCGTGCCGGGGCGCGGCGGCCAGGAGGCCCGCGCCCAGGAGGAACACCCCGGCGGCGACGGCCAGAGAACGAGAGCGTAGCATGCGATCTGTGGCTCCAGAAAGAGAAGGTGCGGCAGTGCCGCTACCGCAAGTTAGCCCCGGGTCCGCAAGGATCAAGGTAAGCCTGGCCTCCCTGCGGGTCGGCCTCGGCACCCTCCGCTCCAATCCCCTGCGGACCTCCCTCTCCGTCCTCGGCGTGGTCATCGGGGTGGCCGCCCTGGTGGCGGTCCTGGCGGTGGGCGATGGGCTGGAACAGTTCGCCCGCGCGCAGATTTCCCGCACCACATCGGTCCAGTCGATTCAGATCGCGCCGCAGACCACCCGCACGGTCGACCACCGGGTCTTTGCCCGCACCGATTTTCCGGTCTTCGGCCCGGGCGATGCGGAGGCGCTGAGCCGGCTCACCGGTTCCCTGGCCGACGTCACCATCCTGCTCGGCGGCTCTGCGTTGGTGAGCCCGGCCGACGGCCGGACCGAACGCGGCGTCACGGTGACCGCCACGCTGCCCGCCTCGGGCGCCATGTTGGGACTGGTTCCCGCGGAAGGTCGTTTCCTGAGCGCGGACGATATCCGGGACAGCGCCGCCGTGGCGGTCGTCTCCCGCGGGCTGGCGCGGACCCTGGGCGATTCGGGCGCCGTCGCGGGGCGCGTGCTCCGGTTTCAGGCCAGGCCGGCCCGGGTGATCGGCGTGCTGCCCGACCCGCGAGGCAGCGGCGACCTGGAGGCGTGGATACCGTTGACCGCCGCTCCCTTCCTGCTGGCTCCGGCCAGTGGCGCCCGGGCGCCAGCACTCCTGCTCAAGGCACGCCGGGTGGAAGACGTCGGCCGGGCGCGCCAGGTGGCGGAGGTGTGGCTGGGGCGCCGGCTGGGGCCGCAGTGGGCCGGCGATGTCACGGTCAGCACCGCCCAGGGGCGGCTGCAGCAGGCGCAGCAGGGCATGCTCATCTTCAAGCTGTTCATGGGCGCCATCACCGGCATCTCCCTTCTGGTGGGCGGGATCGGCATCATGAATGTGCTGCTGGCCTCGGTGGTGGAACGGACGCGGGAGATCGGCGTCCGCCGCGCCGTGGGCGCGCGGAAGCGCGACCTGCTCCTGCAGTTCCTGGGGGAATCGGTGGCGGTAGCCTGCGCCGGTGGGGCGGTGGGGGCCGGCCTGGGACTGGCCGGCGCGTTCGGGATTACCGCCCTGCTGCGCGCCCGCGCCGGTGCGCGGATCTACGCCGCGTTCGCCTGGGAAACGCTGGCCTTTGCCATGCTGGCCGCGGGGGCCGTCGGGCTGGTCTTCGGTGTATACCCCGCGCTGCGCGCCGCCCGGCTGTCACCGATCGACGCCATCCGCCACGAGTAGCTCCGCGGCTCAGACCGTCGCGCGGGTCCGGTCCACCGTGCCGCGGCCGGAGAGCACCGCCTGCGCGGCGGCCAGCCGGGCGATGGGCACGCGGTAGGGCGAGCAGGAGACGTAGTTCATCTTCTGCTGCTCGCAGAAGGCGATGGCGCGGGGCTCACCGCCGTGTTCGCCGCAGATGCCGACCTTGAGATCCTGCCGGGTACGGCGCCCCAGTTGCACGCCCATCGACACCAGCTTGCCCACGCCGTCGAGATCCATGATCTGGAACGGGTCGTCGGTGATGATGCTGCGCTGAATGTAGCTGGGCAGGAAGACGCCGGCGTCGTCCCGCGAGAGGCCCCAGGTGGTCTGGGTGAGATCGTTGGTGCCGAAGGAGAAGAACTGCGCCTCCCGGGCGATTTCGTCGGCGGTGAGCGCGGCGCGCGGCAGTTCGATCATGGTGCCCAGCAGATAGGGCACCGTCAGGTGCTGCTCGCGGAAGACCTCTTCGGCCACCTGCCGGATGATGAGCGCCTGGGTGCGGAACTCCACCACGTGGGCCACCAGCGGAATCATCACCTCGGGCTGGACCCGCCCGCCGCGGCGGGCGACGGCGCAGGCGGCCTCGAAGATGGCGCGCACCTGCATCCGGGTGATCTCGGGATGCATGATGCCGAGGCGGCACCCCCGCAGTCCGAGCATGGGATTGACCTCGCTCAGGCTGTCCACGATGCGCCGGACCTCCGCCGCGCTCTTGCCCATTTCCTTTGCCAGCGCGTCGATCTCTTCCGGCTCCTTGGGCAGGAACTCGTGCAGCGGCGGGTCCAGCAGGCGGATGGTGACGGGATAGCCCTCCATCGCCCGGAAGATGCCTTCGAAATCGGTGCGCTGCATGGGCAGCAACTTGGCCAGCGCCTTGTTCCGGCCGGCCTCATCCTGGGCCAGGATCATCTCCCGCATGGCGCCGATGCGCTCGCCCTCGAAGAACATGTGCTCGGTGCGGCACAGCCCGATGCCCTCGGCGCCGAAGTCGCGGCCCCGGTGCGCGTCGGCCGGCGTATCGGCATTGACGCGAACCCGGAGGTGGCGGATGCGGTCGGCCCAGGCGAGCAGCCGGTCGAAGTCCCCGCCCAGCTCGGGCGGCACCAGCGCGGCCCTGCCGGCATAGACCCGACCGGTGGCGCCGTCCACGGTGATCCAGTCGCCCTGTTTCACCGCCCGGCCGTCCACCGAGAACTGCCCGCCCGGCTCGTCGATCGAGAGCTCCTGCGCGCCCGCCACGCAGGGCTTGCCCATGCCGCGGGCGACCACTGCCGCGTGGCTGGTCATCCCGCCGCGGGCGGTAAGGATGGCGCGGGCCGCCACCATGCCGTGGAAGTCTTCCGGGCTGGTTTCCCGCCGCACCAGAATGACCGCCTCGTTCTGGCGCGCCAGCTCCTCGGCCCGATCGGCATCGAAGACCACCGCCCCGCTGGCCGCGCCCGGCGAGGCGGGGAGGCCGGTGGTGAGCAGGTCGAGCTCGGCGGTGTTGTCGATGGTGGGGTGGAGCAGCTGGTCCAGGTCGTTGGGCGGAATCCGGGCGACGGCTTCTTCCTCGGATATCACGCCCTCATCCACCATTTCGCAGGCGATGCGCACGGCGGCGTGCCCCGAACGCTGGGCCCGGCGGGTCTGCAACATGTAGAGCTTGCCACGCTCGATGGTGAACTCGAGGTCCTGCACATCGCGGAAGTGGCGCTCCAGCGTCCGGGCGGTCTTCTCCAGGGCGGTGTACGCCTCCACCAGGCTTTCCTGGAGCGTGTGGATCGGCTGGGGCGTGCGCGTGCCCGACACCACGTCCTCCCCCTGGGCGTTGAGCAGATACTCGCCGTAGAGTTCCTTCTCGCCGGTGGAGGGGTTCCGGGTGAATGCCACCCCGGTGCCCGAGTCTTCTCCCAGGTTGCCGTAGACCATGGTGACGACGTTCACCGCCGTCCCCAGCGTGTCGGGAATCTCGTGCAGCCGCCGGTAGTCCATGGCGCGGCGGGTGTTCCAGCTCTCGAAGACCGCCTGGATGGCGTGCCAGAGCTGGTCCATCGGGCCTTCGGGGAATTCCTTCCCGGTGCTCTGGCGGATCAGATCCTTGTAGTCGGCGACCAGGGCCTTGAGCTCCTCGGCCGGGAGATCGATCTCACGGGTGACCTTGCCGGCCTGTTTCCGCTGCTCCAGCAGGTCTTCGAATTTCTGTTTGGGGCACTCGAACACCACGCTGCCGAACATCTGGACGAAGCGGCGGTAGCTGTCGTAGGCGAACCGGGCGTTGTTGGCCTGCCGCTCCAGCCCTTTCACGCTGGTGTCGTTGAGCCCGAGGTTCAGGATGGTTTCCATCATGCCGGGCATGGAGACGGCCGCGCCGGAGCGGACGGACACCAGCAGCGGGCTCTCGGCGCCGCCGAACTGCCGGCCGGTGGCCGCTTCCAGCCGCTGCATGGAGCGCTCCACCTGGGGCCGCAGCCCCGGGGGGAACGACCCCGTTTCCAGATAGGTGATGCAGAGACTGGAGGCGATGGTGAACCCCGGCGGCACCGGAATGCCCAGGTTGGTCATCTCGGCCAGGCCGGCCCCCTTACCGCCCAGCGTTTCCTTCATGGTGGCCGTGCCGTCGGCCCGGCCCTGGCCGAAGAAATAGACCATCGGTTCGGAGTAGGAGCTGGTCATGCGGGACTCGTGAGGAGTGGTGACGCATGGCGGAGCTGAACGATCTGCTCCGAAACTGGTGTAGGGTAGCGGCCGGAGAAACAGGCGTGGCACCAGGCATTACCGTTGCCGGCCGCCCGGAGCATGCCCTCGAGCGAGAGATAGCCCAGCGTGTCCACGCCCAGGTAGTCGCGGACCTCGTCCTGGGAATGGGTGGCCGCGATGAGCTCTTCCCGGGTGGGAGTGTCGATCCCGTAGTGGCAGGGGCCGGTGATGGGTGGCGAGGCCAGCCGGAGATGCACCTCGCGCGCCCCGGCGGCGCGGATCATCTGCACCAGCCCCTTGCTGGTGGTGCCGCGCACCAGGCTGTCGTCCACCACCACCACCGACTTGCCGTCGATCACTTCGCGCACCGGATTGAACTTGATCTTCACCTTGGCCACGCGCAGCGCCTGGCTGGGGTGAATGAATGTCCGGCCTACGTAGTGATTGCGGATGAGGCCGTGCTCCAGCTTGATGCCGGATTCTTCGGCGAAGCCCAGGGCCATGGCGTTGGCGCTGTCGGGCACGCTGAAGACCACCTCGGCGTCCGGCGCCGGATGCTCCCGCGCCAGCTCGCGGCCCAGGTCGCGGCGGACCCGGTCCACCGAGCGGCCGAAGACGGTACTGTCGGGACGGGAGAAGTAGACCAGCTCGAAGACGCAGCGGCTTACCGGCCGCGGCTCCAGCCGGCGCAGCTCGGTGACCTCGCCGTCCTCGATGCGCACGAAATCGCCCGGCTCCAGCTCGCGCAGCACCCGCGCGCCCAGCAGGTCGAGGGCGCAGGTCTCGGACGCGACCACGATCCCGGCTCCCAGGCGGCCCATGACCAGCGGCCGGAAGCCGCGGCTGTCCACGGCCGCGTAGATGGTGCGCCCCACCGAGATCAGCAGGGAATAGGCGCCTTCGGCCTTTTCCAGCGCGTCGCGGATCTGTTCGTCCACCGTCGGCGCCTGGGAGCGGGCGATGAGGTGCACCAGCACTTCCGAGTCGGACGAGGAATTGAAGATCGAGCCGCGGGCGACCAGGTCGCGCTTCAGCTCCGGCGCGTTGGTGAGGTTCCCGTTGTGCGCCAGGGTGAGCGGGCCCTCATGGTAGTTCACCAGGCAGGGCTGGGCGTTGGCCAGCACCGAAGTGCCCGCCGTGGAATAGCGGGTATGACCCACCGCGACGTCGCCCGGGAGCCGGCTCAGCAGGGTATCGTCGAAGGTGTCCGAGACCAGGCCCATGCCCCGGTGGGTATGGGTCTGCCCCTGCTCGTCGATGCTGACGATCCCGGCGCTCTCCTGGCCGCGATGCTGCAGCGCATAGAGGCCCAGGTAGGCCAGCCGCGCCGCGTCGGGAATCCCGGAGATGCCGATGATACCGCACATGAGCTATGCTCCCGCCGCGCCGCTGCTGACCGGTTGCCGCATCCGGCGCGGAATCGCTTCGAAGTAGGCCTCGCGCAACCCATCGACCGGGCGGCGGATTGCCGCACCCCGGCCGGTGATCTCCACCAGTCCGTGAGGTTGGCCCACGGTACCGGCAACCGCGGCCGGCACCCCGAGCTCCGCCGCCAGCGCGAGGAGCGGTGCGTCCTGACCGCCCGCACAGGAGATCACGGCGCAGGCGGATGGCTCCCCGAAAAATAACCCCGCAGGGGAGATCTCCGAGCCGTGGCCGGCCCAGGTATCGAGGTCGACGGCGACGCCGGACCCGGCCCTGCTGTAGGGGCCTCCCATGGCCGATTCTGCCACCGCCAGCGCCATGCCTCCGGCGCTCACATCGTGTGCCGAGCGCAGCAGTCCGGCTCCCGCGGCCCGGGCCAGAAAGCGTTGCAACGCCGCCTCCGCCTCGAGATTGACCCGCGAGGGCGTGCCGCCGGAGAATTCCCGCACCACCGACCAGTAGGCGGAGCCGCCCAGGCCGTGGCTGGTAGCCGGGTCGGTGTTGGGCCGGCCCAGCAGCAGGATCAGGTCGCCCGGCGTCTGAAAATGGGAGCCGACCCGCCGCTCGATACGGTCCAGCAGGCCGACCATGCCCACCACCGGCGTGGGATCGATCGCCCCGGCGGGGCTCTCGTTGTAGAACGAGACGTTCCCGCCGGTTACCGGTGTGCCGAACGCTTCGCAGGCATCGGCAATGCCGCGGCAGGCCTCCCGGAACTGGTAGAACACGGCCGGGCGCTCGGGGTTCCCGAAGTTCAGGCAATCGGTGATCCCCAGGGGCACGGCACCGGTGCAGGCGATGTTGCGCGCCGCCTCGGCCACTGCCGCCTTGCCTCCCTCGTAGGGATCGAGCGCCACCAGCCGGGGGTTACAGTCGACCGTCACCGCCAGCCCCAGC
Source organism: uncultured Gemmatimonadales bacterium (assembly GCA_963779755.1). Lineage (GTDB taxonomy): Bacteria > Gemmatimonadota > Gemmatimonadetes > Gemmatimonadales > GWC2-71-9 > CAVZZO01. The sequence continues at coordinate 2,146,348 of CAVZZO010000001.1, forward strand.
GCGGTATCGCCCACGCGCAGGACGCCGGCGTCGCCGCCCGGCGCGATCCCGGTGGCGCCCTGCACGGTGGAGTCGTACTGCTCGTAGACCCAGCGCTTGGAGGCCAGGGAAGGATCGGCCAGCAACAGGTCCAGCGCGCCGGCCATGTCCGGCGACGCGCCCGAGGGCGGCGCCGCCTCCCTTCGCCGCGCCGCCGCGGGATCTTCGCGGGCGTCGGGGTGGTACACCGGGCAGTCCTCCACCAGCCGCTGACCCGGGATCTCGGCCACCACCGTTCCGCCGTGGACTACCCGGAACAGCCCGTCATTGGTGACGTGCCCCACCTGGGCCGCTTCCAGCTCCCACTTGCGGCAGATCTCCTGCACTCGCGCGATATTCTCCGGGCGGCAGACCACCAGCATCCTCTCCTGCGATTCCGAGAGCAGGATCTCGTACGGCGTCATGTCCGGCTCGCGGACCGGCACCCGATCGGTATGCAGTTCGACCCCCACCCCGCCGCGCGCGGCCATCTCGGCCGAGGAACTGGTCAGGCCGGCGGCGCCCATGTCCTGAATGGCGACGATGGATCGGGAGGCGATGAGCTCGAGCGTGGCCTCGAGCAGGAGCTTCTCGGTGAACGGGTCGCCCACCTGCACCTGGGGCCGGCGCGCCTCGCTCTTCTCCGACAGCTCTTCGGAGGCGAAACTGGCCCCGTGGATGCCGTCGCGGCCGGTGCGGGCGCCGACCGCCAGGAGCACGTTGCCCACGCCGGTGGCCGCGGCGCGGATCAGGTCTTCCTCCCGCAGCAGTCCCACGCACATGGCGTTGACCAGGGGATTGCCGTTGTAGCCGGGAGCGAATTCGACCTCGCCTCCCAGCGTGGGCACCCCCACGCAGTTGCCGTAGTCGCCGACGCCCTTCACCACGCCGGCGAAGAGATACCGGTTGCGGGGCAGGTTGAGCGGCCCGAACCGCAGGCTGTTGAGCACGGCAACCGGGCGCGCGCCCATGGTGAAGACATCGCGCAGGATGCCGCCCACCCCGGTGGCGGCGCCCTGGTAGGGTTCCACCGCGCTGGGATGGTTGTGCGACTCGATCTTGAAGGCCACGGCCCAGCCGTCACCCAGCCGCAGCACCCCCGCATTCTCGCCCGGGCCCTGGATCACCCGGTCGCCGGTGGTGGGGAAGGTCCGCAGCACCGGCCGGCTGTGCTTGTAGGAACAGTGCTCCGACCAGAGCGCGGAGAAGATCCCCAGCTCGGTCAGGGTGGGCTCGCGACCCAGCAGTTCCTGGATGCGTTGGTACTCCAACGCATTCAGGTGGTGCTCCCGGACCAGCTCCGGTGTCACCGCGGGCTCGCCCGGCAGGGCGAATGCGGCGGTGCGCTGGGAGGTAGGAGCCCGGGTCACGACCGGCCGCGGAAGCCGGTCAGCAGATCCCGCACGATACGGCCCAGCGCTCCATGGTCTTCGTGCTGCATCAGGGCGTCGATCTCCCCCGCGTCCAGCCAGAGGCCGCCGCATTCGCCGCAGCGGTCGATCTGCACTCCGTGCATGTCCTCGGGCGTGAGGTCGGCGCCGCACTTGGGGCACTTCATATGATGGCTCTTCCGCTCCGCCGCCCGCTGCTCGGAGGCCAGGGCCGCTTTCTTCTTTTCCAGCAGCTCGCGGTTGGCCTTGGCGAAGTATTCGTCTTCGTTGCGGCTGGGCTTGTCGGTTGGATCGGGCATGGGATCGTTGGTTGGGAGTCGCTGGACAGAAGTCGTTAGTCGTTAGTCGCTAGTCATCAGCAAAGGTCTTACATTGCCGTCCTGCCGTCCTGCCGTCCTGCCGTCCTGCCGTCCTGCCGTCCTGCCGTCCTGCCGTCCTGCCGTCCTGCCGTCCTGCCGTCCTGCCGTCCTGCCGTCCTGCCGTCCTGCGACCGAGCGGCCTCCAATAGAAAGCCGCGAGGAAGTCCTTTAGGGCCGCCCTGCCGCCCTACAGCCCCGCTTGTCCGGACGTCGCCGTCCTCCGCGGCTCCGGCGCGCTGCCGCCGTGCCCCGCGATCCAGCGGGCCGGACTCTGGAAGAACCCCAGACCGTCCGTGGGCCCCAGCAGGGGATCGGTAGCCCGGTCGGGGTGGGGCATCAGGCCCACCACGTTGCCGGCCTCGTTGGTGATACCCGCGATGTCGTGCAACGAGCCGTTCGGGTTGGCGCCGGGATCGCGACCGCCGTCGGGCACCAGGTACCGCACCACCACACGCCGGTCGGCTTCCAGGGCGTCGAGCACCGGCTGGTCGGCCACGTAGCGGCCCTCGCCGTGCGCCACCGGGAGCCGGATAGTGCTGCCCGGTTCGTACTCGCCGGTGAAGGCGGTGCCGGTCTGCTCCACCCGCAGGTCCACCGGCCGGGAGGCGAAGGTCAGGCGGCCGTTCCGCATCAGCGCTCCCGGGAGCAGCCCCGCCTCACAGAGGATCTGGAAGCCGTTACAGATCCCCAGCACCGGGCCGCCGCCCCGGGCGAACCGGGTCACCGCCTGCATGATGGGACTGAACCGCGCGATCGCGCCCGCCCGCAGATAATCGCCATAGCTGAAGCCGCCGGGGAGCACCACCACGTCGGCGTTCTGGAGGGCGGTGTCGCGGTGCCAGACGTAGTACGCCTCGGCCCCCGCCCGCCGGGCGCTGTTCAGACTGTCGAAATCGCAGTTGCTGCCGGGGAACCGGACCACCGCCACGCGCAGCGTCATCGGGTCTCGACCGCGATCTCGTAGTCTTCGGTGACCGGGTTGGCCAGGAGCTTGTCGCACATGCGGCGGGCGGCCGCTTCCGCTTCGGCCGGGCTGGGGGCGTCGATGTCCAGTTCGATGGCTTTGCCCATGCGCACCTGCCGCGCCTCGCCAAAACCGAGGGAGGCGAGCGCGTGCTGCACGGCCTGGCCCTGAGGGTCGAGCAGGCCGGCACGGGGCACGACCCGGATGTGCGTTCGATAGCTCATAGCATGTCCTTGCTGCGCGGATAGGGGGAAGCGGGCGCGTCCAGCCCCGGGTCGTCATAACCGGGATCGCCGAGGTCGGTGCCCTCGTCGTCGTCCACATCGTCGTCGGCGCCGCCCCGCTCCTGAAGGCCCAGCACGGTGGCGCGCAGCACGCCGAACGCCATGTAGGTCAGGCCCAGCGGGAAGAGCACGTACTCCGGTACGGTCAACCCGGCGGCCAGCAGCGCCAGGATGAAGAGTGTGCCGGCGACGGCCCGGATGCTCCGGATGCCGATCCCCGGGAATTTGGGGTAGCGGACGTTGCTCACCATCAGCACCGACAGCAGCAGCAGCAGCAGCACCAGACCATCGTGCTGCAGGTTGAGATAGGCCAGCGAAGCCTGGTACCACTCGGTGCGACTGAAGGGGTAGTAGACGGCGAGCGTCATCCCCGCCGCCGGCGACGGCAGCCCGGTGAACCAGCTGGTGGGGGGCTGGCCGTGCGAGGTGATGTTGTAGCGGGCAAGCCGGACGGCGACGGCCACCACGTAGATCCAGCAGAGCACCCAGGCGAAGCGGCCGGCCTGGGAGAACTCCAGGAAATACATGATCATGGCGGGCGCCACGCCGAAGGAGATGATGTCCACCAGCGAGTCGAGCTCGGCCCCGAAGCGGGTGCCGGCCTTGGACATGCGAGCGAGCCGCCCGTCCAGCATGTCCAGCACGCCGGCGAACACCACGAACCAGGCGGCCCAGGTGAAGTTTCCCTGGAAGGCCGAGACCATGGCCCAGAAGCCGAAGAACAGATTGCCCAGCGTGAAGGCGCTCGGCATCACGATCACCACGCCACGGAGGCGGGGGCGGCGGAACCGGCGCGGCCTTACGCCCATTCCGCCACCACCGTGACGCCCGCCCGGGTCCGGTAGCCGACCTGGACCAGGACCTTCGCATCGCGTGGGAGGAACAGATCCACCCGTGAGCCGAACCGGATCATGCCCATCCGTTCCCCCTGCCGGACGTCGGTGCCCTCGTCGTGGTCGGTGACGATCCGGCGCGCTACCAGGCCGGCGATCTGCCGCACCAGCACCCGGCCGTGGGAGGTGTCCAGGCCGACCGACGACTGCTCGTTCTCCAGGCTGGCCTTCTCTGCCGCGGCATTGATGAACTTGCCGGCGTTGTACCGGCGCCAGATCACCCGGCCGCTCACCGGATAGCGGTTGACGTGGCAGTCGAAGACGTTCATGAAGATGGAGATGCGCAGCGCGGTGCTCTGGAAGAAGTCGGGCTCGTCCACCTCCAGCACGCTCACCACCTTGCCGTCCGCCGGCGCAATCACATAGGGCTCGCCTCGCGGGCCCAGGCGCGCCGGGTCGCGGAAGAACGCCACCACCCACACCGCGAACGGCAGCCAGAGCAGGGCCCAGATCCAGAGCCCCAGTGTCAGCAGAAGGAGCTCGATCGCCCAGGCGACAACAATGAACCACCGGCCCTCGGGGGCGATGCGGATCACGCATCCTCCGGCAGATCGGCTCCGGTGAGCCGGCGGTACGCTTCGAGGTACCGGCGGCTGGTGGCGTCCACGACTTCCTCCGGCAACGGCGGCGGCGGCGCGTCGCCGTTCCAGCGGCCTTCCTTCCTGAGCCCCGCCAGGTAATCCCGCAAGGGCTGCTTGTCGAAACTCGGCTGCCCCCGGCCCGGCTGATATTGATCCGCCGGCCAGAAGCGGGAGGAATCGGGGGTCAGGACCTCGTCGATCAGGCGCAGCTCGCCGTCGGGATCGAACCCGAATTCGAATTTGGTGTCGGCGATGATGATGCCGCGGGTGGCGGCGTAGTCGCGGCCCGCGGTATAGATGCGGAAGCTCGCGTCGCGCAGCCGGGTTGCCGTGTCCTGGCCCAGCGCCTCGGCCACCGCGCCGAAGGTCACATTTTCGTCATGCCCCGAGGTGGCCTTGGTGGCCGGGGAGAAGATGGGCGGGTTAAGCCGCGCGCTCTCGGTCAGCCCCTGGGGCAGCGGCTCGCCGGCCAGCGTCCCCTGCTTGCGGTATTCGGCCCAGGCCGAGCCGGAGAGATAGCCCCGCACCACGCATTCGAAGGCCACCGGCTCGGTCCGCCGGACCAGCATGCTGCGCCGGGCTACCTGGGCGCGATAGGCCCGCAGGGCGGGGAAGCGGTTGAGGATTTCGCTGGTATCCGCCGTGATGAAATGCGAGGGCAACACGTCGGCCAGCCGGTGGAACCAGAAGGCGCTGATCTGGGTCAGCACGGCGCCCTTGGCGGGTATGGCCTCGGCCATCACCACGTCGAATGCGCTCACGCGGTCGCTCGCCACCAGCAGCAAATGGCGGTCGTCGACCTCATAGACTTCGCGCACCTTGCCGCGGCGCAGGAGTGGGAAGGGCAGGTCGCTCCGGGTCAGGACGGTCATACGGCTAGCTCCGCGGTATCCACCGCCGTGGCGAGCGGTCGTGCCCGCTCCAGCAGGGGATGCAGGAAGTCGTGGAGGAATTCGCCCACCTGCCGCTCGGCGCGGCCGGTGTAGCGGACGGGATTGAGCTCACGGCGCAACTGGTCGCCCGGCACGCCGGCGAAGGCCGGGTCGGCGGCCAACCGCACCAGCAGGTCGTTGGCGGCGCCCCGGCGCACGGCTTCCGCCGCGGCCATGCTGTGGCGCCGGATGACCTCATGCAACGCCTGCCGGTCGCCGCCGGCGGCGACCCCCAGCAGGAGCCAGCGCTCCGTGGCCATGAACGGCATCTGGGCCTCGACGTTGCGCCGGATTACCTCGTCGCGGACTTCGAGGCCGGCCGCGACGTTGGCGGCGAGCACCAGGATGGCATCACCGGCCAGGAAACTCTCGGGCAGCGTGAGCCGGCGGTTGGCGCTGTCGTCCAGGGTGCGCTCCAGCCACTGGGTTGCGGCTGTCTGGGCCGCATTGGCCTGCAGCGACATGACGAACCGCGCCAGCGCGCTCATCCGCTCGGCCCGCATCGGGTTGCGCTTGTAGGCCATGGCGCTGGACCCGATCTGTTCCGCCTCGAAGGGCTCCAGCAGCTCGCCCTCGTGCTGCAGCAGCCGCAGGTCGTTCGCCATCTTGGCCGCCGATTGCGCCACGCCGCTCAGCACGTCCAGCACATGACTGTCGGTCTTGCGGGGATAGGTCTGCCCGGTCACGGCGAAGGGCTGCACGAAGCCCAGGCGGGCCGTGACCCGGCGATCCAGCTCGCGCACGCGGTCGTGATCACCGCCGAAGAGCTCGAGGAACGAGGCCTGTGTCCCGGTGGTGCCCTTGCAGCCGCGGAACCGAAGATGGGTGAGCAGGTGGCAGAGCGCTTCGACGTCGAGCGCGAAATCCTGCATCCACAGCGTGGCCCGCTTCCCCACGGTGGTGAGTTGCGCCGGCTGGAAGTGGGTGTAGGCCAGGCAGGGAGTGCCGGCGGTACGGACCGCGAAGGTCTCCAGCGCCGACAGCACCGCCAGCACGCGGCCCAGCACCAGCCGGAGCGCGTCGCGGATCAGGACCAGGTCGGCGTTGTCGCCCACGAAGGCGCTGGTGGCGCCCAGGTGCAGGTAGGGCCGCGCGCTCGGCGCCTGATCGCCCAGGGCGTGGATGTGGGCCATGACGTCGTGGCGGAAGCGCCGCTCGTACCGGGCGGCCGCCGCGAGATCGGCGTCGTCCAGGTGCAGCCGCAGCTCGGCCAGGGCGGCATCGGGAATCTCCAGGCCCAGCTCCTGCTCCGCCTCGGCCAGCGCCAGCCAGAGGCGGCGCCAGATGGCGACCCGGTGGGCGTCGCTCCAGAGCCGCTGCATGGCGGGCGAGGCATAGCGGCTGCCCAGCGGCGACTGATAACGGTCGTCGGTCATCGGAAGAGCAGGTCGGTGTAGGCGTAATGGCCGTTGCGCTCGATGTGGACCCGGATGGGCTGGCTGCCGCCGGCATCGCGGAAGAACCGGTCCACCTGTTCGGCCTGGCGGATGGGCGTGCGGTTGAGCCCGATGATCACGTCGCCCGTCTGCAGGCCCGTCGCCTGGGCGATCTGGGGCGAGATCCGGAAGATCAGGGCACCCTGCTCGGTGTGCAGCCCGCGCTCCGCCCGGATGGCGGGCGTCACGGTGATCAGGTCGAGGCCCTTCAGCACGTTGACCTTTTCGGCGGTGACCGTGGGCAGGTCGCCGGTGACGATGGCGCGGTCGAGCGTGCGGCGTCCGCGGCGGAACCGGACCCGCAGCGTGTCGCCCACGTGCAGATCGAGCTTGACGGCTTCCCAGTCGAGGAAGTTCCGCAGCCGGCGCCCGTTGGCCTCCATCAGCACGTCGTTGGGCTCGAGGCCGGCCGAGGCGGCCGGCCCGCCGGGCGCCACCGAGGACACCACCACGCCGCCCTGGGTCTTCCAGTCGCTCATATTCTCGGCGCCGGCCACGTCGAGTCCCACCCAGGCGCGGCGGACCACCCCATTCCGGGTGATTTCGTCGGCCACCCGCACCGCCCGCTCGATGGGAATGGCAAACCCCAGGCCGATGCTGCCGCCGGTATTGGAGAAGATGGACGAATTGACGCCGATGACCTCGCCCAGGGCATTCACCAGCGGTCCACCGCTATTGCCCGGGTTGATGGCCGCGTCGGTCTGGATCATGTCCAGGTAGAGTCCGGCCTGGGTGCCCTGGGGCAGAATGTTGCGCCCGGTGGCGCTCACCACCCCCGCGGTGACGGTCGGCTCGGTGTTACCCAGGAGGTAGGCGAAGGGATTGCCGAGCGCCACCACCCACTCGCCGATCATGAGATCGGTACTCCGCCCCAGCACTACCGTGGGCAGGTTGGTCCGGTCCACCTTCAGCACCGCAATGTCGGTGACCGGGTCGGCCCCCAGGACCTGCGCCGGCAGGTCGGTGCCGTCGTTCAGGGTCACGATCACCTTCTGGGCCTCGGCCACCACGTGGGTATTGGTGAGGATGATGCCGCCGCGACGGATGATGAACCCGGTGCCGCTGCTCTGGACCATCTGCTCCCGCGGGACGAAGAAGAAGTCCCAGGGTGAGGGCTGGCTCACCTGCCGGGTCGTAGCGCTGATGGACACGACCGCCGGCGCCACCCGCTGAACGGCATCGACCAGGGCGGTCCGGCGGGAGCTGTCCACGCCGGCCGAGGCGGCTACCCGCATGGAGACGGTCCCCGCCTCGGAGACGTAGCGCGTACGATCCTGCCCGCTGTCGCGGCAGCCGGCGAGCCCCAGCGCCAGCAGCGCGACGGCGCGGGCCGATCGTCTCACGCGTCCTCCGAACAGGCGACGTACCATCGATCCGGATACTCCGCGGCGAGGAAGAAGAGTCCCTGGGGCGGTGCCGGCGGACTGGAGCCGGCGTTGTCGCCACTGGCCAGTACGGTGCGCATGTCGTCCGGCGGACGGCGGCCCAGGCCGATATCGGTCATGGTCCCGACCAGCATGCGCACCATGTGGTGGAGAAAGCGGTCGGCTTCCACCTCGTACCGGGCGCCCGTTCCCCCGGCACGGGCCTCCCAGGCCGAATGCCGCACCCGGCAGCGGTAATGCGGGCGCGGGCTCCGCACGCTGAAGGGCCGGAAGTCGTGTTCGCCCGGGAGCACCGCCGCCGCCGCCCGCATGGCCGCCAGGTCCAGCGGGCGGGCCAAGGCCCATTCCCAGGGCCGCCGGAATGGCGAGCGGCAGGCCGGATCGGTGCCGATCTCGTAGCGGTAGCGTCGCGCCGTAGCGTGCTTCCGCGCGTGAAACCCCGGGAGCATCTCGTGCACCTGGGCGGCCCAGCAGTCGCCGGGGAGCAGCGCGTTCAGCGCCCGGTGCAGCTCCGGCACCGTCCAGCGCTCCGGCAGGGCGAAACTCACCGGCAGCCCCAGGGCATGGACCCCGGCATCGGTGCGTCCGGCGGCATGGGCCACCACGCGGCGCCCCACCAGGCGGGCCAGCACGTTCTCCATTTCCGACTGCACCGAGCGGCCGGCCGGCTGCCGCTGCCAGCCGACAAAGCGGCCCCCGTCGTAGTGGAGCAGGGCGAGAAACGTCCGGCTCATCGGCGCGAAATCTAGTCCCCCGGCAACCCTTAAAGAAGGACTGAGACGAAAGGACTGAGAGAAAAGTGGACCCACCTTTCCTCTCAGTCCTTTTTGTCTTTTCTCCGGCCGGGAACTGCCAGGATTGTCGCCAGGACCGTCAGTACTTGCGGATGACTCCGACCACCACGCCCTGGATGAGGACGTCCTGCTCCTGGAAGCGCATGGGCTGCATGGCGGTGTTGGCCGGCTGCAGACGGATCCATCCGCCGGTTTCGCGGTAGAACTTCTTGACGGTGGCTTCGCTGCCATTCACCAGGGCAATGACCATCTCGCCGTTCTCGGCGCTCTGGCGGCCGTTCACCACAACGAAGTCGCCATCCTGGATGTGCTCGTCGATCATGGATGAGCCCCGGACTTTGAGCGCGTAGTTGGGCCCCCGGCGCGGGAGCAGCTCGTCGGGCACCGGGAGGGTTTCGTCGTGCATGAGCGACTCGATAGGCATACCCGCCGCTACGGTGCCCAGCAGCGGGATTTCGGTGGCCCCCGCCTGGCCGCGCGGCGGCAGCAGCTGAATGGCCCGGCTCTCGTTGTGGGTGCGGTGGATGTAGCCCTTGCGCTCGAGATTGGTCAGGTGCTCGTGCACCGTGGCCAGCGACTGAAAGCTGAAATGTTCGGCGATTTCCTCGAAGCTGGGCGCGTACTGGTGCCGGGCAATGTACTCGCGCAGGTAGGTGAGGATTTCGCTCTGGCGCCGGGTCAGGGGCATGATGGCATCTCCGCGTTTGGCCGAATAGACCCCGAATCAACATACCCGAATGCCTCCCGAAGAGCAAGGCTGTCGGGCCGCCGGGCCGGAAGCCAGAGGGTGGCCGATCCGGTGGATGATATTGCGCATGCGGGGCTCCGGGGTAGAATCGAGGCAGGGTCGCCACACCCTGTGCGGCCATTGGGGCTTTCCCGTTACGTTGTAAGGGCAAACCCGAACGGCAGGCGCTGGGCCGGCCCCCACGTCCAACTTCTCGATCGATCACGGAGCGATTCGTTCTGCGTGCTCTGGTGTGCGGCAGCATCAGGTGTGTCCGGCCGGCCGGCGGCTCCGCGAGCTGCCGGGGGGTTTCCGCCGCCGGGCGGTCGGAAGACGGGGCCGTGATGCTGATCGAGTGGAGCGGACCGGAGGTGCCGAGGTGACCGAAGGCGTGGGCGTGCCTCCGGCGGTGGATGGAGCCCTGGTTGAGGCGCTGTTGCAGTCGCTGGTGAAGGCCCTTCGGGCGTTCCAGATGTATCTCCCGAACAATCCGATCTACCAGCGGGCGCACCAGAACATCCGGCGGGCCTTCGAGCCGGCCTGGGCGGAGTTGCCGGAACTGGTGCTCATCGTCTCGGAGACCGACTTCCTCTGGGAAGACAGCGTGGTGTACCACCAGGCCAGCAAGCACGACAGCCTCGCCTGGACGCTCTACAAGGACGGGATGCGGGTGCTCACCTTCTCCCCCGGGGCGGAGGAGACCGAGGTGGTGCGCTTTCTGGAAGCGGTGCAGCGGGCGCGCATGCTGCCGGCCGAAGCGGATGACGACCTCAACACCCTGCTCTGGGAGCAGGAGTTCCAGTACATCACCTACCGGGTGGCGGAGTTCCTGCCGGAAGAGGCGCTGCCCGCGGTCACGGACGGGGGTGGCGCGCCCGCCGCACCCGAGGTGCTGCAGGCAGCAGTACGGGAGGAGACCGACTCCGAGGCGGCCAGCCAGCCGGGGGAGCGCCCATCCGGCATCGTGGATGTGGAGGATTTCGATTCTACCCTCTACTTCCTGGATGAAGGGGAGATCGCCTACATCACCCGGATGCTGGAGCGGGAGTACGGCCAGGATCTCCGGCCCAGTGCGCTGCACATCCTGCTGGACCTGCTCGAGCTGGTGCGGGAACTGGAAGTCCGGGAAGAGATCCTGGGCATTTTCGACACCCTGCTGCCCAACCTGCTGAACGCCGGCGAGTTCCGGACCGTCTCCATGGCGCTGCGCGAGATGCGCCTGGCCGCCGACCGGGCCCAGGCGCTGACACCGGACCATCGGGAGCGGCTGCAGCATTTCCGCTTCAGTCTGAGCAATCCGGCCGTGCTGACCCAGCTGCTGCAGGCGGTGGACGAGGCGACCGCCGCGCCCAGCGAGGAAGACCTGGGCGAGCTGTTCGGCGAGCTGCGGCCGGAGGCGCTGGAGACCATTCTGGTCTGGCTGCCCCGGCTTCGTTCCCCGGCGGTTCGGGGCCTGCTGGTGACCGCCTCGGAGCGCCTGGCCGAATCCCATCCCGCCGAGGTGGTGCGGCTGCTGCGGAGTGCGGAGTCGGAAGCGTTGCCCGGTATCATTGATCTCTGCGGACGCCTGGAGCTGCAACCCTCGGTGGCGGGACTGGGCGAGACGCTGTCGCATCCGGAGGGCGCCATCCGGGTGGCCGTGGTGCACGCTCTCATCGCCATCGGCTCCGCCGGGGCGCTGGCACATCTGGAGCGGGCGCTGGAGGACCGCGACCGCGAGGTCCGCATTGCGGCGGTACGGGCCCTGGGGGCCCGGGGGTATCGCAACGCGCTGGCGCGGGTGGAGCCGGTGGTGCGGGGGCAGGTGAACCGCGAGCTCGATCTCACCGAGCGGCTGGCGTTCTTCGAGGCGTACGCCGAGATCGCCGGGAGCGGCGGCTTGCAGGTGCTCTCCGCCATGCTGCTGCCGGGCGGCATCTTCCGCCGCCGGCACGGTCCCGAGGTCCGCGCCTGCGCCGCCCTGGCCCTGGGCCGCATTGGCACGCCCGAGGCGCGGGCGACGCTGGAGCAGGCGCAGAGCGAGAAGGACCTGGTGGTCCGCAATGCGGTGAATCGGGCGCTGCGGGAGATGGGACGATGAACGAGGAGGTCCGTCCCGGCACCGGCGGCGAAGGCGCCCTGCGGGTTGCGGGCCGCACGTTCCTGCTGGCCTTCTATACCGCCCTGCGCAGCCTCAAGCTCTATCCCATCGAGAATGCGGTGGCGCAGAAGGCGCTGGACGAGCTGCAGGCGGCCGCCACCGGCCTGCTGGAGGCGGAGACCGAGATCGACATCCGGGTCGCGGGCGACTTCATGTTTCTCAACAGCACCCGTCTGCGGCTGGAGCTGGAAAACTACGCCTCGTTCAGCCACGTCCTGGCCATGTTCCGCACCTTTGATATCGGCACCCTGCGGGTGCACCCGGGAGTGGAGCGGCGGGACTGGCAGATCTTCGTCGGCACCCTGCTCAATCTCTCCGGACGCGAAGGGGCCGCCGATCCCTTCAGCGACCTGGTGGACCGGCTGCAGGCCGCGCCGGTCTCCAGCATCGAGCTGGAACCGACCATCGAGACGCAGGAACAGCTGGAAGAGCTGGAGCGGGCTCGCGAGCTGGCCAAGCGGACGTACTCCCAGGGCGTCGCCGTCACCAAGGAAGTGGTGAACAGCGTCCGCATGGGGCGCTCGGCCAATATCAAGAAGGTCAAACGCGTGGTGCAGGGCATCGTGGACCAGGTGCTGAACAACGAGACATCGCTGATCGGGCTCACTACCATCCGCGACTATGACGAGTACACGTTCACCCATTCCGTGAATGTCTGCATCTTTTCCGTGGCGCTGGGCAAGAAGCTGGGGTTCAGCCGGCTGCGCCTGTATGACCTGGGCCTGGCGGCGCTGTTGCATGATATCGGCAAGGCCCGGGTGCCGGTGGAGATCATCAACAAGGCGGGCGGCCTGGATGAAGGCGAATGGCAGACCATCCAGCGGCATCCCTGGATGGGCGCCCTGAGCCTGTTCGAGATGCGGGGGTACAGCGAGCTGCCCTACCGGGCGATCATCGTCGCGCACGAGCACCACATGAAGACCGACCTCACCGGCTATCCCCGGCATCTGCGGCCCCGGGAGCTGCAGCTCTTCAGCCGGGTGGTCGCCGTGGCCGACGGGTTCGACGCGGCGACCTCCCGGCGCAGCTACCAGACGGTGCCGATCTCGCCCGACGAAGTTCTGCGGGAGATGTGGGAGAACCCGCGGCGGGGCTACGATCCGGTCATCGTGAAGGCGCTGATCAACCTGATCGGGGTGTATCCCGTGGGCACCTGCGTGATTCTCGACACCTTCGAAGTGGCCGTGGTGGCTGCGACCAACCCCGACCCCAACTTCCTCAACCGGCCGCTGGTACGGGTGGCCATCGACGCCGACGGGGCCGTGGTGCGCGCCGCCGCCCAGCTGCTGAACCTGGCCGATCGCGATGCCGCGGGGAGTTTTCTGCGCTCGATCGTCAAGGTGACCAACCCCGACCGCTACGGTATCACCGTAGGAGACTACTTTGTCTGAGCCCGGCCCCCGGTGACCATCCGCGGTTTTCTGGAGGGCTATGCCCGCGTGCTCGCCTTCGGCGGGCTGGCCCTGGCCCTGGCGGTTCTGGCGCAGGACGCGGGATGGACCCGGCAACCCCTGGTCACCCTGGCCCTGCTGCTGGCCGTGGTCGCGCTGCGCGCCAGCCAGATCTCCCTCACCAAGTATGCCTACCTCACCCAGATCGGCGTGCCGGTTCTGCTCGGCGCCGTGCTGGTGGGCGTCGCCCCCGTGTCCGTGGCGCTCTGGCTCGGCGTGTTCGTCGCCGATGTCCTCTGGGTCCGGAAGTCGTTCTGGGCGTCGTTCATCAACGCCGGGCGGGAGGAACTCGCCTTTCTGGCGGCCTTCGGCGCCTACGCGCTGGTGCTGCGGTTCACCCGGCCCGAGGGTCTGACGCTCGAGCTGCTTCCCGCCGTGTTCACGCTGGCCGCGGTCTACTTCTTCGCTTCCCGGATCCTCTTCTATTTCACGCTCCTCTTCCGCCGCAAGCTGGAGAGCGACGAGCGGCTGGTGATCCTGCGGTACGAACTGCTCACCTTCCTGCTCACGATTCTGGCGGTGGTGATCCTCTTCGGCGCCTTCCACAGCCTCTCGCCCGCCGGCTGGGTCACCGTCACCGCCGTCATCACCGCCATCGGGCTGCTCACCAAGCGGATCCTGGAAGACGCCATCGGCGCCGAGGAGCTCAACAAGGTGCACGTGCAGGAGAAGGTGATTGCGGGCAATCTCAGCCTGCAGGACTCCTTCGCCGAGATGGAACGGCTGGCGCACCGGCTGCTCGACTGGGGCGACATGCGGATCTACCGGCTGGACAACGGCCAGCCGGTGCTGCTCTATCGCGGGGCCTACGGCCGGCAGGGCCGGAGCGAGCCTCTCTATGACGCCGCCGTCCTGCGGCAGGAGGTGCTCCGCCAGGGCGTGCCCCTCATGGTGCACGACGCCTACCGCGACGAACGGATCACCAGCCCCGATGCGGCCGCGCGGAGCATTCTCATCGCGCCGCTCGCCTTCGCCGACCGGCCGGTGGGTACGCTGGAGCTGGAACATCACAAGCGGCACGCCTACCGCCAGCGCGACATGGAAGCCGTCAACACCTTCGCCAACCAGCTCGCCACCGCCATGCACATCGCCGATCTGCGGCGGCCGCTGGTAGACACGGTGGAGCGGATCGGGCGGCAGGTGGAGTCGTTCATGCGCAACGCCGAGCTCCTGCGGCAGACCACCCACGCGGTGGGCGGCGCTACCCGGGAGATCGAGAGCGGCATGGGACGCCAGGGGGAGGCGTTGAGCGCCGGCCTGGCTACCACCGAGCAGGTGGCCGCCGCCACCGCGGAGGTAGCGCGCGATGGCGCTCTGGCGGCCACGGCGGCAGAATCGGCCAGCCGGGTGGCGTCGGAGAGCCACGATACCATCGGCGACGCGGTGCGGCGGCTGGTCCAGCTCAAGGCCTTTGTGGACGACAGTAGCCGGCGGGTGGAAGAACTGGGCCAGATCAGCGGCCGCATTACCGGGTTCATCGAATCCATCCGGGAGATCGCCGATCTCACCAATCTCATCGCGCTGAACGCCGCCATCGAAGCGGCCCGCGCCGGCCGGCAGGGCCAGGGTTTCGCCGTAGTGGCCGAGGAGGTCCGCCAGCTGGCGGCCCAGAGCTCCGGCGCCTCCCGCGAGGCCGCAGTCCTGATGGAGCTCATCACCCGGCAGGTGAGCGATGTCGCGGCCCAGATGGAGCACGGGCGCTCGGTGGTGGCGGGCGTGGAGGAACTGAGCGAGGATGCGCTCCAGGCGCTGAGCGCCATCATGACCACGACCCGCGAGGCCGGCGAGTACGGACGGCGGATCGCCGGGTCGGCCGAGGCCCAGCGCACCTCCTTCGACCGGCTGCGGGTCGATATCGAGCAGATCGCCACCGTCTCCCGGCATGCCCTGGCGGAGAGTCGGCGGCTGGCCGGGCGCGTGGCCGAGGCAACCACCGGCCAGGCGGAGATGGAGGAGGCCATCCGGGACCTGGCGGGCGTTGCCGACCGGCTGCAGGCGATCGCCCGGACCTTCGCGGCCGACCTCTGAGCCGGTCCCGGGGAGCGGCCAGCCCGATGGAGCGGGTCTATCTTGCATTGGGGAGCAACCTGGGCGAGCGGGACAAGTTCCTGGCCCTGGCCCGTGAGCGGCTGGCGGCGCTGCCGGATTCGCGCCTCCTTGCCGCGTCCAGTATAGAGGAGACGGCGCCGCTCGAGGGCCGCGACCAGCCCCCTTATCTGAACCAGATGCTGCTGCTGGAAACGGCCCTCGACCCGGAGGCGCTGCTCGAGGCCTGCCGCGCGATCGAAACCGCCGCGGGACGGGTTCGGCACGAGCGCTGGGGCTCCCGCACGCTGGATATCGACATCGTCCGCTTCGGCGAGCGCGAGATGGCGACCGGCCGGCTGACCATTCCCCACCCGGGCCTGGCCGGCCGGGACTTCTGGCGCCGCGAAATCGCCGAGATTGAGCGGCACCTGGCCGAGACGAGGAACCCACGATGACTCCGGACAAGAAACCGCGCTCGGCGCTCGACCTGCTGGCGATGAAACGGGCGGGACAGCGCATCGTGGTGCTGACGTGCTACGACGCGCTCACCGCGCGCCTGTTGGTAGAGGCGGGCACCGACCTGCTGCTGGTGGGCGATTCGGTAAACCAGGTGGTGGCCGGCGGCGCCAGCACCCTCACCGCCACCCTGGACCAGATGATCTACCACGCCCGCGCGGTCCGCCGCGGCGCCGGCGAGGCGCTGGTGGTGATCGATCTCCCCTTCATGACCTACCAGGTCTCGCTGCCCGAGGCGCTCCGCAATGCCGGGCGCGCGCTGGCCGAGAGCGGCGCCAACGCCGTGAAGCTCGAGGGCGGCCGGCACATGGCCCCGACCGTCCGGGCATTGGTGGAGGTCGGCATCCCGGTGATGGGGCACCTGGGGCTTACGCCGCAGTCGGTGCATGCCCTGGGAGGGTACCGGGTGCAGGGCAGGGAGGCGGCGGCGGCCGACCGGCTGCTGGAGGACGCCCGGCTGCTGGAAGAGGCCGGAGCCTTTGCCATCGTGCTCGAACTGGTCCCGGCGCCGCTGGCCCAGCGCATCAGCGCGGCGCTCACCGTCCCCACCATCGGCATCGGCGCCGGACCCGGCTGCGATGGCCAGGTGCTGGTCACCCCCGACATGCTGGGGATGAACATGACGTTCAGCCCCCGATTCCTCAAACGCTATGCCCAACTGGGAGAGGTGATCCGCGATGCCGCCCGCCAGTACGGCGAGGAAGTGCGGGCGGGGACCTACCCGGGGAAGGAACATTCGTTTGAATAGGAATGGGCAGAACCGCGGGAAGAGGGAAACGGAAACCGCACTGCCATGCAGCTGATCGAATCTCCCGCGGACCTGCGCTCCGCCGTGGCCGAGGCCCGCGTCGCCGGCAAGCAGATCGCCCTGGTGCCGACCATGGGCGCGCTGCACGAAGGCCATTTGCGACTGGTGGACGCCGCTCGCCACCGTGCCGGGCTGGTGGTCATGAGCATCTTCGTGAACCCGCTGCAGTTCGGGCCGCGGGAGGACTTCGCCCGCTACCCGCGCGATCTCGCGGCCGACCGGGCGTTGGCGGCAGCGCGCGGTGTAGACCTGCTCTTTGTCCCCACGGTCGAGGCCATGTACCCTCCGGGCAGCGAAACCCGGGTGGTGCCGGGAGCGTCAAGCGAGTTGTGGGAAGGGGCCTCCCGGCCGGGGCATTTCACCGGTGTCCTGACGGTGGTCGCCAAACTCTTCCACCTGGTTCAGCCCCAGGTCGCCTGCTTCGGACAGAAGGACATCCAGCAGCTGAGCCTGATCCGGGCCATGGTCCGGGACCTCGACTGGCCGCTCGAGGTCGTGATGGTGCCGACGATGCGGGAATCCGACGGCCTGGCGATGAGCAGCCGCAACGCCTACCTCACTCCCGCCCAGCGGTCCGATGCCCTGGCGCTGAGCGGGGCACTGGGGCGGGCGCAGGAGGCCTGGGAGGCCGGCGAGCATCGTGCTCGGGTGCTGGAAGCCGTGGTGCGGGAAGGATTTCGGACTTTTCCGGCGGTGGAGGTCGAGTATATTGCAGTCGTTGACCCTGACACGATGAACCCGGTTCCGCACGCGGAGGCGGGCACGGTGATTGCCGTGGCCGCACGGGTGGGTACGACCCGTCTCATCGACAACATCATTCTCGGGCGAGGGCTGGGGCATGTTCCGCCGGCTGATGAAATCCAAGATCCACCGCGCCAGCGTCACGGCGGCGGATCTGCATTATGAGGGCTCATTGACGCTCGACCAGGACTTGATGGAAGCGGCCGATCTCGTCGAATTCGAGGAGATCCAGGTCGTCAACATCAACAACGGCGCCCGGTTCAGCACCTACGTGATTCCCGGTGCCCGGGGCTCGGGCGCGGTGCAACTCAACGGCGCTGCCGCCCGGCTGGGCCTGACGGGCGATCTGGTCATCCTGATCAGCTACGGCGACTACGCCGACGATGAGGCCGCGGGTCATGCGCCGCGCGTGGTGTTCGTGGATGGCGCCAACCGGGTCGTTCGCCCCCCACTGCGCGCGGAGCGCTGATCCACGCTGGCTATGGCCCGCCATCCGCGCCATACGCCGCCAGAGTTGCGGCCGACGATTCCCACCTGGGCCGTCATGTCTCCCGAACGGATCGAGCATGTCTACCGGGTGGCCGCGCTGGTCTCGGAGTGGGCCGAGGCCATGGGGGTGCCCGACTCCGAGCGCAACCGGTGGCTGCGCGCCATCTGGCTGCACGACGCCCTGCGTGACGCGCCGGAAGAGGAGCTGACCCGCTGGGCCCCCAGCATGACGGGCGCGGTCGAACTGCGGCACGGGCCGGCGAGTGCCGCCCGGGCCAAGGCCGAAGGCGAGGTCGACCGGGGGGTGCTGGACGCGGTCCGCTACCACTCCGTGGGCCTGGCCGAATGGGACATGGTGGGCCGGGTGCTCTACTGCGCCGACTTTCTCGAGCCGGGACGTGAGTTCGACGTCGAACGGCGGGCGGAGTTGGCAGACCTGTTTCCCCGGGATGTCCGCACCGTGCTGCGCCAGGTGGCCAGCTCCCGGGTGCGCCACGCCATCAAGCGGGGATGGTCGCTGCCCGATCCTACCGTCCGTTTCTGGAACAGCCTGTGCAGCCACGAGCCACGCGCCTGACGTTGCTGGGCGGAGGCGTCCTCCTCCTCGCGCTCGTGGCTTTTCTCCTCGTCCGTCCCCACCGCGATCTGATCGCCGGACACGCCTACGCCATTCCTTCCGGCCACAACCGGATTCTGGTCGAAGTGCTGAACGGGACGGCGCGCCCGGGGCTCGCCCGCACGGCCACTCGCCAGCTTCGGGAACAGGGCCTGGATGTGGTGTACTTCGGCAACGATCCGGCAGGGCAGCGCGACGAGGGAGACTCTACCCGGATTCTGGTGCGGCAGGGCAGCGCCGACGCCGGCGAAGCGGTGGCGCATGCGCTGGGAACCGGGGTCGTGAAGCAGGCCGCTGATACGCTCCGGCGGGTGGATGTCAGCGTGATCCTGGGGCCGGATTACGTACCGGAGCCTGGGCTCCATCCGTGAAGCGTGGGGAAAGAGAAAAGGACTGATTCTCTCAGTCCTTTCGCCTATCTTTCTACAACGGTTCTGTGCCCTGATTGGCGGCTTTCCTGGCCTGCGCCAGGTACGCGGGTTGCAGGTCCAGCAGGTGGCCCAGCTTGCGGACCAGCCAGGCTTCATGATCGGTGATCTTCCCGTCGGCCAGAATCACCCCCCACATGACTTCCGCCAGGACCATCTTCTGGCCCAGATCGTACCGCTCGGCGATGAGACGGGTGAACTGGAAGTCGTCGATTGCCTCCCGCCGCTTGGCCTCGGCCAGCTGGATCAACTCGCGCGCGGCGGGTTCCTCCAGCCCGAAATGCCGTTCCAGCGCGTTCAGGATATGGCGGCGCTCCTCCTCGCTGAATTCCTGGTCGGCATAGGCCAGCTCCAGCAGCAGCGCGCAGGCGGCGAGCTCGACCCCGGGAACACCGGACGGGTGAGTGTCCGGCTCGGCGCCGAGAATCTTCGTATGGACGAAATGGCGGATGGAATCGATCATGTTCCAAGATAGCCCGTTCTCACCCCTCTTTCGAATACCGGGGCACCGCGGCCTGCCGTCTGCTTGACAGAACGGTTAGCAAGTGCTAACCTGAGTCATGACCGGGAAGCTGCCGTTCTACCTGGCGGAGGACGATCCTCCGGCGAAGCGCGAGATCCTGCGCGCGGCGCTCAAGCTGTTCAGCGAGCGCGGGCTGGCGGCCACGAGCATCCGCGACATCGCGGAAGAGAGCGGGTACACCAATCCCGCCCTCTATAAGCACTTCGCTGGCAAGGGGGAGCTGGCGCTCTACCTTTTCGAAACCTGCCACACCCGCGTGTGGACGGGCTGCGCCACGGCGCTGGCCTCGGCCGAGGGGTTCAGGGCCAAGCTGGAGGCGTATGTGGCTGCCTGGCTCAAACTGTTCGACACGGAGCCGGAGGTGCTCGCCTTCCTCGCCGACAGCGCGCGGGTGCTCTGGCCCCGCACCGGGACCACGGTGCATCGCAGGACGATGATCGGGCTCGCGCGCGCGCTAGTGGCGGAGGCGCCGCGCGTGCGGGCGCGCGCCCGGGCGATCGACGCCGACGTCGCCGCGGCGAGCGTCCAGGGGACGCTGTCGGAACTCGGGCGCATGATCCAGGTAGGTGTCGTACCCGGCCCGGCGCGCCGATGGCACGGCAGGCTCGTGTCTCTCTTCCAGCAGCTCGTCGAGTGAGTCTCGTCGTTTGTCCTGGAAGTTAGCAAACGCTAACCGCCGAGATTCCTCCGGGAGGTCGTATCATGTTCGCCGTCGATCACGCCGCCACCGCGCTGCTCCTCAAGCGGCGCTATCCGTCCGTCTCCATGATCCCGCTGCTGCTCGCGGTGCAGGCGATGGAGCTTGCCTGGGTGCTCCTCAACTTCATCGGCGTGGAGCGCACGACGACCGAGCCCGTCGTCCGGAGCGTTGCCGAGATCCACCTCGCCTACATGCCGTACTCGCATTCCGTCGCCACGGCGCTCGGCGCCGCCCTGCTGGCGTGGGTGGTCCTCGAGGTCGGGATGGGCCGCCCCACGATCGGCCGCGCGGTCGGGCTCGGGATCGCTTCGCACCTCGTGCTCGACCTGCTCACCCACGCGCACGACATCGTGCTCTGGCCCGGGCACCCGTCGCCGCGACTCGGGCTCGGGCTGTACCACACGGCGCCCTTTGCCGCCTTTCTCCTGGAGCTGGGCTACGGTGTGGCCTGCTGGCGGGTCTACCGCGGCGGCCGCGGGCTGCTCGCCCTCGTCGTGCTCGGGAATCTGGCGAATCTCTCGCTGCTCTCCGCAACGATCCCCGGCCCCGAGATGCTCCTCGCCGGACGGCCGCTCATGGTCGTCGGGCTGGTCGCTGCCCAGATCGCCGTGACGCTGGTGCTTACCGGCGTGCTGGCCCGCCGGCCGGTAGCGATGGCGCCCGAGCGCGCCGTGGTCCCGGACGCCCGGAAGCCGGCCGGCGTCTGATCCCGACAGCGCGTTGCAGGCGGTGCCATGCTCCAGCGGAAGCCGTACTCCTCTCCGGAGCAGGCATCGCGGGGCCGACGCCGGCGTACGGCCTCGCCCGGCAGGACAGCTACCTGCTTCCCGTACGCTCCACTGCCCCGATCACCAGGTCCATGACGTTCGTTCCCGTGTAGCCGGTGCGCAGGAGCACCCCGGCGGCATCCAGGGCCGGATAGGCATCGTGCTGGTGGAGCGCGTGCTCCGGGTCGATGCCGGCTCGCGCGATGCGATCCCAGGTCGAATCGTCCACCACCGCGCCGGCCGCATCGGTCGGGCCGTCGCGTCCATCGGTGCCCGCCGCCAGCAGGGCCATGGCGGGGCCCGACGGCGCCAGCGCCAGGCTCCGCGCCGCCGCCAGGGCCAGCTCCTGGCACCGGCCGCCGGTGCCGCTGGATGCGCCCAGGCTCACGGTGGTCTCGCCCCCCCAGATCACGCAGCGTGCCGTAGCGCTTTCCCCCGCGCGCGCATCCAGCAGCCCGGCCGCGATGCGGGTCCCCGCCTGGGCGGCTTCCCCCCGGAGCGGCGTATCGACCACCCGCGCGCCGCATCCCGCGGTGCGGGCCTGCCGGGCCGCGGCCTCGCGCGCCATCGCGTTGTCGGCGATGATCGTGGTGCGAACCTGCTGGAAGACCGGATCGCCCGGCTTGGGAGTCTCCGGCGCCTCGCCCCGCCGTACCCGGGCGAGGTAATCGAGGACCGGAAGCGGGAGCTGGTCGCGGAGCCCGCACGTTTCGATGAACACTTCGATTTCCTCGGCGGTCGAGGGGTCCGGTGCGCAGGGGCCCGAGCCGATGACGGCGGGATCGTCTCCGATAACGTCCGACACGATGAAGACGCGCATGGCGGCGTGCGGCATCGCGGCCGCCAGGCGTCCCGCGCCCCAGCGGGAGAGCCGGCGCCGCACCAGGTTCATCTGAGCGATGTCGAGCCCGGAGCCCAGCAGCGCGGTGGAGACCCGCCGCAGATCGTCGGGGCCCAGGCCGGCAACCGGTGTGCCCAGCAGGCTACTGGTCCCGCCGGAGAGCAGGACCCAGACGGTGTCGCCCGGCCGCACCCGGCTGGCCGCGGACTCGAGGGCGAGGGCGGCGGCGCGCGAGTGCTGGCCCGGGACGGGATGGTCGCCGAACGCCACCGGCAGGCCCGGATTGGGGGGCACCAGTTCGGGCACGGTGACCAGCAGGCCGCCGGCAGGCGACTGGCCGCGCTGCTCCAGCGTCCGCAGGGCGGCGCGCACCATGGCGGGAGCGGCCTTGCCCATGGCCAGTACATGCACCCGGGCGTCGGGTCCGGTGGGCTCGGCCTGCAGCGCCCGGGCCAGCGCGGGATCGGGATCCACCGCGGCCACCGCGGCGCGGTAGCACTCCTGCAGCAGGTAGATTAGGTCCATGCCCCCTTCATCCTTACCCAGGATCGTGGTGACCCGCCGGCTGCCCGACGCGGTCGAGGCCGCGCTGCAGCGCGATTTTGCCGTCCAGCTCAACCGGGACGATCATCCCTTCACCGCGCAGGAGCTGCGGCAGGCGCTGGCCGAGTGCGACGGTCTGCTCTGTACCGTCACCGACCGCATGGGCGCCGACGTGCTGGCGGGGCCGGTCCGAGCCCGGATTCTGGCCAACTTCGGTGTCGGGTTCAATCACATCGATCCGGCGGCTGCCCGGCGGCGGGGCCTGGTGGTGACCAATACGCCGGGCGTGCTCACCGATGCCACGGCCGACCTGGCAATGCTGCTCATCCTCATGGTAGCGCGTCGGGCCGGCGAGGGCGAGCGGGATCTGCGTGCGGGACGCTGGCACGGGTGGGGTCCCACGCACCTCATGGGCACCATGGTGACGGGCAAGACGCTGGGGATCGTGGGCCTGGGCCGGATCGGACGTGCGCTGGCGCACCGTGCGCGCGCGGGATTCTCCATGTCCGTGTGTTCCTGGATGCCTCGGCCGCTGCTGCCCCCGGAGGCCGAAGCGCTGGGAGTCACCCAGTGCGGCACGCTCGACGAGCTGCTGGCCCGGAGCGACTTCGTTTCTCTCCATTGCCCGGCCAGTGGCGATACCCGCCATCTGATCGGCGCGGCGGAGCTGAGCCGCATGCGTCCCGGCGCATTTCTGGTCAATACCGCGCGGGGGGAAGTGGTGGACGAGGCGGCGCTGGCTGCGGCCCTGGGCGGGGGGCGCCTGGGCGGCGCCGGCCTTGATGTCTACGAGGAAGAGCCGCAGGTGTCCCCCGCGCTGCTTCAGCTGGAGAACGTGGTTCTGCTGCCGCATCTGGGCAGCGCCACCCTGGAGACGCGTACGGCGATGGGAATGAAGGCGGTCGCGAATCTCACGGCGTTTTTTGAGACCGGTGAGGGCCTTGATGTGGTCGGCGCTGCTCCGGATCCAGCCGGTGAGGTGTGAGGCGTAGCCGACGCCTTACGCTTTCCGCTTCGCCTTCTTCTCCACCGCGGTTCTCAGTTGTCCGCATGCCGCGTCGATGTCCAGTCCGCGGCTGCGCCGCACCACCGCCTCCACTCCCTGCGACTGCAGCCGCTCGGCAAAGGCGGCGATCCGGGCCGGGCTGGAGGCGATCAGCCCGTCTTCGCCTCCGGGATGCAGCGGCAGCAGGTTCACCAGGGCGCCCGACTCGCGCGCCAGCCGGGCCAGCGCATCGGCGTCGCTGTCGCGGTCGTTGCGGCCGGCGATCAGCACGTACTCGAACGTGATGCGCTTGCGGAACGCCCGGGCCGCCCGCAGCACCGACGCCAGGTCGTATTTCTTCTCGATGGGCATGAGAGCCTGCCGCTCCTCCGGGAGCGCCGAATGCAGTGAGATGGCGAGCCGGAACTGCTCCGGCCGCCGGGCCAGGGCTTCCATGCCGGGGATAATGCCCACGGTGCTGACGGTGATGTGCCGGGCGCCGATCCCGATCCCGTCCGGATCGTTCAGGATGGTCAGGGCGGCATCGACCGCGGGCCAGTTGAGCAGCGGCTCGCCCATGCCCATGAACACGATGTTGGTGGGGCGGGATGCAGGGTCTTCCAGCATGATCTCGCGCACCTGGCCGGCGATCTCGAACGGCGTCAGGTTGCGGCGGTAGCCCATGCGGCCGGTGGCGCAGAAGACGCAGCCCAGGGCGCAGCCCGACTGGCTGGAGATGCAGAGTGTGCGCCGGCTTCCGCTCGGAATCAGCACCGACTCGATCGCTTCGTCGTCGCCAAGACGCCAGAGGTATTTCCGGGTGCCGTCGCTGGAATCCTGCCGCACTTCCCGCGTCAGGCGGGGCAGGGGGAGGTCGCGCTCCAGGCCCTCGCGCAGCGGCACCGGGAGCTCGCTGGCGTCCGCCCAGCCGGCCACCGGCCGCTGCCACAGCCGGGGCAGCATCTGCCGCGCCCGGTAGGCGGGCAGGCCATGTGCCTGCGCCCACTCCTCCAGGCGCTCGCGGGCCTGTGCGGGGGTGCAGTCGAGCAGGGTCGGGGTCAGGGCCGTCGTCATGACCGGAAAGATAGCGTCGCGGCTGCCCGGGGGCCTGCCCTAACTTTCGCAACCGCAATTGCTTGAAGTCCTGCGGGCGAAGGTTACGTTTCCGCCATGCCGTTGCCAGCCGGGGCCGAGTGCTGCTGAGCGAGCTGCTCACGCCGGACCGGGTGCGTCTGCCGCTCGCCGCGGAGGACAAGCCCGGGGTGTTGCGCGAGCTGACCGCCCTGCTGGTGGAGCAGTCGGGCGGCAGTTACGACGAGGTGCTGCGCGCCATCTGCGACCGCGAGCGGGTGCTCAGTACCGGCATTGGATTCGGCGTGGCCATCCCCCACGGGCGGTCTCCCGCGATGCCGGAGGTCGGGCTGGTCGCGGGCCTCAGCTCCACACCTATCCCCTTCGATGCGCTGGACGGCGAGCCGGTGCGCATCCTGTTCCTGCTGGCGGGGCCCGAATCATCCGCCGGACTGCACGTGAAGATCCTGAGCCGCATCGCGCGGCTGGTGCGGCGGGAAGACGTCCGGACCGGCCTGCTGCAGTCGCGGTCCCCCGAAGACTTCCACGCGACCATCGTCGCGGCCGAAAACTGGTAAGATGAGCCCCACGTCCCTGCGTACCCACTATTGCGGCGATCTGCGCCGCGATCAGGCCGGCACCCCGGTGCGCCTCGGCGGCTGGATCCACCGCGTCCGTGATCTGGGCGGATTGCTGTTCATGGACCTGCGCGACCGCACCGGCCTGGTGCAGCTCTCGTTCGATCCCAAATGGACGCCGGCCAAGGTGCTGCGCCGCGGGGCCGAGGCCGGGGTGGAATCGGTGGCGGTGGTGGAAGGCACGGTGGAGCTGCGGCCGGAGCAGGCGCGCGACAGCCAGCTCGCCACCCGCGAAGTCGAAGTGCGGGTGACCGGCTTCCAGGTGGTGGGCCCGGCGGTCACGCCGGCCATCCCGGTGGGGCGGAAAGAAGGCGAGGACCTGCCGGCGGAAGAGTTGCGGCTGAAACACCGGGTGCTCGATCTGCGGCGGCCCGAGTTGCAGCACAACATTATGCTGCGCCACCGCCTGGCGCAGCGGGCCCGCGCGACGCTGAGCGGCATGGGGTTTCTCGAAATCGAAACGCCCATCCTCACCAAACCGACGCCGGAGGGCGCCCGGGACTATCTGGTGCCCAGCCGGATCCACCGCGGCGAGTTCTACGCCCTGCCGCAGTCGCCCCAGATCTACAAGCAGCTGCTGATGGTGGCCGGCTACGACCGCTACTTCCAGATCGCCCGCTGCTTCCGGGACGAAGACCTGCGGGCCGACCGGCAGCCCGAGTTCACCCAGATCGACATCGAGGCCTCGTTCGTCACCGCCGGGGACGTGCAGGACGTGGTGGAAACGGTATTACGGGACCTCTGGGATGAAGGGGGCGCCGGGGTCCCACCGCCCTTCCCGAGGCTCACCTGGCGCGAAGCCATGGAGCGCTTCGGGGTGGACAAGCCGGATCTGCGCTATACCCTGGAGATCCGGGATCTGAGCGCCCTGCTGGGCGAGGACAGCGCCCCGTTCCTGGGGCCGGTGCGGGCCGGCGAGGCGCGGCTGCGGGGGCTGCTGGTTCCCGGTGGGGCGACCCTGACCCGCAAGGACCTGGATGGCCTGACGGCGCTGGCGCGCGGGGCCGGCGCGGGGGGGCTCATCTGGGCCCGGCGGGCGGAGCAGTGGGAAGGGCAGGGAGTGAAGGCGGTGGGCTCGGGGCTGCTGGAGCGGTTGGGCGGCACCCCGGGCGACCTGCTGCTGGCCGTTATGGGGGCCGATCCGGTGACCTCCCCCGCGCTCCATGCCATCCGGACTGCCGTGATCCGGCGCATGGCTGTGCCGCCGCAAATGGAGCATGCCTTCTGCTGGGTGGTGGATTTCCCCCTCTTCGAGCACGACCCGGAAAGCGGGGAATGGGTGCCGGCGCACCATCCGTTCACCGCGCCGCACCCGGAGGATGTTCCGCTGCTGCAGACGGCCCGGGAGCGCTGCCGGGCGCTGCACTATGACGCGGTTTACAACGGCAACGAGCTGGGGAGCGGCTCGATTCGTATCACCGATCCGGCGGTGCAACGCATGATTTTCGAGATGCTGGGTCTCGCAGAGGAAGACATCCGGCGGCGATTCGGATTCCTGCTGGACGGGTTGGCGGCAGGCGCGCCGCCCCACGGCGGGTTTGCCATCGGCTTCGACCGGGTGGTCATGCTGCTGGCGGGGGCGGGGTCGCTGCGCGACGTGATCGCCTTTCCCAAGACCACGGCGGCGCGGGCGCTCTTCGAAGGGGCACCGACGCCGGTGAATCCCAGGGACCTGGCTGCCTTGCACCTGGAGGTCACGGAATGACCGGAGTCCACAGATTACGCCGATTGGCCCCCGGTATGACCGGGACGGCGTGGGGCTTTGCCGGATGCGCCTTCTGTGTGGAATCCACAGATTACGCCGATTGGCCCCCGGTATGACCGGGACCGCGTGGGGCTTTGCCGGATGCGCCTTCTGTGTGGAATCCACAGATTACGCCGATTGGCCCCTGGTATGACCGGGACTGGGTGGGGCTCTGCCGGATGCGCCTTCTGTGTGGGAATCCACAGATTACGCCGATTGGCCCCCAGCATGACCGGGACTGCGTGGGCCTTTGCCGGGTGCGGGTGCGTGTACCCCGGGCCTGGTGCAGGGTTTTTCCTGAGAGAGTGCCCTTCGGTGTGACCGGTGCAATCTGTGTGATCGGTGGATCCTGATGAGACCTTGGACCGTGCGGGCGGTTGCATGAGCGACGAAACCACCCATCGCCTCTCCACCGAGGGGGCCGATCCGCTTCTGCTGGCGGGTGTGAACGACCAGAACATCCAGGAGCTGGAGCGTGCCACCGGAGTCCGGGTGGTGCTGCGGGGCGATACCCTGTCGCTGGCCGGCAGCAGCGACCAGGTGGAGAAGGCCGCGCCGGTGGCGCAGGGTCTGGTGGACCTGGCCCGCATGGGAGAGCCGGTGACGCCCGAAGACGTCCTCCGGCTGGCGGGCGAGGCCCAGCCGGCGGACCTGGCGGCCGCCGGCGATCAGAAAATCGTCCTGCCCGGGATGCGCCGGGTCATCGTGCCCAAGACCACCGGCCAGCGGGAGTATCTCCAGGCGATCACCGGCAACGATATTGTGGTGGGCATCGGCCCGGCCGGAACGGGCAAGACCTACCTGGCCGTAGCCAAGGCGGTGGAAGCGCTGGCGCGCCGGCGGGTCAAGCGGATCATCCTGGCCCGGCCGGCGGTGGAAGCGGGCGAATCGCTCGGTTTTCTCCCCGGCGACCTGCAGGCCAAGGTCGACCCTTACCTCCGGCCCCTGTACGATGCGCTGGAAGATATGATGCCGCATGACCGGGTGCAGCGGGCGCTGGAAAGCCGGACCATCGAGATCGCGCCGCTGGCCTACATGCGGGGCCGCACGTTGTCGGATGCATTCATTATCCTGGACGAGGCGCAGAACGCGACCGGGGCCCAGATGAAGATGTTCCTGACCCGGCTGGGGGTGAACAGCCGTACCGTGGTCACCGGCGACAAGACCCAGATCGACCTGCCCCAGCGGGAAGACTCGGGGCTCATCCAGGTGGAGCGCATCCTGCCCGGCATCGACGGCATCGCCTTCTGCTACCTGGGCGAGAACGACGTCATCCGGCACCGGCTGGTGCGCGAGATCATCCGGGCCTATGCGGAGGACCAGAACGGCTGATGAACGGGACCTGGCTGGATTACCGGGAGGAGTCACTGGCCGGGCTGTCGGCAGGCCGGCGGGCCTGGTTCCATGCTTCGCGCTGGCTGCTGGTCCTGCTGGTGGCGGTGGCGGCGCGGCTGGCCTTCCCCACGACCGCCTCGCTCGACGTGCCGGTCTACGCCCAGGGCACGATGGCCGAGCGGGAGGTGGTCGCCCCCGTCACCTTTGCCGTGCCCGATTCCGCCGGCCAGGCCACGGCCGACGAGCCGCCGCACCTGGTTCGCGCCGGCGACCGGATCGTGTCGGCGGGCGAGGTGGTCTCCGAGGAGACCCATAACGAGCTGGCCGCCCTGCGGCACGAGCTGCTGCGCCGGGGGCCGGACCGGCGGCTGCTGCGGACCTTCGTGGGCCCGGTGCTGTTCAACGCGCTGGTTGTGGGCACCTTCTGGCTGATGCTGCTGCTCTACCGCTGGGAGACCTATCGGGAATACCGGGAGCTGGTGTTCCTCACCGGGTGCTTCATCGCGGTGGTGCTGGTGGCCTCGGCCGTGTCGCGCATCTTTCCCGACCGTCCCGAGCTGGTCCCGGTGCCGTTTGCCGCCATACTGATCACCATCCTCTACAACGGGCGTCTGGCGGTGGTGGCGGCAATGATGCTGGCCATTCTGCTGGGCAGCCAGTGGGCGCTGGAGAGCACCCATCTCCTGTTCATCGCGCTGGTCTCGGGCGTGGCGGCTGCGATCGGTACCAGAGCCGTGCGGCGGCGCAAGCATCTCTACCGCAGCATCGGCACCATCACCGCGGCCTACGCCATTGCGGCCGCCACGCTGGGGCTGCTCTACGGCTGGTCTCCCTATGAGATCATGGCCAGCGTGGTCGCGGGCGCGGTGACCGCGCTGGGCAGCGCGTCGGTGGCCATGCTGCTGCTGCCGGTGGCCGAGGCGGTCACCCGGATCACCACCGATATCACCCTGCTCGAGCTGTCGGACCCGACCCGGCCGCTGCTGCGCCGGCTGGCCACCGAGGCGCCGGGGACCTATGCGCACAGCATCGGCATGGCCAATCTGTGCGAGGCCGGTTGCGCCGCCATCGGGGCCAACGGCCTGCTGGCGCGGGTGGGCTGTTACTACCACGACATCGGCAAGGTGATGCGGCCGCAGTATTTTACCGAGAACCAGGTGTCGGGGTACAACCCGCACGACCGGCTCTCCGCCGACCGCTCGGCCCGCATTATCCGCGACCACGTAATCGATGGGCTGGAGCTGGCGCGGGAGGCGGGGCTGCCGGAGGCGGTCCGGGCGTTTATCGCCGAGCACCACGGCACCATGTACATGGATTATTTCCGCGACCGGGCCCGCCGCGAGGGATCGGCTTCCGAGAGCGAGAACTTCCGCTACCCGGGGCCCACGCCGCACACGGTCGAAACCGCCGTCGCCATGCTGGCCGACTCCTCCGAGGCGGCGCTCCGGGTGCTGGGCGCGCCCTCGCCGGAGCGAATCCGCAGCGCCATCGAGTTCCTCTTCAACCAGAAGATCGAGGCGGGCCAGCTGCGCGAGGCGCCGCTCACCCTGCGGGACCTCGACCGGGTCAAGGAAGAGTTCATCCGCGTGCTCTCCAGCGTCTACCATACGCGCGTGGAGTATCCCGGATCCAGCGGCGGCATCGCGGCGCTGTTCCCCCGTGCCGGCGCCGGGTGAGGTTGTCGTCGGCGGCCGCCGGCCCGCGCTGCCGCCGCCGCTCGTCCGCCGGGTGGTGCGCGAAGTCCTGCGCCGGGAACGGCGGCAGGCGGACATTTCGGTCACCTTCCTCGGGCCGGTGCTGATGCGCCGGCTCAATGTCCGCTTCCTGCGGCGCGACCAGCCCACCGACGTGATCGCCTTCGCGCTTCCGCAACCGGGTGGGGTGCTGGCGGGCGACATCTACGTCTGCCGTGCGGTCGCGCTCCAGTCGGCGCGGCGCGCCGGCGTGCCGCTGCGGCAGGAGCTGATCCGGCTGGTGATCCACGGCACGCTGCACGTCCTGGGGTACGATCATCCCGAGGGCGCCGGGCCGCGGATGCAATCGCCCATGTGGCGGCGGCAGGAGCGGCTGGTGCGGGCGCTGGCCTGAGATGACCGGAACCACCCTGCACGCGCTGCATGCCGTGCTCGAGCTGCTGGTGGCGCCGCTCCTCGCCGGGCTCGCCACCATCTGGGCGGGCTGGATGGCGCTGGCGGCCGAGGCGGAAGCCGGCCTGCCCCGCATGCTGGCGGGGGAGCTTCCTCCCGAAGCCGAGCTGCCGTCCTCCTCCCGCAGCCTGCATGTGGCGCACCTGCTGCTGCTCCTGCTGGGCGGCCTGCTGGCCGCGGTGGCGGTCGGCTGGTGGCGCACCTGGCCGGCGCCGGTCGCGGCGGGACGCCTGCTCCTGTCGGTGGCGCTGGTGTGGGTGGTGGGTGACGGGCTGCCCCGGATCCTGGCGGCGCTCACCCCGGACCTGCCGGAACTGGCGCGCGAACCGGCGCTCAGGACTCTGGCGCCGTTCGGACCCTTCCTCCGGCTGGTGGCCCGGGCCGACCGGCGGCGCCAGCCGGACCAGGCCGGCCCCCGGCGCCGGGCGTCCGGCGCCACGCAGCGCGACATGCTGCTGGGACTGTTCTCGCTGGCGGATACCACCGTATCCGAGGTCATGACGCCGCGCATCGATATCGTGGCGGTGGATCTGGCTGCGGCGCGGGAAGAGGTCATCGCCACGTTGCGCCGTTCCGAGCATGCCCGGATCCTGGTCTACGACGAACACCCCGACGAAGTCTCCGGCGTTCTCTACGCCAAGGACATGCTGGCCAGCTTCGCGTTGCCGGGCGAAGGGACGCCGTGGCAGCGCCTGGTGCGGCCGGCCACCTTCGTACCCGAGGGCAAGTCGCTGGACCGCCAGCTCCGCGATTTCCAGCGGGGGCACACCCACATCGCCGTCGTGGTGGATGAGTTCGGCGGGACGGCCGGCATCGTGACGCTGGAAGACATTCTCGAGCAGGTGGTGGGCGAGATCCAGGACGAGCACGACATCGACGAAGTGGCGCCCATCCAGGAGACGCCCGAAGGCGGGTTACTGGTGCAGGGGAACGCGCCCCTGGCCGAGCTGGAGGGGGCCCTGCAGCACCACTTCGGGCGGGAGGACGTGAGTACGGTGGGTGGGCTGGTCCTCGCCGTCTTCGGACGGGTTCCCCGGATGGGCGAGACGCTGGAGCTGGACGGCTTCCGGCTCTCGGCCGATCAGGTGGTGCGGCGCCGCGTGCGGCGGGTGCGGGTGGAACGGCTGGCCGCTTCGCGCGGCGAGGAGGAGCCGTCGTGATCTGGCTCGCCTTCGCCGTCGGGGCGCTGCTGGCGCTGGGGGGCGCCGCCGTGGGCGCCGGGCTGGTCGCGCTGGGGCGGCTGGAGCTCACGCGCGCCGCATCCCGCCGGCTGCGCGGCGATCAGGTGCCCAGCCCCTGGCTGGGCCGGATCGACCGCTACCTGGCGGCGGCTTCCGCCACCATGTCGCTGGGCATTGTGCTGCTGGGGGCCGTCCTGCCCGCGCTGAGCGGCGGCATCATGAGGTTGGTCATCGCGCTGGCGGCCCTGATGGTCGCCCTGCCGCTGGTGCTCTTCAGCGGCTCGGTGGTGCCCGGCTGGCTGGAACGGCCGGCGGTGGAGCGCGTGGCGCGGCGGCTGGGCCCCCTGCTGCGGCCGTGGGCGGTGCTGTTCACGCCGCTGCTCCCGGCCCGCAATCCCGGACGGATCCACGAGATCCAGTCGGTGCTGCGGGAAGGCGCGGCGGAGGGGCTGCGGACCGATCAAGAGCTGATGATGGCCGCCGGCGTCATGACCTTCAGCGACCGGACGGCGCGCGAGGTCATGACGCCGCGCACCGACATCGTCGCCATCGCCGAGGATGCCGACCTGGGGGAGATCCACCAGGTCTTTGCCCAGAGCGGCTACACCCGCATCCCGGTCTATCGCGGCACGCTGGACGACATCGTCGGCATGCTCCACGCCTTCGACCTCTTCAAGCTGAAGGAGGGCGATCCGCTGCCCATCCGGCCGGTCACCATGACGCCCGCCAGCCGGCGCTGCGGCGACCTGCTGCTGGACATGCAGCGCGAGCGCCGGCACCTGGGCATCGTGCTGGACGAGTTCGGCGGGACGCTCGGCCTGGTGACCCTGGAGGACCTGCTGGAGGAACTGGTGGGCGAGATCTCCGACGAGCACGACGAGCACCCGCCCGCCGGCGGCCCGCCGGCCACCCAGGTCTTCGAGACCGACGGCGCCACACCCACCGCCGCCATCGAGGAGCGCTTCGGCATGACCTTCGACGGCGGCCGCGCCACCACGGTGGGCGGGTTGCTGACCGAGCTGGCCGGCCGGATTCCCTTCGCGGGCGAACGCTTCGTGCTGCACGATCTGGAGTTCGATGTGCTGCAGGCCTCCCCCAACCGGGTGGAGCGCGTCGTCATTCGCCCCGGTCCCGTGGCGCCTACCTCGCTCCCTCCCACCGGCGCATGACCGCCCGGGAAGACACCACCGATCTGATCGAGCCCCTGCTCGAGCGGCTCCGCAGCGGCGACCTGCCGGGCTTCGCCGCCACGGCGGGCGAGCTGGAACCGGCGGACCTGAGCGACGTGCTGATGGCGCTGGAGCCGGACGAGCGCCTGACCGCCGTGCGCCTGCTGCCCACCGAATTGTCGGCCAAGGCGCTGTTTGAGATGCCCGACGCGACCGGGGCGGAGGAGACCCTGGCCGCGCTGGACCCGGCGCAGGCCATGGCGCTGCTCGACGCGCTGAACGACGACGAGGCGGCCGACCTGCTGGGCCCCATGGAACCGGGCCTGCGGCTGCGCCTGCTCGGGGGGTTGCGCAACCGGGGCGAGGTGGAGCGGCTGCTCCGGTACGACGAAGAGACCGCCGGCGGCATCATGACCGGCCAGGTGGTGACGGTGCTGGACACCGACACGGTGGCCCAGGCCCTGGAGCGGATCCGGCGGCAGGTGGAGCGGACCGAGGATTTCTATCAGATCTTCATCACCGACCGGGCGCGCAAGCTGGTGGGCGTGCTGCCGCTCAAGGATCTGGTGATCAGCCCGCCGGGGCGGCCGGTGCGCGACTTCATGGAAGAGGCCGATCCCCACGTCCCGGCCGACATGGACCAGGAAGAGGTGGCGCGGCTGCTGTCGCGCTACAACGTGCCCAGCGTGCCGGTGGTGGACGGCGACGGCCGGCTCATCGGGCGGGTCACCTTCGACGATGTGAGCGACGTGCAGGAGGCCGAGGCCACCGAGGATCTGCTCAAGTTCGGCGGCCTCTCGGGCGACGAGGACCTGTCGGCCGGCTGGACGGTGTCCGCCCGGTCGCGGCTGCCCTGGCTGGTGCTCAATCTTGTCACCGCCTTCATGGCCGGCGCGGTGGTGCTGATGTTTCAGGGCACGGTCAACCGGGTGGTGATCCTCTCCGCCTGGATGCCGGTCATCGCCGGCATGGGCGGCAATGCGGGGACGCAGGCGCTCGCCGTCACCGTGCGGCGGCTCGCGGTCGGCGCCATTCCCCCGGGCCAGTTTCTCCGGGTGATCGGCAAGGAGTCGATCGTCGGCATCATGAACGGCCTGGCCATCGGGATCCTGGTGGCCGGGGTGGCCGCGCTGCTGGGCGGCCATCCCCGGCTGGGCCTGGTGGTGTTTCTCGCCATGAGCGGCAACCTGTTCGTCGCGGGCTTCGCCGGCGCGTTCATTCCCATGCTGCTGGAGCATCGCGGGGTGGACCCGGCGGTTGCCTCCTCCATCTTCGTCACCACCTTCACGGACATCTGCGGCTTTACCCTGCTGCTGGGGCTGGCCCACCTGCTGCTGGGTGGCTGATGCGCGCAATCGTCATCTTCCTTCGCCTGGCGCCCTTCGTGGTCGCCTTCCTGCGCGACCGCCGCCGCTGGATTCTCTTCGGCCGCCCCGCCCGCCGGACACCCGAGGCACAGGCTGCCCGCGCCGAGCGGCTGACCGCCACCCTGGCGGGCCTGGGGCCCACGTTCATCAAACTGGCGCAGGTGTTCGGGTCGCGGGCCGATATTCTGCCGGAGCCCTACCTCGGCGCCATTTCGACCCTGGTCGACCGGGTGCCGCCGCTGGCGCCGGGCGTGGCCGAACAGGTCATCGCGCGGGAGGCCGGCCGGCCGGTGGGGGAGCTGTTCACCCGGTTCGACGCGGAACCGCTGGCGGCCGCCTCGCTGGGGCAGGTGCATCGGGCGGCGATGCCCGGGCGCGAGGTGGTGGTGAAGATCCTTCGGCCCGGCGTGGAGGACCTGGTGGAGCAGGACCTGCGGATTTCCTTCCGCATCCTCTTCGGACTGAACCTGCTCTTCCCCAACCATCACATCCGCGCCATCACCGCCATCGTACAGGAGTTCCAGAAGCGGATCTGGGAGGAGATGGATTTCCGGGAGGAGGCGAAAAACGCGCAGGTGTTGCGCGCCAACTTCGCGGCCGACCCGCGGGTGGTGATTCCGGAGGTGGTCGACTGGCTCACCCAGCGCCGGATGCTGGTGCTGGAATATGTGGAGGGCACCCGGATCGACCGGCTGCAGGACCGGGTGGCCGCGGGCGAGCTGGATCTTACCGCGCTGGTGCGCACCGTGGTGGAGCTGTATCTCCAGATGATGCTGGTGGACGGCGTATTCCACGCCGACCCGCACCCGGGCAACCTGCTGGTGGACCGCCAGGGCCGGCTGGTGCTGCTCGATTTCGGCATGGTCCTGCGGGTGGAGCGTGAGACCCGCTCCCGCATCGTACGCACCGTGCTCTCGGTGCTGAGCCAGGACGTGGACGGCGTCATCAACGGCTTCTACGAACTGGGGATTCTCGATCCCGACGTGGACCGCGGCACGGTGCGCGACGCCGCCCAGCAGCTGCTGAGTCTCACGGTCCGGAACGACCTGTCGCCGCGCCAGCTCCAGCGCATAGTCGACGACGTGCTGCGGACGTTCTACGACTGGCCGCTGATGCTGCCCAGCTACCTGGTGTACTTCGGGCGCGCCGCCGTGCTGGTCGAGGGGATCGGGCTGCGCTACGATCCCAACTTCAACGGGATGAACGTGATCCGCCCGGCGGTGGAGACCTACCGCGACCGGCTCATCCTCGGCCTGGCCGACGACCGGGGAGTGTTCGGCGACTGGCCGCAGGAAGCGGCGGCGGTGCTGCGCCGGATGCGCGATCTGCTGCGCCGCGTGGACCGCGAGGAGCTGCGGGTGCGCTGGCACCCGCGCGACACGCTGGAGTTGCAGCGTTTTCTGGCCCAGCAGGTGCGGCGGGGATTGCTCTCGATCTTTGCCTTTACCATCGCGCTCATCACCGCCATCGTTTACCTGGCTGTGCGCCGCCTGGAACTGCTGATCGTCGGACTCTTCCTCTCTCTGGGCATGTTCCTGGTCATCTTCCTCATGCCCAGCCATCTC
This sequence comes from uncultured Gemmatimonadales bacterium, assembly GCA_963779755.1. GTDB lineage: Bacteria > Gemmatimonadota > Gemmatimonadetes > Gemmatimonadales > GWC2-71-9 > CAVZZO01. The sequence goes on from CAVZZO010000001.1 coordinate 2,181,905, forward strand.
TTCCAGAATCCGCTGCGGTTCCGGCCCCGGCGGCCGCCGCGGTAGGAAAGGGGAGTCAGGAGTGGGGATTGAAGGATCTGCTGGCTGCCTGGCGATCCGGGCCGCCACGGCGGAGGATGCCGCGATGCTGGCCGAGTTCGCCGCGCGCACGTTCCGCGAAACCTTCTCGGCGCAGAATACGGCGCACGACATGGAACTCTTCCTGTCGCGGACGTACGGCCCGGAACGGCAGGCGGACGAGCTACGCGACCCGGCGATGACGACGCTCCTGGCCGAGGAGGCGGGGACGCTGGTCGCCTTCGCGCAGCTGCGCGAGGGGCCGGCGCCACCCCGCGTCCCCGGCCGCCGCCCGCTGGAGGTGCAGCGCTTCTATGTGGACCGGCCCTGGCACGGCCGGGGGCTGGCGCAGGCGCTCATGGGCCGGATCCTGGACCATGCGCGTGACCGGCGGGCGGATGTCGTCTGGCTCGGTGTCTGGGAGCACAACGCGCGGGCGCGCGCGTTCTATGGCAAGCTGGGATTCCGGGATGTAGGCTCGCAGCCGTTCCTGCTGGGGACCTCACACCAGACCGACCGGGTCATGGCGCTGGTGCTCGGGCGCCCTCAGCTCAGCCACACGTCCACCTGAATGAATTCACTGCTCGGCCCGTCGTGGCTGCGCCACGGATAGGAAAGACGCCCCGCCGTTGCCGACGGGGCGCTAAACGTGGGGCGGTGTTCTTGGCCGCACGCACCCCACGGGTGGGATCCTGCGATCAGCCCTTGGGCTGCGGCTTCAACTTCGCCAGCTCATCCTCCGTCAGCCGGCCGTTGACCTTCTCCTTGTTCGCCTTCTGCCACGCGCGGAGCGCGCGCGTCGTCTCGCTGTTCCAGACGCCGGTCGCCTTCCCCTTGTAGAATCCGGCCTTGGCCAGGCCCTCCTGGGCCGCCTTGACGTCGGCCTTGGTATAGCGGTGCCGCACCGCCGGTTTGGCCCCGGCGGTCTGCGCCGTGGTGCGGGTCACCGTGGGGGCGGCCTGATGGTTGGCTGCGGGGGCGGCCTTCGGGGCCATCTGATGCTTCGCCGCCGGCTTGGCGGAATCCGGCTGCTGCGCCAGCACCGGGGCCGCCAGCAACAGCCCCGAAAGCGCCACAGCCATACTCACCGTGCGATACATAGAATTGGTTCTCCATCCCGGTACGTGGTTGCCTGCGTCCTGCGTCACCTGCTGCCGTGGTGGAGGAAGGCAATCGGCGTACCACACCCGCGGCGGCCGGCTGTGACACCGGAAGTGCGCTCGTTGCCTGGAGATAGATGCAGCGGACGAGTGAGTGGCGGGCAGCGCACCGACGCGGTTGCGGCGCCAGATTGGCACCGCGGGACAAGTTGGCCCGGGCTCAGCCGTGCCGGCGGGGCAGCGACCAGCGCTGAATCATGCGGGTCAGCGTGCGGCGCGAAATACCCAGGATGCGGGCCGCTTCCTCCCGGTTGCCGCGGGTGTGCTCCAGCACCCGCACCACGTGCAGCCGGTCCACCTCTTCCAGCGACGGTAGTCTGGCGTCCGTTCCGGCAGCGGCGGGCACGGCGGCGGGATGCGCTCCGCCGGCTCGGAGGGTGGACGGAAGATGCTCGGGGCCGATGATGTCCTGCGCCGCCATCACGACCGCGCGTTCCAGCACATTCTGCAGCTCCCGGACGTTGCCGGGCCAGTCGTAGGCCAGGAGCCGGGCCTGGGCGTCGGGATCGAGGGCGAGCGGGTCCCGGCCATGCCGGGCGGCGAGCATCCGCAGGAAATGATCGATAAGCAGGGGAATATCCTGCCGCCGGTCGCGCAGGGGCGGCAAGGTCAGGCTCACCACGTGGAGGCGGTAGTACAGGTCTTCGCGGAACCGGCCTTCGCGGACCAGCGCCTCCAGGTTCCGGTGCGTGGCGGCGATGACGCGCACATCGACGCGCACCGCGCTCTCCGAGCCGACCGGCACGATCTCGTGCTCCTGCAGCGCCCGCAGCAGCCGTGCCTGCAGGGCGGGCGAGATGTCGCCGATTTCGTCCAGGAACAGGGTTCCCTTATCGGCCTCGCGGAAGAGACCGGGCCGCGAGCCGGTGGCGCCGGTGAACGCGCCGCGTACGTGGCCGAACAACTCGCTCTCCAGCAGGCCCTCGGCCAGGGCGGAGCAGTTCACGGCGACGAAGCGGCGGGATGCGCGGTCCGAAAAGCGATGGATGGTGCGCGCCACCAGTTCCTTGCCGGTACCGGTCTCGCCCAGGATGAGCACCGTGGCCTGGCTGGGCGCCACCCGCGCCACCGTCTTCATGACGTCAATCATGCCGGGGCTGTGGCCCACCAGCAGCTCCTCGGAGGCCGGTTGGCGCGCGCCGGATCGCTGGGAATGCTCGACCCGGCGCTCGCTCACCTGGCGGCGGCGCTCGACCGCGCGGCTCAGCAGGAGCCGGAGGGTGCCCAACTCGTAGGGCTTGCTGATGAAGTCATACGCGCCGGCCCGAATTGCCTCTCCGGCGGCGGTGGCGTCGCCGAAGGCGGTGAGCACCAGAACGACGGTATCCGGGGCGACGTCGCGCAGGTGCTGGACCAGTTCGAGGCCGCTCTCGCCCGGCATCCGCAGGTCGGTGAGCACCGCGTCGAACGGTCCGCCGTCCTCCAGCCGGGCCCGCGCCTCGCCCACCGAATGCGCTACCGTGACCTCGTAGGCCTCGCGTTCCAGCACTTCGGCCAGCAGGCGGCAGGCAGCCTCGTCATCGTCCACCAGCAGCATGCGGGCGCGGGGAGCAAGGGTGGGAGTCATGCCGGTGCCTTCGGAAGAGTCAGCCGCCATCCGGTGCCCCGTTCCAGCGGCACGTACTGCAGATCGCCGCCCATGGCCCGGGCCAGCCGGCGGCTCACGGCCAGGCCCAGGCCGGTGCCGCTGGTTCCCTTGGTGGTGGCGAACGGATTGAAGAGCTGATGCCGGGCGCCGGCGGCAAGGCCCGGGCCGTCGTCCTGGATTTCGAGCGAGACGCCGGTTCCGTTGGCCGCCATGCGCAGCACCACGTGGTCACCCGCCTTCAGCGCTTCGATGGCGTTCTTCAGCAGGTTGAGCAGGATCTGCTCCACCATGAAAGGATCGCAGAGCGCTCGCGTCCCGGCGGCGGGCGGAAGCATGGTGGCCTCGACGCCTGCCTCCTGGAAGGAAGGCTCCAGGAATTGCAGCATGTGTCCCGCAATCTCGCCCAGGTTGGCGGCGCGGAGCACCGGCCGGGGCCATTCGCCCCCGTCCAGCCGGGCCCGGACGATGGTCGCCATCCGGTCGACCTGGCCCAGCAGCAGGGTGGCCCGGTCCACGGCGGCCTGGTCGCCGGCCTCGCGCAGGTCGTCACGCAGGAGCTGCAGGTGCCCGCTCAGGGTGTTGAGCGGGGTACCGATCTCGTGCGCGAAGCTCGAGGTGGTCTCCTCCATCAGCGCCAGCCGGTCAAACCCGCGGGCGCGCTCTTCCAGCGTGAGCAGCGCCGCCCGGGCGCGGCTCTCGGCCTCGCGCCGGGCCAGGGCCTCGCGCATGTGGTTGTACTGCCGGGCCAGGGCGCGGAACTCGGGCGGCCCCAGTTCGGGAGCGGCGGGTGCGCCGCCCGCGCCGGCGTGCGCGCCGGCCATGGCCCGGCCCAGTTCCGAGAGGGGCCGGCCGATCCAGCCTGCGGTGAGCAGGGCGACCCCCAGTCCTACCAGCGCCGCGGAAATGCCGGCCAGGGTATAGACGCGCCAGCGCTCGCGCCGGGCCCACGATTCCAGGCGGAGGGTGGAGACCTTGACGTCCAACACCCCATAGGGCCGTTCGCCGCCGAGCGGCGCCGCGACCCGCCAGCCGGGGTCTGGCCCGCCGACGAAGGCGGTGGCAATACTGTCGCCGCCGAGCGCATCGAAGTCGATCCGCGCCGTGCGGTCCGGCTCGAGGGTGTCGCTGGTTACGGCCGCGGTGAGGCCGGTCGTGTCGCGCAGAAACACCTGCGCGCGGGTGCGGGTCACGTGCTGGCGCGACCAGCCGCTGAAGCCCTGCGCCAGGTCCTGCGGATCACCGGTTGGCGCCAGGTCGGTCAGAAAGGTGGCCAGCGTCTGGGCCAGGGCGACCGATTCGGTGCGCAGGTCCTCCAGCCGGCTCCGCTGCGACCAGTCGAGCGCCACCTTCGCACCGGCCAGGACCAGCAGCACCGACATCACGGCAACGACGGCACCCAGCCGGCGGGGAAGTCCCATCTCAGCGTTCCGGGAGGCCCGGCACGTCGGGAGCCGGCGCGCGTCCGGGCCAGGGGAGCACCCGCGCGCCCAGCGCGGCGCCCACGGCCAGGACCGGAAGCACCTGCACCGCCTGCAGCAGCAGCCCCGCGCCGACGGCAAGCGCCGGGGTTACCCCGAAGGGGAGCAGGCCCAGGACCATGGCGCCCTGCAGCACGCCGACATTGGCGGGCGTCAACCGGAGCAGCCCGCCCAGATTGGAGAAGATCAGAGCAGCAAGCGCTCCCGGAACGGGCGCAGCGAGATGCGCGGCCTGGATGACGGCGGCATAGGAGCCCCATTGCAGCAGCCAGTTCAGCAACGCCAGCAGGAAGGGCGCGGGCAACCGGCGGGGTGACAGCGCCAGAGCGGCCAGGCCGCGCGCGAGTCGTGCCGGCAGGTAGCGTCGCAGCGGGCCCAGAGCCGCGGCGAGCGCCGCTACCAGGAGCAGCAGGATGAGCACGCCGGTGCGCAGCCCGTCGGGCAGGCCGGGTGGCAGGGGCGTAAGCGCGAAGAAGGCAGGGAGCAGGGGGAGGAGCGCCAGCGCTTCGACGCCGCGGAGCTGGAGGAGCGGCGCCAGCCCGGGCAGCATGGTCCGGCCATCCTCGCGGGCCAGCCAGTGCAGCCGAACCGCCTCGCCGCTCACCGAAATGGTGATGGCGCTTGCGGCGGCGCCGACCAGCGTGGCCGCCACCGCCCCACGCCAGCGCGGCCGCGCCTCCCGGGGAAAGAGGCTCCACCAGGCCCAGCCCTTGGCGGCCAGCGATGCCAGGTTGAGCAGGGCCGCGAGGGCGAGCAACGACAGACTGGCCGAGGCCAGCACGGCCGCGGTGCTGGACCAGGGAAACCGTATCAGCACCCAGACGGCCAGCACCGCGGCCCCGATACCGAGGACCGGCTTCAGGCGGCGGAGCTGCATGGCAGCAGCTGCTCCAGTCGGCCGAAGGAATAGCCGGCGTCGCGCGCGTCGGCGATGATGCCGGGCAGCGCCTGGGCGGTTTGCAGCCGGTCGCCCTGCAGGTCGTAGCCGTCGCCATCGTGCAGCAGGATGATGGCGCCGGGCGCCAGATGCCGGCGCACCCGCTCGCGAATGACGGCGGCGCCCGGCCGCGCGGAATCCCACACTCCGAAACTCCACCCGACGGTGTGGAGGCCCAGCCGGGCGGCGGCCTGTCCCACCCAGGGATTCCGGTAGCCGTGCGGTGCGCGGAACAGCCGCGGCCGCTGGCCGGTCGCGATGCCGATGATCTCGCTGGTGCGCGCCAGCTCGTCGCGAATCCGCCTCGGCGGCTGGAAGTGCAGCTTCCGGTGCGACCAGGTGTGGTTGCCGATGACATGGCCGGCGGAGGCTACCTGGCGCGCCACGGCGGGCAGCCGCTCGACAAAACCTCCCACCATGAAGAAGACGGCCGGTACGCGCTCCCGCTCCAGGACGTCGAGCACGGCGGCGGTGGCCTGGGGGTTGGGGCCGTCGTCGAAGGTGAGAAAGACGGTGGGGTGGCGCGGCCCCCGGCTGATCACCGGGCCGAAGAGTCGGCTCCGCGGATTGTACGCGCCCCAGGCCATGGCCCCCGCCGTGGCGGCGGCTCCGCCCAGTCCGGGAACCCAGAACACGGCTCAGCGCACCCGCTGGTAGACCCGCAACACCCGGTCGGTGATGTGGGGCCAGCCGTAGTCCAGCGCCTTCGCGCGTCCGGCGCGCCCCATGTCGGCGCGGCGGGACGTATCGCCTAACAGCTCGAGGATCGTTTGCGCCCAGCACTCCGGCCGTCCGGGCGGAACCAGCGCCGCTTCCCGCCCGTGGTTCACCAGCTCCCGGAATCCCGTGATATCGGAGACGATCATCGGCGTGGCGCAGGCCATGGACTCGAGCAGCGTGATCCCGAAGGAGGCTTTGGTGGTCGGGCAGAGATAAAGATCGGCTGAAGCATAATGCTTCGGACGCTCCCCGTTGACCCGCCCCACAAAATCGACGCTCGCGGCCACCGGCCGGGCCAGCCGCTCGTAGACCCCGCGGAGCGGCCCATCGCCCGCCACGGTGAGCCGCGCGCCGGGATGCACCTGGAGCACCCGGGGCAGCGCCCGGAGGACGGTGTCGAGCCCATTGCGGGGGTCGAGCCGTCCCAGGAACAGCAGCCGGGGGCCCGGCGCCTGCGCCGGGCGGCTCCCGGCCGCCGGGTGAAAGACGGTGGTATCAATGCCGTTCGGGATCACCTCCCAGTCGGCCCGGAAGTAGCGGCCGTGCGCCGCCACCACCGGCTGGCTGACGGCAATGACCGCGGCGTGCCGGTCCAGTCGTTCTTGCAGCGGGCGGCGGAAGACGCGGTACAGAGCGGAACGGGGGAACCAGGAATGGAAGGTGGCCACCACCGGCAGATCGAGGCGATGGGCGGCGGTCGCCGCCACCAGCCCGAAGGTAGGGGCCAGGCCGCCGTGGATGTGGAGGACCTCCAGCCGCTCTCGCCGGAAGAGGTCCTCCAGCCGCTCGGTGAGCCGCCAGCCGGTGGTGACCCGGGCAAAGGATCCGCTGCTGTAGATGACCCGGCTGGTACCGACCCGGCGAACGAAATGAGGATCGGGATGATCCAGCCCCTGCATGACCGAGGTGATCACCACCGGGTCGTGTCCCCGCCGCTCCAGTTCGATCGCCAGGTTGTGAACGTGCTCGGTGACCCCGCCCAGGTGGGGATAATAGAACTCCGTGACCAGCCCGATGCGCATACGAGGCCTACCGGTTGAGAACGCCTCCCGTTGGGCAAGATGACAGCCAGGAGCCTGGGCCCCTCCCGCACAGAGCCAAGGCGGGCAGAGCCAACGACATAGGATGCAGGGAGAACCTCAATCTTCATGCACCGGGGACAAAATGGCCAGGCAGTAATGGTACGCTTCCTGGCCCATAGGAGCCAAAGTGTCCCGGAATCGTCGCTTCTGCCGCCGCGCTACGCCAGTGGCAGGATCCGGTTCTCGGGTATCTCGAAGGTGCGGGTGCCGTCGATGCAGGTCTTGTTGTCCTGAAAATGAGCCCGACCAGGCTGGTGGTTCCATTGGGGAGGCGACGGCCCGGGACGTGCCGGGAATGACGCGCTCCGGCAGCCATTGCCTATCTCCTTGGCTCCTGCGAATTTCCAGCATGACATGGGATGCGCTGCTGACCGACCTCAAATCCGGGAAGGCCGCGGCCTTGGCGCGCGCGATTTCGATCGTGGAGAACGAGCGCCCCGGGTTCGAACAACTGCTGACGGAGTTGCATCCCTCCCTTGGCCGGGCCTGGCGGATCGGCCTGACCGGCCCTCCAGGCGCCGGGAAATCCACCCTCACTGAAGAACTGGTCCGCGCCTACCGCGCCCAGGGCCGCACCGTGGCGGTGGTGGCGGTCGATCCCACCAGCCCGTTCACCGGCGGCGCCCTGCTGGGCGACCGGATCCGGATGGAGTCGGTGGCCCTGGATGATGGCGTGTTCATCCGCTCCATGGCGACCCGGGGATCGCTGGGAGGGCTGGCGATGAGTACGCGCGAGGTCTGCGATGTGCTCGATGCGGCCGGCTTCGACCGCCTGCTGATCGAAACGGTCGGCGTGGGGCAGTCGGAGCTGGATGTCACCCGGATGGCCGATACCACCCTGCTGGCGCTGGTGCCCGAGTCCGGCGACGGCATTCAGGTGCTCAAGGCCGGCGTGATCGAAGCCGCCGATCTGTTCGTGGTGAACAAGGCCGACCGCCCCGGCGCCGACCGCATGCGGCACGAGCTGGAGGTGATGCTGGGCTTACGGCATGGCCGCACGCTCCGGAACGTGCCGGCCCACCATGGGGCGTTGCGCTCCGGCCCGGCGCCGGAGGCGCCGGAAAGCGACGGTGGCTGGTCACCCGAGGTGCTCACCACCGTTGCGGTGAAGAGCGAGGGTACGCCGGAGCTGATGGCGGCGCTGGAGCGGCACCGGCAATGGCTGGAAACCACCGGCGAGCTGGCCGAACGCCGCCGCCGCCGTCTGCGGGAACGCACACGAGAGGTCGTCAACCGGGCCGCCCGGCAGTGGATCTGGGACGAAACCCAGGCCGACCAGATGATCGAAGAACGGCTCGATGCCGTGCTGGCCGGCCGGCTGAGTCCCTACGAGGTGGCGGGGCTGGTCCTGGAGAGCCTGAAACAGGGAGCGCGGGTATGAGTGATCAGGACGCCGCGGCCGCCGGACTGCACCGCCGGGTGGCCGAACAGGAACGCGAGCTGGCCGAGCTCCGCCGCGAGGTGGAGCGGTGGCGGGCGCTGGCCGCGAACGCGCCGCTGCGCGATACCGCCTTTGCGACGGTGAGCGGACGTGAGGTCGAACCGGTGTATACGCCGCTCGACCTGCGTCCCGATCTCATCGAGGCCAGCGGCCTGCCGGGAGCCTTTCCCTATACCCGCGGGATCCATCCCACCATGTATCGCGGGCGGCTCTGGACCATGCGGCAGTTCGCCGGGTTCGGAACGGCCGAGGACACCAACCGGCGCTACAAGTTTCTGCTGTCGCGGGGGCAGACCGGCCTGTCGGTGGCGTTCGATTTCCCCACGCTGATGGGCTACGACTCCGACCACCCGCGCAGCGAGGGCGAGGTCGGCAAGTGCGGCGTCGCCATCTCCAGCCTGGCGGACATGGAAACGCTGTTCGACGGCATCCCGCTGGACCGGGTCTCCACCTCGATGACCATCAACGGCCCGGCGCCGATGCTCTTCTGTTTCTACGTGGCGGCGGCCGAGAAACAGGGGGTGGCGCCCGCACAGCTGCAGGGCACGGTCCAGAACGACATGCTGAAGGAGTACATGGCCCAGCATGCCTGGATCTTCCCGGTGGAGCCGGCGCTCAAGGTCATCGTCGACATGTTCGAGTGGGCGTCGGAGCACACCCCGAAGTGGAACACCATCTCCATTTCCGGCTATCACATCCGCGAGGCGGGCGCCACCGCGGCCCAGGAGCTGGCCTTCACCCTGGCGAACGGCTTCTCCTATGTGGAGCACGGCATCGCCCGCGGGCTGGACGTCGATGCCTTCGCGCCCCGGCTCTCGTTCTTCTGGGACGTGCACAACGATTTCTTCGAAGAGATCGCCAAGATGCGGGCCGCGCGGCGGATCTGGGCCCGCAGCATGCGCGAGAAGTACGGGGCGACCAATCCGCGCAGCTGGGCCATGCGCTTCCACTGCCAGACGGCGGGGGTGACGCTGACGGCGCAGCAGCCGCTCAACAACATCGTGCGGGTCGCCTACCAGGCCATGGCGGCCGTGATGGGCGGCACCCAGTCGCTCCATACCAATGCCCTGGACGAGACGCTGGCCCTGCCCACCGAAGAGGCGGTCCGGGTGGCGCTCCGCACCCAGCAGATCCTCGCGTGGGAGACCGGGGTACCCAACGTGGCCGACCCGCTGGGCGGGTCTTATTACGTCGAGGCCCTGACCGACCAGCTGGAGCGCGAGGCGGCGGGGCTGTTCGCGGAGATCGAGGCGCAGGGCGGGGTCGTGCCGGCCATCGAGAAGGGCTGGTTCCAGCGCCAGATCGCGGCCTCGGCCGCCTCCTTCCAGCGGGAGGTGGAATCGGGGCGGCGTACCATCGTGGGTGTCAACGAATACGTGGAGACGGCGGAATCGCCGGTCGAGGTGCTCCGGATCGGCGAAGAGGCCGAGCGCACCCAGCGCGAGCGGATGGCGCGGTTGCGCGCCACGCGCGATACGGCTCTGGTGGAGCAACGGCTGGCGGCGCTGGCGGAGGCGGCGCGGGAAGACCGGAACGTGATGCCGGCCATGCTCGACTGCGCCCGCGCCTACTGTACCCTGTATGAAATCCGGCACGTGCTGGAGCGCATCTTCGGCACCTATCGCGAGCCGGTATTCTTCTGATGATCTCGCCGGGACGGGTCCGGCCGGGGCGCCGCGTGCGCCCGGCCGGAGCGCCGGCGATGACGGGATGGCACATGAACCAGCCAGACATCTCGGGCCAGCTGGAGCGGCTGACGCAGGTCCGGGCCGACAGCCACCGCGTAGTCACCTGCTATCTCAAGCTGGAGCCGCGTGACCGCGCCCGCGGGAAATATCTCATCAAGCTCAAGAACCGGGTCCGGGCGGTCGAAGGGGCCCTGGAGGAGCTGGAGCTGCCGCGCGACGTCCGCGAAGCGGTCAAGCACGACTGCCAGCGAATCCTCGATTATCTGGGCGCGCCGGGGAACCTCCCCGCCACCCAGGGACTGGCGGTGTTCGCCTGCACTCCGCTCAAGCTGTTCGAAGCGCTGCCGCTCCCCGGAGTCTATCGTTCCCGGCTCACGGTCGACCGCACCCCGCTGGTGCGCGAGCTGGCGGCCGTGCTGGACGAATTCGGCCGCCTGATCACCGCCGTGGTCGACCGCACCAGCGCCCGCTTTTTCGAGGTCACCGCCTATGACTGCCGGGAGCTGGACAGTCTGCGGGCCGATTTCACCCGTGGGGGGAGGTATTACGGCGAGCGTCAGGGGTTCTTCGGCCGCAGCGAGCACGATTATCACAGCCGGATCCGCGAAGAAAAGCGGCGGCACTACGCCAACGTGGCGCAGCAACTGTTCGAGCTGACCCAGCGCGAGCCGGCGCACGGCGTGGTGCTGGCCGGGCCCGGATCCGAGGCGGGGGCGGTGGAGCCGTATCTGCATCCCTACCTGGCCGAGCGGCTGATGGGAACGGTGCGGCTCAATCCGAAGGACCTGAGTGCGCAGGCGGTGCACACCGCCACCCTGGAGGTTCGCCACGACTGGGAACGGCGCGCCGAGCGCGACCTGGTCGGCCGGATGCAGGAAGGACTGGGAAGCGGTTGGGCGGTCAACGGCCTCGGCCCGGCCCTGCGCGCCCTGGGGCGCGGCCAGGTACGCACCCTGCTGGTGGCGGCGGACGCCGCGCAGCCCGGCTTCCGGTGCGCCGATACCGGGCGGCTGGTGCTGGGGCCGCGTGATTGCCGGGGTGAAGGCGAATCGGTGCCGGTCCTCGACGTGGTCGACGAGGCCATCGAAGAGGCACTGCGGCAGCAGGTGGGAGTCAACGTGGTCTATGATGATCAGGCCGCCGGCCAGATCGACGGGCTGGCCGGCCTGCTCCGTTTCCGGTAAGCCGTCAAGGAGATTGCCCCGCATGCCGTCTTCCGTTCATACCCCTTCCCGGCCCATCCGGGTGCTGGTCGCCAAACCCGGGCTGGACGGTCACGACCGTGGCGCGAAGGTCGTGGCCGCCGCGCTGCGCGATGCGGGCATGGAGGTGATCTACACCGGCCTGCATCAGACGCCCGAGATGATCGCCCGCGCGGCCGTTCAGGAGGATGTCGATGTGGTCGGGCTCTCGATTCTGAGCGGGGCGCACATGACGCTCTTTCCCCGCGTCCGCGCGCTCCTGGTCGAGCAGGGTCGGCCCGACATCCTGGTGACCGGGGGCGGCATCATCCCCGACGAAGATCGCCAGGCGCTGGAAGCGAAGGGCATCGGACGGCTGTTCGGCCCCGGCACGCCCACGGCGGATCTGATCAGCTATATCCGGTCCTGGGCCGCCGACCATCTCGACCGGTGAGCCTGTGACCGCCTCGCCGACTGCTTCCCGTCCCGGCCGCCTGAAATCGCTGACCCGCGAATACCAGGCCCTGGCCGAACGCCTGCGCCAGGGCGGCGGCCCCCGGCGGATCCAGAAAATGCACGACCAGGGCAAGCTGTCGCCCCGCGAGCGGGTCGAGCAGCTGCTGGATCCCGGCGCGCCCTGGTTCGAAGTCGGCCTGCTCATGGCGTACGACCAGTACGAGGGGCAAGCCCCCGGCGCCGGCGTCATTACCGGCGTGGGCCTGGTGGAAGGCCGCGAAGTGGTGGTGGTGGCCAACGACGCCACGGTCAAGGCGGGGGCCTGGTGGCCCGAGACCATCCGCAAGATGCTGCGGGCGCAGGAAATCGCCATGCGGCAGCGGATTCCCATCATCTACCTCGTCGATTCGGCCGGCGTGAACCTGCCCTACCAGGGCGGCGTCTTTCCCGGCCAGTACGGCGCGGCGCGGCTCTTTTACTACAACTCGATCATGCGCCGCTACCTTCACGTCCCCCAGATCTCCGCGGTCATGGGATCCTGCGTGGCGGGGGGGGCGTATCTGCCGGCGCTCTCCGACGTGATCTTCATGGTGGAGGGCACCAGCTTCATGGGCCTGGGCGGCCCCAACCTGGTGAAGGGCGCCACGGGCCAGAGCGTGGAGGCCGAGTTCCTGGGCGGCGCCCGGACCCACACCGAGATCAGCGGGGTGGCCCACTACCGCGCGGCGAACGATCGCGACTGCCTGGCGCAGATCCGCTCCTACATCGCCCGGCTGCCGCGGTACGAGGGCATCGCGGCGCACCTGTCGGAGCCCCGGCCGCCCGCCCGCCCGCCGGAGGAGTTGTATGCCCTGCTGCCGCAGGATCATCGCATGTCCTACGACATGCACCGGGTGCTGGCCTGCCTGCTGGACGGCGGCGAGCTGGAAGAGTTCCAGCCCGGGATGGCGGGCGAGCTGCTCTGCGGCCATGCGCGGATCGAGGGCCGGCCCGTGGCGGTGCTGGCCAACCAGCGGGGGCTGATCAAGGGGCGCGAGGGCGAACGCCCCCGCACCGGCGGCATCATCTACACCGGGAGCGCGGAGAAGGCCGCCTTCTTTATCGACACCGCCAGCCGCGAGCGGATTCCACTGCTCTTCGTCCAGGATGTGAGCGGGTTCATGGTCGGCCCCGAGGCCGAGCATGCGGGCATCATCCGGGCCGGCGCACGCTTCGTGGAGGCCATGTCGACCGCCGTGGTGCCCAAGCTGGTGCTCACCGTGAACCACGCCTCGGGCGCGGGCTACTATGCCATGGCGGGGCAGGGGTTCGATCCCGATTTCATCCTGAGCTGGCCCACCGGGCGGATGGCGGTGATGGAAGGCGAATCGGCCGTCGGGGCGGTGCACGGACCCGAGCTCGCCCGGGCGCGCCAGTCCGGCCAGGCGGTCCCGCCCGAGGTGCAGGAGTCGGTCGTGTCCATGCGCGCGGATTACGAGCACCAGCTGGATGCCAAATATGCCGCCGCCCGCGGCTTCGTGGATGCCATCGTCACGCCGGAAGAGACCCGCCGGCTGCTCGATCTGCTGCTCCGGGTCACCGCGAGCTATGCCGGGCCGCACATCGGTCCCTTTGTCCTTCCGCCGCTCGACGCGGCGGTCACCCGCTGATTCGCATGCACCGTCGCCTCCTGCCGGGGCTGGCGCTCGCCGCCGCCCTCGGTTGCGCCCACCCGTCCCAGCCCGCCATCAAGCCGAACATCGATCCGGGCCTGCACCCGATGCCGGATACCAGCCAGTCGGTCACCACACCCCTGGAACCTGCCATCCCGCCCGAGGAGGCGTTCCTGGAAGGGGCCATGCCGCTTGCGTCCACCGGCATCCCCGCGTTCCTGCACGACCATCCGGACTATGACGGTCGTGGCGTGCTGATCGGCATTCTGGACAGCGGGATCGATCCGGGGGTGCCGGGCCTCGGCCTCACCACCACGGGCGAGCGGAAGATTCTCGATCTCCGCGATTTCTCCCGGGAAGGGGCGGTGGCGCTCCAGCCGGTGAGCCCGTCGGAGGACACGGTCCGGATCGGCCGGCGGGTGCTGGCGGGGTTCAGCCGGGTCGTTTCCTTCGATGCGCATGGGCCCTTCTACGGCGGCCTGGTGGCGGAGCTGCCTCTGGGCGAGGGGCCGGCCGCCGACCTCAACGGCAACGGGACCGTGGGCGATACCCTCCCGGTGGTGGTGGCCCGCGCCAGCGACGGGTGGGTGCTGTTCGCCGATACCGACGGCGACGGCACCCTGGCCGACGAGCGGCCCATTCACGACTATCTGGTGGCGCACGAGATCTTCGGCTGGCATCGGCCGGGCGGGCAGCCAACGCTCACCATGGCCGTCAACTTCCGGGAGGAGGGCGACCGGCCCGGTCTCGACCTCTTCTTCGACACCAGTGGCCACGGTACCCACGTCAGCGGCATCGCCGCCGGGCATGACATGTACAAGGTGCCGGGTTTCAACGGCGTGGCTCCCGGCGCGTGGCTGCTGGGCCTCAAGATCGCCAACGACGCGCAGGGCGGCGTCTCCACCACGGGCAGCATGCTGCGCGCGATGGACTACGCGATCCGTTTCGCGGCCGCCCGCCAGCTCCCGCTGGTGCTCAACATGAGTTTCGGTGTGGGAAATGAAATCGAAGGCACCGCGCGCATCGATCAGCTGGTAGACTCCGTGCTGGCGGCGCACCCCGACTTGGTCTTCACCATCAGCGCCGGCAACGACGGCCCGGGCCTCTCCACCCTCGGCTTTCCGGGGTCGGCGCAGCTGCCCATTACCGTCGGCGCCATGCTGCCGGTGGCCCGGCGCCCCGGCATGGCGGCGCCGCCCGAACCGGTGGCCTACTTCAGCAGCCGGGGCGGGGAGCTTGCCAAACCCGACCTGGTTACCCCCGGCACCGCCTATTCCACGGTGCCGCCCTGGCATGCGGGTGAGGAAGAAGAAAGCGGCACCAGCATGGCCTCGCCGCATGCGGCCGGATTGGCGGCCCTGCTCCGGTCGGGGCTACGGCAGGAACAGCGCACCGCCAGCGCGCGGGAGATCAAGCAGGCGCTGATGGCAACCGCCCATCCGGTGGAGGGGGAATCGTATCTCGATGCCGGGAGCGGCATTCCGGACATCGGGGCCGCCTGGGCCTGGCTCGCCGCGGGGCACCGGCTGCGCGCTATCGAGGTCAGTGTGCCGGATGGCCACGGCGTCAGTGCCGCCTACCGCCCGGCGGGTCTGGCCGGGGTGGCCGACACGCTGCAGCGGTTTGTGCTGACTCCCGGGGACGGCGCCGGCAGGGCGGTCTATCACCTGCGCAGCGATGCGCCCTGGCTCCTGGCGCCCGATTCGGTCGTGCTGGGGCAGGGCGCCGATACGGTAGCCCTGCGGTATCATCTGGCCGGCCCGTCGGTCCTGACGCGCATCGGCGTGGTCACCGGATGGGGCGCCGACACTGCGGCGGGCCCGGCATTTCGTCTGGTCAATGCCATCGGCGCATCGGTGCCGGCCGACTCCAGCTGGACCGAATCGGCTTTCGCGCCGATCGCCGCAGGCGGCCAGCGGCGGCTGTTCATTCTGGCCGACAGCGGCCAGCCATTCGAGGTTCGCACCCGGGTCGGCTCCATGCAGCGGGCTCTGGTCTTTCTGCACGAGCCCGATGGCATGCCGCTGCGCGGATCCGCGCCGCAGATCGCCGTGCCGGGCGACCAGGAGGTCGGTTTCCGCCCCGATGCACGCGATATCGTCTCGGGCGCCTACCAGGTGGCGGCCGTCGCGCCGCCGACGCAGAAGAGTTCGGTCCTGTTCCATGTGCTGCGGCCGCCGGTAACCTTCGACGCCGCCCGCACCGGGGACGGGGTTGCCGCGACCGTTACCGATCGAGGCCGCTCGCAGGCGGCCGGGACCGTATCGCTCGCCCTGACGGGCGCCGAGCGGACGGTGCGGGTCATCTCCCGGGGGTCCGATACCACCGCCATTCCCGTCGTCATTCCGGGCTGGGCCGAGCAGGCGCAGGTGGATGTAGTGATGGACCCGCGCCAGTGGTCCCGTTTCACGGATTTCGGGGTCACGCTGTTCCATCAGAACGGCGAAATCATCGAAAGCCTGCCGCTCAACTACGCCCTGGGCCGTCTCTCGGTGGATTCTCTGGGTGCGCTGGCCGGCGCGCCGGCGGTCCTGCGCCTCTTTCCCGCGCTGGCCGAGCCGGAAAGCACCGAGCGCTGGACGGCCACGGTCTATCTGCGCTTTTATGCCGCCGATTCCATTCCCCTGCAGGCGGCCGGGGGCGGATCCTTCACGCTGGCCGGCGGTTCCAGCGCCATGGTACGGTTCGCCTGGACGGCGCCGAGCTGGGAGCTGGGCGACGGATTCTATCCCCTCGGCAGCCTCACGGTGCAGACGGCCGGCGAGCCGTGGACGCGACAGGTCCCGCTCGCTCCACCCGTACCGGCGCTGCGCAAGTGAGCCGGACGGTCCGGATCGCGGCGGGGCAGGGCTTCTGGGGCGACTGGCTGGAAGCGCCGGTGCGCCAGGTAGAGGGCGGGCCCATCGATTACCTGGTGCTCGACTACCTGGCCGAAGTCACCATGTCCATCCTGCAGAAGCAGAAGTCGCGTGATCCCGCCGCCGGCTACGCACGCGACTTTGTGACGCTGGCCGGCCGCATTCTGCCCCGGTTGCTGGCCGGCCGGATCCGGGTGGTCACCAACGCGGGCGGTGTCAATCCCCAGGGGTGCGCCGAGGCGGTGCTGGAAACGGCGCGGGGGCAGAAGCTCCCGCGAGCGGTACGGGTGGGCCTGGTGACCGGCGACGACCTGCTCCCCCGGCTGGATGATCTTCTGGCGCGAGGCCACCGGCTGACCAACCTCGATACCGGCGAGCCGCTGGAGAGCATCCGGGACCGGGTGCGCGCCGCAAATGTCTATCTGGGCATGGGGCCCATTGTGCAGGCGCTTGACCGTGAGGCGGACATTGTCCTCACCGGACGCGTAACCGATACCGCGTTGGTGCTGGGGCCGCTGTTCCATGAGTTCGGCTGGGATCCGCGCAACCCCGACCTGGTGGCGGCCGGCACCGTCGCGGGCCACATCCTCGAATGCGGCGCCCAGAGCAGCGGGGGCAACCTGATGTACCAGTGGCGCCGGATCCGCGATCTGGCCAATGTCGGTTTCCCGATCGTGGAAGCCGCGGAGGACGGCACCTTTGTCGTCACCAAGCATCCCGGGACCGGTGGCATCGTGTCCGTTCCCGGCGTATCCGAGCAGCTGGTATACGAGATCGCCGATCCTGCGCGCTACCTGACGGCCGACGGCTCCGCCGACTTCACCAGCATCGAACTGGCGCCGGCGGGCCGCGACCGGGTGCGGGTCAGCGGCATCCGCGGCGGGCCGCCGCCGGAACAGTACAAGGTTTCCATCGCCTACTTCTGGGGTTACAAGGCCGTGGGGACCCTGGTGTATTCCTGGCCCGATGCCTACGAAAAGGCGCGGGCCGCCGACCGGATCATTCGCGCCCGGCTGGAGGCGCTGGGGCTCGCGTTCGAGAAGATCCACACCGAGTTTGTGGGCGTGGACTCGACGCACGGCCGGCTCGCGGGCAAGCCCGACCCCGAGATCCCGGAAGTCCAGCTGCGGATCGGGGTGCGGGCGCGCGAGCGCGCGCCGGTCGAGCGGTTCACGCGGGAAATCGCGCCGCTCGTGCTCACCGGGCCGCCCGGCGTGACCGGATACGGGTACAAACCCGATGTGAAGGAGATCATCGCCTACTGGCCGGCCCTGATCGCCCGCCCGGAAGTCGACCCGCAGGTCCGGGTCCAGGTGGTGACCTCATGAGCCCCGCGCGACGCGCCCGGGCGGGCAAGGCCACCGTGCCGGTACAGCTCCGGTTGCTGGCGCACGCCCGCTCGGGCGACAAGGGCGATACCGCCAACATCGGGCTGATTGCGCTGAAGCCGCAGTATTATCCCCTCCTGCTGCGGGAGGTCACCGCCGCCCGCGTGGCCCGGCACTTCCGCGGCATGGCCGGCCGAGTGGAGCGCTACGAGCTTCCCAATCTGCACGCGCTGAATTTCGTGTTGCACGAGGCGCTGGACGGCGGCGGCACGCTCTCCCTGCGGACCGATGCCCAGGGGAAGGTGTATTCCACGGCGCTGCTCCGCATGGAGGTCCGGGTACCGGCGGCACTGGCGCGCGAACTGGGCCGCGACCGGCGCTGAGCGGTACCGCTTGGCGCTCACTGCTCACCGCTTACCATTTCTGCCATGCTGATCGAATCCACACTCGAGACCGGTGTCCTCACTCTGACACTCAACCGGCCTGAGAAGCGGAATGCGCTGAGCACGCCCATGCTGGAGGAACTCCGCGCCGCGCTCGACCGGGCCGATCTGGACGCCGGGGTCAAGACGATCGCCGTGCGCGGGGCCGGGAAAGACTTCTGCGCCGGGGCCGATCTGGACGAGCTGCTGGCCTCCGCCGGGAACGCCCCGGCGGAGAATGAAGCGGCGGCGCTCCGGCTGGGATCGCTGTTCCTGCGAATCCGCGAGCTGCCGAAACCCGTGGTGGCGGTCGTGCATGGGCGCGCGCTGGCCGGCGGCGCCGGCCTGGCGACCGCGTGCGACCTGGTCCTCGCGTCCTCCTCCAGCAGCTTCGGTTATCCCGAAATCCAGCGCGGCTTCGTGCCGGCCATGGTCATGACCATGCTGCGGCGCCTCTGTGGCGAGAAGACCGCCTTCGATCTGGCGGTCACCGGTCGGGTGGTGAGCGCCGCGGAGGCGCGTGAGCTGGGGCTGATCTCGCGGGTGATCCCCGAAGGATCCTTTGCCCAGGATACGGCGGAATTTCTCCGCCGGCTGGCCGCTCAGAGCGGCAGCGCCATGGCATTCACCAAGCGCCAGTTCTACCAGCTGGACGGCCTGGGGTTCAAGGAGGGCATTCACCTGGGCGCGCGAGTCAATGCCGCCGCCCGTGCCACGCCCGACTTCCGGGAAGCGATAGCCGGGTTCCTCCGGAAATGATCGGGCGGGTCAAGCTGATCCTGTCGCTGGCGGGTCTGGTCTTCGCGGTGGTGGGCATTGCACGCGACGACCGGCGGATCGTCTGGGCAGCGATCGGGATCCTGGCGGTGGCGATCCTGCTGCGGCTGTTCCTGAAGCGGCGCAGTTGATCCCGCAGTGGGAGAGGAACCAGCATCGCTGCGAGCCTGGTCGACCGATACCGGAAGGGGGGCGGTCACGCCGGCTGCGCGACTATTTGCTCTAGGCGTCGATCCCCGCGCGTGCGGGGGAGACGCCAGTAGGGCGGTCCGAGCCGATCGCGCGCGGCATCCAACCAGGAGCTGATCGTCGGGTTACTCTGCTGGATTCCCGTATGTGTGGGATTGCCAAGCGAGTGGACCCAGTCCGACAAAGGGGTCGTCAAGTCCTCTCCCGTTCTCAGAGGTGTGTGGTGGCCCAGCCAGGACTCCCGGAGCGGTCCTCTGAGGTGACAAGGTCTCCTCAGCCTGTGACACTTCCGAGGGAAGGCAGCCAGGATAGCTTCTGCCAAGGGAACTCCCTCACCATGCCTCCCGGATTCACCGGCCGCAAGGGGCCCGAGCGCTGATGCGGGGAAGATCGAGAAACGGTGGATAACCTGGGGGATAGCCCCGTGTCCCGTTCGGTTCACCTTGTGCCGGAATGCGACACGAAGCACACGAGGCAGCATGGGGGGCCAGCCGGGCCTGACGAAACGGGGCCTCGTCGCCAGTGTAGCACCCGGTGGCGGCCGCTAGGTTCGAGTACCGGGTTCGAGATCTACTGGCCCGGGGCGTCAGGAACATATGTTCGGAGCATCTTATCCTGCCAGGCAGGCGAGCCGATCTCATTTGTACCAGCACCCACTCCTCTCTCCCCCCCGCCCCCTTAGACTGACTGCCCGCGGCTCGGGTGCCGTCGCCTGGAGACAGGCGGTGAACAGGTCACGCATGGCGGCCCATGCTCCCCAGCGCCGCCTCCGCCGCCCAGTAGCCACACATGCCGTGCACGCCGCCGCCGGGTGGAGTGCTGCTGGAACAGAGATAGACACCCTGGATCGGGGTATGGTACGGCCGCAGGGAAGGCACCGGCCGGGTCCAGAGCTGCCGCAGGTCCTGCACGCCGCCGTTGATGTCACCACCCACGTAGTTCGGATTGTACTGCTCCATGGCGGCCGCCGTCATTCCATGACGGCCCAGGATCAGGTTGCGAAACCCGGGGGCAAAGCGCTCGATCTGCGCCTCTATCCGCCCGCTCATATCGGCGGTCGAGCCGGAGGGGACATGGCAATACGCCCACAGCGTATGCCGCCCGGCCGGGGCGCGGGTCGAGTCGAACAGCGAAGGCTGCGCCACCAGCACGAACGGCCGCTCCGGCGGGCCTCCCCACCAGACCTCGCGCTCGCTCCGGGCGATCTCCTCCGCGCTGCCGCCCAGGTGCACCGTGCCGGCGCGCCGGCATTCGGACGCGCGCCAGGGCACCGGGCCGGAGAGGGCCAGGTCCAGCTTGTACACGCCGGGACCGTAGCGATACCGCTCCAGAAGCCTGGCATAGGCTGCGGGCAGCCGGGCGCCGGCCAGTTCGAGGAACTGACGTGGCGCAATGTCCAGAAGCACGATCGGAGCGGATGGGAGCTCCGCCAGCGAACCGACGCGGTGCCCGGTCTCGATGCTGCCGCCCAGCCGCCGGAAGTGCGCCGCCAGCGCTTCGGCAAGGGCCTGCGTTCCGCCCCGTGGAAAGGGCCAGCCCACCGTGTGGCCCGATGCGCCCAGCACCAGGCCGAAGGCCCCGCTGCCGGGGTGCTCGAGCGGCAGCATCGAGTGCCCGGCCAGCCCCGAGAAGAGAGCGCCGCCGCGGGTACCGGGGAAACGCTGCGCCAGGGCGGACGCCGATCGCAGGGCCGTGACCCCGAACCGGAGCAGGGCCAGGGGGTGCCGGGGGATTCGCGCCGGGCCCAGCAGGCCGGGAAGCAGCTGGTCCCAGTGCCGGACCGTCGGTCCCAGCAGCCGCCGCCAGGCGGGGCCATCATCTCCCAGGGCCCTGGCCGTAGCGTCGAGCGACCGATCCAGGATCGCTGCGGTGCCGTCGTCGAACGGATGGGCCAGCGGCAGGTCCGGATGGATCCACTCGAGGCCATACTCCCTCAGCGGGAGCGAACGGAAGAAGGGAGAGGCGATTCCCAGTGGATGGATGGCGGAGCACACGTCGTGGCGGAAGCCGGGCAGCGTCAGTGCCGCGGTCCGGGTGCCCCCTCCGATGGTGGTTGCCGCTTCCATGGCGAGGACCCGCCGCCCGGTCTGGCAGAGGCGGATTCCCGCGGCCAAGCCGTTTGGACCGGTGCCGACCACCACGGCATCGTAGGCCGTCGCACCGCTCATGGCGCTGCGCTCGGCGCTGGCGCCCGCATGCTGTCGGCTCGTCTCACGTTCGTATGATACCGGCTCCCGTCGTCCGGTGCGGTATGCTGTGCCATGATCGCGACCCTGGGCGAGCGGCTGCGGCTGGCAAACCACCTGCTGGCCGCCCGGTTCGGCCACGCCGGCTTCCGCCCCCTGCAGCGACGGGTGGTACAGTCGCTGCTGGCCGGGCGGCATTGCCTGGCGGTGCTCCCCACCGGCGGCGGGAAGTCCATCTGTTACCAGGTTCCCGCCCTGGTGATGGACGGGTTCTGCCTGGTGGTCTCCCCCCTGTTATCGCTCATGCAGGATCAGGTTGCCACCCTTACCGCCCGCGGCATCGCCGCCGCCAGTCTGACCAGCCAGCAGACGATGGCGGAGCGGGCCGCCACCCTGCAACGTCTGCATTCCGGCGCGCTCCGGCTCCTGTATTTGTCGCCGGAGCGGCTGGAATCGCTCGCGCCGCGGCTCCGTGAGGCGGGCATCAGGCCGGCCCTGCTGGCCGTGGACGAGGCCCACTGCATCTCCGAATGGGGGCACGACTTCCGTCCTCATTACCGGCGTTTGCGCCGGGCGCGCTATCTGCTGGGCAACCCGCTGACCGCTGCCCTGACCGGAACGGCCACTCCGGATGTGCGGCGCGATATCACCGCTTCGCTCGGGCTCGGTGCCTGCGATCTGCACCTGGGGTCATTCGACCGTCCCAACCTCTGGTTTGGCGTATCCCGGCTGCGGCGTGAGGACGAACGATGGCCCACCCTGATAGTGGCGCTGCGTCGGGCCCGGGACATGAGCATCGTGTACGCGCCCACCCGCGCCATCGCCACCAGGCTGGCCCGGCAGCTCCGCGAGTGGGGCTTTTCGGGCGAGGCCTACCATGCGGGGCAGGAGGCAGGGCGCCGGCGGGAGATCCTGGAGCGCTTTCTCTCCGGCCGCACCGCGGTGGTGGTTGCTACCAGCGCGTTCGGCATGGGCATCGACCAGCCCCGGGTCCGTTCGGTGATTCACTGGATGCTGCCGCCCTCTCCCGAGGCGTATTACCAGGAAGCGGGGCGGGCCGGCCGCGACGGACGGCCGGCGGAGTGTATCCTGCTCCATCGCCGGGGCGATGGGCGGCTGCAACGGCGGCAGCTCGCGGTAACCTTTCCGCCCCGCCGGCTGCTACGGCGGCTCTGGGCCGATCCCGCCCTGCCGGGGGTGCCGGAGGCCGTCAAGGCCAGCGCGCACCGCCTCCGGCGGGAGCTGGACCTGGATCCCGATGCCCGGGGCTGGGCCGCCGTCCGGCGGCGGCAACGGGCCGCCAGGCGGCGGCTCCGGGTCATGGAACAGTACGCCTCCGGACGGTCCTGTCGGCGCCGTCTGCTGCTGCGGTACTTCGGCGAAGCCGCCGGCCGGTGCGGCGGATGTGACCGCTGTCCGGGACGCCATGCCTAAGCCGTGTCCTCCCATATCCCTACGGCTCCTCCGGGGCCCCCTGTCTTGTCGATTCCCGCGCGGGTAGATTGAGTGGCCACCAGCATCGGCTGGCCAGCTCAGGGTGAAATCAGGATATCTGACCTGCGGGATAGCGCGGTCCGGTTCAATGTGGCGCCCGATTCGCCGGAGTACCGTCCGGCCTGGTTCTGATATGCCCCTATTGCGACAGCCTGATTGTGCCTGAGGAACGACTCGTAGCGGATCCCCAATCTCTGGAACGGCTGAGCCGCGGCCTGGGCGCGAAGTTCGAAGTCGTGCGCCTGGTCGGCCGCGGCGGGTTCGCGGAGGTCTATGAGGTCCGCGACCACCAACTGCACCGCCGCCTGGCCGTCAAGGTCCTGCGCGAGGACATCGCGTGGACGCAGGGGATGTTGCAGCGGTTCGAGGAAGAAGCCCGGGCGCTGGCGCGGCTGAGTCATCCCAACATTCTGCCTATTCACTTCGTCGGCGAGCGCGAGGGCCTGGTCTATTACGCCATGCCCTTCATCGAAGGGCGCACCCTGGCGGAGATCCTGGCCGAGGAAGGCCCGCTGCCCGCCGAGCGCGCAGCGCTCATCGGACGGAGCATTCTCGAAGCGCTGGAGCACGCTCACCAGAAGGGCATGATCCACCGCGACATCAAGCCGGCCAATATTCTCATCGAAGACGAAACCGGCCGCCCGCTGCTGGTGGATTTCGGGATCGCCAAGCGGATGGACGATTCTCCCAGCACCACGCAGTCGGGATTTGTGGTGGGCACGCCCACCTATATGAGTCCCGAGCAGGCGCTGGGGCACGATCACGTGGATCACCGCAGTGACCTCTACGCGGTGGGCGGCGTCCTGTTCCACGCGGTGACCGGCGTGCCGCCGTATGCCGGCGACACCTCGCAGGAGGTGATCGGCCGGCACATCAGCCAGGCCATTCCGATCCCGGCGCTGCTCAACCAGAATATCCCGGAGTGGTTCTCCGATGTCGTCGTCAAGGCCCTGGCCAAGCGGGCGGACGACCGCTACCAGTCGGCGGCGGAGATGGCGGAAGATCTCCGGCGCGGCATGCGGACCGGCGCCCGCCCGCCCGGCGCCGGCGACGATGCGGCCCGGGAGCGGATCCGGCACGACGACCCGACCGCCATCATCCCGGCGCATCAGACGGGCGAATCGCCGGCACCGGGTGCCGCGCCGGTGCTGCCGGAAGTGGTGCATCAGCGTTCGGAGGAGGCAGCGGCGCCCCGCCGCCGGGGGCGCCGCTCGGAAGATCGCGCCGTCCCCCGGGGCCCCGGGCGGCGCCGCTCGGACCTCGAAGGGCTGCGCAGCTGGAGCTGGCGCCAGCTCGCCGGGTGGGTCCTGGTGCTGGCGGCCCTGTTCGGGACCATCGCCTATTTCACCCGGGTCCAGCTGTCGCTCGCGATTGCCAACCGGCTGACGCTCCCGGTCCGGTTCCTGAGCGAAAGCGGCGAGGAGAAGGTCATTCCTCCGGGTGGGAGATTCGCCCAGCCCATGCCGGAAGGTGGAAAGGCGTTGCTCCAGTGGTCGGTGCTGCGTCCCAAGCTCGACGATCAGGGCGAGGTGGGGGTCAGCATGGACGGGATCATCCGGGTGGATGGCGCGACGTTCATGGAGCTGGTGCGCCGGAAAATCACCCGCGATATCGACAGCTGGGATCTCGCCACCGGCAACCGGTACTTCTCGCCGCTTATCACCAACCTGACCGACCGGCCGATCCGCGTCAGCGTCAATCCCAACAGCCGGCTGGAGGGTTGCTACTGCCTCGTTCCACCCGGTGCTACCCGTCAGTCCATCGGCTACTATCAACTGCTCGACGACACCTCCATCCGGGTGAGCGATACCCAGGGCCGCTTCGCGATTTTCCGGAATCTGGAGCAGAAGGTGGATTCCTACAGCGGTGCCGTCGAAATCCGGGTCGACCCCGAGACCATGGGCACCAAGGTACGTCCCAGGACGCCATGACACGACATTCCCCCTTCCGTGCCGCCGCCGCTCTCCTCCTCGCCGTCCCTGCCGTTCTCACCGCCCAGCAACACCCCGCGCGTGCGCGCGAGCTGGGAGTCGCGCCGGGGATCTTCACGCCCGGCCGCTGGAACGCGATCACCGATGTGCGCGGCGTCCTGGTGGGGCAGGTGAGCGTCGTCGAGGGCGATTCGGTCCGCACCGGTATCACCGCCATTCTGCCGCATGGCGGCAACATGTTTGCCGAGCGCGCCCCCGCGGCCCTGCATGTCGGGAACGGCTTCGGCAAGCTCCTGGGGGTGACGCAGGTGGGCGAGCTGGGCGAGCTGGAGACGCCGATCCTCCTCACCTGTACCCTGTGCGTCTGGAAGGCCGCCGACGCCCTGGTCGGCTGGATGCTGGACCAGCCGGGAATGGAGGATGTCCGGTCGATCAATCCCGTGGTGGGTGAAACCAACGACGGCTACCTGAACATCATCCGGTCCCGCCCCATTACCGCCGCCCAGGTGCGCCAGGCCCTCACCGCCGCTACCAGCGGGCCGGTGCAGGAAGGCACCGTCGGCGCCGGTGTCGGCACGGTCGCCTTCGGCTGGAAGGGAGGGATCGGCACGTCGTCCCGGGTGCTGCCGGCGGCCCTCGGGGGCTGGACCGTCGGCGTGCTGGTGCAGACCAACTTCGGGGGCGTGCTCCAGGTGCTGGGCGTCCCCGTGGGTAAGGAGCTGGGACGCTATGCCTTTCAGCGGGCCGTCGCACCCGAGAAGGGCGACGGATCCATCATGATCGTGGTCGCCACCGATGCCCCCATCCTGGACCGCAACCTGGGACGGCTGGCCGCACGCGCCATCATGGGGCTTGCCCGCACCGGTTCCTCGGCCTCGAACGGGTCGGGCGACTACGTTATCGCCTTCTCCGCCTCGCCCGAGGTGCGGCGGAAGTACGACGAGCGGCGTCCCGCCTCACGCGAGCTGACCAACGATGAGATGTCGCCGCTCTTCCAGGCGGTAGTCGAGGCGACCGAAGAGGCGATCTACAATTCGCTCTTCATGGCGACGGCCGTCACCGCCAACGGGCACACGGTCCGGCCGGTACCGCTGGATTCGGTGAAGGTGCTGCTGGAGAAGTACCACGCTGCGCAGCGCTAGGAGACGGAGAGAAGGATGGACTAAGACGGGAAGAAGACGGGAAGAAGACGGGAAGAAGACGGGAATAAGACGGAAATAAGACGGGAAAGGACTAGCCTTCCCGGCTGCCGTTTCCGTTCACCCTCGGTCCTGTTCCCGTCCTGTTCCCGTCCTGTTCCCGTCCTGTTCCCGTCCTATTCCCGTCCTGTTGCTAGTCCTCTTCGATCCGGTAAATCCGCCCCGACGCCATCACCACGTACACCTCGCCCGCGGCGTCTTCCCCGAACGACACCACGTTGTCATTGATGAGCGGCGCCTGCAGTGGCGGATAGGCGCCCACCGCCTGCCCGTTCACTATCCGGATGCTACGCGCCCAGCCGGAGCAGTAATCGCCGTAGAAGTAGGTACCCTGGAGCGCGGGAATGGCGCCGCCCCGATACACATACCCGCCCGTGATGGCACAGGCCGGACCGTGCGGGTATTCGAACAGCGGCAGCGTCAGTCCCGTCATGTCGCAGCCGGACAGCGGGCGGTTGCAGAGCGTCGCTTCCATTCGGGGCCAGCCGAAGTTCTGCCCTGCGGTGCCCGCCGGAATACGATCGATTTCCTCCAGCCGGTCCTCACCCACGTCGGCGATATAGATATCGCCGCTGCCGCGGTCGAAGCTCCAGCGCCAGGGATTGCGGAAGCCGAGGGCGTAGATCTCGGGGCGCCACCCCGCCCGGTTCACGAACGGGTTGTCGGTCGGAACCGTGTAGGGCGCGCCATGATCGACGTCGATCCGGATCATCTTGCCGTGCAGCGAGGTGCTGTCCTGGGCGGGGCTGCTCGGCAGCGTGTCCGTATTCCGCCCCTCCAGGGTGTCGCCGAAGGCCAGGTAGAGATCGCCGTCGGGGCCGAAGGCGACGAGGCCGCCGTAGAGTACGGCCCGCGGGTCCTGCGGCAGCTCGAGGATCACCTGCTCGGAATTGAGATCGGCATGATCGAAGTCCGGCGTGGCGGTAAACTCCGAAAGCCGGCCGTTCCCGTTCGCCCCGACGTAATAGACGAAGAGCCGCCGGTTGCTGGCATACGCCGGATGAAAGGCGAGGCTGTAGCTGCCGTACTCGCCCGTGGCGGGGGACGTCTCGCCGGTCAGGTTCAGGAATGCGGAGTCCTGGCGCACCCCGTTCTTGCGCAGCAGAATGCGGCCGCCGCGCTGCACTACCACAAGCCGGCTGGTATCGCCCGGCGGCGAGGTGACATAGATGGAGAAGTCGTAACCGCTGTCGACCGGCGCCAGGACCAGATGCAGCGGCCCCGGCCCCGGTGCGGGGCCGGTGCTGTCGCTGCAGGCGGCAATCACGACGGCGGCAGCCAGCAGGATGGCCGGACGGAGTAAACGCATGGAGGGCAATGTAAGACGGGAGAAAGACGGGAGAAAGACGGGAGATGGACGGGAGATGGATCGTCCTTCTTCCGTTCCGCCCGGCCTGTCTTCTCCGGGTCCGCTGTTATATTGCTCCCGGCCGCTCTGAACTCTCATCCTGCAAGGAAGATCGCGCATGGACGACGCGCTCTATTTTGGTGAGCAGCACCAGCAGGTGCGCGAAATGGTCCGGGAATTCGCCCGGCAGGAAATTGCTCCCGTCGCCCGCGAGCTCGATCGCGACTCCGAGTTCCCCTGGGAAAACGTCAAGAAGATGGGCGAGCTGGGGCTCCTCGGGATTCCCTGGAGCGAGGAGCTGGGTGGGGCGGGGATGGACCAGCTGAGCTATTACATCACGCTCCATGAGCTGGCCAAGGTGGACGCCAGCCATGCGCTCACCGTGAGCGCCCATACCAATCTCGGGACGTCCCCGATCGTCGAGTTCGGAACCGACGAGCAGCGGCGCCGTTACGTGCCGCTGCTGGCCTCGGGCCAGGTGCTGGGTGGCTTCGGCCTGACCGAGCCCGGGGCAGGAAGCGATGCCGGAGGCACCGCGACCACGGCCATAGACAAGGGCGATCACTTCCTGCTCAACGGCACCAAGGTCTTCATCACCCATGCCGGGGTCGGAGAGATTTTCTCGGCCACGGCCCGGACCGCCCCCGGCAAGGGCAACAAGGGGATCACCAGCTTCATCGTCACCAAGGACACGGTGGATCTGGCCCGCTGCCGGGAGCTGGGCATTGGCCACGCCGGGGATCTGCCCAAGGTGGCCGGCGTCCGGGCCGGGAAAAAAGAGGAGAAGATGGGCTGGCGCGCGAGCGATACCCGCGAGCTGATCTTCGAGGATGCCGTGGTGCCCAGGGAAAATGTCCTGGGGGAAATGGGGCAGGGGTTCGTCAACTTCCTCAAGACGCTGGACGCCGGCCGGATCGGGATCGCCGCGGTATCCCTGGGCATTGCCGAGGGCGCCTACGACCAGGCCCGCGAATATGCCGGCGTGCGCAAACAGTTCGGCCAGCCCATCGGCTCCTTTCAGGGCGTCTCGTTCAAGCTGGCCGACATGGCCACCGAAATCGAGGCCGGCACGCACCTCCTCTACCAGGCCGCCTGGCTCAAGCAGAACGGCAGGTCCTTCAAGAAAGAGGCGGCCATGGCCAAGCTCTACTGCAGCGAGCTCGCCATGCGCGTCACCACCGCGGCGGTCCAGGTCTTCGGCGGCTATGGCTATACCACCGACTATCCGGTGGAGCGCATGATGCGCGACGCCAAGGTCTGCGAGATCGGCGAAGGAACCAGCGAAATCCAGCGGATCGTCATTGCCCGGGAGATCCTGGGGGACTTGGCGCGCCAGAGCGCCTGAGAACGGGCGAACGGAGGAACGGACAAAGGGAATGGGGAAATGGGAAGGCGGGAGCATTCTCCGCCGCTTCCCTTTCCCCATTCTCTTTTCCCCGGACCGTTGCTCTAAGTCAAGCTATTGCATAAATTTAGGCCCATGTTACCGGTCGCAGTCACGCCACGTTCCGGTTTTCGCCTGCTCATCCAACGCCTGCGCCATCGTCTGCAAGATGGCCTGGGGCATTGGGTTGCGGCCGTGTACCCCATGCTGCACTCCTCCCGGGCGGCGTCACGCCGCGGCGGTCCGGGGAGAGCTGAACCTGCCCGGTTGCACCGGTTCCCCGGGAACCGCGGACCTTCGGGCGGCGCCATCGAGGTACGGATGATGTCCTGCCAGGCCGGTCTGATCGGGGCCGGGCTGCTTACCAGTGTGCCGGCTGCCGGTCACGCGGTCCCCGTCCAGCGAGGACGGTCCGGGTGGCGGGCTCCGGTCCGAGTTGCGCGATACGGTCTCCCCGCCGGGGAACTCCGTTCGCCCTACGTTTACGGGGCCCGCCAGGCATGGCTGGCCGAGGGTGTTCAGCTTGAAGCGCGAGATTCTCATCAATGGAGGCCAGCGCGAGACGCGAGTGGCCATCCTCGAGGACGATCGCCTCGTCGAATTGCTCATCGACCGCCCGGATCACCGTCGCCGCGTCGGCGACATCTACAAGGGACGGGTGGAAGCGGTCCTCCCCGGTATTCAGGCGGCGTTTGTTGACATAGGCCTCGAGAAGAGCGCCTTCCTCCATGCCTCCGATTTGCTGGAGCCGGAGGAAGACGAGGAGCCGCTGGAAGAACCCGGGGATGAAGACGATGCGGCCGAGGCGCAGGAGGCCGCGGAGCAGACCGACCCGGAGCCGGCCGCCGCGGAGGAGAAGGGCCGCGGGCGCGACCGCCGCCGCCGGGGCAGGAACGGCGGGGGCGGGAGTAGCGCCGGGCGGCTGCGTGAGCCCGGAAACCGCCGGGCGCTGCCCAACATCCAGGAAATCCTCAAGAAAGGCCAGACCCTCCTGGTCCAGGTGACCAAAGAGCCCATCAGTACCAAGGGCTCCCGGGTTACCGCGCAGATCTCCCTCCCCGGGCGCTTCCTGGTCTACATGCCCTACGCTTCCCGCGTAGGGGTGAGCCGCAAGATCGACAGCCGGGAACAGCGCGCCCGCCTCCGCGAGATGGTCGCCGGGCTGCTGCCGAAGGACTCGGGCGGTGTCATTGTCCGCACGGTCGCCGAAGGGGTCACGGAGGAGCATTTCCGCCGCGAAATCGACTCGCTGCTCAGCCTGTGGAAGAAGATCGTCAAGAAGGAGCGCTTCGTGCGCGCCCCGGCACTGGTGAACCGCGAGACCAGCCTTACCCGGGGCCTCATCCGCGATGTCTTCAGCGCCAAGGTGGACGCCTTGCACGTGGACACCAAGGAGATCCACCATGAGGTCGCGCAGTACCTGAAGCAGGTCGATCCCGAGCTGCTCGAGCGGGTGAACCTCTACCAGGACGATCCGCCCCTCTTCGAGAAGTTCGATATCGAAAACGAAATCCGCGACCTCTTCAAGGCCCGGTGCGAGCTTCCCACCGGAGGCTCCATCATCATCCAGCCTACCGAAGCTCTGGTGTCCATCGACGTCAACACCGGGCGCTATACCGGCAAGAAGGACCCCGAAAAGACCATTCTCCGGACCAACCTCGAGGCCGCCCGCGAGATCGCCCGCCAGATCCGCCTCCGCGATATCGGCGGGATCGTGGTCTGCGACTTCATTGACATGGAATCGCGGGGCAACCGGGAGAAGGTCCTCCAGGAGCTGCGGACCCACCTGGGGCGCGACCGGGCCCGGACCAAGGCCTTCGCGGTGAGCGAGCTGGGCCTCATCGAGATGACCCGGCAGCGGGTGCGCCCCAGCCTCTGGCACTCCCTGACCACCGAATGCCCCACCTGCTCGGGCACCGGACGGGTCTTCAAGCCGGAAGTGGTGGCGCGCCGGCTGGAACGCTCCCTCCGGCGGGCGGGGAGGGACCGCAAGGAGCGGCATCTGGCGGTGCGGCTGCACCCCGAGGTGGCCCTCTACCTCCTGGAGCACGAGCCCAAGCTCATGCAGGCCCTGGCTCGCCAGACGGGCCTGCAGATCGAATTCCGGGACGATCCCATGATGCGGCTGGACGAGTTCCGGCTCATGAGCCGGCCCGCAGGGCGGGATGTGACGGACCTGTACGCGGTGGCTTGAGCAGGGATCAGGGACCAGGGACCAGGCCCCCAGCCCCAGCCCCGTTGGGAGTGGTGGGGCCCTGATTCCCGATTCCTGGTCCCTGGCCCCCCGTCCCTCATTACGGGTACTTGACGTAACCGTCCCGCTCGTCTAAGCTTACGGGCTCTATTCCGGCCACTTGGGAAGGTGTGGATCATGTACGCGATCTTTCGCGCCCTCGGCAAACAGTTTCGTGCGGAAAAGGGGCAGGTGCTCCGGCTTCCTCTCATGCATGAGGAACCCGGCGCCAAGGTCACCTTCGATGAAGTCCTGCTCTCCGCCGACGGCGACACCATCCAGGCCGGGTCGCCCCTGGTGAAGGGCGCCGCCGTAGAGGCCGAAGTCCTGGGCGAGGGCAAGGAAAAGAAGATCTACGTTTTCAAGTTCAAGCGCCGGAAGAACTACCGCCGGAAGACCGGCCATCGCCAGCGCTTTACGGAAGTCCGGATCACCGATATCCGGGCAGGGTGAGGAACCATGGCTCATAAGAAGGGCGTCGGCTCCAGCCGCAACGGGCGGACCGCCAATCCGAAATATCTTGGCGTCAAGAAGTTCGGCGGCGAACGGGTCCGCGCCGGCATGATCCTGGTCCGCCAGCGGGGGACCAGGTTCCACCCCGGCCGCAACGTGCTCCGCGGCTCCGACGACACACTGTTTTCCACCGTCGACGGCGTCGTGAAGTTTGAATATCGTGACAAGAACCGGAAGCAGGTGTCGGTCTACCCGCCCGAGGCTGCGGCCACCGCCTGATTTCGCGGCATCAGTCCAGCTCCCCCGGGACGCCTTTCGGCGTCCCGTTCTTGTTGCCGGTTCGGCCGTCCCCCCTTGGCCCCTCAGCAGGCTCCCTGCATATTGCAGGATGAAACATCTGGCGCAGCCCGGCCGTCGTGACCAGTGCCGCTCGCCGGACTCTGGCGACAGGCGACCGACGACTCGGAGGGGAGATCATGGGAACGATTCTGGAACGCCTCAACCGTGAGCTGGAACAGATGGGCCGGCGGGCGCAGGCCGCGCTGGACGAGGGCAGGCTTCAACTGGAGCTGCTGCGGCTGCGCCGCCAGCGCGACAATGCCGCGGGGGATCTGGGCCGCCTCATCTACAAGCGGGAGCGGGGCGGGGAGGTGGAACCGGCACGGATCGACGCCCTGCTGCTCCGGCTGGATGATATCGAAGCCGCCATCGACAAGGTGGAACACCAGATGCGGAGCGTGAAGGCCGAGGCGGTGGTGGAGGAGGAGCCGGTGCCGGCCGGCGCCGGTGCCGCTCCCGAGCCGCCGCCGGGTGCGGAGGAAGGATCTCCCAGCTGAGGGATCAGGAATCAGGAACCAGGGGGTACCTGTCCCCTGATTCCTGACTCCTGGCTCCCGATCCCCTAGTAGTTCGGCGGCAGTGTCCGATAGCGCTCCCGCAGTTCGGTCTGCCGGCTCACCAGGGGAATCTCCCGCCCCCGGATCAGGACGTGCTCCGGCGCGGTGTCGAATTCGAACGGATCGCCGCTCCAGACCACCAGGTTCGCCACCTTGCCCTTCTCCAGCGATCCATAGCCGCTGAGGCCGAAGGCCAGCGCCGGGGCCAGCGTGACGGCGCGCAGCGCATCCTCCCACGGCAGGCCGTCCCGCACGGCATGCCCGGCGGCGAAGCGGAGATCGCGCGGCCCGCCCTCTTCGTTCTCCACCACCATGACCGGGACACCGGCCTTGCGGAGCAGCGCCGCGTTGTCCAGGCGGGCCCCGAGCCCGTCGAACGAGGGAATGTCGGTGAGCGGATAGACGGCGACCGGCACGTGCGCGGCCGCCAGCTCCGGCGCGACCTGCCACGCCTCCGTGCCGCCCAGGATGACCAGGCGGAGGCCGTATTCCCGGGCGATCCGCAGACTGTTCTCGATGTCGCTGCGCCGGTTGGCAAGCGCGTAGACCGGCAGGGAGCCCGCCAGCACCTGGCTCAGCGCTTCGAGATCGGCCGCGGGGGCGGCCAGGTCCTGCATCTGTCGCTTCCGGAAGTCCGGCTTGCGCCGCTGGTATTCGCGGGCATCATCGAACACATGCCGTAGCCGCTCCAGCACGCCGGCCCGGCTGCCGCCTCCGGCCTCCTTGCTGTTCTCGCTCAGGTCGATAACCATGGCGACGGGCGACCGGGCCACCAGGTCCTCGATACGTTCACCGTCGAGATCGATGAACGCCGCCTGGCCGGCGATCAGCCCGCCCCTCGGCAGCGACAGCGCCGAGGTGACCCCCGCGATCCGGGCCACCGGGATCGGGACGGACGCCGGATCGATCCCTTCGGCCACATTGAAGGCCGCGTTGATGTCGCCGGTTTCCCGGGCTTCGTTGGTGCCGGGGACCGAGCCCACGTCGCGCAATCCAAGATCGCTCGCCGCATCGATGAGTCCGGGCGTCACCCACTTGCCGGTGGCGTCGATCCGGGTGGCGCCCGCCGGAATGGCGAGTCCGGTTCCTACCGCGACGATCTTCCCGTCCTGAATCAGCACCGTTCCCTGCTCGATCTTCGGCCCGGATACCGGGTAGACCGTTCCGCCCGTGATCGCGATGGTCTGCGCCCGGAGGGGAGTTGCCACCAGGCCGAAGAGCGCGAGAGCGGCGAGTCCTGCCGCCCTGCGACCGAGCGGCCCTCCAATGGAGAGGCCGCGAAGAAGTCCTTTAGGGCCGTCCTGCCGTCTTGCCGTCCTCATCGTCCCACCCCCGGTTCGGCGGTTCCCAGGTTGAAATCGGTCTCCGGGCGGCGGGCCGGGTCCTCGCGGTCGTAGACCAGCCAGCCGTCGTTGAACACCTTGTCCGCCCGGGTGTAGATGGAGAAGGGGTCGCCCGACCAGAGGACGACATCGGCTTCCTTGCCTGCCTCGAGCGACCCGGTGGTACTGTCGATGCCCAGCGCCCAGGCCGGGTTGATCGTAATCCAGCGGATCGCCTGCTCCCGCGTCACCGGGATGCCCGCCTGGTTCCCGGCATACATGGCCTTGGCGGCCTCCTGGTTCAGCCGCTGAATCCCGTCGGGGTCGTCGGAATGGATGATCACGCGGGCCCCCGCCTTCTGCAGCAGTGCCGCGTTCTCCGGAATACCGTCGAATGCCTCCATCTTGAAGCCCCACCAGTCGGCCCACACCGAGCTGGCGACACCTTCCTTCGCCAGCAGATCGGCGATCTTGTACGCCTCCACCGCGTGGTGGAACGAACGGATCCTGAACCCGAACTCGTGGGAAAGATCGATCATCTGGGCCATTTCGTCGGCCCGGTAGCAGTGGTTATGCACCAGCATGTGTCCCCGCAGCACTTCGGCCAGCGTCTCCAGCTTGAGGTCGCGGGCCGGCGGGTCGCCCTTGTGATCCGCATTCCATTCATCCCACCGCCGGCGGTATTGCTCGGCCTCGATGAACGCCGCGCGATAGCCCGCCATGTTGCCCATGCGGGTCGAGGGGCCGCCCCGATCGCCGTAGACCCGCTTGGGGTTTTCCCCGCAGGCCATCTTCAGGCCGTAGGGAGCCCCGGGATATTTCATCTCCTGGACGGTGCGGGCGGGAATGAGCCGGAGCGTCGCGGAGCGGCCGCCGATCAGGTTGGCCGAACCCGGCAGCGCCTGAATGACGGTAATGCCGCCGGCGATCGCCAGCGGGATCTGCGGATCCTGCGGCCAGAAGGAGTGTTCCGCCCAGACATTCGCCGTCACCGGGTTGGTGGCCTCGTTGCCGTCGCTCTCGGCGAAGGTTCCCGGCGCCGCGTAGACGCCGATGTGGCTGTGGTCGTCGATGATGCCGGGCGTCACCCACTTGCCGCTGCCGTCGATCACCAGGGCGCCGGCCGGCGCGGTGAGCGCCGAGTCGGCCACGGCCACCACCCGTCCGTCGGCAAAGAGAATCGAGGCCTGGTGCAGCTCGGCCCCCGCCGCGGTAAGGATGCTGGCGTCCCGGATCAGGACCGGCTGGAAGGCGTGCCGGTGGTAGGTGGACGGATACTGGGGGCGGTCGACACTGGTCGACTCGGCCGCGGCGGCCATCGCCGGGGCCGGCCCCGGTCCCGACGGCGGGGCGCAGCCGGCGACCGACGCCAGCAGGAGCAAGGACAAGAGGCTGCGTGACATGGCGATCTCTGATCTGGAATGGAGCTAGGGGAAAAGCCGGAGACTGTTCTCCGAAGTGATCTGCCGCTCGATGGCCGCCGGCAGTTCCAGGCCACGGAATTGCCGCAGATTGGTCCCCATGTCCCGCACGCCGGGACTGGGCCAGTCGGTGCCCCAGAGCGTCTTGTGGCTGATTTCGGCCAGACGGGGAAAATAGTCCAGCAGTCTCGCCGGCGGGATGCCGGAAACTTCGAGGAACACGTTCGGATGGCGCCGCAGGATGAAGAACGCCTCCTCCATCCAGAAAGGGCGCCCGCCATGCGCCATCAGGATAGTCAGATCGGGGAAATCGATCGCCACGTCGTCCAGCTCGAGCGGGTTGCCCCACTTGGAGCGCGCGCCGGGGAAGATGCTGGTGCCGGTGTGAATCATGACCGGCAGCCCACGGTCCTCACAGCGGCGGTAGATGCGGCCCAGCGCGTCGAGGCCCTCGGTGTAGGCGTTCGCGGGATACAGCTGGTGGGGTGGGTGGATCTTGAGGCAGCGGATGCCCAGGTCGGCCAGCCGGTCCACGTCGCCCTCGGGGTCGGTCGTGAAGCGCGCGTGCACGCCGCCGAAGGGCAGCATCCGCTCCGGCGCCTTCGAGGCGTACTCCACCGCGAAATCATTGGTGGAGTCGTCGAATCCCATGAGGTCGGGACTGGGGTAATTGATGAGCCCCACTCGCCAGATCCCGGCCTCGTCCATCACCTGGAGCAGCAGGCGCGGATCTTCCATCAGGGCGATCAGCCGCTCCCAATGATCCTCTTTGCCTCGCCGCATTGCCGCCATCACGGCCGGCTTGAGCTGCCGCCACGGCTGGATATGGATGTGGAGGTCGGTGACGGGCGGGATCGGTGTCATGGGGTCCTTATGGTAGGCGGTAAACGGTAAGCGGTAAGCGGTAAGCGGGCTCGCATCGGAAAGCCTGGGCGCGGGCCCGCTCACCGTTCACCGCTGACTGCTCACCTTCCCGGGAACTCCGCTTTCCGCTTTTCCAGGAACGCCTTCACCCCTTCCGCCTTGTCCTCGCTGGCGAAGGCCACGCCGAACAGGGTGGTCTCCTGCCGCAGTCCCTCGTCCAGCGAGGTCCGCAGCGACGCGCGGACGGCCTCCTTGATGAGTTGCAGCGCCACCGGACTCTTCTCCGCGATGCTCGTCGCCAGCCTCATGACATGCTCCCGCAGTCCGGCGGCCGGCACGACTTCGTCCACCAGGCCGATACGCAGCGCCTCCGCCGCGTCGATCAGCTCGCCGGTGAAGAGCAGCCGGTAGGCTCGCCCGGGGCCCACCAGCCGGGGCAGTCGCTGGGTGCCGCCCCCGCCGGGAATGATGCCCAGGTTGACCTCCGGCTGTCCCAGCTTCGCGGTATCCGCCGCAACCCGGATATCGCAGGCCATGGCCAGCTCGCAGCCGCCGCCCAGGGTGAAGCCGTTCAGCATGGCGATGACCGGCTTGGGGAACTGTTCCACCGCGTCGAAGATGGTGGGCGCGCGCATGACCCGGAACTGATCTACCGCGGTGCGCCCCTCGAACTCGCCGATATCGGCCCCGGCGACGAAGGCCTTCTCGCCCGCGCCGGTCAGCACTACCACCCGGACGGACTGATCGGCCCGCAGCTGGTCGAGCACCCCCAGCAGCTGGCAGCGGGTCGCGCCGTTCAGGGCGTTGCGCTTGTCGGGGCGGTTGATGGTCACCAGGGCCACCGCTCCCTGGCGTTCGGTCAGCACCAGTTCTGGCTCAGTCATGGTCAGGTCCACTCGTAGAAGCCGCGGCCGGTCTTCTTGCCCAGATGGCCACCGGCCACGAGGTGCCGCAGGATAGCGGGAGGCTCGTACTGCGCGCCTCCCAGGGTCTCGTGCAGGTGCTCGGCGATGCGGAGCCGCACATCCAGCCCCACCAGATCGGTCAGGCGAAGCGGCCCCATGGGGTGATTATAGCCCAACGCCATCGCCCGGTCGATGTCGGCCGCCTCGGCCACGCCCTGCTCCAGCATGCGCATGGCCTCGAGGCCGAGCACGACCCCCAGCCGGCTGGAGGCGAAGCCGGGCGAGTCCCGCACCACCACGGCTTCCTTCCCCAGGCGCGATACTACGGCGCGGGCGTCGGCCAGCGCCCCGGCCGACAGGCCGTCGTGCGTGACGATCTCGACCAGCCGCATCAGGTGCACCGGGTTGAAGAAGTGCAGGCCCAGAAACCGCTCGGGGTGGGGCAGGCCGGCGGCGAGCCGGCCGATGGACAGCGAGGAGGTGTTGGAGGCCAGCAGCGCCTCATCGGCGGCCGCCCCGGCTGCTTGGCGCAGGACATCGAGCTTGATCTCCGCCCGCTCGATCACCGCCTCGATGACAAGGCCGGCGCCCCGGGCGGCATCCGCCACGGACGGAGCGGCGTGGATCCTGGCCTGGATGGCGGTGCGGTCGCCGGAAGACATCTTCCCCCGGGTGACCGCGCCCTCCAGGGTCCGGGCGATACGCTCCTGTGCGGCGGCTGGTGCGGCCGGATCGGCATCGGCCAACCAGGTCTCCCACCCCGCCGTGGCGGCGGCCTGCGCAATGCCCGCGCCCATGGTTCCCGCTCCCAGCACCGCCACTCGTCCCACGTCGAACGTCATGGGCCCTCCGTCAACGCCGCCCGGAGGCGGTCCGGGTGATTGCCGCAGATGCCGTCGACACCGAGAGCGGCCAGCCGCCGGGCTTCCGCCGGTGTGTTCACCGTCCAGGCGATCACCGCGGCCTCAGCGCCGTGCACCGCCTCGACCAGCGAACGGTCGATGAGCTGGAACGATTGCCAGAGCATGGTGGCGCCGGCATCCTGCAGCAGTCGCACCGGGTTCAGACAGTAGGCGCTGAGCAGGAGCCCCCGCGGCGGGCCGCCCTGCCGGGCCAGCCGGGCGATGATCCGGTGATCGAAACTGTGAACGGCGTAGCCGCCGGGATTGGGGCCCTGCGCTGCCGCCGCCAGTAGCCGGGCGTCATGCGCGGGCGCCAGGGTCTTGATCTCGATGTACACGCGCAGGCTGCCGGCGATATCCAGCACCTCCGGGAGAGTAGGAACCGTCTCGCCGTTGGGCAGGCGGAACTCCCGGATGTCGGGATAGGACAGATGCCCGATCGGTCCCAGGCCAGGCAGCTCGGCGTCGTGGTGAACCATCAGGATGCCGTCCTGGGTGGAATGCACGTCCAGCTCGACGCCGTCCGCTCCCAGTTCTACCGCGCGCCGGAAGGCGGCCCGGGAGTTCTCATACTCGGCGCCGGAGGCGCCGCGGTGGGCGATGATGAGGGGGAGCGACATGAAGCGTGTAAGATAAGGCGGCAGGGCGACAGGGCGGCAGCGTGCTGTCACCCTGAGCGGTAGCGAAGGGGCCGAAGCCGATCGATTGGTTCCGGCCGCTTCGCTGTGCTCAGCGTGACGGCGTTCCTCGCCAAGTGCCGGTGGCAAGCCGCTTTGCGCCCTCGCAATGACAGCTATTTGAGGCTCGGCTACCTTGCCGTCCTGCCGTCCTGCCGTCCTGCCCGTCCTGCCGTCCTGCGACCGAGCGGCCTCCAATAGAAAGCCGAGAGGAAGTCCTTTAGGGCCGCCTTGCCGCCTTGCCGCCTTGCCGCCCTAGTTCAGCTCCAGCTTCCGCGGCTCGATCCAGCCCTCGTCCTTGCAGACGGTATGAATGAGTTCGCGGTCCTGCGTCGTGGGGGTGACGGTCGCGAGGTAATCCGCGTAGCGCTCCGGGTCCATCTCCTCGCCCTCTACGCTGTAGCTCTGCCGGGCGTGGACCCCGATCTTCCGGTTAAACTTGAGGTCGGGCACCGTGAGGTGCCGCTCCTTTTCCGGTATCGCCATGTTGAGCCGGTCGACCAGCCGGGTGATTTCCTGCCGGTAGAGCTCGCGGCTGGCCTCGTTCAGATGGGCAACGTCGGCCGGATCGCCGCTTTCCCGTTCATTGAACCGGCCCTTGAGCCCCCAGACGTAGGCCCAGTGGGCGCTGGAGGAGTTGTCGGTGCCGAACAGGTCGAAGGCGGTCGGGACCCACTTGTTGAAGTACCGCTGCATCACCTCGGGCGGAATGCGTCCCGCCTTGACGATGCGCAGCAGCCCGTTGTTGCCGGTGCCCAGGTGGAAGCTCTCTTCCTTGAGCATGGGCCCCATGGAACAGGCCAGCGGCTGGAAGGCGGAGGTGGAGAGCATCTTGAGCTGGAACTTGCCGTCGCGGTCGATGAACTGGGTGTAGGTATAGAAGTCGAGCCAGTTCTCCACGATTTCGTTGAAGGAGCCCAGCAGTCGCTCGCCCTCTTCCGCCCGGCGCTCCAGCAGTTTGGAGGCCTCCCGGCGGCCCTCGTCGCCGAAGTGGGCGCAGAGCAGGTAGGACATCTGCCAGCCGTGCCGCATCTCCTCGCTCATCACCCGGATGAGGGCATAGAGATCATAGTCGCTGGGAGCGTTGGTCAGCAGGTTGCGCTGCTGCTCCACCGAGGCAAATTCGGTGTCGCCCTGATAGACGATCAGGTTCAGCAGCGCGTCGCGCACCCGCTGATCGGGAATATGCATGACGCTGGGCCACTTCCGGTTGCCCTTGTAGTGCCCGAATTCGATGGCCTCGGCTTCCGGCTCCGCGAAGAGCGCGTCGAACCTGAACTGCTTCGGGGTGTACTTCTTGAACTCGTCGAGCGGGAGGCCAATGGACTCCTGCCAGTAATGGAAGTAGTCGATCCAGTCGTCGAAGTTCATCAAACGCCGCATGATGGTCTCCTGATCGTTCAGTGGCCCTGAAAAGCCGGTGATCGTTTGCTTTCGAAAGCGGCGAGACCCTCCGCCGCGTCGGCACTCCTGAAACATTGTTCCTGGTTGGCAATCTCACGGGCCAACGCCTGGGCCAGGCCGTCGGTGGTGCCGGCGTAGACGGCCTCCTTGGCGAGGCGCGCCGCGATGGGCGGCAGCGCCGCCAGCTTCGCCGCCCAGGCGGCCGTCTCGCCGGGCAGCGCGGCGGCCGGAACCACGCGGTTCACCAGGCCCAGCTCGAGGCAGCGGGCGGCCGGCACGACGTCGGCCGACCAGATCAGCTCCAGCGCCCGGCTGGTGCCTGCCAGGCGGGGCAGGAACCAGGTGCCGCCCATGTCCGGGTGCAGGCCGATGCGGTGAAAGACCTGGCCGATGCCGGCGGTGTCGGCCGCGATCCGCAGATCGCAAGCCAGCGCGAGGTTGGCGCCGCCCCCGGCGGCGACCCCGTTGAGACTCGCCAGGACGGGCTTCGGCGCCTGGTGCAGAATGCTGACCAGCTCGCTGCCGGAGCGCACCAGTCCCATGGCGCCCTGCCAATCCTCATCCTTGAGTACCCGGCTCATGTACTTGACATCGGCGCCGGCGCAGAAGGCCTTCCCGGCGCCGGTCACCACGATGCAGCGCACCGCGTCGTCGGTGGCCAGCTCGCCAGCCGCCTCCACCAGCTCGTGCCGCATGACGTCGTCGAACGCATTCATGCGATCGGGGCGGTTCAGCAGGAGCGTGCCGATGCCCTTCTCCACGGTGGTCGCTACGTATTGCCAGGCTCCCATAGGCCCTCGTCGTTGTCATTCCGAGCACAGCGCG
Organism: uncultured Gemmatimonadales bacterium; assembly: GCA_963779755.1. GTDB lineage: Bacteria > Gemmatimonadota > Gemmatimonadetes > Gemmatimonadales > GWC2-71-9 > CAVZZO01. The sequence goes on from CAVZZO010000001.1 coordinate 2,222,363, forward strand.
GAAATCTTTCGGCCGCGCTTGCCCTCGCCGAGCCTCCCTCCGCGCGCCGAAGTGCGCCACAAGGAAAACGCGACGCATCTTCCGAGGGCACATACGCGCGCTGCGGGGGGCACCGGCTTCGGGCCCGCGCTAGCTTCGCTTCCCGCCTTCCCCGCCTTCCCGCCTTCCCGCCTTCCCGCCTTCCCGCCCTTCCTTCACTCCCCCACTCCCCGACTCCTCACTCCTCAATCCTCAATCCTCAATCCTTTCCACGATCATCGCGATCCCTTGCCCCACGCCGATGCACATCGTGGCCAGCCCATAGCGTCCGCCGGTGCGGCGCAGGGCGTGGACCAGGGTGGTGAGGATCTTCGCCCCCGAGGCGCCCAGCGGGTGCCCCAGGGCGATCGCCCCGCCGTAGATGTTGACCCGCTCGGGGTCGAGCCCCAGCTCCCGGATACAGGCGATGCTCTGCGCGGCGAAGGCTTCGTTCAACTCGACCAGGTCGATCTGATCGAGCGTGAGGCCGGCGCGCGCCAGCGCCTTCCGCGTCGCCGGGATCGGTCCCAGCCCCATGCAACTCGGGTCCACGCCCGCCACCGCTGTGGTCACCACCCGCGCCAGCGGGGTCACGCCGTACTCCGGGGCCCGGGCGGCGGCCACGACGGCCAGCGCCGCGGCGCCGTCGTTGATGCCGCTGGCGTTGCCGGCGGTCACGGTCCCCTCCGCCTCGAAGGCCGCCCGGAGCCGCCCCAGGCCCTCCGGCGTGATCCCCTCGCGGGGGTGCTCGTCGCGCGCGAACGTACGGATCTGGCCTTTCAGCGGCGGCAGCTGCACCGGCACCAGCTCATCGCCGAAGACGCAGTCGGCCAGGGCCTGCTGCGCCCGCCGCTGGCTTTCCGCCGCAAAGGCGTCCTGCTCTTCCCGGCTGATGCCGTACTGTCGCGCTACCTTCTCTGCCGTGCTGCCCAGGGAGATGGTGTACTCCTTCGGCATCCGCGGGTTCACGAACCGCCAGCCGACCGTTGTATCGGCGGTCTCCGGTGCGTGCCGGTCCCAGGCGGTGCCGCTCTTGCGCATCACGTAGGGGGCGCGGGTCATGCTCTCGACCCCGCCGGCGACGAAGACCTCGCCCTCGCCCGCCCGGATCGCCTGCGACGCCGAGGCCACGGCCTGCAGCCCGGAGCCGCAGAGCCGGTTGACGGTCTGCCCCGGCACTTCAATGGGAAGCCCGGCGAGCAGGGCGGCCATTCGCGCCACATTGCGGTTGTCTTCGCCCGCCTGGTTGGCGCAGCCCAGGATCACATCGTCGATAGCGGCAGGATCGAGATTCGCGCGCCCCACGACCGATTTGATGATCCCGGCCGCCAGGTCGTCCGGCCGCACCTCGGCCAATCCGCCGCCCGCGCGCCCTACCGGCGTCCGCAACGCCGCGGTAATGAACGGCTCGGGCCTCATCGGACGGTCCCCTGAATCCTGGTCCCTGATTCCTGATTCCTCATGCCAGATTCACCCACACCGTCTTCACCTCGGTGTAGCCGTCGAGTGCTACCCGGCCCAGGTCGCGGCCGAAGCCCGACTGCTTGTAGCCGCCGAAGGGAGCGGCCGGGTCGTAGATGTTGTAGGTGTTGATCCAGACGGTGCCGGCCTTGACCGCCCGGGCCAGCCGGTGGGCCTTGCCGATGTCGCGGGTCCAGATGCCGGCGGCCAGCCCGTACATGGACTGATTGGCCAGGTGCGCGGCCTCATCGAAATCGTCGAAGGGGAGCACCGCCAGCACCGGGCCGAAGATTTCTTCCCGCGCGATGGTCATCTCCGGCGTGACCCCGTCGAAGATGGTGGCCTCGACGTAGTAGCCCTTGCCGTTCACCTGGGCCGCCTTGCCGCCGGCCACCAGGCTGGCGCCTTCCGCTGTGCCCTTCGCCACGTAGCCGAGCACCGTCTCCTGCTGCTTCTTCGAGACCAGCGCCCCCAGGCGGGTATTCTTGTCGAAGGGATCGCCGGGGGTGAGCTTCTTCGCCCGGGCCGCCAGCTGTTCCACCACCTGGTCCTTGACCGAGCGCTCTACCAGCAGCCGGCTGCCGGCGGCGCAGACCTCGCCCTTGCCGTAGAAGATCCCGGTCTGGGCCCCGCGCACCGCCGCGCCCAGATCCGCATCGGCGAAGACCACATTGGGACTCTTGCCGCCCAGCTCGAGCGTGATCCGCTTCACGGTGTCGGCGGCGTCGCGCATGATGCGCTTGCCGACCTCCGTGCTGCCGGTGAAGGAGATCTTGTCCACCGCGGGGTGCTTCACCAGCGCCGAGCCGGCCACCGAGCCCTGGCCCGGCACCACGTTGAGCGCCCCGGCGGGGAAGCCGGCGTCGAGCATCACCCGGCCCAGGGCCAGCGCGGTGAGCGGCGTTTCGGTGGCCGGCTTGAGCACCACGGTGCAGCCGGCCGCCAGCGCCGGCGCCACCTTCCACATGGCCAGATTGAGCGGGAAGTTCCAGGGAACGATCGCTCCCACCACGCCCACCGGCTCCCGCAACGTATAGGTGAAGAAGGGGCCGTCCACCGGCACCGTCTCGCCGCCCAGCTTGTCGCTCCAGCCGGCATAGTAGCGCAGCGTGTCCACCGACATCCCGACGTCGATTTTCGATTCGAAGAAGGGCTTGCCGTTCTGCCGCGATTCGATGGTCGCGATGTCGTTCTTCCGTTCCTCCAGCAGGTCGGCGGCCCGGGCCAGCAGCCGGCCGCGCTGGCGGGGCGACATCTTCTGCCAGTCGGCGGAATCGAAACAGGTACGGGCCGCCTCCACCGCGGCGGCCACGTCCTCCGGACCGGCCAGCGCCGGCTCGGCCAGCACTTCTTCGGTGGCGGGGTTCACCACGGAGAAGCGCTTGCCGGAGGCTGCGGGCTGGAAACGGTTTGCTATAAAGAGATCGGTCTCCATCGCTCGATTTCGTAATGGTGAGCGGTGAGGAGTGAGCGGTAAGCGGGGTGGTGAGCGGGGGAGGGCCCGCTCACCGCTTACCGGTTACCGCTCACCGTCTTACCGTGCCTTGAAGGTCGCCATCCGCTTCTCCACGTAGGCCGCCAGGCCTTCCTTGGCATCCTCCGACTGGAAGAGCTGCTGCTGCAGCTCGCGCTCGATGGCGAGCGAGCTCTCGAAGGGCACCTCGAGGCCCGACTGCACCGCCCGCTTGATGAGTCCTACGGCCTTGGAGGCCTTGTGCGGCGGGCAGAACTGCCGGGCATAGAGCTGGATGTTTTCCCACCAGTTGTCCGGGTCGAACACCTTGTTGATCACGCCCAGCTCCTCGGCGGTCTCGAAGGAGAAGGTCTCGCCGGTTGCCATGAGTTCGATCGCCCTGGACTTGCCCACCAGCCGGCAGAGCCGCTGGGTCCCGCCGGTCCCGGGCAGCACGCCCAGATTCACCTCGGGCAGGCCGATCTTGCCGGCGTTGCGCTTCGCCACCCGGATGTCGCAGGCCATGGCGATCTCCAGCCCGCCGCCCACGGTGTGGCCGTTCAGGGCCGCGATGGTGAGCTTCGGCGTCTGCTCCAGCCGGTTCAGCGTCTCGTTGGCGTGGAGGCAGAAGAAGTATTTGAAGCGCGGCGTCACCGTGTTGAGCATCTGGATGTTGGCGCCGGCGGAGAAGAACTTCTCGCCGTGGCCGCGGAGCACGATGACATGCGCGTCATCGGCCATGCGCGCGTCGAGGATGGCCGCGTCGAGCTGGCGCATCATCTCGTAGGTGTAGGTGTTGGCCGGGGGATCGTTCAGGGTGATGATGGCGAGGCCGTCCTGCACCTCGTAGTTCACCAGCACCTTGTCGGTCGGCGCCGGGGCGCCGGGGCGGGGAGCCATGGTTGTTGCCACGATTGCTATCCTCCGTGCGAGACGGCCAGGGCGGCGGCCGTCTGAGTGGTGGGTTGCAGGAATCCCGCAAGAAAGAGCTGCGCCATGCCGTCGGCCAGGCGCTCCGGGGACAGGCGGCCCCCGGGGTGGTACCAGGTGTAGATCCAGTTCATCATGCCGAAAAGCGCGTAGGCGGCCAGCTCCCGGTCGACATCGACGCCGGGAACCTCTCCCAGCAGTTCCAGCAGGAGATCGACATACTCCCGCTTGCGCCGGCGGATCTGGGCCCGCATCGTCCCGTCCAGTTCGTCCTCCTCGTGCGACAGCACCTTCATCTCCGCCATATGCGCGGTGAAGAACTCCACATGATGACGGATGAAACCGCGCAGCCGTTCCACCGGGTCGCTCGCTCCGGCCACCGCCTCCCGCGCCCCGGTAATGACCTGGGCGAAGCAGCGGTCCTGGATGAGAAACAGGAGCTCGGTCTTGCTGCTCACATAGTGGTACATGCCGGCCAGGCTCATGCCGCTGGCCCGGGCCAGCGCCCGCATGGACGTGCCCTGAAAGCCCTGGTCGGCAAAGACCCGGACCGAGGCCGTCAGCAGCTTCTGGAGACGTTCGTCAAAAGGTTCCATTTCCTGCCCGTCCGAACGTTCGTTCGAACGCAACCTACTGCCGCCCCAAGGGCTGGGTCAACCGCCGGGCGTCCGGGGAGTTAACATGGAGCGTGGCCCCACGTCCCTCTCCCTGCCCATGAGCGCTCTTGCCCGGCCGGACCCGGTCCTCGACGCCGCGCTGGTCGCCGCCTGCCGGGGCGGTGACCAGCGGGCGGCCGCCCAGCTGGTCGAGGCCCATGCCCCTGCCGTGGGCCGCTTTCTCTACAGCGCGGGCGCCGCTCCGGCGGACATCGAAGATCTGGTGCAGGAGGCGTTCTTTCGTGCCTTTCGGCGGCTCGAGACGTGGCGGGCCGAGGCATCCTTCCGGGCCTGGTTGTTCAGCATTGCCGGCAACCTGCTCAAGGACCAGTTCCGCCGGGCGCGCGGCCGGCGGTTCCTGCCGCTGGAGGATCGTGACCTCCCCGATCGCCGCGACCCCGCGGCCACCCTGGAGGCCACGGAGGCGGCGAAGCGGTTGCGGGAAGAGCTGGCGCGTCTGCCCCGGCTGCAGCGGGAGGTGTTCCTGCTGCGGGTCCAGGAGGGTTCGGATTACACCGCCATCGCGGCGGCGCTGGGGACCACGCCGGGGGCGGCGCGGGTGCACTATCACCATGCGGTCAAGCGATTGAAGGAGCACCTGGCATGACCACCTGTGAACAGCTGTCCGATCGGATGCCCGCGGTGGCGCGCGGCCAGTCGGCCTGGACCCCCGGGGAGCGGATGCATCTGGAGGCCTGCCCCGGGTGCCGCCGGGAGTGGGAACTGGTCCGGCTGACGGCGGGGTTGGGGCGGGAGTGGGAAACCAGGATCGACGGCGCCCGGATGGCCCGGGCGGTGAGCGCCCGGCTTGCCCGGGAGGGCCGGCGCCACCAGCACCGGCGGCGCTGGACCTGGAGCGGGGTGGCCGCCCTGGCGGCTGCCGCGGCCCTGGCACTGGTGTTCCGGGCTCCCTGGCGGCCCCGGGCCCTTCCCGCGCGCACCGGTCCGGTGGCCGCCGCCTCGGGGGAGTTTGTCATTCCGGTTGCCGGGATCGACAGCCTGAGCGCCGATCAACTCGAAAGCGTGCTCGAAACGATGGACGTACCGCTCATCAGCACGACGTCCGTGGAGGCGCCGTCGCTGCAGGAACTGGATGATCAACAGCTCGAGCGGGTACTCCGCTCCCTGGAGGGATGATGCGCGTATTCTGGTGTGCCGCGGCGACGGCCGCGCTGCTCGTGGCTCTTCCCCGGCCCAGCCTGGCCCAGCAGCCGGCGGGCCGGGCCGATTCGCTGCGACAGCTGATTCAGGAACGATTCGCCCGGACGGTGCAGGAGCAATTGGGACTCAGCGACGAGCAGGGCCGCCGGCTGCGGGAGACGGCGTTCACCTGGTTCGCCCGGCGGCGGAACCTGGGACTGGAAGAGCACGATCTCAAGCAGGCGCTGGCCGGTCAGCTCCGCCCCGGAGTCGCCGCCGACCAGGACAGCGTCTCGCAGCTGCTGAGCCGGCTGCTGGATCTCAAGGTGCGGCAGGTGGAAACCTACCGCGACGAAATGAAAGACCTGAGCTTTCTCACCCCGGTTCAGCGGGCCCAGTTCTTCGCCATGCGCGAGCGGCTGATGGAGCGGGTGCAGGACGTGCAGGGCCGCATGCAGCAGCGGCAGGAGCTGCGGGGAGCGAGACCGGGGGTGCGGGGGAGACAACCGTAGCTGCGGGAAACGGGAATAGGGAAAGGGGAACCGGGTGCACTGTGATATTCCCGTTCCCCGTTCCCCGTTCCCCGTTCCCTTTTCCCGTTTCCCTTCTCGGTCTTCCCCCCCTCGGTCCTTCCCAGTAGTTTCTCCCCATTCCCTTTTCTGCGGAGTTCCCATGGGACGAGTGGGTCTCCTGACCCCCGCCGTCCTGTTGCTTGTTCCGGGCTGGCGGCTGTTCGCCCTGGACATCACCTGGATCGAGCCGGTCGTGCGGTTCCTCTCCAGCCCGGTCATCGCGCCCCTTCTGCTCGCGATCGGCGTGCTGGGTCTGCTGTTCGAAATGAAGGCCGGCGCCTTCGGCCTGGGCGGGCTGGTGAGCCTGGTGGCGCTGGCCATCTTCTTCGGCGCCCATGTGCTGGTGGGGCTGGCGGGCTGGGGCGACGTCCTGCTGCTCATGGGCGGCCTCATGTTCATCGCGCTCGAGATGTTCGTACTGCCCGGTTTCGGGGTGGCCGGCATCCTGGGCATGTTGATGGTGGGGGCCTCCATCGTCCTGGCCATGGTCGGCTCCGTCCCCACCACCGGCGACATCCTCCAGGCGCTGGCGGTGCTGGGCGTGGCGCTGGTGCTCACCAGTACCGTGGTCTATACCTGGCTCCGGCATCTGCCCAACAGCACCCGGTTTCGCGGCCTGCTGCTCGACACCAGCCTGCATTCCGACCAGGGCTACGTCTCGGCGCTGCCCCGCCCGGAACTGATCGGCAAGGATGGCGTGGCGGTCACCGATCTGCGACCCTCCGGCACCGTGCTGCTGGGCGACGAACGCATCGACGCCGTGAGCGAAGACGGCTACATCCGGGCGGGCGCCGCCGTCCGGGTCACCCGGGCGGAGGGCTACCGCCACGTGGTCCGCGCGATTCCCAACGCCTGATTGTCCCGGTGAGTCAGGGTTTGAAGCGGGCTCCGGCCGGCTGGGGAGAAACTGCTGACCGCGAAGACGCGAAGGACGTTCTGACCGGCACGAGACCCGGAAGCGCCATTTTATACTTCTCCAGACTGAGGCGGACATCGTGAACGACCTGTCGCAATTAGGGGGACCGCTCCTGCTGGTCCTGCTGGTCATCGGGGTTTTCATCCTGATGATCTTCTTCCGGTTCGTCCCCGTCGGCCTCTGGATCACCGCCCTCGCGTCCGAAGTGCACGTGCGCTTCACCACGCTCATCGGAATGCGGCTGCGCAAGGTCAACCCGCGCGCCATTGTGAACCCGCTGATCAATGCGTCGAAAGCCGGCCTGCATCTGCCCATCAACGACCTGGAGGCACATTATCTGGCCGGCGGCAGCGTCGAGCGAGTGGTCCGCGCGCTGATCTCTGCGGGCAAGGCCGGCATTGCCCTCGACCTGAAGCAGGCGACCGCGATCGACCTGGCCGGCCGCGACGTGTTCGAGGCGGTGCAGGTGAGCGTTAATCCCAAGGTGATCACCACGCCCAAGGTGGCCGCCATGGCCAAGGACGGGATCCAGCTCCTCGCGCTGGCGCGGGTCACCGTGCGGGCGAATATCAACCGGCTGGTGGGCGGGGCCGGCGAGGAAACCATCCTCGCCCGCGTGGGCGAGGGCATCGTCAGTACTATCGGCTCGGCCACCAGCCACAAGGCGGTCCTGGAGAACCCCGATCTCATCTCCAAGACCGTGCTGGCCAAGGGGCTCGACGCGGGCACCGCGTTCGAAATCCTCTCCATCGACATTGCCGACGTCGACGTGGGCAAGAACATCGGTGCCGAGCTGCAGACCGACCAGGCGGAGGCCGACAAGCGCATCGCCCAGGCCAAGGCGGAGGAACGGCGCGCCCTGGCGGTGGCCATGGAACAGGAATACAAGGCGGAGACCCAGCGGCAGCGGGCCAAGCTGATCGAGGCCGAGGCCCAGATTCCGCTGGCCATGTCCGACGCCTTCCGCAGCGGGAACCTGGGCGTCATGGATTATCAACGTTACCGGAATCTCGAGGCGGACACCTCCATGCGGCAGAGCATCGCGGGGCAGGGGCAGTCCGGCGGCAACAGCAGCCCGGTGGCCTGATGCTGCCCCCACCGCTGCGGGCCGACGGTTTCGGCCTGATCTTCGCCGTGGCCATGGTGATCGCCTTCATCAACCTGGTGAAGAAGTCGCAGCAGGCTGCTCAGCAGCAGAAGAACCGCCTGGCCGAGGCGGAGCGCCTGCGCCGGAGGGCGGCCGGGACGGCCGGAGCCCTCACAGCCCGACCCGAGACGAAGCGATCCGGGCTGCTGGAAGATCTGGAACGGAATCTGGCGCTGCTTACCGGCGCACCGGTCGCTACGACGGTGCCCGCCCGAAGGCCGCCCGGGCGGACGGCCGCGCCCACGGTCCTGGACCTGGACGAAGAGGCCGAGGACCTGGTGCAGCGGCGCATCGATCAGGCGGAAGCGCGTAACCACGCCATCTCCGATGCTGATTATGCGGCCTTCGAGAAGAAGATCCGGAAGGTCCAGCAGCCGGTGGCGGTGCCCGTGGCAGCGCCGGCGATCCAGCCGGTGGATCTGCGCCAGGCTATCATCTGGAATGAAGTGCTGAGTCCGCCCGTCAGCTTGCGCCGGCAGTAGAAGTCGGCCGGAAGGCGAGGGGCTCTACGGCCGACCTGGTACCGCCCGGTAGGCCCAGGTCCGGTTAGAACCGCAGATTACGCAGATTTTTACTGCGGATTTCGCTGATGGCCCCGAAGAGTGGGGAAGCCCCGCGGAACTTCGCGGTTCTCACAAACAAACTGTTATCTGTTGCTTCCCCTCAGGCAAGTTGTGGAGTGGCGCAGGGAGCCCATACAGAATCTGCGCAATCTGCGTAATCTGCGGTTTCGTACCAGAACTGAACGCAGGCACGAAGGCCTGGCGAAGCTCCACCCCCCCCCACGGAGGTCGCATGGTCACCCTGTCCCAGCTGGTTCTGCCGATCGTGCTTTCGGCGGTGCTCGTCTTCGTGGTCAGCTTCCTGGTGCACATGGTGCTGGGGTATCACAAGTCCGACATGCGGGGGCTGCCCAACGAAGAGGCGGCCCGCCAGGTCCTGGGCGGCGCCCTGGCGCCGGGCCAGTACGCCATCCCCTACTGCGCGGATATGAAGGCGATGAAAGACCCGGCCATCCAGCAGCGCTGGAAGGAGGGGCCGGTCGCCGTCCTCACCGTGTTTCGCCCGGGGCCGATGCGCATGGGCGGCATGCTGGTGCAGTGGTTCGTCTACTGCCTGGTCATTTCCTTCTTCGTTGCCTACCTCACCAGCAGGCTGCTGATCCCCGCCACCGACTACCTCCACGTCTTCCGCGTGGCCGGCACCGTGGCCTGGCTGGGCTATGCCGGGGCCACCATCTCGCAGGGCATCTGGATGGGACGGCCCTGGTCGACGGTGCTGAAGGACGTCTTCGATGGGCTGCTGTACGGCCTGGTAACGGCGGGGACGTTCGGCTGGCTGTGGCCGCGGTAGGAGGGGCAGGGGGCGAGGCATGCCTCGCCCCCTGCCCCCGCGTTCCGCTTCCTACCCCTCAACACGCCGCTTCCCGTACCGTTCCCGGTACATCTCCATCCCCTGCAGAATCGCCGCTCTCGCCGCTTCGGCGCCTTCGAATCCCTTCGTTTCGGTATGCGTCCCCTCCAGGTCCTTGTAGACCTGGAAGAAGTGCTCGATTTCCCGGAGCGAGTGGGGCGGGACATCCTCCAGTTCGTTGATTCCCTCGGAATAGGGATCGGCGATGGGCACCGCCAGCACCTTCTCGTCCGCCGCCCCGTGGTCCACCAGGTGAAAGAGGCCGATGGGCCGCGCCTCCACCAGGCAGCCGGGAAAGACCGGGATGGTCATGAGCAGCATGATATCCAGCGGGTCGCCGTCGTCGCCCAGCGTCCGCGGCAGGAACCCGTAATCGCCCGGGTAGTGCACCGCGCTGTGCAGGATGCGGTCCAGGCGGTAGATCCCCAGCTCCTTGTCCAGCTCGTACTTGTTGCGCTCGTTGGCCGGGATCTCGATGACGGCGGTGACGACCGATGGCGGCCGCGGGCCGGTGGGGATGTCGTGCCAGGGGTGGAAGTGGCGGATGGGCGGAGTCATTGATTGGTCGAGGGGGTCGAGGGGGTCGAGGGGGTCGAGGTCGACGGTCAAAGATATCCTCCGGACCGCCGGACCGCCGGACCGCCGGACCGCCTGACCGCCTGACGGCCCTGACGGCCCTGAGCCTTCCTTCACCTGCCCTTCAGTTCCGCTTTTCATCCTTCCTGCCACAATGATACCGGAACAGGGGAGGGGTATATGACACCCAAACGGGCGCGTATCATCGCCGAGGGGGTGGTGGCCGGCATCCTGGGCCACCTCGGCATTGCCCTGACACTCATGATCGCGGATCTGGCGGCCGGTCGCTGGATCCTCTTCACCCCGGCCCTGCTCGGCAGCGTCCTGCTGGAGGGGGCTCGGGACGTCACCCAGGTCTCGCTCCGGGCCGAGCCGGTGCTGGCCTACTCGAGCATCCACCTGGTGGTGATGATCGGGTTCGGGCTGATCGCCAGCCTGCTCATCCACCTGAGCGAGCGGCGGCCCATTCTCTGGCTGGGCACGCTGTTTCTCTTCCTTTTCGTTGCCTGGCATCTGACCGGAGCGGTGCTGACGCTGCTGGGGCCGGTGCAGGGGGATCTGTCGCCGGGATGGGTGCTGGTGGCCTCCGGCGTCGGTGCCGGCGCCATGGCCGCCTACCTGTGGCGCGAGCACGCGGGCCTGGTGCGGCGGCTCCGAGGGGAACGGTTCGCCTGATCGCTTTGCGTTGCTTGCTTCCAGGGTCCGCCGGGGCGAAACTTCCCGTCCTGGCCCGAGTGGCGGAATGGCAGACGCAGTGGACTCAAAATCCACCGGGGAGCGATCCCCGTGCGAGTTCGACTCTCGCCTCGGGCATGCTTCACCCTCTCCGTTTTTTGGCAACATTCCAACCCAGCCGTCGCACCTCTTTCCCCAGCCGGGGCGTTCGGTTTGCGCACTCCAACGCTGGATGCTCTCGGGCTCGACCGGCAGGTCATCCTGAAAACGGACTGAATAAAAACCTTGACTGTATCTAGAAGTCTAGGTATCGTCTATCTAATGACAGACGATCCCGCCGTCCTCCTTCGCCAGCACGGTCTCCACGTTACTGCCCAGCGCCTCGCGGTGCTGCGCGCGGTGGCGGGGCAGCCGCACATCACCGCCGACGGCGTGGCGGAGATCGCCGGCTCCGAAATCGGTACCATCTCGCGTCAGGCGGTCTACGACGCCCTCGGCGCGCTGGTGGAGAAGGGGATTCTCCGGCGCATTCAGCCCACGGGGTCATCGGCCCGGTTCGAGACGAGGGTGGGCGATAACCATCATCACCTGGTCTGCCGCGTCTGCGGGAACGTAGTGGACGTGGACTGCGCGGTCGGCTCGGCGCCCTGTCTCACCCCGGCCCAGGACGCGGGCTACGACGTGGACGAGGCCGAGGTGGTGTACTGGGGCCGCTGCCCCAGGTGCCAGGCTTCTTCCTTAACCGCGAAGCCGCGAAGACCCGCGAAGTGACGCGAAGCGAGACGATATTGCCAGCAAGGACGAATACGGACAGGCATACTGGTAGTCTTCGCGAATGTTCGCGCGCTTCGCGCCTTCGCGGTTTGCAGTTCTGATAGCCGTTCATCCGACGGATCCGCAACTATACGAGAGAGTCTCATGAGCAACGAAAGCAAATGCCCCGTTCCGCACGGTCGCGGCCGGACCAACCGCGACTGGTGGCCCAACCAGCTGCGGCTGGATCTGCTGCACCAGCACTCCCCCAAATCCAATCCCATGGGCGAGGACTTCAACTACGCCGCGGAGTTCAAGAGTCTCGATTTTGCCGCGGTGAAGCGGGATCTCGCGGCACTGATGACCGACTCGCAGGACTGGTGGCCGGCCGATTTCGGCCACTACGGCCCCCTGTTCATCCGCATGGCGTGGCACAGCGCCGGGACCTACCGCACGCGGGATGGGCGCGGTGGCGGGGGCCGCGGTCAGCAGCGTTTCGCGCCGCTCAACAGCTGGCCGGATAACGTCAGCCTGGACAAGGCGCGCCGCCTGCTCTGGCCCATCAAGCAGAAATACGGCCGCAGGATTTCCTGGGCGGACCTCATGATCCTCGCCGGGAACGTCGCCCTGGAGACCATGGGCTTCAAGACCTTCGGCTTCGGCGGCGGGCGCGAGGACGTCTGGGAGCCGGATCAGGACGTGGACTGGGGCGCGGAGTCGGCCTGGCTGGGCGACGAGCGCTACTCCGGCGACCGGGATCTGGAAGATCCCTTCGGCGCGGTGCAGATGGGGCTGATCTACGTCAATCCGGAAGGCCCCAACGGCAATCCCGATCCGGTGGCGGCGGCGCGGGACATCCGGGAAACCTTCAAGCGCATGGCCATGAACGACGAAGAGACGGTGGCGCTCATCGCCGGCGGCCACAGCTTCGGCAAGACGCACGGCGCCGGCCCGGTGTCGCATGTCGGCGCCGAGGCGGAAGCCGCCGGGCTGGAGGAGCAGGGCTTCGGCTGGAAGAGCAGCTACGGCGCGGGGAAGGGGGCCGACACCATCACCAGCGGCCTGGAAGTCACCTGGACCACGACGCCCACCCGGTGGAGCAACAACTTCTTCGAGAACCTGTTCGGCTACGAGTGGGAGCTGTCGAAGAGCCCGGCCGGCGCGCACCAGTGGGTGGCGAAGGGCGCCACGGCCACGGTGCCCGATGCCTACGACCCGTCGAAGAAGCACCTGCCGACCATGCTGACCACCGATCTCTCGCTGCGGCTCGACCCCGCCTATGAGAAGATCTCGCGCCGGTTCATGGAACACCCGGACGAGTTTGCCGATGCGTTCGCCCGGGCCTGGTTCAAGCTGACCCACCGCGACATGGGGCCGCGCGCCCGCTACCTCGGCCCGGAGGTTCCGGATGAGGAGCTGATCTGGCAGGACCCGGTTCCGGCGGTGGATCACCAGCTGATCGACGCCAAGGATATCGCCGGCCTGAAGCAGAAGATCCTGGCGTCCGGACTGTCGGTCTCCGAGCTGGTATCCACCGCGTGGGCTTCCGCGTCCACCTTCCGAGGGAGCGACAAGCGCGGCGGCGCGAACGGCGCCCGGATCCGCCTGGCCCCGCAGAAGGACTGGGAGGTCAATCAGCCGGCCCGGCTCGCGAAGGTGCTGCAGACGCTGGAGGGAATCCAGCAGGAGTTCAACCAGTCTGCACCGGGCGGCAAGCGGGTCTCCCTCGCCGACCTGATCGTCCTGGGCGGCGCTGCCGGGGTGGAGCAGGCGGCGAAGAACGCCGGCCATACGGTAACGGTTCCGTTCACACCGGGCCGGATGGACGCGTCGCAGGATCAGACCGACGTGGAGTCGTTCGAGCCGCTGGAGCCGGTGGCCGACGGGTTCCGCAATTACCTGAAAGCGAAGTTCAAGGTTCCGGCGGAAACGCTGCTCCTGGACCGGGCGCAGCTGCTGACGCTGACGGCTCCGGAGATGACGGCGCTGGTGGGCGGCATGCGGGTGCTCAAGACCAACGCGGACGGCACGTCGCACGGGGTCTTCACCCGGCAGCCGGAGTCGCTGACCAACGACTTCTTCGTGAACCTGCTCGACATGGGCACGCAGTGGAAGCCGGTCTCGGAGGACGCCGACGTCTTCGAAGGCCGCGACCGCACCACGGGGAAAGTCCGGTGGACCGGCACGCGGGTGGATCTGGTGTTCGGTTCCAACGCGCAGCTCCGGGCTCTGGCGGAAGTCTACGGCTGCCAGGACGGCGAGGAGAAGTTTGTGCACGATTTCGTGGCGGCGTGGACCAAGGTCATGAACCTCGACCGGTTCGATCTGAAGTAACGGCAGGCGAATTCGGCGCTGCGGTGATGCCGGGTGGCGGGACCTCGCGTCCTGTCACCCGGATTTCACATGCAGGGCAACGAGGGCTGATGCCCGCTCCTGCAGCCGATTGCATGGCACGACTCATCGAAGCGCGGTGATGTGCGAGGCCGGATGGGCCAACCGGCGGGTGCAAGAAATGTCCTCCCGCCATAAGTCCCTTGCGCTGGCGGCCCTGGCGAAGCGCGGCAGAGGTGGCATGGCAAATGCCGCGATGGCTCGCGTCCAGTGCCGCCGGAAATTCCCAGAGCCGAATTCATGTCCGCATCGCCGCAACCGTCCTGGAACGATCCGCTGTCGCGGGAGGTTGATCAGCTGCTCGCGAGCCTCGGGAGCAGCGGGCCCCGGCGCGCCAGCCGGTCGGCTGTGCCCGGCGAAACGGAGCCGGCGGCGCCGATGGTCCGGCCCAGGCTGGCGCCGGTCGTCAGCTCGGCCGATGCGCCCGGCCCCTGGCCTGTGGCAGCGCTCTGGGCCCGGGTCTCGCTTGGCGCGGCACTGGGCGCCGGGATGCTGTTGTGGCCCTATACCCACCGCTGCGGCTGGCCGCTGGGCGGCTATCTCACGGCGGTGTTCATGGTCCTGCTGAGCGGAGCCTGGGTGGCGCTGGTGGCCTGGAAGGCGCGCCATGCCGTCGCGCACGTGCTCGCCCTCCTCCTGGTCTTCTGGGGCATAACGCTGGCGGCGGAGCAGATCCTGCCCCGCATCGGATATGCGGCGGTGCCGGCAAGCTGGCTCTGCCGCTAGCCCTTCTGCCTCTGCTCATGATGGCCTGCCTAGGTATCCCTGCCTGGTACCAATGAATGGCCCAGGTCCAATGGGGAACCGCAGATTACACAGATTTACGCAGACGTTGTTCCTCGCTCTGCATCCCTCCGCGATGGTTGCCCGCATACCTAAGGAATTTGATGGCGCTTGCGTGTTGGGGAACCGGCGTCGCTCCGGGAGCACCGCCGTCGATCGGGACAATCTGCGTAATCTGCGGTTCCAGCACCGGACCTGAGTTCTCCCCCGGGTACAAGGCCAGCCGTCCGGGGACGGGCTCCTGGCGACCCTGAGCGGCGCCGCTCAGCACGAAGATCCGCCCCGATTTTGTCCCGTTGATCGCGCTCCAGGCAGACGCCTCGCTCTGCATCCCTCCGCGATGGTTGCCCGCACACCTGAAGAACTTGATGGCGCTTTCCGTGTTGGGGAACCGGCGTCGCTCCGGGAGCTTCGCCGCCGATCGGGGCAATCTGCGTAATCTGCGGTTCCAGCACCGGACCTGAGTTCTCCCCCGGGTACAAGGCCAGCCGTCCAGGGACGGGCTCCTAGCGACCCTGAGCAGCGCCGCTCAGCACGAAGATCCGCCCCGATTTTGTCCCGTTGATCGCGCTCCAGGCCGACGTCACCAGGAGATCCGGTACGCCGTCGCCGTTCACGTCGCCCAGGCCGGTGGCGTCGAAGCCCAGGGTCTCGCCCGCGACCTGCCCGGTGATGCTGCGCAGGAGTGTGTGGTCTTTCCCCGAATACACGTAGACCTTCCCGCCCGAGGGGGCGGCCCCGGCGAACTGCCAGGCGCCGATCACCAGGTCGTCATAGCCGTCGCCGTTGATGTCGCCCAGATCGGCCGGCCCGATACCGAAACCGTCGCCCGCGTTCTCGCCGGTCAGGGTGAACAGCGGCTGACCGGTGCGGCCGGAATAGACGTAGATCCTGCCGGTGCTGCGGCCCCGGGCCTGGTTGGGCCAGTCGGAGGCGTAGATGTCGGCGGTGCCGTCGTGGTTTACGTCGCCCACCACCGAGACGAACATCCCGCCCAGGCGGAAACCGGTGCTGTCGGATGCGATGGTGAACGCCGGCTGGTCGGTGAGGCCGCGATAGACGTAGGTGACGCCGGTATGCCGCGGGCCCGCCAGCGGGGCGCCGGCCACGATCCAGACGGTGCCGTGGCGGACCTGCCCGGCGCAGGCGGCGCCGAAGTTGTCGCCCGCCTGCTGACCGGTGAACACGTGCAGCAGGGAGCCGTCGTGCCCGCTGTAGAGGTAGACCCGTCCGGCGTCCTTCCCTCCTGCGTCGTTGAGCGGCGCGCCCACCAGCACATCGGCGTCGCCGTCGCCGTTCACGTCGCCCAGATCGGCCACATGCCGTCCGAAGGCGTCGCCGGAGTCCTCGGCCGTGAAAGAGAGAAGAGTGTGTCCGTCGCGCCCGGAATAGACCAGCGCCTTCCCGCCGCCGGGTGCGCCGGCAATGACATCGGGCACACCGTCGTGGTTGACGTCGCCGGCGGCCTCGATCCCGGTGCCGAGCCCGTCGCCGGGCTCGCCGCTCCGGGTCCACAAGAGCCGCCCGGTACCGGTGGAGTAGGCGTACACCTTGCCGGCCGCGCCCGGGCCGCCGGGGGCGGAAGTGACCACGTCGTGAATGCCGTCGCCGTCCAGATCGCCCGCATCCCGCGCGATCCAGCCGAACTGGTCGCCCGGCGCCTCGCCGCGCCATTCGCGCAGGAGGGTGACCGGTTCCACAAACGGATGCGCGAATTCGTCCGCCGTGGGGAAGAGCCGTTGATAGCGCGGATCGTCCCGCAGGCTCGCCGCGTCGCTGTCTGCCCCGATCTGCGTGAGGTCGATGCGGCGGGTATCCTGGGCGCGGAAGAGGAGGGCGAAGGCCGAATCGCGGTTGCCCAGCAGGGCATACATGAGTCCGGCATTGTAGAGCGCGGTGGGCCTGGTGGATTCGAAGCGCGCCGCCGCCAGGTCGGCCGCCAGCGCGCCGGAGTAATCGTGCAGGTTGTAGCGGGCAACGGCGAGCAGGTTCCAGGCGCGGGCGTTCTCCGGCGCCTCATGAGTGATGCTGTCCAGCAGCGGAGCCGCGGCGGCGAAATCGCCCGACTGCACCAGCTGGAACGCCCGGTTCAGCGGGAGGACGGGGGCCTGGGCCGATGCCGGAGCCGTCCAGCAGAGCATTGGGATGGAAACCAGCAGGGACAGCGGCCGCATCGGGGCTCCCGGGGTTGGGTCGCCGTCTCTACGCCGGGCCGGGAGGCGCGGTTTCGCTGAGGGGGGATCGGTCTGTGGCGCGGGAGCACGAATGGAGCGGGGACAAGGGACAAGGGACCGACTCCTGTCCCCTGTCCCCTGTCCCCTGTCCCCTGTGCCCTGTCCCAGCCCCTACTCCTTCACAATCGAGAGCCCCAGCATGGCGGTACTGTCGGGGGGCGGCCCGTTGACGACGACGATGTCGTAGACATCGCCCGCCGCCACGGGGAAGCCGCCGGTGTCCAGGCGCAGCGTCAAGGTTCCGCGGTCAGTGAATCGCACCCGCCAGGTTCCGGGGTCGCGCTCGACGTAGCCCGGAAAGGTGTCGGAGAGCCCGGCACCGAAATCAAAGGGGGTGATGAGCTGGGTGGCGCCGGCCAGGCCGGCCGTGTCCAGCGTGAGGTAGACATCGATCGGCGGGCCGTTGGGCGCCGCATGCATGACACGGAACTTGACCTTGCCCGGGGCGGGGACCCGCCCGGTATCCGCGGCGAGGTAGAGATCGAGATTGCCGCTGAGGCCCGCCGCCACCAGCGTGTATTCGCGCCCCGCGGCCAGGACGGCGGTGACCGACCCCAGGCTGTCACCGGTCGCATGATCGCGCAGCGTCAGCACCCTCGATCCGGTCGCCAGCGAGGCGAAGTCCGATGCCTGCGTGTTGCCGATGGCCTGCAGGATCGTCTTTCCATCAGCGGCCAGGTCGATACTGGGGACTCCCTGGCTGCCGTTCACGACCCGCAGGCTGGCCGTCGTGGGCGGTGGTGGAGCGGTGGTGTCCTGGCTGCTGCAGGCGCCCAGGACCAGGCAGAGTGTCGCCGCGGCGGCGAGGTACGAACGTGGCATGGCCGGCTCCGGAGGGTGAGAGGCGGCGGCCCCCGTGGCCGCCGCTGTACCAGAGACTCCGCAAGCCCTTACGCGGTCACATGGGGGGAAGTGACGGATGACGGTCATGGCGGGTCTTCACGTTGTGGACGACACCGATGAACGTCTGGTGTCCCGGGCGGCGGGAGGAGACCACGCGGCCTTCGGGCGGCTGATGGTGCGCTACCGGCCCCGGTTCGCCCGCTACGCCTGCCATATGCTGGGCAATGTAGCCGATGCCGAAGAAGTGCTGCAGGAGTCCTTCATCCGTGCCTGGCGGTCGCTCCCGCGCTGCGCGCATCCGGATCGGTTCGATGCCTGGCTCTTTCAGATCGTGGCCAACCGCTGCCGGACCGCTCTGGCGCGCCGGCGCCGGCGTAACGAGGTGGCCCTGCCGGCTCCCGAGACGGCGGTCCTGGTCGACGGCGCGCCGGCGCCGCCCGAGCGGACGGCCTGGCGGGAGGAAATCTCGCGGGCGCTGGCACGGTTGCCGGTAGAGCAACGGGAGGCCTTTCTGCTGAAGCATGTCGAAGAGTTGAGCTACGACGAAATGGCTGCGCTGACCGGTGCGGGGACCAGCGCGCTCAAGATGCGGGTGAAGCGCGCCTGCGAGGCGCTGCGCCGCTCGCTCGGCGAGGTCTATAGTGGCTGACGACCCCGAACTGGGCCGCGTGCTCGCCCGCGCCGTGGCGGAGCTGCGGCGGCCGGTGGCGATCGACGAATCCCTTGACCGGCGGGTGCTGGAGGCCCTTCGCCGCCGCCCCGGCTGGGCCGCGCGGTGCTGGGCCTGGCTGCGCACCCCCCGCACCCTTCGGGTGTCGCCGCTCTCGCTGGCGGCGGGGGGCGTGGTCGTTCTGGCGCTCTTCCTGGCCGTGGCAGGGCGTCGTGGCGGTTCCGCCCCCGGCCAACTGGTGGCCCTGCCGTCCGGCGGCGAGCCGGTGCAGTTCGTCCTGACCGCGCCGCGCGCGTCCAGCGTGCACCTGGTGGGCGACTTCAACGACTGGGATGCCGCGGCCACGCCTCTGCGGCACGAGCGGGGCGCGGTCTGGTCGGTCACCATCCCGCTCCTCCCGGGCCGCTACCGCTATACCTTTGTGGTGGACGGACGCCGGTGGGTGGCCGATCCCGGCAAACCGCCCGCCCTGGGCGACGATTTCGGCCGGCCCACGTCCGTGATCACCGTGCTGACAGGACAGACATGACGGTCCCACGGTTGCTGCTGCTTCCCATGCTGGCGGTTTGCCTCAGCCATCCCCTTCGGGCCCAGACGGACCGGCTCGACGGGAGGCTCGATCCCGCCACCAGATCGGCGGTCGGCGCGCTGGTGGACTCTGCGCGCGCCCAGGGCCTGCCGGTCCGGCCGCTGCAGCTCAAGGCCATGGAAGGGGCGAGCAAGCATGCGCCCCCGGAGCGTATCGTGCTGGCCGTACGCACCCTGTGGCACGGGCTGGCCCAGGCACGCGAGGCGCTCGGCGCCGCGTCCGGCGAGGACGAGCTGGTGGCCGGCGCGGCCGCCCTGCGCGCCGGCGTCACCCCCGGAGTGCTCCGATCCCTGCGGCAGAGCCGCTCCTCGGTGGCGGTGCCGCTGGCGGTGCTCACCGATCTGGTGGCGCGGGGCGTGTCCGTGGATTTCTCCAGCCGCTCCGTGGAGACCCTGGCCGAACGCCACGCGACCGATGCCCAGTTCCTTGCCCTGCGGCAGGGGGTCGAGGCCGATATCGCCGCCGGCATCCCGGCCAGCCTGGCCGTGTCGGAGCGGCTGAAAGGCATGCCGGCTGCGGGCCCCCCGGGGGGAGCCACGCCGGCCGCAAGCGGGTTGGGTGATGGGTCCAAACCGTAGACCGGCCGTCGCCGGCGCGCTGGTCTTCCTGCTGGCCGGAGCATCCGCCCGGGGCGCGCGCGCCCAGTCGGCCGGGTTCAGCCTGGAGGCGGGCACCGGCGCCACCGAGTGGGAGGCGCAGCCGAGCCGCACGGTGGTGTCGGTGGCGCCGGGGGTCTGGTGGGAGAACGGCTGGAGCCGGCTGCGGGCCGAGGCGGTCTACAGTGCCCAGGCCGATCAGGGATGGGCGCTGGACGGCGGCATGAACGGCGCATTGCTGCTTCCGTCGCTGGGGCCGCTCCGGCCCGAGATCGGCGCGCTGGCCGACTGGAGCGGCTACCAGTACTACCGGGGTTCCCAGCTGCTGCAGGCGTCCGGCCGGCTGTACGCCGGCGCCGGTGCTCGCGGCGCCTGGATCGGTGCCGGGCTCGGGCGGGCGTCGAATCGTGGCATCCACAACTCGCTGGTTCACCTGGAGAGCGGCGTCTGGGGCAGAGTGGGGCCATTCGATCTGCGGGTCACGCTGTCACGAACCTCGTTCCAGGACAGCACGCCGGGCGAGCGGATCACGGTCGATTCCGGCGGCGGTTTTGCCGTCACCCCGTCGCGGCGCTTCCTGCGGAGCTACAGCGATGCCTGGGCCGCGGTCCAGTGGCACACCCGCTGGGTCGAGTTGGACGCCGGGGTGGGACAGCGATTCGGCCAGCCCGAGTTCGTCGCCACCAGCTGGTTCACCAGCGCGGCACTCCATCTCACCGGCCTCGCCGATCTGGTGGCCGCCTTCGGACGCTACCCCTCGGATGTGGCGGCCTATCGGCTGGGCGGCCGATACGCAACCGTGTCCCTCCGCGTCCGGATGCCGGTCGCCAGCTCGGGTGCCGCCTACGGCACCACACCGGCCGCACGGGCCGCTTCCGCATTCCAGCTGCAGCCCACCGCGCCGGGCCGGTATCGGCTGGCGATCGAAGCGCCGGGTGCCGGGCAGGTCGAGATCATGGGCGATTTCAGCGAGTGGCAGCCGCTGGAACTCGCGCCCGAGGGCGCCGGGCGCTGGACGGTCCTGCTCGCCCTGACGCCGGGCCTGCATCGCATTAACGTTCGGATAGACGGTGGGACCTGGACGGTGCCGGCAGGCACCGCGCCGGTCGAAGACGAATTCGCCGGCCGGGTGGGGGTGTTCGTGGTGGAGTAGGGCGCCGCGCACCGGGGGCACTCGTGGGAAAGGTGGAACATGCGCGGTGTGAAGATTCTGTTTCTGCTGCTGGCCGGCATCGCCGCGGGGGCCTGCAGCGGTACACTGGGGCCGGGAGGCAAACCGGTCGTGAGCGCCCGCCTGGGCGAGGACTTCCAGTTGCAGCTGGGCCAGTCCGCCACGGTGGGCGGCAGCTTCTTCCAGATCTATTTCCGGGGCGTGCCGGAGGATACGCGCTGCCCCCAGGGGGCGCTCTGCATTTCGCCCGGCAATGCGCGGACCGAGTACACCGCCTGGTCCGGCGGATTGCAGGCCCCGCTGGTGATCAACACCAATCCGGCCGAGGCGGGGCAGGGCAGCGCCGGCCTGTGCGGAACCCCTCCGACGCCCTGCGGTACGGTGCCGCCGTATGAAATTCTGCTGATCGCGCTCGAGCCCTACCCCACCATCGGCGGCACCATCACCGCCGACCAGTACCGGGTCACGCTCCGGGTCCAGAATACTCCCACGCCGTAGGGATCCGGCACCTCAGGGAACGGCACGGTCCGCCGGGCTGTCGCTCCCAGGGCTGTCCACCGCGGGCCCGGGCCACTGCTCCCGGCGGTGCGGCGCGATTTTCATGATTTCCGCCCAGATCGGTGCCGCGATTCTCCCCCCGGTGGCCGAAGTGTCCGGCAGAATCGGGCGGGGCTGGTCGAAACCGACCCAGACGCCGGCGAGGTAGTCGGGCGTCATCCCGATAAACCAGGCGTTGGTGGTCCCGTTGGTAGTGCCGGTCTTGCCCGCCACCGGGCCGGCATAGCCATGGCGCCGGATCGCGATCGCGGTGCCCCGTTCCACCACCTGCTGCAGCATGCCGCGCAGAGTCTGTGCGGTACCCGGAGTGATACCGGCCGCCGTAGCGGCCGGCCGCAACACGACGCTGTCCCCCGCCGCGTCTTCCACCACCCGGATCAGCCTGGGCCGGACGCTCCGGCCGTCGCCTCGCGCCAGTGGTGCATAGGCGGCGATGAGATCGACCGGGTGTACGTCCTCGGAGCCGAGCAGCATGGCTGGTCGCGGGACCAGCGTGTCCACGTAACCCATGGCCCGGGCGGTGGCGGCCACCCGGGCCGGGCCCAGCCGCATGCCGAGCCGTACGGTGGCCCGGTTGAGGGAGCGCGCCAGGGCCGATTCCAGGGTGACGGTCCCGTTGCGTTCCTTCGCATTGTAGTTCTGCGGCCGCCAGATGTTACCGGCCGGCATCCGGACTTCAATGGGCTCATCGCTGATCGGGTCGTCCGGACTCATCCCCAGCTCCAGCGCCGTCGCGTACACGAAGGGCTTGAAAGCGGATCCGGGTTGGCGCCACGCCTGCGTCATGCGGTTGAACGGCGACTCGGCGAAGGACCGGCCGCCGATCAGGACCAGCACGTCCCCGCTGTCGGGATCGAACACCGCCAGGCCCGCCTGGAGATAGGGCGTGGCCGCCAGGCCGCGAGCCGCCGGCCCGGTGCCGCGTCTCGGTGCGGGAACGACCCCCGGCCCGGATTCCAGGCGGACCATCTGCTGTTCGAGCACGCGTTCGGCTTGCTGCTGGAAGGGCGCGTCCAGCGTGGTGTGTATGTGGTAGCCGCCGCGATACAGATCAGGGCCGAGACGTAGCTGCAGATCCCGGCGAACCGCCTCCAGGAAGTAGGGGCCCACGGTCGCATCGGCGCGGAACGGCTCGCCGCTTTCATCGGCCAGGCGGATGGGCTCGTGCCGCGCCTCCTGCCATTCGTCGTCCTGCAGCCATCCCAGCTCGTGCATGCGGTCGAGGACCGTATTGCGCCGCGCCCGCGCCCGCGCGGGAGCGCGGTAGGGGTCGCCCACCGAGGGCGCGTGGGCCAGGCCGGCCAGCAGCGCGGCTTCCCCCACCGAGAGGGCGCCGGCGGGCTGCCCGAAATAGATCCGGGCCGCTGCATCCACCCCGTAGGCGCCGTGCCCCAGGTAAATGGTGTTGAGATAGTCCTGGAGGATGGTGTCCTTGGGGAATTCATCCTCGATGGCGCGGGCCGCGCGGATCTCGCGGATCTTCCGCTCGAAGGTGCGCTCCCGCGGCGGCAGTATCGTGGGATAGACATTGCGCGCCAGCTGCATGGTGATGGTGCTGGCGCCCTGGACGGTTTCTCCCTCGCGCAGGTTTGCCAGCATGGCGCCAAGGACGCGGCGGAAATTGACCCCATGATGCCGATAGAACCGCGCATCCTCGATGGCCAGGAAGGCGCGGGGCAGGTAGGCGGGCATCTCCTCCAGGGAGGCGACGCGGCGGTATTCGGTAAAGAAGCGCCCGATCTCGCGGCCCTCGCGATCGTAGACGATCGACGCCTGGTTGGGCTGGAATTGGCGCAGAAGGTCGAGGTTGACGCAGGGCCCGGCGCAGAGCGCCCGATAGTAGTGCCAGGCCCATCCGGCGGCGGCGCCCAGGACAATGAGCAGGACGCCGAGCACCCCCAGCAGGACCGACAGGATTCGGCGTCGGGTCCCGCCGCCCGATCGGGGCGGGGCGGGAGCGGGAGGGGTCGGCTGGTTGAGGGGCTGATCAGCCATGCCGGACGGTAGAGCACCCCGCGCTCAGGGCGCAACCGGACTCAGCGGCCGTAGAGGCTGCGGTAGAGCGCGAGGTTGCGTTCGATGGCCCGGACGTAGTCGCGGGTTTCGTTGAACCCGATATGCTCGACGAACAACTCGGGATCGTCGGGGAGGCCGCTGCTCCATCGCCGCACCCGGCTGGACCCGGCATTGTAGGCGGCCAGGGTGCGATAGACGTTCCCCTGGTGCCGCTGCAGCTGCAGGGCCAGGTAGTGCACGCCCAGCTGCAGGTTCAGGATGGGGTCGAGCAGGCGCTCGGTGCTGTAGCCGGTGACCTGCAGGGTCCGGGCGAGCTGACGACCCGTCGCGGGCATCACCTGCATCAAGCCCAGCGCCCCCGCCGAGGAGGTCGCCGAGGCCGTCCACATCGACTCCTGGCGGATGAGCGCGGCGATCAGAGGCAACTCCAGGCCCGCCGCCGAAGCCTCTCGGCTCAGATCGTCCTGCCAGCCCAGGGGGTAAAGCAGGCGATAGGTGCGGGCGTCGGCCGGGGCGCCGGCGGCCAAGGCGCGCCAGGTGAGCTTGATCGCCTGGGACATTTCGCCGGCATCGCGGAAGGCATCGGCTTCGGCCAGCAGCGCCTCGGCCGACCCTCCGGCCTGGCCGATGATCGCCTCCCGTTCCAGCCCCTGTTCTTCGGTCATGCTGAGACGGCCCAATAGCGTGATCCGTTCCAGGGCCGAATCGAGCCCGTCCATCTGCGCGAAACGATCCGCGGCGGCCGGTGGCGCCCAGGGCGCCACGCCGAGGCGGCGGGCGCTCAGCACCGCGTAATAGGACAGGCTGTCGTCGTGGAGAACGGTGCGCCAGCGGGCGTGCGCGTGGAGAGTATCGCCCAGCGCCTCATAGGCGCGCCCCGCCCAGTACCCCGCGGCAATGCCCGGCTCGCTGCGGGGGTAGCGGGCGTGGAGTTCGTCCCAGGCGTGGGCGGCCTCCGCGCTGCGCCCCTGATCCCAGCTGACCAGGGCCGCCAGCATTCGGGCGCGCGGTGCCAGGCTGCTCTGGGGATAGCGGGTGGCGAGCTGCAGCCATTCGCGCCGCGCCGCGGCACTGTCCGCCTTGCCGGCCGAGCGGTCGGCCAGCATGAAGAGCGCCCGGGAGGCGGTCGCGGAATTGTCGCGGTAGCGGGTGGCGATGTCGTGCCAGAGGCGTTCGGCCTCGCTTGCCCGGCCCAGCCGCAGTTCCGATCGGGACTCGAGGTAGAGCCCCTCGGCTTTCCGGGGCGACCGGCCCGGTATGGTGGACCAGACCTTGATGGCTTCGGTGTGCCGGCCCACCGCCGCAAGGGCGCTTCCCCAGAGAATGCGATCGCCGTCGGTCAGCCCGGAACTCTGGCGGGCCCGGTGGAAGAGCGGGGCGGCCGCCTGGTTCCTGCCGGTCCGGGCGGAGGCCCGGGCCAGCGCCAGCGCCTCGCCGGTGGAATAGGTCGAGAACGAGGCCAGAAAGAGGTCGGCGGCATCGCCGGCGGCGGCGGAGGGCTGCTCCACCATGACGAGCAGGCCGGCGCGGGCGGATCGGCGGGCGCTGGAGTCGTCCGACAGAAGCCGGGTGCGGTAGGCATCCAGCACCCATCCCAGCGCTTCGTATCCCCGGGCCGCACCGAGGTAGTCTCCAGCCCCCTCCCGGGCACGCGCCTCGGCGACAGGAATGCGGTGGCGGGCGAGCCGGCCGGACACCCGGGCATAGAGCGCCGCCCGGGCGGTACTGTCCGGAGTCAGCTGTGCCGCCCGCAGGAGGAGCCAGTCCGAAACCGAGGGCAGCCGGGTGGCCGCCTCCAGGTATACCCGGCGCGCGAGGTCGTTATCGCCGGCCTGCACGGCGGCATGCGCGCTGAGCACGGCGGCCACCGGGTCGTCCACCGGGCCCGGGCGGGGTGAGGCATGGACTGTCAGCGGGAGGAGAAGCCCGGCGGCCAGGGCCATCAGGCTGGAGCGTACGCGGAGGGAGGTCGTGCCGGTCAGGAGCATGAATAGATGTGAAGTATTACTTGATGTCTGATATTGGAACTCATTTTCCAGCTATCTATTGCATTATATCATCCACACGCGTTCTGCGCGAACTTATCGCGCCCCTTCTGGCGGCGTTGCGTTTCCCAACCGCCGGGTTAGCTTCCGCGCGCCATCGGCTGCCGCGCCGCTTTCATGGTGGTTCCGATGGTGGCCCCTTGTGGCCGACTTCCCTCCCCGATGGAGCCCCTGATGTCGCTCGCCACTCGTGTGCTCTCGGAACGGCCTGAGAACCACCGGACCCCTGTTCTCGCCGTGGCTATTCCCGAGGGCGATCTACCCGCCTCGCTGCAGAAACTGGACCAGAAGACGCGCGGGGCGCTGAGCCGCCTCATGGCCGCGGGCGATTTCCGGGGAAAGCCGCAGGAGATCGCCCTGGTTTATCCCGAGGGTGCGGCACAGCGGATTCTCCTGGCGGGGCTGGGCAAGGTTGACGCCCTGACGCCACGGGTCCTGCGCCGTACCGCCTCGGTGGTGGGCAAGCGGATCCGGCAGATGGGAGTGGAGCGTGGCGCGTTTCACCTGGCCTCGGAGGCGCTGTCGGCGGTACCCGCTCGGGCTGCGGCGCAGGCGATCGTCGAGGGGGTGTCGCAGGGTGCGTGGTATTTCGGTGAGATGAAACGGCCGCCGGAAGACCAGCGCGCCGAGCTGGAAGAAATCGCCCTGCTGGCGCCGGCACAGACGAAGGAATTCGAGGCGGGGCAGGCGACGGGCGCGGCCATCGCCGCCGGCCAGGCCTACACCCGCGGGGTGCAGGTGCTGCCGGGGAACCTGTGCACCCCGGCCTACCTGGCCGGGCGCGCGGAGGCGCTGGGCCAGGCTTACGGGTTTACGGTCACGGTGCTGGACCGTGCCGCCATGGAGCGGGAGGGCATGGGCGGAGTCCTGGGCGTGGCCCAGGGCAGCGCCCAGGAGCCGCGGTTCATCACGCTGGAATACCAGGGGGCCCCGGGCGATCCCATCGTGCTGGTGGGCAAGGGCGTCACCTTCGACAGCGGCGGGATCTCCATCAAGCCGGCGGCGAACATGGAGGACATGAAATACGACATGTCGGGCGCGGCCGCCGTGCTGGGCGCGTTCGAGATGCTGGGCCGGCTCCAGCCGAAGGTCCACGTGGTTGGCCTCATCCCCTCGGCCGAGAATATGCCGTCGGGGTCCGCGCTCAAGCCGGGCGACGTCATCACGGCGAGCAACGGCAAGACCATCGAGATCATCAATACCGACGCCGAGGGCCGGCTGTTGCTGGCCGATGCCCTGTCCTGGGCGCGGCGGCTGCATCCCGCCTGCGTCATCGACGCGGCGACGCTCACCGGCGCCATTGTGATCGCGCTGGGCCACTCGGCGACCGGCGTGATGGGGACCAGCGACGAGCTTATCGAGGAGCTGCGCCGGGCGGGCGACCGGGCGGGCGAGCCGGTCTGGCCCCTCCCGTTGTGGGAGGACTACCGGGATCTCATGAAGTCCGACATCGCCGACGTGAAGAACTCGGGCGGCCGGCCGGCGGGCAGCATTTCGGCGGGGTGGTTCCTGCGGGAATTCGTCGAGGGCTATCCCTGGGCCCATCTGGACATCGCCGGCACGGCCTGGACCGACCGCGACATGTCGGACCTGGTCCGGGGCCCCACGGGAGTCGGCGTGCGGCTGTTCTGCGAGTTCATCCTCGGCCGCGCGGCCGCCTCCTGACCGGCGGCATTTGATCCGCCCGGCGGCGGGCCGCCATATTGCGTCGGTCCGGCGGCGCCTTGCCGGCGCGACGGCTCACCGACTTCCGGATCCACGACGCATGCCTCTGACGCTCCGGCGCCTGCCGGCGCTGCTGTTCCTGCTGGGCTCCGCTGTGGCCGTGCCGGCCGGGGCGCAGGTCGTGGATTCCCTGGGCCCCGACAGCACCGCGGCCGACACGGTGGACCAGACGGCGCGCTACCTCAAGGCCCAGGAAGCCGAAGGGGTGAGGCTCCCGGTGCTGCCGCGCATCGGGCTCACCGGCCCGTTTGCCGCGCAGAGCCGGATGGTCTTCACCCAGGATTCCATTCTGTGGACCAACGCCGAAACCCTGGGGGATCTCCTGCAGGAGGTTCCCGGGGTTTTCCTCTGGCGGGGCGGCTGGTTCGGGCAGCCGGAGTACGCCAACTACCGGGGGCGCGGCACCGCCTCGGTGGAGTACTGGCTCGACGGGCAGCTGCTGCCGGCGCTGGGCCCCGACAGCCTGGCATTCGATCCGGCCACCCTGGCGCTCAGTCTTCTCGAGCGGGTCGAGATCGAACGGCTCCCCGGAACACTGCGGGTGCAGCTCTTCACCCGGCGCAACGACCGGCTCAGCGCCCAGTCCCGCATCGGCGTTTCGACCGGCGACCGCTCGGTCGCGCGGTACTACGGCGCGCTGGAACGACGCTTCCGCTCGGGCCTGGGGTTCTCCGGCGCATTCGACTACTTCAGCGCGCCCACCGGCAGCGGGTTCTCCTCCAATTATTCCAACCTGATGTACTGGCTTCAGGCGGGTTGGCAGCCCTCGCCCCGGTTCGGGCTGCAGGTGCAGAGCATCCGGATGAGCCCCGATCGGGCTCCGTTCCTGCGGGGCCCGGGGGATACTATCGCTACCGGTCTCAAAGGCAAACGCGAAGACGACCAGGTCCGCCTCTTCTGGGGCCGGCCCGACCGGGGGACCGGCGCCCGGCTGGATCTGCTCTACGGCCGCAGCCGCTGGAACGGGAGCGGCGTCATGCAGACGATGGACCAGGGCACGGCCCGGGTGTCGTGGCGGACGGTGCGCGCCGGCCTCGGCGGCAGCGCGACCTGGCGCTCGCGCTGGACCCCGTGGGACTTCCGGGCCACCGGGGGTGTGGCGCTGCCCGGCGGCCTGTCGCTCGACGGCGAAGCGGCCTGGCTGCAGCACGACAACAACCGCACCAGCCACTGGGTGTCGGGGCATGCCAGCCTGGCGCTCCCGCTGGGCGCGGTCCTCTCCGGCGGCGCCCGCTTCGGCCGCGAGGTCGCCGAGCCCTCGCTGGCATCGGATACGGCACAGAAGGTCGCCAGCTTCGAGGGGAGCTTCGGCTTCGAGCGGCCCTGGCTGGGAGTGGAGGTGGGGCTGACCCGTACCAGCGCCTTCGCGCCCCGGGTCTTCCAGCCTTACCTGGTGGTCGATCACTTCCAGTCGCTGGCCGATCGCAGCTGGATCACCGGGTCGATCCGGCTCCGGCCGGTGCAGTGGCTGACCCTGGAGTCGTGGTACAGCGACCCCACGGGCGAGGGCATCAACGGTATGCCTCCCACCCATTCCTATACGACCGCCACCATCCGCTCCCGGTTTCTCCACGACTTTCCCAGCGGGATCTTCGACCTGAAGCTGCAGGTCGCGATGGACGCCTGGAGCGACGGGGTGGTGGGTTTCGACGCCGGTGGCAATCCCATCAAGCTGGGCGGCGCCACCTTCTTCCGCAGCCTGATCGAGATCAGGCTGGCCGGCCTGGTGCTCTTCTGGGACCGCCTCAACCTCTCCGCCGCCCGCCGCAGCTACATCCCCGAATACCCCATGCCGCGGGCGGGGAGCGTGTATGGGGTGAGGTGGGAGTTCCTTAACTGAGGGACAAGGGACAAGGGACAAGGGACAAGGGACAACGGGGACTTAGTGCCTTGTCCCTGGTTCCTTATCCCCCTGTGTCCCACGCCTGCGCCCAGCTATATTTTCCAGCTTTCCTTGTGCGGGAGCAGCGCCTTTGCCACGCAGCATGACCGGCTACGGGGCGGCGGATGGGAGCGTCGCCGGCGGGCGGTTTGGCGTCGAGATCCGTACCGTCAACCACCGGTATTTCAATCTTTCGCTCAAGGTGCCGTCCGATTTTGCGCCGCTGGAGGGCGACCTCCGCGAGCTGCTGCGGCGGGAGTTCGAGCGGGGACACGTGTCGGTGTCGCTTCGCTGGACCGAATCGGCGGGCCGGATGATGGCGCCGCAGCTCAATCTGGAGCGGGCGTACGAGGTGCTGGACGTGCTGCGCCGGCTTCAAACCGAGCTGGGCCTTCCCGGCCAGATCGACGTCTCCATGCTGGCCCGGCAGCCGGAGGTCATCACCAACGCTGCCACCGAGCCGGAACCGCCGGCCTGGGACGCGGTGGCGCCGGTGGTGCAGGAGGCTGCGCGGGCCTGCAACGAGATGCGGGTGCGGGAGGGCGACGTCCTGGCCGGGGAGCTCAAGTACCGGCTGGACCTGCTGGAAGCCGGCCTGGAGACGGTCCGGGCGCTGGCCCCGGCCCGGCTGGTCCGTGAGCGCGACCGGCTGCACCGGTCGGTGGCCTCGCTGCTGGAGGGCGCCGCGCCCGATCCGGACCGGCTGGCGCAGGAGATCGCCCTCCTGGCCGACCGGCTGGACATCACCGAGGAGCTGGTGCGCTTCGCCGCCCATATCGCGGCGGCGCGCCGGGCGCTGGGGGCGGGCGGCCCCGCCGGCAAGCAGCTGGGGTTCCTGGCGCAGGAGCTGGGGCGCGAGGTGAACACCATCGGCTCCAAGGCCAACGACGCCGAGATCACCCGGCAGGTGGTGCAGATGAAGGGAGAGCTGGAGAAGTTCCGGGAGCAACTCGAGAACCTGGAATGAGGCCCTTCCTGCTGGTCCTCTCCTCGCCTTCGGGTGGGGGCAAGTCCACCATCGCGCACCACCTGCTGCAGGGGCGCGACGACCTGGGCTATTCCGTCTCGGCAACCACCCGCCCCCGGCGGGAGCACGAAGTGGATGGACAGGATTACTTTTTCCTCTCCCGCGGGGAGTTCGTGGGGCGGCGGGATGCCGGGGAGTTCGTGGAGTGGGCCACCTATTCGGGGCATCTCTACGGCACCCTGCGGAGCGAGCTGGAGCGGATCTTCGCCGAGGGCCGGCACGCCGTGCTGGATATCGAAGTCGAGGGTGCGCGCCAGGTCCGCAAGCAGTTCCCCAACGCGGTCCACCTCTTCGTGCTGCCGCCCACCGGCGCGGCGCTGGGGCAGCGACTGCGGGAACGGCGGACCGAAGCGTCTGCGGTGCTGCGCGCCCGGCTGGAACGGGCCGCGGAAGAGCTGACCGCGGTGGAGCAGTATGATTACGTCGTGGAGAACGACGATCTGGCGGCGGCGGTGGAGCATGTCGCCGCGGTGATCGACGCCGAAGCGCACCGGGTGGCCCGGCAGAAGGACCTGGGAGCGCGGATCGAACAATTGCGGCGCGAGGTCGCCGCCGAGGTGGCCCGGATTCCGGAATCCGACTGACGGCCGCCGTCCTGCACCAGCAGAGGAGCAGCAGATGCGCATCTACACACCGCACGAAGCCGCCCGCGAGGCGGGTAACAAGTATCTCGGGGTCCTGGTCGCGGCGAAGTTCGCCCGCTATCTCAATGAGCTGCCGCCGGGCATGGATCAGGACCGGAAACTGACGACCGTGGCGCTCGACGCGCTGGCGTCGGGCCAGCTGTCCTACAAACTGCTGCGCCGGCGCCGGTCGGAAGCGTGACCTGGGCCGGCCGCCGCGTCGTCCTCGGCGTGTCGGGCGGGATCGCCAGCTACAAGAGCTGCCACCTCGCCCGGCGCCTCACCGAAGCCGGGGCCAGCGTAGACGTGGTGCTGACGCAAGGGGCCGCGGAGTTCGTGCGGCCCCTCACCTTTGAGGCCCTGACCGGCCGTCCGGTGCTCACCTCGCTCTGGGAACCGGGCACCGCACTGGCGCATATCCAGCTGGGCCGCCAGGCCGACCTGATCATCGTTGCCCCGGCGACGGCCCACCTGCTGGCGCGCGCGGCCCAGGGCATGGCCGACGATTTCCTCACCGTGTTACTGCTGGCGCGCGCCGCGCCCCTGCTGCTGGCCCCGGCCATGAACGACGCGATGTACGCCCATCCCCAGACGCAGCGCAATGTGGCCGCGTTGCGCCAGGCGGGCGTGCACTTCGTGGGGCCCGAGGTGGGGCCCCTGGCCGAAGGCGAGTCCGACCGGCCGGGGCGGATGAGCGAGCCGGATACCATCCTGGCCCATGCGGAGCGGCTGGTCCGCCGGGGCGGGCCACTGGACGGGCGCCGCGTGGTCGTCACCGCCGGCCCTACCCGGGAATCGCTCGACCCGGTACGGGTGCTCACCAACCGGTCCAGCGGCAAGATGGGCTACCATCTGGCGGAGGCCGCCTGGTTGCGGGGAGCGGAGGTACGCCTGGTCAGCGGGCCGGTGCAGCTGCCCCCGCCCGCCGGCCCGGTGGTGCGGCGGGTGGAAACCACGGCGCAGATGGAAACGGCGGTGCGGGAAGAGCTGGGCTCGGCGGATGTCCTGGTAATGGCGGCGGCACCGGCCGACTACCGGCCGCGCCAGGCGGCGGCGGTGAAACGCCCCCGCAGCGCGGGCGCGCCCGACCTGCGGCTCGAGGCGACGGCCGATATCCTCGAGGAGACGGCCGCGGCGCGGAAGCCGGGCGCGGTCATCGTCGGCTTCGCGCTGGAAACGGGGCCGGCGCTGGAGCGGGCGCGGGAGAAGTTGCAGCGGAAGGGCCTGGACCTCATTGTTGTGAACGACGCGCTCGAGCCGGGCGCGGGTTTCGAGCATGATACCAACCGCGTCACCCTGCTGCTGCGCGATGGCACGGCACGCGAGCTGCCGCTCTTGCCCAAGCGCGCGGTGGCGGAGGCGGTCCTGGATGCGGTGGAGGAGCAACTTGTCCGACGAACGGCGACGGTATCTCCAACAGCAGATTGAACTGGGTGGCGCGGAGGCCCTGCTGGCCGCGCCCCCGGAAAACGGCGTGAGCGCGGGCGAGGCCGGGCAGCCCCGCTGGCGACGCGGGGCGCCGCCCATCCCGGGGCCGGGCCTGGTGATCGAGCCGCCCGCGCTCACCCTGCTGGGCGATGGCCCCGCCCTGGATTCGCTCGAGGCGGTCTCGCGAGTGGTGAGCACCTGTACCCGCTGCCCCCTGTGCCAGGGCCGCACCAATACGGTTCCGGGCGAGGGCGACCCGGCCGCCCGCCTGGTGCTGGTGGGCGAAGGGCCGGGGCAGACCGAGGACGAACTGGGGCGTCCCTTCGTGGGCCGGGCGGGCGACCTGCTGAACGACATTCTGACGGCGATCGAGTTGCCGCGGGAGCGGGTATTCATCTGCAACGTGGTGAAGTGCCGGCCGCCGCAGAACCGCAAGCCGCTGCCCGACGAAATGGCCGCCTGTCTGCCCTATCTGCATCGTCAGCTCGCGCTGGTGGCGCCGCGGGTGATCATGGCGCTTGGTGCCACGGCCGCGGAGGCGTTGCTGGGCGTCCGCAAGAGCCTGGGCGAGCTGCGGGGGAAGGTGCACCGCTACGGCGCCACGCCGCTGGTGGTGACGTATCATCCCGCCGCCCTGCTGCGAAACCCCAACTGGAAGAAGCCGACCTGGGATGACGTTCGTATCGCCCGTCAGCTCCTCGAGCAGTGAGTCGCTGACCAACCGCTCGGCTCCCTGGGACAACTCGGCGGAGCAGGCGGTGCTGGGCGCGATGATGCTCGACCAGAACGCCGCCCTGCGCGCGGCGGAGCTGCTGGACCCCGCGCAGTTCTACCGCGAGGGGCACCGGCGGCTCTTCCGCGCCATGAGCCGGCTGGTCCAGCAGGGCGTGGTCATCGACCCGGTCACGCTGCGCGACGAGCTGGCCCGCCAGGGCGAGCTGGATCAGACCGGCGGGGTCGAGTACCTCTCGGAGCTGGTGGATGCGGTCACCTCGCCCGGCAACGTCGAGGCGCACGCGAGGATCATCCGCGACAAGGCGGTGGTCCGCCAGCTGATCGAGACCGCCTCCAATATCATCTCCGAAGCCTACGAGCAGCGCTCCACCGCCAACGAGCTGCTGGACGTCGCCGAGTCGCGGGTCTTCCAGATTTCGCAGACCCGGCACGAACGGGGCTTCACCCGGATCAAGGAGATGCTCTCGGACACCATCGAGCGCATCGAGCAGCTGCAGAAGACCGGGAAGTCGGTCACCGGGGTACCCAGCGGCTTCAAGGATCTGGACGAGCTGACGGCGGGTTTCCAGCGCTCGGAGCTGATCATCGTGGCCGCCCGCCCGTCGATGGGCAAGACCGCCTTCTGCCTCAACGTGGCGGCGCATGCCGCCATCGAGGAAGAAGTCGGGGTCGCGCTCTTCTCGCTGGAAATGTCCAAGGAGTCGCTGGTGCAGCGGCTGCTCGCGTCGGAAGCCTGGGTGGATACCCAGAAGATCCGCCGCGGCGGGCTGCGCGATCTCGACTTTACCAATCTGGCCAAGGCGGCCGGCCGGCTGCACAGCTGTCCCATGTGGATCGACGACACCCCCGCGCTCACCCTTCTGGAAATGCGCTCCAAGGCCCGGCGGCTCAAGGCGCAGAACGAGATCGGGCTGGTGATCGTGGATTATCTCCAGCTCATGCGCAGTCCGGAGAAGGCGGAAAACCGGGTGCAGGAAATCAGCGAGATCAGCCGGTCGCTCAAGAGCCTGGCGCGGGAGCTGGAGACGCCGGTGGTGGCGCTGTCCCAGTTGTCGCGCGCCACCGAGCAGCGCGGCGGCGACCGGCGGCCCATTCTCTCCGATCTGCGCGAGTCCGGCGCCATCGAGCAGGACGCCGACCTGGTGCTCTTCATCCACCGGCCCGAGATGTACAAGCCGCCGGAGGAGGCCCGCCAGGAGGGGCTGGAAGGAAAGGCGGAGGTGATCGTCGGCAAGCAGCGCAACGGGCCCACGGGCACCGTGCAGCTGTTCTACCACAAGACGTTCACCCGCTTCGACGACCTGAGCAACCGGCCCGAGCCGGAGGCGTAGTCAGGAGCCAGTACGCCTGCCGGATGTCCCGCCTGCGCCCTGCGCTGATTCGCCTCGGGGCAATCCTCCACCATCAGCTGCTATCTCTGTCCCCCGGCGGTCTCGGCGGTGAGTACACGCCGCAGTGCCGGGACTATTCCATCCCGCCCGACCCGGCGATATTTCCCACCCCATTCCACCGGACGACCTGAGTGCCCCGACCCCGATCCGTCTACCGCTGCCTCGAGTGTGGCCACGATCATCCCAAGTGGGTCGGGCGCTGCGAGGCATGCGGAGAATGGAACACCGTCGCCGAGGAGCCCCTCAGCCTGACGCCCGGACGGCCGGACACCCGGTCGGCAGGTGGGGGAGTGGTGAATCCGCCCCAGCGCCTCGCGGATATCGCCGAGTCGCAGCTGACGCGCTGGCAGACCGGGCTGCGCGAGTTCGATTTCGTGCTGGGCGGCGGCCTCGTCCCCGGCTCCATGACCCTGGTGGGCGGGGAGCCGGGCATCGGCAAGTCCACCCTGCTGCTGCAGGTGGCCGCCCGGCTCGAGGCCTCGGGCCGCCGGGTGCTGTACGTGAGCGGGGAGGAGTCGCCCGAGCAGCTGCGACTCCGGGCCGACCGGCTGGAAGAAGACGCGGGGGCGGTGCACGTGCTGGGCGAAAACCGGCTCGAGGTGCTGCTGGAGGCGGCCGGGCGGCTGCCCGCCGACCTGGTCATCCTCGACTCCATTCAGACCGCGTACACCGACCTGCTGGAGGGGGCGCCGGGCAATGTGGGCCAGGTCCGCGAATGCGCGGCGCGGCTCATGCGCTTCGCCAAGGAGACCGGCATCGCCGTGATCACCGTCGGCCACGTCACCAAGGGCGGCGGCATCGCCGGCCCCAAGACCCTGGAGCACATTGTCGATACCGTGCTCTACTTCGAGGGCGAGGCGCATCACGACTACCGGCTGCTCCGCGCCACCAAGAACCGGTTCGGCTCGGTCGACGAGCTGGGCGTCTTCTCCATGGGGCCGCAGGGCCTGATCCAGGTGGCCAACCCGTCGGCGCTCTTCCTGGCGGCGCGCGACGCCTCCACCTGCGGCAGTGCCGTCACCGCGCTCATGGAGGGGACCCGCCCCGTGCTGGTGGAGGTGCAGGCGCTGGCCGCCCATTCCGGCTTCGGAACGCCGCAGCGGGTGGCGACGGGCCTGGAGCAGAAGCGTCTCGCGGTGCTGCTGGCGGTGCTGGAGCGGAGGGGTGGAGTGGCCTTCGGCGACCTCGATGTCTTCGTGCAGGTGAGCGCGGGAGTCCGGCTGGCGGAGCCCGGTGCCGACCTGGCGGTCGCCGCCGCCCTGCTGTCCAGCCTGCACAACCGGCCGGCTCCCGCCCATACCTTGTTCCTGGGCGAGCTGGGCCTGGGGGGAGAAATCCGGCCCATCGCGGGGCTGGAGCGGCGGCTGGCCGAGGCCGGCCGGCTGGGATTCCAGCGGGCCATCGTTTCCGCGCGGAGCGGATCGGCGGCGAGCGGGATCGCGCTGACCGGGCTTTCTCATATCGACCAGCTGGTGGCCACCCTTGCCGCGTGATATCGGCGTGGTGGTCGTGGCCGCCGGCCGCAGCCTGCGGATGGGAGGCGATCTCCCCAAGCAGTTCCGCCGTATCCGCGGTGTGCCCATGCTGCTGCGCGCCCTGCGGCCCTTCCTGGCGCACGACGAGGTGCGCCACGTCGTCGTGGTCCTCCCGCCGGACCGCGCCGCTTCACCGCCGCCCTGGCTGCGCACCGGCGGCGTCGAGCTCACCTGCGTCGCGGGCGGCGAGGAGCGGATGGACTCGGTGGAGGCCGGGGTCGCCGCATTGTCTCAGCCATGTCGCGGGGTGCTGGTGCACGACGGCGCCCGGCCCTTCGTCACGGCCGGGGTGGTGGACGCCGTGATCCGCCGGGTGCAGGCGGGCACCGCGGCGGTGGCCGCCGTTCCGTTGCATGATACGCTGAAGAGCACCATCGAGGACGACGACCGGCGTCTGGTTTCGGGGACGGTGTCGCGTGAAGGCCTGTGGCGGGCGCAGACCCCGCAGGGCTTCGCCCGCGCCCAGCTGGAAGAAGCCTTCGCGGCAGCGCGGCGCGACGGCGTAGCCGGTACCGATGAGGCCATGCTGATCGAACGGCTGGGGCACCCGGTCGAGATCGTTCCCGACTCTCCCTGGAATATCAAGGTGACTACGCCGGACGACTTCGCGCTCGCCGAGTGCATCGCCCGCGGCAAGACATGACGTTGCCGTTTCTGACCTCCGCGGACGTCGATGCCGCCCTCCCGGCGGTCCGGGACCATCTCGCCGCGGGCAAGGTGCTGGGCTATCCCACCGAGACGGTCTATGGCCTGGGCTCGGCACCGGAAGCGGCGGGGCTCGGCGCTCTGGCACGGCTCAAGGGGCGCCCGGAAGGCAAACCGTTCCTGCTGCTGGTGGCCGGCCGGCCCATGGCGGAGCGCTGGGGGCTGGTGTTCAATACCTCCGCGGCGGCGCTGTCGGCGGCGTTCTGGCCCGGGCCGCTGACCCTGGTCCTGCCAGGCGGGGAGGGGAAGCTGCCCGACCTGCTCCGCGGCCGTGAAGGCGGCATCGCCGTGCGCGATACCTCGCATCCGGGAGTGCGCCGGCTGGTGCGCGGCCTGGGCTATCCCATTACCTCAACCTCCGCCAATCGTCCCGGCGGCCGACCGGCGCCGGGCGCGGCGGCGCTGGGCGAGATCTTCCGGCCGGAGATCGAGCGCGGAGAACTGCTGGTGCTCGATGGCGGTGTGCTGGGCAACGTCCCGCCCTCGACCCTGGTGGACTGCACGACGCGGGTCCCCATGCTGATCCGGGAGGGCGCCCTGCCGCGGGCCGAGTTGCGGCGGGCGGTGGGGCGGCTCGCGCCCTGAGGTACCATCCCGCATTGCTGTGACGCAGGACCATCGCATTCCCCGACCAATCTTTTACGTTTCAGCCTTGCCGGAGCGGGCCTTTGCGCCCGATGCCGTCCCAAAGCTGTTGTCTCCGTGCCCATGCGGTGTCAATGCGTCTGCTTGTGGTCTGTACCGGAAATACCTGCCGCAGTCCGATGGCCGAGTTGCTGCTCCGGCACGCCCTGCGGGAGCAGGGCGATACCGATACCGACCTGGGCTCGGCGGGCGTTGGCGCGGTGGGGGGGGAGCCCGCGTCGGAGGGGGCGTATCTGGTGGCGCTGGAGCATGGGCAGGACCTGAGCGACCACCGCTCGCGTCATCTGAACCGGGAGATGGCCGACCAGGCAGATCTGATCCTGGTGATGTCCTCCCGGCATCGGGAGCATCTGCAGGCAATGCTGGGCGACGCGGCCGGCGACAAGGTCGTGCTGCTGGGCGAATACGCCGGCCTGAGCGGTGATGCGGCCGAAGTGAGCGATCCCTTCGGCGCCGATCTGGAGCAGTATCGCGAGACCTGGGACCAGCTGGAGCGGCTGACCCGCGCCGCGGCGGCCCGGCTGCGCTCGCAGAGGCGCCGGCGGTGATCAGCGGGCACACGCGTGTCTTTGCGCTGCTGGGCGCGTCGCTGGGGCATTCGCTCTCGCCCGCCATGCAGAACGCGGCCATCCGTGCCCTGGGCCTCGATGCGGTGTACGTGCCGCTGGCGTGCCACGAGGCCGAGGTGCCGGCGCTCATGACCGCGCTGGCCCGCGCGGGCGGGGGTGGCAACGTCACCGTTCCTTTCAAGGAAACCGCGGCGGGGGCGGTGGGGCAGGCCAGCGAGCGGCTGCATATCTGCGGCGCCTGCAATACCTTCTGGGGGGCCGGCGGCGCGGTCGCGGGTGAGAACACCGACGTGGACGGTATTCTCTACTCGCTCGACCGGCTGGAAGCGCCCTGCAGCCGCTGGCTGGTACTCGGCACCGGCGGATCGGCTCGCGCGGTGGCCACGGCGGCCCGGGAACGGGGCGCCGGCCTGGCGGTGCGCTCCCGCTCGCCCCACCGGCGGCTGGAGTTCGAGAAGTGGCTGGTCGCCCGGGAGATCCGGCTCGCCATCGCGGAGGAATGCGAGGTGTTGATCAACGCGACGCCGGTGGGCATGAATCCGGGAGATGCGCTGCCGCTGGCGCTGGACGAAACGCCGGCCGCCGCCGCGGCGCTCGACCTGGTCTATCGCCGGCAGGAAACGCCCTGGGTGCATGCCATGCGGCGGCGGGGCATGCGCGCCTGCGATGGACGCGACGTGCTGGTGGTGCAGGGGGCGGTCGCGTTCGAGCGCTGGTTCGGCGAGCGGGCGCCGCTCGAGGTGATGCGTGCCGCGGTGGCTGCCGGCCTTCGCTGAGCTGCGCACCTCCCTCAGGGCGGCGGAG
Source organism: uncultured Gemmatimonadales bacterium (assembly GCA_963779755.1). Lineage (GTDB taxonomy): Bacteria > Gemmatimonadota > Gemmatimonadetes > Gemmatimonadales > GWC2-71-9 > CAVZZO01. Next base: position 2,261,038 of record CAVZZO010000001.1, read on the forward strand.
CGCTGGATGCTGCCCCCGGAGTGCCTACTGTGCCACCGGCCCGTTCCGGGCGGCGAGTCGCTGGTGTGCCGTCTCTGCCGGCTGCGCTGGGTGCGGCTGCCCGAGCCCAGCTGCGGGCGCTGCGGCCAGCCGGCGGGCACGGGAGAAGTCGACCCGCAGGCCCGCGACTGCCCCCTCTGCGCGGCATGGCCCCTGTCGCTCACGGTGCGCAGCGCGGTATGGCACGACGGCGGCGCAAGGATGGCGGTGCATGCCCTGAAGTACCAGGGCTGGTGGCGTATCGCCGAAGCGATGGCCTCGGTCATGAGGCGGCTCGGGCCGCTCCAGCCGGGTGTGACGCTCGTCCCGGTGCCGCTGGGCCGGAAACGGCGCCGTACCCGCGGGTATAATCAGTCGGAGCGGCTGTGCCGGGCGCTCGGCGCGGCCGCGGACCTGGCGGTAGCCGAACTGCTGGTGCGCACCCGGGAGACGCCGACCCAGACCACGCTACCCCCCGAGGCGCGGCGGGCCAATGTACAGGGGGCCTTCCGGGGCAGGGCGCGCGGCGTGCGGCGGGCGGTGCTGGTAGACGACGTATTCACCACCGGCGCCACGCTGCTGGCCGCGGCCGGCGCGCTGCTCGAGGCGGGGGTGGACCGGGTGGAGGCGGTGACGTTTGCCCGCGCCCATGGATAGACAGGAGAGAAAAGGGCTGAGGACTGAGTTATCCTGCAACCAGCAACTAACAACTCGCAACTCGCAACCAACGACCGGGAAGAACATGGCCATCAAAGTCGGCATCAACGGATTCGGACGGATCGGGCGCAACGTGGTGAGAGCGGCGCGCGCCATGGGGGTGAAGGACATCGACTTCGTCGCCGTCAACGACATTACGGACGCCAGGACCCTGGCCCATCTGCTGCAATACGACTCGGTGCACGGGAAGTTCGGCGGGACGGTACAGGCCGCAAAGGACGGCCTGACGGTGGATGGCGATGCCATGAAAGTGCTGGCCGAGCGCGATCCCGCGCAGCTGCCCTGGAAGGCGCTGGGGGTGGACATCGTGCTGGAGAGCACCGGCCGGTTCACCGACCGCGACAGCGCCGCGAAGCATCTGGCTGCCGGCGCGAAGAAGGTCATCATCAGCGCCCCGGCCAAAAAGGAAGATCTCACGATCGTGATGGGCGTGAACCAGCAGAAATACGATCCCACATCCCATCACATTCTTTCCAACGCCAGCTGTACCACCAACTGCCTGGTGCCGGTGGTGAAGGTGATAATGGACAGCTTCGGCTTCGTCCGCGGGTTCATGACCACGGTGCATTCCTACACCAACGACCAGCAGATCCTCGACCTGCCGCACAAGGACCTGCGGCGGGCGCGCGCGGCGGCGATGTCGATCATTCCCACCACCACGGGCGCGGCCCGCGCCACGGGGCTCGTGCTTCCCGAGCTGGCAGGGAAGCTCGACGGGGTCTCGCTCCGGGTACCCACACCGGACGTGTCGATCGTCGATCTCACCTGCGTGGTGGAGCAGGCGACCACGGCCGAGGCGGTGAACCAGGCCTTCCAGCAGGCGGCCGGCGGCGCGCTGAAAGGGATTCTGGGCACCAGCGAGGAGCCGCTGGTGTCGGTCGATTATATCGGGAACCTCAACAGCAGCACCGTCGACCTCCTGTCGACCAACGTGGTGGACGGCACCCTGGTGCATGTCTCGTCCTGGTACGACAACGAGATGGGCTACAGCGCCCGGTGCGTGGATCTGATCCGCTACGTGGGAGGCAAACTGTAAGGGTGAGCGGTGAGCGGTGAGCGGCGGAATCCTTCCCGGCTTGCCGCTCCCGCGACCCTGTTCCCTGTTCCCTGTTCCCTGTTCCCTGTTCCCCTTCCCGCTTACTGCTTACCGCTCACCGTTCACCGCCATGCCCAAACGCACTCTCCAGGATCTTCCGCCCGCCGCCCTCGAGGGCAAGCGCGCGCTGGTGCGCGTCGACTTCAACGTCCCGTTGAAGGACGGCGCGGTCGCCGACGATATCCGGATCCGTGCCTCCCTGCCGACCATCCGCTATCTGCGGGAACACGGCGCGCGGGTGGTGCTGCTGTCGCACCTGGGGCGCCCCAGGGGCGGCCCCGATCCGAAATACTCTCTGGCCCCGGTGGCCCACGCGCTGGAGTCCCTGCTGGGAGCGCCGGTGACGTTCATCGAACATCCGGATCGGCCGGATGCCGTCGCCGCGACCCGGCGCCTCACCCGGGGTGGCGTGGCGCTGGTAGAGAACACCCGGTTCTTCCCCGGCGAAGAGAAGAACGACCCCGCCACCGCGAAGATGCTGGCGGCGCTGGGCGATTTCTACGTCAACGACGCCTTCGGCTCGGCTCATCGGGCGCACGCCAGCACCGAAGGGGTGGCCCATCTGCTCAAACCCGCCGTCTCCGGATTCCTGATGGAAAAGGAACTTCAGTTCCTGGGCCACGCGCTGGACCAGCCCCGGCGCCCCTTCGTGGCGGTCCTGGGTGGGGCGAAAATCTCGGGCAAGATCGACCTGGTCGAGGCGCTGCTGCCCAAGGTGGACGCGATCCTCATGGGTGGCGCGATGGCCTGCACCTTCTTCCGGGCCATGGGACTGGAGACCGGTACCTCGCTGGTGGAGGAAGACCGGCTGGATATGGCCCGCGGGCTGATGCAGAAAGCGGGCGATACGCTGGTGCTGCCGGCCGGCGCGGTGATCGCGCAGGAACTCAAGCCGGGCGTCGAGACCCGCGCCGTGGCGCGTGACGCCATCCCGCCGGGCTGGGCCATGTATGATATCGATCCGGCCACGGAGCAGGAATTCACCCGGCGCATCCAGTCGGCCGGAACGGTGGTCTGGAACGGCCCCATGGGCGTCTTCGAGACACCGCCGTTCGACCATGGTACCCGCGCCGTGGCCCAGGCCATGGCCGCCGCCACCGGCAGCGGGACGATCACCGTGGTGGGCGGCGGCGACTCGGCCGCGGCGGTGGCGGAAGCGGGCCTGAGCGACCGGATGACCCACGTCAGCACCGGCGGAGGTGCCTCCCTGGAGTTCCTGGAGGGCAAGCCGCTCCCCGGCGTCACGGCACTCGACGACAAGGACTAGCCCGTGCTGCTCTTCGCCGCCAACTGGAAGATGCACACCGCGCCGCAGGAGGCGCGGGAGTACCTGCGCCGGTTTCTCGATCGAACGCCGGCCCGGGAGGACCGGGAGATCTGGTTCTTCCCGCCCGCCGTGTCGCTCGAGGCGGTGGCGGAGGGACTGGCCGGCCGCAGCGATACCCGGGCCGGCGCCCAGAACGTCTACTGGGAGCCGAAGGGCGCCTTCACCGGCGAGATCTCGGCAGCGCTGGCGCGGGGCGCCGGCGCCACCACGGCGCTGGTCGGCCATTCCGAGCGGCGCCACGTCTTCGGCGAGACCGAGAGCGAGACGGCCAAGAAAGTCCGCGCCCTTCTGGAGGCAGGCATGATTCCGGTCCTGTGTGTGGGTGAGAAGCTCGAGGAGCGCGAAGCGGACGAGACGGAGAACGTCGTGCTGCGCCAGCTGGGCTCCGCCTGCGCCACACTGCCGGAGGAGGAATTGCGCCGCGTGGTGATCGCCTACGAGCCGGTCTGGGCCATCGGCACCGGACGCAATGCCACGCCGGCCGACGCGGCCCGGGTCCATGCGGCCATCCGCTCGGCGCTGCGCGACCGGGGAGCGCCGGATGCGCGAATTCTCTACGGCGGCAGCGTCAACCAGAAGAACATCGCCCAGCTGCTGGCGGAGCCGGAGATCAACGGCGTCCTGGTGGGCGGGGCCAGCCTCGATCCGGATACCTGGAGCGCGATCACTGGGGGCGCCGGATAACTGCCCACCGCGAAGACGCGAAGGACGCGAAGAACGCGACGAACCGCAAACGACTTTGTGTGGCTGTCACCAATCCCAAATGCTGGTTAGTCCTGCCATGCAGATCAATCTGTATCAGGACCCCCAACAGAGTTGTTCTTCGCGTCCTTCGCGCTTTCGCGTCTTCGCGGTGAAAAGCAGTCCTTGGCGTCATTCACGTCCGCGGTTTCGCTCCCTTGCCCTAAGGTGTTCCGGGGATTAGACTTTCCGCGCGTATGTATACTTTCTTTCTGATTCTGCTCATCCTCGACGCCATCCTGCTGTCGGTCGTGGTGCTCATGCAGGCGGGGCAGGGGGGCGGGCTCGCCTCCCTGGGCGGCGGCACCAGCGACATGGTCGTGGGCGGGCGCCAGGCCGTGACCATCCTGACCAAGGCCACCTGGTGGACCGGCGGCATCTTCCTGTTCCTCTCTCTGCTGCTCTCGGTGCTCTACGCCCATCGGGGCACACCGGGCTCCTCGGCGGTGCAGGAGCAGCTGCAGCAGACGGCTCCGGTGACGCAGCAAGCGCCTCTTCCCGGCGATAACAACGCCGCCCCGGCCAATGCCGGTGGCGCGCCCACCAGCCAACCGCAGGCTCCGGCGCAACAGCCGGCGACGCCGCCCAAGCAGCCTTGACGGCGCTGGTCTTCCCCAGCCGGGGAATGCGACGCGGGGGGGCCCGGTGAGCGGCCGCCCCGCGTTCGTGCTGCTGGAGGACGGCACCTGGTTTTCGGGCTCGCTGGTCTTCCCCTCCGGGCCCGCCTTCGGTGAGGTGGTCTTCACCACCAACCTGAGCGGCTACCAGGAGACGTTCACCGATCCCAGCTATCTGGGCCAGATCGTCGTGATGACGGCTCCCATGATCGGCAACTACGGTATCAACCCCGAGGACATGGAATCGGGCCATCCGCAGATCAGCGGCGTGGTGGTGCGCGAGCTGGCCCGGCACCCCTCCAACTGGCGCTCCACCAGGCCGCTGGGGGAATGGCTGCACGAGGCCGGCATCCCGGTGCTGGAAGAGGTCGATACCCGGCGTCTCACCCGGCACATCCGCGAGCGGGGCGCCATGCGCGGCGTGATCGCCGAAGGGCTCGAGCCCACCCGTGAGCTGATCGGGCAGCTGCAGGCCTCACCCCGCATGGACGGGCTCGACCTGGCCTCCCGCGCCACTGTCGACCAGCCGGTGACCGAAGGCAGCGGGCCTCACGTGGTCGCTGTCGACTACGGCATGAAGCGCAATATCGTGCGCATGATGGTGCAGCTGGGACTCAAGGTGACCACCGTCCCCTCGACCACCACCGCTGCCGCGATCCGGGCTCTGCAACCGGACGGGCTCTTTCTCTCCAACGGCCCCGGCGATCCCTCTGCGGTTGACTATGCGTTCAGCACGATCCGGGAGCTCGCCGAGTCCGAGCTCCCGACCTTCGGGATCTGCCTGGGGCATCAGCTTATCGGCCTGGCGTTCGGAGGAAAAACGGTCAAGCTCCCCTATGGTCATCGCGGTGGCAATCATCCGGTGCGCGAGTTGGCGACCGGGCGAGTACTGATCACGTCCCAGAACCACGGATTTGCCGTCGCCGGGGGGCCGGAGGGCATTCCAGGGGCTCCTGACCTGGAGGTCACCCACCTCAATCTGAACGACGGTACGGTCGAAGGACTGCGCCACCGGAGCCTCCCACTATTCGCTGTTCAGTACCATCCGGAGGCCTCTCCAGGGCCCCATGATGCCTACCCCCACTTTGCCGAGTTCCTGCGGCTGCTGCGGTCGCGGAGTGCCTCCGGCGCCCCAACCCCTTGACAGTCAACAGGTAAGCTCGTAGCATAGCCACTGGGTTCCCTCTCCGCGGGGTACCCTGTTGGTGTGACCTCCAGGGGGGATTAATGACCAAAGCCGATCTCGTGGAGAAGGTGACGGAGTCCATCGCCCGCACATCCGGGCCCATGATCTCGAAGAAGGACTGCGCCCGCGTGGTGGACGCCTTCCTCGATGCGATCAAGGAGGCATTGCGTCAGCAGCAGAACATTGAGGTGCGCGGGTTTGGCACGTTCAAGATCCGGCGCCGCAAGACCCGCATGGCGCGCAACCCTCGCACCGGCGAGCCGGTCGAAGTCGCGGCCCGTCCGGTTCCCGTCTTCAAGCCCAGCAAGGAGTTGCGTGGGCTGGTAGCGGAGGCCGAAGAGAATGTGCCGGCCGAACCTTCCGCGTGAGGCTCGGCAGGCGCAGTTCCGGGGGGCCCTTGGGGCCCCCTTTTATTTTCAAGTGAGATTGCAGAGGGATACGGGCCAGTGACGACGACATCTTCTCCCCAGCCTGCCGGCACGACCGGCACCATTATGGTGACGGTGCGGCTCTTTGCGCGTTACGCCGACGTGCTGGGGACGGAAGCGGTGGTCCTGAACGTGCCGGCAGGCGCGACGGTGGCGGATGCGCTCCAGTGGTTACGGCAGCAGATGCCGGCGGCGCAACAGCTTCCCCGGCAGCCACTCTGCGCCGTTGGCCTGAAGCAGGTGCTCCGGGAGCACGTGCTGGCCGATGGCGATGAGCTGGCGCTGCTGCCCCCGGTGGCCGGTGGCTGACATGTACCTCACTCGAGCTCCCCTCGACCTGGCCGCGCTGATGGCGCGGGTCCAGGCGCCGGAGCGTGGCGGGACCGCGCTGTTTCTGGGCACGGTACGCGACCACCACGCCGGGCGGCAGGTCGTGGGCCTGGAGTACAGCAGCTACGAGGAGATGGCCGAGGCAGAGTGTGATCGCATCGTCCGGGAGGCGGAAGGCCGCTGGCCCGTCGCCCTGGCGGTGCAGCACCGGCTGGGCGCCCTGGCGATCGGCGATGCGGCGGTGGCGGTGGCGGCCGCGTCGGCGCACCGGGATGCCGCCTTCGAGGCGGCGCGCTGGGTGATCGAGGCGTTGAAGCAGCGGGTGCCGATCTGGAAGCGGGAACGCTACGCCGATGGATCGATTGCCTGGGTCGATCCCACCTCCGCATCCGGCATCGCATCCGCGCCCATGGTGGAAGACACATGAGCACCGCGCTCGACCGCCTGGGCCGGCCGCTGGGAAGCCTGCGGCTTTCGGTGACCGACCGATGCAATCTCCGCTGCCGCTACTGCATGCCGGAGGAGCACTACGTATGGCTGCCGCGCTCCGCCCTGCTCAGCTACGAAGAAATGACCCGGCTGGCGGGGATCTTCGCCGGCCTGGGCGTGCACAAGGTGCGGCTCACCGGCGGCGAGCCGCTGCTGCGGCACGATCTGCCCGTCCTCATCGAGCAGTTGCGTACCGACCGTCGCCTGCGGGATCTGGCGCTCACCACCAACGGGCTGCTGCTGGCCCAGCAGGCGGAGGCGCTGCACGCGGCGGGCCTGGACCGGGTGACGGTGAGCCTCGACACCCTCTCGCCCGGGAAGCTCAAGGCGTTTGCCCGGACCACCCGTCATGGCGACATCCTGCGCGGGCTTGCCGCCGCCCGGGACCTGGCGTTTCCGCTCAAGCTCAACACCGTGGTCATCCGCGGCTTCAACGACGATGAACTGGAGGACCTGCTCGAGTTCGGCCGCGGCCTCGATGCCGAGGTCCGGTTCATCGAGTACATGGACGTGGGCGGCGCCACCCGCTGGTCGATGGACGAGGTCGTTACCAGGGAAGAGATGCTGCGGCGCCTGGCGCGCCGCTATGGACCGATCGAGCCGATCCCGGCGCAGGGGCCGGCGCCGGCCGAACGTTTCCGGCTGCCCGACGGCAGCAGCTTCGGCATCATTGCATCCACCACGGCGCCCTTCTGCCGCTCCTGCGATCGGAGCCGCCTGACCGCCGACGGAACCTGGTATCTCTGTCTTTACGCCCCGGAGGGCGTGGATCTGCGGGAGCCGCTGCGCGCCGGCGCCAGCGACGCCGAGCTGGCGGGAATTATCCGGCAGACCTGGGCGCAGCGGGTCGACCGCGGGGCCGAGCAGCGCGCTGCCACCACCGGCCGGGAGGCGCTGTATCAGATCGACACCCTCCGCGCCGACCCGCGCCGGGAAATGCATACGCGGGGCGGGTGAGCTTTCCCCCCGGCGTTCCCTGGCAGGAATCAGGAATCAGGAGTCAGGAATCAGGGGTCAGGGGACCTTGGTTTCCGCCTTACCGTCTTACCGTCTTGCCGTCTTGCCGCCACTCTGCCCACTCTTACATGCTCCACATCGCGCTGCTCGAGCCGCAGATCCCGCCCAACACCGGCAATATCGCCCGTCTCGCCGCCGCGACCGGTGCCAGCCTGCACCTGGTCGAACCGCTGGGCTTCTCACTGGACGAGGCGGAGTTGAAGCGGGCCGGGCTGGACTACTGGGATGCGGTCGATCTCTGGGTTCATCCGCACTGGCGCGGCTTCCGGGACGCCATGAGCCGGGAACGATGTCTCTACTTCTCGGCGCACGGCCGGAAGAACTTCTGGCGCGCGCCCTACCGGGCGAACAGCTGCCTGGTGTTCGGCAGCGAAACCCAGGGCATGCCGGCCCGGATCCTGGAGAAGTATCCCGAGCGGTGCTATCGCATTCCGATGAGCGGGCCGGTCCGGAGCCTCAATCTGGCGACGGCGGTGGGTATCGTGCTGTACGAGGCGTTGCGGCAGACGGGCTTGGGGGAGGACCGGCCGGCCGCGGACCGGCCCTGATCCGGTGCGTGGCGAGCGCGGGCCACGGAGCCGAGGCTCCGTGGCCCTGGTCGTGCCCGCAGCCCTATTGCATTACGACGTAGACGGGGTTCCGCAGGGCGGCCGCCATGCGGGCGGCGGTGGTGAGGCTGCCGCGCAGGGCCTCGGCGCCCGGCTCCGCCGGGGAGACGACGGTGGCGTGGCGCAGCGCGGTGCCGCCCGCCGCGCAGGTCACCTTGATGTTCATGGGGGTGTAGATCCCCAGGGTGAGGGCGCCGACCAGCCCGTTGAGGAAGCTCTGTTGCGTCTCCACTTTCGCGACGCCGCTGGAACACTTCTCGGCGGCCTGCACTGTCTTCGGCGGGACCAGGCCATAGATCCAGGCGGAGGCGAAGGGCTGCTCCAGCGTCACGGTGGAGGGCGTGAGGCCCGTTTCCACGGTGGCATGGTAGCAGGCGGGCAGCAGGCACAGGCCCGCGGCGGCGAGACCGAACGCGCGAAGCGAGGACATGGGCGCACTCCTGGGATGGGGGATGGCGACCTTCTGCACCAAGGTTGCGTCGATCTGCGGGGCCCGCAAGCGCGGGCAAGTGGAAAGCGCCGCCCGATCCGGTTAGTTTCCGCGCGCCTGCCCTGGGGGCGGGCTTCACACTTCGCATCGCTCCTTCAGACGCGAGAGAGCGTTCGCAATGTTCAAGAAGATTACCGTCGTCGGCGCCGGGAACGTGGGCGCCACCGCGGCCCAGCGGCTGGCCGAGAAGAGCCTGGCCCGGACCGTGGTCATGCTGGACGTCCTCGAAGGCATTCCGCAGGGCAAGGGGCTGGATCAGTGGGAATCGGCCCCCATCGAAGGATTCGACACCCGGGTGGTTGGCAGCAACACCTACGACGATGCCGCCGGGTCGGAGCTGTTCATCGTGACCGCCGGCATCGCCCGCAAGCCGGGCATGAGCCGCGACGACCTGGTCAAGACCAACGTCGGCATCGTGAGCTCGGTGGCGGGGGAGATCAAGCGGGTCGCCCCGAAATCCATGGTCATCGTGGTCTCCAATCCGCTGGATGTGATGTGCCACGTCATGCGCCAGGCAACCGGCTTTCCCCGGGAGCGGGTGTTCGGCATGGCCGGGGTGCTCGACACCGCCCGGTACCGCTCCTTCCTGGCCGAGGCGCTGGACGTCTCGGTCGATGACATCCAGGCCATGGTACTGGGCGGCCACGGCGATACCATGGTGCCGCTGGTGTCGTATACGACGGTCTCCGGAATCCCGGTGCGCCAGCTGCTCAGGCCCGAGGCCCTCGATGCCATCGTCGACCGCACCCGAAAGGGCGGGGCGGAAATCGTCGGCTATCTCAAGACCGGCTCGGCCTATTACGCGCCCAGCGCAGCCGCGGTGCAGATGGCGGAGGCGATCGTGCTCGACCGCAAACGGATCCTCCCGTGCTCGGCCTGGCTGCAGGGGGAGTACGGACTGTCGGACGTCTATTGCGGGGTACCGTGCAAACTGGGCGCCGGCGGGCTGGAGCAGATCATCGAGGTCGAGCTGACCGATCCGGAGCGCCAGGCGCTGCAGCAGTCGGCGGCGGCGGTCCGCGAGACGGTCAAGGCGGCGGGGGTCTAGGCGCGAACAGCGGAGCTGGCATGGTCTCGTTCGGTTCGTTCTATCGTTCGACGGTCGGCAAGAAGGTCATCATGGCGGTCACCGGGGTGATCCTGGTGGGGTTCATTATCGCCCATGTCGCCGCCAATCTGCAGGTCTTCTCCGGCAGTCCCGACAAGCTGGATGCCTACGCCCGGTTCCTCCGCAGTACGGGCGAGCTGCTCTGGGTGGCGCGGGCCATCCTGCTGGTGTCGGTCATCCTGCATATCGATGCCGCCTGGAAGCTCACCCGGCGGAGCCACGCGGCCCGGCCGGTGGGCTACCAGCGAAAACGCCACGAAGCGGCCACCCTCGCCTCCCGCACCATGCGCTGGGGCGGGGTGCTGCTGCTGGCGTTTATCATCTACCACCTGCTGCATTTTACCTTCGGCGTTGCCCACCCGACCTGGCCCAATTTCAACCACACTACGGTCTACCGGAACATCATCATCGGGTTCCAGAACCCCTGGGTGGTGCTGTTCTATGAGGCGGGCCTGCTGGCGCTCGGGCTGCATCTCTACCACGGCATGCAGAGCATGCTGCTCTCTCTCGGCCTCACCAATCCGCGGTGGCTGGTTGTCTGGAAGCGGCTGGCGGTGACCGTCGCCGTCCTGGTGGCGGTCGGGTTCCTGGTCATTCCGCTCGCGGTCTATTTCGGGGTGGTGTCATGAAGCTCGATCCACGGGTGCCGGCCGGTCCGCTGGAGCAGAAGTGGGACCAGCACCGCTTCCAGCTCAAGCTGGTGAATCCGGCCAACAAGCGGAAATACAACGTCATCATGGTGGGCAGCGGGCTGGCGGGCGCCTCGGCGGCGGCCAGCCTGGGCGAGCTGGGCTACAACGTGCAGTGCTTCTGCTTCCAGGACTCGCCCCGCCGGGCCCACAGCATCGCCGCGCAGGGCGGCATCAATGCGGCCAAGAATTACCAGAACGACGGCGACAGTGTCTTCCGCCTGTTCTACGATACGGTCAAGGGGGGCGACTTCCGCAGCCGGGAAGCCAATGTCTACCGGCTGGCGCAGGTCAGCGTCAACATCATCGACCAGTGCGTGGCCCAGGGCGTGCCCTTCGCGCGGGAATACGGCGGATATCTCGCCAACCGTTCGTTCGGCGGGGCGCAGGTGTCGCGGACGTTCTATGCCCGGGGCCAGACCGGCCAGCAGCTTCTGCTGGGCGCCTATCAGGCGCTGGAACGGCAGATCGCCGACGGGAAGGTCACCATGTATCCGCGGACCGAAATGCTCGATCTCATCGTGGTGGACGGCCACGCCCGCGGCATCGTGACCCGGAACCTGGTGACCGGGGCGGTCGAGGCGCACCTGGCCGACGCCGTGGTGCTGGGCACCGGCGGCTACGGCAACGTGTTCTATCTCTCCACCAACGCCAAAGGCAGCAACTGCACCGCCGCCTGGCGCGCCTACCGGCGGGGCGCCGCCTTCGCCAACCCCTGCTATACCCAGATCCACCCGACCTGCATTCCGGTGAAGGGGCACTACCAGTCGAAGCTCACCCTGATGAGCGAATCGCTCCGCAACGATGGCCGCGTGTGGGTGCCGAAGCAGAAGGGCGACAAGCGTCCGCCCAACGACATCCCCGAGGCCGAGCGCGACTACTACCTGGAGCGGAAGTACCCCAGCTTCGGGAACCTGGCCCCCCGCGACATCGCGTCCCGCGCCGCCAAGGAAGTATGCGATGAAGGCCGGGGTGTGGGCGAGTTCGGGCACGGGGTCTATCTCGATTTTGCCGACGCCATCCGCCGGCTGGGGCGCCAGGCCATCGCGGAACGCTACGGCAACCTCTTCGAGATGTACGAGCGCATCACCGATGAGGATCCTTACCGGGTGCCGATGCGCATCTACCCGGCGGCCCATTACACCATGGGCGGGCTGTGGGTGGACTATGATCTCATGAGCACCATCCCGGGCCTCTTCGTGATCGGCGAAGCGAACTTCTCCGATCACGGGGCCAACCGGCTGGGCGCCAGCGCGCTGATGCAGGGCCTGGCCGACGGCTACTTCGTGCTGCCCTATACCATCGGAAACTACCTGGCGCAGACCAAGCCGGGGACGGTCGCGGCGGACCACCCCGCCGTGCGGGAGGCGGAGGAGGCGGTGGCCGAGCGGACCCGCCGCCTGCTGGCGATCAACGGGACGCGCACGGTCGATTCGATCCACCGGGAGCTGGGGAAGCTCATGTGGGACTACTGCGGCATGGCCCGCGACGAGGCGGGGCTGCACCATGCGCTGGAAGAGATTCCCAAGATCCGGCACGAGTTCTGGACCAATGTCCGGGTACTGGGGAAGGACGAGGAGCTCAACCAGTCGCTGGAGAAGGCCGGCCGGGTGTCCGATTTCCTGGAGCTGGCCGAGCTGATGTGCCGTGACGCGCTGCATCGCACGGAATCCTGCGGTGCGCATTTCCGGACTGAAAGCCAGACGCCCGACGGCGAAGCCCGGCGCGACGACGAACATTTCAGCTACGTCGCGGCCTGGGAGTACCAGGGAGACGACCGCCCGCCGGAGCTGCACCGGGAACCGCTGGAATTCGAGCGGGTGCAGTTGAGCACGAGGAGCTACAAGTGAGGGACCAGGGACCAGGGACCAGGGACAGAGGATACCGATGAACCTTACGCTTTATGTCTGGCGCCAGCCCGGTCCCGAGGCTCCGGGGAAGCTGGTCAAATACGACGCCCGGGACATCAGCGATGAAATGAGCTTCCTGGAGATGCTCGACGTGGTCAACGAGGGGCTCATCGAGTCGGGCCAGGAGCCGATCGCGTTCGACAGCGACTGCCGCGAGGGCATCTGCGGCTCCTGCGGGCTCATGATCAACGGCATGGCGCACGGGCCGCTCCAGGGGACCGCCACCTGCCAGCTGCACATGCGCAGCTTCAAGGACGGCGACACCATCTATATCGAGCCCTGGCGGGCCCGGGCCTTTCCGGTCCTCAAGGACCTGGTGGTCGACCGGAGCGCGCTCGACCGGATCATCGCCTCCCGCGGCTACATCACCGCCCGCACCGGCAGCGCGCCCGACGCCAACAGCATTCTGATCGGCAAGGACGATGTAGAGCGGGCCATGGACGCGGCAGCCTGCATCGGCTGCGGCGCCTGTGTCGCCGCCTGTCCCAACGCCTCCGCCATGCTCTTCACCGCCAGCAAGGTGACGCACCTGGGCCTGCTGCCCCAGGGACAACCGGAGCGGGCCCGGCGCGCCCTGGAGATGGTCGATCAGATGGATGCCGAGGGCTTCGGCGGCTGCACCTGGTTCGGCGAGTGCCAGGAGGCGTGTCCCAAGGAGATCCGCATCGAAGTGATCTCCCGGATGTACCGCGACTACCTGCGCTCCAGCGTCGGCAGCCGCGCCGATGCGGCGGTGGCCGGCGGGAGCTGACCGGCAATGCAAGCCGGCGCCCTCCGGACGTCTCCTCCCTAGACTCACCGTTCGGAGCATTCCGGTGCGCGGTTTCCTCGCTCTGCTGATCGGCGGTCTCCTGGGCCGCCCACTGGCGGCGCAGGCGGCCGCGCCCTGGCTGCGGCTGTCCGCCGGCGCCGTCCCCTCGCTGACGCGGGTGGACGGCGTTCCGGGCGGCGGCTCGCTCTCCGAGTTCAAGGTGGTGCGGCCGGTGCTCCGGGCGCATGCCGGGCTCATGGGAGGGCATCTGCGGGTGCTGGGCACCTTCAATTTCGAAGGCTGGACCATGCCCCACGGGGAGCTGACGCCGGGCGGGTGGGGCGAAGGCTACATGGACCGGCGGCATCCCCATACCTATTTCCATGAGCTCATCGTCTCCCTGGTGGAGCCGGTGGGGCCGTGGCGCGCCTCGATCAGCGTGGGGAAGGGGTTCGCCCCCTTCGGCACCGACGATCCGATGAACCGGCCGCCGCTACGCTACCCGGTCAATCACCACTGGAGCCAGATCCTGGAGCGGGCGGTGGCCATCGCCGCCGTCGAGGCCGGGCCGGTCACCCTGGAGGGCGGCCTGTTCAACGGGGATGAGCCGGAGCACCCGGGCCAGTGGCCCCGGATCGGGCACCGTTTCGGCGATTCCTGGTCGGCGCGGGTGCTGGTCCATCCGGTAGACGGGCTGGAGCTGCAGGGCTCGCGCGCGGTGGTGGCGTCGCCGGAAAACCGGCCCGGATTCGGCAGCACCCAGTACAAGTGGAGCGCCTCGGCGCGGTGGAGCCGGATGATCGGGGGCTCGCGGACCTACGCCATGATGGAGTGGGCGCGCAACTCGGAGCTGGAGGGGGTGTACGTGTTTCACACCTTTCTGGCCGAGGCCGCCTGGCAGGCGGGACGGCACCAGCCGTACTACCGCTTCGAGCGAACCGAACGCCCGGAGGAGGAGCGGCTGCTCAACCTCTATCGCTCCGTCCGGCCCCACCTGGAGAACTCGATTCTGGGACGGACCCGCTGGACCATTCACACCCTGGGCTACACCTATACGCTCCCGCTGCCCCGAGGGCTGCGGGCCGGCCCCTTCGCCGAGCTTTCTCATGCTCAGGTCCGGACTATCGACCAGGGGATCTTCAATCCCGCCCAGTTCTACGGCCGCTCGGACATCTGGGAACTGAGCGCGGGGGTGCGGTTGGCCTGGGGCATGCCGATGGCCCGGATGGGGCGCTACGGGGTGCTGGATGACGGGGCCGGAACGGAGCACACACGAGCGGTGAAGGAATCACGATGAGCAATACACAGATCGGGCTGCTGGCCACGCTAGCGCTGGCCGCGGCCTGCGGCGGATCGAACCAGACCGGCCCGGGCACCCCGAATCCTCCCGCGGCAGACAGTTTCGTGGTGCTGGGCGGCGGGAACAACGTGCCGGAGCGCTACAGCTCGGATCTCACGGTCCGTGGGGGCTACGCCTATACCGGCACCTGGGGCCACCGGGCCACGCCCGGGAACGCGGTCAAGGTGTGGAACGTGCAGGGCACCGACCCGGCGCTGGTGGATTCGATCATCACGCCATTCATCACTACCGTCAGCGATCTCGAGGTTTCCTCCGATGGCGCGGTGCTCATGTTCAGCACCGAAGGGGGAAGCGGCAACGGCCTCTATCTCTACGGCCTGGCCGACCCGGCGCATCCCACGTTCATCGCCAGCCGTCTGGTGAGCAGCGGGATCCACACCGCCAGCTTCGGCTACATCGGAGGGAAGCGCTACGCCTTTGCCGCCCGCGACCCCACCGACCCGGCGCTCCTGATCTTCGCGATCGACGAGACCCAGGCCAACCCCATCGCGCTGCTGGACAGCGTGCCGGTGCCGGCCAACTACGGCATCCACGATACCTATGTCCGGGACGGCGTCTGTTTCGTCTTCGCCTGGAACACCGGGGTGATCATCTACGACGTGGGTAACGGGATCAGGGGCGGGTCGCCCGGCAACCCGGTGGAGATCAGCCGGCTCATTCCGTCGGCCAACAACGTGCCGGGCGGGCCCGCGGTGCATAACGGCTGGTGGTTCCACAACCCGGTGAGCGGCGAGCACCGTTACCTCTTCCTCGGCCAGGAGGGGCCCGGGACCGTGGGGAGTGCCTCGTCCGGCGATATCCACGTGCTGGACGTGTCGGATCTGGCCAACCCGCACGAGGTAGCGTTCTACCACCGCGAGCTGGCCGGCACCCACAATTTCTGGATGGACGAGCAGAAGCAGATTCTCTACGCGGCCTACTACAATGCCGGGGTCGTAGCGCTCGATGTTTCCGGCACCCTCAGCGGCGACCTGGCGCAGCGGGAGATCGGCCACATCGCCGAGGGCGGGCCGGGGAACACCTACACCTGGGGCGTCCAGCTGGACAACGGCGTGCTCTATGCGATCGATATGCTCAGCGGGCTGTGGAAGCTGGAACCGCTGTGAGGCGTAAGGGGTAAGGCGTGAGACGTGTACCGCTTACCCCTTACCTCTTACCTGCTCCAGGCATTGTTCCCGCGGTTCACATCGGGCAGCGCCGCGTCGGGATCAACCACCACCTGCCTCACCGCTCCCGGCACCGTCAGGCTGTAGCGCGTGCCGGCATACCAGACCTGCACCGGGAGGCGCAACCGCCGCGGCGCGCCGGCGTCCGGGGTCAGCTGGAGCAGGACCGGCATGACCAGGTCCCCGGTATTCCGCAGGACGATACGGGACGAAACCCTGCCGCTGGAGTCGGTGCGCACCACTACGCTATCCACCGCCTGGTCGAGCACCCCGGTCCCGTAGAACCATCCCCGCCAGAACCAGCTCAGGTCCAGGCCCAGGCCGTCCTCCATGGTGCGGAAGAAGTCGGCGGGGGCCGGGTGTCTGAAGGCCCAGCGGCGGATGTACTCCCGGAACACCGGATCGAACCGTTCGGGGCCGGCGATGGTCTCGCGCAGGATGCGCAGGCCCAGGCCGGGCTTGTTGTAGGCCAGCTCGCGCAGGGTGCCGCGGATGCGGTCGGCCGGGGTCATGATGGGCTGGGACAGCCCCTGCCGGACCGACTGGAGATAGTTGTCCGGGTTGGACCGGCGGGCGGCCAGTTCGGGAAAGACCCGGGTCTGGCTGTAGTAGTTGATGAAGGTATTGAAGCCCTCGTCCATCCAGGGATAGAGCCGCTCGTTGCTCCCCACCATCATGGGGAACCAGGTGTGGCCGAACTCGTGGTCGGTGACGCTGTAGAGCAGGGCGGCGCTGGTGCGCTCGTGGCAGAAGACGATCATGGGATATTCCATGCCGTTTTCGATGCCGTTCACGTTGATCGCCACCGGATAGGGATAGGGCACCAGCCGGCGCGAATAGAACGCGAGGGCGGTGCGGCCGAACTGGGTCGCCCGCGACCAGAGCGAATCGGCGCTGGGCGGATAGAAACTCATGACCAGGGTGCGGCCCTGGTTCGCCCGGGCGGCATCCCAGATGAAATGCGGCGCCGCGGCCCAGGCAAAGTCGCGCACACTGTCGGCGGTGAAGTGCCAGGTGAGGGTGCCGCGGCCGTTGTGCGGGCGGGAGGTCGAATCGGCCAGTTCCTCCCGGCTGCGTACCACCACCGTGGTGTCGCTCAGGCGGGCGAGCGCCAGGCGGGCCCGCTCCACCGGCGTCAGCACCGTCTGCGGGTTCCGCAACACCCCGGTGGCGGCCACGATCATGCCGGCAGGCAAAGTGAGCCGCACATCGAAACTGCCGTACTCGAGGTAGAACTCGCCCTGGCCCAGGTAGGGCTCGGTATTCCAGCCCCGGATATCGTCGTAGACAGCCAGGCGGGGATACCACTGGGCCACTTCGTAGATGGTGGCCCCGTCCACCCGTTCGATTCCCATCCGGCTGCTGAGCCCGTCCTGGAAGGGGAACGACCAGACGAGCTCGAAGACGTAGCGGTGACGCGGGGCCAGCGGCTGCGGCAGCTCCACCCGCATCATGGTGCCGTAGGCCTTCCAGGCCAGTGCCCGTGCTGCCTGGCGCCGCCGGTTGGTGGCGGGCGGCAGGGCGGGCTGGCGTACCGTGTCGATGGTGAATCCGCCGGCGGCGGCACCGCTGCCGTACCAGCCGGCCGGCCCGAAGAGGGCCGCGCCCCGGCTGGTGTCGGTGAACAGGTTCTGATCGAGCTGGAGCCAGAGATATCGCAGCGTATCGGGCGAATTGTTGCTGTAGGTAATGCGTTCCTGCCCGCTGAGCCGGTTGGCCTGTGTGTCCAGCGTCGCCTGGATGACGTAGTCCACCCGCTGCTGCCAGTAGGCGGCCCCGGGCATGCCGCTGCCGGTGCGGTAGCGGTTGGGGGCAGGGAGCGCCAGCGGGCGGAAGATCGAAGTGTCGCCCGCGGCGGCGGGCGGAGGCGGCGGGACCACCTGGGCGGCGAGGGTCGAGCAGAGTGCGCCCAGAAGGGCGCAGACGACGAGCAGGCGGTAGTTCGACACGGCGGGCTCCGGCAGGAATTCGCGGGGGGTGTGCTTCTAACGTAATCGTGCCTCTGGAGCCGGGGCACCGGTCCATGTAGGCTTCTCGCCCATACCATATCCGGAGCCGTCATGTCCCGTTCGCTCGCCGCCGCCCTGCTGCTGGCCCTTGCCCTGGTTCCGCCGCGCCTGGCCGCCCAGGCTCCCTCGCACCTCGAGATCAAATACGTCCGCGACAGCGAGGAGTATCCCACCCTGGTGCGCCAGGTGTACCGCTCCGCGGCGGCCGCGGTGGAGCAGGGCCGCCGCGCGCTCCACTCCGGAACGGTCTGGGCAGTGGTACTGGATATCGACGAGACCTCGCTGGACAATTCGGTCTACCAACTGGAACGGGCCGCCTACGGCCGGCCTTACGACGAAGCCTCATGGAATGTCTGGGTACGCCGCCGGGAGGCGCCGGCGGCCCCGGGCGTGGCCGGCTTCGTGAGCGCGGTCCGCTCGGCCGGCGGGCGGGTGGCGTGGATCTCCAACCGCAACGTGTCGGTCGGGGAGGCGACCCGGGCGAATCTGGAGCAGGTCGGCCTGTGGCGGGACGGCGACCTGCTCTGTCTCGCCACCGACAGCACCTATCCCAAGGCGCGCCGGCGCTCGGAGCTCCGATCGGGGGAAGGGGCCTGCGCCTGGGACGGCACCCCTGCGACCGTGCTGGCGTACGTGGGCGATCAGCTGGGAGACTTCCCCGCGGCGGGCGAGGAGCCGGGGGTGAGCGACCGGGACAGCGCCTTCGGCCGGCGCTATTTCCTGCTGCCGGACCCGATGTATGGCGCGTGGACGAGATGAAGCAGGAGAGGTGAGAAGCAGGAGAAACGGGAACGGGGAAACGGGAAAAAGGGAGGCGCTTCTTCCCGCTTCCCTATTCCCATTTCCCCTGGCCTGCCCTGACGACTCACGTCTCCCTTCTCACGCCTTACGTCTCACGTCTTACTTCTAGGTTCTTACTTCCCGCCCGTCGCGGCCGGAGCCGGGGCGCTCCACCCGTTATTGCCCGCGTTGAGGTCGGGGAACTGGCCGTCGGGGTTGACGGCGGCGGCCGTGACCGGCTTCGGCGTGGTGACCACCGCGGTGTAGGTATCTCCCTTGTACCAGACCTGCACCGGGTAGGTTTCCGTCCGGGTGCTGCCGTCGCTCAGGGTAAGCTGCAGTTCCACCGGCATCACCAGCTGCCCCAGGTTCTTGATAGTTACCCGGGCAACATTGGAGCTGTCCGGCTGCTGCCGGTTGCGCACGTCGGTTACCGCCTGATCCAGCGCGTCGGTGGTGTAGAACCAGCCGCGCCAGAACCAGGAGAGATCCCGACCGGAGACGTTCTCCATGGTGCGGAAGAAGTCGTCGGGCGTGGGGTGCCTGAAGGCCCAGCGGCGGATATAGGTCTGGAAGGCCGTGTCGAAGACGGAATCGCCCAGGATCTTGTTCCTGAGGAGCAGCAGGCCGATGCTGGGCTTGATGTAGGCCAGGCTGCCCAGATTGTTGTCGGTGACCAGCCGGTCGGGCGGCGTCATGATGGGCTGGGCGGTCGACTGCTGGTCCAGACGGAGGACGAAGTTCATCTCCGCCAGCCGCCGCCGGCTGTCATCCCGCTTGAAGTAGTCTTCCTCGCTGTACGTGTTGATGAAGGTGTTGAAGCCTTCGTCCATCCAGGGGTAGCGGCGCTCGTTGGAGCCCACGATCATGGGGAACCAGTTGTGCCCGATCTCGTGGGTGATCACCGCGTACAGCCCCTGCTTGGAGTTGTCGTTCGCCTCCATGGCCAGCATGGGGTACTCCATGCCGGAGACCGGCCCCTCGACCGCGCTGATCTGAGGATAGGGATAGCGGAACCACCGGGTGCTGTACTCCTGGATGGTGAACCGGCTCATGTCGGCGCCAAACTGCCAGTAGGTCTTGGCCGAGGGCCGGTAGTAGGCCTGCGCCAGCACCCCCTGCCAGGCCGAGGCATCCCAGAGATAGTCCGGCGCGGCGGCCCAAGCGACATCGCGCACGCTGTCGGCCTTGAAGCGCCAGGTCAGCATGCCGGTCGACTTCGGCCGGGCCGCGCCCGAGGTCAGGTCCGCTTCGGTGACGATGTGAATCGTGGTATCCGACTTCGCCGCCTGCGCCAGCCGGCGGCGCTGCTCGGACGTCAGGACTTCCTCCGGGTTCTGCAGCACCCCGCTCCCGGCCACGATGTAGCCGGCCGGCACGGTGACATTGTACTGGATGTCGCCGTACTCCAGGTAGAACTCGCCCTGGCCGATGTAGGGATCGGTGTTCCAGCCCCGCACGTCGTCGTAGACCTCAAGGCGGGGATACCACTGGGCCAGTTCGTAGAGGGAGCCGTCCCGGCCCATCCGGTCGGCCCCGTGCTCCGGGATGGCAAAGTGATAGACCACCCGGATGGTGGTGGTCTGGCCCGGCGCCAGCGGGCTGGCCAGGTCCACCCGCATGCGGGTGTCGTTCACCACCGTGTGGAGCGGGCGGGGGGCGCCGGGGGTGGCTCGCGGCCGGTTGCGGCCCCCCGCCGGGGTGCCCGCCACCTGCTCGATGCTCTCGATCTTGAACCCGCCGTCGAAGCCCGCGCCGCCGAACCGGCTGTTCTGCGCGTTGAGCAAGGACCCGATGCTCCCGGGCTGGAACAGGTTCTGGTCCATCTGGAACCAGAGGAATCCCAGCGAATCGGGCGAGTTGTTGGTGTAGCGGATGCTTTCTTCGCCCTTCAGGACCTTGGCCGCCGTGTCCAGGGTGGCCGAAATGGTGTAATCCACCCGCTGCTGCCAGTAGCCCTGGCCCGGCGCGCCGTCGGGGCGCCGCTGCTCATCGGGGGCCGACATCGGCAGGGGACTGAAAATCCCGGTATCCTGCACCGGCCGCTGCAGCTCGACCGCCGCCGGCTTGGGCAGCGTGGGGGCCTTGGGCGTGGGCGGGGGAGCGGGTTGCTGGGCGGCCAGCGGGGCCGCAAGGAGGGCAAAAGCGAGCACGGACTTCAGAGTGCGCATGGATGGTTCCCGATGTTGGTGAGATCTGGACTGTAAGCGGCAGGACGGCAGCACGGCAAGACGGCAGGGCGGCAAGACGGCAAGACGGCAGGACGGCAAGACGGCCCTAAAGGACTTCCTCGCGGCTTTCTATTGGAGGCCGCTCGGTCGCAGGACGGCAGGACGCCGCCCTGTTCACAGCCTCGGCAGCGTCACCCCCACCTGTTTCTGGTACTTTCCCTTCTTGTCGGCGTAGCTCACTTCGCAGATATCGTCGTCGTCGGCTTCGAAGAAGAGCACCTGGCAGATCCCTTCGTTGGCATAGACCCGGGCGGGCAGGGGGGTGGTATTGCTGATCTCCAGGGTGACGAACCCTTCCCACTCGGGCTCGAAGGGCGTGACGTTGGTGATGATGCCGCAGCGGGCGTAGGTGGACTTGCCCAGGCAGATGGTGAGCACGTTGCGGGGAATCCGGAAATACTCCACCGACCGCGCCAGGGCGAAGCTGTTGGGGGGAACGATACAGACGTCGCCGGTGAACTCGACGAAGCTGCGCGCGTCGAAATGCTTCGGGTCGACGATGGCCGAGAGCGCGTTGGTGAAGATGCGGAACTCGGGAGCCACCCGCATGTCGTACCCGTACGAGGAGAGGCCGTAGCTGATGGCGCCGGTCTTGACCTGGCCGTCCACGAACGGGTCGATCATCCCGTGTTGGGTGGCCATGCGGCGGATCCAGCGGTCGGATTTGATGGACATGGGGCGGCGTGAGGGCTGAGGACGGGTCAATATAACCCCGGGAGATGGGGGAACCGGGAAGGGGGAACGGGGGAATGGGCCCTCACCGGCAGGCACGATCGCCCCTTTCCCGATTCCCCTTTGCCCGTTCCCCGTCCTGCCGGGTTGAAAGCCCTCCCTATCTCTTTTACCTTCCAGCCGGGTGCCACGTGAATTTTTTCACGAGGACGGAATACTAGCCGCATGCTCAATGCCTATCTACCGATCGTTCTGGTGGCGGCGTTCGTCATACTGAATGCCGTCCTGATGATCGGAATCTCGTACCTCCTGTCGTCGTATCGCCCGACCCCGACCAAGAGCGCGCCGTACGAAAGCGGAATGCCCGTGCTGGGCAACGCCCGCGAACGGTTCTCGGTCAAGTTCTACCTGATCGCGATGCTCTTCATCATCTTCGACATCGAAACCGTTTTCCTCATTCCCTGGGGGGCGGCCTTCCGGCAGATGGTGCCGCTGCGGGGGGTGCTGCTGGTGGAGATGGGGGTGTTCGTGGCGATCCTGCTGGTGGGCTATGTCTACGTCTGGAAGAGGGGAGCGCTGCAATGGGAGTAACGCCGCAGGGGACGGACGCGCGGCGGTACCGGACCGAGATTTCCGCGGTCTCGCCCAACTGGATCACCACCCGTCTCGATTTTCTCAGTAACTGGGCCCGCTCCAACTCGCTCTGGCCCATGCCGTTCGGGACGGCCTGCTGCGCCATCGAATACATGGCCACGGCGGCCAGCCGCTTCGACCTGGCGCGCTTCGGGATGGAGCGGCAGAGCTTCTCGCCCCGCCAGGCCGATGTGCTGATCTGCGCCGGCCGGCTGCCCTTCAAGCTGGCACCGGTCATCCGCAAGATCTGGGATCAGATGCCCCAGCCCAAGTGGTGCATCTCCATGGGCGCCTGCGCGTCCTCGGGCGGCATTTTCGACAATTACTCGATGGTGCAGGGGATCGACACCATCGTGCCCGTGGACGTCTATGTCCCGGGCTGCCCGCCCCGGCCCGAAGGGCTGATCTACGGCATCATGCTGCTGCAGAAGAAGATCCGGGGCGAGAGCTTCACCGATTCCTCGCTGCGGCAGGAGCACCTGGTGGGGGAATCCGGGCTCTTTCTGCCCCCCCAGCGGATCGACGAGCTGTCGGAGCCCTTCGGCAACTCCGTCTCCCAGACCCGGTCCTCATGAGCGCGCTTTCGCCCTCGGTGGCCGCCCTGCGGGAGCAGTTCGGTGACGCGGTCCGGCGGGCCACTGTCTCCTGCGGCGACACCATCGTGTTCATTGCCCGGGAGAGCGCGCCCGAGATCTTCCGCTGGCTGAAGGAGACGCCGCACCAGGAGTTCAACTATCTGGTGGATGTTACCGCGGTGGATTACCGCGATCCCGACCAGCCGCTGGAGGTGGTCTACCAGCTCCGTTCGCTGCACCGGCAGGCCGATCTGCGGGTGAAGATCGCGCTGGACAAGCGAGAGCCGCTGGAGGTCGCCTCGGTGGTCGAGCTCTGGCGCGGCGCCGACTGGCTGGAGCGCGAAGTCTACGACATGTTCGGCGTCCGCTTCCTGGGCCACCCGGACCTGCGCCGGATCCTGATGTGGGAGACCTACGCCGAGGGCTATCCGCTGCGGAAGACCTTCCCGCTGCGGGGGCACTACAGCCGGGCGGAACAGACCCGGCAGGCCCTGGCCGCCAACCCGGAGGCGCACTACTCGATGGAAGAGCTGAGCATCGCCGCTGCCTGGTCCGAGCTGCCGGACGAGATGAAAGCGCGGCTGGCCCGGGGCGAGCGGGGGCGGCTGCCATGAGCCCGACGAAGACAAAAACCGTGGAATACCAGCTGGGCAGCCGCGGTGTGGATGCTGCCGGCAACCCGATGACGGTGCCGCTCGGCGTCACCAGCGCGCCGCCCGACCACCTGGCGGGCGAGCACATGCTGATCAACATCGGGCCGCAGCATCCGGCCACCCACGGCGTGCTGCGGCTGGTGGTGGAACTGGAAGGCGAAGTGGTCCGGCGGGTCATCCCCCACGTGGGGTATCTCCACTCCGGCTTCGAGAAGCTGGGCGAATACCGGACCTTCAACCAGATCATCCCCCTCACCGACCGCACCGACTACCTGGCGCCCATGGCCAATAATGTGTGCCTGGCGCTGGCGGCCGAGAAGCTCATGGGGATCGAAATCACCGACCGCTGCCGGGTGCTCCGGGTGATTGCCTGCGAGATGAGCCGAATCATCTCGCACCTGGTCTGGCTCGGCACTACCGGGATCGATCTGGGCGCCTATACCCCGTTCCTGTGGACGTTCCAGGAGCGGGAGCGGATCTACAACCTGCAGGAGGCCTGGACCGGGGCCCGGCTCACCACCAGCATGACCCGGGTGGGCGGGCTCATGGCCGACGTGCCCGACGGCTGGGAGGACGGGCTGCGGCACTTCTGCCGCACCTTCCCCAATACCCTGCGGGAAGTCGAGACCATGTTCAGCAACAACGCCATCTGGATCGGCCGGACCCAGGGCGTAGGGGCCATGAGCGCCGACGAGGCGATCAACTATTCGCTCTCCGGCCCGATGCTGCGGGCCAGCGGCGTGGCGTTCGACATCCGCAAGGACAAGCCCTACCTCGGCTACGAGACCTACGATTTCGACATCCCGGTGGGCGAGCACGGCGATATCTACGACCGCTACCGGGTGCGGCTGGAGGAGATGTACCAGTCGGTCCGGATCCTGGAGCAGGCGCTGGACCGGCTTCGCCCGGGGCCCATCAACGTCGCAGACCCGCGCGTGATTCTCCCACCCAAGAGCCGGGCGATGAGCGACATGGAGGCGATGATCTTCCATTTCAAGCAGGTGATGGAAGGGGTGCGGGCGCCGGTGGGCGAGGCCTACCTGGCGGTGGAGAACCCCAAGGGCGAGCTGGGCTACTACTTCGTGGCCGACGGCACCGCCAAGCCGGTGCGCTGGCGCATCCGCCCGCCCGCCTTCATCAACCTGGCCGCGCTGCCCAAGATGTGCGAGGGCGCGCTGCTGGCCGACGTCATCGCCATCAACGCCAGCGTGGACATCGTCATGGGGGAGGTAGACCGATGAGCCCGGGCTCGCATATCCCGGAGACGTCAACCGCCGCCGCGGAGGCCTACCAGCCGGTGTTCGTGGGTGACGGCCGCGACCGGCTCGAGCGGCTGGCGGAGAAGTACCCCACCCGCCAGGCGCTGCTGCTGCCCGCGCTGTGGATGGTGCAGGAGGCCCGCGGCTGGATCAGCGAGCAGGCCATCGCCGAGGTGGCCGACGTGCTGAGGCTGACACCCGCCCAGGTGAAGGGGGTGGTGACGTTCTACACCATGTACCACACCCACCCGGTGGGGAAGTACTTCATCCAGGTCTGCACCACCAGCCCCTGCAACCTCTGCGGGGCGGAATCGGTGGTGAAGGCGCTCCTCAAGGAAACCGGCTGCGGCGAGCTGGGGGCCACCAGCGCCGACGGCCGGTTCACCGTGATCGAGGTAGAGTGTCTCGGGGCCTGCGGCTTCGCGACGCCCATCATGATCAACGACGACTTCATCGAGAACGTCACCCCGGAGCGGGTGGCCGGCATCCTCCAGAGGTACCGGTAATGGGCTATCCCCATCCGAGCCACGAGAAGGAAACGGTTGTCCTCTCGAAGTATTTCGGCGATGCCGGGGCCCGCAGCTATGAGGGCTGGGTGGAGCGGGGGGGCTATAGCGCGCTGCGCAAGGCGCTGGGCATGCCCCGGGAGGCGGTCATCGAAGAGGTGAAGGGATCCGGCCTGCGGGGGCGCGGCGGCGCCGGCTTCCCCACCGGCCTCAAGTGGTCGTTCATGCCCAAGGACGACGGCAAGGCGCATTACCTGGTCTGCAACGCCGACGAATCGGAACCCGGCACCTTCAAGGACCGGGAGATCATGCGCTGGACCCCCCACGGGCTGCTGGAGGGCTGCGCCATCGGCGCCTACGCCATCGGGGCCGAGCGTTGCTACGTCTATATCCGCGGCGAGTTCACCGAGCCCTGGCGCACCATGACCCAGGCGGTCGCCGAGGCCTACCAGGCCGGGGTGCTGGGCGGGAACGCGCTGGACAGCGGCACGCGGATCGACGTGGTGCTGCATCGCGGGGCGGGGGCCTACATCTGCGGCGAAGAAACCGCGATGCTCAACTCGCTCGAGGGCAAGCGCGGCAATCCGCGGATCAAGCCGCCCTTTCCGGCCCAGGCCGGCGCCTACGGTATGCCGACCACGGTGAACAACGTGGAGACGCTCGCCGCGGTGCCGCACATCATCAACCGCGGCGCCGAGTGGTACAAGAGCCTCTGCCTGAGCAACCCCAAGAGCACCGGCACCAAGCTCTTCTCCGTTTGCGGGCACGTGCAGCGGCCGGGGAACTACGAAGTCACCATGGGCTTCCCGCTCGGCACCCTGCTGGAGGAGATGTGCGGGGGCGTGCCGCCGGGCCGGAAGCTCAAGGCGGTGATCCCGGGCGGCTCCTCCGTGCCGATCCTGACCGCCGACGAGGCCATGGACACGCTGCTGGACTACGAGGGCGTGGTGGCGAAAGGCTCCATGCTCGGCTCGGGCGGGGTCATCGTGATGGACGACTCGGCCGACATGGTGTATCAGATCTACCGGCTGGCCCGCTTCTACGCCCATGAATCCTGCGCCCAGTGCACCCAGTGCCGGGAAGGGACGGCATGGACCGTGAAGATCATGGAGCGGCTCCTGGCGGGGAAGGGAACCCCGCAGGACCTCCAGCTGCTGCTGGATCTGTCGGAGCAGATGACCGGCAAGACCATTTGTGTGCTGAGCGATTCCTGCGCCGCGCCGGTGGTAAGCGGAATCCAGAAATTCCGCAGCGAGTTCGAAGCATACGTCAGCGGAAAGCGGGATCCGGTCATGGCGGGGGTGTGAACCACGGGAACAGGGAAACGGGAAAAGGGAACAGGAGCCGGCGTCGGCCGCTTCCCGCTTCCCCTTTCCCTTTTCCCGCAGTCACGGGCAAGGAGCAACGTTGAGCGCCGAGAACGTCACCGTCACCATCGACGGCCAGCAGCTGCAGGTCCCCAAGGGCACGCCCATCATCGAGGCCGCCAAACGGGCCGGGATCCTGGTGCCGCATTACTGCTACCATCCCTCCCTGCCGGCGCCGGCCGTCTGCCGCATGTGCCTGGTGGAGGTGGAGAAGGCGCCCAAGCTGATGCCCGCCTGCGTCACCGCAGTGGCCGACGGGCAGGTGGTGCACGTCAACAGCCCGGCCGCCAAGAAGGCCCGCGAGGGCGTGCTGGAGT
Source organism: uncultured Gemmatimonadales bacterium (assembly GCA_963779755.1). Classification (GTDB taxonomy): domain Bacteria; phylum Gemmatimonadota; class Gemmatimonadetes; order Gemmatimonadales; family GWC2-71-9; genus CAVZZO01. The sequence goes on from CAVZZO010000001.1 coordinate 2,288,088, forward strand.
TCCTGCTGATCAACCACCCGCTCGACTGCCCCATCTGCGATCAGGCGGGCGAGTGCGAGCTGCAGGACTACACCTTCCAGGAAGGGCGCGCCGGCACCCGCTACCAGGACTACGCCAAGCGGTACAATCCGGTGGAGGACTTCGGCCCCGATATCCTGTACGTGGCCAACCGGTGTATTCTCTGCACCCGCTGCGTCCGCTTCATGGAGGCGGTGGCGCACGAGCCGGTACTCAACGTCTCCGACCGGGGCGACCGCGCCCTGATCGGCATCGACCAGGGGCACCGGCTGGACCACGCCTGGTCGGGCAACGTGGTAGACCTGTGTCCGGTGGGCTCGCTCATCTCCAAGGACTTCCTGCACAAGGCCCGCGCCTGGGACCTGGACAAGACGGCCAGCATCTGCCCAGGCTGCAGCCAGGGCTGCAACATGATGATCGACACCCGCGATAACGCGGTGGTGCGGCTGCGTCCCCGTCCCAATCTGGACGTCAACCGCCACTTCATGTGCGACTACGGCCGGATGAACTACCGCTGGATGAACCGGGGCGACCGGGTGGAAGCGCCGCTGCTGCGGCAGGAAGGCCGGCTGCAGGCGGTAGACTGGGATGTGGCCCTGGCCCGCTTTGCCGAACTGCTGGATGAGGCCGCCGGTGCCGTCGTGGTCCTGGCGTCGGGCCGGGCGGCCACCGAGAGCCTGGGCCTGCTGCAGCGGCTGCTGGAGGGACATAAGGTCACCGCGGCGGTCGAGCTGCCGCAGGGCGAGGAGGCGCCGCTGGCCGGCGTCCCCAACCTGGCCCTGCGCCGGGAGCGCGCCCCCAACGGCGAGGGCGCCCGCATACTGGGGTACGACGCCACCTGGGATGCGGCCCTCTCCGCGGCGGCGTCGGCGCCGCTGGTCATCCTGCTGGATGTGGACCTGCCGGAGGAGACCCTCGCCCGCTTCACCGGGACGGTCGTGGAGTTCGCGACCATCGAGACCGCCGCGCTGGAGCGCGCGGCGCTGGTCCTGCCGGTGCCCACCATGGCCGAGGAGCACGGGACCTACGTCAACCGGGACGGACGGGTGCAGCGGTTCGTGCAGGCGCGGGGCGCGCCCGGCATGAGCCGTCCGGCGTGGTGGGTCGCCGCCGGGACGCTGGCCCTGCGCGACCCCTCCTTCGAGGGCCCCGTCACGGCGGCGGAGGCCTTCGCGCTGGTGAGCGCGCGCGCCCCGGCCCTGGGCGGGCTGCGCTATGAAGACCTGGGCTTCACCGGCCGGGTGGCCGAGGGCGCGCGGGCGGGCGCGGCCTCATGAGCCCCGAGATCAAGGGGTTTCTGCTGGTCAGCCTGGTGAAGATGCTCCTGGTGTTCTCGGTGGTCCTGGTAGGGGTCGCCCTGCTCACGCTGATGGAACGGAAGGTCTCGGCCTGGATGCAGAACCGGCTGGGGCCCAACCGGGTGGGTTATGGCGGACTGCTGCAGCCGGCGGCGGACGGGCTCAAGAATATTCTGAAGGAAGAGACCCGCCCGCTGCAGTCGAGCCATGCGCTGTTCACCCTGGCCCCGGCGATATCGTTCATTCCCGCCCTGATGCTGTCGGCGGTGATCCCTTTCGCGGCGCCGCTGCCGCTGCACTTCGACTTCACTCTGGGCTTGCTCGGCCGGTTCGTCTATCAGGGGCCGACCCCCATGGTGGTGGCGGACCTGCCGATCGGCTTTCTGTTCATTCTGGCGATCAGCTCCCTCGGCGTCTACGGCATCGCCCTGGCGGGCTGGTCTTCCAACAGCAAGTACAGCCTGCTGGGCGGATTGCGGGCCAGCGCCCAGATGATTTCCTACGAGGTGGCGCTGGGGATGAGCCTCATTCCCCTGCTGCTGCTCACCGGCAACGTGTCCTTCTCGGCCATCATCACCGACCAGCAGTCGGGGCACGGGGTGTGGTTCATCCTGCCGCTCTTTCTCTCGTTCTTCCTCTTTCTGGTCTCCGGCTTCGCCGAGACCAACCGGCTGCCGTTCGACATGCCGGAGGCGGAGAGCGAGCTGATCGCCGGGTATCATACCGAGTACAGCGCGATGAAGTTCAGCCTCTTCTTCATCGCCGAGTACGCCAACATGGTCACCGTCTCCGCCATGGTGGCGACGCTGTTTCTGGGCGGGTGGGACATTCCCTTTACCGCCTGGGACCAGACTCCCGGCCTGCTGGCCACGCTGGCGACGGCGGTCGTCTTTTTCCTCAAGGTTTTCTTCTTCCTGTTCCTCTTCATGTGGGTCCGCTGGACCCTGCCGCGGTTCCGCTTCGATCAGCTCATGGCGCTGGGGTGGAAGGTGTTGCTGCCGCTCGCCCTGGGCTACGTCATGGTGATCGCGGTGGCGGTATATGTACTGGAGCAGGTGCTGGGGATCGCCGATCCGGTGGCTGAGGGGCTGCTGCTCTTCGGGCTGAACCTGGGGCTGGGGTTCCTGGTGTTCTTCATTCTGGACCGCAACATGATCATCAAAGGATCGCAGGTCTTCGCCAGCGACCTCGCGGCGCAGCCTCCGGTGGAGCGCTGATATGGCCATTGGTGTGAAGGTGATGAAACGCCCGGACCGGCAGGTGAGCTACGTCCGGGCCACGCTCAAGGGCATGGCGCTCACGTTCCGGCACATGTTCCAGCCCCGGGTGACCATGCAGTACCCGGAGCAGAAGAGCACGGCGGACTGGAGCCTGGCGCCGCGCTGGCGCGGCACCCACCGGATGCTCACCGACGAGGCGGGCCGCTCCAAGTGCGTGGCCTGCGGGCTCTGTCCCCAGATCTGCCCGGCAAACTGCATCAAGCTGGTGCCCGGCGAAGACGAGGCCGGCAACCGCTACCCGCTGATCTACGAGATCGACGAATTCCGCTGCGTTTTCTGCGGGTACTGCCAGGAGGTCTGTCCCGAGGAAGCCATTCACGTGGGCGTGCACTACGAAAACTCGGAGTACAGCCGGGACCGGTTCGTCTACGACCTGGAGCGGCTTCAGGCGCAGACCCACCCCGTCTCGACCCTGTGGGATCCCACCGACCCGAAGGGCGAATAGCATGACCGAGTCGGTCTTCTACTTCTTCGCCGCGGTGGCCGTGGTGTCGGCCCTGCTGTGCATCACCCGGAGGAACCCGGTGACTGCGGCGCTGTGGCTGGTCGGCACCATGTTCAGCCTGGCGGCCATCTTCGTGCTGCTCAACGCGCATTTCATCGCGGCCATCCAGGTGCTGGTCTACGCCGGCGCGGTCATGGTGCTGTTTCTCTTCGTCATCATGCTGCTCAACGTGGGGCATACCCGCTCCGACCTGCGGCGCGCCGGCTTCTGGTTCGTGGCGGTGCTGGCCGTGGGGCTGCTCTCGGCCCAGCTGCTGCCGCTGTCCCGCTACACCCCCGAGCGCCTGGCGCTGGAATACAGCCGGACGGAGGCGTTCTCCAACCCCGACCAGGTCTTCCCCGGGGGCCCGGCGGCGCGGGAAGCTACGCAGCAGGAGGGGGTGGTGGGCGCCGTGTCGCGGCCCCTGTTCGAGACCTACCTGGTGCCGTTCGAGGTGACCTCGGTGCTGTTGCTGGCGGCCATCGTGGGCGCCGTCGTGCTCGCCAAGCGGAGGATCTGATGCTGCTCGGACCGTCGCTCGCGCTCAGCGCGATTCTCTTCGCGATCGGGGTGGCCGGAGTGCTGCTCCGGCGGAATGCGATCGTGCTGTTCATGTGCATTGAGCTGATGCTCAACGCGGTGAACCTGTCGTTCATCGCCCTGGCCCAGGTGCACGGGCTCTCGGGCCAGGTGATCGTCTTCTTCGTCATGACCGTGGCGGCCGCCGAGGCGGCGGTCGGGCTGGCCATCATCCTGGCCGCCTTCCGTCACACCGAATCCGTGGATCTCTCCACCATCAACCTGCTCAAAGGCTGATGCTTCCTGCGCTGCTCGCCGCCCAGGCGGCGCCGCACGGCGGCTCCCTGGCCGGCACCGCCGCAGACTGGGTCTGGCTCGCCGTCGCCCTGCCGTTCGCCGGGTTCCTGATCAACGGCACCCTGGCGCTCACCCGGCGGGCGGCGAAGACGGCCGTTTCGCTGATCGGCTCGGGCGTGCTGCTTCTGGCCTTCGCCGTCGCCGTGCTGGTCCTCCTCGCGGTGGCCCGGGCACATCCCGAAGCGCCCTACGTCGTCACGCTCTGGAGCTGGATGCCGGTGGGCAAGCTCCAGCTCAACCTGGCCCTGCAGGTGGACCAGCTCTCGACTGTCATGCTGCTGGTGGTGACGGGCGTCGGCAGCCTGATCCATCTCTTCAGCATCGGATACATGCGCGACGACCCGGGCTACCCCCGGTACTTCGCCTACCTGAACCTGTTCGTCGCCTTCATGCTGGTGCTGGTGCTGGGCTCCAGCTTCCCGGTGCTGTTCATCGGCTGGGAAGGGGTGGGGCTCTGTTCCTATCTGCTGATCGGGTTCTGGTTCGAGAGCAAGGCCAATGCCGACGCCGGCAAGAAGGCCTTCCTGGTGAACCGGATCGGCGATGCCGGGTTCCTGATCGCGATGTTCCTGCTCTGGCGCACCGTGGGGACGCTGGACTTCATCCCGGTCTTCGCCAAGGCACCCGCGTTCCTGGCCTTCGGCGGCGGGCTGGTCACCGCCATTACGCTGTTCCTGCTGCTGGGCTGCGCCGGCAAGTCGGCCCAGATTCCCCTGTATATCTGGTTGCCGGACGCCATGGCCGGCCCCACCCCGGTCTCGGCCCTGATCCATGCCGCCACCATGGTGACGGCCGGCGTCTACCTGGTGGCGCGCTGTAACGTGCTGTTCGCCATGTCGCCCGTGTCCAGCACCGTCACCGCGGGGATCGGGGCGCTGACCGCCCTCTTCGCGGCGACCATCGCGCTGCGCCAGTACGACATCAAGAAAGTGCTGGCCTATTCCACCGTGTCCCAGCTGGGCTACATGTTTCTGGGCGTGGGCTCCGGCGCGTACACCGCGGGGATCTTCCACCTGGTGACGCACGCCTTCTTCAAGGCGCTGCTCTTCCTGGGTGCCGGCAGCGTGATCCACGCCATGCACGCGGCCTACCACCATACCCACAGCCACGAAGACGCGCAGGACATGCGCAACATGGGCGGCCTGCGCCAGGCCATGCCCTGGACCTTCGTGCTGATGCTGCTGGCGACCCTGGCCATCGCCGGCTTCCCCGGTTTCTCCGGCTTCTTCTCCAAGGACGAGATCCTGGGCGCGGCCTTCGCCCAGGGGGCCGAGAATCCCCTGTACTACGTCTACTACGCCATGGGCATCGTGGCGGCGCTGCTCACCGCCTTCTACATGGCGCGGCTGGTCACCATGACGTTCCTGGGCGAGAACCGCACCGGGGCCGAGGAACGGGAGCACCTGCACGAAGCGCCCTGGATCATGACCGGGCCGCTGCTGGTGCTGGGCATCCTGAGCGTGGTGGGCGGCGCCCTCAACCTGCCGGCCCTGGTGGGGGGCAACGCGGCACTGGAACACTGGCTCGACCCGGTCTTCGCCCCGTCCACCGGCTACGTCAGGGCGGTGGAGATTGCCCACAGCACCGAATACACCCTGATCGGGCTGGCGGTGCTGGTTGGCCTGGTGGGACTCTACGCGGGCTGGCGGGCCACCCGGCGCTCGCGCCTCGTGCCGGCGCGGGAGGCGCCGGCGGACACCGGCTTGGCTCGGGTCCTCTACCACAAGTACTGGGTGGACGAGATCTATGACGCCGTCATCGTCCGGCCGCTGGTGTGGTGCTCCCGGGTGCTGCTCTGGCGCGGGGTGGACCAGGGGCTGATCGACGGCGCGGGCGTGAACGGCGCCGCCCGGGCTTCCAGCCTGCTGGGGCGTGCCGGGAGCCTGCTGCAGACCGGCTACGTGGGCGTCTATATCATCCTGTTCCTGGCGGGCGCCTTCTGGGTGCTGTTCGCCATCGTCCGGTGAGCATCCGATGACGCACTTCCTGGCCTCCGTCGCCTACGACCGCTGGATCCTGCACGCGCTGGTCCTGCTGCCGCTCGCCGGGATCGTGCCGGTCCTGCTCGCCCCGGCGCGGCAGGCGAAGCTGATCGCGCTGTGGGTGAGCATCGCCGAGTTCGTGCTCTCCCTCGGCCTCTGGTGGGCGTTCGATCCGGCGAACGGCGGGATGCAGTTTTCCGCGACCGTGCCCTGGCTCACCCAGTGGGGCATCAGCTATCACGTCGGGCTCGACGGCATCAGCCTCTTCATGGTCCTGCTCAGCACCGGGCTCATGCCGCTCTGCGTCCTGGCCAGCTGGCGCTATATCACCAGCCGGGAGCGGGGCTATTACGCCCTGCTGCTGGCCCTCACCACCGGCATGCTGGGGGTATTTCTCGCCCTCGATCTCTTCATTTTCTACATCTTCTGGGAGGTGATGCTGATCCCGATGTATTTCATCATCGGGATCTGGGGCGGGCCGCGGCGGCTCTACGCGTCCATCAAGTTCTTCCTCTACACCTTCGTGGGCTCGCTGCTCATGCTGGTGGCCATTCTCGTCATGGTGCTCAAGGTGGGCGACGCCACCGGGGTGTATTCCTTCTCCTACAGCCACCTGCTGGAGAACTCGATGCGCGTGACGGCGGCGGCCCCGTGGCTCTTCGCCGCCTTCGCGCTCGCGTTCGCCATCAAGGTGCCGATCTTCCCGTTCCACACCTGGCTGCCGGACGCCCACGTGGAGGCGCCGACCGCCGGGAGCGTGCTGCTGGCCAGCGTCCTGCTCAAGATGGGGACCTACGGGTTTCTCCGCTTCGCCGTGCCGTTCTTCCCCGATGTCGCCTTCACGCCTGCCGTCCGGGCCCTGGTGGTGGCCCTGGCGGTGATCGGGATTCTCTACGGCGCCCTGGTGGCGATGGTGCAGCCCGACATCAAGAAGCTGGTGGCCTACTCCTCGGTGAGCCACCTGGGCTTCGTCATGCTGGGCATCTGGGCGGCCACGCTGCAGAGCGTCCAGGGAGCGCTCATGGTGATGATCGGCCACGGGCTCTCCACCGGCGCCCTGTTCTTCCTGATCGGCATGCTCTACGAGCGGCGGCACACCCGGGAGATCGCCGACTTCGGCGGCCTGGCGCGGGTGGTGCCGCTCTTCAGCGCCATCTTCACCATCGTCGCGCTGTCCTCCATCGGCCTGCCGGGGCTGAACGGCTTCATCGGCGAGTTCCTGGTGCTGCTGGGCAGCTTCGGGCGGCATCCGGTGGCGGCGGGGCTGGCGACCGTCGTGGTGATCTTCGCCGCGGCCTACCTGCTCTGGGCGCTGCAGCGCATCATTTATGATCCGCTGAACCGCGACGAGAACCGCAGCTTGCTGGACCTGAACCGCCGGGAGATCGCGGTTCTGGTACCGCTGCTCATCGGCATCGTGTGGCTGGGCCTCTATCCCCGGCCGGTGCTGCGCCGCATGGAGCCGGCCGCACAGCGCTATGTCGATCTGGTGGAGCCGCACCTGCTCGCCCCGCCGGGCCGCAACCCTCATCATCATCCGGTTTCCGAGGTCACCCCGTGACACCCTTTGATCTCTCCACGCCCGGCGGCGTGACCTACGCCCTGCTGCCCGAGCTGGTGCTGACGGGGTGGACGCTGGTCGTGCTGCTGGTGGTGAGCTGGCGGCACCGGGATGCGCGGGACACGCGGCTGGCGGCCTGGGTGAGCCTGGCCGGGCTGCTGCTGACGATGGGGGCCACGCTCTACCTCTGGCTGCAGCACCCGGTGGTGCAGGGGCTGCCCCAGATGGTGACGGTCGACGCCTTCCGTTTTGCCGGCGAGATGCTCTTCCTGGTGGCCGCCGCGGCCACGGTGATGATTTCGCTGCCCTATGTGGAGCGGGAGGGCCTGACCGCGCCGGAGTACTTCGTCCTCATCCTGCTGGCCACCGTCGGCATGATGTTCATGGCCGCGGCCGCCGATCTGATCGTAGTGTTTCTCGGGCTGGAACTCATGTCGGTGGCGGTCTACGCCCTGGCCGGCTTCAACCGGCGCAGCCGGTTCTCCGCCGAGGGGGCGCTCAAGTATTTCCTGATCGGCGCCTTTGCCGCGGGCTTTCTGCTCTACGGCATTGCCCTGAGCTACGGCAGCACCGGGTCCACCAACCTGTACGTGATCGCGGGGCAGCTCGCCGGCGGGGCCATTCCCCTCATGGCCACGCTGGGTCTGGGGCTGCTGGCGATCGGGTTCGCCTTCAAGACGGCCGCCGTCCCCTTCCACACCTGGGCGCCCGACGTGTACGACGGCTCGCCCACCCCCGTCACCGGCTTCATGGCCACCGGCGTGAAGGCCGCGGCCTTCATTACGCTGGCGCGGGTGCTGCAGGACGGCTTCCCGGCGGCCATCGCGCATTGGCAGCCGGTGCTGGGCGTGCTGGCCCTGGTCACCATGATCGTGGGGAACCTGGTGGCCTTGGTGCAGCGTTCGCTCAAGCGGATGCTGGCCTACAGCTCGATCGCCCACGCCGGTTACCTGCTCACCGCGCTCTGGTCGGGAACCCGCTTCGGCGCGGCGGCCCTGATGGTCTATCTGGCCGCCTACACCCTGGTGACGCTGGCCAGCTTCGGGCTCCTCGCCGCCCTGGGCCGCGACGGCGAGCGCAACATTACCCTGGACACTCTGGCCGGCCTTTCCAGCCGGCGCCCCTGGGTGGCGCTGGGCCTGGCGCTCTGCATGCTGTCGCTGCTGGGTTTCCCCGGCACCGTCGGGTTCATCGGCAAGTGGTATATCCTGCTGGCGGTGGTGAGCCAGCGGCAGTACATCCTGCCGGTGGTCCTGGTGCTCACCAGCGTGATCTCCGCCGGCTACTATCTGCCGGTGGTGATGGCCATGTACATGCGTCCCGCCCCCGAGCGCGAAGAGGCGCGCCCCGGCCTCTCCGCCGCCGCCTGGACGGTCATCGCGGCCTGCGTCGTCCTTCTCGTGGTCTTCGGGGTCTGGCCCCGGGGCCTGCTGCTCCTGGCCCACGCCACCGTCGCTCCGCTGGGCCAGCTCTCCGGTCCCATCGTCCCCTGAGCGCCTCATGAACGTCCCGCGTACCATCTTCCGCCAGTACGACGTCCGGGGGCTGGTCGGCAGCGAGCTGACCGCCGATTTCGCCCGCGCGCTGGGCCGCGCCTTCGCCTCCGCTGGATGGCAGAAGCTGGGCCGGGCGCCGGTGCTCGCGGTGGGGCGGGACAACCGCCCCTCGGGCGCGGAGCTGGCGGGGGCCTTTCGCGAGGGTGTGACGGCCAGCGGGGGCACGGCGGTGGATGTCGGCATGCTGCCCACTCCGGCGCTGTACTTCGCGGTGCAGACGCCGGGGATCGACGGCGGCTGCCAGGTGACCGGCTCGCACAATCCGCCCGAGTTCAACGGGTTCAAGATGGTCCTGGCCGGTGACTCGCTGCACGGCGACGAGATCCTGGCCCTGTGGGAAGTGATCTCCGCCGAGTCCTGGCGGGAGGGACAGGGCAGCCAGCGCGCGGACGATACGGTACTGCGGCGCTACCGGGAGGCCATCCAGGAGCGCCACCAGCTGGCCCGGCCGGTGCGGGTGGTGGTCGACTGCGGCAACGGCGTGGGCAGCCTGGTCGCGGTGGAGACGCTGCGCGGCCTCGGTGCCGAGGTTACCCCGCTGTTCTGCGACTCCGACGGCACCTTCCCCAACCACCACCCCGACCCTACCGTCCCCGAGAACCTGGCCGACCTGCAGGCCGCCGTCCGACGTACCGGGGCGGAGCTGGGCATCGCCTTCGACGGCGACGCGGACCGCATCGGCGGAGTGGACGAAACCGGCCGCATTCTCTTCGGCGACCAGCTCCTGGTGCTCTTCGGGCGCGACGCGGTGCGGCGGTTCGGCAAGGGGATTCCGGTCATCTTCGATGTGAAATGCTCGGAGGTGCTACGCCAGGCTCTGGCCGACGCGGGGGCCGAGCCCATCATGTGGAAGACGGGCCATTCGCTCATCAAGGCCAAGATGAAAGAGACCGGCGCCCCGCTGGCGGGCGAGATGAGCGGCCACATGTTCTTCGCCGGCGACTACTATGGCTTCGACGATGCCCTGTTCGCCGCCGCCCGCCTGCTCGAGATCGTCTCCCGGGGGCCCGGCGGCCTGGCGCCGCTTCTGGCCGACCTGCCCGCCACCAGCGCCACGCCCGAGATCCGGGTGGACTGCCCCGAGGAGATCAAGTTCGAGGTGGTCGAGCGGGCGGCGAAATATTTCGGCGCCCGCTATCCGGTCGTGACCATTGACGGCGTGCGGATGACCTTCCCCCACGGATGGGGGCTCATCCGGGCGTCCAACACCCAGCCGATCCTGGTGCTGCGCTTCGAAGCCACCGACCCCGCATCCCTCGAGGCCTACCGGAAGGAAGTCATGGACTGGCTCGCGGGGCAGGGCGTGCAGGCCGGCTAGCCCGCCATGCCCGGCCGCCGGGGACGCGTCGCCTGGGTGGCGGCGGTGCTGGTGGCCCTGCTCTTCCTGGGCCGCTGGACCACCGTGCTGCTCTCCGAGTACTGGTGGGCCCGGTCCATCTCCGAGGCCGCCGCCGCCTTCCTTGCGCGCTGGCATCTCATCAGGATTCTGCTTGACCTTGCCGGCATCGCGGTGGCCTCCGCCTGGTTCGTCGGCAACCTCCTCGTGGTGTACCGCGCCATCGGCTCGGTGCAGGTGCCCCGCCAGCTGGCCAATCTCGAAATCCGCGAAGCGCTGACGCCGCGCGTCCTGGTGACCATCACCGTGGTCATCGGCGTCCTCCTCGGAATCGCCGCCGGCTCCGGCCTGGGGGCGCTCACCCGGGCCGTGATGCTGGCCTGGCATGGCGTGCACTACGGTCTGAGCGATCCCCTGCTGGAGCTCGACCTGGGGCTGTACGTGGGCCAGCTGCCGCTCTGGCGCCAGTTGCACTCGTTCTCCCTGCTGCTGGCGCTGCTGGGCTTCGGCACCGTCATCCTGAGTTATGTCCTGGTGGGCTCGGTGCGCTGGGTCTCCGGGCGGCCGGCCGTGAGCGACCACGCCAGGCGGCATCTCGGCTGGTTGCTGGCGCTGCTGGCGCTGCTGATCGTGTGGGGCTACCGGTTGGAGCCTTACGAGATGGTCGCCGGGCTGGACGGCATTTTCCGGAGCGGACAGGCGCAACTGCGGATCGTCGTCGCCCAGGTGCTGACCGGCGCCGGGCTGGCGGCGGCGCTGCTGTCCGCCTGGTGGGCCATACGTCCGCGCCACGCGCTCCTGGTCGCCGGGTGGGCGGTGCTGGTGCTCGCCTCCATCACCGGGCACCACATCCTGCCTCTCCTGCTGCAGAATCCCGGCGCCGCGATGCTGGCACCGCGCCAGCGCGTCCAGCTCGAAGAGCTGGCGTTCGGCCTGGGCGGAATGGAGGACACCACGCTGGGCTCCGGCGGCCTGCCGGGGCCGCCGGAGCATCCGGCACTCTGGGATCTCAGCAGCGTGGGCCAGCTCGGCGCCGGTGATTCCAGCGAGGTGGTGAGCGCCAACCCCGCGTCCCTCACGCTGCAGGGCCGGCGTCGCCCGGCCTGGCTGGTGCTTCGCTCTCTTCCCAACGGGCGCAGCCGCCTGCTGGCGGTGGCGGACGACCGGGTCACCGCCAACGGGGGCCCGCTCACCTACCGCCCCGCCGACTCGCTGGCGTATCCCGGTGTGCGCGCGTTTGTGGACCTGCCGCTCGCTGCCGTGCGCCCCGGCGGGCCGGAACATGCCCTGGTCCAGGAGGGCAGCCGTGGGGTTCCGGTGGGTGGCTGGGGGCGGCGGCTGGTGCTGGCCTGGGCACGGCAGGCCGGCGCGCTGCTTGGTGCAGTGCCCCGCGGCGACCGCCTGGTGTGGCACCTGAACCCGCAGGAGCGGCTGCAGCGCGTCGCGCCGTTCGTGGAATGGGGAGCGCCTCGCGCGCTGGTGGTGGAGGGGGCACCGGTCTGGTACAGCGAGGGGCTGGTGGTCTCCGCTACCTTCCCGCTCATCGAGCGCGTGGAATGGCAGGACCAGTCCCTGGGGGCGGTGCGGGCCGGCTTTCTCGGCACCATCGATGCCCTCACGGGACAAACCCACATCTATCTGCGCCCCGGCCCGGATCCGCTCTCCCGCGCCTGGGCCGAGGCGGCGGGGCCCGTGGTCGAACCGGCGTCCGCGATCCCCGGGGCGCTGGCCGACGTGCTGCCGTATCCACTGGAGCTGTTTCAGCTGCAGGCGCGGGTGCTGCAGCGGCCCCAGTGGGTGGATGCCAGGCTGGCCGGCCGCGGCGACGGGGATCGCGAGGCGCGCGTCCAGGAGAACAGCTGGCTCCCCGACGGGAGCGGGCCGCGCTGGATTCTGGGCTTCCAGAACGAAGACCAGCGGCATCTCGTTGCCTTGGTGTCCGCCTCGGAGGAGGACGGGTTCGGCCGGCTCACGCTGCGCCGGCTCACGGTGTCCAGCGCGCTGCCCGACCCCGGCAAGCTGGTGGAGCGCTGGCGGCGGTTCGCAACCTGGGAGCAGCTGAGCGATTCGCTCCGCGCGGCGGGCGTCACCGAGCAGGTGGGGCCGGTGCGCTGGTGGGTGAGCCCCGCCGGCGCCGGCGCCTACCAGGCGATCTTCGGCCGGGGGCCGGCGCGGCAGATCGCGCTCGCCTGGGTAAATGTCGCCGAGGGCGAACGGCAGGGCGCCGGGCGCACCACGCTGGAGGCCTGGCGCAATCTGCAGGGCGAATCGGCGCCGATCGTGCCCACCCTGCCCACCGGGCGGCTGGCCGAGGCGGAGCAATGGATGCGGCTGGTCGATTCCGCCATGCAGCAGGGCGACTGGGCGCTCTTCGGCCGGGCGCTGGAATCGCTGCGGCAGGTCCTGTTGCCGGGCGCGGCGCCCGACAGCGGCGTGCGTCTTCCGCCCCATTGAGGCGGCTTGTTCCCCCTCTGGGCCGGCACTAGGTTCCCGGCCTCTCGCGCCGGAGCCGAACGATGACGGCAGGACGCACCGCGGTCGTGGCCCTCGGCGGCAATGCGTTGGCGCGCTCGGGCGAGCCCGCCACGATCACCAACCAGTTCCGCCACACCCGCGAGAGTCTGGACCCGATCGTCGCGCTGGTGCGGGAAGGGTGGCGGGTGGCGCTGGTGCACGGGAACGGGCCGCAGGTGGGCGACGAGCTGGCCCGCAACGAGCTGGCGCGCGGCGTGGTGGAGCCGCTACCCCTGGGGGTGCTGGTCGCGGGGACCGCCGGCTGGATCGGCTACATGATCCAGCAGTCGCTGCAGAACGCGCTGGCGCGCGCCGGCATCAGCCGCGACGTCGTGACCCTGGTGACGCAGACGCTGGTCGATCCGGACGACGCGGCGCTGGCGGAGCCGAGCAAACCGATCGGGCACGCGGTGTCTCCGGATGAAGCCGCGCGGCTGCGAGGGCTCGGCCTCCCCCTGGCGCAGGATGCCCGGGGCCGCTGGCGCCGGCTGGCCGCGAGCCCGGCGCCCCTCGCCATTCCGGAGGCGGCCGTCATCGGGCGCCTGGTGGCGGACGGCACCATCGTCGTCGCCGGCGGCGGCGGCGGGCCGCCGGTGTACCGCGATCCGGTGCTCGGGCTGGAAGGCCTGGACGCGGTGGTGGACAAGGACCGGCTGGCCGCCGTGCTGGCGGCCGGCCTGGGAGCGGACGTGCTTCTGATCCTGACCGACGTAGACGCGGTCTACCGGGGGTACGGAACGCCGGCGGAGGCGCCCATCCGGCGGCTCACGCTGGCGGAGGCCGACGCCCTGTTGCAGGGCTCGGAGCTGGCCGGCGGCAGCATGCGGCCCAAGGTCCAGGCCGCCGCCGATTTCGTACGGGGCGGAGGCGCGCGGGCGGTGATCGCGCACCTGGCCGATGGCCTGGCCGCCCTTCGCCATGAGGCGGGAACTCTGATCACGAGGGAAACGTGAATCTCTACGAGTACCAGGGGCGGGAGCTGTTCACCGCCGGCGGCATTGCGATGCCGGACGGCGATGTGGCGGCGACCCCCGACGAAGCGGAAGCCATCGCCCGCCGGCTGGGCGGGACGGTGGTCATCAAGGCGCAGGTACATGCCGGCGGGCGGGGCAAGGCGGGCGGCGTCAAGCTGGCGAAGACGCCGGCCGAGGCGCGGGAGCACGCCGGCCGCATCCTGGGCATGACCATCAAGGGACTGGTGGTGCGGCGGGTGCTGGTGGTGCCCGCGGCGGATATCGCCAGCGAGGCCTATGCCGGCATCGTAATGGACCGCGAGAGCCAGCGCCCGGTGTTCATGGTGAGCGCCGCGGGCGGTGTGGACATCGAGGAAGTGGCGGCAAAGACTCCGGAGAAGATCACCCGGCTGCCGGTGGATCCGCGCTACGGGCTCCTGCCGCATCAGGCGATGGGGCTGGCCTTTACGCTGTACCAGGACATCAGGCAGGTCCGGGCCGCGGCCCGCATCCTGGAGCAGCTGTACGGGGTCTTCACCGCGAACGGCGCGTCGCTCACCGAGATCAACCCGCTCGTCACCACGCCGGACGGCGCGGTGCTGGCGCTCGACGCCAAGGTGGTGATCGACGACAACGAGCTGGACCGCCGGCCCGATCTGGCCGCCTTGCGCGACGAAGAGGCCGAGGAGCCGAGCGAGGTGGAGGCACGGGGGGCCGGCCTCACGTTCATCAAGCTCACCGGCAACGTGGGCTGCGTGGTGAACGGGGCGGGGCTGGCCATGGCCACCATGGACCTGGTGAAGTACTACGGCGGCGAGCCCGCCAACTTCCTGGATATCGGCGGCAGCTCCAATCCGGAGAAGGTGGTGAGCGCGCTGCGGATCATCACCGCCGACACCGACGTGAAGGCCATTCTCTTCAATATCTTCGGCGGGATTACGCGAACCGACGACGTGGCCAACGGGATCGCGGCCGCGCTCAAGCAGATCGAGGTCAAGGTGCCCATCGTGGTGCGGCTCACCGGGACCAACGAAGCCGAGGCGGTGAAAATCCTCCAGGGCATCGGCATGACGGCCCTCAACGATATGGACGACGCGGTCAAGCAGGTGGTCCGGGTCGCGCAGGAGGCCGCATGAGCATCTTCATCGACGCGAACACCCGGCTGGTGGTGCAGGGCATCACGGGGCGGGACGGTTCCTTCCACACCCGGCAGATGATCGACTACGGGACCAGGGTCGTCGCCGGCGTGACCCCCGGGAAGGGCGGCCAGAAGGTGCTGGACGGCGTGCCGGTCTTCGATACCGTGGCTCAGGCGGTGAAGGAAACCGGGGCGAACACTTCGGTCATCTACGTACCCGCCGCCTTCGCCGCCGCGGCCATCTATGAGGCCGCCGACGCCGGGATCGGATTCATCGTCTGCATCACCGAGGGCGTGCCGGTCATGGACATGACCCGGGTGATGCCCTACCTGCGGGAGCGGAACGTCCGCCTGCTGGGGCCCAACTGCCCCGGACTCATCACGCCGGGCGTCTGCAAGGTCGGCATTATTCCCGGCAATATCTGCGCGCGGGGACGCGTGGGGCTGGTCTCGCGCAGCGGAACGTTGACCTACGAAGTCGTGAACCAGCTCACCCGGGCCGGCATCGGGCAGAGCACCTGCGTCGGCATCGGCGGCGATCCCATCATCGGGACCAATTTCATCGATTGTCTGTCCGGCTTCGAAGGGGATCCCGGTACCGACGCCGTGGTCATGATCGGGGAAATCGGCGGGACGGACGAGCAGAAGGCGGCGGAGTTCGTCAAGTCTTCAATGAAGAAGCCGGTGGTCGGCTTCATCGCCGGCCAGACCGCGCCCAAGGGGCGGCGAATGGGCCATGCCGGCGCCATCATCAGCGGATCGTCCGGCACCGCGGAAGAGAAGATCGCGGCCTTCGAAGCGGCCGGGATCGGGGTCATGAAGCGGCCGGCGGATGTGGTGGAATTGATCAGGGCGGTGAGCGGTAAGCGGTAAGCGGTGAGCGGGCGCGCACCTCCACCTTCGGTGCGTGCCCGCTCACCGCTCACCGCTCACCGCTCACAGTCACCCAGCCAAAGGAGAGCGCCGTGCCCCTCACCCTTGCCATTATCAAACCCGACGCCGTCGGCTCGGGAAAATCCGGACTCATTCTCGCCCACCTCCAGAAGGCGGGGTTCACCATGCGCGCCGCCCGGCTCACCCGGTTGACGCGCAGCCAGGCGGAGCGGTTCTACGAAGTGCACCGCGGCCGGCCCTTCTACGAGGAGCTGGTGACTTTCATGATGAGCGGCCCCTGCATGCCGCTGGCGCTGGAACGCGCGGATGCCGTGGCCGAACTGCGGCGGGTGATCGGCGCCACCGATCCGGCCGAAGCAGCGGAGGGCACGGTACGGAAGCTCTACGCCGAGTCCAAGGGCCGCAATGCCATTCATGCTTCCGACAGCGACGAGAACGCCGCCCGGGAAGTGATGTTCTTCTTCAGCGAGGGGGAGCTGGCGGGACTCTGGTAGAGGCGAGGAAGCAGGGATCAGGAACCAGGAGTCAGGGATCAGGGAACCAGGAGATGGGTACGAAGGCAGCGCCTTCCGCCCGTCTCCTCATTGTCTTCCCCTGATTCCTGATTCCCGATCCCGGGCCCGGGGCCGGGCCCCTCATACCTTGACATTCGACAACGCAACCTTTTTGTATTGTCGAACGTCAGAGTATTGAACCCGTTCCCGGGACCGCCATGCCGCCGCGCGCCGAACTTCTGCAGGGCACCCTCGATCTGCTCATCCTCAAGGCCCTGATTCTGGGGCCGCTGCACGGCTGGGCCATCTCCAAACGCCTGGGCCAGCTCTCCGGCGACGTGTTGAGCGTGGGGCAGGGGAGCCTCTACCCCGCGCTCTACCGGCTGGAGGACCGCGGCTGGATCTCGGCCGCGTGGGGCACCAGCGCCGAAGGGCGGCGCGCCAAGATCTACACGCTGACCGCAGCGGGAAAGAGGCAGCTCGCCGCCGCCCGCTCCGAGTGGAAGCTCTTCGCCCGGGCGGTCGAGCAGGTCCTGGCCGCCACCTGAACCGGCGGAACGAACGTGCCCTCCCTGCTTCGCCGCATCCATCGCCGCATCCGTGCGCTGGTTCATGCCGAATCGGTGGACCGGGAGCTGTCGGAGGAAATCCGGCTGCATCTCGATCTGGAGACCGATGACCTGATCCGGACTCGGCAACTGGAGCCGGCGGAGGCGCGCCGCCGGGCACTGGTCGCCTTCGGCGGGGTCGAGCGCTTTCGCGAAGCCCATCGGGACGCCCGCGGGGCGCGCTGGCTCCGGGAGCTGGCCCAGGACGCCCGCTTCGCAGCACGGAGCCTGAGGCGCTCTCCGGGCTTCACGCTCGCCTCCGTTCTGGTCCTGGCGCTCGGAATCGGAGCGGGAACCGCCATGTTCAGCCTGGCGGACGCCGTACTGTTCCAGCCGCTGCCGTTCCCCCGGGTCGGCCGCCTGGTGCAGATCGTCGAGCAGAACTCCCCCGGCAACCGCTGGGGACCCTCGGTGGCCGATGTACGCGGCATCGAGCAGTGGCAGCGCTCGCTGTCGGCCGTCGGCGTGCTGCGCACCCGCGAGCTGCCGGTCGTGGCCGGCGGAACGGCCGAACAGGCGCCGATCGGGTATACGACGTCCGGGTTCTTTCGCGCGCTGGGGATCACGCCGCTGGCCGGCCGGCTCTTCACCTCCGCCGACGATGCGCCCGGCGCGCCGCCGGTTCTCCTGGTCAGCCATTCGTTCGCCGAGCGCGAACTGGGGGGCGACCGGGCAGCCCTCGGACGCGTGGTAACCATCGACGGCAACGCCCATGTCGTGGTGGGGATCGTCCCCGCCGGCCTGCCGCCCGGCACCGAACTGTGGCCCGTGCTGCAGCTGCGTGAGCCGGCCCGCCGCGGGCCGTTCGGTCTATTTGTCGTGGGGCGGCTGGCGGATGGCACGACACTGGATGGCGCGCGCCGCGACCTGGCGGCCGTCAGCACCCGGATCTTCCCGCAATGGGAAGCCTCGTTCCAGGACCGCACCGCCCGGCTGACACCGGTGTCCTTGCGAGCCGTCCTGCTGGATGATGCCCCGCAGTCCGTAACACTGCTGGCTGGTGCGGTCCTGCTGGTGCTGCTGGTCGCGATCGCCAACGTGGCCAGTCTCATGCTGGTACGCGCCACCGGCCGCGGCCGGGAGATTTCGCTCCGCGCCGCCCTAGGCGCCACCCGCGGACGTCTCCTCCGGCTGCTGCTGACCGAGAGCCTGGTGCTCGCCGCGGCCGGCGCGCTGCTGGGCGTTGTCCTGGGAGCGCTGGGGTTGCGAGCCTATCTCGCGATCGGCCCGGGCCTGCCGCGGATGACCGGCGCGCATCTCGACGGGAGAGCGGTCCTGGTGGCGGCCGGGCTCGCGGCCGTGGCGGCGGCAGTTGTCGGCGTGTATCCGGCGCTGGTGCTGGCCCGGCGCGAGGCCGGCCGGGATCTCCATACGGGCAATCGCGCCATGGCCGCCGGCCGCGGCCTGCGGGCGGTTCGGGGCGCCTTCGTGGTGGCGGAATTCGCGCTGGCGTTGCCGCTCCTTACCGCCGCCGGACTTCTCCTGAACAGCTTCCTGCGCCTGCAGCAGGCCGATCCCGGTTTCGACCCCGCGCGCGTGCTCTCCGTCCCGGTGTCCCTGCCGTCGGGGGGCTACGCTTCCGACCGCGCCGTGGGTGCCTTCTGGGATCGTGCCCTCTTCCGGGTCCGGGACACGCCCGGCGTGGCCGGCGCCGCATTTGCCGATGCGGTGCCTCCCGATTCGCGCCCCTTTCTGGATGAGAACAACTTCGACCTGGTGGATCGCCCCGTGCCGCCGGGCACGGCCCAGCCGACGGCCCCCTGGGTGCTGTCCTCGCCCGGTTTCCTGTCCGTGCTGGGGGTCCCGCTGCTGGAAGGGCGCGAGTTCGTGCCGGGCGATACGGTGGACGATGGGACAACCCAAACGCCGCTGCTGGTGAGCCGGGCCTGGGCCTCCCATTACTTCCCGGCCGGCGATGCCATCGGTCGCCGCCTCATCAGCGGCGGCTGCACCTCCTGCCCGCCCGGAGTGGTGATCGGGATCGTGGGGAACGTGAAGTACAAGGGCCTGGAGGGGACCGGCGAGGCGGTGTATCAGGCGGTCGCGCTCGGGACGGCCCGCCGCGCCGTGCTGTTCGTCCGCACGAGCGGGCCGGCGGCAGGGATGCTTCCCCGGATCGTCGAAGCCCTGCGGGCCCTGGATCCCGCCATTCCCTTCCGCGAGGCCGCGACCCTGGAGGCCAGGGTGGAGGCGGCCACCATCCAGCCCCGGCATTTCACCTCGCTGCTCGGCACCTTTGCCCTGGCCGCCGTGGTGCTGGCCTCGGTCGGTGTGTTCGGCCTGCTCGCCTATACGGTGAATGCGAGCCGGCGGGAAATCGGCGTCCGCCTCGCGCTGGGAGCGCGGCCCGGGGCCGAGGTGATCCGGATCCTGCGGCACGGCATGGGCCATGCGCTCGCCGGCGCCGCGATCGGCCTGGCGATCGCCCTCGCGGCCACCCGGGGTCTCTCCGACCATCTGTACACCGTCGGCACGACCGATCCGGCGACGCTGGTGGAATCGACCGTGCTCCTCCTTGCGGTAGCTTGTCTCGCGTGCTGGCTTCCCGCCCGCCGCGCAGCGTCGGTCGATCCAGCCCGCGCGCTGCGGGACGAGTAGGAGTGCCGATGAGATCCTTCGCCGCCCGACTCCACCGACGCCTGCGGGCGCTTTTTCGGGGTGCGGCCGTGGACCGGGAGCTGACTGATGAAATCCGGCTCCACATCGAGTACGAGACCGAAGAGCTGATGCGAACCGAGGGACTGGATGACGCCGAGGCACGCCGCCGTGCGCTGGTGGCCTTCGGCGGTGTGGAGCGCTGTCGCGAGGAGCATCGCGATGCCCGTGGGCTGGGGGGGCTGGCCGTGACTTTGCGGGACCTCCGCCAGGCGCTGCGTTCGCTCATCCGCGCGCCGGCCTTTTCCCTCTCATCCATGCTCGTGCTCGGCCTCGGCATCGGGATGGCCACGGCCATCTTCACGATCTGCAATGCCGTCCTGCTGCGGCCGCTGCCGGTGTCCCAACCCGACCGTCTGGTGCTGCCTCGCACCCTCGACCCGGGCGGGGTCGACGTCGGGATGACGCAGTCCGAGCTGAAGGAACTCGTCGCCGCTAGCCGCACGCTCACTGCAGCCGCCGGGGTCGCCCACCAGGGGGCGTTCACCAATTCGCTGCTCGACGGCGATCGGGTGCTGTCGCTTCGCGGCGCCTGGGTCACGGGGAACTTCTTCCAGGTGCTCGGGGCCCGCCCGGCGCTCGGCCGATTCTTCACGGCGGCGGAGGAGGCTCAGGGTTTTGCCACCGCGCAGGCGCTGGTACTGAGCTACGACACCTGGCGCCGGGATTTTCACGGCGATTCCGGAGTGATCGGCCGCAGGGTCAGCAATCCGTACACCCGCGCAGCGGTAACGATCGTCGGCGTGGCGCCGCCCGGCCTGGCTTACCCTGCCGGCGTGGAGTACTGGACTCCGCAGGTCTATCCGATTCTCGACGCCGTCGCACGGCTCGCACCCGGTGTGACCCCGGCTGCGGCCCAGTCCGAGTTCTTCGACGTCATGCGCCGGATCGACGCCCGCCGCGTAGTCGCTATGACTCAGGGTGCCGCCATCCAGCGCGCCGACATCGAGAGCTTCTCGCGCGCGGTTCTGGGGGACATTCGCCCGGAGCTGCTCGTGCTGGGCGTGGCGGCCGCGCTGCTGCTGCTCATGGCCTGCCTCGACGCGGCCAATCTCGGCCTGCTCCGTGCCACCGCGCGCTCCGGTGAGCTGTCACTGCGCCGTTCGCTCGGCGCCGGCACCGGCGACATCGTGCGGCCGCTCGTCTGGGAATCGACGGTGATCGCGCTTGGCGGTGGAGCGGTGGGCTTCATCGCGGCGGAGGGATTCATCGGCGCATTCCGCCGGCTGGCGCCCCCGGAGCTGCCCCGGCTCGATCTCGTGGGGCTGGCCGGACCACCGGTGGGTCTTGCCGCAGCGCTCGCCGCCGTCGCGCTGCTGCTCATCGCCGTACTGCCGATAGTAGTAGCGGCCCGGGGCGGCGGCCGCGTCGGGCTCCACCTGGAAACCCGAGGCGGCAGGAGTACTCGGAGCCGGCGGCGGCTTCGGCAGACGCTCGTAGGCGCGCAGGTGGCGCTCGCGCTCGTGCTCCTGAGTGCCGCCGGACTGCTGGTGAAGAGCCTCGACCACCTGCTCCGGATCGACCTTGGGTATCGGGCGACCCATCTCGCCATCGTCACCATCACACGGCCCATCGTCCGCGACAGCGCTCAGGAGCAGATGACTGCGCTCTACGATGCTGCGGCTCCGCGGATTCGCGCGGTTCCCGGTGTCACCGCTCTCACGCCGATCGCGGCGGACCCGTTCTACGGACCTCAGGTGTTCACCGGCCGCTGGGCCGCCGCCGAACAGAGCGACCAGTCGGCGCAAGCCAATCCGCTGATTCCGTGGGAGGTCGGCGGGGCCGACTACTTCCGCACCTTCGGGATTCGGCTGCGCCGCGGTCGGGGGTTCGACGGCAGCGAGCGGGCGGACGGGCCTCGGACAGCGGTGGTGGCACACTCCGTGGCCGAGCGATTCTGGCCGGGGGAGACTCCGGTCGGCAAGCATCTGCACCTGGTGGGCGACACCAGCGCGACCCGTTCCATCACCATAGTCGGCGAGGCCGATGATATCCGGTATCGCAGCCTCCGCGAGGCGACGCCCACGATCTATCTCCCCTGGCGCCAGTGGTTCTTCCAGGGCGTCGTTGCCATCCGCACCCGCGGTCCGCTCACCGCCGTGCTGCCGGCGCTCCGCCAGGCGGTCCAGGCAGCCCACCCCGAGGCGAGGATCGCGAGGGCAGAAAGCATGGACCAGCTGCTGGGACGGCAGCTGGCGGTGTCCCGGCTGTCGACGGTGCTCGTCGCTGCGTTCGGACTGGGTGCACTGCTCCTCAGCGCGGTCGGTCTCTACGGCGTGATGGCAGCCGCGGTGCGCGAGGAAACCCGAGAGCTCGGGATCCGTTCGGCGCTGGGTGCCAAACCGGCGCAGCTCCGCGCATCGGTCCTGCGGCGGGCCGCGGCCATCGGGCTCGCCGGGGGCGCCGTCGGCGTGACCGCCGCACTCGCCGCTGCCCGGTTCCTCCAATCGCTTCTGTACGAAGTCGCTCCTGCGGACCCGGCCACACTGGCCGCGGTCTGCGGAGTGCTGTTCGCAGTTCTCCTGGCGGCGGCATTTCTGCCGGCGCGTCGGGCCACCCGGGCCGATCCGATGCAGGCGCTCAGAGTCGAATAAGGGGCCATTCCCATGCTTCACTGGATTCAGCGGTTGGTTCGGCGGATTCGTGCGCTCACCCAGCCGGCGTCGGTGGACCGCGAGTTGAGCGACGAGATCCGGCTGCACATCGAGATGGAAGCCGAGGAGCTGATGCGAACCGAGGGTCTCTCCGCCGAGGAGGCGCGCCGCCGCGCCCTGGTCGCGTTTGGTGGGGTAGAGCGCTACCGCGAGGAGCACCGCGACGCGCGGGGCGTCACCTGGATCGAGAACCGGCTGCAGGATCTGCGCTACGCCTGGCGCGGGTTGCGGAACCGGCCGGGATTTACCGCTGCCGTAGTCATCACGCTGGCGCTCGGCATCGGCGCCAACTCGGCCATGTTCTCCATCGTGGACCGGCTGCTTTTCCGGCCGCCGCCCATGCTGCGCGACCCGGCGCGGGTGCACCGGGTCTATCTCGAGTCCACCTGGCGCGGGGAAGAGCACGCCAACAGCCATATCCAGTTTGCCCGCTTCACCGATCTGACGCGGGACACCCGCTCGTTCGCGCGCACCGCGGAGTTCACGGAAAACGATATGGCGGTGGGCACGGGCACCGAAGGCCGGGAAATGCCAATCGGTATCATCAGCGCGACGTTGTTCGGCTTCTTCGATGCTCCGCCGGCGCTGGGCCGCTATTTCACCCCCGCCGAGGACCGGCCTCCTTCGGGCACTCCCGTAGCGGTGCTGAGCTATGGCTTCTGGGAATCGCGCTACGGCGCCCGGCCGGATGCGCTGGGCCAGGCCCTCATGATCGGAGCGACACGGTACACCATCATCGGGGTCGCGCCCAGGGGATTCGCCGCCGTCTGGCCGGAACGACCGCCCGCGATCTATATCCCGCTCGCCGCCCGTGGAGGCGAGACGGGGGCGAGGCTGGGGCTCTCCGGCGAGCAGTGGTGGACCACATACCACTGGACCTGGGCGCAGATGCTGGTCGAGCGCAAGCCCGGCGTCAGCATCCAGGCGGCCAATGCCGATCTCTCGCAGGCCTACGTCCGGAGCTATCAGACCGAACTCGCGAGCAGCAAGGGGCAGGAGCCTCTCGCGCTGGCCAAACCGCACGCGATGGTCGCGTCGGTGCTGGCCGACCGCGGACCCAATACCTCGGGTTTGGCGAAGGTGGCGGCCTGGATCAGCGGCGTCGCGCTCGTCGTGTGGCTCATCGCCTGCGCCAACGTGGCCAATCTCCTGCTGGCCCGCGCGCTCCAGCGCCGCCGCGAAATCGCGGTCCGGCTGGCGCTGGGTGTCACCCGGTCCCGCCTGGCGGCGCAGCTGCTGACCGAAAGCGTCCTGCTGGCCGTTCTTGGCGGGCTCGCCGGCCTGGCCGTGGCGCAGTGGGGCGGTACCGTCCTGCGCTCCGCGTTCCTGTCGGAGACCACCAGCGCCACGGTCTTCACCGACACCCGCACGCTGGTCTACGCCGGCGCTGCGGCGCTGGTGGCGGGGTTGCTCACCGGCCTCGCGCCGCTGGTCCAAACCCGCCACACCGACCTCAACCGTGATCTGCGGGAAGGAGTCCGGGAGGGCACCTACCACCGCTCGACCCTTCGCGCCGGACTGCTGGTGCTGCAGGGGACACTTTGTGTCGTTCTGCTGGTCGGCGCCGGCCTGTTCGTACGCAGTCTGCGACACGTGAAGGCGGTGCCGCTGGGCTACGAACCCGAGCATGTGGTCCTGGTGGACCTGCACATGCGCGGGGAGAAACTGGACAGTACGCAGAACCTCAGCCTCCTCCGCCAGCTGCACACGGCCGCCGCGGCCATCCCCGGTGTGGTCTCGGCGGCCCGGCAACTTACGGTCCCGTTCTGGAACAGCTGGAGCATGGGACTGCAGGTGGCGGGGATCGATTCGGTCGATCGCCTGGGCCAGTTCGAGCTGAATGCCGTTTCGCCGGAATATTTCACCACGGTGGGAACCAGGATCCTCAAGGGCAGGGGCATCACCAGCGCGGACGTTGCCGGCGCACAGGGGGCAATGGTCGTGAGCCAGGCGATGGCGCATGTGCTCTGGCCCGGCGAGGACCCGCTGGGAGAGTGCGTCCGCGTCCTGAAGGGCCGCGATGAAACCGCGCCATGCAGCTATGTCGTGGGCGTGGCGGAGAACATCAAGGCGGATAAGCTGGGCGAGGACGCGGGCCTGTTCTACTACCTGTCCGCCGCACAGTTCCACCCGGACGAAGGCGGGCTGTACCTGCGGGTGCGCGGGCCCGCCGAGGCCTCGAAGGAAGCCATCCGGAAGGCGCTCCAGGCGGTGATGCCGGGCGACTCGTACGTGACCACCACCCCGCTCGCCGATATCGTCGGCATCCAGACCCAATCCTGGCGGCTGGGCGCCACCATGTTCGTCATCTTCGGCCTGCTGGCGCTGGCGTTGGCCGCGATCGGGCTTTACAGCGTCATCGCATTCAATGTGGGCCAGCGGGTGCACGAGCTGGGTGTGCGGATAGCGCTGGGCGCCAGCATGCGCGACGTCATCGGGCTGGTCATGACCGGCGGAATGAAACTGGCCATCGCCGGCCTGGCGCTGGGCGGTCTGGCCGCGCTCATCGTGAGCCGCTGGGTGGAGCCGCTTCTCTTCGAGGAGAGCCCGCGGGACCCGGTGGTCTTCGGCCTGGTGGCGCTGGTGCTGCTCATCGTCGCGGCGCTGGCCAGCTTCATTCCCGCACGCCGGGCCGCCCGGGTGGATCCCATGCGGGCGTTGCGCACGGAATAGGCGGGAAGCGCTGCGGCGTCGGTCAGCAGAAATCACCTATCGGCTACCAGCAAAGGGTCTCCCGTCTCCGGTCTCCCGGCGAGAAGTACTGCCCGGCGACTGGCGACTGATAGCTGATAGCTTCTCGCCCGTCCCTCCTCCCTGTCCCCCATCGATCCTCCCCACTTCTCCTTGCCTTAACTCCTTGTCCCGGCTAGGTTAAGCGGCTATGCTTGTGGTGGATGTACGGGAGCTCCGGAACGGTCCGGTAGAGACCGTCGGGACACTCCCGCCGGAGGACAAAACCTTCGCCGGCCTGGATGTGAAATTGACGGCCCCGCTGGTGGTGCGGGGCCGGCTGCAGGCCACGGCAGAGGGCGAGTATTACTGGCAGGGTCACATCGCCGGCCGGGTGCGGAGCACCTGCCGGCGATGCCTGGCCGAGGGGGACAAGCCGGTCGAGGCGGCGCTCAACCTGATGTTCAGCGCCAACCCCGACACGGCCGACGATCCGAGCGTGTATCAGCTCGAGGAACACAGCCGGCAGGTAGATTTGCGGCCGGCCATCCGGGAAGAACTGGCCCTGGCCGCGCCGGCCTTCCCGTTGTGCCGGGACGATTGTGCGGGACTCTGCCCCACCTGCGGGGCCGACTTGAACGCGGGGCCCTGCGGCTGCGGCTCCGACCAGACCTGAGGATACCATGGCAGTTCCCAAGAGGCGGACCTCCAAGGCCCGCAAGCGTTCCCGTCGGAGCCACCACAGCGGTGCCGGCATGGCGGTCCAGCCCTGTCCAAGGTGCGACTCGCCCAAGCTGTCGCACAGAGTCTGCCCCACCTGCGGCTACTACCGCGGGAAGAAAATGGTCGAGGTCGAGGACGCCTGAGCGTGATCCGTGTCGCGCTGGACGCCATGGGTGGGGATCACGCCCCGCAGGTCGAGGTTGACGGAGCGGCCCTGGCCCTCGCCGAACTGCCGGCCGCCTTTCTGATCCAGCTGGTGGGTTCCACCGAGCGGATCGAGGCGGAACTGGCCCGGCATCCGGGGCTCGATCGCTCCCGCATCGAGATCCGGGAGGCGCCCGAAGTGATCGGCATGGGCGAGAAGCCTCTGGCCGCTATCCGGCGCAAACCGAAGAGCAGCATCAACGTGGGTGTGGGCCTCCAGAAGGCGGGGGAGGCCGATGCCTTCGTGTCTGCGGGCAACACCGGCGCTATCCTGGCGGCCTCCACCCTGCACCTGGGGCTGCACGACGGGGTCGAGCGCGCCACGGTGGCGACACTCTTTCCCACCGCCACGCGGCCCTGCCTGGTGCTGGACGCCGGGGCCAACGTGGACTGCTCGCCCCGCGAACTGGTCTGCTTTGCCCACCTGGGTACCGTGTACGCCCGCGATCTGCTGGGCCAGGCCAAGCCCGCGGTGGCGCTGCTCAACATCGGCGAAGAGGACGAAAAGGGGAACGCCACGGTGCGCCAGGCGCACCAGCTGCTCAAGCAGGACACCCGGCTCAATTACATCGGCAACATCGAGGGGCGCGACATCCTGGCCGGCCACGAGAAGCACGGGTCGGTGGACGTGGTCGTCACCGACGGGTTCGTGGGCAATATCGTGCTCAAGTTCTATGAGTCGGTGGCCCGCCTGATCGTCCGCCTGGTCCGGCGCGACGCGCCCGAAGTCATGGAACGGCAGGACATCCGCAAGATCTTCCGCTTCCTCGACTACTCCGAATACGGCGGCGCGCCGCTGCTCGGAGTGAAGGGGGTCTGTATCATCTGCCACGGCTCCTCCACCACCAACGCCGTCAAGAACGCCATCCGGGTGGCCGTTCAGGCGGTGGAGACCGGGCTGTCCCGCCACATCGGCGCGGAGTTCGCCGGCCGCGACATCCCCGCGCAGGCATGATGCAGCGACCCTTCGCCCGCGTCGCGGGGCTCGGCGTGGCCGTACCCCAGAAGATCCTCACCAACGCCGATTTCGAGCGGATGTTCGACACGTCCGACCAGTGGATCGTCGAGCGGACCGGCATTCGCGAGCGGCATATCGCGGGCCCCGGGGACACCGTCGCCGGCCTGTCGGAACAGGCGTCCCGCATCGCGCTGGAGCAGGCGGGCCTCACGCCCATGGACCTGGGCGCCATCGTGGTGGGCACCGCCACGCCCGACCGGCTGCTGCCGGCCACCGCGTGCGACCTGCAGGCGCTGCTGGGCGCCGAGAACGCCGCCGCGTTCGACATCTCCACCGCCTGCCCGGGCTTCATCTACGCCACCAGCATCGCCGAGGCGCTGATCGCCCAGGGGCAGTCGGAGAACGTCCTGGTGCTGGGTGCCGAGAAGCTGTCCACCATCACCGACTACCAGGACCGCTCGACCGCGGTGCTCTTCGGTGACGGCGCGGGCGCGGCGGTGATCCGGCGGACCGACGGCGCCGACGGCCGCGGTATTCTCTCCACCTTCCTCAAGACCGACGGCCGGCTGGCCAACCTGCTCTACCGCCCGGGCGGCGGCTCCAGCGACCCCATCAGCGACAAGGTCGTCTCGGAACGCACGCACTACATCAAGATGGCGGGGCGCGAAGTCTTCAAGGCGGCGGTGCTGGCCATGTCCGAGGCCTGCGACCAGGCGCTGGCCCGCGCCGGACTCACCGGCGACGATATCGATCTGCTGGTGCCGCACCAAGCCAATATCCGGATCATCGAGGCGACGGCCAAGCATGCCGGCGTACCCATGGCCAAGGTCATGGTCAATATCGACCGTTACGGCAACACCTCCTCGGCGTCCATCCCGCTGGCGATCGATCAGGCGCGATCCGAGGGGCGGATCAAACCCGGGTCCATCCTGCTGCTGGTGGCCTTCGGCGCGGGGTTCACCTGGGGGAGCGTGGTCCTGCGTTGGTGACCGTCCTGCTGTGTCCGGGCCAGGGTGCGCAGAAGGTGGGCATGGCGCGCGACCTGGCGGAGCGCTTTCCCGCCGCGCGGGAGATGCTCGCGCGTCTGGATAGCGCGCTCGGATTCCCGCTCTCCCGCCTCATGGCCGAGGGCCCGGAGGAGGAGCTGACCCGCACCGATAATGCCCAGCCGGCCATCCTGGCGCATACGGTGGCGGTCTTCACCGTGGTGCGCGAACGGCTGGGGCCGGTGAGCGCAGCCGCGGGGCATAGCCTGGGCGAGTACAGCGCCTACGTGACCGCCGGGACCTTGTCCCCGGAAGCGGCGGCGCGGCTGGTCCGGCGCCGCGGCGAGCTGATGCTCGAGGCCGGGGCCCGGCGCCCGGGCACCATGGCCGCCGTGCTGGGGCTGGGCGAAGCCGACGTGGATGCGGCCTGCCAGGAGGCGGCGGTCGAGGGCATGGTGGTAGCTGCCAACCTGAATGCGCCGGACCAGACGGTCATTTCGGGCGAGCCGGCGGCGGTGCAGGCGGCGGGGGAGCGGTGCAAGGCGCGCGGCGCCAGGCGGGTGCTGCCGCTCAAGGTGAGCGGCGCATTTCATTCGCCGCTCATGGCGCCCGCGGTCGACGGCCTGCACGATGCGCTGGCCGCGGTCCCGTTCACCGATCCGGCCTTCCCGGTGGTCGCCAACGCCAGCGGCGAGCTGGTCCGTACCTCGGCCGACGCCAAGCGGCTGCTCACCGACCAGCTTACCGCCCCGGTCCGCTGGGTCGGCTGCATGCGGACGGCGGCCAAGCTGGGAGACGATATCCGGTTCGTGGAGCTTGGGCCCGGCAGTGTGCTCTCGGGCCTGGCCCGCAAGATTCTCCCCGGCGCCAATACCGTAAGCCTGGGGACGGCCGACGAGGTGGAGCAATTCCTGGCATGATCTCCATCGACCTGAGCGGGCGCACCGCCTTCGTGACCGGCAGCACCCGCGGCATCGGGCTGGCCACGGCGCAGCGCCTGCACCAGGCGGGGGCGAAAGTGGCCATCGTCGGCCGGGATGCCGCCAAGGCACGCGAGGTAGCGGCCAGCCTGGGCGAGGGGGCCGCCGGGGTCGGCTGCGATGTGCTGGATGCGGGACAGGTCGAAGCCGCGCTGAAGGAGGCCGAGGCGGCCCTGGGGCCGGTGGACATCCTGGTGAACAATGCCGGGCTGGCGCGAGACAACCTGCTGCTGCGGATGAGCGAGGACGACTGGGATACGGTGCTGGACGCCAACCTCAAGGGCGCGTTCCACACCACCCGGCTTTGCCTGCGCGGCATGATGAAGCGTCGTTGGGGCCGGATCATCAACATCAGCAGCGTGGTGGGGCTGACGGGCAACAAGGGCCAGGCGAACTACGCCGCCAGCAAGGGCGGCCTCATCGCCTTCAGCCGGTCGGTGGCCAAGGAGTATGCCAGCCGCAACGTGCTGGTGAACTGCGTGGCCCCCGGTTTCATTGAAACGGATATGACGCGCGACTTGCCCGGGGAAGTGCGCGGGGCAATGTTAGGTACCGTTGCCCTGGAGCGTCCCGGCGCGCCCGAGGATGTGGCGGGAGCCGTGGTGTTTCTCGCCTCCGAGCTGGCGGGGTACATTACCGGCCAGGTGCTGGTGGTTGACGGCGGCATGGTTTTCTGAGAATTCTTCCACCCCTGTCGAGGACAGCATGAGCGAGATCGAAGAGAAGGTCAAAGACATCATCGTCGAGGAGCTGGGCGTCGAGCGCGAGAAGCTCACCGATGAGGCCAGCTTCATGGAAGACCTCGGCGCGGACAGTCTCGACACGGTCGAGCTGGTCATGGCCTTCGAGAAGGAATTCGACATCGACATCCCCGACGAAGAGGCGGAGAAGCTCCGCACCGTGGGCGATGCGATGAAATATCTGCACGAGAAGCTCGGGAAGTAGTGCCGCATCGCGTCGTCGTCACCGGGCTGGGCCTGGTGACGCCCGTCGGGACCACCGTCGCCGACACCTGGCAGGCGTTGCTGTCGGGTGCCTCCGGCGCGGGGCCGATCACCAAGTTCGATCCATCCGCCCTGCAGGTGCGGTTCGCCTGCGAGGTGAGGGGCTTCGATGCCCTGCAATACATGGATCGCAAGGAGGTGAAGCGAACCGACCTCTATTCCCGGTTCGCGCTGGCCGCGGCCCACCAGGCCATTACCCAGGCCGGGCTGGAGGGGAAGTTCCCCCATCCGGGACGCACCGGGGTGGTCATCGGCAGCGGCATCGGCGGGATGGAAACCTACGAGGAAAACTGCAAGATCTTCCTCACCAAGGGTCCCGACCGGGTGTCGCCCTTCTTCGTGCCGATGTTCATCCCCGACATGGCGGCGGGGCTGGTCTCCATGCGCTACGGCCTCAAGGGGCCCAATTTCGCCACGGTGTCCGCCTGCGCCTCCTCGGCCCACGCCATCGGCGAATCGTACAAGATGATCAAGCACGGCGTGGCCGATGCCATGGTATCGGGCGGCGCCGAGGCGGCCATCACCGGGCTTACCATCGCAGCCTTCAGCAACATGAAGGCGCTCAGCACCCGCAACGACGCGCCCAAGGAAGCCAGCCGGCCCTTCGACGCGCTGCGCGACGGGTTCGTGCTGGGCGACGGCGGAGCGGTGGTGGTGCTGGAGAGTCTGGAGCACGCGCAGGCCCGGGGCGCCGCCATCCTGGGCGAGGTGATCGGCTACGGCATGAGCGCCGACGCCTACCACATGACCTCCCCCGCGCCCGACGGGGAAGGGGCCCAGCGTGCTATCCGGGCCTGCCTGGCGGACGGGAAGATCGATCCGGCGCAGGTGGACTACATCAACGCCCACGGCACGTCCACGATGCTGGGCGACATCGCCGAGACCAAGGCCGTGAAGGCGGTCTTTGGCCAGCACGCGCGGGAGCTGGTCTTCGGCAGCACCAAGAGCATGACCGGCCACCTGCTGGGCGCCGCCGGCGGCCTGGAGTTCGCGGTGAGCCTCCTCGCCGCCACCCAGGATGTGATCCCCCCGACGATCAACCAGGTCCAGCCGGACCCGGAATGCGATCTCGATTGCGCGCCCAATCAGAAGGTGGAGCGCAAGGTGCGGATTGCGCTCTCGAACTCCTTCGGGTTCGGCGGACACAACGTGACGCTGGGGGTGAAGCGGTTCGAAGAGCAGGATTGAGGATTGGGCATGGAGGGCCCGGCAGGCTCCGCTCGACCCTCTTGACTCTCTCGACCCCCTCGACCTATCACTCAGGGGAGTGAAGACGGCGGCATCATGCAGTCCGGGGGCACCACCATGGCTTTTCTGCTCCTCCTCCAGGATCCTACCACTCTCTGCCAGACCATCGGCGTCTGCCCCGCGACGCAGGCCACCACCGCGCCCAATCTGCTCTACCTCGCCACCACCATGATCGTCTTCGGGGTGATCATCTACCGGTCGCAGCACCGGCGCTAGGGACCAGGAGTCAGGAATCAGGGACCAGGGAGTCCGCCTCCCTGATTCCCCATTCCTGATTCCCGGTTCCTGATTCCTGGTCCCTTCCGCAAGGAACTTTTCCATGGCCTCCGACCTTCTCTTCATCGGCATCAAGGGCCACGTGGTGGCGCTGGATGCGTACACCGGGACGGAACACTGGCGGACGAAACTGGCCGGCGCCGCCTTCGTGACCGTCGCCAGCGACGGCGCCCGACTCTACGCCGCGGCGCGGGGGGAAGTGTTCTGCCTCGACCGGACCACCGGTGCCGTCATCTGGCACAACGGGATGAAGGGGATGGGCTACGGCCTGGCGAGTCTGCTGCCGCCGGGAGCCCTGACCGGCGGGAGCGAGGCGCTGGCCGAGGCGCAACGTCGGATCGAAGCGCAGCGCCAGGCGGCGCATGGGGTGGGATAGAGACAACATGAAGGAAGAAGGGACTGAGGACTGAGCCGGTTGGCATTGGTTCTTGGCATGGTGTGCGGTGTCGTATCTGACGGTAGATGCGGGGATTCGCGACACTCGATGTCACCGCACCAGGGGCAGGGAGAATCGCCTCGGAGGCAAGGAGGCAGGAAGGGAGGTCGTAAGCGTCAGTCGTTGATGAAGCTGGTGAACCCCTCCCTGGATGCGACCTCTTGACAAGCCCCGTACCGCCGGCAGGTTATCGAGATCTCCAATGGAGGCGGCTTTCGTGAGACGATACCTGTTGGTTCTCGGGGGGGGGGCGCTAGCCCTCCTGGGTGGCTGCAGTGGCCCAGAAGTGGTGGGCAGTAGCTCGGGGTCGGAGCATGTGTTGGTGGGGAAGGCAAGCCCGTCTACCCAATCGGACCCGATGAACCGGTTGGGGGCGGCGCTGGCGCTTTCTCTGGTAATCCCGCCGTAGCATCCTGGGTCAGGACCTCCATCCAGGCATCTCCATTCGTGGAGTACAGGATTTCGCTGAAGTCGGACCTGGTGGCGAGTACTAAATCTCCGGCCATCCGGACCATTCTGGATGCCGCTGCATTCGGGGCCACGGAAGATACGCAGGTCCAATCCTTCCCGAGCCTGGAACTCTACCTGCCGATCGACTCTCAGCGTCAACTCTGGACCGGCGCCCAGTCTGTGGACGTAGCAGTCAGGAATGTTGCGACGAAGGGCTACCGGATCTTCTCGGAGGATGGAAGCTGGCAAGATGTCCCTTGGGATTACGACCCCGGGAGCCGGATCACCTTCGTGCTTGCCAGAAGTGAGATCGATTACTCCGATACGACTAGTTCTCTGCGAGGTAGCCGGACCGGCGATGGGATCCTCCAGAGTGGCAACGGGCCAGCGAGACAGGACTGCACGCCCGAAACGTGCAACGGAGGTGGCGGAGGCGGAGGTGGTGGCGGCGGGGGCGGGGGAAGTGGTGACCCGACCCTATATACGAAATACACATATCCCAGTGAGCTCAGGATTCAAGTCACCGGGCAGGTACCGTAGACAATTCAAGGCTAAGGGTAACTCCATGTCCAACGTGTTGCGGAACCCAGCGCCGTGGATGGCCGTTTCCATCGTCATGGCGGCGCTCGCTAGTTTGCCAAGCACATTGATGGCCCAACGGGCGCACGCCTCCCTCGAGATGGGCTCAATGAATTATGACGCCGGCGGAGATCTGAACTACCCGCTTCTGGGTGTTCGCTGGGCGTATGATCTCGGCTCCGGGCTTCGAGCAGGTATCGGGGCGGGCCGCTCTCGAATTGGCGCGGTTGTAGGCCCAGGCATTTTCCCGGGGGACGAGACGGTATGGCGAGGATATGGCGATCTGTCAGCTGTTGTCCGAAGGCCGTTCAAGGAAAGTACTTTGCCAATCGTCGATCATCTGAGTTTCAGTGCAGGGGTGAACGCGGGAATGGTCCATGTGAGTGGACGAAGGCTGAACCAGGCTGCAATCGACAGCATTCCGTATCCGGCCGTCTTCAGTTCGCGGTATACCGGTCCTTCTGTCGGTGCCGAGGTCGTCGCTTCAATAGAAGTCGCTCCATGGCTGTCGCTGGATGGCCGGCTGCGCTATTGGAGAGATTTCATATTGGGAGGAGCGTTGGATGATTGGGATCGAGCCCTGGGCTTTAGTGTGGCCTGGTGAAACACGACTGCGGAGAGTCTCGGTAGCCCCGTTCAGAAGGAGGATTACATGAGCTTGTCTGGATCAAGGAGACTTGCTGGCATAGTCGCCCTGTGCGCCACGGCTGTCTGTGCATGTAAGAGTACCCAAGCGGGTCCGTCACTGGCCTACGCTGGGACCTATCACGCATCTCAGAGTGGTTACCAAGCTTCCGTCCTGACTGTGACCGAGAACGGCGTGACTACGGATCTCTTGGCCAACGGTGCTGTGCTCAATATGATGCTCAGTGATGATGGCGGCACCACGGGCCGTCTGTTCGCCCCCGGCGCCGACGAGGGGGGCGGGGATCTCGATGTGAGTCTGGACGGCACCTGGACCGAAACCAACGGGGTCGTCCACTTCACCCAGAGTGCCGATACCTTCATCCGCGACATTCCGTTCACCCTCTCGGGAAACCTCTTGTCCGGGACGTTCACCGAGCCTGGCCTCGAGGTTCGAGCGGTACTCGTGAAAGACTGAGCATCGTGACGAAGGCACGAAGCAATTGGATCTGGTACGCGGCCAACCCGATTGCTTCGCCCCCGCTGTCACGCTGAGCGGAGCGAAGCGGCCGAAATCCTGCGAGCAGCTTCGGCCCCTTCGGCTGCTCGTCGGCCTCAGGGTGACAGCGGGCAATATGCCGACGCGCGCCCACGTGTATGAATTCACTGCTCGGCACACCGTGGCTGCGCCACGGGCATGGCCTTGAGATCGCGCGCCGCGCGCACCACCTCACCGATTGCTTCGTCCCCGCTACCACGCTGAGCGCAGCGAAGCGGCCGGAATCCTGCGATCAGCTTCGGCCCCTTCGGCCGCTCGTCGGCCTCAGGATGACAACCGTACAAGTTGCTTCGTTCCCGCTGTCACGCTGAGCGGAGCGAAGCGGCCGAAATCCTGCGATCAGCCTCGGCCCCTTCGGCCGCTCGCGGCCTCAGGGTGACAGCCGTGCCATATGCCGCCGTGCCGCCACCTGAACGAATTCACGGCTCGGCAGGCCGTGGCTGCGCCCCGGGCAAGATCGTGAGATCGCGCGCGTCGCCGCAGGCGACGCCGTGCCGAGCCGCGGTTTCAACCGCGTGAATGTGCGGGGCGCCAGGCGCCGGCGCGCACCGCGCACGACCAATTCTAGTGCTGGCTCCCCACTGTCACGCTGAGCGCAGCGAAGCGGCCGAAATCCTGCGATCAGCTTCGGCCCCTTCGGCCGCTCCGCGGCCTCAGGGTGACAGCCGTGCCATATCCTGTCAGCCTGACCGCACTGACCGCCCCGTCCTGTGCCTTGCCAATCCCGCTTAAGCTGTGTTAATTCAACGCCTTCCAAGATCACCCGGGACAGGTGGCCGAGTGGTTTAAGGCGCACGCCTGGAGAGCGTGTGGCCCTCTCAAGGGGCTCGAGGGTTCGAATCCCTCCCTGTCCGTCCAACGGTAAGCGGTGAGGGGTAAGCGGTGAGCGGGAGTGCCTGCCTGGAGATGGAGGCGCGTGCCCGCTCACCGCTTACTGCTTACCGCTCACCGTAAGGAACCGACCACGCTCTCAGGACGTTAGGTTAGGAAAGGAACCATACGAGGAGTCCCCCATGCTCATCCGCCGTCCACCCGACATTGCGTCCTCCGAGATCACTCCCGAGGGGCTGTACCGCAGCCGGCGGGAGTTTCTCCAGGGGCTGGCGGCGGCGGGTCTGGCGGCGGCGGGGACGGCCCTGCTGCCGCGGTCGGCGCGCGGCGCAGTAGCTCCGGCCGACCCGGACAAGCCGACCTCGTATGAGGCGATCACCACCTACAACAACTACTACGAGTTCGGCACCGGGAAAGGCGATCCCAGCGACAACGCCGGGGGCCTCAAGACCAGCCCGTGGAACATCACGGTCGAGGGCGAGGCGGGGAAGACCGGGACCTTCGCGGTCGAGGACCTGCTCAAGGGCTTCACCCCGGAAGAGCGGATCTACCGGCACCGCTGCGTCGAGGCCTGGAGCATGGTCATCCCCTGGATGGGGATCCCGCTGCGGCAGGTGATCAACCGGCTGGAGCCGACCTCGAAGGCGCGCTACGTCCAGTTCACCACCCTGTACGATCCGAAGCAGATGCCGGGGCAGCGCTACAATATCCTGGACTGGCCCTATGTCGAGGGGCTGCGCATGGACGAGGCGCTGCACCCGCTGACGCTGCTGGTGACGGGGATCTACGGCAAGCCGCTGCTCAACCAGAACGGGGCGCCCCTCCGGCTCTGTATTCCCTGGAAGTACGGCTTCAAGGGCGGCAAGGCGATCGTCAAGATCCGATTCCAGGAAACTCAGCCGCGCAACACCTGGAATATCGCGGCACCCGACGAGTACGGCTTCTACGCCAATGTGAACCCCCACGTGGACCATCCCCGCTGGAGCCAGGCGAAGGAGCGCCGCATCGGCGAGTTCTTCAAGCGCCCCACCCTCATGTTCAACGGCTACGCCGACCAGGTGGCGAGCCTCTACACCGGCATGGATCTGCGGGTGAACTTCTGATGGCGCTGAAGCGCAGCACCCGGATCGGGCTCAAGGTGATGCTGTGGCTGGGGGCGCTGGTGCCGCTGGGGCTCCTGGGGTGGGCCATCTACACCGGCGAGCTGCTCCAGACCGAGCCGGTGAAGAATATCCAGCACCGGACCGGCCTGGCCGCGCTGATCCTGCTCTTCTGCACCTTGGCCATCACCCCCCTGCGCCGGCTGACCGGCTGGAATGACCTCATCAGGTTCCGCCGGCCGCTCGGGCTCTTCGCCTTCTTCTATGCCACGCTGCATGCCTTCAGCTACTTCGTCTTCGACCAGCAGCTCTCGCCCACCGGCATCGCCACCGACGTGGCGAAGCACCCCTGGGTGCTGGTGGGCTTCACCGCGTTCATCCTGCTCATTCCGCTTGCGCTGACGTCCACGAAGGCCTCGATCCGCCGACTGGGCGGCAGACGTTGGCAGCGGCTGCACCAGCTCATCTATATCACGGCCGCCCTGGGCGTGCTGCACTTCCTCTGGCTGGTGAAGAAGGACGAGCGGGAACCGGTGCTGTACGGCGTCGTCCTTATCGCTCTACTCGGGCTGCGGCTCGTGCCATTAGAAAGGCTGCGGCGGTTGGGAAAGGGACCGGGCATCAGGCACCAGGAATCAGGAAGCCGCACCCCGCTCCCCGATTCATGAACCCGGGCCGGGGCCTGGTCCCTGGTCCCTGGTCCCTGATTTCTGATTTCTCGTCCCTTGACAGGGTGCGCTTTGTGACGTAAAGTACTTCGGGAACCGACCACCGCCCGGAGCTCCGTCCATGTCCGCCCTCACCCGCTTCTTCTATCCGCTGCCCGATTTTCGGCGGACGCCGCTCTCCCTCCTGCGCTGGTGGGAGTCACGGCGGCTGCAAGTACAACCTCCTGGTCGGCGGCGCCGGACTGGTCAGCCTGGCCATGATGGGGTTCATGGCGCTCCTCCCTCCCCACCCCTGGCCGGTCCGCTTCCCGCCGCTTGGCCTGATCCTGGTCTATGGCGTCATAGCCAACATCTGCTACGGCCTGGGCTGGCTGACCGAGACGGCCATGGTGCGGCTCTGGGGCGAGGAGGCCCCGCTGGCGGGGCCGGTGCATGTGGCGGCAGGGGGTGATCTTCTCGGTGATGCTGACGTTGCTGCCCATTCTGCTGGCGGGGGCGGACTGGGTGATACGGGTGGTGAGGTTCCTGACAGGCTGATGTAAGGGATCAGGAACCAGGAATCGGGAATCAGGGCACCCCACCCCGGTTCCTGATTCCTAATTCCTGGTCCCTATCCTCCTGCCGCCGTCAGCCTCGCCACCCGTTCCCGCACTTCCTTCACCACCGGCTGCAGGTCCGGATCGGCCGCCTTCCACAGATCCAGCAGCTCGGTATAGCGGGCGAGCGCCGCCTTGGGTTCCCCTTCTGCTCTTCCAGCTCGCCGGCCCGCTTGAGCACGCCGGGTCTGGCGTTGGGGTCCCAGTTGAGAGGGAAGATCGGGGCTGGGAGATAGCGATCGTACGCCGCCAGGGCCGAGTCGGGTCTGGCCCTGCATGTCCCAGGTGCGGCCGATCAGATCCATCGAGCAGCCGTTGCAGCGGAGATATCCCAGCCTGCTGGAAATAGCGGCGGGCCTCTGCGGGCCGCGTTCCGCCATCGCCACATAGCCCTGCGCGTCAGGTACTGTCCAGTGTTGCCGCAGGTCGGCCGGCACGCCCCGTTCCCAGCGGGTGAGCAGGCGCGGGCCTGGGGGACGCGGCCGCCTCCGAGCCAGATTGATGAGGCCTGACCCAGGGGCGTTCGCCGGCAGGAATGCTGTCGAGCGGATGGTGCTCGCAGGAGGGCCTCCAGGTCCCGGGCTGACCGGCTCCGGGTTCGCCCGCTGGTCGCCGTCAGGCCGCCGGCCAGGAGGACCAGCCGAGGACTTCGGCAACGGAACCGTTCGCGGTCTCCCGCTGCACCTGCTGGGCGATGATCGTCTCCGGCTTCCCGCAGGCGGCCCCGTACGATGAGGGCCGCGGCCTGTACGGCCCTGCCCCAGCGCTCGAAATTGGCCACTCCCCGGCCCCGCTCCACCAGCAGGCGGCCCAGCGCCGTGGCGGAATCTAGCCGGCCCTCCGCGTAGTTCAGCTCCGCCTCATAGCCGGTCGCCATCAGGTTGCCCGGAAGCTTGCGGGCTAGAGCGCCTGGAGGGTCCGTTCCGCCTCCGCCCTTTTCCCCGGCTGGAACTGCGCTTCCGTCAGACTGTTGAAATGCTGCCAGACGCTGCTGTCGTTGGCGACCAGCGCATGGTGCGCCAGCGATTCTGCCTGGGCGCAGAGATGCTGGGTCTGATAGACCGACGAGAGGTTGTTCAACGCGGCAGGGTTGTCCGGATCGGTGGCGAGCACGGCCCGGTAGGCCGCGATGGTCTGCTCCCGGTCGTGGCGACACGCCGGAGTAGTAGAACGCCGCCGCCAGATTCCGCTCGACCGGGGGCAGGCGGTCGCGGTGGCGGAAGGCCGCCGAGGCGGCGGCGACCATCTCACTGCGTTCGGCCCCCAGGTTGTCCAGGGTGACCGCCAGCTTGCGCCAGGCGGCGGCGAAGGCGGTATCCACCGACACCGCCTGACGGTACAGCCCAATGGCCTGGTTGAAATCCCCCTCGTGCTCGGCGTGCTCACCCCGGGAGAAGAGCCGCAGCGCTTCCAGCGAAGAGGTCGTGACATCCTGCAGCGGCTGGGTATTCCGCAGCGAGCGATAGGACTCGCCGATCTGCTCCCGCACATGAGCGGAGAGGCGGTCCAGGGCGGGGAGGATGCCGGCCTGGTCGGTGGCGGTCTCCCGCGCGGCCGTCAGCTCGACGCCGTCCTTGCCGCCCACCACCCGGGCCGACAGGACATAGCCCTGGCCCACCGACGCGATCTCGCCCAGGATAAGGGCCGGCAACCCCTCCCGCTCGGCGATCTCCCGCGCGACGGTGCCGCTCACCCGGGTGCCCTGCGGACGCTCCATCCGCTGCAAGACGCTGCTCACCTCCTCGTCCCCCAGCACATGCACGGTCGGCGACTGCGACAGGTCGATCCGGAAGGCATCGCTGAGCGGCGCCGCCAGGGTCGAATCCGGCGTCTTGTTCTCGAAATCGGCTACCAGAATGCGCGCCTGGTCCGGCAGCTTGCCGGCCGAGACCAGCGTGGCCGCCGGCCCGATGCCGAACGCGCGCATGGCCATGAAGGCGCCCGCTGCCAGGGCCAGCACGGCGAAGGCGATGCCTCCGCCCATAAGCGCCTTCCGCCAGGTGAAGAGCCTCTTCATGCCCACCGGCGTCATGGTATGCACGCCGGTGGCGCGGGCCAGCGCGCGCTTCCGTTCCAGATAGCCGGTCAGCAGCATGATGGGCAGCCCGGCCGCCAGCAGCCCCAGCGCGCCCCAGAAGACCCAGTCGGGCAAGCCGGCGGCGTGGACCACCGCCCAGATCATCGCTGTCACCCCGATGGCGGCCAGAACGAAGAGGCCCGCCACCCTGGCAGGGTGCGCCTTGCGGGCCTTCGCCACGTAGTCCACTGCCGGTACCGGCTGGGTGCCCGTCGGGGTCATCCCGCCGCTGGGGGTGAGGATGGTATCGAAGGCCGGCAGCAGATCCTCCACCCGCTCGTACCGGTCGGCCGGGCGCTTGGCCAGCGAGCGCATGATGACCTCGGCCAGGACGGGCGGGCAGGCGGGGCGGCGCGAGGTAACCGGGTCGGGCCGCTGGGTGACGTGTGCCGCCAGCACCATCTGCGGACTGGGGCCGGTGAAGGGCGGGGAGCCGGTCAGCATCTCATACGCCATGGCGCCCAGAGCGTAGATGTCGGCCCGGTGGTCCACGTGCGGATCGGCCGCCGCCTGCTCCGGCGACATGTAGGCCGGCGTTCCCAGTGCCACGCCCAGGGATGTCAACGATGAGTCGCCGCTGCTGGAGGCCACCGCCTTGGCGACCCCGAAGTCGGTGACCACCGCGTGCCCGTCGGCCAGCAGGACGTTGTCGGGCTTGATGTCGCGGTGCACCACGCCCTCGCGGTGGGCGTAGGCCAGCGCGTCGGCCACCTCGCGCAGGATGCGCACCGTCTGGCTCACCGACAGCTCGCCCTCGCGGGCGAGCCGCGCGCGGAGTGATTCGCCCTTGATGAAAGGCATGACATAATACAGAAGATCGTCCGCGGAGCCCGCGGTAAGGAGGGGCACGACGTGGGGGTGCTGCAGCCGCGCGGCGAGCAGGATCTCCCGTTCGAAGCGCTCGGCGTTCACTCCGGCCGACATCTCGGGCGGGAGCACTTTGATGACGACCTTCCGGCCCAGCCGGACCTCTTCCGCCAGGAAGACGCGGCTCATCCCGCCGCCGCCCAGCTCCTTCTCGAGGCGGTAGGTCTGGCCCACGGCCTGCTGGACCCGTTCCTGGAAGTCCCTCATCGGTACTCCAGACAGCTCGGCAGCACGCCCGAGGCGGCCGTGCAGGAGATTCCTCGCATCATCCGCCCTGCGCGGTCAGCGCGGCGATGCGGGACTTCACGTCGCGAACCAGCGGCTGGAGGTCGGCGTCGGCGTTCTTCCAGAGCGCCACGAACTTTCCGTACGACTCCAGTGCTCTGGCCCGGTCGCCCTTCTGTTCGTACAACTCACCCATCCGGCGGTAGGTGGGGCCCAGCGCCGGGTCGGCCCAGGCCAGACGGAACACGTCGGGGACCGTTGCCGACCTGTGGTAGTAGACCAGCGCGGAATCAGGCTGTCCCAGGCGGTCGAACACCTGGCCGATCTCGAACTGTCCACAGGGGCCGCACCCGCTCTCGTCCGACCACTGCCGGTAGGCCGTGACCGCATCCGGCCACCGCTGCTCGGCGAAGGCGATATCGCCCTCCGCCTTCAGTCGCAGCGGCTGGCCCTTGCGCCAGCCCTCGGGTACCATGCGCTGGTATTCCGCCATCGTGCGCCGGGCTTCGTCCGTCTGTCCGGTCAGGGCGTAGGCGGCGGCGAGCATGGGGTACGGCCGGTCCTCCGGCCGTATCGAGGCCAGGGGGTAGCGGGCCAGTGCCGCTTTCAGGGTGGCCTGGGCTGCCGCGGGCTGCGCGTGAATGAAGGCCTGGTCGATGGCGATCCGGGCGGCCTCCATCAGGGCGGATCCGGGGATGTCGCGCGCGACGGCGCTCCCCGCCGCCTCTTCCCGGTACCGTTCGGCCTGCGCCAGTCGTCCCTGAGTGGCCGTGACCTGCGCCAACAGATCGAGACTGCGTGCCCGCCAGGCCTCGCTGCCCCTGGCGGAATCCAGCATCCGGCGGAATGCCCGCTCGGCGGCCGCGTAGTCCTGCCGGTTGCCGGCAATCACGCCGACGCCCATGATCGCTCCCGGGTCGCCCGGGGAGGCCTGCTGCCAACGGCTGAGGGTGGTATCGGCCGCATCCAGGTGGCCCTGATCCACCTGCGCCACCGCCAGGTTCTGGTAGAGGGTGCTGGCACCGGTCAGCCGGGCTCCGCGGGCCGCCAGGCTCTCGGCCTGGGCCATTTCGCCCCGGCGGTTCAGCTGGATGGAGAGATTGTTGAGTGCGATGTCGTTGTCCGGATCCCGGTCCAGGACCGCCCGGTACGCCGCGATCGCCTGGGTGGGATCGTAGTTCACGATGTCGTAATACCACGCGGCCGTGAGATCGCCCTCGGTCGGCGGCAGCCGGTCGCGCAGCTGGAACGCGCGGGTGCCGGCGGCAATCTGCTGCGTCGCCGAGGCCTGGGTGTTGTACAGGGCGGCCGCCAGTTTGCGGTAGGCCATGGCGAAGGAGCTGTCCAGCCCGATGGCCTGGCGCAGCAGGGCAATGGCCCCGTCGAAGTCGCCCCGGTCGAAGAGATGATTGGCCTCGGTGTACTTCCGGAGCGCCTCCAGCGAGCCGGTGGTGACATCCTCCAGCGGCTGGGTCTGCCGGATGGAGACCAGCGACTCACCGATCCGCTCCCGCAGATCGCGGGAGAGTTCGTCCAGGGCCGGGATCAGGTGCGCGTCATCATCGGCGGTCTTGCGCACCGAGGCCAGCACTTTGCCGTCGGAGGTGGACACGACACTGGCCGAGAGGACGTAGCTCTGGCCCACCGGGTCGATCTGGCCGGTCACCACTGCCGTCACGCCCTCACGCTCGGCCAGCTCCCGGGCTACGTCCGGGGTAAGGTGCGCACCCGGTTTCTGCATCCGGCGCAGGCCGGCGGCGATCTGCCGCGGATCGAGCAGCTGCACCGCGCTGGACTGGGACAGGTCCACGCGGAAGGCTTCGGTGAGCGTGGGCCCCAGGGTGGAGTCGCTGGAGCGGTTGATAAAATCGGCCAGGAGGATGGGCTGGCTCCGCTCCAGCTTCCCGGAGGCCAGCAGGGTGCCTACCGGGCCGATGCCCAGGAGCCGCATCCCGGTATACACCGCCGCCACCAGACCCAGCCCGGCGAATGCGATCCCGCCGCCCAGCAGGGCCTTGCGCCAGGTGAACAGCCGTTTCATGCCGACCGGCGTCAGGGTGTGTACGCCGGTGGCCCGGGCCAGCGCACGCTTCCGCTCGAAGTAGCCGGTGGCCAGTATGATCGGCAGCCCAACCACCAGGAGCCCGGCCGCACCAAGGAAGACCCAATCGGGCAGGCCCAGCCGGAGCATGATCCAGTACACCAGGCCCAGCACCGCGGCGGCGGCCAGCGCAAACATGATCCCCACGCGGACCGGATGGGCGCGGCGCGCCCTGGCTTCGTAGCTCACCGCCGGCACCGGCTGCGTGCCGGTGGGCGTCATTCCCGCCGTCGGTGTCATGCCCCCCGTGGGAGTGAGGAGCGCCATGAGCGGGCCGATCAGCTCCTCGCTCTTCTGCGGGCGGTCGGCCGGCCGCTTGGCCAGGCAGCGCATGACCAGCTCGGCCAGGGCGGGTGGACAACTGGGTCGCCGGGCGCCGAGCGGGTCGGGCGCCTGGGTGACGTGGGCCGCCAGCACCATCTGGGGGCTGGCCCCGGTGAAGGGCGGGCTGCCGGAGAGCATTTCATACGCCATCGCGCCCACGGCGTAGAGGTCGGCCCGGTGATCCACGTGAGGATCGGCAGCCGCCTGTTCCGGCGACATGTAGCTGGGGGTCCCCAGCGCGACGCCCAGTGAGGTGAGCGAGGAGGCGCCGGTGGAGGACGCCACCGCCTTGGCCACGCCGAAGTCGGTCACCACGGCGTGGCGCCGGCTGAGCATGACGTTGTCCGGCTTGATGTCGCGGTGGACGATCCCCTGCTCATGCGCGTAGGAGAGCGCGTCCAGCACATCGTGCAGGATGCGGATCACTTCCGGAATGGGCAGCTCGCCCTCCCGGGCCAGCTTGGCGCGGAGCGACTCGCCCTCGATGAAGGGCATGACGTAGTACAGCAGGTCGCCGGAGGCGCCGGCGGTGAGCAGGGGAACGATATGCGGGTGCTGCAGTTTGGCGGCCAGCTGGATTTCGCGCTCGAACCGCTCCACGTTCACGCCGGCCGACATCTCGGGCGGCAGCAGCTTGATGACCACCTTGCGGCCGAGGCGGACCTCTTCGGCGAGGAAGACGCGGCTCATGCCGCCCCCACCGAGTTCCTTCTCGATACGGTAGGCGTCGCCGACAGCCGTCTGAAGACGGTCGCGCAGGTCGGTCATGGCCCTCAGGGGAGGGGGAGAGGCTGGAAGTCCACTAAAGGTATAGGTATAGCACTCCCGGGGCCAGACAGTTCCCCTGCGTTGCCTGCTGCTGTCGGGGCTGCTAGCTTCCGGCCCCGAGATGCCACCCACCCGTACCACCCTCCTGGATGAGCGTGCCATGGGCCGCGCGCTGGCCCGCATGGCTTCCGAAATCGTGGAAAAGAGCGGTGGAACCGACGGCCTGGTGCTGGTCGGGATCCAGCGCCGCGGAGTCGAGTTGTCGGAGCGGCTGGCTCACCTGATCGAGCAATCCGCAGGGGGCAGCATTCCCCGCGGCAAGCTCGATATCACCCTCTATCGCGACGATCTCCAGGCCATCGGCCCGCGGCCCATCGTGGCCGAGACGAAGCTGCCGCCCGACCTGGACGGCCAGACCGTCGTGATCGTGGATGACGTGCTCTACACCGGTCGCACGGTGCGGGCGGCACTGGACGAGTTCGCCGACTTCGGGCGGCCGCGCCGCTTTC
The DNA here is from genome assembly GCA_963779755.1 of uncultured Gemmatimonadales bacterium. Taxonomy (GTDB): domain Bacteria; phylum Gemmatimonadota; class Gemmatimonadetes; order Gemmatimonadales; family GWC2-71-9; genus CAVZZO01. Next base: position 2,332,152 of record CAVZZO010000001.1, read on the forward strand.
TGCTCTGCGTGCTGGTGGACCGGGGCGGTCGTGAGCTGCCGATCCAGGCCGATATCGTGGGCAGGAAGGTCACTGCCGGCCCCGCCGAGCGGGTGGACGTGGCGGTGAGGGAGCTGGACGGCCGGGATGCGGTCGAGCTGGTGCGGGGGGACGGATAAGGATGAAAGGGAAAGGTGTAGTGGCGATTAACCGCGAAGGCGCGAAGAGCGCGAAGTACGCAAAGACTGCTCTTTGTGGGGAGACTCCTTCGGTCTCCGGCCTGAAATGCCGCCACCCCAGAGTTCGGCGTCCCGTGAATCCGCGGTATAGGCCGGGAGCACGACTGCAATCCCACCACACAAGATCTTCGCGTCCTTCGCGCTCTTCGGGTCTTCGCGGTAGACCTGCCGGGAGGGTGGCGGCGTGACCGGGCTCGCGCTGGGCAAGGACCTGATCGGGCTCGAGCCGCTCTCGGCCGAGCAGATCCGGCTCATCCTGGACACCGCCGAGCCGTTCAAGGAAGTGAGCGAGCGGCCCATCAAGAAGGTGCCGGCGCTCCGGGGCAAGACCATCGTCAATCTCTTCTTCGAAGCCAGCACGCGCACCCGCATCTCCTTCGAGTTTGCCGAGAAGCGCCTCTCGGCCGACACGGTGAACGTGGCGGCGGTGGGCTCCTCGGTCAGCAAGGGCGAGACCCTGGTGGATACCGCCCGCAACCTGGAGGCGATGCGGATCGACATGGTGGTGATCCGCCACTGGGCCTCGGGCTCGGCCCGCTTCCTGGGCGACCGCATCCGCTCCAACGTGGTGAACGCGGGCGACGGCCAGCACGAGCACCCCACCCAGGGCCTGCTCGACATGCTCACCCTGCGCGACAAGTTCGGGAAGATCGAAGGCCTCAAGATCGCCATCGTGGGCGACGTGCTGCACAGCCGGGTGGCCCGGAGCAATATCTGGGGCCTCACCAAGCTGGGTGCGGAGGTGGCGGTGTGCGGGCCGGCCACGCTCATGCCGCGCGGCATCGAATCGCTGGGCGTGCGGGTGATTCCCCATGTGGAAGACGCCATCCAGTGGGCCGATGCGCTCAACATTCTGCGGCTGCAGCTGGAGCGCATGCAGTCGGGTTTCATTCCCTCCCTACGCGAGTACAACCGGGTGTTCGGGGTGAGCCGGGAGCGGCTGGAGCGGGCGCCCCGCGACCTGGTCATTCTGCATCCCGGGCCCATGAACCGCGGGGTGGAGATCGACAGCGACGTGGCCGACGGACCCCACAGCGTCATCCTGCCGCAGGTCACCAACGGCGTGGCGGTGCGCATGGCGGTGCTCTACCTGCTGGCCGGCGGCTCGCCCGACTGGGCGGCGCCGCCCGAGGGCCGGGACGTATGAGCGTCCTGGTGTTCCGCGGCGGCCGCATCATCGACCCGGTGCGCGCGCTGGACGAGGTGGGCGATCTGATCGTCCGCGATGGCCACGTCGAGGGCACCGGCCGGAACGAGGGGACGCCCGACGGCGCCCGGGTGGTGGACTGCGCTGGCAAGGTGGTGGCCCCCGGCCTGGTGGATCTGCATGTGCATTTCCGCGAACCGGGGCAGGAGGAGCTGGAGACCATCGCGACCGGCGCCATGGCGGCGGCCGCCGGCGGCTTTACCGCGGTCTGCGCCATGCCCAATACCGACCCGGTGACCGACAACCAGGCCGCCGTGGGCTTCATTCTGCGCCAGGCGATGCGGGCGGGGAAGGCGCGGGTCTATCCCATCGGCGCCATCACCCTGGGGCAGAAGGGCGAGCAGCTGGCCGAGTTCGGCGAGATGGTGGGGGCCGGCGCGGTGGCGGTGAGCGACGACGGGCACCCGGTCGTTTCCAGCCACATGATGCGCACCGCACTGGAATACGCCCAGACCTTCGGCATTCCGGTCGCGGACCACTGCGAGGACCCGACGTTGTCCCTGGGCGGGGCCATGCACGAAGGGCTGGTCGCCAGCCGGCTGGGGCTCAAGGGGATTCCGTCCGCAGCCGAAGAGATCATGGTGGCGCGGGATATCCTTCTCTCGGAGCTGACCGGCGGCCACATCCACCTCTGCCATATGTCGACTCGCGGCTCGGTGGAGCTCATCCGCCGGGCCAAGGAGAAAGGACTGCGGGTGACGGCTGAAGCGACCCCGCATCACTTCAGCCTGACCCATGAGCGGGTGGAAGGTTACGATACCAACGCCAAGATGAACCCGCCGCTGCGCGAAGATGAAGACCGCGAGGCGGTGCGCCAGGCGCTGAGGGATGGAGTGGTGGATGCCATCGCCACCGACCACGCGCCGCACCACTACGATGCCAAGGAGCGGGAGTTCGACGACGCGCCCAACGGGATCATCGGGCTGGAAACCGCGCTGGGACTGGCGCTCACCGAGCTGGTCCATACCGGGCTCATCAGCCTGCCAACGCTGGTGGAACGCATGAGCACGGTGCCGGCCCGGCTGTTCCACCTCTCCGGCGGGAGCCTGGCCCCGGGGGCGCCGGCCGATCTGGTCGTGTTCGACCCCGCCCGGCGCTGGACGGTCGATCCCACCCGCTTCTTCAGCAAGAGCCGCAACACCCCCTGGTCCGGGGCGACACTCCAGGGCCAGGTGGACCTCACCCTGGTCCGGGGCCATGTGGTCTTCGAGCGGGCCCCCGCCTCCTGAGGAACGCCAGGGCCGGGCCTGGGCGCGGTCCTTCACGCTTCTCAAGGGTTTCGCCCGTCTGCGGGCGCGTTAGATTAGCCCTGACGATCCGATAACCAGTTGCATGCAATGGTAGTACCTGGCCTGCGCACCCCGGGCCGACTGACCGGGTTCACGGCATCGCCGGGAGGGGAGCCGTAACAATGGCGAAATCGACCAACGACAACCACGATCCGATCCAGGACCTGCTCCAGGAACGGACCCAGTATTCGACCTGGCTTGCCCGTCTCGACGCCGCCTCCGATAGCACGCCGGGGTCGGTGCGCGACCGGGTACGCGGAGACTACCAGAAACGCCTGGAAAAGGTGGTGGAGGAGCTGCGCTCCCATGCCGGCGACGTGAACCAGCAACTCGACCACCACCGGGAGACCCGCGAAGAACTGGTGACCCGCGAAGACCAGGCCCGGGAGATCATGGCCGAGGCCGAGTTGCGGCACACCGTGGGGGAATACTCCGAAGAGAAATGGCAGCAGATCCAGGGCGAGGCCCAGCGGAACCTGACCTCGATCCGGGAGGAGCTCTCCGGCATCAACGAAAAGATCCTGGAACTGGAGAAGGTCCAGGCGCAGATTGCCGAGCCGCTGCCTGGGGCGGAAAATCCCGCGCCCGCGCCCGAGCCGGAAGCCCAGCCCGAGGCGCCGGCGGCCGAAGCCGGGCACCAGCCGGCCGAGCCGGAAGCGCCGCCTGTCACCCAGCAGGTGGAGGAGAGGAAAGAACCTCCGGCTTCCCCGCCTCCGGCCGCTGCCGAGCCGGCCCGCCCCGCGGCCCGGCAGACCGACGAGCTGGCGTTCCTCAAGTCGGTCACCGAAGACGACCGCGCCGGCCCCTCGCCCCGGCGGGCCAGCGGGGGCGTGCCTCGTCCCGTCGAAGCGTCGCCCCAGGGCCCGTCCCGCGGCTCGCTGGGGCAGCCCACGTTTACCCGGTCGAGCACCCTGGGCAACACGGGCCCGACCTCGATTCCCGATGCCCGCGAACGGCCCAGCCAGGCCGCGCCCCGCACCCTCAAGTGCGGCGAGTGCGGCACCATGAACCGGCCGACGGAGTGGTACTGTGAGCGGTGCGGGGCGGAACTGGCAGACCTGTAAAGGCAGGGAACGGGGAAAAGGGAATTGGGGATGCTGGTGGAAACGAAAAAGGGCGGCCGCTGAGGCCGCCCTGACTATTCCCGATTCCCGTGGTCTGCTAGCCCTCGCGGTCGGCGACTGCCTTCGCCAGGCGGCTCTTCTGCCGGGCCGCGGCGTTGGGATGGACCAGATTCTTGCGGGCGGCGCGATCGAGCAGCTTGGTGGCCCGCTGATAGGCGCTCTGGGCATCGGCCTTGGAGCCGGCGACGCGGACCTTCTTCATGGCGGTCCGGAGCGCGCTGCGCTGCGCCCGGTTGCGGGTGCTGGCAGCCTGGGCTTGCCGCATGCGCTTCTTGGACGATTTGATACGAGGCACGTGTTCTCCTGGACGGCAAGACGGCCCTAAAGGACTTGCTCGCGGCTCTTATTGGGGAGGCCGCTCGGCCGCAGGACCGCCCCCGAGCCAACCCCATTTACGGCCGGTAAGTATAGAAGCGATAGGGCTTAGGGTCAACCCAGCGGATCATGCCTCCCCGCAACGCCAGCGTAGCGCAAACCGGTAGTCCGATTATCCTGCCGTCCTGCCGTCCTGCCGTCCTGCCGTCCTGCCGTCCTGCCGTCCTGCCGTCCTGCCGTCCTGCCCGCCTTCCCGCCTTCCCGCCATTCATGTAACTTCACCCATCTTCAGACCAAGGCCGTTCCTGTTGCCGTTTCCGGATTCCCTTCCGACATGACCGGGTTGCAGGCACCCGCCGCTCCAGAGGCGGCGGCGTCCGGCTTCATCGTCGAGCTCGAGTCCTTCTCCGGGCCGCTCGATCTGCTGCTGCATCTCCTGCGGGAGGAGCAGATCGACATCGCCGACATCCCCATCGCCCGTATCGCCGACCAGTTTCTCCGCGCGATTCACGCGCTGGGGCTGAACCAGGCGGCGGATTATCTGGAAATGGCCGGCCGGCTCCTGCGCCTCAAGGCGCAGATGCTGTTGCCGCGGCCGCTGGATCAGGAAGGCTGGGAAGACCCGCGCCACGAGCTGGTGCGCCGGCTGCTGGAATACCAGCAGATCCGCGAGATCGCCGAATGGATGGAGCGGGCAGCGGAGCGCCGCGCCGGCCGTCTGGCGCGCGGCTATCTCCCGCCGCCGCCCGAGCTGCCGCCTCCGCCGCTCAGCTTTCAGGTCATGGACCTGCTGGAGGCGGTGGAGCGGGTGATCGCGGGGATCCCCACCCCGGTGCTGCACCGGGTGGTGCCCCGGCCGCTCGATGTCGAAGGCGCAACGCTTCGGATCGAAACCCTGCTTGCCGAGCGGGGGGAGATCGGGTGGCGTGACGCCCTGGGCCCCCGGCCCGGCATCACCGACGTGCTGTCCACCCTGCTGGCGCTGCTGGAGCTGGCGCGCCGCGGGCGGCTCCTGCTTCTGCAACCGGCACCCTTCGCGCCCCTGGTGATCCGCCGTGAATCCGCTGACCCAACTGATTGAGGCCGCGCTGTTCTCCGCCGCCCGTCCGCTGACGGCCGAGGAGTTGCAGACCCTGGATACCGAGGCCACCCTGGCCGATGTGCGCCAGGCGCTGGACCAGCTGCGCGAGGTCTACGATTTCAACCAGCACGGCGTCGAGCTGGTAGAGCTGGGGGGCGGCTACCAGGTGCTGACCCGCCCGGCGCTGGCGGCTGCCATCGAGCGGGCCCAGTTCTCGGTGCGGCAGCCCCGGCTCACCGCCGCCGCCATGGAAACGCTGGCCGTCATCGCCTACCGCCAGCCGGTGGGCCGGGCGGACATCGAAGAGATCCGCGGCGTCTCGGCGGGCGGCGTGCTCCGCACGCTGCAGGAGCGGGGGCTCATCGAAGTCACCGGCCGCAGCGAAGGCATGGGACGGCCGCTGCTCTACGGCACGACATCGCTCTTCCTGGAAACCCTGGGGCTGCGCGATCTGGCGGAACTGCCCCGGACCGACGAGCTGCGGGTCTCCCTGCACTCGCACCGGCCCGATGCCCCGGAGGAAGAGGGCGACGTGGCCGCGTACGTCCCCGCCGAATCATGACCACCATGCGGCTCCAGCGGGCCCTGGCTCGCGCCGGGGTCGCGTCGCGCCGGGCGGCGGAGAAACTGATCGCCGAGGGGCGCGTACGGGTGGACGGCAAGGTGGCCACCCTCGGCAGCTCGGTCGACCCGGAGCGGCAGGCCATCACCGTTGGGCGCAAGCGCATTCATCTGGTGCCCCGGCGCTGGCTGGCGTTTCACAAGCCGCTGGGCGTCGTCACCAGCGCCAGTGACGAGGCGGGCCGGCGCACCGTCTTCGACTTCCTGCCCGACGCGAAGGGCCTGACCTACGTGGGGCGGCTGGATGTCATGACCACCGGGCTGCTCCTGCTCACCACCGATGGCGAGGCGGTGCACCGTCTGACCCATCCCCGCTACCGCATCGCCCGCCGCTACACCGCGCTGGTGCACGGGCGCGAGACGGGCGAGATCGCGGGCCTGATGCGGCAACCCGTGGTGCTCGACGGCCGCCCGGTGCGCTCGACCCGTGTGCAGGTGCGCCCGGGGCGCGAGGGGCGGAGCATTCTCGACATTACACTCACCGAAGGACGCAACCGCGTGGTGCGCCGCTGGTGCGAGAGCCTGGGCCTCAAGGTGGACCGGTTGGCCCGGCTCTCCTATGGTCCCGTGCGTCTGGGTGATCTGGCCGCCGGCGAGTGGCGGCCGCTGACCGACCCGGAAATTGCCGCGCTCTACCGGGCCATCGGCATGGACGAGGAGTAACGGGCGTCCCCCGTTCCTGATCCCTGATCCCTGATTCCCGATTCCTGATTCCTGATTCCTGATTCCCATCTCATGACCTCTCCCGGCAGCACCCAGACCGCGCCTCCCGAATCCGCGCTTATCCGCCAGGCGGTCGAGGAAGTGGCCCGCCGCATCGTCGGCCAGGACGCGATGATCGAGCGGCTGCTGATCGGGCTGCTCACCGGCGGCCACATCCTGCTGGAGGGCGTGCCCGGCCTGGCCAAGACGCTGGCGGTGCGCACCCTCTCGGAGATCATTAACGCCAGCTTCGCCCGGATCCAGTTCACCCCCGACCTCCTGCCGGCCGACCTCATCGGCACCATGATCTTCGACCAGAAGACGCAGGATTTCCGGGTCAAGAAAGGGCCGATCTTCGCCCAGATCATTCTGGCCGACGAGGTAAACCGGGCGCCGGCCAAGGTGCAGGCGGCGCTGTTGGAGGCGATGCAGGAGAAGCAGGTCACCATCGGCGGCCAGAGCTACCCGCTGGAGCAACCCTTCCTGGTGCTGGCCACCCAGAACCCGATCGAGAGCGAGGGCACCTATCCGTTGCCGGAGGCGCAGCTCGACCGGTTCATGCTCAAGGTGCGAGTGGATTACCCCAGCCGCGACGAAGAACGCGAGGTGCTGGTGCGCATGGGCGGCGGCGCGAACATTCCGGTGCGGCACGTGCTCCAGCCGGGGGCGATTCTGGCCGCGCAGGAGAGCGTCGCGCAGCTCTACATGGACCAGAAGATCGGCGACTACATCGTGGACCTGGTACGCGGCACCCGCGACCCGGCGGCCGTCGGGCTGGCGGAGCTGAAGCCGCTGGTGGCCTTTGGCGCCTCCCCCCGCGCCTCCCTGGCGCTGGCCCAGGCCGCGCGCGCCCATGCCTTCATTCGCGGCCGGGGCTATGTGGTGCCGGAGGACGTGCGCGCCCTGGCGCCCGACGTGCTGCGCCACCGCATCGTGCTCACCTTCGAGGCCGAGGCAGAGGATGTGAATACCGACGGAGTGGTGAAACGGCTGCTGGAGGCGGTGCGCGCTCCCTGATCCTGAGCGGTAAGCGGCAAGCGGGCCGTCCCGCTCACCGCTCACGGCTTAGCGCTAACTTTGTGTACTATGCCCGCCATCTCTCCCGAAATCCTCAAACAGGTCAAGCGCATCGAGCTGCGGACCCGCGGCCTGGTGGCGTCGCTCTTCGCGGGCGAGTACCGGTCGGTGTTCCGGGGGCAGGGCATGGAGTTCGCCGAGGTCCGCGCCTACGAGCAGGGCGACGATTTCCGCTCCATCGACTGGAACGTCTCCGCCCGGCTGGCCAGTCCCTACGTCAAGACCTTCACCGAGGAGCGGGAGCTCACGCTCCTGCTGGTGGTGGACCAGTCAGGCTCCACCCGCTTCGGCGAGCCGGTAACCAAGGCCGCCCTCGCGGTGGAGGTGGCGGCGGTGCTGGCGCTGGCGGCCACCCGGCAGAACGACCGCGTGGGCGCCCTGCTCTTCGCCGACGAAGTCGAGCGCGTCATCCCGCCGGCCAAGGGGCGCAAGCATGCGCTGCGCGTGATCCGCGATCTGGTGGCCTTCACCCCGGCCGGCCGGCGCACCAACCTGGCGGCCAGCCTGTCCTACGCCGCCCGGCTGCTCCGCCACCGCAGCATCGTGGTGGTGCTCTCCGATTTCTTCGCCCAGGGCTGGGAATCGCCCCTGCGGCGGCTCAGCGCCCGCCACGAGGTAGTGGCCATTACGGTGGACGATCCGCGCGAGGAGCGGCTGCCGCCCTCCGGCTGGATCGAGCTGGATGATGCCGAGACCGAACGCCGGGTCATGATCAACGCGGGCGACCCGGCCGTCCGCTCGCGGGTGGCCCACTCCGCCGAACGCCGTCGCAGTGAACGGCACCGCCTGCTTTCGGCTGCCGGCGTGGATCACGTGGCGCTGGCCACCAACCGGGAATACGCGGCTCCGCTGCATCGTGCGTTCGCCATGCGCGCCCGCCGCATCCGCCGCGCGTGAAGCTCCTGGTCCTCTGGCTCCTGCTGCAGCAGGGCGTGCCCACGGTGGGCGACACGGTCTGGCTGGCCCGGACGGTCCCTCTTCACCCCGGCGATCTGGTGCGCGCCCCGCAATGGCAGCCGGACGACCCCGTCGAGGTGCTGGGGCACGCGCGGCTGCGCTACTGGGGGGCGGATTCCGCGGAGGTGGCCTGGCCCGTCTCGGTCTGGCGCCCCGGTTCCCACCGGATCACCGTACCGGGGCCGATCGTAGTCTCCCCCCAGGGAGCGGAAGACAGCCTGGCCGCCACGACCTTCACGGTCACCGTCGCCAGCGTGCTGCCGCCCCACCGGCCCGACTCCACGCTGGCCCCGCAGCCGCCGGCCCGGACGGTGGTGCAGCCCTATCGGACGCCGGTCCCGCTCATTCTGCTGCTGCTGGGTGGGATCGTCCTGGTGGCGCCGCTGCACTGGTGGTGGCGCCGGCGGGGGCGCGCCGTTGCGGGGGAGCGGCCCGCGCCGGCGCCGGCCCCGGATCCGGAGGAGCTGGCGCGCTGGGTGGAGAACGGTGAGCGGCGCGCGGCGGCCACCGTGGCGGCCGCGCGGCTCCGCGGCGCGCTCATCGGGCGGCTGGCCGGTGCGCGAGCCGGGATGAATACGGCCGGGTTACTGGAAGCGGTAGCGGGGGCGCCGGAGGGCTGGTCGCGGGAGGCGCTGGCGCAGGTACTGCGCGCCCTGGACCGGGCCCGGTTCGATCCCGATGCCCGCGCGGCGGATATCCAGGCGCTGCTGCGTGAGAGCGAGCGGCTCCGGACCGAGGTCCTGGAGCAGGCGCCATGAGCTTCGCCCGCCCCTGGCTCCTGCTCCTGCTGCTGGCGATCCCGTTCTGGTGGTGGCGACGCCGGCGCCGGCGGCAGGCGGGCGCCGCATATAGCGACGTCTCGCTGCTGGCGCCGGCGGTGGGACGCACCTGGCTGCTCGCGGTGCCGCCGGTCCTGCGCGGGCTGGCGCTGGCCACCTGGATCGTAGCGGCGGCCGGCCCCCGTACCGGCGGGACGACCGTGGAGCAGCGCAAGGAGGGAATCGCCATCGTGGTGGCGATCGACATCTCCAGCAGCATGCTGGCGGAGGATTTCGCGCCCTCGAACCGGCTGGAGGTTGCCAAGGAAGATGCCGTCGCGTTTATTCGCGGCCGCTCGGCCGACCGAATCGGTGTCGTCACCTTCGCCGGGGAGGCCATCACCCAGGTTCCGCTCACCGTGGATTACCCGGTGGTGGAACAGGCGGTGATGGATCTCAAGGTCGGCATGCTGGACGACGGCACCGCCATCGGCAGCGGCCTGGCCACGGCGCTGAACCGGTTGCGGCGGGTGCCGAACAAGTCGAAGGTGGTGCTGCTGCTGACCGACGGCGAAAACAACCGCGGCACCATCGATCCGCGCACCGCGGCGGAGGCCGCTGCCGCGCTCGGCGTGCGGGTCTATACCATCGGCGTGGGCACCGAGGGCGAGGCGCCGATCCCCACCGGGCGGGGGGTCACCGGCTATCGCTACGAGGTGCTGCCGGTCCGGATCGACGAGGCCCTCCTGCAGGAGATCGCCCAGAAGACCGGTGGCCGCTACTTCCGGGCACGCGACAGCGAGGCCCTGGCGCGCATCTTCAAACAGATCGACCAGCTGGAAAAGACTCCCATCCAGGTCGTCCGCTTCGTGCGCTACAATGAACAGGTGCGGCCCTTCGTGCTGGCGGGCCTGCTGCTGCTGGTCGCCGAGCTGATCGTATCCGGCGTCTGGGTGGTGCGCGTGCCATGACCTTCGATTCCCGTGTGCTGCTGATCCTCGCCCCGGTGGTGGCGCTGGCGCTGGGGCTGCTTGCCTGGCGGGCCCGGTACAGCCGGCTGCGCCGGGCGCGGGTCTGGTCGCGCGCGGCGGGCCAGCGAGCGCGGAGCTACGGCCGCGCGGCGCCGGTGGTGCTGGCCCTGGCGGGGCTGGCCGCCGGCCTGGCGCTGGCCGGCCCCCGCGGGGGCCGGGCCGAGGTCATCACCGAGAACCGCTCGCTGAACCTGGTCTTCGCCATGGACATCAGCCGCTCCATGCTGGCGGAGGACGCCGCGCCCAACCGGCTGGGCCGTGCGTCGCAGGAGGCGCGGCGGCTGGCGCAGGATCTCCCGGGCGACCGCCTGGGCGTCCTGGCCTTCGCCGGGCGCAGCTATATCCTCTCGCCCCTGACGGTGGACCAGGGCGCGGTCCAGCTCTACCTCTCGAGCCTCGATCCCGACCTCGCCAGCGAGGGCGGGACCAGCCTGGGATCGGCGTTGCGCCAGGCGCGCGGGCTCCTGAGCGCCTCCGACCAGGGGGGTGACAAGATCCTGGTGATCTTCACCGACGGCGAGACGCTCGATTCCGTCGCCTTCGCCGAACAGGAAGCGCGGGCCCTGAACCAGGCGGGCATCCGCCTGGTCCTGGTGGCCGAGGGTGGCCCGCGCCCGGTCCGCATCCCGGTGCGCGATTCGGCCGGCACCCTGCTGGAGTACAAGCTCGATCCCTCCACCGGCCAGCCGGTGGAGACGCGCCGGCGCGACGATATCCTGCAGCGGGTGGCGGAGGCGGCTGACGGTGTAGTCGTGTCGGCCGACCTGCCCGATCAGGCCGGCGCCGTGCGCGACCTCGTGGCCGCATTCAAGCGCAGCCCCTCCACCTCGAGCCACACCGCCGATCTGTTGCCCCTGGCCTGGATACCCGCGCTGGTAGCGGCAATCATCCTCCTGCTGCAGACCCTGACCCGGCGCCAGGCGGCGCTGATCGCGCTGGGAGGATTGCTCCTCGGTACCGGGGCGGGACGGGCCGCGGCGCAACGGCCGGCGCCCGGCAACCAGGCCCTGGCGGCGGGCAACGCCAAGAACGCCGCGCAGCTCTTCCTGAAAGACGTGCCGCGCGCCGGCGACACGGCCTGGTACAATGCCGGCACCGCCGCCCTCGCGGCAGGCGATCTCGACGTGGCGCGCCGCGCCCTGACGCAGGCCGCGAAGTCGGTGGATCCGGCGTTACGGTACCGGGCGCTGTACAACCAGGGGGTGGCCGCCCTCCAGGCGGCGCGCGCGGCGCCGCCCAAGCAGCGGGACGCGCTCTACCAGGAGGCCACCCAGGCGCTGCGCCAGGCATTGCTGCTCCAGCCGGCCAGCGACCGGGCCAAATGGAATCTGGAGCTGGCCCAACGGAGCCAGCCGCCGCCACCACCTCAGAGCGGCGGCACGCCGCCGCCCAACGGTGGGGGAGGCGGGCAGCAGGAGGAGCCCCCGCCGCCGCAGGGTGGCCTCAGCCGCAAGCAGGCGGAGCAGATTCTCAACTCGGTGGAACGGGAGGAGGCCGCCACCCGGGCGCGCCACATGAAGAGCGGCGAATCGGGCTCCAGCGGAGTGCGCGACTGGTGATCGGCTTCCTGGCCGCCGCCCTGCTGCTGCAGGTGCGCCCGCTCGGGGTGCACATGCAGGTGGACCGTTCCCGGGTCAATCTGGGCGAGGAAGTGCTGCTCACCATCGAGGCCACCAGCAGCCAGACGGATCCGATCCAGCTGCAGCTGCCCGCGCTGGGAGGCCTGGAACTGCTCTCCCGCTCCGAGCGCACCGAGGTGGCCCCGCGGGCCAACCCCGCGCGCCGGACCACCTGGGAGCTGCGGCTGCGCGCTTCCACCGTGGGCCGCTGGCGCATCGGGCCGGCCCGGGTGCGCCAGGCCGGGAACAGCGCGGAGGCCGATCCGGTAAATGTCGAGGTGCGGGGCAGCGCCGCCCCGGCCAGCACGCCGCCCGAGCTCAACCCGCGGCTGCAGCGGCTGCTGGCCCGCGCGCCCCCGCCGCCCGGGCGCGACGAGGCCGCGGTGGCCATCGTCGCATCGGCCGATAGCGTCTATGTCGGCGAACAGGTGGATCTGGTAACCGCCGCGTGGTTCCCGCGCGAGCTGCGACTGCAGCTGCGCCGACCTCCCACGCTGCAGGTGCCGACGGTCGACGGGGTATGGAGCTATCCCCAGCATACGCCCACCGGCATTGCCGCCAGCCGGCAGGTGGACGGCCGGTGGTTCGACCTGTTCGTCGTGCACCAGATCGTCTTCCCGCTGACGGCCGGGGATATCACCATCAGCCCGGCGACCCTGCATTACAGCGTTCCGCTGGCCTTCCAGTTCTTCAGCCAGGAGGAGCGGTATACCCTGAAGAGCCGGCCGCGCACCCTGCACGTGCGCGCGCTGCCCGCCCGGGGCCAGCCGGCCTCCTTCGGCGGCGCGGTGGCGACCCGGCTCACCCTGCGGCGAGACATCACCCCGCGCGCCGTCCAGGCGGGCGAGCCGTTCACCGTCACCTTCACGGTGCAGGGCGAGGGGAATCTGGCGCTCTGGCCCGCGCCCGATCTGGCGTGGCCCGCCGGGGTGCGAGCCTATCCCCGGGGAACCGACGATTCCGTCACCCTCTCGCACGGGATGCTCGGGGGCACCCGGCGGTTCAGCTATCTGGTCCTGTCGGATTCCGGCGGCTCCATGCCCCTGCCGGCGGTGGACTATTCCTACTTCGATCCCGCGCAGGCGCGCTACGGCACCGCCAGGCTCTCCGGCGTGTCCTACGCGGTCGCTCCCGCCGGCAGCGGCACGCCTGCCCGTGCCATGCCACCGCCGCTGCTCCCTGGCGAGCGGCCGGCAGTGGCATGGGGGATCACCCACTCCGTTCCGGCCTGGCTGCTGGTTCCGCTCGTTCTGCTGCCACTGCTGCTCTTGATGCCGCGCCGGCGCGTCGAGGCGCCGAGCCGGCCCGGCCCGCCGCCGGTGGCGCCCGGACAGCTGCCGGCACTGCTCCGCCGGCTCGATCACTCTCTCGACTCTCTGACCGGAGGGCGCGGCGCTCTGGAGGGGGAGGACCTGCATGCCGCCCTGACGGCGTCGGGGGTGGCGCCGGAGGTTGCGCGGCGGATGGCGGCGGCCCGGGAGGCTGGACGCCAGGCGCTCTTCGGCCCGGACGAGCGAGCCGATGACGCGCAGGTGAGCACCGAGCTGAGTGCACTGCTGCACCAGCTGGAGCACCGCGACCGGCCGCGGACGGCCGCCCCGCGCGCGGGGCTGGTGGCCGGGATGCTGCTCGCGCTGCTGCTTCCGGCCGCGTGGTCGCAGTCGCAGCCGGGAGCGGAGCAGCTTTACGCCTCGGGCGCGCTGCAGGCGGCGGCCGGCGAATTCGCCGCGCAGGCCGCGCGGGAGCCGGGGGTCGCGGCGCACTGGTACAACCTGGGGGCCACCCAATATCGTCTGGGCCGTTCCGGCCTCGCGCTGGCCGACTGGGTGCGGGCCCGGCGGCTCGCGCCGCGCGACCCGACCATCCGGCGCGCGCTCCGGCTGCTGCCCTATCCCGATGCCGCCACCTCGCGAGAGCTGTGGGTGCCGCCGGTCACGCCCTGGGAGCTGGCTCTGGCCGCGGTGGGGCTCTGGCTGGCCGGCTGGGCCGGCTGGTTTCTGCACCGCCGGCGCCGCCACCGGTGGCATCTGGTGCAGGCTGCGGCCGTGGTGCTGGGACTTGCCGCCTTCGGGCTGGCCCGCTGGTACCAGCGCCCGGTGGGCATCGTCGCGGGGGAGGAGACCCTCCGGCTCTCGCCCCACGAGCTGGCGCCCTCCGTAACCCGGCTCACGACGGCGCAGGCGGTGCTGCTGCGGGAGCGCCGGCCCGGCTGGCGTCTGGTGCGGGTGCCCCAGGGGCCGCTCGGCTGGCTGCCGGACGAGGCGGTCGTTCCGCTCGCGGCGGGGCCGGCCGCCGGCGGCCGCGATTAGTTTTCGGCCATGCCCGGACGCATCGTCATTCTGCCGGACGCCGTTGCCGACCAGATCGCCGCCGGCGAGGTCGTCGAGCGCCCGGCCTCGGTGGCCAAGGAGCTGATCGAAAACGCGCTGGATGCGGGCGCCACGCGCATCCGGGTGGTGGCGGAGAACGGCGGCAAGACGCTCGTCGAGGTGAGTGACGACGGCTCGGGCATGGGCCGGGAAGACGCCCTGCTCGCGCTCGACCGCCACGCCACCAGCAAGATCCGCAGCGCCGCCGATCTGGTCGGGGTGGCCACCTTCGGCTTCCGGGGCGAGGCATTGCCCTCGATCGCCTCGGTCTCCCGCTTCTCGCTGACCACCGCCGAAGCGGACGGCGAAGGCACCCGGGTGTCGGTGGTGGGGGGACGGGTCGAGCGGGTGGATGCCGCGGCCCGGCAGCGGGGCACCACGGTTTCGGTGCAGGGTCTGTTCTTCAACACGCCGGCCCGGCGGAAATTCCTCCGTTCGGTCTCCAGCGAGACGCGCGCCCTGACCGAGGTCGTTTCCACCCTCGCGCTGGCGCACCCCGAGGCCGGCATCGAGCTGGAGCTGGACGGCCGGCTGCGGCTGCAGGTGCCGCCGGGCCAGGACCTGGGCGAGCGCCTCGCCGGCGTCTGGGGGCGCGATCTCTCCGGCACCCTGGTCCCGGTGCAGTACGCGTTGGGCCGGTTCCGCGTCGGCGGGTTCGCCCAGCGTCCCGGCGATGCGCGGCCCACCGGGCGCCGCACGCAGCTCTTCGTCAACGGCCGGCCCTTCCGCGACTCCTTTCTGGTTCGCGCCGCCGAGGCCGGGTACCGCTCCGCCATCGCGCCGGGCGACCGCCCGTCGCTCCTGCTGCTCATCGACGCGCCCAGCGACGAGGTGGATGTCAACGTGCATCCGGCCAAGCTCGAGGTACGCTTCCGCGACCGGATCAGTCTGGAGCGGGTCGTGGAAGAAGCGGTGCGCGACGCCCTGGGCCGGCTGGTCGCCGCCGTGCCGGTGGGCGACTGGCGCCCCTCGCCCGGCGGCCCGCCGCTCAGCCCTGATGCGGCGGCACGCCTCTGGGCGCCGCTGGAGGCGGAGCAGGGGAATGCCGAACTGTTTCCCGCCGGCCCCGGCGAGACGGCGGCCGATCCGATGCCGCCGGGCGGCCTGGTCCAGGTCTTCCAGACCTACATCCTCTACCAGGCCGAGGACGCCGTCGTGATCGTGGATCAGCACTCCGCCCAGGAGCGGGTGCTCTACGAGCGGGTCCTGGCGCAGTTGAGCGAGGGCGGGGCACCGATGCAGCGCCTGCTGCTCCCCCTCACGGTCGATCTCACCGATGAAGAGCTGGACGTGGTGGAGACGCACCGGCGGGAACTGGAGCGCGTCGGGTTCGAGGTCGGCGAATTCGGCGGGCGCAGCGTCGTGCTGCACGCGGTGCCTAACCCCCATCCGCGCTTCGACGCGGCGCGCTGCTTCCGGGAGATGGTGGCCGACCTTGCCCGGGGCCGGTTCGGCGGGTGGGCCAACCGGTTGGAGCGGTTCGCGGCCACCTTCGCCTGCCGGGCGGCCGTGAAGGCGGGGGAGCGGCTGGACCCGCGGGAGATGCGGGAGCTGCTGCTGCAGCTGGCCGCCACCCGGCTGCCCCCGCACGATGTGCACGGCCGGGCGACCATGGTCCAGCTGCCCCGTGAAGAACTCGAGCGGCGCTTCGGACGGCGATAGAGTCCCGGTGCTGGTGGGGCCGACCGCCGTCGGGAAGACGGCGGTCGCGCTGGCGCTGGCCGAATGCTGGGACATCGAAATCATCTCGGCGGACAGCCGGCAGATCTACCGGCACCTCGATGTGGGTACCGCCAAACCGACGGCGCGGGAGCGGGCCCGGGTGCCGCATCACGGCCTCGACCTGGTCCGCCCGGGGCAGCGCTACAGCGCGGGCCGGTTTGCCCGCGATGCCACCCGCTGGGTGCGCGAGATCCAGGCGCGGGGGCGGCGGCCCGTGGTGGTAGGCGGCACGGGGCTCTATGTTCGGGCGCTGACCGACGGACTGTTCCGCGAGCCTCCGCTCGATCCGGAGCGGCGCGAAGCCCTGGAGCGCTGGACCCGCGGGCTCGACGCCGCCGACCTGGTCCGGTTCGCCGGGCGGCTGGACCCGGGCTTCCGCCCCGGCGGCCGGCAGCGTGCGGCCCGGGCCATCGAGATTGCCCTGCTCACCGGCCGGGCGCTCAGCTGGTGGCAGCGGACGGCACGGGCGCAGCGCGGCGTCCATCCCTGGTTCGTGCGCCTCACGGTGCCGCGGCCGGTGCTGCACGAGCGGATCCGCCGCCGGGCGGACGACATGGTGCGGCGCGGGGTGATCGAGGAAACCGCCGCCATGCTGGCGGAAGGGCTGCCCCGGAACGCGCCGGGCCTCGATGCCATCGGCATGCGCGAGGCGGTGCAGTATCTGCAGGGCGAACGGTCGCGCGAGAGTGTGGCCGAGGCGATCGCGCAGAGCACGCGGCAGTACGCCAGGCGTCAGGAGACCTGGTTCCGCCACCAGTTGGGCGGCGCCGTGCTCACCCTGGATGCGAGTCGGGGGCCGCAGGCGGTGGCGCGCGAGATCATCAGGCTATGGGAGGAGGCGGGCTGATGCGGCACTCTGAAGATGGCTCATCACACTTGCCGGAACCAGGAACCGGGGACCAGGGACATACTCCCCGGATTCCTGATTCCTGGTTCCTGGTCCCTGGTGTTTCATGCGCATAGGCATCACCTGCTACCCCACCTACGGCGGCTCCGGCGCGGTGGCGACCGAGCTGGGCCTGGCGCTCGCCCACCGGGGCCACGAGGTGCATTTCATCTCCTACGCCTCGCCCTTCCGGCTGCGCGGGTTCGTGGAACGGGTCTACTTCCACGAGGTGGACACGCGGATGGGCCACTATCCGCTGTTCGAGTTCTATCCCTACTCGCTGGCGCTGGCCTCGAAACAGCACGAAGTGGCTCTGCGGGAACGGCTCGACGTGCTGCATGTGCACTATGCCATCCCCCACGCCACCGCGGCCTACCTGGCCCGGGAGATGCTCGAAGACGAGCTGCCCCTCAAGGTGGTGACCACCCTGCACGGGACCGACATCATGCTGGTGGGACAGGAGGCCAGCTTCTACGCCATCACCCGCTTCAGCATCGAACGATCCGACCGGGTCACCGCCGTATCGAAGTTTCTGAGGGATGAGACCCGGCGCGCGTTCGGCTGCGTGGACTGCGATATCCAGGTCATTCCCAATTTCGTGAATCTCGAGGAATACCAGCCGGGCGGGAACGACTGCCGCGGCTCGGTAGCGCCCCCGGACCACAAGCTCATCACCCACGTGTCCAACTTCCGCGAGGTGAAACGGGTGAAGGACGTGGTCCGGGTGTTCGCCCGGATCCGCCGCGCCATGCCCGCCACGCTGCTCATGATCGGCGAGGGTCCGGAGCGCGAGGAGGCCGAGCGCGAGGCCCGCGAGCTCCGGGTGAACGAGGATGTGCGATTCCTCGGCCGGCTCGATCGGGTGGCCAACCTGCTGCAGGCCAGCGACCTCTTTATCCTGCCCAGCCAGTCGGAGTCCTTCGGCCTGGCGGCGCTGGAGGCCATGGCGTGCGGCGTGCCTGTGGTGGCCACCCAGGCCGGCGGCCTGCCCGAGGTGATCCAGGACGGCGTCAGCGGCATCCTGGAACCGGTGGGCTCGGTGGAGGCCATGGGACGGCGCGCGGTTGAGCTGCTGCGCAATCCCGAGGCCCACCGCGCCATGGCGGAGGCGGCCGTCGCACAGGCACGGACCTTCTCCACCGACCGGATCATCCCCATGTACGAGACACTGTACCAGGAGGCGGTGTCCTCGTGACCCTCACGGCCCCCGAATCCTGATGATTCCGGTGCATCCCTGGCTCGCCGCTTTCCTCCTGGGCATCGTCGAAGGTGCGACCGAATTTCTGCCGGTCTCCTCCACCGGGCACCTGATCCTGGCCGGCGATCTGCTGGGCTTTACCGGCGATCGTGCCAAGGCGTTCGAGATCTTCATCCAGCTCGGCGCCATCCTGGCGATCGTCTGGGTGTACCGCCGGACCTTGCTCGACGTGCTGGCCCACGCCACCAGCGAGCCGCGCGCGGCGCGGCTGGTGCGCAACCTCGCGATCGCCTTTCTGCCCGCCGCCATCGTGGGCTTCTTCGCCCATGACTGGATCAAGCGGGTCCTGTTCAGCCCGGTGGTCGTGGCCTGGGCGCTGGTGCTGGGCGGCTTCGCCATCCTGCTGATCGAGTGGTGGCAGCCGCCCGACCGGGTGGACGACGTCGAGGCCATGCCTGAGCGCCTGGCGCTCGGCGTCGGGCTGGCCCAGGTCCTCTCGCTCATTCCGGGAACCTCCCGGGCGGGCGCCACCATCATGGGCGGCTACGCGCTGGGCATGTCCCGCGCCGCGGCCACGCTGTTCTCGTTCTACCTGGCGGTGCCGGTGATGCTGGCGGCGACCGGCTACGACCTGCTGAAGAGCCGGGGGGCGCTGGCCGCCGGCGACGTGCCGGTCTTCGCCATCGGCTTCGTGGTAGCGTTCGTCTCGGCGCTCATCGTGGTGCGGATGTTCCTGCGATTCATCTCGCACCATACCTTTCGGGTCTTCGCCTGGTACCGCATCGTGTTCGGCGCGCTGCTCCTCCTGCTGCTCTGGACCGGCGTCTGGAGGGGATGAGCCCGGTCCCGCCGGTCATCCACCGGGCACAGGTGGGCTCGACGCTCGACCTGCTGCACCGGCTGGCGCAGGAGGGCGCCCAGGCCGGCACGGCCGTTCTGGCCGACGAGCAGCTGCAGGGGCGCGGCGCCCGAGGCCATCAGTGGCACTCGCCGGTGGGCGGGCTGTGGCTCAGCGTGCTGTACCGGCCCGCCGGTCCGGTCGTGCCGGAGGTGCTGTCACTTCGGCTGGCGCTGACGGTGGTCCGGGCGCTCGAGGTCGCGGCGGGCCCCGGGCCGGTGGCGATCAAGTGGCCCAACGATCTGTTGCTGGACGGTCGCAAGCTGGGCGGAGTGCTCTGCGAACTGCGCTGGCACGGGAGCACCCTCGCGTGGATCGCCGCGGGCGTCGGGATCAATGTGGCCAACCCGCTGCCGCCGGAGGTCCGGGCCGGCGCGGCCCGGCTGGTCGACCATCACCCGGAGATCACCCCGGCCCGGCTGGCGGCACCGCTCATCGAGGCGCTGCGACGGCTGCCGCTGGGCCGCCCCGCGTTGACGGACGACGAAATCGCCGAGTGGGACCGGCGCGACTGGCTCCGGGGACGACGGCTGGCCGAGCCGGTGAGCGGTATCGCGATCGGTGTGGGGCGCGATGGAACCCTGCGGGTACGCGGCACCGGCGGGTCGGTCATTGCGGCCCGCAGCGGCCATGTGGTGCTGGCCGGGACCTGAACGGCCCGGCGGAAGGCGGCAGCGAACTCTTCTTTTCCGGGCGTGAGCCATGCTTCTGACTCTGGATATCGGGAATTCCGAAATCACGGCCGCGCTGTTCCGGGGCGACAGCCTCACCGCGCACTGGCGGCTCACCACCAACCCCGACCGGACACCCGACGAATGGGCCAGCACCCTGGGCTCCTTTCTCATCGGCGGCGGCCACTCGCCCAACGAAGTCCGCGCCATCTGTCTCTCCTCGGTGGCGCCGCAGGTGACCCAGAGTCTCAGCACCGGTCTGGAGACGCTGACCGGCTGCCGCCCCGCCGCCATCGGTCCCCGCTCGCCGCTGCCGCTGCGACTGGAGGTCGACGAGCCCCTGGCGGTCGGCGCCGACCGCATTGCCAACTCGCTTGCCGCGCTGGAGATCTACCGGCGCGACATGGTCGTGGTCGATTTCGGTACCGCGACCACCTTCGACTGCGTGACCGGCGACGGGCGCTTCCTGGGCGGCGCCATCATGCCGGGCGTCCGGACCAGCGCCGAGCAGCTGACGCGCAAGGCGGCCAAACTGCCGGCGACCGAGCTGGCGGCGCCGGAGCGCGCGATCAGCCGGCGCACGGAAGATGCGATCCGCGCCGGCGTGCTCTACGGGACCGCCGATGCGATTGACGGAATGGTCCGCCGCATCCGGGCCGAATGGCCGGGGGGCGGCAACCCGGGCGTCGTGGCGACCGGCGGGCTGGCGCCGATGATCGCGCACCTGAGCCAGTCGATCGAGCAGGTCGATCCCGATCTCACCATGCGCGGCCTGCGTTTCGCCGCCGGCCATCTCGGGCTGGAATGGTAGCGCCCCACTGGGCCGCCAGCCCGGCGCGCCGCCGGGCGCACCGGCTGCTGGGACCGGCCTTTCCCTATCTGCTGCACCTCCGCCTGGCGGAGTGGCCCATCATGGCGGCCCACACCGCCCTGGGCTACGTGCTGGCGGTGGGCTTCTCCGGCGTCGCCCGGGGCGAGGCCCTGGGGCCCGCCCTGCTGGGCCTCGCCATCTGGGTGGTCTGCCTCAACGGGGGCACGCTGGCCCTCAACTCGGCATTCGACCAGGACACCGGCGACATCGGCTATCTCAACGCGCCGCCACCGCCGCCGCGGTATCTGGCCGCCTTCAGCCTGGGGCTGCTGCTGGTGGGACAGGCTGCCGCGTTTCTCCTGCCGGTGGCGTTCGGCTGGGTCTATGCGGCGTGTTTCCTCCTGAGCGTGCTCTACTCGGTGCCGCCGTTCCGCCTCAAGGCGGTGGCGGGAGCCGACTGGCTCATCAACATGTGGGGCTTCGGCACGCTGACCCCCTATGCCGGCTGGGCGGCCACCGGGCGGCCGCTGGAACCGGCCGGCCTCTTCGCCCTCCTGGCGTTCTGTCCCCTGTTTGCCGCGCTCTACCCGCTGACCCAGTTCTACCAGTTCGAGGAAGACCGCCGGCGAGGCGATGATACCCTGGCGATACGGCTGGGCATGGGCCGCAGTCTCGATATCGCCATCGTCGCCGCGGTCCTGGCGTTCGTGCTGTTCGCGGCAGGGGGCCACCGCGCCGGCTGGGGGAGCGGAACCGGCGGCCTGCTCCGCTGGGGCGGGCTGGGCCTGGCGGCCCTGGCGTGGGCGCTGGTGCTGCTGCCGTGGCGCCGCCGGCACCAGTCGATGCTGCCGGCCGAGCATCAGCGGGGGATGTACCACGCGCTCTGGGCCTGGGCGGTGACCGACGTGGTGGTGCTGCTGGCGTGGGGGTGGTGAAGGGACCGGGATTCAGGAGTCAGGATTCAGGGCCCCTCCCTCCCCGCCGTTCGAGTGCAGACTATTGGAAGCAAGGGCGGACGGGAGGAGAGGCCCCTGACTCCTGAATCCTGACCCCTGACTCCTTGTCGTAACCCCTTCCGCTCACTATACTTGTCCCGAATTCAAGGGCCCCGGTGCGGGGCGGAAATCCAGCCAAAACGGGAGATCGCATGACCAGCGCGGTGGCAGTGCACGACCAGGCGGATCGCACCGATCTTCCCTATGTCCTCCGCATGGCCATCATTCTGGGCGTGGTCGAGGCCCTGTTCGTCGTGCTCTTCTCCTTCGCCACCCGGCTGTTCGGCGGGGTGGTGGAACAGGCGATCCTCGCCGTCCTGCTGGTCATCGCCCTGTCGGTCATCGTCATCCTGCCGGGCCAGTGGACCCGGGCGCGCACCGTCCAGGGGATCGCCGGCGCGGCGGGAATCAGTCTGGCCGCCTGCGGCATCTTTCTGCTGGTGGATGTCTCGCTGCTGCAGCCGCTCGGGGTCTATACTCATCGCTGGCGCGACATCGGCGGCGGCAGCAACTGGTGGTATCACCCGATCTGGTGGATCCTCGGCACCTATCTGGCGTGGCTCGGCGCCTTTGCCCAGTCCAACCAGGCCGCCCGGCGGGGCTCGCCCTCGGTGATCGGGGTCCTGGGAATCCTCTTCCTCCTGATGATCGTCCTCGGCGTGATCGCCATCGCCGTCGGTTTCCCCGGCGCGGGGTGGAACGTGGCCACGTTCGGGGTGGCGGTTGTTCCCGCACTGCCGCTCACCACCCTGCTCACGGCGCTGGGCAGCCGGCGCGCCTGAGCATGCGGCGATGAAGGCGCTCCGGTTTCTGCTCCGCCTGCTGGGATGGCTGCTCACGCCGCTGGTGGCGTGGGCAGCTTCGTTTTGCGGTGCCCTGATCGGTACCCTGGTCGCCACCCGTCTCGCCTCTCCTCCTGCGGGGCTCGTCGTCACCGCCGCCGCCGGCGTCCTGGCCGGGTTCGGCGCGCTGGCGGTCGTCATTCACTACCTCCGCCGCTCGCCGCGGCTGCGCGAAGCGCTCAATGTCACCGGTGACGCCATTCCCGAGCCGGCCGCCGAATCGCTGCTGGGCGAGGACGAAGCGCACGAGCAGCCCTGATGCGCCGGCTCCCGCTCCTTCTGCTTCCCGCCATCTGGGCCTGTGGCCGGGACCACCGTCCGCCGGCCGATCACGCGACGTCAACGCCGGACAGCGCGAGCGGCCGGGTGGCGGCCGGCGATTCGCTGCTGATGCGCCTGCCGCAGGGAGGGACCCTGGTGGCGGGGTTCGCCCGGGTAGAGCGGACGGCGGCGGGCGATAGTTGCACCGAGCACGGTCTGGTGATCCGGCGCGACGGCCAGGAACGAAAGGTGCCGCTGCTCTATACCGCCGAGATGCCGGTACCGGTCAACGACAGCACCATCCGGGCGGTGCTCTACCGCGACTGTGCGCCCGCCGACACCTACCTGGTGGATCTGCGCACCGGATATCCCCGACGGGTGAAACCGCGGTGAGGCTGCGGCGGAGTGCGCTGCTGCTGCTCCTGCTGCTGCCGCAGCGGGGAGCGGCGCAGAGCTTCTCGGTGCAGGGAAGCCGGCTGCTCGGCACCCCGTCGTGGAGCAGCTATCGCTTCGGCGTGGGACGTCCCTTCCTGGGGCCGCTGGGCTACGAGTTGTACGGCACCTGGATGGGCAACAGCCCGGGGGTACAGGCCGATCTCTGGGGGCCCGGAGTCGACCTCACATTGTTCCGCGGCGGCCGCCCGGGGCTCTTCCTGGCCGCCGGAATGGCCGCGGGCCTGGCGACCGGCGATGCCGGCCGCTACTGGAACAGCTGGTCGGCCGGCCTGGGGTTCGAGCTGCGGCCGCTGTCATTCATTTCCCTGGCCGCCGAGGGGCGCTGGCGCACTATCCACTTCGAGACCAGCCACAGCGGCCTGGAGCTGGGGCTGCGGTTCGGGCTGGAGCTGGGGCCTTCGCGCCTCGCGGGCCGCGGGCGCGGGCCGCCGGTCTCTCCCCCGCCGCCGCTACCGGACGTGGTCGAGCGCTCCGGGCTGCCGGCCGACCGGGTGTCGGTCATCGAGCCGGTGCTGCAGACCGCGATGGAAGCGATGGGCACGCCCTACAAGTGGGGCGGAACCGGGGGGGCCGACGGCGGGTTCGACTGCTCCGGCCTGATCCAGTACGCCTACGGCGAGCACGGGATCGCGCTCCCCCGGCGCAGCGTGGACCAGGCCCGCGAGGGGGAGGCGGTGCCGCGCAGCACCGACGCCCTGCTCCCGGGCGATATCCTGACCTTCTCCAGCAGCGGCGGCCCCGTCACCCACGTCGGCCTCTACCTGGGTGAGGGGCGTTTCATCCACAGTGCCAACGACGGCGTGCAGATCAGCCGCCTCGCGGCGGACGACGCCTACGGCAAGTGGTGGTACGAACGCTGGGTTGGGGCGCGGCGGGTGGTGCGGTAGCGGCGCGATAGCGGCGAGGCATGCCTCGCCGCTACTTCGCCGCTACCGCCGGTGTCGTCTCAGTTGTGCTTCATTCCCTCGTGCTGCATTCCCTCCATCCCTTCGTGATCCGGCGCGTGCCCCATCTCCTTGAGCGACGCCAGATCTTTCTGGAAGGTGGCATTGTCGGGATCGATCCTGGGCCACTGGGCCATCTCGTCGGGGGCGAAGAGGCCGACGATGCTGGCCATGGCGCCGTTCTTCCGGAACTCGCCGCTGGTGTTGTCGTACACGCCGACCACCCGGTACTTGTGGCCGGCTTCCATCTTGAGGCCGCGGCCGCTGACGCCGAAGAGATGGCGGCTGATGCCCGAGACCATGCCCATGCTGTCGCGCCGGGCCTCGACCTTGGTGAGCAGCTTGCCGGTCTCGGCGTCTTCCAGCCGGACTTCCACGCCGTAATCGTGCAGGTGGCCCCCCACGCCCAGCAGCCGGCCGCTGATCGGCATGGTGAACTCGTACGCCTTGGTGCTCCGCCCGGGCGGCACGTCGAACGTGTTACTGCCGCCGATGGTCAGGTTCGCGTCGAAGTACACCGGCATGGCCGCCAGCGGCCGCGGGTTCAGGTTGGCCGGCGAGTAGAGCATGGTGATGGAGAAGGACACGCCGTCCAGGTCCTTGCCCGTGTCGTTATGCCAGGCGACGTAGACCCCCAGATCGGTACCGGGCGAGAGCGGCACGCCGATGCTCTTCGGCACCGACGCATCGTCGGTTTCGGTGCCGGCCCCCATCAGCCGTTCCGCCGCCTGGTAGATCAGCTGGCGCCGGTCGAAGTTGACCATGATGATGTGGTGCATCAGCCGGTGAGGCAGGGGCTTTCCGTTCTTGTCCCAGACGGCGAGCTTGAAGCCGCGGAACCAGCCCTGGACCGGCCAGTCGAAATGGAACACCGGCGTATCGTGTGCCGCCCCCATGTCCATCATGCCGTGATCCATCGGCGGCATGTTCTTGAGGTCGAACGGCCCCGCCTTGAAGGTGACAGTATGCGCGGACGAATCGACCGTGACACCGGTAACGACCTTGTCGTACTTCGACTGCGCCGCGGCGGCCGTCACGCCCGCGGCAAGCAGCAGACCCGTCAAAGACCACAGCTTCAGCATCGTAACTCCAGCATTGGGGTTATCCAGGAATAGCGTAATCCGGAGCCTGCGCGGATGACGCGGACCGGGTACCGCAACCGGTCCGTTCTCCCACTATCGCTTCCGGTTTCGATTCGTTTATGATCAACCGCCCGATGACCAGGCACCGGTCGTCGCTGGATGGCCCCTGAACTGCCGGGAGACCAATCTGCGTAATCTGCCGATCCTCTACCTGCCCCATCTGCGGATCCATATCCGACCGGCCGGCTTGCACTTACCGCCTGATTCCCCGGTGGGCGGGAACATCTGCGGGCGGCGCGTCCATGTCAAGCCGAGAGCGGGCTGCGTTCTCCTCGCGCTGGGGCTCCTCGGCGCCGCGGCGCCGCTGCAGGCGCAACAGAGCCGCCTCTTTCCCGACGTCCCGTCATTCGAGCTGCCGCTCGCGTCGTCCCGGGTGAACGGGTTCGTGGGCCGGCTTCTCAGCGTCTCGCGGGGCGACAGCCGCTACGGAGCCGGCCGGGAGGCCGAGGCCGGCGTGGGGGAGGAGTTCCCGGTGATCGCGCTGCGGCGCGGCCCGAGGCCGGTGAGCCTGGGCTTCGGGGTGGAAGCCTACGGCCGTTTCGACCTGAGCGACCCCAAGAGCGCCCTGGTCAGCAACGACTGGGTGGTCGGGCTGGATCTCAATGCCCGGCTCACCCCCTGGGAGCTCACCCTCCGGGCCTATCACGAAAGCAGCCATCTGGGCGACGAGTACGCCGAGACCTTCAACCTGACCAGGATCGACTGGACCCGGGAGATCCTGGAAGGCTGGCTCGCCCGGCGGTTCGGACCGTTCCGGCTGGCCGGGGCGCTGAGCTATGTCCCCATTCACGAGCTGCCAGTCTCGCCCTGGGGCGCGTCGGCCGGCCTGGACTACCTGGGACCGGGATGGAAGCTGGGCAGCCAGCGTATCCGCCCGGTGGCGGGCCTGTTCACCGAGGCCTGGTCCGAGACCAACTGGAAACTCAGCTCCTCGGCCAAGCTGGGACTGGGGTTCCCCGGCGGGCGGGGCCGGGAACTGCGGATATCGCTGATCGCCCACGACGGCCTCTCCACCCAGCGGCAGTTCTTCCGGGAGCGGAGCCGCTATGTGGGGGTGGAGCTTGAGTTCCAGCTCTAGAACCAGGAGGCAGGGGGTGGGGATTCAGGGTGCCTTCCCTCGCCCTTCTCCCTGGCCGCTAAGGCCCTGGTCTGGATGCCCGTCGGCGGCTGGACGGGCTGGGCTCTGACTCTCCGACTTCTGACTCCTGTCTTTTCCTCTGCCATTCTGGCGCATTTTTCTGGCCCCTCGCTTGCTCTGGCACTCGGCGCCGGTGAGTGCTTGACAGGCGTCGCAAGTGTCTTAGTTTCCCGGTAGTTGGCAGTCACGGGCAGTGAGTGCCAAGTTCCAATTTCCATTTACAGTTTCGGACTTTTCAACGGGGTCGGAGGAACGCATGCCCAGTGGAACCAAGGCCAGGCCCAAGATCAAGATCCAGCCGCTCGAGGATCGCGTCGTGATCCTGCCGGCCGACGAGACGGAGCAGATGCGGGGTGGGCTCTACATCCCGGACACGGCAAAGGAAAAGCCCACCCAGGGCGAGGTGATCGCCGTGGGCCCGGGCCGGATCGAGAAGGGTGAGCGCATCAAGATGGAAGTCGCGGTGGGTGACACCGTGATCTACGGCAAGTACAGCGGCACGCCCTACACGGTGGACGGCGACGAGCTGATCATCATCAAGGCGTCCGACATTCTGGCGAAGATGGGATAAGGCCGCAATCAACGAGGGAGACAGATACACATGGCAGCCAAGGAACTGATGTTCAACGTCGATGCCCGCGCGAAGCTCAAGAAGGGCGTCGATCACCTGGCGGAGGCCGTCAAGGTCACGCTGGGCCCCAAGGGCCGGAATGTCGTCATCGACAAGAAGTTCGGCTCTCCCACGGTGACCAAGGACGGCGTCACCGTCGCGAAGGAAATCGAGCTGGCCGATCCGATCGAGAACATGGGCGCGCAGATGGTGAAGGAAGTCGCCACCAAGACCAGCGATCTGGCGGGTGACGGCACCACCACCGCGACCGTGCTGGCCCAGGCCATCTTCCGCGAGGGCCTGAAGAACGTGACCGCCGGCGCCAACCCGATGGAGCTGAAGCGGGGCATCGACCGCGCGGTGGAGGCGATCGTCCAGCATCTCAAGACGCTCTCGGTAACGACCACGGGCAAGAAGGAGATCGCCCAGGTCGGCACCATCTCGGCCAACAACGACGCCGAGATCGGCAAGCTCATCGCCGAGGCGATGGACAAGGTCGGCAAGGACGGCGTCATCACGGTCGAAGAGGCCAAGGGCCTCGAGACCACGCTGGAGACGGTCGACGGCATGCAGTTCGACCGCGGCTATCTCTCGCCCTACTTCGTGACCGACCCGGAGAAGATGGAGGCCGTGCTGGACGACGCCTACATCCTGATCCACGACAAGAAGATCTCGGCCATGAAGGACCTGCTGCCGATCCTGGAGAAGGTCGCCCAGACCGGCAAGCCCCTCCTGATCATCGCCGAGGACATCGAGGGCGAGGCGCTGGCCACCCTGGTGGTCAACAAGCTGCGCGGCACCCTCAAGGTGGCCGCGGTGAAGGCGCCCGGCTTCGGTGACCGCCGCAAGGAAATGCTGCGCGATATCAGCGTGCTTACCGCCGGCCAGGTGATCTCCGAGGAAGTCGGCTTCAAGCTGGAGAACGCCACCCTGAACGATCTCGGCCGCGCCAAGCGGATCGTGATCGACAAGGACAACACCACGGTGGTCGACGGCAAGGGCAAGCCCGATGACATCCAGGGGCGCATCTCCGAGATCAAGGTCGCCGTCGACAAGAGCACCAGCGACTACGACCGCGAGAAGCTGCAGGAGCGGCTGGCCAAGCTCTCCGGCGGCGTGGCGGTGATCAACGTGGGCGCCGCGACCGAGACCGAAATGAAGGAGAAGAAGGCCCGGGTCGAGGACGCGCTGCACGCGACGCGCGCGGCGGTGGAAGAGGGCATCGTGCCCGGCGGCGGGGTCGCGCTGATCCGCAGCCAGGTCGCGCTGGACAAGCTCAAGGGCACCGAGGACGAGAAGATCGGCGTGGAGATCGTCCGCAAGGCGATCGAAGAGCCGATCCGCATGATCGTCCAGAACGCCGGCGCCGAGGGCTCCATCGTCGTGGCCAAGATCAAGGAGTCGAAGGACAAGAACTTCGGCTACAACGCCGCGACCGACGAGTATGAGGACCTGGTCAAGGCCGGTGTCATCGACCCGACCAAGGTGACCCGGACGGCGCTGCAGAACGCCGCGTCCATCGCCGGCCTCCTGCTCACCACCGAGTGCGTGGTGGTCGAGAAGAAGGAAGAGAAGCAGGCCGCGCCCGCCATGCCGGGCGGCGGCGGCATGGGTGGGATGTACTAGGACCGGCTGAACTTACGGCCCACCGCAGTTGGTGGGCCGTAAGTTCATTGCCGGTCCAGTATCCCGAGCGCACAGCGCGAGGGAGCTGCCCTTGAGGACTCCTACGGCCCACCGCAGTTGGTGGGCCGTAAGTTCATTGCCGGTCCAGTATCCCGAGCGCACAGCGCGAGGGAGCTGCCCTTGAGGACTCCTACGGCCCACCGCACCTGGTGGGCCGTAAGTTCATTGCCGGTCCAGTATCCCGAGCGCACAGCGCGAGGGAGCTGCCCTTGAGGACTCCTACGGCCCACCGCACCTGGTGGGCCGTAAGTTCATTGCCGGTCCAGTATCCCGAGCGCGCAGCGCGAGGGATCTGCGTCACCCCGGCCCCTCTCCACTTGGTGGAGAGGGGCTTACTTTTCCCTTTTCCCTGTTTCCGTTTCCCCGGAGTTCGCTGTGCGCCGTCTTATAACCGCCGTGTCTCTCACTGCCGTCGTTCTCGGCCTGGCCGCTTCCCCGGCGGCGGCGCAGCATTCCGCCGCCATCCTCGGCACCTGGAAGTTCGACCTGAAACAGGGGAAGAAGGAGGGGCCCCGCACCATCATCGTCCGCTCCGACAGCAGCGCCAGCTACGGCGACGAGACGGTCCGCTGGCGTTTCAAGGGCGACAGCATCGCCATTCTCCTGGGCGGGGAGTGGACCGTCTACGGGCTGGCCATGAAGGGCCGGAACTCTATGGTGCTCTCCGGCGGCGACCTGGTCGATCCGATCGAGTTCAGGAAGGTGGGCCCCCCGACCCCCCGGCCCGACAGCATTCCGGTGCCGGCCGATCCGGGCGGCTGAGCCCTCCTGCACCGGCCGGTCCCCCCTGGCGCCCGGGACAGGATCTGGCGCTTCAGCCCCATCGCATATTCCGGCAGCAGGCTGCGCATGGACGGCGCAGCTCCAATCTCACCTCCTCCTGAGACTCAATGGCTGTGGCCGGCTGGCCCACCGAGCCGGGGGGAGCCTCCATGCACTGACACCGTCCGTTCCGGGGCTCCGTCGCCTCAATTGCATCCGGCATCCCCGATTCTGGGGCCGCCGCCGCATACCTTGGAACGCGCGGGGCCCGGGACTCTGGCCGGCTGAGGAGCCGGATCGCCAGAGGGCGGCATATGAACCTTTCCGCCCCAGGACCGACTCCACGGGTGAAACCATACTGCCAGCAACGGAGCGTGCATGGAGGAAGGAGACGGCATCCAACCGGAGGGGCCCGGCGACGAACTGCTCGCGATCCGCTGCCAGCTGGGTGAGCCGGCCGCGTTCGATGGGCTGGTGGAGCGCTGGCATCCGCCGCTGCTCCGCTACCTCGAGCGCATGACCAGCGGGGATGAGGCGGCGGATCTGGCCCAGGAGGTGTGGCTCCGGGTGCTTCGGGCCATGCCGCGCCTGCGGGAACCGGCTCGGCTTCGTTCCTGGCTGTTCGCCATTGCCCGCCGGACGCTCATGGACCATCTGCGGCTTCGCTATGCCGCGCCGGCCGGCGAAGCGATGGATCTCGAAGCGCTGGCGGAACCGGCCGCGCCCGACAATCAAACGGAAGAGCTTGCCGCGATGCACGGGGAGCTTGCCGCCATGCCGGCGATCGAGCGGGAAGTGCTGGTGCTCTTCTACCTGCGTGAGCTCTCGCTGGATCAGCTCTCCTGCGTCCTGGACGTTCCGGTCGGAACGGTCAAGTCCCGGCTTCATCGCGCCCGGCGGATGCTGCGCCGGCAGCTTACCGACAAGGGGATCCAGCCATGAGTGAACGACCGACCGTGGACGAGGTCCGCCGGGGCCTGGCGAGACAGCTCGCACTTCCAGCCCGGATCAGCTACGTCGCGCTGCTGCTGGTTTCGCTGGCCGCTACCGGGGTGGTGGGGTCCCTGCTGCTCACCGAGCCGGCCCTGCCGCTCCGCATCCGCGCGGCGTTCGGCGGCATGGTATTGATCGGTCTCGCCTGGGCCGCCTTCGCCGGCTGGGTGCTCACACGCCGGCACGTGCTGTATGCAAAGCACCGGATCGTGGCCGGCCGGATGGCCGTCGGCTTTGCCGCCATATTCACGATCGGCACCCTGGCCATCGGCACCGCGCGCGGCATGAACGGGCCGTGGTACGGCGCGCTGGCAGTCGGCCTGCTGATGCTGGTGCTCGCCGCCGTCCAGTTGCTGCGTGCGCGGCGGCGCTACGCCGAGCTCTCGGCGCGGCGGCGCGAGCTGGAGCGGCAGATCGGAAGCCGGGGAGGGGAGGTATGAGTAACCGGCCGCAAGCGTTGCTGCTGCTGGCACTCCTGGCCCCCCCAGGCGTCGGGCGCGCAGCAGCCACCATCTCCGGCGGCCCCGGAGCCTCAGGCCGCCACCTTCCAGGTACGCGACACCGCGGTCGCGGTCGAGATAGGGCATCTGACGGTCCCGGCAAACCGGCAGTCGAACTCAGGGGCGGAACTGCGACTGGCGTTCGTGCGATTCCCGTCTACGGCGGCCGAGCCAGGGCCACCGATCGTGTTTCTTGCCGGCGGACCGGGCGATGCGGCCACTCGCGCCTTCCGCGGGATGCCGGTGAGCTACCTCAACCAGCTGCGGGCGGTCGCCGATGTCATTGCCTTCGACCAGCGCGGGACCGGGCTCTCGGAGCCCCACGACGTAACCTGCCGGCCCGAGCCGCCCCAGCCCCGGGACCAACCCGGGAACCCGGCCCAACTGCTGGAGGCGACGCGGCAGGCGTTGCGGGCCTGCCTGGTGGAGAAGGCGGGGCAGGGGGTGGACGTCATGGGGCTCACCACCGCGGAAAGCGCGGACGACGTGGCGGCACTGGCCCGGGTACTGGGAGCGCCCCGGCTGTCGCTGCTGGCCGGCAGTTACGGGACTCACCTTGCCCTGGCCACCGCGCGCCGCCATCCCGGGCTGGTGGCTCGCATGGTGCTGGCGGGCGTCGAAGGGCCGGACGACACCTTCAAATTACCGTCGCGGGTGGACAGCGTGCTGGCCACCATTGCCGCGGCGACCCGCCCCACTCTCGTTGCCGATCTGCGATTCATCGAGGCCCGCCTGGGGGCAGAGCCTGCCCGGTTCACCTTCCCGGGAAACAGAACCATTGTGCTGGGATCATGGGACCTGCGGCGGTGGGTCGCCGGCACACTCGATAGCCGGCGGGAGATCACGGCGATGCTCGAGGCCATTCCCGCCATGCTCACGGGTGACTATACCGCGCTGGCGCGGGGGGCCCTTCGCGAGCGGTTCCCGGCGCCGCTGAACCTGATGCATGTGGCGATGGACTGCGCGTCCTGGGCGTCGCCCGGCCGGCTGGCACGAATCCGCCGGGAGGCGCCCGAGTCGGTGCTGGGCGATGCCATCAACTTTCCACTGACCGGGCTCTGCGACCTGCCGGGCCTGCCCCGCCTGCCGGACAGCTTCCGCGCCCCGCTGGAATCCGAGGTGCCGGCGTTGCTCGTCGCGGGGACTTTCGATGGCCGGACGCCGGTGGCGAACGCCCGGCAGGTGAGCCTCGGCATGCCGGCGGCAGAGCTCCTGATCGTCGAGGGGGCGTCGCATGGGCTGTTGGGTGAACCGGAAGTCATGGCCAGAGCGCTGGAGTTCCTGGCGAACAGGAACTGAGCCGCCGGGATTCAGCCCCGGGCAGGGACTGCCGGATTGCCTAACGACCCATGCTCTGAGGACTGATACCGTGCAGGCCGATACCCTGACTCCCGAAGCCGTCTCCTGACTCCTTCCATCCCACAGGCTGGGCATGGCCTCCGCCCGGGAGCCTGCCGGCAACGCCAACGGTGCCAGTGGTTCGTCCTGCCGAGCCACATGGAGCCGGCCACGGAAACCGGCCGCGGCCAGCCGTGGGGTCCCTGCGGTCCGGGCATGATCGGCGCAGTGGCAGCGCACCACCGGCAAAGCGAGTGCAGCAGACCCGGCAGCAGTTCGGCGGCGAATCCGGTTGGAGCTGTGCTGGCCGACCCGGGCGGGTGAATGACCCTCGCCTGTAAGGCGAGGGCTTCAAGAGGGGTCGATTGGAAATCGACTATCGTCGGCGATCTGCTCTCCTTGTTGTTCGTCGATGTAGGCTCGGATCATCTCTTCAGTCACCGTGCCGCTGCTGACGGCCAAGTACCCACGCGCCCAGAAATGGCGGCCCCAAAAATGCCGACGGATGCGAGGAAATTCTTGAAAGAGCACGCGCGAGCTAATGCCCTTAAACCATTGGGCTATTTGACTTACCCGTTGGGTCGGGCGGTACCCGACCAAGACGTGAACATGGTCGCGTGCCACCTTGCCCGACAGGATCTCGAGTTCATGCTCCATCGCGATTCGCCGGATCAGGTCGCGCACACGAATGGCCAAGTCCCCTGTCAGCACCGGCTTCCGATACCTCGGAACCCACACCAAGTGCACCGACAGGTCCGTCTTCGTGTGCGCTCCAATCCGATAGTTTCGCACACGACCAAGTTACACGGACCTTCTCTTCGCCTAAAGGCGAGGGGTTCAAACCCTCCCCGAGGTGGAAACTGATGGCGAGGTGTCCGTCCGCGGCGAGGCGGCCGGCGATCTGTTCGGGGCTCCAGTCCTCGCGCACCAGGCGTTCCACCTCCGCCCAATCCGTGGCGGTGAACCGGGTGTTGCGGCGCGAGTGGCTCCGCCGGCCCCGCGCGTACCAGTCGGCGAGCTGGGGGCGGTAGCCCCCGTCGTGGTGGGTGCGGTTGCGCCGGACCTCGCGGCCGATGGTGCTGCGGTGGCGACCGAGGAGGCGCGCGATGGCTGCCGCCGTCAGCCCCTGTCGGCGAAGCAGGCCGAGGGTGTACCGTTCAGCGGCGGTGATCTGGCGGTAGTTCATGGTCGGCTTCCTTGTCTTGGCGGACAGAGAAGTCTACTTGCTGTCAGATCACCGCTTTCGTCGCCTTCCGTTGTTGCACTTAGTATATGAATCCGCGGCGCCTAACA